>NZ_CP097099.1:4800000-8637622 GCF_057073505.1 Kouleothrix sp. 19917
ATATTCAGCATTCAGAATGCGTAAAGATTAGAGTTCGCACAGGCCTTAGAAAATCAGAAGCTACCGACTCCTGACGCCTGGCTCCTGACTCCCGCTCTAGTATAGCGCGCCGTGTCTAGCTTCTGCCAATACAAACGCTCCATGCGGCGCAAAGTTGCATATTCGCACCCAACAGAACAGGTGCAGGAACAGTTCGCCGGCACTTCTGCCAGTTGCCCGTGCCACCCGGGTGTTGAGGCGCAAAAGGCCCAGGGAATGGCTACACTGAATCGCTCTATGCACGTTTGTGGTATAACCTTTATTATGCCGCAAACACTAGACAAAGCTATTCGCATCAGGTATGCTACCGGCAGAGCTACAGGCGCCAGGAGGATGTATGGACCAGAGCGATGAGGCGCTTGTGCAGGCTTGTCGCGCTGGGAACCAGGCCGCCTGGGAACTGCTCGTTGAGCGGTATCAGCGCCTGGTTTTCTCGATCGCGCGGCACACCGGCCTTGACCAGGAACAATCTGCCGATGTGTTTCAGCGCGTTTTCACCACGCTTGTAGAACGTGTCGACCGCATTGAGCAGCCCGCATCGATCCGCTCCTGGCTCATTACTACCACGCGGCACGAAGCCTGGCGCCTAAGTCGGCAAGAGCGTGCGCGCCGCCATGGCACCGAGCAAGAAAACTCCCTCGAGGTCTCGCAGGCCGATGAGGCACAGATGCCCGACGTACTGATTTTGCGTCTGGAAGAACAGCATATTGTCTATAATGCCGTGCAGGGGCTGAACGAGCGCTGCCGCGAGCTGCTCGTTTTGCTATTCTACCATCCCGAGCCGCCAGCCTACGCCGATATCGCAGCGGCGCTGCACATGAGTGAAGGTAGTATTGGCCCAACCCGCGCCCGGTGTTTGAAGAAGCTTCGGCAGCTTCTTGAAGATGGTGGGATTTAAAGTATTTTTAAACCCATGCGCGCCTCTCTTTAAGTGAGTATAATGAAAGGCTCACAGGAAGCATATGGGTCGATTACTTGCACATATTCCGTTTACGAGCTTAATCGATGTCGCAGAAGGCCGCGATCGGCTGGATGACGCAGCACAGCATCACCTAACGATCTGCCCGCGCTGCACTGCCGACTTCGAATGGCTCACACGCACGCTTGGCGTGATGCGCGCCGATGCGGGTGATTCGGCCCCTGCCCATGTGCTTGAACAGGCCAAACGGCTTGGCGCGCGCCTGAAGCGGCCGGCAAATCGCCTGCAGGCGCTGGCTCGCCTTCTGTTCGATAGTGCCCAGGCTCCGCTGGCTTTTGGCATGCGGGGCGGCGCGAACGAGCAGCGCCATTTGCTCTTTGAAACCGAGCACTATACAATTGATCTGCGCGTGAAGCCCCAAGGCGAGCTGTGGAGCATTGCCGGCCAGCTGCTTGGCGCCGACAGCAGTGGCAGTGCCTCGCTGGGCGGCGCTACCGGGGCCACTAATGCGCTGAATGAGAACAGTGAATTCAGCCTGCCGCCCGTGCCACCCGGCACCTACACGCTGACGCTGAATCTTGAGGCGCTTGAAATTACGCTGCCCGAGTTTGAGATCAAATGAGCGCATACGAGCAGGTTTCGATCGCCAATCAGGTGGCAGCCGCCAGCCCGGAAGAACGTTCGGCCTTGCTCGTGCAGTTCTCCAGCGACCCAAACGGCCTCGCCCGTGCCCTCAAAAACCTGTACTTCGATTCCTACAGTAGCCTGCCCGCCCTGGCGGCCGGTGCCGCCGACGCCCTCGACGATCTGGCTGTACTCAGCCCACAAGCCGAGATCCTTGCGCTTGCAAGCTGGACGCGCGGCATGGCTGCGTTGCAGCTCGAAGGTGCGTTTGAACGGGCCATTCAGCTGATCGACGCCGCAGCCGAGCAGTTCGGCGCGCTTGAACAGCCGCAAACCGCCGCTGCTACGCAGGTGAGCAAAATCTACGCGCTGGCGATGCTTGGCCGCTACGATGAGGCGATCGCATGCGGGCTGCGCACGCGCGAGGTTTTCCTGGCCTATGGCGACATCCTGTCGGCCGGCAAGGTCGAGCAGAACCTCGGCAACCTCTACCACCGCCGCGATCAGTACCCCGAGGCCGAGCGCTTTTATCGTGCCGCGCGCGACCGCTTTCTGGCGCTGGGCGACCAGAAGCTGCTGACCTACGCGAATAATGGCCTTGCCAACGTCCTCAGCCTGCAATATCACTTCCGCGATGCGGCGCAGCTCTACGAGCAGGCGCTCTTTCACGCCGAGGCCGCCGACCTGGAAGTCACGCGCGCGGAGATCGAGTGCAACCTGGGCAATCTTGAGCTGTTTCAGGGCCACTACGACCGCGCGCTCGATTACCTGGAGCGCTCGCGCCGCCGCTACGCCGACCTGCACATGCCGCTCGACTCGGCGGTGGCCGAGCAGGAGCTCGCCGACGCCTACCTGGCGCTGAATCTTGCGCCCGAGGCCGCCGCAATCTACGAGCGCGTGTCGGGCATGTTTACCGAGCTGGGGCGGCGCGCCGAGCAGGCCCGCACGCTGCTGAACCACGGCCTGGCCTGCTTGCAGCTTGGCCAGCACGACAGCGCACACAGCCTGCTTGGCCAGGCGGCAGCGCTGTACCAGGCCGAAGGCAATAAAGTTGGCCTGGCCGATGTGCTGCTGGCCGAGGCGCAGCTGGCGTATACGGTGGGCGAATATCGCACCGTTTTGCAGAAAGCCGAGCAGGCCGAGCGAACGCTGCTCGCGGCCGGGGCGCGTGGCCGGGTCTTGCTGGGGCGCTGGCTGCGCGGTGAATCGTACCGGGCCCTGAGCTACGTTGCCTCGGCCGAAAACCTGCTTGACGCAACCCTGCGCGACGCCCAGCAGCATAACATTCCACAGATCGCCCAGCGCTGCCTGACGAGCCTAGGCATGCTGGCTGCGGCGCGCGGCGACATGGCAGCCAGTGCCGCCGCGTTTCAGCAGGCGATTGCGCTGATCGAAACCATGCGCGCGCCGCTGCCGGCGGATGAGTTTCGCACGGCCTTTATTGCCGACAAGCTGGCACCCTACACCGAAATGGTGCGCCTGTGCCTGAACGACCCCGATGGCGCGCGTGTGGCCGAGGCATTTCACTACGCCGAGCGCGCCCGTGCCCGCGCACTGCTCGAACTGCTAGGCACCACCGAGCAGCGCCTCATACCACGTGATACGTTTGAAGCCACCCTGCTGGAACGACACAACGAGCTGCGCGCCGAGCTCAACTGGTTCTACAGCCAGATCAACCGCCCGTTCGAGGGCGATGGCGACGCCTACCCCAACACGCTCAATGGCTGGCAGGCAGCAGTGCGCGATCGCGAAGCGGCACTAGCTGGCCTGATGCGGCAGCTTCAGCAAAGCACCGCCGCAGAGACGCGCAGCCCAACCCAGGCGCTCGACCATGGCCGGCTGCAGCAAGCGCTCGGCAGCGACACCGCGCTGATCAGCTTTTTCGATCTGAACCAGCAGTTTGCGGCCTTTGTCGTCACGGGCGACAAGATCAGCGTCGTGCAGGCACTTGGCTCGGTTCCGGCAGTTACCGTTATTGTCGAGCAGCTGCGGTTTCAGCTCGAAACGCTGCGCTATGGCTCGGCCAAGCTGCACAGCCACATGGAACAGCTCACCACGCGCACACGCCGCCACCTGGCCGAGCTCTACACCCGGCTGATTCGCCCGCTTGAGGAGCACATTGGCACGCGCCGCCTGATTATTGCGCCACACCAGGTACTGCACTATGTGCCATTCCATGCCCTGCACGATGGCGCGCGCTACCTGATTGAGCAGCGCGAAGTGGCATACACACCCAGTGCCCAGGTGCTGCTCCATGGCCTGGAGCAGGCCCGCCGCCCGCTCAACCACGCCGTGCTCGTAGGCATTCAGGATGCGCGAACACCCCACGTGCGCGAAGAAATTGAAGCGGTGGCGGCGCATTTCCCCACACACACACTCCTGCTCGACCAGCAGGCGACCCTTGATGCCGTGCAGCGTGCCGCGCCCCGCGCCGACGTGCTCCACCTGGCCTGCCACGGCCATTTCCGCCCCGACAACCCGCTGTTCTCGGCAATTGAGCTGAGCAATGGGCAGCTGACGGTGCGCGACACCTACCGGCTGGAGCTGCAAAGCGAGCTGGTGGTTCTCAGCGCCTGCGAGACGGGCGTAAACGATATTGCGCCGGGCAACGAGCTGCTTGGCCTGGCGCGCGGCTTTATGTCGGCTGGCACGCCCACCCTGCTGATGAGCCTGTGGGCCGTCGACGATGCCTCAACCGCACGAACCATGGAAATTTTCTACACGCATCTGCGCAATGGCAAGCACCCCGCTGCAGCCTTGCGTCAGGCGCAACTGGCGATCATCCAGGAGCAGCCCCACCCTTTCTTCTGGGCACCGTTTATCTTGCTCGGTCGTTGGTGACAGTTTTGACATTTCGCGATCTAAGAGCTTAACAAGCAATCCAAGCTGCGCTATAATTCGCATATTCTTCCGAACATTCCATACTATCCATACGACATCCTTATTATGCTGCAGGTCTGAATACCCTGCTCTGCCGCGCAATGCTGCGCACGCTTGGTAGGGAGCCAATAAGGAGTTTTCTATGCGTCTTTCGCGACGCCTGCCATTCGGTCTTTTCGGTTTGCTGGTAGCGCTGGCTGTGCTGCCAGTGCAGAGTTTTGCGGCCCCTGCCCACGATCGCCGCGCTTCCTCGATTATTGCCAAGCTGGCGCCTGGCACCGATGTGCGTATGTTTGCGGGGCTGAATGGCCTTGAGGTGCCGGAAGCGCAGGCCGATAGTTTAACAAGCATGTCGGCGTACCGCTTCAAAATTGACGATGGCAGCACGGTGAGCCAGAAGCTGGCGCAACTGGGTGGCAACACCCAGGTAGCCTATGCCGAGCCAAATACCGATGGCCAGATCCCCGAAGCGCGCCAGCGATCATCGTGGGTGGTGGGCGGCAGCGATGGCGAGTATGCCAGCCAGTGGGCCAGCGATAATATTCGCCTGCCAGCGGCGCACACTGCTACCACCGGCGCGGGTATTGTGGTAGCCATCCTCGATACGGGTATCGACATGGAGCACCCGGCGCTGCGCGACCGGCTGGTGCCCGGCTACGATTTCATTGGCGAAGACAGCGTGCCGCAGGAAGAAGGCGAAGAAGGGCGCGATGCCGCGTTTGGCCACGGCACGCATGTGGCCGGCCTGGTGGCGCTGGCCGCGCCGGGCGCGAAAATCATGCCGCTGCGCACGCTGCGCCCCGACGGCACGGGCGATGTCTGGGCGCAGGTGCGCGCGATTCGCTATGCAATCAACAATGGCGCGGATGTGATCAACCTGAGCTATAGCTTCGAAGTGCGCTCGCAGCTGCTCGACGAAGTGCTTGGCCAGGTGACATGCGTGGCCGGCGGCGTTCCGGATTGCCGCCAGCTTACCCGGCCCGGCGCAGTGGTTGTGGCTGCGGCCGGCAACAGCGGCATGCGCCTGCGCGAGTACCCCGCCGCTGACCAGGCTCCGGGCATTCTGGGCGTGGGCGCGAACACCAGCGATAACGCACTGGCGGCCTTCTCGACCTATGGCGCGTGGGTGCAGGTGATGGCGCCGGGCGACCATATTATGAGCACGATCCCGGGCGGCGGCTATGCAAGCTGGAGCGGCACTTCCATGTCGGCGCCGCTGGCGGCCGGCGTGGTTGCGCTGGTGCGCGCAGCGAACCCGGCGCTGCGGCCAAATGAGGTGATTTCGCGCATTACGACCACCGCCGCGCAAACGAATAGCGCGGTGCGCCGCCGGCTGGATGCAGCGGCGGCGGTGGGTGTGCTGCCTGCCAGCAAATAGCGCACACAGAAACGGCACTACAAGGCGGCTCGGGGAAACCCGGGCCGCCTTTCTTATGGCGCGACGTGCACCGTGCCAAGCGTGATCGCGTCGGCGGGCTGGCCGCCCACGCTGGTGGCGGGGTGCCCGCCGCTCGCCGGGTCGAACATGCCCACCACCAGCGTGTAGTCGCCGGGCGGCAGGCTGGCGGGCAGCGGCACGTCGTTGATGTCGACGGCGAGCGTGCCAGCGCGCCACGAGCTAGTGGGGAACAAGCCCTGCCAGGGGGGGGCGTCGCGCTGCGCCACGGTTGCACCAGCAGCATCGCGCAGGTGCACGAAGATGAAATAGTCGCGGTCGAAGGGCTGGCTGACCTGCCAGAAGGTGCGCAGCGCCAGCACTTGCCCGGGCGCGAATTTCTGAGCAGGTTCCAAGCCCAGCGCAGGCGTTTTGGTGTCGGGGGTGCCGAGCGCCACGCCAGCAAGCTGCGCGCCGCCCACCTGCGCGTCGCCAGGGATAGGCTGGGGCGCATCGGCGGCGCTGAGGCCGGTGGCGTAGATCGCGAGGTGCGGGCCAAGCTGCGCGCGCGGGTCGTCGCCGCCGAACTCGGCGGCGGGCGTGCCGGCCAGCTGCGCGTATGCGGGCGGAATAGCCCACTGCCGCCATGCATCGGAAGAGGCGAGCAGGAAGGCATAGCCCTGCCGGCGATACCAGGCCATGTCGCGCGCGGGCAGCGATGCCACCTCGGCCCAGCGGCTTTCGGGCGCGCCGGGCAGCGGGCGCATTTCGGCGGCGATGCGTGCGCCGGGCGGCACGTTTGCGGCGATCCAGGCGATTGCCTGCACGCGGGTATCGCCGCGCCGCAGGCGCTGGGTATACGCCCAGGTTTCCAGCATGCTGGGCAGCAACAGCGCCAGGCATAGCGCAAATGGCACGAGCGCAAACGCGACACCGGCACCTTTTCCAGCCCGCCCCTGCTGCCTGCGGGCCAGCGCAAAAACTGCCTCGCCAGCCACGCCAACTGGCAGCGCGCACAGCACCACCACGGCCACCATGTTGCGGTTGAAGTGGCTGCTTTGCGCCATATGGAGCAGCAGGTAGGGCAGCACAAAGCTCAGCCAGAGCAGGCCGGCGGCGCGCTGGCCGGGGCGCGTGGGCCGCGCCAGCAGCAGCGCCAGCCCGGCGAGCGCGGCGGCGAGCGCCAGCACGCCCAGCCCTTCGCTGGCGAAGAAGCTGGCGTAGCCGGCCAGATTCCACGCGCCAGTGAAATCGCCATGCGCGGTTTCGCTGTAGTCCTTCACCTGGCCGAGAATGCCGCCCAAAAACTCGTTCCAGCTCAGCAGCGCGTAGGGCGTGCCGGCCACAAAGCCCAGCGCCGCCGCTGCGCCCGACGCAAACAGGCGCGGCGCGCGCCAGATCGCCGCTCGGCGCGCCCAGAGAAGATGGGCGACGCAGGGCATCAGCGCGGCCACGCCAGCATTGTACTTGGTTGAAGCGGCCAGGCCGACAAACGCGCCCGCCGCCAGGTAATCGGCCCAGCGCCCGCGCCGCGCCACCGCCAGCGCCGCGCCAAAGGCCAGCAGCACCAGCCAGGCGGTGGCGACGTCGGTGGTGACATATTGCGAGTGGCGCAGGTGGAAGGGCGCGAGCGCAACGAACAGCGCGGCCAGCAAGCCCGCCCGCCAGCCAGCAATGCGCCGCGCGATCACGCCCGCGCTGACGACGGTGAGCGCGCCAATCGCGGCGGTGAGCACGCGCCCCCATAGGAAAAAGTCCGGGATGGTGGTGTACAGATGCGTGGTGACGGTCATCTCGCCAAGCGGGACGTAGAGCCCGTTGGCGCGGCCCCAGGCGTAGTGCGGGCCAAGCACCGCCAGCAGCAGGTAGACGTAGAGCGACGGTTTTTGGAAGAAGTGCGGGTTGGGGTCGCCGGTGCGCAGCATTCCCACGACATAGTTGATCGGGTTGGGCTCGTCGGGGTGATCGACGTAGGGCAGGTTGAGGCGCAAGGTCCACGCGCGCAGCGCAAAGGCGGCCAGCGCGATGGCGGCCAGGGCCAGCCAGGGCCAGCGCGGCGCGGCGGGTTTGGGTGGGTTGTGCGCGGGGGCGTGCTGCATAGCGCCGCCGGGCGGCGGGGTGTGCATTTGCATGGGCCGCCCGGCGCCGCGCCATTATAGCGGAAAACCGGCCCTAGTCGTAGAGCACGCGCAGGGTATAGGCGTGGTCAGGGTCGGCCACGCCGTTGGTATACAGGCGAACGACATAGGTGCCAGCCTGTGGCAGCGAGCACAGCCTGCTGAAGTGCGCATCCAGGATATTGGTCTGCTTGCAGATCTCGTGGTTCTGGCGCAGGTCGGTGCTGGCGTAGAGCCAGAAGTTGGTTTGGCCCACCAGCCGCGCCGGCAGATCGATATCGACCTGGATCTGGTTGCTGGTTGCAGTGGTGAAGAAGTAGTTGTCTTCGTCATTTGCGCACAGATTGGCAATAATTTCCTGGTTAGACGCGATCGGGCCAGTGCGCTGGCTGGCGCGGTTGTCGTTTGGCTCATACTCGTCGCAGCGGTCGCGGGGGTGGAACACCGCCTGCGGCACATACACCGGCTCGGAGCCGTTGGAGTGCAGCGCGTCGAGGTACTCGCCAAAACCCGATTCGCTGGCCCACTCGCTCGCGGATTCAATCGACGCGCCTTCGCCCCAGCGATTGAACGTGGCGATCAGCTGGAAGTCGGCGCCTGAGGCGGCCATGGAGCGGACGTTGGCCTTCCAGCGCGTCAGGTTGCGCGGCAGGCGCGGCTCGTCGCCATATTTCCAGTAGCCCGGGCTGATCGAAACGCTGTAGGGCGCCTGCCAGTCGAGCGCGGTGGTGGGGCTGTACTGGTGCCAGCCGTCGGCCTGGCCGGCGCAGGCGGGGTAGCCTTCGAAGACCTGAAACACGAGGTATGCGCCAAAGGTGTTGGCCTGGTTCCAGCGCTGGACCATGGCGCAGCCGTCGGCGGCGTCGATCGACACAAACACCACAAAGCGCCCGCCAATGCGCAGGTAGGCCGGGTGCGTGCCAAACTGCTCGTGGATGTGCTTCAGGTCGTTGGCGATGACGTCGGGGGCGGGGTCGCCGCGCCCTTCCAGCGCGTCGTACAAAGCCCAGCGAAAGGGCGTGTTTTCTGCGGCGGCCAGCAGCGCGGGCATGCGCGCGTCGGTGGTCGAGCTTGCGCCTTCCCACCAGACAATGCCGGCCCCGATGTTGGCATACTGCATGGCTGCGATATGGTTGGCGATCACGCCGCTGTTGCCTGAGTCGTAGAAGCCGAGCGTGGGTGTGTAGTTACTGAACGGGTAGATATTGCGCACCGTCCAGGCTTCGGGGTACCAGGCGTAGTAGAAGGCCGCGCGCAGCGGCAGGGTGGGCTGGGTGTCGGCGGCATGCCCACCTAGCGGCGACAAGCCAGCCAGCCCCAGCCCTAGCGCGAATAACAGCCCCAGTTGGCGAAAAACGGCTTTCATATCGTGTTCCTACCAGAACCGAGAACCGCAGAACCGCAGAACCACAGAACCACAGAACCACAGAACCGAGAACCGGTCGGCAGGCAGTAGGCAGTAAGCCAACTTTCAAACCTGCAACCTGCAACCTGCAACCTGCAACTTTCAAACCTGCCGACCTGCAACTTTCAAACCTGCCGACCTGTGCTATGGGCCAATCGGCGCGGTGTTGAAAACGGCATCGTCGAGCACAAGGTTGTAGGTGCGGCCCGATTGCACCTCGCCAATTTGCATGCGCCCAACCGGCGTGATGCCCAGGTCGGTTGTGACCGAGAGCGACGTCATTTTCACGCCATCGAGCCAGACTTCGGTGCTGCTCGCCACGCCATTAATCACGGCGTGAAGCTCAAGCGCATGCCAGCCGCTGCCGCTGCTGACCGTGGTGGTGCTGGTGAAGGTTGCCGCGCCAGCATCGTTGCGCAGGGCCAGCTTACCGGCGGTATCGACATACACGTAGGCGATCGAGCCGTCGGCGGCAGTGCGCAGGCGCAGAAGGTTGATCTGGCTGGTTTGGCTGAGAATGTTGAAGTAGACCCGCGCATAGGCGTTGGTGTAGGTGCTGGGCAGCGTTTTCTTGGCGTAGGTTGCGCCCGTGGTGGTGTTGCCCTGCGCGGCGAACGTGCCGGCGTGCGCGGTGATGCTCTGCACCGTCAGGCCGCCGCTGCTTGTCCATGCCGACATATTGCCGCTTTCAAAACCATCGCTGAAGATCGGCGCGCTTGGCGGCGTGCTGGTTGGCGTATTCGTGGGTGGGATGGCAGTGTTCGTGGGCGTATTCGTGGGCAGAACGGCAGTGTTGGTTGGTGTATCTGCTGGCGGAATGGCGGTATTTGTGGGCGTGTCTGCGGGCGGAATGGCCGTGCTGGTGGATGTGCTGGTGGGCGGAATGGCCGTGCTGGTGGATGTGCTGGTGGGCGGAATGGCCGTGCTGGTGGATGTGCTGGTGGGCGGGATGGCGGTGTTCGTGGGCGTGCTGGTGGGCGGCGCGCTGCCAAAATTATAGGTCTGCACATCGAATGTTTGGCCGTTCGAGTCGGTGGGCGCGACCGTCACCTGGTTGCCATTGATGCTCACCAGCAGGAAGTGAAACACGCGCGCGCGCGAGCTGGGCGGGCTGGCGCTGCCGCACGCACTGCCCGCGCCCGCGCCGCCGTTCGCCGAGTACGACCAGCCGATGCCATAGGCGTCCATTGAGCTGCATCCGTTCGGGCCGATCGGCTCGGCTTTCGCGCCGCCCGCGCCGGTCACATACGAGATCAGGCTGTTCGCATTGGGCTTGGTGTTGCGCTGGTAGATGTGCGAATGCCCGCTAAAGGCGATGCCGACGCCATTATTGCTCAGCAGGCGCTCGAGGCTGCCCGGCCCCTGCAAAAAGGTGTCCGACGAGTGATCGCTCTTGTCGGAGTAGAGCGGGTAGTGGAAGAAGGCGAACTTCAGGCCGCCCGGGTGCGCCGCGAGGTCGGCCGCCAGCCAGTTGTACTCGGCCTTGCCCGACACCCAGTGATTTGCAGCATCCATGCCGTAGTCGGTCGACGTGCCAACATTCGAGTCGGCCCAGGCGGCATCGAGGATATAGAAGCGCGCCACGCCAGCGTCGAAGGCGTACCAGGCGCTGGGGTAGCTTGCCGAGCTGCTGCCATTCAGGCAGCAATAGGTATCTTTGGTGTAGCGCCCGCCCGAGCTGCTCACCGCCACGCTTTGCGGCCAGTTCTGGAAGTGCGGGTGGTTTGTGTCCGAGCGCGAGAGGCCGTGGTTGCCGAGCGTCGGGAAAAGCGCCATCGACGCACCCGCGCGCTTCCAGAACGATGGCCCGAAGATCGCGCTCAGGTCGGCGCCAACTTCCACAAGGTCGCCATAGTTGTTCTGGCTGCCCGAGGGGTAGGCGTTGTCGCCGGTGGTAATGGCGAAGCGCGCCCCGCTGCTGGCGATGCGCTGCATCAGGTTGGCCTGCTCGGGGTTTGCGCCCGCCGAGTCGACCGCGCCCCAATCGCCAAAGACGGCGAAAGAGAAGGGCTGCGTGTTGCCGGCTGGCAGCTGCGTCCAGAAGCGCGGCGCGGCGTCGGTGCCGAGCAGGTCGGTGCTGCTGAGGTAGACGCGGTAGCAGTACTGCGTGTTGGCCGCAAGCGCAATTGTGGCGGCCCACTGGTATTCCGAAACCGAGTTGACCGTCAGGCTGGTTTTGCTGGCGGTGACGGTGGTGCTGGGCGTGCAGTTGCCGCCGGCATCGACCGCGCCCCACTTCACGCTGCCCGTGCTGGCCGAGCGGTCGGTCGCCCAGTTGATGGTTGCCGACGAAAGCACGACATCGGTGAGGTAGGGGTAGCGCTTGAGCTTGCTGCTGTAGGCTGCGGCGGCGGCCGCTTGCGGCGCGGCGGCCAGCTCGGTGCTGGGCAGGGCAGCCAGCGCCCCGAGCGCATCGGGCGAGCCGGCCAGCGCGCGCACTGCCCCCTGGCCGCGCTGCTTCGAGCGGTGGCCCACGGTGTCGATGGCCTCAAGCGTGTAGCTATGCGTTTCGCCGGGGCGCACGCGCGTGTCGAGGAATTGCAGCGTGCCGGCCGGCACGACGATCAGGCGCTTGCCGTCGCGCCGGATCAGGAAGGCGGTGATGTCGCTGTCGTCGATCGAATAGTACCAGTTGAGCAAAATACCGTCGGCGCGTGGCACCACATCGAAATCTTCCGGCTCGGTTGGCGGCAGGGTGTCGGCGGTGTCGGGTTTGGCGGGTGTTTGCGTGTCTTTCGATTGGGCTGTGGCGAGCTTCTTGCCGCCCGAATCGAGCGCCTCGACAGTGTAGCGGAAGCGTTTGGAGGAGGCGATGCCCGGGTCGGCATAGGTCAGCGTGGCGGCGTCGAGTGTAGCAAGCAGCTGCTTGTCGCGCAGCACGCGATAGCTGGCAACACTCGGCGCGAGGTCGGCGCTGATCGCCCAGTCGAGCTGAATTTCCTGCACACTGGTGGCAACGGCGCTCAGCACCAGCGCATCTTTGGGCGCGGGCACGGCCACGCGACCCTGCGCCGGCAGGATGAACGCGAGCGCCAGCAGCAAGGCAAAGCCCAGTGCCATGCGGCCCCCAGAGTGAACGAGTTTTTGGCTTGCCATGGTTTTTTCCTTCACGATAGATGCGGAGTGGCGCGAATGTGCTCAGCTATGGCATGACGACCTGGGCCGGGTTGGATGGCACGGAGCTATGCTCAACAACGTCGATCGCTTCGATGGTGTAGGTGTAATTCGCGCCAGCCGCCACGCCCGTATCTTCATAGCGCAGTGTGCCCGCGCCCAGCAGCGCCAGCGGCAGGCCATCGCGCCGCAGCAGGTAGGCGCTGATGTCGGTGTCGTCGTTGGCGGGGTACCAGTCGAGCAGCACTGCGCCCGCGTTCACGGCGGCGCTCAGGTTCTCAGGCGGGCTGGGCGGCGTCAGGTCGGGCGTGTCGGGCAGCGGCGGCACCTGCACGGCAAGGCTGTTCGATGCGGCGGAGGCTTCTTCGCCTTCGATTGCGCGCACGCTGTAGGTGTAGGCGCGGCCGGGCTCCACGGTCGTGTCGATATAGCCGAGCTGATCGCCATTCACCACGGCAATGCGCGTGGCGTCGCGGCGGATCGAGTAGCGAATCGCGGCCGGGTCGATTGGCGCGGCGGCCCAGCGCAGCACCACTTTCTGCACACTCAGGGCAAAGCCGCTCAGCTCGCCGGGCGCGGGCGGGTTGGGCGCGGCGCTGGCCGCGCCAGTGGGCGTAATTGCCAGCACAAGCGCAGCGGCGACAAGCAGCAAACCTGCAAGCAGCAGGCGGTCGGGCCGATGGGCGATGTTCATGCGTTCACTTCCTTTTCCCATTGATCACGGTTTTCTGCTTGCCAGCGGCCCAATCAGCGCCGCGCCACAGGTACATACTGCACGGGCGGCGGCAGCGCGGCCGGCGTGCGCAGCACTGCCTCGGGCGAGGGTGCCGAGCGGTTGCCAGCGCGATCGAGCGCGAGCACGCGGTAGCGATAGGTTGAAGCGGGCCGAACGGTTGCATCCAGGTAGCGCAGCTCGTCGCGCGCGAGGCGGGCCAGCTCGTCGCCGTCGCGCAGCAGCACATAGCCGGTCACGCCCACATCGTCGCTGCTGGCGGCCCAGCGCAGGTCGGCACCCTGCGGGGCCATCGCCACGCTCAGGCTGGCGGGCGCGACGGGCGCGGTGGTGTCGGGCGGCGTGTGCACATCCAGCCACTCGCTGCGGTCGGAACGATTGCCCGCCGCGTCAAAGGCCGCCAGCGCATAGCGGTAGGCCGTGTCGGGCGCGACATTGGTGTCGGCAAAGGCGAACAGGTCGGCGCTGAGTGTTTCGTACTCCGCGCCGTCGCGGAAGAGCGTGTAGCCCGCCACGCCCACATCGTCGCTGGTGGCGGGCCAGCTCAGCTCGACGCGCCCGGCACCCACCGCAACCGCGTTTGGCGTGGCGGGCGTGAGCGGCGGCTGCGTGTCGCCAGAAGCGCCAAATTCGTAGGTTTGAACATCGAACGATTTGCCCAGCGCATTGATCGGCTTGACCATCACGCGCGTGCCCTTCACCGTTACCAGCAGGAAATGAAACACCTGCGTGTCGGAGCTGGGCACCTGCGCCGCGCCACAGGCGCTGCCCTTGCCCCTGCCACTGTTCGCCGAGTACGACCAGCCGATGCCATAGGCATCCAGCGCGCTGCAGCCAAATCCAGCAATTGGCTGCACCTTCGCGCCCCCCCCGCCTGTGACATACGTAACCAGGCTGTGCGAGTTGGGCTTGATGTTGCGCTGGTACATGTGCGCGTGGCCGCTAAAGGCGATATTGACGCCATTTCGGCTCAGCAGCCCTTCCAGCCGATCCGCGCCCTGCAGGTAGGGGTCTTGCCCTTCGGTGGCGTTATCGGAATGAATCGGGTAGTGCAGAAACGCGAACTTCAGCCCGCCCGGGTGCGCCGCCAGATCGGCCACCAGCCAGCGATACTGCGCGGTGTTGCTGGCCCAGTGGTAGGCATAATCGACGCCATATTCGTCGCTGCGGCCCACATTCGCTTCGCTCCAGGCGGCATGCAGCACATAGAAGCGCGCCGCGCCAGCGTCGAAGGCGTACCAGGCGCTGGCGTAGCTGGCCGAGGCGGTGCCGCTCTGGCAGCAGTAGGTTTCTTTGGTGTAGCGCCCGCCCGAAAGCGCCACCGCGTGATCTTGCGGCCAGTTGAGCAGGTGCGGGTGGTTGGGCGTGGTGCTGCCCAGGCCGTGGTTGCCAATCGCCGGGAAGAGGGGCATCGACGCGCCGGCCACCGCCCAGAACTTCGGGCCAAACACGGCGCTTATATCTTGCCCGCGCTGCACCAGATCGCCATAGTTGGCCTGGCTGCCCGAGGGATAGCCATTGTCGCCGGTGGTGAGGGCGAAACGCGCGCCGCTGCTGGCGATCAGACGCATGATGCTGGCCTGCGGCGCATTGCTGCCGTCGGCATTCACCGCGCCCCAGTCGCCAAATACCACAAACGAGAACGACTTGTCGCTGCCGACTGGCAGCTGCGACCAGAAGCGCGGCGAGGCGTCGCTGCCAAGCAGGTCGGTCGTGCCCTGGTAAACACGGTAGCAGTACTCGGTGTCGGGCTTGAGCTGCAGGCTGGCGCGCCACTGGTAGAGCGCGGCCTGGTTGACGCTGACGACCGTGCTGGTTGCGGCGGCGCTATGGGCCGTGCACGATTCCACGCCACGCTCGCCCCAGCGCACGCTTCCCTGCGCGGCGGCCTGGTCGGTCGCCCAGTTGATCGTCACCCAGCCCTGCACAAGGTCGGTCAGGTAGGGGTAGCGGCGCAGGTGGCTGCTGGCCGCGCGCGCGGGGGCTGGCACGGCTGCGAGCAGCGCGCCAAGCAGCAGCAGGCACAGCAGAAATCGGCGGGCGATCTTATGGTGTGTGTGGCTCGGCATCGTCGTACTCATACAGCGTTGTATCTTTCTCGTCGGGTTGCGCGCCGCCCGGGCCGCGCCGCATGCTGCGCCACACCAGCACGCCCAGGCTGCCGGCGATCAGTGCGGCCATGCTCACCAGCGGCGCAAGCACCTCGGGGCGCACTTCCACATCCACGCTGCCGGGCATGCTCGAATCGAGGTCGGTGGCGGGCGTGGGCACGCTGCCGCGCCCGTAGTTTGCGAGCACGTCCAGGTAGCGCTGGCCGTAGTTGCGGCTCGGCTCGATGTAGGAATTTTCGCTGAACTCGTTCCAGCTAATCAGCCCAACCGCGTCGGGCGACGAGCGCAGCGCCGCGTCGAGCTGCGTGCGCAGGGTCGCGCCGTCGTTGCGCTCGACCACCTGCGTGCCGCCGATCAGGCGCGCATCGAAACCCGAGGCGGCGGGCGCGATCCACAGGCCGCCGCGCTCGTGCACGGCTTTCGCCATGCTGTCGAGCTTGGTCTGGTAGTGCGGGAAAGTCGCCGGGTTGACCGACGACCAGTAGTAGGCGTCGCCATCCACCAGGTCGGCAATGCGCGTGTAATCGTCTTCGTTGCGCTCGGAAGCGAGCAGCAGCATGCTTTTGCGGCGCGGGCCAGCCACCTGCGCAATCTCGTCGCGGCTGAACTTCCATGTGCCCGACCAGATCACCGCCGGGCGACCAAAAACGTTGAACACCGGGTTGCTGGCGTAGTTTTGGGCGAAGAAATCGAGATCGGCGGCGACGCGATCAGCGGGCAGCGGGTTGCGGTCGAAATCGAGGCCCTGGTAGATCACCACCAGCTTGAACTGTTCTTTGCTGGCGACGTCGATTAACTGTTCAAGGCGGCGGTTCAGCGCGGGCGTGCTTTTCCAGCTCACAATAAACCCGCCAATGCCGGCAGCCTTGGCCCAGCGCACATGCTGCTCCATCACGCCCCGGTCGTCGCTGGAATACGCGCCAAGCTGCGGCAGGTCGGTTTTGGCGCGATCCCACGAGCCGGTGTCGAACCAGATGTAGTAGTAGGCCAGCACCGGGATGGGCGGCGCAGGGGCGGCCTGAGCGCGCCCGGCGACGGCCAGGCCGACCAGCAGAATGCACAGATACAGTTGCTTCCACCAATGCTTCATGGGTCACCTATCGCTTGTCTCGGTCGCGGCGGCGCGGCAGGCGCTGTCGCAGGTGTTGAGCGCCGCCAGCGTGGCCGCGTCGGCTTCGCCAGTGACGGCCAGGCCGCGCGCCCGCTGAAACTGCCCAACCGCCTGCGCGGTCAGGGCGCCATAAAAGCCAGTATTCTCCGGGTAGGTGAAATAGCCCAGCTCGCGCAGGCGCTGCTGAAGGTGCACCACCGCCGCGCCATCGCTGGCCCGCGCAACTGGCGTTTCGAGCGCGGGCGGCGGCAGCGGAGCGGCAGGCTGCACAGTGGCGCGCGCCGGTTCGGGCACAGGCGTGGGCGTCGGCAGGTCGGGTGGCGCGGCGACCCCGAGCGGCTGGCTGGTGGCGGTGGGCACGGGCGCAAGCTGCGGGCGCACGGCCACGCCGGGGCCAAGCGCGCTGCCCAGGCCGCCCAGCGACACCAGCGCAACGGCGGCCAGCACAACCGGGTCGGTGCGGGCCAGCCGCGCGCGCACCACAGCGGGCGATTGCCTGCGCAAACGCGCAAGCCAGAAGGCAGCCGTTTTTCGCAGGCGGGCAGGCGCAAGCCGCACGGCAGCAAGCCCCTGCCGCGCCAGCCCGAGCGGGTCGCGCAGCAGGCCCGGCAGCCAGGGCCGGCCAACCAAGAGCAGGCTCAGCGCCAGCAGCGCCAGAAAGCCGCCGATCACGGCCATGTCGAGGTAGCTCAGCACCAGCAGGCGCACTTCCTGGTCGTGCGAGATCGCGGCCGGCGTGATTCCGGCCATGCCCGGCGCGTCGAGCTTCACGCTGTACTGCCCGCGCGCCAGCCCATCAAAGGTTGCGATGGCATCGGGGCCAAGCACGCGCGTCTCGGTCTGGCCGTCGGGAAAGGTCAGGCTCAGCGATGTGCCGGAAGAAATGCCGAACAAGGCGTCGCGCGCCACAAAACGCGCCGAGTAAAGCTGCAAGTGAATGCGCCAGTGCTCGCCCGGCCCGGTTGTAAAGCGCTGCTGGGCTTCATTCACCACATTCGCCCCGTCGATCATCACACTTTCCACCGCATAGGCCACGCTGCTGGCGGCCAGCCCGCCCTGCCCACGCACGACATGAATGCCGCGCAGCCAGCGTGGTGCGAAATCGGTGGTTTCGTAGTTGGTGCCGTAGCTGCTCGTGAAATGGAAGCGCGTGATGCGGGCCGGGTCGACGCTGCGGCCAAGCGGGTCGACAAAATCGTGCGCCACCAGGTAGCTCACATCGAAGCCGGCTGCCAGCGGCTGGCGCATGGGCAGCGTGATTGTGCGCACCGGCTCGAATACCGGGTCTTCCCAGCGGTCGAACTGGGCGCGCATGCCGGTGTCGTCGCGATCCCAGGGCAGCACCGCCAGCCGGTACGCGCCGGGGCGCAGCACCTGCACGCGTGCCACGCCATCCTCGCCCGACACAAACACGCGGTCGTCGAGCGCGAAGCGCACGCCCGCCAGCGCGGGCACGGTGCGCACCGCCAGCAGCGCCGGGCCAACCGTCAGCGGCAGCTCGGCGCGCGCGGGCAGCAGGCCGGGCGCACCGGGGAACTCAGCCGCCAGCAGCAGCGCGCCGGCTGGTATTTCGCCCTTGAGCGTGCGCTGGGCGATGCCATTCGCGTCGGTGCGCAGCTCGGCGCGGCGCGCCCCACCCACGGCCAGCAGCACCCGCGCCTGCGGCACTGGCGCGCCATCCGCGCCAGTCACACGCGCGCGCACCACCAGCGGCTCGCCCACGCGCGGGACGTCTGGCGTCACGCTCAGCGCGATACGCGCGGCGTCAATCGCCAGCGGCTGCGTGGCTTCGGCGCGCAGGTCGCCTTCTTCAAACATGGCTGTGACACGGTAGCGCCCGGCCCCCAAACGATGGCGCAGCCGCCAGCTCGCCTGGCCAGACGCATTGGTGCGCGCCTGCCCGTCGTAGGCATCGCCCACATAAAAGCGAACGGTGGCGTTGGCAATCGCCCCGCCCTGCGCATCCGCAAGCTGCGCCGCAACACGCGCGCGCTCGTCGCCAGTGGGGGCAATAACCTGCAAGCGCAGCGCCGGCCCACGCCCTTGCGCGCCGGCAATGCCCGGCAGCAGGGCGGCAAGCAGCGCGCCTACCAGCAGTTGCACGAGCCGCCGCTTCATGGCCGCACCCCGGCGGGCAGGCGGCGTGGCGCGCGCCCGGCAATCAGCGCGGCGGCGGCGAAGATCAGGCCGGCCAGGATCATCGCTGCGCCATAAAAGCGGTAAATAATTTCGCGGCGCGGCTCGGCCACCGTGGTGCTTGCGCGCGTCAGCGGCACCAGCCGCGCCGGGCGCGGCGGCTGCGCAAAATCGAACGCGCCCAGCAGCGAGCCAGCCGCCGCAACGCGCGGCGTCAGGGGCGCGAGGCCGTAGTTCTCGGCAATAAACTTCAGAATCGTGGCGTGATCGAGCTGCGTGTGGTCGACCTGGCCGCGCCGCGCATACGGGCTCACCAGCAGCGCCGGCACGCGAAAGCCATAGCCATAGCCATCGGCGCTTGTGGGTGGCGCGACATGGTCGTACCAGCCGCCCCAGTCGTCGTAGGTCAGCAGAAAGGCCGAATCATTCCAGGCCGGGCTTTGCATCAGGGTGTTGAGCAGGCCGCGCGCGAAGCGCTGGCCGTTTTGCGGGTGGCCGGGCGGGTACTCAGTCGCGCTGGTTGGCACAATGTAGGCGACCGAGGGCAGGTTGCCGGTGCGAACATCTTCAAAATACTGGTCGGTGCTGGCAATATGCGCAAACAGCGCCGGGTCGTCGACAAAGCGCGGCATAGCAAGCAGCGGCATGCGCAGCACCTGGGCCGGCATCTTGCCGCCCTTCTCCACAACATGCAAGGTCTTGGCCGGGTCGTAGTTCTGGATGTAGACCTTCCAGCTCAGCCCGCGCCCCTCCAGTGCGTCGAAGATCGTTGGCACGCTGGTGTAGCCGCCGGGCGGGATGCGATACTGCGCCGCGCCGGGCGCACCGCTCAGCCAGAACATGCGGTTCCACACATTCCCGGCCGCCGCGCTGCTGAAATAGCGATCAAACAGCACATACTCATCGGCCAGGTTCCAGTAGAACGGCAGATCGGCGTCGGTGTAGTAGCCCATCGCCACCGCGCCATCCTGGTTGCGGCGGCGCAGCGCGTCCACAAAGCCGTTCATCTGCCCGCCGTGGCGCTGGAGCGCGAAGGTCTGGGCGGTATGGCTCAGCTTCTCCACCGAGCGCTCGCCAATCGGGTAGGGGCGAATGCACGAGGTGCGCTGCGCCCGGCTCAGGTCGGCGGGCAGGCAGGTGTCGGCGGGCAGGCCATCCGCGCCGGGGTAGGTGCCAAAATAGTTGTCGAAGCTGTGCCCTTCCTGCATCAGCACAAAGAAGTGCTTGATCGGCGTGGTGGGCGCGGGCGCAGCGGCTTGCGCGGGCATGGCCGGCAGGGCCAGCAGCACAAGCGCGCCAAGCAACATCGCGCAGCGAGAGGCACGGATCATGGCCGCACCTCGTAGATAATGATGATCGGCTTCAGCGCCGTGCTGCCGTCGGGCAGCGTCACCGGCACCGACTCGCTGTGCACCACGCGCCCGTTGTAGCGGCGCACATAGCGCATCAGCGACTCGGTAAAGTGCTTGGTGCGCGCCTCGGAAAACACGTCGTACACAAAATAGTGCAGGTCGCCATCGCGGATGCGCCGGTCGGGGTTCACCACCGGCTCGTAGACGGGGTTGCGGTGCAGCGGGTTGCTGCTCACCGAGATGCCATAGCTGCGGCGGTGCCCGTAGAACTGAATGATATTCGCCATCGACGGGCCGATCGCCACCAGCCGCGCGCCGGGCGGCACATGCTCGCGCACCCACTCGCCGGCCTCGCGCCCGCCCGGGATGCCGCCCGTTCCGGCAAAAAACTCATCCGAGATCACAAAATTGATCTGCGCCCAGCTTGCCCACACCAGCGAGCCAAGCACCACAGCCGTTGCCAGCGGGCGCAGCGCAGGCCGCCACGCCGGGCGAATCTGCCGCCCAAACGCGGCAGCGGCGCGGCGCAGCGGGCGAGCGAACCATTCCCACACGCGCTGCAAGAAGCCCAGTTTGCGCCAGCGCACGGGCGCGCCCGGGGCAGCTGCCGGGATGGGGCGCATCAGCGCGCGCGCCGCCAGCACCGCCATGGCCGGCGCGGTCGGCAGCAGGTACTGAAAACCTTTCACCGGCCAGAGCTGGAAGAACACCGTTGGCACCAGCACCCAGGCCAGCAGCAGCGTTTCGCGCCAGCTTGCCTGGCGGCGCAGCAGCCACAGGCCCGCCAGCGCGGCCACAATCACCAGCGGGCCAATCGCGGGCGGCACCGAGGTGGGGTAGAAGCTGGCCTCGTGATTCGGGCGGCGAAACAGTTGCCAGAGCAGGAACTGCTGCGCGGTTTTGGTGCGCCCTACCAGCGAAAGCGCCATGAAGTGCGGGGCCATGACCGCGGCCAGGCAGCCCATGGAGATGACCAGATCGCGGATGCGCACGCGAATGCGCGGGCTGAGCGACAGAAAGGCGTAGATCGCGCCCATCAGCACCAGCCCGGTTTCTTTGGTCAGGAAGGTCAGGCCCATGCCTGCGCCAACTGCGTACAGCCAGAAAGGATGCTGGGTTGTGCCGAAGCGCGCCAGCAGGTACAGGCTCAGCGTCGCGAACAGCACCATTGGCCCGTCGAGCAGCACCTGGCGCGTCACAATCACGTGGTAGGGCATGGCCGCCAGCAGAAAGGCCGCCAGCAGCCCGACCCTGCGGCCATACAGCTGCTTGCCGAGCTGAAAGACGATCACAATCGTCACCAGGCCAAACACAACCGACAAGAGGCGGCCAAGCAGGTCGCTCACACCGAAAAAGCGAAAGGTGATTGCCAGCAGGAACTGGAACAAGAGTGGGTGTGCGCGAAAGATCGGGAAGATGTCTTTCAGCGTGGCGTCGGCGGCAATCGACGCGCCCTGGCCGGCGTACACAGCTTCATCGCTGTTGTAGCCCAGCCGGTTCAGCGCCCACAGGCGCAGCGCCGCGCCCAGCAGCACTGCCGCCAGCAGCAGCATGCGGCTGAGCGCCACCCGCCACTCGAACGCCAGCCCCTGCCAGCGCTCGCGTGCCGGCACGGCCACCAGGCGCGGGGATGCAATTGGCACCCAGCTTGCGCGTTTGGAAGAATAATCTCGCGCCATACCTACGCGTTCCTTTGCGGCCGGGCGCGCTGGCACCATAAAATGCCAGCGCGCCCGGCGTCAATCAGGCGATGCTCGCCCCCGCCGGCAGGCCCGGCATTTCGCCCACCGCCCGCTCGCGTGGTTCGCGTGGCTCGCGCGCGCCGGGAGCATCCACCAGCAGCGGGATGCGCTGCGACCAGTCCATCGTCGTGCTGCGCAGCAGGGTGGCTGGCAGGCCATGCAGCGCCCGCCCGATGATGTCGCGCTCGATCGCGCGCAGGTCGGTGTCGTGCGCGTTGTGCAGGGTGGTTTTGATCACGTCGTAGGGCGGGAAGCCATAGGCGTCTTCGCAGTTCGCCAGCAGAATGTCGAGCCCTTCCTGCTCGGCCAGCTGCTCGTCGCCCACGCCGCCGCGCTGAATGATGATCAGGCCGGCCAGCGTGGCGCGCTGCTGCACGCGCGCGTGCGGCACCAGCTGCTGCACGTGGTACTTCGGCGGCGGCACCAGCAGCTGAACAATGGTGTTGATCGTGGCGACGGGCAGGCGCGTGTTCGTTAGCCAGAAGGCGAACTGGCGGCCTTCGCGCGAGTGCAGGCGGCTTTGCAGCGGCAGGGTCAGTCGTTCCTGCCAGGCCAGCTGCGGCGTGTTGATCGCGGCCACGGTGTGGTGGCTGATCGTCATGGGCTTGGGGTAGGTCAGCACGCCGCCGTCGGGCGTCACCAGCGTCAGGTCGTCGGAAAGAAACGCGCCGCTGTCGCTGGTGCGGCGCTGCCGGTCGAGCAGGCGCAGGATGGTGGTGGTTTTGCCCGTGTCGGTGCGCGCCGTCACCATGTAGGCCCGTTCGCCAAAGCTGATGCACGCGCCATGAACCAGCGCGTAGCCCTTTTCCACAAACGTCCAGCGCAGGATCGGCTCGACGACGTTGGTGTAGAGCACATGCGGCGACCAGCGCAGCAGCGGCGCGGCCAGCACGTCAATCGTTTCGCCCAGCGTTACGTCAATGCCGAAGCCGAGCGCGCCCATCCCCTCGTCATACACGATCCGCCGCGCGCCATCGCTGCTGGGAGCTGCGGGCGCGTGTGGCTTCACCGCGCCGATGCGCACGCGCATGGTCGGCGGGGCTTCGAGCGTTGCGACGCGAAACTGCTCCAGCTCGGGCAGGCCCACATCCGACGCCACGGTGATGATGCCGTGGATGTCGTAGCTGTGAGTGGCCGGCACATAGCTGCGCGATTTGGCGCGGCCCCAGATCACGCGGTCGGCCACGGCGTAGCGCAGCACAGTGAGCGCCACCAGCGAGAACAGGTTCGAAACCAGGTAATACATGCCAAGCTGGTCGGTCAGCAGGTAGATGATCGGGCCGCGCAGCAGCAGCGCCGCGTTATTCATCGCGAAGAACAGCAGCATGCGCCAGCGCGCGCCCTCGCGCCGTTCTTTTTGCGAAAACACCCAGTGCTCGGTCAGCTCGAAATTCCACAGCGTCGAAACCTCGGTGGCAAATACTGCCGACACGAGATAGTGCAGGCCCAGCAATTCGGTGGCGAAGGCCAGCGCCAGCGTATTCACCACTAGGCCAGAAAGGCCAACCAGCAGGAACATCACGAACTGCACAAAACCCTTGCCAAAGCGCAGCTGCGCCAGGTGGCTCAGGTAGCGCATGCCCTCGCGCAGCGACGCCTTGCTGTCGCCCGCGTGGCGCTGCCCAAATGCGAAGCCCAGCTCGGCTACATGCAGGTGTGGGTGGCGCACCAGAATTTCCAGCAGAATCTTGAAGCCGTTCGGGCGCAGGTCGTCGAGGTTGAGCGCCGATTTGCGCGCCATAAAAAAGCCGCTCATCGGGTCGGTGACGCTGCGCAGCTGGCCGGGAAACAGCAGCCGTGCCGCGCTGGACGACATCCGCGACACCAGGGTGCGCGGGCGGTTCAGGCCGGCCGCCGCGCCTTCTTCCCAGTAGCGGCTGGCCACCACCAGGTCGGCGCCGCTGCCCTGCAGGCGCGCCAGCATCTGCGGCACCAGCGTGGGCGGGTGCTGCAAATCGGCGTCCATCACACACACATGCGTGCCACGCGCAGCGCGCAGCCCGGCCAGCACCGCGCTGCCCAAACCGCCGTCGCGCAGGCCCTGCGGCCGATGCAAAAGCACAATGTCGAGCGATGTGGTCGCGCGCGCGGCCTCAATGGCCGCCTCGGTTTCGTCGTCGCTATCGTCGACGAACACCAGCTCGGCTGGGGTGGCGGCAACAGCGGCAGACAGTTGCGCAACCAGGGGCGCGATGTTGCCAGCCTCGTTGCGCGTGGGGATGATGATCGACAGGAATGTCGCGGCTTGTGCGGCTGGCGCAGCTTCGTAGTGGCGCTGTGCGTCGAAATCGGCACGCAGCGGCATGGGGGCCACAGTTGTGGTCATGAATACCTCCGTACGCAATACTTGGTTTGGATGCTCGCAGCTTTCTTCTTTCTGATGGGCGGGCAGCACGCATCAGGCATGCAGCGCCGACCGTGCGCCAGGGCCGGTGCGGTGCTCAAATGGTTCCCACGCCATTTGGCCCGCAAGATCGCCCTGGCGGCTTGTGCTTATGCCATGCAGCTCCTCCTTACATCAATATGAGCTAAATGCGTATAAACGGCACGCGATGCGCTTTCAAGGCAAGCGCATCGCGCTGCGAACTATGCGTCACTTTGCTGCCATATACGCGGCGATCAACCACGCAAGCGTCAGCGTTTGCCATACCGCCAGCCAAAACCACGCGGGCAACCAGCAGGTCATGCGATATTTTCGCCCAGTAAACAATATCAAAATTATGTATACTGAGGTGAATATACTCTATTGTATTAATATACACGCTAAAGTATATCTTCAAAAAAAATACATATTGCGAACAGATCTTTATTATTGATTTCGACAAATCGAGGCTAGTTCGTATATAATGGAGATGGCCGTACGCATGCACTTTGGTTTGGATGCTCGCAGCTTTCGAATGCAAAGCCCATGCAGGTCAGTGGCGAGAAGCGGTCCCACACGCTTCTCGCCTTTTTTTGCACAGGTTGCAACGAAGCTGGAACGTTCAACGTGCACGAACCTCCCACCGCCCGCCAACGTCCGCCACCACAACGAGGCTACAAACCAGCACATCAATCGGTCGCTCTGGGCTGCTTCCGATGATGCACACACGCCGATAAGGCAGTTGAGCCTACCAGCCGGTTGCACAATGCACATGCGAAGATAAGGAAGATGAAGCTAGAATGTTTGGCTCACAAGAGCCATTATTCTGGTGAGTTGAGGCTTGATTGCAAGAAAATGCAACAAACAAGTACCGTAAAAAAAGACTGACACTTTTGTCAGTCAACGGCGACTTGTTCTTTGCCTGACTACGTCAGTGTGTACTTAACTGGACTTTTGCAGATTTGCGGCAACAAGCTTCTGAGCATATGATCAGGCGAGCGTTGGTCTACCAGTTGGGAGGCACAGGTGCCAGCAATTGTCGCGATACCACAGGTGGTCGAGGAACTGCTGGTCCAGTTCGCCGACCTGTTTCCAAATGAGCCTTCACGCCGCCACTTTGCCGAATACCTGACCGGGCTGTTTGTAGCGGAGCACAAGACCGTGAGCGGTATCACGCGAGAGTTTGCCGCCCCACCCGACCAATCCACTCTCAATCGATGGTTGACTGAAGCGCCCTGGGATGTCCAGCGCATCAACGCGCACCGGCTCGAATGGCTTCAACAGGACGCTGCAACGCGCTATCGTCACGACGGCGTTATCGCGATCGATAACACTTTGATAGATCATGACGGCAAACTGATAGAGGATGTCGGCTATTTCTGGGACCATGCCGACAAACGCCACCTGATCGCCCACGATTACCTGTTTGCCAACTACGTCAACCCGAGTGGGAAGCATTATCCGCTCGATTTCCGGCGCTTCCGCAAGCGCGAGCAGTGCGACGACGAGCGCCCGTTCAAGAATCACACCGACCTCGCTAAGGAACTGATCGATTGGGTTGTCGCTGAGGACATACCGGGCGACTTCACCTTCGACAGTTACTTCACCAACGCGCCAATTATGAACACCCTCCACGCCAAAGGTCGCAGCTACATCGGTGATTTGAAAGCCAACCGAGTGATTGTAGTCAGCGGGAAGCAGACCAGCGTGACTGAGTGGGTCAAAACGCTCACGCCGCTTGTTCGCACCAAGTTTACGGTCGGCGGTCACACGCAATGGTACTTCACCAAGTCCGTTCGTCTGCCCAATGTCAACCACCCAGTGCGTATTCTGGTGTTGTGGTCAGAAGCAGAAGCTGCGACGCCACGCAAGATCCTGATCAGCAACCGAACCCAGTGGGAAGCTCATCGCATTTTGAAGGTCTACAAAAAGCGCTGGACAGGGACGGAGACCTTTCATCGGGACGGGAAGCAGCATTTGGGCATGGGCGAGTGTCAGCTCAGGGACGGGATGGGCCAGACCAGGCACATGCACCTCGTCGTCCTGGCGTACACGGCTCTGATGCGCCAATTGAAGCATGATCGTGCCTTCGAATGGGCTCACACACGCCTGATGACCATTGGCGAGTCCTGTCGCACCATCGCTCGCGAGACCTTGGGCAAAACGCTTGCTTGGGCCATCGAACAATCGCACCAAGGCATGACTCTGTCCGATATCAAGCTCCGTTTGGCTTTACCCTGAGCTTTCGCCTATTTCTGCAAAACCTTAGATCCATGATAAAAAAGACGGGCTCGCCATCCTGCAACAAACCGTCCCGTTTGCGAGCATCTGGATGAGGTTGATTGCCTGGAAACGATTGTTCCTGCCAGGCTGTTACTTGGTCATCGTCTTCAAACCGCCGTATAAGATCAGTGCTCAGCGAATGGGTTGCGACGATAGAGTCGAGAAAGACAAACTCCATATGTTTGTTTTGCATATGGCCCGTGATAACTAAGGTGCCTTTTGAAAAGCTAGGCTGCATAACCCAGTCTGCCTGATGCACAGCACGAAACAGAAGATATTTATCACCAAACTGGTACGGATTAGGTGTCATATCCGCTTGTACATAGATGGTTTGATGCTGAAAGTGCCAGTTTGGATGAAAGTTTGCGTTGTTACCTGATTTATACGGCACACCACTCCGCATGGGGATAGAGGTGATAACTGGATGATCTGGCTTATTAAAAATGCGGGCGACATCACACTCCTCGATAACGTAGCCACCGGCCTGTTTTCTGAGAAAACCCGTGCGTACGAGCGACTCGTATACTGGCAGTCTGCCGATATCGGTGCCACGACGCGCAAAGGCCTCTCGGTAGTGGGCGTTTCTGACATCGCGGTAGAACAGTTGCTGATCCGTCACCTTATCCATCTTGCTGTAGCTTGTAATTTCAACCAGAGCGCGCAGCATTCCGCGAAGGCTGCTGCCAGGAATAGTTGGGGAATCAGAATTACCGTAATGAAAAAATTCCGCACGTCGGCGCTTTTGTTCCTCCGTCAACTCATGAAAGGGTTTGGTACCGAAGGTTGCGTACTCTTCAGGTGTATACCCACACCGCACATAGAGTGGCGATGCAGTCGTTAACGTGCAGGCAATACGGCCTGTGTAGCGCGGTTTCGCTCCTTCGCTCGAATAGTATCGGTCGTGAGGCATATCGATACTATCAGGTTCAGCTGGCACTACTTTTTCAGGAAGCGGGACAAAGTTATACGGTGCAATCGCGGCGCGGCTTTCTAGAATACTTTGCATTTGTTGTGGCAGTGTCATGACGATTCTCCCGGCCTCAACAACATCACCACCCGGCTATGCGTCACCCGCACCACTCCCGCTGCATCCTCATCAACATAGTGGCGTACTTTCAGCCGAACACGCTCCTGCTCTGTTGGCACTTTGTCGCCAATCGGCGGGGCATGGATAATGCCCTGCGACCCTTCAACAATCGGCATGAAGCCCGGGTTGGCTGTAGCTGATTTGTCTTCGCGATTGCCCCACAGCATCTGGCACTCATCGATCCATTCCATGGCGCTACCCTTGCCATCCTCGATCAGCCGCGCTTTCCATTCCTGCGGCCCTTGCCACACAAAGAGTTCAGCATTGTCGCTAAATAATCGTGCTTGCTGGAGCATGGCCCAATCGAGGGTATTGCCCACTGAGAGGGCAAGCGTGGTAGTACGCAGTTCCCCCCAGATTACGCCAGTTTCGGAGTGAAGCAGCAACGTGCGCAGACCACTGCTGATTGCCTGTTGCGCAAGCCAGTTGTGCAGCGGTGTTTGTGTCGTTACAACCACCGGCGTTGTTATGCTTTGCCCTGAAACAATCGTGCGTCGTGCGGTTTGTTGCTGCGTCACTACGAGGCTCCTTTCGACCCATTCAGCGCGCCAACATAGCTGCTGAATGCTGTTCGTGCCTTGTCATCCAGTTCGATACGCCCATCCACCTCACGCATTTCCCAGGGTTGGCCTTCACCTTCATCCTTTATAGTGGCGTGCAGGCCGCGCAAACGTCCGCGCCCAATGCTGCTGGTGCCGCCAATTGGCAAGTCGCCCGTCCACAGATCCTTGAGTAATTGCAGCAGCAAGCCTTTTTCTGCTGGCTTTGGGTCACGGATGACGATTACGAGTTCGATATCGCCACCAACCTGTGGGGCTTCGTCGAACAGTGCGGTGTCAAGCGCGCCCCCGGTAAAGCGATCAATCGCTACACGGTTCTGCACCAGTGTGCGTCCCCCGGTAATAGCCGACTCGCGGGCAATCAGGCGGCTGGCGCTTGGATCACCCTTGGCGCGATGCATATCGCGGCCAAACAGATCGTTGAGATCGAGCGAAGCGCTAATGGTGTTGATGATGCGATTTGCGCGCCCGCGCAGCACACCGGCCAGGCTTGTTCCCGGCACAATTGGCTCATTGTGGCTATTGTGAAGATGCACCTGATCGGGCTGCGCGCCGTTTTCCAGCGCGTCTTCCGAACGAATAAGCATTGGGCTGGCAAGCGCGAAAGTTGCTTTAATAGTGAAGCTGCGACGCAGGTCACCTTGTGGCGCCTCAACATCCAGCACTTCTTCCGCTGTGCCAGTACGAATGGCAGCATCTGCCAACGCATATCCCCAATCGGCATGATCGGCACTTAGCCAGGCCAGCAACTGGGTTGGCTCGCACAAGTCATAGGTCGTTGCGCGCCACTGCTCAACAATACAGTGGCCAAAGCCGCGTGTTTTGCGCCCACCCAGATCGATCTCGCTCGCTTCAAGGCCATGGAGCGCCAGCGCCAGTGTGCTCTTGAGCAGTATTTCGTCGGCATCTTCGAGCACAAGCAATTCAAAGCGCAGTGGAAATATCACGCCCGCCGGGAGGAGCTCAAGATCATATTTGAACTTGTCTTCGGCGGTGCGGGTGCGACCGTCGATACGTACACCATCGCGTACCTCGGCCTGGGTTGGCATGCGCGCCCGCGCATCATCCACTATCAGGCGGCTTTGCTCACCGCCGGGGTCGTTGTCGTCGCCATTGCCTGTATCGCCCTTCACTGCGCCAAACAACAAAACTGCTAGGCTATCGCGCTCCTGCTTTCCTTCCGCAGCACCAAAACCTTTTTCTCGGCTGCGCACGTAGTTGCGCAGCGCGCCGGCAATCGATGCGCCGGTAAGCAGCGGCAGCGGCTCATCGCCAGCCGTATCAAGCAGCAAGGGCATATCGGTCAGGCTTTCCGCGTCGCCATTACCAAGCGCGGTCGGCGTCAGCAGCCGCAGATCGCCTTCAACAACGATGCGTTTGAGGATCTGGCGGCTTTTTGGCTTTGGTATATCGGTCATTATCGCGCCTCCTGCTGCCGTTCATCGCGTGCCGGCGCTGCGAGCACTGCAGCAATCAGCTGCAGGGCAACACGCGGCGCGTTCCGTTGTGCCTCCTGACCAGCAATTGGCGGCGGGCGGAAGTCGTAGAGTTGATTCCATACCTTTTCAGGGTCTTTGAGGAGCATACCGATCCATTCTTCGAATGTGTCGTGGCCTATGTGTGCCCGTTCGTACTGCCGCCTGGCAGTTGGTTTAAAGGCGGCAAAGTGCGCGCGCACATATTCTGCGTCGGCCTTTGGCAGCGCCTGCCGCACCAGCGTGCGCAAACGGCCAAGTTGGCTGTTCTCGGGTGGTTTGTCGATCGGGTTATTTTTGACGAACTCAACAATACTCTGCTCAACACTGCGCGTATACAGCTGGCGCGCCATTCGCTGTGCAAGCATCACGGAATGAGAAGTTTTTACTTCCTGGCTGGCCGCATGCGCATAGCGAGCGATCGTGCCACTATACATTTGCCCTTCGCGTGACCACCGCCAGTTAAATGCAATGCGTCCAAAGCCTTCGGCGCGGCGCGTGCCAATCCCACGCTGTTCGAGCGCGGTAGTTTGGTCGGCGCTCAGTGGCTGGGTAAGCGTAAAACTAATCACGCTTCCCGCTGCCAGGGCATATTCCTGCTCCAATGGCAGTCGCCAATAGCGATTAAAGCCACCGCTTTCGCTGGCTTCGCTGAAACTATGCAGCGAGTTGATCTTCACCGCATCTTCAGGCACATTGAGGTAGGCAGCAAGCGTGGCATCGTCGAGATCTGCTATTGGTTGACCATCAGCGTCATGCAAGAGCGCGTCGCTTAAGAATGTGATGCTATGGATTCGCTCATCCCCGCCGTCGAGTGCCGGTGTATTTGCGTCCTGGGCATTGCATTCGCGAAAGCTATTGTGAATTGCGATCTTGCTGATTGTCGTCTTGCCATAGTGCGCACTGCGCGATCGCCCAAGCCAGCAAGTATCCAGTTCTTTCAGTAGGCTTTCTATTTCTGCTGCATCTTCGTCATCATCAGCTAGCACAACGCCAGCAAACTGCTGCTCAGGTGCGAGTGCATCATAGCGAAACACCGCTCCATCCGGCGCTTGCTGCGCAGCTGTACCACCACCCGTGCGCAATGAGCGCCCTTTCACCGGGTTGCGCTGAATATGAACCGCAATCGTTCGGTCGGGACGGTAGGTATAGATGTTTTCGCCAGCCATTGCGCAGAATGGTTGCCCAAGCGGTTTGAGCGTGTCGTCTTGCTCAAAGCGCGTGCGCACTGCAATGCTGTAATCGGGATGGCTGGCATCAAGATAGTCAATGCTTGATGTTGGGTCCGTTGCATCCAGCTCGTCGCGCTTTCGGCGCAGCACGGACTGAGGCGTTGGCAATGTTCTCTGCATACCTTCTTTTGCCAGCGGGTATGCATGCAAAAAACGGGTACTGCCATTGATAAACAGCCGGTGAGTCTTCTCATTCGTTGGTTCCAGCAGCTTGCCTTGCAACTGGTGCTTATGAATGTAGTGCTGAATCAACGCGCCACGCACCAGGCTGCCAGGAACATAGGGCAGCGAGACGCTGCTATTCGGGTCGCCTTGCAATGATGTTGCCAGCAATGGCTCGTGCAACGTGAGCGTATAGGTAACAGCACGCATTAGCGCACCTCCTGAGCAAATCGCTGAAACTGCGCTTTGGTGAAATCTGCATGGTTATAGTCGTCGGGCTCGTGATCGTGGATCAGGAGCGAAAGGCGACCGCGCCCGCGATTGCGCACACTACCGCCGCGCCGCACGCCGAGCGCACATGCTGCAAGCAAGGCTAATGTCATCTCGTTTGGCTCTTCCGCAAAATCGAGCGATGCGATCATGGGCGTTTCGCGCAGCAGCACGCGAAAGGCGCGCAACGAACCGCGCTCTGGTGCGCCGGTTTCTGCGTCAATTGCTGTCTGGCGGCGAATAGTTGTGAGCGATGCCAGAACCTGATCGCGGCCAAGTTCTTGCGCCCGCACTGCGCCGATCAACTCAGGCGGAAGCGTTGCTTTAGCAATGCGCAGAATGGCCGCACCTTCCAGCAATGCGCCGGAAGCACCAAAGAGTTCGTTTGCAGCTTTGTTCCATTGTGTACTTTTGCTTTCGCCAAGCGCGTAGCGCAGGTTTTGCCATTCTTCCTGAAGCAAGCCTTTTAAGGCGCGCGCGCCAAGAAAAGGGAAGCCATATTCGTCGTGCTCAATTTCAACATCGACAAGCCCGGCCACACCTTCACCTCGCCCGAAGGTTGCATCGCTGCACAAACGCACTGTCAGATAATAGTGTTTCACGATGCAATTTCCTCCTGCTTCACTGGCTCGACCGGCAGGTAGAATTCGAGCGCCTCGATTGCATCGAAATAGCCCGAACGCATCTTCGCATGTTTGGCAGGTTTTTTCTCACCACTGTCAGCCCAGCCTGTTCTGCGGAGATTTGTGTCGTCACCCGCGAGCTTCGGCAAAAAGTCGCGGAACTGGTAGTTACGCAGGAAGTGCTCAACTTCTTGTTCGCCCCCACGCAACGCCTCACGCAGCGCCACCACCTTGTTATGCCGTTCGCGCCACGCATCCTCATTTACAAGCGTTTCGATCAGGGCGCGCAGGCTGTTCCATTCGCGCCATCGCTGGCCAATTCCAGGGCCATCGACTGTGATCGGCCGCATCGTCAAGTTGCCATTTTGTGGCGATGGAACCCCGTATTGCCGCTGGCGCATTTCGCCGAGGCTGGCATTGATACCAGTCGCTGCAAAGTGCCAATCCATCGCCGACGCACCTTCGGAATGTTCGGCTCGCACGACGCTTTTGGCGTGGTCGCAGAGCGCGCTGCTCAGCGCATAGGCGCGCGCGAATGGGTAATGAGCCTTCACAATTGCGACGCCAGCGCATGCATACGCTGGTTTCTTGAGCTTTTCTTTGAGCGTTTCATCCTGAATGGGCAGCTTCGTAAAATGCTCGGTTGTGTGCGTATGGAAGGCGCGCAGATACACTGCCGCAAGCGGAAGACCCAGGCGCCCATCGCACACCAGTGTGAGATCGTCGCCGCCGAACACCAGTGGGCGTACTGGGAAAATGGCTTGATCGGAGCCTTTTTTGAGTTTCAAGTCTGTTGTGAACTCGCGCATGCGCTCGTCAAGTTCAGTTTGACCATGCGTTTTGAACGACTGATCAAGCTGGTTCAGGGCATCGTGCAATGCCTGGCGGCCGCTCGCCTCGACAGCTTGCGAAAGTGCGTATATCGTATCCAGACATTCACGATTCTGCGAAACATCACCGAAATACTCGACCACTTCTTCGAAGCGCTTGCCCATACCGTTGCCATCGGCGTGGATAACCGCGATATAGCTGCTATCGTCGCGGCTGCGCCCGAAGTCGTCGAAATCGAGACCAAGGGCGTATGTTTGAAAGATAGCGCTAAAGTCCGTAAGCCGGGTATTGGCAGCATTGACGGCTTTGAGCTTGGCATCAATTTCAGCGCTGACGAAGCGATTCTCTTCTGAATCGAGCGCCACTGCTGGGAGCCCGGTAGCGCGGCACGCCAATGTAACGCTTAAACCAAGCTGAGGCACCGAGCGACGGCGTTGCTGCTTCGTAGTGCTGAGTTTTTGAAGCAAGATGTTGTAGGCACCGTTTTTGCCGCCGATTGCTTGTTGGGATTCGAGGACGAGATGCGCAGCACTAATCTCAAGCCCTGGCGCTTGCTGAAGCAATATCCGGCTGAGTGCGCGAACGACATTTTTCGCAGTATCTTCATTTTGCGAGAGGAACACAACATTGCCGCCGCCGCTGTAGATGACTTCGACCTGTTGAGCGCCGCCCCTGGTAAGCGGATTTCGGGCAATGGTTCCGTCGGGGCTGAAGTTATGCGCACCTGGGCCAGCTTGTTCCAGTGCTGCGTGCAGCCAGCCTTCGCTCACCTGCACAAGCAAGTGCGACGCGCCGATATTCTCTTTGAGCTTGTTGCTGCCAAAGATATATTCCTGGATTCCGGTGGTGTCGACGATACTCAGCGCCCACCCTGCCATATCTTCCATAGGTATTTCCTCGCAACTCTGTGCTTATGGCTTACTTGTCAGACGATCCAGGCTCACAACCCATTGTTCGATAGCTTTCCGCAGGTTTGGCAGATCGTCGCGCGCAAATACGCGCGCCTGGTTATCGCGCACCAGCGCATCGACCTCGTTTTGAAGATCGCGCGCATCTTCGTAGCAACATACCAGTGCAATGCGTGCTTCAGAACCGCCGAGCTGCCGCGCCCGTGCCACAGCTTCGAGCAGCTTGTGTTTGCATGCGCGCCGGTTTTGAGTGACAGTGCAGGAAAAAGCGAAGAACTGGTAGTTACGGATGGCTACGACATCAAACTCAAAATCGCGGTTACCAATTTTTGGCTGGAGATTAAGTGCGAATTCTCGAAAAGCATGACTCTCTTCCAGCTGCATAAGCTCAGCGAAGACATGATCCTCTAGCCAGCCGCCGGTCAGCCAATCGAAAAGAGCAGATGACTCCGCAAACGGGCTCTGTTGCAGCAGGCTCTCGACAGTGGCAGGAAACGAAACACCAGTTGCTGCTTGCCATTGTTTATAAACGTGCTCCCGAAATTGCGGGTGTTCCAACAACTCGCTGCTGGAAACAAACTGTTCGAGTGTGCGGATCTTTCCCTGGGCATCCCTGAACCAAATAGTGCGCAAAGACTCTGAACTATAAACAATCGCAAGGCCACGAGCTACACTCGGCCAGATAGCCGCCGTGCGCACAGGCTTTTTCAACTCATCGCGCCGGTGCAAGGCTAATAAATCGCACAACGAAACATCGACATTGTTGCCAACATACTGCGCTTGAGCGCCGCGCCAGTCCGATCGTTCGGCCCACAAGTGCAGTGTGCCGGCATCGAGATATGTCGAGCAGACGCGCCGGTTTTTCGGTTTTTCGCGCTGCCAATCCTGAAGGGCTCGGAAGGAATGTACAGCCATAACCTTTGTGCCACCAGTATAGTGCAAACCGACGCTGGCAGAGTCAGGGATAGATTTCAGGTGACCAGTTATAGCTGTGAAAATACTGGAAGGGTTCGCCGCCTGGGTGGGTACGTTGATAATCTGGCATTGGGCAAGCTGTTGCATGATTTTCGCCATAGCTTCCGACTGAGCTGGTGCAGTTTCTTTCGCTGGCCAGCACGAAACAGATTGGTGCCCTTGCTTCAGCACTTTCTCCAGCGCCTGGCGCTGATCGGCAGTTTCTTCGGAATACACTAGGTATATAACGGCTTCGGGAGTGGTGAGCAGACATGCAGCAACATAATTTGGCAGAGTGTTGCCGCCAATGAGCATAAAAAGGTATTTTGTTTTTACATCATCAAGTCGAAACGGCATTTCATACTCCTGCACAATTCAATACATGCTCGTAACGTTTCTTTTCCTATCGACGGATAGAGTGTCTCCTTCTTTCCCCAAAACGCGAGCGCCGCAGCATCGGCACCAATCCCCCATGCCGCTCGATCGCGCTGCAATGCGGCGCGCTGCCATTGCGCCACCAAAGCATGCAGCGCAATTGCCCACTTGTGCACCGCCGCTCGATTCGTGGTCGCTATAGCGCATTCCAATGCCTTCTGCGCGAGGCACTGTTTCCAAACCCTTCATAGCGGGTCAGTGCCTTCAACCAGGGCGACGGCAGCGGCGCGAGTACGCTTGCCGATCAAAGTTTCCAAACCCTTCATAGCGGGTCAGTGCCTTCAACCCCAGCACGCCCGATCCCATGCCGCTCTGCATGAGGCGTTTCCAAACCCTTCATAGCGGGTCAGTGCCTTCAACCTGCTCGTCAGCAGCCAGTCGAGCAGGGCATACTTGTTTCCAAACCCTTCATAGCGGGTCAGTGCCTTCAACAGCGCCCAGGTCGTGCCGCTCGACTTGGTGCCGAGGTTTCCAAACCCTTCATAGCGGGTCAGTGCCTTCAACGCCAGCGCGAACGTGTGGCGCGTCCAGGGATAGAGTTTCCAAACCCTTCATAGCGGGTCAGTGCCTTCAACTGCGGGGCTTCCTGCGGGGCAACAAGGGGGCGCATAGTTTCCAAACCCTTCATAGCGGGTCAGTGCCTTCAACATGAACGGAACCACCGCCCGCGCCGCACTGGCCAAGTTTCCAAACCCTTCATAGCGGGTCAGTGCCTTCAACCATGTGGATTGAAGGTCGCCAGCCGGTGCGATTCAGGTTTCCAAACCCTTCATAGCGGGTCAGTGCCTTCAACCAATCACGCCCTGTGCGATCAGGCGCTCAATATTGGCGGTTTCCAAACCCTTCATAGCGGGTCAGTGCCTTCAACCGGGCGCGGGTGCGGGTGCGACCTCCTCGACAGGTGTTTCCAAACCCTTCATAGCGGGTCAGTGCCTTCAACTTGCGGCTGGCTTGTCGAGCCCGAGCACCGCGAGAGTTTCCAAACCCTTCATAGCGGGTCAGTGCCTTCAACCCCTTGATGAGCGCGCCCGCAGTGGGAACGTCAGCAGGTTTCCAAACCCTTCATAGCGGGTCAGTGCCTTCAACTGCACAGCTGAGCAGCAAGCTGCTCAGCTGTGCTATGTTTCCAAACCCTTCATAGCGGGTCAGTGCCTTCAACAATGGCCCGCCCGCCATTGTGAGATTATTGTGATGTTTCCAAACCCTTCATAGCGGGTCAGTGCCTTCAACATACAGCGCATCATAGCCCCCGAGCGAGACATAGCGTTTCCAAACCCTTCATAGCGGGTCAGTGCCTTCAACGCAGCCGTCGCTGTGGCGGCTGCACATCCTATATCGTTTCCAAACCCTTCATAGCGGGTCAGTGCCTTCAACAAGGTCGCGCCACAGCAGGCCCGACGCTTCGCCCTTAGTTTCCAAACCCTTCATAGCGGGTCAGTGCCTTCAACGCCCGCGCAAAATGGGCAGTAGAGCCGGCCAACAATCGGTTTCCAAACCCTTCATAGCGGGTCAGTGCCTTCAACACTTGCATTACAAGATGCACACCGTATTGATTTACAGTTTCCAAACCCTTCATAGCGGGTCAGTGCCTTCAACGTGGCCTGGGAGAAGCTCGGCGAGACGTGTAATCAGTAGTTTCCAAACCCTTCATAGCGGGTCAGTGCCTTCAACTGCGGGTGCTCGATTTCAGTTATGAGGTGCAATAATGGGTTTCCAAACCCTTCATAGCGGGTCAGTGCCTTCAACGACCTGCGCAGCGCGATCATGCTCCTGCGTGATGAAGTTTCCAAACCCTTCATAGCGGGTCAGTGCCTTCAACACGACCAGCGCGCCAAGCTTGCCGATGAGAACGCCAAGGTTTCCAAACCCTTCATAGCGGGTCAGTGCCTTCAACTGATGGTCGTGATGGAGGGGGCGGGGGCCTTGGCGGCGTTTCCAAACCCTTCATAGCGGGTCAGTGCCTTCAACAGTCATGTTGGTGAGTCAATCGGGCGGCGCGGATTGGTTTCCAAACCCTTCATAGCGGGTCAGTGCCTTCAACCGTGGCTTCAGGTAGTCATTGATTGCCTTTTCAATCGCAGTTTCCAAACCCTTCATAGCGGGTCAGTGCCTTCAACCGCCGGCTGCCGAGCGAGCGCGAGTACGAGCGCTTTCTGTTTCCAAACCCTTCATAGCGGGTCAGTGCCTTCAACCTACTGGCCGTGCAACGTGTACACGATGGGCTGCACCGTTTCCAAACCCTTCATAGCGGGTCAGTGCCTTCAACCCGTGTGCGCGCTCGTACAGCTCGGATGTGATTATATGTTTCCAAACCCTTCATAGCGGGTCAGTGCCTTCGGGTGGCGACTTGCGCGAGTGAACCTTGTTTGCTCAGGCCGCAGGGCCGCTGGGGCTTCCCGCCCCAGCACCCCGGCCAGGGGCATCGCCCCTGGACCCCAAATGGACGTGGGTAGCGATTGCAAAGCTCTGCAGGCATGCCTCCGTTGTGCCAAAACCTGGCAACGTTTGATACAGGATGTACAAGCGAGTTTTGCCTGCTTCGAACAAGGTTTAAGATTATTTGCCCAAACTCGACATCAATCCAGTGTTAGCTTCCTTCACCCCACATGGCACAACGCTGCATCTGCCATTCAATCCAGTATTGGCTTGTACCATCGCCGCATGGCACAACAACGAGCCTCGCAATCGGCACCAGCACCCTTTGCCGCAAGGGTTTCCCTCGAGTTTTGCCTGCTTCGAACAAGGTTTAAGATTATTTGCCCAAACTCGACATCAATCCAGTATTAGCTTCCTTCACCCCACATGGCACAACGCTGCATCTGCCATTCAATCCAGTACTGGCTTGTACCATCGCCGCATGGCACAACAACGAGCCTCGCAATCGGCACCAGCACCCTTTGCCGCAAGGGTTTTAGGGAAACCGGCGAGGGTTTCCTTAATCGGGGCATGGGGACGAAGCGCCCCGAGAAAAAACAATTAAGAACCTCAATCAGGGGCACGAAGGCTGGGTGCCTTTGGGCGCCCCGAGAAAAGCACCAAACAAATCTGTCCCCCTTCATAGCGTGCCGGGCCTATAACGATACCGTAACGATGCCTACTCTATAAGAGGCCAAATTGCTGATCCTGTTTCATGGCTCCATACGGCCAGATGTAATAATCTTGTCGCCACGCCCCAGGCTTCTTATGATCGACCATAAGCTTCTTATGATCGACCATAAGCTTCTTATGATCGACCATAAGCTTCTTATGATCGACCGTAAGCTTCTTATGATCGACCGTAAGCTTCTTATGATCGACCATAAGCTTCTTATGATCGACCGTAAGCTTCTTATGATCGACCGTAAGCTTCTTATGATCGACCGTAAGCTTCTTATGATCGACCGTAAGCTTCTTATGATCGACCGTAAGCTTCTTATGATCGACCCTTAATGCCTAATCAACAAGGCGATGCAGAAATCAGGAACATGTTTCTGCATTGCAATGCGCAAACCCTATTCCCTATTCCCCAAACCCTGCACTGAATATGCGCTAGCGCAGCTCGGCCAGTTCAATCTTGCCATGCCCAAATACCGCCGCCTTGCCGGCATGCGCCAGCGTGCCTGCCAGCAGCAGCGCGCGCAGCTCTGGCGGCACGTTGCGCAGCACCGCCGAACCCACCAGGCCGCCCAGCGTCATCGTGCGCGGCTTGCCACCCCGCGTCGACGTGCGCTCCCAGTCGAACCACTCGGTGCGCGCCTGTTCAAGCGTCACACTGCGCGCCTGTTCCATCAGCGCGCGGTGATCGACTTCCCACGGCCCGCCGCCGTGAAAAGCCGCCAGCGCGCTCAGTCGCCAGCACAGCGTCTGCACCAGCGCGGGCAGCTCCAGCTGGCTAAGTAGCTCGCCGCGCGCCTTGATGCGCAAGGGCGTTGGCAAGGTTATGCGCAGGTCGCGTGGCAGCCGCCCGGCCCGCTCGGCAATACATGCCGCGCTATAGGTATAGCCCACGCTGTCGCCGCGCAATCGCGCCGCCTCGGCAGTGGCGCGGCCCTCGCTATACACCGCCACGCCGGTCGGCTCCCAGGGTCGCAGCGCCTCGACACGCTCCAGCCGGGCGCGCGCCTGCTCGCGGCCCAGGCCCATGCGCCCAAGCTGCTCGAAGCTATACAGAAAATAGGCCAGGTGATCGATGGCGCGGCCAAATAGCACCAACCCGAACTCCAGCGCGTCGCCGGCAGCGTAGGCGCGCTTCTGATCCAGCGGCGGCTCGATCACAAACGGGCGCGGAATATCCTGAAGATCATGCAGATGCGCAACGCCGGGCGGGTGTGGCGTCTCAAAGATCCAGCGGTAGGGGCAGAGCGCGCCCACCGCGCAGGAGTCGGAGTGGCCCCAGCAGGTTTGCGGGCAGGAAGCGCGCTGAAAGGCGTAGCCAAAGCCGCCGCGCAGCATCGCGCCTTTGTATGGCGGCAGGGTTGTTGCGTCGAGCAGGCGCAGAGTCACGCGCAGGCGCGCGATCGGCAGCTCTAGCCCGCTGAGCGCGGTGTGAGCCGGTGCGGTTAGAGGCTCGGTCATCCTTCCCTCCCTTGCGCGGCGCTGTGCCACAATGATGTGGCCGGCGTACCCCATTGTAGCAGACGTATGCGTCGCATTTGCGACGTGGCGCGCCCTTGGATTTTTCTTTTTTGGGTTCTTCGTCTACTAAACGGAGCACGCGCGATTTTTGGTTGGGGAATTTGCAACGATTTTGGGTCGTATTTTGGTGAGGGACCGTGTAACGATGTTGGGTCGTAATACTGTGAAAGAAGCGCCGGCACAGATTCGCGCCAGCCGAGGCACCACGCAATCGTGCCGCTCACGACACCGGGCAGGTCTGCGTGCTATCGGAGATGCCGTACGCTGCGCGCTCCCCCGGCGTGAAATCACGCAGGAGCTGATGGCAGAGACTCAGAATTGCGTCGCGCAGATCGATATCCCAGATGCGCGCTCCCATCATCACTGCTGGTGATCACCTGTATAGTGGCTCAACTTGTCAAGACACTTTTTTCGGCAGTTATCCGTTGACTGCGAGCGCAAAACGATTGACAGTCAAGACGAGCAGCGTCGAGCAGAATGCCTCCGCACTACGCCCGGCGTGAGCTGTCCACAGCCTAATGGAGCGACTTGATTGGCCGACTTGCTCTCTCTCCGGTAGAGCCTGCTGTGGGCAGGTCATGCCGGGCCGCCGAAGGCGCCAAGGTCGGCTCTGTCTGCCGTCAGGTAGGCATTCCAAAATACCAGGTCACTGGGGTTTGGTAACCGAGCGCCTCATGTGGGCGCTTATGATTGTACAAACCGATATATCGCGTGATGCCAGCCCGCGCCTCACGTGGAGTGCCATAATCGTGGAGATACACCTCCTCGTACTTGAGTGAGCGCCAGAAACGCTCCGTAAAGATGGTGTCGAATGCACGACCACGCCCATCCATACTGATCTGCACGCCTTTTGCTTTCAAAAGCTCGGTACACAGTGGGCTTGTAAAATGACTGCCTTGATCGCTATTCCAAATCGTCGGCGTAGCGAGGTTGAGCGCGCTCTCGATCGCCTCGAGCACAAACCCAATTTCCAGACTGTCAGAGAGTGCCCAACTGATCACATAGCGCGAATACCAGTCCAAAATCGCCACCAGATACAGCCAGTTTCCACGCAGGCGGATGTAGGTGATATCGATGCCCCAAATGTGGTTGGGATATCCGGCACGCACATTCCGCAGCAGATAGGGATAGACGGCATGCTCGGGATGCTTCCGAGAGAGTTTTGGACCGGGATAAATCGCCTGCAGCCCCATCTCGTGCATATACGAATGCACGGTATTGCGCGCAAGTGGCGCAAAGTCTGGAAGGAGGAGCGCGTGCAGCTTCCTCGAACCATAGAATGGGCACTCCGTGAAGAGTTCGTCAATGCGATGTTTGATCGCAACTTCACGTTTTGATGGCGCGACTGGCCGATAGTAACAATGTGTCCGGCTGATGCTGAGGAGGCTGGCTTATGTTGCCACCGAGAGTTCTTCAGCCTCTGGCTCTATGAACGCTCGTCGGGTTGGATAAGCGAGGGTGGCAGCTTTTTTTTCAACCAGTTGATCTGCGTGGTGAGCCGGCCAATCTGGGCATACAGGTCTTCCAGCTGCTGAGCGTGTGTGGCTTTGAGGTCGGCCACGTCGTTTTGCCGCTCAAAAACGGCTGGTAAACCCTTCAGTGCTTGAGCACGCCAATCGCGCAGTACATTGGCATGGACACCATACTCCGCGCTGAGCTGAGCGAGCGTTTTCTCTTCCTTGAGCAACTCAAGCGCAACCTGAGCTTTGAACGCTGGAGTGTAAACCTTTTTCATCGAGAGGACTACCTTTCATTAGCCGTTTCAAGTGTCTGAATTTGTGTAGCCATTATAGCCGCGCCGCAATGAATCACAAATGCGGCACCGCGCGTGCATGCGCGATACCGCATTGTGATGCTGGTGCCGGAGGCGGGACTCGAACCCGCACGGACTTGCGTCCAAGGGTTTTTAAGACCCCAGCGTCTGCCATTTCGCCACTCCGGCGCGCCCCAATCATACCATGCCGCGTTGCGGGCGGCAATAGCCTGCTAGATCAGCTGGCTGAGCGCCAGCACTATCACCGCGATTGGCAGCCAGGGAATGCCAGCAAGGCCAGTGAAGGCCAGCAGCGCCAGCACAATCGCCGCCGCCGCCAGCATCTGGCTGGTGCTGAGCCGCCGCCCACGTCGTCGGGACATTCCTGCCTCCTTATGAGCGGTTCGCCAGCGCGAAGATCAGCTCGGCCTCGCAGGCAAGCTGCCCATCCACTGTCGCCACGCCTTTGCCTTTGCCAATGCCCATGCGAATTTTGTCGAACTGCACCTCCAGGCGCAGCGTGTCGCCGGGGCGCACCATACGCTTGAAGCGCACTTTGTCCAGCCCGGCGAACAGCCCGATCTTGCCGGCGTTTTCGGGCAGCACCAGCGCGGCGACACATGCCGTCTGGGCCAGCGCCTCGACGATCAGCACGCCCGGCATCACCGGGTAGTCGGGGAAGTGGCCCTGGAAGTAGGGTTCGCCTATGGACACTTGTTTTTCGCCAACCGCGCGCACGCCCGGCTCAAGCTCGACGATCCGGTCGATCAGCAGAAACGGGTAGCGGTGCGGGATGATGTTCATGATCTCTTGCGCGCTGAGCGTGGCCATGGGCAGTCCTTTTATGTGTTGCGCTATCGGCGGGCGGCTGGATGCGCCTATGGTAGCATTGGTCGCGTTGGCGTGCAAGTGCGCCGCGCCTTGCCGCCACGCCGGGCTGCGCGTATAATCCGCGCCGCAGGAGGGCACATGCGCATTGTAATCAACGGGATGTTCTGGGGTGAGCCGAATGTTGGCAGCGGGCAGTACCTGCGCGGGCTGGTGGCGGGCCTGGCCGAACAGCGCGCCGGGCACGAGTATACACTCCTGCTGCCGGCCTACCGCCAAGCCGAGCCAGCCGACGCGCCGCCAGCGGGCTTTTCGCTTGCTTCAGTGCGCACGCCCTTCGATGGCCGAAATGCCAACCTGGCCAAGCTATGGTTCGAGCAGATGGGCGCGCCGCGCGCCGCCGCCTGGTTGCGGGCCGATCTGCTCCACGTACCCTACTTCGCGCCGCCGCTGGTTTCGGCGGTGCCGGTGGTGGCAAGCGTGCTCGATCTCATCCCGCTGCTGCTGCCCGAGTATCGCGGCGGCGCGGCGGTGCGTGCCTACATGCGGCTGGTTGCGCTGGCGGCGCGCCGCGCCCACGCAGTGATCGCAATTTCGGAAGATTCGCGGCACGATATTATTGCGCACCTGGGTGTTGCGCCTGCGCGTGTGCGCGCCATCCCGCTGGCCGCTGGCGCGCAGTACTGGCCGCGTGAGCCCGCACAGGCGCAAGAAGCTGCTGCGCGCTATGGCCTGCGCGGGCCGTTTGTCTACTATGTTGGCGGGCTGGATGCGCGCAAGAACGTGCCGACCCTGCTGCGCGCCTGGGCTGCTCTGCGCCGCGCCGGTGGGCCGGCTGCCACGCTGGCGCTGGCCGGGCGTGCGCTCGGCAGCGACCCGCTGCTGTTTCCCGACCTCGACGCGCTGGTTGCCGAGCTGGGGATTGGCGACTCGGTGGTGCGCATCAGCGTGCCGCATGCCGACAACCCGCTGCTCTACAGCGCGGCCACGGTGTTCGCCTTTCCGTCGCGCTACGAGGGCTTTGGCCTGCCGCCGCTGGAGGCGATGGCCTGCGGCGCGCCGGTTGTGTGCAGCAGCGCCTCCAGCCTGCCCGAGGTGGTTGGCGATGCCGCGCTGCTCGCCGCGCCCGACGACGTGCCAGCCTGGACGGCGGCGCTGTGGCGGCTGCTCGCCGACGCCGGGCTGCGCGCCGACCTGCGCGCGCGGGGGCTGGTGCAGGCGGCGCGCTTCAGCTATGCGCAGAATGCCCGCGACACGCTGGAGGTGTACCGGGTTGCAGGTTCGCAGGTTTGAAGGTTGGCAGGTTGCAGGTTGAAGCACGGAAAACTACCGCAAAGGGCGTAAAGAGCGCAGAGTTTTTGAGTTACAAATTGCGAAGTTGCAAGAGTGTACGTTGTAATAGGCGAATACTCAACACTCAGCACTCAAAACTGCCAACTGCGCGCTGCCTGCTGCATACTGCCCGCCGCCGTCATTGTCTTGTAATCTACGAACACTTGTTCGTATTGCCATCGCTGTAGTACACTCGCTTTTACCGCTTCTTCATGGTTGCGCGTGGCGCGGCCGCAGGAAATAGTAAAAGCGATGAATGAAGATGAGTTGATCGAGGAGATCAGCCACCATGACAATCTGCTGCGCATCCATCGCCGCAACTTGCGCGCGCTGGAGCTTCAGATCGCGCAGCACGGCCCGTTCGATGTTCCGCTGCATATGCAGCTTGCGCAGGACGATTTGCGCGCCGAGCTGGCGCGGCTCGAGCGGGCAGTGCGCGATCTGCGTGCGCGCCTGCGCCGCAGTCAGCGGCGTCGCGGCACGGGCTAGCGCGGCGCTGCGTTTGTTCTTCCGAAGCTGATGCTGTGAGCGTATGATGCGTGTGCTTATTCTTTCCAAGGCGCTGGTGGTTGGCCCCTACCAGCGCAAGGCCGAAGAGCTGGCCGCCCTGCCCGATATCGACCTGACGGTGGCGGTGCCGCCCAGCTGGCGCGAGCCGGGCGCAGTAGAGCAGAAGCTGGAACGGCGTTTCGTGCGCGGCTACCGCCTGGCCGAGCTGCCGATCTGGTTCAATGGCCGCCACCACGAGCATTTCTACCCCGCGATTGCGCGCCTGCTGGCGGCGGTGCGCCCCGACGTCTTCCATATCGACGAAGAGGCGTTTAACTTCGCGACCTTCCACGCCATGCGGGCGGGCGTGCAGGCCGGCGCGCGCTGCTGCTTCTACAACTGGGCGAATATCGAGCGCCACTACCCGCCGCCCTACGGCTGGTTCGAGCGCTACAACTTCCGCCACGCCGCGCACGCGATTGCTGGCAACACCGAGGCCGCCGCGATCATTCGCGGGCACGGCTACGCCGGGCCGGTGGCGGTGCTGCCGCAGTTCGGCGTCGACCCTGCGCTTTTCTCGCCACGCCAGAGCAACCCGGCTGCGGCGAATAGTTCGCGCTTTGTGGTGGGCTACCTCGGTCGGCTGCTGCCGCAAAAGGGCTTGCTCGACCTCGTGGAGGCGCTGGCGCAGACGCCCGAGCGCGTGCAGCTGCGCATCATTGGCACGGGCGCGCAGCGCGCCGAGCTGCTGGCCCGCGCCGAGGCGTTGGGTGTGCGCGCGCGCGTTGAGCTGGCAGAATGGACCGACGACGTGCCGGGCGCGCTGCGCGGGCTCGATGCGCTGGCGCTGCCGTCGCGCACCACGCGGGCCTGGAAAGAGCAGTTCGGGCGCGTGCTGATCGAGGCCATGAGCTGCGCCGTGCCGGTGATCGGCTCGTCGTCGGGCGAGATACCGAACGTGGTGGGCGATGGCGGGCTGATCTTCCCCGAGGGCGATGTGCCAGCCCTCGCCGCTGCGATTGGGCGGCTGGCGGCAAGCCCGGCCCTGTGCGCTGAGATTGGCGCGCGTGGGCGCGCGCGCGTGCTGGCGCACTATACGCAGGCCGCGCTGGCCCGCCAGTACGCCGAGGTGTATCGCGCAATGCTTGGCTAGCCTGCGTGCCGCGCTGGAGCGCGCCAGATCGAATACGGCTGTTCTGGCCCCAGGCGCGCTTGCCGCGCAGAGATTATTACTCTGGAAAATACATTTCCTTGTACTCAGCTTCCAGGAAGCTCAAGCCGGTTTTGCTTCAACCTGGTAGCCAGATGAGCTTCCAGGAAGCTCAAGCCGGTTTTGCTTCAACCTGGTAGCCAGATGAGCTTCCTGGAAGCTTGCCCGTTGTATGAAATAACTTTCTTTCCAGAGCACTCAGCTTCCAGGAAGCTCAAGCTAGTTGTCCTTCAATCTGGTAGCCAGATGAGCTTCCTGGAAGCTTGCCCGTTGTATGAAAGAACTTTCTTTCCAGAGTAATTACGGATTCGCGAGAGTACTACTTCTATAAGTGATACAAAGCGTAATAATAACTATTGAATTTATTCAATAGTTATTATTACGCTATTATTGTGTATTCTTGCATACTAAGACCGAAAATGACAAATTATTAAGACCTTTAACCTAATCTTAACTTGATTTTAGCCAAAGCTCTATGATATATTCACATTGTCGCAACTATTTCATTAAGTACTAAGGTTTTGCAGAAATAGGCGAAAGCTCAGGGTAAAGCCAAACGGAGCTTGATATCGGACAGAGTCATGCCTTGGTGCGATTGTTCGATGGCCCAAGCAAGCGTTTTGCCCAAGGTCTCGCGAGCGATGGTGCGACAGGACTCGCCAATGGTCATCAGGCGTGTGTGAGCCCATTCGAAGGCACGATCATGCTTCAATTGGCGCATCAGAGCCGTGTACGCCAGGACGACGAGGTGCATGTGCCTGGTCTGGCCCATCCCGTCCCTGAGCTGACACTCGCCCATGCCCAAATGCTGCTTCCCGTCCCGATGAAAGGTCTCCGTCCCTGTCCAGCGCTTTTTGTAGACCTTCAAAATGCGATGAGCTTCCCACTGGGTTCGGTTGCTGATCAGGATCTTGCGTGGCGTCGCAGCTTCTGCTTCTGACCACAACACCAGAATACGCACTGGGTGGTTGACATTGGGCAGACGAACGGACTTGGTGAAGCTACCATTGCGTGTGACCGCCGACCGTAAACTTGGTGCGAACAAGCGGCGTGAGCGTTTTGACCCACTCAGTCACGCTGGTCTGCTTCCCGCTGACTACAATCACTCGGTTGGCTTTCAAATCACCGATGTAGCTGCGACCTTTGGCGTGGAGGGTGTTCATAATTGGCGCGTTGGTGAAGTAACTGTCGAAGGTGAAGTCGCCCGGTATGTCCTCAGCGACAACCCAATCGATCAGTTCCTTAGCGAGGTCGGTGTGATTCTTGAACGGGCGCTCGTCGTCGCACTGCTCGCGCTTGCGGAAGCGCCGGAAATCGAGCGGATAATGCTTCCCACTCGGGTTGACGTAGTTGGCAAACAGGTAATCGTGGGCGATCAGGTGGCGTTTGTCGGCATGGTCCCAGAAATAGCCGACATCCTCTATCAGTTTGCCGTCATGATCTATCAAAGTGTTATCGATCGCGATAACGCCGTCGTGACGATAGCGCGTTGCAGCGTCCTGTTGAAGCCATTCGAGCCGGTGCGCGTTGATGCGCTGGACATCCCAGGGCGCTTCAGTCAACCATCGATTGAGAGTGGATTGGTCGGGTGGGGCGGCAAACTCTCGCGTGATACCGCTCACGGTCTTGTGCTCCGCTACAAACAGCCCGGTCAGGTATTCGGCAAAGTGGCGGCGTGAAGGCTCATTTGGAAACAGGTCGGCGAACTGGACCAGCAGTTCCTCGACCACCTGTGGTATCGCGACAATTGCTGGCACCTGTGCCTCCCAACTGGTAGACCAACGCTCGCCTGATCATATGCTCAGAAGCTTGTTGCCGCAAATCTGCAAAAGTCCAGATGGATGGAACGGAAGTAGCGTTTTTTGGCCGCGCACAGCTTTTCCGACGCCCATATGGTTCTTCACCATACGAATTTATATCAGCCATTGTTCGCTACGGCGTAAACGGCACTGCCGCTTTGCCAGAGATTGATCTGGCCGAAGCCATCTTTGGCTTTGTGCCTCAAAGAAAAGACGATCGACGATCAGCGGTAGCGGGGCGCGTCTTTGTCAGTGATGCACGCTTGGCCGAAGGGCAAACAAACGTCCTTTTTGCTCAACCACTGACCCCACGCGTTCTGGGGTCGCCGAAGCCGACGACCTTCCAACATTATCTTGTTCAAACGGATCAAACACAGGCTGCCCAAAATCGATTGCAGGGATATAACACCACATGGGAACAAACAACCATCCGTGGTTATAAGCTGTACTGGCATAAGGATAACGTTGGCAGCGAAGCTATTCGTGAGCACGATCAGCAGAAAATCGAAAAAGCATCAAAGCAATATACCAAGATGCAGCCAGTAAATTCAGGAGTGACATTCTCGTTTGATATTCATTTTGAAAATCTGACTGCGGTTGAGCTTGGCGCACTGCTTTGGGTACTTCAACTTGCTGCTGATTCCAATTATCGTTTGAAACTAGGCATGGGTAAGTCGCTTGGCATGGGCGCTGTCGCAATAACGCACAATATTATTCTCAGCAACCAGACTGAGCGCTACAGTCATCTCTTTACGACAACCACGGGATGGTGTACGGGCGAGGCATTAATGTCTGCAACGCAAGCCGAAACCCTGAGAGGCGAATTTGAGCGGTATGTCCTGCAAAACAGTGAGGAAACGGCACCACAGCTCGCTGACACACTGCGCATGCGCTGCTTATTGACCCTGCTTACCTGGCCTGGGCCTGATCCCGCTAAGACGCGTTCCATGGAAATTGAACGAGACGCCTCGGACAGTGCGAATATTGTTTCTTCAGCACGACAAAACCGCCGACGCTGGTCACACGAACGCAACGTACATGTGATAAACGAATTCTACACACGCCCAGTGCTGCCATTACCAATCGCTGTTTACCCTAACCACGAACGCATCCAGGGTGATGAAAATGCGGACACACTGGACGCAGTACCCCTTGAGGTGCAAACGGTACAGGCGCGTATTGGAGGAGTCGGCACCGTAGATGCAGCAGTTATACCTCTTGACGGCAGAAAACCAGGCCGAGCGCGTTTTGGCTCATCTTTGCCGCGCAAAGTGAAGGCTGGAGATATTGTTCTGGTGCAACTGAATACTGAAGGCCGTCCTGAGGTAATAATTGGATTTGTCAACATAAATGAGACACCACAATGACCTTCACACATATCACATCACTACCTGAAGAACGCGCCGCAATTGCACCCTACAATTTCGTGCCTTTGCCGAATACTGTTGTGCAAGCAGAGCCAGCGGCGCTACAGAATACGTACCACGCTGCTCGCCATACCGGCACGATTGCCTGCACACTTACCACATCATCGCCACTGTATGTGCGTGGCGGGCTGACGCCCGAACAGTTTGCGGAAGGGCTGGAGACTAAGAATCTCCCTGATTTCTTCAGCCTGCTCGAACGAAGCAAACCCGTCATCCCTGGCAGCAGCCTGCGCGGCATGCTGCGCGCACTCGTTGAAGTTGCCAGCTACGGCAAGATGGAGAAAGTTACCGATCAGCCGCGCTATTTCTACCGCGCAGTAGCGGCGAAAATGGATGATCCGCTTGCTTTGCCATATCGCAACCAGTTGCGCAATGTTCGCGCGGGCTACCTGGTGCTACACGGCCGGGATTGGTTCATTCAGCCGGCGCGATTGATCGGCAGCGAAGGGTACTTGAAGGCGCGTGAGGGCGATATTCCCCCGGCGCTTGGCCTGATGCGCCTGAATGAACGCAACTACCATCTGCAAACCATCCCGATCAGCTTCACGACCAAAAAGCTTAAACCGAGCCCGCGTAACCCGCAAGGCCGCTGGGTAGTCGATTTGATTGGCGCACCAGGCAAATATAATGAGCATCAGGGCATGATCGTTACCAGCGGCAATATGCTGGAAACCGGCAAGGGTTCGCAGCGCAGCCCGCGTAAAAATCATGCGGTGATCGGCGAAGCTGGCAGTGGTGAAATCAAGATTGCCAATACCGCAATAGACGATTATCGCAACGGCCTGAGCACCTTTGTTGTTGAGCAGCTGGGCGATAATGGCGTGCTGCAAGATGGCCATCCGGTGTTCTACTGCGAGCCGGCACGTGGCAGCAATGGCGAGGTTGTGTACTTCGGGCATAACCCTAACTTCCGCCTGCCATTTCGTTTCCCTGGCAGCGAGCGCGCCGCAAGCCCGCGCGACTTTGTCCCAAAAGAATTGCGCGACGACACAACGATCGATCTTGCCGAGGCGATTTTTGGTTTTGTGCGCGGTTCACGACGCGACGAAGGACAGGCGCTGGCCGGGCGAGTATTCGTTGGCGATGCCTTGCTCGACGCAGGCCAGGCCGATATCTGGTACAGCGATGAGCCGATTACACCGCGCATTCTGGCAACGCCCAAGCCGACGACATTTCAACACTACCTTTCGCAACCTTCGGCAATTCGGCCCGAACTGAAGCATTACGGGAGCAAGCCGGGCGAAGAGACAACAGTGCGCGGCCACAAAATGTACTGGCACAAAGGCGACCAGCCAAACATTGGCTTGCCAGCCGAGCAGAATGACATTAAAGACACACAGAAAACACAGACCCGCCCGGTACGCGCCGGGGTTAGCTTTACCTTCGATGTGCGCTTCGAAAATCTGAGCAATGTCGAACTGGGCGCGCTGTTATGGGTGCTGCAACTTGCTGCGCATGACGATTATCGTTTGCACGTGGGCATGGGCAAGCCGCTGGGAATGGGTGCGGTGAAGATCGCGAGTACCGTGACCCTGACGGAACGCGTGGTGCGCTATACGGCGCTATTTGACGGTGAAAGCTGGGCGACTGGGGCACACGACCAGCTTGAGAGCGCTGAGCGGGACCAAATTATCAAGGCATTTGAGGATTATGTGCTTGAGGAGAGCAAAGACCCAAGCGCAACGGGCAAGCTCGCTGATACCTTGCGGATGCAGTGTCTGTGCGCGCTCTTGCGCTGGCCAGGCCCACAACCGCAGATAACTCGCTATATGGAAATAGAGCGCGATACACGGCAAGGAGCAATTGCCGCCGCCGAGCCGAAGCGCAACGAGCAGAAAGTGAACGAGTACAAGCTGCGCCCGGTGCTGCCCAGTCCGCTCCAGGTGATCAACGAACTGCGTGCAGATATGTCGACGACAGGAGCACCTGCGCAGCCTGTTTCGCAAGCTTCACCAGCCGAGCCACCGAAACCCACTGCCCCGCAGCTGCCCGCTGTCGGCGATGTTGTTACGTGGAAGATTATTGCAGCCGATGAAAGTCTCGTCGTGCTTGAGGTGCCTGGCTTCAGTAATGATAAAACTTTCGGTGCATTGAAAGCCGAGAACATAGAGGATGGACGCACTACGCGCTACAAAGTTGGCAATACAGCTCGTGTTGAGGTCATTGATGTACGAACGTTAAAAAGCGGGCGAGTGATCGTGGAGCTGAAGCCGGGGGCGAAAAAGCAGTAGCTAGACCGTCTCGTCAGGCGAGCCGGCAAAGAAGCTCGCGACGGCAGCGCGGATCGGCAAGGTCGGGGAGATGAGCTCGTGCGACTGGGCGAACGTGACGGAGTGGAGATACTCGCCCAATGCGGCGTCGGGCTGCGAGAGTACCAGCACATCGCGCTCAGCAGGCCGCACGATCCAGTATTCTGGCAATTCGGCGCGAGCGTACGCCGTGCGCTTGATCGTCGTATCTTTCTCGGCATTGCCTGGCGACAGCACTTCGACAATCAGCGATGGCACGCCATTGATGCGCCGGTCGTAGATCATGCCGCGGTCTTCGCTTCGCACGGCCACAATATCCGGCTGCACCGGGTCGCATCCGGGCATAAGCAGGCCGATCGGCGCGAAGGCGACAATACCGATGCCGGGATCTTCAAGCTGTGTTTGAAGCACACGCGTAATGCGGCTGATGATCCACTGGTGAAAAAAGCTCGGCGCGGTGGTCATATACAGCACTCCATCAATCACCTCGTAGCGGTTGCCGTCGTCGGGCAGCTGCGACCAGCGCGCATAGCTCCAGTTCGCATCGAGCGAGCGCGTGGTGAACTCAGGAGGGGCTGTGGCAATGTCAGCGGTCATAACGAACCTCGTTATTTGCGTGTAGCCATATTGTAGCACGGAACAGCAGGCAGACAGTCCACGATATTGAGGCTCTTGATGGAATATCTCAGCACTGCCGCCGACATCATCGGCATTCTAGGCGCGGTTTTCGCACTGTTTGCCTGGCAGAAAGCGCGCCAGGTGCAGCAGGAACTCAGGCATGAGCAGCAGCGCCAGCAGAAGAAAGTCACGGTGGTGCTGCAGTGTGGCGCGAAAGAGCGCGAATTGCCGATTCAGCTGCAACGCGCCGAGCTGACCCGCGCCGAGGTGATGGGCATTCTGGGCATGCTGCCGATGAAAGAACGCGGCAAGCGCTTTTCGATTGATTCGGTGTCGACCAGGGATTTCCTTGAGCGCATTAACGCCATTATCACCAGCGATGGCGACCGGCGCTTGATCATTCACTGCCAGCAGGCTGAATTCGACCAGTTCGACTTTGATGCCTTCGGTAGAAAGATCGTATGAATTTTCCTGAAGAGCTCGCCGCCTTTCGCGCGCGCACCACCGACCCTGGCTACGCCGTCTTGATTGTGCTTGGCACGCGCCAGGCTACTACAGCGGCGCTCCTGCTCGGCACGCTCGCGGTGGAGCGCGTGGCGTTTCTGCTCACCGACGACACGCGCGCGATGCCGGGCGATGTTGCCGCGCTGCTGGGCAGGACGACCGACGGCTGGCTGCAACCGGACGGCGACCACAGCACCACGCTGGATGTGTATCGCGGGCTGCGGCGCGTGCTCGATGCCTGGCCGGATGTGGAGCGCGCGCGGATTGCGGTGGATGTGACGGGCGGTCTCAAGCCGATGTCGGTGGGGGTGGAGAAGGCTGCGCACGTGCTTGGTCTGCAGACAATTTATATTCAGAGCGATTATGAACAGCAGCCCGACGGACGTTTTTTCATTGTGCCTGGTACGCAGCGCCTGGTCATCCCGCCCGATCCCTATGCAGTGTTTGGCGATCTCGAAGCGGCCGAGGCGCGCCGCCTGTACCACGCGCACGACTATGCCGGGGCGCAGCGCGGCTTTGCCGAGCTGGCGGCGCGCGTGCCGGGCGCGGATGGCGCGCGCTACACTGCGCTGGCCGAGCTGTCGCATATGTACGCCGCCTGGGATGTGCTCGATTTCCCGGCCGCGCTCGCGCACGCCGATATGCTGCTGGCCCTGCTGCCCGACGAGGCGGGGGAACTTGCGCCACACGTCGCCACCCTTGCGCGCCAGCGCGCCATGCTGCGCGAGCTCGACACGGTGGCGCGCTCGGTGGTGGGGCGCGGCGCGGCAGCGGTGCAGACGCTGGCCAGCCCGGCGGCGATGCTACCACTACTTGGCACGCTCCACGCCAATGCGCTGCGCCGCGCCGCGCAGGGGCGCTACGATTTCGCGGCGCTGTTTCGCTACCGCTGCCTGGAGCTGATCAGCCAGCACCGTCTGGCGAGCTATGGCCTGCTGGCGAATGCGCCGCAGTTCGATGTGCTTGATGAGAAGGCGCAGGTCAGTGAACGCTTTCAGCAGCAGCAGCGCGACGCCGGCCGCACGGCCGTGCGCGGGCTGGGCAAGCTGCGCGTGGTGGGGATGTTCGACGGCTACATGCTGCTGGCCGCGCTGGATGACCCGCTGGTGCGCGATTTCCCGATCCGCCAGATCGAGGAGCGCAGCCAGGCGCGCAACACCAGCGTTTTGGCGCACGGCTACCGCCTGATTGGCGCAGCAGAGTACGAACAGTTTGCGGCCGTGGTCGATGCGGTGCTGGACCGCTTGTTTGGCGCGGTGCTCGGCCAGCCGCGCACCGCGTGGGAGCAGGACGCAACCTTTGTGGCGCTGTGAGCGGCGTGTAGGAAGGCGGGCATTCTGATGGCAGCTTCGGGCGGCACGCGCCGCGACAGCAGCATGGCAACCCTGCGCCGCCTGCACCTGGTGCGCGTGCTGCTGCGCGGCCCGGCCACCGCCGACGCGCTGATCGCGGCGTTGCAAGCCGCGCTGGGCGACGATATCTACCCCACGGCGGCGCGCACGGCCCTGCGCCACGATCTGAGTGCGCTCGGCGAGACGTTTGGCTGCGCGTTTGTGTTTCGGGCTGCCGAGGGCTATTTTCTCACCAGCCTGGGCACCCTGACGCTGCTCGACCTGGCCGATGATGAGCTGGCGGCGCTGGCGCTGGTGGCGGCGGCCATTCGCGCGGGCGCGCTGCCGCAAACCCAGCCGCTGCTGCGCCTGCAAGAGCGCCTGCATGCCTTGCTGCCGCCGGCGCAGCGCGTGCAGCTGGCCGCGAGCGACCCGGGTCTGCGGCTGGATCTGCCCGTGGCGCGTGGCAGCTCGGCTGGCCGGCTGATTACACGGCTGCACCCGGCGTTGGGCAAGCGCGAAGTGGCCTTCCAGTATCGCAGCCCGTACACCAGCGCCGAAACGCTGGAAAGCCACCGCGTGGCGCCGTATGCCCTGGTGCAGCGCGACGGCATGACCTACCTGGAGGCGCATTGCCTGGAGGCGAGCCTGCCCAAGCTGCACGGGCGCACGATCTTCTACCGGCTCGACCGGATTGTGGCAAACTCGCTGCGCCGGCTGCCGCAGCAATTGCCGCCGGTGCGGCACGCGCGGCGGAACTACCAGCTGCGCTACTGGGTGGGGCCGCAGGCGGCGCGGCGGCAGGATCTGCTGCTGTGGTTCGACGGAAGCACGTGCAGCTATGCCGACGACGGCAGCGCGCTGGTGGAGGCGTGCATCAGCGATTTGTGGCAGGCGCGGCAGGTGCTGCTGCGCTACCGCGAACACTGCCGGGTGCTCGAACCGCCCGAGCTGGTGGACATGATGCGCGAAAGCATTGCCGCGCTGGCGGCGGTGTATGCGCCAGAGGCAGGTGGCGAGCAATAGCACAGAAGGGGGGATTTCTGGCACATGGGACTTGACGAGGAACGAATGACTCACTATACTGAGCAAACCGAACAGTATCCACGCAATCTGGCCAAAATGGCGCAGCAGTTTCGGCACTGTGGTCAGTCGTTGTACACGCAGAGCGCATCAGGAAGCCGAATGCGTGAAGGCTGCTGATACGACGGAGTGCACCGCAATGCCCCGCTATGAAGGGGTTTGAAACATTCGGCGGCCGAACTACGTCAGGCCGCCGCAACGCCGTGCACCGCAATGCCCCGCTATGAAGGGGTTTGAAACCAGGCGGCTACGGTTGGTAACCGTACCGACCATCCCTTTCGTGCACCGCAATGCCCCGCTATGAAGGGGTTTGAAACAGGCAGCGAGCGTTGCCTTGGATTGTCCGTCCGGCGAGTGCACCGCAATGCCCCGCTATGAAGGGGTTTGAAACTTCCAGGGTCTTCTTCGACCCTGTAGTAACAGTCCACGTGCACCGCAATGCCCCGCTATGAAGGGGTTTGAAACCTGGCGCGTTCTGCGTGTACTGCCACAGGGGCAGCACGTGCACCGCAATGCCCCGCTATGAAGGGGTTTGAAACTCGCGCGGTTGAACTCGGGGATGTTGTCGCCGAGTTGTGCACCGCAATGCCCCGCTATGAAGGGGTTTGAAACTCTACGGCTTCTGGTTGGGGTGGCGGGGCATCTTGCCGTGCACCGCAATGCCCCGCTATGAAGGGGTTTGAAACTATTCAATGAATAATCCTGCAGACATACACAACAGCGTGCACCGCAATGCCCCGCTATGAAGGGGTTTGAAACCTGCCTCCAGCCGTTCAACTTATACTCAGCATCACGGTGCACCGCAATGCCCCGCTATGAAGGGGTTTGAAACGTCGGCGTATTCGTCGGCAGGGTTGTCGGCGTATTCGTGCACCGCAATGCCCCGCTATGAAGGGGTTTGAAACGCGGACCTCCACGCTGACATTAGAATGCGTGTCTACTGTGCACCGCAATGCCCCGCTATGAAGGGGTTTGAAACGTGATGTACCACTTGTTCAGGGTAGATGTCGCCTCGAGTGCACCGCAATGCCCCGCTATGAAGGGGTTTGAAACTTCTTGGCTAACTTCCGGCTGTGACGTGCGCCATTCCGGTGCACCGCAATGCCCCGCTATGAAGGGGTTTGAAACTTGCGGCGTTGATGTTGCATCGCCTCCTGGGGTGATGAGTGCACCGCAATGCCCCGCTATGAAGGGGTTTGAAACGTCGATACTGTACGTGGAACATTGGTTTGCGTTGTGGGTGCACCGCAATGCCCCGCTATGAAGGGGTTTGAAACCCAAAGCCAGGGCGATCCACGCTGCTGTCGTCCGTTGGTGCACCGCAATGCCCCGCTATGAAGGGGTTTGAAACACGAACCAACCGAGACACACGCTTGCGACACCGACGAGTGCACCGCAATGCCCCGCTATGAAGGGGTTTGAAACCCTTCGAGATCGGCGTAGCTGGCTGGCAAATTCTCCAGTGCACCGCAATGCCCCGCTCTGAAGGGGTTTGAAACGAGGCCAACGGCGGCGAGGAAGGCGACGATGCCCGTGCACCGCAATGCCCCGCTCTGAAGGGGTTTGAAACAGCGTGCGTCTTGACCGAGCGCTCGTGGTACCAGTCGTGCACCGCAATGCCCCGCTCTGAAGGGGTTTGAAACACAGCATGGTGCCTTCAGCAATCATGCCGTAGACCCCCCTACGTAGCACTGCCCCGCTCTGAAGGGGTTACAGGTTTGTTTAGTGCTTTTTTCCGAGGCGCTTCGCCCCCGTGCCCCCGACCGGTGGAACCCTTGCCGGTTCCCCCGGACCCCCTCCGGCAAAGAATGCCGGTATCACTCGAAACGCTCCGTTGTCATGCTTTGCGGCGATGGTGAAAGCCAGTACTCGATTGACTGGTAAAGTTCGCAGCGAATACAAGGCTCACCAATTTTAAGCGGAGCAGAAAGATGCATTCTGCATCCTAAAACTGGCATTGTTTTGATTTGTGGATGCCAGCGGTCAGCACAACGGAGGCATGACAGCACCGCCTCATAGATGCTCATCACGTTCATTCGGGGTTCGGGGCGATAGCCCCGACGCCGGGTGCCGGGGCGGCGCGAGCCCCGGCGGCCCTGCGGCCTGAGCAAACTGCATTCAATGTCAAATTGCGCTGAGGATATGGGGACTGAATCTAGCGGCCCTGCGGCCCGAGCAAACAGAGCTAAAGTGGCACTGTCGCCGAAGCAAGAACAGCGGCCACGCGGCCCGCGCGAACCCGCTATAATACCCAGCACGCGCAGCCAAACAGCGCAGCCCGCGACCAAGCGAAGGAAACCGCGATGATCAACGCCCACACCGAACTGCTGCTCACCACCCGCCAGCACCACCTCGCCGCGCTTGAGCAGCAGCGCGCAACGTTTGGCGCGCACACCCCAGCGCACATCACCGTCGAGATCGCGCAGATCACCGCTGAGATCGCGCAGCTGCGCCGTGAGCGCACCCAGCAGATCCCCGAGCCGCGCACGCTCAGCGCCGCCCGCCCCGACCCCGCGCCCGGTCTGATTGTGCTCATCAGCCCGCAGCGTGCCACCGAGCGGCTCGAAGACCTCGCCAGCTATCAGGCGCTCGCCTTCCACCAGCGCCGCCTGTCGCACTGCTGGCTGATCGCCACCAACGGCCCGGGCGGCTCGCTCGCCACGGCGCAGGCGCTGGCCCAGCACTTCGGCGCGTACGGCGTCAGCTCAACAATCTGGCAAGTACTTGATGCCACCCACGCCGACGAAACCTTTGCGCTGGTCGAGCAGATCTACAGCGCCGAGGTGCCCGAGGCCGGCCTCGCCGAGCAGGATGTAATTGCCGACATCACCGGCGGCACCAAGCCGATGACGGCGGGCATGGTGCTGGCCTGCGGCGAGCGCCGCCCGATGCAATACATGGTTTTCCAGCAGAACGGCCCCTCGCTGCCAGTGGCGCTGCGTCTGCGCGCACCCTAAAGCCCCAGATTACAGCACGCTAACACCACTTCTGCCGCGCAGTCACGCGACGGAGCGCAGCCTAATGCGCCCGGCGCACGCTTTCGCCTTGCTCTTTCTATGCTGTCCTGCCCAACATGTGTCTGCCGCCGCCGCCGCGTCGCAAATGTGACGCGGCCCGCTGCTATGCTCGGCGCACGAGTAGTCGATTGCAGCAACAAGAAAGAGGTGGTGGTATGAACACATCGTCCTGGTTCACACGTGCGGCAATGCTCTGCCTTGCCGCCCTGCTCGCGCTGGCGGTGGCTGCGCCGGCGCTGGCGGCTGGCCCGCTGACCATCCGCTACATCAGCCAGTACACCGGCCTGACGACGGAAAAGGTCGATTGCGGGCCGGCGGCGGTGGCGATGATCCTCGACGCGTATGGCAAGCGCCCGGCTGGCTGGACCGATAAGCAGTTTGTGGCCGATATTCGCGCAAAGACTGGCGGCACTGGCACGACCGGCTTTGCGCAGTTGGAGCGCGCCATTGCCGCCTATGGCCTGAGCTTTGCCGAGGTGCCAAACACGGCAACGCCACAGCCCGACGCGCAGATGCAGACCATAAAGGCGGCGCTGGGGCGCGGCCAGCCGGTGATTGCACTGCTCCACGGCGCGACACTTGGGCGCGGCACGGCCTACGGGGACCACTGGGTGGTGGTGCGCGGCTTCTCCGACGATGGGCAGACGGTGTGGTTGAACGACCCGGATAACCAGCCGGCGCGCTCGGCCGCGTGGATCGCCGGCGGGCAGATTGCGCTGCCCTACGCGACCTTCCGACTGGCGGCGTATCAGGCTGCGCCGGGGCCGTATGGCATTATTGTTGGCGCGGGCCTGGTGAGCGGGCCACCAGCGACGCCGGGTGGACTGGCGATGGTTGGCGTGGGGCCAAACGCTCTGACGCTGGGCTGGCAAGCGGTGGCGGGCGCGAGCGGCTATCGTATTTACCGCTGGGCCTTTGCCGAAAACCGCTGGGACTTCTTCCCGCTGGCGACGACCGCCAGCACGAACTACACGCAGGGTGGGCTTCCGTGCGGCAATTCGTTCAACTACTACCTCGTGACGGCCTACAACGCCGTGGGCGAGTCGCCGCGCAGCGGCTGGGTGCAGGGCACCACGCAAGCTTGCGCAGCCCCAGCCACGCCAAATGGGTTGGCGGTGGTTGGCGTGGGGCCAAACGCGCTGACGCTGGGCTGGCAGGCGGTGGCGGGCGCGAGCGGCTATCGCATCTACCGCTGGGCTTTTGCCGAGAACCGCTGGGATTTCTTCCCGCTGGCAACGACCGCCGGCACGAACTACACGCAGGGTGGGCTTCCGTGCGGCAACTCGTTCAACTACTACCTCGTGACGGCCTACAACGCCGTGGGCGAGTCGCCGCGCAGCGGCTGGGTGCAGGGTAGCACGCGCGCTTGCACAGGCGTGCAGCCGCGCGTACCTGCCGCCCGTGGCGAAGAACCGCAAGCGCAGCCAGCACAGCCAGCGCCACCAGCCGCACCAACGCAACCAGCGCCGGCTCCGCAGCCGTAGCGATGGTATCGACTGCCGCAGGCCAGATCTGGATTGATCTGGCCTGCGGCTTTTTGGTGTTCGTTGGGCTAAAGGTGCGCCTAAACTGAGAAACTCTACGCCGAACTCCTTCTTTCTTCCCCCCGAGTATTATTGACTTCACCGTGAAGCCCGCTATAGTAAAACAATTGATTGCACTCGCCAGGAGGACAGCAATGCTACACCTGACCCGTGTGAGCGATACGCTCGTATTCCCCCGCCGCCGGCCACGACGTAATATTTTTCTGCGGGTTGCACGTAGCCATGCTCTGTTAAATGGCTTGCTGATCACGCTGACGATTGCTTGTTCGGCTCTGCGCTATGCTCCCAGAATGGTTGGCGGTTGGTTGCTGTGCTTCTGGCTATATAAGCTTGTACGTCCACTTTTTTTCAGCATTCCATCCGCTCATGCATCGCTCAAAAATCGTATTGGTGAAATGCTGCGCCTTACGGCCATTATGATCTCGGCAACCGCGCTCGTTTGCTACCTGTATTTCTGGACAAACTATGTGCAGGAAAATGGCTTGTCGAGCACGATCTGGCTGCTTTATATCCTGCCGATCTTTATTACCATTCAATACAGCGAAAACAGATCGATTCTTGCCACTGTGCTGGCATCTATCGCCAGCATGACAGCGATCAATTTTATCTATGCGCTGATCCATTTTCAGTATATTGCGATGCCCGTGGTTTATGCCACTCTCGCCGACATATTTTGGCTAGTGCTGCTTTCGTTTATGCTGTATGTACTGGTGCGCATCATTAACGACCGCTCGGCCAATCTGCGTTTGCTACACGATCTTGGCAATGAGTTACTCGGCATTCCGGCAGCCGACGATGAGCCGGCTTTGTTTCAAACAATTGCCAGGAAAATTTCTGAGCAGTATCCCTATAACCACATCCTGATTTTTTTGCAGAAGGATGGCGTGCTTCAATGTGTAGCTGGCTCATCGGCAGAGAGCGAACTGCTGGCGCGCGAGCATTTTCCGCTCTCGCGCGACGATCCCGAAGCACTTGGGATTATTCGCCACGTGTTCGAGACGCGCAATACCTACTATACAAACTATGTGCGACGCGATCGATACTACCGGCCGCATGCGGCCCTCAAAAATACACAATCCGAGCTGGCCGCGCCAATTTTTGTGGACGATGAGATCGTTGGTGTGCTCGATATTCAGGATCACCGGCGCGGCGCATTTCTCGCCCAGGATCGCGAGATTATGGCCATTCTGGCCGAGCACATCGGCCGCGTGTTCGATAACAGCACCTCGCTTCATGCAATCGTTCGCTCGGTGGCGCGGCGTTTCATGTCGCACCACGAGCTTGAAGCGACCCTGAACGATATTGCGCGCGCCGCCCACGATGAGCTGAAAGCCGATATTGTTCTGCTGTACGAGCACGATCCGCTGATCAATCAGGTGCAGCTTGGCGCTCATGCAGGCATACCAATGGCACAGGATCAGTTCCAGCAGCTGATTGACCACAGCTGCGCAATCGTCGATCGTCTGCTGGTTGCCGAGGATGACTATTATTTTCAGGCCGACGTACACGAGCCGACCGACTACGCGATCTTGCGCTGGGCCAGGCGTTTTACGCCGAGCTATATGTTTTTTGAGCAAGAAAATATTGTTTCGCTCGCAACGCTGCGTTTTCGCGCAAACAATGATGCCGTTGGTGTCATGTTCCTGCTGTTCCGTAAGCCGCGCACGTTTAAGGATAGCGAGCAGCGCAAATTTTCGGTATTCGCCGATCTTGCGGCGCTCGCCATTCAGAAGGCGCAAATCCAGCAGCAGCAAATTCGCCATCAGCGCGAGCGCCTGGCAATGCAGCTGCACGACGATATTATTGCCAATGCCTTCGGCATTTCTAAGCTTATTTCTGCCGCTCAGCTGGATCGGTCGTTCACCCCGCCGCAGCATGCACGCCTTGCGACCATGCAGGAGGCGGTGCAAGAGCTTTCGCGTAACACCAGGCAGTTGCACCGCGCCTGGGCTGAAACCAGCGCGCTCGATCTCTGGCTCACCGTCAATCGTATTGTTGACAAGGCGAAGCAGATACACAATATCGCCTTCGAGCTCAGCTATGATCGGAATGAGACAATCGTTCAGCCGCAGCTAATCGAGCAGCTGCGTTCGATCTTGAACGAAGCTATCACCAACGCCATTCGGCATGGTGGTGCAACGGCAATGCGGCTCGATTTCAAAGTCATCAACCACTCGCTGCGCATTACAATCGAGGACAATGGCGTGGGCTTTGAAGCTGACGCCCAGATTGGATCGGGTATTCCCAATATGCGCGCCCGTGTGCAGCGCTGCCACGGCTCACTTCAGATCGAAAGCGTGCTGGGCCAGGGTACGCGCCTGTGCTTAACGCTTCCCATATAAAAGGAGGTTTCTGATGGTTGAAACTGTTCGTGATGCTGCTGCGGAAACGCCAATGCTGGTTGTTGCGGTGCTGGAAAATGACCGATTTGCCCGCAAAGGCATTCTGGCCGAGCTCGAAAGCGACCAGATCGCAGTGGCTGGCTACACCGGCGATGCTGGCGAGATCGTGCAGATCGTTGCCGAGCGCCAGCCCGATGCCGTGATTATCGATTTGAAATTAAGCCGCGATGATGACGAGTTCCGTGGCCTGGAGGTGATCAGCGCGATCAAGCAGGCCTCGCCCTACACGCGCTGCATTGTCGTCACTGGTTTCCCAACGCTGGCCAACTTTCGCGCGTCGGTGCTGGCGGGGGCCGAAGGTTTTATTGCCAAAGAAAACTCGATCCAGGTTGGCCTGACCATGGGCGAAGCAGTGCGGCGGGCGGTGCGTGGCGAGCGCTGCTACGATGGCGACCTTGTGGCGCAGTTTGTGATGCTGGCCAAGCCGCAGCCAACAATCCAGGCGAACCCGCTCACCGAGCGCGAGCAGGAAGTTTTACGGATGGCTGATCTGAGCAATGAAGATATTGCCGAGCGACTGATGATCGCAGAAAGCACCGTCAAAGCGCATTTCAAAAATGCCTTTGAGAAGCTGGCGCAGGTGTCTGGGCGCAAAATTCAGAATCGCCGCGATGCTGCTGAGGTAGCCCGAGTATTAGGCTTTCTAGAATCATAGCGCCGCGCGGCTGAACAGGGCTTTGTACCTTCCTCCTCCCTGACCTACTCCCATAGTCAAACCAAATGCTTCCTGGCCTCCACCGTCGAGGCACGAGATCGATCGATAAGATCGGTCTCTTTTTTCTACCCAGGAGAATGGTAATCCTGCACCGTCTGATCTAACCTCATGCCATACCAGTCAACAAATCAGCGTAGCAAGGAGGTTTGCGATGGTACTGAACAGCCAGCAGCTACAGCGCTTCAGCTATGCGCCGCAGGCGGCCGCACCCCCGAGCGACATTGCTCGTCCACCCGCCGAGCTCGATACCACCGTGATCTGTATGGGCAACTCGGCCGAGGCGCTAGGCCTGCGCTTGCAGGCGCTCGCCTACCAGGACAGAACGTGGCTCAACGTCAACGGCTTGAACAATGATCGCCTGCCGCCGCGTGCGCTGGCGGTGAGCGGGCTTGCCGAACCGCTCACCTTGACCGAGCGGCTGGTGCTCGACGCCGAGAACCCACGCGAGCAGCTGCTCGATGATCCGCTGCTGGCCAGCCGCTATGGGGCGGTGCTGCGCGGCATTTCGGTGTTCGAAACTTATCCGCGCGCCGGTTCCGGCGGGCACGGCCTGCCAGCCATCTCTGGGCTCGACATTGACCTGAACAGTGGCCGGGTGCATGGCTGGCTGCGCGGCATTGCCCGCCAGCTGCGCGGCCTGGCCACACCTGCGCCCGGGCAGGGCGACATCGGGCGGCTGCTTGCCGAGCACGGCCAGCGCAACGCCCCGGCGCGCGAAAAACGCATCCTGGTGATTGGCGGCGCGTGTGGCGCGATGGGCAATGCCGGCCACCAGCTTGTTCCCCCGCTGCTCCACACAACGCTGGCCGAGCAAGGCATCCGCCCCTACGAGGTCTGGGGCGTGATGCTTGGGCCGCGCGCGTTCACCGGCCTCACGCCGTATGTGCGCCATAACTTTCGCGCGCTGCTGGAAACGATTGAGCATCTCAGCCAGCACGGTATGCGCCGTCGCTACTCCGCCGACCTTGAGATTGTGATGCAGCGCCCACCCTACGACCGCCTCTTTCTGCTCGACGACCCGCGCCTGCCGGGCAGCGCCGCCAGCGTCACCGAAGCCGAGATGGAGCACTTTCTCGACCAGTCGGCGCTCAGCCTGTACACGCTCCTGCGCGGCACGATCTGGCCAACCATTGCCAGCCACACCGCCAACGACGATGGCGTGGTGCGGCCCGATGGGCGGCTGTGCTATCTGCACACCGTTCGCGGCGCGCTGCTGCACGCCGATCGTGCGCAACTGCATGGTGCGCTGGCGGCCGGGCTGGCCGTGCGAACGCTTGACCGATTTCTGAGCCAGTTTGGATCATAAGGAGGAGAACCGTGATGCCTGCATTAGTGAAGCACCCGGCCGCCACGGCCGAGACGCCCGCGTACCAGGAAGATGAACTGCTCGACGCCTTTGGGCTGGACGCTGGGCTGCCGAATGCGTTGCTGCAAGACGCAACGGGCCGCGTGTTCGAGCCATTCCAGCTCAGCACGGATCACGACCTGGCGGAGCAGCTTGCGCTGCTGCTCCGCTCCGAGCCGCTGGGCGGTGCCGAAATGCTGGTGGCCGAGAACGCGCAGCGCGCCGATGCCCAGGCCGACCAGCAGCTACGGCAGGCGCTGACGGCCTTGCGCGACGTGCCGCGCTCGTTTTTCCAGGCCTTGATTGATCTGGCGCGCAACCGCCGCGAGCCGCTAGCCGCCCAGCTTGCACAGCAAAGCGAGCAGTTGCAGCGCGTCCAGGAGCGTTTGCACGCCTGGCAGAGCCGCCAGAGCGAGCCGGAGCAGGGTTTCGGCGGCGCGCTGCTGCGCTGGATCATCGGCGGCGAAGATCGCCTGTCGCTGCCCGATGCCATTGCGCTGTGGAATCAGCGCGAGCACCTGGCAGCCCGGCGCGTGGCCCTGCACGCTGCCACACAGCGGTTTGCCCGGCTGATCGAAACGTTGAGTCTGCTGCTTGCCCAGATGGATACGCGCCTGGGCGAAGCCCGCGACGCCCGCGCTGCCGCGCTGCGCGCCGCCGAGCAGGCCCGCCAGCCCGCGACCACCTATAGCCCATGGACGCTGCACCTCGCTCCTGCCATGATTGCGGACGCGCTTATTGCCCAGGCCGACCCGGCCCTGCTGGTCGCCGATCTGCTTGCCCGACTGACGGCCGAGGAAGGCGCATCGCTCAGCGAGCAGGTGCAGGCGCTGGCCGCCGAGGCCGCCGACGCAGCGCTGGCCCGACTGACAATCGCCGACCTGGCGGCGCTTGAAGCTGGCGCATATGCGGCCGGCGCTGCCGACCCGCTGCTGCCGATTGGCCAGGCCCTGCTCGACCTGGCGCAGCAGCCCAGCTGGCAGCTTGCGCGGGGCGCTCGCCCGCGCAGCGAAACGCTCCAGATCACGCCGGATGGCCGACCGATCTACCAGCTGGAAGGGCTGGGCAGCGCCGCCTATGGCGGCAACACGCTCTGCCTGGGCTTTGTGCAGGTGCAGCTTGGCGTTGCCAAAGCCGATCTGGCGGCGCTGCGCGATGATGACGACGGCTTTCGCGCAACGCTGCGCCAGCGCAACCTGTTTGTGCTGGAAGAGCTGGCGCTGGCCTGGGCACCGGAGGCGGGCGATGTGACCAGCAACGGCCATGCTCCACTCGCTGAGCACGATGCCCTGGAGGCGCTCTCATGAAAGGGCGCGGCGCACTCCTGCCGCGCCTGACGCTCAGCCGTCGCAGCATGACCTTCAGCCTGCGCGTGCCTGGCACCCGCATGCGCCTGCGCTGGCATTGGCGCTGGCGGCACGTGCTGGCACGGCAACGCACACCTCAGCGTGTAAGGAGGCGGAGATGAACTGGCACTATGCGTTGCCGATGGCCGCCGCGATGCTGCTCACCCTGGTGGGTCACCAGCCGGCCCCGCCAGCGGTCTGGCAGCTCGCCCCGGCGATTGCGCCCGCGCCGCCGGCACGCGTTGCACGCAGCACATTCTTCAGCCGCAGTCAGGCGCTCGTGCTGCCCGGCAGCACACTCTGGCTGGCCTCGACGCCGGATGGGCGTGGCGAGCTGTGCAGCGACGATCGGGCGACGGTGAGCGTGCAGGATGCGCAGCAGATCGTGTGGCGCTGGTCGCATGTGTTTGCCAGGGCCGATCGGCAAGGGATTGCGTGCGTGGAGCCGCAGCCAGTGCCTATTCCATCGGCTGGCACCTACACGGTCACGATCACGCTGGACGACCTGTTTCCCGATACGTACAGCTCGCGCCCATATTTTCTTGTGTTCGAAGGTAGTGGTGAGAGCGCGCCGGCAGCGACTGCGCTTCCGCAGCCGCAAGCCATGCCAGCACCAACGCGCGCGGCGCCAGTGCCCACAAACGCGTCGGCCACCGCCATCCCAAGCCCGGCACCGCCAACTCGCGCACCACTTGGCGAACGCAAAGAGCCGCCACAGCCCATCAGCATGTTCTGGCTTGGTGGTGCGATGATGGCACTGGTGCTTGTGCTGCTGCTGACGCGCCGACTTCGGCGGCGAAGCGCCGCACCATCTGCCCAGGCCATTCTCGACCTGTTCGACCAGGAAACGCGTGAAGCGCGCACGCTGGCGCTGCCCGCCGGCACCGCGCTGATCGCGCGCCACCCTTTACGTATCGTAGCGCAGCCCGTTGCTGGCGATGCCACAGCGCAGATCGGGCGGGTGCAGCTTGCGGCTGGCGGCGCACAGCTTTCGTTTCCCGGCCTGCCCGAGCGCGCGCCAATCGTGCTGCACCCCGCGCAGCGCTACGAGCTGGCCGGCGGCGCGGTGGTGCTGCGCTACCGTGGGCCAGCGCCGAGCACGCTCAGGCGCAGCGCGGCGCTGCCGAAAAGGAGGCCTCGATGAGAAGCGACCCTCACTGGCGCACTCTGCGCGCCGCACCTCACGACCCGAAAGGAGAAAGCGATGACACAGAACATGATCGCCTTGTGGTGCCTGATTGGCCTGGCCGCACTGGCGGGCGCGGGCGCGCTTGCCACGCTGCTGGTGCGCCCATCGCGGCTGCGCGTGCCGCGCCCGGGGCGGATGATTCGCGGCTGCGTGGCGCTGCTGTTCCTGCTGGCAGCCCTGCTGATTGCCCTGATCGCGCTGCTGCTCGCGCGGCCGGGCTGACGCCGGTGCTGGTTCAAGTCGATGGCACGCCCGGCATGCCGATGCGCGGCATTGCGGGGATTGGCGTGGTGGTGCGCGACGCAGCGGGCCATGTGCTGATGTGGCGCTGCCTGCGCGCACCCGCCCGCAGCAACAACGAGGCCGAGTATCAGGCTGTGATCAGCGGGCTTGGGCTGCTGCTGGCGCACTACCCGGGCCGGCACGCGATCTGCCTGACCGACAGCCGCATTGTGGTCGAGCAGCTGGCCGGGCGCAGTGCCGTGCGTGCCGCCGCGCTTCAGCCCTTGCATGCGCGCGCTGCTGCGCTCGCCAGCCAGTGCGCGTCGCTGCGCCTGCTGGCGATCCCGCGCGAGCTCAACCAGCTTGCCGATGCATTGGCCTGGGAGGCGTTGAGCGGGCGGCAGCAGATCGCCGGCCTGCTGCGCCGCGAGACGGAGTGAAACTGGTGAAAGGAGACGATCATGCCACTCTTTCCGCGCTATAGCGGGGCGACGCTGATGGCCGAGGTGTGCAGCGTTGAGAACCTGACGCAGGCGTGGCGGCGCGTGCGCCGAAACATTCAGGTGGCGCGGCGCGGGCGCAGCGCCGGCCCTGACGCCGTGACGCTGCGCGATTTTGAAGCCGACTGGACCCGCCAGATGATGGTGCTGGCCGACGAATTGCGCAGCGGTGCCTACCGCCCGCTGCCGCCGCGCCACGTCCAGATTCCCAAAGCCAGCGGCGGCGCGCGCGCCATTGCCATCCTGGCCGTGCGCGACCGGATCGCCCAGCGCGCGGTGCAGCAGGTGCTGGAGCCGCTGTTCGACCCGCTGTTTCTCGATTGCTCGTATGGCTGCCGGCCGCTGATTGGCGTGCCCGAGGCGGTTGCGCGCGTGGAGCGCTATGCCCAGCAGGGCTTGCAGTGGGTGGTGGATGCCGATATCGCCAGCTATTTCGATACGATCGATCAGCGCATTCTGCTGGGCCTGGTGCGCCAGCGCATTGGCGACCCCGCGCTGCTGCAGCTGATTGCGCAGTGGCTGGCGGTGGGTGTGTTTCAGCAGGATGATGCCCTGCCGCCCACCCCCGCCGAAACCACGTTGCAGCGCTGGGGCCGCGCCCTGCGAACCGCTGCGCCGTGGGGCAGTTCCGCCGCGCTGCCGCTTCTGCCCGCCGAGCTGCCACCCGCCGATACCGATCTGTATGCGGCGGCGCAGTGGGAGCGGCCCGGCCTGAATATGCCACCCGGCCCGGCGCCGCTCGGCCAGAACAGTCTTGAGCAGCACCTGTGGACGGCGATGATGATGGCGCAGCCAGTGCTGAATGGCGCGCGCCATGCCTGGCCCTACATCCGTCGCTTTGGCGGCCGGCGTATTGCGCTGGCTGGCGCGGTCGCGGCCGGGGCGCTCGCCGCCGGCGAGGCAGTGCGCCGCACCGCCAGCCCCGAGCGGCGCGGCACGCCACAGGGCGGGGCGATCTCACCGCTGCTGGCAAATGTCTACCTGCACCCCTTCGACCTGGCGCTGACCAGCCAGGGCATGCGGCTGGTGCGCTTTGTCGACGATTTTGTGGTGATGTGCGCCACCCAGGCCGAGGCCGAGCGGGCCTTGCTGCTGGTGCAGCAGCAGCTGGCCGTGCTGCGCCTGCGCCTGAATGAGGATAAAACGCAGATCGTGAACTATGGCGACGGCCTGGCATTTCTTGGCCGCGCGCTGCTGCCACGCGCCCGTGGGGTGCGCCTGGAGCAGGGGCTTGAAACGTTTGAGGAAGCGCAGGCGGCGCTGCGCACTGTTGCGGGCAAGGCCCGCCGCACCAAAGAATAAGGAGGAACGCCATGCCAACGCTGTATGTTCAGGAACAGGGCGCGAAGGTGCGCAAGAAAGATCAGCAGATCATTGTGACCAAGGATGATCGCACGCTGCGCGAGGTGCCAATGGCGCAGCTCGATCAGGTGGTGCTGATGGGGCGCGGCGTGCATATTTCCACTGCCTTGCTGGTGGATTTGCTAGAGCGCGGCGTGCCGGTGACAATTACAAACCAGCATGGCAACCGCCACTACGCCACGCTCACCGCCGGCCCTTCGCGCTTTGGCGAGCTGCGCAGCGCGCAGATGCTGTTTGTTGGCGCGCCCGAGCGCGCCCTGGGGCTGGCCCGCGCAATTGTTCAGGCCAAGCTGCGCAACCAGCGCCAGCTGCTGACGCAAACGAAATGGCCGGCCGCGCTGGCGGCAATCACGCAGATCGATGCCGCGCTCGGGCAGCTGGCGGGCGCGGCGACGGTGGACAGCCTGCGCGGTTACGAGGGCGCGGCGGCGGCAGCCTATTTTGGCGCGTGGCGGGTGTCGGTCGGGCCGGGCTGGGGCTTCGATGGGCGGGCCTTCTACCCGCCGCCCGACCCGATCAATGCCATGCTTTCGTTTGGCTACACGCTGGCGCTGCACGATGTGCTGACCGCCATCCAGATCACCGGGCTCGACCCCTACCTCGGCACCTTCCATGTGATTGAAGCCGGCCGCCCGTCGCTGGCGCTCGATCTGCTGGAAGAGTTCCGCCCCCTGATCGTCGACCGGCTGGTGCTGGAGCTGGTGCAAAGCAATGCCCTGCCGCCGGCGCGTTTCAGCCAGCCCGCCGAGCGCCCCGGCGCGGTGTACCTGGACGCGGCCGGGCGGGCACTGCTGGTCGACCGCTACGAGGCGATGATGCAGAGCCGCGCGCGCCTGCCCAGCGGCGAGCAAACCACGCTGCGCCAGATCATGCTGCTGCAGGCGCGCGCCGTGGCCCGCGTGATGCGTGGCGAGCAGGCCGAGTATGGGGGCTACACGCCACGCTAGCAGGGGTTAGGGGATGGGGCGCAGGGGCTGGGGATTGCGATGTGCGACGAGCAAATTCCCGGCCCTGCAAGCTCAGGTGTAACTGCTTCAAGAGGCCTGCCAATGCTGACACTGATAAGCTATGATGTGGTGATCGACAAGCGGCGCACCCAGGTGATGAAATACCTGCTTGGCTATGGCTCGCGCGTGCAGTATAGCGTGTTCGAATGCGACCTGACGGCTGAGCAGTTCGCCGCAGTGCAGCGCGACATTGCGCGCCTGATCGACCAGCAGACCGACAGCGTGCGCTGCTACCGGCTGGATGCGGGCGCGATCAAGCAGATCCGCATTCTTGGGCGCGGGCAGGTGACAACCCTGCCGCCGTATTATCTGGTTGGCTAGCTGGCCACGCGCATGCAGCTTCGGGGCGGACCTGTCTGGGTGGATTTGTCTCAGTCGGACCTATCTCGGCGAACCTATCTCGGCGGACCTGTCAGGGCTGATCTGTCAGGGCTGATCTGTCAGGGCGGACCTGTCAGGGCGGACACCTGCGTGTCCGCCCCACCCAACCACCCGCCCCAACCAAAAAATTGCCTGAAAATCGGCCAACGAAAAATGCAGGCACGCACGTTCAATATATAAGTGCGGATGAAAACGGGCGACCAACCTGCTTCACTGCGCGGATTAGCACATACTGTGGCGCCCTGGCCAAAATCGCGAAACTGTGCGATTATAGGGGTCAGCCGCTGGAAGCGACCGGCGCAGGGGAGCAGGCCAGACGAAACTGCTGCTGGCACGACGGACTACGCAGCAATGCCCCGCTATGAAGGGGTTTGAAACGACCTCCTTTTCTTGCTACAACGTACTGGTTATCCACTACGCAGCAATGCCCCGCTATGAAGGGGTTTGAAACCTCATGCTTCCTTGGTAATGACCTCCTTTTCTTGCCTACGCAGCAATGCCCCGCTATGAAGGGGTTTGAAACGAGCTGGTTCTGCTGCACGCCCTCCTTGAGGCCGTCCTACGCAGCAATGCCCCGCTATGAAGGGGTTTGAAACAAGAAAGCAGGTGTGCAAACACCCCTGGACGCGCTGCAACTACGCAGCAATGCCCCGCTATGAAGGGGTTTGAAACACGATACATGCGAGCGGTGCCATCAGGGTGATCCGATCTACGCAGCAATGCCCCGCTATGAAGGGGTTTGAAACACGAGCGCCCCGAAGATCAGCGGAACCATGCGTCGCGCTACGCAGCAATGCCCCGCTATGAAGGGGTTTGAAACATCAATATGGTCGGCTTCACCTTGCGGTGCTTTCGGTCTACGCAGCAATGCCCCGCTATGAAGGGGTTTGAAACCCGCCGAGAACGTGCCGAGGGCGCCCATGAATGGCCCTACGCAGCAATGCCCCGCTATGAAGGGGTTTGAAACCAGTCATGCCAATTTCTACGGTAATGAGAAATGCCACTACGCAGCAATGCCCCGCTATGAAGGGGTTTGAAACCTCGCCATTTCATGTCGTTGCCTCCATGCCCCGCGTCGCTACGCAGCAATGCCCCGCTATGAAGGGGTTTGAAACTTGCTGCACGGGAGCAGCGGCGGCGGTTGCCGCAGCACTACGCAGCAATGCCCCGCTATGAAGGGGTTTGAAACGCTGATGCACTGTCCCGTTTCCGGAAAGCAGCGCACTTCCTACGCAGCAATGCCCCGCTATGAAGGGGTTTGAAACCTGTGGGCAATGAAACAGCCGTTGCCGAGTTGATCGGCTACGCAGCAATGCCCCGCTATGAAGGGGTTTGAAACGCCGAGGTAGTTAGTGATAGCGCGATAGGCCTGAACCCTACGCAGCAATGCCCCGCTATGAAGGGGTTTGAAACCCCGACTACCGCGGCCTTGCCTACAAGTGCTAACGCTACGCAGCAATGCCCCGCTATGAAGGGGTTTGAAACACCAAAGATCGGGCCGCTCATGCCAAGGATCCAAATACTACGCAGCAATGCCCCGCTATGAAGGGGTTTGAAACAGCAGTAACCAGATCCGGTTAGCCTTTAACTTCTGAAGCTACGCAGCAATGCCCCGCTATGAAGGGGTTTGAAACTTGTGCAAGGGCGATGAGCTGAAATGCGGCCCCAACCCTACGCAGCAATGCCCCGCTATGAAGGGGTTTGAAACTCCTAGCATATCGCTAATAATCGCGAATCTCAAACCCTGCTACGCAGCAATGCCCCGCTATGAAGGGGTTTGAAACTTGGTGCGTTGGGGTCGCAGACCCCAGCCATGACTTCTACGCAGCAATGCCCCGCTATGAAGGGGTTTGAAACTAGTGAACCGATCACGCGTTTCATATCAAACACCTTTCTACGCAGCAATGCCCCGCTATGAAGGGGTTTGAAACCCGCTGGGTTGGAGGCACTCTACTGGTTGGAACTGAACTACGCAGCAATGCCCCGCTATGAAGGGGTTTGAAACTCCCGCGATCAGACCCTCCCACCAGCGCGATCGCTGACTACGCAGCAATGCCCCGCTATGAAGGGGTTTGAAACAAGACAATTCCCACCACAACCAGCAACAGACCAAGAGCTACGCAGCAATGCCCCGCTATGAAGGGGTTTGAAACTTCCCACCACAACCAGCAACAGACCAAGAGCACCAGGCTACGCAGCAATGCCCCGCTATGAAGGGGTTTGAAACTTGACGTATTTCAGTTGATCGCGCTCGTCGTAGGTACTACGCAGCAATGCCCCGCTATGAAGGGGTTTGAAACGAGGATATCCTCGATCTTAGTTGGCCTGTCGGGCATGCTACGCAGCAATGCCCCGCTATGAAGGGGTTTGAAACGCAGAGTCCTCAGTGTGGTCATCATCTGGAAGGTGGTCTACGCAGCAATGCCCCGCTATGAAGGGGTTTGAAACTCGGCGATCGGAATCGCCGCGTACTTCACGAATTGCTACGCAGCAATGCCCCGCTATGAAGGGGTTTGAAACAGAGCGGCGCCGATGATTTGGAGCAAGCGTTTAGCGCTACGCAGCAATGCCCCGCTATGAAGGGGTTTGAAACTCGGCGTTGATGTTGCATCCTTTCCGGGTGTAATTTCCTACGCAGCAATGCCCCGCTATGAAGGGGTTTGAAACGCGACGACCACGGCCAGTAGGTGGCGCAGCCATGCTTCTACGCAGCAATGCCCCGCTATGAAGGGGTTTGAAACCTGGCTACCATTTTTCACGCTTCTAGCCAGAACCTCTCTACGCAGCAATGCCCCGCTATGAAGGGGTTTGAAACTCCGCCGACGCGATGTCCATGCACATTTTTATTAATCCTACGCAGCAATGCCCCGCTATGAAGGGGTTTGAAACTCGCCTTCCAGCGATCATAGGCAGCCTCTCTCTCATCTACGCAGCAATGCCCCGCTATGAAGGGGTTTGAAACGCTCTGGTTGCGGCACATGCAACCAGGTTGTCATTCTACGCAGCAATGCCCCGCTATGAAGGGGTTTGAAACAAGATGATCAGATAGTTGTTGAGGTCGTGGCCGACTACGCAGCAATGCCCCGCTATGAAGGGGTTTGAAACTAACGGTACAACACCATCTTCAACATTCGAGGTAAAACCTACGCAGCAATGCCCCGCTATGAAGGGGTTTGAAACCAGGACAACATAGAACCTAGATTCGGGGAGATCAGCCTACGCAGCAATGCCCCGCTATGAAGGGGTTTGAAACTTCGTTGCGGAGACAGCGTCGATCGGGAGATCCAGGCCTACGCAGCAATGCCCCGCTATGAAGGGGTTTGAAACCCGCCAGTGTTTTAGCGTCACCCAAAAAGGGGATGAAACCTACGCAGCAATGCCCCGCTATGAAGGGGTTTGAAACCTTAGAGGCATAGAACATCTTGCGACGTTCGCCTATTACTACGCAGCAATGCCCCGCTATGAAGGGGTTTGAAACATGCTTCCATCAGCTTCCGTGCCGACCTTGGTCATCGCTACGCAGCAATGCCCCGCTATGAAGGGGTTTGAAACTCGCATTCCTCATGATTCACCTCTTCTTGCTAAAACTACGCAGCAATGCCCCGCTATGAAGGGGTTTGAAACACCCTGCGCCCCAACAAAGCGTCCGATGTCACAATTCTACGCAGCAATGCCCCGCTATGAAGGGGTTTGAAACATCGATATCTTCGCGGATGAAGTCCATGTAACTCTGGCTACGCAGCAATGCCCCGCTATGAAGGGGTTTGAAACGGGCTGGGGTCAAAGGGAAGCTGATGAAGGTCGCCAGGCTACGCAGCAATGCCCCGCTATGAAGGGGTTTGAAACGAACTGGGTCATGGCAACGAACGTAACGCTCGCCCCCCTACGCAGCAATGCCCCGCTATGAAGGGGTTTGAAACGAGTAGGGCTGACCGTTCGGGTTCCAGCCCCACTTGACTACGCAGCAATGCCCCGCTATGAAGGGGTTTGAAACCACACAATTCACCGAAGTGAAATGTGATTTACAATCTACGCAGCAATGCCCCGCTATGAAGGGGTTTGAAACATTACACCATACACAATCTCCTTTCCGTTCAGGGAACTACGCAGCAATGCCCCGCTATGAAGGGGTTTGAAACCAGGTTCTTGTTCGACTCCAAGAATCGTTTCGTCCGACTACGCAGCAATGCCCCGCTATGAAGGGGTTTGAAACTCCAGCTGTCGCGGAAGAAGCGGTTGAATACGCGCGAGCTACGCAGCAATGCCCCGCTATGAAGGGGTTTGAAACGCCAGGACAGCGCCGACTTGGTCAGTCCCAGGTAGCCGCCTACGCAGCAATGCCCCGCTATGAAGGGGTTTGAAACATCTCGTATACCGTTCCAAGCGGCGCCACGATCACCCGCTACGCAGCAATGCCCCGCTATGAAGGGGTTTGAAACTTCCTTGCAACCAATCAAGGCACCTTCACCGAGCGTTGCTACGCAGCAATGCCCCGCTATGAGGGGGTTGTAGTGTGTAGCGCTTTATGCAGGGCGGCTCCTGCCCCCTGCACCCCCGCTGGGGAACCCTCGCCGGTTCCCCAGACCCCTCGTATACTAGTGATGTTCCACGGTGGTGGTGTGGCTGCCAGACCCCTAGCGGCAGTGACCGCGTGACGGAGATTAGCCCCCACCACTGCGGGCAACCTGAGTCAGTACCGTATCGTGTGGCTCTGACCACGTATCACGAGGAACGATGGGTGTTGCCCTGGAGCTTGGTATCCATTTGTGCTGTGAGGTGGACTATGCTCGTGTCTGCGCCTTCCTATCGCCTGTTTGTCGGCGTCGACATTGCCGCAACTTCCTTCGCCTCCGCCTGGACCCTGAGTGGCCCGGCTCGTGGACGCGCTCAGACTTTCAGCCAATCCCCTGACGGCTTTACAGCCTTTCAGGCAGCCCTCGCCCGTACTGGCGTGGAGGCTGCCCAGACGCTGATCGTGCTCGAAGCCACCGGGAGTTACTGGATTACGCTCGCCGTCACCCTTCACCAAGCCGGCTATGCTGTGAGTGTCGTCAATCCGGCGCACGCACATAACTTCTTGCGCTCGCTGCCGCGTCGCGCCAAAACGGATGCCCTGGACGCGCAGATGCTGGCCCAGTTTGCCGCCGAGCGACAGCCGCCACGCTGGAGCCCGCCCGAGCAGGTCTACCACGAGCTGCGCCAGCGCTTGCTGGTGCGCGATGGTTTGCTGACGATGCGTCAGCAGGCACGCAACCAGCGCCACGCGCTTGAGCAGTGGCCAGTCACCATCGAGGCCGCACTGACGGCTTTGGATAAGGTGGTGGCCGAATGCGACCGCCAGCTGCAGAGCCTGGAGCGAGAGATTGCGACGGTGTTGCAAGAAGGCGCCTGGGCTGAGACGGCAGGCTTGCTCGCGAGCATCAGCGGTGTGGGACTGGTCACAAGCGCCTGGTTGCTGGTCAGCACAGTGAACTTTACCGCCTGCGCTTCGGCGGAAGCCGCAGCCGCGTATGCCGGGCTGGTGCCGCTGGCGCACGAGTCGGGCACGAGTGTGCGCGGACGACGCCAGATTGGGCACGCTGGAAACGCACGCTTGCGGACGGCATTGTATATGGCGACGTTGAGTGCGGCACGCTACAATCCAGTGATACGCGCACAGTATGAGCGACTGCGAGCAGCGGGCAAGCCGACGAAAGTGGCGCGCTGTGCGTGTGCGCGCAAGTTGTTGTATTTGGCGTATGCGGTGGTGACAAAAGGACAGGAGTTTGACCCGCACTACAGAGAGCACAGCGGGTAAGCCGACCAGGTGAGGCAAGACGCAAAAGGCAACGCCTGCGCGGAGCTGTCCACAATCCAGTGGCACAGCGGTGAAGGTGCGCGCAGCGATTGGTCGGTGGGAAAGCTTGTTGTGGGCAGGTCGGTGCAGGCCGCCGCAGGCAAACTGGAAGAGCATCACATATTCCCACTTGACAATCAATACCGTATCTCCGGCAATGAGCGCTGGTGTCAGTTATAGCGCACGTTGTTATGCCTTGCGGCGATGGTGGAAGCCAATACTGGATTGATTAACAGACTCCGGCTTTCTGGCATAACGGAGGCATGAGCGCGCAGCTTCGAAATTGAACACCACATCAAATTTGGGGTTCGGGGCGATAGCCCCGACGCCGGGTGCCGGGGCGGCGCGAGCCCCGGCGGCCACGCGGCCTGAGCGACCAGCGCTCAAAATGAGGTAGCGTTGGGGAAATGAATAGGGCCACGCGGCCCGAGCAAGCGGCGCTTCACACGAGAGGCGTGTGATATTCAGATGCCAGCTTTCTGGCACAACGGAGGCATGAGCGCGCGGCTTCGCAATTGAAATCCACATCAAATTCGGGGGTTCGGGGCGATAGCCCCGACGCCGGGTGCCGGGGCGGCGCGAGCCCCGGCGGCCCTGCGGCCTGAGCAAGCTGGTTTGAAGCTGGTACTGCCTGCGATTATGCGAATTATAATGAGCGTGGTGAGTCTATGCGATGCTGTGCGCTCATGCCCCCGTCACGGCAGGGCTTGGCAAGCGAGGGGTTGGTATTTTTCCTTTGCTCAGAATTGTTCTTGCTTCAGTCGTCGGTGGTTCCCGGTCATTCGTCGGTGGTTCCCGGTCATTCGTCGGTGGTGCGCGGTGGCTCGTTGGTGGTGCGCAGTCTGGGCGTATAGCAATACGCCCTTCCGGTGGCGGTGCGCGGTGGCTCGTTGGTGGTGCGCGGTGGCTCGTTGGTGGTGCGCGGTGACTCGTCGGTGGTGCGCGGTGGCTCGTCGGTGGGGCGCAGTCTGGGCGTATAGCAATACGCCCTTCCGGTGGCGGGGCGCGGTCGCTCGTCGGTGGGGCGGACACGTAGGTCCGCCCAGACAAGTCCGCCCTGACAGGTCCGCCCAGACAGGTCCGCCCAGACAGGTTCGCCCAGACAGGTCCGCCCAGACAGGTCCGCCCTGACAGGGATGAGGGAGCGGCCGAGCACACCTAGCTCGCCACCCGCAGGGCCTGAATGCGATCGAGCCGGAAGGTGCGCTCGGCCTGCTGCCGCTGGCACGTGCCGCGCAGGTACCAGTGCTCGTCGCGCGCTTCCAGCGCCAGCGGCTGCACCTGCCGCCGTTCCGCTACCCCGCGCCCGCCCGTGTCGTACTCCAGCTCCAGCAGCTGCGCCCCCGCCAGCGCCGCCCGCACCACCGCCAGCGCCTGCTCGGTTTGCACAGGCGGCACCGCGCTCGTTTGCGCGTGGGCGCGGGCCAGCGCGGCCAGTGCCTCGGCGACGGCGCGACCGAGCGCGGACGACAGGCCGGTGCACAGCCGTTCGCTCAGGGCGGCGTGGGGAAGCAGCGGCGCATCGGGTGGGGCGTGCTGCCCGTAGAACGCGCACGCCACCGCCAGCGCGGCCCGCTCGCCCGCTGCCAGCGCGCCCGGCTCGTTTGCTGCGCGTGGAGCCTGCTCGGCGGGCGGCGCGGTGCCTTCCCAGCCGATGCCGGCGCGGTCGAGGGTGCGCGCCAGCCGCGATGCCTCGCCCGTGCGGAGGCGCGCCACCGCTGGCCCGAGCCGCTCGACGGCGCGCCGCACACTGCGCTGCCCGAGCAGCTGCGTGAGCTGCGCGGGCGTACGCGTGAGCAGCAGCGGCCCCTGTACCAGCCGCACATCTGGCGCGGCGCTGTGGAAAAGCTCCTGCCACTCGGGCGGCAGCGGCCCGGCCTGCCCTTCGAGCAGAGCGACGCACGCGGCGAGATTGTGCCCCTGCCGCGCTGCCCGCGCCAGCGTGGCACGGCTCAGCTGGTAGCGGCTGCCACGCGCGTCGGAACCCTGCCAGCGCGCATAGGGCAGCAGGCGCGCAACGGCCGCGCCAGGGGCGCGGTGCGGGATGCGCACGATGCCCGGCGCGTCGTATTCCCAACACGCTGCTGTATCCGTGGTGCGGTGTGGCAGGCCCGGCGCGGGCGCTCCTTCCTGCCAGCGTGTTGCGCGCGCGGAGTGTTTGGGCCGCCCAGCCGTTCCCCAGCTGCGGCGCATGCGGAACGGGTGCGTCGGCGCTGCTGTCGCCAGCCGGCCTTCCACCGAGCCGCCACCTTCTTTATTATCATTATCATCCGACGGCTCGGGCGTGTCGCCAATCGCGCCCAGCCAGCCGAGCGGGCCAGCGAGCGCGGCCGCCCAGACCTCGGCGGCGCGGCGCGGGTGCCAGGGCGCGCGGCTGCGCGTGCGCAGGCCGTGGGTTTGGGCGTTGCCCAGCGGGCCGAAGGCGGCCGCCAGCGGCGCATAGCTCGCGAGCCCCTCAGCCTTGGGCGCGGCGTGCGCGGCCCAGTCGAGCAGGCGGCGGCGCAGGCGCCGGCCAGTCCACCCCATCCATGGCCACGCGCAGGCGCAGCAGCCAGGCGTCGGGCGTGGGCGCGGCGACCCACAGGCGGCGCAGGGTGGCAAGCTGCTCCGTCGCATCGGCGGCCAGCCAGCGCTCGCCAGCCGGGGTGATCTGGGCGCGGCCCGCGTGCGCTTCGAGCAGCGCGCCATCGACCAGGATGGGCAGCAGCCAGCTGATCTGCGCGGCGGCTTCGGCGCCATCGAGCGGGGCGAGGCGGGCGGCCAGCGCGTGGAGGAGTGGGCGCGGGAAGGCGCAGGCGCGGTTGAGCAGGCGGCGCGGCCGTTCGGCACAGGCGAGTAGGAGCATTGTGGCGGCGCGCAGGGCCGGCGCGGGCGGTCGTTCGGCAGCAGGAAGGCGCGGCCGGGCGGGCAGGGGCGTGGGCAGGGCGCGGCGCAGCTCGGGCGGCACGAGAAAGTGGGCCGGGTTGTTCGGGCGGGCCGGGCGCAGAAACAGCCAGCCGAGCAGCACGAGCTGTTCGCTGACGGACTGGGGCGCGCGGTGGGCGGCGAGCGCGGGCCAGGGGCGCACGGGGCCGTAGCGGCTCAGCACATAGTTGGTCGGGATGACGCCACGAAAGGCGCGCAGGTCGTGCAGGGCGGCCTGCACCTCGGGCGGCAGGATGGCAAAGACGGCGCGGACGGAGGGCGCGGGGCAGAGCGCGTGGCGCAGGCGCAGCAGGCGGGTGGCGGCGTCGGTGCCGTGGGGCAGCGAGATGCGGTGCGCGCGGGCGATGGTGCGCTGAGCGAGCGCGGGCGCGGCGGCAAGCAAACGAGCCCAATGATTCATGGTTGACCTCCGGCGCGTAACCGCGTATACTGAGCAAGCGAGCACATGATAGCAAGATGTGGCCAGAAGCGCAAAACGGCGCAGCGAGGGCCGGCAGGCGCAGAACAGCGCGAGCTGCCAGCAGCGGCGCAGGCGCAGCGGCCACTGGCACGACGGACTGAGGAACCCTGCCCCGCTATGAAGGGGTTTGAAACGCAATAATCATGCCTGGTGTCCGCAACGTCTGCGACACTGAGGAACCCTGCCCCGCTATGAAGGGGTTTGAAACTCTCGACCTCGGCGCTCTGCGCCGTGCCGGCCTTGGCTGAGGAACCCTGCCCCGCTATGAAGGGGTTTGAAACAGGGAGACGCACGGCATCTCGGCCGTGCACCCCCCCCTGAGGAACCCTGCCCCGCTATGAAGGAGGGGTGCGCTAAACATAAGGGAAGCGATTTGGTGGTGCGCTGAACATAAGCAAGCGCAAGCCCTCTTGGTAGATGTCGTCAGGCGCTCAACGCTGGTGCTGCACGCCTGTGCCGGGGCTGCTTGAGGGCGCGCTCGTCCTTTTCGGCACGTTTTGCCGCATCACAGCGCTGGTTTGCCGTTTCGAGCGCACGAGCTCACGACCCGTCCTTGCGTCCTCGCGAACAGGTGTGTGCGGTTTGGCTTATCGTCCCTGGTTCTGGTGTCTCTCTCGGCGGCCCGTTTGCCACTCCCACCCACCCTCGAGTATCACAGGCCGTCCGCTTGAGCTATGCCGCCAGGGTCGTCGTTCTCGTGCTCGGCCGCTGCTCCTGCGCGGCACGAATACGCTGCAGGGCACGCAGATTGATCAGCACGTAGGTTAAGCTGTTCTGGTTCGCAATCGCTCGACCACGCCGCAGTTTGGGATGGAGCATACCTAGCGCTTCGGCCTGCGAATTGATCCGCTCGACCATCGTGCGCTGGGCATACAGTTGCTTGTACGCTGCACTCTCACGGTCAAGCGTGTGCCGAATACGCGCGCCGACATCAGCCGCCAAGGTCGTGGTGCAGCCACCCTTCTCAAAATGCGGATCGGCGATTGGGCAACTCGTACCTGTCGGTGCTGGGTGCAGCAGTGGGCAGCCACACTTCTCACGCGTGTGTGGAATCAGACCACTGGTGCGGTCGAGATAGCGCAGCAGCTGTGGCATTGGCAAGCCAGCTGCACACAGCGGACGACCGTCGGGGTCAAATTGGCGTTTGCCGCCTTTGCGTCCGGGGTTGAATGGCACAGCTGCAAAGCCGCCGGCTTGGTGGAAATACTCGTAGACGTAGTGCGCGTCGTAGGCGCAATCCCAGGTGCCGAAGCGCGGTTTGCGACCGAGACGCTGCTCGACGGCATCCATCAGCGGGAAGAAGTAGGAAGCATCACTTTGGTTGAACGGTCGGGTGCGCTCGGCAAGCACGACCTCGGTGCCGTCGGGTATTCTGCTGACCACTGATGCCAGAAGCGTAGCCCCAGAAGATGTCCACGCCAAGCTGGAGGTCGCGAGCCGGTTTGGCGTGAGTGGCGGGAGCCGGAGGGTCGGCAGCACCATCGGCGTCGGCAGGGGCAGAGTTGCGGGCTTTCTTGACGCCGAGCTTGCAGTCCGGGTCTGCGATAGGTTGGCAGTCCTTGTCGAGGCGACCTTCCTTTATATACTGCTTGGGATTGTTCTCTCTGACCCAAGCCAGCAGCGCCTGGGTGTCGCCAGCGATGGTGTCGCCAAACAGAGCTTGCTGCTCGGGCGGAAGCGTGGCTTGGAGCAAGTCGAGTGAGGCGGACAGCAGCCATTGGAGCGAGTCATTGGGCAAGGTGCGCAAGACCCGACTGAGTTGACGACGGTCGGGGACGGTTTGGGCAACAGCAAAGCCATAAGGAGAGGAGGCATCCGGCACACACTGGAAGCCAAGCCAGCAGAGCAGGGCAGGATGCTCGAGCAGGTACTCGCGCAGTTCGGACATGAAACGCTTACCTTCGTGAAGTTTGACGAGATAGGCGGCGACGAAGGGAGCGCGCGGGTCAGGCTGAGGGCCAGGCCAGGGGCGGTCGGTGGATCGCTCGGGGAAGTCAGCCCAGGGTAGGTCGCCGATGAGTGCACGATACTTGGCGACGATCGGGTCGTTTGCGACCCAGGCGGGCAGGGGCAGGTCGGGGTGATTGAGCGGGCAGACAGGCTCAGGGGCTGGAGGCGAGCAGAGCGGCTGGGGCCGGAAGGCGGCGACGAGGCGCTTGAACGAGGTTGACAAATCGAGTAGCATGGCAGTGTCTCCACAAGTGGTGGGTGGGTTGTTAGCGCTTCCATGCTACCACTGGTGTGGCGGCACGGCGACGCCGGATGAAGATCCGGCGTCGCTAGGAGACACGAGCGCGACGCCGAATGGGGAACTGGCGTCGGCGAGTGACGCCGATCTTATGTTTAGCGCACCCCTCATGAAGGGGTTTGAAACCAGCGGGCGCTGCCGGCGTCGAAGGCGCAGGTAGCGCCTGAGGAACCCTGCCCCGCTATGAAGGGGTTTGAAACCTGGCGCAGCGGGCGCTGCCGGCGTCGAAGGCGCAGGCTGAGGAACCCTGCCCCGCTATGAAGGGGTTTGAAACATGATCTGGAGGTGGTCGGCCACCTCGTCAAGCGCGGCTGAGGAACCCTGCCCCGCTATGAAGGGGTTTGAAACGTGGCGCGTGCGTGACGGAAGGAGTGGTACTACCGCTGAGGAACCCTGCCCCGCTATGAAGGGGTTTGAAACGTTAAGGTTCTGTTCAATTCGTAGTACCCCCTTTGGACTGAGGAACCCTGCCCCGCTATGAAGGGGTTTGAAACGCCGGACTTACCCGACTTGCCTGCCGAGCGCGCTGTACTGAGGAACCCTGCCCCGCTATGAAGGGGTTTGAAACCGGGATATCCGGGATCGGGAGCCGAGGGTGCAAAGACTGAGGAACCCTGCCCCGCTATGAAGGGGTTTGAAACCTCGAGCATGTGCCGGACTTACCCGACTTGCCTGCCCTGAGGAACCCTGCCCCGCTATGAAGGGGTTTGAAACAGGGAACTGTGGCAAACCATGTCGGTGGGGAATACGACTGAGGAACCCTGCCCCGCTATGAAGGGGTTTGAAACTCACCGCACTTGAGCGACCCGTTGAAGGTATCACTCGCTGAGGAACCCTGCCCCGCTATGAAGGGGTTTGAAACTCCTAATTGCGACAATACGTCGCGTAGGCCGAATCCCTGAGGAACCCTGCCCCGCTATGAAGGGGTTTGAAACGCCGCGATCACCTTGACAACATCCTCGGCTGCTGTGCTGAGGAACCCTGCCCCGCTATGAAGGGGTTTGAAACGAGTACCACTAGCGCAGCCAGCGCTAGGCGAAAAGACTGAGGAACCCTGCCCCGCTATGAAGGGGTTTGAAACATCGGGAAGCACGTCAATCGCTTCCGATACGGCCGGCCTGAGGAACCCTGCCCCGCTATGAAGGGGTTTGAAACACTGATCTTGTCGCCCAGGTCGTCGAGGCGCTGGTTGCTGAGGAACCCTGCCCCGCTATGAAGGGGTTTGAAACCTCCACCCCCAGCCAGCCGATCGCAAGGTAAATCCCCCTGAGGAACCCTGCCCCGCTATGAAGGGGTTTGAAACCCTGAATCGTGCTCGGGTCGCCCAGCTGGGCGTTGCCCCTGAGGAACCCTGCCCCGCTATGAAGGGGTTTGAAACGGATCGGCGTCATCCAAATCGAGGATACTCGCCAACGCTGAGGAACCCTGCCCCGCTATGAAGGGGTTTGAAACACGCCGTTACCAGTGCATACCCACGTAATCGTCAGCACTGAGGAACCCTGCCCCGCTATGAAGGGGTTTGAAACCAGCCGTAGCCGGCGCAGTGGTGGGCAGGGTGTCCGCCTGAGGAACCCTGCCCCGCTATGAAGGGGTTTGAAACGTCCACATCACCTCTGCCGTCCTTGTTTGTCCACAGATCTGAGGAACCCTGCCCCGCTATGAAGGGGTTTGAAACACGAACAGGGTGGTCAGGCAAACGATTCGCCTTCGATCTGAGGAACCCTGCCCCGCTATGAAGGGGTTTGAAACAAGATTAGCCGGATAGTGCCGGGGCAGAGCGACCGGACTGAGGAACCCTGCCCCGCTATGAAGGGGTTTGAAACACGTGAACGGCCGGGCCGTGCCACGCGGCAAACCCGACCCCTGAGGAACCCTGCCCCGCTATGAAGGGGTTTGAAACAAGCTAGTTGTCCACATCCGGCTCCGGCCGCTGACACCTGAGGAACCCTGCCCCGCTATGAAGGGGTTTGAAACACTAACGTCGTCATAATGAGTGAACATTCCGAGAAACTGAGGAACCCTGCCCCGCTATGAAGGGGTTTGAAACACGACGCCTGCGAAGTATAGCTTCGCGTCGTAGCCCCTGAGGAACCCTGCCCCGCTATGAAGGGGTTTGAAACTTCATTGTTTTATCTCCCTTTATCTATATTCATATCCTGAGGAACCCTGCCCCGCTATGAAGGGGTTTGAAACAAGTCGTCGCAGCATATCCGATACCGCCGTTGGCCATGCCTGAGGAACCCTGCCCCGCTATGAAGGGGTTTGAAACGTAGCGGGGCCGGCGGCGAACCGCCAGCAAGAGAATGACTGAGGAACCCTGCCCCGCTATGAAGGGGTTTGAAACATGTTAACGCATTTACCGCGCGTAGCGGGGCCGGCGCTGAGGAACCCTGCCCCGCTATGAAGGGGTTTGAAACTCCGCTCCACATCCGGCTCCGGCCGCTGACACAATCCCTGAGGAACCCTGCCCCGCTATGAAGGGGTTTGAAACTTGGCCAGGCCAAGTTGTATCAGCGTTTGCGAATTCCCTGAGGAACCCTGCCCCGCTATGAAGGGGTTTGAAACTTCAAGTAGGAATCGCTCGCTGTCTCGAGGACAGATGCTGAGGAACCCTGCCCCGCTATGAAGGGGTTTGAAACATGTGGGCAACGGTGCGCCCTTTTCTGCCCACGGCTTCTGAGGAACCCTGCCCCGCTATGAAGGGGTTTGAAACATATAAGCCTGTTATTATTATGTCTTATAGTATAGCACTGAGGAACCCTGCCCCGCTATGAAGGGGTTTGAAACATCGCACGCCGACGTTACCGTCGTAATCCTTAGGAACTGAGGAACCCTGCCCCGCTATGAAGGGGTTTGAAACAAAAGTGCCAAGGGTAGGTTGAGCAAGTCGCTCTTTTCTGAGGAACCCTGCCCCGCTATGAAGGGGTTTGAAACAAGAAATATCGGGCTTCGGCCAAATGTTTCGACACCAGCTGAGGAACCCTGCCCCGCTATGAAGGGGTTTGAAACCTCTGGTGTCCCCGGCGTTGCTGTGTCTATCGTGGTGCTGAGGAACCCTGCCCCGCTATGAAGGGGTTTGAAACATCCAATTGCTGCCGAACCGCTTCGACTGAAAAAATACTGAGGAACCCTGCCCCGCTATGAAGGGGTTTGAAACAGAGCTCGCTGTTGCGGTCGAGCTGGGAACGGGTGTTCTGAGGAACCCTGCCCCGCTATGAAGGGGTTTGAAACAGCGTTGGTTTCGAGGTGTAGTCGATAACGACTCCGACTGAGGAACCCTGCCCCGCTATGAAGGGGTTTGAAACTTTCTCCTTTGTTTGTTGTTGTGATTGGCGTACGCCGCTGAGGAACCCTGCCCCGCTATGAAGGGGTTTGAAACTAGTTGGTCTTGGTCGTCGCCTGCACGATGATGCGCACTGAGGAACCCTGCCCCGCTATGAAGGGGTTTGAAACAAGTAGCGGGTCATGTAGCCAAGCAGGGCGCCGATCTGAGGAACCCTGCCCCGCTATGAAGGGGTTTGAAACTTCACGCGCCTGCCGGGTAAACGGCAACCACTCGGGCCTGAGGAACCCTGCCCCGCTATGAAGGGGTTTGAAACTAGCCGTAATTTTCAGCGACATCGGCTAGCGGGGAGCCCTGAGGAACCCTGCCCCGCTATGAAGGGGTTTGAAACAATAGTATGCATTAGGGCCTAGCAAGCCTGCTGCGCTGAGGAACCCTGCCCCGCTATGAAGGGGTTTGAAACCAGGATGCTACCCGGCCCGTAGTTCGTGAACCGTACGCTGAGGAACCCTGCCCCGCTATGAAGGGGTTTGAAACACGAGAGCCAGGCTTTTCGCCTTGTCCAACATTCAAGCTGAGGAACCCTGCCCCGCTATGAAGGGGTTTGAAACAACAAACACACCAGTACTCAGTCCAAGGATTGTTCCTCTGAGGAACCCTGCCCCGCTATGAAGGGGTTTGAAACTTGAACAGGATTACCAGTACGACAAGGATCAGAAAGACTGAGGAACCCTGCCCCGCTATGAAGGGGTTTGAAACGAGATGGTAAGATCGTAATGATCGTTGTGCGCCTCAACTGAGGAACCCTGCCCCGCTATGAAGGGGTTTGAAACGTAAGCAGCATTACAACTCGCCAGAAGTTGCCATAACTGAGGAACCCTGCCCCGCTATGAAGGGGTTTGAAACAACCGATATGGTCGGCGCTGTGGCCAGGAGCTGGCCTCTGAGGAACCCTGCCCCGCTATGAAGGGGTTTGAAACTAGCGGTGTCATCCTCGGGGGTCGCGGTGCAGAGCGCTGAGGAACCCTGCCCCGCTATGAAGGGGTTTGAAACAAGGCGGTATCGGCATGCGGCCGGGATACGGCTGGGTCTGAGGAACCCTGCCCCGCTATGAAGGGGTTTGAAACCAGCGGATGCGAAAACCCCGACTGATGGCCGGAGCTCCTGAGGAACCCTGCCCCGCTATGAAGGGGTTTGAAACTCGAAGTAGTTGGTGGTCACGACCGTGCCGGTTGGTGCTGAGGAACCCTGCCCCGCTATGAAGGGGTTTGAAACGGGCGAAGTGAACAGGTCAACGTTCGCACCGAGCTTCTGAGGAACCCTGCCCCGCTATGAAGGAGGGGTGCGCTAAACATAAGGGAAGCGATTTGGTGGTGCGCTGAACATAAGCAAGCGCAAGCCCTCTTGGTAGATGTCGTCAGGCGCTCAACGCTGGTGCTGCACGCCTGTGCCGGGGCTGCTTGAGGGCGCGCTCGTCCTTTTCGGCACGTTTTGCCGCATCACAGCGCTGGTTTGCCGTTTCGAGCGCACGAGCTCACGACCCGTCCTTGCGTCCTCGCGAACAGGTGTGTGCGGTTTGGCTTATCGTCCCTGGTTCTGGTGTCTCTCTCGGCGGCCCGTTTGCCACTCCCACCCACCCTCGAGTATCACAGGCCGTCCGCTTGAGCTATGCCGCCAGGGTCGTCGTTCTCGTGCTCGGCCGCTGCTCCTGCGCGGCACGAATACGCTGCAGGGCACGCAGATTGATCAGCACGTAGGTTAAGCTGTTCTGGTTCGCAATCGCTCGACCACGCCGCAGTTTGGGATGGAGCATACCTAGCGCTTCGGCCTGCGAATTGATCCGCTCGACCATCGTGCGCTGGGCATACAGTTGCTTGTACGCTGCACTCTCACGGTCAAGCGTGTGCCGAATACGCGCGCCGACATCAGCCGCCAAGGTCGTGGTGCAGCCACCCTTCTCAAAATGCGGATCGGCGATTGGGCAACTCGTACCTGTCGGTGCTGGGTGCAGCAGTGGGCAGCCACACTTCTCACGCGTGTGTGGAATCAGACCACTGGTGCGGTCGAGATAGCGCAGCAGCTGTGGCATTGGCAAGCCAGCTGCACACAGCGGACGACCGTCGGGGTCAAATTGGCGTTTGCCGCCTTTGCGTCCGGGGTTGAATGGCACAGCTGCAAAGCCGCCGGCTTGGTGGAAATACTCGTAGACGTAGTGCGCGTCGTAGGCGCAATCCCAGGTGCCGAAGCGCGGTTTGCGACCGAGACGCTGCTCGACGGCATCCATCAGCGGGAAGAAGTAGGAAGCATCACTTTGGTTGAACGGTCGGGTGCGCTCGGCAAGCACGACCTCGGTGCCGTCGGGTATTCTGCTGACCATGATGCCAGAAGCGTAGCCCCAGAAGATGTCCACGCCAAGCTGGAGGTCGCGAGCCGGTTTGGCGTGAGTGGCGGGAGCCGGAGGGTCGGCAGCACCATCGGCGTCGGCAGGGGCAGAGTTGCGGGCTTTCTTGACGCCGAGCTTGCAGTCCGGGTCTGCGATAGGTTGGCAGTCCTTGTCGAGGCGACCTTCCTTTATATACTGCTTGGGATTGTTCTCTCTGACCCAAGCCAGCAGCGCCTGGGTGTCGCCAGCGATGGTGTCGCCAAACAGAGCTTGCTGCTCGGGCGGAAGCGTGGCTTGGAGCAAGTCGAGTGAGGCGGACAGCAGCCATTGGAGCGAGTCATTGGGCAAGGTGCGCAAGACCCGACTGAGTTGACGACGGTCGGGGACGGTTTGGGCAACAGCAAAGCCATAAGGAGAGGAGGCATCCGGCACACACTGGAAGCCAAGCCAGCAGAGCAGGGCAGGATGCTCGAGCAGGTACTCGCGCAGTTCGGACATGAAACGCTTACCTTCGTGAAGTTTGACGAGATAGGCGGCGACGAAGGGAGCGCGCGGGTCAGGCTGAGGGCCAGGCCAGGGGCGGTCGGTGGATCGCTCGGGGAAGTCAGCCCAGGGTAGGTCGCCGATGAGTGCACGATACTTGGCGACGATCGGGTCGTTTGCGACCCAGGCGGGCAAGGGCAGGTCGGGGTGATTGAGCGGGCAGACAGGCTCAGGGGCTGGAGGCGAGCAGAGCGGCTGGGGCCGGAAGGCGGCGACGAGGCGCTTGAACGAGGTTGACAAATCGAGTAGCATGGCAGTGTCTCCACAAGTGGTGGGTGGGTTGTTAGCGCTTCCATGCTACCACTGGTGTGGCGGCACGGCGACGCCGGATGAAGATCCGGCGTCGCTAGGAGACACGAGCGCGACGCCGAATGGGGAACTGGCGTCGGCGAGTGACGCCGATCTTATGTTTAGCGCACCCCTCATGAAGGGGTTTGAAACTTGACGTCTCCCAGCACCAGATACGGGGCGTACTCAACTGAGGAACCCTGCCCCGCTATGAAGGGGTTTGAAACACTGCGGTTGCAGTGGCGGTTGGCATGCTTGTGGGCACTGAGGAACCCTGCCCCGCTATGAAGGGGTTTGAAACTGGTCGGCAGGGTTGTCGGCGTATTCGTCGGCAGGGCTGAGGAACCCTGCCCCGCTATGAAGGGGTTTGAAACCTTGCTCAGGGGATACATACGAAGTCATCATGAGGTCCTGAGGAACCCTGCCCCGCTATGAAGGGGTTTGAAACCATCTTCGTGTCGCTGTTGTTCGGTTATGAGTTCCGCAACTGAGGAACCCTGCCCCGCTATGAAGGGGTTTGAAACTCAACGTACAGCCGGCGTTTCTTTTTAATCAGGTCAACCTGAGGAACCCTGCCCCGCTATGAAGGGGTTTGAAACGCGGCACGCTCATCGGAATCGAGGTCGGGCATGCGCGTCTGAGGAACCCTGCCCCGCTATGAAGGGGTTTGAAACACGAGCGGAGTAGCAGAATGATCACGACTGCGGCGATGATCTGAGGAACCCTGCCCCGCTATGAAGGGGTTTGAAACACAACTTGTGTTGCCGCCGGGGCCGAGGTAGCCCTGAGGAACCCTGCCCCGCTATGAAGGGGTTTGAAACTCCAATGCCTAGCAATAGTAGAACGATGCCACCAATCTGAGGAACCCTGCCCCGCTATGAAGGGGTTTGAAACATGACCGATGGATTTTCGACGAAATGTGTCGCTGCCTGAGGAACCCTGCCCCGCTATGAAGGGGTTTGAAACGCCACCGCCGCACCCGCAGCGGCAACGGCGGTGGCGGCCGCGGGTTTGGCTGAGGAACCCTGCCCCGCTATGAAGGGGTTTGAAACTTGGCGGTAGTAGTTACACTACCGTTCCCACTTTGCACCTGAGGAACCCTGCCCCGCTATGAAGGGGTTTGAAACAAAAATGAGCCCGTCAACTTCGTTTACATCGCCGTCCCCTGAGGAACCCTGCCCCGCTATGAAGGGGTTTGAAACTTAGTTGTCTGCTTTTGCGGTTGGCACAAACGTGAACCTGAGGAACCCTGCCCCGCTATGAAGGGGTTTGAAACGAAGTTGTCATTCGACAGAGAACTCTTGACTTTTTGGATCTGAGGAACCCTGCCCCGCTATGAAGGGGTTTGAAACGAGCAGCCACGCATGACCACCACAGGAACTTCACCCTGCCTGAGGAACCCTGCCCCGCTATGAAGGGGTTTGAAACGTCCGCCAGCCGTTTGGTGGCCGCGTCGGTGATCTCCTGAGGAACCCTGCCCCGCTATGAAGGGGTTTGAAACCACAACCTAGTACCCCCTATTCGGACGCTTCCCGTGACTGAGGAACCCTGCCCCGCTATGAAGGGGTTTGAAACAATAGCCGGCCACGGTGTAGAGCACCATCTTCATCTGAGGAACCCTGCCCCGCTATGAAGGGGTTTGAAACTTGGGTCGCCTTGATGACCGCCGTTGTCTGTCCGGCGCTGAGGAACCCTGCCCCGCTATGAAGGGGTTTGAAACAGATTGGTCGTCTTGTTGGCGTACAGCGCGACAGAAACTGAGGAACCCTGCCCCGCTATGAAGGGGTTTGAAACACGACGATGATCACGGCCGGGTTGAATCGAGCCGAGACTGAGGAACCCTGCCCCGCTATGAAGGGGTTTGAAACCAGGTCATACACGCCAACCTGCACAGCCTTGAAGATACTGAGGAACCCTGCCCCGCTATGAAGGGGTTTGAAACTCCCCGCTAGTTCTGGCGGGGGCAGTCTAAAAGATCTGAGGAACCCTGCCCCGCTATGAAGGGGTTTGAAACGTCGAGGCAACACCCGCAATCACCACCAGGGCAACGACTGAGGAACCCTGCCCCGCTATGAAGGGGTTTGAAACACGGGGCAACGCGGGCAAAGATTGCTTTTAACACGACTGAGGAACCCTGCCCCGCTATGAAGGGGTTTGAAACCGCCCGTCAACAGTGTTGAGGATCTCGACTCGACCATCTGAGGAACCCTGCCCCGCTATGAAGGGGTTTGAAACATAATAATCACTGGCGCCACCAAGCCTAACGGAATACTGAGGAACCCTGCCCCGCTATGAAGGGGTTTGAAACGTCTATTCTTGGATGCTGGCTTTGTGGGTCACCACAACTGAGGAACCCTGCCCCGCTATGAAGGGGTTTGAAACGTCAGCGCCATAGCGTTAACATCGATAATGAACAGGCCTGAGGAACCCTGCCCCGCTATGAAGGGGTTTGAAACAAGATTGTAATACCTCCGTTAGCGTTGTGATCGCCCAACTGAGGAACCCTGCCCCGCTATGAAGGGGTTTGAAACGATCAGAACCATGAGAGCCGTCATGGCGCGGTTGTCTGAGGAACCCTGCCCCGCTATGAAGGGGTTTGAAACGTCTCGGTCACCGGGTTCGGCGTGTCTGGCCCAGCCCTGAGGAACCCTGCCCCGCTATGAAGGGGTTTGAAACACAGCGTCCGGATCAGTCTCATCGATCAGGTCATTACCTGAGGAACCCTGCCCCGCTATGAAGGGGTTTGAAACATCGACAGTCCCCGTTTTGGCATATCCGCGGGGGCCGCTGAGGAACCCTGCCCCGCTATGAAGGGGTTTGAAACGCGACTCGTTCAGATGCCGCCAGCCGCTCCAGACCTTCCTGAGGAACCCTGCCCCGCTATGAAGGGGTTTGAAACTTGCGTCAGCGTGCCGGTCGGCGTGATTATGGTGCCCTGAGGAACCCTGCCCCGCTATGAAGGGGTTTGAAACCCGACACGAACGACTCACCAATGAACGGAATACCCAACTGAGGAACCCTGCCCCGCTATGAAGGGGTTTGAAACTCCCCGGAAAATTATCGGCGAACGTCGGTGTCGCCGCCTGAGGAACCCTGCCCCGCTATGAAGGGGTTTGAAACAAGTAGTCGTCGGGGTCATCGACCATCGTGCGCTCGTCTGAGGAACCCTGCCCCGCTATGAAGGGGTTTGAAACGAAAACGATGCCGATCTGCCGGGGTGCTGTGTTCACCTGAGGAACCCTGCCCCGCTATGAAGGGGTTTGAAACCTCTGGAACAGTCACCTGACTGTTCCGTGCCAAGGGCCTGAGGAACCCTGCCCCGCTATGAAGGGGTTTGAAACCTCTCTCTTTTGGTCGGCTGTCTCTTAAAGACTACGCTGAGGAACCCTGCCCCGCTATGAAGGGGTTTGAAACGATACACGGTGAACCCGAAAGTCTGGCCGTCTTCGCTGCTGAGGAACCCTGCCCCGCTATGAAGGGGTTTGAAACAAATATCTTCATTCCACGACACGCGTCGTGGAAGCAGCTGAGGAACCCTGCCCCGCTATGAAGGGGTTTGAAACCTGGGCGGGGTTGACGGTGGGCTCGGCGGTGGGCTCTCTGAGGAACCCTGCCCCGCTATGAAGGGGTTTGAAACTGGCCGGCACCAATGTCTGCGTGCCGTTGACACCGCCTGAGGAACCCTGCCCCGCTATGAAGGGGTTTGAAACGAAGGCGAGAACCAGTTGACTAACGAGTCGACAGTGCTGAGGAACCCTGCCCCGCTATGAAGGGGTTTGAAACACCAGGTGCCGCTGGCTGGATTGCTGGCTGGGTCGGTCTGAGGAACCCTGCCCCGCTATGAAGGGGTTTGAAACCTGCTGGCGTACAACCTCGTAGCTTCCGGTATAGACTCCTGAGGAACCCTGCCCCGCTATGAAGGGGTTTGAAACTTGGATCTGACTTTCGTCTGATCAAAAAGGGAAGGCCTGAGGAACCCTGCCCCGCTATGAAGGGGTTTGAAACACGCCTACGTACGTAACTGCGTTCGTTTTGGCGAACACTGAGGAACCCTGCCCCGCTATGAAGGGGTTTGAAACATGAACCGCCATGCGTTGAACAGTAGTGCGGCAAAAACTGAGGAACCCTGCCCCGCTATGAAGGGGTTTGAAACACCACCAGATGGACGCACGTCGCCTTCAGGTGGTTCTGAGGAATCCTGCCCCGCTATGAAGGGGTTTGAAACTCCGGGACAGGAGAGCGCGCACCGCCCAGATCAGGAGCTGAGGAATCCTGCCCCGCTATGAAGGGGTTTGAAACACCCGCCTTCACCCAAAACGCGTTTTGGTCTGCGTTCTGAGGAACCCTGCCCCGCTATGAAGGGGTTTGAAACTAGGTCGACATTGAGATGAACTCGTTCGCCCTCATGACTGAGGAACCCTGCCCCGCTATGAAGGGGTTTGAAACCAGCACGTTGCCCGCACGAGAGAGTGCGGCGGGCTTTTTCTGAGGAACCCTGCCCCGCTATGAAGGGGTTTGAAACACGCCGCCGGAGTCGCAATCGAGGTGGTGCGCCAGCGCTGAGGAACCCTGCCCCGCTATGAAGGGGTTTGAAACGTGTGGAAGGTGTTCCTCATCCGGGCGATGAGCCTGAGCTGAGGAACCCTGCCCCGCTATGAAGGGGTTTGAAACAATTACCGTCTCCGGCCAGCTACCGATATATTGATCCTGAGGAACCCTGCCCCGCTATGAAGGGGTTTGAAACGAACGCCCGCGGGAACACCCTGCGAGGCCTGGAACACTGAGGAACCCTGCCCCGCTATGAAGGGGTTTGAAACGTAAACGCATATCGATCCGGCACGAGCCCCTGCGCTGAGGAACCCTGCCCCGCTATGAAGGGGTTTGAAACAAGTCAAGGGTATTGTAGCGCCATGTCCGCAATTTCTTCTGAGGAACCCTGCCCCGCTATGAAGGGGTTTGAAACTTGCGGTGTTGGTTGCCGTGGCCGTGGCCGAAGCTTCCTGAGGAACCCTGCCCCGCTATGAAGGGGTTTGAAACCAGTGTCTGGCGTCTCGGTCGGTCCGGTGGTCGGCACCTGAGGAACCCTGCCCCGCTATGAAGGGGTTTGAAACACCTGGGCCCACAGGTGTAGGCTCCTTATCGTCGCACCTGAGGAACCCTGCCCCGCTATGAAGGGGTTTGAAACCACGGTCTGCAACGCCTTGGCAGGATCGCAGCTCACTGAGGAACCCTGCCCCGCTATGAAGGGGTTTGAAACAACCGAGTGCTTGACGCTGCCAGGGGCTGCGCCAACTGAGGAACCCTGCCCCGCTATGAAGGGGTTTGAAACGTTGCCCATCACAACGCCCATGATCAGGTCGCCGACGACTGAGGAACCCTGCCCCGCTATGAAGGGGTTTGAAACAAATCGATCCTCGCCGATAATAGTTACTTCGGGCCCTGAGGAACCCTGCCCCGCTATGAAGGGGTTTGAAACCTGAGACTGTCTATGTACACCGGAGCATAGAACTCCACTGAGGAACCCTGCCCCGCTATGAAGGGGTTTGAAACCTCAAGGACACGACAGGGAGCCAGATATTCTGTCTCTGCTGAGGAACCCTGCCCCGCTATGAAGGGGTTTGAAACAACATCACGTCCTTCATCTGGATCATGTTGCCTTCTTCTGAGGAACCCTGCCCCGCTATGAAGGGGTTTGAAACAAGAAACCCGCGTCGTGGGCACCGAACAGCGTCATACTGAGGAACACTGCCCCGCTATGAAGGGGTTTGAAACATCAGGAAGTGCCGGTGCCTGATTTGGGGCCGTTAACTACGCAGCAATGCCCCGCTATGAAGGGGTTTGAAACATCATCGCCCAAATAATGGGGAGCGGCACCATAAACCTACGCAGCAATGCCCCGCTATGAAGGAGGGGTGCGCGAAACATAAGGAGGTGGATTTCTTGGCGCGCTGAACATAAGAAAGTGCGCACAGTCGTGGTGCGTGTATTTGCCGGCTGACGGCAGCCCCAGCGCCGCTTTCCGCCCGCGCCTGGCGACACACGCACCGGCAGATGCCCGTTTCTGGCGCAGCACAGCGCAGCCTGGCCGTTTCGCGCGCAGGCGCTCTCGACCCGCTCTCGCAACTGTGCGAGCAGGTGCTCGAGCTGTCTGGGTTGTCGTCCCTGGCTGTGCCGTCTGTCTCGGCGACCTGCTGCTATCAGCCTACCCACCTTCGTGTACTGTGCAGGCCGCCTCTTGAGCTATGTCGCCAGGGCCGTCCTGCTCGCGCTCGGCCGCGCCTCCTGTGCGGCTCGGATGCGCTGCACGGCACGCAGATTGATCAGCACATAGGTCACGCTGTTCTGGTTCGCAATCGCCCGACCACGCCGCAGCTTCGGCTGCAGCATGCCCAGCGCCTCTGCTTGCGAATTGACCCGCTCGACCATCGTGCGTTTGGCGTAGAGTTGCTTGTACCCCTCACTCTCGCGGTCGAGCGTGTGGCGCAGGCGTGAGCCGGCATCGGCTGCCAGCGTCGTCGTGCAGCCGCCCTTCGCGAAATGCGCGTCATCAATCGGGCAGGGCTGGCCGTTCGGCTGTGGTGTCAGCAGCGCGCAGCCGCACTTCTCACGCCGGTGTGGAATCAGGCCGCTCGTACGGTCGAGATAGGTAAACAGCTGCGGCATGGGCAGCCCAGCCGCGCACAACGGCCGACCGTCGGCGTCGAACAGGCGCTTGCCGCCTTTCTTGCCGGGGTTGAACGGCACCGCCGCAAAGCCGCCAGCCTGGTGAAAGTAGTCGTAGACGTAGTGCGCGTCGAAGGCACAATCCCAGGCACCAAAGCGCGGCTTGCGACCGAGGCGGCGCTCGACCTGCTGCATCAGCGGAAAGAAGTAGGACGGGTCGCTCTCGTTGAATGGGCGAGCCGGTCGCATACCTTTTGAAGCCTTCCAACGATAGGCGCGGCATAGTTCGTCCGGTGTCCAACGCTCGGTCGGCTTGCGATTCTTGTCATAGAGCTGGTTAGTTTCAGATACTGGCGCAATTGTGTAGCCGGCACGCTGGAGGTGGAGCGCGGCCGAGGCGTAGCGTTCTGCCTCGTGCGCAACCGGCGTCTTCGGATGTGAAACGGCGAGGTGCGTCATTATTACACCTCACCGCAGGATGTAATTTGGGATGGAATCGATAGATATTCTGTGCTACTGTGCGACACAGTTGCAAATGGTTTTTGGCATTCTGACGCGCTTGGGGCGGTGTGTGGCAGGCTGTGAAAATCGGGAATAAAGAACTTAAAAACCCTTGGACGCAAGTCCGTGCGGGTTCGAGTCCCGCCTCCGGCACCAGCAGCACAATGCGGCATCGCGCACACATGCGCGGTGCCGCATTGGTGATTCAGCGGGGTGGCACTGCATAATTCATGCTTGACAAAATACCGCTCCATTGTTATTATTAATTCGAATTAGTGAACGAAGCGAATGGTGCGATTTCTCCCGCTGCCGCAAGTTTGTGTGATCCAAGGAAGGCCGCGCTCATGGCGCCACAACGCAAATCTACCAAGCGCAGCACCCCTTCGATGTACGACGTCGCGCGCGTGGCTGGCGTATCGCAAACAACCGTGTCGTTTGTGGTCAACGACGTGCCCAACACCAACATTCTGCCCGAAACGCGCGCGCGTGTCTGGGCGGCGGTGAAAGAGCTGGGCTGGCAGCCCAACGCCATCGCGCGCGGCCTGCGCTCGGCCCGCTCGCACACCATTGGCCTGATCTCCGACGAGATTGCAACATCGTCGCACGCGGGCAAGATCATTCAGGGCGCGCAGGATGCCGCCTGGGCCGGCAATACTATGCTGCTGGTGATCAACACCGACGGCAAGCCCGAGATCGAGCGCGCTGCGATACAGATGATGGCCGAGCGCCGCGTCGAGGGCCTGATCTACGCCACCATGTACCATCGCACCGTCGCGCCCGCGAGTGATCTGGCGCAGGTACATATTGTGCTGCTCGATTGCTTTGTTGCCGATCGCTCGCTGCCGTCGGTGGTGCCAGATGAGGTGCAGGGCGCGCGAACGGCAACCGAGCTGCTGCTGCAAAAAGGGCACCGCCGGATTGGCTTTATCAACGAGGTTGGGCCACTTCCCGCAATGTTTGGCCGGCTTGAAGGCTACCAGCAGGCCCTGGCAGCGCATCGCATGCCGTTTGATGCCGGGCTGGTTCGCACCGGCACAGTCACCGCGACCGAGGGCTACCGCTGCGCGCTTGAGCTGCTCACCCAGCCCGACCGGCCGACCGCGCTGTTCTGCTACAACGACTCGGTGGCAATGGGCGCGTATGATGCCATTCGCCAGCTTGGGCTGGCAATCCCCAATGATGTGGCGGTGGTTGGCTTCGACAACCTTGAGGTGATTGCCACACAGCTGCGCCCAGCCCTTACGACCATGGAGCTGCCGCACTATGCAATGGGCCAGTGGGCCGTGCAGTATCTGCTTGACCATGCCCAGGATGGCGAGCTTGCGCCCGTGCAGCAAACAATTCCCTGCCGCCTGATCGAACGCAAATCGGCATAAACGGCGGGTTTGACCAATGTTCTCAGCAGATAATTCGAATTAATATTACTACTAATACGTATTGAGCAATTTATGAAGCATATGCCGCAGCGTCACAGATTACTAATTCGAATTACTAAACGACATCTCGATCCGCTTTCCCTGCCGTCTATGAGTTTTTCTTACATATGCCCAGCCGCCCCGCAATGCCGCCTGGCACATACCCCATGCCGCCCGGGCTACGCGGCAGGAAGGCACTGAGATGGACGCTCGGCATCAGGCCGCGCTGGCAGAGCTGGCCGAAGCCACCCGCGCAGGCACCGACCTGCCCGCGCTGCTGAGCCTGGCAGTGCGCCTGGCTGCAGCGACGCTTGGCGTGGCATACAGCGCGATCTGGGAGCTTCGGCCCGATGGGCGGCTGGTGCTGCGCGCGGCGGCTGGCTGGCCGGGCGAGCTGGCAGAACCGCCAACGCTTGCAGCAAGCCGGCCATCGCACCTGGCAAGCGCTGCGCGAGCTGCCGCGCCGCTGATCATCGCAGATTGGGCGCATGAAACGCGCTTCGAGCAAATACCTGCCCTGCGCGGCAAAGGCGTGATCAGCAGCGCCGCACTTGCCATCCCTGGCCACCCAAATGCCTTTGGCTGCCTGGCGGTGGATGCCACTGCGAGCCGACAGTTTGGCGAAGAAGAGATCGTTTTTCTTGGCATGCTCGTAACCACCATCACGTTCGCCATTGAGCGCGCCCAGCTTGCCCAAACCATCGAGCGGCGCGTTGGCGAGCGCACGCGCGCAATCGAAGAGTTGCTGGTTTCGGCCGCGCAAGAGCAGGCCGTGCTGGAAGAACGCCAGCGCCTGGCGCGCGATCTGCACGACTCGGTGATCCAGGCGCTGTACAGCGTGACTCTGCACGCCCAGGGTGCGCGCGGCCTGCTGGTTTCCGGCAATCTGCCCCAGGCCGCCGACGCGCTGCGCGGGCTGCAGGAAACCGCGCAAGAGGCGCTGGACGAGATGCGGCTGCTGATTTTCGAGCTGCGCCCGCCGATTCTCGAGCAGGTTGGGCTGGTGGCGGCACTCCAGGCGCGGCTGAACTCGGTGGAAGGCCGCGCCAGCCTGCACACCCGCCTGCTGGCCGACCGCGTTACCAAGCTGCCCGAGGCGGTCGAACAGGCCTTATATCGCATCGCGCAGGAAGCGCTGAATAATGTGCTGAAGCACGCGCAGGCCCAGCATGTTACGGTGCGGCTGGAGTGCGCTGAAAGCGCGGTGCTGCTTGAGATCAAGGACGACGGCATTGGCTTTGAACCATCGCGCATGGATACCAGTGGCGGGGTTGGGCTGCGCGGCATTGCCGAGCGGGTGGCGCAGCTGGCGGGAACCTTCACCCTGCTGAGCGCGGTGGGTTCTGGAACATACCTGCATGTGGAGGTGCCACTATGACGTGCCCGATTCGTGTGTTGGTAGCCGATGACCATCTGGTGGTGCGCCTGGGCATTCGCACCCTGCTGGCGGCCGAGCCCGATATCGACGTGGTTGGCGAAGCGCGCGATGGCCTGGAAGCCATTGCCGAGGCGCAGCGGCTCCAGCCCGACGTTATTCTGATGGATTTGATGATGCCGCATGTCGATGGCATCGCGGCGATCGAGCGCATCCGCGCCCACCAGCCGTCGGCGCGCATTCTGGTGCTCACCACCTTCGAGGCCGACGACAAGGTTTTTCCCGCTATTCGCGCGGGCGCGCTGGGCTATACGCTCAAGGATTTTGGGCCCGACGAGCTGGTGCGCGCAATTCAGCGCGTTTTCCGCGGCGAGTCGTCGCTGCACCCGGCGATTGCGCGCAAGGTGCTGCACGAGCTGGCGCACCCCGCGCAGCGCCAGGCATCCGAGCCCCTGAGCGAGCGCGAGCTGGCCGTGCTGCGCCTGATTGCGCGCGGCGAAAGCAACCAGGAAATCGCTGCGGCGCTTCAGATCAGCATCGCCACGGTGAGCAAGCACGTCAGCCATATTCTCGACAAGCTGCACCTGGCCAGCCGCACCCAGGCGGCGCTGTATGCCCTGAGCGAAGGGCTTGCGAGCCTCAGGGAGCGCGAGCAGGGGGCGTAGCTGCGCCGCCCGGCGTCCCCCTAACCCCAAGACGCTTCAAATCAGGACGATAGAACCGTTCACCACAGAGACACAGAGGCACGGAGAGTTGCAGGTTTGAACGTTTGAAGGTCCCTGCCTCCCGCTGACTGCCAACTGGATAGATTCTAAACCCCTTCCCGGTTCTGACAGACTTTCCGCACACTACTTCGGGCATACCCAGTTGCGCATTTTGCGCACCAACGCTGTGCATTTTGCCTGCGGCACAGAAAGATTCCTCACCCCATTTCCCCTCCCAGCATAAAGCACTACGCATTTTGTGGTAGTGGCCATACGCATTTTTGGGTATGGTTAAATTCTCGTTTTTATCAATGACACAGGCGGTTTCCGCTGGCATACTGAGGGCATCAATAGCTTGCACAATAGCTGACACGAGTGCGAGGAACGATGATGGTGCAGCCCATTCGTGTCTTGGTTGCCGACGATAGCGCGCGAACTCGCGACGGCCTGCGCGTGCTTTTCGCTACATGCCCGCAGGTAACCGTCGTTGGCGAAGCCCCGGATGGGCAGGAAGCATTGCGCCTCGTCGCGCTCTTGCGCCCCGATGTGGTGCTGCTCGATCTGCACATGCCGCTGCTCGATGGCTTTCAGGTGGCGCAATGCATCAAGCAGCGCTGGCCGGAAATCCTGGTCGTGGTGCTGACGGTCTATGCAGCCGAGCAGAGCGCGGCGCTTGCAGCCGGGGCCGATGCCTTTGTGATCAAAGGCACCTCGCCCGAACGGCTGCTGAGCGCGATCGGGGTGCTGAATGGCGTTGAGCCATAGGCCATGCCGGGGTCGCCATTCGCTCCGCTGCCAGAACATCGCTGGGCGCTTGCGCCCGCGCCAATACCGTCGTTCACATATGCCGCCCAACCGCCGAACCGCCGCCTGGACGATGCGCCGATGCATACATCAAAAGCCAACAATGGCCTGATGCGCGAGCTGAACGAGCGAATTGTGCTGAGCCTGCTGCGCCAGGAAGGCACGATCTCGCGCGCTGAGCTGGCGCGGCGCAGCAGCCTGAGCCGCTCAACTGTTTCGAGCATTGTTGCGGGGCTGCTTGCAGCCAAGCTGGTGCGCGAAACCGGCAGCGGCGATTCACGCGGCGGGCGGCGGCCAATCATGATCGAGCTGAATGAGCAGCCACGCTATGCCGCGGGCGTGGAGATCGGCAGCGGCGCGCTGACGGTGCTGCTTGCCGATCTGGTCGCTACCGTGCTGCTGCGCAGGCAGCGATCCTTCCCGATTGCCAGCGGCCCGCACGCATGCGTCGCGCAGGTGGCGGCCTTGCTCGGCCAGATGCTGAGCGAAACCGGGATCGCGCGCGGGCAGCTGCTGGGCGCGGGCGTGGGCGTGCCGGCTGCCGTCGCGGGTGGCCGCCTGGCCGCGCCCGCGCTGCCGCCCGGCTGGCACGATGCCCCGCTGCGCGCCATGCTGGAAGCTTCGCTGGAGCTGCCCGTGCTTGCCGAGAACGATGCCAACCTTGGCGCGCTGGCCGAGCACCGCTGGGGCGCGGCGCGTGGCTGGAGCAATGTCGTCTACCTTTTTCTGGGCGGCCTGGGCCCTGGCTGCGGGCTGATCCTCGATGGGCGGCTGTATCGCGGCGACATCGGCGCGGCCGGCGACATTGGCGGGCTGCCTGCGCACGAGCCGGGTGCTGGCGATCTCGCAGCTTCGCCCGGCAGCGTGCAATCGGCGATTGGCACCGCTGCGCTGCTGGCCCGCGCCCGCGAGCATGGCCTGGCCTGCGCCGGAATTGACGAGCTTGTGCAGCTGGCGCAGCACGGCAACGCCTGCGCGATTGCGCTGGTGGAGCAGGCCGGCGCACACCTCGGCGGCGTTCTGGCCAGCCTGCTCGCGATCGTCAACCCCGGGATCGTGGTGATCGGCGGGGGGCTTGCGGCGGCTGGCGACACCCTGCTGCACGCGGTGCGCGGGGCGCTGGCGCGGCAATGTTCCACGCCTGCAAGCGCGCGCGTGCCGATTGTGCCGGGCGATCTTGGCGGGGATGTGGTTGCGCTTGGCGGCGCGGCGCTGGTTCAGCAAACGTTCGACATGCCGGCGGCAATGCTGCCAAGCATGGTTATCTGACGGCCGGGCGGCACCACAAGCAGCCGTTCCCCGGCCAGGCTGCGTAGCGCGGCACTCGATGCACAAGAAAGGGGGATGAACAAACGGTGGCGCATTGCCGAACAACTGGCCTGCGCCGGGACACACCGATGAACGCCCGCTTTGATATCGGATCTGGAAGCAAAGGAGCGCACAGGTATGCAACGAATGCTCAAAACTTTTAGCCTGCTGAGCCTGCTGGCCTTGCTGCTGGCAGCCTGTGGCGGCGGCACGGCAGCAACCCCCACCGCCGCGCCAGCAGCGGCTGGCGAAGCAACTGCCGCGCCCGCGGCCGGCGGCGGCACAACCAGCAGCGTCGCGAACTGCGCAACCAACGGCCCCAAAGTCGACAAGCTGACGCTCTGGACGCGCGCGGCCGAGCAGGCAGATGATCCCAACTCGGAATTCGCCCTGCTCAAATCGGTGACCGATGCCTACACTGCGGCTGCTGGCACGCCAGTCGAGCTTGTCACTGTGCCCGACGCCGACTTCAAATCCAAGATGTCGATCTCCTCGCCAGCAGGCGAAGGCCCCGACGTCTACGGCCCGATCGCCCACGACTGGCTTGGCGAGTTCGCCATCCAGAAGATCGCGCTGGAAATCCCCGACAGCGCAATCAAGGAAAAGAGCGACTTCCTGCCCACCACGCTCGACGCCGCGACCATCGACGGCAAGCTGTATGGCCTGCCGCTTTTCGTCGAGTCGGTTGCGCTGCTCTACAACAAGAAAATGGTGCCGACCCCGCCCAAAACCTGGGACGAGCTGGTCAAAGTCGCCACCGACCTGACCAAGGACGACGTGTATGGCTTTGGCTTCCCGCTGCTCGAGCAGTACCACGAAGGCGCGTTCTTCATGGGCTTTGGCGGCTATGTTTTCAAGTACGACGCCGGCAAGTTCAACACCGACGACATCGGCCTGAACAACGACGCCAGCATCCAGGCCGCCGAGTTCCTGCGCGACATGTACCAGAAAAAGCAGCCGCCCATGCCCGATGCAGCGATCGACCGCGCGAACATGCACGGCGTGCAGGAAGGCATGATGGAAGCCGGCAAGCTGGCCATGACGATCAACGGGCCGTGGCGCGAGTCGCCGCTGAAGAAGGCCGGCATCGACTATGGCGTTGCCAAGCTGCCGACACTGCCGAACGGCCAGCCCATGCGCCCCTTCCTTGGCGTGCAGGTGTTTGGCGCTAATGCCTTTAGCAAAAACAAAGAAGCTGCGCTCGACCTGGTCAGCTTCATGACCTGCACCTCCAGCGCGGTCAGCCTGTACAAGTTCAACCTGCGCGCGCCGGCCCGCACCAGCGTGGTAGAAAACGCCGACGTAAAATCCAACCCGAACATTGCAACCTGGAACGCGCAGGCCGCCGATGGCGTGCCAATGCCAAACATCCCCGCGATGAGCAATGTCTGGAAGCCGTGGGGCGACGCAATGGACTCGATCATCCCGACGAACGCGCCCGATGATCAGATCAAGGGCCTGCTCGACAACTCGGTGGAGCAGATCAAGACGGCAATCGCGCAAACCAAGTAGGCCGGTTCGTGACGTATGAGCGCGGGTGTGGCGCATGCGCCGCGCCCGCGCCATAAGAGGGAGACTCGCTATGGCAGCAAAAGTCGTTGCGCCACCTGCCCGGGCCGCGCAGGCGCGCCCGATCGACCGCGCAGCATACCTGTACCTCGCGCCCGTGCTGATCGCCACGGTGCTGTTCATTATTCTGCCGTTCCTCTACACCGTCTACATCTCCTTTACCAACTACAGTCTGTTCCACTTCCTGGAATTCGAGTGGGCCGGCTTCCAGAACTACCAGCAGATCTTTGCCGGCGGCAGCGCCTTTTTCCCGGTGCTGGGCTGGACGATCATGTGGATGATTTTGTGCACGCTGTTCAACATCGGCGTGGGCATGGGCCTGGCCATGATGCTGAACAACTCGCGGCTGCGCGAGCGCAACCTGTACCGCACCATCCTGATCATCCCCTGGTCGATCCCGTTTATTCTGACCTCGCAGGTGTGGGCCGGCATCTACAACACGCAAGGCCCGCTCAACCTCATCCTGGGCTGGTTCGGCGTTGAGCGGATCAACTGGCTGAACCAGGCCGGCCCGGCTCGCGCGGCCCTGATTATTGTCAACCTGTGGCTGAGCTACCCCTTCTTTATGACGGTCTGTCTGGCGGCCTTGCAAGCCATCCCGGCCGAGCTGTACGAAGTAGCCGACCTCGACGGAGCTAACAACTGGCAGCGCTTTCGCGCAATCACATGGCCGTTTATGCTCACTGCCATCACGCCCCTGATCATCACGCAGCTGGCATTCCAGTTCGGCAATGCCGGCGTGATCATTCTGATCACCAACGGCAACCCGCTGGCCTTCCCCGGCGCGAACTATGGCGCAACCGACACACTGGCAACCTTTGCCTACAAGCTGATCTTCCAGCTGCGCCTGTATGGCCTGAATGCGGCCTATAGCATCATCATCTTCTTTATTCTGGCGGCGCTGACGATTTTCAACGCGCTGGTAACCGGCTCGTTCAAGGAGATTGAGCGATGACAACAGGAACACAGCCGGCCGCCCGGCCCGCAAATCGCACCTCGATTGCGCAGTCCTACCGCTTTCAGCAGGCGCTGGGCCTGTGGGCGCTGCGCATTGTGCTGATCATTGCCTGCCTGATTTCGCTGTTTCCCACGCTGTATGTGGTGATGTATTCGTTTAAGGGCGGCGGCAACAGTCTGTACAGCCCAACGCTCATCCCGCAGCAGCTGACGCTGGCAAACTACCAGAAGCTGCTCAGCAGCCAGTTCCCGCTGTGGGTGCGCAACAGCCTTATTTTGGGCGGCGTCAGCGCGGCCGTGTCGGTGATGCTGGCAACTTTTGCGGGCTACGCCTTTTCGCGGCTGAATTTCGTGGGCCGGCGCTACGGTATTTTGATCTTGCTGATCATCCAGATGCTGCCAACCGTCGGCTCGATGGTGGCGATTTTCCGCGCCTTCCAGGTCTTTCACCTGCTCAACTCGCTGTTTGGCCTGATCCTGCTGTTCGGCTTTGGCGGCAGCGCGCTGGCCGTCTGGCTCATGAAGAATTTCATGGACAGCATTCCGAAGGAGCTGGACGAAGCCGCGTCGATCGATGGCGCGACGAACTGGCAGATCTTCTGGCAGATTCTGTTCCCGCTGCTGCAGCCCATGCTGGTGGCGCAGTTCATTTTCGGCTTTATTGGCATCTACAACGAGTATATCGTCACAACCGTGTTTCTGTCGGATTCCAAGCTCTACCCGCTTGGCGTCGGCGTTCGCACCTTCTCGACGCAGTTCGCCACCAACTGGACACAGTTCTGCGCGGCGGCGGTGCTTGGCTCGATCCCGATTATGATTGTATTCTTCCTGGCGCAGCGCTTCCTGGTCGAGGGTTTGACCAAGGGCGCGCTGAAGGGCTAGCGCGCTTTCAGCACAGGGTTGGGTGTATGGGGAATGGCTTATATCCACAGATTACGCAGATTGCGCAGATATGAGGTCGCCGATCTGCATAATCGGTGTAATCTGTGGATGGTTTTTGCGAATTTGCCCCTGTTCTGCCTGTTCTGCCTGTTCTGCCTGTTCTGATGGTTGATTCGATGCTGTGTGGATGAGCGACTGCATATGACCGACAAAAACACCCTGTCACGCGCGCTGGCCAGCAGCCTGGCACAGCTCTTTGCCGAACACCCGGCCGTGGAAGCGGTGGCGCTTGGCGGTTCGCACAGCGCCCACGCCTCCGACGCGCAATCCGACATCGACCTGTGTGTGTACACCCGCGCCGAGATTTCGCTGGCCGAGCGGCAAGCCATAATCGAGCGTGCCGGCGGGGCGGCGCGCGCAAATATTGGCATGACCATCTGGGGGCCATGCGACGAATGGTTTCACCGCGTGACGGGCATCGAAATCGATAGCATGTACTTCGATTGCGCCTGGATGGAAGGGCAGATCGCGCGCGTGCTGGACGAGCACCAGGCCAGCCTGGGCTATAGTACCTGCTTCTGGCGCACGGTTCGGCAATCGCAGCCGCTGTTCGACCGGAGCGGCTGGTTTGCGGGCCTGCAGCAGCGCAGCCAGGCCGAATACCCTCCTGAGCTTCAGCGCAACATCATCGCGCTCAACCATCCTGTGCTGCGCAATGTCATTCCTTCCTACTTCCAGCAAATCGCGAAAGCTGTGCAGCGCCAGGATCGCGTAAGCGTGAACCACCGTTTGGCGGCGCTGCTGGCCAGCTACTTCGACGTGATCTTTGCGGTCAATCGCGTGCTGCACCCCGGCGAAAAGCGCCTGCTGGCCTTTGCCGCCGCCGAATGCCACACGCTGCCGCTGGAAATGGCCGTCGATCTCCACGCCGTGCTGGATGGCGGCCCCGAGATTGTGGCGCGCATCGCCACGCTGCTCGATCAGCTCGACGACCTGCTGGAGCGCGAAGGCTTTGATCACCGCGCATGGACGTGAACATATGAAGCAGACCTCATGGTTGCGCGCGCTGACGCTGGCGCTTGGTGTGCTGGCGGTCGCTGGCTGCGCGGGCGGCAATTCAGCCAGCGCGCCGCCCAGCAACGCCCCGGCGGAAGCAGCAACAGCGGCACTGCCCGCCACGCCCACCCGCAACCTGCCCACGCCCGCGCCCACCATCACCGTCGGCCCAACCGCCACGCCCTTTCCGCTCGCGGCCGGCTGGTGGGATGGCGCGGTCTGCTACGAAATTTTCGTTCGCTCGTTCTACGACAGCAATGGCGACGGCATTGGCGACCTGAACGGCATTGCCCAGAAGCTCGACTACGTCAACGACGGCGACCCCAAAACCACCAAGGACCTGGGCGCAAACTGCATCTGGCTGATGCCAATCATGGAATCGCCGAGCTACCACGGCTACGACACCACCGACTACTACACGGTCAATCACGAGTACGGCACGAACGACGACTTCAAAACCCTGGTGGCCGAAGCGCACAAGCGCGGCATCAAGGTCATTCTCGATCTGGTGCTCAACCACACATCCAAGCAGAGCCCGTGGTTCCAGCAGGCCGCCAAAGACCCGGCCTCGCCCTATCGCGACTGGTATTTGTGGTCGAAGGACAAGCCCGGCTACAAAAACCCCTGGGGCGACGACCCCTGGCGACAGTCGTCGGCGCGCAACGAATACTACTACGCGATTTTCTCGGTCAGCCAGCCCGACCTGAACTATCGCAACCCGGCCGTCACCGCCGAGGCGCGCAAGATCAGCGCCTTCTGGCTGAACGACATGGGCGCGGATGGCTTCCGGCTCGACGCGATCAAGCACCTGATCGAAAATGGCCCGAACCAGCAGCACACGCCCGAAACGCACGCCTGGCTGCGCGACTACCGCGCCTTCCTTCAGCAAACCAAGCCCGGCGCGTTCACCGTGGGCGAAGTTTTTGGCGACCCGGTTGCGACCCTGCGCACCTACTACCCCGACCAGCTCGACGAATATTTTGAGTTCGATGTAGCCCAGAATATTGTGGCCGCTGCCAGCGGCGGCATTGCCCCGCCATTTATCAGCGCCGTCACCACCGCAGAAGCCGTGCTTCCATACAATCGTTGGGCGCCATTCCTGACGAACCACGACCAGAACCGCGTGATGAGCACGCTGGGCAACGACATGGGCAAAGCCCGAATTGCGGCCACGGCGCTGCTGACGCTGCCCGGCCTGCCGTTCGTCTACTATGGCGAAGAAATTGGCATGACCGGCCAGAAGCCCGACGAGCGCATCCGCACGCCCATGCAGTGGAGCGCCGATGGCGCGACCGGGGGCTTCACCAGCGGCAAGCCGTGGGAGGCGCTGCAAAAAGACACGCCCACTGTCAACGTGGGCGCGCAGGATGCTGACCCCGGCTCGCTGCTGAACCTGTACCGCGCGCTGATCACCCTCCACACCACCAACCCGGCGCTGCGTGACGGGGCGTTTGTGCCGCTGCGAACCAGCAATGGCGCGGTGGCGGCGTTTCTGCGCCAGGCCGCCGACGAAACCGTGCTGGTGGTGCTGAACTTCAGCAAAGTTGCTGCCAGCAATGTCACGCTCGATCTTGCCGAGAGCACGCTTGGCGCGGGCGACTACCAGCTTGCGCCGCTGCTTGGCGAGCAGGCCAGCGCGCCGCTGACGGTTGGCGATGGCGGCGGCATCACTGGCTCCATGCCCTGGCCGAGCCTCGCGCCACAAACCGGCTACATCGCCACACTCCGCCGCTAGCGCGCTTTCAGGGCAGGCTTGAAGGTTGCAGGTCGACAGGTTGCAGAGGCGGGGCGTATCGCATACGCCTGTTCGCAGGTTGGCAGGTTGGCAGGTTGCAGAGGCGGGGCGTATCGCATACGCCTGTTTGTAGGTTGCAGAGGCGGGGCGTATCGCATACGCCTGTTTGCAGGTCGGCAGGTTGCAGAGGCGGGGCGTATCGCATACGCCTGTTTGCAGGTTTGCATGGCGGGGCGTATCGCATACGCCGGTTCGCAGGTTGCAGAGGCGGGGCGTATCGCATACGCCGGTTCGCAGGTTGCAGAGGCGGGGCGTATCGCATACGCCCTGCTGCCAACTGCCAACTGCCGACTGCTTGCTTCTCGGTCTCGGTTCTTGGTTGCAGGACTCACAGCTATGACAGACAACGTCTCGCAGGATTTCGTTTTTGGGACGCTGGCAACCGACGCGCTGCGGCTGGCGCAGCTGCGGGCTGCCAGCGCGGGCGTGGCCCACCAGCACGACATCAGCCCGCCCGACCCGCGCCCCGGCCAGGCGGTCGAGGTGCGCGTGAGCCTCGGCCCAGGCGTGGCCGCCGAGCACGTCACCTGCTACTACACCACCGATGGCCGCGACCCGGCCGGCGGGCGCGGTGTCGCCAGCACGGGCGTGGCGCTGGGGCTGGCGCGGGCCGAAACAATCTGGGACACGCTGCTGTGGGGCTATCGCGAAATCTGGGCGGGCAGCATACCGCCACAGCCCGACCAAACGCTGGTGCGCTACCGGCTGGAAGCGTGGTCGGAACAGAGCAGCACCTGGGCTGCCGAGATCGCGGGCGTAGCCGGCGGCGAGCGCCCGCCCGGCGTTGCCGAGCTGGATGCCGAAATGTTTGCCGACTGGGGCCTGTGGCCCGTGCGCCGCGCCGGCAGCTATGCCTACCACGTCGACGACGAGCGCGTGCCGGGCTGGCTGCGCGATGCCGTCATCTACCAGATCTTTATTGATCGCTTTGCAACCGCCGGCGGCCAGCCATTCCACACGCCCGACACCCCCGGCGGCCTGTATGGCGGTACGCTGCGCGGCGTGCTCGAGCAGATCGACTACATTGCCAGCCTGGGCGCAAGCTGCATCTGGCTGTCGCCGCTCTTCCCCAGCCCCTCGCACCACGGCTACGACGCCACCGACTACCGGAGCGTCGAGCCGCGCCTGGGCAGCGCCGACGACCTGCGCGCCCTGACCGACGCCGCGCACGAACGCGGCATACGCGTCATTCTCGACTATGTGGTGAACCATGTGTCGTGGCATCACCCGGCCTTTGTGGCGGCGCGCGCCGACCAGGGCAGCCCCGAGGCGGCCTGGTTCACCTTCACGCGCTGGCCCGACCAGTACCTGACCTTTTTTGGCGTGCAGGATCACCCGCAGATCAACAGCGACGACCCGGGCGCGCAGCATTACATGATCGAAAGCGCAACCCACTGGCTCGCATGCGGTCTCGATGGCTTCCGCTGCGACTATGCCAACGGCCCATCGCACGCCTTCTGGAGCGCATTTCGTGCCGCCACGCGCGCCGCCAGACCGGGCAGCATTACGCTTGGCGAGGTGGTCGAAACGCCAGCCTTGCAGCGAAGCTACCAGGGCCGCATGGATGGCTGCCTGGACTTCATGCTGCTCCAGGCGCTGCGCCAGTTTTTTGCCTTTGAAAGCACGAGCGCACCAGCCTTCGACGCATTTCTCCAGCGGCATCTGGCCTTTTTTGCGGGCGATTTCGTGCTGCCCTCGTTTCTCGACAACCACGACATGAACCGCTTTCTGTGGGTTGTGCGCGGCGACACCCGGCGGCTGAAGCTGGCGGCGATCTGCCAGTTTACCCTGCCGCACCCGCCGATTATTTATTACGGCACCGAAGTGGGCTTGGGGCAGCAGCGCGACGTGCGCTACGCTGACGGCAGCGGCCACCCGGAAGAATCGCGCCTGCCAATGCTGTGGGGCGAGCAGCAGGATCAGGCGCTGCTCGATTTCTACCGCCGGCTGGTGTGGTTGCGCCGCTCGACGCCGGGCTTGTGGCGGGCCGCGCGCACAACGCTGCAGGCGAACGACGCCGGACTGTATATCTACCAGTGCAGCGACGCAACCCGCGCCGCCACCGTCGCCCTGAATCGCAGCAGCAGCGAGCGGAGCGTGCGGCTCGCCAGTGGGGGCGCGCACCGCCTGCTGCTGGCCAGCGAGGATGCAACCGCGCTGTATGGCGACACGCTGTTTCTGCCGCCGTTTGGCGGGGCGGTTGTTGCGCAGGGCGAGTGGTGAGCGCTGTTAGCTGCGTGGCAGCGGCGGCGCGGGAATGCGCAGAATCGGGTGGATCGACCCGCGCGAGCCAAAGCGCAGAATGACATAGACCGTGTACTCACGCGGGCACCAGCCTGGTGGGTGCCGGTGGTGCGCCACGTCGTCGCGGCAAAAATCGCCCACCCAGATCGGCCCCAGGTCGAGCAGCTCGGCGGGCGGCGCAACGTGCAGCCGGTTGGTTTGAATGCCGATCACGGCAAGCGCGCCAGCCAGGCCGAGCACAATGCAGCAGGCCAGAATCACCATTACACAGCCGCGTCGCCATCGGCCAGCCATGGCAGCACCTCATTCGTGCGCTCGGAGCGCAGAGTTTAAGGGATGGGGAAGCCAGTAAGGCCCAGTATAGCACTCCGCTGCGTATGCAGTATTCAGCCGTCAGGAGCCAGAAGTCAGGATTTTTTGGCTTTCTACAGCGGTTTGCAGAACAACTGACCACGCATGGACCGCTGAGAAACGCGCTGTAGCGCGAAAAATATAACTGCCTCCTGCCAAGTGCCAAGTGCCGGCTGCAAACTGCTATCGGGGAGGCTAAAACCCCCAACTGCGCAAGCCCTGTGAACGAGACGCCAACTATGAGCGAAGCCCTGTGGTCACAGCCCCATCACGATGGCTCGGAAATCTACGTTCCCGAGCCGAACCCCACGCTTGGCGACACAATCAGCGTCTTCTTGCGCGTCCCGCACGCGAGCGACGTGACCAGCGCCTGGGTGCGCGTGATTTCCAACGGCGAGCCCGAGCTGGTGCGCGCAACGCTCGACCGCCGCGACGCGCGCGATACCTGGCTGCGCGCGCAGCTGCCGGTGGTGAACCCGGTGCTCAGCTACCGCTGGCTGCTCGACGGCGGCCCGCACGGCTACCAGTGGCTGAATGGCGTGGGCCTGCACAGCCACGATGTTGCCGACGCCGCCGACTTCCGGCTGAGCACCTACGAGCCACCGCCAGCGTGGGCCACGCGCACGATGTACCAGATCTTCCCCGACCGCTTTGCGAAATCGTGCGAGCGGCCCGCGCCCGCCTGGGCCATTCCTGCCGCTTGGGACGACCCGGTGATTGGCGAAGGGCCAGACACGCCGCGCCAGTATTTCGGCGGCGACCTCGACGGCATTGCCGCGCATCTCGATCACATCGCGTCGCTTGGCGTCGGCACGCTCTACCTCACGCCCTTCTTCCCGGCCGAGTCGAACCACCGCTACAACGCCTCGACCTTCAGCGAAGTGGACCCGCTGCTTGGCGGGGATGCGGCCATGGCGCGGCTGGCCCAAGCTGCCCACGCGCGTGGCCTGCGCCTGATGGGCGACCTGACCACCAACCACTGCGGGCACACGCACGAATGGTTTCAGGCCGCGCTGGCCGACCCAACCGCGCCAGAAGCGGCGTTCTTCTTCTTTCGGCAGCACCCCGGCACCTACGACGCATGGTGGGGCATGCGCGAAATGCCGATCTTCGACCACCGCAGCCCCGAGCTGCGCCGCCGCCTCTACGACGGCCCCGACTCGGTGGTGGCGCGCTGGCTCGGGCCGCATGCGCTCGACGCCTGGCGGATCGACGTTGCGAATATGACCGGCATTCGCGGGGCGATCGACCTCAGCCGCGAGGTTGCGCGCATCATCCGCCGCACCATGGCGCAGGCAACGGGCGGGGCATTTCTTCAGGCCGAATCCAACCACGACGCCAGCCGCGACCTGCTTGGCGACGGCTACCAGGGCACCATGAACTATGCAGCATTCACGCGCCCGCTGTGGCAGTGGCTGCTGCCGCCGCAGCCTCGGCCCTACGCGCACGCCAAATATCCCGCGCTGCCCAACCTTCCCGGCCGCCTGGTTGCCCGCGCCATGCGCGAGCTTTCGGGCGTGACGCCCTGGCAGGCTACCCTGCACGCCATGAACCTGATCGGCTCGCACGACACGCACCGCGTTGCATCGCTGCTCGGCGACCCGCTGCGCACCGATGTGGCCTTTGGCATGCTCGCCGCCTACCCAGGCGTGCCAATGCTCTACGCGGGCGACGAGCTTGGCCTGTCCACAATGGGGCCAGAGTACGCCCGCATTCCCATGCCCTGGGCGCACCCCGAGCGCTGGGACGCGCGGCGGCTGGCGCTTACCCGTGCGCTGTTCGGTGCCCGCGCCAGCAGCCCGGCTTTGCAGCGCGGCGGCCTGCGCTGGCTGTGGGTGGGCGACGACGCGCTCGTGTTTCTGCGCGAGGCCCCCGGCGAAGCGGTGCTTGTCCACGCCGCCCGCGCCGCCCACGCGCCCATCCACATCCCCGCCGCCGCGGTGGGCGCGCAGCTCGAAGGGCTGGCCGGCAGCCCGAACCTCCGCGCCAGCGCCGACGGCACAGTCGCGCTCGCCGCCAGCGGGCCGGCGTTTGGCATGTGGCGCTTGACTAACCAGGATGGAAACGAGCGCTGAGTTGAGCCACAAAGCGCACAGAGGCCACTGAATGTTGAACTAAACACTCGGTGTTCTCCGTGTTCTCTGTGGCCAAAATTTTTGCACTTCGCTTTATTTCTGTTACGCCGCCTTGCGAGCGTAGGCGCGCGCCGCAAAGAAATATGCGACAACAGTGATCCCCAGGCACCACGCCAGTGCAACCCAGAGATCGCTGCCCACCGATTGGCCCGCCAGCAGCGCGCGAATCGCTTCCACAATCGACGTCACCGGCTGGTTTTCGGCAAACGCGCGCACCAGCGGCGGCATCGATGCGGTGGGCACAAACGCCGAGCTGATAAAGGGAAGAAAGATCAGCGGGTAGGAAAATGCGCCTGCGCCATCCACCGATGTTGCCGACAAGCCAGCAATCACCGCGACCCAGGTCAGGGCCAGCGTGAACAGCGCGAGGATGCCAGCCACAGCGAGCCACGCCAGCACGCCTGCCGGCGAGCGAAAACCAATCAGCAGCGCGACCAGAACAATGACAACCAGCGAGATCGCATTCGATACCAGCGAGGTGAGCACATGGCCCCACAGCGGGGCCGAACGAGCGATGGGCATGGAGTAGAAGCGCTCGAAGATGCCGCGCTGCATATCCATAAACAGCCGGTACGACGTGTAGGCAATGCCGCTTGAAATCGCAATCAGCAGGATGCCGGGCAGCAGGTAGTTCACGTAGCTGTCCGTGCCGGTTTGGATCGCGCCGCCAAACACAAACACAAACAGCAGCATAAACATGATCGGCATGATCGTGACGGTGATGATCGTATCCAGGCTGCGGAAAATATGGCGCATGGACCGCCCCAGCATCACGCTCATATCGCTGAAATAGTGTGTCTTGGCCGTCTCCATCACTTGCCTTCCTTTTTGCCAATGATTGCGAGGAAAATATCCTCCAGGGTCGGCTGCTTTTCCACATACTCCACCGTCGCCGGCGGGAACAGCGTTTTCAGTTCGGCGAGCGTGCCGCTGGCAATGATTTTGCCCTCGTGCAGAATGGCGATACGGTCGGCAAGCTGCTCGGCTTCTTCTAAATACTGGGTGGTAAGAAAGACGGTGGTGCCGTTCGCCGCAAGCGCTTTGACCGTTTTCCACACCTCGATGCGCGCCTCGGGGTCAAGCCCGGTGGTTGGTTCGTCGAGGAAAATGATCGGCGGTGTGCCAACCAGGCTCATGGCAATATCGAGCCGGCGGCGCATCCCTCCCGAATAGGTGGAAACTCGGCGGTCGGCGGCATCGCTCAGGCCAAAGCGCCTCAGTAGTTCGTCTGCGACCTGACGCGGGCCGGTGAGATGCCGCAGCCTGGCGATCATCACGAGGTTTTCCCGCCCGGTCAATATCTCGTCCACCGCGGCAAACTGCCCGGTCAGGCTGATCGACTGGCGCACGCTGTCGGCCTGAGCCGCGACATCGAAACCGTTGACAGCGGCGCTTCCGCCATCCTGGCGAAGCAGCGTGGTGAGGATTTTGACGACCGTGGTTTTGCCTGCGCCATTGGAGCCGAGCAGCGCGAAAATGCTGCCTTGTGTAACTTCAAGATCCACGCCCTTCAGAACCTGAAGCTGCTTGTAGGATTTTTGCAGCCCGCGTACCTGGATTGCCTGGTTTTGCATATTCGATCCTCCTGAACGCTAGATGATCGTCACGGTTGGCAGATCGACGCCCATGCCTTTGAGCGCGGCGTAGGTCAGTTTGTCCATCATCGCGCCATCGAAGTTGATGGTTTTGAGCGCGCGATAGTATTTGTTCGTCAGGGCAAAGCCCGGCACAAAGGAGACATTTCTGAGCGTTGCGCCCTGGAACGATGCTTCACTCAGCGCCGCCTTATCGAACTTCACGCCGACAAAGGTGTGGCCGTCGAGCCGCATGCCGCGCATGTCGCACTGCCGAAAGTCGGTGCCGTTGAAAACACATCGTTCAAAGAGTGTTTTTCGCAGATCGGTTACGCTTATGTTAACATCGGCCAGGGTAGCATCGACGAATTTGACGCCCTCGAGCCCCGATGCGCTGAAGTTGGTACGCACAAGAATCGTTTGGCGGAAGCTCGCACCCGCCAGATCCAGGGCATAAAAGCTACAGTCGGTGAGGTTTGCGCGGTCGAAATTGGCTTCGCGCGCATCACTGCCTTTAAACGAGCTGCCGGTCAGGTCGGCGCCCGAAAAGTCGGAGCCGCGCAGTGCGCTTCCTTCAAATTTACTCTTATGCGCGGTAACGCCCGCGAAGTCGCTTGCGGGCAGGTTGGTTCCGCTAAAATTCGTCAGAACCTGCCGCTCCAGCGAGCGGGTGGCGTTCGCAACTTCCTGCACGGTTTGCTCAATATCGCCAATGCTGCCAATGGTTATCTCAAAAGCAGTTGCATCGTCCTTGCCTTCGGCTTTCAGTTCACGAAAGCGCTCCTGCAGATCGGCAAGCAAGTCGGCCTTAAGCTCGTCGACGCTTTTTATGCCGCTGTATGGCGCAAAAACGCCATTCACATAGTTGGTTAGTTTTTCGCTCATGCCCTCACCTCCCTAGAGTAATGTGTCGAGCACGCGCTTCGCGTACTCCCAGTTGCTCTTGTTGGCAGCGTATGTGGCCCGGCCTTTGTCGGTGATGCGGAAGTATTTGCGCCTGCCGCCCTGCGATTCGTCGCCCCAGTACCACGCAATGTCGCCATCGGACTCAAGCCGCCGCACGCTGGAGTACATGGTGGCTTCCTTCAGTTCGTACTCGCCGCCCGAGCGCTCGGCAATCAGCTTGACGATTTCGTAGCCATATCGGTCAGCTTCGCAGAGCAGCCGCAAAATCATCGTATCGGCATTGCCGCGCAGCAGGTCGGATGTGATTTTGTTTTCGTTCATTGTTTCCACCTCGCGCGATCAGTATATGTCACATTACTATGTCTGTCAAGGTAGTTTAGCAGGTATATTACAGCGGCTTGCAGAAGCATTGACCATGCGGGTGCTGGCGAGAAACGCATTGTAGAGCGAAAAATGTAACTGCCTTCTGCCAACTGCTATACTGAGGGCGGATGGCGTGGGTTTCGTCGATGACAAACAACACAAAAAGGGAGCGGCAGTGCCGCTCCCTTTTTGTGTCCCTGCCAGGTGCGTGCCTGGCGCGTTTGGGTTTCTACGCCACTGGGTGCAGGCCGAAGCGCTGCGCCACCGCCGGAGTGATCAGGCCCAGCAGCGCGTAGCCCAGGCCGGCGATCACAAGCCCCAGCGCCACGAAGGCGATACCCAGAGCAATTGCGCCATAGGAAGCGCCAATCGCCATTGCCGACAGGCTCAGCGCCGTGACCAGGCTGGCAGCCGTGAGCTGCGTGTTGCGGGCCTGGTTGGCAACTGGCTTGCCAGCGGCATCCTTCAGCGCGTCCTCGGCCTTGTTTGTGCCGGCCGGGTCGCCACTCGCCACTGCGAAGCGGCCCATCTGGGCGTAGGTCAGGTTGTTGCCACTGGTGGCAGCGTGATGCTGAATAATGTTCGCCATGCTCAGCGCAGTCGCCATGTTGTTCACGGGCATGTTCGGCATGCTGGCGTCCTCAGGGGTGGTAATTTGCTGCGAAGCCAGCTGCTCGGTCACAAAGCCGCGAATGTAGATGCCAGCGCCGGCCACAACCAGGCCAGCAACTGCGAACGCGATACCGACAACGATCACCATCTTCGGGAAGAGACGTAGCGCTTTCATTGGGTTCCTCCATATATTGTGCATGTTTCGTGATTGCTTGTACAAAGTATAGGCGAGGAACACATACCATTTAATAAATAATCGACTACGTATGGAGAACGCACCGCAACCAAATACACGCGCCCGGGTGCGCAAGCCGCCGATCCGCGCTATAATACGCGCCTAGCACAGATTTTCGTATAGTTGCCGCACGCGGCAGGGGGCAGGCATGAAATTTGGCGCGCATATGTCGACATCGGGCGGGCTGCACCGCGCATTTGCGCTTGGCGAACGCGCCGGCTGCGATACCATCCAGATTTTCAGCAAGAACCAGCAGCAGTGGCGCGGCAAACCACTTACCGACGCCGAGATTGCGCAGTTCAAGGCCGAGCAGGAGCGCAGTGGCCTTGGCCCGCTGATTGTGCACGATTCCTATCTGATCAACCTGGCCTCGCCCAAGGACGATCTGTGGGAAAAATCGATTGCGGCCTTTGGCGACGAGCTGGAGCGCTGCGCGGCGCTGGGCATCCCCTACCTCGTCACGCACCCTGGCGCGCACACCGGCTCGGGCGAGGCGGCCGGCCTGCAGCGCGAGATCGCCGCGCTGAACCGCCTGCTCGACGCGGGCGTGGGCGGCGACACGATCATTCTGCTGGAAACAACCGCCGGCCAGGGCACCTGCCTGGGCCATCGCTTCGAGCACCTGGCCGAGCTGATCGCCGGCGCACATCACCCCGAGCGCGTTGCCGTCTGCGTCGATACCTGCCACCTGCTCGCCGCCGGCTACGACATTCGCACGCCCGAGGCATGCGCCGCCACCTTTGCCGAGTTCGACCGCGTGATCGGCATGGAGCGCCTGAAGGCCTTTCACCTGAACGACTCGCAGAAAGACCTGGGCAGCCATGTCGATCGGCACGCGCACATTGGCGATGGCTGCGTTGGGCTGGAAGGCTTTCGCGCGATTGTGAACGACCCGCGCTTCGAGGGGCTGCCTATGCTGCTCGAAACCCCCAAGGGCGACGACCTGGCCGAAGACATTGCCAACCTGGCGAAATTGCGCGGCCTGATCGCGGCACAGGACTAAGCCACAGAGCACACAGCCGGTCACTGAGTATATCAAACTCGGTGCCTTCTGTGTGCTCTGGCTAATGTTTTGCCCTCGGCTAGCGAGCGCGAACGGTTCCTGGTTCTGTGGTTCTCGGTTCTGTTTTAAGACCAATACCTTTCAGATAGCCACAAAGGCTCAAAGACTCCAAGATTTTATCGCATCCTGATGCTCTTCGTGCCTTCGTGTCTTCGTGGCAATCGTTCCTGGCGGCCTTCTCTGAAAGGTATTGGTTTTAAGACACCTTACCCTGAAACTGCAAGATCGTGATCGACACAGCCGGCGCTTTTACCGAAACCGCGTTGCTGCTGAGCGACAGCGACGATAGTATTTTGATGGCTGGTTGGGCGTCTTCCGGGCTACTACCCACAAACAGGGTTTGCCTCACTGTTTTGCTGCTGGCCTTGTAGTTGGAAAGCTTCACATTCACCGACTGGCTCGACGTCTTCTTGTTCAGCACCCACACAGTTAAAGCGCCCGTTTTTGTGTTGTAGCTGGCAAACGTGCGCAGTGTACTGTTGCTGCTGGCTTTCACCATCGAGTCGTGCATATAGTTCGAAAAGAGCGTCAGCGATTGCCCAACCGGCGTAGGAGTGTTATCGGGCGTTAGTGCATCAAATAGTTTGACACCATCATTATTCGTAATCCAGCGCGTATTCCAGAATAGCGAAAACATTACCTGTGGGTATTGCAGCTGCTGGCCAAGAATATCGAATGCCACCAGCGCGTGGCCAGTGTCGTTTGCTTCGCCCCAACCACCCCACGAAAGCGCGTTATACTCGGTAATTGCGATTTTCAGGCGGCTGCGATCGCTGGATTTGGCGAAGCGCGCAATTGCTGAAATTGCCCGATCAACATCTGAGGTAAGCGCGGTTTTCGAGCTATAAGTGCTGTACGAAGCCCAATTGTAGGCTGGGTAGTTATGCACAACCAGGAAATCGATATATGGGCTTGTGATCGGCAGAATTGTGCTCCACCAGGCGTCGTTGCCGCCATTCACACCTATTTTGATGCTTGGGTCGGCCGCTTTCATGGCTTGCGCAAATATCACCGCTTGCTCGGCATACTGCTGGGCGCTTGGGCTGCCATTGAACGAGCCCTGGTAGCTTTCGTTGCCAAGCTCCCAGTAGCGCGCGTTGTAGCTATGATCCCTGGCATAGCGCACCCACGCCACGGCGGTGTCGAGCAGATCCTGCTGCGTGGGCGCGGTGCCATCCGGCTCGGCTGGCTTGAACATGCTGTCGAAATCAACCACCAGCACCGGCTCGGCACTGCGCGATTGCGCAATCGCCATAAACTGATCGAAATCCAGCGGCGGGCGCACAAACGAGCCGTCGGCGTTCACCAGGGTGCGGTCGCCACTGGGCCACTCATTCGGCCCGGTGCGTGCAAGCGACGGCTGCACCTGGGTGAAGGGCGGAACCGACCACAGATAGCTGTCGGACTTCTCGCCGCCGGGGTAGCGCAGCGCGCCAACATTCAGCGCGGCAATGCCATCGGCCGTGTTTGTTGCGCCGTCCATCAGGTAGTTGGTATTCAGCCCAACCGACTGAGGCGACACGGTGCTGAGGCGGCTTTTGGGATCGACGGTGAGCGTTGTGGCGGCTTGTACCGGCAGCGGCAGAAGGATCAGAAAAAGCAGAATAAGTGAGAGGAATCGACGACGCATGGCATTCTCCTGTGCTTGCACGCACCAAAGCCGGGCAGAAAGCGCTACCCAGGTTGCAGACGTGACATTGCAAACAAATATGCCAGAACGTGTGTGGTGGCAAACGCGCCACCTTGCCGATAGTATACCCGAAAAAAACCGAATACTTGCGAAACAGTCCTGCAGCATTGATTAGTGGCAAACACCTTGCTTTTTCATTTTTGCGCAGCCAAATCGCCGCCGGCTTGTGGTATGATGGCGGCGCACCACGCTGTATTCGCCCCGCTGTTGGAGCATAAGCTATGGTAAAACGAAGCTTCTGGCTGCTGCTTGCCGCGCTTGGCGCGTGGCTCGCGTGGCAGTGGATGCAGCAGCGCCGCGACGAGATGCTCGACCGCTCGCCGCAGTTTGCGCCGCCGCGCCCATATGTGCCGCCCGCCCCAAGCATCCCCGCCGACGATGATCAGGTTGCGGCGGTGACGGTGCCGCCACCCGTGCCAGCGGCGCCACCTGCGCCACCTGCGCCCGCGCCTGCACCCAGCGTGGCCTTCACGCCCGCCGACGACGACCAGATCGGCGCGCCACCTGCGCCGCCGAGCGATGCCGCGCTTGACGCGCTGTTCGCGCCCGAAGAAAAGCCTGCCGCGCCAGCTGAAGCACACGCCGACGACCTTGCTGACGCTGTGGCGGTTGCGCTGGAAGAAGCTGGCGATGCTGCTGCCGAAGCGCCGGCCACGGTTGCCGCTGCCCCGGCAAGCGAAGCCCCCGCCAGCGCGCCCGACACACATGGCGCGGCTGCCGAATCGGGCGCGCCCATCGAGGAAGAGGTGCTGGGCTACTGCGTGCGCTGCCGCGCCAAACGCCCCATGCAGCACCCGCACGAAGAGTTCAGCGAAAGTGGCCGGCGCGCGGCGCGTGGCACCTGCCCGGTGTGCGGCGCGACCATGTTTACCTTTCTGGCAGCCAACGACGAGGAGCAAGGAGCCAGCGCGTGAAACAGGACCTCGACCGCCTGATGGCGGAGCGCAACCTCGACGCGATCGTCGTGGAAGGGCCGGATGGCTTCGACAACGCCAACCCCGACTTCAAGTACATGACGGGTGGCATTGGCCTGACCGGCACCGTGATCAAGCGGCGCGGCGAGCCGGCCATGATCGTTTACCGCACCATGGAGCGCCAGCAGGCCGCCGAAACCGGCCTTGTGATGGTGCCCTACGACCGCTGGGACATGCGCGCAATCCGCGCCCGCACCGCCGATAATTTTGCCGCGCTGGTGGAACATCGCCGCCAGATGTTCACCGACCTGGGCATCAGCGGGCGGGTGGGCATGTACGGCACGGTGAAGGCCGGCCCGTTCTTCGCCACCATGGTCGCGCTGGGGCAGCAATTGCCGAATTTCGAGATTGTTGCCGAATTCGAAAACGACCTCTTCTCAGCGGCACGCCTGACCAAAGATGCCGCCGAGGTCGAGCGCATGCGCGACCTGGGGCGCAAAACGTGCGAAGTGGTGCAGGCGGTGGTTGATTTCATTGCGGGCGGGCATGCCGAGGGCGAGCGCGTGCTCGACGACGCTGGCCAGCCGATTACCATCGGGCGGGTGCGCGCACTGGTTGGGCGCGAGCTGGCAGCGCGCAGCCTTTCCGCGCCCTACGGCACGATCTTCGCGCAGGGCCACGACGCGGGCATGCCCCACGCCGAGGGCGACGACGCGGCGACCCTGATGCTCGGGCAGGCGATTGTGTTCGATATTTTCCCGCGCGACCTGGCGGGCTACTACCACGACATGACGCGCACCTTTGCGATTGGCTATGCGCCGCCCGAGCTGCAGCGCACCTACGACGAGGTGTTGGGCGCGTTTGAGCATGTGGTGGGCGAGCTCGAGGCGGGCGCGCCAACCAAGCCCTACCAGGACATGGTGTGCAGCTACTTCGAGGCGCGCGGCCACGACACGATTGGCCGCACATCGCCGATTGAGGAAGGCTACACGCACGGCCTGGGCCACGGCCTGGGGCTGGAAGTGCACGAGGATTTTGGCTTCCCCTCGGGCGCGGATCGCGGCGACGTGATTGTGCCGGGCGCGGTGTTCACGGTGGAGCCGGGGCTCTACTACCCCAGCAAGGGCTATGGCGCGCGCATCGAAGACACGCTCTACTGCACGCCCGACGGCGAGTTCGAGAGCCTGACGCCCTTCCCCAAGCAGCTTGTTATTCCCATTCGGGGCGCGTGAAACGGGCCGAACCACGAAGACGCGAAGGCACGAAGATTCGTATTACAACTGAGCAAGCGCGTGCCTATACACAATTACGCACTACGCACGTGTCATCATAGTGCGTAGTGCGTAATTTTCGTGTCTTCGTGGTAAAAGCGCCTTGTTAGCCCTGCGCGTCGCGCCAGGCCACCAGCTTCTTCAGCGGGGCCATATCCCACGGCGCGCCCATGCCCAGGATGAAGTGTGTGGCCCCGGCCTTGACGTAGGCATCCAGGTCGTCCAGTTCGCTCACATTCGGGCAGACGGTGCGCTCGATCTCGGCCGGGTTGCGCCCAAGCTGGTTGCACCAGTCGGTCAGCACCTGGTTTTTGTGGCCCCACTTTTCGGGCGGGCCAAAGCTATTCCACTGGTCGGCGTAGCGCGCGGTGAGCTTGAGCGTAACTTTCTCGCCGCCGCCGCCAATCATGATTGGGATTTTGCGGGTGGGCGGCGGGTTGAGCTTGCCCCAGCGCTCGACGATCACTGGCAGGCTCGCGCCAAGGTCTTTCAGGCGGCTCGGGCCAGTGCCGAACTCATAGCCATACTCGTCGTAGTCGCGCTCGAACCAGCCCGAGCCAATGCCCAGAATGAGCCGGCCGCTGCTGATATGATCGACCGTGCGGGCCATGTCGGCCAGCAGGTTGGCGTTGCGGTAGCTGTTGCACGTCACGAGGCAACCCACCTCGGCGCGGCTGGTGAGCGTCGCCATGGCAGTCAGCAGCGTCCAGCCCTCGAAGTGCGGGCCGTCTTTTTCGCCATACAGCGGGTAGAAATGGTCCCAGTTCCAGATCGTATCAACGCCCAGGTCTTCGGCGCGCTTGACGGCGTCGGCGAAGGCGGCGTAGGTGGTCTGCTGCGGATGAAGCTGGACTCCAACGCGGAATTGTGGCATCGAGGCACCTCAGTTAAAGAGTGTAATCGCGTAATCATGATACACCCGATGCCGCGTTCCGTCGAATAAGAAAGAGACGATCACCGCGAAGACATGAAGGCACGAAGATTCGACTTTTGAATCTTCGTGCCTTCATGTCTTCGCGGTTGTGAAACGGTTCTAGCCCTCAGTCGCGCGCGCATCGCTCTGGAGCACGCTGGTCCACACGCCCGAGATCGCCAGCGCCAGCAGCAGCATGCCCATCAGCGCAATGCCGAACTGGTGCGAAAAGGCGATAAAGCCCACCCCCATCACGCCCAGCGCGACGCTGGCGAACAGCACAATCCAGCGCGGCAGCGACATCGCGCCCTGCCGTCGGGCCAGCGCTACCAGGCCAAAGATCGCCAGCAGCCCCATGAGCGCGCCGGCCGGGAACATCGCCGGGATGCTGTCGAGGCCAATGCCCAGCAGCAAGGTGGCCGAGCCGCCGAGCGTGCAGAGGATCAGCAGCGCCAGCAGCGAGGCCAAGCCCTGGCGGGCATGCAGCGCCTGGCGCGTGGGCGGGTCGTGCGCGGCGATGCCGGCGCGGGCATTATTATCGCGGCGCAGCTGCGAGCGCACGCTTTGCGCGCCGGCCAGAAAGCTTGCGCAGCGCTCGCAGCGCGCCAGATGCTCGACAATCGTGTCGCGGCTGCCGGGGCTAACCTCGCCTTCGAGGTAGAGCGGCAGCAGATCCTGGATCAGCGCGCAGCTGCCAAACTCGGGCTGCGGAATTTCGGTGGTCACCGATTCATATGACTCATAGGCAGGTGTCATTCGTGTTCTCCTTCGGGGCGCTCGAAAGCGGTGTAGGCGGCGCGAAAGGCGGCGCGGGCGCGAAACAGGTTTACTTTCACGGCGGCCATGCTGATTTCCAGCACGTCGGCAATTTCGGCGTAAGCCAGCCCTTCGGCGTCGCGCAGCAGCAAAATCGTGCGGTGCCGCTCGGGCAGCTGCGCCAGCGCCAGCGCGATCTGGCTGCGCTGCTCGGCCGCTGCGTAGGCGCGCACCGGGTCGCCCAGCGGCGTGGCATCGGGGATGGCCAGCAATTCGTCGGTCTCGATGCGGCGCGGATCGGGTCGGCGCAGGCTATCGAGGTAGGCGTTACGCGCGATGCGGAACAGCCAGCTTGAGATCGAGCATTCGCCGCGAAAGCTCAGCAGGCCGGCGCAGGCCTTCACAAACGTCACCTGCGTGAGCTCTTCGGCAATGTCGGCCGAGCCGCACATCTGGAAAAGAAATTGCTGAATCGGCCCGCGATAGCGCCGGTACAGCGCGTCGAGAGTGCGCAGATCGGCCCGCATCGCCTGCTCGCTAGCGCCGCCCTGGATGTCGGCATAGTCGTTCATACCCGTGCTCCGTGTGTGCTTCTTGTTGGGTTAGACGCGAGGCGGCGGGGAATGTTACACAGCCACGCGCTCGATATCGGCGAAGCTGATGGCGATCTGTCCGTTGGCGTCGATATGCTCGGCGGCGCTGGCGGGGAAGACCAGCAGCTCAACGGGGGCGCTGCGGCGCACGCCACGCAGGGCAGCGGCCAGCATACCCGCGAAGGGCTGCGGGTTGATCGCCCATTTGGCGAAGACGAGGTGGGTGGCGCGGTAGCGGCTGCACAGGGCGCGCAGTTTTTCCGCCCCAACTTCGCCGGCCTCGCCCCAGAACTGCGGCCCGCCGTCGGGCGCAAGCTGCACCAGATCGGGGCGGTAGCGCGCGCCAATCGGCACGTCGATGCGCAACTCGGGGTAGCGCGGCAGGTAGAGCGACCACATCAGCGCCATCATCAGGCGGTGTTCGATCTTTTCGTTGGGGCGTTTGACGAGCACAAGCGTGCGCCCGTGGGCGTGGAAGGTGAGCTTGCGCTGAAGGTGGCGTTCGGTCATGCCGCCATGGTAGCGCGGAAGTGCGGCGCGGGCAAGCGTGGTGGTTGCCCTCACCCCGAATTTTATGTGAGTATCACGGGCGAAGCTGTATTGTTATGCCTCCGTTGTGCCGGCCGCTGGCATCAAACGATGGGTGAAGGAAATTGGTTGGAAAGTTGGTACATCATCATTCGACTGTTGCCAGCCCAATGGCACAACGGAGGCATGACCGCAGAGCATTTCGTAAGCCGGCCACGCTCTTTTTGGGGTTCGGGGCAGCGCCCCGACGGCGGGGTTGTTAGGGGCGGGCGGCCGCCCCTAACCGCGGGGAACGGGGCCGCGCAGGCCCCGGCTCAACCACCCGAGCGGGGTACAGGGGCGAAGCGCCCTGCGAAAAAGCCCCCTAACCGCGGGGAACGGGGCCGCGCAGGCCCCGGCTCAATACCCAGAGCGGGGTACAGGGGCAATGCGCCCGCACCCTTCGATACGCGGCCTCGCCGCTACTCAGGATGCAAAACACATCGCCCCGGCGAGGAAAATAAACCTACGACGCGACGCGAATGCCCAGCTTTTCGAGCAACTGCGGCTGCCCGGCCAGCGCCACGCGCGCGATCTCAATGAAATCGCCCACCCACTCGTTCAGCGCATCCAGCGCCGCGTCGCGCACTTTGGTGGAGGTTTGGGCGTCGCCGCGCTCGCGCTCTTGGGTGTGGCGCGCGGCCAGCACGGCATCCACCTCGGCTTTGCCCGCTTCGAGCCGCGCCTGGGTGATGTTGTAGCGCGCCAGCGTGGTGAGCACGGCGGGGGTTTCGAGCGCGTTGGTGTAGAACTGGCACGCCTGATCGAGCCAGCCCGTCAGGCTGATTTTGCGCGTACCCACAAGGCCCAGCGCGGTGATGGCCTGGTGATCGCCTTTGAGCGCGACGCGCGCGATTTTCAGAAAGCCCATGTAGGTTGCATCGGCCTGCTGGCGCGCGGCGTCGAGCGCGGCGGTGGCGGCGTTTTGCTCGCCATACTCACGCTCCTGCGTGCGGTTGAGGTCGTGTGCCTGCTCGTACAACGCCTGGCCGGCTTCGAGCGTGGCCTGATCGTAGCCGACGCCAGCGAGCAGCGTGGCGATGGCGGGGTCTTCCAGGGCGTTGCTGATCGCGGTGTTGGCGCGTTCGAGCTGGCTGGCGACGCTGCTTGGGGGAGGAACGGAGTTGATTGTCATACAAAGCTCCTGTGTGGTGGCCCGCGCACCCATGATGATCAGCCATTTCCGGCAGGTGATCAGCCATTTCCGGCAGGTGATCAGTCGTTTCCGGCAGGTGATCAGCCATTTCCGGCAGATGATCAGCCATTCCCGGCAGGTGATCAGCCATTCCCGGCAGGTGATCAGCCATTCCCGGCAGGTGATCAGCCGTTCCCGGCAGATGATCAGCCATTTCCGGCAGGTGATCAGCCATTTCCGGCAGGTGATCGATCATTTTTGCGCGCAGGCAATGCTGTTTATGCGGCTATGTATGAGCGGCGTGGCGAAGTGGCTGCCACCTGGCGGCCCGTGCTCCTTCCCATTGCGCGCGGCTGCGGGGCAGCGCGCTTGCGTGGGTTCCCTCACCCCCGGCCCTGAGATTGCCTCACCCCCGGCCCTTCTCCCAGGCCCGGGAGAGGGGAGAAAAATTGCTCCTTACAAGAACCCGATGAGCCCCGGCCGCTAAAGCAGCGGGCTACGTATCGCGAAGCCTGCCTGCGCAGGCTGCACCCGGCAGGCTGCAGCAGGCCGCGAAGGCGGCCTTCGCTCCATGGAGCCAAGGGCTTCAGCCCCACGGCATCCATTCTACTCAATCGGCCACGCGCCGATGCGCGCATCGATGGCGGCCATGACCCGCCGCGTTTCGGCGAGCGCGATGTAGACGCGCTGGTAGTGCAGCAGGTCGTCGAACGACAGCGGGCGGCCTTTGCGATCCTTGAGCCATTTGTCGAGCACCTGGTAGCCGCCGACGCGAAATTCCCAGGTGGCCGGGTCTATGCCTTCGAAGTAGCTGGTCTTGCTGATATACACGCGCCCGTCGGCGGCGTCGTAGCCAATCTTTTCGACCATGTTGGCCCCGCCGCCCTGGAAGCGCGTGCGCGACTTGAGGAGCGCGGGATGCCCGCCATTGCCGCCGACCGCGCCGCGCGGCACTGCGCCGGGCAAACGCAGCAGGTGTAAATCGACCAGTTCGGCCCCGAGCGCGGCCAGATCAGCGAACAGCGCACGGTCGCCGGTGAGCGGCAGGCGCGGGAAATCGATCTTGAGCAGTTCGGCATAGCGGCTGCGGTAGGTCGGGCTGTGGAACACCGCGTAGGCATAGTGAAACACATCTTCCGGCCCGACGGTGAGCACCTCACCCCCTGGCCCCCTCTCCGAGTTCGGAGAGGGGGAAGTTGCGAACGATGGTCCTCTGTCCGAGTTCGGAGAGGGGGAAGTGGCGAGCGATGGTCCTCTGTCCGAGTTCGGAGAGGGGGAAGTGGCGAGCGATGCCTGGATGATTTCAAGCACGCCTGGCAGATTGTGAAGCACCGTGTCGTTCGAAAAGCGCACAACACGATAGCCCGCACTTTCAAGGAACGCCTGACGAACCGCATCTTCTTCAGGAGTATAATCGTGAATCGGCCCATCGACTTCGACAATCAAACGAGCTTCCGGGCAGTAGAAATCGACAACGAAGCGATCGATGGAATGTTGACGACGGAATTTCAGTCCATTGAGTTGATTGTTTCGTAGAGCTTGCCACAGGGCATTCTCGGCAGGGGTTGGCTCGTGACGCATTTGTCGGGCAACGGGTTTGAGCTTGGCCCATAATTCTGGCGACGTTTGCCAGGAATACTCTGGTTTCACATCTCCCCCGTCGCCGTCACCGCCACCGCGACTCCCGCTTACCTCTCCCCCGCCGCTGCCGCGACTCCCCCTTACCTCTCCCCCGCCGCCGCCGCGACTCCCGCTTACCTCTCCCCCGCCGCCACCGCGACTCCCGCTTACCTCTCCCCCGCCGCTGCCGCGACTCCCGCTTACCTCTCCCCCGCCGCCGCCGCGACTCCCCCTCTCCGCTTGCGGAGAGGGGGTTGGGGGGTGAGGTTTACCCACGCTCCCCCGCCCATCCGGCACCCACGCCGCGCCGAGCCTGCCGGTGAGATCGGCGATGAACTCCGCGCTCAGGTTCGCCCGCCGCCCGCCCGGCCCCGCGCCTTCGTCGCCCGCGTCGTCGAACAGCGATGCCTGGCTTTGCTTCTTCTCCGTGGACGGGTAGAGGTAGAGGGGGAAGACAAAATTAATATCGTATGCAGCGTATGATTTATGACCACTGACAGACTCAGTAACAAGTCCGCCCCAATCATCTCTCGTCTGACGAGTGGTTATCAATGCAATATTTGAAAGCAATGCAATATGTTGCATCACACGCTCGCGGCGATGTACCGCAACATTTGAGTCAAAGACTGTCCAACGAACATCAAAGGGCCGATAGAGAATTGGAAGTGTTTTGCTCCGCCAATCTGTCCTTGGCAACTGCTCTTTTGCACGCTGATAGTTCCATTGCTCTTGGCTACAAAGACGCCAAATTGCGCGTGCTTCTTCTTCTGTGTTCGTCGCGAGTAATCGTTCGACTTTGTGAACCGCTTCGTTTCGATCCCAAGAAATAGCAAATTCGTCTTGTGTGGTCACAATGCCAGGTGCCGGGTCGCCATTGACGCCCATATATTCTGATAGCTTCTGCCCTTTTTCATATTCTGTTTTTAGGTCAACATCCTGTGGCACAAATAAATAGAACGTGCTGGAGGGCGAAAGTGTGTCCCACTGGATGGAGTCGATGTGGTGCTCGGTTAGCTCAGCGTACTTGCTTTCGCGCACGCCCCAAAGATCGGCGTAATGGATGGTGGCGACCTCACCCCCGGCGCTGCGCGCCTCCCCCTCTCCGCGTGCGGAGAGGGGGTTGGGGGGAGAGGTTCTTTTCACAAACAGGGCAATCGCCACACCCTGGCGGATGTCGAACACATTCTCGTCCGGCCCGCCGTTCGGGGCGCGCTCCTTTTTGTTGGCGTTGCCGTGCAGGTTCAGGATGTAGATGTCGTCGAAGCTGCGCATGAGGCTTTGCCGCATGCCGCGAAACGTCGGGTTGTCGAGGTAGCTATTATCACTAATGTATGCCAGTATACCCTCGCCGGTCTGCCCGATCCGCCATTGCCCAAAGCGAATGAACTTTACGTAGTCATTTTGCAGCCACTTGGCTTGTGCAGGCTTGGAAAGCTCAGGAACATTCCGCTTGTAATCGTCGATCAAGCCGCGAATAAACGGGCTGTTGTTTTCCGAATGGCCGGAATACGGCGGGTTGCCCAGCACCACCATGATCGGCTTGCTGGATTTGACCTCAGCGGCGGCGGCGCTTTCGTCGGCAATATAGCGCGCAAAGGGCATGGTCGTTTGCGCGGGCACGCCTTCGTCCAGCGCATTGGTCAGGTACACGCCCAGGCGCTCGTTGCGCCCGAAGTCGTAGCCTTTTTCCTGCAATTGCAGGCCCAGCTTCAGGTGCGCCACCGCGTAGGGTGCCATCAGCAGTTCAAAGCCGAACAGGCGGCGCAACAGGCTGCGCGGGCCATCGCCCACATAGCTGTTCCAGCCACTTGCCAGCCCGTTCTGGCGCAGGGTTTCGTAAATCTGCTCGACGACAAAATACAAAAACGTCGCCGTGCCGGTCGCCGGGTCGAGGATCAGCGTGTCCTGGTCGGCCAGCCCGAGCGCCTTGCCAAAGCGCGTGCGCAGTAGGTGATCGACCGAGCGCACAATAAACGACACCACCGGCTCGGGCGTGTAGTACACGCCGCGGCTTTCGCGCATCTTGGGGTCGTAGGCCGCCAGAAACGTTTCGTAGAAATGCACCACCGGGTCTTCCTGGCGGGTGCGCTTGCCGAAATTGCGCAGAATCTCGGACATATCGGCGCGGGCGAGCAGCGCGGCAATGTCGTCCACCGCCCAGGCGATTCGGTCGTCCAGGTCTGGCCCGGCGATCTCGTAGAACAGCTTGCTCAGGAACGGGTTGGTTTTCGGCAAAAGCTGCGCGGCGCTGTAGCGGGTAAACGAAACCTCACCCCCGCCGCCGCCGCGACTCCCCCTCTCCGCCTGCGGAGAGGGGGCCGGGGGGAGAGGTGTGTTAACGCGCGCCGCGAACAAGCCATACGCCAGCGTCTGGGCGTACATATCCGCGAACTCATCGGCATCCAGGCCGGGGATCAGCGCCTTGCGGAAGGCGTCGTACTGTTCGTGCAATTCGCCGCGCTGGTCTTCGCGCTTGAAGGTTTCGGCGATCAGGGTGCGCGTCAGGCGGGCCATTTCGGCCAGGCGCAGGGCCAGGTCGCGCGGTGTCCCGACGACGGGTGGCTGCTGGGAAAGAAAGCCCTGGAGCAAGCGGTTCAGATCCATCTCGCCCTGCGGCTCGCGCACTATTTTATACCCCCCACTTTCCCCCCGCTGGCGGGGGGACGAAAGGGGGGTGTACCGCCCGATGCGCGCTTCCTCGCGCAACTCGCCATTCACGAACCAGCGGAAATCGAGATAGTTCGTCAGAATCAGGTTGGGCAGCGCCTTGAGGTAACGCGCCATCTGGCTGCTGCGCGCCTCCTTGTCGAGATCGACGTGCAAATCCTTGGCCTCGACATGGCCGACGGGGAGATTGCCGCGCGCCACCTGGTAATCCGGCGCGCCACACGCGATCCGGCGCGGCTCGTTGGTCGCGGCGATTCCAGTGTCGAGGGATTCCAGCAGGGCTTTCAGGGCGGGGCGAAATGTATGTTCGGTGGCATTTCCGCGCGCGGCTTCGGCCTGCACAGCGGCGATGTATGCATCGATGGGCATAGCGCATCCTTGAGCTTCCAGGGCGAACGGTTGACACGGCCAAGGCGGGCGCGGCGGGGGATACAGCACCAGCAACGGGGCGGGATGCGCTATGCTAGCATAACGAAACACGGGTTGTCAAGAGTTTGGGGTTGTTTTGCATTGATTGCCCTCATCCCCTGCCCTGTTGCCCTCACCCCGGCCCCTCTCCCAGGCGCGGGAGAGGGGAGAGAGGTGCTCCCCTTCTCCCCTTGTGGGAGAGGGGGCCGGGGGATGAGGGGCAAAAATCCTACACCACCACGTTCACCAGCTTGCCCGGCACGACGATCACCTTGCGCACGGGCTTGCCCTCGATAAAGGCCAGCACGCGCTCGTTGGTCAGCGCCCACTGCTCGAGCTGGGCTTTGTCGGCCTGGGCCGGCACGTTGATCTTGCCGCGCACCTTGCCATTCACCTGCAGCACCACCTCGATCTCGTCCAGCACCAGCGCGGCCTCGTCCCACTCGGGCCAGCCGGCGTCGTAGACGCTGCCTTCGCCGCCAAACCAGCTGTGCAGCTCTTCGGCCAGGTGCGGCGCGAAGGGCGCCAGCAGCCGCGTGTAGGTGTGGGCCAGCCAGGCGAACACCGGCGTGGCCGCGCCCGCCGCCGCACGGTAGCTGATGGCGTCGTTCAGCAGGCTCATCAGCGCCGAGATGGCGGTGTTGAAGTGGAACGCCTCGGTGTCCTGCGTGACCTTCTTGATCGTTTCGTTGACGCGGCGGTACAGCTCTTTATCGGCGGCATCGGCGGGGGCGGCAAATGCCCCGCGTGGCGCAGCCGCAATCGCCTCGCGGTCGGTGCTGAACATGCCAACAATGCGGTTCAGGAAGCGCTGCGCGCCGCTCACGCCTTCGTCGGTCCATTCCATGCTATTTTCGGGCGGCGCGGCAAACAGCACCACAATGCGCGCCACATCCGAGCCGTACTGGCGCACAAACGGCCCAACCGGGATGCCATTGCCGGCGCTTTTCGACATTGTGACCGGGCCGCTGGTCGCCAGCCACTCGTCGCCGCTCTGGTCGAGCGAGTAGCCGTGGCCGCGCAGCGCGCCGCGCGCGTGCTCAACTTCCTGCGCCTCGGCGGGCAGCTCGATCTTGCGGCGCAGCTCTTCGGGGAAGCGCACAATGTCAGCAGAAACGCTTTCCAGCGGCGTTTGCACGCGGCGCTGCACCATGCCCTGCGTGAACAGCGCGCGGAACGGCTCGTCGTCGGGCACCAGCCCTTCGTCGTACAGCACTTTGGTGATGAAGCGCGAGTACAGCAGGTGCAGAATGGCGTGCTCGATGCCGCCAATGTACTGGTCGACCGGCATCCAGCGGTCTGCCGCCGCCTTGCTGAAGATCTCGTTCGCGTTTTGCGCGTCGCAGAAGCGCAGGTAGTACCACGACGAATCGACAAACGTGTCCATGGTGTCGGTGTCGCGGCGCGCGGGCTGGCCGGTTTCGGGGTCGGCAACGTTCACCCAGTCTTCGGCGGAGGCCAGCGGGCTGCGGCCTTTGGGCAGGTAGTCGTCGATCTCGGGCAGCACCACCGGCAGCTGGTCTTCCGGCACCGGCACAATGCTGCCGTCGGCGCGGTGAATCATCGGGATGGGCGTGCCCCAATAGCGCTGGCGGCTGATCAGCCAGTCGCGCAGGCGGTAGTTGATCGTGCCTTTGCCCTTGCCGCGCTCTTCCAGCCACGCAATTGCGGCTTTCACGCTTTGCCCCGCGCCCTTGCCGGCCGGCACACCGTCGAGCGGGCCAGAGTTGACCATTACGCCTTCGTCGGGCCATGCTTCGGTCAGCTCGTCGGCGCTGATGTTCTGCCCCTCGGGCTGAACAACCAGCACAATCGGCAGACCAAACTGCCTGGCGAACTCGAAGTCGCGCTGGTCGTGGGCGGGCACCGCCATGATCGCGCCAGTGCCGTAGCCCGTCAGCACATAGTCGGCGATCCAGATCGGAATTTGTTCGCCGTTGACCGGGTTGGTCGCATATGCGCCAAGAAACACCCCAGTCTTTTCTTTCACGGTGCTGGTGCGGTCGATCTCGCTCTTCAGGCGTGCCTGCGCCACGTAGGCATCGACCTCGGCCTTGCGCTCGGGCGTGGTGAGCTGCGCCACCAGCGGGTGCTCGGGCGCCAGCACCATAAATGTCGCGCCCCACAGCGTATCGGGGCGGGTGGTAAATACGGTGATCGGCTCCGTCTGTAAGGGCGAAGCATTCGCTGCCGTGCTGGCGCCAGCTGCCTGGTTATCGGCGAATGCTTCGCCCCTGCTTGGCACGATGGCATCGAATACAACCTCCGCGCCCTCGCTTTTGCCGATCCAGTTGCGCTGCATCACCTTCACGCGCTCGGGCCAGTCGGCGAGCGTGTCGAGATCTTGCAGCAGGCGCTCGGCGTAGGCGGTGATTTTGAAGAACCACTGCTCCAGCTCGCGCTTCTCAACCTTCGCGCCCGAGCGCCACGAGCGCCCTTCGGCGTCGACCTGCTCGTTCGCCAGCACGGTCTGATCCACCGGGTCCCAGTTCACCAGCGATTTGGCGCGGTAGGCCAGGCCCTTCTTGTAGAGCAGCTGGAACAGCCACTGGTTCCACTTGTAGTAGTCGGGCGCGCAGGTCGTGACTTCGCGGCTCCAGTCGTACATGATGCCGGCGATGTCGAGCGAGCGCTTCGACTCCGCGATGTTGTTGTAGGTCCACTCGCGCGGGTGCTTCTTGAACTTGATCGCCGCGTTTTCGGCGGGCAGGCCGAAGGCATCCCAGCCAAAGGGGTGCAGCACATCGTAGCCACGAATGACGTAGTAGCGGGTCAGCGCGTCGCCGATCACGTAGTTCTTCAGGTGGCCGACATGCAGGTCGCCGCTGGGGTAGGGGAACATTTCGAGAATATAGCGGTTGGGCGCATCGGGGCGGCGGCCCGCGTTGAAAATGCCTTCGCGCTGCCAGAACTCGCGCCAGCGCGGCTCAATCGCCGGGTCGAAGCGCTCGGCGCGCGGCTTTTTGGTCGGTGTCGTCATGCGTGGCTCCTCGATAATTTTGAATAGTGAGTGTTGAGTTTTGAGTTCGTTCGTTAGAGCGTAACCCCGTAGGCCGCGCGCGTTTCGCGGCGCAGCATCCACCACAGGCCCACAAATGGCAGCACCAGCGGCATGAAGAAATAGCCAATGCCGTAGTTCGACCAGACGGTGGCATAGGGAAACGGCTGCCAGATCACGTCGATTGTGCCGACGATCAGCACGCCCAGCAGCTCCACCGACAGGAGCGCCAGCGTAGCCCACCACCAGCGCGGCGTGCGCTTGCGCAGCCCAACGATGATGAAAATGTACAGCACGCCCACAAAGGTCGAAAGGTGCGCCGGCACATAGGTGGCGACATTTTTCTTAAACAGGTATTCCCACGACGAGCGGCCCAGCGCCGAGAAGGCCCACAGCCCGTAGAAGAAGCCGAGCACATCCGACGCACCGCGCGATTGCTTGTTCGTTGTAGTCACCATATGTTTCACCAGAGATCGAGGTTAGATTTACCACGGAGACACGGAGACACGGAGTAATTAAGTTTTATATCAAAGCACAAGTCGTTTGATACCGCTTTTAAGAACTGGCACATTGAAATTGATAAGCAAGCCCACTTTACATCTGGTTAGTTTCAAATATGTCAAAAGCTGAGCTTCGTGTATTGCGATAATCTGCTCTACTGTTTTCAATTCAACTATAATTTTGTTAGCCACAATAAAATCAAGACGATAGCCACAATCGAGTAATACACCTTTATATTCAAGCGGAAGCGCTTTTTGCTGCTCAAACGGCATCTGGCGTAATGTTAATTCCTGAGCTAAACAGGCTTGATATGCAGATTCAAGCAGCCCAGGGCCAAGCGCACGATGTACCTCAATTGCTCCACTGATAATTTCGGCTGTTAATTCTTTTTCGAGTAGCACGATACACCTCTTGGCTTCATTTGTTATGTGTATCTTCCTCTCATCAATCCTCCGTGCCTCCGTGTCTCCGTGGTATATGTAAAGCCCTGTGCCTCTGCGGTGAGTTAGAACGGCTCGATTGGCGGCAAGCGCAGCGCCATCGCATTCATCCACACGCCGATCGTCAGCCAGCACACATACGCCGCCATCGCCAGCGCCACCACGCGCGCCGAGCGCCCGCGCCGCCACAGCATCGCCAGGCCGATCGCGCCGGCCACGGCCACCGCCCAGCCGGCAAACATCAGCCAGCGCGTCGTGATCGACGAGAGCGTAACGAAGGGCAGCAAGCCCTGCGACGCGCTAATCAGCAGCGTCAGCCAGAACAGCGGCGCGACCACGCGGCCCAGCCGCCCGCGCCCGATCAGCAGCGCGCCTGGGATGAGCAGCAGCACCGGGAAAAAGCCATAGTGCGTGATCAGGCCGCCTTCCCACAGCACGCGCAGGCTGGTTTCACGCGGAATCGCCGCCCGCCCGGTCGCGCCATTCAAACCGCCCTCGGCCACGCCGCCAAGCTGCGCCAGCACCACATCCAGAAACGACGTGTAGTAAAACAGCGCGACAAACGCACCCACCAGCACGCCCGCCAGCGCAATCGCCCCAGCCGCCCGCCGCTCGGCTGCATCGCGGGCGCGCCACCACAGGATCGGCGCGAGCAGCAAGCCCAGCAGCGACACGTTGATAAACAGGCCAATGTGGCCGAGAAACACGCCCGCCAGAATGATGATCAGCATCAGCAAGCCCGGGCCGTCGGCCAGGCGCGGCCAGCGCAGCGCCACCAGCAGCACCAGCGCCACCTCGAACCACTGCGCGCCCACCTGCGTTTCAAACGCAAACCAGCTGGTCATGTAGCCCGCCGCCGTCAGCGCGTAGATCGCGCCGGCCAGCAAGCCCACGCGCGCGCTGGCGGTGGTTCGCGCCACCAGCGCGTACAGCAGCAGCACCGTGCTGGCCTCGAACACGCCCGTCGCCAGCTGAAACACCAGCCGGATCGGTGCGCCCAGCAGCGTGAACGGTGCCAGCATCAGGTACAGGCCGGGCGGGAACGGAAAGGGCAGGCCGCGATGCCGCGCCACCACAAACAGCTCGCCGTTCAGCGCCGCCGTGTAGCGGTTGATGTGCAGCTGGATGTCGCCGCCCATCGAGGCCGGGTAGAGCCGCGCCGCATACTTCAGCACAAAGCTGATCGTCACCAGCAGCAGCAGCCAGCGCAGGATGTGCGGCGGCGCGCTTGTGCCAAGCCAGCGCAGCAGCGGCGGCGCAAGCCAGGCGCTCAGCGCGGCGCACAGAAGCGCCAGCGCGCCCGCCTGCAACACCCACGGCACACCAAAGCCCAGGTGCGGGGCATCGACGAGCAGCAGCAGCGGAATGACCACCGCCAGCGGCAGCAGCAGCGCCAGCGCCAGCCGCGCCGCAAAGCCCATGATCCGCAGCGCCAGCCACAGAAGCGCCAGCGCCAGCGGCCATGCCAGCAGCATCACCGCGCCCGGCAGCACAACGCCATCGCGCACACTATCGACACGGAGCGCCTGCCCAATCGCCACGCCCAGCTCGCGCCGGTCGCCGGCTTGCTGCCAGGGCGTGCTGTGCAGGCCCACATGGAGCGCGCCGTCGAGCGGGCTGGCCGGCACATACACATAGTAGCGCGCCGGCTCAGGGCGCAGCGCCAGCTTCACGGTTGCGCCGTCGGGCAGCGCAAGGTCGAGCGCGCCTGTGTCGCCGCCCTGCTGCTGGCCCTGGTGCGAAATAACATCGAACGAGAGCAGCGCGCCGCGCCCGCCCAGGCCCGGCACCGTAATGTCGGCATCGCCGCGCGACCAGCGGAAGCTCGCGTCGCCGTCGCCCTCGGGGTCGTTGAAGTTCGACAGAAACGGCAAGTCGCTGCCCGGCCCGCGATCCTTGCCGACCTTGATGTCGTAGCTCAGCGGCGCCTGGTTCAGCAGCACCAGCAGCAGCACGCACACGCCCAGCAGCAAGGCCAGCCGCCAGTCGCGCAATGTCGCCAGCGCGCGCACAACCGCCGCCAGCAACTGCCGCACTGCCGTTTGCGCCGCGCTTGCGCGCTGCAGCCGCAGCTCTTGTGTTTCGGCCTTCACTCCCGCCCCTTCCGCGCACAGTAGATCACCCGAAACGATGCGTCGCTGGCCGGCTCGCCGCCGGGTGCCAGCCGCGCCACCAGCGCCATGCCAGCCGAATCGAGCGCGGCGCGCAGCTCAGCATCGGTCCAGGCGCGCTCGGCGTGCGTTTCCTCGCCGCGCCACCAGCGATCCAGCTCGCGCACAAACCACACAATCCGGCCCGCGGCCAGGCGCGTGTCGTGCTGATAGTGAATCTGGTTGTACACCAGAATGTCCGGCCCGTCGTGCGTCACAATATCACGCTCGTGGTAGGCCCGGAACACCGCCTCGGTATTCACGTCGAAGATCAGCCAGCCGCCCGGCCGCAGCGCCGCCGCCACGCCGCCAAACACCCGCTCCAGGTCGCCGTCGGCGCTCAGGTAGTTCAGGCTGTCGTAGAAGCATGTGGCCAGGTCGAAGTGCGCGGGATGGATGGAAAAAGCTGCGCTGTCGCCATCCTGCAATGCCGTGCTGTCTGGCCCCGCTCCTGCCCGCAGCACATCGCGAATATCGCCTTCCAGAAAGCGTATTGCCTGGCTGGCGTCGCGCGCGCGGCCACGGGCGATCTCAAGCATCGGGCGCGAGCGATCGACGCCAGCGACATAGCTGCCCGCCGCCGCAAACACCTGCGCCGCCGCGCCCGTGCCGCACGCCAGGTCGAGCACGTGCGCAGGGGTTTCGCCGCGCGCCGCCAGCCATTCCAGCGCCCACGCTGCCAGCCGCGCGCCCAGGCGCGCCTGCCCGATCGCGTCGTACACGGCCGCGTACGACTGGTAGATCTCCGCTTCAGGCATACTATTTTCAGCCCATGAATGAGGAGTTTCGTGGTGATGTGTGAGCAGCAACGCCGGAACTCAGCACTCAGAACTGAAAACTCAACAAAAAACCCCGCCCCATGCCAGGGACGAGGCGTGTGCTCGTGGTACCACCCTGCTTCGGCGGCGGCGTGTGGCCGCTGCCCTCGCATTGCGCGCTATCGGGCGCACCCGGGGCCAACTACCTGCGGCGATTGCGCGCTGGCAACGGCCGCCATTCCCTGGCCCGGCGCTCACCCAGGCGAGTTCGGCGCGGGCGCGGCCTCGCACCACCCGGCCGCTCGCTGCTATTGCGCCTACTACTCCTGGATCTGGCCTGTTATTGCGGCGCAGTATACCATAAAAGGGGGGCTGCTACAAAGCCGCAGAGATGACAATGCGCTGGCGCGGATGTCTGCTCCGATAGGAGCTTGTTTGGCTTCTTTTCGGGGCGCTTCGCCCCCGTGCCCTGGCGTCTGCCCCGATAGGAGCTTGTTTGGCTTCTTTTCGGGGCGCTTCGCCCCCGTGCCCTGGTGTCTGCCCCGATAGGAGCTTGTTTGGCTTCTTTTCGGGGCGCTTCGCCCCCGTGCCCCCGATTAGGGGAACCCTTGCCGGTTCCCCTAAAACCCTTCCGGCAAAGAGTGCCGGTATCAAACGAACGCAAGTTGTCATGCCTTGCGGCGAACATGAAAACCAGTACAAGGCTGATCGGCAGATGCCAGCCCAATGGCACAACGGAGGCATGAGCGCACAGCTTCGCAATCGTCAACCACGATCATTTCGGGTCCAGGGGCGAAGTTCCTGGCCGGGGTGCTGGGGCGGGAAGCCCCAGCGGCCTCGCGGCCCGAGCGACCTGCGCTGAAAGCGCCACGAGCTTTGCAGTTCAAGCAACCAATGTGCCCTCGCGGCCCGAGCGACCTGCACTCCAAATAGCTTGATGTTCATCTCTAACGGCCTCGCGGCCCGAGCAACCTGCTAGGCGCAGCCATTTGTCAGCAGCTGCTGCTCTTCGGGGCTGCCCGGCGCAACCGCTGCGTGCGGCGCAATCTTTGCCCCCTCGATATGCCAGCCCAGCTTGTCGAAGGGCGGCACGTTGGCGCGGCGCATCGTATAGGTGCCGCAGAAAGTCTGCTGGCTGCCGTCGGCGCTGGTGGCCTGCACCACCGCAGGAATCTCGCTGTACAGCGAGCCAGCCGCGCCCTGCTCCTGCCCCGTGCCAAGCGCAACCGTCGCGCTCTTCGTCTGGGCGTAGCCAGCGGCAAACGGCTCGAAAGTCTGCTGGCTGGCCTGGCCGTTGCCATTCCAGATCGTAAAGGCGTGGGCCAGCGCATGGCTGGTAATCGCCGCGTAGAAGGCGTTCAGCGCGCTTGCGGGCGTGGCCAGCTCGGCGGGCGGCAGCGCGCCACCATTGGCGGCGGCAATGTTTGCGCTGGCGATCTGCCAGCCGCTCGCGGCTGGGGCCAGCGTGTAGGTGCCTGTGTACTGCTCAATCGTCTGGTCGGCGGTGATGCCGGGCGCGTTGACCACCGAAAGAATCGTGGCCGGAACCGCAACTGTGCCATCGGCGGCGGGGGCTGGCTCGCCCAACATCACGTCCACGCGCACGGTTTTGGCGAAGCCTGTTTTGAACTGATCGAGCGACTGGCCGCTGGCCGCGCCGTTGTTCGCCCACAGCGCGTAGCTGGCGTCGTATTCCTGCTGGTTGATGTGGTTGTAGTAGTCGAGCAGCGTTTGCACCGCGCCGGCTGTGCTCCCCGCAGGGGCGGCAGTTGCGGCGGGCGCGCTGGTTGCGGCGGGCGCGCTCGTCGGCGCCGGGGCATTGGTCGCGGCGGGCAGGGCAGTTGCGGCGGGCACGGCAGTTGCGGCGGGCGCGCTTGTCGGCGCAGCGGGAGCAGCGGTCGCTGCCGGGGCCGCCGTTGCAGCGGGCGCGCTGGTGGCGGCGGGAAGGGCAGTGGGCGTGCTGGCCGCCGGTGCGCCACAGGCCGCCAGCAGCAAACCCAGCGCCAGCGCCGCCGCGCCACGGGCCGCCCACCCGCGATACATTCCGATGTTCATGATCATCTCCTTTTCCGGCCACGATGTTGGGCCGGGTCGGCTATGATCATACTACGCGGGCGGGCAGCGTGGGGTGATAGCGGTGTGAACCGAAGGTGAAGCGGGCCTTGCTCGTGCAGTTCAAAATGAGATTGGGGCAGGGAAAAGCTTTGTTATGCATCGCAATCCCCAAACCCCATACCCTATCCCCGCGCTGAAAGCGCACTACGCGCCCGCCGGCTCCGCGAGGTGCAGCAGCGGCAGCAGGTCGTCGCCATCTTCATACGGCCCGATCACCGCCATGTGCAGCGCGCCTTCCTGCAGCACGCGCCCGGCCACGCGCAGCACATCGTCGCGCGTCACCTGCTCCACTTCGCTCACCACCTGCTCGACCGGGATGACGCGGCCGTAGCGCTGCTGGTGCGAGCCATTGCGCGACGCCACCGACCATGTGTCTTCCAGCGAAAGCAGCATGCCGCCCTTGACCTGCTCTTTCACGCGCGCCAGCTCTTCGTCGGTGATGCCCTTTGCGAGCGCGGCGCGCAATTCGCGCATGGCCGTTTCCACGCAGGGGCGCAGGTTGTCGGGCTCGACGCTGCCATACACCACCCACTTGCCGGCATCGTGATGCTCGCGGCTGTACGAGCCGACGCTGTAGGCCAGGCCCAGCTCTTCGCGAATTTCCTGAAACAGGCGCGACGACATGCCGCCGCCCAGGATGGTGTCGAACACCTGCATCGCCCGCCGGTCGGGGTCGTCCTGCGGGATGCCGGGGAAGCCAATGCAGAAATTACCCTGCTCGCTGTCGTCGGTGCGCAGCGCCAGCGCCGGGCCGGGCTGGGGCGGCTGGCTGGGCACGAACGATGCCGGCGCACCGGCGGGCAAGGCATCAAAGGCCTGGGCAATTGCTGCCACGGCGCGCTCGGCGCTGATGTTGCCCGCAATCGAAATCACGGTGTTGGCGCGCGTGTAGTAGCGCTGCCAGTGCGCCAGCACCTGCGCGTGGGTGTAAGCAGCCACGGCGGCTTCGTCGCCGGCAATATCGCGGCCCAGCGGCTGGTCGCCCCACATCGCGCCGTCGAGCAGCAGGTGCACCAGTTCGGAAGGCGTGTCTTCGGTAGCGCGCAATTCTTCCGCGATCACGCGGCGCTCCTTCTCGACATCGCGCGGGTCGAAGCAGGGGAACAGGAGCATATCGGCCAGCACATCCACCGCGCGGTCGAAGTGAATATCGGCCACTTTTGCGTAGTAGACGGTGGACTCGAAGCTGGTATAGGCGTCGAGGATGCCGCCAATGCCCTCGATCGCATCCGAGATCAGGCGCGGGTTGGGGCGCTTGCGGCTGCCCTTAAACAGCATATGCTCAATGAAATGCGAGATCCCGCAGTCGGGCGGGTTTTCGTGGCCCGAGCCAACGCCCACAAAGCAGCCAACCGACACAGAATGCGTGTGCGGCAGCTCTTCGACGAGCACATGCAGGCCGCCGGGCAGGGTAACAGTATGCAGCATGAAGTTCCAATCAATAGCTATTCGCGTGCGTGCGCCCGCCGCGCCGGTGCAGCAGGCGTTACCATTATACGCCGAATATCGGGGCAGTGGCGGGGGTAGGGGCTGAGGCCGGGTGCGCGGGCAATCTATGCTATAATCGCGGCCAGAGAATCGCTACACCCGGGAGGATGTTGTGTATAGTAAACTTGGCACTGTTGTCGCCATTGCAATGGCGATCTTCCCCTTTTCGGTCGTGCTGGCCAAGCTGGCCGAAACCGAAAGCACCCTTACACTCATTGTTGTGTCGGCCATCTTCATCATCTTCTTTGCGACGATTTTTATCGCTACGCGCATCACGCTCGATCCCGAAACGGAAACAGCCGCCGCCCCGCGCGCGCCCGCCCCGCCAATCGCGTGGAGCTGGGATGGTGTGAACCGCCAGCCCGGTGCGGAAGACGAATCGGCAGCTACTTCGAGCGAAACTCAGCACTAGAGCAGTCGGCAGTCAGCAGAAGCCAGTCGGCAGCAGCACTAAGGCATCAGAAAGCTATCGCGTACAAGATTGACGGCTCATCCATTGTGACGAATGCTGTAAGCTGGCGCGCTGCCAGAATACAAAGGGCCGCCCGTTACTTCGGGTGGCCCTTTTGATTCGTGCCGAGGAACCGGCGCGGCAGACTTACCTTTGCACATGCGCCGGCTTTGTTGATGCACAAAGGCTTTGGAACGCCAGCAACCTCCTGCCTCCTGCTATAGCGCCTCGAGCATTTCGAGGGTCTGGCGCGCTACGTGTTCGACTTCGGCGGCCAGCGCGCGGGCCGTGTGGCGCTCGCCGCCCTTGCCGGCTCGCTCCAGCTCAACGCACAGCTCGGCCAGGCGTGTCGCGCCAAAATAGGCGCTGCTGCCGCGCAGGCGGTGCGCTGCGTGCGCCAGCCCAAGCATATCGTCGGTGCTGTGCGCCTCGCGAATCGCGCTGATCTGCGTTTGCACCTCGTCCTGGTACGTGCGCATCAGCTCATCGAACATCGCCACATCGCCCGTGTCAAACGAGCGCAATTCCTCAAGCACGCGCAAATCCACCAGGCGCGGCGCGCGCAGTTCCGGGCTCGGCGCTGCGCTTGGCAGCACCCAGCGCTCGATCATGCGCCCCAGTTCGGCAAGCTGCACCGGTTTCGCAAGGAAGTCGTTCATTCCCGCCGCGTGGCAGGCATCGCGATCGCTCTGGAGCGCGCTCGCCGTCATGGCAATAATTGGCATGTCCGCCCCGGTTTCGTGGGCGCGAATAGTGCGTGCTGCTGTAAAGCCATCCATCTCGGGCATATGGCAATCCATCAGTACCATGCGGTAATTATGCTCGGCCCCGAACAGGCGCTCAAGCGCCTGGCGGCCGTTGTTGGCCACATCGGCGCTGTAGCCCAGGCGCTGAAGCTGGCGCAGCGCGATCTGAACATTCACCGGGTTATCTTCCACCAGCAGAATGCGCCCGCGCGCGTTGCTGGCAGGCTGTGGCAGCTGCGGCTTTGGCGTTTCCGCGGCGGCTGGCGCGCCTTCCACAATGCCAACGCGGGCCGTAAACCAGAAGGTTGTGCCCTCGCCTTCGGTGCTTGCAAAGCCAATCTCGCCGCCCATCATCTCAACCAGCTTGCGGCTAATCGCCAGGCCCAGGCCCGTGCCGCCATACTTGCGCGTCACCGAGCCGTCGGCCTGAGTGAAGGGCTGGAACATGCGCGTCTGCGCGGCGGCCGGGATGCCAATACCGGTATCGCTCACCAGGAAGCGCAGCACAAGCATATCGGCCTCGCGCTGTTCGGTTTCAACGCGCATCGACACACTACCCTGATGCGTGAACTTCACGGCATTTCCGATCAAGTTCAAAAGTATCTGCCGCAAGCGCCCGGCATCGCCTGCGAGCTGTGTTGGCACATCGGCGCTGATCTCGGTGACAAGCGAAAGCCCTTTGCTGCGCGCGCGCCCATTCATCAGGCTCACCACGCTGGCCATCAGGTCGGCAATCGACAGTGGCTCGATCGCAAGCGAAATATGCCCGGCTTCGATCTTCGAGAAATCAAGAATATCGTTGATAATCGTGAGCAGCGCCTGGGCCGAGCTATTGATGGTATCCACAAATTCGCGCTGCGTCTCGTCGAGCGTTGTGTCAACCAGCAGCTCGCTCATGCCAATCACGCCATTCATTGGGGTGCGGATCTCGTGGCTCATGGTCGCAAGGAATTCCGACTTCAGGCGCGACGACTCCAGCGCGGCATCGCGGGCCTGTGCCAGCTCGGCCTCGGCCAGCTTGCGGTCGGTAATATCGCGCGCAATAATCGCAAAGCCCGCCAAACCATCCGCGCCTTTGATCGGCGAGATCGTGAGCGCCACATCGATCAGTTGCCCATCTTTATGCTTCCAGACCGTCTCGTTATGCACCACCTCGTCGCCGCGTGCCAGCTCATCGTAGAGGGCCATGCGCTCGTTGCGCATGCTCGCGGGCACCATTTTCAGAATCGAGCGGCCAAGCACTTCCTTGGCGTCGTAGCCGCACATGCGCTCGGCGCCAGCGTTCCAGCTCATGATCCGGCTGTCCATCCCCACGCCGATGATCGCATCGCCCGATGAGTCGACGATGGCGGCCAGCCGGGCGCGGGTTTCTTCGGCCCGGCGCTGCTCGGTAATATCGATGGTCAGGCCCTGCATAAACAGCGGGTTGTTATGTACATCGTAGACAGTTTTTGCCGTGTCGCGCAGCCAGATGATCTCGCCATCGCGGCGAATGGCGCGGTATTCGCTTGAATAGGACTCGGTGCTGTTTTGCACCTTTCCCACCGCCGCCAGCACGCCTGGGCGGTCGTCGGGGTACACCTGCTCGAGCCACAGGTTCGGGTCGGCCAGCCATTCGGTTGGCGTGAAACCCAGAATATCCTTGATCTGCGGGCTGACATAGCGCGTGGGGCTGGTCGGATCGAGGTCGGCGGTGTAGATAATCGCCGGCAACTGCTCGATCAGCGTGCGGTGGCGGGCTTCGCTTTCGCGCAGCGCGGCCTCGGCCATCTTGCGCGAGGTGGTGTCGTCAACCACATAGGAAAAGCGCGTGGTAGAGCCGGCGGCGAGGTTGATCGGGCAGACAGTGGCCGAAAACCAGCGCGTCATGCCAGTGTCTGCCTGCTTATACTCAAATGTCATCGGGCCGCCGCGCCGCTGGCTTTCGCGGTAGTGCTTGACCCAAAGCGCCAGCTGCTCGGGCGGCACGCCCATGGCGCTGGCGCGCTGATTGCGCATTTGCTGCTGCGTGCGGCCAAACAGCCTGGCAGTGGCTTTGTTATCGGACAAGTGGAGGATATCGTCTTCCTGCAGCTCGACAACGCCCATCATCAGGGGCGTGCTATCGTAGAAGCTGCGCAAGATCGCTTCGCTGGCGCTGAGCGCTTCCTCGGCGCGCTTGAGGTCGGTAATATCCTGCCCATAGCCCATGATATAGGGCGTTTCGCCATCTTCGGCGTAGAGCATGTTGCGATACAGCAGCACGCGCGTATCGCCGTCTTTGGTAAAAATATGCAGCTGGCCGTTGGCCACGCGCTTTGTGGTGATCTCGTGCAGGTAGGTATCGAAGTATTTCTGCGCCTCTGGGGTGAGGAAATCGCGCAGATTGTGCCCGATCAGCTCATGCGTCTTGTAGCCCAGCAGCGCAGTCGCCGCCGGGTTGATCGAGCGCAGCACGCCGTCGAGATCGTGCGAGCAGATCAGGCCCTGGCTGTTATCCACCAGCTCGCGGTAGCGCTTTTCGCTATCGTGCAGGGCGGCTGCGGCCTGGCGCTGCGCAGTGATATCGATGCCAGTGCCAATAAAATATTCGGGCTGGCCGCTGGCGTCGCGCAGCAGCGCATACGACCATGCAATCAAGTGGCGCTCGCCGCTGCGCGTAAGCCAGAAGCTCTCATCGGGTTCGGGCAGCGCACCAGCCAGCATGATCGCCATGCGCGCCTGAACCCCGGCGATATCTTCCGCCGCAACCAGCTTTTCCCAGATCTGCGTGTGGCGCACATCATCGAATGTGTAGCCGGTGATTCGCTCGCACGCCTGGTTGAAACGCACGATCTGGCCGGCGCGATCGACCACAACCACCAGGCTGCCAAGCGTATCGACCAGCGCGGTGTTGAAGTCGCGTTCGCGCCGCGCCTCGGCGAACAGCCAGGCCCGGTTGATGGCAATATCGATCTGTTCGCCCATCACCGTCATCAGGCGCAAATCATCGATGGTAAGCGACTGCTCGGCGGTGCTTTCGATATTGAGCACGCCAGCGACCACGCCCTGGTTGAAGAGCGGCACGCACAGCTCGGCGCAAATGCCTTCGTACACGCCAATATAGTCTGGGTCGTTCTGCACATCCTCGATCAGCACGGGCTTGCCGTTCTGCGCCACCCGGCCAATAATGCCCTGCCCAGGCGGCACGCGCATGAGCATCTGGTCGTAGCCCTTCTGGTGCTGCAACACCAGATCATCGCCTTCGCGCAAAAACAGGCTCACCAGCGCATAGCCAAAGGCGCGCGAGATCGCCTCGACAACGGTGCTGAATATCTGCGCGAGGTCGGTTTCGACTGCCAGCGCGCTGCGCACCTGCTCCAGCAGCGTTAGCTCACGCGCCTGGCGGTTGGCGGCGGCCAGCAGGTTGCGATAGCGCTGCTGCGCTTCCTGCAGCTCGTGGTTGCGCGCCAGCAGCTCGCCGCGCTGTGCTTCGAGCTGGGCGGCCAGCGTCACCGAATCGCTCAGCGCGGTGCGCTCCGAGCGCAGCAGCAGCAGCATGTCGGCGATTGGGTCGTGCACGGCGAAGTCGTTGAGCGAGAGCCCGGCCGCGCCAAGCTCGTCAACATTCGTCAGCCAGGGCGAGCCAAGAAAGGCCAGCAGCGAGCCGTTTGCAATCAGCAGCATCTGGCCGCGCAGTTGCGGGCCGCCCTGCACAGCTTCGAGCAAAAACACCATTTTCTGCCGCCGGCTGATTGCAGCAAAGGTCGCCGTATTCAGCGGGCGGCGAATGCTGTAGAAATCGGTTATTGGCTTGCCCAGCTCGATCGTTGGGCAAAGCTGCGCGAGCGAGGCGCCAAATTGCATCACGCGCAGATGTTCATCCACAACGAAGTGAAATGGGAAGAGCGCGCTAAGCTCGGCAGCGGAAAGTCCTGTGCTGATGCTGTTCATAGTGTTACACAATCTGGCAGTTCTTCGTGGGTGGGCCGCCGTGCCGTTTCGCACAAAAATGCTGCGCCGGGTATTTCACTCGGCGCAGCAGTACAGGTCTATGCTTCTCGCGACACGCGGCCCCACCGAGTGGCGCTGCGCCACTATTGGCATTATTTATAGTCGATCCGAAAGATTTCGTGATCGTCACCTGCCTCTCGGCTCGCGATCATTTCGATAGCAATCAGCGTCTGGAAACGCTCGGCCAGCCCTTCCAGCAGGCCAACGACCATGGGCGCGAGGCCCTGCCGATCGGAGTAGTAGTGCACCAGCACGCCACCTTCAAACGGCTCGGTATCAAAGGTTGGCGGCACAAGCTGCGGGTAGCTAAAGCTCACGCGGGTATGCAGGTTGGGCAGGTTTTCCATAAACTCTTCAAACGTGCGCCCGGTGACGTTGAGCAGCTCACCATAGCCTTCGGTGGCGGTATACAGCACCCAGTAGCGGCCAAACGCGCGCAGAATGTCGGCGTGGCTCAGGCCAACAGTGTGGTGCGCCGAATCGACCAGCTGGTAGGTGATGTCGTCGGGGTAGGGCCGCAGCGACACAAATGTCGAAATATCGACCCCGGCGTGCTGTTTGATCGCTTCCCAGGTTTCGGGGTTGAAGTGGCTGCACACCATTTGCTCTACGGCTTTGTTGACTAGTCCGTACATATTGTTTTGCTCCGTTGAGTTAGCCGACCAGCCGGCCAACCGTGGCCAGCAGATCGCGCGTGCTGGTGGGTTTTGTCAGGAAGTCGCTGGCGCCAGCCGCCTCGGCCAGCGAGCGATCGTGCTCCTGCCCGCTGGCCGTCAGCATCACCAGCTGAAGATCGCGCAGCTCCTGGTCGGCGCGAATGGCTTCGAGCAGGCTCAGGCCGTCCATCTCGGGCATGGCAAGGTCGGAAATCACCAGATCGACAAGCTGAACATTCAGAATATCGAGCGCCTCGCACCCATTCGAGGCCATCACAACAGTGTATCCGGCCCGCTGCAGGGTGTAGCTCAGCAGGCGCTGGCTGACGGGTGAATCGTCGACTACGAGAACAATCGCCATGGCGTGCCTCAAAAATCTTTCATTGCGGCGCTGACGCTTTCGGCCATGGTAAAGACCTGATCGAACTTGGTGAGCCGCAGAATGCGCTTGGCGGCTTCTTCGGTGGGCCACACCAGCCGCACATCGCCGCCAAGCTGGCGAGTGCGCTTCAGCAGGCTCACCAGCACGGCCATGCCGGCGCTGTCGAGAAACGGCACCGCCGAAAGATCGAGCACGAAACGGGTGGTGCCCTGTTCGAGCATGCCATCCAGGCGGGCGCGCAGCTTGGGCGCGCTGAAGGCGTCGATGCGCTGGTGCGGCGCCACCAGCATGATGCGCACGATATGTTCCGTTACTTGCATGTCCATTTCGGTTTCTCCTTACAGATGTTTTGCTAAGTGCCAGTGGTTGCCGTCGGGCCGGCGCTGATATTCCACCTGTTCCATCAGCTGCTCCACCAGGAACAGGCCATAGCCGCGTATCTGGATGTCGTCGAGGTTGGGCGCGGCCACGCAATCGGGCTTGAATTCGCAGCCGCTGTCGTGCAGCTCGATAATGAACTGCCGCGGTTCGTCGTGCAGGCTGAAGACGATATCGACCCAGTGGCCAGCCTGGCCGGCGTAGGCGTGGTCCACAATATTGGCGAAAATTTCGTTGACGCCAAGCTGCACGTTGTAGCTGAGTATTTCCGCGTCGTCGACGTTGTCTAATCGCTCGATCAGGCTGCTGATGCAGGCGCCAAGAACATTTAAGTACTGGTGTTCGGCCAGGATCTGGAGCCGCAGCAGTATAGTTGCCTGGCTCATCGCCTTACCCCCTTTATGACAATAACGGTCTGGTCGTCGTCTTGCTCGTGGCCCGCGCCAAAGGCCTGCACCGCCTCGAAGAGCTTGAGCCCAATCTGCTCAGCGGATTCTGCGGCCAGCGTGTCGACCAGTTCGAGCAGGCGTTCGTAGCCCAGCATCTCGCCAGTGAGGTTGGCTGCTTCGCTGAAGCCATCGGTGGCCACCACAAGAATGTCGCCAGGGCCAAAGGCGACCGATTGGGTTTGGCTCAGGCTCATGGGCAGCACGCCCACCGGCACGCCATCGCCTTCCAGCAATTCGGACGCGCCGCCGGCCGGCCGGAAGATCACGGGGGCGTGCCCGGCGTTGGCATAATCCATGCGCGCCTCGGCCGGGTTGTACGAGCAGACAAATGCCGTGGCAAAGGTGTCGAGCGTGGTGAAATCGTCGTACAGGTATTCGTTGGCGCGCGACAAGATCGCCGCCGGGTCGGGCACGGGCATGAAGCGCGCGGCGCTGTTGGTAATGGCGTGGATCATGCCCATAATCAGCGCCGCTGAGATGCCCTTGCCCGAAACATCGCCCAGAATGGCGATCAGCGGGCGATCGGGCTGCACCACGAAATCGTAGAAATCGCCGCCAACCTCGCGCGCCGGCCGCGACGATGCATACACATCCAGCGAGGGCAGGCTGGGGCGGTGCTGGGGCAGCATTTGCAGCTGCACCTTGCGCGCCACTTCCATTTCGGCCTGCAGGCGCGCCTGGCCCAGCAGCTCCCGGTGCAGCAGCGCCTGCTCGATCTGGGAGCTGGCGTGCTCGGCCATGGCGCGGGCGAGCTTGAGCTCGGGCGCAGAAAACAAGGCCGGCGTATTGATCAGGCCAAGCGCGCCGCGCACTTCGCCCTGAATGGTCATTGGCAGCAGGCAGAAGGTCAGCGGCTCGCTTTCCTCGTCGGCCCCGCTACCCGCCACCAGCTCGTGGCCGCTGGCGCGCAGCTGGGCAAACTTCTCAGCCAGCACATCGGCGGCGATGCGCGGGCTTGGGTAGTGGGCGCACATGTCGTCCATCAGGAACAGCGCGCCCTCGGCTTGTGCCAGGCGCATGGTTTCGCTGGCCAGCAGGTGCAGCATTTCTTCAATGCCGATCGCGCCGCGCGTGGCGCGCATCAGGTCGTAGAAGGCCAGCAGCTGATCCTGCATTTCGACCATTTCGCTGGTCATCTGCTGAAGCTCGCTTTCGCGGGCCAGCAGCTGCTCCAGCAGCCGTGCATCGGCGGCAAGGCGCTGCTCGGCGGCGCGGCCAGAGATGCCGCTCACGCCGATTTCGCCCACCGTTTCGCGGCCCTGATGGATGGGCGCAGACAGGCCGGGCAGCTCAGTATCACCCCATTGCATCTGAACCTGGCTGCCACGGGTGAGGTAGAAGCCGCGCGCGCCAGAAACCAGCCAGGTGTCGGCCAGCGCCGCCAGATGTGCACGATACGCTCTAAACACAGTGTCTATCCCATTCTTGCGAACTGATGATGCTGCCAACCGCAGACATTAGCGAAATGCAGCGACGGCGTCCTGCTCGGTCGGGAAAATTCTGAAGGCTTTGTCGAGCTTGGTCAGCTCGAAAATAATGCGCACGGGCGGCTGCATGGCGCACAGGTGCACATCGCCGCCCTGCTGGCGGCAGCGCTTCAGGCCGCGCACCAGCATCGCCAGCGCCGACGAGTCGATAAAGGTCACGCCGGCAAGGTTCACGACGACATGGTTGCGGTCGGTGGTGCTGTCCTGCCATTCTTTGAGCTGTGGGGCCATATGGGCATCGAAGCGGCCGCGCAGGTTCACGATCTCGATCGCGCCCTGCGATTGGGCATGGATGGTCATCGGTTTCTCCTGTTGGATGTGTAATGAGAAAGGGCGAGTGGCGCGCTCAGGCGGCCCGTGTGCTGGGCACACGCGGCGTGGCGTGGCGGCCCCGCAGCAGCGTTTGCGCGTGGAGCAGGTACCAGTCGACCACGTCGGAGATCGGCAGGCCGCAGGCGGCCAGGTAGTTGCGCATGCCAAGCTCCTGGCGGTGCGCCGGGTCGGCCAGCACGCGGTCGAGCGCGGCGGCCAGGCTGGCGGCGTCGCCCGGCTCGAAGAATTCGCCGACATAGCCTTCTTCGGCAATGATCTCGGCCAGGTCGCCAATGTTGGGCATCACCACGGCGCGGCCATAGTTGCCAGCCTGGTGCAGCACGCCCGAGCTGCCGGTGGTGCTGTCGTAGGGGAAGGCGACCACGCTGGAGTCGTAGAACAGCTGCGGCACTTCCTGCTCGGAAACATAGCCCGTGAAGCGCATGCCGTGCAGCTCGGGATGGGCCTCGCGCACGCCTTCAAGGTAGCCGGCCGCGTTTGGGCTGTCGGTGCCGGCGATCACCAGCTCCAGGCCGGGGTAGCGCGCTTGCAGCAGCTTGAACGCCTCGATCAGAATTTCGACCTTTTTGTAGGTGCCAAACTTGCCAAAGGTCATAATTTGCAGCGGGCCATCGCCTGTGAAGGTTGGCGGCGGCGGGGCCTGCTCGAAGGTGCCATGCGGCGCGAGCAGGACGTTCTGCGCGTGGTAGGTCGTTTCCAGAATTTCGACGTATTTGGGGATGGTGAGCGCGACGAGGTTGGCGCGCAGCAGCATGCGGGTGATCGCCGCGCCAGCCAGGCGAATAATGCGCTCGCTGAGCGGGTTGGCGCTGTAGCCGGCCTGCTTGAGATCAACCGTTTCCATGATGTTGTGCAGCAGCACAATGCAGGGGAAGCCGGCCGCCCGCACCATCGCCGGCGCAAGCAGGCCCAGCGAGGCCGGGACTTTGCCGCTGCCAAAGGTGGCGAACTGGATGTTGAACAGCACGACGTCGGGCTGCTCGGCGCGCACGGCTTGCAGAATGCGCCAGGCATTCGTCAGCCCGCCGAAGCGCCAGCAGGCCAGCCGCCGCAGCGGTGCCATGCCCGGGCTGGTATCCACAATCGTTGCGTTCGGCATGTCGGGCAGCTCGTCGCCCAGCACAATCACTTCGCGCACGTCGGGCTTCTGGCGCAGGAATTTGACGAAGTGATAGGCGTATTCGTTGAGCGTGCCGGTGCTGGGGGCGTAGGTTGAAACAAAAGCAACTCGCATGATGGGCCTCGTTGTGCTAATGGGTTGATAATCAGGAGTCGCGGGGTGGCAGGGCGGGCCTCGTGCATTTTCGATTTACGATTCGCCCAGGGGGCACCCGATTTACGATTATGCCGAGGCGCCTGCTGAACGAGCGCCGCAGGCACCCGTACAGGTCGTTTGAAAATGCGCTAAACGTACACGCCGCGCAGGTCGTTCCACTTGATCTTCAGCAGGTCGCGCATGAAGCGGCGCGCTTCTTTCAGCGCATCGACTTTCGAGCCGGGTGCGTCGATCCAGGCCACGGGCACTTCGGCCACCTGGTAGCCAAACTTCGCGGCCAGGTACAGGATCTCAAGGTCGAATGAGAAGCCGGCAATGGTTTGCGAGCGGTACAGGCGCTGGGCGGCCGTGCGCGAAAAGAGCTTGAAGCCGCACTGTGTATCGCGCACGCCAATGCGGAATACGTGCTTGACGATCCAGCGCAGGCCGTTGCTCATCAGCTGGCGCAGGGCCGAGCGGTGCGCTTCTTCCGCGCCATTGGCCGCGCGCGAGCCCACCGCAATGTCGTAATCTTCGTGCGCGACTTTCGCCAGCAGCTTGCCCAGCTCCTCAATCGGCGTGGAGTTGTCGGCGTCGTCGAACAGGATGTACTGGCCGCGCGCCGCCAGCATGCCCCGCCGCACTGCGCTGCCCTTGCCGCCATTGCACTCGGCGCGCAGCACGCGCAGGTTCGCGAAACCCAGCTCTTCCACCAGCTCCACCGTCTCGTCCTTCGAGCCGTCGTCGGCGATGATCAGCTCCCACTCGAAGCCCAGGTCGGAAACGTGGGCAGCAATTGCGCCAATCGTGGGAACAATGCGCACTGCCTCGTTGTAGGCGGGAATGACAATCGAGAGCAGCGGCGCATCGCTCACGGGCGTACTTTTCCACTGCATTTAGCTGTCGTATAGTTGCACATCGCTATCAATCATAGTTGCGTTGCTCCTCAGCCTCAAAAGTGTCGCGTCGGGCCGTCGCCGAACTGTTTTTAGGATAGCAAGTAGTTGATTTTCCGTATAGAATTCAGGATGACGCCCAGATTACTGGACATAGGCGGAACAGTATCAGCAATGTTGCCGTTTGATCGCGGGCCGGACGACCGACGAATGACGAACGACGAACGACGAACGACGAACGACGAACGACGAATGACGAAGGGATTATTAACCGCAAAAAGCGCAAAGAGCGCGAAGATATTTCGCTCACGGATTGCACCTGCCGACTGCCGACTGCCGACTGCTAACTGCTATAATGCCCCGCTGAAACCCACACGCCTTTTGCAAATGAAAGAGAACGCCCATGGCAAGCGCAGAAGATATTGGCCGCTACCGCACGAACTGGCAGGACGAGATCGAGAGCGCCGCGCTGTACGGGGCGATTGCCGACCACGAGCAGCAAGCCCAGCTTGCCGAGGTCTACCGCCGCCTGGCCGCCACCGAAGAGCAGCACGCCCAGTTTTGGGAAACGCAGCTGCGCGCCGCCGGCCAGCCAATCCCACAGCGCCGGCTCGGCTGGCGCACGCGCACGCTGATCTGGCTGGGGCGGCGCTTTGGTGCGCAGTTTGTGCTGCCCACAATTGCCTCGCTCGAGCAGGCCGACGACACTGGCTACCGCGCGCAGCCCGAAAGCCGCGCCACGCCCATGGCCGCGCAGGAGCGCTCGCACTCGCGCCTGATCCAGACGATTGTGGGTGGCATGCGCGGCGGCATGGAAGGCAGCGCGATCGCGCAGCTTGAAGGCCGGCATCGCGCCGCCAGCGGCAACGCCCTGCGCGCGGCGGTGCTGGGCGCAAGCGATGGCCTGCTGTCGAATTTCAGCCTGGTGATGGGCGTGGCCGGCGCGGAGATGAACGGCAATGGCGTGCTGGTGGCCGGGCTGGCCGGCCTGCTGGCGGGCGCGTTCTCGATGGCCCTGGGCGAGTGGATCTCGGTGCAAAGCTCGCGCGAGCTGTACGAACGCCAGATCGGCATCGAGCGCGACGAGCTGGCGGCCAACCCCGCCGAGGAGCAGGAAGAGCTGGCGCTGATCTACCAGGCCAAGGGCTTGCCCGAAGACCAGGCGCAGGCGCTGGCCGCCCGCCTGACCGCCGAGCCCGCCAACGCGCTCGACACGCTTGCCCGCGAGGAGCTGGGCGTCGACCCCGAGGAGCTGGGCGGCTCGGCATGGGAAGCCGCGCTCACCTCGTTCTTTCTGTTTGCGCTTGGCGCGATCATCCCGGTTGCGCCGTTTCTGTTCCTCGGCGGGCTGACCGCCGTGGTGGTGAGCGTGGCGCTGTGCGGGCTGGGCCTGTTTGGCATCGGCGCGGCGATCACGCTGCTGACCGGGCGGAGCGTCCTGCGCTCGGGCTCGCGCCAGGTGCTGATCGGCTTTGCGGCGGCGGCGATCACGTTTGCCATCGGCCGGCTGATTGGCGTGTCGATCAGTGGCTAGGGCGAGGAGATTTTCACCACGAAGACACGAAGGCACGAAGGTTCTCTAGCAGTTTGCAGTCGGCAGGATGCAGAAGGCAGTTGCATTTTCCGCGCTACAATGCGTTCTTCCAGCATATAAGCGTTCTATTGCTCTGCAAACCGCTATAAAGCACACAAACCAGCTTCGTGAATTGGGTTTGATGAGCGAGACGAGGAGATTTTCACCACGAAGACACGAAGGCACGAAGGTTCTCTAGCAGTTTGCAGTCGGCAGGATGCAGAAGGCAGTTGCATTTTCCGCGCTACAATGCGTTCTTCCAGCATATAAGCGTTCTATTGCTCTGCAAACCGCTATAAAGCACACAAACCAGCTTCGTGAATTGGGGTTGATGAGCGAGACTCGTTGGCTCTTGGTTCTCGGTTCTCGGTTCTCGGTCCCTGGTTCCTGCTCACTGCCTACTGCCTACTGCCTATTGCGGTAGAGCTGTAACGCAACGTTAAGGTTGCACGCTTGAAGCGCGCCCAACGAAAATGGATAATCGTGGTGTTCCGTTATCAATTTCAGAAAGGACACCCGATGCTCACCCATGTTTGGCAGCGCGCCCACCAGCATCGCCTGTGGTTTATGCTGTTCTGGTGCGCCGTGCTGGCCGCGATTGTTGCGCTGGCGCTGCCGGCCCGCGCCGCCGAGCACACGAATGCGCTGCCGTTTGTCAACAATTTCGCGACGGCGCGCTTCAAGCTGCTTTCCACCATCAGCAGCGGCGACCAGAAAATTTCGCTCTATGGCGGCGGCGAAGCCGTGCTTCCCGACCGCAGCAGCACCTGGCTGGGCAGCGCCTTCTCGAAAGATTTAATTTACACCATCCAGATTGGTCCGGCCGTCTACCAGCGCATTGGCAGCGGCCCGTGGAAGCGTACCGACGGCTCGGCGATGGGCGGCATTCAGGCCCAGCCGCTGTCGGCGCAGTTCAACTTGCTGCAGGAAAAGGCCAGCGCGATCATCAACTTTGGCCCCGAAAATGTGGGCGACGTGCCGGCCACGCGCTACCAGGTCTGGCTGAGCGGCACTAACGCGCTGGCGCTTTCGGGCGAAAATGCCGACATGCTGCCCGCGCAAACGCGCGACGAAATTGCCAAGCTGACGATTAAGTACGATTTCTGGATCGGCACGCAGGATAGCTTCCTGCACCAGCAGAACATTGAGATCGCGGTGCCGCAGAGTGGCGACACGCCCGCCGTCACCACCAGCATCCTCACCACGTTCTACGATATCAACGACCCGAACATCAGCGTGAATGCGCCGCAATAGCGCGACAGGCGCTCCCAGAAAAAGCCGCGTGGCAATTGTTGCCGCGCGGCTTTTTCATGCACTGCGCACCGTTCAAACAAGTATCAAGGCACGGCTATTTTGAGTATTCTGATGCCTTCGTGTCTTCGTGGTAAACGTCCTTATCTGAGCAGTGTTATCCCAACACCAGCGCCTCAAGCTCGGCCAGCAGCGCGCCAAGCATAGTTTCGGCGTGGGCGCGTGCCTGCGCGCAGGCGGCTATGTCGCCCGCCGCCTGCGCGGCCATTGCAGCGGCGTGGGCGGCTGCCACGGGCGCGTAGCGTTCGGCCAGGGCGCGCTGCTGCGCGGGCGCGAGCTGCGGCACCTGCACCTGCAACAGCTCGTCGACGCTCAGGTTCACCGTGCCAACGCCGTTCTGCAAGCGCAACAACTGCTCGCGGCCGGCGCGGCTGGCCAGAAACAGGAACAAAAACACCGGGTCGAGCGCGCGCGGCCGGATGATCAGCACATCGCCAGTGCACGACGCGCCGGGCTGGTGCGTCAGCAGGCACACCCGGCCGCGCCCCGCGCCGCCCACCCCCGCGCACGACACCAGAACGTCGTGCTGCTGCACGGCAGTGTGGCGCAGCCGGGCATGGGCGCGCGCGTCGCAGCGTTCGAGCCGGGCGTAGTTGTAGCCAGCCGGCAGGAATTCGCGGGTTTGGTAGTACTCGTAGGGCAGGCCTGCGCCACGCGCCTCGCCACGCGACGGGCGGACATGGTCGCCGGCAATCACCTCGCCGGGGCCGAGCAGCGCGCCCATTGGCTGCAAAGGCCAGCGCGCCCGCATGCGTTCGATCAGCGCGCGCGCGGCTGGCCGCCAGAAGGCTGCGTCGAGCCGGGACAGGCCGGGCTGCTGTGCCAGCCAGAAACATTCGGGCTGGCGGCCAGCCGCGCCGCTGCGAAAGGCCGACACCACGGCAGGCAGTTCTTCCAGCGTTTCGGGCAGGGCGAACAATATTTGATGTTCGGGTGATGGCGCAGCACGGCGCAGCAGCAGCAGGCTGCACGCCGCTGTGGTGCCGGTGCCGTAGAAAGTGCCACGCGGCAGCGCCACCACCGCCAGCACCGTGTTGTGCGCAAGCAGGCCGGCGCGCAATTCGCGCAGGCGCTCGTTCGCCAGCACACCGTTTGGCAGCACCAGCGCCACCGAGCCACCCGGCCGCGCCAGCTCCACAGCGCGCAGCAGAAAGCGCACTTCGCTCGCCAGCGATGCGCTGCGTGAAGCGCGCACGCCAAAGGGTGGGTTGCCTACCACCGCATCGAACGCGCCCGCCGGCAGGCTGGCCGGGTCGAGGCCGTCGGCGCAGCGCACACCCGCCAGCCCGGCGCCCTGCAGTTGTGCCACCAGCGCCGCGTCCAGGTCGCAGCCGGCCAGCTCGGCCTGCGGGGCAAATTCGCGCGCCGCCAGCAGAAATGCGCCATCGCCGCAGGCCGGGTCGGCAATGCGCGGCGCGGCGGGCAAGCACCCTTCGAGCAGGGCGTAGGCGCAGGCAACCACCGGCGCGGGCGTGAAATATTGGCCAAATGCGCGCCGGTGCGCGCTTGCTTTCGGCATAAATCGCTATTCTCCGCCTCGGCTCAAGCCCTTGGCAGTAATCTATCCACATTTTGTGGAAATTGTGGAAGAAGCATACAACATCTAGAAAATGGGTATAAACGCGCGTGTAGTAATCACCTCCTGCCTGCCCGGCGCAACAGCCAGCACCATCGGCGAACGGCGCGGAAACAGGCATTTTCGCCATTCTGGTGCTGCAACACGCTAAACGGTAAAATGCACATTAAAACAAAAAGTAGTATATACTAGCGTCCTACGTTTCAGGAACAGTCATATTGGCGGCTGTGCGCAAGTGCAGCCAATGCAGCACCGAATCCGATGCGGCAGCTTCATACGCCCGCAATCCGCCCGAAGCAGCCCCGGAGGCTCGGCAAAGCCGAGTCACTTCATTCGATCTGGTTTCGTATCACGGCATTTTGCACAGTCGCTCAATTGTTGCAGCAAGGCTGTGTTCCTTTAGCAACCCTTCGTTCCATCACATAAGCCTGCGCTGGCGCTGTTTCGATGCGCCAGGCGCATCTAGCGCAGAGTGAGGGTCTTCATGAAGCAACCGTTCTACGCGCGCCGCACCACCCGCCGGCTGCTGATCGCCCTGCTGATTATAGCGCTGCTGCCCGTGAGTGGCCTCACCAGTGTGCGCCCAGCCCAGGCTGCCTACGTCAACCGTTTCAGCATCACCACGCAGGGCGCAATGACGTTTACCGGCAACACGCTGGGCCTGAGCAAGCGCGCCGGCGCAAATGCGCCCGGCACGGTCGACGGCATTGGCGCGTTTATCAGCACCAACCCGGCCCTGCGCGACGCAACCTACCCGGCTGGCACCACCGCCCTCTGGCAGCAGAATGGCTCGTCGGCAGTGCTCGCTATTCCGGCTGGCAGCACAATCATTCGCGCTGAACTGATCTGGAGCGGCAGCTACAGCTATGGCGGCGAAGATGTCAGCGCATCGCTCGACCAGAGCATCAGCTTCACCACGCCCGCCAATGCGGCTGCCCCCGTCGCGCCCGCGCCAGCCGCCGGCACGACGCTGGGCACCAAAGGCCCGAATGGCACCTGCGCTTCCGACCCTGAGACGATGGTGCCGCCCAAGGTTGTGCCCTGTTTCTATGTGCGCTGGGCCGATGTCACGGCGCAGGTGCGCGCGGCTGGCGCGGGAACCTATAGCGTTGGCGGCGTGCCCGCCACACAATCCGACACGCCCGGCCTGGGCCAGGAAACCCGCAACAACGCTGGCTGGACGCTGGCGGTGATCTATGGCAACCAGACGCTGCCGGCCCGCAACCTGACCTTGTTTGTGGGCAACGAAGTAACCAACAAATCGGAGCAAAGCGACGCGGTGGTGCAGGGCTTCTGCACGCCACAAACCGGCCCGCTCTCGGGGCGGCTGATGCTCAGCGCCTCGGAAGGCGACGCCAACCGGGTGGACGACCAGATGCAGTTTGGGCGCGACACCGCAACACTCACTGCCGTCTCGGGGCCAAACAACCCATTGCATAACTTCTTTGGCTCGCAGATCAATCAGGATAACGGCACGCTGAACACCACTGGCTCGTTTGGCACGCAAAACCAGAACGCGCTCACCGGCGTCAACCGCGCTGGCGCCCGCCAGGGCTGGGATATTACCAACCTCGACGTGTCGGCGCAGCTGCAAAACGCCCAGACCAGCGCAGTGGCGCGCGGCACCTCGGCCGGCGACCAGTATGTCATCAATGCGCTTGGCACGCAGATCGACATTGGCGCGCCCTTTTTCCCGCCCGATGTCAAAACCGTGGACAAGGCCGCAACGTTTGCGGGCGACACGCTGACCTATAGCGTGCGTGTGGAAAACCAGGGCACCGCCACTGCGCTGAATGTTATTTTTACCGACGCGCCGCCCGCTGGCACCAGCTTCATCCCAGGCACCTTCACGATTGGCGGCGTCGTGCAGGCTGGCGCGAACCCAGTGGCCGGCGTGCCGCTTGGCGATATTGCCGAAGGAACCGGCAAACTCATCTCGTTCAAAGTGCGCGTCGATAGCATCCCGGCCTCGTTTCAGTTCGAAAATCGCGCATCGTGGACGTACAGCTATGTAAGCTGCCAGGGCCAGACGCCGCTGAACGGCTCGGTGACGACCAACCCGGCGATCACGCGCGCGGCCAGCATTGCCCCCGTGAAAAGCGCCAACCCGACCGGCCCGGTTGGCCCCGGCCAGGTGGTGACCTACGATGTGCGCGTGCCGAATGTTGGCCTGGCACCCACGGCCGGCAGCACGCTGGTCGACCCCATGCCGGCGGGCGTGACGTATGTGGCGAATAGCACCACGCTGAACGGCGCAGCCGTGCCCGACCTGCCCGGCGGCATTATGCCCTTCACGCAGCCGCGCCTGATCAACAGCCCCGGCGCGCCAGCCGGCCAGATCGACTCCGGCGCGGCGGCAGTGGTGCAGTTCCGCGCCACCGTGAACGCGAACGTCAGCGCGGCAATCGTCAACATCGCCACCGCCGACGAAGATGGCAGCGGCCCGATTCCGCCCAAGCAGGCGCGCGCCTTCAACCCGGTGGTGAACCTGCGCGCCACCAAAACCGACGCGATTGTGGCCGACACCGCGCCGCCCGGCGGCTCGCCCGGCGACACAGTAGAATACCGCATCAATGTGCAGAATACCGGCACCGGCACGGCCTCGGGCGTGGCATTCACCGACGCGGTGCCAGCCAACACCAGCTATGTGCCGGGCAGCACCACGCTGAATGGCGCATCCGTGCCCGACCTGCCGGGCGGCATCATGCCCTTCACACAATCGCGCGCGATCAACAGCCCCGGCGCGCCAGCCGGCCAGATCGCGCCAAACGCCGCCGCAGCGATTGTGTTCCGCGTGGTGGTGGCAAACCCGCTGCCGCGTGGCGTGCGCGAGATCGCCAACCAGGGCACCGTCACCAGCAACGAGCAGCCAACCTTCTTTACCGACGACCCGGCCACGCCCACGGCTGGCGACCCAACGATCACGCCCGTCACCGCCGCGCCCGTGCTTGCAGCCGATAAGTCGCCCGCGCTGCTGATCGACGCCGACGGCAACAATGTCGTTTCGCCCGGCGACACGCTGGGCTACACCATCATCATTCGCAACACCGGCAACACCGAAGCGGCTGGCGTGGTTTATTCCGATACGCCCGACGCCAATACCACGCTGGTGCCTGGCTCGGTCACAACCACGCAAGGCACAATTACGTCGGGCAACGCTGGCACGCCGCCGATTGGTGTCGATATCGGCAGCATCCCCGCGCCCGATGGCACCGTCACAATCAGCTACCGCGTCGTGGTGGTGAACCCGCTGCCGGTGGGTGTGACGCAACTGGTGAACCAGGGCGTGGTTGGCAGCACCGACCTGCCCGCCGTGCGCACCAACGACCCGCGCACCCCGCAGCCGAACGACCCGACCCGCGTGCCAGTGTCGGCCGCGCCCGAGCTTAGCGCCGACAAAACCGCGCGCCTGCTGAACGACGCCGACGGCAACAACGTCGTTTCACCCGGCGACACGCTGGTCTACCAGATCGTCATTCGCAACACCGGCAACACCGCCGCGCTCGACGTGGTCTATTCCGACACGCCCGACCCCAACACCACGCTGGTGCCAGGCAGCGTGCAGACCGACGCCGGAACCGTGACGGGCGGCAACACCGGCACGCCGCCAGTGGCCGTGCAGATCGGCACGCTGGCGGTTGGCTCAGTCGTCACAATCAGCTACCGGACCACCATCAACAAACCGCTGCCGGCTGGCGTGACGCGGCTGGAAAATCAGGGCCTGGTGACGAGCAGCAACCACCCGCCCGTCCCCACCAACGACCCAACCACGCCGCGACCCAACGACCCAACCATCATTATTATTGTGGCGCAGCCCGAGCTGAGCGCCACCAAAACCGACACGCTGGTTGGCGATGCCGACCTGAGCGGCGCGCCTTCCGCCGGTGACACCCTGCTCTACCAGATTGTGGTGCGCAACACCGGCAACATCGCCGCCGCCGACCTTGCGCTGGCCGACACGCCCGACCCCAACACCACGCTGGTAGCGGGGAGCGTGCAAACCAACCTGGGCACCGTCACGCGCGGCAACACCGCTGGCGACCGCAGCCTGGCTGTGGCGCTGGGCGATCTGCCGGGCGCGGGCGGCAGCGCCACAATCAGCTTCAGGGTGCGGATCAACAGCCCGCTGCCCGCTGGCGTGACGCAGGTTGCCAACCAGGGTGTCTTTAATTCCAGCAGCGGGCCGGCTGTGCTCACCGACGATCCCGACACGCCCGCGCAGGACGACCCGACCATCACGCCGCTGACGCCCGCGCCCGCGATTGCAGCCCAGAAAACCGACGACCTGGCGCGCGACGCCGATGCCGATGGCGTGCCTTCGCCCGGCGACACGCTGCGCTACACGATTGTGGTGCGCAACACCGGCAATGGCACGGCCACCGGCGTCGCCCTGGACGACACGCCCGACCCGAACACCACCCTGGTGGCTGGCTCGGTCACCAGCACGCTCGGCACCGTCACACGTGGCAACACCGCTGGCGACCGCAGCGTGGCCGTGGACATTGGCGGCCTGCCAAGCGGAGGCAGCGCCACCGTCACCTTCCAGGTGGTAGTAAACGACCCGCTGCCCGAAACGGTGACGCAGGTGGCTAACCAGGCGCTGATCAGCGGCAACTTCCCCACCGTGCCCTCCGACGACCCTGCCACGCCGCCAATTGGCGACCCAACCATCACGCCGCTGGTGCGCGCGCCACGCCTGAGCGCCAGCAAAGTCGATCTGCTCGACACTGATGCGGATGGCAATGGCGTGGCCTCGCCCGGCGACACCCTGCTCTACCAGATCACGCTGCGCAACACCGGCAGCGCCAGCGCCACAGGCGTGCTCTTCACCGACGCGCCCGACGTGCGCGCAATCATCTCTGGCACACTCACCACGACGCAAACCAATGTCGTCCTGGTGAGTGGCACTGTGCGAAGCAGCCAGGGCACGGTGGAAAAAGGTAATGCGAACGGCGACCAGACCATTCGCATCACCATCGGCACGCTGCCCGCGCGCACCGGCATTGTCACCATCAGCTTCAAGGTGCGGATCAAGAACCCCGTGCCGGCCAGTATTACCCAGGTCTCGAACCAGGGCGTCGTCAGCGGCGACTTCCCCAGCCTCGCCACCGACGACCCCGACACGCTGCCGGTGGGCGACCCGACGGTCACGCCCATTCGGCTCGACCCGGCCATCAGCGCCGACAAGACGGTGAGCCTGGCGGTCGATGCCGACAACGACAAGCGCGTCTCGCCCGGCGACACGCTCCAGTATCGCGTGATCATCACCAGCCGCGGCAACATCCCGGCGCTGGCGCTGGTTTATACCGACACGCCCGACCCGAACACCACGCTGGTTCCCGGCTCGGTGAGCACCAGCCTGGGCAGCGTGCAGAACGGCAACACCGGCACACCGCCCGTGCGCGTGGCAATTGGCGACCTGCCGCCCGGCGCAAGTGTCACTATTAGCTACCGCACCACCATCAACAAACCGCTGCCATCAAATGTGACGCGCATCGAGAACCAGGGCCTGGTCACCGGCTCGAACATTCCCGACACGCCCACCGACGACCCAAGCACGCCCGCGCCCGGCGACCCAACGCGCATACCCGTCACGCCCACGCCAACACTCGTTGCCGAGAAGTCGGATTTCCTGACTGGCGACGCCAACAGCAATGGCAAGTTCAGCGCAGGCGACACACTCACCTACCTTGTGCGCATCACCAACAAGGGCCAGGTGGCGGCAACCAACGTGACATTCAACGACAACCCGACCAGCTTCTTCCGAAACGTCACATTCCAGGTCGGCACCGTTGTCGCCAGCCAGGGCACGATCCTGAAAGGCAATAATGCGGGCGATACTACCATTCAGATCGCAATCGGCACCTTGCCGCCCGGCGCCAGCGTGCACATCAACTTCGACGTGCTTATCAACAACCCGGTCAGCCCCAATTTTGTGAAAAACCAGGGCACCATCGGGGCCTCAAATGCGCCGACGACGCTGACCGACGACCCCGACACGACTGAGCCCAATGACCCAACCATCACGTACATACCGCCGGGGCAGGGGCCACCCACCGCGATTCAGCTGCTGAGCTTCACCGCGCGCTGGCAGGGCCAGCAGGTAGCAGTGCGCTGGGCTACCGGCGCGGAGCGCAATACGTGGGGCTTCCACCTCTACCGCAGCGCCTCCCGGCAGCGCAGCAGCGCCAGCCGCATCACGTCCACTATCATTCTGGCGGCGGGTCGTAATGGAGGTGCAAGCTATTCATGGATTGACACGCCCAACTCTCAGGCTACAATGTATTATTATTGGCTGCAGGAAATCGAGCTCGACGGCACGATCCACGAATATGGGCCAATTGTAACGAGCAGGTAGTTCAGCGTTGATCTGTGTTCGGCTGGGTCATGGCTTGCTTCAGGCACATGACCCAGCCCGCGCGTCTTCGCTCGCCTGCGCAGCGGTTCTATAACAAACGAAGGAAAAATCTCTTATTCTTTTTGCAACAGGAGTTATTTATTATGAAACTGGCAACCTGGAAAGTTATTTTTTTAATATTTTGGGTTAGCATTCTTTCGATCGGCCTGTTCACCAGCTCATTGCCGCGCAGCACAGCCGCGCCGCTCGCCGCCATCAGCGAAACGCCGATTGAACAACCCACCCGCACGCCCACCAGCACACCCGATACACGCACCCCAATCGCCACTCCCCACCGCGACAAACCCGGCATTGCCGACCCGGCAGTGACCAAGTCGGTGAATGTAGGCGAGGCGCGCATTGGCGACGAAGTGACCTTCACGATCAAAGTCACGAACCGGGGCAACGATACCGCCAACGACGTGGTAGTGACCGACCCCATCCCCGATTATATGGATGTGATTGAAGCGACCACCACGCGCGGCAATGTGTCGAGCAATGGCCGCACTGTGATTGTGAATGTCGGGCCGGTTGCGCCCGGCGAGGAAGTGACCATTCGCATTCGCGTGCGCATCAACGAGCGCGCCCAGCCGCCGGTTGGCCGCAATGGCGTCAGCATCACCACCAGCAGCCCCGGCGACGACCCCGGCAATAACAGCAGCGAAACGACGTTCAGCATTATTGGCGAGGCCACGCCCACCGCCGAGCCGCTCACAGCCACACCTGTGCCCACGGCCGCGCCGCGCCAGCTCCCACGCACCGCCGCAGGCGATGATAATAAGGAACTCATCGTCCTGGGCGTGCTGGTTGGCCTGGTGGCGTTCGCCCTGAGCTTGCTGATGCGCCGCCTGCGGCAGTTCTAAGCAGCTTCCCCATCACAAACAGCAGAGCCGTCGCACAGTGCGACGGCTCTGCTGTTTGCTGGCCACCGGCAGAATTGCAACCGCATTATTAAAAGACAAGGCGAAAACAGGGAAAGAACGTCAGCATTGCAATTCCCAAACCCTATTCCCCACACCCTAACCCCTGCGCTGAAAGCGCCCTAGCCCACTTCCAGCAGATCGAGCCGCGCCGCGCCAATCGACAGCGCGCCCCAGGCCACCAGCCCGGTCAGCGCCAGAAACAGCGCCCAGCTTAACAGCACCAGCGCGGTGGCGAACTCGGGCGCGAACTGGCCCAGCACGGGCAGAAACAGCACAATACCCAGCCCAAGCACGATGTACACGAGGTAGGCGATCGGCGCGAGGCAGCCAGCGCGAAACGAATTCTGCTGGCGCGGGTTCTCCCAGTTCAGCTTGGGAAAGGCCGCGCCAATGCCGACCGTGATGCTCACCACGCCCAGGCCCGCCACCAGCACCAGCGCCAGCGAGCGCGCAACGTCGGCCGGGCTGCTGCGCTGCAATACGCCCAGCGCCACCGTAAACAGCACGCCCACGGTTGGGTACGGCAGGTAGGCCAGCGCAAGTTTGCCCAGCAGCAGGCGCATCGAGCTGATTGGCGCGGTTTTCAGCAGCCAGAAGCCACGCCCTTCGCGGCTTACGCCCGCGCCGCCCATCGCGCCCGAAAGCACCAGGCAGATGTAGAAGCTAATGCCGGCCGAGGTAAAGGCCTGCAAGGAAGCGAACCACGCGGGCGTCTCGGGGTCGGGCGCGCTCGCACCACCGCTGATCAGCCGAAACGACCAGATCGCCGCCAGCACCAGCGGGAAAATCAGCTGCTGGAGATTGCGCAGGTCGCGGGGAAACACGCGCAGGTCTTTTTCCAGCACGGCGCGCGACTGCGCGGGCAACACCCACGACCACAGGCCGAGCGCCCACGGCCTTTTGCTGGCCGCGCCTGCGCGCCGCTCGTCCTTCACGCGCCTGCGAACGCGCCCACCCTGCGTCGCCATATTCGACCAGCCGGCGTAGTACAGCCGCTCGGCCAGCAGCAGGCACGCGCCAAACACCAGCGCCGACAGCGCCACAAACAGGCCGCCGTAGAGCGCCAGGGTGCCCCAGCGCCCTTCGCCCGCCGCAATCAGCGCGCGGCTGGCCCACGCCGAAGGCGCGAGCGGGGTGTCGAAGCGGCGCAGGTAATCGAGCATGCGCGTGTTGCTTACCTGCGGGGCCAGCTCGCGCGAAAACTGGCTGAAAATATACCAGGCAATGCCGACCATGCCACCCAGCACGCCAACGATCTCGCGCGCGCGCCGCGCCGGGATCACGCGCACCACCGCCATTGTGAGCAGCGCGCCCAGACCCATGGGCAGCAGCGGCAGCAGCAGCAGCGTCACAATTGCCACGACGAAGTAGGCCGCGCCAAAGCCTAACCCCTGCCCAAAGCCCACCAGAAACGGCCCAAGCAGGAAAAACAGCAGCAGGTAGGGCACCAGCAGGCCGCCAAAAAACTTCACCACAAACACGGCGCGCATCGGCACGGGCGCGGCCAGCAGCATGTCGATATCGCCCGACAGGTACAGCGACGACAGCACCGTGGTGAAGCTGGTGAGCACCAGAATGACCAGCGCGCCAAACAGCACCACCGACGGCACCGCCAGCAGGTAGGTGCGGAAATCGACGCTGAAGCCCGGTGGCAGGGCCGCGCCCTCGCGGGCGGCGCGCGCCAGCAGCTCTGCGAAGCGCGGGCTGGTCAGGCCGCGCACAATGCTGCGCGACAGCCAGTAGAGGCCGTAGGCGGCCGCGCACAGGCCCACCGCCAGCAGCAACAGGCCAATTTTATTCGCCACTTTGCCGCGCCAGAAGCTATTGCGCGCAATGATGAAGCGCGTGCGGATCAGCACGCCAATTGCATGAATCATTGTTTCTTACTACACACAGGTTTGTGCGGCTCTGAACAGGTACGCACTACGCATTACTGACTATATGCCAAGTGCGTAGTGAGTAGTGCGTAATTCTTCCACCGAGTTCGTGGTTTTACAAACACAACGCTACGCCAGCGCCGCCGCAATCTCGGCTTCTTCCGAGCCGCCGGTCAGCTCCAGAAAAATATCTTCCAGACTCGCGCCCGTATGCCCGGCGCGCAGCTCGTCCATTGTGCCGGTAGCAATCACCTGCCCGCCGCTGATAATTGCCACGCGGTCGCACATGCGCTCTGCGATCTCAAGAATGTGGGTGGTGAGAAACACCGCTGTGCCGCGCTCGGCCACGCCGCGCAAAATGTCTTTAATCAGGCGGGCGCTGCGCGGGTCGAGGCCCACGGTTGGCTCGTCGAGGAAGAAGGCTTGCGGGTTATGCAGCAGCGCGCCGGCCAGCGCGGTTTTCTGGCGCATGCCATGCGAGTAGCCGCCCACCAGCTCGTCGCCGCGATTCTCAAGGTCGAACAGCTTCAGCAGCTCTTCGCCGCGCCGCTGCGCCGCCGCCCGGTCGAGCTGGTAGAGGCCGGCAATGAAATCGAGAAACTCGCGCGCGGTCAGTTTTTCGGGCAGGTAGGGCTGGTCGGGCACGTAGCCAATCAGCGATTTCGCGGCAATCGGCTCGCGCTGGATGTCGTGCCCGCCGATGCGCGCCACGCCCGCCGAGGGGCGCAGCAAGCCGATCAGCATTTTGATGGTCGTGGTTTTGCCCGCGCCATTCGGCCCCAGAAAGCCAAAAATCTCGCCAGGGCGCACCTGCAGATCGACGCCTTTCACCGCCAGGGTATCGCCGTAGCGCTTCTGCAAGCCAACGGCTTCAATAATCGGCGGCAGGCCGTTCGGTGGGTTCATCATCATCTCGTTTCAGTGGGTGAGTGCATGTGGCTGGGATGTATGCGGCTGTAGGGTATACGCGCCTGCGGCGCGCAGGGTTGCATGATAGCACAAAGTGCGCAGGCACCCTCGTGTTGGGCAGCCGCGCACCAAATACGCCACAGAGAACACAGAGGCCACGGAGAAGGAAAGCTCCGTGGCCTCTGCGACTCAATCACCTGCCGTTATTCGCTCAGCGCGGCCGGCGCCACGATTGGCGGCAGGCGGCGTGCAATCTCGTCGCGCTGCCCTTCCAGCCAGGGCGGCAGCTGCAATTGCGTGCCCAGAGTCGCAAGCGGCTCATCGACGGCGAAACCCGGCGCGTCGGTGGCGATCTCAAACAGCACGCCGCCCGGCTCGCGGAAGTAGATCGACTGGAAATACTTGCGCTCGCGAATTTCGGTGACGCCAACACCCTGAGCCAGCAGCGCCTGCCGCCACGCCTCCAGCGCCGCCGCTTCGGGCACGCGCCAGGCGACGTGGTGTACCGAGCCGGCCGCAATCGAGCCACGCGGCACATTCGGCCGCTCAAGCAGCGTCACGCTTGCGGCGCTCGCGCCTTCGCCGAGCACAAGCGCACCCTCGGCGGCGTGGAAACCGAGCAGTTCGGCCAGAAACGCAGCGCTCGGCGCCGCCTGCGCCACGGTCAGCGTCACGCCCGCCAGGCGCTGGATCGCCACCGCCGGGGGAACGTCGCCCGCAGCCGAGCGGTGCGCCTCGCCCACTGTTTCCACCAGCTCAAGCAGCAGCCCGGCCGGGTCGTAGAGCTGGATCACGGCTGCGCCGTTGCGCGTTTCCGGGCCGCCATAGCGCCAGCCAACATCGGCAAGCCGCGCCTGCCAGAAGGGTAGCGCGCCAAGCGGCACCGCAAACTGGATGGCGCTGATCTGCCCGGTGCCGCTGCTGCCGTGGCGGCTGGCCGGCCACGGGAAGAAGGTGATGATCGTGCCGGGCTGGCCGCTTTCGTCGCCATAGTAGAGGTGATAGGTGTAGGGGTCGTCGAAGTTCACGGTTTGCTTCACCAGGCGCAGGCCAAGCACGCGGGTGTAGAAATCAATATTTTCCTGCGGCTCGCCAACAATCGCGGTGACGTGGTGAATGCCGAGCAGTTGCGTGTTCATAGGTTCTCCAAATTGTTTAGCACTAAACATTCCGACCGAAAAGAACGCCGCATCGCGGCGGGTGGTTTGTGTGCTGACAATAGTTTACCACTAAACTATCATGATGTCAATAGCTAGGGGAGCGGAGGTTTCAGGTTTGCAGGTTGGCAGGTTCTCAGGTTGCGACGAGCGGAGCTATCAACCGCAAAGAGCGCAAAGAGCGCAAAGAGTTGCAGGTTTGAATGTGGCAGGTTTGAATGGTGCAGGCTCAATCCCAAAACCCCATACCCTAAACCCACATGTGGTTGCAGGTTGCAGGTTGCAGGTTGCAGGTTCGCAAGCACAGCTCACTGCCGACTGCCAACTGCCGACTGCTTGCTTTTCGGTTCCGTGGTTCTGCGGTTCTGTGGTTCTGCGGTTCTGTGGTTCTGCGGTTCTGTGGTTCGTATCAGGCGGCCTGCGGCTCGGCGCGCTCCAGCCACTCGGCGGGCGTCCACTCCTGCGCATCGAGCGGCAGAGTGAATGAGAAGGTCGTGCCTTCGTCCTCGTTCGCGTCGAACCAGATCTCGCCGCCGTGCAGCTCGACCAGACGCTTGGTGATGCTCAGGCCCAGGCCGGTACCGCCCACCTCGTCGCGCAGGGGGTTGTCGGCACGGAAGAAGGGTGTGAAGATGTAGCGGCGCGCGTCTTCGTTGATGCCCACGCCCGTGTCGCGCACATCGACGCGCAGGCGATTGCCGCCATTCCGCAGCGTTATGTCCACATGCCCGCCAACCGGCGTATATTTGCACGCATTGCTCACCAGATTTACGGCAACCTGGCGCAGGCGCTGGCGGTCGGCCATGATGCGCGGCAGCCCCTGCTGCACATCAATTGCCAGCGAGATCGAGCGCTCGGTGAACTGCGAGTACAGCGATTCGCCCACTTCGTACAGCACTTCCGACACGTCGATTGGCTCGCGCCGCAGCCGAATCTCGCCCGCCTCGACCTTGGAAACATCAAGCAGGTCGTCAATCAGCTCGACCAACCGCGCGACGTTATTCTTCACGACTTTGAGGAATTCACCTTGCGACTCGCTCACCGGGCCGAGCGTGCCAAGCAGCAGCAGGTCGACATAGCCGCGTATCGAGGTGAGCGGCGTGCGCAGTTCGTGCGAGGCGGTGGCAATAAACTCGCTCTTGAGGCGGTCGGAAAGCACTTCGCGCGTGATGTCGTGGTACACAATCACGCCACCCAGCCACGTGCCACCCGCCGAGCGCACTGGCGCAAAATGGGCATGCAGCGACCGCTCGCCCACCTGGAGCTGCTGCACGCCTTCGGCCTGAGTTTGCTGCAAATCGGCGGGCACACCGGGCAGGTCGTTCATAGGCCGGCCCAGGAAGCTGGTTGCCTGAATGCCAAGAATCTCCTCGGCAGCCGGGTTGATCATGCGCACGCGCCCGAGCCGGTCGCTCACGACCACGCCATCGGCAATCGAGCGCAGGATCGCAAAGGTCTTGCTGATTTCTTCTTCGCGCTGGCGCACCGTCACGCCCAGGCGCTCGCTCTGCTCAGAGACATAGCGGTAGAGCTGGGCTTTGGAAAGCGCAACCGCGATCTGGCCAGCCGCCGCCAGCGCCAGCTGGCCGTGCTCGGCGCTGAAATGCGCGGGCGCGGAATGCACCAGCACCAGCACGCCCAGCACTTCTTTTTCGAGCATCAGCGGCGCGGCCAGCACCGAGCGGTCGCCCGATTCATCGCCCGCCGGCCAGCGCGTGTCGCTCGCAGAATCGTCAATCACCGCAACTTCGCGGCTGGCAAGCACCCAGCCGGCCAGTGCGTGCGCCGGCTCAAGCGCGTTCACTGCCGCGCTGCCCGCCACAACCCCGCGCTCGTGATCAAAGGCCGTGCGCAGCACCAGCCGCCCGCCGGTTGGTTCCACCAGCATAATGCCGCCATGCAGCGCGCCAGTGGCCTGCGCAATCAGCGTCAGCGCCTGCGCCAGCACCTCGCGCTCATCGAGCGTGACGGCCAGCGTGCGCGCGATCTGGTAGAGCGTCTCGGCGCGGTCGCGGGCCAGCGCAAGGTCGGCGCGCGCCTGCTCGATAGTAGCGGTGGCGGTGATCACGCGCTGCTCCATGGTGCTGTAGAGCGCGTTGTTATCGAGCGCGGCGGCGGCCTGGTTCGCCAGCAGCTCCAGCAGCGGCAGAGCTTCTTCCAGCGCATCCTGCTGGTTGCTTGCAGCCGAAACCGTCATCAGGCCCTGCACTTCGGCGAACTGGCTACTCAGCGGCAGCACCAGATGCGACTGGCCGCGGATCGAGCGGAATGGCAGCTGGTCGGCGCGGTAGGTGCTTTGCCCGGCACGCCGGTTGGCGTTCAGCAAGGGCGAGAAATCGTCCCACGGCAGCTGCAAGCCTTCGAGCGCGCGCAAGCGCCGCCCGCTCGCGCCCAGCGCCATGGTCACTGCCACGGTGCCAGCGTGCCAATCGACCTGGCTGAGTGTCACGCAGTCGAAGTTGCCGCTGGCCTGCACCGCCTGCGCCACTTCTTCCAGCACCTGCTGCGGCTGGCTGGTCACGCGCAGCCGGTTCGACACCTTGAGGAACTCGTGCAGCACCTGCTCGCGGCGCTGTGAGCGCTGGCGCACGCCTTCCTCAATCGAAAGTGCGCGGTAGAGGACCACGCCGATCAGGCCCACGCCGGCCGCCCGCAGCGCCCACGTCAGCGCGGCCGGCACCAGCGCCGCGGGGGGCACCTGAAGCAGGAACAGGCCATCGACCAGCCAAACCGAGCCAATCAGCAGGGCCGCCCAGCGCCCGCGCAGCAAGAGCGGCGTGGCGGTAGAGACCAGCAGCAGCGCGACCCACATGGGCGAGCTTGCGCCGCCGGTGGTGGCGATCAGGCCCAGCGCCGCCACGCCATCGACGGCCAGCAGCGTCAGCGCCAGTGGCCGGTGCCGCATGCGCCGCCCGCGCCCGAGCATCAGCCCGGTGAGCGGGCCAGCAACCGCCAGAATGATCAGAAAAATGGCGACGCGGAACTGCCCAACCACGTTGGCAACCTGGATGGCCGCAAGCACCAGCAGCGCCAGCGCAAACGTCGCATAGCCAAGCGCAACCCAACGGCGGGTGAGCATCCCACCAAACGAGCTAGCTGAAGGCTTCGGACGGATCAATGCACTTCCTCCACTCAACGGTGCCGGCGCGCGTTCAAGTGCGCTCGGGCAGCGTTTCGAGCACCAGCGCGAGCCCGATTGTGCCCCAGAACAAGGCCACCATGTGGCTGAATTCGATGTTGAAGAAATAGTGATCGAGCAGGCCGACCGCCAGCGCAGCGGCAATTGCCGCCTGCAAACCCAGCAGCGCCGCGCCGCGTTCCATCTGGGCGTGCGCAAAGGCTCGCCGCATGGCGGGCAGGCTGCGCGCAAAAAACGCGGCCATCAAGCCCAGGAACCAGAACAGGCCCACCAGGCCCACGCGCTCGGCCAGCGCCAGGTAGATGCTCGAAACGCCCACGCCCAGGTCGATATCGGGGCCGCTTTTGCCGAAGCCAATGCCAAACACCGGGTAGCGCTGGATTATCGTCCACGCATTCTGAAACTCGTTCAGCCGCATCTGGTTGGCCTGGTCGCGGAACTGCACGCCTTCGGTGATGCGCGTCACGAAATTTTCGCCAATGCCAAAAGCCAGGTAGGCCACCAGCACCAGCAGAATGCCGCCCAGCACCGGCCACCAGAGTTTGCGGTAGCGCAGCGCCGCCACATACAGCACGCCCACCATCAGCCCGCCCAGCGCCCCACGCGATTGCGTCAGGAAGGTCGCCAGCCCCAGCGCGCCGGCCATAGCAATGGCCCACGGCCGCGCCACAATTGGGCGCTCGGCGACGGCCTGCGTGGCGGCGAACGCGCCCACCAGCGCAAGCATGCCGCCAAAGCTGTTTGGGTCGACCGCCAGGCCAATTGCGCGCTCGACGCCGCTCGGGTCGTCGGCGACATAGCGCAGCACGCGCCCGCTGGTGGGGTAGCCAATCGGCCCGAGCGCCACCAGAATGCGCTCGGCCAGCGCGTCGGGCATGGCAAACAGCAGCAGGCCGATCAGTGCTGAAAGCGCGCCGCCAATGAGCAGCACGCGCATCAGCAGGTTGGCCTGCGCGGGCGTGCGCACGCAGTTCACAACACTGAAAAAGAGCAGCACCGCCAGCACAAACTTGAAGTAGTTGTGCAGCGTCAGAGAGTCGGGGCTGGCGTTGGAGCCAAGAATGAAGGAAAACAGCGTGACGCCCAGGAAGCCAATCAGGGGCAAGCCCAGCGGCGTCAGCTCCAGCGATTGGTCGGGATTGATCAGCAGGCGCAATATCCAGATCGCCAGCAGAGCAAGCAGCGCCAGCTCCAGGAAGTTTGGCGTGACGCCGGCCTTGAAAGGGAGCGTGCCAAAGGGCAGGATCGTGGCGATCAGGACGCTGCTGGCCAGCCCAACGTCCGTCGAGCGCAGCACCAGGAACACGGGAACCAGCGCCAGCAGGGCCGCAAAGGCGATCCAGGGCGGGGCAAATGCCACCGCCGCACCGCCGGCAAGGCCCAGCAGCACCGCCACGCCCGCCACCAGGGCGTTGCGCGCAAGCGCGCTGCGCTCGAACGCGCGACTTATGCGCGCGCGCCGATTGTCAAGCAGTGCACTCACAATTGCCTATGTATATCACTATCGGGTGAATCAAGCAACTTACTCCGAGGAGCTTACTACAAATGATAGTATTCTTTAGGAAACAAACGTATGGCACCCTAAATATTATACATGCCCTGGCAAGCATGAATCTATAACAATTAGGACTTACGCAGTTGCGCATTTGGCATTTGAACGCTGTGCTTTTCGCCTGCGGCAGCAAGGTAAAAACGATCATTTTTGTGTGCAGTTTTTCCGCGCTACGCGCGGAAAAACTGCACACAAAAGAAAATCGAGTACCGCTCTGCCAAAGGCTCAGCAGACCAACTGCGCAAGTCCTAACAATGACTAAAATTCATGCTCATCGGGCCAGTCGATCTCGACAAACACATCGTCGCCGTCGATATGAACGGGATAAACCGGTATGCGAATTCCCACCGGCGGGACGATCGCCTTGCCGGTGCGGATGCTGTAGGTCCAGCCGTGCCAGGGGCACGTCACCGTTTCGTCGATCAGTGCGCCGGCCGAAAGCGGCCCGCCTTCGTGGCGGCAGACGTCGCCAAAGGCGTAGATTGTGCCGCCAGCGTTGGCCAGCGCAACCGGCAGGCCGTCGAGGTCGAAATAGCGCATTGCGCCGGGCGGAATATCGCCAACAGCGGCGACGCGAATTCGTTCTGTTGGCATAGGTATGCAGGATTATTAGCCAGAGTGATCTGGCTTGCTCGCGTTGCGCGGCCTTTAGAATGACGTTTGGTTCACTTCAAGTATAGTTCTGCGAAATCTGCGTAATCTGTGGATGTATTTCGCTGGCAGCATTTACAGCCGCCCGGCCACATGCCCAACCGTCAATTCTTCGGTGGCCATGTAGGCGGGCTGCGCGGCCAGCTGCGCAATCGCCGCGCCAACGTCTTCGGCGCGGAGCATATTGGCGCGGTTCCACTCGCCCGGCAGCGCATCCCACAGCGCGGTGTCGGTGGCGGCCGGCAGCACCATGCTCACGCGAATGCCGCGCGGGCGCAGTTCTTCGCGAATGGCGCCCGAAAAGCCCAGCAGGCCATGTTTCGCCGCCACATAGGCCGACCAGCCGGGGAATGCCTGGCGTGCTGCCACCGACGCGACATTGACGATCAGCCCGCCCGCGTCCATGCGCGGAGCGACATGCTTACACGCCAGAAACACGCTTGTCAGGCCAATGCGCAGCGCGCCTTCCCAGTCGGCCAGCTTGATCTCCTCGAAGGGTTGCACCAGCGCGCCGCCCGCGCTGTTCACCAGCACATCGATGTGCCCGCTGATCGCGGCAGCGGTTTCGGCCAGGCGGCGCATGTGCGGCTCGGCGGTGGCATCGCAGGGCACAACGGTCGCGCTCGCGCCGCGCTCACGCGCCGCAGCAGCCACGTCTTCAAGCGCGGCGGCATCGCGCGCGGCCAGCACAAGATGCGTGCCCGGCGCGGCCAGCGCCAGCGCGGTGGCCCGGCCAATTCCACGCGACGCGCCGATCAAAACAATAACGCGATCCTGCTGCCGATCGCTCATAAGTTCCTCTCATACGCTATGGGCTATTCTGGGGGATGTTCGGGCGAAGCAGGTGACGTTGATACATGCGTATCAACGTCACCTGCTTCGCCCAGACCGATAGCAATATCCCGTGATTTGGCCAATTTAATCGTGATCGATGTGGCTCATAAACTCGGCGCGCGTGCGGGCATCCTTGCGGAACACACCGCGCATCGCCGACGTGACCATTTTGGCGTTGGCTTTTTTCACGCCCCGCATCACCGAGCACATATGCACGCCCTCGGCCACCACCGCCACGCCCTGCGGGTGCAACGCGTCGTTGATGAAGTTTGCAATCTCGACCGTCATGCGCTCCTGCACTTGCAGGCGGCGCGCAAAGGTTTCGACAATGCGCGGGATTTTGCTCAGGCCAATGACCTTGTCGTTCGGGATGTAGGCCACATGCACGCGCCCCATGAAGGGCAGCATATGGTGCTCGCACAGGCTGTAGAAGTCGATATCCTTCACAAGCACCATCTCGTCGTAGTCGACCGAAAAGATCGCGTCGTTGATCAGTGCCACCGGGTCGACATGGTAGCCAGCCGTCAGTTCGGCATACATTTTTGCGACGCGGTAGGGCGTGCGCTGCAAGCCTTCGCGCGCGGGGTCTTCGCCAATATTCGTGAGAATGGTGCTGACCGCAGCCTCGATCTGGTCGTTGCTGGCGAAAGTCATGCCTTCGAGCTTGCCCTGACCCGGCAGCACAAGGCCGTTTTCTTCAGCCAAGAGCGCGCGCGGCAGGGTGCTATTGCCATTCGTATGCCCATTGCTTGTCATGTGTATCTCCACATAGGGTTCGGGTGCTGAAAACACATCTGCCCGATTGCAATGCGCTATTCCTACCGCTCCCCGCTATATTCAAATACGTTGTTCCGCGTTTCCCACAGGCGCAGGTGCCGCAGCTGGCCTTCCAGCCGCGCGGCGAGCAGTTCCCACAGGTACAGCACAATATGCTCGCCGGTGGAGGCGCGCGCCGCAAACCAGGGCACCTCGCGGTCGATGTGCTTGTGGTCGAGCGTGTCGATCACGCCGCGCACCTGCCCGTCGAGCGCAACCATATCGATCACCATGCCGGTCTGCGGGTCGACCGCGCCGTCGACAGTTACCTCCAGCGTGTAGTTGTGGCCGTGGCCGTTCGGGTTGTTGCACTTGCCGTACAATTCCTGATTTTCCGCGTCGGAAAGCTGTGCCGAGTGCAGGCGATGCGCCGCCGAGAACACATACGAGCGGCTGAAACTCGCTTCGTCGCTGCCATCGTACTCGGCCCACAGGTCGCGCATTTCGTACAGGCGCAGATGCGCCAGCGCCACGCCAGCGGGCAGACGCGGGGCGATCAGCCGCCACAGCACGCGCACAATATTTTCGGTGGTGGGGATCAGCTCTTTGAAGTAGGGCGTGTCCTCGTTCAGATGTTTATGATCAAATCCGTCGAGCACCTCGTTCACCAGCGCCTTGAGATCGACCATGTTCATGATCATACCTGTGGCCGGGTCGGGAGTGCCGCGTATTGTAACATCGAGCGTGTAGTTGTGCCCGTGGCCGTAGGGGCTGGTGCATTTGCCAAACACGCGCTCATTTTCCTGCTGGCTCCATTCGTCGCGCCAGTAGCGGTGCGACGCCGAAAAATCAAATCGCCGACTTGCTCCAACCATTCTTAACCACCTATTCTGTGCATGCCAGGGATTGCCGTGGCGCAGCCGCCTTGCTTCATGTACGTGCGCATTCGCCTGTTTGAATCGCTGCCACTCTACGCCAAGCGCGCCGAGCCGGTGCCGAAAATCCTGCGCCCCTGCCAACTTGCGCGACATAGGGCACAGGCCGTGCCGCCGGAAAACAGCGCGCTATATGAGGAGTCTCGCAGACGCGCGAAACGTTACACCAGGCCACAAAACAAACTTCGGAGGCGATTGCTCGCTTCCGAAGTTGCAAAGAAGCATATCAGAATACGCGAAAAAGAACTTTCACCACGAAGGAATTGCGACGGATTTTTCTGTGGCGCGCGGGGCTTAAGCCGCCGCGCTACCGAGCCACGCCCCATGAATGGGGCTTGCTATTGCCTCATTCAAGCCCGCTTCAGCGGGCGTCGCTTCGAAGTCCGGTCGTTTACGGCCGGGCGGTGCGCAAAACAAAGAAGGCGCGAAGCTTTCAGAATATCGCCAGCCTCGCGCCGCCGTAGTCAGCAAAACTCTCCACTCTACAAATCAAACTCAACCTTGGTCGGGTCGCCGAACGAGCGGCGGAAGCGGAAGCCGAGCTTCTGGAACACGCGCTGCATTTCGCGATTCTCGGGCAGCACGTCGGCAATAATGCGGTCGAGCTTTTCGTTGCGGCCAATCTCGATCAGGCGGCGCAGTATTTCGGTGCCCAAACCCTGCCCGTGAAAGCCGTCGGCCACCACGGCGGCGAACTCACCATCATTCGTGCCGGGCACTTTCAGCAGATTACCCACACCAATGATCGAACGCTTGCCGGTCTCGTGGTCGGTGTGCTCGGCCACTAATACCATCTCGCGGTCGTAGTCGATAAAGCAGATCCGCGCCAGGCGCTCGTGCGCAATGCGCTGGTCGAGCGACATGGGGTAGAAATAGCGCAGGTAGACGCTCTGCTCCGACAGCGTGCCATGAAACTCGACAATCAGTGGCTCGTCTTCGGGGCGGATGGGTCGGAACAGAATTGTCGTGCCGTCGCGCATGGCCCATTCTTCGACATAGCGCGTGGGGTACGGGCGAATCGCGGTGCGCGGCAGGTCGGCGGCGGTGATGCTCGGGTCATGCAAGATCACGCGGGCGTCGAGCGCAATGATGCGCGCTTCGGACACCAGCAGCGGGTTGATCTCAATCGACGCGATCCAGCGCTGCTCGATCACAAGCTGACTGAAGCGCACCAGCAAGTGTTCAATCGCGGCAAGATCGACCGGCGGGCGGCCATTGCGCCCTTCCAGCGCGGCGTAGATGCGCGTCTGCTCGATCATGCGGCGGGCCAGCGTGGTAGTGAGCGGCGGCAGGCCCAGCGCGCGGTCGCCCAGCACTTCCACCAGCCGCCCGCCCGCGCCAAACAGCAGCACCGGGCCGAACTGCGGATCGAGGCTGCTGCCCACAATCAGCTCGTAGCCGTCGTCGGCAATCATGGGCTGAACCGACACGCCCTGGAAATGTTCGGGGCCGGCCTTCGCGCTCACCGCTTCCCGAATTTCGCGAAATGCGCGCCGCACCGAGCTTGTGTCGTCGAGGTGCAGCTTCACGCCGCCCACGTCGCTTTTGTGGGTGATTGTGTTCGACAGGAGCTTGAGGACGACCGGGAAGCCAATCTCGCGCGCCAGATGCACCGCCTCGGTTTCGCTCGCGGCGACGCGCGACTCAGCGGTGGGGATGCCGTAGGCCGCCAGCAGTTCCTTCGACTCGATTTCGTTCAGCAGGGTGCGGCCCGAGGCGCGCGCCGCACCGATGCGCTCACGCACTTCCGCGCGCTGCGCCGACACCGGCTCGGAGGCTTGCGGCAGAATGGGCGTTTCGTAGAGGCCGCGCAGGTTGTAGCTGTAGCGCCACATGTAATGAAACATGCGCGCCGCCGTGTCGGGGTAGGGGAAAGTCGGGATGTTTGCCCGATTGAGCACGCTCTCGCCCTCGGCCGTGTCGGCGCCGCCCATCCAGCTCGCCAGCAGCGGCTTGCCACTGTTGCGGCTAAACGCCACCAGCTGCTCGGCGGTTTTGGTTGGGTCGGTCACGGCTTGCGGGGCCAGAATGACCAGCAGGCCGTTGCTGTTCGGGTCTTTCATCGCCACCTCAAGCGATTTGGCGTAGCGCTCGGGGCTGGCATTGCCAACGATATCGATCGGGTTGCCGTGGCTCCAGTGATAGGGCAGCAGCTGGTTCAGCGCGGCAACCGTACCCTCGGAAAGCGGCGTCAGCTCGCCGCCGCTGGCCAGCAGCTCGTCGGCGGCGAGCACGCCCGGTCCGCCAGCATTGGTCACAATCGTCAGGCGCGGGCCGGCCGGGCGCGGCTGCTTGGCAAGCACCTCGGCCATGTTGAACAGGTCGGCAATCGAGTTTACGCGCACCACGCCACAGCGCCGCAGCGCCGCATGCAGCACTTCGTCGCTGCCGATCAGCGAGCCGGTGTGCGAGGCGGCCGCCTGCGCCGTGGCGGCGGTGCGCCCCCCTTTCAGCACAATGATCGGTTTGCTCAGCGCCACTTCGCGCGCGGCCGACATAAACGCCCGCACGTCGCCAATCGATTCCATGTAGAGCAGGATACTTTTGGTGTGCGGGTCGTTGCCGAGGAAGTCGATCAGGTCGCCCCAGCCCACGTCGAGCATCGAGCCGACCGAGATGAACGCACTGAAGCCGAAATGCTCGCGCATGCTCCAGTCGAGGATGGCCGCGCCAAGCGTGCCGCTCTGGCTGATAAAGGCGACATTGCCGGGGCGGGCGATGCCGGTGGCGAGCGAGGCATTCAGGCCGGTGGTTGGGCGCATCACGCCCAGGCAGTTTGGGCCAATAATGCGCAAATTGCCCTGGCGGGCCTGCTCCAGCACGCGCTGCTCGAGTGCAGCACCTTCCGGCCCGGTTTCGCGAAAGCCCGCCGAGATGATGATTGCCGCGCCCACGCCCGCTGCAATGCACTCGCTAATCACACCGGGCACGGTTGGCGCGGGCGTGATGATGATGGCGAGATCGGGTGGCTCGGGCAGGTCGGCCAGTTTGGGGTAGGCTTTGATGCCCAGCACGCTGGCACGCTTGTCGTTGACCGGGTAGACGGTGCCGCCGAACGGGCTGCTCACGAGGTTCCACAGCACGGTGCGGCCAACGCTGCCAGGCACTTCCGAAGCGCCAATCACGGCAATTGCCTTGGGCGCAAAAAACACCTTCACTGGCCGCGGGCGGCGGCTCGGGCGCGGGGCTGTTGGTTCAGTCATAGGTTTCTGGCCTATTGTTGCAAAGGTGCCGCGCCGATGCGGTTCTGGCGGTTCGGGATAGGGTTATCCGCAGATTACGCAGATTACACAGATGCCTAGAGCAATTTCAAATGACCGATGCGGATTTCGGTCGCGCTCATTCAACATCAGTATGCGCCTCAGCACAATCGTAAATCCAAAATCGTAAATCGAAAATGCACTAGAGCATTAGCAAGCCATATCTGCGGAATCTGCGTAATCTGTGGATCGAAACGCATAGGTTCAAGATATAACTGTCGGTGTTGTGGCCAGTGGGCGCGGCGCGACGCCAACGAGCTTTGCGCCATTCTGCTCGGCGGCGTGCGGCACGCGGCTCATCGCATACTCGGCCAGCGCGGTGATCGTCAGGCTCGGGTTCACGCCCGGGTTAGCCGGCACAATCGAGCCATCGACCACAAGCAGGCCGGGGTAGTTATGCACCTGGCAATCGAGATCGACCACGCCTTCGCGCGCGTCGCGGCCAAACGGGCAGCCACCCAGAATATGCGCCGTCATTGGGATGTTCAGCAGCGCCTCGTTGATTGTGCCCGAGGCGATGCCGCCGGTCATTTCGGCAAAACGTTTGGTGACGGCGTGGCCGATTGGGATCGACGTGGGGATGCTGCTCTCGTCGTCGGGCTGCGAGGTCAGGCCGCGCCGCCAGAGTGTCGTCAGGCCGCGCCCCAGCCGCAGCTTGATGCGGTTGTCCTCGGTCTGCATCACCAGCATAATTGTTGTGCGCTTGGCCCAGCCGGGCAGGACGTGTGTGCGCAGAAAGTCGGCCGGGCGGCGAAAAATATCCACCACCGAGCGCAGCAGGCGCTCGCGCAGCGTGCCGGTGTCGAGCAGCGGGCCAGACAGAAAGCGCATCAGGTCGGAGCCAGCCGAGTAGCGCACCGGCTCGATTGTCGTCACGTCGTCGGCATTAAAGATCGACGTGATCGCAATTCCTTCGGAATAATTCGTCTTCAGGCTGCGGTTCACCACACCCAGCAGCGCCTCGCTGTTCGTGCGCACAATATCGCCCAGCCGCCGCGAAATCCCCGGCAGCGAGCGCGTGATGTCGCGGCAGCGGAACAGGAGCCGCAGCGTGCCCAGCGTGCCGGCCGAAACGACGACATTGCGGGCGCGCACAATGCGCGGGCGGCCCTTGCGCCAGGCCGTCGCGCTGCGGTACACCACCTCGTAGCGTGCGCCATCGGCCTGGCCGGCCGGCAGCGGGCGGATGTCGCGCACGTCGCACTCGGCGCGCACCTCGGCGCCCCACTGCTCAGCGAAATACAGGTAGTTCTTCATCAGGGTATTTTTGGCGTTGTGCCGGCAGCCAACCATGCAGCCGCCGCAGTGGATGCAGCCGCGCCGCGCCGGCCCCGCGCCGCCAAAGTAGGGGTCGGGCACTTCCTCGCCGGGCGTGCCGAAAAACGTGCCAACCGTGGTGGGCCTGAAGGTGCTGGCCTGCCCCATGTCCTGGGCGATCAGCTTGAGCGTGTTGTCGGCCGGCCACATGCGCGGGTTGGGCGCCACGCCCAGCATGCGCTTGGCCGTGTCGTAGTGCGGGCGCAGAATGGCTTTCCAATCGGCCAGGTGGTGCCATGCCGGCGCGGCAAACAGCTCGTCGCTCGGCTCCATCAGCACATTCGCGTAGCCCAGGCTGCCGCCGCCCACGCCCGCGCCATGCAGCACAAACACATTGCGGAACGGGCTGATCTGCAAAATGCCAAAGCAGCGCGCCATTGGCATCCAGATATATTTCCGCACATTCCAGGTCGTTTTTGCAAAATCCTCGTCGCGGAAGCGCTTGCCGCGTTCGAGCACCAGCACACGGTAGCCCTTCTCGGTCAGCCGCATTGCCGACACGCTACCGCCAAACCCGGAACCAATGACCACATAGTCGAAGGTCTCGCTGGTTGCGCTCATACCGTCTCCTCTTCTGCCGTCGTGCGCGGGCGTGCCGCGCATGGGCAGCGCAATTGCTGAGGGTGCTGGCCGCCACACAGCGGCGCAGGCCTTGAGAAAGCCACATTCCAGCGGGCGCAGGAACGGTGGCGTTGGTGTAGAATTTTCATGACGCAGTGTACCATAAACCAGGGTTCACGCAAGTTCAGCGCCGCCGCCAGGCCCGCGCAGAAGCCCACATTTAGTGCATTACAAAGGCATTGTGCCGCCAGGCAGGGCGTAGGCTGGCAGCAAAATCGCACCACCCGCGCAGGAAACTGCACGCGCGCTTGCCGCGCCGCCGCCCATGCCGTATGATCATGCTGGCCGCAACGAGGCGGCCCTAACCCTACAAGCGAGGCGGTATGATGATGCAGGCCTTAGTGAAAGATCAAGCCGGGCCGGGGCTGCGGCTGATGCAGGTGCCGGTGCCCGAAGTTGGGCCGAACGATGTTCGAATCAAAGTCTTGCGCACGTCGATCTGCGGCACCGATGTGCATATTTACAACTGGGATGCCTGGGCGCAGAAAACCATCCACCCGCCCATGGTCATCGGCCACGAGTATGTGGGCGTGATCGACGCGGTGGGCAGCAACGTGCCCGACCACAAGCCCGGCGAGCTGGTGGTGGGCGAGGGGCATATTGTCTGCGGAAGCTGCCGCAACTGCCTGGCCGGGCGGCGGCACCTGTGCCCGAACACCCAGGGCGTGGGCGTCAACCGCGACGGCGCGTTTGCCGAGTATATTTCCATTCCCGTCGCCAATGTCTGGCACTGCGACCCCAGCATTCCGCTCGATATTCTGTCGTGCTTCGACCCGTTTGGCAACGCGGTGCACACTGCGCTGTCGTTCAACCTGGTGGGCGAAGATGTGCTCATCACCGGCGCAGGGCCAATTGGCGCAATGGCCACCGCGGTCGCCCGGCATGTTGGCGCGCGCCATGTGGTGGTGACGGATGTGAACCCGGCGCGGCTGGAGCTGGCCGCGCGCATGGGCGCAACCCGCACCGTCAACGTGGCCGAGCAATCGCTGCGCGATGCGATGGCCGAGCTGGGCATGCGCGAAGGCTTCGACGTGGGGCTGGAAATGTCGGGCAACTCGGCCGCGCTGAACGACATGCTCGGCACCATGTGCCACGGCGGCAAAATCGCCATGTTGGGCATCATGCCCGCGCCCGCCGCAATCGACTGGAACACCGTGGTATTTAACGGGCTGACGATCAAGGGTATCTACGGGCGCGAAATGTTCGAAACCTGGTACAAAATGACGTCGATGGTCCAGTCGGGGCTCGACATTTCGCCAGTGATCTCGCACCGCTTTCCCTACCAGCAGTTCGAAGAAGCGTTTGAGCTGATGCGCTCGGGGCGCTCGGGCAAAATTGTACTCGACTGGAGCGCGTAGCGAGGAAGCGGCGGGCACAGCAAAGGGGCCGGCGCAATGCCAGCCCCTTTGCTTTACCCACAAAAGCGCTATTCTTCGTCGTCGTCGGATGGCCCGAGGCCGCCAATCGTTTCGGGCGTTTCGATCCAGCCGCGCCGCAGCGCCATAATCACGGCCTGTGTGCGGTCGTTCAGCGAGAGCTTGCGCAGAATAGAAGAAATGTGGTTCTTCACGGTTTGTGTGCTGATGCCCAGCGAGTCGGCAATATCCTTGTTGCTGCCGCCCGCCGCAATGCGCTCAAGCACCTCGATCTCGCGTTCGCTGAGCTTGTTGTAGAGCGCGAAATCGGCATCGCTGGCGTCGTAATCCTGCGGCAGGTTGCGAAACTGCGAAAGCACCCGGCTGGCGACTTTCGGCTTCTCGACCATGTCGTTGATCACATACTCGCCACGCGCCACCCGCCGGATCACGTCGGCCAGTTCCTTGGGGTTTACGTCTTTCGAGCGGTAGTCGGCCGCGCCGGCCTGCAATGCGTTAAAGGCGTGCTCGTCGCCCTCGTGGATGCTGAGCATCACCACGCCCAGGCTGGGATACTGGTGGCGCAGCTGGCGCGTCAGCAGCAATCCGCTCACGCCCGGCAGGTTCAAATCAACCAGCGCCACGCTTGGCTCGCGGTTTGGCGGCGCAGCGTCCAGCCAGGCCAGCGCTTCTTCGGCGCTCGCCACATCCGACACAACGTCGATATCTTCGTAGCTGGCCAGCGCGGAACGCACCCCCTGCCGAAACAGCGGGTGGTCGTCCACAATCAGCAGCTTTATGGAAAGGTGGGGGGGCATGGCAGCGGCTCCTTTCCTTGAGCGTGAAGCCAGCGCCGATACGCATCGGCTGGATCGTGCAGGGCGGAAATGCCCGCCCCCACAAGCATTGCGTGAGTTTCGACCAGCGGCAAACCCACCACGCACGTATAGCTGCCGCTCACCGACTGCACAAGCTGGCCGCCGAGTCCCTGAATGCCATACGAACCAGCTTTGTCCATTGGCTCGCCAGTAGCAACATAGGCAGCAATCGCCTCTGCGCCAACCGGTGCAATCAGAACGTCGCTGGCCACCAGGGCAAGCGCGGGTGTCTGGGAGCCCGGTCGCGCGACCACCAGGCCCGTGTAGACGGTGTGCTGGCGGCCAGCCAGCCGGCCAAGCATCGCCCGCGCATGATCTTCGTTGCGCGGCTTGCCCAGCACATCGCCGCCCAGCACCACAATCGTGTCTGCACCGATGATAACACTATCGGGGGCTTCGGCGCAAGCCGCCTGCACTTTCCGCCACGCCAGCAGCGTCGGGTGGGTGGCCAGCGGCACCGGGCAGGGCGGCAGCGCCGCAACAAGCTCGGCGGGTGGCGCGTCGTCCCGCTCTTCGCCATCGGTTGCAATCGCCTGGAACACTGCCCCCAGCCATCCCATCAGCTCGCGCCGCCGTGGCGATGCCGAAGCCAGAACAAGGCGGAGCGCCGGGCCAGCCAATCGAGCGCCAGAGGTTTCCCCCTGGCGCTCGTTCGCAAAACGCTGTTCGTCGTTCATCAAAACACTAATGGTTATTTTGATAGGGCGTTCGCTCGCTTACTGGCTCGTTAATGTACAAATTACCCTTATGAATCTTCAAATTGAAGCCACAAGACGGATTCGTACACACCCAGGCCTTATATGTTACCGTTGCTCCATCAGTACCATAATCGGAGAGCGGAATAAGCTCACCATCGGAGCATTTACGGCATTTCGGCCACGTTGCTACTACCATCAGACTGCCTCCTACTAGATGCTCTCCACAGTAAAGTGTATCGCACTGCGGCTGGCCAGCATCTTCAGGGACCAGCGCACAACTGACAAGAAGAATGTGCGCATACCATTGGAATGTGTATTGTACCCAGCCTTGTGGTACACGCCAACTTGTTGTTCCGCTATCCTATGCAATTCCTATGCCATGCTCAAATGAGAACACTTCTTTTTCCACTTCTCCATCAAATATTCATAAATCAGCAGTACAATACCGGCATATGCGCGAGTATTGCCCACATTTCGCCAAGCTTAGCGCAGAAGTGGCGTAAAGGAATGAGAACGTGGCGCAGCGAATTCTTATTGTCGACGACGAGCGCAAACTGGTGCAGGGCCTGGCCGCCTACTTTCGGCAGGCCGGCTTCGAAACACTGGCCGCCTACGACGGGCGCGCAGCCCTCGAGTCGGCGCGGCGCGACCAGCCCGATCTCATTCTGCTCGATCTGATGCTGCCCGAGTTGGATGGCAGCGAGGTATGCCGCCAGATTCGGCGCGCTTCGGCTGTGCCGATTATTATGCTCACCGCCCGCGTCGACGAAGCCGACATGCTGATTGGCCTGGAAATTGGCGCCGACGATTATATCACCAAGCCGTTTAGCCCACGCGAAGTGGTGGCGCGCGCGCGGGCCGTGCTGCGCCGCACCACGGGTGCAATGCAGCCAGCGGCGGTGCTGCGCGGCGGCGATGTCCAGGTCGATCTCGACCGGCGCAGCGTGCTGGTTGGCGGCCAGGTCGTCGAGCTCACGCCCACCGAGTTCGATCTGCTGGCCGCGCTGCTGCGCCACGCCGGCCGCCCGCTTTCGCGCGCGCAGCTGCTCGACGCAACGCAGGGCGATGAATATGCCGGCTTCGAGCGCACCATCGACGCGCACATCAAAAACCTGCGTCGCAAGATCGAAACCGACCCAGCCAGCCCGCGCATGATCGTGACGGTGTTTGGCGTTGGCTATAAATTCGCCGAGTGATGCCTATGCGCAGTCTTCGTTCACGCCTGACCTTTACCCACGCGCTGGTGGCGTTTGTGGGCGTGGTCATTGTTGCCGTGCTGGTCACAATGGTGCTGCGCCTGGCATTCAATCGCCTGACCGACCGGCGCATCCAGGCCGAGGCCGACGCCGCCGCCGACGTGATCGCGGCCGTCTACCAGCGCCGCCAGAGCTGGGATGGCGTGGCGCAGGTGCTGCAGCGCCGTGTGGCCCAGAACCGCCCAAATGATTTGCTGCGCCGCCGCCGCCTGCTGGTGTATGATGCCGCGGGCAACCTGATTTTCGACAACAATGGCGCGGCACAGGCGCCACGCGCGGGCCAGCCGCGCACGGGCCTGGAAAGCCCGATCATCGTTGACGGGCGCACGGTAGGCAGCGTGGTGATGGGCGGGCAGGTTGGCGAATTCACCCAGGCAGAAACCGAATTTTTGCGCATGGTGCGCTGGAGCCTGATTGCAGGCAGCGCGCTGGCCGTGCTGATTGCGCTGATCGTTGGGCGGGTCATTACTGGGCGAGTGACGCGCCCGCTGCGCTCGATGCAGGGTGCGGCGCACCGCCTGGCCAGCGGCGGCGACCACCAGCCGCTGGCAATCCCACCTGATCGCGAGCTGGCCGAGCTGGCGGTGTCGTTCAACACCATGGCGGCTGAGCTTGGCCGGCAGGAGCAATTGCGCCGCCAGCAGGTAGCCGATATTGCGCACGAGCTGCGCACGCCGCTGAGCGTTCTGCGGCTCCAGCTCGAAAGCATTGAAGACGGCATCGCCCAGCCCACGCCCGACACCCTGCGCTCGCTGGCCGAAGAAACCAGCCTGCTCACGCGCCTGGTCGACGACCTGCGCTTGCTTTCGCTTGCCGACGCCGGGCAGCTTTCGCTGGCGATTGAGGCGGTCGATGCTGGCACGGCCGGCGAGCGCGTGGTGGGGAATGTCGCGCCGCGCGCCCGCCAGCAGCAAATCGATCTGCGCATCGAGCGGCCCCACGCCGCGCTGGCGGTGCTGGCCGACCCACAGCGCCTGCTGCAAATTCTTGGCAACCTGATCGAGAATGCCCTACGCTACACCCCGGCCGGCGGCACGGTGACGCTGCGGCTGGCGCAATCGGCGGCCAGCGGCGCGCCCAGCCTGCCAGCGCGCCCGGCCGGCTGGGTCGTGTTCGAAGTGGCCGATACTGGCGCGGGCATCCCAGCCAGCGAGCTGCCGCAGATCTTCGAGCGCTTCTACCGCGCCGACAAAGCGCGCGCCCGCGAAACTGGCGGATCGGGCCTGGGGTTGGCGATTGTGCAGCGCCTGGTTGAAATGCAGAGCGGGCGCATCTGGGTGAGCAGCGCGCCTGGCCAGGGCACCACGTTCCACGTCGCTTTGCCGGCCGCGCAGCCGGAAGCCGGGGCCGCATAAAACTTGCACAGTCAGCACTGGTATGATATGATAGCCTGCATAGGCGGGTAGCTCAATTAGGCAGAGCAGCGGTCTCCAAAACCGCAGGTTGCAGGTTCGATTCCTGTCCCGCCTGCCATCGCGCCCCCAGTGGCGCAGCGGAGAGATGGCCGAGCGGTTTAAGGCAGTTGTCTTGAAAACAACCAGGCGCAAGCCTCGTGGGTTCGAATCCCACTCTCTCCTCCAGTCGACGACGGCACGCACATGTGGGGAGGTCGCATAGTCGGCCTAGTGCGGCGGTTTGCTAAACCGCTAGGGGAGCAATCCCCTCGAGGGTTCGAATCCCTCCCTCCCCGCCACAATGCTTTAATCGGCGTGCTCCGCACTGTAATGGTGCGGAGCAAAACTCACAAACGCGCACGGCCGCTCAAAAGGTTAAAACCTTAGAACGGATGTGCACTATAATTGAGGCACAACACTGTGCCTTTACCTGTGCTGTTAAGGTACGGGTCGGCGGCCTCGTAGTGACTGTTTCTCAGGCGGACGCTACGAGGCCGTAATTATTTCCCTTTTCCTCGCCGTAATTTCCTTCAGTGCGAACTCGTTCAACCTCAGCGGCATCGATGAAATAGCGCGGCTTTGTCTTGTTGAGCCCACGCCGTTTCGCTGTCATCAGCCCGGTGCGAATCCAGCGATAGATTGTCTCATCACTTACGCCAAGCTCTTCGGCGGCCTGCTTCGGTGTGTACGAGGGTTTGTCGCTCATCACACCTCCATATGGGTTGCGTGGAACGTGTGGATTATAGATCGACTCGGTTTGGTCGTCAAAAGTGGCTACCCGGCGGCGCGCTCGTGCATCCATTCCTCAGCGGCTTCGCGAGCACCACCTTGGCCGCCGTACTTCGCGTCGCTGAAGTAGCGTCGCCGGTCGGCGTAGGCGAGCCACCCGTTGAGGCGCTCGTAGTCGGCGCGCGTGATGTACCAACGGCGCGGCTTCTTTGGGCGCGGGCCGGCCAGCTTGCGCATATGATCGCGCCAGTTGATGGCAGCCTGTAGCGCGGCCAGCGTCCCGCCGTGAAGGCTGTCGGCGAACTGGCGGTGCAGCTCGATGCTGCGGGTATAGACGCGTGCGCGCCAAGCGTGTTCGCCGGCGATGTCGATGCGCGTGAGGCCGCGCCGGTCGGGCACATTGGCGAGCAGCTTTTTGGGGTCGGCGTTAGGGAGTGTGGGCGGAAATGATGGCGACCAGGTGGCGGCTTCGTGGGGGCTTACTTTTCGAAACTTTGGCATTATACGTTTGGGTAATCCTTTATATTGTCATTACTTTTTTAGTCAGACGGCGTGGCATAGGAGTGTACATCTATTCGTTCGTTTCTGCGACAAATAAGACTTCCATGGCATCTTGCTGAGTGATTTTGGCAGCTTCTGCGTAAGCGCGGGCAATTCGTGCAGCAGTAGTCATTCGCATTGGGCGAAAATGGCGCAACTGAGTACTGAGATTGGTATGATTGACGTCTGCATTGCGTGCAAGATCTGCTTGACTAATGCCAGCCATGGCAATGATTTGGGCTGCATCTTGTTTGAATTTATAGTACATCATGCCATCCATATTACCATGAAAAGCAAATGAAAGCGATTATTTACAAGGTTCTATCTTTCCCTTTTAATCCTCGGCGATCATCGGCAGCTCACAGTCGCCACAGATGAGCCGCGCGCCTGGCTTGGCCCAAGCGTTCTGGCCGCACCCTTCGCACGAATATTTTGTCTTGCTGGCGCGCTTCTTGGCGGCAGCATCGCCGCCGATGCCTCGGCCGGCAGCCTGCCAGCGTAGGGCGAAACCTCCCGCGAGCAGGCGCGCGCAGGCACGCGCGAAATGGCCGTTTTCTTCGATATAGTGCGTCATTTTCTGGCCGGTCGGCTTGCCGCCGAGCTGGCCAGTGGCGGAAGGGATGAGGCCAACGGCGCGCATCATTGCGCCCCACTCGGCGTTATGGTAGGCGTTGCGGCTGGGCTTGCCGAAATGATGCTGCTGCAGGTGGCACATCTCGTGCACCAGCGTCGACAGGATCTCAGCGTCCGTGCGGTCGGCGAACGTCTCGGGATTCATTGCGATTTCGTCGGTGGCCTGGCTACCGCTACGCGCGCTGAACTGCGCGGCCCAGAAATAGCCCCGCGCGCCGTGTTTCCTCTGGAGTGTGATCAGGCAGTCGGGGAGCTGTCCGGCGAACAGCTCGGCGTTGAAAAAGTCGTAGGCCTGCTGAAACACGAGGTATTCGCCGGTGGGCTTTGTATCGTACGATGCAATCATGTTCAATCCTCGGTGGGCGGCTCGACCACGAACACGCGCGGCGCGGCTGGTGCTGGTTGGCGACGCTGGCGTGCCTGGCGCGCCTGGGCCTGTCTCTTCCTGATGTGCTCCCAATCGACCGGGGGCAGGCCGGGCATGCTCAGCTGCGCGGCTGCCGTCGGCGCGAATGGCCGCTCGGTGGCTTCCTGGCTGCGCAGGGCGAAAGGCTCGTCGGCGAATAGCTCGGGAAACATATAACCGGCCGCGAGGTCGGCGGGGTCGACCCGCTCGGGCTCGTTGTTGCGTCGTCGGGGCATGCTCGTGTCCTCGGGTGCGTGGATCGCGCCGCCCTTCGATAACCTCAGGACGGCGCGATCGGTCTGGAATGTCATGTGCTGGCGGGGTCGTTCAAGATGGCGACGATCTGCTTGGCGGCTTCTACGCTCACGCTGCCGATGCGCTCGAAATACACGCCGTACTGCTCGACTCGGGCGTGGAAGTAGGCGCCGCCGGGGCGGTTGAATACCTGCCATTCCTGCCAACTGCCCACACAGCCGGCCGCGATCATCTCCTGGAGCCACATGGCGCGCTGTGCTTCGCGTTGGCCATGCTGGCGCAGCGCTTCGCGGGCTTGCTGCCAGGCCTGCCGCGCCTCGGGCAGGAGCCGGCGCGTGATCTCGCGGGCGAATTGCATGCTGCTGCGGTCGGCGCGGACGGTGATACTCCGAAGCGCGCTGCGATCAACGAACTGGTAGGCATCGCCGAAATCAACCCCGATCTGGATGCGGTCGGGGTGGAGCTTGTGCAACGTGAAGGTCAGCTCGTCGGGGGCGACCACGCGCTGGCTGAGCTTCTCAGCGTGATACTGGCGCTTCCATTCCTCGCCGGTGGTGACCGTCAAGGCGTCAGCGAGGTCTTTGTACAGTTCTTCGATACGTGCCTGGATGTTCATGGCTGTCCTCTCGATGTGATGGTGGGTCGTGTCCTGCCGCGCTGCCGGCAGGCTGTGCCCGGCGCAAGCGCAGCGCAGCGGGGGCCGATTCGATACAAACGGCGCGCACCGTGGCCGCGCCAGCGGCCGTGAATCGAGCGCGCATCCGCATCTGGCCCAAACGGCGCGTCCTGAGCTTGTCGAAGGGCGCATCGGCCAAAACTGCCAACGTGCGCGCAGCGCTGGGCAGCGCGGCCGAGTCGGCCGCGCCGTCTGCGCCTCGGGCGCCTGCACTCGGCGGGAGCTGCATAGGTGGCCCATCCTTTTCTGCTGATTTCTGCGCCTGGTCGGTCATGTCGTCCTGGGTGGTGGCGCACCGCCCTTCGATGATCTCAGGGCGGCGCGGCTGGGGCTGCTACGCGGCGCGGCGGCTGGCGCTGCGGCGGGTGCTGGCCGGCGGGGGCGGCGGTACTGCTTCCTCGTCACGCTGCTGCTCGGCTTCGGCCTGGTCGCGCACGGCTTCGGCGGCGCTGATCCAGCCGTCGATGGTCTGCGGCTTCGGGTGGTTGTGGCCCAAATATGCCCGAACGTCGAGCCAGCTCTCGCCGCCGATGATGTCCTTGTAGCGCGCGAAGAATCGCGCCTCGGCTTCCTCGGGCGTGGCGGGCTTGCGGTAGGGTGTGGGCTGCGCGGCCGGTGCGGGCGTGGGCGGCGCAGCAATCGCGGCGATCAACTGCTCCTGAATCGCCTGGCGGATCATGTCCAGGCTGGCCGCGATGCAGGCGCGGATCTCGTCGGCTTCGCCGGTCGTCTCGGCTTCGATGCTGATGCCGTAGCCGGTGATCTTGCCGGCGGGGTCGGTGGCGATGGTCGTTTTGACGCTGTGCATGGTGGGGTTTCCTTTCGGCCGGGCGCGCCCAGCATGGACGCGCCTGGCGGTAGATTGCTAGAAGGGTGGCTCCATGTCGGCGGGGAATTCGGGCGGCTGCCAGCGCGGGCGGACGTAGGACAGCAGGCCGGCGCGGGCGCGGCTTCGGATGCGCTGCCGGTCGTGCTCAAAGGCTCCGTTCTGCGGTACGGCGTCGGTTGCGGCGAGGCCAAGCGCGATGATGTAGTTCATGTAGGCGCGCGGATCGCCGTTCCAATGCTTGAGCACGGTGGCCCACCATCCGCGCCTGCCGATCAGCTCCATGTAGGTGCTGCCGTGCTTCTCGGCGGTGCGGCGGCCGCCCTTCGCGCCCATCGCGGCGGCGTTGGCTTTGGTGAAGGGCCGGCCGCGTGCGGGCTTGGGGGCTGGCTCGGCGGGTGCGGGGCGGCGGCGCAGGATCTCGCGTTCGTGATCGGCCGCCAACTGCTCGGCGTCGTCGCGGCGGGCGCGGTAGCCGAGGAATTCGCCGTCATAGTACGCGGCCCAATCGCCGGTTTCGGGGTCGCGCTGAACATGCCGCCCAGATGGTAGAATGGGTGGTGACATACGGGTGCCTCTCGTTGTGTCAATGGCGCGCCAGTGGTACGAACACTGGCGCGCCGCTGCGTTGGTGGGCGCTATGCCCGCCGGTAGATGTTGAGGCCGATCTTGATCTCGGCGTCGCCCGGCGCGGCCTGGTTGCCCTCGCTGCTGGCAATGATGCGGCTTTTGCCTGAGCTGCTGAGGCCGTAATCCTTGGCGATGTCGATCACCAGCGTGAGCGTGCTGCCTTCCAGCGTGGCGCTGATGTTCTTGCCGATCTGCTTCGTCTGCTTCGGTGTGGGTGCCATGATTCTTTGCTCCCTTGTGTGGTGCTGGGCGCGGCGCACGATACGCCGCGCCAATGGGCCGCGATACGCTGCGGCGGGCGCTAGTCGTCGCCCTTCTTGCGCTTAGGCGGCGGGTAGTAGTAGGTCGGCTCGGGGCGCTGCACCGGCGTGTAATTGCTGAGGATGATGCCGTAACAGCCATAGCAGAAGCGCATGCCTCCGCCGGCTTTCTTTTTGCCGCATCCCTCACAGATCGTTTTTTCGCTTCGTCGGGCCATGGCTGATCTCCCTAAAACATGACGAGCTGCTGCACAGTGGCTGCCTGCTGGGCCAGCGCGCCAGGCTGGGCGAGAAACCAGCCGCGGCCGAGCGGGCCGAGTGGCCAGGCGGCCGGCGGCTGGAGTGGTGCGGGCGTGTACACCAGGCACGGCAGGCCGAGGCCGAGCGCCAGCGCGAGCGCTGACCAGGTGCCCGAGCCGAAACCGCCGAACGTGGCGGCGGGCTTGGCAGATGGGGCGAGGCTGGCGGGCGCAGGCCGGGCCGGAAAGCTGCACCACACGCCGCCGGCACGGGCGCAGGCCTGCACGCAGGCGACCGAGCGCGCGACGAGCTGCGCGCGGTAGGGGGCACGCGGGCTGCCGTGCGCGCCAACCTGGAAGATGCGCGCCTGGGGCAACAGGGCGGCGGCGGCGGTGTCGATGCCGGCGGCATCGCCGACCAGCACGGCGGCGCAGGCCGGCACCAACGCTGCCAGGCTGCGCAGGGCGGCCAGGCTGGCGGAGCAGGGCGTGCGGCTGCCGCTGATGCCAACGGCGGCGGCGGTGGTGATGAGCTGGCGAGCTGCTGACATGCGGCACCTACTGCGCGGACGAAACCGGCACGGGAACGACCCAGCCAGGGCCGGCGCGGCGGACAAACGGCGGCACCACGCCAAACAATGCCGGGCAGGCGCGGGCGAAGCGGCAGGCCTGGGCGAAACCGTGCGGGCCGGCGAAGGCGCACAGCGCGACCAGGCCGCAGGGGGCGCGGCGGGAGCTGGCGACGACGACCGAGCCGGCACCGACGCCGAGCGCGCGCGGCGCGACGGCGGAAAAGGCGCGCCCGCAGCGACAGAACGACGAGCCGGCGCGCTGACCACAGGGGCAATGGTGAGATGACGACATAGAGCACCCCAATGCACTAGAACGATGAATGACCTACTAGTATTATAGCACGAAAAGCAAACTAAAGCAAACTAAAGCAAATTAGAAATGCAGCCGGGAGCGCGAATGAGAACACCGCGACCAGCGCCGAGCTGCCCAGCGAGAACGCTGCACCGCTCGGCGGCGCGCCCGGCCGGCAGGCCGGCGCGGAGGTGGGAGAAGGAGGAGGAAGGGGTGGGGGTTTGGGGGCGGGGAGGGTGTCCATGGCACCCCGCCCCCAAATAAGTGGAGTACCGCTGGAGCGAAGCGAGGCCAGCGCCCGCACGCGGCCGCCGATTCGTGGCGGCGTGCGGGCGGGGCACGTGGTGGTGCGCAGCTACCGCGTAGACCGCCTGGTGGGGTGTGGGGCACGCGGCGGCGGAGCGGTGCCCCACAAATAATAGACGCGCGCACCGTGGCCCCGCAGGGTAGAGAGACGGTCGCGCGCACCGGGCAAGGCTTGGACACCGTGGCCGCGCAGCGTGGGTGCCGTGGGCGCAGGCGACGGCTACCGCGTTTTGATGAATGTGTGCTCGGGCTGGCCGGCGCGTGGCCGCTGCAGTCGGAGCGCAGCGTAGTCAGCAGCGGGTATGCGCCGGGCCGGTGGGTGGAGCGGTCGCGCGGGAGCGCGCGGTGGTGGCGGCGAACCCTACCGCTTTGGCTTCTGGCGCGCACAAAAAAAGCCGACGCCGAGCCGAAGCCCGACGCCGGCGAAGAACCTAGCGGCAACGAAGCGCTGGGCGACCGTGAGCGCGACGGAAGCGACGAACTGGCAACGAAGCACGCACCTGGGCAATGGCCGTGACGTGGACGCAACCGGCAGCGCTGAACTGGAAGCCGCGCGTGACGAACGCGAACACAGCCGCCGACGTGCGAGCCTGGCCGAACGAGAACACGAACGCACCGGCGCGGGGCGAAAGCGGGGCGCTGGAAACGAGAGAGCCGCCGTTGTTAGCTGCAAAGAGCCGAACTGTTGAGAGAAGCATGACACAACCCCTGAGCGAGAAGACGAAAACGCTGCGACACAGCGCCGCAGCTACGTGCAGCACAGCGCCCGAGCACGCCGCAGGCCGGCCGCTTGCGAGTCCGCAGCGCTTGCGCTGGTGCCGGGTGCTATGCTGAGAAGTGCTGCGCGCATATCACTTTCAATTTGCAGATCGATAATCTCCACCTTGCTGCCGGCAGGCTTGCTGCATTGCTGAGCGCGCGAGGCAGGCGGCCGAATCAAATGCCGTGCGCGGCTGCGTAGCGGCGATGCACGGCGGGGCGCTCGGGATGGTTCGGCGTGTGGCTGAATAGTGCGAGTGAATTCGCAGAAAGTTGTAGTTTTCTCAAAAGAGATTGCGAGTGAATTCGCAGAAAGTTGGATTTTTTCTCCCCGAATAGTGCGAGTGAATTCGAAAATAGTGCGAGTGAATTCGAAGACCTAGTACAAGCATGGACTTGGGAACTATTGCTGTAAATAGGTTGCTATGCGAAGATACACACGTCAGCAGCGATAATGCGCGGCATTAGGTGAGAACACGGCTTCTCCCTGATGGCCGCGCTTTTTGGTGGCCGAAGTGAGCACAGCACCACAGCAGAACATCGAGGACTACGGCAGCGACGGCTACACCTATGTGCGCGGCGACCTGCAGCGGTATCAGACCAAGCGGGTGCGGACGATCCTGCCGATGGACGGCGAGAGCAATGCCGCGTTTGAGCTGCGCATGCACGGGCTGGCGCTGCAGCTGCTGGCGCGGCCAGAGATTTATAGCGTGAGCACGGATATCGACCGGATGAACGGCTCGCATGTGAAATGCACGATCACGATTGTCGAGGCGCCGCGCGCTGCACCGATTGCGCCGGATCATCGGCCGGCCGGTGGACGCTGGAGTGGCAGGGGTGTGCGGGGCGGGCGATAGGAGCCTGGGAGACACGAGACACGAGACGGGCCAGCAGCGGAAAGATCGCGCGGCTACTCCTTCGGGGGTGGCCGCTTTTATTTGGGAAGAAAACGAGATGGCAGTTGAAATGATCGGGCTGCGGGGCGACGTCGAGCGGATTGAGTCGCGGCAGCTGGAGCTGATTACGGATGTTTCGAAACTTTTGCGGCGCGTGGATTGGCTGCTGGTGGCCGTTTTGGCGCTTGGCGTGGCGTCGATGGTGTTGTCGTTCGTGGTGTTTGTGGTCGTTCTTATCCGATTGTAGCGAGGTAATGAGCATGTCTGGTAATGGCCTGGTAACAGCGTTTTTCGTTGTGGCGGCGCTGATTGGCGCGGTGGTGGGCGTGGCGACAGTGCTGGCGCTGCGGGCGCTGGGGGCATTGAAGTAGGGCGCATGCAATGCGCCCGTACCGCGCCAGGAAGCGGCGCGGTCTGCTCAGCCTGATAGCAGGGAGATTTTGGAATGGGACGCTTTGTGAAGGGCAAAAGTGGCAATCCAGCAGGGCGAGCACCGCGAGCGGTGGAGAATGCGCAGCGCTCGGTGCTGCTCGAGCTGTTCGATGAGCGCGCCGAGCGCCGCGTGATCGCGGGGATGATCGAGGCTGCGGCGGGCGGGGATGTTGGCGCGTTCAAGGCGCTGTACGAGCGGAAATACGGCAAGGTCAAGGATGTGGTGGAAGAGAAGAACGAGGTGGTGGTGACGGTGGAGTATGCGGCCGACACATAGAGGGCGAAGCACCTGCTCTCGGGTTCAAGGTGAGGGGCAGGAAAAGGGCAGGTGCTTCGCCCGAACAGGCAGGGCAGGCAGGTGCTTCGCCCATACGATCAGCAGCGGAACGCGCGACTGACAGCCGACACGTAGGTCGGCTGGTGACAGGAGCGCGTTTTTATGCCTCAGATTTCACTGAAACTTCGGCGCCCGCACGATGGGCAGGCCAAGATTTACAAGGGAATGCGCCGCTTCAATGTGGTGAGCTGCGGGCGGCGGTTTGGCAAGACAATCATCGGCACGAACTTGCTGCTCGAAGCGGCGCTGGAAGGGCTGCCGGTGGCGTGGGCCTCGCCGACCTACAAGATGCTGCTGGAGGTGTGGCGGGATTTCTTGCAGCTGGCCGCGCCGGTGATTGCCAAAAATGGGATTGACAAGCAGAACAAGCGTGTGACCTTGATCACTGGCGCTGTTGTCGACTTCTGGAGCCTTGCGAGCGCGGACTCAATCCGTGGCCGGAAATATCGCCGTTTCATCATCGACGAAGCGGCGATGGATGGCGCGCTGCTGGACCATTGGAACCTGGTGATTCGCGCCACGCTCGCCGACTATCGTGGGGATGCGTTCTTTCTCTCGACGCCGAAGGGCAGGAATGGCTTTTGGAACTTGTTTCAGCTCGGGCTTGACGATGCCCAGCGCGATTGGGCGAGCTTCCAGATGCCGACGGTGACAAATCCGCATATCGACCCCGACGAGATCGAGAGCATGCGGGCGTCGGTGCCGGAGATTGTGTTTATTCAGGAATTTCTGGCGCAGTTTGTCGACGACAACGCCGGGCTGTTCCGCAAGGTGATGGCGGCGGCGGTGGCCGAAGCGCAGGCTGCGCCGGTGGCGGGGCATAGCTATGTGTTCGGCGTCGACTGGGGGCGCAGCGGGGATTACACTGTGATCAGCGTGGTCGACATGAACACGCAGGAGCAGGTGGCGCTCGACCGGTTCAACCAAGTCGACTATGAATTGCAGCTGGGGCGGCTGGATGCGTTGTATCGTACGTTCAAGCCGCGGCTGATTGTGGCTGAAGCAAACAACATGGGCGGGCCGCTGGTTGAGCAGCTGCGGGGTAGGTATCCAGTGCAGCCGTTTGTGACGACGAACGCCACGAAGAAGGAGATTATCGACGACCTGGCGCTGGGGATGGAACAAGGATGCTTTCGGATACTCAACGACGCAGTGCAGATCGGGGAGCTGCTGAGCTTTGAGCAGACGCGGCTGCCCTCGGGCTTGTGGCGCTACGCTGCGGCGGGCAATGGGCACGACGATACGGTGATGGCGCTGGCGCTGGCCAAGCACGCGGCGAATGTGACGCCGGCGGTGGGCGGGAATGTGGGGGTGTGGAAAAGGTAGCGGCGGACACCCTTCGACAGGCTCAGGGCAGGCGTAGGTCCGCCGGGACGGTGGCAGCAAACACCCTTCGACAGGCCCTTCGACACGCTCAGGGGAGCCTCAGGGCAGGCGTAGGTCGGCTCGAACATAACTTTTAATGCAGTATATCTGATACGTTGCAAACGCATTAATACAGAGTCGCCACGCCAGCTATTGCGCGGGCGGCACTTCAGTAAGACCGGATGTTTCGTTCCAAAAGAGGCGCGCGCCACTTGATTCGCTATATTTTCTTAAAAGTTCCCAGGCTAAATCGCGCACAGTCTGTTCCCCTGATCGAGCTGGAGCTAGCCGATATTGAATTATATGAGTGTCATCGTTTAGGTATTGGCCCAGCTGAACTATATGGTGTGATGTTATGGATGATGCACTATCGGATTTGTCGAAGAAAGACAGAAGATGCTTTGATACTTCGTTGCGAATTTGAATATCATCGTGAGCTAGCAAAGTTAATAGGAGGAGACAAATCTCGCTTTGTGCGGATTCAATATTCTGACAGGCTCTGGCGGCTGCGATTCGAATCTCAGGCACAGGATCTTTCAGAAGCCCTAGCAGTGTAGGTATGGCCTCAGAAACAGGAGTTTCGTCGACACCAGGTGTTAAGGCATCGATAGCTGTTAAACGTATTTTCAAATCTGCTTCGTTTACACTTGATAGTAATTCAGGGATGAAACCAGAGATAGGGCGGCCTGCTCGTGGCCTTATAAGCGATCTCCTATTTTGATACAGTTTATAGCCAGCACCTACTCCCTCAATGACAGCGATCCGCACCTCGGGTACGATATCCTGAAAACGGGACGATAAAGGAATAATTATTTCAGGCACTAATAGAGAATCTTCATCAGATCTTCTTGTGAAAACCTGAATTGCTGCTATACGAACCTCTGGATGTGGATCTTCCAGAAGAGCCAGTGGATTAGCTACTGCTTTTGGGAGCGGCTCGGCTTCTGTGAGCCAGGCTACAGCTTTGACAGCCGCAGCGCGCACTGCGGGCTGTGGATCATCAAGCAGTGGCAGTAGTCCAGATATAACTTCGGCCGAAGGATATTTGGTCAAGCTACGGCTTAAAGCGTCGATTGCTGCGATACGTATTTCTGTTTCAGGATCATTGAGAAGCTTGACCAGGGCAGCTATAACGTCAGGGTGGAGTTCATAATTACGCCCTAGCGTAGCTATAGCCGCGATGCGCACTTCTGGTTGAGATTGATCGAGAAGTTCTAGGAGCGCGGATATAGCTTCGTCAGAAAATTCCCGCTGCACTCGCCCTAATGCACTTATAGCTGCGATAGCGGTTTCGGCTTGAGGAGATTTGAGAAGTTTCAGCAGCATTGGTATGGCTGCTGGTACATTACCTACTGCCCTAATAGCTGTAATGCGTATCTCGTCGTGGGGATCGTTGAACAGCTCCAGGAGGGCAGGTATGGCTTCGGGAATAGGAACACCCCAAATGTTGCTGCCTACAACTTCGATAGCAGCGATACGCACCTGTAGTTCCTGATCATGGAGAAGTTTCAGCAAGGCAGAAGCAAATTCAGATGGGAAATTTGTGAAGAACGGCCCGCGATACATAGCATTGATAGTGGCAACGCGCATGGCAAGGTTATTATTTGTAAGTTTCGATAGAAATGCTGAAGCAATTGCTGGTGTACTGAAGAGAACGGACTTTCTTGAACCTAGCTGAGAAAGAGTTTGGGTACACACAAATGGATCTGGATCGTGCAATAACACTATTAATCGTTCGACCGCTTGTGTCGCATGAGAACTACCAGCAAGCTTTTCAAGTACATATAATGCGGTTCTTCGCAGATTTGCGAAGGGCGATTTACGAACAATATGTGCAAGTTGATCAAGCACTGTTTTTTCGACTTCAGGATCGACTCGTAAACGATCTTCCAGACATTCGGCGGCGAGCAAGAGATTGTTTTGGAACATGTCATCGGGCAGAGCGAGTATATCGCGAAGCAGGGGCGATGCGTTGCCGGCAGCGGCGTAGAGAAGAACGACTTCGTGCCACCAGGATTCGGCAAGGTGGGTGAGTAGTTCGGCGCGACCTGTTTCGTCTTGTGAGAGTAAGTAGTTGGCAGTGAGATATTCCTGAAAAGTGAGGTGTGAGAAGCCATAGATGTTCATACCGCGTTCGACGAGCAGACCGCTGCGCTCTTTGACGTTTTCCAGAAATTCAAGCGCATCTTCTGGTTTTGCGCCGACGAGTGGCAGGGCAGCGGCGATCTGCTGCTGAGCATCGGCGTGTTCCACATCGCGTATGCTGTTTTTGTGCATCCAATAGGCTAGAGCTTCTAAAACTGTGCGCTTGCTGGCCCATTTCATTTGGCTAAAGGATACGCCTTTGGCTTCATCCCAGGAGCCGAGCAAGACCTGGACGCATTCATCGTAGAGTTCGACGCGACGCTCTGGGAGCGTTGCGCGATAGCGATGCACGGTGGCAACAATGGTTAATAAGAGTGGATTGACTGTGAGGCGGCGAATGCGATCGTTGCTTTCAATAGCTTTCACGAGGGCATTTGTATCTTGCTCAGCTTTACGGCGTGCGACTTCTTCGCCCATTTTGGTATCGCCGCGGCCGGCGAGCTCGACCGCGAGGCACCAGTGCTCGGCAAAATCGCGAATATCCTGATCGGCAAAGTCACAGACATCGAGCTGAACAAAGCCTGGAATGGTTACACCTTCGTAGCCAATAGGCCGCGAGGTGATGATGTAGCGATTATTGGGGTAGAGATTTACGAAATCTTCGACCTGGCTTGCGATGAGATGGCGCTGCTCAAGCGATGCGACTTCGTCGACACCATCGAGGAGTACGAGGCATTTGCCCTCGAGAAGGCGATTTGTGAAAAGGGTGGGCGAATATTCACGAGCAAGATCTTCTGGCAGGCAGACAGCAGGCAAATTCTCGGCCGATAATTTTGTGTTGGTGCGAGCGAGTGTGCGAAGCGGAATAATGATCGGCAGGCGTTGTTCGTCGAGGCCGAGCTTGCGATCGGCTTGCGAACGCGCAAATGTGAGTGCAAGAAAGCTGAGCAATGTTGTTTTGCCTGAGCCTGGGCCGCCAATAATGACCAAGCGGCGTGAGAAGGCAAGGGCTTGGCTGATGGATATTTGTTTGTTTTCTGGCTCTTGTATTGTTAGAGTGTCTTGCTCTTCTGGCGCTGGAGCGGCGGCCTTTGTACGCCACCAGATAAGTCGGTTCCAAATATCTGGGTTAGGAGCTTTTTTTAATGCTTCCCAATCAAAATCTTGCTTGAGTGCGGATGGATCGAGCCTGAGAGAGACGTAGACACGATCAAGTTCGATGGATGAAACACCAGAACGCGTGCGGATGCCACGTATTTGCAGGAAGCGGTGTTCTTCGCAGAGCCAACTGCGATAACGACGCTCGAAGCTTTTGAGCGAGCGGCGGCCCCCTAGCAATTTCCAGAGTTTGGCGATGATTGCACCAAGCCCTTTCCAGATGCCTGGAACGATGAGTTGGAATATGAGAATCGCTACTGCGCCGACGAGTGCGCCAACAACAGCCGCTATAACTGCATCGGATGGATTTTGGAGTTGCTGCCAGATGTTCATAGTGTTTCCCTAGTGCAGCTTGGGGCCGACACGTAGGTCGGCCGGGACGGGGCTTGGGCGTGGGCCGACACGTAGGTCGGCCGGGACAGGGCGGCGGACACGTAGGTCGGCCGGGACAAGCAGTTAGGGCGGCCATTGGTAAGTATCGGATTTGGTGGCGTGGTAGTTTGCATCGAGCGCGGGGGCGAGCAGGATGATGGCGGCGATGCGGCGGGCGATGGCGGTGACTTCGCGGACTTCGTCGGTGGTGAGGGCGCGGCCGAGCAGTGGCTTTTCGCGGTAGCTGAGCCACTTTTTGATGACCTGGTAGCCGCCGATGGTGTATTCCCAGACGGCGGCGGGGATGTTATTCCAGTAGGCGACGTTGTTGAGGTAGATTTCGTGTGTGCTTGCGCCGAGCAGGATGTGTGCGCCGGGCAGGGCTTCGAGGGCGGCACGCTCGGCGGGGGTGTAGGCGCGGGCGATGGCGCGACCTTTGCCGGGCATGGTGACGCCGCCCTGGCCGGCGTGGCCCCAGCCAGCGGTGAGATCGAGCTCGCCGGCGGCGGGCTGGAGCGCGCCACCACCGACGCGGGTGATTGCGCCGATGGCGCGCAGCTCGGGGCGGATGGGGCCGGTGGTGACGCCGGCGACGGGTGTTTCGGGATCGAGGAGGGCGGCGAGCTGGCGGCCGAGCGCAGCGGAGGCGCGCAGGGCTGCCGCGCTGGCGGGCAATGGTACGCGCGGCCAATCCTGGCGCAATGCGCCGGCGTTTTCTTCGCGGTAGGCGGGCGCGTGCAAGCTGGCGATGGCGTGGTGGAATAGCTCGGGCGCGCCTGCGCCAAGGCTGGCGAGGTAGACGCTGGCTGCGTCGCTCAGGTTGGGCCTGGTGTCGGCGTCGTGCTGATCGAAAAGTGTCTGCTGTTTGCTTTTGAGATAGAGTGGAATATAGCTTGCGCCACGATCCATCAAATCAAGATTACCAAGTTTATGTGTAACTTGGGGAACTGACCATTCACGTCGTGGCTTTTGTTGGGATACTATCCATATATTTCCTGCGAACACATGCGGAAAATATGCGGGTGATTTTTCGCCTAACAACCGAGTTTCCGGCTCCCAATAAATCCATCGAACATCAAAGGGGCGGTAACTGTAACGTACAAAATACTCAGGCAATAGACCGCGCCTTATTAGATAATCCCGTGTCGTACGCGCATCAAAGCGTGCAGTATCCTCCATACTTCGGGGTAGTAACTTCGACATCATTTCATGAGTTGTTTTTGGATCGAAATACTGTTTCATTCGATAGACGAGAGCACTGTGTTCAATATCGACAACCAAGTCATCACGTTTGGTCTGAACACCTGCGAAAAACACCGGGAATAGCTCAGGCAGCAGCGGCCAGGCGGTGTACGCGGCGGCGACCTGGGTGGGCATGAAGGGCAGGCCGATAGCGAGCGGCGGATCGAGCGGGGCGTAGCCGGCCGGATCGGGGCGCTCGGCTGATTCGAGCAGCTCGGCGCGCTTGTTTTTGCCCCAGAAGTGGCGGAAGGATAGGGATGCTGCTGGGCGGATAGGATCCGCTGGGCGGATACGCAGATCCGCCCCGACGGTGGATGAGGATGAAGAGCGGCGGACGAGCAGGGCGATGGCGGTGCCGACCTGGATGCCTTCGGGGTTGAAGGGTGTGGAGAAGACGCTGGGATCGGGCTGGCCTTCGGGCGTGAGCTTGCCGGTTTTGTATTTGTCGCCGTTGAGGCTGTCGATCCAGATGCGGTCGAAGGTTTCGAGGTAGCGCTCGCGCATGCCGGTGAAGGACAGACCATCGAGCCAGGAGTAGTTGGAGATGAAGCAGATGACGCCCTGGCCGGTCTGTTCGACGATGCGGCGCTCGGCCATGCGGTAGAAGCGGATGTAGAGATCGTTGAGGCCCTGGCCCTGCGGCTTGGGCGCGCGCACGGTGGTGCGGTAGGCGGTGGTGAGATCGCGCTCTTCGCCCATGGCGATGCCGGCATAGCCGGAGTAGGGCGGGTTGCCCAGGATGACCAGGATGCGCTCTTCGCGTTTGACCTGGCGGGCGAGGTCGCGCTCTTCTTGCAGGCCGGGGATGCCGGCGAGCTGGAGCTGGACGACGCGCTCTTTCTGGGCGTCGGGCGGTTCCCAGCCGGTGAGAGCGTTGGTGAGATAGACCCCGACGCGCTCGCCGTCGTCGGCCAGTGGCGCGCCAAGGGTGCGCAGCAGCAGGCCAAGCTGGAGGTGGGCGACGACAAAAGGCGCGGGCAGCAGCTCGAAACCGAAGATGCGCTCGCGCGCGGCGCGCTTGAGATCGTCGGCCAGGAGGGCGTCGCCGCCTTGCTCGCGCAGGGTGGTGGCGATGTGACGCAGGACTTCGACCAGGTAGGCGCCGGTGCCGCAGCAAGGATCGAGGACGACGACGCGCGGATCGGCCAGGCCGTCGGCGATGCCAAGCTCGGTGCGCAGGACGGTGTCGACGCGGGCGACCTGGTAGCGCACGATTTCGGTGGGGGTGTACCAGACGCCCAGCTCTTTGCGCAGCTCGGGGTCGAAGGCTTCGAGAAATGGCTCGTAGAAGTATTGGACGGCGTGGCCTTCTTCGAAACGCTGGAAGAAGGCGGCCCGATCGACGCGATTGAGGGCGGCGGCGGTCCAGTCGAGCACTTCCATGAGGCCGAGCGGGCGCAGGCGGGTGGGCGCGGCAACCTGGCTGAAGAGCGCTTCGATCATGGGCACGTGCAGGTAGTAGGCGGCGGAGCGCCAGTCGAAGCGGTCGTCGGCGCTGGTGTGTTCTTTGGACCAGAGCACCCAGGCGGAGAAGATGCCGTAGAAGAGCGTTTGGATGAGCGTGGAGCGGAAGAAGTGATCGCCACGCTCGCCCTGGAAGGCGATGCCGAGGGCTTCTTCGAGCGCGGTGCGGACGGTGTCGAGGGCGGGCAGGGCGGCACGCTCAACGCGGATGCGGGCGTCGCGGGCGTAGGAGGCGAGGAACGAGGCGACGTCGCGCGGGTCGGACAGGGCGGCACGGCTGAGCATGACGCGGCGCAGGTATTCGGCCAGGCGCTCGGCGTGCTCGTCGGCAAGGGCGGCGGGGTCGGCGAGCGCGGCCAGGAAGGCGGCTTCATTGGCTGCAAGGCGGTAGCGTTCGAGCAGCTGGGGCTGGCCGGCGCGGTCGCGGCCGACGAGCAGGAAGTCGCGGTAGTTGGTGACGAGGACCTGGCCGTAGCGGGCGAGGTATTTGGCGACTTGCGGGCTGGCGGCGACGTGGTCGACGCTGTCGGCGATGGGTTTGATTTCGATGACGCCACGGGCGGGGACCTGGGCGGCGATGCTGGTTGCATCGACGTTGCGGGCGAGCTGGTCGGGGGTGTAGAGGCCGCCGTCGGGGATGCCAGCGCCGAGGCTGCGCGGGTGCATGATGCAGCGCACTTTGGGCTTGAGGGTGCCGCCGATGGTGTTGAGCAGGTTGGCGAGCGTGGCGTAGAAGGATGTTTCGGCGACGCCGATGGCGCGGCCGTCGCGCAGTTCGCGCAGGTAGGTTTCGAGCGGGTTGAGGGCAGGCATGCGGTGCTCTCGGCTAGGCGCTGGGCCGCCGAGCGCGGGCTTGCCAGAGGGCGAGCGATGCGCTAGAATCAGCACAGCTTCAAAAACTACAGGAAACCCACTCTTGCTTGGCGGCGGGGTGGGTTTTCTGTTTCCTTTTTTTGCGGCGGACACACAGGTCCGCCGGGACGCGTGGCGAATACGCAGGTTCGCCGGGACATGTTTGGGCGTATGCGATACGCCGGGACGGGCCGACACCCTTCGACAAGCTCAGGGCAGGCTCCGGTTCGCCGGGACAGCCGACACGTAGGTCGGCCGGGACATGTTTGGGCGTGCAACGAATGGCGGAATTATATCATGTTAAGTAAACGGATGTGGAGGATTTTTTGGTGTGTGATTTTTGGGCAATTTTGAATTTGTGGCGTATGCGATACGCTGGTGCGTAGGATTATGTGACTGCGAGGGCTACGCGCCCTCGTGCTCCGCGGCAAAGGGCCGGCCGCGGCCCTCTGCACTCCCCGGCCGGGACTGCGTCACACCCACTGCGTGGGTACCCGACCCTGCAAAGGACGTGGCCGGCGTGCGAAACGCCCGTTGTCATGGCTCCGTTGTGGATGGGGGCTGGCAGCCGGCGATTGGCACTGTACGCTTTCGTGACTCGCGGCAGCTATGACTCGTCGCAAGCTGAGCAAACTGTCATCCTCCAGCCGTATGGATGACTATACAATCTCACCGCACTGAACTATACTAATGCCGCTTCTCTGATTTTCTCTGTTGAATCGGTGAGGGCCAGGAGGCCACACAACCATCTCTCCTTTTTCGTTGTAAAGGAAAAAAGCTCATGGTTTGGCGCTCAGCATGGTTGCGGTGTATGGTTGCTGTTGTGCTGCTGGCTTCATTTCCATCGCTTGGTTCAGCGGCTGACCATGCTCGCGTGCGTATTCGCTATGTCGCTGACGATATTCTGGTGCGGCTCGCGCCGGGTGTGGATGCCCGTGCGTTCGCCAAGGCCAAACAATTGCGCGATGACGTTCAGTCGATCGAGCGCCTCGGCACACTGCCGCTGTACCGCTTCAAGCTCACCGACGGCGATGCGCCCCCTACCAAGGCGTTGAAGCTGAATGCCGACCCACAGGTGATCTACGCCGAGCCAAACTACGAATCCTTGCTGCCCGAGGCACGCCAACGCTCTTCCTGGGTAGTTGGCACCGCCAGCGACTATCAGGAACAATGGGCACCCGCACAGATGCACCTACCCGAAGCGCACGCCATCACAGAGGGGGAGGGCATTACGGTTGCGCTGCTTGATACCGGGGTGGATACGCAGCATCCATTGCTGCGTGATCGGCTGCTTGCCGGGTACGACTTTGTGGATGGTGACGATGACCCGAGCGAAGAAGGAAGCTATGGCATCGATGCTGCCTACGGACACGGCACGCATGTGGCGGGGCTGATTGCGCTGGCGGCGCCCCAAGCGCGGATTTTGCCGTTGCGAACGCTCGACCGCGATGGTGTTGGCACGGTGTGGGCGCAAGTTGAGGCGCTGCGTTATGCGGTTCGCCAGGGTGCCAGCGTGATTAACCTCAGTTATAGCTTTGCCGTTCCTTCTGCAATGTTGGATGATGTGCTGTCGCGGATCACGTGCGCGCGTGGTGCTGATGTGGCTTGCCAATCGCCGACGCACCCTGGCGCGGTGGTGGTGGCGGCGGCCGGGAATAGTGGCGCGTCCAGCCGAGAGTATCCGGCCGGAGATAGTGCGCCAGGCGTGCTGGCGGTGGGCGCAAGCACTGCGGCAAATACGATTGCGTCATTCTCGAACTATGGATCGTGGGTGCAGGTGGCTGCGCCAGGCGATAGAGTCACGAGTAGTATTCCGGGTGGTGGGTATGCGACCTGGAGTGGGACATCGATGGCGTCGCCGCTGGCGGCGGGCACGATTGCACTCATACGCGCACGGTTCCCGGCATTGCGTCCTTCTGAGGCGGTGGTGCAGCTGAAGACGACGGGCGATCCGCTGAAGCTGACGATCCGCCGGCGCGTGGATGCCTTTACGGCTGTGACGTTGCAGCGTTGAGCAAACGGGCGATGGTGGCGTGGACAACGACGAAGGAGCGAGGCACCACCTCGCTCCTTCGTCTTGCAGGCGGCCAGCGTCGGTATCGATGATTTTTTCGCACGCTCCGACATTCGCCGAGATAGCGCTTCGGCGATTTTTTTGTGAACGCAGAGGCCAGGGCGTAGGCGGGGCGGTGGGACTTTCCCCCCAACGGCCTGAGGAAACTGCTTTGAGAAACGAGCCTAAGGGCTGGCGTAGCTGATCGGGATGGCAGTGTTATGCGCGCCACTGGCTGCGATGGTTATGCCGGGTAGGAAGATGGCGGTGACGGTGGCGGTAGCGGGCCTGGTCGTGGTCACAACGGTGCTGGTATGATAGTGCCTGGCCGACTGATCGGACACGATCACGACATGTTCTTTGCTGCCAAGAAGCCTGGTTGTTTCAGACCCAAGTATCTTCACCGATGTTGCGGTGACGCCGCGCGGAACATGGACGGTGTAGGTGATATCGGTGACGGAGGCTACATCGATGGTGACGGCGAGAAAGATCTGGATCCGCATGCCATTGGAGAGGTAAATAATGGGGTCGGCGCGGCAGCCTACGACGGCGGCAAAGGTTTGCCCGGGAATGAGCACCAGAGTAAGCGCAAACACCAACGCTGCCAGGAAGCGCTGCTGTGCCCTGGCGCGGGACGAAGCAAGACTGTGCGACATGGCACTTCTCCTCTATAGTTATGCACGATGGTCGTGCGAATGATGATACATAGGGTAGCATAGGCGAAGGCAATTACCAGGTGAGCACCAGGGCCTGGATTGCCACTTTACAATACGCACTGACGTGCTATACTCGCGGCATGTCGAAGCGTCACAAACTGTTGTGGCAAGCGCTGCGGCGCGCCCTGCTGATACTCGCCGATGCGATCAAGGTGTTCATTGAGAGCGCCGACGAGCAGCCCGCGCCGAAGTAGCCGCTTCGCACTCTAATCCCGTGTCACGCGCCGCCTACGGCCCCGTGTGGTTGTACCCGGCGCGCGTGTGAGCGCCCCGGTACACGGCCCGCTCTTTCGTATTTACGATTTACGATTGTAGATTTTCGATTGCGTGCAGCGTAATCGTCAATCGTCAATCGGAAATCCAAAATCGATTGAGCGCGGCATGCCCTCAATTCTCGACCTTCCCCAATTTGAACAGTTCCGACTGCCGTGGCAGGCGCGGTGCGCGCGCTATGCGCGGAATCGGGCGTACTACACTGGCAAAGCCTACGAAAAACTAAGCCAGTACGCCTGGGCGCAACAGCTCTACAGCGGCACACGCACACTGTTTAGCCCGCTGCGCCGCTGCGTGCGCGTGGATGTGGCGAAAGTTCCAGGCGGCTGGCTGCTGCCTGATTCGGCCTCGGCGTACACGCGCCGCGAGGTGGATTCGCTGCGCGCGCGAACCGGTGCGCTGGCCGCCTATGAGCGCTTTCTGCTCTATGGTGCGGTGGCGGGCGAGGCGGCGCTGATACTCGCGGGGCGGCCGGGCGCGCCGGCGCCGCTGGCGCTGCGGGCCGACGAGGTGATCGTTGGCCCTTCGACAGGCTCAGGACAGGCGAGCGAGGCGCTGATCATCAAACGCAAAGCTGCGGGTCTGGTGTCGGAAGAGTATGCGCAGGCGATCACGCCTGAGTGGGTGCAGGTGTTTGTCGACGGCGCGGCGCGGCCGGCGGTGCGCAATGCCTACGGCTTTGTGCCGGTGGTGCTGGGCCAGTACATCGCGGGCGAAGATGGCGCAGGCGAGCCGGCATTCGGTGGGGTGCTGGAGCTGCTTGACCGCGTAAATGAATTGGCCTCGCTGACGCTGGATGTGGTGGCGCGCAACGCCGAGCCGCTGCTGGTGGCGACGGGCGTGCAGGATATTGTGATGCAGCCGGGCCAGGACGCGATTAAGGAACGCAACCCTGACGCGAAATTCTACACCGTGAACCCTCAACTCGCCATTGCTGAGACGCTGGAGCTTATTCGCGACGTGCGCAGCGAGTACAAAAGTCTGCTGCCGCAATTGCACCTGGATGAGCTCAGAGTCAGGGGCGACCTGGCGTATGACACGGTGGTAACGATGCTAAGCGAGCTGGGCGACCACGTGCTGGCGGTGCGCTCGGGTGTCGATCGGGCGGTGGAGCAGGTAGAGCGCTGGATGCTGGATGCGACCGGCGGCACGCCCAGCGACTATGCGCTGCACCACGAGCGGCGCTGGCTGGCGCTGAGCGAGGCGCAGCAGATTGATCTTCAGCTCAAACGCCAGCAGCTGGAAGAGCGCCGAAGGGGCCAAACCACGGAGGGCGGGAGAGACATGAGACACGAGACACGAGAAGGGGAGCGGGGAAACCGAACCACGAAGGCACGAAGACACGAAGGGGAAGGCCGAAGAGACCAAACCACGGAGGCACAGAGGCACGGAGGGTAGGAGCGAGAAGGGGAGCAAGGAGACGCGAGGCAGGGAGCAAAGGCATCGGAAAGCCAAGGGCATACTGCATACTGACTTCTGACTCCTGCTCTTTGTGTCGTACGAAACAATGGTGCTGATGCGCGGCAGGACTGCGCTGGGCATATGAGGGCACGAGCATCGTGCCCGAACACGGCGGCTGATGCGCGGCAGGACTGCGCAGCGGCCAGGATACCCGCCAGGCGCGGGGAAAGGAACGATCATCATGGCAGAGGAACAGACTGGTTCGGAGACGGTGACGGAGCGCGTGACTGAGCGGACGACGGTGGCGCAAGCGGAGCAGCCGGCTGGTTCGGCAGCTTCGGGTGCGCAGCCGTTTGATGACCTGGGGCGGGCGAATGCGGAGATTGCGCGGCTACGGCATGAAAATGCTGAGCGGCGCGTTGGCAATCGCAGCCTGCAGGAGCAGATCGACGCGCTGAAGGGCCAGGTGCCGAGCGCGGATGTGCAGCGGCAGCTTGACGATCTGCAGGCACAGCTCCAGCGCTACCAGGCCGCCGGTGAAGCGGGCATCTCGCCCGAATTGCTGGCAGCGAATGCGCGCCTGGCGAACGCGACGACGGCGGACGAGATGCGGGCGGCACAGGAGCAGATCGCGCGCGTGATGACGCCGGCTGCGCCTCCGGCCAGCAACCCGGCGCCGCCGGCGGAGCCGACACAGCCCCTGAGCCGAGAGGAACAGACCGCAGCAGCGATGCACACCGGCAATATGCGCGAGGTCGAGCGACTGAACGCGGAGAAGCTGGCCGAGCTGAGCCGCAGCGGGTAGCAATGGGGCGGCGGCGGGTGCGAGGGCGGAAACCGCGTGCAGGGCGTATGCAATACGCCCCGGCCTACCCAGCCCGCCGCCGCCACTCATGTGAGGACAAACAACCATGCCAACAATTACGGATCTGGCGACGACCTACAACCTGCCGCAGTATGCCGGGCCGATCATGATGGGAACCAGCACCGACACGCCGTTTTTGGACGCGATTGGCGGGCTGGCGTTTGAGGACGCCGACCTGCTGGTGGCGTCGGTGATTTTTCAGTGGGGCGTGGAAGAGCTGCCGGCGGCGAGCCAGCCGGCCGTGCTGGAAGGCGCCGACGCGACCTACGGCGAGGTCTCGGGCTCGGGGCCGTTCAATGTGGTGCAGATCTTCCAGGAAGCCGTGAATGTCTCGTACTCGCGCCAGGGGTCGTACTTGCAGACGGCGGCAGTGGGCGGCGTGGCGACCGGCCAGCAGGCGATGATCCGCGATATTCTCGGGCACCAGATCGGGCTGAAGCTGCCCAAGATGCGCCGGGATATCAACTACTCGTTTGTGGCGGGCACCTACCAGCTGCCGGCGAATAACCTGAGCGCGCGCAAGACGCGCGGGATTATCGCGGCGACGACGACGAATGTGACGGCGGCGGGTGGGGCGGCGCTGACCGAGGATATGACGCTGGATATGATCCAGAGCGTGTTCGCGTCGCGCGGGGTGGTGCAGGCCTGGGAGCCGACGCTGATGGTTGGGGCGACGCAGAAGCGGGCGCTGACCGACCTGTTTGTGCGCAACGCGCGCTTCCAGCAGGTGAGCCGGCGGGTTGGCGGGGCGAATGTGCAGGCGATCGAAACCGACTTCGGGATCATCAATGTGATGCTGGAGCGGGTGGTGCCGGCGGATACGGTGCAGTTTTGCCACTTGCGGCTGTGCCGGCCGCGCTTTATGCCGGTTCCGTCGAAGGGGGTGTTCTTCGGCGAGCCGCTCGCGAAGACCGGGGCGTCGGACAAGTACCAGCTGTACGGCGAGGCCGGGCTGGAGTATGGGGATGAGGGGTACCACGGCAAGATTACTGGGCTGGCGTAGCTTTGTGCGGGGCGCTGCCCCGTGCCCCCTAGCTTTCGCTTTCTATCGGAGTGGGTGAGGATTTTTGCGGGGCGCTTCGCCCCCGAAAACCCCCGATTAGGGAGGGAGATCAGTCGGGGGCTACGCGCCCCCGTACCCTGCGGTTAGGGGCGGGCGGCCGCCCCTAACAACCCCGCCGTCGGGGCCTTGCCCCGAACCCCTCAAAGAATGTGGTACATGCTCGAAATGTAGGGGTGTCATGCCTCCGTTGTGGATGAGGGCAAGGCACCGGACGAGGACAGCCATACCAGCTATAGAACACTGAGCTCCAGGGGGCTTTCACATTGCTGCAAGGTTTGTTGAACGCTGCCAGCGGTGGGCATAACGGAGGCATGAGCGCAGGGTGCTGAACAGGGAACCACCTAAAATTTGGGGTCTGGGGCGCAAGCCCCAGCGCTGGGGGTTGTAGGGGCGGGCGCCGCCCCTGCGGCCTTGGCCTGAGCAAACTGGCTTGAACACGGCACTGGATTGAGAGAAGCGGAAAGGAAACGCAATGCCACGAGCAAAGCACCCGGCGGCTGCGCCGGGAGATCACGATGAGCACGATGAGGGAGCGCCGGCGGCGGGCGAGGAGCCCAATGAGAAAGGGCAGATGCAATCTGCCCCCACTTCCGAGAAGCCGGCAGCGGTGACAGCGGTGTTCGAGAGCGAGCACGCGAGCCTGATTGTGTACCGCAAGGGCAAGAAGATCGCGATGTTTGTGGGCGGGCGCTTTGCGACGAGCGACCTGGGCGCGATCGAAGCGCTGCGGGGTAGCGAGCTGGTGCGCGAGGTTGGAAGCGATGACTGAGGCGGAGCTGGCGGCGCGGCTCGCGCGCGACCTGGGGCCGCTGGCGGCGGATGCCAGCTGGAGCACGGCGGCGACTGAGGGGCAGGCGCAAGGCCACTACTCGGACGCGATCAGCGATGCGAAGGCGGTGCTTGGGGTTGATGGTGCGCTGGCTGATGCAACGCTGAACAGTAATCAGCAGCTGGAGCTGATGGCGCGGGCGCTGCTGGGGTGTCTGGAGCGGCTGGAGCTGCACTATACCACGCTGGTGGATAGCTCGGCGGGAACGGGCGCGGGTGCGCAGCAGCAGAAGCTGAGCCAGGTACAGGCGGGGATTGCGAAAGTGCGGCAGCGGCTGGCAGCGGCGGTGTATGCGCAATCCTCGGTGGCGAGCGCGCCGGCGACGGGGGTGAATGTGCGCGGGCAGCGGCGGCCGGACTACTCGCTGGGCGATGGGAATGAGGCAGAGGACGCATGAGCCTGGGGCACACGATTGTGCGGACGCCGCGCGGCGCTGGCACCTGGAGCGTGCAGGGCGTGACGGGCGAGCTGAACCTCAGCGAGCGCGCGGTGGTGGAGCTGGGCGGGCAGCTGGGCCCAGGCGCGCAGGAGCTGGTGCTGACGCTGCGGCCACGGGTGGGGGTGGATGTGGCGCAGCTGCGCCGTGACCTGCTGCCGTTCTGCCGGCCTGAGACGAATACCTTCACGCTGGTGTATGTCGGCGCGGCGCGCTCGGTGGAGCTGGCGTGCGCGTATCGCGGCGGCCTGGAGAGCCTGGCGCTGCGCCTGTTCGCCCCGGAGCTGCGCTGGATCGGCGGCGGCACGCAGTCGTTTGGCCTGCCGGCCAGCACGGTGATTCTTGGCTCGGCGGCGACCGCGCCGACGCTGCGGCTCAGCGGCGCGGGCGCGGTGGCGCGCATTCGCAGCACGTTCAACTATGGTTACCTGGTGCGCGACCTGCTGCTGAACCTGATGCTCGCGCCGGGCGAGATCGTGGCGATCGACACCGCCGCGCTGACGATCACAAGCTCGACGCGGGGCGCGCTGCTTGGCGCGCTGCAGGCCGGCTCGCAGCTGGCCTCGTTTCGACTGCTGCCCGACGGCCTCAACCAGCTGGAGCTGACCGCCGATGCGGGCGTGAGCTGCCAGTGCCGCTATGCGCCGGCGTGGTGGAGCTGGGAGGATGCCGATGCTTGAGGTGTGGGTGCATGCGCCCGACTACGGCGAGCGGCTGGCGATCATTGCCGAGCGCGGCGACGGCTGGGTGTTCCGCTCGGCGGTGGTGCCGCGCGCGCTGAACCAGGTGACCGAGGCGGTGCTGGCGCTGCCGTACCAGCCGGGGATCGTGGCGCTGTTTCCGCTCGATGCGCGGCTGGAGTTCTGGGACGATGGCCGGCTGGAAGGTGAGACGCAGTGGTTTGTGCGCGTGCCGCCGAAGCTGATCTATGACGACGCCGGCGCGCTGGTGGTGGAGGTACACGCGGCCTGCGCGCTGTACCTGCTGGCCGGGCGGATCGTGGCCTACCCGGCTGGGTCGGCGCAGGCGGAGAAGACCGGGCCGGCCGACGACCTGATCAAGCAGGTGGTGCGCGAGAACCTGGGCGCGCTGGCCGGCGCGGAGCGCGACCTGAGCGCGTATCTGGATGTGGCGGGCGACGCGGGGCTGGGCGCGACGGTGCGCAAGACCATGCCGCGGCGGAATGTGCTGCTCATCTGCCAGGAGCTGGCGCGCGCGAGCGCGCAGGCGGGCGTGGCGCTGTTCTTTGATGTGGTGTGGGTGGCGGCGACGCGGCGGCTGGAGCTGCGGACGTATGTGGGGATGCGCGGGGCGGATCACCGGGCGGAGTCGAGCGCGCCGGTGGTGCTCTCGCCGGAGTTCGGCACCCTGCGCGAGGCGGCGCGGTCGTTTGACCACCGGAATGAGGCGACGGTGGTGTACTGCGCGGGACGCGGGCGGGGCGACGAGCGGGTGATTGTGTCGGTGGCGGATGATGCGCGGCGGCTGGCGACGCCGTTCAACCGGCGCGAGGTGTTTGTGGATGCGCGCTACCTGGCGCTGGCGGAGAGTGTGGCAACGGAGGCGGACGCGACCTTGTGGCGACGGCGGCCGGTGCAGGAGCTGAGCGGGGTGTTTGCGGACACGGCGACGTGGCGGTATGGGCGGGACTGGGGCTGGGGCGACCTGCTGGCGGCGGAGTTTGCGGGCGAGGTGCTGACGGTGCTGGTGCACCGCACCGAGCTGCGGGTGGCGGGGGGCGAGCGGCGGGTGGTGGGCGAGCTACGAGCCGACTCGACCGAGGCGGACGACGCGGTGCGGCGGATCGAGGGGGCACTGGATGCGACGGCGGCCGACGAGCTGCCGGTGTTTTCGGCGACACCGCTGGCGGGGGCGGCGGTGCTGGCCTTACCAACGGGCTTTCTTGATGATGGCTGGCTGAGCGCGAGTATTGCGAGGACGCTGGACATTGCCAGTGAAGCGGCGGCGCGGGCGGCGGGTGATGCGGGCCTCTCAGCAGACATCGCTGCTGAGGCGACAGCGCGGGCAGCTGGCGAAACGAGCCTGGCGGCGGATCTATCGGCTGAGGCGGCAGCGCGGGCCACGGCGGACAGCACGGAAGCCAGCACGCGGGCGGCGGGGGATAGTGCGTTGGCTGCCGATATTGTAACGGAAGCCGCCGCGCGATCGAGCGGGGATAGTGCGGAAGCGACGGCGCGGGCCGCTGCGGATGCCTCGGAAGCGAGCACCAGGACGGCGGCTGATACAAGTCTTTCGGCGGCGATCTCGGCTGAGGCGTCGGCGCGGGCCTCGGCTGATAGCTCGGAAGCCAGCACCAGGGCTGCGGCTGACACGGCGCTCGCTGCTGATATCGTGGCGGAAGCTGCGGCGCGAACCTCTGCGGATAGTGCGCACGAAGCGCTCACCACTGGCGCGCACGGCGGGATCGTGTCGTCGGCTGATGCGCGCCTGAGCGATGCCAGGACGCCAACCGTGCACGCGGCCACGCACAAACACGGCGGCTCGGATGAGATCGCCACAGCGACGCCGGCGGCGAACGCGATACCGAAAACCGGCGCGGCGGCGAACCTCGACTCTTGGATTTCGACGGCGCTGGCGCGGATCGGAACTGCAAACAACTGGACTTCGGCGCAGGCTTTTTTGCCAACGCACAGCACGGCCACCACGCCGCTGACCGTGATGTCCTACAACGTGATCGCCTCGGGCGTAACGCCGGCGGCAGGCTTCGGGCAGGATCATGTATTCAACGCATCGAGCGACACGCAAAACCGCAACCAGCATCTGCAACGAACGAGCTGGGTTTCGGCGGTGGATGCCAGCCGCAAGGCGCGCACGATCTTCTACACGTTCGACACGGCGGCGCGCGAGGCGTTCAGGATCGAGGCCTCGGGCAGCGCGCCGATGATTGGCTTCCTCGGTGCGGCGGCGGTGATTCGCCAGGTGGTTACGGCGCTGACGGTGAGCGTGGGTACGGCTGACGGAACGGTGGCTGATGTGGGCGCGACGTTCAATCAAACCACGCTGAATAACAACTTCCGCGACCTGGCTGACAAGATCAACCAGCTGCGTACGGCGCTTGTGAACCTGGGGTTGGTGGGGTAGGCGTATGATTCTTTACCGTATCGTCGTGACCATTCCCGCCGCCGCGTAGCGCCACAGCCCGCTTGGCTGCCGCGTCTGCTCAAAGCTCAGCAGCTCCCCGATCTGCACCGCATGGTTGAGAATGCAGAACATACGAACAGTATCAGCCATGATCGATCAATCTGTATTCGGCACAAACCTGTGCTCTATGGTATACTTACACCAACCCCAAATACATTGTTGAGCATCGCTCAACTTCATCACCTGGCGCCTGATGCCGAAATCAAGCGGTTCGTGATACGAAAAGGACCACTGATGCGGATATCAGCCGCTATTCTTGTCGCCGAGACCGACCAGGTCATCGCCGAACGTATCACCGAAATTCTGCACGATGATGGCTATGCATGCCAGCTACGATAGCTTGGCGTACCTGGCAAACCCTTCTCGCTCGATACGCTGATTGCGCTCGTCAGGCCCCACTCCCTTTGCATGGCCTAGCCACCGCATACTCAAGTGTCAGAAGACGCAACCGGGCTACCCCATGCACTGCGACTCAAGCGTGCTTCCTTGTAGAGTGCTTAGCGACTATATCCACTCTTTGCCCGATGAAACGGTGCGCTTTCATCGCTGGGGAGCTTCTCTTTCACCCTTTCCGTTTAGAAGAAGTGACCGCGAGCAATCCCTACGCGTGCTGGTATGCCAAATTATCAAGGAGAACACAATGAACCTCTATGTAGGCAATCTTTCACTCGAAACCAGAGAAAACCAACTCCAATCCGTATTCGAATCATTCGGTCAAGTTGAGTCGGTTACCATCATTCGTGACAAGTTTAGTGGCGACTCGCGTGGCTTTGGCTTTGTCGAAATGCCAAATCACACTGAAGCACTGGCTGCCATCTCAGGGTTAGCGGGTCAAGAAGTCGACGATCGTACGATTACTGTGAGCGAAGCGCGGCCACGGAACAATGCTGGCCAAAGTGGCCGCAGCGGTGGTCACGGTCGTGGTGGCCACCGCTCGTGGTAAGTCAGTGCTGGCTTGCCTATTCGCCAAGCAAAACGGCAATCACCATCGCCGCTGCCGAAGGCAAGAAAGGAAATAGCATATGAGCATCTTATCAATTAGTGAATCCGGCGAGGTAAGCCTCACGCTGCGCGGGATCGAGGAAAACCGTATCCTTGCAACCGTGCGGCGATGGCCCTATTGGCGGCGCGTGGCGCTCGAGCATCATCCAATCGATACCGAACAATGCCTTGCAGTAACACTCTTTGCCGATCAAATTCACGAAACAATCGTTCGCGATATCCTCAAGCGCAGCTTCGGGATGACCTTTCCACAAGCGGGCGGTGCATGTGAGCTACTTCCCGAGCCTTCACCTCCTATTCGCCTGCGCCGGCGTGGCAGCTAGCCCTAACTGCATCTCAGCAGCGCACAGGAGCGGGCAGAATAATGCTGCCAAAAACGGCGCAGCCGACAACGATCCAATCGTGTATATGCTCAAATCAGTAACGCCAGAGTACATGAGCATTGGCATCCTCACCCTGCACACCAAGGGCCTGCCAGAGCAAACAGCCCATCAGGCCAGGGCCTGGCGCAAGCGGCAAACACGGGGCGGTGTACGCCGTCCATAAGCGCAAGGAGCGTTGACCATGATAATGAACCGAGATGCCGCTCGCGTCGGCTGGCATTACGATCCACTCCACCGCCAACCAGTCTATCTATTCTGGAGCCAGGGGGTTTGGCAGGCACGCTTTGTGTGGCAAAATCCGAGCGCCGAAGAGCGAGTCGACTCTGGCGGGCGCTTCAGTGGCCACGACGAGAAACTGACCCACACCATGTACGAGCGGCTGATACCGCTTGGGCAAGCAGAAAAACAAGATTACACAGATATTGGCGGCTGCGCCATTCGCGGCCTCTATGGCATGCGCAAATCAGTTCAGGTGAAACCGGCAGCGAGCGGCCAGGGTGTATTTATTCAGGCCCCAATCGTCGGCGACTTCGGGCAGTGCGAGCCAGGTTGCCAGGCTGTGTGGCTATCCGACGACGAAATACCAACAATAATCCGCGCACTGCAAGCGCGTCGCCGTGCTGTCCTTGATCCTCATGCGGAGGCAGATGAGGAGCCACCCCAGCCCGAGCATTGAAATAACACCAACGCGCGTTCGGGTACGCTCCCAGCACCTGAACAATCCTCTCCACTCGTCCCTCGCCGAGGCTCATCGCAGCACAAAACCAATTGCGGAAGCAATCACTACCCTCCACACCCCTGCCAAGTCCGGCTCGCAAAATTGCAGCAAACACCCCTATCCGGCCAGCATGCTGAATTGAAACCTCACTATGTTGATCGCTGGCCATATCACGCCGAGTCTAAGCTGCTTGCAGACCTCTTCTCTTCGCACTCGTCGCCAGCATCTTGAGCAGGCTCGCATCCAGCGCCGTAATGTGGATACCAGCCTCGTCCAACACCAGCTCCCGAAGTGTGTGATCAAAGAAACTAAGGCGCATCCGCAATACTGCTAGTATACGCCGAAGAGCTCCGGCAACCTCATACTGCTGCATCACAATCACGTTGTCGCCCAAAACGGCTAACGGCGAATTCGCCAAATCCACTCGCAACCCATCGAATGCCGCAATTTCGTGCAGGTACATTCCGGTCGCATGCGCACCATACACAAGCTCGTTGAGCGCACCGAGATAGTCGCGTGTCCGCTCACCCAGCTCGTGCAGCAGAACACTTATATCATCGATCACCAGGCGGCGCACCTCTGCTGCCGCAAGCTCACGGAGCAAAACCGATGTGATATAGTCAGGATTTATATCCGCCGCTCTGAAACGCACGATTCGCAGGCTACCATCATCAAGCGCACGCTGCAAATCGAGCCCAAATGCTGCCGCCTTACGCACCAGCTGCTCTGAGTGTTCCGCAAACGACACAAATATGCTGGCTGCGGCAGGTTCAGCCTGCGCCAAAGCCCAGTGGAGCCCAAGGGTTGTTTTACCTACGCCTGCTGCTCCAGCAAGCAAGGTAGTCGTCCCAACGTTCGGTCCGCCACGCAGAATGTGATCAAGCTCTGGAAGCTGAAACGGCATCCGTTCGTGCGTCGGTGGGCGCGCTGCAAGTGGTGGTGAGCTTTCAATCCGTGGAAAGACCTGGACACCCGCCTGATCCATCTGGTAGCTATGCAGTCCCGGCTGTTGTGCTCGCCCGCGCAGCTTTACAATCTCCACAAGGCGCTCATGGCGCCGTCCCTGCACCCTATAGCGTAGCGCAATTGCCGCGTCCGCGATGGTCATTTCCGTATGGAATTGGGCATCGCGCGCGTCCCCGGCAATGGTCACAAGCACGGTAGCGTCAAGATAGCGGATCTGGGTCGCCAGCGCCGAGAGAAGCGCACGCACCGAGCGATCGGCAGGAAGCTGCGCTTCAACACTCTGAAATCCATCCAACAAGACAACCTTGGCTCCGCTTGCGCGGATGGTGCGAGCAATCGCCGTATCAGGCGAAGCATCCTCCGTCCGAATTTGGCTTGCAAGTGTAAACACTTGCACTGCATCGCCAACCATGGCCGTATCAAAGAATTCAAGCGGCTGCATATGTTGTATATACTGCTCAACACCCTCAGAAAATGATGTGAAGACAATCGTCTTCAGCCCGCGTCGGGCCGCGTGGAACAGAATCTGACTTGCGAGTACCGTTTTCCCAGCCCCCGGCGCTCCAATGATCGCCACCAACGATGGGCGGCTTAAACCGCCGCCCAAAACGGTGTCGAGACCGAACACACCAGTCGGAAGGAGCATATCCTTATTAGTCATAGACAAATTCATTCCTTTGAGCTTGTGTTCAAATCCACCAGGCTACCTTCTGCCCCGCTACGGCAGCCTACCTTGCTCGGCAAGGCGCTGCGCAACCTCAGCAAGGCGTCGGGCTGTAAGCTGCCGCGACGTTCCAAGGTATACTGTGTCGCTCTTCCTGGCACCTCGCCGGGAGGCGTACCAGTAGCCTAAACCTCTGCGAACCTGCTTTCGCGCCGTGAATGCCCCACTTGGCGACTGAAAGTAAAACGTTGTTTTTGCCATCAGCCACGCAAACCAATGCGGGCTATCAAGTGCCAGCGTCTCATTATCGGCATATAGAAAGTCATTCTCAACAATCGGGATTGTTCTCATGCGGTTCACACCATACTATGCGGTCGCCGCCCAACTCGCTCGTTTCGTCAGCGGGGGGATGGCTAGCATCAGTTTTCTAATTCTCACCGTCTATCGCTTGCCACTTAGAAATCCGTCTCATCGGCAGGTCCCGCACCACCCGCCCGCCCCTCGGGGATGTCGGTGATCAGCGCCTCGGTGGTCAGCAGCAGGCCCGCGATTGAAACCGCATTCTGCACTGCACTCCTCGTCACCTTCACCGGGTCGACCACGCCCTGCTCGAGCATGTCGCCGAACTCGCCGCTCAGCACGTTGTAGCCGTAGGCCGTATCGCCGTGCTCGTGCTGGTGCCGGCGCACTGCGTTGATAATGAGCGAGCCTTCCTCACCGGCATTCTTGGCGAGCTGGCGCATCGGCTCCTCAAGGGCGCGGCGCAGGATCTGCACGCCAAAGCGCTCGTCGTCGTTGTTCGTCTGCACGTGTTCCAGCGCGCCGAGTGCGTTGATCAGCGCCACGCCGCCGCCCGGGACGATACCTTCCTCAACCGCAGCGCGCGCCGTCGAAAGGGCGTCCTCAACGCGGTGCTTCTTTTCCTTCAGCTCAGGCTCGGTAGCACCACCGACCTTGAGGACCGCCACGCCGCCGGCCAGCTTCGCCAGCCGCTCCTGCAGCTTCTCGCGGTCGAAGTCGCTGGTGCTTGCCTCGCTTTGTGCGCGGATCTGCTCGATGCGGGCGCGAATGGCCGCCGCATCGCCGTGGCCCTCAACAAAGGTGGTGGTATCTTTGTCGGCCACAACCTTGCGGGCGCGGCCCAGGTCTTCCAGCGTCGCGCTGTCGAGCTTGCGGCCAATCTCTTCCGAGATCACCGTGCCGCCGGTCAGGATCGCGATGTCCTGCAGCATGGCCTTGCGCCGGTCGCCAAAACCGGGGGCTTTCACGGCCAGGATGTTGATCGTGCCGCGCAGGCGATTGACCACCATGGTGGCGAGTGCCTCGCCGTCGACATCTTCTGCGAGGATGAGTAGCGGGGTGCGGCTTTGTGCCACTTTCTCCAGCACCGGCAGGATCTCGTTGATCGCCGAGATCTTCTTGTCGGTGATCAAGATGTAGGGGTCGTCCAGCTCGGCTTCCATGCGCTGCTGGTTGGTGGCGAAGTAGGCCGAGATGTAGCCGCGGTCGATCTGCATGCCCTCGGTGTATTCCTTCTCGAAGGCGATGCCCTTGCTTTCCTCGACGGTGATGACGCCGTCCTTGCCAACCTTCTCCATCACCTCGGCGATCAGGTCGCCAATTTCGGAGTCGGCGGCGGAAATGGTGGCGACGTGCGCAATGTCGGCGCGGTCGCGCACCGGCTTGGCCAGCGTGCTCAATCGCGCCAGGATTGCCTGCGCACCCTTGTCGAGGCCGCGCTTGATTAGCATCGGGTTAGCACCAGCGGCCACAATCTTCAGGCCCTCAGTCACAATCGCCTGAGCCAGCACGGTGGCGGTGGTGGTGCCGTCGCCGGCGACGTCGTTGGTCTTGGTCGCGACCTCGACGAGCAGGCGGGCACCCATGTTCTCAAACGGGTCCTTGAGCTCGATCTCTTTGGCAACCGTCACGCCGTCGTGGGTGACGGTCGGCGCGCCGTACTTCTTGTCGATCGCGACATTGCGGCCGCGCGGGCCAAGCGTCGTCTTGACGGCATCGGCCACGACATCGACGCCGCGCTTGAGCGCGCGCCGGGCCTCTTCGTTGAAAAATAACTGCTTCGGCATATCCCTTCGATTTCCTCCATATACAGAAGTTCTGAGTTTTGGGTGTTGATTACCTCAAAACTGAGCACTCAAAATTCAACCCTACTCCTGGATGATGCCCAGAATATCTTTTTCGCTAAGGATCAGGTATTCGACATCGTCGATCTTGTACTCGGTGCCGCTGTACTTGGCGAACAGAACCTTGTCGCCCGACTGCACGTTCATCGGCACGTGCTTGCCATTGTCGTCCAGGCGACCCTCACCAACAGCCAGGATGGTGCCTTCCATCGGGCGTTCTTTGCTGGCGGTGTCGGGCAGGAAGATGCCACCCTTGGTCTTTTCCTCGCGCTCCGCTGGCTTGACCACAACGCGGTCGCCTAGCGGCCGAATCCGAAAATCGGCTGCCATCAATAGAAGTACCTCCAATATGCTTGAATAAACCACCATTCTTGGGCCAACAAAAAGCGCAGCAAATACTCAGGAAGTGTGAGTGTTCGCTGCCCTTCATAGTTACTCACTTGAAATGGGTCGTGCGCTTGTATAAAACCCTATTCGCGCAGTGCCTTTCTCCCTTTCCAGCTAACAAACTCCTGTATCCGGTGCTCGCCTCTATCCGCGCATCTAGCGAACATAGACAGTGTCAGGCGTCGGCGTTAGCGGATACTCTGGATGGTGCTGCCGGAGTAATTCCCAGCGCCATCCATAGCGCCATGTGCTGCCACTGCAATCGAAATACGGGCAAAGCGCTAAGGCCGCCGGGTGGGGATGGAGTGCATCGGCCGTAAACCGAACCATTCGCGATGTCCCCGTCAAGTATGCACGCTGACAGTGCGAACACCACGTCCACGGCAGTGACAAGCCTGGTCCTGCATCCAACTGTTCATTGTTCAAAGCAACCTCTTTATGCTTATATCCGTCGCCACGTCTCGTGCTAAATCGATGCGCTATGCGCGGCAAGCCATTGGAGCAGCGCCTCCCGTACCGCAAGTGAAGTCGGGCCGGTCTGCTCTGGCACGTATGCATTCCCTTCGATCCGCCCACGAAATCCTACACGTATTTGCCAAACAAACGCCGCATAGTCTGTGCCCGCATGCGAAAAGCGGTAAACCTGTCCTTGCCGCTGCACACGACTTTGGATTTTTTTCATGGAATCGATCTCCATTACGGCGAGTCAAATGACACCACTTTTATCCAGCGCGCCTGGTTGAGCCTGTTAACGAAGGTAAAACGGACCGATCTCGTCTCGACGTCGATGTGGTGACCGCCCCAGCGCCACGGTGCCGCAAGCCGGCCATTCGCATCAATCGCAGGCATCGGCGTACACAACTGGGTCGAAGTTGTCGACAAGTTGATTTGGACGATAAAGGTAGCCCCGCCATTGGGCGCGAACACCACAGCCGGGTATCGTAACCGCATCGCTGAAAGCCTTTCTCCTACTACTGCGGAGCTGGCTAAGCAGCCGGCTCGGCGAGTAGCACCATCACCATAAAATAGCCTATTTCCTTGCCTACTGCGTGGTATCTGGCAGATCGTCGCTCCCTGCTACCATTCTTAGCGCCATTGCAAATGTGGCGCTGCGGGTCCGGCCAGGTCAAGTGTGTGCAGCCGAGCTACAAGTCGTAAGGTATGCTCAGCGGCCAACAGCCAGGTCCCGCAAGAAGCAGTTCCCCAGGGCTATCGTCGGCACACAATCACAACTTCGTGCAACATCAAGCTCAGTAGCCCAAGTTTGGCCACCTCGCAGCACCGAGGAAAATAGAGAGGATGGGGTAGGAAAGGGCTGAAACTCAGATCTCAGAACGCCTAAGCGGAATACTTCGTAACGCTCAAGATCTAAGCTCCAGGCAGCTCATACCATATTGATGTTCGCCAATGAAGATAGCGCCCAAACACGATAGAGCGGTCCTTGCTATCGCGAACCGCATGAGTGCCGATCAAGCGCTGGGCGATATGGTCGAGCGCGTCGCTCGGGTGGGAAAGCACAAACTGTGCGTGTGGAAGTGATGGATTTAGTATACCACAGTTATCACTACAGTATGGCGCGTCACTCATACCTTCTTTCCCAACAAGCGAGATATGCACGTTTCTCAAGCAGCAGACTCTGCCATACAGCTTCCAAAGCAAGACACCACGCGAAAAGGCGTGCAGAAAAATGCTTGTCTGTATCACCGCAAGGAAATATACAGCATTACGATTTCCATCCACTCAGCATTTCGATCTTCGCCAACGCTCCCATAAAACACAACTTGTCGGTGATCAGGATGTAGGGGTCGTCCAGCTCGGCTTCCATGCGCTGCTGGTTGGTGGCGAAGTAGGCCGAGATGTAGCCGCGGTCGATCTGTATGCCCTCGGTGTATTCCTTCTCGAAGGCGATGCCCTTGCTTTCCTCGACGGTGATGACGCCGTCCTTGCCAACCTTCTCCATCACCTCGGCGATCAGGTCGCCAATTTCGGAGTCGGCGGCGGAAATGGTGGCGACGTGCGCAATGTCGGCGCGGTCGCGCACCGGCTTGGCCAGCGTGCTCAATCGCGCCAGGATTGCCTGCGCACCCTTGTCGAGGCCGCGCTTGATTAGCATCGGGTTAGCACCAGCGGCCACAATCTTCAGGCCCTCAGTCACAATCGCCTGAGCCAGCACGGTGGCGGTGGTGGTGCCGTCGCCGGCGACGTCGTTGGTCTTGGTCGCGACCTCGACGAGCAGGCGGGCACCCATGTTCTCAAACGGGTCCTTGAGCTCGATCTCTTTGGCAACCGTCACGCCGTCGTGGGTGACGGTCGGCGCGCCGAACTTTTTGTCGATCGCGACATTGCGGCCGCGCGGGCCAAGCGTCGTCTTAACGGCATCGGCCACCTGATCCACGCCACGTTTCAGCGCGCGCCGGGCCTCTTCGTTGAATTTCAGTTGCTTGGACATAGGGTTTGTTTGCCTTTGCTATAAAGAACGCAGGAGGGATTTGTGGATATATTCTCGCGGATTTCGAATGATTATTGTATATACAAATACATTTCGTTATGATTATATTTTGCTTTTGCCCAGCCATAACCATATAATAACCGTATATACTAATATCGAGAAAGGCGACAACCATGAAGATAACACGGCGATCAGAAAACGGCAAGAGTGGGCACCTGCTGATCTCTGTACCCGCCAGCCGGGTGGCTGAGGTTGAGGCTGCGTTGACCTTTCTTGAGGAAAAACGTCAGCAGCGCGGGTCACAAGTTGTGATCGATCTGATCATTCGCGCGGCGCTCCGCAACGGTTGGCGGCCGCTGCCTTCGGAGGGCAGTTCGGTCACCGACTTGTAAGGGTACGGCGAGAGTGCAGCGCGGGCACTCACCAAGCTAGGAAAAGCATGGTGCGTGTGTTACCGGCCTACGGCTCTCATCACTGGTGCGAAATCAGACCAAATATAGACTAGCCGCCTTATTCCTACCCGCGTTTCCTCAAATGCCAGCTACTGATCTACAAAGATCATGGTTATAAGCCCACTAATGAGAAAAATAAACCCAATACCAAGCCAGAGCACTTGTATACTGTCGGTTTGTATCCTTGGTGTATCAATTGCAGACGCCATCACGAGCCATCCGAGCAAAGCAAGCATAAGGCCAGCCCGGGCTTTGATAGCGACGAGTATATGTGCGAGCATTGATATGCCTTTCCAATCTTCATGAGATGGGTATTGCCATGCGAATACTGCCCTATACCGAGCGCGTGTAGACAACGTTCGGCTGTGGTGTGAAAGGGTATTCAGGGTGTTGCAAGCGTACACTTGACCACAACCATCCATTGCGGCTGATGCTGCCGCTACAGCCCACGTATGGGCACATTTTTAACACAGGCGGATGTGCGTGGAGCGCATCTGGAGGAAATCGAACGATACGGCAGGTGCCGCTCACGTAGGCGCGCTGGCATACCGAGCACCACGACCAGGGTACCGCTAGCCCGTCAGCGATTGCTTGGGACGACTCTGGTTTCATTGCTTCCCTCTTTATACCTCATACAGTGCAACTTCATCGTGGTAGCAGAACAGCTCTGGTTGCCCAGCGCGGTCGCCATCGACCCGCACCAGGCAGCTGTCGCGCGGCACGCGGAAGAGCTGGACCACCGTTCCGATCTGGCCAAGAAACGCGGGAATAGTGCGCCGCCCCTGCTGAATGACCACTCGATCACCGATCGCCGGCTCGCGTGTGGTGGGCGCTGGCGCATCTGGGTTGCGCGGACGCTCCCAGGCGTCTTGCTGAATGACGCGAATGGCTCCGGCGCGGGTATTCTGGCGCTGCAGCGCGCGAGCAGGAGCGTGTTGCAGCAGCGGCACGATGGCGGGCTGTTCGGCGACTGGGTGCGGCAGTGTGGCGAGTGTTGCGACCAGCAAGGTGACGGCGCGCCCAACATTGGCCTGGGCAAATAGCGTGGATAGTGGCGTGACGCCAAGAAAGAGCGCCGGATGATCATCATAGATTGCCGGCCAGCCGGCCGCGATCGCTGCTGCCAAAGTCGCTGAGCCGCTGTCGGTGGCTGGCCCGCGCGGGTAGCGCTCTAGCCACATGGAAGGTGTCAGCACCGCCAGCCAGCCCTCAATTACGTTGCCGCCGACCGCGGCGCCATTTTCGGCAAAGCGGGCGAGCTCTGTGGTGTTGAGGGTTCGCTTTCCGAGGTGAATAGAGGTTTCGCTGGAGCCACTCGGCACAATCATGATCGCAACTTTTCGTTCGGTGCCATTCGGGCACAGAATGGCGTCCAAAGCACGGTCGCCGATCCACATGCGGCCATTGATGGGCGGCCCAACCTGGCCCGTGATTATCGTAATGTCGAGATCATGGGCAGTGGCTAGCAAGGTTTCGAAGTTCGGGTGCATTTGAGTCATGGCTGTATTCCTTCCGGCGTGGCCACGCTATAGTGGAGGAGGGGCATTCCTTGAGCGACGGCTCTGCCCGAACTGCCCAGCCACGCGGCCAGTGCATTACCTGGAACAGTGCGCTCACTGGCAAAAGCTGCTTTTCTAGTAAATTATTTTTGTATATACATATTCTAACACATTTATTGAATTTATGGTCTTTAATAAATACAATAAAATAACAATTGTATATACAAAAAATAACGGCAAATTATTTGTTTATGCCCTACAATACAATTTCCATTAGACTCAGGGCACACGGGCGCCGCTGGTGTGGGTTCAGCGGAGAGCACGCAGATGAAGCAGAGGCCGACCTGTGTGTCGGCCCGGACGACAAGGAGGTTGGTCTGGACGACCAGGGCGGATACGCAGGTCGGCCGGGACAGGATCTGCTATACTGAGGTGAGAAAACGCGACACCCACCCCTGCTTTGGCTGGCGGGGTGGGTGCGCTGACATCCGTGTGATGCTGCGCCTATTGTAGCACTGCCGGCGCGACGCTGGCAATCCCCTACGCTCGGCGCGGCCGGGAGCCACGCATGGCCGCCCTCGATCCCTCAGACGAAACGAAGCAGACACAACCGGAAGCCGACCCTGCGCCGGCTGCGCGCCAGCATACCGTGAACATTGGCGATTCAGCCGTGGTTGGCTTGGCTGTGGCCGGTGATGTGCTTGGCTCGGTGACGGTGCAGTACCTCGACCTGCCCCCGCTGCCGCCGGTTGACCAAGTAGCGGCCGAGGCGGCGTTTGCCCAACTGCCCGTTGCTGCCGTGCCAGATGTAGCGCGCACGCTGCCGCTTGGCTCGCGCATGCCGTACCAGCCGAATGCGCTTTTTACCGGGCGAGACGACGAGCTGCGCGCGGTGGCGGCGGCACTGGCGGCCGGCGATGCGAATGTGATCAGCACCGGTATTGGCGGCGTGGGCAAGACCAGCCTTGCGATTGAAGCAGCCTGGCGCTATGCGCCGCACTTCCTGGGCGGCGTGTTCTGGGTGAACTGCGCCGAAGCCGTGAACATCCCCAGCGAAATTGCGCAGTGCGGCGGGCCGGGTGGGCTGCGCCTAGCAGGAATGGCAGGGTTGAGTCTTGACGACCAAGTGCGGCTGGTGCGGGCAGAGTGGGCACGTGAAATTCCGCGCCTGCTGATCTTCGACAACTGCGAAGATCCTGAGCTGCTGCGCGAATACCGGCCGCAGGGCGGCGGCTGCCGGGTGCTGGTAACCAGCCGGAATGCGCTGTGGCCGCCCACGCTGCGCGCCGCGACACTTGCGCTCGATGTGCTGGATAGCAATGCAAGCGTGGCGCTGCTGCAAGCGCTGTGCGCGCGGCTGACGGACGATGAAGCGGCGCAGGTCGCTGAGGTGCTGGGGCGGCTTCCACTGGCCCTGCACCTGGCCGGCAGCTTCCTCCAGCGCTACGGCACGCCGGTGCCGAAGTACTTGGAAGCCCTGGAAAGCCCAACCCTGCTGGAACACGCCTCGCTGACCGGGCGCGGCGTGAAAGAGCGGCCAAGCGGGCGTGAGATGCATGTAGCGAAAGCGTTTGCGCTCAGCCTCGACCGGCTCGCAGGCGACGATCCGATTGACGCGGCGGCGTGGGCGCTGCTGGCGCGGGCGGCGTGCCTGGCGCCAGGCGAGCCATTCCCGCAGGAGCTGCTGGAAGCCACGCTGGCGGTAGACGCGGGCGACGACGAGGCGGAGCTGGTGCGCAGCGACGGCGTGGCGCGGCTGCTGGAAGTGGGGCTACTGGAGCGGGCAGGCGACGACAGCCTGAAGCTGCACCGGCTGCTGGCGCGCTACGCCGGGCGGGCGGTGGTGGATGAGGCGGCGCTGGGCGCGGTGGAAGACGTGGTTGACAAGCGCGCGAGAGCCCTGAACAATGACGGCTACCCGCTTCGATGGGGGCCGATGCAGACGCACCTGCGCCACATGACCGACCGCGCGATGGCGCGCGACGACGAACGCGCCGCGCAGCTTTGTAACGAGCTGGGTGCACTGCTCCAAGAACAGGGCAATCTCCAAAACGCGCGACTCTACTTTGAACGGGCGCTCGCCATCACCGAGAAAGTGAAGGGACCAATTCATCCTTACACCGCTCGCAGCCTGAATAACCTAGGTACTCTGCTGCAAGCCCAAGGCGACAATGTAGGCGCGCGACCGTACTATGAGCGGGCGCTAGCAATTAATGAGCAAGCGCAGGGTTCAACCCATGTTTACACTGCTCGCACCTTGAACAACCTGGGTGTTCTGCTGCAAGCACAGGGTGACCTCCAAGCCGCACGGCTCTGCTATGAGCGAGCGCTGACCATCACTGAGCAGGCGTTAGGAAAGGACCACCTCGACACCGCTCATAGCCTACACAACATGGGCTACCTGCTGCAAGCCCAAGGCGACAATGTAGGCGCGCGACCGTACTATGAGCAGGCGCTTACTATCTATAAGCAGGTGCAAGGTCCGACCCACCCCAACACCGCTCGCAGCCTGAACAACCTGGGCTACCTGCTGGAAAATATGGGCGAGTATGCAGGCGCGCGACCCTACTACGAGCAGGCGCTTGCAATACGCCAGCAGGTGCTGGGACTTACGCACCCCTATACTGCTCGCAGTCTGAACAATCTTGCCACCCTATGCTACTACGAAGACAAGCTTGATGAAGCGGCAAGGCTGATGCGGCGAGGGCTGGCGATATTTGAGCAAGCGCTTGGTGCGGATCATCCCGACACGTGCAACTCACGTGATAATTTGGCGGCGATTGAGAAGAAGCTACGGGTGCAGAGCGAAGAGGCACGGGACGCGAGGCAAGAAGATGGGGAGAAACAAGCAAACTAATGTCCATGCCTACGTCTCCCCTGTCCCTGCCTCATTACTTATCGCGAAGTTATGCGCGCCGGGTGATCTTGATCTCGGGCCTGGGCGGGGGCGCTGGCTCTTTGATGGCGAGATCGTAGAGCTGGCTGGCACGCTTATAGCGTGGGTCGGTGCCGGAGCGGGATAACCCCCATCCGGCTTTGATTGCCCCTGATTTGGTCTTGTCTGCCGAGGTGAGATTATGTCGCAGGGCGCGCCCGAGTGCCTGCAGCTCGTCTGCGGTGGCGGGTGGGAAATCGGCCTCGGTGGGCGGTGGACCGCCACCGTGGAGATCGGGGTTTTCGGCGGCGGGTAGCGGAGAAGTGGGTGGCACCGGTGGGGGGAGGGTGGGCGTGTGCAACACGCCCCCAACGGTCGGGAACATTGCGCCCGTGCGGGCGGCGGGGTCGCGGCCGGTGACCAGGCGGTACAGCATTGGTTCGACCAGTCGGCCAAGCTCGATGCAGAAACGCCAGGCATAGGAAAACAGGATCGCCATGTGGGCAGCAAGCCAGCGAAGCAGCGCCGCCGCGAACGGCACGGCATAGGCTGGCGCGTTGGCGACCTTCGTTGTGATCCGTCTCGGGAGAAACGAGCTGAGAAAGAGCAGGATCATAGCGGCGTAGAACAGCCCTTCAAGTGTCTGCCACATGGCGATCTCCTTATCGGTCGGCCATTTGATCGAGTCGGATGGGCAGCACAGACAGCAACACGCCGATGCCCAGCGCAAGTGCGAAGGCTAGGCCAGTGTTCGCCGCGCCGGTGGTGGTGTCGAGGCCGGCGATGGCGGCCAGCGCTGCGAGGGGTGGCCAGGCGGCCAGGCGGCCCATCTTCGGGAACAGACCACCCGCGTTGATAATGCTGTCGATCGCGAAGCCCGCCCAGCCCACTGCATCGTTGCCGTGGCTGTCGTCGAAGAGCAGCCGCTTCATCTTGTGCAGCACAAAGAACTCGATGATGATCGAGATCACGCCGACGATCACGCGGCCCTCGTCGGTGGTGGGCTGGCCGACCCACTCGCAGAGCCAGTAGGTGGTGAGCCAGCTGGCGGCGTGCGTGGCCCACGCGCCAACTCTGTAGCCGTTGAAGTAGGTGGTGCCGGCCACCCGTTCCTGTTGGGTTCCCATGTGACTCTTTCTGTATCGTACGATACAATTGCGCCCGGCGGGGGCGCTGTGGTGACTCCGGCGCTGTGGCGTGGTGAGACACGCCACAACCCCGCCAATGTTCGACGACTGACGACCGACGACCGACCCTTCGACAAGCTCAGGGCAGGCGACCCGCTATCCTCTCAGCGCTTCTTTCGCTGCCTCTAATCCCTTCTGCAAGCTCTCGATCTCTTCCAAGAGTGTGCGGCGCTGCTGGCCAACGAAGTGCCTGGCCTGGAGCTGCACGGCGCGGGCCTGGGCCTTTGCGCCGCGAAACTGTGAGAGTGCGTCACGCCAGATTTCGTGGGCGGGCGGTGTGACCCATTCCGCCGATTCTTCGGGTGAATTCGTCAAATTCACGAATTTGGCATTGTGGCTGGGTGGCTCGGACGTTGGTGGATCGGCTGGCGCTGTACTTTTGCTGGCTGGCGGCTCGGCGGATGGTTCGCGGCGTTTCTGCTGGTAGGTGGTGCCCTTCCGCGCGACGGTGCGTGTCTCCATCTGGCTAATTTCGCCAGATAGCTTTTCGCGCACAGTTGCTACTGTGTTGTGGTGGCAATGCACCTGACGAGCGATCTCCCGATCAGACCACTGGCCCCATTCGGTATCGCGCAGCAACGTTTCAATCGAGCGGCGTACATCCTCGCGCGTGCGCCGCAGGCCGTGCGTGTCGTTCGCGCCCACCGCCCACAGGATCGCATCGCGCCGGGTGCCGGGGCGCACGTCGGCGACGACGGCGCGGCCGGCGCTGCGCGCCGCAGCAACGCGGTGAAAGCCATCGGCCAACCAGTAATCGCTGCCGTCGTAGTAGACCACGATTGGCGGGAAAATTGCACCTTCCTGCATTGCCTGGGCATATTCCTCGACCGTGGCGACATTCAGCTCGGCGCGGGCCTGCGTGCCACCATCGGTGCGTATCGCCTCGGGCTGCAGCTCCTGGGCTGGCGTGCCAACGGCGTAGGCGGTTCCCTTCGCCGGTGTCGTCCGCTCGCGGATTGCGTCCTTGAGATTCTTCACTGCCATCGCTGCCTCACTTCCTTGGCCAGCGCGCGGTACGCCTTCGCGCCGGCGCTCTCGGCGGCGTACTCGGTGACCGGCACGCCAGCCGCGGGGGCCTCGGTGATCTTGGTGCTGAACGGGATCGTGGATTGAAACACCAGATCGCCGTAGCGCTCGCGGGCCTCGCTCTCGATGAGTGCATTCACCGACGTGCGCCGATCGACCATGGTAATGACGATGCCGCCGATGGTAAGCGTAGGATTCAGCTGGCGGATCATCGAGATCGTATCTTCCAGCTGCGACATGGCCCCGAGCGCAAACACATGCGCCTGGAGCGGCACGAGCACCGTATCGGCAGCGGTGAGCGCGTTCACCGTGAACAGCCCTAGCGATGGCGGACTGTCGATCAGAATGTAGTCGTACTGCCTGCGCAGCGGCGCGAGCGCGGAACGGAGCAGCAGCTCGCGGCCGAACCTCCCGGCGAACTGCAGCTCGGCGCCGGCGAGAGCCAGGGTGGCGGGCAGGAGATCGAGACAGGGGTATCGGGTTTCGGGATTAGAGTCTAGGAGTGACAGCGTTTCTCCCAAACCCCGAACCCCAGACCCCAGACCCCCAGCGTGCAGCATATAGCTCGCGGCCTGCTCGGGGTTGAGCATAGCCTCATAGACGGAGTTGCCGACGAGCTCGCTCGGATCGAAGCCCAGACCCTGCGTCAGATTCGATTGCGGGTCGAGGTCGACCAGCAGCACGCGCCGGCCGGCGTGGGCGAGCTCGGCACCCAGCGCGAGGGCGGTGGTGGTTTTGCCCACGCCGCCTTTTTGCATTGCGGTTGCGATGATCATGTGCCTCTCCTTGTGTGAATGCGGTGGGCGAAGCATCACTGGCGAACGGTGGTTCGCCAGTGATGCTTCGCCCCTACGATGGACGACGACGGCGCGGCCGGTCTGCGGGCAGCTCGATGCTGCCGTAGCACAGCCAGCGCGGGGCGGTGGCGTAGCGCGGGTTGGCGCCGGCGCGGGCGGGCTGCATCTGGCAATTCAAGGTGGCGAGCAGCTGCTCGATTAGCCGCCTGGCCTGCTCGGCCTCAGCTTCGGTGGCGGCACTGATGCGCAGGCGGATGCGGCGTGGGCCAGCGGGCGAATGCAATTCGCTCGTGCGCGGGGCGGCATCGCGCCGCTGAAGCTCGTCGATGTCGAACTGGATGGCGCGGGCGAGCTCGGCCACGCGCTGCGGATCGGTGCTCATGCGGGTGCTCCTTCTTCAAGCACAGCGAATGGAACCAGAACCTGGCGCGCCCGCGACTGGCCGGGTGCGCGACAGATATAGCCCAGCGTATCGAGGTAGTAGATCGCCAGCTGGATCGTGTCGAGCGGCAAACCAGTGCGCTGCGCGATCTCGCGCGTGCTGGCCTGCGGATGGCGGGTGAGATCCGCCCATACGCGGCGTGTGTCGGCGAAATGATTCATGGGCGACCTCCAAAACGGCGCACAAGCACAAGCTCGTGGTCGACCCTTGGGCGCTGGGCCTGGTCGAGGCGGCGAAGCTGCCAGGCCAGATCGAGGGCACGCGTAATCTGCCGCAGCTGCTCCTGCTCGGCGGCGGTGAGCCAGCGCCCCGACGACGCGGCGTAGATCTCGGCGCGGCGCGCTTCGAGGGTGGTGATTTGGTCTTGGATGCTCATGCGGCACCTCGCGTGAGCTTGGCGAGTGCCAACGTGATGCTGTGATGATCAGCGGATTGCACTCGGACCAGCGCCTCCTGGGACGGGTTGCTGCCTTCGCGCGGCGGTACAATCTGATCCGCATTCGTGATTTGCTTGCCGTTTTCAAAGGTGGCGACGGTGCGCGGATCGAGCCGATCTGTGTGCGGGTTGAGCCGTCGGTATTCCACGACAACGCACCGCCGCGTTGTCGTGCTGTGCTGCTGCGCCGCTGCAATGGCGGCGCGCCGGGAAAACGCAACGTGTCCGATCTGGGTGCCGCCGACCGGCGTGCATTCAATCACGTAATAGCTCATGCCGCATCTCCGTAGGTCATGGCCGCGAGTGCGCTAGTGATCGCGGCGCGGTCGGCGGATTGCACCCGGGCCAGCGCCTCCTGGGGCGCGGTGCCGGCTTCGAGGAGCAGGTAGAGGTAGTGCAGCTCCAGCGGCGTGCCATTGGGCAGCAACGCGCGGGCCTGCGTATACTCGGCCGCTTCCTCGGCGACGTAGGATTGGGCAGTGGGCGCGGCCGGTGTTGGGAGTGTGGGCGGGCGGACTTCCCAGCGATCGAGCAGCCCGCCAATGCGCTTCTGGCGCTCAGGCTCTGCGACCTGGCCGCGCACGGGAATGGCCTCGTTCCACTCATGCTGAACGGCGTGGATGTCAAAACCGCTGTAGAGCTTCGCCTTTTTCTTCGACACACCTTCCGCGCGGAGCCAGATTTCGGTCACAGTTTGTGCGTGCGCGGTTGCTGCTGTTGGTGATCTTTTTTTAGAGGTAATAGAACCAACAACAACATGTGCGGCAGAAATGCGTTTTGCGGCTGTAGAATGCGGAGTTTGCGAATCTCGATGGACAGGAGAGTCCAAACCGCTGATCGTAGTGTCACCGATTTGGACACCAGGATCAGAATCGGTGATCGTAGTGTCACCGATTTGGACACTGGTGTCAGTTTGGACATCTGTGTCAGTTTGGACATCTGTGTCAGTTTGGACATCTGTGTCACTCTGGCCAAGGACGCGGCGGATATCGTGAATGGACGGCTGGCCGGCGGCGAAGAGGGCGCGGATCTGGGCAAGCGTGATCTCTTCCTGGCTATTGCTCTGGCGCAGCTCGTAGCGGCGCCAGGGATCGGCCGCGCCCTTGTTCCAGGTGAGCCAGTGGGCATCGTGCAGCTCGGTGATCCAGCGACGCACGCTGCGTTCAGTGACACCAAGAAGCTCGGCGATGGTTTCGGGCTCGGGCGGGATGCGATTGCGCTTGAGCCAGTCGATTACCCCATAGACGCGGTACGCCCCCGCGCTCAGCTCTTCGTCGACACACATTTGATGCGGATGGGCAGCTGCCGAGTACTCTAATTCTCCTTCGTTCATGCGCAGCCTCGCAGCTGCGGTGGTTCGGGTTCCTGCCAGCGCCGGCGCTGCGGCCGGCCGGTTGCTATTCCCATGGTTGTTTGCCTCGCTCAAAGAAATTCTCCTTCCGCCATTGAACAGAGCGTGGTACAATGGCGCTGCTCTGGTTGATGCGGGATTTCCGCACCAACGCGCCCCAATGACCTGCACAGTCTTGGGGCATTTCTCTGCCGCAAACGGCCTGCACGCCGCTGAGGCGGGGCTCCACACTGCGCCGCACCTCCGTGCGGCAAGCCACCTCCTTTCGTTCTGCGCGGCTGATTGCACCAGCCCGCGCGGCTGCGCCGATCCACGCACGTTCGACGCAATCGCCCGCCCTGGTGCGATCGAGAAAAAACCAATGACTAAAAAACGGTTGTCCTCCGTTCAACACATGGGCGCGCACTCGCAGACGCGCCCAACGATCGGAGGATTAGAAGCGATGAGGAGCGTACCGAGCACTCAGCTACGGCTGCTGGCATCCGCGAACGCAACACCACCACGCCTAATTGACCAGATCGAGGGGTATGAGGACTACCTGATTGGCGAGCAGCGGCGGCCGAAGGGGCGCGCCAAATACCTGTGGACCATCCAGCAGGTGATCGAGTGGCTAGGGGAAGAGGCCACCCATGCAGAACTGAACCCTGCGACGGTTCAGCGCTACAAAGAAGTGCTTGGCAAGCGCGGCAGCGCCGGCTCATCAGTGATCAATGCGCTGGCTGTGATCCGTGATTTCTGCCTGTGGGCGAAATTCATGGGCTACCGCAACGACGAGCCGACCGAGGGCATCAAGCGCCCGCCGAAACGTGGCCCAAACCCAAACCCTCTGTACCCTGATGAGATTGCGCTACTGATGGCGGCGATCGAGCAAGAACCGCCAGCGGCAGGCAGCCGCGAGCGGTGGTACTGGGAGCGCAACCGGCTGGCAGTGCTCTTATTTTTGAATACGGGGCTTCGGATCAGCGAGCTCGCGGCGCTGCGGTGGGGTGACATTCATCTGCGCGCGGGCGTGTTGGATGTGCGGCCAGAGGCCGCCAAGAACGGGCACCCGCGCACTGTGCCGATACCACCAGCGCTGAAAGAGGAGCTAACGAAAATTTCGCCTGAGAAGCGGAAAAGCAGCGCGCCGGTGCTGACCAATGTCAAAGGGAAGCGCCTGAGCTCAAATGGCCTGAACCATATCTTCGACCGCTGGCTGCCGGAGCGCTTGGAGGCGTTCGCGCAGCGAACCGGTGAGAATGCGGAGATCCACCTGTACGCGCACCGGCTGCGGCACACATTTGCAAGCTTGCTCGTGTGGGAGGACATCGATCTGCGCACAGTACAGGAGATACTGGGGCATCGGCAGCTCGACACAACGGCGCACTATACCAAGACCGATGCGCGGCGTAAGCAGGAAGCGGCGGCGCGACTGCCCGATTTTGCAATGCTAGGCCGGCAGTTCAGTAATAAGGATTTTTGAGCCGCCTAATTGGCCGTTGGGCTGATTACTGATATTTCGTGCGCCGAACGTTTAAACCCTGTGGAAATATAATCCCTCCCTCCCCGCCACAATGCCCTAATCGGCACAACGGCCCCACAGTGTATGCTGTGGGGCCGTTGCCATGCCTGCGCTTCGCTGCTACTTCTGGCGGCGAAGCGATGCTGGCTGCTGAAACACCAGCGTGAACACACTGCCCTGCCCGTAGCTGCTTTCGAGCGAAACAGTGCCCTTCAGCAATTCAACTAATCGCTGCACGAGGTGCAGGCCCAGGCCGGTCCCTTCACGAGCGCGCACCTCGGCCGAATTGATTCGCCCAAACTCTGAAAATAAACGTGCCTGATCTTCAAACTTAATACCAATCCCAGTATCAGCAACCCGAATAGTCAGAGTTTCTTCAGTGCTACCCGCCCCGCGCTGTAGCTCAACCTGCATACGCACACCACCGAGATCCGTAAATTTAATTGCGTTACTGAGTAAATTCATCAGGATCTGGCCCAGCACCCGCGCATCGCTCAAAAAATGTATCGGCTCGCCGGTAATCTCCAGCTCGCAGGAAAGCCCTTTCTGCTGGGCAAGTGGCAGCAGGCTTTGCCACACTTCTGCCACAACATCCTGCACCACAAGCGTTTCAACATGCAGATCAATCTTGCCACTCTCGATCTTCGCAAGATCGAGCAGGTCGTTAATCAGCGTCAGCAAGTGCTTGCCATTGCGCTGTACGGTCTTCAGCTGAATTTCTTGATCGGCAGTCAGCGGGCCAGGGAGCTGCATAAGCATTGTGCCAGTGAAGCCGAGAATCGCATTCAGTGGGGTGCGCAGCTCGTGCGACATTGTTGTGAGAAATTCGCTCTTGGCGCGGTTAGCGTGCTCAGCATCAGCACGCGCCTGCTCGGCAGCGGCAAACAAGCGCGCGTTCTCGATCGCAAGCCCAGCGCGCTCGGCTACGTCTTGCAAAAAGGTTTGCTCATCGATCGTATGCACATGGCCAATGCCCGCGCGCAGAAGGCTAATCGTGCCCACAATGCGGCCGTGAATTGGCAAAGGCACGACCAGCACGCTCACAAACACTGCGGATGACAATGTAAAAATCATCTCAGGCACAAGCTCGTTCCAAACCTCGCCTGCCAGCGGTTTCTCGATAATAAGCGGCTGGCCGGTGTGTGCCACCTGCCTGATCCAGCCATTCCGCACCCGCCGCGCCACCAGCGAGCCATTATTACGGAACAATGAGACCGTTTCAGGCGATGAATGTGCGATATAGGTTGCCTCGATCCATTCCCGATCGGGGCCAAGAATATTAATAATGCAGGTTTCGGCAATCACCTCAGCCAGCGACTGGGCCACCGCGCTCACAATCGCCGCCGCATCGAGGTGGGCTTCTTCCAGGGCTTGCGATACCACCAGCAAGCCCGTGGCATGGGTAGCTTGCTGCTCAAGCAGGCGCGCCAGCTCGGTGCGCTCGACGACTTCCTGCTCAAGCTGGCTGTTCGTCTGCTGAAGGCGCGCAGTCAGGCGCGTCCGAGCATAGGCAAGCGAAAGCTGGCCAGCGACGGCGATCATCAGGTCGATATCGGCGGCAGAAAAATCTGGCTCTTCAGGTTGATTGATTACCGTAAGTGTGCCGAAGACAATATTCAGATCCATCAGCGGCACAACCACAATCGAGCCGCACGCGGTTTCAATGCGCCGCCGTAATGAGAGCTCGCTTTCACGCGGGTCGAGGAGGGTTTTGGGTGAAATCGCCGGCTTGCGCTCGCGAATTGCCCATCCGCTCAGGCCGCCCATCACTTCCTCAAATGTAACATCCTTATAAATCTGTTCGTAGCCAACACCAGCATACAGGAACTGCTCAATGCTCTGCGTATTCCAATCGAACAGCAGCATTACCACTCGGTTCGCTTTCACCGTCGCCGCAACCCGATCAAGCGCGCGCTGCAGCGCCGCAACCAGGTCATTCGACGCAATCGCATCGTTGGTTATTGCATACAGCGCAGCCATGCGATCAAGCGCGGCGCGCAGCTCTGCAGTACGATTTTGCACACGCTGTTCAAGCACATCGTTCGCATGCTGCAGTGCTGTATAGAGACGCCTGTTGCTGATAGCCAGCGCAGCACGGCCCGCCAGATCTTCAGCCAGCCGCAGGTCGTCATCGCTAAAAGGCTTTATGTCATCGCTCAGGCGGGCGAGCAAAAGTGTGCCGATCATGCGGCCGCTGACACGCAGCGGTATCAGCATTGCGCTATGCGCCTGGAATCGCTCAAAGGCGGGCCACAGCTCAGAATATAAGAGGTGGCTGCTCACAGGCTCAATTAAGGAAAAAAGCATCGATTGGCCACGCTGAATCATTTGAAAAAGCGGGTTGCTGACACTACTGGAATAACTCAGGCGCGGCAGGGATTGCAGCCAATACTCCCTTACCACCGGGTTTGGGGCGTAGATTGCGGCAACATCGAACCACTGACCATCATCCGACAGCAGGCGAACCACGCAACTCGCGTTGAGTTGCAGGCCAAGCATCTGTGCGCTCTGATCGAGCATTGTCCACTCATCGGCGTTTGTTTCTGCAAAACTGCGCGATGCATCGACAAGAAATTGCAGGCGTGTATTGGAACGCTGCAATTCGAGCTCAACGCGCTTCAGCCGGGTGATATCGGAAGCCACAAATACTGTGCGCCAATCGGGAAAATTAACTGGCACTGCGCTGACATTGGCCCACACAACACTCTGATCATCCTGTTCAATCGATGTCTCAGCATTTTGAACCAGGCCTTGTTCGACAAAGGCGCGCATACCCGCAACATTGTCGGCGCTCATCCTTTCGCCCACGCTATCGAAATACGCACGGTGCTGGTGTGCCTGCGCGCTCAGCTCCATGTGAGGAAGATCAAGCATCGAGCGCAAGGCCGGGTTGGTATACAGCATGGCGCGCTGATCATCCATGATGGAAACGCCCACGGGCAAGAGGTCGAGCAGCGTGCTCAGCTTCTGCTCCCGTTCGCGCGCAGCCGCCTCGGCGCGCGTGCGTTCGGCCAGTTCGCTTTGCAGCTGCATAAGGAGCCGCGCATTAGAAATCGCGAGCGCAGCGCGATCGGCCAAATCCTGCACCAGGTGCAGATCGTCTTCGCCAAAGGGCAGCGGCTCGGCGCGGGTGCGCATCAGGGCCAGTGTGCCAATTGCGTTTCCATGCACTCGCAGCAATGCGTTCAGCAAGCTATGCACATGGAAGCGCGCCCAAAACTCTTGCACCGCGGCATGGGCCACACTTTCGAACTTGGCAGGGTTAAGTATTGGAACAAAGAGTGTGCTGCCCCGGCGCAGCGCAATAGCAGGTGGGGCTGCGTCGTCAACATGAATGCGCAAGGTGGCTACATGGTCGCGCACAATTTCAAGCATTTCCGGGTCGCTGTGGTATGTGGCGACAGCATCGAGCCATTTTCCATCGCCCGAAAGCAGGCGCACAATGCAGATTGCATCAAGCTGCTCGGCGGCCGTGCGCGCAACCTGTTCCAGCACTTCTTGCGCGTCGTCGCCCGCTTCGGCAAAGGCGCGCGAGGCATCGGCGAGCACGCGCAGGCGTTTGGCCGAGAAAACCATTGCGCGCTCGGCACGGCGCGCGCCACGTGCCATCAACAGCACAGTGCTGCAAATCACCACCAGCAGCGCTGCCGAAATGCCAAGTACCCACAGAAAGATCAGATCGGCACGTTCGGATTGCCGCCGCAAGTTTGTGCGAAGCTGCTCATCCAGGTGATCCGCGGCCCGCTCTAGCTGCTCAAGGGCACTATTCAGGCTGAGTAGGGTTGCAGGTGTGGCATGGGGGTGCCACGCTGTTAGCTGTGCCCGAACGGTTTCTACCTGCTGTCGAAACTCAAGCACCGATGCGTCGCGCTGATCAAGAAGCGCAGCCGCAGAATCGAAGGACTGAACCGATTGTGTTAAGAGCGCAAGGCCCTGCTGCCGATCAAGAGGTATCGCATTCTCGTTGGCTAGCGTGATCCACAGAAAGCCTTCAGTCACGTCGATGCGAGCCTGCCGCAGCGTATCCATCACTGCAACCGATTGGCTAAGCGCGCGACGCTGCTGATAGTAGAGGCATGATATCAGCAGGCAGATTGTGATGGAAAGCAGAACCACAGCCCAGATCCAGCGCCAAAGCGCAAACGACTGGCCAGCATTCTTGCGAGTTTCTGCTGCATTGTTTCTGTCGTTCATTGCGCAAGAACCTCTTTATTTATGGGTGGCTGGCTATTGTGCGGTGCCAAAGCCCCAGAGGCTCATCGCCTGAAGATGCGCGGGGCCATGGATAAACGCCCGGTTGGACAATACTGCAGGCGTTCTGCAATTGGCCGTCACCAGCAGCAACCACGCAGCAGCAGCGGGCCACTGGTTCGCGAAACAAAGGCTTGAACAGTGGCACGCAGAACCCTCCATATCTGCGCGCCGAGATCGCCGCCAGTGGCGCGGCTACACCGAAAACGACGACACTCGCGTTTCAGCGAGCTGCTGATAAAATGGAAAATGCACGCGAAACGTCGTTCCGTTCTGCACGACGCTCTTCACTTGAATATTACCACCGTGCAGTTCCACAAGCTGCCGCACGATTGCCAGGCCCAGGCCGGTGCCACGCTCGCCGGCCGTGCCGCGCGGGTGAATCTGCTGAAATTTGTCAAAGAGGCGTGGTAGCGCATCGGGGGGAATACCCAGCCCAGTGTCACTAATCTCCATGCACACCCCATCGGCCTCGGCCGCAATATGAACGTTGATCTGCCCGCCGCTGGGGGTAAATTTGATCGCATTGCTCATAAGGTTGGTCGCGATCTGCCCAATTTTGTGGGGGTCGCCAACAACCAGTGGCTCATCGGGCGCGGCGTCGATCGCGACGGTTATTTCTTTGGCCTGCGCGCTCGAACTCAGCACGCCAAAGGCCTGCCGCACGGCCGAGCTGATATGCAGCTCGATCGCGTCGAGCTGCACTTTGCCCGCTTCCAGCTTCGACAGATCGAGCATGTTGTTAACCATAGCGATCAGCCGCTGCACCGTTTCGTAAATCTGCTGCGCGAAATAGCGCACATCCTCGGCCGAGCTTTGATCGTCTAGCAGCATTTCGGCCATGTTCTGAATGCCGCCCAGTGGCGAGCGCAGGTCGTGCGAGGTGATTGCCATCAGGGTATCTTTCAGCGCGTTCAGCTCGCGCAGGCGGGCGTTTGCCTCGCTCAGCTCGGCGGTGCGCTCGGCCACGCGCTGCTCAAGCTCAGTGTTCATCTGGCGAATTTCGCGCTCGGCGCGCGCGCGCTCATCGAGCAGGCGACGGTAGCGGTTGATGCGGGCAATCGCGTTCACGCGCACGCGCAGCTCGACCGTGTCGACTGGCTTGGAGAGGAATTCATCGGCGCCAACCGCCAGGCAGCGCAGCCGCGATTGCCGGTCATCCAGCGCGGTGGCCATGATAATCGGCACCTCGGCGGTAGCGGGGTCGGCGCGCAGCTGGCTGCACACGGCAAAGCCATCGAGTTCGGGCATCATAACATCAAGAATGATCAGGTCGGGATCCAGCTCCCGCGCTAGCTGCAAACCCTCGGCACCGCTCGCTGCCAGTGTCACTTTATGCCCGTGGGCGCTCAGCATATCGTTCAAAATTGTGCGATAGCTGTCGTCGTCGTCAATAATTAAGATGTGTATAGCTGGGCGATGTGTCATCAACGCATCCCTTCCGTGGATGAATATGATTTGCGTGAAGGTTTCACGGGCGCGCTGGCTTGGGCGGCAGGTGCCAGTGATGGGTGGGCAACGCGGCCATCAGGGGCAGCCCATCTGTGGTGTGCACTGGCTCATCAGCGCAAAGCGGTATCTGCTTAAGAAAAGGTCTGTTGCTTGCGTTGCGGCGCGGCAGCGCAAAGGAATGTGTTCATAAAGATTGCGACGTTGCCGACCACCTCAGCTTCACAACCCAGCAATAACGTTGCACAAACACAGTGCGCTATGAGAGCAGGCAGAGGCTCAAGTCTGCTAACACGGCGGGGGAAGTAGGGTTACATCCCTTCAGAATGCGTTACACTACTGCGTGCTTCACGCAAGAACCATTTTCAGAAGGGCAGGCAGCCCTCGACGCCATGTCAGCAGGCGAACGCGTTTCTTCAATCATAGTAAGTGAATGCTATGGTATTGGATTTTGGAAGGATTTTCAACATTGGGAAGGACTCAGAGTTGATACAGTTTATGCATGTTCACCATACGCTTTTGAGTATTCTCATCGCTTGCCGCATAAGAACGCGATATTGGGTGAATACCTCTGTCCTTATACGTATCAGGTTTTGGGATGTCTTATTTACGGTCGTAGAATTAGTTTCGTGCTGCTCTGGGTGTGTCCGGCAAGCGTGTCGCCCCCTCCCCGAGCGCCGAAAGCCACAGCCTCTGGCACATTGGCTGTTCGCAGCGCGCTGCACAGGCGAGCTACAGCAATGGCCCGGGTGGCCGGGCGAAAGGCGCGCACACGATACACAGCATATCCACAGGGCGCAGACGTATGGTGAAGAGCTCCCTGCATAAGACAGGCTGTTTCGCAACAAAATGCAGCGGGCAGCACCTTTCAATACAGGTGCTGCCCGCCCAAAATTCTTGCCTGTGAGCTTCCCGATTTTATGCTGCCGGCGACTCGACAATTTTGAATATCGCGCCCTGCGGATCGGCCAGGGCGGCGATGCGCCCAAACGGCGAGTCGTCGATCGAGCCCATGATTTTGCCGCCATTCGCCTGCACGCGGGCCACCGTTTCGTCGACATTGGCAACCGCAAAATAGGTTACCCACTGCGCTTGCATGCCACCCCACGACGGGTCGATCTGCATGATTCCGCTGAACATCCACTCGCCCTGCTTAAGCACATAGTATTCCATCCCGCCCGGCATGGGGTCGGCGCTGGCACCCAGCAGCGCAGTGTAGAAATCGCGCGCGGCTGCGGCGTTGGATGTATACAGCTCGTGCCACGCGGCTGCGCCCGGCTCGTTCACCATCTGCGAGCCAATGTGGCTGCCGGCCTCCCAGAAGCTGAACGCCGCGCCCTGCGGGTCGGCGCAGGTGGCCATGCTGCCGAAATCGCCCACCGCCATGGTTGGGTAGAGCACCTGCGCGCCGAGCGATACCGCCTTCGCCACATCGGCCTCGATGTCATTCGTGGCGAAATACAGGCCCCAGGCGGCTGGCATGGGCGGGGCATCGGGCTGGTTGCCCACCACGCCCGCCACCGAGCGGTCGCCAATGCGCGCGGTGGCGTAGCCGCCAAACTCAGGCGCGCTGACATCATACTCCCAGCCAAACACTGCCTGGTAGAAGGCGCGCGCCGCTTCGGCATCGGGCGCGACCAGATCGAGCCATGTGGGTATGCCAGCTGGCTTCGGCTCTGTGAATGTGGTCATGCTTCCTCCTTTATGCTGGCCGCCCTGCGCTCATCTCTTGGGCAAGAAAAGCAGGCTGGCGGCACTGACGCAAACGATTCTACGCCCGCCATTCCGCCACGTCAATGCCAACATTCCAGCAAGCACCGCCGCGGCTTGGGGTACAATAGGCGCATTCTGCACAAACATAGTAAGGTGAGGTACGACATGAGCTACCAGCCGACACCAGCCGATACGTTCACATTTGGCCTGTGGACGGTGGGCAACCCAGGGCGCGACCCGTTTGGCGAGCCGGTGCGCCAGCCGCTCTCCGCGCCCGAGATCGTCCACCTGCTCGCCGATGCGGGCGCGTATGGCGTCAACTTCCACGACAACGACCTCGTGCCGATCGACGCCACCCCCGCCGAGCGCGACCGCATCGTGCGCGATTTCAAGGCTGCCCTGCAGGAAACTGGGCTGGTCGTGCCGATGGCGACCACCAACCTCTTCACCGACCCGGCCTTCAAGGATGGCGCCTTCACCGCGAATGACCCGGCCGTGCGCGCCTATGCCCTGCAAAAAACCATGCGCGCCATCGACCTGGGCGTGGAGTGCGGCGCGGGCGTGTATGTCTTCTGGGGCGGGCGCGAGGGCGTCGAGACTGACGCCGCCAAGGACCCGCTGGAAGCTGGCAAGCGCTTTCGCGAGGCGCTCAACTTCCTGTGCGCCTACAGCAAAGACCAGGGCTACAGCCTCAAGTTCGCGCTCGAACCCAAGCCGAACGAGCCGCGCGGCGACATCTACCTCGCCACGGTCGGCCACGCGCTGGCGTTCATCCAAACGCTGGACGACCCGGCGATGGTTGGCGTGAACCCCGAGGTCGCGCACGAAACGATGGCCGGGCTGAACTTCCTCCACGGCGTGGCGCAGGCGTGGGACGCGGGCAAGCTGTTCCACATCGACCTGAACGACCAGGCGCCGGGACGCTACGACCAGGATTTCCGCTTTGGCGCGGTGAACCTGAAAAGCGCATTCTTTCTGGTGAAGTTTCTGGAAGACGTGGGCTACGCCGGCTCGCGGCACTTCGACGCGCACGCCTACCGCACCGAGGGCGTGGAGGGCGTGAAAGACTTTGCGCGCGGCTGCATGCGCACCTACCTGATCCTGAAGGAAAAGGCGCGGCAGTGGAACGCCGACAGTGAGATTCAGGCGCTGGTGCGGGATGTGCAGCAGGCCGAAGGCGGCGCGGCGGTGCCAGCGTGGAGTGGCGGCTACAGCGCGGCGAACGCCTCGGCGCTGAAGGAGCACGCCTTCGACCGGGTGGCGCTGGGGGCGCGCAACCTCGCCTACGAGCGCATCGACCAGCTCACCGTCGATCTGCTGCTTGGCGTGCGGTGACGGGGAGGTATCCACAGATTACGCAGATTACGCAGATTTATGAAAACTTTATCTGCGTAATCTGTGAAATCTGTGGATGATATTTTCCAGCAGGTCTCCTTGTCTCGCCCCGCCACCCCCGCCGCTTGCCGGAAGCGCCAACCTGATCCATAATGCGCGGCGCGTTTCCGGTGCTCATGGTGCGCGCCCGCATATGATGCTGCGATGTTTGGCAGCGCGAACAGTCGCGCTGCTGTTTTTATGTCTAACACACTATACATTTGGAGAACAACATGACCGCCCCTTCGACGGACCAAAACACCTTGATCACGCCCTACGGCGGCGCGCTGGTGAACCTGCTGGTGGCAGGCGACGAGCGCGCGGCGCTGATTGCCGAGGCCGGCCACCTGCCCACGCTCCAGCTTTCGGCCCGCGCGCTGTGCGACCTTGAGCTGATCGCCACGGGCGGCTTCTCGCCGCTGGATCGCTTCATGGGCCAGGCCGACTACGAGCGCGTGCTGGGCGAGATGCGCCTGGCCGACGGCACCCTGTTCCCGCTGCCGATCACGCTCACCGCCAAGCGCGACGCCATTCCCAGCGGCACGCGCCGCCTGGCGCTGCGCGACGCCCGCAACAACCTGCTGGCGGTGATGGACCTCGACGAGGTGTTTGCGTGGGACCCGAAAACCGAGGCCGCGCAGGCGCTCGGCACCACCGACGCCCGCCATCCGCTCGTTTCCGAAATGATCCGCTGGGGCGATGTGTGCGTTTCGGGCGCGCTGCGCGTGATCGCGCTGCCGCAGTACTACGACTTCCTTGAGCTGCGGCGCACCCCGGTGCAGGTGCGCGAGCAGCTGGCGGCCATGGGTAATGCCAACGTCGTCGCCTTCCAGACGCGCAACCCACTGCACCGCATCCACGAAGAGCTGACCAAGCGCGCCGCCGACGCGATCGGCGGCAGCCTGCTCATCCACCCGGTCGTCGGCCTGACCAAGCCCGGCGACGTTGATCACTACAGCCGCGTGCGCATCTACCGCACCCTGGTCGAGAACTACTACGACCAGAGCCGCACCATGCTGAGCCTTCTGCCGCTGGCCATGCGCATGGCCGGCCCGCGCGAGGCGCTCTGGCACGCGCTCATCCGCCGCAACTTCGGCGCGTCGCACTTTATTGTCGGGCGCGACCACGCCGGCCCCGGCAACGACAGCACCGGCAAGCCCTTCTACGGCCCCTACGACGCGCAGGAGCTGGTGGCGAAGCACGCCGACGAAGTGGGCGTGACCATGGTGCCCTTCCAGGAGCTGGTGTACCTGCCCGACAGCGAAGAGTATGTCGAGGCGAACAAGGTGCCGGCCGGCGCGCGCGTGGCGAACATCTCGGGCACGCAGGTGCGCGACGACTACCTCGCCAAAGGCCGCCAGCTGCCCGAGTGGTTCACCCGCAAGGAAACCTCCGAGATCCTGGGCCAGATGTTCCCGCCGCGCCAGCGCCAGGGCTTCTGCATCTGGTTCACCGGCCTGAGCGGCTCGGGCAAATCGACCACGGCAGAAGTATTAACATCGCTCCTGCTCGAACGCGGGCGCCAGATCACCGAGCTGGACGGCGACGTCGTGCGCACGCACCTGTCGAAGGGGCTGGGCTTCAGCCGCGACGACCGCAACACCAACATTTTGCGCATTGGCTTTGTGGCCGGCGAGGTCGTGCGTCACAACGGCGTCGTGATCTGCGCGGCAGTGAGCCCCTACCGCGACGCCCGCAACGAGTGCCGCAAGCTGGTTGGCGCCGACCAGTTCATCGAAGTGTTTATGGACACGCCGATTGAAGTGTGCGAAGAGCGCGACATCAAGGGCTTCTACGGCATGGCGCGGCGCGGCGAGATCAAAGGCTTCACCGGCGTCGACGACCCCTACGAGGAGCCAGTCAACCCCGAGCTGACGCTGCAGACCGTGGGTGTCTCGCCCGAGGCCAATGCGCGCGCAATCATCGCGCTGCTCGAAGAGCGTGGCTTCCTGGATCGCGTGGGGTAGGCAAACGAGGCGAAGGTGCTGTGGGCGAGCTTTCCTAACACCTGCCCACAGCACCATATCCTTGCGAGGCAAAAGTTTTGTGCTATAATGCGGCCCACCCTAATCCCGAAGCGAGGCCGGTTCCCATGCTTCGTTGGAGTATGCTGAGCGCGAGCAGTGTGGCACGGTGCGCTACCACAGAAACAGGTTATTGTAGTGCAACTGCCTGATAGCAAGCTACACAATTGCAGCCCCTCACCCGAGTTTGGGCTACCGCCCGCACAGCACCATAGCGCATACCTGCGCTGCATTCGTCGCTCCACCAATGGCACCTAGCAGGTTTTCATGATCGCTGCGATTTATCAGTATCGAAGATTTATTGTGCGCTCGGCCTGGAACGAGATGCGCGACCGCTATGCCGGCTCGGGCATTGGCGTGTTCTGGAATGTCCTTGTGCCGCTGATCCAGATCGCCATCTATGTCTTTATTTTTTCGGCGATCATGGGTGCGCGTGTTGCCGCAGCCGGGCAGGCCGCGCCGCCGCGCTTTGCGTTCGTACTGTTCCTGTGCGCGGGCATGCTGCCCTGGCTGGCCTTTGCCGATGCGATCTCGCGCGGCACACAGGCGCTGGTGCGCAATTCGTCATACCTGCAGAAAATGGCCCTGCCCGAGGCGATCTTCATTGCCCAGTCGTCGGTGGTTGGCTTTTTCTCGGCGGGCATCTCGCTGGCGCTGTTTGTGCTGGCCGGCATTCCAATGGGCCTGCCGATTGGCTGGTCGTATCTCCTGGCGCCAATCGTCTTGCTGCTGTTTCAGCTGCTCGGCTTTGGTTTCTCACTCATCCTTTCATCGCTGAATGTGCTGTTCCGCGATATTGGCCAGGCGATTGTGCTGCTGCTGCCGATGTGGATGTGGCTGACACCGATTGTCTATGCCGAAACGATCCTGCCGCCGTTTGCGCGCACGTTCATTCACTGGAACCCGGCCTACGGCTTTATCACCTCGTTCCGCGACATCTTTCTCAATAATCGGGTCCCCGCTCTTTCAACATGGGGAATGATGCTGGGCTGGGTTGCCACAAGCATTGTGCTTGGCTATTTCATCCTCTCGAAGCTGCGCGTAGAAATCCGGGATGTGCTATGAGTGCAGAGCCTGTGGTTCAGGTGCGCAACCTGAGCAAGCAGTTCAAAATTTATAAGAAACCCTGGGATCGCGCCCGGCAGTGGCTGCTGGGCCGTTCGCGCACCTACTACGATTCTTTTTGGGCGCTGAAAGATATTTCGTTTGAGCTGCGCCCGGGCGAATCGCTGGGACTGATCGGGCAGAATGGCGCGGGGAAGAGCACGCTGCTGAAGATCCTTACCGGCGCGCTGTACCCCACCGAAGGCGAGTTCACTATTCGCGGGCGCGTGCTCTCGATGCTTGAGCTTGGCACCGGCTTCAACAATGAGCTGACGGGCCGGCAGAATGTGCAGAATAGCGCGCACCTGCTGGGCTTCCCCGAAGATTACATCAGCGCGCGCATGCAGGACATCGAGGATTTTGCCGATATTGGCGATTTCTTCGACCGGCCGATCAAGATGTACTCCTCGGGCATGCGCGCGCGCCTGGCCTTCGCCATGTTCGCCTTTCTCGAATGCGATGTGCTGATCATCGACGAGGTGCTCTCGGTCGGCGATACCTTCTTCACGCAAAAATGCTACGAGCGGCTCGACCAGCTGCGCCAGCAGAATACCGCCATGATTATGGTCACGCATAATACCGGCGTGATCCAGCAGTATTGCCAGCAGGGCATTGTGCTCGATCACGGCAAGGTTGTCTACACTGGCAACGCCTCTGAAGCCGCCAAGCACTACTTTTTTGTCCAGAACAGGCCAGCTGAGAAGATAAGTAATGGTGCCAGCAATGTGCGCCGGCCTGCCCAACTAGCAGCTTCGATTGTTCAGCGTTCGATAAGCCCTGAAAGCACTAGCCAATGGGAAAGCGGCACGCTTGACTGGCCCGCGCCCGAGGCATTTTTGCGCCTTGATACGGTTGCCAGCATCGGCGGCGATTGGGCGCGCTGCACTGGCATAGCCCTGTGCGACGACCTTGGCAACCCGTGCATGTCGTTTAGCCCCGCTCAGCGCGCACACTGGTATTACGAATTCGAAGCGCTCCGCGATCTTATCGCGCCAAGCGGTTCGGTTGCTATTACCAACGACAAAAACGTGCGCGTGCACGGGAAAAATTCTATGCATCTTGGCATCAAGCCGCAGCGCATGATTCTCAAAGGCGAGCGGATGCGCTTTCACCAGACCATATCACTCAGCGTTGCGCCGGGCAATTACAGCTTTAGCATCGCGCTGGCGGCAATGCGCCCAGAAGACATGCACACGAGCGCCGCGGAAAGGCGCCGTTTCATTGCGCTTGATATGGACCAGGCCGGAACCTTCCGTGTGATGTGGGCGATCGTTCCGTACGCTGGTGTCTGCGACCTGCCAGGCGAATGTGAGATGGAAATTGCACCGCCCGAGGCTTTGGATCTGCTTGAGGCGCAGCCAGCGACATTTTCAAGAACAGTATTAGCAACAGCGGGAGCATCTAATGACGCCGCAAACCACTAAATCACAACCAGTCAATACCCTGATACAACGGCTCAAAGCGCGTTTCCGCCGCACAGTGCTGCCAATCGTTGTCAAGCCGGCCGGCGCCCGCATTGTTATTACCAGCGTACCGAAAGCTGGCACACACTTGCTCGAAAAAACCGTTGCCACCCTGCCGGGCTACTACACTGCAAACATGTATATTGAGCAGTTTGAGATGCCCGCGCAAACCTTTACTGGCGACGCCAACGGCCAGGGTGAGGTAAAACAGGCGCGCGCGCGGCAGCTCACCATCGACGAACTGCAGGCGATTACCGACAGCATCAAGCCGGGCCACTATGCCGTCGGCCATCTGGTTTTCTCAAAGCCGCTCGCCGAAATGCTGGATCGCACCGGCGTAAAAGTGCTGTGCATCTTGCGCGACCCGCGCGATATTGCGGTGTCATTTTCAAAATACGTCGCACGCATAGAAACGCACTACCTCTACAGCTACTACCAGAGCCTTTCCGAAGCCGATCGGCTGATGACCACAATTGAGGGTACGGCGGATGTCTCGCCATTTGTGCCGCGCCTGCTCGATATCAGCGTGCAGATGAAAAATATGCTTTTGTGGCGGCTGCAACCACATACCTACACCACTTATTTCGAAAAACTGGTTGGCCCAGCCGGTGGTGGCTCGCGCGAGGCGCAAATCACCGAAGTTCGCAATATCGCTGCGCATCTGGGCGCACAGTGCACCCAACAACAGATTGAGTCGGTCGCCGATAATCTCTTTGGCAACACCGCAACATTCCGAAAAGGCGAAATTGGTGGCTGGCGCAATCACTTCACTCCCGATCATACGGCAGCGTTCAAGCGCGTGGCCGGGCAGATGTTGATTGACCTTGGCTACGAACAAGATATGAACTGGTAGAACGTGCATGACATCCCTGAGCAGCATTGAATCACCAACACAAACCGAGCATCCGCCGCGCATTCTGGTTAACTCTATTCCTAAAGCAGGCACGCATTTACTTGAGAAAGTGCTACACCTTCTGCCAGAGTTTACATCCTCGGGCCTGCATATCGACCAATTTGTCCGAGCAAGCACAATCCAATACCCTCTTCCCAAAGATGAAGTTGGCGATCCTTTTGTCGAGGCCCCCAAAGCCGATTTCGTCAAGCTTGTCTTGCGTATTCCGCCCGGCCAATATGCAACATCACATCTTATCTACTCAGAACCAATTAGCGAGGCATTGGATCAGGCTCAGATTACGCTTTTAGGAATTATTCGCGATCCTCGGGATATTGTCGTATCTTTCACAAAATATGTAGCTTCCCAGAATTATCATTATCTTTTTAATGATTATAATAAGATGTCACTGGAAGAGCAATTATCAACGACTATTATTGGGATACCCGAACTTTTCTCTGAGTATATTTCACACCTTCCAATATTAATGGATATCAATTCAAACGTTCGATCATATCTAGGATGGTCTCACTATCCAAATGCGTATGTTACTACTTTTGAAAAGCTCGTTGGTTCCCAAGGTGGTGGTTCAGATGCAGCACAACTCATTGAGCTGCGTAATATAACAGCTCATGTTGGCGTATCGTATAACGAAATTCAATTAGCTGAGCTTGCTCAAAACCTTTTTGGTGGCAGTGCAACGTTTCGCAAAGGTTTGGTTGGCGACTGGCAGAATTATTTCACGCCAGCGCATAAAAGTATTTTCAAGAAGATAGCTGGGCAATTATTAATCGATTTAGGATACGAATCAAATCTCGATTGGTAATATTTCCATATAATTACTCTACGTCAGAATGAACAAATGGGCGATTATTCTAAAAAAGAAACATTTGAACACCAGGCAATTTTTGGAAAAAACACTCAATTGCTTGGCACAATAAGTAGACGCCATCCCAATAGTAGTATTATTATTGGCGATGATTGCTCAATTGATGGCTATATTGCCACCGAAAAGCATGACAGCAATTTGTGTATTGGCAACAACGTTTTTATTGGTGGAAGCACAGTTATAGACTGTGCAGATACAATAATCATTGAAGATGATGTTCTGATATCGTACCAATGCCTTCTCTCTGATAGTGACAATCACAGTCTCAGCTATACAACTCGAAAAAACGATTTATCGGCCTGGAGGCAAGGAAAACACGACTGGAGTACAGTAGAAAGCGCTCCAATTCGCATTTGCCAGGGGGCTTGGCTGGGCGCCCGTGTGATTATTCTGAAAGGCGTGACGGTTGGGCAAGGCGCTATCATCGGCGCAGGATCGGTTGTAACCCACGATATTCCTGCGTGGTGCGTAGCAGCAGGTAACCCGGCGCGCGTTATTCGCAAGGTTCCCATAGAAAATATACCGGCTTCATCACAAATTAATCTGTCAGCCACATCTTCGCTATCACAATCGAAAGCAGCATTTATGTCTCAGGAATCAATGGGTATTAAGGATGTTCCTGCTACGGATCTGGTTTGCTGGTGTGGCAATACCTCGCTTGTCCCATTTTCGCCACACTACCTGCGCTGCCCGGTATGCGAAACGCTGGTTACTGCTGAAATACACGCGCCTGAGTTCACCGCTGTGCGCGACGATGAGCAGGATTTTTACGGGCGCGAGTACTGGTTTTCGCATCAAGAAGAAGACCTGGGTCAGGCGAATATCGTTGAGCGCGCCCGCGCCGACATGCCCGAGCGCGCCCTGCACTGGCTGCGTGCACTGCTGAAGTATAAGCTCCCGCCCGGCGACGTGCTGGAGCTTGGCAGCGCCCACGGCGGCTTTGTGGCCTTGCTGCGCTGGGCTGGCTTCGAGGCGAGCGGCCTTGAGCTTAGCCCCTCGATTGTCGAGTATGCGAAGCAGACCTTTGGCGTGCCCATGCTGCTCGGCCCGGTTGAGGAGCAAAACATCGCTCCTGGCTCGCTCGACGCGATTGCGCTGATGGATGTGCTGGAGCACCTGCCCGACCCGCTCGGCACCATGCGCCACAGCCTGAGCCTGCTCAAACCCGATGGTATTTTGCTCATCCAGACGCCGCGCTACGCTGAAGGAAAGACGTTTGCGGCAATGGAAGCTGAGCGCGATCCATTTTTAATTCAGCTCAAGCACGAGCAACACCTTTACCTGTTCAGCCACACTTCGGCTCGCGAGCTTTTCCAGCGCCTGGGCGCCGAGCATATTGCATTCGAGCCGGCGATTTTCGCCCACTACGATATGTTCATTGCCGTAAGCCGTGCGCCGCTCGTCGAAACGAACTTGCAAGAGCGCGAAAGCCGGCTGCTTGCCACCGCGAACAACCGCATGGTACAGGCCCTGGTCGACTTGGACAATGCGCGCCTACGGGTTGTCAATCAGCTTCAGGAAGCAGATCGCGACCGCGATGCGCGAATGGCCGTCATCGAGCGGCAGGGCGCCGAATTAGGACGCATCCCCGCGCTGGAAGCCGATGTGGAATTCTTGAAGAACCAGCTGATCGCCTCCGAGGCCGATCGCGCGGCACGGCTGGCAGTGATCGAGCGCCAGGGCGCAGAGCTTGGGCAGGTGCAGCACCGGCTTTCAGCTGCCGAACGCCAGCTCGCCGAGATACGCGGGCTGATTGCCGATATTCGGCGACTGGCCGGCACACACAAGCGCGAAATTGCGCTCCGGGCTTTGAGCCCCAGAACATGGCGGCGCGTGCGCGGTAAAGTAAAGCAACTTCTGGCAGTACACGCACTTTCTCAGTCTTCAGCACTTCCCGCGAGTTTGTCTGCTGATAGTAGCCAACTGGCTCAATACGTGGCGAAAATTGATCAGTTTAATGCTGGCCAGCCAAACGCCCAACTCCTGAACGCCATCCGCAGCTACAATCACCAGATGGTCGATACGCTGCACGGGATCGTGCCGCTGGCCGGGAAACGCCTGCTCGATATTGGCGCTTCGCCGCATGGCTACGCGCTTGAGCGCGCGCTGACCCACCAGGTCGCAGAATATGTGGGCATTGGCCTGGATGTTGAGCAGCCGCTGACGATTCGCGCGGCACAGGGCAGCGGCACGCTGCTGTTCATGGACGCAACCAAGCTCGACATGCCCGACAATAGCTTTGATCTGGTCATCTCCATGTCGACATTTGAGCATATCGGCGACGTGGCCACCGCACTGGCCGAAATTCGGCGCGTGCTGAAGCCGGGCGGCAAAGCGCTGCTTTCATATGAGCCGATCTGGACCTGCTCGTATGGGCATCACCTGCATCACTTTGGCCCAATTGCGCGGCACATGCCCGATTGGGCACACCTTGTGTGGGACAAAGCGGCGATGCTGCGCGAGCTGGCCGATGTATGGCCCAAAGATGGTGTTCCGTCGCTGCAAGAAGCCGCCGACTGGGTGTATGATAGCCCGGCGCTGAACCGCATCGGCATGCAGCAGATGCTCCAGCTCCTGCGCGAATCGGGCCTGGCGATCGAGTGGCTGACCAAAATCCCCGATGAACCGCGCTCCGCAGCGCGCCTGAAGGAAATTGAGCAAGCCACTGGCCTCTCGCGCGAAGACCTGATTGCAAAAGGGCTTTCGGTGTTTCTGGCAAAACTATAACCGATTTTGCACCCGCAAATGCATATCTGTCACATCATACCGCTGCAACGAGGGAGGATAGACTCACGGCGCAGGCGCGATAGCGCCGCCGTAAGGCCGAAGGAAGTCGCACATGCTGCCCAGCCCACCAGTTCAATCATCGTTTGAAGAACACCCTGACACTTTGCCACAGCCTGATACACGGCTAAGCATACTGTCTCTCAATACGCACCTGCCAATTTTTCCGGGCGGCGGCGGCGTCGAATACCTCACAACGCTGAACATGGCCCAGCTTGCCGAGCATGTTGGGCTTGTTTCGATGGCGCATCTGCGCGCCGATCTTCAGAAGGTGCAGGGGCTGGCCGAGGCAGGCGTTGAGCTGTACCTGTGGGAAAGCCCCAACCTGGATGCGCCGCAGACTATAATGTCACAGCCCTCGCTGCTGCGCCGCGCCCACGCCCAGCTGCGCACCGTGGTCGATATTCTGAAAGCCGGCGCGCGCCAACCCGCCGACACAATCATCATCGATAGCTGCTTTCGCAACATGGCGCCCGGGCTGCAGCAGGCGCTGGCGCTGCGCCCCTGGCAGGCAATTGCGGTGATCGAGAGCAGCGCCGCGAAGATGATCGACTATGTGCCGGCGCAGGCAGCCAGCGTGCTGGTGATGCACGATATTCGCGCACTGGTGTACCAGCGCCAGGCCGAAACGAGCGCGCGCTGGCTGGAGCGCCAGTGGCTGGCCTACCAGGCGCGGCGCTACTACAGCTTTGAGCGCGCCTACACGCGGCGCTACGACCTTGTGACAACCGTATCCGAGCCGGACGCCGCCTGGGTGCGCGAGCACTACCAGCCGCGCCGCGTCGCGGTGGTGCCGCTGCCGGTTGACGCAGACTATTTTCAGCCGCAGCCTGCAGCGGAACAGGCCAATCGGATTGTGTTCACAGGCCTGATGAACCACCCGCCGAACGCCGACGCGGCAATCTTCTTTGCGCGCGAGGTGTTTCCCGCCATTCGCGCCGCCACGCCCGCAGCGGAATTCTATATCGTTGGGCGGCACCCCACCCCGGCCGTTCAGGCGCTGGCCGCCTTGCCTGGCGTGCACGTTACCGGCGGCGTGCCCGATATTCGCCCATTCCTGGCCAGCGCCGCCGTGGTGGTAGTGCCGCTGCGCTATGGCTCGGGCGCGCGCCAGAAGATCCTTGAAGCCTGGTGCATGGAAAAGTGCGTCGTTTCGACCAGCATTGGCGCGGAAGGGCTGGCCTATACCGATGGCGTGAACCTTGCGATTGCCGACACGCCCGCCGCACTGGCGGAAACGGTGACGCAGGCGCTCGCTTCCCCAACCTACCGCGACCGGCTGCGCTTCGCCGGGCGCGCCGTGGTGCTCAACCGGCACGACCCGCTGCGCGTGGCTGAGGGCTATTACGGGGCGCTTGCCACCACTGTCGAGGAAAAAAAGCGCGAGGAGCAGCCGATGCGCGTCGCGCTCGACATGCGCTGGATGATCCCGGGCATGGCCGGCGGGCTTGAAAACCTGGCGCGCTCGTTCATGCGCGAGCTGCTGGCGCTCGACTACCAGAACCACTACACGGCGATTCTGCCGGCGCGTGTGGCGCACGATTTCGACCTGCGCGGCCACCAGAATGTACGCGTTGTGAGCAAAGATTCGGCGCGTGCCTATGCTGACCGCGCGCTTGCCAAACTGCTGCGCGTAGTGCATGGCCGCCTGCACCTGGATTACTGGAAATCGCCCGAGGTGGCGAACCTGCTGTTTGCGCGCTCGCTCGACGCCGAGATCGCCTACTCGTTCCCGGGCTATATTCACCCGGATGTCTACCCGCTGCGCCAGGTGTTGATGGTGCCCGATATTCAGCACGAATTCTTCCCTGAGTTTTTTGGCTCGGCTGCGGTGGCAGAGCGCCAGCGCCTGTACGCCGACGCAATTGGCCGCGCGGCGCATATCTGCGCGATCTCGGAATTCACCCGCCAGACATTGATCGAGCGGCTGGGCGTGGCGCCCGAGCGCATTTCGGCCATCCCGCTCGCGGCCGATCCGATCTTCTTCGCGGCTGGGCAGCCCGCCAACGACGCGGCCGTGCTCCAGCGGCATGGTCTGCAGGCCGGCGAATACCTGTTCTTCCCGGCGCATACCTGGCACCACAAGAACCACCGCACCGCCATCGAAGCACTGCGCATCTTGCGCGACCGCTACGGCCTGCGGCCAGCGCTGGTGTGCACCGGCGGCGCGCGCGAAGCCCAGCCGCTGATTGAGGAACAGATTGCCAACAGCGGCCTGAGCGATCAGGTGCGCTTTCTCGGCTATGTGCCGCGCGGCGACATTCCGGTGCTGTATCGCGGCGCTGCAGGCCTGCTCTTCCCATCGCTCTTTGAAGGCTTTGGCATGCCCGTGCTGGAAGCGATGGCCAGCGGCTGCCCGGTTGTGTGCAGCAACACCACCAGCCTGCCCGAGATCGCGGGCGACGCGGCGTTGCAGGCCGACCCGAACGACCCGGAAGCCTTCGCGGCGGCGCTGGCCGAACTGCTGCGCAACGCCGACCTTGCCGCCGACTTGCGCGCGCGCGGCCGGCCGCAGGCGGCCAGCTTCTCGTGGCGCCGCCACACAATCGAGACTCTTGGTGTATTCTATCGGGTGCATCGGCAGATTCACCAGGCGTGAGCATAGAAAAATTTATGGAAACATTTCCCCGCATATCGGTGATCACCAGCTCGTACAACCAGGGCGCGTTTATTGCCGAAACGATTGAAAGCGTGCTGGCGCAAGAATACCCGAACCTCGAGCACATCGTCGTCGACGGCATGTCCACCGACGACACGCCCAAGATCCTGGCGCGCTACCCGCACCTGCGCGTCATCCGCGAGCCCGACAGCGGCCAGGCCGACGCGATCAACAAGGGCTTCCGCGCCGCCACCGGCACGATCTTCTGCTTTCTCAACTCCGACGATACCTTTCTGCCGGGCGCGCTCCACCGCGTGGCGCAAGAGATCGACCCGGCGCGCGGGCGGCATGTCGTGATGGGGCGCTGCCGCTTTGTTGACGAAGCCGGCAACTTCATTGGTGTTGAGCATCCCAGCGCATTCGAAAGCCATCGGCGCGTGCTCGAAATCTGGAAGGGCTATTGCATCCCGCAGCCGGCCGTCTTCTGGGCGCGCGAGGTGTGGGAGCGCTGCGGCCCGCTCGACGAACGCGAGCGCCTGATGCTCGACTACGACCTGTTTTGCCGCTTCAGCAAGGTCTATCCTTTCCATATGGTCGATCAGGTCTTCGCTACCTACCGCCTGCAAGCCCAATCGAAAACAAGCTCGGTGACCGACGCGCAGCGCCTGGAGCAGGCGATTGAAGTCAGCCGCCGCTACTGGGGGCCAGCGAACAGCGCGCAGGGCGCGCAGATCCGCGCCTCGCTTGCGCTGCACAAGCTCGATCGGCGGCGGCGCGCGGCTGAGTGGCTGCGCAAAGGGCGCGAGTCGTGGCGGCAATCGCGGCGGCTGCAAACATTTCCCTACCTTGCGGCTGGCGCGCTGCTCGCGCCCGATATTGTGACCGACATCGTTGTGATGCCCTACGTCAAGCCGCGCCTGTGGCAATTGCTGCAAAAACGTGGCGTCCTGCGGCGGCTGCGGCGCATGATTCGCCCCGACCCGCTGCACCCGGCCACGCTGGCGTGGCGCGATTTCACCACCCAGCACGCTGATCGCTGGGTTGGGCCGACGTATATCACCAGCATCGACATTGCGCCCGGGCAGAACCAGATCACCCTGGCTGGCGGTACCGAAGGCTTCCGCATGCCCAAATCTATTGCGGTTGAGATTTTTCTTGACGGCACGTCGCTGGGCAAGCACGAGCTTGGGCGCGGGCAAAGTTTCGAAATCGCCATTCCGCTGCCGCCGACCGAGCCGGGCCAGCATGAAATTAAAATAGTTTCCAATACCTTTGTTGTGCCGTACAATTACTTCGGCATCAACGATTACCGGCCGCTGGCTTTCAAATTGAACGATCTGGCGGTTCGCAACGGCAACTGAAAGGAACTGCGCGATGAGCGATTTCTGGAATAACAAGCGCGTCACCGTCACGGGCGGCTCGGGCTTTCTTGGCTCGTATGTCATCGACGCGCTCCACCGCCACGGGGCGCAGCCCGACATGATCACCATCCCGCGCCGCGCCACCGACGACCTGCGCCACTGGGAGGTGTGCCAGCGCGTGGCCGAGGGCCAGGATGTGATCATTCATATGGCGGCCACGGTTGGCGGCATTGGCATCAACCGCGAAAAGCCGGGCGAGTTTTTCTACGACAACCTGATGATGGGCGTGCAGCTGATGGAAGCCGCCCGTCAGGCCGGCGTGAGCAAGTTCGTCGCGCTTGGCACGATCTGCGCCTACCCCAAGTTCACGCCCATCCCCTTCCGCGAAGAAAATCTGTGGGATGGCTACCCCGAAGAAACGAATGCGCCTTACGGTCTGGCGAAGAAAATGCTGCTGGTGCAGGGGCAATCGTACCGCCAGCAGTATGGATTTGAGTCGATCTACCTGCTGCCAGTGAACCTGTACGGCCCGCGCGACAACTTCGACCCGCGCTCGTCGCACGTGATTCCTGCGCTGATCAAGAAGTGCGTCGACGCGATTGCGCAAAACGCACCCGCGATCGAAGTTTGGGGCGATGGCTCGCCCACGCGCGAGTTCCTGTATGCCGAAGACGCGGCCGAGGGCATTGTGCTGGCCGCCGAGCGCTACACTGGCGACGAGCCGGTGAACCTGGGCAGCGGCATGGAGATCTCGATCCGCGATCTGGTGGAGACGATTGCGCGCCTGACGGGCTACCAGGGCGATATTGTGTGGGACACCAGCAAGCCCAACGGCCAGCCGCGCCGCCAGCTCGACGTGAGTCGCGCCGAGGAGCTGTTTGGCTTCCGCGCGCGCACCTCGTTCGAAGAAGGGCTGCGCCGCACAATCGAGTGGTATCGGCAGGCAACTATGAACGTGCAGGGCTGAAATTAATAGCTTTAGACCATGCCTCCGCTAGAGCATTTTCATTAGCGCTGCTGAGCGGTATAGCTATTACGGATAAAGACGGTCTCCTGATGATTGTAACTATCTGGTGCGTTGCGGTCATACTGTTAAGCGTATTTTTAGTTGGCACACCACTTAGCTGGATTCTCAATAAGCGCAATTGGTCAGGCGAACAAGCCTGGCTTGAGACACCGTTTCTAGGGATTGCGGCAATTCTCCTGCTGCTACAGAACTTAATCTATTTCGACTTGCCGCTCCAATATACGGCGCCACTAATATGGATTACTGGGCTGGCGGGATGGTTTTGGATGTATCGGGCCAGGCAGCTGTTGGCCGCGATTGCAACGATCCCACGTGCGCTGTTTGGCATGGCGTTGGCCGTATATTTTCTGCAAGGTATTGGGCTCTTTATCATAGGCGCGAAATATTATGTTGGCCGTGCATGGCTTGATCAGTATAACTACACGGTGCTGGCGGAGTTTCTAGTTGGCAATCGCTTCAGTTTGAGCATGTCCGAGGTTGGCAATCGACCATACTTAGTAACGGCGATCACGCTAAAAGACGATCGTATTGGCCAGTCGGTGTTACATGGCTTTTTTGCAGTAAGCAGCTTCCAAAATATAAAAACGCTATTTGAGCCAACAATTTTGCTGGGTTCGGCACTAACAGTAATTGCCATCTACGTTCTAGCTTGTCGATTTAGAATTTCCAAACCCTTTGCTGTGCTGACTGGGGGCGCTGCTGGACTGCTCCCAGCGATCTCCATGGTTCATTTAGAAAGCTTTTTCTCGCAAGCGTTGGCAATTCCAATCCTGTTGATCTTCCCTGCACTCTTGATAAGTTTGAGTGAAGAACTGACTTGGCGACGTTTGATCGTCTGTTCCTTAATCAGTGCGGCGCTAACAAGCATTTATACTGAATTCTGGATAATTCTTGTTGGCTTAACAATCCTTATTTTGGGGATTGCAGCGCTACGCACTCCATCTTTCATGCGGCAGCTTACCTATTGCGTGGTGATTATTTTATCACCCTTTATAGTTAACCCCCTGTTTATAGGTTCGGCGCTAAAAATTTTCGAGCGCATCGATGCACCACTTTTGCCCCAGAATCAGCTTTATCCATGGGCACTTTCGATTGAGGGTTTTATGCGTCTCTGGCTTGGCGACCTCGTTGAGGGCCATAGCGTACCGCAGCCTTTACTTCTGATATATGCGTTAATCGCAACTGTGCTGGGATATTATGGTTTATTTCGAATATCTTTTGGTCGATTAGCTATTTGGCATCGAATATGGGGTGATCCAGATAAATGGCGCGATACAGCGTTTGCATTCGGTTTGTTGGCATTAGCACTGCTACCAGCCGCAGTGATCGTACGCGATAGCGCACACGCATATCAGTTTTACAAACTCCTGCTCACGATTAGCCCATTGCTTGTTTTGGGTATAGGGCTCGTATGTCAGCCGCATCAAGCCGACACTCCTCATAAATCTACAAAGCATCTTCTTTTTTCGAAGACACTAAGTTTCAAAAGGTTAAAAGCGATTGATATTCGATTACTGACTAGACTAATGCTTATTTGCGTGTTGATCGCGGGTGCTTTTGGAACAATATCAATGGCCCTACAATCAACTTCGCTCCAACCGAAAGCGCGCTACAATGGCAGTGTTTTTATTGCGCCCGAAATGCAGCAACTACAAGAGCGGTTAGAAGCTCTTCACGATACTAACCTGTTCATCTATAACCCGTCGAATACTCCGTTGCTAGATGTCTGGTTGACGTATTTCGCGCGCCACAACAATATTTGGCTGAGCAAATCTATGCTTAATCGCATAGATCTGGCAGACAATCCAGAAACAAAGCCAATCGTAGACGCAAGCACGCTCCCCTCAGATCTAATAATTCTAAGCCACACAGCTACTATGGATCTGATGCCCAACCAGATAGTACTTTGGTCGAACAAATCCTATCAACTGTGGAGACCTGCCAAATCTAAGGAAATCATACCTCTGCGAATCGAAAATGAGAATGGCATTCAGGTTGTTAATGGTCAATCTTTTTTCTGGGTTGGGCAGAAAGATACTCAGATCGTCATGCTTGTGACCAAAGAAGGGCAATTGCGCATGACGGCTACATTTAATCTAGGGCCTAGTGCGCCAAATCTTACAACACGGCATGTGCGGTTCACAACAGATCAAGGCCATCAAGCAGATGTCGTGTTTAAAGGCGGACTTCAAAGCATTACAGTGCCAGTCATAGCTGGCATAAATACGATTACATTGCATTCATTGGATCAGCCCTCTGTTGCAAAACTACCGAACGGTGACACACGGCAATTGCTATTAAGCGTCCGTGGCTTGCAATTTAAGCTAGATCCATGAGAAAAGATCATACCTGGCTTTGTGGTCTCAGCCAAAAACGTGCGGCGCTTGTCGGCCTATAGTCCTATTTATGGTACAATCCGTGCGTCAGCCAACCGAGTTAAAGATTATGCTGGTATATTATCGCAAACAATCAAAAAAAGGCGTAACTAAGGAGCAATATGTATGGCAGTTCTCCCATACTTGAGCGTAATCGTTCCAGCATACAATGAAGCCAAAAGCATTAATCGCACTCTTGATGCCATCCAAGCATACCTTAACCAGCAGCCGTATCAATATGAGATTATTGTTTCTGCCGATGGCAACGACGGCACGCGCGAGCTAGTATCCAGACGCGCGGCGCGTGACGCACGGGTGAAAGTTATCGGCAGCGCAGAGCGTGGTGGCAAAGGCCTTGGTATTCGCAAGGGCGTGGCGCTTGCGCGCGGCCAACTCATTGGCTTTGTGGATGCTGACTATAAGACGCCAATTGAAGAACTGGCCAAGCTGTTGCCCTGGTTTGATCAGGGGTCCGACGTGGTGATTGCGTCGCGTGGCCTGGCCGAATCGCGCATTGAGGTGGCTCAGCCGTTATACCGCCGCCTAGGCTCACGCGCGTTCGCGATCGCGATGCATTTGACCATTGGCCTCTGGTCGATTCGCGACACACAGTGTGGCTTTAAATTCTTCCGCGGCCCAATTGCACGCGATCTTTTTAATCGCCAACGCGTTGATGGGTATATGTTTGATGTCGAAATACTGTATCTGGCGAAACGTAGCGGATATCGTATCAAGGAAGTTGGCGTGCGATGGCACGATGATGGCGACAGTCGCCTGGATATTGTGGCCGGTAACTGGCGCAACATGAAGGATATCCTGCGTATACGTTTTGCACGATATGAATCAGCTGCGCTCGCGCCCGAATTCTCCGCCCAGGAAAAAGAGGTTTCGGCCTAAACACCGCCAAGGAACTATGATGACATCATCAATACATACTGGTATGGAAGTAGTGCCTTGCAACCTATGCCAGTCGGCAGAAGCAAAGCCGTTTGCCGAGCGCGATGGGTTGCAGGTAGTGCAGTGCGCATCTTGCGGGCTAGTGTATGTCAATCCTCGGCACGATGCCGAGCATATCTTCCAGCACTATAACAGTGGTCAGTCTTCGCGCATCCAATATTACAAGGATGTAGAGATAGCTGATCGGCGCACCTTTAACGCGATTCTTGATTTAGCAGGGCAACTTTCGCCACAGTATGGCGAGCTGCTGGATATTGGGCCGAACATCGGCACGTGCCTAGCGCTGGCCCGCGAGCGCGGCTGGAATACCTTTGGTGTCGAGATTAACGCCGATGCGGCGCGCTATTGCCGCGAACAGCTCGACCTGAATGTTGTGGCAGGCGCGCTAGATGAAAATACCTACACTGCAAATAGCTTCGATATTGTGCTCATGGGCGATGTTATTGAGCACTTGCGCGACCCACTGGCCTTGATGCGGGTGGTGCGGAATATCCTCAAGCCCGGCGGGGCTGTAATTATTTCGACGCCTGATATTGCGGGATGGGCGGGTCGCTTGCTGCAGATTAAACCCGAAGAGCATCTTTATTATTTCTCACCCGCCACCATCACAACCTTGCTTGAAAAAGCGGGGCTTGACGTTGTGGGCGTAAAGTGTCTTGATCGATATCACAATTTGACAGCAATGACACATAGCACAACCTTAGGCGGGCTTTTCCAGAAGCTATCGCCTGTGTTTGCTCTTACCCACCGCATCTTTGGCGATATGGTCGTTAAACTGCCACTACGCGAAAATCTGCTAGCAGTTGCGCGCAAACCTCAGTGAATGTGTGAGCTGTAGTGTTACGATTGAGGAATAGATAGTGTCTGAATTAAATATACATACAAGTGCGGGCGATTTTGCGTTCAGCAGCAATAACCCGCCTATGGAAAAGCATATTTATGAACTGGTTGATTCTCTGGCTGAGACATACTGGCGCTATGTGGCGCGCCACGAAGCATTTGCCCAACTATGGAAACAGTATCAGCGACCACAGCCGCAGTATAATGTGCTTGATGTTGGCTGCGGTACAGGTGGATTGCTGAGCTATCTAATGCGCCGTGCCCCTGTAAACGCCGTTGGGGTTGACCTGTTTGCGGGGACCTTACCATACTGTCAGCGACGCGGCATTCGCTCGGTTGGAGTGGCCGACGCCACAGCGTTACCGTTTGGAGCAGGAACTTTTGATTTCATTGTCACACAGGATGTTGTAGAACATGTTGCCAACGACCGTGCCGCTCTACAGGAAATCGCTCGGGTGTGTGCCCCAGGTGGGCTGGTTCTGGTGCTCGTGCCTGCCTTTCAATTTCTATGGAGTGCGCGCGATGTCGAACTTCATCACTATCGCCGATATACCGTTCCGCAGCTGGCTGATCTTATTCAACAGAGCGGCCTTGTAGTATCGCACCGTACCTACATGGACGCCTGGCTGTTGCCGCTCTTGTGGGCAGCCGTTCTGACCGCACCTCGTTCAGCCGATGGCACGGCGCAACTCGCATCAGATGCAGCGCCTGGCCAGAATGGCTGGCTGAACCAGGCGTTGCTCGCAGTTTCGCGAATCGAATCAGGCATAGCAAACCGTTTCGGTTTGCCGTTTGGCGTTTCAGCGGTGGTGTTAGCGCACAAACCGCTGGCGCAGGATCCACACAAATAATGCAAGTTTTTGTTACCGGCGCGGCCGGTTTTATTGGCAGCAATCTTGTGGATCGTCTCCTGGCCGAATCTCATACTGTCACTGCCTACGACAATCTCTCTACCGGCCAGCCTCGATTTCTTGAGCAAGCCCACCAGCATTCTACCTTCCAATTCATCAATGGCGATTTGCTCGACCTGCCGCGCCTCACCGAAGCGCTTGCGGGCCACGATTTTGTGTTTCACCTGGCCGCCAACGCCGACGTGCGCTTTGGCACCGAGCACCCGCGCAAGGATCTCGAGCAGAATACGATCGCGACGTTTCATGTGCTGGAGGCGATGCGCGCCAATGGCGTGCGCCGAATCGGCTTTTCGTCGACCGGATCGATCTATGGTGAGCCGGATGTCTTCCCAACCCCGGAAAACGCGCCATTCCCGGTGCAAACCTCGTTATATGGCGCATCCAAACTGGCTGGCGAGGGGCTGATTCAGGCATATTGTACAGGTTTCGGCTTTCAAGGCTATATTTTCCGCTTTGTGTCGATCCTGGGTGAGCGCTACACGCACGGTCATGTGTTCGATTTCTATCGGAAGCTGAGCGCCGACCCCACCCGGATCACGGTGTTAGGCAATGGCAAGCAGCGTAAATCGTACCTCTATGTGCAGGATTGCGTTGATGCTATCCTCACCGTGATTGAGCGAGCGCAAGACCCAATAAATATGTATAACCTCGGCACAAACGAATATTGCGCCGTGGATGACTCGCTCGGCTGGATCTGCGAGTATCTGGGTGTCACCCCCGAGCGCCAGTATTCCGGCGGCGAGCGCGGCTGGATCGGCGACAGCCCGTTTATTTTCCTCGACACCAGCAAAGTACGCGCGCTGGGCTGGCAGCCCAAGCTCAGCATCCGTGAAGGCGTGATCAAAACACTGGAATACCTTCAGGCCAACCAGTGGGTGCTGGCGCAGCGGGCGGACCAGGCACTATGAAAATTGTCGTGTATGGGCTATGGCACCTTGGCTGCGTCACAGCAGCCTGCCTCACGGCTGCTGGGCACGAGGTGCGCGGCCTGGATCGCAGCGCCGGGGTAGTCGCAGCATTGCGGAATGGACATCCACCGCTGCACGAGCCAGGCCTAGCCGAATTGATACGTGCAGGCCTGGCGAGCGGCCAACTGTCGTTCACCGATAGCCCAGCCGATGCGCTGCGCGATGCAGAGCTCTTGTGGGTGGCGTTTGACACACCAGTGAACGATCAGGACCAGGCCGATGTGGCGTTTGTGCGCGGCGAGCTTGAGGCGATCGCTGACGCAATTGCGCCAGGCACACTGGTGCTGATCTCGTCGCAGGTGCCGGTGGGCTTTACCGGTGCCCTGGCGCAGGACTGGGCTGCGCGCGGCTTGCGCTACGCCTACTCGCCCGAAAATCTGCGGCTGGGCAAAGCGATCGACGTGTTTCAGCATCCCGAGCGTGTGGTAGTGGGTTTGCGCGACAAAGCCGACCAGCCGACGATGGCCGCGCTGTTTGCGCCCTTCACCGAGCGCATCGAATGGATGTCGCTTGAGTCCGCCGAGATGACCAAGCATGCACTGAACGCCTTTCTGGCCACTTCTGTCACGTTTATCAATGAGCTAGCGCGATTATGCGAGCGAGTTGGCGCGGATGCCAAAGAGGTCGAGCGCGGCCTGAAAAGCGAGGCACGAATTGGCCCGCGTGCTTACCTTGCGCCTGGCGGGGCATTTGCTGGCGGCACGCTGGCACGCGATGTGCGCTTTCTGGTCGAGTTCGGGGAGCGCTACGATGTGGCAACACCGTTGTTCGAGGGCGTGCTGGCGAGCAACGACGCGCACAAAGATTGGGTGCGCGACACAATGCAGCGCTTGCTGCGCGGGCGTAACCAGCCAGTGGTAGCATTGCTTGGGCTGACCTACAAGCCCGGCACCAGCACGCTGCGGCGCTCTGCGGCAATCGAACTGGGCAACTGGCTGCACCAGCAAGGCGTGCACGTGCGCGCGCACGATCCCGCCGTGGCCGCCCTGCCAAATGAGTTACTGCCGGTTATCACGCTGTGCGCCACAGCTGAGGCGGCGCTGGAGGGTGCCGATATTGCCGTGGTAGCAACCGAATGGCCAATATTTCGCACACTCGCTGCCGATGATGTTGTGCGTGCCATGCGCGTGCCACAAATCATCGATCAGAACCGATTCTTAGCCGCGACCGTGGGCGGCGACCCGCGCATAACTTACGTGGCAGTAGGTACACCAGATGCGCTCGGGACCGGCGACAGTATGCAAAAGTAACAAACAACTCCGGAGCAACATTTATGGAGCTGACTGGTCGTTCTGCGGTTATTACGGGCGCAAGCATGGGGCTGGGGCGCGCGATCGCCGAACATTTTGTACGCGCTGGCGCGAGTGTGCTGCTGGTAGCACGTGGAGCTCAAGCCCTCGATACGGCGCAGCGCGAACTGGCCCCCATGGCGACCCAGCCAGGGCAGCGTGTTGAAGCGGTCGCCGGCAATGTCGCCGATGCGGCCAGCTGCGCTAAGATCATTCAGCAAGCCCAGACGCTCCTCGGCGATATCACAATTCTGGTGAATAACGCCGGCGTGTATGGACCGATGGGCAATATTGAAAATATCGACTGGGATGCGTGGGTTGAAGCCATGCAGATTAACCTGTTCGGCACCGTGCTTATGACTCGCGCCGTCATCCCGCATTTTCGCCCGCGCGGCTATGGCAAAATCATCAATCTTTCCGGCGGCGGGGCAACTGCGCCGCTGCCACGCTTCAGCGCGTATGCAGCTTCGAAATCGGCAGTGGTACGCCTTACGGAAACATTTGCGCACGAACTGCGCGATGCCCATGTAGATGTGAACGCGATCGCGCCAGGTGCCTTGAATACGCGCCTGCTCGACGAGGTACTGGCCGCCGGCCCCGAACACGTCGGCGACGACTTCTACGCCCGTTCGCTCAAACAGCGCGACCAGGGCGGCGCGCCGTTGGAAAAAGGCGCGGCGCTGGCCACCTTCCTCGCTTCAGCAGCGAGTGACGGTATCACCGGCCGGTTGCTCAGCGCGGTGTGGGATGACTGGGCCACGCTGCCCGAGCGGCGTGAGCATCTAGAAGCTACCGATATCTACACGCTCCGGCGGATCGTGCCCGAAGATCGAGGACAGCAATGGTAAGAAATCTCTTCACCAGCCTGCCAATACGAGGCCGCCCATGCTCGGCGTAGGAATTGTTGGCTGCGGACTGATCGGGCACAAGCGTGCCCGCGCACTGGGCGAAGATCGCCTGGTGGCAGTGGCCGACACAGCCGCGGCTCGCGCCGAAAAGCTTGCGGCGCAATATCCAGGCTGCGCGGTAAGTGCGGACTGGAACGAGCTTGTGGCGCGCGATGATATTGATCTCGTGATCGTCGCGACAACCAACGATGCCCTGGCACCAATTGCGCTGGCGGCGATCGAGCGTGGCAAGCACGTGCTGGTGGAAAAGCCGGCTGCGCGTAATGCCGCCGAACTGCGCCCGCTCCTCCGTGCCGCTGAGCGCGCAGGCATGACTGTAAAGGTTGGCTTTAATCATCGCTTCCACCCGGCGTTTCAGCAGGCCCACACAATCTTCGAGAGCGGCGTGCTTGGCCCACTGATGTACGTGCGGGCACGCTATGGCCACGGCGGGCGGCTGGGCTACGAGCGCGAGTGGCGCGCCGACCCAGCAATCGCTGGCGGCGGTGAGATGCTCGACCAGGGCGTGCACCTGATCGATCTGGCGCGCTGGTTCGCTGGCGATTTCGTCGATGTACAAGGCCACGTCGGCACATTCTTCTGGAATATGCCGGTAGAAGACAACGGCTTTGCAATGCTCAAAACCGCACAGGGTCAGGTTGCCTGGCTCCATGCGAGCTGCAGCGAGTGGAAAAACTTGTTCTGCTTCGAAATTTTTGGCCGCTATGGCAAGCTGCAGATCGATGGCCTGGGCGGCAGCTATGGCGTCGAGCGCCTTTCCTACTACCAGATGTTGCCGCAGATGGGCCCGCCGCCAACAACAATTTGGGAATACCCTGGCGAAGATCGGTCGTGGCACGACGAGTACGCGCACATGCGCAACTGTATTCGTGAGCGCAGCCAGCCCATGGGCACACTTGCCGATGCGCTCGCTGCACTTGAAGTGGTTGAAACGCTGTATCATCTGTCGGCGCCAGCCAGCCAGCCGGGAGAAGCCCATGATTATCACGCGTAGCCCGCTGCGCATCTCGCTTGGCGGCGGCGGCACCGACCTGCCATCGTATTACCGTAAACACAGCGGTTTTCTGATCGCTGCGGCGATCGACAAGTATGTATATATTACGCTGCATCAGACGTTTGTCCAAGAGCTGATCGTCAAATATTCTAAGCTTGAGCGTGTGGCAAGCGTCGATGAAGTGCAACACCCAATTATCCGCGAGGCGCTGCGGCTCACCAGCATCGACGGGCCGAACCTTGAGATCACCAGCATGGCCGACATCCCGGCCGGCACCGGGCTTGGCTCATCTGGCAGCTTCACCACAGCCCTGCTAAAGGCTTTGCATAGCCACAAGAAGAACTTAGTACACCCGCGCGATCTAGCCGAGCAGGCCTGCCAGATCGAGCTTGATCGCCTTGGCGAGCCAATCGGCAAGCAGGATCAATATATTGCGGCATACGGTGGCCTGACATGTTTCCAGTTCTTACCAAACGATCAGGTTGAGGCCTGGCCGCTGAAAATCGACACGGAAACGCTTTACAATCTTGAAGACAATTTATTGCTCTTCTTCACCGGCTACAGCCGCTCGGCTTCAAGTATTTTGAAGGAGCAGGACGATAAGAGCAAGCAAAGCGACCAGAGCATGGTTGATAACTTGCATTTCGTGAAAGAGTTGGGTTACCAGAGCAAAGACGCCCTTGAGGCCGGCAACCTGCGACGCTTTGCTGAGCTCATGAATGTGCACTGGGAATACAAAAAGCAGCGCAGCGGCACGATGAGTAACCCCGATATCAATACCTGGTACGAAATTGCGATGAAAAATGGCGCGCTGGGCGGTAAGCTGATTGGCGCAGGCGGCGGCGGCTTCCTGATGTTCTACGCTGATGATAAAAGCCGCCTGCGCCACGCGATGGCACAAACAAGCCTGCGCGAGGTGCGCTTCCGGTTCGATTTTGAAGGCACCAAAGTGGTAATTCAGTAGGATGGCGCACGTGATTGCAGTGCTAAAACGGCCGTGGGTACGTGTGCTCCTTCAAGGGCTTGTGAGCCTGGCACTGATTGCAGCGCTAGTGTTTGCGGCGCGCAGCGCGAACCTGCTGTCAAGCTTTCGCGCCATCAGCCCGGCGGCAGTTGTGCTCGCGGGCGGGCTTCAGACTGTTGGATTTGTGCTGAACAGCCGGCGCTGGCAAATCCTTCTAGCCAGCGCCGGCATCAGCGAGCGGCTGGGCAACCTCACAGTCCTCTATTTTATTGGCCAGTTTTGCTCGCTTTTTTTACCCACCGGCACGGGCGGCGATGTCGTGCGCACCTATGAGGTGGCACGGCGCAACGGTCGACCTGCCGAGGCGGTGCTGGCCACGCTGCAAGAGCGCCTTCTGGGCCTGGGGGCATCACTGCTGATCGGTGTGGTGGCGGTGCTGTACTACCTGCCACTCGTGCCGCTTCAGCTACGCATCTGGGTGCTGATAATAGTTGCTGCAGGTTCAGTAGCCATTGCGCTACTGCTGTATCCGCGCTTGCTCTTTGCACTGGCGAATTGGGTATGGCACGCATACGGCCAGCGGCCACTGCTCAAACGACTCGTTCAACATCGGTTTGTGCAGCGCGTGATTGCAGTGCTGCGCCCGATTGGCGAGCTACCGCCCCTGCCGCTGGCTCGGCTGTTACTCCTACTGTGTATGGCGCTTGCAGCCGTGCTTATGGGCATCAGCATGTATTACGTTATTGGCCAGTCGATGGGACTAACTGTGGGGCTGATGAGCTTTTGCCTGGCAGTGCCGCTGGTATGGATCGTGCGGATGGCGCCAGTTTCGCTGAATGGCATCGGTGTGGGTGAAGGGTCGTTTGTCTTTTTGATGAGCCTGTTCGGTATTCCGGCAAGCCAATCACTGGCGCTGGCGCTGGCAGTTCTGGCTGTCATGAGCGCCGCAGCACTGGCGGGAGGTGTCCTGCTGGCCTGGCGCGTCGCGCGTGGGAGCTGGGGCGTCGCTCGGCGTATACCGAACGAGCCAGCTACCGGGGTAGCGCATGAACATCGCTGATATTCCAGTAGCATTACTGGCTGGCGGGCTGGCAACGCGCCTGCGGCCAATCACGGAAACAATACCTAAAGCGATGGTCGAGATCTGCGGCCGGCCCTTCATTGATCATCAGCTCCGGTTGCTGCACCGCAATGGGGTGCGCCGGGTGGTACTATGCCTGGGCTATCTGGGCGAGCAGGTCCAGGCACACCTCGGCGATGGCGCGGCGCTCGGTATGGAACTGCGCTATTCATTTGATGGCCCGCAGCTCTTAGGCACTGGCGGCGCATTGCTGCGCGCCGCGCCACTGCTCGGGCCAGTGTTCTGGGTACTCTATGGCGACTCATATCTTGAGATCGAGTACCAGGCAGTACTGGCGCATTTCGCCCAGGCTGGGGCGCAAGGGTTGATGACGGTGCTGGAAAATGCCAACCGCTGGGATGGCAGCAACGCCCTATTTCGTAACGGTGAGCTGCTGCGCTATGACAAGCGCCAGCCAACGCCAGACATGACTTTCATTGACTACGGGGCGGCGCTGCTGCGCGAAAGCGTACTGGCACGGATCCCGCCCGATCGGGCTGCTGATCTAGCCGATCTGTACCATGATCTGGTGGAAGAGCGAGCCATGATCGGCTATGAAGTGACGCAGCGCTTTTATGAAATTGGCTCGCACACGGGGCTAGCAGAAATCAAGGCATACCTGTGTGGTTCGTAAACGTACCAGACTTGTGCCGCTACGAGGAAACTGATGACATTTGCAAACCAATATATTGCCGAAGCGACCCAGATCCTCGCGCAGCTCGACATAGCTGCGATTGAGCGGATGGCGACACTGCTGCACGAACTGCGCGAGCGCCAGGGCCGACTGTTCTTTCTGGGCGTTGGCGGAAGCGCAGCAAACGCATCGCACGCTGTAAACGATTTTCGGAAGATCGCACAGATCGAAGCTTACACCCCCACTGATAATGTGTCTGAGCTTACTGCGCGCGTCAACGACGAAAGCTGGGAAAGTGTGTTTGTGAACTGGCTGCGCGGTAGCCGCCTAAATGGCAAGGACATGATCTTTGTGCTTTCTGTGGGCGGCGGCGATCTCGCGCGTAGTATTAGCCCGAACCTGGTGCGCGCGCTGCAGTATGGCAAAGAAGTCGGCGCGACTATTTGCGGTGTGGTGGGCCGCGACGGCGGCTATACTGCCAAGGTCGCCGATGCCTGTGTAATTGTGCCAACGATAAACGCCGAAACTATCACACCGCACGCTGAAGCCTTTCAGGGCGTGATCTGGCATCTGCTGGTGTCGCATCCTGCGCTGAAGGCGGTGGAGACGAAGTGGGAATCGACCCGCTGATGCAGCGTGCCGTGTTTCTGGATCGCGACGGCGTGCTGAACCGAGTATTTGTGCGCGATGGCGTAACGTACCCGCCCGCCAGCATAGCTGAGCTTGAGCTTTTGCCTGGCGTCGTGCAGGCAGTGCGTACCCTTGCGCAGCACAATCTGCGCCGAATTGTGGTTACTAACCAGCCTGATGTCGCACGTGGCACACAAACTCGTGCCATGGTTGAGCAGGTCAATCAGCAGATCGCCGCGCAATTACCGCTCGACGACATAGTAACCTGCTTTCACGACAACACTGACCACTGCGCGTGCCGCAAGCCCAAACCAGGGCTTCTAATCCTAGCTGCCCAACGCTACTCGCTTGATCTGGCGCATAGCTTTATGGTTGGCGATCGCTGGAGCGATATCGTCGCCGGGCAAGCAGCTGGCTGTTATACTATCCTCATTATGACACCCTATAGCCAGGCGGCGCGCTGCATGCCAGATGCCGCCGCAGCAAATCTGCCGGAAGCCGTGCAGCATATTATTGAACATATCCGTAAGGAGCCGCACGATGACGCCAACGATTGATGCGCTGCGTATTAAAATATTTGCAGATGGAGCCGATAAAGCCGGCATGCTGGACATGATTCAAAAGCCGTATATTTCCGGCCTTACTACCAACCCCACGCTTATGCGCAAGGCAGGTGTGGCTGATTACCGCGCTTTTGCGCAGGATGTACTTGCCGCGCTGCCCAACGTGCCAATCTCGTTCGAGGTTTTTTCCGACGACTTCGCGGATATGGAGCGTCAGGCATACGAGATCGCGTCGTGGGGCACCAATGTATATGTAAAAATACCTGTGACGAATACACAGGCTGAGCCAGCATTCGGCCTGGTTCGCCGCCTTGCGCAGGCTGGCATCAAGCTCAATGTCACCGCGCTCATGACATTAGAGCAAGTGCGCGAGGTGTCTGCAGCGCTGGCTGGCGGCACGCCAAGCTGCATCTCTGTATTTGCTGGAAGAATTGCTGACACCGGCCGAGATCCGCTGCTGATTATGCGTGCTGCACTGGAAGTTATGCGGCCCCATCCCGAGCAGGAGCTGATCTGGGCGAGCCCGCGCGAGCTGCTGAATATCTTCCAGGCGGATGCGATTGGCTGCCACATTATCACGGTAACAACCGATATTCTGAAGAAACTGGATCTGGTGGGCCGCGACCTGGATGAGTATTCACTCGACACTGTCAAAATGTTTTACAATGATGCACAACAAGCACACTATCAACTCTAATCGAGCCTGTGAAGCGAGCCACTCATGCACATCCTGATCACCGGCTCCAGCGGCCAGATCGGCACGAACCTTGCGCTGCGCCTCCTTGATGGCGGGCACACGGTATTTGGCATCGACAAGCGCGTGAATAGCTGGACCGACCGCATCCCGACGCTGCTGCAAGATTTGGGCGCGCCGTTCCGCGATTTCGTGGGCGGCATCGGCAGCGTGCCCTACCCCAGCGTCGATCTGGTGGTGCATCTGGCCGCCAACGCCAAGGTGCACGAGCTGGTGCAGCTTCCGCACCGCGCCATGGAAAACATCGCGCTGACCTTTAACGTGCTGGAGTACTGCCGCCACAACAAGCTCCCGCTGATCTTCTCGTCCTCACGCGAGGTGTATGGCGACATTCATCGCTATATTACCGAGGAAACGCACGCCGATTTCTCCTTCACCGAAAGCCCCTACTCGGCCAGCAAGGTCGCGGGCGAGGCGCTTGTCTATTCCTATGCGCGCTGCTACGATGTGCCCTACATCGTCTTTCGCTTCTCAAACGTATATGGCCGCTACGACAACGACAACGAGCGGATGGAGCGCGTGATCCCGCTGTTCATCGAGCGCATGCGCGCCGGCCAGCCGGTGACCGTTTTTGGCCGCGAGAAGACGCTCGATTTCACGTATGTGGACGACTGTGTGAATGGCATTATCGCGGGCATTGAGCGGCTGCTGAGCGGGCAGGTGCGCAACCAGACGATCAACCTCGCGTATGGGCAGGGCAATACGCTGGTACACATGGCCGAGCTAATCGCGGACGCGCTGGGCGTGGATGGACAAATCACGGTCGAACCTTCCAAGCGCGTGGGCGAAGTGACGCGCTATATTGCCGATATTAGCCGCGCCGCCGAACTGCTCGACTACGCGCCGCAGGTGCCGCTCGACGAAGGCATCCGCCGCGCAGTCGCGTGGTCGCAGGCGTGGGCCGCGCGCGAGAAGTAGGCAACTGTATGGCTGCGCCGCTTATCTCAATCGTCACGCCCTCGTTCAACCAGGGCGAATTTATTGCCGCCACCATCGACTCGGTGCTGGCGCAGGACTACCCGCAGATCGAGTATCTGGTTGTCGACGGCGGCTCGACCGACGGCACGCTCGATATTCTGCGCGGCTATGGCGAGCGCATTCGCTGGCTTTCCGAACCCGATGGCGGCCAGGCCGATGCGGTGAACAAGGGTATTGCGCGCACCCGCGGCCCAATTGTGGCCTGGCTCAACGCCGACGATGTCTACCTGCCGGGCGCGGTGGCGCGCGCCGTTGACGAGCTGGAAAAACACCCTGAGGCCGGGCTGGTTTATGGCAATGCCGAATTTATCGACCGCGCCGGCACAGCGCTCGGCCCCTGCCCGCAGGTCGAGCCGTTCAGCCTCAACCGCTTGATTCACCATCTCGATTTCATTGTGCAGCCGGCAACTTTTTTCCGCCGCGCCGCTTTTGACACGGTCGGCGGGCTGGATGCCGGGCTGCGCTACTGCCTCGACTACGACCTGTGGATCCGGCTGGCGCGCCACGCCCCGGTGCGCTACCTGCCCGCAACGCTGGCCCAGGCCCGCATCTACGCCGAGACCAAAACCGCCAGCGGCGGGCTTGAGCGCCTCGACGAGATCGAGCGCATGATTCGGCGGCATGGCCGCGCGCTGCTGCCCAACCTGTTCTATGGCGAAATGGTCAAGGCCAGCTGGCGCGCAGGGTTGCGCGCACTGGCGGGCGGGAGCCTCAGGCGCGGCGCCGATGCATGGCGGCGCGGCGCATTCTACAGCGGCGCCTACCTGTTTCGCAAGGTGCGCTATGGGCGCTGAAACGCACGCCTGGCCCGCGCTTGGCCCGCAGCCGCTTGTCACGATCGTGACGCCGTCGTTCAACCAGGGCGAGTTTATTGCCGCCACAATCGAATCGGTGCTGGCGCAAGACTACCCGCAGATCGAGTACATTGTGATGGACGCCGGCTCGGCCGATGGCACGCTCGACATTCTGCATAGCTATGGCGAGCGCATCCGCTGGGTTTCCGCCCCCGACAAGGGCCAGGCCGACGCGATCAACCAGGGCTGGCGGCGCGGCGCGGGCGCAATCGTCGCCTGGCTGAATGCCGACGACCTCTACGAGCCCGGCGCGGTGCGCGCCGCCGTCGAGCAGCTATGCGCGCATCCCAATGCCAGCGGCGTGTATGGCGACTGCGCCTATATCGACGAGCGCGGCGACCCGATTGGCGCGCACCCCAGCGCCCCGTTCGACTACCTGCGGCTGGTGCGCACCGGCATGACGCCAATTGCCCAGCCAGCCACCTTCCTGCGCCGCGCTGCGGTTGAGCAGGCCGGCGGGGTCGATGAGCGCCTGCACATGGTGCTCGATCTGGATTTATGGCTGCGCCTGGGCCGGCTTGGCCCGCTGGTCTATGTGCCAGAACGCTGGGGCGCATTTCGCGAGCACGCCAGCAGCAAAACCATCGCCCGGCAGGCGCGCGCCGCGCCCGAGGTGCTGGCCACCTTCGAGCGCTTCTTTGCCGACCCCACGCTGCCGCCCGAAATTCGCGCCTTGCAGGGCGAAGCGCTCAGCAGCGCGCAGGTGTTTGCCGGCAATGCCCTGATGATGGGCGGGCAGCTCGCGGCAGCGCGCCGCTACGCCCTGCGCGGACTGCCCGGCGCCGCGCCGCGCATCCAGCTCATGGCGCTCAAGGTGCTGCTGGTGAGCGCCCTGGGCCGCGCTGGACTGGCCGCCTACCTGTGGGGGCGGCGCGGCGCGCGCGCGGCACTGCGCGGCGCAACGCCACGGGGGTAGCCGCATGCCGCGCCCGATCCTCTACATCCAGCACACCGCCGACCTGTATGGCGCCAGCCGCGCGCTGCTCAACCTGCTCGGCGCACTCGACCGAAGCGCGTATGCGCCGCTGGTCGCCTTGCCCGGCCCCGGCCCGCTGGCCGAGCACCTGCGCGCGCTCGACGTGCCGGTGATTGCTGCGCCCTACCTGCAAACGCTCTGGGGCCACATTTTTCGCTCGTGGCGCGTGCTGCCCTTTGCAGCGCGCCAGCTTCCCGCCGCGCTGGCGCTGCGCCGCGCCATCCGGCAGCACGAGATCGCGCTGGTGCACAGCAATGTGTGGACGGTGCTAACCGGCGCGTTTGGCGCGCGTGCCGCTGGCGTGCCGCATCTCTGGCATGTGCGCGAGGTGCTGCCGCGTATGGGCGGCATGAAAGCCGGCCTGGTCCAGCTCACGCTTCGCAACGCGGCGCGGGTGGTGTGCATTTCGGAAGCGGTCGCTGAACAGTTTGCTGGGCATCGCAGCGAGCATGTGCGCGTGATCTACGATGGCCTGCCGCTCGGCCCAGCCCGCCCGCCCGAGCCGCCGCACAGCCCGCTACGCGTGGGCCTGGTGGGGCGCTTGCATCCCCAGAAAGGCCAGGCCGATCTGCTGCACGCCTTTGCCATGCTGCCAGCCGACCTGCGCGCCAAGAGCCGCATTCTGCTGGTTGGCGGGGCGTCGCACGGCCAGGAGGCGCAGCCAGCCGCGCTCGCCGCACTGGCGGAGCGCCTCGGTATTGCCGGCCAGGTCGAGCTCTGTGGCTTTGTCGCGCAGCCAGAATCGCTCATTCGCTCGCTCGATCTGCTGGTGCTGCCGGCTACGCGCGCCGAGGGTTTGGGCGGCGTGCTGCTGGAAGCCATGGCCGCGCAGGTGCCGGTGCTGGCCAGCGCAGTGGGCGGCATCCGCGAGATTGTGGCAGACGGTGAGAATGGCGTGCTGGTGCCGCCCCAGCAGCCGGCCGCGCTGGCTGCCGCGCTCGAGCGCCTGCTCCGCGATCCGCAGGAATGCGCGCGCCTGGCGCAGGCCGGCCGCGCCACCGTCGAGCAGCGCTTTTCTGCCCGCGCCATGGCCGCCCAGATCGAAGGCGTGTATCGCGAACTGCTTGGCGCGCCCTATGCCCATATGTCGTAAATACTTCCTTTCCGGGCAAAAGCAGCGGCGCACCCAACGACACACTTGACGACCTGTGGTACGATCCGCACAATGCCGGTCGAAACGCGCCTGCGCCGCCCGGCCCGCCCCATCGCTCCAGTGCACAGACATATGGGAGGAGGAAGGATGTCGCTTTCCAATGCGCAGCGCGTCAGCGCAGCGCTGCTGTTCGCCATGCTGCTGCTGGCTGGCTTGCCCGCCTCACCGCCAGCCGCGCACGCCCAGCCCCCCGCCCGCGACAAAGGATCACCTTTCGGGATGGTCACCGCCATCGGCAACCGCGTGCGCTCCGACGAGATCGACCGCTACGTTGGGTTGCTGCGCGAGGCCGGCGTGCAGTGGGTGCGCGAAGAAATTTTCTGGGATCGCGTGCAGCGCGAGCCGGGCGGCCCGTTCTTCTGGAATGGCGACGGCAGCGGCTTCTACGACTACGACCGCAGCATCAGCGCGCAGGCCAGCGCGGGCATTCATGTGCTCGGCCTGCTCGACTACAACCCGCTCTGGTTCAAGGGCCAGGCCCCGCCGCTCGACGCCTGGATCAAAGACTGGGGCGATTACGTCTACCAGACTGTTGCGCGCTATGGGCGCAGCGGGCAGATCAAGCACTGGGAAATATGGAATGAGCCGAATTTGACCGGCTCGGGCTATTCCAGCGGCTTGTACGAAATCAAAGACTACGCCCGCATTCTGGGTGTGGCGCACGACGCTGCCAAAGCCGCCGACCCTGAAGCGACCATCGTGCTGGGCGGGCTGGCGGCGGTGTGGAGCTACCCACCTTCGCCAACCACCTACGACTATTTCGACTACCTCGACGCGCTGGGCAAGCTCGGCGCGTGGGGCAGCTTCGACGTGGTGGCGGTGCACCCCTACCGCCCCGACCCGCCCGAAGGCCAGCCGCTGCGCCGCGACGGCACGCTCACCTTCCCGCAGGAAATGCAGCGCCTCGACGACCTGATTGCGCGCTACGGCCCCAAGCCGGTCTGGCTCACCGAGGTGGGCTGGGCGACCAATCGTGTCTGGCCGGGCGTGCCGGAAGATCGGCAGGCGCAGTTCCTGGCGCGGCTGTATATCATGGCCATTGCGACGCCAAATGTCGAAAAGGTTTTCTGGTACGACTTCCGCAACGACAGCATTCCCACCGCGCCCTACGATCAGCCGGTATACAACGACAACTACCACGAGCTGAACTACGGCCTGCTGCGCCGCACCTACCCGCTCGACCCGAACGCGCCGAACCTGCGCAAGCCCGCCTATATCGCCTACCGTGCCATGACTAGCGCGCTTAGCGGGCTGTCGCTCACTGAGGTGCCTGCCGACGGCCGGCGCGGCGACATGCCAAATACCTACTGGTATCGCTTCGGCGGGGGGCGGCGCGTGGACGTGCTGTGGAACACCGACGTCGGCAATCAGATCGTCCAGATTCCGTGCAGCTGCCGCGAGGCGCTGGTGCGCCACTGGAACGGGCGCGTGCGCTTCCTGATCTTCCCTGAAAATGGCGTGCTGAACCTGCGGCTGGATGAGCAAGGTTCGCCGGTCTATGTCGAGTACGACCCGCCGGCCGCGCAGAACGCGCGCATCTTCCCCGAAACCGGCCACTCGCTGCGCGGCTCGTTCCGCAGCTTCTGGGAGGCGCATGGAGGCCTGGCCGGCTTTGGCTACCCGCTCACCGAAGAAATCACCGAGCCCGAGGCGGGCAGCGGCCGGCCGCGCGTGGTGCAGTATTTCGAGCGCGCGCGCTTTGAGTATTTCCCCGAGTTCGCCGGCTCGCCCTATGAAGTGCAGCTTGGCCTGCTGGGCGTTTCGCTGCTCAGCCGCTTCGGCGTCGAGTGGCAGGCGCAGCCAAAGGTTTCGGGCGCGCCGCCCGGCTGCCAGTTCTTCCCCGAAAGCGGGCACTCGCTCTGCCAGCCCTTTCTGGCGCGCTGGCAGCAGCTTGGCGGCCTGGCGCTCATGGGCCTGCCAATCACCGAGCCGTTCGAGGCCACGCGCCCCGACACCGGGCAGAAATACACCGTGCAGTACTTCGAGCGCGCGCGTTTCGAGTACCACCCCGAAAACGCTGGCACGCCCTACGAAGTGCTGCTTGGCCTGCTTGGGCGCGAGCTGATCACGCGCTTCGACAACCCATGATGCGTGTGAACGCGCGGGGTTAGGGTTTGGGGAATGGGGTTTAGTGATTACGCGCAAGTCCGATCCGAGCACTGGTCATCACAACGGTGGTGGCCAGCGCTTCTTCGCGCCCGCCCACAACCAGGCGAAGCACGCCGCATAGCCCCGCACAGAGCGAGATCTGTTTACGCCTCCAGCAACGTAGTATGCTACAATACGGCCCATCCTTCCGCTGAACAGACAAGGCCCCGACCATGAACATCGCGTCGATCGAAGCGCTGCAAGAAGCCCTCGCCAGCCATCGCTACGTGGCCGACCGGCCGCTCGCCACTGCACTATTTCTTGCCCTGAAGCTGCAAAAACCACTGCTGCTCGAAGGCGAGGCCGGCGTCGGCAAAACTGAAATTGCCAAAACGCTGGCCGCCATGACTGGCCGGCGGCTGATCCGCCTGCAATGCTATGAGGGCCTGGACGTTAATACCACGATCTACGAGTGGAACTACACGCGCCAGATGCTGCAAATTCGCCTGCTCGAAAGCGCCGGCGCGGCCAACACCCAGCAGACCATACACGATATTTTCGGCCCCGAATTTCTGATCAAGCGCCCGCTGCTCCAGGCAATCGAGGCCAGCGCGGAAGACGCCCAGCCGCCAATTCTGCTGATCGACGAGCTGGATCGCGCCGATGAAGAGTTCGAAGCCTTTCTGCTCGAACTGCTGTCCGACTGGCAGATCAGCATTCCCGAAATTGGCACGATTCGCGCCGCCCAGCCACCCACCGTCATCCTCACCAGCAACCGCACCCGCGAAGTCCACGACGCGCTCAAGCGCCGCTGCCTGTTCTACTGGATCGACTACCCGTCGCTGGAAAAAGAACAGCAGATCGTGTCCGCCAAAGTGCCCGACGCATCCGAGCGCCTTTCGCGCCAGGTCACAATATTCGTGCAGGAGCTGCGCAAGCTCGACCTGTACAAGCTGCCCGGCGTGGCCGAAACGCTCGACTGGACGCAGGCGCTGGTCGCGCTCGACACGCACGAGCTAAGTGTGGGCGCGGTGGAAGATACGCTGGGCGCAATTCTGAAATACCAGGACGACATCAACCAGGTGCGCGCCGGCGCGGTGAAGTCGCTGGTGGAAAAGGCCGCGCGCTAAACGCAGCCGCCACGCTGAGCCCACTATCATTCAAATGAGAACGGCAGGAACGTCACCACAGAGGCGCAGCGGCACGAGGGCACGGGGGTTGCAGGTTTACACGTTTGAAGGTTCCAGCTTCCTGCCAACTGTTTAGTTCTACGATTCCGCGGTTCTTCTCGCCCTTCGTGTCTTCGTGGTTCCGTTTTTCGGCCCTTGATGCCTTAGTGACTTGGTGGTTATTTTAAAATAGTGCGCCCAGCCACGAATAGAGTAATTATGACAAGCGATCAACCTGCCTCGCAACCCGGCTTCCTGATGCAGCATGTGCTGGCCTTCACTTTTTTGCTGCGCGAAATGGGCGTGGATGTGAGCCCTGGCCAGGCGCTGGAGCTTGTGCACGCGCTGGAGTTTGTGCCGATCACCAGCCGCGAGGATTTTCGCTCGGCGGCGCGCTGCACGCTCATCCGCCGCCACGAAGATCTGCCGCTGTTCGACACGGCCTTTGCCTTCTACTGGCGCGTGCAAAACAACGACCCGATGATGCTGGCGCTGCCGGTGATGAAAGTGCCGGCCAAGCCGCTGCGCATCCCGCGCCGCCCGCGCGACCAGGGCGATGGCGCGGGCGAGCAGCCCAAAGAAGAAAAGCAGATCGAGATCCTGCTTTCCTACAGCCGTGGCGAGTCGATTCGCACCAAGGATTTCGGCACGTTTAGCTGGGAAGAAGTGCAGGCCTGCAAGGCGCTGCTCAACAACCTCGAATGGCGCATCGAGCAGCGCAAAACCCGCCGCCAGCGACCCAAGCGCACCGGCCGGCGGATCGACATGCGCCGGGTGCTGCGGCGCAACCTGCGCTATGGTGGCGAGCCGCTTGAGCTGGCCTGGCGCGCGCCGCGCCTGCACCAGCGCCCGCTGGTGGTGCTGTGCGACATCAGCGGCTCGATGGATCGCTACAGCCGCATTCTGCTCCAGTTCGTCCACACCATCTCCAACGGCCTGCACGACGTCGAGGCGTTTGTGTTTGGCACGCGCCTCACGCGCATCACGCGGCTGCTGCGCGAGCGCGATATTGACGACGCGGTTGGCATGGTCAGCAAGCAGGTAAACGACTGGTCGGGCGGCACGCGCATTGGCGAAACCCTGAAAGAGTTCAACTTTCGCTGGGGCCGCCGCGTGCTCGGCCATGGCGCGGTGGTGCTGCTGATTAGCGACGGCTGGGATCGTGGCGACCCCAAGCTGCTTGGCCGCGAAATCGCGCGCCTGCAACGTTCCTGCCACCGCCTGATCTGGCTGAACCCGCTGCTCGGCGGGCGCGACTACCAGCCGCTCACGCAGGGCATCCAGGCCGCCCTGCCCTTTGTCGACGATTTTCTGCCAGTGCACAACCTGCTCAGCCTCGAGCAGCTTGGCGCAAAGCTCTCGGCCATCGGCGAGCGCCGCCCCGAGCGTCGCCAGCGCCCGCTGCTCACGAACACATAGGCATACGATTCCGCACTTCTCTGAAATGGCAGGCTCACAAGCCTTTTGGCGCGATGACTTGTGGCAGCACCTCATCACATTTGGCGGCCGCAGCCCTTATTCTTTCCTGTGTGCAGTTTTTCCGTGCTCCGCACGGAAAAACTGCACACAATAATAATGAAAGTACCTTGCTGCCGAACTTCCTGAGCGAAGTCGAAGCCCGTCCTGAGCGAAGCCGAAGGGGGCAGGCAAAAATGCACGGCGTCGAGCTATCGCCTTGGATGATGCGAACGAGAAGATAAATCTGGAAGGAGAAGGAGCAACCGATGGGCATTGCGATCATCGGAACGGGTTGGGGCGCGCGCGTGCAGGTGCCGGCCTTCCGCAGCGCCGGGCTGGATGTGGTGGCGCTGGCCGGTAGCGACGCGGCCAAAACCGAGCGAATTGCCGGCGAGCTGGGCGTTTCCTCGGCCACGGGCGACTGGCGCGACCTGCTGGCGCGCCCGGATGTCGATGTGCTCAGCATTGTCACGCCACCCGATCTGCACCACGAAATCGCGCTGGCGGGGCTGGAAGCCGGCAAGCACGTGCTGTGCGAAAAGCCCACCGCGCGCGACGCCGCCGAAGCCGAGGAAATGCTGGCCGCCGCGCAGGTGCGTCCCCGCCAGCTCGCACTGATCGACCACGAGCTGCGCTTTCTGCCCGCGATCATCCGCGCCCGCCAGCTGCTGGCCGATGGCGCAATTGGCGGCGTGCGCCACGCGCTCTTCCGCGTGATCGGCAACTCACGCGCCGACCTGAGCCGCCCGTGGAACTGGTGGAGCGACGCGGGGCGTGGCGGTGGCGCGCTCGGCGCATATGGCTCGCACCAGATCGACCTGCTGCGCTTTCTGATGCAATCCGAGGTTGCCGAGGTCGCCGCCACGCTGCACACATTCATTGCCCAGCGCCCGGCAGACGATGGCCTGCGCCCGGTAACCAGCGACGACTACTACAGCCTGCGGCTGCGCTTCGCCAATGGCGCGCTCGCGGCAATTGAGTGCAGCGCGGCGGCGCGCACCCAGGAGCCAAACAGCCTGACGCTCTACGGCGCGGGCGGCTCGCTGCGCTGGCTGGACGGCGCGCTCCACTATGCCGAAGCCAGCGGCGACTTCCAGAATATCACGCCCGCTGCAACGCAGGCGCTTCCCGCCGGCCTCGAAGGCGATTTCCCACACGGCACCGTCTACCTCGCGCACGCGCTCAGCGCCTACCTCGCCGGAGATGCAGATGCGCTTGCGCTGGGCGCAACCTTTGCCGACGGCCTGAGCAACCAGCGCGTGCTCGACGCCGCGCGCGAATCCGAGCGCCAGGGCGGGCGCTATATCGCGCTGTAACGCCCGCCAACGCCAGCAGGGGCGCTCCCACAGTGTGGGAGCGCCCCTGCCTTTGCCCAAGTAAGAAAAACTTACTTGATGTCGGCCGTCGCGCCGGCCTCGACCAGCTTGGCCTTGGTGGCCTCGGCTTCTTCCTTGCTCACGCCTTCCTTCACCGGCTTCGGCGCGCTCTCAACCAGGTCCTTGGCTTCCTTCAGACCCAGGCCGCTGACCAGCTCGCGCACGACCTTGATCACCTGGATCTTGTTCGCGCCGGCCGCCGTCAGGATGACGTCGAACTCGGTCTTCTCCTCGACGGGAGCAGCTGCCGCCGCGCCGTCGCCGCCGCCCGCCGCCGGCATAGCGCCAGCCGCAAACATCGGCGCCGCCGCCGTCACGCCCCACTTCTCTTCCATGGTCTTCTTCAGCTCGACCAGCTCGAGGACGTTCAGGCCCTCCATGCTCTCAATGATGCTGTTTATCTTGTCGCTCGCCATGATTTCATCTCTCCTTGAGTGATACACTTATCAAATATTGAACCAATCCAACCGTCAAACATTGGCACACTACGCCGCGACCTCGCCAGCCGGTTCGATCTGATCGATGCGCGCCTGCAGGGCATAGAGAACATTCGTGATCGCAGCGTTGATGACGTTAACCACGCCCGACACCGGTGCGGCCACGCCGCCAACGATCTGGGCCAGCACTTGCTCGCGGGTGGGCAGGCTCGAAACCTGGTCGAGCACATTCTCACCGAGCAGGGCATTGCCCAGCATACCGCCGCGCACTACCAGCTTCTTCGGGCCTTTGTTGAAGTCCGAAATTGCCTTAGCTGTCTTGGCAGCGTCCTGGAACGCAAACGCCAGCGCCGTCGGGCCCGAAAGCAGCGACTCAAGCGCCTCGTGGCCAGTTTCCTTGGCCGCGCGCAGCGTCAGGGTGTTCTTCGCCACAATCAGCTCGGCGCCTGTGTCGCGCAGTTTCTTGCGCAGATCAGTGATCTCCGCCACGGTCAGGCCGCGGTAGTCGGTCACCAGCGTGAGCTGTGTGCGCGTTAGTTTGTCGGTCAAATCGGCAACCGATTCAACCTTGCGCTGTGTAGGCATTGTATTCACCTCCTCCCACTGTGGGATGTGTTTGGAATGGCAACAAAAAAGCCGCAGTGCCTAGACACAGCAGCCAATCAACGGCGAACGCCGCTGGAAGTTCTGCCTCGGCGGGCGGCCCGAGGGCCATTAAGCCAAACACCCGCTGTCTAGGGCTATGAAGTTTTGCGTTGTAGGGGCGTACTATAGTGCGCCCCTACAACGCGCTCGTTACTCAGCCGCGCTCCCGACGCTCATTGCCTGCGCCGCAACCGGGTCGACCCGGATGCCAGGGCCCATGGTGCTGGTGAACGTCACGCTCTTGACAAACACGCCTTTGGTCGCGGCCGGCTTGGCGGCTTTGACGGCGTCCATCAGGGCGGCGATATTGTCCTGAATCTGGCCTTCGCTGAAGCTGACTTTGCCAACCGCCACATGCAGCAGGCCGGTGCGGTCATTGCGGAACTCCACGCGGCCACCGCGCACCTCGCGGATCGTGCGGGGCAGATCCTCGGGCTGCACGATCGTGCCGCTCTTCGGGTTCGGCATCAGGCCACGCGGGCCAAGCTTGCGGCCCACCCGGCCAACCTTGCCCATCATGTCGGGCGTGGCGATGGCGATGTCGAAATCGAAGAAGTTCTCTTTGTCGATGCGGCCAATCAGGTCGTCGGCGCCAACAAAGTCCGCGCCAGCGTCCTTGGCGGCCTGCGCAGCTTCGCCCTGCGCAAACACCAGTACGCGCACGCTCTTGCCTGTGCCGTGCGGCAGGGCCACCGTGGTGCGGATGTTCTGGTCGGCGTGGCGCGGGTCGATGCCCAGCCGCAGGTGGACTTCCACCGTCGCGTCGAACTTGGTGTACGACGTCGACTTGATCAGCGCAACCGCGTCCTGGGGCGCATACAGCTGCGCGCGGTCGACCTTCTTGAGTGCTTCAGCGTATTTTTTGCCGTGATCGCGTGCCATTGAGTGTTCTCCTTTGTGGTCAAGCGGGCCGAAGCCCTCCCACAACTGCTGCCCGGTCAGAAGCGCCAGGCGTTTAGTCTTTAATCGTGATGCCCATGCTGCGGGCAGTACCGGCCAGGATCTTCTCTGCGCCAGCGATGTCGATCGCGTTCAGGTCGCTCATCTTCTGCTCGGCCAGCTTGCGCAGCTGCTCGCGCGTGATCGAGCCAACCTTGGTGCGGTTCGGGATGCCCGAGCCTTTGTCCACACCCGCTGCTTTACGCAGCAGGTCCGCCGCCGGCGGCGTCTTGAGCACAATCGTAAACGAGCGATCCGAGTACACCGTAATCTCGACCGGAATGACGCTCCCGGCCTGCGAAGAGGTTTTCTCGTTATACTCTTTTACGAAGGCCATGATGTTGATGCCGTAGCTACCCAGCGCCGGGCCGACCGGCGGTGCCGGGGTGGCCTTGCCGGCCGGAAGCTGCAGCTTCACGACACCCGTGACTTTCTTTGCCACAATCTACTCCTTATGAACGTATGTCGCTGAAGAAGGACGAACGAACGAGCGTTGAACACCTGTTCCGACGCCATTGTCGGGCCGGCGCACGGCCGTTCGTCGTTCGCCCTTCGCAGGAGAACAGCGCGATAGTTAATCGACCAGCCGCGTCACCTGAAGGAAATCGAGCTCCACCGGCGCTTCGCGGCCAAAGAACGAAACCAGCACCCGCACGCGCCCGCGCTCGTGGTCAATCGCATCGACCACGCCCTCAAAGTCGGTGAAGGGCCCATCGGTGATTTTGACGGCCTGGCCGACCTGGTAGCTGACGCGTACCTTCGGGGCTTCCTCTTCCATCTGCTTGAGGATGGCCTTGACCTCAGTGTCGTCGAGCGGGGTTGGGCGGTTGCCGTGCCCCACAAAGCTCGTCACCCCCGGCGTGTTGCGCACAACGTACCAGGAGTTGTCATTCATGCGCATTTGAACAAGCACATAGCCTGGGAAGACTTTTTTATGCACCGTGCGGCGCTGACCGTTTTTAATCTCAATTTCTTCTTCGGTCGGCACAATCACACGGAAAATCTGATCTTGCATCTCCATCGTTTCGATGCGGTGCATCAGATTCTGGCGCACTTTATTTTCGTACCCCGAGTAGGTGTGGATGACATACCAGTGCCGGCCATCATCCGCCTGAAACTCCGAGTCGCTCTGTTTGTCGTTTCGGTCTGACAACGGTGCCCTCGTACCTTAGCTAGCCCACCGCGTTCTGAAGAGCAAGGATGAGATATTGAAAGATCGAGTCAGCAGTAAACAGAACAATACTAATGATCGCTGAAAGAACAACAACAACAACGGTCAGGCGCACGGTTTCTTCGCGCGTCGGCCAGACAACTTTTTTCATTTCGGAACGAACTTCGCGCAGCGTCCGCACGAGCGAGTTCTCGTTCTGCTCTTTCTCAACCGCCATTGGGGTTTCCTTTTATGCTGACGACATACCTGAGGGTGAGGGCAGACAGGTAGCAGCGCCACCCGCATCGCCCTCACCCTCTAGCACAAGCTACGACTCAATCTTAGTCACAACGCCCGAGCCGACCGTGCGGCCACCTTCGCGGATTGCGAAACGCAAGCCTTCCTCGATCGCCACCGGCACGATCAGCTCCACGCCCATCTCCACGTTGTCCCCCGGCATCACCATCTCCATCCCCTCCGGCAGCGTGATCGAACCCGTCACGTCCGTCGTTCGGATGTAGAACTGCGGCCGGTAGCCTGGGAAGAATGGCGTGTGCCGCCCGCCTTCCTCTTTCTTCAGCACATACACCTGCGCCTTGACCTTCTTGTGCGGCTTGATCGACCCCGGAGCCGCCAGCACCTGCCCGCGCTCCACGTCCGTCCGCTCAATACCGCGCAGCAGCACGCCCACATTGTCGCCCGCTACGCCTTCGTCCAGCGTTTTCTGGAACATTTCCACGCCCGTCACCACCGTCTTGCGCGGCGCACCCTCGCTCATACCGATGATCTCGATCGTGTCGGTCATCTTGACCTTGCCGCGCTCGATCCGGCCCGTCACCACGGTGCCGCGACCCTTGATGCCAAACACGTCTTCGATTGGCATCAGGAACGGCTGGTCGATCGCGCGCTGCGGCGTGGGGATGTAGCTGTCCACCGCGTCCATCAGCTCCAGGATGCTCTTGTACTCCGGCGCATTCGGGTCGGTCGAGGTCGACGACAGCGCCTGCAGCGCCGAGCCGCGAATAATCGGAATGTCGTCGCCGGGGAAGTCGTACTTCGAAAGCAGCTCGCGCAGCTCCAGCTCAACCAGCTCCAGCAACTCCGGGTCGTCCATCATGTCGACCTTGTTCAGGAACACGACCATGGCCGGCACCTGCACCTGGCGGGCGAGCAGGATGTGCTCGCGGGTCTGCGGCATCGGGCCGTCTGGCGCCGACACGACCAGGATCGCGCCGTCCATCTGGGCAGCGCCGGTGATCATGTTCTTGATGTAGTCGGCGTGGCCCGGGCAGTCGACGTGGGCATAGTGGCGGTTGTCGGTCTGGTACTCGACGTGGCGGATGGCGATGGTAATACCGCGCGCGCGCTCTTCGGGCGCGTTGTCGATCTGGTCGTAGGAGGTATACTTGGCCGCGCCCTTCATCGCCAGCACTTTGGTGATGGCGGCGGTCAGGGTCGTCTTGCCGTGGTCGACGTGACCAATCGTCCCGACGTTGATATGCGGTTTGGTTCGCTCGAATTTCTGCTTCGCCATTACGGTTCTAGGCCTCCATAACTTCTGCTGCACCGGCAGAGCCGACACAAACAAAAATAGGAATGATCCGCGCGGTGCGGATCGTCAAACATCTGGAGCCCATGTCGGGACTCGAACCCGAGACCTCGTCTTTACCAAAGACGTGCTCTACCAACTGAGCTACATGGGCAAAGAAAAGTTTTGAGTGCTGAGTGTTGAATTTTGAATGAGCAACTCAAAACTCAACATTCAAAACTCAAAACTCGATGGTGGGCCGGGCTGGATTCGAACCAGCGAAGGCGTAAGCCAGCAGATTTACAGTCTGCCCCGGTTGGCCACTTCGGTACCGACCCATCTTTAAGCTACCGCTTGCGGCAACGCGTGGCATTATACGCGACACACGCGGCGCTGTCAAATCTGCATTGGGGAGGCATGGAGATGGAGCCGGTGGTCGGGATCGAACCGACGACCTGCTGTTTACAAAACAGCTGCTCTGCCAGCTGAGCTACACCGGCCTTGCTTTATTGTAACACGGGGGCTGGCGGGAAGTCAATCGGTTGCCTGCTGCCAGCAGGGCCTGTCAAGGTTGGGTAAGCTCATGTATCCACAGATTACGCAGATTATGGACCTCCTTTCTGTGTAATCTGTGTAATCTGCGTAATCTGTGGATGATTTTGAGGCTTTTACTTGGCTGCGCCGGCACGAAATTACAGCGACCGCTTCGGTGTACAATTCTTGCAGCGAGGCGGCGCGGGAATGGTATAATAGCGCCCAGCAAACCCGCAAGCGAGGAACAGCATGACACAAGATTCTGCCCGCGTGCCAAACCTGGATGCACTCGGTTTCGATCTGCCGACGCCCGAAGAAGGGCTGGCCGAGGCCAAACGCCGCCTGGCCCGCACACTCCGCCCGAAAGAGATGGTCTGGGTCGTCGCCGAGCGCTACGACCCGGTGACGCCAGCCTGGAACCTCGACATTGTGCGCCAGGGCGCGACTGGCCGCTGGGTGCGCCAGCGCTCGCGCTTCGATGAGCAGGCGCAGGTGCTCTACTACCTCGGCGAAACGCCGCTCACCGACGAGCAGTTCCGCGAGGTGCACCGCGCATTCCGGCCCTTCCCAACCGCGGAGTGGCTGGCGCGCTGAGCAAGCCGCACCACAAGGCCACCGCCGGCGCGCCCACGAATGGCGCGCGGGCAACGGCCAGCATACCCGAGGCCATGCCGCCCGCCACGCAGGCACCCACGCCCTGGGATGTCGATGATCTGTATGCGCTCGACGCGCTGGAAGATCCGCGCTGCAACCCTTCTGGGCTCCAGGTTGCGTTTGTGCGCGTTTCTGCCGACCGGGTGGAGAACCGCTACCGCCGCGCAATCTGGCTGGCGGCCACCGATGGCGCAACCCCGCCGCGCCGCTTCACCAGCGGCCTGTGCAGCGACACCGCGCCGCGCTGGAGCCCCGACGGCCAGTGGCTGGCCTTTGTGTCGGATCGCGCGGGCGGGCCGCCGCAGCTCTACCTCATGCGCGCCGACGGCGGCGAAGCGCGCTGCCTGACGACCCTGCCCGGCGGCGTGAGCGAGCCGGCCTGGCGGCCCGATGGCACGCAGATCGCCTTTCTCAGCCGCGCCAACGCCGACGAGCGCGCCACCGAAGATCGCGGCGAACAGCAGCCCGCGCCTGCGAGCGCCTGGGAGCGCGACCGCGCCATTGCCGCGCGCGCCCACGCCGAGGCCGAACGCTTCGACCCGCGCGTGGTGACGCGGCTGCCCTACCGCGCTGGCACCAGCTTCTTCGACGACCGGCGCGTGCATGTGTACCTGCTCGACCTGCCCGCCGACGACGATGCGCCGCCTGCCGCGCCGCGCCGCCTGAGCGACGGCGACATGCACCACGGCGCGCCGGCCTGGATGCCCGATGGCAGCGCCATTCTCACCACCGCTACCCGCGACCCCGAGGCCGACGCGATTTTCGCCTTCTACGACGTATTGCGCCTGCCCGTGCCGCCGAGCGGGCGCGGCGAGGCCGAGCGCCTGAGCGAAGCCGGCTTCTCCTTCTACGACCCGCAGCCCTCGCCCGATGGCGCGTGGATCGCGCTGCGCCGCCGCGCCGACGACCGCCCGCTCGCTGCGGGCGCGCACATCGCCATTATGCCCGCGAGCGGCGGCGCGCTGCGCGACATTTCCGGCGGCGCCGACCTGAATGCCGAAGCGCTGCGCTGGCAGCCCGACGGCGCGGGCGTGCTGTTTACCGCCAACTGGCGCGGCACGCAACCACTCTATTGTGCAAATGTAGAAACACATGCCGGCAGCGCGCCAACGCCCGACGCCAGGGGCGAAACACTGGCGCAACCCACGCCCCCGTCGCTGATCCCCGCAGCCGATCGCTTCGTCGAGGCGTTCGACCCGGCCCCGCGCGGCATTGCCTTTGTGGCCGGCAGCGCTGCCAGCCCCTGCGAGCTGTTTTTCCGCCACGCCGACGGCCGCGAAATGCAGCTTACGCACTTCAACCGTGCGCTGCTGGCCGGCCGCGCCACCGCGCCCTTCGAGGAGCTGCTGTACCACGCGCCCGACGGCGAAGAGGTGCAGGGCTGGCTGCTCCGTCCGCCCGCCTTCGACCCGGCGCAGAGCTACCCGCTGGCGGTGCACATCCACGGCGGGCCGCACTACATGTGGGCACCCGGCTTCCGCCATATGTGGCACGAGCTGCAAGCCACTGCCGGGCGCGGCTACGTGGTATTTTTCTGCAACCCACGCGGCTCCGAAGGCTATGGCGAGCGCTGGCGCGACGCGATTCATGCCAACTGGGGTTTTGCCGACGCGCCCGACATCCTGGCCGGCATCGACGCGGTGATTGCGCTGGGAGGGATCGACCCGGCGCGCATAGGTGTGACGGGCGGCTCGTATGGCGGCTATATGACGGCATGGCTGCTGGCGCATACCGACCGTTTCGCGTGCGGGGTGTCAGCGCGCGGTGTCTACAACCTGCTGACGCAGCACAGCACCAGCGACGCCCACGAGCTGATCGAGTATGAGTTCGACGGCTACCCCTGGGACATGGCCGAGAAGCTGTGGAAGCATTCGCCGCTCGCCTACGCGCACCAGATCAGCGCGCCGCTGCGGCTGCTGCACAGCGAGCACGATTACCGCGTGCCAATCAGCGAGGCCGAGCAGCTGTTCGCCTTGCTGCGCCGCCGCCGCCAGGTGGTGGAGCTGGTGCGCTACCCCCGCGAGGGCCACGAGCTAACCCGCGCTGGCGAGCCGGCCCACCGCGCCGACCACATGGCGCGCACGCTCGAATGGCTCGACCGCTACTGCAAGAACGACCCAGGCGCGTAAGCTGCGCTGCGGGCAAGCATCTTGCATATACCCCTTCCACGCTTTGCGCTTGCATACATCGATCATTCGATGATACACTAGCGGCCAAGCTGGCCGGCTGCGCATAAATGGAAAGTATCGATGACCAACACGAAATCCATGCTGGGGCTGCTGAACCGCCGCAAAATGCTCACCGAGCGCCAGGAAGCCCTGCTCGAGCAGGAACGGGCCGCGCTCGCCGGTTTGCGGGCGGCACTCACCCGCTTTGGTGCCGATGTCGCGCCCGGCGACAGCCGCACCCTCGACGATACCATCACCCACCTCGATGAGCTGTTTCTGCTGGTGATTGCGGGCGAGTTCAACTCGGGCAAATCGAGCTTTATCAACGCGCTGCTGGGCGACAAAGTCGTGACCGAGGGCGTCACGCCCACCACCGACCGCATTACCCTGCTGCGCTACGCAGCCGAGCCCGCCGAGCAGAATATCGAAGAATTCCTGATGGAGCGCGGCTTCCCGGCCGATGTGCTCAAGCGCCTCACGATTGTTGATACGCCCGGCACCAACGCGATCATCCGCCGCCACGAGGAGCTGACGCGCGAGTTCATCCCGCGCTCCGACCTGGTGCTGTTTGTGACCTCGGCCGACCGCCCGTTTACCGAAAGCGAGCGCGCCTTTCTGTCGGCGATTCAGGAGTGGGGCAAGAAGATTGTGATCGTGCTGAACAAGGCCGATCTGCTGGAACCCCACGAGATCGAGCAGGTGGAAACCTTTATTCGCGAAAATGCCCGCGACCTGCTCGGCTTCACGCCCGAGATTTTCCCCGTTTCGGCGCGGCTGGCCCAGCGCGCGCGCGCCGGCGCGGGCGACGAGGTCTGGCAGGCCAGCCGCTTCGACGCAATCGAGCGCTACATCCTCGAAACGCTGGATGAAGAGCAGCGCGTGCGCCTGAAGCTGCTTTCGCCGCTGGGCGTTGCGCGCCACCTGAACGACAAATACCTGGCCGTGGTCGAAGATCGGCTGGCGACCCTGCAAGACGATTTCAGCACGCTCGACAATATCGAGCGCCAGCTCGACCTGTTCCAGGGCGACCTGAGCGAAGATTTCAAATATCACCTGACCGAAGTGCAGAACGTGCTGAACGAGTTCGAGCTGCGCGGCAACGAGTTCTTCGACGAGACAATCCGTCTGGGCAATATCTTCCGCCTGATGCGCAGCCAGGAATTGCGCGACGACTTCGAGAAGTATGTCGTGGCCGACGTTCCGCGCCAGATCGAGGAAAAAGTCCACGGCCTGATCGATTGGATGATCGACAAAAACCTGCGCCTGTGGCAGTCGGTGATGGATTACCTGCGCCGCGAGCGTGTGCCGCACCACCAGGCCGGCCTGATCGGCGATATCGGCGGCTCATTCGATTACAATCGCAGCGCGCTGATCGACTCGGTGGCGCGCAAAGCCCAGCAGGTGGTCGCTTCCTACGACCGCGAGGCCGAGGCGCAAATGCTGATGGACGACGTGCGCGGCGCGATTGTGGCCACGGGCCTGACGGAAGCGGGCGCGGTGGGCCTGGGCGCGCTGCTGGTGGCGATCTTCCACACCGTCGCGCTCGATTTCACCGGGCTGCTGGCGGCGGGGCTGGTCGCTGGCGTGGGTTTGTTCATCCTGCCGGCCAAGCGTCGCCAGGTGAAAAAAGAATTCCGCGCCAAGCTGGCCGATATGCGCGCGCAGCTGATGGAGACAATGCGCCGCCAGTTCGACACCGAGCTTGAGCAGATGATGACGCGCATCCGCGAGGCGATTGGTCCGTACACGCGCTTTATTCGCTCGCAGCGCGAGCTGCTGGTTGAGGTGCAGCGCGAGCTTTCCGATGTCGATGTTGAACTTGGGCGCTTGAAAGCCGAGATCGGCTAAAGCACAGCCGGGGCGAAGGCGCACTTCGCCCCTTTTACAACTTACCCATCACCACCCCGGAGGTCGTATGCGTCACAGCGGCGTGATAACCCTGACCACCGATTTTGGCACCTCAGACAGCTATGTCGGCGCAATGAAAGGCGTGATCCTCAACCTTGCGCCAGCCGCCCGCCTGATCGACATTACCCACGAAATCAGCCCGCAGAACGTTCACCAGGCCGCCTACATCGTTCAAACCTTCTACCACTATTTCCCACCCGGCACCATTCACCTCGTAATCGTTGACCCAGGCGTCGGCAGTGCGCGGCGGGCAATCGCGCTTGGCACGCCTTCCTCGATCTTTGTTGCGCCCGACAATGGCGTGCTCACCTACGCCTGGCGCGACGCGCACGAGCGCTGGGGCGCCGATTCGTGCGTGGCGTACGAGCTGGCCGAATCGCGTTTCTGGCTGAATGAAGTGAGCCACACCTTTCACGGGCGCGACATTTTTGCGCCAGTGGTGGGCCACCTGGCCGCGGGCGTGCCACTCGACGCGCTTGGCCCGCGCCTGCCCGGCATCACCGCCGCCGAGCTTGAGCAGCCAGTGGCCGGCCGCAACGGCGGGCTGGTCGGGCGGATCATTCATGTCGACCATTTTGGCAACTGCATCACGAATATTACCTCGCAGCAGCTCGAAGCCGCCGGCCTGGGCCAGCGGCTGGTAGTACACATTATCGATCAGCAGATTGCGGGCCTGCAGCGCACCTTCAACGATGTGCCGGTCGGCGCGCTGATGGCGCTGCTTGGCAGCAGCAACCGGCTGGAGCTGGCGGTGCGCAATGGCAGCGCCGCGCAAACCCTGGGCGTGGGCCTGGGCGACACGGTGCGCGTTTATGCGCTTGGCGCAACCGTGTGAGCGCGGCGGCTGGCGTGCCACTCGGCGGCCTGCACCACCACGATCGAAAACACCAGCCAGATCGCACCCGCGATAAAGCCACCCAGCACGTCGGTGGGGTAGTGCACATTGAAGTAGATGCGCGAAATGCCGATGCACAGAATCAGCAGCGCCGCCGCAATACCTACCGCCACGCGCGAAACAGGATGCTCCAGCAGCTTGATAGCAATGTAGGCCAGCATGCCATAGCAGGCCATTGAACCCATAGAATGGCCGCTTGGAAAGCTATAGCTCGTCAGATGAAACGGGCCATCGAACAGCGACGGGCGCACGCGCTGGAAGATTTCTTTCAGCAGCTGGTTGAGCAAGCCCGCGCCGCCGCCCGCCAGCAGCAGGCCAGCCGCGTCGATCCAGCGCCCGCGCGCCCACAGCGCAATGCCCACAAACAGCAGCAGTGGAATGAGCACCGCCGGGTCGCCCAGCATGGTAAATACAAGCATAAGCTGGTTCAGGCCCGGGCTCCAGTAGCCGTGAAAGAATGTGAGCACGCCATCATCGAAGGCCACAAAACGGTCGCCCAACACGCCCTTCGCCAGCCAGCCAAAACCAATCGTCGCCAGGCCACAGAAAATAATTGCCGCGATCACATACGCAATGATCCGGCCCATTGGGAGGAGCTGCGGGGCCTGTGTGGCCTTGCCCGGCTGGGGTGGCACTCGCGCCTCCAGCATATTGCCTTGTTCTTTCATTATTCGTACCTGTTTGCGTTAAAATGCGCCTCTATAGCAGAACATATGCCAGCACCATGCCGCATTTATACACATGGTAACTGCTGAATTCTGTCACCCGAATACTGCGTTATAATCGGGCATTCCGTATAGCAAGAAGAGGATGGCTATGCCTGAGGTCATCACCAGCATCGGCGAAATCCTGATCGATTTCCTGCCGATCATCGAGAATGGCGCAACGGTGGGCTTTCGCATGCACGTTGGCGGCTCGCCCTACAACGTGGCAATGGGTGTGGCGCGGCTTGGCCAGCCAGTGGCGTTTGCCGGCACGATCGCCACCGATTTCTTTGGGCGCTCGATGCGCGAGCATGTCGAGCGCGAGGGCATCGACACGCGCTTTTTGCTGAATGTCGATGCGCAGACGACCCTGGCGTTTGTGGCCTATGAGCATGGCGAACCGGCCTACTCGTTTTATGGCGACAACGCAGCCGACACGGTGCTGAAGGTGGGCGACCTGCCAGCGGCGCTGTTCGACGACACGCGCATTTTCCACTTCGGCTCGATCAGCCTGCTGCGTGGCAGCACGCCCGCCGCGATCGAGGATGCCGCCGGCCGGCTGAAGGGCCGCGCGCTGCTCTCGTTCGACCCGAACCTGCGGCCGGGCCTGATCCGCGATGAAGCCGGCTACCGCGCGCTGCTCGAACGCCTTTTCCACCAGGCCGATCTGGTGAAGATCAGCCAGGCCGACCTGGGCTGGCTGATGCCGGGCGCGTCGGTGGAAGAAGCGGCCGCCGCCCTGCGCGACTACGGCCCCGCGCTGGTGGTGGTGACGCGCGGCGGCGATGGCGCGCTGGCCGTGCGGGCAAACGACCCGCAGCCGCTGACCACGCCGGGCATGCGGGTGAATGTGGTCGACACGGTTGGCGCGGGCGATTCGTTTAATGGCGGGCTGCTCGCGGCGCTCTACGAGCGCGGGGTGAACTCACGGGCGGCGCTCGAGGCGCTCAGCAGCGACGAGCTGGTGCAGTGCATGCGCTTTGCAGCGACGGTGGCTGGCATCACATGCTCGCGCGCAGGCGCCGACCCGCCCACCCGCGCCGAGGTGATGGCGATGCTGTAGCAGTATTCGGAAGCCAGGAGTCAGGATTCAGCAAGTCTTCGGCTTTCTAAAGCTGTATTTTGCAGCCAACGACATCAACAATTCGAAACCACTACGAGCTTTCGATAGGGCTCACTGGTACAGAGAGAGCCGAGCCGTTTTCTTTGTATACGTTTTCCGCGCTATGCGCGGAAAACGTATACAAAAATAATCGTAAGCTCCTTGCTGCCGCACGCAGAATTGCGCCTGGCGCAACACCCGCTTACGTCTGCACGCGCCACCAGTCGCACTCGTTGCGGTTGGCCTGCGCCATGGTGCTGGTGAGGCCCTGCAGCTCTTTGCAGCGCGATTCGAGACGGAACACGCAGTTATTGCAGCAGTGCACCGCCGCATGGCACTGCCAGCAGTAGGTCGCCACGCTATACAGCGACGCGCCGCACTGGTAGCACGCCAGCTGCTCGACATCGTCGGCGGGGCGCGGCGGGGGCGGCACCCACTCGCCGCCGGGACTGGGCGGCGCGGGCGAAACCACCGTCGGGCCGGCGTTGGCCTGCAAATGCGCAAGGCCTTCCTGCGCGGCGCGGTTGTTCGGGTTGATCGCCAGCACATTCTCCAGCGCGACCTGCTGGTCGGTTGGGTCGTCGACCGCGCCGCTGAGCCAGAGCCAGGCCTGCTCGTTCTGCTCATCGCGCTCGATCACCTGCATCAGCAAGCCCTGGGCATCGGCGCGGCGGCCTTCGCGCACGGCCAGCGCGCCTTCGTAGAGCAGTTGGGCTAGATCATCGCTCATGCTTCCTCCCGAGCAAGAACCAAGAAACCGAGAACCAAGAAACCGAGAACCATATGAGGGTTTTGGGTCTGGGGTTTTGGGATTGGGCCAACGACCCGCAACCTTCAAACATTCAAACCTGCGAACTTGCAACTCGCAACCTGCAACCCTTACGCCAGAACGTTGCGCGCTATTGCAATCAGATCATGTTCCTGTGCGGGCAGCACGGTGCGCACATCCAGCAGCAGCCGGTCGCCGGCAATGCGGCCAACCACAGGCGGCGAGCCAGCGCGCAGCGCGCGGGCCAGCGCGTCGGGCGGGCCGGGCAGCGCCACCGCAAAGCTCGGCAGTGTGTCGCCGGGCAGCGAGCCGCCGCCGACCGCGCTGGCGCAGGGCAGAATTTCCGCGCCACCACCAATCGCCGCCGCCAGGCGCTCGGCGCGGGCGCGGAGCTGCTCGGGCGCGGCAGCAATCATGCGCCAGACCGGGATTTCGTCGGAGGCGCGCCCGCGCAGGTATGAAAGTAAGGTCGCTTCCAGCCCCGCCAGCGTGGTTTTGTCGACGCGCAGCGCGCGGGCCAGCGGGTGCGCCCGCAAGCGAGCCACCAGCGCGGCGCGCCCAACGATCAGACCAGCCTGCGGCCCGCCCAGCAGCTTGTCGCCGCTGAAGGTCACAAGATCGGCGCCAGCGGCCACGCTTTCGGGCACGGTTGGCTCGGCGCGCAGGCCGTAGGGCGCGGTTGGCAGCAGCGTGCCGCTCCCCAGGTCGTCGAGCACGGCCACGCCGCGCGCGCGCGCCACGTCGGCCATCTCGGCCAGCGGCGTTTCGTGCACAAAACCTTCCAGCCGGAAATTGCTGGTGTGAATGCGCATCAGCAGCGCGGTGCGCTCGGTGATGGCGTCGGCATAGTCGCGGGCGTAGGTGCGGTTGGTGGTGCCAACCTCCACCAGCGCCGCGCCGCTCTGGCGCAGCACATCGGGGATGCGAAAACCGCCGCCGATCTCGACCGCCTGCCCACGCGAGACGATCACCTCGCGCCCGGCAGCCAGCGCGCTCAGCGCAAGGTAGATCGCGGCGGCGTTGTTGTTAACCGCCAGCGCGGCCTCGGCCCCGGTGAGCCGGCACAGCAGCGCGGCCAGGTGCTGGTAGCGCGATCCGCGCGCGCCCGCGCCGAGATCGTACTCAAGGTTCGAGTAGCCCGCGCCCACGGCATGCATGGCGGCTAGCGCGGCATCGCTGAGCGGCGCGCGCCCGAGGTTGGTTTGAATGATCACGCCGCTGGCGTTGATGACGGGCAGGAGGCTGGGTTGCACGCTCTGGCGGGCGCGCGCCGCAGCAGCCTCGGCCAGCACAGCCGGCTCGGGCGCGGGCGCGCCGGCTGCGATCTGCGCGCGCGCCTCGGCCAGCGCCCCACGCGCCGCGTCGACGACCAGCTCGGGCGGCAGGGCGTCGCCATTCAGGCGGGCGCGCGCGGCCTGGGCCAGGGCATCGACGGCGGGCAGCTTGCGAAAGGATGCGGACACTCGGCGCTCCACTCGTGCGGCGGATCTGCGCGCTATTGTACCATTATTGGGCGCGCGGCGCGGGCAGGGCCTGCGAAGGGCGTATTGCTATACGCCCAGACTAAGGGCCGAAGAACGGAACCACGAAGGCACGAAGACACCAAGGGCGAGAAGAACTGCAGAACCAAGAACCGTAACCACCAAGACACCAAGACACCAAGGGCCGAAGAACGGAACCACGAAGGCACGAAGACACGAAGGGCGAGAAGAACCGCAGAACCGCAGAACCAAGACTATAACCACCAAGACACCAAGACACCAAGGGCCGAAGAACGGAACCACGAAGGCACGAAGACACCAAGGGCGAGAAGAACCGAGAACCGCAGAACCAAGACTATAACCACCAAGACACGAAGGGCGAGAAGAACCGCAGAACCGCAGAACCAAGAACCACCAAGACACCAAGACACCAAGGGCTGAAGAACGGAACCACGAAGGCATGAAGACACGAAGGGCGAGAAGAACCGAGAACCGAGAACTGATGACCGTAACCACGAAGGCACGAAGACACGAAGGGCGAGAAGAACCGAGAACCGATTGGGAACGATCGGCAGCGCAGCAACGTCCATACTCTACTGTTATTGATTCATAAAGACGCGCGCCAGCAGCCCAACGCCCACCTGGGATTGCAACAGGCCATTCTGGCGCGACCGGCTCGGGTGCCTGCCGGGCATGCACTACCCACGCCGCACTGGCGAAAGGAGTTCGTATGAACAAACGCAGGGTTTCTCTTCTTGCGGGCCTGGCGATGATGGCCGTGCTGCTGACAAGCGTTTTCATGCGCCCAACCGCGTCGGCAAATCCTGATGTGCAGGCTGAAAATTCCTTCAGCCAGATGACGGCAGTGCCGTCGAGCACGCCCGAACCGGCAAGTACCTCAACCGCCACCGCGACGCCCTTCCCCACCAACACCTCGACGCCGATACCCACAAACACGCCGAGCGCGACCGAAACGCCGATACCCACCAGCACGCCGCCTGCCACGCCCATCCCGACGATCCCGCCGGACACCGTGCCCACGCGCCATTTCTGGAGCTACAGCGTGCCGTTTGTGTGCGGCGCACAGCAAGCCAGCCCGGGCACAGAAGCGGTTGCGCCTGGCAACTACAGCACTGCAATTACGCTCCGCAACCCGTTCTATCGCGGCGAGCTGTGGGTGTATATCCAGCCCCTAGCGACGGCGCTCAATGGCGTGCCGCCCGCCGCACAGCCCTTTGTCGGGCCGCTGCTCCTGGGCAATGGCGCGGCAGCCGTCACCGATTGCGCGAGCCTGTGGATCATGCTGCACCCGGGCGGGCCGGTCCCTCAACCTATTCCGCTGACAATTGGCGAGGTGGCGATTGTCAGCGCGCGCAACATCGACGTGAGCAGCGTGGTGACGGCTGCGGCACCGGGCGGCGCGGCGGCGGTGCCGGCACTCAGCGCGCAGACGGTTGCGGGCAAGCGCGTGGGCATCCCGGCAAATGCCTTCCCCAATGGGCAGTACCCGCCCGACGATCAGTTTGTGGAAGACGACTGACGAAGGAATATTGAACCGCAAAGAGCGCAAAGGGCGCGAAGGCTTTGGGTTGAAGGTTGCAGGTTGCCGTAAGGGCAAAGCTTGTCTTTGCCCGGAGCGGCCTTATGTACAAGTTCACCACGGAGGCACGGAGACACGGAGTTAGGAAGGTTGGCGAGTTGAAGGTTGCAGGTTTGCATGTTTAGCGCACGCTGCTCCCTGGGCCCCTGAATCCTGACTCGCGCGCATCAGCGCAGCGTTTCGGTGAGGGTGGTGGGGTGAAAACCCTGCGCGGTCAGGCGGTCGAGCCAGCCGGGCAGCGCGGCGACAGTGGTAGCGCGGCCGTGCATCAGCAGAATGCCGCCGTTGGCCTCGTCAGGGTGCTGCGCGGCCCAGTCGATCCACCCGCCAATCGAGCCGTCGTCGGCGACCCAGTGGTAGGCAACAAAGCCATCGCGCCCAACGATGCTCAGCGTGTCAGCGGTGACATCGCCATAGGGAAAGCGGAAGTATGGGCGCGAGGTCACGCCCAGTGTATCCTGAAAGATCTGCTCGGTCTTGGCGATCTCGGATTCCGCACCGTCGAGGCCGATGCGCGCAAACGAGGGGTGCGTGAGCGAGTGGTTGCCAACCTCGTGGCCCTCGGCAATGATCGCGCGCGCGGCGTCGGGAAAGGCCATGACCCAGCGGCCAGTGAGGAAGAAGGTGCCGTGCAGGCCGCGCTCGCGCAGGATCGCCAGAATGTCGTAGAGCGTCTGCGCGTCGATCTCAATATCGAAGGTGAGCGCGACATTGCGCGCGGCCGGGTCGCCGCGCCGAATGACCTGCCCGCCCACACCAGCGTCGGCCACGCGATACACCGGGATGACCAGCGGGCGCTCGGCGCGCAGCGGCTCGTCGGCGGCCATGTGGTTGAGCGCGGCGATTGCGCCGGGGTCGCTGCCCATGCGCTCGGCCAGCGCGCCGAGGGTTTCGTCGGGCCGGGCGAGCGCTTCGGCATAGGCGATGGGCGGCGCAACGCTGGCGGGCGCTGGCTCGGCGGTTGGCGCGGCGGTTGGCGCGGGCGTTGGCTCGGCGGTTGGCAGCGGCGAAGGGCTGGGCTGCTCGGACAGTGCCAGCGCTGCGGTAGGCACAACCGACTGGGTGGTAAAGACAAAGGCCTGCGCGCCACGAAGCTGCGGCAAACCCAGCGCCAGCGCGCCTGCAACCAGTGCGCCCGCGCCACCGAGGGCTGCGCCGCGCCACCAGCGGCCAGCCGGCACACTCCACGCCTTCCCAAACGTAAAGAGCTGCGCGCTGCCGGGTGCCATGCGCAATTGCGGCATGCCCCAGCCGCGCCCATCGCCGGCTTCGGCCAGCGCGCACCGGCCGGCAGTAACCGCCAGATCGACAGGCTGGCCGGCGGCCAGCGCGGCATAGCACGTTGCCGCAAAAAGCGCCGAAAGGCGGGCCGGCAGCGCGCCGCCAAACGCGATTGCGGCGGGCAGGTGCGGCGTGAGCAGCGCTGCCGACACAATTGGCAGCGCGGCGTGAAGCGCCATGGCGTCGCCCTGTGGGCCAGCCAGCGTCACCAGCCGCAGCCGGGTCGCGTCGGCCAGCAAGCCCGCGAGGTCGAACAGATCGAGGCCGCGCCGCAGCAGCAAGCGCGGCGCTCCGCGCTCGGTGCGCGCCACGGGCGCGGCGCAGTGCAGCACATGCACGGGGCGGGCGGCCAGCGCGCGCTCAAGCGCGGCAGGTGTGGCGTCGCTCACCAGGCGCAGCTCGATTGCGCCCGCGCGCACCGGCTCGGCCAGGGCTTCCTGCAGGGCGGCGAGCTGCAATTCTTCGCCGGGCGCGGCCAGCGCCAGCACCTGCAGCGGGCCAGCCACGCGCAGCGGCGGCACGGGCGGCAGGCTGCGGCTCACGCGCGCCAGCGCATACTCGCCGCGCACGGCCGGCACCCACGGGCGCTCGCCGCCCACAGCAAGCCATTCCCACGGCAGCGCGGCCACTTCGGGCGGCGCGATCTGAAACTGAAGCTGCACGCGCATGCCATCGCGTGCGGCCTGGCGGGCCGTGCCAAGCAGCATGTCGCGCAGTGGCGGCGAGAACAGTGCGCGGCCCAGCGCCCGCCCAAGCGCGGCGGGATCGGTCAGGGGCTGCGTGCCGGCATGCGCCAGCCGCTCGGCAACGGGCGCGAGCGCGGGCGGCAGCACCAGCTCGGCGGTGCGCTCGGCCTGGCGCGCTATCATGCGCACCGGGTAGGCGTCGCCAAATGCGCGCGCGCCAATGTCGATGCGCAGCGGCAGGGTTTGCGGCGTTGTGCTGGGGTTTTGCTTCATTGCGCGCTATGATAGCACGAACAGCGCCACCTTTTCAAGCATAGCGTGTATTGAGAAGCAACGCCCAACCCCACCTGCGAACGGCGCGCAACTGCGACCGGCGATCGTACGTTATAATAAGCCCGCGCATGCACGGGCATTTTTTATCACAGGAGTCAGGATTCAGGATTCAGAAAACAGGAGCGCTTTCGCTTTGTAAAGCCTTCGCGAACGACAAGCCCTGCGCAATTGATCAGTGCGGCGCAGGTAATCGGGCGGCAGGCCTTTCCACACGCATCGCAACCGAGAAACGCAGCGCGCCGCGTATATTGGGCATACAGAACACAAACAACCATGAACGACACGCCACCCTGGGGCCGCTACGCCGAGCTGCGCCCCGACGACCTTGAATGGATTTTGGAAACCGCGCCGATTGCCTATGTGCCGTGGGGCGCGCTGGAATGGCACGGCGCGCACCTGCCCTTTGGCCTGGAAGGCATCACTGCCGAGGCGCTGGCCGAGCGCGTGGTGCGCCGCACCGGCGGGGTGCTGCTGCCGGCCACCTGGTGGTCGATCAGCGCGCTGCCGCACCGCTTTTCGCTTGCCCTGCCCAGCGAAGTGATTCAGTCGCTGTGGGACAGCATTTTTGCCGAGCTGGCGCGCGCCGGCTTCCGCATGGTGGTGCTGATCAGCGGGCACTACACGCAGGGCCACGAGCTGGTGCTGATGGATTCTGCCGAGCACGCAATTGCCGAGCACGGCATTCTGGTGCTGGCGGTGCCGCCGCTGGCGCTGGTGGACGAGGCGATGCTCGACCACGCCGGCCACTGGGAAACCGCGCTGATGCTGGCGCTGCGCCCCAAGCTGGCCGACCTGAGCCAGCTCGACGATGCGCCGCTCGACCCGGCGACCAGCGCGGTGCTGGGCGACGACCCGCGCCGCGCCACGGCCGGCCACGGCGAGTCGGCGCTGAAGCTGGCGACCGAGCGGCTGGCGGTGGGCGTGCAATCGCTGATGCAGCACGGCGGGCCTTCGGTGCTGCGCGAGCTGTATGCGCGCCGCCGCGCCCACTATCAGCAGTTTGTCGAGCGCTATTTTCGCGGCTCGTGGGACGACGCACTGGCGGCGTGGTGGGAGGAACAGAGCAAGCTATGAGTTTTCGCTTTGCAATCCCTTCCAAGGGCAGCCTCTACGACGACACGCTCGGTTTTTTCGAAAGCTGCGGCCTGAAGATCACCCGCCCGAACCCGCGCCGCTACACCGCCGGCATTCGCGCCCTGCCCGATGTCGAGGTGCTGCTGCACCGCGCGCCCGACATCATTGAGAAGGTCGCGGCGGGCGAGATCGACATGGGCGTGAGCGGGCTGGATCTGGTAGAGGAAATGCGCGGCGACCGCGACGACCTGCTGGTGCTGTACGACGACCTGGGCTTTGGCGGGGCCGAGCTGGTGGTGGCCGTGCCAGAAGCGTGGATCGACGTCAGCTCGTGGCACGACCTGGCCGACCTGGCGGTGGAGCTGCACGCCGAAGGCCGCCCGCTGCGCATCGCCACCAAATATCCCGCGCTGGTGCGGCGCTTCTGCTACGCCAATGGCATCACCTACTTCCGCCTGGTCGACTCGCAGGGTTCGACCGAGGCCGCGCCGGGACTGGGCTACGCGGACATGGTGGCCGATATTACCTCGACCGGGACGACGCTGCGCGACAACCAGCTCAAAATCGTGGGCGGCTCGCTGCTGCGCTCGCAGGCGTGTTTGGTAGGCAGCCGCCGCAGCCTGCGCGACAACCCGGCGCGGCTCAATATCGTTCGCACCGTGCTGGAGCTGGTGGAAGCGCGCCGACGCGGACGCAACTACGTGCAGGTAACTGCCAACATCGCGGGCGAATCGGCCGAGGACGTTGGGCGGCGGGTGGCGTCGCGGCCCGAGTTTGCGGGCATGCAAGGTCCCACGGTCGCGCCGGTGTACTCAGGCGGCGCGGGCTGGTTCACCGTCACGCTGTTCGTGCCGCAATCGCGCGTGATGGCGCTGGTCGATCACCTGCGGGCATTGGGCGGCGGCGCGCTGGCGGTTGTGCCCGCGCAATATGTCTTCGACGGGCAGTGCGAAGCCTACCAGCGGCTGCTGGCCGCGATAAATGAGCGGTAAGCGCGAATCTTTCAAGCAAGAACGTTAGAAATAGTTACCACCAAGGCACGAAGTACTCTGGAAAGAAAGTTCTTTTCTACAACGGGCAAGCTTCCAGGAAGCTTATCTGAGTATCAGGTTGAAACAAAACTAGCCTGAGCTTCCTGGAAGCTGAGTGCAAGGAAATTTATTTTCCAGAGTACGAAGGCACCAAGATTTCTAGCATACTAAAGCCCTTGGTGTCTTGGTGTCTTGGTGGTTATTTGAAAGATATTTGTGCCAGGTTTTGGAGAAACAGCAATGAAACTTGCCGAAGCGCTGATGCTGCGCGCCGACTACCAGAAGCGCGCCGAACAGCTCAAGCAGCGCCTGAACCAGAACGCCAAGGTGCAGGAAGGCGACACGCCGGCCGAAAATCCCGCCGACCTGCTGGCCGAGCTTGAGCGCATTGTAGGCGACCTGACTGTGCTGATTCAGCGCATCAACCGCACCAACTCATCCACCACGCTCGAAGGCGCGCAAACCCTGGCCGACGCGCTGGCCGAGCGCGATATGCTTCAGCTCAGGCTGGGCGCGTATCGCGAGCTGGCACAGGCCGCCTCGATCACACAGACGCGCGCCACCCGCTCGGAAGTGAAATTCCACAGCACGGTGAATGTTGGCGAGGTGCAGCAGGGCGCCGACCGGCTGGCGAAAGCCTACCGCGAGCTGGATGCGCGCATTCAGGCCGCCAACTGGCTGACGGAGGTGCTGGAATAGGTGCGATGGTAGCCGCAGAACGCCAGGCGAGCACAACCCGCCAACGGGGTACGTTGGGCTTGGAGGCGCGGGGCGCGCTACTCGGATTCGAAACCCGAACCGTACATCGTATGCCCAGCACTGTCACAAGCGTACCGCGTATTGTCACTGTTACTCCCATGTGCTGATGGCGCGCTGCGGCGAGGGTGGGAACGGGGTTGCACCTATATTCGAGAGCAAACGGTTGGGCCACAGAGAACACCGAGGGCACCGAGTTTTTGACTATCGCCCTCAGTGGCCTCTGTGCCCTCCGTGGCCCAATATTCCTGCGTTTACTTGAGGCTGAGCGGCTCGCCATACACGGCTGCGTATTCGCTCGCCAGCAGCGCCGGGCTCAGGCCGGGAAAGGCCAGATCGCGCGTGGTGACGCACAGGCCGCTGGCGATGGTGCCGAGGCGCAGGCACTGCCGCACCCCCAGGCCCTGCGCGTGGCCGTAGAGCATCCCCACAAAGAAGCTGTCGCCCGCGCCATTCGCATCCACCGGGGCGTATTTCGGAATGATCGGCGTTTCGATCCACTCGCCCGCCGCCGTCAGCGCCGTCGAGCCGTGCGCACCGTGCGTGCACACCACGAGCTGCTTGCCCTGCGCAATCATCCGCGCCATGAAATCGCGGTAGCCCGGCAATGCGTCCGAGCTGAGCATCAGGAAATCCGCCGCCGCAATGAAATCGTCGTAGTAGGAGTTTGCGCCGTCGTAGTCGTGCAGGTCGCACCAGATCGCCTTGCCGGCGGCCTGAATGTCGGGAATGAGCTGGCGGCAGTAGTTGCTGATATTCAGCAGCACATAGTCGCTGCCCGGCACGAGTGCCGCCAGCCGCGCGCGATCAAACGCTGGCTCGAACGTGCCCGGCACGATGAAGATCGACACGCGCTGGCCGGCGGCGTCCATCAGGTTGACGTGGCGCTGCGTGCCGCTCGGGTCGATGTCGGTGAGAAAGCGCACGCCGGCTGCTTCGAGGTAATTCGCCACCCAGCGACCATTCGCGTCGTCGCCAACGGGCGCGTGCAGGGTGGTGTCGAAGCCGAGCTTGCACAGGTTGAGCGCCTTGCCCGCGCCCGTCGAGCCAATCGTCTCGTGGAAGCCGCGGCTGAAGATGCTGTGCGGCACCGGCTCGGGCAGCGCGTCGAGGTAGACCATGATGTTGAACGAGACGCCGCCGATCACAAGCGCGCTTGGCATAGCTGGCCTCAGTCGTCAGGAGTCAGGATTCAGCAGTTTTGAGTTTTGAATGCTGAGTGTTGAATTAGCACTGGGCAGTTTGCAGGTTACAAGTTTACAGGTTTGAATGTTGAATGTTGCATTTGGGAACCTTCTAACCTGCAACCTTCAAACTTTCAAACCTGCAACTCTCGAACTCCGTGTCTCCGTGCCTCCGTGGTGAAATCATCCTTACACCGGTTGATGCAAGCGCAGCGCCGCGTAGACGGCCAGGTTCGCGGGTGTGGGCACGCCAGCCGCCTGGCCCAGGCGCACCGCTGCGCCGTTCAGCGCCTCGATCTCCAGCCGCGCGCCGCGCTCAAGGTCGCGCTGCATCGACGACTTGGTGTCGAACGAAAAACGCTCGGCGGTAGCCATGCCAGCCGCCACCGGGTCGGCGGCGAACTGCACACCCTCGGCCTCGCCCACGGCGCGCACCTCGGTCATTAGCTGCTCCAGCAGCGCCCGCCCGGCCGGGTCGGCCAGCAGCGCGCCCAGCGAGCGGCGTGCCAGCGCGGTGCCGCCGCCCATCGCGCAGATAAAGGCGAACTTGCTCCACAGCGCGCCCAGGATGTTTTCGCTGGCAGTGGTATCGACGCCCGCGCCGGCAAAGGCGGCGGCAAAGACCTGCACACGCGGCGTCAGGCGGCTGTTCAGCTCGCCCAGCACGATCCGCCGCACCGGCGCGCTCTGCACAATCACGCCCGGCTCGCGCACCGACACCTCGGAGTAGACCATCCCGGCCAGCGCAGTTTGCTCGCCATAGGCCGCGCCCACCTGCCCGGGCGCCTCGACGCCATTCTGGAGCGTCAGCACGCTTGTGCCCGGCCCAACCAGCGGGCGCATCTGCTCGATTGCCGCGTCGAGGTCGTAAGTTTTTACGCACAGCAGCACCAGCTCAACCGGCCCAATGTCGGACGGGTCGTCGGTGGCGTCGGCGGGCGCGACCACAAAGCCGCCATCGGGCGTCTCGACGCGCAGGCCGCGCGCGCGGATGGCTCGCAGGTGCGCGCCGCGCGCCACAAAGCTCACATCGTGGCCGGCCTGCGCCAGCAACCCGCCGAAGTAGCCGCCCACGCCGCCCGTGCCAACAACCGCGATTTTCATCGGTTGTGCTCCATATACAAACACTTCTACGCAGTTCAAAAATGCCTGTAAAAAAAGCGATCAGCTTCGTTTACCATGTAGCAGTCTTATTTCCTATTGTAGCAGCAATTCTCATTTCGCCACGTATATGCGCTCCATGCCTGCAAGCGGCACACCACGAGCGGCAAGTTTGAAGCAAAGGGGGCTTTGTAATGCAACGCATTCACCTACTTTTCCTGTTCTTCTTGCTCGTACTGTTCGTGCCGCCAGCAAATGCAGATGCATTTTCCTCAAAAGAATTTCATGGCCGCAAAGCCAGCAGTAGAATCGTACCCTCTGCCGCCCCATCTTCGCCAGCAATAGCTCCGCATGGCAAAACTGCTGCAGCCGTTGCCAGACAAACGAATCTGTCGATCGCTACGATTCAGGGCACGCCGTTCCAAATCAAGAGCTACAGCGATGGCAGCGTGGCGGTACATCGCAATGGTGTTCAACAATTCTACGGGCAGAATGCCAGCGGAGTTTATCTTTGGGCTGGGGGCAGAGCCTGGGGCCCGTCTGTACCAGCCAACCGTTCGCTACCATTCGGGTACACCGAACTCGGTGTCACAGGGCCAAGCGGAAATGGAACAGCAGAATCACCGTGGGTTCTTCGCTGCATGCTCATGGTGCCAGATTCGCAACTACAGATCGAGCAGCAAATTTCTTATATCAATGGCACCGATTATATTGCTTACGAATGGCTTGTGCAGAATAATGGCACAGAAAGCCAGGAATATACACTTTTTCATGCTGCCGATCTGTTCTTAAATGGCGACGATCGTGGTACCGGCTACTACAACCCCGAAACTGGCTCGATCGGCGGCCGAAACCGCGCGCAGGACCAATTCGAACTGTTTGTGCCAGCCACACCGGCGAGCGCGTATCAGGAAAGTGACTACAACAGCATCTGGCAGGCAATCTCCAATGCTAACCTACCCGGCTCTGGATTCAACAACACAACAGTTGCAAGCTATATTGATAATGGCGCGGGCCTTGAGTGGCGTGGGCGCACACTGTTTCCTGGCGAAACCCACTCCATTCGCGATTATGTCAGCTTTTCCGATCAGCCGCTCAACCCAGTGCTAACCGCCGATCCTGTGCAGTCGAAGCTGGAGGTGGTACCATCCGATGTGCTTGCCGATGGTCGCGCCAGTGCCAAAATAACAGTCACGCTGCTCGACAGCCAGGGCCGCCCGGTTCCAGGCAAACAGATCGAACTACGCTCTGATCGCGCCAGCGATCGGGTAACTCAGCCAGGCATACCCTCTGATGCAAGCGGACAGGCCGTTGGGTATATTCGTTCGGCCACAGCAGGCGTAGCGACCATTACCGCGAATGATCTTTCTGACGATCTTACCCTTACCAGTCAGGCCCTTATGAACTTCGTCGACCCGCCAACAAGCGATTTCGCTACGGCTGTGCGAGAGTTTACCCAATCGGGGCAAGATGATATTGCCCAGGCCGCTGCTCATAATAACAACGTTGCCGAAGTTGGCCGGTATTTCTCAGGCGAGCTTACCGCCGATGTAGCCAGTGCTATTACTGACTTGATTTTAGATAGTGTGTCGCTTGGAGAAGCGTTAGGTGGCCTGAATGCATCGCTTGCCAGCACTGGCCTGCGCCATATAGGAACACCTGGTTACAAAGCCGCACTGCATGCTTCATGGGGCGGCTATACCACTGACAGCGCTGCCCAGCGCCACTTCTATAAACCATTGTATGATGTATTTCATAATAATCGCGTGCTGACCGGCCCAGTTATCGACAAAATGCTCGATGCAGGCAAAGAATTTGTAATAGAAGATATTCAGAAGGACTTGATTAACGAAGGAGCTGTAGATCTCGCGGGCCTGACAGCGCGAGAAATATTCTTCCATTTACTTACGAAAACGAATGACCCTTTTGCATACTACAAGAGCAGCCTAGAAGCGCTGGCGGCTTCTTACGATGACGAACTGGCATTACCACGCGACGACGTACTAGCAGCTTTGCCGGGCCTGGCGCTTCTGCCTGAAGAAGAGGCTATGTACCGTGCCGACATGAAAGCGCGCAAAGATGCCAACCTTATGCTTGCAGAACGCATTGCTGGTGAAACATCGTATCTGCAAGCCGCGCGGGACGAAAGTGAGCGGCTCGACAACGACTTCTGCCATAAATGGTGTCCGTTCCTGATCAAAAATGTTGCCATTGGCACTGCCACCCTGATTTGGGATGGGCCAGGTTACTATATTGCCAATGCGCTTGGCGAAGGTGCCGAGTTTGTTTGGAGTCGCTGGGAGGATGCAAAAGCAATTAGCCAGGACTACCGAATGATACTTGACAGCCTGGCATACTTGAATGGTGCCGAAGCATCGCTAACACTCCAGCGTATCAACCAGAATACAATGAACGGCTTGTACCTGGTCAAAACACGCGATATCGCAGTGATACCGCAGGTTTCACTTGGCCCGCCGACTCAGTACAGCGTGGGCGAGTGTCGCAGCTGGCTGGGAAGTAAGTTTGTGGAAGACTCTGCGTATACAACCCTCGATCTGTTCAACAGCACAAGCGAAGCCGTGACAATCGAGGCCTGGGCTACGTATCAGCATAAGCCCGGGTGGTTCAGCAGCCCGGTGCCACAGTATCGCGAAGCGCCCGGTGTTACGCTGACGCCCGAAGAAGGTGGCACCCTGCGCTTCGATTACCGTCATGGCGCTGAAGGAGATGCGCCAATCGATCCATCACCTGTTTCAATCACTGTCATCGGTTCAACGTCTACTGGCACATATCTGGTTGGTACGCTCGACGCTCAGTACGCGCACCCCCAGCGTATTGATTCTGCCGGCAACCCGGTGAACTGCCTGATTGGCGCGCCACCGCACACCGCAGCCACAGCCGAGCAATCGGTGCCGACAGTGAGCTTCCCATTGCGATCCTGGATCAGCCAGGCTAGCGGCAGCGATGGACATGTATTGACAGCGTTTGCTGAAAACCCACTGACTACGGCGCTCGAGGCAACTATTGCGCAGACCATTCCTGATGGGATGGCCGTAGTTGATGCGGGGGGCGGAACCGTGGCTGACGGAAAGATTGAATGGTCGCAAACGCTCGGGCCAGGCCAGCCAGCTGTGTTTTCTGCTACGCTTCAGCCCACAGGCACACAAACAGGCGGAATGTTGCCGGGCGCGCAATTAACTTTTACCAACCCCGATACTGCCGAGGTAACGCAATTCAACACCCCCGACCGTCCACTGATTCCCTTGATTGTAGCCGACCTCGACGCTGCAATCCCCGATAGCGTTTCTGTCAGCGCGCCAATCGACATCCCAATACAGATTCACAATCGCCAGAGCACCACCTCGCTCAGTGGCACCCTGCAGCTCGAACTGCGTAATTCGGACGATACCCCGCTAGCGCGTACAAGCCAGTTTCTAACGATTGACCCTAGCGCCAGCGCCCAGATCACCCTGACACTTGACGCCCCAAGCACGCCAGATACGTATATGGTTATTGGTTCGCTTGAAGGCGTGCCTGGCATCGAGCGCTCATTTGCTAGTTTCGTACGTGTGGAAGAGCCCCCACCTCCGCCGCCAGCACCCGCAATCACCTTTGTGTCACACCGCGACGGCAACGACGAGATCTACCGCATGAGCCCCGATGGCAGTAATCAGCAGCGCCTTACCAGTACTTCCAGCACCGAAGGCTGGCCAGGTATGTCGGCTGACACAGCGAAAATAACGTTCTGGTCGGCGCGCGATGGCAATCAGGAAATTTATGTAATGGACGCTGATGGCAGCAATCAGCGCCGGCTTACTTTCAATAACTCAATCGACGAAGCCCCCGCATGGTCGCCGGATGGCCAGCAGATTGCGTTTATGTCCACGCGCGATGGAAATAACGAAATTTATGTGATGAACGCCGACGGCAGCAATCAGCACCGGCTCACCTTCAATAACATCGACGATAATGCGCCGGTATGGTCGCCAGACAGCCAGTTAATCGCCTTTCGTTCGCGGCGCGACGGTAACGACGAAATTTATGTGATGAACGCCGACGGCAGCAGCCAGCGCCGCATCACCTTTAACAGCGCAGACGATCGCGCAGCCGCCTGGTCGCCAGATGGGCAGTCGATTGCGTTTCACTCACGGCGTGATGGCAATTGGGAAATTTACACGGTGAACGCTGACGGCAGCAACCCGCGCCGCCTGACTACCAGCGCAAATACCGACCAAACGCCATCGTGGTCGCCAGATGGCAGCCAGATTGCGTTTATGTCTACACGCAATGGCAACCAGGATATTTATGTCATGAATGCCGACGGAAGTAATGTGCAGCGCCTGACGTTCAACAGCGCCGACGACCATTCGCCTGGATGGTGGTCGCGCTAATGCCTTCTGGTGCAGTGGCAGGTGTGCCAGCAAGACATTCAATTTACGATCTGCTATAAAGCGGGCGGTACATCGAGCACAGTTATTCGCCGCTCGGCGCGGCTGGCCATGTCGCGCCACACGAGCTCGCCACGCGCCTGCTCTTCGGGGCCGACCTGCACCAGCGCCACCACGCCGCGCCGCGCGCCATCGCGCTGGTTGCTGGCGGCGCTGCGCCCACGCACATCGACCAAGGCCGCATAGCCGCGCGCCCGCAGCTCGCGCGCCACCTGGAGCGCGTAGGCATAGCTCGCGTCGTCGGCGGCAGCCACCAGCACCTCGGGCGCGCGCGGCGGCGGCGCGAACTGCGCGGCGGCCACCACGCGCTCCAGCCCGTAGGCGAAGCCAACCGCTGGCGTGGCCTGCCGCCCGCCCAGCGCCGTCACAAGGTCGTCGTAGCGCCCGCCGCCGCACAGTTGCAGCTCATCGTCATCATAAATTTCGAAGATCACGCCGGTGTAGTAGTGCAGGCCGCGCCCCAGCCCGAAATCGATCAGCAGGCGCTCGGCTGGCAGATCGTGCGCGGCGGTGGTTTCCACAATTGCGCGCAGCTCGTCGAGCAGGGATTCGGGCAGCTCGTACTCGCGCAGCAGCGCCGCCGCCTGCGGAAATGCCTCGGCCGGCGCGCCGCGAATCGCGCACAGCCGCTCCAGCAGCGCCAGCGCCCGCTCGACCTGCGCCTGCGGGTCGGCGCGGCGCAGCTTGCGCACCAGCCGCCCAACAATCGCCTCAGGCGCGCGCGTGCCAAATTCGAGATTCACACCAATCGCGCCAAGCGAGCCGAGCAGCAGCGCCTCGGCCTGCGCATCGCTCATGCCATCAAGCAGCGCCGCGTCAAACGGCAGCGGGCTTTGCGCGGCATCAAGCCGTTCGCGCACCGCCGCCACACCGCGCTCGCGCATGCGCTCCAGGCTCCACGCCAGAATGCCCTGCGTGCGTTCGGCCAGGCCCAGCCGGCGCAGCACCTGCCGCACCAGCCCAATGTGCCCGACTCGCACGCGATAATTCGCCACGCCCACGGCATCCAGCCCGGCACAGGCCAGCGCAAGGCACTCGGCGTCGGCGCGCGGGGCCGGCCCGCCAATCAGCTCCACACCCACCTGCATGAACTGGCGGTAGGTGCCACGCTGCGGGCGCTCGTTGCGAAACACCGGCCCGGCGTAGCGCAGGCGCAGCGGCAGCGGCAGCCCCTGCATGCGGCCCACGTAGGCCCGCAGCACCGAGGCCGTCCACTCCGGGCGCAGCGCCAGGTCGCGCCCGTTGAAGTTCCACTCGTACACCTTGCCCACCAGCTCCTCGCCGAGCTTGCGGCCATACAAGTCGCGCTGCTCGATGATCGGCAGCTCAATCGGCTGGTAGCCATACGCGGCCAGCGTGCCTTCAAGCCGCGCCGACACGGCCTGCTGCGCGGCCAGATCGCCCGGCAGCACGTCGCGCATCCCGCGCACCGCGTCGATGGTTGTGGTTGTGCTCATGTCGCTATCTTGCTGAACGGCGGAATTCCTTTGGTCGCGCCGCATTGTACCCGATCGGGTGCGCAGCAACAAGCGTGCGCGGGCGCTGCCGCGCGGGGCTGAACCCGCCGCACTATCAGCAACGCCCCGTGAACGGGGCTAACGCGCTTGCACCTTGCATTCTAGCCCGCTTCAGCGGGCGTTGCGTCGTAGCCGGGTCGTTTACGGCCGTCCAGGCGCGATGATCATAAGCCCGAGATCATAACCCGCGGTTGTTTTTCCTTTACCCGCCGCCGGGGGCGCGATTCTATACTGATCGCATCGCGCATCTCCATGCGCTCAATCCGCTTTCATCCACACCGCTTGCTGCCGGCGCCTGCGCGCCGCTCGATAACCGGGGAGGAACCCAATGGCTCGGATACACATGACGATCGAGGGCAACGAAGCCGCCGCGCAGGTTGCCCATAAGCTCAGCGAGGTGATTGCAATCTACCCGATCACCCCGTCGACCGCAATGGGCGAGCTGGCCGACGCATGGTCGGCGGCGGGGCGGCCGAACCTGTGGGGCACGGTGCCGCAGGTGATTGAGATGCAGTCGGAAGGTGGCGCAGCTGGCGCGGTGCATGGCGCGCTGCAAACCGGCGCGCTCACCACCACCTTCACGGCATCGCAGGGCCTGCTGCTGATGATCCCAAATATGTACAAGATCGCCGGCGAGCTAACCTCGGCGGTTTTCCATGTCGCGGCGCGCTCGATTGCGGCGCAGGGCCTGTCGATCTTTGGCGACCACGCCGACGTGATGGCGGTGCGGCAAACCGGCTGGGCGCTGCTTTCCTCGCACTCGGTGCAGCAGGCCCACGACATGGCGCTGATCGCGCATGCCGCCACGCTTGAGGCGCGCGTGCCGTTTGTGCATTTCTTCGACGGCTTCCGCACCTCGCACGAGATCAACAAAATCGAACAGCTCAGCGACGACGACATGCGTGCCATGATTGACGATGGGCTGGTGCGCGCCCACCGCGCGCGCGGCCTTTCGCCCGACCGCCCGGTGATTCGCGGCACCGCGCAAAACCCCGATGTTTACTTCCAGGCGCGCGAAAGTGTTAACCCGTTCTACGCGGCCTGCCCGGCGCTGGTGCAAAAGTATATGGACAGATTCGCCGCGCTGACGGGCCGGCAATATCGCCTGTTCGACTACGTGGGCGCGCCCGACGCCGAACGCGTGATTGTGATCATGGGCTCGGCAGCCGAAACCGCCGCCGAGACCGCGCAGTTCCTGGCCGCGCAGGGCGAGAAAGTCGGCGTGGTGCAGGTGCATCTGTTCCGCCCCTTCTCAGCCGATCATCTCGTGCATGCCTTGCCGCCCACCGTCAAAGCGATCGCCGTGCTCGACCGCACCAAGGAGCCGGGCAGCGCCGGCGAGCCGCTGTACCTGGATGTGGTTGCGGCATTGGCCGAGGCTGGGCAGAACCAGAACACCACGAACGGTTCTCAGTTCTCAGTTCTCGGTTCTCCCGCCGTCATTGGCGGGCGCTATGGCCTTTCCTCGAAAGAGTTCACGCCGGCGATGGTGAAGGGCATTTTCGACGAGCTGGCCAAACCCGCGCCCAAGAACCATTTCACCATTGGCATCAACGACGACGTGAGCCATACCAGCCTGTCCTACGATCACGCCTTTGCGATTGAGACGCCTGAAACAGTGCGCTGCGTGTTCTGGGGCCTTGGCTCCGACGGCACCGTGGGCGCGAACAAAAACTCGATCAAAATCATTGGCGAGTACGGGCGAAGCAATGTTTCGAACGCGCCAGATGCGAGCGCCGAGCACGATGTTTCGCCCCAACTCCACGCACAGGGCTACTTCGTCTACGACTCGAAGAAATCCGGCTCGGTCACGATCTCGCACCTGCGCTTCGGCCCGCAGCCCATTCGCGCGGCCTATATGATCGACCAGGCGCAGTTCGTGGCGTGCAGCCAGTTCTCCTTCCTCGAGCGCTTCGATGTGCTGAAGTACGCCGCGCCCGGCGCCGTCTTCCTGCTGAATACCACCTTCGGCCCCGACGAAATATGGGGCGAGCTGCCCTGCGAAGTGCAGGAAGCGCTGCTCGAAAAACAGCTGCATCTGTATGTGATCGACGCCGACAGCGTGGCGCGCGCCACCGGCATGGGCCGCCGCGTCAACACAATCATGCAGACGGCCTTTTTCGCGATCAGCGGCGTGCTGCCGCGCGAGCAGGCGATTGAAGAAATCAAGCACAGCATCAGGAAGACCTACGGCAAGCGCGGCGAGGCCGTGGTGCAGCAGAACTACCGCGCCGTTGACGAAACGCTTTCGCACCTGTACGAAGTGCGCGTGCCGCTGGCGGTCGGCGCGAACGGCGGCAGCGACACGCTTCTTACCGCCACGCTGCGCCGCCGGCCGCCGGTGCCCGAAGCCGCGCCCGCCTTTGTGCGCGACGTGCTGGGCCGCATGATTGCCGGCGAAGGCGACATGCTGCCGGTCAGCGCGCTGCCCTGCGACGGCACCTACCCCAGCGGCACCGCGCAGTGGGAAAAGCGCAACATTGCGCTTGAAATCCCGGTGTGGGACGCCGACCTGTGCATTCAGTGCGGCAAGTGCGCGCTGGTCTGCCCGCACGCCGTCATTCGCATGAAGGTCTACGACGAAGCCGATCTGGCCGCCGCGCCAGCCGGCTTCCTCCATGCCGATGCGCGCTTCAAGGAGTTCCCCGGCAAGCAATTCACGCTGCAGGTTGCGCCAGAAGACTGCACCGGCTGTAGCCTGTGCGTGGAAGCCTGCCCGGTGAAAGACAAGCGCCAGGTCGGGCGCAAGGCGATCAACATGGCCGAGCAGCCGCCCATCCGCGAGCGCGAAGCCACCAACTGGGAGTTCTTCCGCGCCCTGCCCGACACCGACCGCGCCACACTGAATGTCGGCACGATCAAGAACTCGCAGCTCATGGTGCCGCTGTTCGAGTTCTCGGGCGCGTGCGCGGGCTGCGGCGAGACGCCCTACATCAAGCTGGTGACGCAGCTCTTTGGCGACCGCTCGGTGATTGCCAACGCCACTGGCTGCTCGTCGATCTATGGCGGCAACCTGCCCACCACGCCCTATACCACCAACGCCGAGGGGCGCGGCCCGGCCTGGGCTAACTCGCTGTTCGAAGACAACGCCGAGTTCGGCCTGGGCATGCGCCTGACGCTCGACAAGCAGACCGAGCAGGCGCGCGAGCTGCTGGCCACGGTGGGCGATATTGTGGGCGATGATCTGGTGCAGGCGCTGCTGAATGCCGACCAGCGCACCGACGCGGGCGTGAATGCCCAGCGCGAGCGCGTGGCCCAGCTCAAGCACCGCATTCTCGATTGGGAAGGCGCAATTGGCGAGTTCGACGACCGCGAGCTGAACACGCAGCTCGCCAACCTCCTCTCGCTGGCCGACGCGCTGGTGAAGAAAGACGTGTGGATCATTGGCGGCGACGGCTGGGCCTACGACATTGGCTTTGGCGGGCTGGATCACGTGCTGGCCTCGGGCCGCAACGTCAACATTCTGGTGCTCGACACCGAAGTGTATTCCAACACCGGCGGCCAGTCGTCCAAATCCACGCCGATTGGCGCGGTGGCGAAGTTCGCCGCCAGGGGCAAGGCCACGCCGAAAAAAGACCTGGGTCTGCTGGCAATGGCCTACGGCAATGTCTATGTGGCGCGCGTGGCCATGGGCGCCGACGATCAGCAGACGCTGAAGGCGTTTCTGGAAGCAGAAGCCTACGACGGCCCCTCGCTGATCATCGCCTACAGCCACTGCATCGCGCACGGCATCGACATGCGCAAGGGCCTGGCCCAGCAGAAGCTCGGCGTGCAAAGCGGGCACTGGATGCTGTACCGCTACAACCCCGAGCTGGCCGAGCAGGGCCAGCACCCGCTGGTGATCGAGTCGAAGGCGCCGAGCGTGCCGCTGGAGCAGTATGTGTACAACGAAACGCGCTACCGCATGCTGCAGCAGAGCGACGAGCAGCGCGCCGAGGAGCTGCTGGCACAGGCCAAGCAGAGCATCAAGGCGCGCTGGGCGCACTACCAGGAGCTGGCGGCCGAGCCGCGCGGCGATGGGAATGGCGCGAAGTAGGAACCGGTTTTGACGTTTCAGGTTGGCAGGTTGAACGAAACAGAACTTTGCAACGTGCAACCTTCCAACCTGCAACCTCGTGTAACCTCAACGAGGAGCCAGATAATGAACGAAGTTTTCCCTGATAAAGTCGACCTCAGTACCAGCTACCTCGGCTTCACGCTCGAAAACCCGATCGTCGCGTCGGCATCGCCGCTTTCCAAAAAGCTCGATCTGGTCAGGCGGATCGAGGATGCCGGCGCGGGCGCGATTGTGCTCTACTCGCTGTTCGAGGAGCAGATCACCCACGAGAGCCGCGAGCTGGATCACTACCTGACGCGCGGCACCGACCACTACGGCGAGGCGCTGAGCTATTTCCCCGACATGGCGCACTACAACATCGGGCCGGAACCGTACCTGGAGCACCTGCACCGCGTCAAGCAATCGGTGAACATCCCGGTGATCGCCAGCCTGAATGGCGTTTCGAATGGCGGCTGGATCGACTATGCGCTGCGCATGCAGGAGGCCGGGGCCGACGCGCTGGAGCTGAATATCTACTACTTGCCGACCGACCCCACGCTCAGCAGCGCCGAGCTGGAAGCGAGCTATGTCGAGCTGGTGCGCAGCGTGCGCGCCTGTGTGCGAATCCCGCTCGCGCTGAAGATCAGCCCCTTCTTCACTGCGCTGCCGCATATGGCGCGGCGCTTTGCAGATGCGGGTGCCGACGCGCTTGTGATGTTCAATCGCTTCTACCAGCCCGATTTCGACCTGGAGCGCCTGGAGGTGGTGCCGAACCTGACGCTCAGCACCTCGCAGGATCTGCGCCTGCCGCTGAGCTGGATCGCCATGCTCTACGGGCGCGTGCCGCTCGACCTTGCGCTCACCAGCGGCGTGCACAGCGCACAGGATGTGCTGAAGGCGATGATGGCCGGCGCAAACGTGGCAATGATGACATCCGAGCTGCTGGCGCACGGCATCTACCGCATCCGCGACGTGCTGGCCGACCTGCGGGCCTGGATGATCGAGCACGAGTACGAGTCGATCGAGCAGATGCGCGGCAGCATGAGCCAGCGCGCCGTCGCTGAGCCAGCCGCCTTCGAGCGCGCGAACTACATGAAGGTGCTGAACTCCTTCGACATGCAGCTGCCGTAAGGCGGAAAATAAAAATCCACAGATGGCGCAGATTTCACAGATATGGGCCGTACCCAAATAATCTGTGAAATCTGCGCCATCTGTGGAAGAATCAAGCCGACCGAAAGGCGTCCTTATGCGCGGCGCGTGCGGCCTACCAGCAGCATGCCAGCCAGCACGAGCAGCAGCGCGCCGATCAGCAAGCCCATGCCGCCTTCGTCGCCGCCAGTCTTCGGCAGGTTCGAGGGCGCGCTTGTGGTCGCCGGGGCTTCTGCGGTGGCAGCAGTGACGGTGATCTGCACCATCTCGGGCTTGCCACTCGCCGCGATCACAGGCGAGTCGGCGCCGGGGAACTCATAGGTGCCAATCGTGCCCGCGTCGATATGCAGCATCGGCCAGAGCTTGCCACCCACCGGCACGTCCTCGCTCAGCGTGATCTTGACGTTCGCGTTTTCGCCTTTCTTCACCGCCGTCTGGCCCAGCACTTTGCCCGGCGCGCCGCCCTCGTCGAGGTGCGCAACAATCCAGCCATCCTGCCCAGCCGTCACATTCGCGACGGTGATGGTCTTGCTGACCACCGGCTGGTCGCTGGCGGTGACTTTGCCAGTGGCCTGGCGGGCCGGGGCCGCGCCAACCACAGGCACCATCACCAGCAGCGCGAACAAAGCGGCGAGCATTCCGGCGATACGCATCCTGCGAACCATTCGCTCCTCCTTATGTCCAATCTGAAACCACACCGTTCCGGGGCTTATATATCAAACGTTGCAGCCAGGATTTTTTGCAGCTCCGAGCGGTCGGCAGCGGGTGTTGCGCTGCCCTGAAGGCTGCCGCTCAGCACGGCCGGGCCGCTGGGCGCGGCGCTGCCATCTGCTGGCTCGACGGTGACAAACACGCGCTGGAAGGCGCTGATCGGCCCGCCCGGCTCTACCAGAACCCAGGCGTTCCCGTTGCGGGCCGGGAAGGTACCGCCACTCACGGTTTGCGCGCCACCTTCGAGCCAGACCTGGTAGGCCTGGCCTTCCGGCAGGGGCGGCAGTTTCTGCGCCACCAGGCACACGACATCGCCACCTTCGGCCAGCCATGCGTGGCCGTTGGCCTGCGCGCCGGCGACAGGGTACCAGTGCAGGGTGTTGTCGTTCAGCAGGGCGACCATGGTCTGCCAGCTTTGGCGGTGGAAGCTGATCTGCGCGGCCTGATCGGAAACCTGGCTGCGCAGCGAAAGGTTCCAGCCGAGCATCATCACGGCCAGCGCGGCAAAGGCGCATGCCGCCCAGGCCGCCGGCGAAAAGATCTGCCGGCGACGGCGCGGCGGCACGATTGGCTCAGCGAAGCGGGCGGGCAGCGGGGCGCGGGCGGCCTGCTCGGCGGCGGCGCGCTCGACATTCGCGATGATTTGGGCGCGCAGGGCCGGGCGCGGCTCGTGCTCGGGCGCGGTGTAGGCCAGCAGCCCGGCCACGGCGCGATATTCGGCCAGCGCGCTCTGGCAGTGCGGGCAGCCCGCAAGGTGCGCCAGCTGCTCGGGCGCAGCCTCGGCCTCGCCAAGCGCGTAGGCGGCCAGCCAGGGCTGCATATCGTCACAAAGCGTTGTTGTTGGTTCAGATGCCATGCCGGTGCTTCTTTACCGTGCGAGCGTTCGCGGGGCGAACAGACTCGGAATGAGCTTTAGTTCGAGCGGGGAACACACTTCCCCACATGAGAATCTACGTTGCTGCGCGCGAAATGATTCTATTCGTCGGCAAACAATTGGCGCAACGATTCGCGCAATTTATCCATGCCCAGGCGCAGGCGCGTATGCACCGTGCCAAGCGGCAGCTGCAAGTGGTCGGCGACTTCGCGGCGCGTCAGGCCGGCCCAGAAGACCATTTCGACCACTTCGCGCTGGGCGGCGGGCAGGTCGCGCAGGGCTTCGCGCACCTCGCTGCGCAGAAGCGCTTCGTCGTAGCCCGGGTCGATTGCGGCCTGCGGCTGGAGAATATCGTCGGAAAGCTCGCGGCGGGCGGCCGTACCGCGCCGGCTGCGCAGCTCGTCGATGGCGCGGTTGTGGGTGATCGAGAGCAGCCAGGTTGCCAGCGTGCCCTGCCCGGGCTGGTAGCGGTCGAGGTAGCGCCAGCAGCGCATAAACACGTCTTGCGTGATTTCTTCTGCCGCGCCGCGATCGCCAACAATGCGCAGCGCCATGCTAAACACCAGCCGGCTGTAGCGATCGTACAGCACGGCAATGCCAGCGGCGGGCTGCTTCTGTAGCAGCGCCACCAGATCAGCATCGTTCATGCTGGCTGGCTCGGTGATGGCCTCGTCCAATCTCGCCGCTCCTTGCCGCGCCCGAATGCGCGGCGGTGTAGGCCGGGTTGTGCTGGCTGTGTGAGGCCGTATTGTAGCATGGAATGAAAGGCGGCGCGGGTGTGCTACAATGCGCGGCCGGGGGCTGACGACCGACGAACGACGAACGACGACCGAATAATTCACCGCAAAGAGCGCAGAGGGCGCAAAGTTTTTTTGGGTGACAGGTTGAAAGGTTGCAGGTTGCAGAGCGAAGCAGGCTCAACCTTCAAACTCGCAACCTTTCAACCTGCAACTGCCAACTCAACATTCAAACCTGCAACCTGCCAACCTGCCAACCGCCAACTGCCAACTGCAAACTGCCGACTGCAAACTGCCGACTGGACACTATGAGCCTACCTGACCCGATCCGCGTTGCGATGCTGGCCCGCGTAGTGTTTCCACTGCACGGCTTTGGCGGCATTGAGCGGCATGTCTTTCACCTTGTGACGCACCTGGCGCGGCTGGGCACGCATGTCACGCTGTATGTGCAGCCGGCAACCAGCCACGATCAGCCGCTGGTCAGCGAGGAGCTTGCGGCGGCGATGGCGGCGGGCGGCGGCGCGCTGGCGGTGCGCCACCTGCGCTACGACTACACTTCGCCACTGCTGCGCCCGAACTCGATCCTGGGCCGCCAGATCAACTATCCGTGGTACACCTGGCAGCTTGGCCGGCAGGTCGCGGCGGCGGTGCGCGCGGGCAGCTACGATGTTGTGCACGCGCAGGGCCTGTGCGCGTTTGGCTACGGCTGGCTGCGCCGCCGCGACACGGCGCTCCGGCGCGTGCCGTTTATTGCCAACCCGCACGGCCTGGAAGAATACCGCACGCCCGACTGGCGCAAGTGGCTGGCCTATGCCCCGTTCCGTGCGCTCTACTCCTACGGCACGCGCAGCGCCGACCGCGCGATTGCCACCGATGCCTGCACGCGCGGCGACCTGCCGCACTACCTGGGCGTCGACCCGGCGCGCGTGGTGGTGATCCCCAGCGCGATCGATGTGGACGAGTGCCTGGCCTGGACCCGCGACGACCTGCGGGCGGCGATGCGCGCGCGCCTCGGGCTTGACGAAGCTGACCTGGTGCTGCTGAGCGTCAGCCGGCTGGAGCGCAACAAGGGCTACCACATCCTGGCCGAGGCGCTGGCCCGGCTGCGCCCGCAGCTGCCGCCGCGCTGGCGCTGGCTGCTAGTGGGGCAGGGCAAAGAGCGCGCCGCGCTGGAGGCGCAGGTACGTCAGCTGGGCATTGCTGAGCACGTGACCTTTGTGGGCAAGCTGACCGACAACGAGCTGCACAGCCTGTACGAAGAGATCGACCTGTTTGTGCATCCAACCTTGTACGAAGGCTCGTCGCTGGTGACGCTTGAGGCGATGATCCACCGCAAGCCGGTGGTGGCTTCGGCGGCGGGCGGCATCCCCGACAAGGTGTTCAATGGGCGAAATGGCTTTCTGGTGCGCCCCGGCGATGTGAACGACCTGGCGGCGAAGCTGGCCGCCGCGCTCGCCGCCCGGGCGCAGTGGCCGGAATGGGGCGCAGCCAGCGTGGAGATTGTGCGCAGCACCTTCGACTGGCCGGTGGTGGCGCGGGCAACCCTGGCCGAGTACAAGCGCATGCTGGCGGGCGACGACTGACGACCGAAAAATGAACCGCAGAGGCGCAAAGGGCGCGGAGATTTTGACGGTTGCAGGTTTAAACGTTTGAGAGTTCCAGGTTGCTCTGCTTGCCGAAGTATTCACCGCAAAGAGCGAAAGAGCACGGGGATATGGCACCCTTCGATACGCGGCTGCGCCGCTACTCAGGATGCCGGCTGCCCACTGCCCACCGCCCACTGCCAACTGCCGACTGCCGACTGCCGACTGCCGACTGCCGACTGCCGACTGCCGACTGCCCACCGCCGACTGCCCACCGCCCACTGCCGACTGCCGACTGCCGACTGCCAACTGCCAACTGCCGACTGCCAACTACCAACTGCTAACTGCTAACTGCCGACTGCCCACCGCCCACTGCCGACTGCCGACTGCCGACTGCCCACTGCCGGCTGCCCACTGCTAACTGCCGACTGCCCACTGCTAACTGCCGACTGCTAACTGCCCACCGCCCACTGCTAACTGCCCACTGCCGACTGCCGACTGCCGACTGCCGACTGCCGACTGCCGACTGCCCACCTGCCGACTGCCCACTGCCGACTGCCGACTGCCAACTGCCGACTGCCGACTGCCCACTGCCGACTGCCGACTGTTTAGTTCTGTGGTTCCGTGGTTCTTCTCGCCCTTCGTGTCTTCGTACCTTCGTGGTTACGGTTCTTGGCTCTCGGTTCTTGGTTCTGCGGTCCCGTGGTTCTCGGTTCATAGCCCACTAAAAACTCAGCACTCAACACTCAGCACTTCCCCCTACCCACCTGCGTACGCACGGCGTTGGAGCCGCCGCGCCGGCACAGCCTGTGACGTTACATGACGCACATTTGTGCTACAATTCAAGCGCCAACACACAGCGACCAAGCCACGATCGAGCGCATTCTGATGGGGGAACCGAGTATGCCATACCGAGGAATGACCGAGACCGAGCTCCAAACGTTTGTGCAGGAATTCCGCGCATTTGAAACCTGGCGCGAGTATGTGGGCTACGCGCGCGACATCTACGGCCCACGCGCCGAGCGCATCGAGGTTGTCACCACCGCCGAGCGCAATGGCGCGGGCAGCTACGCGGTGATCGACGCGATTTATGTCTACGATGCGCAGCGCCGCCCGCTTGAGCCCGCGCTCAGCACAACCTGGTGGCAGAGCGCCTTCCGCGAATCCTTCCCCGACGACGAGCTGTACGACGACGACTTGCACGAAGACTGGATCGATGCGATGATGGGCGAGCGTCAGGCCGCGCTGCCCGTGCCGGCTGGCGGCTTCGATATGTTTCTGGCCAGCCGGCCGCCGCGCCGCCACCACACCACACTGTTTGTGGAAGAACGCGCCTTCGCGGCGTAACCGGCCTGTTACCGTGGGCTGCTACAACACCAGCCATGAGCGATCTGCGCAAAACAGTTGAGGCCCTGCTGCGCCACGCCGGCAAAACCGCCCGGCTCGCGCTGGAAGCCGACCGCGTGGCGGTTGGCCGCACGCCCCGCACGCTGGTCTGGTCGCTTGGGCCGGTGCAACTGTTTCGCTACACGCCCACGCTGCCGCCTGCGCAGCGCCAGCCCACGCCGCTGCTGCTGGTGTACGCGCTGATCAATAAACCGTATATCTTCGACCTGCTGCCGGGGCGCAGCTTCATCGAGCTGATGCGCGATCGTGGCTTCGATGTCTTTCTGCTCGATTGGGGCGCGCCCGGCCGCGAAGACCGCCACACCCGCTTCGACGATTATGCCGCCAACTACCTGCCGCGTGCCGCGCGCGAGGTGCTGCGCGCCTCGGGTGCCAGCCAGCTCGACATGCTGGGCTACTGCATTGGCGGCACGCTCGCCACGCTCTACGCCGCGCTGTTCCCCGAATCGCCGCTGCGCCGGCTGGCACTGCTCGCCCCCGCCATCGACTTCGACGCCGGCACGCCCAGCAGCTTCCGCGCGTGGCTCGACCCGCAGCACTTCGATGTGGAGCGCGTGGTCGAGGCGTTTGGCAATGTGCCGCCCGGCCTGATCGAGTTTGGCTCGAAGATGCTCAAGCCGGTGGAGAATTATGTGAGCGTGTACGCCAGCCTGTGGGATCGCGCCGACGACCCGGCCGCCGTGGAGGGCTGGCAGGCCATGCATCGCTGGGTGCACGATGGCGTGCCCTTCGCCGGGGCGGCCTTTCGCCAGTGGGTGAACGATTTCATCCGCGCGAACAAGCTGGCGCGCGGCGAGCTGGTGGTGCGCGGCCGCCACGCCGACCTGGCGAACATCCGCGTGCCGCTGCTGAATGTCATCGCCGCACAGGATCACATCGTGCCACGCGAGTGCGCCGCTAACCTGATGGCCCTGGTATCGAGCGCCGAGCGGCGGCTCGACGTTGTGCCGGGCGGGCATGTGGGCCTGATGGGCGGCAGCCGCGCCCAGCGCCAGATCTGGCCCGCCATTGCGGACTGGCTGGCAGCGTAGGCAGTTGGCGAGTTGCAGGTTTGAACGTTGAAAGTTGCGCTCGTTTCAGCCTGCGAACTTGCAAACCTTCAACCTTCAACCCGCAACTGCAAAACCTCCGTGTCTCCGTGCCTCCGTGATTAACTTTTCGTTCCTTCTGAGCAGCCCCCAATCGTCAATCGCAAATCGTCAATCGTAAATCCCCTAGTCCTTTCGGCATACCCCGTCGCTCGTCCCCATGCGCGGAAAAGCTAACGACGAAAGACGATGCGCCGCGCCTGCCCACGCTCTACCATAGCAACAGACCAAACACACGTAAGGAGACTGTTGCGATGCTTCAGCAAACCGCCCAATCATCACCCACCGGGCTGGCGCGCATAGCGCAATTCCGCCCGCTTGGCGCGCTCCGCCGCGCATACGCCACCAACCGCTCGCTCACGCTGCTCGGCGTGCTCATGCTTGTGACGCTCGTCGTCAGCGCGCTGGGCCTGATCTTCGACCCGCGCACCATCACGGGCGCGCCGGCCTGGCTCAAGCCGTTTAAGTTCGCAGTCTCGATCAGCATCTACTCGTTCACGCTGATCTGGGTGCTCAATTTCGTGCAGGGTCGGCGCTTCTGGGTGCGCCTGGTGTCGGGCGCGTCGCTGGCGATTTTGTTTGCCGAAATGGCGATCATCATCGCGCAGGTGCTGCGCGGCACCACCAGCCACTTCAACAATGCCACCAGCTTCGACACGGCAATGTTTGGCGCCATGGGTGCCATGATCATGATGCTGTGGCTCATACAGCTCATCGCCACAATTCTGCTCCTTCGGCAGCCCCTGCCCGACCGCGCTTTCGCCTGGGCGCTGCGGCTCGGCCTGCTGCTGACGCTGGTTGGCGCGGGCCTGGGCTTCCTGATGACCAGCCCAAACGCGGCGCAGATGGCCCAGTTCCAAACCGGCGCGCACGTCCCGGTGATCGGCGCGCACAGCGTCGGCGTGGCCGACGGCGGGCCGGGCATGCCAATCACCGGCTGGAGCATCACCGGCGGCGATTTGCGCATTGGCCACTTCATCGGCCTGCATGCGCTGCAAATACTGCCGCTGCTTGGCCTGCTGCTGACGCAAACGGCACTGGGCGCTCGGCGGCGGCTGGCGCTGGTGTGGCTTGGCGCAGCGAGCTACCTCGGCCTGATCGGGCTGGTCACTTGGCAGGCGCTGCGCGGCCAGCCGCTTGTCGCGCCCGATGCCACCACACTCATAGCGGCGGCCGCCTGGCTCGGCCCAACCGTGCTGGCTGGCGCGCTGGCCCTGCGCATCCGCGAGCGCGCCACCGACATGTAATTGGCTGCGCGCCGGCCCAGTGTAACGTTCGCCGGGCCGGCGCGCACTCATCAAGGAGCTTTGCTATGTGCCATTCCAAACATCGCCACGCCTACGACGGCAGCACCATCTCGCTCGAAGGTGAGCGCCGCGCCCGCCGCCACTTCCCGTTCTGGGCACTCTGGCTAATCTGGCCGCTAGCGATTGCCTTAAAATCGCTGCTGCCGCTCTATGCCGCCGTCGGGCGGGAGTTAGCCGGGTATGGTGGAAATAATGGGCCGGCGATGCTGGCGGGCGTGGCGCTCGTTATTGTCGGGCTGGTGCTTATTGGCCGCAACCGCTGAAGCCCGGGTGGCTACCCTTGTACACAGGAGAAGCGCAATGGAAACACTCTTTTCGCTGAGCAGCCTGCTGGTCATGCCCTTCTGGCTGCTCATGATCGCCCTGCCGCGCTGGCGCGTCACCCAGCAGATCCTGCGCTCGCCGTGGGTGGCTGCCGCGCCCGCGCTCGTCTACGCCGCGCTGGCCATCCCGCGCCTGGCCGAGTTGCTGCCCGCAGTTATGAACCCGCAGCTCGGCGGCGTGGCTGCCCTGCTCGGCACTCCGGCCGGCGCAACCCTGGGCTGGCTGCACTTCCTGGCATTCGACCTGTTTGTGGGGCGCTGGGCCTACCTCGACAGCCAGGAGCGCGGGGTGAGCGCGTGGCTTATGGCACCCATCCTGTTCGCCACGCTCATGCTCGGGCCGATTGGCTTTCTGCTCTACCTCGCGGCGCGTGCGCTTGCGCGTGGCGGGCAGCGCGCGGGGGAAGGACGCCAGTCAGTGGCGGGCGAAAGGGTGAGCGGGTGAAGAGGTGAAAGGGTGACATGATGACACGATGACAGGGCGAAAGACAATGCTGGTGTCTTGCATCTCGTATCTTGTGTCTCGCGTCTCATGTCTTGCATTTCACGTCTCGCGTCTTGCACTCCGCGCCCTTTGCGCCTCTGCGGTAAATTATTTATTCATCGGTAGTAGGCAGAGTTTATATGCTGTAACACGCAGTACGGCTGCACCACAAATGCACGCAACCATACTTTGTGTTCACGCAGCTGTACTTTGTATGCCTGCAGCGGCACTATGTCCTGACGCACCTGTACAATAAAGACATGCAGCTGTACTTTGTGTTCGTGCAGCTATACAGTGCATTTGCGCATGTGTACGTTGTGTTCATGCACCTGTACTTTGCAGGTGTGCAGATGTACATTGTGTTTGTGCGCTTGTACTAAGAACGGATGCATGGTGAAGGGTGAGCCACGGCAATGGGCAGTCGGCAGCGCGAAGGGGTGAAAGGGTGCCAAGATGACGGGGTGAAAGGGTGAAAGGGGTAAAGTACCTTTTGGCAAGTTATAGGTTTGAAAGTTGAACAATTCTAACGTGCAACCTGCAAACATTCAAACCCGCAACCCTCCGTGCCTCTGTGTCTCTGTGGTGAACGTTTTGGTCGTCTCGTGTCTCGTGTCTCACGCTCTGCGCCCTTCGCGCCTCTGCGGTGAATACTTCGTCGTTCGCCCCAATCGCAAATCGTAAATCGTCAATCGTAAATCCCTCGCTGGTCGGGCGTATAATAGCGCCAGCGCGGCGGGGTGGCCGCCCGCGCCCGAGAGGAGAACCCCGCGATGGATTTGGCTGCATCGATGCTCGACCGCGAGTGGCTTGGCAAAACCCTGGGCATGGAGGTCGTCGAGGCCGCGCCCGAGCGCGTTGTGATTAGCATGCCCGTCACCCCCGCCCACCACCAGCCCTTTGGCTACCTCCACGGCGGCGCATCCGTCGCCCTGGCCGAAACAGTGGCGAGCATTGGCGGCATGCTGAACGCGCCGCCCGGCAAAGCCGTGTTCGGGCTGGAGATCAACGCCAACCACGTGCGCTCGCGCCGCGACGGCATGCTGCGCGCCATTGGCACGCCCCTGCATGTCGGGCAGACCACGCAGATCTGGGAGGTTCGGATCGTGGACGAAAGCGACAAGCTGGTGTGCATTTCGCGCTGCACGCTTGCCGTTGTTGCGCCGCAGGGGATGTAGCAAACGCATGAACGCGCTGCTCTCGCCATTCACACGCCCGCCCGAGCTTGGCTACGTCGATTTCGGCCAGTCGATGCTGGGCGCGGGGCTGGTGGCCGGCCTGCTGCCCTCGCTGCTGCTGCTGGCAACGAACGGCGGCGCGATTCACGACCCGGCGCTGTATGTCGTCCTGCTGGCGATCTATGTCGCGCTGCTGCTGATTTTGGTTATACACAGCAGCATCAGGATCTGGCTGTGGCAGCATCTGTGGGCCTACCTGCTGGTGCTGAGCGTGGTGTGCTGCGCCATCCAGGCGCAAATGGCCGAGTCCTTTCTTCAGCCGATCATCTTTGTCCCACTGCTGGTGCAGGCCGCGCTGGTTTACCCGCCCGGGCGCGTGGCGCTGGTGGGCCTGTGGCTGCTGGGCCTGATGAACCTCGGCGTCGCGCTGAGCGGGCAGCTCTACGCCCCGGCAATGCTCTTCCCAACCTTTGGCTATGGTACGTTTATGACCTTCATCTACGCATTTGTGCGTGTGTCGCGCCAGCAAATGGCCGCCCGCAACGAGGCCAGCCGCCTCGCCGCCGACCTGGCGAGCCAGCGCGATTACCTTGCGCAGCTGGCCGCGATCACCGCCACGCTCACGCGTGACCTTGAGCTTGCCACCGTGCTCGGGCAGGTGGCCGAGGCTGGCCGCGCGCTGGCCCACGCCGCCTGGGCGCGCGTCTGGCTCGACGACGCCGACGACGAAGACGAGATGCGCCTGGCCGCTGCTGCCCCGCCCGATCACAGCGCGCCCGACGGGGGCGGCCCGCTGCTGGCGCAGGGCGACGAGCATATGGCGCTGCCGCTGGTGTTCAAAGACGCGACGATTGGCATGCTGGAGCTGCGGGCTGCGGCTGGCGCGCCATTCACGGGCGGCAGCGTCCAGCTTCTGCAACCCTTTGCCGACGCCGCCGCCGTGGCAATCGAGAATGCGCGGCTCTACGAGCAGGCGCGGCTTTCCGCCACGCTGGCCGAGCGCAACCGCCTCGCCCGCGAGCTGCACGACACCATCGCGCAGGGCCTAACAGCGGTGACCATGCAGCTCGAGGCGGCCGGGCGCAGCTTCGAGCGCGACCCCGCCCGCGCACGGGCGCGCATTGGCCGCGCGCACGAGCTGGCCCGCGACGCGCTGGAAGATGTGCGCCGCAGTGTGTGGACGCTGGCCGCGCCGCTGGTGGATGGCGCGGGCCTGAGCGCCGCGCTCGATGACATGACCACGCGCTTTGCCGAACGCACCGGGCTGGCGGCCTGCTACGAGCACCACGGCGGCGCGCCCACACTCGATCATGCGGCGGCGGCGCAGGTGCTGCGCATCGTGCAGGAAGCGCTCCAGAACGTCGAAAAGCACGCCCGCGCCCAGCAGGTGCAGGTCGTTTCGGAGAATGACGCGAATGGCCTGCGCGTGCAGGTGCGCGACGACGGCGTGGGCTTCGCGCCCGAAGCACCGGTTACCGGCGAAAATGGCAGCGGCTTCGGCCTGCTGAGCCTGCGCGAGCGCGCCCGGCTGGCCGGCGGCACCCTGCAGGTCGAAAGCGCGCCCGACGCCGGCACGCAGATCACCGTCACCATCGCGCCAGCGCGCTAAAATGCCGTCAGTTTTCTACGCACTACGCACTCCGCTCCCGCATCATAGTGCGTAGTGCGTAGCGAGCAAACGCGACTTTGGTTGAATTCTGCGCCATCTGCGAAATCTGTGGATTATCTAAACGAGACATCTATGCCAATATCAATTTTGATTGTTGAGGACCAGCGGATTGTGCGCGAGGGCTTGCGCGCCGTGCTGGAAGACGAGCCAGAGATCGCAATCGTTGGCGAGGCGGCCAACGGCCAGGAAGCGATTGATTTGTTTGCGCGCCTGCGCCCCGACGTGGTGCTGATGGATCTGCAAATGCCGGTGATCGACGGCCCCGAGGCCACGCGGCGCATCCGCGAGCTTGCGCCCGACGCGCACATTCTGGTGCTCACCACCTACGCCACCGACGAGTTTATTTTCAAGGCGCTGCGCGCCGGGGCCAAGGGCTACCTGCTGAAAGACGCCTCGGTGGATGAGCTGCTTGGCGCAATTCGCAGCGTGCACGCGGGCCAGACGCTGCTTGCGCCCACGGTGGCGGCGCGGCTGGTGGTGGGCGTGAGCACGGGCGGCCCCGAGGCGCTCACACCGCGCGAGCTGGAGGTGCTGACGCTGGTGGGGCAGGGACGCAGCAATGCCGAGATCGCCACGCTGCTCTCGATTGCGCCGCGCACGGCCAAAGTGCACGTCCAGAACATCCTGAGCAAGCTTGGCGCAACCAACCGCACCGAAGCCGTGAGCCTGGCCGTGCGCCAGGGGCTGATTAGCCTGTGAAGAAGTGTTAAGTGTTGAGTGCTGAGTGTTGAGTTGTGAGAGCGGAGAACCGCAGAACCGAAGAACGGAACCACGAAGGCACGAAGACACGAAGGTCAAGAAGAACTGCAAAACCGAGAACCGGGACACGAGACACGAGAACCGCTGAACTTTCAGCCCTGCAACCTGACAACGTGCAACTTTCAAACCTTCAAACCCGAAACTTGCAACTGTCCGCGCCCTTCGATACGCGGCTGACGCCGCACTCAGGACGCTAATAGTCGTCGGTCGAACCTGTAACCCTCCCCAACCCGCAACCCTCCGTGCTCTCTGCGCCTCTGCGTTTCAATTTCGCAACCTGCAAACTTGCAACTTTCAAACCCGAAACTTGCAATTCTTTGCGCCCTTCGCGTTCTTTGCGGTTCAATCTTCGCAACCTGCAACCTGCAAACCTTCGAACCCGCAATCTGCAAACCTTCCAACCGAATTCTAAATCGCCCCGCGCCCCTTTAATTCCAGATACTTGTTGATCACACTCACCGTCAGCTGGTCGGCGGGCACATCAATCGTCAGCACGCCATTGCGGTTCAGCGTGTCGAGCACCACGCGCCGCTCGTCGAGCAGCATCTCGGCCACGGCGCGCTGGTAGATCGCGCCCGAGTCGCGTGGCGGCTGCGCGGCCAGGCGCGTGAAGTTCGGGTCGGAGATGACGACGCAGAGCGGCAGGTGCCTGCGCGCCAGCCGCGCCATCTGCGCAATCAGCGGGCGCGCCGCGTCGAGCGTCACAAGGTCGGTGAACACCACCACCAGCGAGCGGCGCTTGTGCTTCAGGTCGAGGTAGGTCAGCGCCTGCGAGTAGTCGGCCTCGACCGGCTCGAACTGCACGTTGTAGAGCGCTTCGAGCATGCGATAAAACTGCCCCTTGCCACGCCGGGGTGCGAGGTAGGTGCGCACATCATCGGCAAAGGTCAGCAGACCCACATGGTCGCCCTTCAGCGTTGCCACGTAGGAAAGCAGCAGAGCCGTGTTGATCGCGAAATCGAGCTTGGCGAGCCCCGGCCCGCCATCGCTGGCGGGGTCGCCCACGGGCGGGCGCATCAGGCGGCCCGTGTCGATCACGCTCATCACATACTGGCTGCGCTCGGTTTCGTACTCGGCGGCAATCGGCTTGCCGCGCCGCGCCGTCGCCTTCCAGTTAATGCGGCGGAACTCGTCGTCGGTGTTGTATTCACGCAGCCGCTCGAACTCATTGCCCTGGCCATACACGCGCGCCGCCCGCAAGCCAAGCTCGAACAGCAGGCCCTTGCGCGCCATCAGGTCGTATTTGCGCACATCGAGCACGTTGGGGTAGACCTTCACCGGCGCGGCGGCGGGGTAGCGCGCCTGGCGCACAAAGGTTTTGAGCGTGCTCGTGTAGCGCAGGTTGATGTCGCCAAAGGCGTAATCGCCGCGCTGGAGCGGGCGCAGGTGGTAGCGCGCCTCGTGGATGTCGTATGGCGCAGCCGCGCCCGCCAGCGTCACCGCGTCGGATTCGAACTGGAATGGGAACTCGTCGCGCAGCTGGAAGTTGATCGGGCGCGCGCTGCGGTTCGCCACCAGCAGCGTCACGAGGTTCGCCGCCCCCAGCGAGAGCTTGCTGTCGTTGATCCGCTCGATCTCCAGCTCGCCGGGCTTGGGCGAAACGACATAATCAATCGCCACCAGCGCGCCGACGGCCAGCGTATAGGCCAGCGCCAGCCACACGAGCGCGGGCGCAAAAGCCACGCCAGCAACCAGCAGCGCGCCAAGCAGCAGAAACAGCAGCAGGCGGAAGGTTGGGATCATTGCGCACCACCCGCGCAATTGCCCAAAAGCTGCATCACAAACGGGCCACGCGGCTCGAGCGGGCCGGCACTGCACAATTGGCGCAGTCGTTTCGCAAGTTTCGAATCGCCAGGAGCCAGCGCGAGCAGCCAGACACGCGGGTGCTGCGCGAGCACAGCATCAAGCGGAATCGTCGCTGTGTATGGCGGCTGGATGTGCAAGATCGAAGTCGATTTCCCAAAGAGATAGCTGCCCGCATCGGCGCGCGGGCGGGAATAGAGTTCGGCATTGGGAACGTAAAAATCGACCGCTGCATCAAGTGAGTAGTGCTGCGTGATTACCGCATCGCCCGGCTGCATGCGCTCGCGCAATTCAAGCGCCACCAACCCTTCCGGGCTTTTCGTGGTGCTCCAGTAGCGCTGGAGATTCAGCACACTTGCATAGGCCGAACCAGCGAGCAGCGCAGCCAGCGCAATTCCCAGGAACATACGAACCGGCGCGCGCAGCACTGCGCTGCCCCACACCCAATCGCCAATCAGCTGAATGCCCTGCGCAGCCAGCACAAACATTGCGGGCAGCAGCACAATGAAGTTTTTCGCCTCGCTGAGCAGCAGCTGCATGTGCAGCACTGGCGCAAGAAAGCCAAAATACACCGCCAGCGGCAGGGCGATTTGCAGCACATAGTAGCCTGCCGAAACAAGGGTGCCGCGCCGGCAGGCGTGCCAGATGCCCAGCGCAATCAGCAAGCCAGTTGCGCCAGCCAGCCATGCGTGTGTCCAGTGCACTCCATAGCGCACAAAATCGCCGCCCAGCAGTGACTGAATGACCTGCTCGATGCGGATCGGGTCGCTGGCAGCGATTTTGAGCGACCCCATGACCGACCGGCTGGCGAGAAAGGCCAGTGGCACGATGCACAGCGCAATAATGCTGCCGTAGAATGCTGTGGGACGATACAGGCGCAGCACCGCAAAGAGGTAAACGAGCTGCGGGCCAAGCGCAAAAATGTACTCATAATCGGCGTACATGCCAAACAGCGACAGCGCCACGAACGCCAGCCAGCGGCGCGCTTCCTGCGGGCGCTCGCGAATGCGCCACATGAGCAGCGTTGTGATCGTGCACACGCACAGCGTCAGCGCGGGTGAGCGGGCTTCCTGGCTGAAATAGATGTGCGTTGGGCACAGCGCAAACAGCGCGCAAGCCAGCAGCGCGGCCAGCCGGCCCACTTCCTGACGCCGCGCCAGCCAGTAGGTAATCAGCACAGTCGCCGTTCCAGCCGCCACTACCAGCCAGCGCCATGCCCACGCGTTGCGAAATGCGCCAAAGCCCGCCGCCGCCCACTCAATCAGGTAAAACAGCGGCGGGTGTGGGTCGGCCAGGCTGTTTTCGAAGATCGCGCCAATGCCACGCTGGCCGAGCTGGAAGCCGTAAAACTCGTCGAGCCAGAGCGGATTGCCAGCCAGGCGATACACGCGCAAGCCAAGCGCAAGAACAGCCACCACCGCTATGGCAAGGTATTCCAGCCCAAGCGGCGATATGCCCGCGCCGAGGCGCTGCGGCAGCGCGCGCGAGCCGTTCGGGCGCTGGTTCGCTATCACCGCGGCACCTCCACCTTTGCCAGAATGCGCGTCATGGCGGTGTCGGCGTTCAGGCCCTCGATCTCGGCCTCGGGCTTGAGAATGATGCGGTGGCGATACACTGGCCGCACCAGGAACTTCACGTCGTCGGGCACTACAAAGCTGCGCCCCTGCATCGCCGCCCACGTTTTGGCGGCCAGCAGCAGGCCAATCGAGGCGCGCGGCGACCCGCCCAGCAGCAGGTCGAGGCTTTTGCGGCTGGCCTGCGCAATGTCGGTGATATACTTCAGAATGCCATCGTCCACCTGCACGCCACCGATCTCGGCGCGGCACTCGGCCAGCCCCGCGGGTGTGATTGCGGGCGTAAGCTGCGCGGCCTCGAGCCGGCGCGCATCGAAGCCCGCGTGGTAGCGCCGCAGCACCTCAATTTCCACATCCTGCGGCGCGTAATCCACCAGCACCTTGAACAGAAAGCGATCCAGCTGCGCCTCGGGCAGTGGGTAGGTGCCTTCGTACTCAACCGGGTTCTGCGTCGCAATCACGAAAAACGGCTCGGGCAGCGGCAGGCGCTGGCCCTCGATCGTGACCTGCCGCTCCTCCATCGCTTCGAGCAGCGCGCTCTGGGTTTTGGCTGGCGCGCGGTTGATCTCGTCGCCCAGCAGCACGCTGGTGAAGATTGGGCCGCGCCGCAGGTGAAACGCGCCGCTACCCATCTCGAACACCTGCGTGCCAATCACGTCGGAGGGCATCAGGTCGGGCGTGAACTGCACGCGCTTGAACTCGGCCTGCGTCAGCGCGGCCAGCGTTTTGGCCATCAGCGTCTTCGCGGTGCCGGGCACGCCTTCCAGCAGCACATGGCCGCCGCTCAGCAGCGCAATCAGCAGGTGCGTAAACGGCTCGTCCTGCCCGACCAGCACCTTGCCGGCTTCGGCGCGAATGCGCGTGGCGATATCTTGTGTCAGCATAGAATTCCTTCAGTATTCAGAAGTCAGGATTCAGGAGTCAGAAGAGTTGGCAGCTGATTCCTGCCTCCTGAATCCTTCTCCCATTCCCGAACTTTTTCCGCCAGGTCGGCGCCCTCGAACTGCGCGCGGTTGCGCCGGTACAGCAGCGCCATCCAGATCGGCAGCGGCGGCAGCACCAGCATCAGTCCGAGCAGCCACGCCCCGCTCGCCAGCGCCTGCGCCAGCGGTGATTCATTACCCAGCGCGTAGAACAGCGGCAGCGGCAGCAGCGCGCCAACGGTTGCCATCACCGAGATGCCGGCGGCAGCCAGCAAGAGCGCGCTCAGCAGCCACGCCAGCAGATTGCGCGGAAAGCGAAACACGATCAGCTCGATGCTGCGCTGCACGCTTGCGCCAAACGGCAAGCCTTCCTGCACCCACGGCTGCAAGCCATAGAACAGGCCGCTGCCACTCGCGCCCGAAAGCATCAGCGAGCCATATAGCCCGCCCAGCATCACCGCGACGATCAGAATGCCAGCCGGGGCCGCGCCCGCCGCGCCCGCGCCGCCGGCCAGCAGACCCGCCAGCGCAAAGCCCGCGATATAGAGTGGGCACACGCACAGCAGGCTCATAAACGAAGTCGCCACCTGCGCCAGCACCCAATAGACCAGCGTGAAACAGCCCATGCCGGTGGCGCGCAGCGGGTGGATGGCCAGCGCCTCGCGCAACCGCACCGGCCGCCCATCGGCAGCGGCAGCCGCCGCGCGCGAAAGCCCGCCCACCAGGTAGATGCTGAGCGGAAAGACCGCCAGCAGCGCCAGCGCGCCCAGCAGCAGCGGCCACACGCTTTCGGCCCACGAAATGCCCACCGCCAGCAGCCCAATTGCAATGATTGTTGGCACGCACCAGCTCATAGTGATCAGCACAAAGCCCAGAAAGTTGCGCCGGTACAGGCTCAGCCCTTCGTCCAGAATCGCAAGGATCGGCTGGATCGCTTCGAGCCAGCGCGCCATCACAGGTCGAATTCCAGGCGCACGCCATCAGCGGCGATGGTGATGGGGCGCGGGCGCAGTGCCAGTGTGGCGGGCGGGTCGCCCGGGATCTCGAAGCTGGCGGGGATCTGCGCCAGCGGGATGCTGCCAATCAGCGCGGTGATCTTCGCCACCAGATCTTTCGCGATGCGTGCGGGCAGGGGCGTGCTGCCAACGCTCACCAGGCCGTCGGTCACCTGCACAAACAGCTGGTTCTGCGCATCGACGCGCAGCGCGGCCAGCACATTCACCTCGATTGGGAAACTCACATTCTGCGATTTCAGGTCGAACTGCATGCCGCCGAGCTTCAAGGCCATGGTGCCCTGCAAGCGCGCCACAATCCGCGCGCGGCCACTTTCCAATGCCAGAGAAATGCTTTCGCCACGCGTGGTTACGTCCATCCAGCTTTGCGCCGGGAACACAAATTCTTTGCCCTGGAAATTGCTTTTCGCATACAGCTGCAAGGCGCGCTGCAAGGTCGGCGCGGCGATCTGGAGCGTCAGCGCGGGCGGGGCGGCGGTTTCGGCTGGCTGTGTGGGCGTGGCAGCCTCGGCCGGCGCAGGAACCGCATCGGGCGGTGGCGGCGTAATAATCACCTGCGGCTGGTCGAGCGTGGTGCGCCCGGCGCGCAGCGCCTGCACGAGCGCCTCGGCCAGCGGCGCATCTTCGCCCGACGAAGGCACCAGCAGCTCGGCCAGAAACTGCGGCATGACGTTCAGCAGCCGAAAAGCGTCGAGCGGGCTGATCATGAGCAGCGCGGCTAACAGCGGGTTTTCGCCCACGCGCTTGAGCAGCGCCTCGATTTCTTTGCGGCCAGGAAAGAGCAGGTCAAACATTCACGCCTCCGGGCGGGGCCAAGAACCACAGAACCACAGAACCACAGAACCACAGAACCGTAACCACCAAGACACCAAGACACCAAGGGCCGAAGAACGGAACCACGAAGGCACGAAGACACGAAGGGCGAGAAGAACCACAGAACCACAGAACCACAGAACCAAGAACTACAGAACCGAGAACCACACGAGGGTTTAGGGTCTGGGGTTTTGGGATTGGGCCTGCCAGCAACCTGCAACCTGCAAACGTGCAAACCTGCAACCTGCAACCTGCAAACCTGCAAACCTTCAACTTACAACCCTCTGCGTCCTTTGCGCTCTTTGCGGTGAATATTTCGGTCGCCATTCCGCCCCTAGCGTCGCGGCGCAATTGCGTCGGCCAGGGTGTCGGCGTCGGCAACCACGCGCACCAGCTCGGCTTCGCCGGGATTTTCGGCGCGCAACCGGCCCAGCAGCGCCAGCACGCCCGCCTCGTCGATCTCGCGGGCGCGGGCCAGCTCGCGCACGAAGTCGGCGTCGCTGAGCTGCGGGTTGATGCCGTCGCGGCGCGCGATCCGGCGCTTAAAGGCGTCGCGGTAGTGATTCAGAACAAAGGCGCGCTTGCCGCCACGCAGGAACAGGCCGGCCATGCTTTCTACATACTCGGCGCTGCTGCGGCGCACCACTTCTTCGCGCAGCGGCACCGGCCGGCCAAAGCGCCGCCCGCCCAGCGCGAAGTACATGCCCAGCACCAGCACGGCGTAGGCCGCCGCCCAGCCCCACGGACTGCCAAACACAATCGTGCGCGTGCTGGGCGGCGTGAAAAAGCCGTGGTGAAATTCATCGAACAGGATGCGCCCGCCCGGTGGCACGCGCCGCAGCATATTCAGCACCAGCGCCGCGTTCGATTCGTCGCGCAGGCCGGCATTGCTGAATGGAACGGTGCTGGTGCTCAGGTAGGCGTAGCCGCTGCCGACCTTGATGCCCGCCACCACCAGCGCGCCGGGCGCGCCCAGCAGCGCCACATAGTCGTCGCGCAGCGGCACCAGCACGCGGCTGGCCTGTACCGGGGCACTTTGCAGCGGCGGCTGATCGAGCGCGGGCTGTGCGGGCGCGGCCTCGGCAATGCTCGCGGTGCCAGTGTACACGGCGGTGTCGAACTGCAATTCGTCCAGCAGCGCGTTTTGCGGGCCAAACAGCGCGTTGCGGTCGAGCGCCATCACCAGCGTGCCGCCGCGTTCGAGCCACTCGCGCACGCCCCGCGCCTGCGTGCGACTGATCGCCTCGTTGGGGTTCAGGATCACCAGCGCCGCGTCCTGCTCATCCAGCCCAAAGTCGCGATATTCCAGCCGCCGCGCATCGTAGCCAAGCGCGCGCGCCCAGGTGTACAGCGCCTGCGCGCCTTCGGGCGCACTGGAGTGCGTGGTTGCGTCGGGCAGGGTGCTGGCGGGCGGGCGGCGCGCCGGCCCAAACGCGATGAACAGGATCAGCGCGAGAAACAGCCCAACAATAATAAGAATGTCGCGGCGATTCTTCATACGAGTGTTGAGTGCTGAATGCTAAGTGCTGAGTTCTATGATCAAATTGGATAAGCGCCAGGCATCAGGTTCGCATACCACTACAAATCTCTTGGTGTCTTGGTGTCTTGGTGGTAAATATTTACAGAGACGTACTAGAAATTTTCCGAGCGCAGCTTTTCCACTTGCCGTTCGTAATTTGCGAAAGTCGCGGCGTCGAGCGGCAGGTGCCCGTACCACACCCGGTCGAAGGTTTCCACCACCGCGCCAAGCTGGGCGCGCAGCGCCGGGTTCTCGCGCACACGCTCAAGATACTCGCGGTTGGTCAGCGCGCGGTCGTAGCGCAGGATGTTGCGCTCATCCAGCCGGAGCAGCGCCGACAGGTACAGGTAGCGCACGGCAGTGCGGTAGTCGCCGCCGCGCGCCAGCCCGCCAGCCTGCTCCAGCGCGGTGCTGGCCGTCAAGTGTGCCTCGGGGTCGTCGCTGGCCTCGGCCGCACGCACAACATTGCGGCGCAGCCCGCGCAGCACGTAGATGATCACCAGCAGCAGCAGAATGCCGCCGCCAATCGCAAATACCCACGCCGTCGGCTCGCCCGCCACCGACACCGCGCGCCCAACCGGGCGGAACAGGGCTTCCAGCACGCGACCCACCCAATTCCAAAATGCCTGCCACCAGCCGTTCTCGCTGCTGGCATTTTCAGCAAAGGGCGGTTTGGCAAGAATATCCTGCAAGCGCGCGCGGGCGTCGGGCGGGGCGGCGCTATCGGGCAGGGCCAGGGCATCGAGCACCGCGCCCAGGCGCGCGCCAATCGCGGCCATGTCGGGCGCGGGAACATCCAGCGCCGCGCGCAGCCAGGAGTTGTCGGCCGGCACGTCGGTGCCGTCGGGCAGGCGCACGCGCACCGCTGCTTCCAGCCGCGCCGCCGCATCTTCCAGCCCCAGCCGGTCGCCGCGCTGTGCGGCCGCGTAGGCTTCGCGCAGCCAGCCCGTGTAGGTCGGCAGGTCGGGCGGGGCGCTTTGGGCGCGGGCGGGAGCAGCACACAGCAGCGCCATGCAGCAGCAGGCAAGCAGCCAGAAGGGCGCATGGTTGCGCGCCCCGATCATACCGTCGCCGCCTGCTGCGCCATCAGCTCAAGGTCGTAGCCTTCTTTGCGCATGCGCAGATCGTAGTACAGAAGCGTAAAGATCACGAATTGCAGCGGGATGACAATCACCTGCCCAAGCACGGTGATGCCCGAGACGATCGCCTGATTGCGCATCACCGCCGTCAGGTCGCCCGCGCTGAGCAATTGCAGCGCAAAGCTGATTACAGTCGCAGGAATGCCAGCGATGATATAGGCCAGAATCGACATCAGCACCAGGATCGCCAGCGCGCGCCAGAACGCGCCTTTCGTCAGCTGCCAGCTGCGCGCCAGCCCGGCCAGTGGGCCCTGGCCTTCGAGCACAATTGCCTGGGTGGTGAGCAGCAGGCGCGTGTAGAAGAACATGCCGGCCAGGAATAGCACACCAAACATCCCAAATGCCACGACCGCGATCAGCGCGCCAGCCAGGATGCCCGCATTCTCATTGCCGCTGCGCAGCAGCAGAAAGCCCGCGCCAAACGCGCAGCCGGCCAGCCCACCCAGCACCACCACGCCCACCAGAAAGGTCGCCAGCGCCGCGCCCACCAGCGCAAAGAAGCGCCGCCAGCCAATGCGGTAGGCGTCGATGATTGAAACCGGCCGGCCAGTGTAGGCGCGCGCCACCGCATTCGCCAGCGCGCCCGTCATCAGGCTTTGCACCAGCAGCACCTGCACAATCCCCAGCACAAAAAGCAGGCCAAAGTACGCGATCATCTGGCCGACCGGGAGGTTTTCGAACGGGTTGCTGCCAGATGAGCCGGGGCGACTGACGACGCGCATCCAGTTTGTGAGGAAACTGCTGCCAACGCTGAGCTGCAGCAGTATCTGCAGAATGGCAATCGGCACCTGCAGCAGCGCCGCGATACCAATAAAGGTGAGGAAATAGCGCCGATACAGCCGAAACGCCGCGTCAAACATATCGCCAAGCGACATGGGGCGCAGCTGCGGAAGCGCCGGGGGTGCTTGTTCCATACGAATATCATTCCTGTTCTGCTGCCGGGCAGCAGCGCGATTATAGCAGGTGCGCGGCGCGGCGGGCAAACTGGCGCGCTATTGCTGGCCTGGTGCAATATCAGGAAAGCGATGCAGAAACGAGGAAGGGATTTTCGCATCGCCCCCAAACCTCTACGCTTCGCGTTCATGCGCACACGTTACAGCACCAGCGCGTCGAGCACGCTTTCCCAGCCGATGCCCGCCACACGCGCCGGCCCGGCCGCGCCCAAACGCGCCGCCAGACCATCATCGCCCCACAGCCGGTCGAGCTGCGCGGCAATTGCGTTGGGTTCGGGCGCGCACACGCAGCCATTCACCCCGTCGTCCACAAACTCCAGCACGCCCCCCGCATCGCTGGTGGTCACAACCGGGCGCGCGGCGGCGAGTGCCTGCACGGTGGTAAAGCCATAATCTTCGTCGAATGGCGCATAATATACGGCGCGCGCCCCGGCGTACAGGTCAATCAGCTCGGCGTCGGGCACAAAGCCGCGCCATTCAACCCGCCCGCCCAGGCCAAGCTCGCCAGCCAGCCGTTCGAGCCGTTCGCGCTCGGGGCCTGTGCTTATACAAACGCAGCGCAGCGGCCGATTGGTGCGCGCCAAAGCGCGAAGAAGCAGATCGAGGCGCTTGGCGGCGTCGAGGCGCGCGTCGGAAAGCAGGTAGTCGCCGTAGGGGCCGGCGCGCAGTTGCCCGGCGTAGCGGCTGGGCGGGTACAGTGGCGCGCTGTCGAGGCCATTGAAGCGCCGCAATCGCTCGCCCACATTGCGCGAGATCGTGAAGCGGCGCTCGGCCTCGCCCAGCATCTGCCGGTCGATCCGCAGCAGCTGCTCGCGCGCGGCGCGATCGTCGGGCGTGTTGGCGAAATCGCTCCACGGCGTGCCATACCAGTCGTAGGCCTGGCGGTGCTGGTGCACCAGCCACACGACTTTGCGCGGGTGGCGCACGGCGTAGGAGGGGAATTTCGTGCAGATCACCTGGTCGACCGGCACGGCGTTCACGTGCGTCAGGTCGAGCAGCCGCCACGCCAGCGCCGACTCGGCAATGCGCTCGTGGGGTTGCCACGCAAACGGCAGGCTCACCACGTCGACGCTGTGGCCGACGGCGCGCAGGGCGTCGCGCAGGCCCTCGACCAGCAGCTCGGCGCCACCGCGCACAAAGGGCACCTGCGTGGCGCAGATCAGGATACGTTTGGGCATAGCGGCCTTTCAACCGGGTTACAGGTTAACAGGTTCGAATCGAAGGTTACAGGTTGCCGGTTAGCAGGTTTGAAGGTTGCAGGTTGGAAGCGCCGACTGCCGACTGCCGACTGCCGACTGCCGACTGCCGACTGCCGACTGCCCACCGCTGCTGCGCGGATCGTGCCACAGAATGCGGCGAGGTGCAAATGTGCGTGCACAGAAACAAAAAGACATGGCGCGTTTGCCATGTCTTCTTGCAGATGCCTTGAGCTACTTTGATCTTTCGCGAAGGCTTCACAAAGCCAGGAATATTCTGACTTCTGAATCCTGACGACTGACTTCTCCGCTAGTAGTCTGACGATCTCACATTCCCATTGCCATTTCCATTCCCATTCCCGTTGCCATTATCATTCCCATTCCCGTTGCCATTATCATTCCCATTCCCGTTACCATTGCCGTTCCCGTTGCCGTTCCCATTCCCATTTCCATTTCCATTATCGTTGCCGTTGCCGTTCGTGTTGCCGTTTGTATTACCATTCGTGTTGCCATTCGTATTGCCGTTCGTATTCGTGTTGCTGTTCCCATTGATCGCAATCACAAACGGCAAATACACTTGCGGCTCGATGGCGGCGAACACCTGAACTGCGCCAATGCCAACCATCAGCGCAACCCACACAATGATTGCGGCGCGCACCCATCCGCGCTTCCGAAGCAGCCCCTTTGGGCGATTGTTGCTGGGCATGGTTTTCTCCCTCCTTCATTTTGTCCCCTGAATTGCGAAGATCACCGCATCATCGTCGCGATACACCTCACGCATCTGCGGGTCGTGCGCAGCGCGGCGCAGGAAGTCGCGATGCTGATGATCTGAAAGAATATACGTAGCACCAAAGTCATTCTGAATCGCTTTTGCGAAATTCTCGCCCCGGCCCTGCGTGAGCGCCACCCATTCGTCGTAGAGCGCCGGGTTCGCAGCCTGCATAAAGGTGGGGTCGAGGCCAACGAGGTAGCGGTTGTGCTGGTTGTAGAAAAACAGGCGCGGGAAGTCGTCCCAGTCGGTCTGGAAGACCATGCTGCCCGGCGGGGAGTGCGCGCCCAGCCACTCGGCAGCCGCGCGGTAGGTGCTGACCGGCACCGATTGCGCCATTGCCTGCCGCGCCGCGCCCAGGCTGCCACCCAGCGGCGCAACCAGCGTGCCAGCCACCAGCAGCGTGGCCCAGCGCCCACCCGGCCAGCGCAGCTCGCGCAGCAGCGCGGCGCAGCTCAGCGCGGCGAAGATCAGCGCAAAGGGTGGGAAGTATTCGACAAAGCGCCGGGCGCGGAACAGCATCAGGCCGAACACAATGCTCAGCAGCAGCGCCACGAGCGTGGCCCGGTCGATGCGCTGCCGCTGCCAGCCCAGCGCCAGCGCACCCAGCAGCCACAGCAGCAGCGCGCCGCCCGCATTTTGTGCCATATCCCAGGTGCTGTACGGGTACCACTCGCTGCCCACCGAGGTGTTGGGCTGGCCGAATTTCGGCGCAAGATGCCCCACAATAAAAACAATGTTTTCGGGGAAGTAGGGGTTGATCACGATCCCCAGCGCGATTCCCGCCAGCGGATAGGCCAATGCGCGCCATTCCAGCCGCCGCTCGGTGGTAAATGTTGCAAGCACCACAATGCTTGCTACTAGAATCAAGAGCGGGAAGGCGTTGTACAGCCAGACATACCCGAATCCAAGCGGCAGCAACAAGGCGTAGCGCCGCCGCAGGAGCCAGTGCAGCGCCAGCACCAGCACCAGCAGCGAGGCCGCCTGCGCACGCGGCATGCTCATGCGGTACAGGAATGCATGCGAGATTGCGCAGGTGCCGATCGCCCACAGCGCCGCGCCCGGCACTTTCTGTGCGGCCAGCAGCCACCAGATCGCCAGCCCGGCCAGCGCGGGCATCAGCACGCTCGCCAGCTTCGCGCCCGCAAGCATCTGCTCGGCTGTGCCATCGCCCACAAACAGCGCCAGGTAGGCGTGGAACAGCATGTGGTGGTCGTAGAATGCGCCGGGCTTGAGGATGGTGAGCGGCAGCCAGAGGAATTCCACCCGCAAGCCTTCGCTGCGCATCAGCGCGGCCATGCGCATGTGGTAGTAGCCGTCGTTGTCGGCCAGGTGGGGCGTGCCAGATTGCACAAAGGCGAAGCACGCCAGCAAAACGCTGAAGACTATTGCGGCAACAAGGGCATGGCGCGCAATGCCCCCTTCACTCCACCACGCTGCCGTGCGCACGCGGGACCGCTCCGTGGCGGGGGAGACTTGCATGAATGTGTTTCTCCATTAGGTTTGCAGGTTGGAATGTTCCAGGTTTGAAAGTTCCAGGTTACAGCCGACTGCCGAAAAGTTCACCACAGAGGCACAGAGGCACGGAGGTTTTGATGGTTGCAGGTTGCAGGTTGCACGTTCCAGCTTACTGCCAACTGCCAACTGTTTAGTTCTGCGGCTCTTGGTTCTGCAGTTCTGTGGTTCTTCTCGCCCTTCGAGTCTTCGTGCCTTCGTGGTTACGGTTCTCGGTTCTTGGTTCTTTGGCCCTTCGTGTCTTGGTGGTTACGGTTCTTTGGTTCCGTGGTTCTGCGGTTCTTCTCGCCCTTCGAGTCTTCGTGCCTTCGTGGTTCCTGGTTCTTCTCGCCCTTCGAGTCTTCGTGCCTTCGTGGTTCCGTTCTTCGGTTCTTGGTGTCTTGGTGTCTTGGTGGTTACGGTTCTTGGTGTCTTGGTGGTCTGGGCATATAGCAATACGCCCTTCGTTGGTCCTGCGGCCTCAACATTCAAACCTGCAACCTGCTACCTCGCTCAATCACCCTGCCGCCAGCGGAACAAACACCTGCCCTGCCGGCGTGTAGCGCAGCCCCGTCACCACAATCTCCACTTCCTTGCCGTCGGTGGGTGGGCTGCCGCCAAACAGCCACAGGTTCAGGTGCAGCGGCACCGGGCGCTGCGGGATGTCCTGCGCGAAGGTGCTGAGGCGGAATTCCCAGCGCGCAAACTCGTTCGCGTCGCCGTCGGTGTGGCCATGCAGGCTTTGAAATATGATCGCGTCGTGCGACCACTGGAAGCGCTGGGTGGTATATGTGCCATTCAATGCGAACTCGAAGGTGTGCGAGGTGCGGTCGCGCCCAAGCTCGGCTGGCCAGACGGTATAGTTGCCATTCGGGTTGGCGGGCGTGCCCCAGCGCGCAAACTCAATATCGATCTCGTTGGTCGTATCCGGCCCCACGTCGTCGGGCGGGTAGGTGAACAAACCCAATACCACATTGGGGTCGAGCTTGTCGATTGCGCCGTCGAGCTGGAACTGGTAGGTGCCGAAGCCCAGTCGCTCGGTGGTTTCGAGCTCGGCGCAGGTCCACGCGCCATTCGCGTGCGCGATCTTCAGGTGCAGCGCGCCATTGCCGTCAACCCAGACGTTGCTGGCGTCCCAGGTGTTCGGCCCAGGCCCGCCGCTGCCCACGCGCACCCGCCAGGTGTAGCCCGCGAACTGCAGCATCGCGGCCGGCGCAGAACCACGCGCGGCCGGCGCGCAGCACGCCAGCGCAAGCAGAAGTAGTGCGAAGAGTGGGCGCAGGAATATAGGTTTCAAGGGCAACAGAATATTACGTTCCAGCTTGGGGAGCGACCTGCACATGAGGGTAGGCGCGAATCTTCTCATCGAGCGTAACCAGAGGGCTACTATACACTCGCGCAGTTGCTACTATCATCTGATCAGCAGGATCACGATGAAACGTTCCAGGCAGCTGCGTCGACTCAACTGCTATCCGGGGGGTGAGTTCAAGCAGTCGCACACCCGGATATAAAAGTGCTTGTTCGAGCCATTCGCCAACGGAAACTGGCAAGCTCAAACGGCCATATTCGACCAACTTGGCAACCTCCCAGCACGATATAGCACTGATGCCAAGCCCCGCACTCTCATTATCTTGAATATATACCATATATTCAGACGGGAGTTTAGCGTCGCCGTGGACCCACCAGACCCAGATATGTGTATCGAGCACAATCATGCTGCTGCATCCCAATCAGTATCTGCAATTGGCTCGGTGGGATCGATATATGTAACTGGCAGGCCACGCAAGGGGTAGTTTTGCTTAGCGCGTTCTGGCGGCGATTGAACAATGACGATCACTTCGACTTTTTCGCCAGCCTGAAGCGGCAGATCGCGCAAGGTAAGCGTGCCATTGTGTAGAATAACTGTTTCCTGGCGATAGGCTTGCATATGCTCTGCCTCCACTTTGACAGGTGCAGCGGCGAACCGAACGCTGATATTGCCATCACTGGCATTGTGATTCGCGCCTACTGTTTATAGAAAGTTTATTATCAGCCGGGATACGGTCAGTTCAACGATACCCAGTATATCACAGCAAATTGAGCTAAGGCAGTGCATCCGGATAACAAGCAAGAAGCTCGTGCAAAGTTGAAGAAGTGAGCATCCTAAACATAGAGGATTCCCCCTGCGCAGCCGCGTATCGAAGGGTACGGAGGTTGGCGCGTACCCTTCGATACGGCCCTTTGGGCCTACTCAGGATGCGCTTCTCGTGCATACGCCCATTCGCGGCGCGCAGAAGCGTGTTAGCGCGGCGTCTTTCGCCCTCCGCAGCGCAGAAACGCCCGTCGCAGCCATGTGGCATACCTGTTGCGCACATGCACCATAGCACCCTGAGTGCGGCGCAGCCGTGTATCGAAGGGTGCGGAGATTTGGCGCGCACCCTTCGATACGGCCCTTTGGGCCTACTCAGGATGCGCTTCTCGTGCATACGCTCATTCGCGGTGCGCAGAAGCGTGTTAGCGCGGCAGCTTTAACCCTCCGCAGCGCGAAAATATCCGCCCTCCGCATATCATACCTTGCTGCGCATATGCACCACGGCACCCTGAGTGCGGCGCCAGCGAAGTTTTCGCTGTTGAGCTTCCAGGAAGCTCAGGCCAGTGCTGCGTCAGCCTGATCACCACATCAGCTTCCTGGAAGCTTGCCCTGGCGTAGCAACGAATAGTGTTGGCACATGGCAGGCTGTGCAGCGGCGTATCTAAGGGTGCGGGGGTTAGAGCTTCTCACTGCGTGCGGCCGCCTGCCCACAACTCCTGAGGTCAGGCCCGTTGTCCGTCGTCGGCGGTCGGCCATCGACCGGCTGTTCGCGCTCAGCCCCGCCCAGCCAGAATAGTACTTTTGCACCGCCCAACCATCAACCAACTGGCCCGGCATTCCTATGCCCCAAACCATACCCCTGCGCTATTGTGCGCAGCAGGCCAGTACGATATCTTGTAGTCGGTTGTGTTGCCCCGGTCGAAACAAGCCCGCGCCCGGCCAGCGCTGGCGCGCAGGGCAAAAAAATGGCAGCACAGCAGGTACATGTCCTTTGGGGAAGCCTCCCCAATGCCCGATCAGCTGCGATCCATGCGCTGGGGAAACATCCCCAATGGTCGATCAGCTGCCCGCACGCACTGGGGAAGCACAAAAAATGCCCGCGCAGCTGCGATCCATGCATTGGGGAAACATCCCCAATGGCAGATCAGGCGCTCGCACGCACTGGGGAAGCGAACAACATGCCCGCGCAGCCGGCGAGCAGCCTGTTGTTTGCAGACGGGAGAGCCTATGACGATCAGCGGTCGCGGCAGGCACGCTGGGCGCGCAGCCGTGTATCAGCAAAACCACAGCATCTGCCCAGCCCGAACCGCCGCTCTGGCGGGCCACACCATTCAAGCAAACATCGCACAAGGAGAACAACTATGCCGCGAGGCGCACCCAGCATCGAAAAACAGCTTGCCGAAGCCCACGTCGTAATCACCAATGTGCGCGCAAGCGCCGAGCTTCAGGCCGCCCTGGCGGCTTTTGGCTATACCCCCGAGCGCATCGCCCAGGCCGAGCAGCTTCGCGACGCCGCCCGCACCCACTACCAGCAGAAGATCGCCGCCTATGGCGGGCTGCGCAGCGCCGCCGACGCGCTGAACGACACCGAAAAGCTGGCCCAGGCCGTGTACAAGCGCCACGTCAAGATCGCCCGCGTCGCGCTGGAAGATGATCGCGGCGCGCTGCAAGCGATGCAGGCGCTGGGGCCACGCAAAAACAGCCTCGCGGAGTGGCTGGCGCAGGCGCAGCAGTTCTACAGCGTCGCCCTCAACGATAGCGCTATTCAGATCAAGCTGGCCGAATTCAGCCTGACTCGCTCTGTGCTGCAACAAGGCGCAGATCAGATCGAGGCCGTCGCTACACGCCACGCCTCCAGCCTGCAGCAGCGCAGCACCGCGCAGGATGCAACCAGCGCCCGCAACAGCTCGCTGGCCGAGCTTGGCACATGGATGCGCGATTTCAAGACCGTGGCGCGCGTTGCGCTGCGTGGCCGCCCGCAACTGCTTGAGCAGATCGGCGTGCGGGCGTAGGCTATTTCAGCGAAACTTCGCTAGCAATGCACCACAGCGGCACCGAGCGCACAGCGTTTTTGACGAACGACGAACGACGAACGACGAAGAGCGAAAGAAAATGTACCACAGAGACACAGAGGCACGGAGGTTTTGTGTACAGGTTGCCGGTTTGAAGGTTTGCAGCTTGCAGCCTCAATCCCAAAACCCCAGACCCTAGACCCTCATGCGGTTGCAAGTTTGAAGGTTCGCAGGTTTGAAGGTTACTGCCGACCGCCAACTGCCTGCTGCTTGTATCACCCCGTCACCCTGTCATCTTGCCGCCCCATCAACCGCTCGGCTCGGGTATTTCTCCCGCCTTCTCCGTGTTCGCTGTGTCTCTGTGGTGCATACACACCCACATCCCTAGCCAAGTGCCTGCAGCGCACGCTCGACGCTCTCGGCCGGGCTAACCTTCACCTGCGCGTCGGCAATGCGGCCCTGCTCGTCGATCACAAAATGGCTGCGCGTCACGCCCATATACGTCTTGCCATACATGGATTTTTCGCCCCACACGCCATAGGCCTCGGCAATTGCGTGGTTCTCATCCACCAGCAGCGTAAAGGGCAGGTCGAATTTCGTTCTGAACTTCTGGTGCGACTTCTGGCCGTCGGGGCTGACGCCCAGCACCACCGCGTTCTTTTCCTCGATCAGCGGGTAATTATCGCGGAACCCACAGGCCTGCGTCGTGCAGCCGGGCGTATCGTCCTTCGGGTAGAAATACAGCACCACGCGCTTGCCCCGAAAATCGGCCAGCCGCACCGTCGCCCCGGTGTCGGTCGTCGTCTCGAATTCTGGCGCAAGATCGCCAATTGCCGGGCTTTCCATGGCCACATGCTCCTTCTCACAGGCAGGCGGCAGGCGCCGCCACGCGCCATGATAGCACATTGCCCGCCACAAACACCGCCTGCGAGTAACTCCCACCCGCCACCAAACGATATCTCTAAGGAGAAAATAGTATGTGACTTTCCTGCCACGCCCGCGTCTTCCCCATAGCCACCGCAGCGAGCGCCCTGGTCGCTGGTCTCAGCCGGCACGTGCTGGCCCTGGGTGCCGGCCCAAACCGGGCGTTGCGGGGGCGGGCGCGGAACCATGAAACGCGCAGGCCAGGTTCGCCTGCGCAACCCGCAACATACCTGCATGCAAACAGAAAACAGGGGAGTGCCGTGCCGCACATTTTGCTTGCTGATCCGGATCTGATGAACGCCAAGCTTACGTCCTTCATCCTCGCAGACGCCGGCCACACGGTTGGCATCGTGAGCAGCAGCAAGCGCGTGCTCGAATACATCGAGCGCGAGCACCCTGATCTCGTGATCCTCGACCGGCACCTGGCTGACGCGGATGGATTCGAGCTGTGCCGTCGCATCCGCTCATTCAGCATGGTTTCCATTATCTTTCTGTGCCGCCCCGGCAGCCTGGCCGAGCGCGTGCTGAGCCTGGAAAGCGGCGCCGACGACTATATCACCAAACCCTACGAGCCAAGCGAACTGCTCGCGCGCATTGCAGCCGTGCTGCGCCGCTACCAGGCTGGCATGAAACAGCACATCGCGCTGACCCGTGGCACGATCACACTCAACCCATCCGAGCGCATGCTCGACATGGGCGGCACACAGATCGAATTCACCCCGATCGAAAGCCAGCTGCTGCACGTCCTGATGCTCAACGCCGGGCGCATCGTCACCGATCAGACCCTGATAACAGCAGGATGGGGCACCAGCGCAAAAGGCCGCAACCTGCTCACGGTCTATATCTACCGCCTGCGCAGTAAACTGAAGCCCGAGCAGCCCGCCACGGCCCCAATTATTACCATTCGGGGGCAGGGCTATATGTTTGTGGAAGAAAATAATGTGGAAAATGCGCGTGAGGTTGGCGATGGCTGCCCGGCCTAGCTGCGCTTTTGATCGCCCAGCAACTGGTCGACCGCTGCCGAAAGCGCATCTACCTGGGCGTGAAGCGCGGTGATCTCGCGCCGGCTGGGGATTTCGTCGGCGGAATCGCCCTGTTCGTGCAGCAAGAGGTTGGCTAAGCGGCTTAGCTCAGCCGCGTCGATCTTGCCCGTGTCGTACAAATGATCGAGCCGCTGGCGGATCGCGAAGTCGGCCAGGTTCGTTCCGCCAAAGGTACTCATCAGCGTGCGCCCCACGCCCGCAATTCGGTCGCCGCCCGCCCGGATCAAACCGGTGAGCACCTGAGTTGGCAGGCGGTCGCTGCTGTTGCGCGCCTGAAGCACCACCTGTGTCAAAATCCCCGCAGTGATATCGTCGCCGGTTTCGTTATCGAGCACCTGCACGGGCTCACCGGCCTGAATAAGCGCGGCGATGCCTTCCAGGGTAATATATTGCTTGCGGTTGGTGTGGTAGAGCTTGCGGTTCGCATATTTCTTGATCGTCTGCATGGATCACTCTCGATCTGGTAGGGTTCTTCGCGCAGGTATTATAACACCCCCGCCCTGCCAGCGCGGCGCAACGCACAGCGCGGGCCGGCAATGCCGGCCCGCGCTGTGTTTCAAAGTCGCGCGCCACCTGGCGCACACACGAATTTCTACTCGTTGGCCTTCTGGCGGGCCTGGCCCTTCAGCTCTTCGGCGCGGCCCTCGGCCTCCATCTGCTCGTTGTCGATCAGATCGCCCGCCGCACCCTTGATCTTGCCCTTCAGCTCTTCGCCCGCGCCGCGCGCGCGCTCCGATGCCTTGGCGGCTTCCTGGCGGGCCTGGCCCTTCAGCTCTTCGGCGCGGCCCTCGGCCTCCATCTGCTCGTTGTCGATCAGATCGCCCGCCGCACCCTTGATCTTGCCTTTAATCTCTTCGGCTTTGCCTTTAATGCGCTCATCAGTCATGGTTCGGGCTCCTCTCTCTATCTATTGCTATCGCCGTTGATTGCCGAGCCCCCACGGTGGGCCGAGCGATGTGCTCGGGAATTGCTCGGGTATGGCAAGAAGTAAAGCACGAAGCGTGCCATGCCCAACAATTGACAAATCGCCCACCTCCGCTATTATTGCCCACGACCACCGCCACCAGAGAATGGAGCATGTCAATGACGAACCTGCCAATTGCCGCACAGCTGTACACCGTGCGCGACCAGATGGCGCAAGACTTCACCGGCACGCTGCGCGCCGTCGCCGGCATGGGCTACGATGGGGTCGAGTTCGCCGGGCTGTACGACCAGCCGGCCAGCGAAGTTCGCGCCCTGCTGGATGAGCTGGGCCTGCGCGTCAGCAGCAGCCACGTTGCGCTGAACCTGCTGGAAAACGCGCTCGACGAGACATTGGAAACCTACAAAACCATCGGCTGCTCGATCATCGTCGTGCCGTGGGTCGCCCCCGAGCGCCGCGACTTCGCCGCGCTGGCGGGGGTGCTTGCCCCGATCGCGGATCGCGTGCACGCCGCTGGCATGCGCCTGGCCTACCACAACCACGACTTCGAGCTGGCGGGTGATGCAGGCAACACCGGGCTGGATGCGCTGAAGAACAGCACCAGCGCCGAGCAGCTTTTGTTCGAGCTCGACTGCGGGTGGGTCTACAAAGCCGGCAAAAGTGTCCAGGCGCAGATCGATGCGCTGGCCGGGCGCTTGCCCCTGCTGCATGTAAAGGATGTGGACGCGCAGGGGAACTGGATCGAAGCGGGCAGCGGCGAGGTTGGCTACGCGCCGATTGTCGCAGCCGCGCCCGCCGCTGGCGTCGAGTGGCTCATCACCGAGCTGGATGTCTGCCCGCGCCCGCCGCTCGACAGCCTGCGCATCAGCCTCGACTGGCTGCGCCAGCAGGCGTAGTGCGCTTTCAGCGCAGGGAATAGGGGATGGGGGATAGGGACTGGTAATACAATGTCATGTCCCTGCCTTCCACATCGCGTTCCTATACGCACCAACAACGAAGGCACGAAGCATTTTGCAGCTTCGTGCCTTCGTGTCTTCGTGGTAAAGTTCGCTTCTCAGGCCGCCCGCTCCGGCACTTCGTACCTCTCGCGCAGTTCGCGCACGCGCACAAACTGCATTGCGCCAGCCTGCCGCACCATACCCTTCAGCTCCATCATCGCCAGCAGCGCCGACACCTCGGCCACGGGCAGGCCAGACGCGCGCCGCAGCTCATCGACGTGCTGCGGCTCGAACGAAAGGTGCGTCAGCAGCGCCGCCTCGGCCGGGTCGTCGGGGAAGGCGGCCTGCACCTCTTGCTGCACTTCCAGCGTGTTCAGGTTCAGCGCGTCCAGCACATCCTGCGCCCCTGTCACCATCGCCGCGCCATTGCGAATGAGCGCGTTGGTGCCCTGGCTCATGCGCGAGAAGATTGTGCCCGGCACGGCCAGCACCTCGCGCCCCTGCTCAAGCGCGAACTCAACCGTAATCAGCGCGCCGCTGCCGTGCGGGGCTTCCACCACCAGCGTGCCAAGCGAGAGGCCACTGATCAGGCGGTTGCGCACCGGGAACATTTGCGGGGTGGGCTTTGCGCCCAGCGGGAACTCGCTCACAATCGCACCCGACTCGCAGATCTCGGCAGCCAGCGCGCGGTTGCGCTCGGGGTAGACCAGATCAACACCGCATGCCTGCACCGCAATCGTGCGCCCGCCCTGCTCCAGCGCGGCGCGGTGCGCAATCGAATCGATGCCAATCGCAAGCCCGCTCACGATTGTCACGCCCGCGCCGGCGAGGTCGCCGGCCAGCCGCTGCGCCGCTTCCTTGCCATACGAGGTTGGCGAGCGCGTGCCCACCACGGCTACGCTCCACGCATCCACGGCGGCGAGCTGGCCGCGCACATACAGCAGCGGCGGCGCGCCCGGGATCTGCGCCAGAAGGGCGGGGTAAGCGTCGTGCTCGCGGGTGAGCAGCTGCACGCCCGCGCGCTCGGCACGCTCCATCGCCGCGTCGATGTCGATCGTGCGCTGGCCGGCGATCAGCGCCTGGGCGCTGCGCGCGTCTATCCCGGCCGCCAGCATATCGCCGGGCGTCGCGCGCCATGCGCCCTCAATCGAGCCGCACCGCTCGATCAGGCGGTCGAGCCGCGCCGGGCCGATGCCAGTCACAAGATTGAACGCCAGGTAAAAGCGGGTGTTGTCTGTCATAGTAGTTGTGGGGTAAAGGACGAACGGCCAGTTTTGAGTGCTGAATGCTAAATATTACATAGACGGCAGATGACCCGAATCACCAATTTCAAACTTCAACCTGCAAACGTGCAACATTCAAACCTGAGAAACTCTGCGTCCAGTATAGGCGTTCGCCGTTACCAGCCCGCCGCCCAACAACGCGCCATGGCACGAGTCTTGCGCGCTAGGAGCAGCAGAACCGCTGGCGTGTGCCAGGTGGACAGATCTGGCTGTGCCGCAGAACGAGAGTTTGGTATACTGAAGGAGACGAGATATGGAGCAGCAGAACCAGCCCATCGAGCAGCGCACCGCGCTGTTTGGCACGCTTGCCGGCGCCGAAGCCGCGCTGCACGCGCTCCAGGATGCCGGCACGCCCTACCCCGCCATTCGTATGGCGAGCTATGCCGCCACCGACCTTGCCGGCACCGCACTGGAAGGCCGCGCCAGCGCAGGCGAGCAGTTCTGGGCGCTCACCGTTACGCTCGACGACGCGTGGCGCGACAAAGCAATGGAAACCCTCAAGGCCAGCGAGCCATTCGCCATTGGCGCGCTGCCGCCCGACGACAACCGCGCCAACGACACTGAGCGCGGCGCAATTGCCTGGCGGCACTACGTGTTCGAGACCGGCGATGCCACCGACGCGGTGGGCGAGTATGCCGGCACCACCGGCAACACAGGCGTAATTAGCAGCGGCGTGTTTAGCGATGGCGCGCTCGCCACTGGCAACCCGCCGGTGCGTTCGCAGCCCGCCGCCGATCAGCGCCCGTCGGATGCGGGCGAAGAGCCGCGCAGCGACACCCTCCAGCAGGAAGAAGTCGGGCAGGGCCGCTCGCGCCCGCAGAATGAGCTAAAATAAGCAGCTGCGCTGCTGGCAGCAGATCGTTTTGGCGCCGGGCAGCGTAGTGTTAAAAAGGGAGAAACTCCAATCCGCGATTGTATGCGGTGATTGGGACGCGGAGAAAGCTACATGCACCGGGCGGCAATGCTCGATTCGGTGCATGTTTTGCGTTTTCTGGGAAGAGGAGGTTATGACGACCGATATAATCCGGGCAGCGACTGACACGGACGTTGACACATTGCAGCTTCCATCGCCACGCTACCCCGCAGCAACCTATCGTTTGCAGTTCAACCGCCAGTTTACGTTCGCCCAGGCGCGACACTGGCTGTATTACCTGGATCAGCTTGGCATCAGCGATTGCTACGCATCGCCCTACCTGAAGGCCCGCCCCGAAAGCACACACGGCTACGATATTGCCGACCACAACTCGCTCAACCCGGCGATTGGCAGCGAGGACGACTACCAGGCTTTTGTTGATGCGCTGCACGCGCGCGGCATGGGCCAGGTGCTCGACATTGTGCCGAACCACATGGGCATTGGCGAAAGCACGAATGAGTGGTGGATGGACGTGCTCGAAAACGGGCCAAGCTCGCTGTACGCGCCATTCTTCGACATCGACTGGCACCCGCTCAAGCGCGAGCTGGAAAACAAAGTGCTGCTGCCGATCCTCGGCCAGCAGTACGGCCGCATCCTTGAGAATCGTGAGCTAGTGCTGCGCTACGCCGAGGGCGCGTTTTTCCTCGACTACTGGGAAACCGCCCTGCCGGTCAACCCGCGCACCTACGCCGACATTCTGGCCGCGACCCTGCCGCAACTGATCGACGCGCTGGGCAACGAGCACGACTCGGTGCTGGAATACCAGAGCATCATCACCGGGCTGACCAACCTGCCGCTGCGCACCGAAACCGACCGCAGCAAAGTGGTTGAGCGCCACCGCGAAAAAGAAATCCTCAAGCGCCGCCTCGACACGCTGGTACACACCGAGCCGGCCGCGCGCGAGGCAATTGATGCGGGAGTCGCGCTGTTCAACGGCACGCCCGGCGACCCGCGCAGCTTCGACCTGCTCGACGCACTGATCGACCGGCAGGCCTACCGCCTGAGCTACTGGCGCGTCGCCGCTGAAGAGATTAACTACCGGCGCTTCTTCGACGTGAACGACCTGGCCGCGATTCGTATGGAGCGCCCCGAGGTCTTCGACGCCACGCACGCGCTGATTATGGAGCTGCTGGCCTCGGGCAAGGTGAACGGCCTGCGGATCGACCACCCCGACGGCCTGTGGGACCCGGCCGGCTACTTCCAGAGCCTGCAGGAGCGCTACGCTGAGCTGGCGGCTGGCACGCCCGAAGCAGCAGAAAATCGCCCGCTCTACGTCGTGGCCGAAAAGATCCTGGCGCATGGCGAGCGCCTGCCCGACGACTGGGCCGTGCATGGCACCAGCGGCTACGACTTCCTGAATGCGCTGAATGGCATTTTTGTCGATGCCAGCGCGGAAAAACGCTTCAACACCATCTATGCCGACTTCAGCGGGCAGCGGCTGCGCTTCGACAACCTGACCTACGACACGCGCAAGCAGATCATGCGCAACGCGCTGGCGAGCGAAATGTATGTGCTGGCGCACCAGCTCAATCGTGTCTCGGAGCACAACCGCTACTACCGCGACTTCACGCTCAACAGCCTGCGCGAGGCGCTGCGCGAGGTGATCGCCTGCTTCCCGGTGTATCGCACCTACATTGTGGCGGAAACCGACACCGTCACTGAGCGCGACCGCGCGGTGATCGAGCAGGCCGTGAGCCGCGCGCGCCGCCGCAACCCAACCATCGACCCGTCGATCTTCGACTTCCTGCGCGACATTCTGCTGCTGCACTACCCCGACACCAGCGACCCGGCGGCGCGCGACGAGCAGCGCACCTTTGTGATGAAGTTCCAGCAGCTCAGCGGCCCGGTGATGGCGAAGGGACTGGAAGATACGGCCTTCTATATCTTCAACCGGCTGACCTCGCTGAACGAGGTTGGTGGCGAGCCGCAGCGCTTTGGCAGCAGTGTGGCCGCCTTTCATCGCCACAACCAGGAGCGCCTGCGCGACTGGCCCGGCGCGATGCTGGCGACCTCGACCCACGACACCAAGCGCAGCGAAGACGTGCGCGCGCGCATCAACGTCCTTTCCGAAATGCCCGACGAGTGGCGCAAGGCGCTGACGCGCTGGAGCCGCCTGAACCGGCGCAAGAAGATCGACGTGGATGGCGAGGCCGCGCCCGACCGCAACGAGGAATACCTGCTCTACCAGACGCTGCTGGGCGTGTGGCCCTTCGAGCCGATGGATGCCACGACACACGCGACCTTTATCGAGCGCGTGCAGGGCTATATGATCAAGGCCATCCGCGAGGCCAAGATCAACACGAGCTGGCTGAACCCAAACAATCAGTACGACGAGGCCGTGCGCGCCTTTGTGGCGGCCATTCTCGAAGATTCGCCCAACAATCGCTTTCTGGCCGATTTCCGGGCGCTGGCGGGGCGGGTCGCGCATTTCGGCGCGTGGAATTCGCTGTCGCAAACGCTGCTGAAGCTGGCCGCGCCGGGCGTTCCCGACATCTACCAGGGCACCGAACTGTGGGATTTGAGTCTGGTCGACCCCGACAACCGCCGCCCAGTGAATTTCGACCTGCGGGCGTGGTGGCTGGGCGAAATGGCCGACTTGCAGGGTAGCCGCGTGGAGCTGGCGCGCGCGCTGGTGGAAAACAAGGCCGATGGGCGCATCAAGCTCTACCTGACGCACCGGGCCTTGCAGTTCCGTCGCGCCCACCTGCCACTGTTTCAGGAAGGCAGCTACACCCCGCTGGAAGCGAGCGCGGGCGCAGCCGAGCACATTGTGGCATTTGCGCGCGCCGATGGCGAGGGCGAGGCGCTGACGATTGCGCCGCGTCTGCCCGCCCGCCTGACTGGCGGCGATGGCGCGCCGCTGGGCGTGGCCTGGGGCGATGCCCGGCTGCTGCTGCCCGCCGCATCGCTGGGTGTGCGCTACCGCAACATCTTCACCGATGAGGTGTACACTGTGGGCGAGCACGAGGGCGCGGCTGGCCTGCCGCTGGTGCAGGTGCTGGCGAACTTCCCGGTGGCGCTGCTTGAGCGCATGGATGCGCGGCCCGCGCTGGTGCTGCCACGCGCAGCGCGCAATGGGCGAACCAATAGCTGAGAAGAAAACGGTTGAGCCACAGAGCGAACGGAGTCCGTTGAGGAGAAAACCAAAAACTCTGCGTTCTCCGTGTGCTCTGTGGCCCAATATTCCTGCTCCTTTGGCGCGAAGATGCGAAGGCAGTTGCCGAAATTGTGCTGCTTGCCGTGCTCCTACAGCTTGTCGGAGCACGGCGCACAGCGCGCGGGAATGGCGCACGGGCGCATTCGAAAAATCTCATGGCGGGCAAACGCACTGCGAATTTGGCGCAAACAATCGTTGTTCAACACAGAACCATGACAGCACATTGCGCCAGGAGAATCGAAAAATGTCACTTGTTTGGCTTGGAAAACCGTACCCGCTCGGGGCAACCTGGGATGGGCAGGGCGTCAATTTTGCCCTGTTCTCGCAGCACGCCACCGGCGTTGAACTCTGCCTGTTCGACAGCGCCGACGACGAAAAAGAGCGCGAGCGCATCCTGATGCCCGAGCAGACCGATAATGTCTGGCACGCCTACCTGCCGGAAGCGCGGCCCGGCCAGGTCTATGGCTACCGCGTCTACGGGCCCTACGACCCCGAGGCCGGCCATCGCTTCACGCCCGCCAAGCTGCTCGTCGACCCGTATGCCAAAGCTATCACCGGCGCGCTGCGCTACGACGATGCCGTGTATGGCTACACCGTGGGCAATGCCTACGAAGACCTGACGCCCGACACGCGCAACAGCGCCGCCTGCATGCCGCGCAGCGTGGTGGTCGATGCGTCGTTTGAGTGGGGCGAAGATCGCCTGCTTGGCACGCCGCTGCACGAATCGATTATTTACGAGATGCACGTCAAGGGCTTTACCAAGCTGCATCCCGAGGTTCCCGAAAATCTGCGCGGCAGCTACGCCGGCCTGGCGATGCCGCAGGTGATCGACTACCTCAAAACGCTGGGCGTGACGGCGATCGAGCTGCTGCCGATTCACCACCACGTCGACGAGCGCTTTCTGGTGGACATGGGCAAGGTCAACTACTGGGGCTACAATACCCTCGGCTACTTCGCGCCCGACTCGCGCTACAGCAGCTCGGGCACGGCCGGCGAGCAAGTGCGCGAGTTTAAGTCGATGGTGAAGGCCTACCACGCCGCCGGCATCGAAGTGATTCTCGACGTGGTGTACAACCACACCTGCGAAGCTGGCCGCCTCGGCCCAACGCTCTCGTTCCGCGGGATCGACAATCTGGTGTACTACCGCCAGCCGCCCGGCCACCTGCGCGAATATATCGACTACACCGGCTGCGGCAATAGCCTGAGCATGCTGCACCCGCGCACGCTCCAGCTGATCATGGACAGCCTGCGCTACTGGGTCACCGAGATGCACGTCGACGGCTTCCGCTTCGACCTGGCGGCAACGCTGGCGCGCGGCCTGCATGCCGACTCGCAGCTCACCACCTTCTTCGACATGATTCACCAGGACCCGGTGCTCTCGCAGGTGAAGCTGATTGCCGAGCCGTGGGACATTGGCCCGGGCGGCTACCAGGTTGGCAACTTCCCGGTGCTGTGGGCCGAGTGGAATGGCAAATATCGCGACGCAATCCGCCGCTACTGGAAGGGCGACGAGGTTTCGACACCCGAGCTGGCCTACCGCCTGACGGGTTCGAGCGACCTGTACAAGCATAACGGCCGCCGGCCCTACGCCAGCATCAACTTCATCACCGCGCACGACGGCTTTACTATGCGCGATCTGGTCAGCTACAACCACAAGCACAACGAGGCGAATGGCGAAGACAACCGCGACGGCGAGAACCACAACAACTCGTGGAACCACGGCGCGGAGGGCGCAACCAACGACCCGAAGATCAACGCGCTGCGTGCGCGCCAGCAGCGCAACCTGATGGCGTCGCTGCTGCTTTCGCAGGGCGTGCCCATGCTGCTGGCGGGCGACGAGCGCAGCCGCACGCAGCAGGGCAACAACAACACCTATTGCCAGGATAACGAGCTGAACTGGATCGACTGGCGGCTCGACGACGCCGGGCGCAGCATGCTGGCCTTTACGCAGAAGCTCATTCGTCTGCGCAACGAGCACCCGGCCCTGCACCGCCGCAAGTTCTTCCAGGGGCGCAGCATCCACGGCAGCAGTGTGCACGACATCGAGTGGTTCCGCCCCGACGGCCAGGAAATGACCGACGCCGAGTGGGGCGCGTCGCATGCACGCTGCCTGGGCATGCGCCTGAACGGCCCGGCTATGGCCGAGCGCGACGAGCGCGGCAATGTCGTTAACGACGACGTGCTGCTGTTGCTGGTCAACTCGCACGACAGCACGGTGCCGTTCCGCCTGCCCGGCGGCCCCAAAACGAAATGGGAAGTGCTGCTCGACACCGCCCAGCCCGACGCGAAGGGGCCAGGCGCTGCAACCGGGCGCGCCTACAAGCTTGTCGCCCGCTCGCTGGTGCTGCTGCGGCAAAAGCCGAGCTAAATACGCAATTCACCACCAAGGCACCAAGGCACCAAGAGCCGTTAGAGATGTCGATGATTTTAATTCCTGGTGTCTTCGTGTCTTGGTGGTTCCGTAGCTTTTCTGACTTCTGAATCCTAACTTCTGACTCCTGCATGAACACCCGCCGTTCCTACATCCTCGCCGCCCTGCTGGTGATCGCCGCTGGCGTGCTCTCGCGCGTGGCGCGCACTGGGATCGCCCTGCTCGACAAATATGCGGGCGACGCGCTCTACGCCGTGCTGCTCTACCTGCTGCTGCGGGCAGCCTGGCCGCGCTGGCGGGCGCAGCACAGCGCGCTGATTTCGCTTATACTCATGGCCGGGATCGAAACATTTCAGCTGACCGGCATCCCGGCGGCGATGGCGCGCAGCGGCAAGCTGCTGCTGAAACTCGCCGCAATTGTGCTCGGCACCGGCTTCGCCTGGCGCGACATGCTGGCCTACGCAGTGGGCATTGGCGCGGTCTGGCTGCTTGACGTGGCGCTCGCGCGCCGCCGGGCGGGGTGGAAAGAGGAATAACTGTATGGAAACACAAAAACCGTGGAAACTACAGATCGGCGCGCAGCCAGCCGACGGCGGAATCTACTTCCGCGTCTGGGCGGCAAATGCCCGCCATGTGGAAGTTGTGCTGTATGACGACGAGTATGAAAGCGGCATGGTGCCGCTCGAACCGCAGGGCGAGGGCTATTTCGCCAGCTTTGTGCCGCACATCGCCCCCGACACGCGCTACATGTACCGCATCGACGGCGGCGCGCCCCGCCCCGACCCGGCCTCGCGCTACCAGCCCGACGGCGTCCACGGCGCGTCGCAGGCGGTCGACCCGGGCGCGTTCGCGTGGCACGACGCGGCATGGCGTGGCCGCCCGCTCGACGACATGGTTATTTATGAAGTGCATGTTGGCACCGCCACCGACGCTGGCACCTTTGCGGCGCTGATTGGGCGGCTGCCCGAGCTGCGCGCGCTGGGCGTCATCGCCATCGAAATTATGCCGGTGGCCGATTTCCCTGGTGAGCGCAACTGGGGCTACGACGGCGTGAACCTGTTCGCGCCCGCGCGCGCCTATGGCGGGCCGGAAGGGCTGCGCGCGCTGGTCGATGCTGCGCACGCGCAGGGCCTGGCCGTGCTGATCGACGTGGTGTACAACCACCTCGGGCCGGATGGCAACTACCTGCGCGAGTTCAGCCGCGATTATTTCACCAGCCGCTACAGCACACCGTGGGGCGATGCGCTCAACCTCGACGGGCCGAACAGTGCGCCAGTGCGCGCCTTCTTCATCGCCAACGCCTGCCACTGGGCGCACGAATACCATGCCGACGGCCTGCGCTTCGACGCGACCCACGCGCTGCAAGACAGCAGCACCGTGCACATTCTGGCCGAGCTGACCGAAACCCTGCGCGCCACGCTGCCGCCCGACCGCCACTTCGTGCTGATCGCCGAGGACGACCGCAACGAGCCGCAGCTGCTGCTGCCCCGCGCCGAGGGTGGCGCAAATATCGACGCGGTGTGGGCCGACGATTTCCACCACCAGCTGCGCGTGGCGCTCACCGGCGAGCGCGAAGGCTACTACGCCGACTATAGCGGCAGCACCGAAGATCTGGCGAAAACGCTGCGCCAGGGCTGGTTCTACACCGGCCAGCTTTCGGCCTACGCCGGCCACACGCGCGGCAGCCTGCCCGACCGGCTCGCTCCGGGGCAGTTCGTCCACTGCATCCAGAACCACGACCAGATCGGCAACCGCGCGCTGGGCGACCGGCTGAACCACCTGATCGGGATGGATGCCTACCGCGCTGCGTCGTCGGTGCTGCTGCTTGGGCCGTACACACCGCTGCTGTTTATGGGGCAGGAATGGGCCGCCAGCGCGCCATTTCAGTATTTCACCGACCACCAGGAAGAGCTGGGGCGGCTGGTGACCGAAGGGCGGCGGGCCGAATTTGCGCGTTTCACCGCCTTCGCGGGCGCGGAAGTGCCCGACCCGCAGGCGCGCGAAACGTTTCTGCGCTCGAAGATTGATTGGGACGAGCGGGCCAATGCGCCGCACGCGGGTGTGCTTGCGCTCTACCGCAACGCGCTGGCGCTGCGCCACAGCCGGCCCGCGCTCCGTGCGCGCGACCGCGCCGGCATCGACGCCCAGCCGCTGGGCGCAGACGCGATCGCATTGCGGCGCGATGGCCCTTCCCCCGCCGACGCGCTCGTGCTCATCGTAAACCTGCGCGGCGAAACCCAGGTGAGTTTGGCGACACGATCCGTCACCACCGCGCCGGGCGGGCAGGCATGGGCAGTTCTGCTCGACAGCGAAGACACGCGCTATGGCGGGCGCGGCCCGGCTGCATTCGACCCGGCGGCGGGCACGCTGCGCTTCGCTGGGCCGGGCGCGGTGCTGCTGGCGGCAATGTAACGCGCACAACAGGCAACATGAAACAACCAACGACGAAGGACGAACCAGCGAGTGGTTCGTCCTTCGTCGTTCGCCTACGCAGATTGGGCGGCAACATCAATTATGGCGTCATATCAAGTTGAAGCTTCACAATGCGTTCGACCTGAAGCATATCGGTTGCAGTCAGCTTTCCAATACGATTATTCAGGCGTAGCTTGCTCACGGTTGTCAGTTGATCCGCCATTGCTTTGTGTGGCTTGCCATTAAGCGTGACAACAACCTCACTGGGATACAAACGATCGACACGGCTTGAAAGTGGAACGGCTTGCACCCGATTGAGATATTTGTTTGAAGCATCATTACTGAGAATGAGTGCCGGGCGCTGCTTTTGGATTTCACCGCCGACCGAGGGATCAAAATTGACCCACCATACTTCACCGCGCAGCATCGGCCATGTCTCCCAGCATTGCTTCCGACCATTCCATGGCTTCCTGCTCGCGTTCTTCATCGGAGGCCATTGCGCGATACCCAGCTTCGAGATCAGTTCCGATGACGTGAGGGCGCACCAGATCTTCGATGAAATGGCTAATATGTCGCCGGCCGATGACCTTGTGCAAGCCCTCATATACCGCTTCATCGACCGTGATAGTAAGTTTCTTCTGCATGGCGCACCTCTTTATACGTATAGTACACGTATAATACCAGTGATTTGAGAGAATGCAATATACTACGGCAACGCTCAAATCAAGATATGCAACTACTCAAGCCAGGCCGCACAACCCTACTTCTGCGCTACCGGTGCGTACAGAATGTTCCCCGGCATCACGCGCGCAAGCTGCATCGCATCGCCCAGCAGCCCGTAGGTAGCAATTGTATCCTGGCAGCAGGTGCCGTTGGTGAACAGCTCGGTGTAGCCAGCCAGCGCCAAATTCCCCACACGCGCGCTCAGCGGCGGCGAACCCCACAGCTTCTGGTAGAACCCGCGCTGCAGCATATCGTGGCCGTGCGCGACCGCCTGGCCGGTTGGCGCCCACACCGCAATCGCGCCGCCGCTCGGGTTCAGCAGCCACCGCTCGTCAATTGTGCCGCCGTAGGAAGGTGTTTGGAACGCGCCGGTCAGGCAGGTCATTTCCAGCACAATCGGCTGGCGCGCGCCATTGCCCAGGTCGTCGGGGTCATACTGGCCAAGCAGGTAGGGCGGCGTGGCGTTGTAATCGGTCACGGCCCACTGGAACTGGCTGCCATGCCCCACGTAGTTCGCCAGCCCCGCGCCCGCGCCAAGCAGCGCGCGTGTGCGCTGGTAGGCGATCTCAGCGCTCGGCTCGCGCCAGGGCTGCGCGGGCGCGCTGGGCGACGGATCGTAGTAGATGCGCTCGACACGAATGCCGGCGGGCTGAAGCGCCGCGCTGGCGTCGGCAAAGGCGGCAAAATCGCCCGCGCTGTCGGTGTTATTCTGCGCGTCGCGGAAGTTGTCGGCCACATACACATTGCGCGAGCGCCAGAACAGGTTGAGCGGGCTGGTTTCGTAGGCCACCAGCTTGTTCACCAGCGCGGCCATCGCGTCGGCGCTACGCGCGGGCAGCCGCCCCAGCGCGAGGTCGGGCAGCGCGTCGAGCGTGGGGTCGTCGCCGTCGAGGCGCACAAAACACTGCTCACAGGCAGTTTCGCCAATCCACGGGTCAACATTCGCGGCAAAGGGCGGCACGTCGTTGCGGTTGGTGCGCCCGGTGTAGTTCAGCGGGTCGATTGTGCCGTCGCCCACCAGCGTCACGGCCGCCGGCGGTGTTGCCCAGGTTGCGGCGGCATAGCGCAGGAAGTTGCGAATCGCAAGCGGCGAAACCTGGCCGTAGCTCCAGCGGTCGTAGAGCGCCTGCGTGTCGATCACGCGCACGCTCAGGCCCTGGGCGCGACGGTGATTCACCAGCGGCGCAATGGCAGCGTGCAGGGCGGCCGGGCCGATATAGAGCACACGCGCGGGCGTGGCAATGTCATACGCCGGGCTGCGCGCGATGCTTGGCGTGAAAAGCGTGCCCGCGCCCGCCAGCACATACAAGTGCGCCGCCGGCCCATCCTGAAAGATGTTCGTCGCCTGCCAGCCGCTCAGCTGCGCAGGCACAAGCGGGCTGCTCACATCGTAGAGCGCGCCGCCCGCTGGCGCATTTGCGAGCTGGTAGCGCCATGTGCCGGCCCGCCCGGCAAAGGCCGCGCCGCGCCCACCCAGGTTCAGCGACACCGGCAGTTGCCACGCCACGCCGTCGATCTCATAGCCATCGGGCTGGGCGGGGGTTGGCAGCCTCAGGGTGATGATCTTGCCCGGCGCGGGAAATGTGAGCACATGCGCCCAATCGCCGGTGCCGCTCCACGTCGCAGTGCGCGTTGTGGCGGCCAGCGTCGCCTGGAGCGTATGCGCGCTTTTCAGGTAGCTGCTGCCCGTCACCGTGAGCGTGGCGGTGCTGCTCACGAGTGGCAGCGTCGGCGTGATCTGGGCAGTGGTGACGGCGGCTGGCGAACCCGGGCCGCTGCGCATGTCTGCGCTGAACCAGTGGTCGGCGTCCGGCCCGGCCAGCAGCGAGTCGTAGAGGTGCGGGTCCTGCCATTTTCCGCGCTCAAAGGCAAAGCCGCTCAGCGCCGCTCCGCCCGGCGCAACCGAGCGCGAGGCCATGCGCAGGCCGGGCGTGCTGCCCAGCGTGAGCCAGTAGGCGCTGGTGCGATTCCAGCGGTCGCCGGGCGCAGGGGCGTAGAAACGCAGCTCAAGGCTGTTGCCGCTGCCGCGCTGTTCGAGCGCGACTGGCGCGCCATTGAAGCGCAGTTGCAGCAGGTTTGGGCTGCCCAGCGGCACGCCCGCCGCCGCAAGCGCGCTGGCCGTCAGGCGCTGGATGCCGCCCGCGCTAACCTGGATTTTCCAGCCACTGCCAGCGGCGGGGTTGGGCGCAGGCGCGCTCGCCAGAAACGGCCCGCTCTGCGTTTCCAGCAGCGCGGTGGGATCGTCTGGCAGCGGCGTGGCGTTCGGAACAGTGAGCGCCAGCTCGCGCAGCGCCTGTGGCCCGCTGGCTGCGCTGAAAAACGGGCTGAGCGCCAGCACCGCAATGCGCGCCCCGCGCAATCGGGCCTCGCGCAGCAGCACCACCGGCGAATCGGGCAGGGCGGCGCTGGCGGGCGCGGCGAGGTCGGGGCGCGCTGTGTCGCCGGGCTGCTGCGGCACAATTGGCTCGGCCAGCGCCGGACTGCCGGCCCACGCCTCGCTCACCACCCGCTCGATCTGCGGCAGCAGCGGGGCATCGCCCGCCATACGGAGCGCCACTAGCCGGGCCGGCAGCCGCACCCCACCAATTGTCACCAGCGGCGCGGCGCCGCTCGCCTGCGCGGGCACGTCGCGCCACTCGATATGCAGGCCGCCGCCCTGCTGGGCAAGCTGAAATGCGGGCGCGGCACCCCGTGCACCAGGAGCGATGCCCAGCAGCAGAACGGCACACATCGCAACAACAAAAAATTTCATGCTTGTTTGTGTATAGGCGCCGCAGCCCAACGCGCGGCGAACCGCCTGAGTATAGCATCTGCCGGCGGCGCGTGGCATAACAATCGTGTGACATGCGGATTTACGATTGACGATTTACGATTTTCGATTGGGAGCGGACGACGGCCGTAGTATTCACCGCAAAGAGCGCAAAGGGCGCGGAGGTTTTGCGGTTCTCGGTTCTTCATTCGTTAATCTCAGCCAACTTAAGACTCAGCACTCAAAATTCAACACTCCCACACCGCGAACATATGAGCGAATTTAGTCTTGATCGGGCGCGTGGCGCGTGGTAGAGTCGAGGCACCGCGGGTTACACAAAGAAGGAGAAAGCCATGCAGAATCGTTCAATGCCACCCGGCACGCTTATTCCCGAACTGCTCTACGACGACATGCCCGCCGCGGTGGCGTGGCTGTGCGCCACTTTTGGCTTCACCGAGCGCCTGCGGATTGGCGCGCACCGCACACAGAGATGCTGATCGGCGCGGGGACGGCGTTTGTGGCTGTGCAGCGCCCGGGTGGCGGTCCCGCCGAGCGCGCCGCGCCGGGCTGCTCGCTGATGGTGTGCGTGGACGATGCCGACGGGCACCACGCCCGTGCGGCCGAACGCGGCGCGCGCATCATCGCCCCGCCCGCCAACTACCCCTACGGCGAGCGGCAGTACACCGCCGAAGATCCAGGCAGCTTCCGCTGGACCTTCTCGCAGGCGATTGACGACATCGACCCGGCGACGTGGGGTGGCGTGCTGGTGGGTGGATAGAATAACGTCTAGCCAGATTTCGCACGTCTAAAACGAGGGTAAAAACAGAGAGCAGCAAAGCCCTGGCCGCATATTGCCGCCTGCTCGCTGCTCGTCGCGTGAGGAAAGGGAAAAAGGTGGTGCCGGTGACGGGACTTGAACCTGTGACCTAGCGATTATGAGTCGCTCGCTCTAACCACTGAGCTACACCGGCATTTGGCATAAAGAAGCGCAACTCCGTCAATTGCGCGATTGCTATGCTACCACGATCGGGGCCTGCTGTCAAACGGGCAAAAGTTCTGCTGCGGGACGCAGACGAACACAGATGAGCGCGGAAAGAGGTTACGTATCCGCGTTCATCTGTGTTCGTCTGCGTCCTAACATCCAAATGTGAAACGTTACTGCGCGCACACTTCCAGCAGCTCGATCAGCAGCTGCCCGTGGCGCACCAGGTCGATCAGCGCGATGCACTCGTTGGGGGCGGCTGTGGCGCTGGCCGGGCGGGCGCAGCCAACTGCAGCCACGGGCGCGTTCAGCGCGGCGGCCAGCAGGCTCAGCGGCTGGGCGAATGGCCCCTGCGGCAGCAGCGGCAGCGGCGCGCTGTACAGCTCTTCGGCGGCGGCGTTGAGCTGCTGAATGAACGGGTGCTCGAAGGCGGTATGCACGCCCGCGTAGCCACCCGGCAGCAGTTCAACCGCAATATCTGCCAGGCCCTTGGCGGCGAGGTGATCGCGCAGCAGCTCGGCAATCGCGTCGGGCTGCTGGTTTGGTACGAGCTGGAAGTCGAGCCGCGCCGCCGCCGAGGTGGGAATGAGCGGAATGTCGCTCGCCGGCTCGACCACCAGGCTGGTAATGTTGCAGGTCGGCAGGGTGGCCTCGGTTCGCACCAGCGAGGCATTCTCAAGGTCGAACAGGAAGCGCGGCAGCTGCCAGGCGCGCTTGCGCGTCGCTTCGTCCATGAGCAGCTGGCGCATCGACTGGTTCTCGGTGCGGCTCGGCCCTTCGACATCGTCGTAGAAGCCTTCGATCAGCACTTCTTCCTGGTCGCTTTTGATCTGGCCGAGCGCCCACAGCAGCTGCCACAGCGGGTTGGCAACGCTGGTGGCCAGGCCGGGCGGCAGCGCCTGGTTCGCGCCGCCGACGTGCAGGCGCAGTTGCAGCAAGCCCTTCGCGCCGGTGTAGCAAAACGGGCGGTCTTCGGTGTCGCGCTCGCCGCCCGTGGCGAGGCATGCGTCGGCAGCCAGCGTGCCACCCGCGGCGGCCAGCGCGGCCGTCAGGTTTGGGCTGCCCACCAGCGCCTCGCCCTCGGCTACTATCACGACACCGCAGGGCAGCTCGCCCTCGGTTTCGAGCAGCGCGGCAATCGCGCTCAGGTGCGCGGCCAGCGGGCCTTTGCCCTCGGCCACGCCGCGCCCAAACAGCAGCCCTTCGCGCTCGGCAAGCTGGAATGGCTCGTGGTGCCAGGCCCGCCACGGCCCGGCTGGCGCGGTGTCGTAGTGGTGGTAGAGCAGCAGGGTGAAGGGCGCGCGGCCAGCCCGCCGGCCGATCACAACCGGCGCGCCATCGGTGGGTATAGTCGTTACGTCAAGCCCGTGGGCGCGCATCAGCGCAGCCACCTGTGCGGCTGCCTCGGCGAGCGCATCGGCCTGGCCGGGGCTGGCAGGCACGCCAAGCAGCTGGGAAAGATCGCTCAGCAGGCGCTCGGTCGAGATCAGGGCGGGTTCGGTCACGGGCCGCTCCAGTATGGCGCGAATTACGGGCATTATAGCACAGCCGCGCCGCGCGCCGTTGCCGCATTTGCCTAACGAATCGCGCGCGCCGCCGCGCAGGCGCACGCAGCCTACTACTGGCACCGAGGAAAGTGCGCCGCCGCATCCCAAGCGCGCAAAGCTGCCAGTGCACCGCGCCCGCAAGCGTGTAGCCTCGTGCTGCACACAATGGACAAAATAGTTAATATACGGTAGACTCGGGCGACTTTGAGCCGATCATTGAATAAACGAGACCTGCACACAATCATGGATTCAGCACGAACCCCACGCCGTCGCCCCACCTTCGCCCGCCTGCTCCATCGTCTGGCGCTTGGCATCGCCGCCCTGCTGGTTAGTGGCTGCGCGATTGAAGGCGGCGTACCCAATATTGCAGCCACGCCCAGCCCCGCGCCGATCGGCCTGCCGCCAACCGCCGCCGCCGCGCTCACGCCCACGCCCGCGCCAAGCAGCTTGGCAGTTGGCCTGCTCGATCAGCCGCGCACGTTGCTGCCCTACCAGTCGACGCCAGGAAATGCGCGCGCCGCCGCGCCGATCAGCGAGATTCTTTTTCCTTCGCCGGTGCTGTCGTTCAACTATGGCTACACCGGCACGGGCGTGCTCGAGCGCATCCCATCGCTGGAAAACGGCGACGCAATCATCAATAAATCGGATGTGTATCTCGACGACGCCGGCAACATCACCACCACTGTCACACAGATCATCACGCAGGTCGATCAGCTGGTCGTCACCTTCCACTGGAACCCGCGCCTGAGCTGGTCGGATGGGCAGGCGCTCACCGCCGACGACTCGGTTTTCGCCTACGAGGCTGCCAAAGCCGCGCCGCCCAGCACCGACGTGCGCGACCGGCTGGCGCAAATTGTGAAGTACGAGCGCGTCGACGATCACACCACCCGCGCGACGCTGCGGCCCGATTTCACCAGCCCGACCTACTTTCTGAGCTACTGGACGCCATTGCCGCGCCACCTGCTCGCCAGCACCCCGCCCGACCAGGTCTTTGGCGGCGATTTTGCGCGCAAGCCGGTGGGCTATGGCCCGTATATGATCGAAAGCCGCAACGACCGCGAGATCGTGCTGGCGCGCAACCCGCACTACTTTGGCGACGCACCGGGCGCCGAGCGCGTCACAGTCGCGTTTCTGCCCAACCCCGAGCTGCTGCGCGCCGGCCTGCTGAATGGCAACCTCGACATTGCCAGCGCCGACCGGCCAAACGACGCGCTGCTGGCCGCGCTGGCGAAAGACCCCAGCAGCGACATCGTCACCAGCTATGTGCCAAGCCCGAACTGGGAGCATATCGACTTCAACCTCGATGTGTCGCTGCTGCAAGATGTGCGCGTGCGTCACGCCATCGCGCTTGGCACCAACCGCCAGGCGATGACACAGACGATTTTCGGCGGCAAAGTGCCGGTGCTCGATAGCTGGGTGCTGCCCGGCCAGGCCGAAACCGCGCCGCCCGACCAGATTACGCGCTACGATTTCAACCCCGACGAAGCGCGCAAACAGCTCGACGACGCTGGCTACCTCGCCAACGACACGGGGGTGCGCGCTAACGCCGACGGTATTTCGCTCACGCTCACACTGCTAACAACCGAAAACACGCCGGTGCGCCAGCAGATCACGCAGATGTTCGAGCAGAATATGCGCGACATCGGCATCGAGGTGCAGACACAGGCGCTGCCCGCCGAGGATTTGTTCAACCCCGACGGGCCGCTGTTCCAGCGCCAGTTCGATATGGCCCTGTTCGGCTGGAGCGCCAGCTCCGACCCGGGCGGCCTGCTGCTGTGGAGCTGCGCGGCCATCCCCAGCCCTGATAATAATTTCAGCGGCGATAATTTTGCGGGCTGGTGTGTGCGCGACGGCAACCGCGCCATTCGCGAGGCTGTGACCGCGCTCGATCCCGAGCAGCGTTTCGCCGCCTATGTGCGCCAGCAGCAGCTCTGGACGGATGCCCTGCCGGTGCTGCCCTTGTTCCAGCGCCTGAGCGTGGTGCTGGCAGCACCTGGCCTGCGCGGCCCCGAGCCCGACGCGCTCGCGCCGATCACCTGGAACATCGGCAGCTGGCAGCGCGCCCGCCCGTAACCTGGCGCGGAGAGTGTCTCACGACCGGTGCTCAGCGGTATCCAGGCAGGCCCGCGCGTGGGCTTGCCCGAACCGCAGCATTGAACGAGGACACTATGAACGCAACACTTCACCCGCGCCTGCCCCTCTGGCTCGACAGCCGCTGGGCGCGCTGGCTCTTGCTTCTCGGCTGGATGGCGCTGATCTTCGCGCTGTCCTCACAATCCAAGCTGCCCTCACCCGACGACCCCTGGCTCGATTTTCTGTTCAAGAAAAGCGCGCACTTCTCGGTGTATGGCGTGCTGGCAATTCTGTGGTGGCGCGTGCTGCCGGCGCGGCCCGCCAGCTGGCGCTGGGCCTGGCTGCTCACGGTGCTCTACGCCATCAGCGACGAATTCCACCAGTCGTATGTGGCGCTGCGCCACCCGGCCGCGCGCGACGTGATTATCGATGCGTGTGGCGCAGCGACGGCGCTGGCGCTGGTGTGGTGGTGGCTGCGCAGGAATGACGACCAACTGACGACCGGCGACGGGAAGATTCACCACGGAGACACAGAGGCACGGAGTTAGAAGGTTTCAGGTTAGAAGGTTGCAGGTTAGAAGGTTCTTAACACTCAGCTTTCAGAACTCAGAGCTGCCGACTGCCAAGTGCCAACTTAAAACTCAGCACTCAGCATTCAAAACTGCCCTGTCACCTCGTCGCCCGCTCACGCACCGTCTTGTGGTATCATAGGCGCTTCAACACGTATTGTGCGAATGGGAGCCCTATGTCGCTGTCGGCGTATATCGCGGCCATGCCAAAAGCCGAGCTGCATGTCCATCTTGAAGGGTCGATCCGCCCGGAAACGCTGCTGGCGCTTGCCGAGCGGCACGGCGTGGCCCTGCCCGCGCGCACATTGCCCGAGCTGCAGGAATGGTACACTTTCACCGGCTTCCCGCACTTTGTGCAGATCTACTACACCATCGCCAGCTGCCTGCGCACGCCCGACGACATCGAGCTGATCGCGCGCGAATTTCTGATCGGCCAGGCCGCGCAGAACATTCGCTACAGCGAAGTGACCTACACGCCCTACACGCATTTCGCGCAGAAGGGCATGCCCTTCGCTGAGCAGCTGGCCGCGCTCAACCGGGCGCGCGCCTGGGCTGTGCAGGCGCTGGGCGTGCATATGGGCATTGTGCTCGATATCGACCGCTCGATGCCCGGCGAAGATAGCCCGCAGGTGGCTGAGTGGGCGATCGGCGCGCGGAATGATGGCGTGGTGGCGCTGGGCCTCGGCGGCGACGAGCAGGGCAACCCGCCCGAAAAGCATCGCGCCGCATTCGAGCGCGCCCGCGCCGCCGGGCTGCCCGCCGTGCCGCACGCGGGCGAAACGGAGGGGCCAGCCAGCATCTGGGGGGCACTGCGCGACCTGCATGCCGTTCGCATCGGGCATGGCGTGCGCTGTGTGGAAGACCCGGCCCTGGTACGCGAATTGCACGCCCGCCAGACGCCGCTGGAAGTCTGCCCAAGCAGCAACGTGTGCCTGGGCGTCGCGCCAAGCCTGCCCGGCCACCAGCTCCCCGCCATGCTCGACGCTGGCCTGCTGGTCACGCTCGGCTCCGACGACCCGCCCATGTTCAACACCACGCTTACGCGCGAGTATCAGCTTGTGGCAGAACAATTCGGCCTCGGCGCCGACCAGATCGAGCACATCGCGCTGAACGGCGTGCGCGCCAGCCTCCTGCCTCCCGCCGAGCGCGCCGCGCTGGAAGCCAGCTTCGCCGCCGACTTCGCCCGCCTGCGCGCCGAGCACGGCCTGGCCTGAAGTACGCGATCGCTGCCCGCCCTGCCGCACCTTACCGATTTTTTGCCACACAGAGCACAAGCGCACCGAGTTGTGTTCATACTCCGTGCGCTCTGTGCGCTCCGTGGCTCAATTCCATATATGGGTGTAGAAAAGGAACAAACCAATGGATAGCGCACTCCAAAGCTACCTGAACGCCAACGCCGGCGAGGCGCAGGCGCTGCTCGAACGGCTCTGCCGCCAGCCCAGTATCGCCGCGCAGGGCGTGGGCATCGACGCCATGGCTGGCCTGACCGAGGGCTTGCTGCAAGAAGCCGGCTTCACCACCCGCCGCCTGCTGGCCGAGGGCGCGCCGCCCGCGATTTTCGCCGAGCAGAAGGGCCGCAGCCCCTACACGCTGCTGCTCTACAACCACTACGACGTCCAGCCCGCCGAGCCGCTCGACCTGTGGCACTCGCCGGCCTTCGAGCCGACCGTGCGCGACGGCAAGCTCTTTGCGCGCGGCTCCTCCGACAACAAGGGCGAGATCGCGGCACGCCTGGCCGCCATTCGCGCCTTGCGCGCCACCTATGGCGAATTGCCAATCAGCATCCGCTGGATCATCGAGGGCGAGGAAGAAGTGGGCAGCCCGCACTTCCCGGCGATTGCTGAGCCCTATGCCGACCTGCTCAAGGCCGATGGCTGCCTGTGGGAAGGTTCGAGCTTCACCGTCGATGGCCGGCCCGAGCTGATCCTCGGCACCAAAGGGCTGCTGTATGTCCAGCTCGACATCACCTGCCTGGGCGGCGACGCGCACTCGGGCAACGCGCCTATGCTGCCCAGCGCGGCGTGGCGGCTGGTGCAGGCGCTCGCCACCCTGCGCTCGCCCGAGGGTCGCGTGCAGCTGCCCGGCTTCTACGAGTCGGTGATTGCGCCGACGGCGGCACAGCTTGCCGCGCTGGCCGACCAGCCCGACGACGAAGCCGAACTGCGCGCCGCCTTTGGTGTCGAGCGCTTTGCCGACAGCCTGACCGGCCTGGCACTGCGCGAGCGGCAGGCGTTCAGCCCAACATGCAATATCGCCGGCCTGGTGAGCGGCTACACCGGCGAAGGCTCGAAAACCGTGCTGCCCGCCAAGGCCATGGCCAAGATCGACTTCCGCCTGGTGCCCGGGCAAGACCCCGACGCAATTCTGGCCTCGCTGCGCAGCCACCTCGACGCGCACGGCTACAAGGACATTGCGGTGAGCACCTTTGGCAGCTGCGCCGCCGTCGTCACGCCAATCGACGAGCCGTTTGTGCAGCGCATGGCGACTGTCGCGCAAGGCTACAACGGCAAGCCCGCCGCAATCACGCCAATTATTGGCGGCACGCTGCCGCTGCTTGGCGCGCTGGAGCGCTACGTGGGCCTGCCCGGCCTGTGCGCGCCCGGCAACCCAACCTACTGGGCCAATGGCATGCACGCGCCCGACGAGCACATCCGCCTGAGCGACCTCGACGAGGCGGTGAAGTTCAACTGCCATATGTTCCAGGCGCTGGCCGATTAGAACCACCAAAGCAGCAAAATTCATCCACAGATGACGCAGATGACGCAGATGAGAGACCTCAAATCTGTGTCATCTGCGTCATCTGTGGATATCTCTCGTTCCCGTTCCAACGTTGACATGGCTCAGGAAGCATACGGAATACTGCTACACTTCTGTCCCCGACCACTGCCTTGACGCCCCTGCGCCCCTCGGCTACAATACCCGATTGTAGAGAGGAAAACGAGCTATTTTAACCGGAATGTGCGCTGGAACAGCGTTGTTCTTGCGCGCCGCAAGGAGGCCCCTGTGACTGCACCAACCGACACAAACACAACCATTTCTGAGGCCATGGCGCTGCCTGGGCCAAAGGCACGCGCGCTGGTCGAGCGCGATACGCGGGTGTATGCGCCCTGCGCCGGGCGTGTCTACCCCTTTGTCATCGAGCGCGGCGAGGGCTGCTACGTCTGGGACGTCGATGGCAACCGCTACCTGGATCTGAACGCCGGCATCGCGGTGGTGTCGGCCGGGCACTCGCACCCGCGCGTGGTGCGCGCCGTGCAAGAGCAGGCCAGCAAGTTCATTCACATGGCTGGCACCGACTTCTACAGCGAGCCAATGGTCAAGTTTGGCGAGAAACTGACCAGCCTGATGCCCGCCGAGCACGAGTGGCAGGTCTTCCCCTGCAACTCCGGCACCGAAGCCGTCGAGGCGTCGATCAAGCTGGCGCGCTATGTCACCGGCCGGCAGGGCATTATCGCCTTTCTGGGCGCGTTCCACGGGCGTTCGTATGGCTCGCTCTCGCTTACCGCGTCCAAGCCGGTGCAGCGGCGCGGCTACTACCCGCTGGTGCCGGGCACCTTCCACGCCTTCTACGCCAACCCCTACCGCCCGCCCTTCGATGTTGAGCCCGAGCGCACCACCGAGGTCTGCCTCAACTACATCGAGCAAACGCTTTTCCACACCATTGCGCCGCCGCGCGACGTGGCCGCAATCATTGTCGAGCCCATCCAGGGCGAGGGCGGCTACCTGGTGCCCGCGCCCGGCTTTATGCAGGGCCTGCGCAAGATCTGCGACCAGTATGGCATCCTGCTGATCGCCGACGAAGTGCAGAGCGGCGTGGGCCGCACCGGCACGATGTGGGCCTTCGAGCAGGAAGGCATTGTGCCCGACATTGTCGCCTCGGCCAAGGGCCTGGGCGGTGGCGTGCCGATTGGCGCGATGATTGCGCGGCGCGAGCTGACTGAGCGCTGGGAGCCGGGTTCGCACGGCAACACCTACGGCGGCAACGCGCTGGCCTGCGCCGCCGCCTATGAAGTGCTGTCGCTGGTGGAAGAAGAGCTGGCCGGCAACGCCGCGCGCGTGGGCAGCTACTTCATGCAGGGCCTGAAGGAAATGGCTGGTCGCTACGAGCAGATCGGGCAGGTGCGCGGGCGCGGCCTGATGATCGGCCTGGAGTTTGTGAAGGACCGCGACACCCGCGAGCCGGCGCGCAAGCTGGCCCACGATGTCATGGAAGAAGCCTTCCGGCGCGGCCTGCTGCTGCTGACCTGCGGCGCGTCGACTATTCGCTTCTGCCCGCCGCTGGTGCTCACCGAGGCGCAGGCCGATGAAGGGCTGGCCTTGTTCGAGGAAACGCTGAACGCAGTGCTGCACAAGAGCTAGCGCCGCGAATTACCCGCCAACGCAACGAGGGTCGCCACTGGCGACCCTCGTGCTGTGCATACCAGCGGCAGCGGGAAGGAATGAATGAGTGCAGAGCTGCCGGCCTGGCTCACCCGAAGAATTAGACGCCGATCGGGCCGACGCCACCGTACACAACGCACACGGCGGCCTCTTCGACCAACTCCTCCTCGGTGTAGGTCTCCAGGACTTCTGGGCGAACGTATTGCATTACCTATCACCTCCTCTCATGATAAGAATGTGGTGGTGGAATGGACATTGCCACTGTATCAAATAAAGTGCCACGGCGTTTGACATTTTGTTCACGCAAAGCCGATAGTACTATACAAATACGTCATCTCGCCAATCATTGACACACCTATACGCATCGCCTAGAATACCCTGACGCTTGCGCCAGAAGACCGCGAGAAACCCGATGCCCATTGCTGAAATTGCTGACCTGCGCCTGTATTACGAGCTGCACGGCCCGCCCGACGCGCCGCCGCTGGTGCTGCTCAATGGCGCGCTCGACACCATTGAGTCGGATTGGGCGGGCGTGCTGCCGGCCTTTGCCGAGCGATACCGCGTGCTGGCCTACGACCATCGCGGCCACGGCCGCACCAGCGCGGCAGCAACGTTCACCGGCTACGCGCAGCTCACGGCCGACCTGCTGGCCCTGCTCGGCACGCTGGGCATCGCGCAGGCGCACTTCTGCGGCTTCAGCGACGGCGGCATCACGCTGCTGTATTTCGCGCAGCAGCACCCCGAGCGCGTCCTTTCGCTGATCCTGGCCGGCGCGCAATACACCAACGACGAGCGCACCCTGGCCATGCTGGCGAAAATGAACCCTGAGCGGATTGCCACGCGCCTGCCGGACTGGGCCGCAGAGATGAAAACGCTGCACGACGCCCACCACGCGCCGGGCTACTGGCAAACGCTGATGCGTCAGATGATGCAGTTCTGGCCCAATCAGCCCGACCTGACGCTGGAGCAGCTTGCCAGCATCGCCGCGCCCACGCTGCTTGTTGCCGGCGAGCGCGACCAGTTTGGGCATATCGATCAGCAGGTTGCCATGCGCCGGGCCATGCCGCGCGCCGAGCTGTGCATCCTCCCCGCCGCCAACCACCCGGTGATGAATGAGCAGCCCGATTTATTCCGCATTGCCGCGCTGGGCTTCCTGGCGCGCAACAGTTGAGACTATATGACATTCCCTTCACGCACGACCCTGGGCGGGGAGTGGCAGCTCCTGCCGATTGACGCATTTCGCCAGGGCTTCTACCCGCTCGACAACGACGCCTGGCTCACCCAGGAACTGCCGGCCCACTGGCAGCAGCACCCGCTGCTCGAACGCTACGCCGGCAAACTCGTGTACCGCAAGCGATTCACTCATGAAAGGTCTGAGGTCTCAGATTTAAATGTTGAATCTGCGGAGCATCATGCGCAATTTAACACTCAACACTCAACACTCAACACTCGTTACTGGCTCCGCCTGAACGGCATATTCTACTGGTCGCAGCCCTACTTCAACGGCGTGGACCTGGGCCGCCACGAAGGCTACTTCATCCCGCAGGAATACGACGTGACCGAATGGGTTGCCGCCGAAAACACCCTGGTCTTGGAGGTTGACTGCCCCGACGAGCACAACAAGCTCGGCAAGCGCATGATCACGGGCGTGTTCTCGCACTGGGATTGCATCGACCCAACGACTAACCCGGGCGGTGTGTGGCTGCCAGTCGAGCTGATCAGCACCGGGCCGACGCGCATCCAGCAGGTGCGTTTGCAAACCGACACGTTGGGCGAAACTGCTGCCGGTCTGCGCTTCCGCGCCACGCTCGACGCCGCTGCCGCCGCCGATGTCACCCTGCGCTGGACGATTGCGCCCAAGAACTTCGCGGGCGAGGTGCAGGTGATTGAGCAGCGGCGCGCACTGGCCGCCGGCCCACAAACCATTGCCGGCGCGCTGGAAGTGCGCGACCCGCAAGCCTGGTGGACGCACGACCTCGGCCACCCGAGCTGCTACACCATCACGCTCGAAGTTGTGTATGGCGGCACAGTTTCCGATGCGCACAGCTTCACCTACGGCCTGCGCCGCTTCGAAATGCGCAACTGGATCGCCTACCTCAACGGCAAGCGCGTGTTCATCAAGGGCAACAACTACGCCCCGGGCGACACGCGCATCGCCACCATGACGCCCGAGCGCTACGCCCACGATGTGCAGCTCGCCGTTGAGTGCCACATGAACATGCTGCGCATACACGCCCACGTCGAGCATCCCGCCTTCTACGAAGCCGCCGACCTGGCCGGCGTGCTGCTGTGGCAGGATTTCCCGCTCCAGTGGCTGTACCGGCGCGAAATACTGCCCGAGGCACTGCGACAGGTGCGCGAAATGCTGGCCCTGCTCGGCAACCACCCCGCAGTGGCGATGTGGTGCATGCACAACGAGCCGCTCTACGCGCTCGATACCAAGGACGAGTCGCTCTACGCGATGGTGCGCGCCTATATTTCAGTGTTCATCTGGAACTGGAATCGCGACGTGATGGACGTGCAGCTCAAGGAAGCCGCGCTGAAGGACGACAGCACCCGCCCGGTCGTGCGCGCTTCCGGCGAGTATGCCGTGCCCTTCTTCCGCAAAGGCACCGACGCGCATTTCTATTTTGGCTGGTATGGCGGCGTATACGGGCAGCTGCGCACCTTCGAGCGCGTGCAACGCTTTGCGCCCGCCAACCTGCGTTTCATCACCGAGTTTGGCGCGCAGAGCTTCCCGAACATCGAAAGCTGCGCCAAGTTCCTCGATCCCGAAATCTCCAAGATCGACTGGGAGCAGGTGGCCGCGCGCCACCATATGCAGCCGAATATGTTCGACTACTGGCTGGCCTGGCGCACTGCCGCCTCACTCAGCGACCTGGTGACCATGACGCAGGACTACCAGAGCGCGATCAACCGCTTCTATATCGACCGGCTGCGCTTCCACAAATACCGGCCCACTGGCGGCATCCTGCCTTTTGTGTTCAACGATTCGAACCCAGCTGTGCAGTGGTCGATTATTGACTACTGGCGGGTGCCCAAGCGCTCCTACTACGCCATGCAGGCCGCGTTCAGCCCGCAGTACGCCTTTACGCTGCTCCATCGCGACCGCTACCCGCTTGGCCAGGCCATCGATCTGCCCATCTATATGGTGAACGACGAGCACCGGCCAGTTCCGCTAACGCTGCGCGCAGTGCTGCACGGCCCGCATGGCGAAGTTGCCCGCGCCGAGCGCGCGCTGACGCTGCCGCCCGACAGCATGGCAATTGAAATCGACCGCCTGCGGCTCACGCCCGAGGCGCCCGGTGACTACCGGCTGGAGCTGACGCTGGCAAATACGGCTGGCGTGCTGCTCGAAAACAACTACACCATCACGGTTGGGCTCGCATAAGCCCCTGAAGAGGAAGGACGACCCTATGCTGCACAAAGCCCAGGCGCTTGCCGACGAGCTGGTTCGGCTGCGCCGCGATATTCACCGCCACCCCGAGCTGGCCTTTCAGGAAGTGCGCACCGCCGCGCTGGTGGCTGATACCCTGCGCGAAATTGGTGGCATCGACGTGCGCACCGGCGTTGGCATTACCGGCGTGGTCGGTGACCTGGGCACCGGCGACGGGCCAACCATCGCGATTCGCGCCGATATGGACGCGCTGCCAATTTTGGAGGCGAACCCGAGCGACTACCGCTCGACCGCCGACGGCCAGATGCACGCCTGCGGCCACGACGGCCACACCGCCATGCTGCTGGGCGTGGCGCACCTGCTCAAGCAGGAATTCGCCGCTGGTGGCCTGCGCGGCCGCGTGCGCCTGCTGTTCCAGCCCGCCGAAGAAGACGAAGGCGGCCAGCCAATGAGTGGCGCGCCCATGATGCTGCGCGACGGCGCGCTCGATGGCGTGGACGCGGTGATCGCCCTGCATGTCGACTCAATGCAGCCGTTCGGGAAAGTGACCATGCGCGACGGCTGGGACTCAGCCGCGGCCGACCAGTTCAAGGCTTGGATCACCGGCAGCGGCGGGCATGGCGCCTACCCGCACGAGGCCACCGACCCACTGTGGATGCTTGGCCCGGTGCTTCAGGCACTCCACGGCATTGTGGCGCGTCGCGTCGACCCGCAGCAGCCGGCAGTGCTGACGGTCGGGCAGGTTCACGCCGGCACCGCCTCAAACGTCATTCCGCCCGAGGTCTTCCTGCATGGCACGCTGCGCAGCTACGACGAAGATGTGCGCAACCTGCTGGCTGAGCAGGTCGAGCGTGCGCTGAGCATTGTGCGCCCGCTCGGCGGCGACTACCGGCTGGAAATTTCGCGTGGCTACCCGGCCGGCAAGAATAGCGCAGTAGTCAGCGGCTGGCTGGCGCGCACCGCTACGGACATGCTTGGCGCCGACGCACTCGACCCGACGCCTCCCGGCATGGGCGCGGAAGATTTCGCCTACATGACTGACAAAGTGCCGGGCGCAATGTTCCACCTCGGCGCGGCCGTGGGCGACATGCCCCGCGCGCACCACACGCCCGTCTTCGATATCGACGAGCGCTGCCTGCCCGTGGGCGCAGCCATCCTGGCCGAAACGGCGCGGCGCTTCCTGAATGGCGAGGTTGTGCTGAAGTAGCGCGCCCGTTCTGAGGCTGGGCGTATTGCTATACGCCCGTTCTGAGGCTGGGCGTATTGCTATACGCCCGTTCTGCGATTCTCGGTTCTTCTCGCCCTTCGTGTCTTCGTGCCTTCGTGGTTATGGTTCTCGGTTCTCGGTTCCCTGGCATTGTGGCACGCTATATGCAAGTCTTGGGGTAAGAACCTTTGCCAGCGCGCCGATGGTGCGCATTGATATTTTTGCAACAAGGAGCATACCCTAATGGCCGACCAGAACGTAAGCCGCGAGCAGCTCATCCAGGGGCTTCAGGAAGACCTGGCGCGTGAATACAAAGCGATTATTCAATACGTCGTCTACAGCCAGGTGATCAACGAAGCGCAGTACATGAATATTGCCGCCGAGCTTGAGAAGCACGCCCACGAAGAGCTCGACCACGCGATTCGCATCGCCAAGCAGCTCGACTACTATGGCGTGTACCCGACCACAACGCCCAAAAGCATCGACACCTCGGAAGACTCGAAGGAAATGCTCCAGTTCGATCTTGCTGGCGAAGACGAAACAGTGGCGAACTATCGTGTTCGCATCCGGCAGGCCAACGCACTGGGCGAGTTCGCGCTTGCTGAGGAATTGCAGGAGATTATTCGCCAGGAACAGGAGCATCAGATCGACCTTGCTTCTGCCCTGGGCATTGTCGCTGACCCGAGCCAGCGCGGCGGCAAAACCAAACCGTAGGCTTGCTCATAGCAACAAAAACCGCCGCCGAGATATCTCGGCGGCGGTTCTGTTTTTGCGTTTGTAATCGGCTAGCGCCCGGCAATCAGCGTTGCCTGGCTGAGAATGTTCCACACGACATTTGGGAACAAGCCCAGCAGCAGCACCAGCACCGTCGAAACGATCAGCGTCGCGTTCATCGCGGGCGGGGTCGTCACCGGCTCGGTGGACGTGGGCGGGTTCATCCACATCGCCTTCAGGAAGCCCAGGTAGTAGTACAGGCTCACGACGGTCATCGCGACCGAGATCGAAACGACCAGCAGCGCGCCCGACTGGTAGCCCGCCATAAAGACGAAGAACTTCGCCCAGAAGCCCGACAGCGGCGGCACGCCCGCCAGCGAGAGCACCAGCACCGTCAGCATCAGCGTCAGGCCGATGTTGCGCCGCCACAAACCGTTCAGGTCGCTCATGTCATCGCCGCCCACAGCATCGCGAATAACGGCCAGCGCGCCAAACGCGCCCAGGTTTGTCACGGTATAGGCGATCAGGTAGTAAATCAGCGAAGCGGTGCCGAACGTTCGGTCGCTCACCGACGACGAAGTCCACAGCAGGATCGCCAGCAGCAGGAAGCCCGCGTGGCCAATGCTGGAATAGGCCAGCAGGCGCTTGGCGTTCTTCTGCGGCAGCGCCGACAGGTTGCCAAACACAACCGTCACCAGCGCAATAATCGCCAGCAGGCTCGTCCAGCCGCCAAAGCCGCTTTCAAAGCCCGGCTTGCCAGCCAGCGCCGGGAAGGCCGTTACGAGCACGCGATACAGCAGCAGAAATCCCGCTGTCTTCGAGGCTGTCGAGATAAATGCGGTAATCGGGGTTGGCGCGCCCTGGTACACGTCGGGCGACCAGCTGTGGAATGGCACCACCGCGACTTTGTAGCCAATACCAGCAATGATGAAGATCACCGACAGCGTCAGCAGCGAGCCATTCGGGCTGGTTGCGCCGGCCTTGGCGATCTCGGAGAATAGCGTAGCAATAATTGGCTGGCCGCCGGCCGCGAGGTTCGCGCTGGCCGTGAAGCCATAGGCCAGGCTCATGCCATACAGCAGAATGCCCGATGACAGCGCGCCAAACAGGAAGTACTTAATTCCCGCTTCGGCCGAGGTACGCTCGTTGCGGAAGTAGCCCGCCAGAATATAGAGCGAAATCGACGACAGCTCCAGCGCGATATAGGCCAGAATGAGTTCCGACGAGGCCGCCATAAAGTTCATGCCGGCGGTCGAGAACAGGATGAGCGCATAGAACTCGCCCGGGTTGCCCGATGGCCGGTAGTCGAGCGCCAGCAGCGTCGTCAGAAACGCCGCGCCAATAAAGGTCAGGCGCGCAATCATCGTCAGGTTGTCGGTGGCAAATGCGCCCAGAATGGGCGAGCCGCCCGGCCCGCCGGCCTGCAAGTTGCGGCCCAACGCCATCAGGTACGCTACCAGGCCGTTGGTATCGGCGGTTGGCTCGGGAATAGTGAACAGATACTTGCTCTGCACCAGCCCGACCAGGAACACAAAGCCCAGGCCAATCGCCGTAAGCTGGCCAGCCGCCTTGCCGCGCTCCAGCTGCGACTGCGCATCAGTGCCCCAGCGCTCCAGCACGTCGGTGCCCAGCACCAGCAGGGCCAGCGCGAACAGCATCAGTTCGGGCAGCAGCCGCGGGATATCGGTGATTTGAAACGTCACGTAACACTCCTAGAACTCAGGAGTCAGGTGTCAGAACTCAGCATGAAGCGACGCAGGTGTTGCAATCCACAAAGGGCAAGCCCGGCTTCTGGCCCTGAATTCTGAAACCCGAATTCTACCTATGGTTATCGCCCCAGTGTCAGCGTCCCCGCCTGCTGGATGGCCTGGGCAATTGGCTGCACGCCGCTGCCAATCATTTCGGTCAGGATGCTTGGGTACAGGCCCGTAATCAGGATCACCGCCGCCAGGATCGACGCGCCAGTGTATTCCTGCCAGGTGAGCTTCGGCAGCGAAAAGAAGCTCGGGTCTTTCACTTCGCCAAAAAACACGGTGTACACCGCGCGCAGAATATAGGCCGCCGTGATAGGAATCGAGATCGCCGCCAGAACCGAGATCAGCGGGAAGCGATCCCACATGCCCATAAAGATGTTGAACTCGGCCCAGAAGCCGGCGAAACCCGGCATGCCCATCGACGACAGACCCGCGAGGATGAACACAAACGCCGCAAAGGGCATGATTTTCGCCATGCCACCGAGCTCGGGGAACTGGCGCGTGTGTGTGCGCTCGTAGATCATGCGCCCAACCACCGCAAAGAACAGCGCCGTCATCACGCCGTGTGCAAACATCTGCAGCACCGCGCCAATCAGGCCGATCTCATTGCCAGTTGCCAGACCCATCACCACCAGGCCCATATGGCTCACCGACGAGTAGCCGATCATAAACTTGAAGTCGCGCTGCGTCATGGCAATGGTCGCGCCATACACCGCGTTGATCAGCGTCGCAATCGCAATCGGCAGCAGCCAGTAGTGCGCGCCATCGGGCATCAGCCACATCGCGGCGCGCAAGCAGCCGTATGCGCCAAGCTTCATCAGCACGCCGGCATGCAGCATCGACACAGCGGTGGGCGCGGCCACGTGGCCAGTCGGGCTCCAAGTGTGGAAGGGGAACATGCCAGCCAGCACCGCAAAGCCCAGAAACAGCGGCGGGAAGAAGGCGATCTGGAAGTTGCGCGAGAACAGCGCCGACTGCGCCAGCAAGCGCATGTCGAAGGTTCGCAGGCCGCTACCGAAGTACAGCGCGATCATCCCAATAATGATCATCGCTGAGCCAGCCATCAGGTACAGCGTCAGCTTCATCGCGCCATATTCTTTGCGCGTGCTGCCCCAGATGCCGATCAGCAGATACATCGGCAGCACGGCCAGCTCGTAAAACACAAAGAACAGGAACAGATCGACCGACACGAACACGCCGTACACGCCAGCCGTCAGCAACAGCAGCAAAATCCAGTACTCGCGGGCGCGGTTTTCGATGTTCCAGCTCATCAGCGCGCCTGTGAAGATCACAAAGCCATTTAGAATGAGCATGGGCATGCTGATGCCGTCGACCGCCAGGATGTAGTTGATACCAACCTGCGGCAGCCAGGGTAATTCTTCCACAAACTGAAGCTTCTGCGCGCTGGTGTAGTCGTAGCCGAAGAACAGCAGCAGCGACAGCGCCAGCGAAATAAAAGCGAAGATCGTGCCAACCATCCGGATGGCATACGTCTGCTCGGGCTTCAGGAACATCATGATCACCGCAGGGATGAGCATGCTGAGCCAGATCAGGCTGAGCCAGGGCACACCGGGCAGGATCGCGTTAAGATCATACAGATACATAGGTCATCCCTAATCGATAGTCCCAAACCTCGATTGAGTGCTCGGTTGTGCGCGCCAGAACGCTTTCGCACGCCGGCGCAAACCGCACGCCTTTACGACAGAACCCTGGTAAACACATTCACCAGCGCGGTCGCCGTCTGGTTCGCAAGGTCCATAATTGGCGCCGGGTAGACGCCCAGGATCAGCAGCAGCACCAGCAGCGGCGCGGCCGCCAGGAATTCGCGGCTCGCCACGCGCATGTCGGGCAGCGCCTGACCGCCGTGGCCGGCATCCCAGCGCGGGTTGAGCGGGCCATTGAAGATGCGCGCATACATCTGCAGCAGCGCCAGCGCCGACACCACCAGGCCAATTGTGGCCAGCAGGGTGAAGAACGGCAGCGACGCCCAGGTGCCACGGAAGATAAAGAACTCGCCGACAAAGCCCGCCAGACCCGGTAAGCCCAGGTTGGCGAACATTGCCACACCCATCACGCCCGAGAACATCGGCATGACCTTGCGCAGCCCGCCCCAGTCGCGCAGGTTGTAGGTGCCGGTGCGCTGGTACAGGTAGCCCACCAGCAGGAACAGCGCGCCGGTCGAAAGGCCGTGCGCTACCATCTGCATCACCGCGCCATTGATCGCAATCGAGCGGCTTTGCGCATCAGCGGCGCTGTTCAGGGTCGCGGCGGCGGCAATTGCCAGCGCCACATAGCCCATGTGGTTGATTGAAGTGTAGCCAATCAGGCGCTTGATGTCGCCGCCAGTGTAGGAAAGCGCGCCAAACGCGCCCGCCACAATACCAATCAGCGCCAGCGCGCCAATCACCGGGCCGAAGAACTGCGCGGCATCGGGCACGAGCGGCAGCATAATGCGCAGCATGCCATACGCGCCCATCTTCGACATCACCGCCGAAAGCAGGATCGAGCCAGCCGTTGGCGCTTCGGAGTAAGCGTCGGGCAGCCAGGTGTGGAACGGCCACACCGCCAGCTTGATTGCAAAGGCAATGAAGATCGCCCAGAACGCAATCGAGGTATAGACGAGTGGGAAATTGCCCAGGTAGCTCGTGATGCCGACGCTCTCGACGTAACGGTAGATAATGTCTTGTAGCGTGCCGCTCGCCCCATCGACCGGCAGGCCCTGGCCGAGCCGGCCCAGCGTCACCAGATCGAAGGTTGCAATGCCAGCCGCGCGCGTCGCCACATAGAAGAACTGAAACAGCAGCAGCATGCCGACCGAGCCGCCCATGGTGTAGACGAAGAACTTAAAGGCGGCATAGCGCCGGCGCGCTTCGGGGTCGCGGCCCCAGTTCTGGATGATGAAGAAGGCCGGCACCAGGCTGAATTCCCAGAAGATAAAGAAGAAGAAGAAATTCAGCGCCACGAAGTAGCCGAGCATCGCCGCTTCCAGCAGAAACAGCAGCGCATAGTGCATCTTCACGCGCGCATCGACACTGAACGAAGCCAGCATCGCGATGGGCGTCATTGCAGTGGTAAGCAACACCAGCGGCAGGCTGATGCCATCCACGCCCAGGAAGTAATCAACCTTGATCGCGTCGATCCAGGGAATCTTCTCAACAAACTGGATCACGCCCTGGCCGTCGGCAACCAGGCTGGGGTTAAAGCCCGCCCACAGGAAGATCGCCAGCCCCAGCGACGTGAGCGACCACGCGGTCGCGCCGATTTTGACGATCCGATCGTCCATGCGCAGCGCGCCGCTGAGTGCCACCAGCAGCATGCCGACGAGCGGCGAAAGCACCAGAAAGGTCAGCCAGGGACCGTCACTAAATTGCAGATAGTTCATATGGTACTTTTCCATTGACCTGCCGCTTGCCCGCGCATAGCCGGCGGGAGCAAGCCGCAAAAGCTGATCGAGTACCGCCCCGCCCGAGGCAGAACGCGCGCGCAGCCCAGATTAGCTGCGTACGCCATACAGGTAAATAATGCCCAGGATAACCACGCCACCAAAAATCAGCGAGACATAGTCCTGAATCTTACCCGTCTCGGTGTGGCGGGCGGCATCGCCAACGGTATTCGTGCCGTCGGAAACCGCGTCAACGCCATCATTCAGCAACGTGTCGTCGATAATAAAGTTTAACCGGCCCAAGAACATTGTCAGCAGGCCCGTGCCGTTGATGACACCGTCGAGGATGGTGCGGTCGATCCAGTTCCATGCCACCGCCAGGCCATACGAAAGCCGGCCAAAGGTGCTGGCATAGATCTCGTCGAAGTAGAGCTTGCGGTTCAGCGCCCGGAAGACGCCCGGCATCATCCGCTCAAGCGGATCGGCATCTTCGGCACCAGCATAGGCGTTGCGGTACAGCGCATAGCCCAGGCCAATACCTGCAACCGCCAACAGCGTTGCAATGCCCGCCGTCAGCACATTGAACTCAGCCGCTTCCTGGCCAAAGAAGGTGCTCAGCCAGTGAAAGCCAGGCAAGTTCGCAAAGCCAGCGATTACCGCAAACACCGCCAGAATAATTAGCGGCACAGTCATGTTCCACGGGCTTTCGTGCGGGTCGTGCCCACCGTGGCCGTGGTCGTCGTGGCTGCCATGGCCGTGGTCGGCGCTGGCGTGATCAACCGCTTTCGGTTCGCTCGGTGCAGTCGCGACGCGCGGGTTATGGCCACGGAATTTCCCGAAGAACACTACCATAATCTGGCGCGTCATATAGAAAGCGGTCAGGAATGCCGCGATCGACAGGACGATCCAGACCACGAGATGGCCGTGGCCAAACGCGTCGGCCAGAATTTCGTCCTTGCTCCAGAAGCCGGCAAAGGGCGGAATACCCGCCAGCGCCAGGTAGCCAGCCATATAGGTCAGGAAGGTGATCGGCATGAACTTGCGCAGATTGCCCATGTTACGGATATCCTGCGCCGTATTCGAGTCGTGCCCGACCGTCGCTTCCATGCCGTGGATCACCGAGCCCGAGCCAAGGAACAGCAGCGCCTTGAAGAAGGCGTGTGTCAGCAGGTGGAAGATACCTGCCACCCAGCCGCCAATGCCCAGCGCCGCCACCATAAAGCCTAGCTGCGAAAGGGTCGAGTAGGCCAGAATGCGCTTGATGTCGAACTGTCCCACCGCAATCAGCGCCGCAAATAGCGCGGTGAATGCGCCAATGATCGACACAATCAGCAGCGCCGGGCCGCCGTCAGCCTGGAAGATCGGGTAGGTACGACCCACCAGAAAGACGCCCGCCGCCACCATCGTGGCCGCGTGAATCAGCGCCGACACAGGCGTGGGGCCTTCCATCGCGTCAGGCAGCCAGACATGCAGCGGGAACTGCGCCGACTTGCCAACCGTGCCGCAGAACAGCAGCAGCGCAATGCCGGTCGCAATGCTTATGCCCAGCACATTCGTCTCGCCGCCAATGCGCGCCAGGAACTCGGGGTTGAAAATCTGCCCCTCGCCCGTGCCGAAATCAAGCGAGCCAGCCTGGGTCCACAGGTAGACCATGCCCACCATAAACAGCACATCGCCCACGCGCGTGGTGATGAAGGCCTTCATCGCGGCCTGGCGCGGTGTAATCTGGTTCGGGTTCGCGTAGACCTTGTCGTACCAGAAGCCAATCAGCAGGTACGAGCACAGGCCCATCAGCTCCCACGCCATGAAGAACAGCAGCAGATTGCTCGACAGCAGCATCAGCAGCATCGAGGCGGTGAACAGCGAGATAAACGAGAAAAAGCGCGATTGCCGTGCGTCGTGGGCCATATAGCCCAGCGAGAACAGGTGAATACAGGTCGACGCAATCGTGACCATCATCAGCATCGCCGCCACTGCCGCGTCGATGTAGTAGCCCATGGTAAAGGCTGCATCGCCGCCAGCAGGCGCCCAGCGGAAGGTGCGCACGATATTCGCCTCAGGGAAGGCAAAGCCGTGTTCGCCACCCTCGCCCTCGGCAGCCGGAGCCTCGCCCTCGGCGTGTGCTTCGCCCGCCATTACCGCAGCCGTGCCATCGGGCGCAACATGCACGCCTTGCAGCACCTCCGCACCAACGCCCAGCGCCACAACTGTCGCGGCCACCATCAGGCCAATCGCCAGCCAGCCGCTCAGCGTCTTGCTCGCGCGTACCGGGGTCAGCGTAATAATCGCAAACCCAAGCAGCGGGAAGAGGGGGATCAGCCAGGCAGATTGAAGAAATACACCCATAGATAATGCCTCGCCACAGAATTCAGGAGTCAGGAGCCAGAATTCAGAACAAGCCCAAAGAACCGCAACTGCGCTTCTGACTTCTGAATTCTGATCCCTGAATTCTTACCCTTTCAACGTGTCGACTTCATCGGCGTTCACCGTCAGCCGCGAGCGATAGATCGCGATGATCATCGCCAGGCCCACCGCCGCTTCGGCCGCCGCCACCGTGATGATAAACAGCGCAAACACCTGGCCCGCAACCACATTTGGCTCCAGGTAGCGCCAGAACGCAACCAGGTTCAGGTTCACCGCGTTCAGCATAAGCTCAACACCCAGCAGGATGCCGACAGTGTTTCGCCGCGAGAGCGAGCCAAACAGCCCAATGCAGAACAGAGCGGCTGCCACCGCCAGCACCCAGGGCAACGGCACAGCGTCAACCATATTCATAGAAAACCTCTGATGTGTGAGCAAGCATTGGCGGTGCAGGCACCAGCCAGCGTGTTATTCCTGAACCTCGGGCGTTTGCGTGGTTGCGGCCAGGCGCAACGATTCGCCGCGCTTGCGCCGCACTTCGAGCTCTTCGGCCAGCGTCAGCACCCTGCGGCGCGCCGAGCGCTCCTCAAAGGCGATCACAATCGCGCCGATCAGCGCCACCAGCAGCAGCACCGAGGCTACCTCAAACGGCAGCAGGTACTCGCTCATAAAGGCTTTGCCGATCTCAACCGTCGAGGCAATCGCCGTTGGCGTAGCGCTCGGCTGCACCGCCCATTCATGATTGAACACCGCCGGCACAATCAGCAGACCAAACAGCGCCGCCGCCACGATCAGGGCGATCCACCAGCGCTGGTAGAGCTGGCGCACACCTTCACCGGTGACATGCCGCGTCAACATGATCGCGAACAGCACCAGGATCGAGATCGCGCCGACATACACAAGCACCTGCACGATCGCGATGAACTCGGCTTCCATCAGCAGGTACAGCGCGGCAACGGTGAAAAACGAGGCGATCAGCCACAGCGCAGCGTGAATAATATTCTTGACGGTCACCACCATCACCCCGGCGGCCAGCGTAAATGCTGACAGCACAAAGAAGATGACCATAATCAGAATATTCATTGTTCTATCCTTGCTTCCGACAACTTCATTTCGGCAGTGTATTGTATGGTATTTGGTCGCGCGCTATGGGAGCGACGCCGTGCCAAACACCTGATCCTGAGCCAGTTCAGCCGGCGTTTCGCCCGCTGGTCGGCGGTTCACATTCAACAGCCAGAAGAACGCGCCAACATTGATCGCGCCGGTAATCACCAATGCCACCAACTGCCGCAGCCACGCCTCGGTGCCAAGCCAGCCCAGCGGATTCACGCCACCAATCGTAATCGCCCATGGGCTTTGCGTGCACTCGCCAGTGCACCACAACATCACTGTCAGCCACAGCGCGGCGCTCAGGATGTTGATCAGTGCCAGCGGCAGCAGGAATTTCCAGGCGAAATTCATAAGCTGATCCATGCGCAGGCGCGGGAATGCGCCACGCAGCCAGACCATCACAAAAAACAGGAACCATGCTTTCGCGCCCAGCACAAAGGCCGAAACCAGCCCGCCCAGCGCCGGCACATAGTAGATCAGCTGCGGCACGCCCGGGAAGTTCCAGCCACCCAGGAAGATGATCGAGGCAACCACAGAGAGCGCATAGTTGAACAGGAACTGGCCCATATAGAACACGGCGAACTTCATGCCGCTGTATTCAGTCATATAGCCCGCGACAATCTCGGAATCTGCTTCGGGAATGTCGAACGGTGTGCGCTCGCCCTCGGACAGAATGCAGATGAAGAAGATCGCGAAGCCTACCAGGCCCACTGGCGTGAAAATAAACCAGCCCAGGCCAAGGTCGGGGATGTAGTTGCTCAGAGTTTTGCCAAGCAGCGGGATGCCGCCCTGCAGATCGGTGTAGCTGTTCAGGTTCATGGTGCCAGTGAATAGCACCATTGAGAGGAGCGCAATCACGGCAGGGATTTCGTACGACACCATCTGGGCCACTGCGCGCATCGCGCCCAGCAGCGCAAACTTGTTGTTCGAACCCCAGCCGCCCATCATCAGGCCCACCGCCGAGATCGACGAAATGGCGACCACAAACAGCACGCTGACATTGATATCGACCGGCGTGAGGCCGTAGCCCCACGGGATCACCGCAAACAGAAAGATCACTGGCGCGGTGGCGACAATCGGAGCAATCAGGTGCACCCATTTGTCGGCGGCGCGCGGCGTGATGTTTTCTTTGGTGAACATCTTCACGCCGTCGGCCACTGCCTGCAGCAAACCCGCCGGGCCGACGCGGTTCGGCCCCAGCCGGTCCTGCATGCGCGCCACAATCCGCCGCTCAAACCAGGTCATCATCATAAACGTCACCGGGGCGACGATCAGGATGAGCGTGGTGTTGATGATAAAGGTGATGACGTAAATCAGCCAGCTTGGCAAAATGCCATCAAAAATGGAAAGTAAGATGTCGATCATTCTCAAACCTCGTAATGCGCAGAACGCAGCGAGCGCGATGCCAGGCGCTACACACTACGTTTTAGCCGCGCTTGGCCAGATTGCCGGAGCGGATCGATTTCAAGCGCTCGACTTTATCTTCGGCCATTGCGGTGTTGGCCGGCACGCCACCCAGCAGGTTCTCGGCGGTGAAGGGAATGCCACCCGTGCTTACGGGGCGCGCGGCTACCGCAGTTGCGGGTGCTTCCACCTCGGCACCGGTATCGGTATCTACCGCCACGTCCTCGGCAACGTCGGCCGGGGCCGCGCCGCCAGCCTTGGCAGCATTGGCCGCGCGAATCGCCATCAGGCGCGCCAGTTTGTCTTCCGACATATTCTTGCCAACCGCAGCCATTGGCACGGCGGGCTTGGCAGCGGCGGGCTTGGCAGCACCGGCAGCTGGTTTCGCCGCAGCCGGGGCAGCCTTCTTCGGCGCAGCGGCGGCGCGTGGCGAAATGCCGATCGTGCCCGAGCGGCGCTTCATGTTGCCTTGCAGCTTCTTGTATGCGCCGTCTTTGACCTCGGCCCAGCGCGTCGGCGCCAGCGTCTCGTAGTAGGAAACCGGCCGGTCAAGACCAGCCTTATTCACCGTCATGCTGGAATGGTCGTCGGTCGCCAGCTCGAAATCGTGATCCATCTTGATCGCATCGAACGGGCAGACCTCGGCGCACAGGCCGCAGCTCATGCAGGCGTCGTATTCGATCATAAACTCCGACACCGCTGGCACCGGCTTGCCGGTGGTTGGGTCGGTCGCCTGGGTCATGTGAATGACCTGCGGCGGGCAGATGCGCTCGCACTGGAAGCACGAAGTACACAGCTCGTGGCCAGTGGCATCATCAAATAGCAAAATCGGGAAGTTACGAAACGCTTCGGGCAGCTGGAGGCGCTCTTCAGGGTACTGCACGGTAAACACGCCTGAGGTATCGGCGGGCGTGTCAACCTTTTTCGTAAATGCGCTAAAGAAGTGGCGGATCACCACGTCAAGGCCGGCAAGCATGCCCTGGCCGGCGCGCAGCTTGGGCTGGCCCCGATCGACAACATAGGCCTTGCCGCGTGCAAACTCAACGGTCATCGATCCACCTCGCCTAGCACAATATCAATACTTCCGAGGATCACCACCACGTCGGCGACTTTATGCCCGCGGCACATATCGCCCAGCGGCGTGAGGTTGATGAAGGAAGGCGCGCGCACTTTGTAGCGATACGGGCGTGCCGAGCCGTCGCTCACCAGGTAGAAGCCAAGCTCGCCTTTCGGGCTTTCGACGCGGCCATAGGCGTCGCCCGCCGGTGGCTTCAGCGCTTTCTGCCGGCCAATGCTCGCCATCGCCGAGTTGATATGCCCGCCAGTGGTGTCGGGCAGGCGTTCGATCACCTGCTGCACAATCCGGTAGCTCTGGCGCATCTCTTCGATCCGCACCAGGAAGCGGTCGTAGATATCGCCCACCGAGCCAATCGGCACGTCGAAATCCAGCTCGTTGTAGACGCTGTACGGCTCGGCCTTGCGAATGTCGTAGGCAATGCCGGAAGCGCGCAGCACCGGGCCAGTGACGCTGTACGATGCGGCCAGTTCCTTAGGCAGAATGCCCACGCCTTCCGAGCGCAGCATCAGGATTTCGTTTTCGCGCAGCAGCTTCTCGGTCTCGTCGAAGAAGGTCGGCAGACCCTTCATCAGGTCGTTCAGCAGCGGCATAAACTCGGGCGGCAGGTCGCGCACAATCCCGCCAAAGCGGAAGTAGTTGCACATCATGCGCGCGCCGCTCGCCATCTCGAACAGGTCGAGAATCTTTTCGCGCTCGCGCATACCGAAGGCCAGCGGCGTCTGCCACGCGCCCATGTCGTTGATCATAAACGCCACGGCTGCGGCGTGATTCAGGATCCTCGTCAGCTCGGCCATCAGCACGCGCAGGTAATTGGCGCGCTGCGGCACTTCAATGCCGGCCAGCTTCTCAACCGCCAGCGCCAGACCGAAGTTGTTCGCCATCGAGTTGAAGTAGTCGAGCCGGTCGGTGAAGGGCATCGACTGGATGTAGGTCGATACCTCGGCCAGCTGCTCGTGGTTGCGATGCAGGTAGCCAAACACCGGCTTCAGGTCGACAATCGTCTCGCCGTCGACGGTGACAATCAGCCGGAACACGCCGTGCGTGGAAGGGTGCTGCGGGCCGATATTAATCTGGAGCTCTTGTGTTTTTAGCATAGTTTTGCAGTTCTAGGGTTTTGATTTCTGAGCTGAAGAATTCCATTGAGCCGAAAACTCAGCATTCAAAACTAAACTTCGTCTCCGTCGCCCAGGTATTTGTCGCCCTGCTTCGGGAAGTCCTTGCGCATCGGGAAGCCTTCGAACTCGTCCCACATATACACGCGCGTCAGGTTCGGGTGGCCGGGGAAATCCACGCCATACAGGTCGAACGCTTCGCGCTCCTGTAAATCGGCACCGGGCCAGAAAGGCGTGATTGAGGGCACCATTGCGCGCTCGCGCGGCACTCGCGTTTTGATCACCAGCGGCGCGCCGCCCTCAAGGTGCAGGAAGTGGTACACAAGCTCAATTACGCCGTCACTGAAGTAGTCGACAGCGGTGAGGTTGGACAGGAACTCGTAGCCCAGCGTGTCGCGCACATAGGCCGCCACAGCGGGGATACGCTCGGCAAGCACCACAACGTCCTTGGTCGCCAGCAGGTCGGGCGGGCCTTCTTCGCCTTTTTTGCCCTTGGCGGGCGGCTCGGCGGCGTGACCGTTCGTGGGTTCCGGCTTCACTCGCTCCGGGGCCAGCGCGCCCGGCAGGTCACGCGTAAAACGCTCTTTCAGCTCGGCCGTGCTCATATCAGGCATTGCTCACCTCGGCCTTGCGCTTCAAGTCGTCGGCGGCAATTTCGGGGGCAACACCCACAGCCTTGTTCGGCCCTTCAAGGTCAACGCTGTCGTCCATAATCGGGAACGAGCGCGCCATCTCGGGGTGCTCAATCGTGCCGGTGCGCACTTCGCCCTGCAATGGCGAGCTAAACGGGCTCACCAGTGGCAGACCGCCCACCGGATCGATCAGCTTGCCATCGACTTCCAGGCCCTGCTTGCCAAAGGTCGGCACCGGGAAGTCGCGCGCTTCGCGTTTGCCATACCAGCGCACGCGGTTCAGCTTCTGGTCGTCGATCTGGGTTTGCAGCGTCATAATAGCGTGCAGCAGCGCCTCGGGGCGCGGCGGGCAGCCAGGAATGTACACATCCACCGGCACAAACAGGTCGATGCCGCGCAGCACATTGTAGCCATCGCGGAACGGCCCGCCCGAGGTTGCGCACGCGCCCATCGAGATCACATAGCGCGGCTCGGGCATCTGGTTGTACAGGCGCACCACCTGCGGGGCCATTTTCTTCGTCACCGTGCCAGCGACAATCATCAGATCGGCCTGGCGAGGCGAGGCGCGAAACATCTCAGCGCCAAAGCGCGCCAGATCGTAGCGCGAAAGGCCCGTCGCCATCATCTCAATCGCGCAGCACGCCAGGCCAAATGCCATCGGCCATACCGACGAGCGACGCCCCCAGTTGTAGAAGCGATTAATTGTGGATAAAAACACGCCCTGCTTTTCAAGCTCGAGCTGTGCATCAGTATCGTTCGCCATTGCTTGCACCTTGTACGGTTAGAACGGTTGCAGGTTCGCAGGTTTAAAGGCTGCGCGCCAATAAAGTTACGGCCGTGCAATCGCGGTTAAACCCACTCCAATGCGCCTTTGCGCCAGGCGTACACCAGGCCGCCGATCAGGATAAAAAGAAAAATCGCCATTTCAACCAGGGCAAACAAGCCCAATTGATTGAAGGCGACCGCCCAGGGGTAGAGAAACACAACCTCGATATCGAAGACCACAAAGGCCAGTGCGTACAGGTAGTACTGTACTTTAAACTGCACCCAGATGTCGCCAATCGCTTCCAGGCCACACTCGTACGTATCCAGCTTGATCTCGGTGGGGCGCGAAGGACGCAGGAAATACGCGCCTACCAGGGGAAGAATCGGGAACGAGGCAGCTGCAATGAAGAAGAGGCCGATGAACGCATAGTTTGCAAGCACGGCTGCGCTCCTTTGGTGATGAATAGTGCGCTCCCCACAGAGCGCATTGCCTTTCGTTGGAGGCCAGACCGCTCATTCCAAGCAGCACTGGCAATTGAGCGTCGGGCACCAAAACGTTTGCCCCAGCGGGCAAACGCTTATTTCAGATCGCGAATTATGGAATTGCGGCGTGCGCAGCCATAATAGTTGCGAAATGGTTAGGACCAAACGACTTTGATAAGTATATCACAGATGAATTGGGCGTGCAAACGTGGAGGGGAAGCCAAGCGCATTGCAATCGCGCGCAGCTAGCGAATGATGCGCATCTCAACTCGCCCGACGCGAATGATGTCGCCTTCTTCGACGCTTGCCGCATCGCGCACCTCGATTTCGTTCACGAAGGTGCCGTTGGTGCTGTTCAGATCTTCCAGCACCCAGGTGTTGCCCTGAAGTTCAAGCCGGGCATGTTGCGAGGAAAGAAAGGAGTCGTTCAGGGCGATTTCGCAGTTTTCCATGCTGCGCCCAATGATGTTGCTGGGGCCAAGCGGGAAATGCTTGCCAGCCGGCACGCCAGTGGTGCCCGCGTGCAGTACCATAAGCTGGCCGTAGGGGCTGGCACTTGCCGCGCTGGCTGGCTGCCCACCCGTACGCAGATCGCGCATAACAAAGCGCAAAACCTGCCATAAGAAGAAGTAAAGCAGCAGCACCACCGCCACGCGCAGCAGCAGCACCAGAATATCAATCGAGAAGTTGGTAGCGTCAAACATAGGTTGTTGAAGCCCACGGGGGGCTGCTAGCTTTCTTTAAACGTCAGCTCCAGGCCGCCCAGCGAAATCGTGTCGCCATCGCGCAGGGCTTTTTCCTCAATCTGCTCGCCATTCACAAAGGTGCCATTGGTCGAGCCCATGTCGTTGATCCAGAAGCGCCGCGCCCGGTAGCGCAGCTGCGCATGGTGGCGCGACACCCGTGTATCTTCCAGAATAATGTCGTTGTTCAGGCCGCGCCCAACCGTGAGCTGCGTGCTTTCCAGCGGAATGACATGGCGACCGCTCGGGGTATTCAGCAGCAGGCGCGTGCGCGATTGCGCGGGTTGGGCCTGGGCCGGCTGGAAAACCTGGGTGTGATCGGCAGCGGCCGGCGCGGGCGCAGCACTTGTTTCTGCCACCACCTGAATCGTGTGACGGCCCACTCCTGCGTCGGCGCTTAGTTCCACGCGCGGGTGCTCAAGCATCGCAAAGCCACGCTCCTGCGCCAGTTCGGCCAGGTAGGTCGCCATCTCACGCTCCATCTCGGCGCGAATGGGCTGGAAGGCGGTGAAATCCTGCGGGTTGAGAAAGGCGCGGTAGAAGTTGGGCACAATCACCCGGCGCACGCTGATGGTTTGCTGGGTCTCCATCGCGCGCTCAAGGCGCTTCGCGATTTCCGCCGGTTGAATCGGGCTGCGAAACAAGCGCGCAACCGACCCTTCGACCATGTTTTCCATGAAGGATTCGAAACGAGCCAGCGCGGACATCGCCACTCCTGTTTGCGTTGATTGTGCTATCGCAATGACACCGATATTGTACCATGAACACTCGCTGTGCAAGGCAGGATCATACCCTACTGCGCCGCTTCCGCCCGGCGTGCATGCGCCCGCCCGTAGTCGCAGTGTTCGCGCAGGCTGCATTTCGCGCAGCGCGGGCGCTCCCACACGCAGATACGCTGGCCGTGGTGCAGCATGTTCAGGTGGAAGTTCCACAGCACGTCGGCATCAGGCGGCAGCTGCGCAGCCAGCAATTCGTGCGCCTGCTCGGCATTCACTTTTGGCCCAATCAGGCCAATCCGCCCGCTGACGCGATGCACATGCGTGTCAACTGGCAGCACTGGCCTGTGGAAGCAGAACAGCAGCACCAGCGAGGCCGTTTTCGGCCCAACGCCCGGCAAGCTTTCCAGCCATGCCATACTTTCTTCTACCGGCAGTTCGGCCAGGAAATCAATCGACGGCGTGCCACGCTCGGCAATGATCTGGTTGAGTACCGCCTTGATGCGCGGGGCTTTGGCCTCGGCAAAGTTCGCGGGCGCAATTGCCTGCGCAATGGCGGCGGGCTCGGCGGCGGCAATCGCTTCCCAGCTACCGAAACGCGCCCACATCTGCTCGAATGCCCTGGCCTCGTTCGCCTCGGTGGTGCGGTGCGAGAGCATGGTCGAAATCAGCTCGTGGAGCGGCTCGCGGCGCGGCGTCCATGCCCGAATGCCATAGGTTTCGGCCAGCAGCCGGTAGATCAGCATGGCGCGCCCATCGTCTGCCAGCGACTGTGCTTCTGCCATAATTTCCCGCTCGGTCATATCGCGCTCCTTCCCTTTGCCCTGAGCAGAGCAGGGCAACATGTATGCCATTGCGCCCAACAAAAAAGCGGCGCGCCAGGAGTATTCCAAGCACGCCGCATACATGTTCGCCCAGGCAAGAATTAGCTGCCGCCCAGCAGGTTGCCAATGTCGATACCCGAGCCGCCGCTCGAGCTGGAGGGACGCGGCAGGTATTCGGCAATCGCCTTGGCCAGGTTCATCGTCGGCATGGTTTGCAGCCACACGCGCCCCGGGCCTTGCAGCGTCGCCAGGAACAAACCTTCGCCGCCAAACAGGATGTTGCGGAAGCCGCGCATCATCTCGATATCGAACGTGACCGTCGGCTCGTACATCGCAACGTGCCCGGTATCGACTTTCAGCATCTGGCCCGGCGCGAGGGTATATTCCACAATCTCGCCGTCGAGGCACACAAACGCCACACCCGGGCCGGTCAACTTCTGCATCACAAAGCCTTCGCCGCCGAAGAAGCCAGCGCCGAGTTTTTTGCGAAAGTGAATATCGAGCTGCACGGTTTTTTCGGCGCAGAGGAAGGCCTGCCGTTGCGCAATCATTTGCTGCCCGCCGGCAAGATTGACAGGCACGATCTTGCCTGGGAAATCCGAGGCGAACGACACAATTCCCTTGCCGCCCTGGCTGGTATATTCCACCAGAAACATCGACTCGCCCGAGATTGCGCGCTTGAACATTCCGCCAAGCCCGCCGCCCCGGCCAGTGGTCTGCATGGCGATATTGCCGCTCATCCAGGCCATGCCGCCACTTTCGGAATACACGGTCTCACCCGGATCAAGCTCCATAATCACCGCTTGCAGGGTTGTGCCAATGATCTGGTATTCCATGCCGGTGGTGCCGCGCCCGCGCATCGCGACTGTTGGCTCGGGCAGATCGAGGCGCTGGCCGGGCTGGTTGGTATACTCGCTCGCGCCACTTGAAAAGCTGCTCGCGGCTGCCGGCGCACTGGGGGGCGGGGCAGCGATTGGGGTGCCACACGTTGTGCAGAAACGAGCATTTGGGGCAAGCTCAGCGTCACAGGTTGGACAACGCACGTCGAAACTCCTTTCTGGACGAATACACCGAGGGTTAGCGCAGCAGAAAGCTACGCACAGAAAATTATATGCCTTGTAAAGCTATACGTTGGGGGAGCAGGCCAGGTTGCACAAAACAGAAAGATCCGCAAAAGCGGCGATTGCTGAGTGCCAGGCACCCTGCCGCGCTTTTGCGGATCATTCGGGGGAAACGAGCTAGTTGCCTTTGGTCAGCGTGGCCAGGAACTCAGGGTTGTTGCGCGTCTTCGACATACGCGTCAACACCAGCTCAGTGCCTTCATTCTCGCCAAGCATGCTCACCATGCGCCGCAATGTCCACACCTGGCGCAGGCTATCGCCCAGCAGCAGCTCCTCGCGGCGCGTGCCCGAGCGGGTGATGTCGATGGCGGGGAATACGCGCTTCTCGGCCAGCTTACGGTCGAGGTGCAATTCCATGTTGCCGGTACCCTTGAATTCCTCGTAGATCACATCATCCATGCGGCTGCCGGTATCAACCAGACAGGTCGCGATAATGGTGAGCGATCCGCCGTTCTCGATATTACGCGCTGCGCCAAAGAAGCGCTTGGGCGGGTACAGCGCCACCGGGTCGATACCGCCCGACAGTGTGCGGCCGCTGGGTGGCATATCGAGGTTGTACGCGCGCGCCAGGCGGGTGATTGAGTCCATCAGGATGACGACATCCTGCCCGCCTTCAACCAGGCGCTTCGCCCGGTCGAGCGTCATCTCGGCAACCTTGGTATGGTCTTCCACCGGCTCGTCAAAGGTCGACGAAATAACTTCGCCCTTGACCGAGCGCTTCATGTCGGTGACTTCCTCAGGGCGCTCACCAATCAGCAGCACCATCAGGTGAACATCGGCATGATTCGCGGTGATGCCGTTCGCAATCGACTTCAGCAGCAGCGTCTTGCCGGCCTTGGGCGGCGACACAATCAAGCCGCGCTGGCCGCGACCAATCGGCGCAATCAGATCGACCAAACGTGTCGCTAAGATATTTGGCTCGGTTTCGAGGTGCAGCTGTTCATTCGGGAAAATCGGCGTCAGCTGATCGAACGAGGGGCGTTTGCGCGCCGTCTCAGGGTCCATGTTATTAACAAGCTCAACGCGCAGCAGCGAGAAATAGCGCTCGCTCTCCTTTGGCGGCCGAATCTGGCCCCATACGCGGTCGCCCGTCCGCAGGCCAAAGCGGCGAATCTGTGATTGCGAAACATAGACATCGTCGGGGCCGGGCAGCAGGCGCGGGCCGCGCAAAAAGCCAAACCCATCCGACACAATGTCCAGCACGCCATCGCTCAGGCTGTGGCCGGCTTCTTCGGTTTGGGCCTGCAGCAGTTTGAAAATCAAATCCTGCTTTTTCAGGCCACTTACCCCGCTGATGCCGCTGACGCGCGCCATTTCGCGCAAATCATTTAATGTTTTCGTTTCCAGCTCAGCGACATTCACTACCGGTGTGCGATCGCGTGTTTCGATCAGCTCAGCCGGCGCCTCGTGATTATTCTTCATCCGTATACGTGGCACACGTAACTCCCATCACCGGTGATACAGCCCACCGGTACATAGAACCCGCGCCCTTATCCTGCCGGGAAAAACTGTAGTGAAGGAATGGCAGGGAACTGCCGCGCCGTTGCCTGCATGCCGTTCGAAAAGGCACGCGCTATGACACGACCAGGGTAAACAATTGTAAACAGGGCAACCAGCAATAGTGACAGCAGCTACCGCCGCTTCACTGCACCCATATCGTTGATTAGCGCTTCCATAGCACCTACCGCGCCAACGACATATGAAATTCTGATCTGAGTTCGCAACGCATTCATGAGGATGATTGCAGACGTACAGGACTCACTTGTTGTTATTGAGGTTTGCGCCGGGCTGCATCACAGCATGCAACTGCGCATATGCGGCAGAAATCTGAACACAGCCTGGGGGATACAACCGAAATATGATAGAGCGGGGTAGCGCTATCCAGGTAATAGAGGATGCTTATGCAACGCTTTAACCTGTAGGCACCATTATAGCATAGTTGTCAAGCATACGCCAACAGCCAAAATAAACGACCCTTGCGCTTTTGGGATTTTCCGGTCCGAAGGAACATGATAACACCGCAAAACCCTTTGCATGATTTATGACATTAGCATCTCAGTCGTCGAAAAATTTGTCTTTGGAAAGCCCAGGACATGCGATCGCCCTTGACACCGACCTGGCAAACGCGTATAATCATTAGGGTTTTTTAGGCCATTGCAATGGTTCAGAACAAGTGGTCTAACGCATTTAAGCGACGTAAAAGTTGTATAGTATTATAAAGTGTAAGAGGTTCTCGCACTGCTAGCAGTTTCTTTTAGCCGTTCGCACTGCTGCATATAATGCAATGGCGCTGTGAATAAAAGCACGAACAGCGCGGCTGTAAAGGATTGAAAAGAGAAACTCTGGCGGGGAAATCGTTGACAACCGATTGCCTGCATAGTATAATTTTAGAACAAATTTTCTATAGCGTGAGATGTAGTTGCACGTCCGCTGGTTGCTCTTGAGTCTGTTTCTGTTGATAGGGTGTGGGCAACCACTCCAGATCAACCAGCCTTCGGCGCAAGCACCAGCTGCTTCCTCGCCAGCGGTGCCAGCTGCGCCAACAGTGGAAGTTGAACAACCAAGCGCAACAAGCATACCATCCGCGCCGGTCACCGAGCTGCCAGCAGCGGCGCCGACACAGATCAGCGCCCCTGCGGTGGGCGCAACCGAATCGCCAGTGACTTTATCGCCGACCTCGCCGTCAATTGTTGTGGTGCCGCGCACAGCGGTTCCACTGGACAATTTGCAGCGCTGGCGGGCGCACGAACTAAGTCGCGAGGCATTTGCCGAGCCGCGTACTTACAGAGCAAATCAGCCGACAGCACTGTTCTGGTTCGACCCGGCTAACGAGCAGATCGTGGAAATCGGCACCATTATCGGGGCGTTTCCAGCTCAGGCACAATTTACGTTACGCGATACAAATCAGCCCGCGCTGGAAGTGATCTACCGCATTAATAGCGACTTTGGGCTGACATCAATCTCAGAAGCATTACGCGCACGGATGCGGGCCGCAAACTCGGGCGAATCGGTTGAAGCCTACGTTCTTGTATCTGAGGCGGTAACTATCCAGCAATAAACGCTCAGCAGGAGTTGCTGAATTGCATAACGACAATTTTGCTCCTACAACTTGTGCTCTTTCATCCAACCGCAGCTCAACGGACGAATGAATCTCTATGATTATCGTCCGCGGGGCTCTTTCTCTTTAAAAAGGATTATGAATACTCAATTTCATAAACTATACAATGTATCATCTGTGCATTGCGCCTGTTCGTCATCGCGCATCACTGCAAGGAGGCATTAATGAGCAGCCGGTACCTTGATATGATGCGTAGCCAACGCCGGCGAGGAAATGGTTTTCAGTTCACCTCAAAAACCTTGCTTGCCATCCTCGCAATTATTGCGATGGTTGGCTCAGCTGTGTACTGGTGGGGCGTACAATCAACCCTCATCCCAAATAATAAAATTGTGGCGATTGCATTCACCGCGATTCTCGTCCTAGCGCCGCCAAGTCTGGTGAGTTTCCTTATTCCCTGGAGCCCGGGCGGTATGCTGCTTCAGAAAGTGAATGCAAAAACATGGGGCTATGCGGTGGTCATCGCCTGTTCGATCTATCTGCTTTACTACTCATTTCAGATCCAGTGGAGCTGGTGGGCCGCGCAGCAGGTTGTTGCCGAAAGCGGCTTGATCTATCAGCAGGTCTTTGTGGGGATGATTGGCTTTATCATCATTCCCGCGTTGCTGTGGACGCCAGTTTCTTCTGACGAGCTGGTTGAGCAGGTTCGGCAGGCGCATCTTGTGAAGCGCTACGAGTTGCAAACCCAGGCCGATATCGCTATTCTCCGCGCCACGCTGCTGCGCGCGCAGGAAAAAGCGCTGGTGGGTTTCGCGAACCTGACGGTAGATGAGCGCGAAGAGCTTGCCGCCGTGATGCGCAGCCTGGTAGGTGGCATCGACCGGACGCTGCGCGAAGTTGGCCAGACGGTGAAAACCGTGAGCGGCGTGGCAATGCCATTTGACGGCATGCTCGACGACAATGAAGATATTCGCGATGTGCTCGAATATATTAGCGAAAGCCTGACACGCTCCACGCTCACCACCCGCGCCGATGCAGAGCGCCACGAAATGGCACTTCAGGCACCGCAAGAAGCTGAGTACGAAGAGCGCCGGCCCACCAGCCCACGCATCGACCCACGCGAGGCCCGCTATTACCAGAATGAAGCGCGCCGCCGTGGCCAACGCAACGACGACTACGAGGGGTAGCTATGCGCGGACGGCAATACGCAACCGGTGGCGCGCTTCCTGAGCGCGACCTGCAAGAATTGAGTGATATGCTGGCGATGCGCCTGTATCAGAAAATGGGGCGGCGCGCTTACCGGCTCACGCGGCAGGATGTGGCCGAGCTGATTGAGCCATACACCGCTGATCTCATTATGGAAGATCGCTCGATGGTGCCGTGGATGGTGTGGGATCTCCTGCAAGAAGGCATGGAGATCGAATACCAGATGCGTTAAGCCGAGGCGCAGTTGCAAGAAGGCGGGGCCAGCAGTGGCGCCCGCCTTTTTCTATGGATATATAAAGCTATGAACAAGCGCGTTGGCTTATTTGGCGGCTCGTTCGACCCCATTCACTATGGGCATCTGGCGATTGCGGAAGATGCGCACCTGGCGCTTGGCCTTGAGCGCGTCATTTTCATGCCCGCAGCCCATCAGCCCCTTAAGCAAGGCCAGCATGGCGCTGCGCCGGAAGCGCGCCTGGCGATGGTTCGGCTTGCCTGCGCCGCAAACCCGGCATTCGAAGTGTCGCCGCTGGAGATCGAGCGCGCCGGCCCTTCGTATACGATCACGACGCTGGAAACGCTTGTTGCCGAGCGCGGCGAGCTGGTGCTGCTGCTGGGGGCCGACGCCGCCGCCGACCTGCCACGCTGGCGCGCAGCCGAGCGCATTACGGCGCTGGCGCAGCTTGCGGTGATTGAGCGCCCCGGCCAGCATTTCGACGCGAGCAAACTCCTGGCAGCCCTGCCCCAACTCACGGATCGCCTCGCCGTCCTCGCGGGTCCGCAGATCGACATTTCCAGCACAATGCTGCGCCAGCGCGCCACCACCGGCCGTTCATTGCGCTACCTCACCCCCGACCCGGTGGCAGAATATATTCAAACTCATCAGCCCTATGGCATGCCTACCGAGAAAGCTTAGGGGCAAAGTCTTTGCCGCCCTGCCAGCTTTTCAGGTAGGAATATGGCGCGATTTCGCCCCGGCGCGTGGCCCAGTCGTCGGGCGTGGTGGGGTGGGAAATACCGAAATGCAGATGTGGCTCGGTGGCAGCAGCATCGCCACTTTTGCCACTCAGGCCGAGCAACTGGCCCATTTCGATCCGCACACCCGGCGCGATGCCATCGGCGATTGCCGAAAGATGCGAGCCGTAGTAGCGCACGCCGTCGTCGCCAATGATCGCGACCGACAGGCCGCCGCGCGTTGCACCATCATTCACCTTCGGGTCCCACACATCCTCGCGGCTCACAAAATCAACGACGCCGTTTGTGACCGCCACAAACTCGCTGCCAACCGGGCAGAAAATGTCGGCGGCGGGGTAATCGTGGTGAAAGCGCCCGTAGCTGATTTTGCCTTTGCTGCGCACAGGAAACGTATGCTGAATGGCAGCCGGCGCTGGCGTGGCAGGCATGGGTGTGGAAGAGGGTTTTGCGGTTGGCGTGGCGCTTGGGCTCGGCGTGGCGCTTGGGGTTTGTGATGGGCTCGGGGTGGGCGTAGAGCTTGCTTGCGGCGTTGCAGTAGCGTTAGGCAGTGGCGTATTCGTTAGCAGGGGCGCGGTGGGCGAAACCGGCCGCAGCGTTGGCGCGGGAACGGAGATGGGCGCTTTAGCGGCGGGGCGAGCGCAACCAGCAAGCGCAAACAGCGCCAGGACGAGCAAGCAGCGTGGCAGGCGGGTGTTCATGCCCGCATTCTACCACACGGCGCCGCCAGGCGTGCTTACGCTTCCTGAATCGCATAGCCGCGCTTTTGGAGCGCGTATTCGATGCCGGCCTGCAAGTTCGAGCGCGTGACGATATTGCGCAATTCAACGCCAAGCTGCACAATCGTCTGGGCGATTTCGGCGCCAATGCCCACCAGCACCACCTGCGCACCAAGCAAATTCACCGCTCGCGCCATCTGAATCAGGTAATTCGCCACTCCCGTATCAACCACCGGCACGCCAGTAATGTCAAGAATTAGCACGTCGGCCTGGTTGCCAACGATCTGCTCAAGTGCCGCTTCCATGATTTGCGTAGCGCGCCGCGAATCGACTGCGCCAGTGAGTGGCAGCACCAGCACCCCTTCGAAGACCGGGACGATTGGCGTTGACAGCTCCTGAATGAGCTGGCCCTGGTAGGCCAGCGCTTCTTCGCGCTCAGCAAGCATATTCTGCGCATTCACCATAATTGAGTTGTAGGCCGTAGCAATGGCGAGGACAATCTCGTGAATAGCCGTTTCCACCTCTTTGACGAGTGCAGTATCCCCGCCACCAGCGCTGAACACTCGCTCCATCACCGCCCAGATTTGCTGGCGCGTAATCTGCGCTGCCACAACCACATCTTTCAATTCGACTTTGGCACTTGCGCGCTGCTGGCCAAGCTCGCCAGCAAATGCTTGCAATCCTTCAAAATTTCCTGTTTCCACCGCTTGAGCGAGACTATTGATCAGGCCTGAACCCATCGCAAGAATCGAAGCGCGTGGCACCTGGCTATACGACTCCGACGATTTTGCCGAAATGCCATCAGCGATGTGCTCGGCAATAGACTGCTGTTCGGCTCGCAGTGCGTCGATTAATTGCTGTTTCAGTGGCTGCATATCAACTCATTCCTTCGCACAAACGCAATGAATGTTTTACAACAATTGCCAACATATATGGCCAGCCCTAGCTATAAGTAGCTATGACTGGCCACGATTGCTTGGTGGGTACTACGCCAATCTATTGTGCTACGATTGCGCCTTCATTATATAGGCGCTGCGTGCATAAAATCTTGCAGCATGGTAGCAGTTATTTGCCGAACGTTTGATATGAGCCGCGCTAGTAGGCGCGCGCGAACAGAACCTGCTGCGTGGCGGGCTTGCCGGTGTACACGCAAGTGCCGCCGCTGCCGGGCTGATCGAGCGGGATGCAGCGAATGGTGGCGCGAATTTCGTCCTGGATGCGCTGCTCGTCTTCGGTGGTGCCGGCCCAGTAGGCGCGCGCGAAGCCCTTTTCGATCTGGGCTTTTAGCTCGTCGTAGTTGCTGACGTCGGCGGTGCGCTCTTCGCGGAAGCGCAGCGCGCGATCGTAAAGGGCGGTTTGAATCTCGGCCAGCAGTGCTTCGAGGTGCTCGGTCAGGCCGGCCTGCGGCACAAACGACTTGCCGGCGCGGCCAGGCGCATCGCGCCGCGCAACCGCCACGCTGCCCTTCTCAACGTCTTTCGGGCCAACTTCGACGCGCACCGGCACGCCTTTCATCTCCCACTCGTTGTACTTAAAGCCGGGTGTCAGGTTGTCGCGGTCGTCGATTTTGAAGCGCAGCCGGCCCTTCCACGAGGCCGTGATTGTATCGACAGCGCCCATCACTGCGCTGCGCTCGGCGTCGTTCTTGTAGATCGGCACCAGCACGACCTGAATGGGCGCGAGGCGCGGCGGCACAATCAGCCCTTCGTCGTCGGAATGGCTCATGATCAGCGCGCCGATCAGGCGCGTGCTCACGCCCCAACTGGTCGTCCAGGCCGTCTGCACCGTGTTATTGTGGTCGGTGTAGGTGATGTTGAAGGCGCGCGCGAAGTTCTGGCCGAGGTTGTGCGAAGTGCCGGCCTGCAAGGCACGGCCATCCTGCATCATCGCCTCGATGCAGTACGAGCGCAGCGCGCCGGGGAACTTTTCTTTCTCGGTCTTCAGGCCCTTGATCACCGGCACGGCCATTTCTTTTTCCACGAAATCGGCATAAACGTCGTGCAGGATCATAAGCGTTTCGCGCTCGGCGTCGGCTTCGTCGACGTGGACAGTATGCCCTTCCTGCCAGAGAAACTCGGCGGTGCGCAGGAACGGGCGCGTACGCATTTCGGCGCGCATCACGTTGGCCCACTGGTTGATCAGCAGCGGCAGGTCGCGGTAGCTGCGGATCCATTTCGCATAAAAGTAGCCGATAATCGTTTCGGAGGTTGGGCGCACCACCAGCGGCTCAGCCAGCTTGTCGGTGCCGATCTGCGTGACTTCGAACAGCTCGGGCGCGAAGCCTTCAACATGCTCGGCTTCTTTCATGATGAAGCTTTTGGGAATGAGCAGCGGGAAGTAGGCATTGACGTGGCCGGTCGCTTTGATGCGGTCGTCCAGGCCGCGCTGGATCGCTTCCCAGAGCGCATAGCCGGTTGGCTTGAACACTATGCAGCCGCGCACAACCTCGGCGTAGTCGGCCAGGTCGGCGTTGCGCACAATATCCAGGTACCACTGCGAGTAATCTTGCGCGCGAGGCGTTATTCCTTCTTTGGGCATGGGTTCCTCTCATATATTAAGGGATGCTTTTGTTTGACGTCGTTATGCGCGTTGGGCGTAGGGCTTGGCCGCCGCGACTTCGATCCGCGCCAGTTCGAGCCGGAAGGCCCACTGCGCCGGGTCGGCGTCGAGCTGGTCGAGCCATTGTTCGCGCCCGCCAGCCGCCGCAATTTCTTCAGGGAAGCGGTCAGCAGTTTCGAATTCCAGCCCCTCGGTTTCGCAATAGTTGACCGATAGCTCGCCGCCTTTGAGCAGAAACAAGGGCCATGCCATATCGGTGCCGATGCTTGCCTCGGGGCAGCCGGCCAGAATGGCCTCGGCCGCCCGGCGCGAGATACCGCGCGCCGCTGCCGTAATGTCCCACGTTTCGCCACTGCAGCGCGCAAATACGTTGTTGATAATCAGCTCGGTGTGGCACTGCACGGCCGGGTGCGACGCGAAGGCGCGCGCGCTGCGGCCCAGCACCGTGAAGTCGTGCGCGGCGAGGTCGGACACGACAGCGCGCAGTTCATCGGCGTGATATTCGGCCCAGTGCAGGGCGCGATCAAAATCGCAAAAAAATATGGTGTCGGCGGGCAGCTGCAAGCCCAGGTGAACAACTTCGCGGCGCGCCCCGCCAAGCTCGGCCAGACCATTGAAGCGGGCAGTTTCTTCTTGCTGCACGGTTGCGCCCGCTGCGCGCAGCATGTCGAGCGCGGCGGGCGGGCTGGCGTGTGCCGCCTGAATCGCCAGATCATCGAATATATCGGTCAGCACGGGCAGCATTCGCCCGATCTGGTCGTTCATGCGCCCGTCGGGGTCGTAGTGCGTGGCGGCAAGCGTGCAGGGCAAGCTTGGGCTCCTTTTAGCGCTCGCGCAGCGCGGCGCGCATAAGCTCGACGGTTTCGGCGACGGGGCGCTGTGGCGTGAAAATGGCCGAACCAGCGACAATATTGTTTGCGCCAGCGGCAGCGATTTCGGCCACATTGCGCGCACTTATGCCGCCATCGACCTGAATGTGCATGTCGGGGTAGCCGCGCGCGTCGAGCAGCTGGCGCAGGCGGGCAATCTTGCCGGTGCTGGTGGGAATGTATTCCTGGCCGCCAAAGCCCGGGTTGACGCTCATAATCAGCACGAGGTCGATATACGGCAGAATTTCGTCGAGCGCGCCCAGTGGCGTGGCCGGGTTCAGCGCGACGCCCGCCGTCAGGCCAAGCTGCTTGATCTGCTGCACGGTGCGGTGCAGGTGCGGCGTCGACTCGGCGTGCACGGTGATATTGTTTGCGCCAGCCTTGGCGAAATCGGCTACGTAGCGCTCGGGCTGGGTAATCATCAGGTGGCAGTCGAGCGTGATGCTCACTGCCTTGCGCAACGACGCCACGACCGGCAGGCCAACGCTGATATTTGGCACAAACATGCCGTCCATCACGTCGATCTGCAACCAGTCGGCGCCGGCTGCCACGGCGGCACTTGCGTCGCGGCCCAGGTTGGCGAAATCGGCCGACAAGATCGACGGCGCGAGTAGTACGTCGCGATTGTTGATCGTACCGATTGGCATCACATTCCTCGCTCGCTACACCCTTCTGGCCGCCAATTATAGCATAGCGGGAAGCTGGCGGTAGTACAGCACGGTGGCATCCAGCCCGCCGTCGCCGTTGCGCGCATAGGCCGGGATGACGCCGGCCATGGTGTAGCCGCATTTCTGGTACAGCTGCTCGGAAGGGTCGCCCTGGCGCGTGTCGAGCACCAGCAGCGTGCGGCCGTGCTGCTGCGCCAGCGCGTCGAGCGCGTGCATCAGCGCGAAGGCCAGGCCCTGCCGGCGCGCGGCGGTGTGCACCATCACCTTCTGCACCTCGGCGCGGTGACGGGCGTTGGCCTTGCTTGCCAGCGCAAGCTGCGCGCTGCCCACCAGCCTGCCGGCGTCGTTGCGCGCCACCAGCAGGAATTTCTCGCCCGCGCGCACCTCGGCGGCAACACCCGCCCAGTACGCAGTCGCTTCTTCCGCGCTCAGCGGCGGCAAGAAGCCAATCGACGCGCCGTTGTCGACGCTATCAACCAGCAGTGCGTTCAGCTCCTCGATTCCGGCCAGCGCCTGCTCGGGCGACCATTGTTCGATCTTCACGCGCAACCCCTCCAACTAGGCCAGCTCGGCCAGCGCCGCCCGCGTGGCCTCAAGCGTTTCTTCAATATCGCTCGCGTCGATGCCGTAGTGCGTCACCGCGCGAATCGCGCCGCGCCCGACTTCGCCCACCAGCACGCCGCGCGCGCCCAGCGCCTGCACCAGCGCGGCAGGGCTGCCCGCGCGCAGCTGGAAGATCACAATGTCGCTCTGCACGGTCGCGAGGTCGAGCGCGACCTGCGGGAAGCTGGCCAGACCCTCGGCCAGCATGCGGGCGTTGGCGTGGTCTTCGGCCATGCGCTCGACCATTTCTTCGAGCGCGACAATGCCCGCCGCCGCAAGAATGCCGGCCTGGCGCATGCCGCCGCCGACCAGCTTGCGAATGCGCCGCGCCCGCGCCACAAACGCCGCATCGCCCGCCACAATCGAGCCAACCGGCGCGGCCAGCCCTTTGGAAAGGCAGAACTGCACGCTATCGACGTGTTGCGTGATGCTGGCGGCATCGGTGCGCTGGGCCACCGCCGCATTGAACAGGCGCGCGCCGTCGAGATGCACGGCCAGCCCGCGATCGCGCGCAAAGACCTGCACGTCGCGCATATAGTCGGGCGCGAGCGCCACGCCGCCGCAGCGGTTGTGGGTGTTTTCCAGGCAGACCAGCCGCGTGATCGCCTCGTGCGAATCGCCGGGATCGCGCATGGCGGCGGCCAGTTCGGCAAGCGGCAGCTCGCCATTGGGCAGCGTCGGCACAACATGAAAGGCGACGCCGCCGAGCACAGCAGCGCCGCCGGCCTCGTAGTTGTAAATGTGCGACTGATCGCCCACGATCACTTCTTCGCCGCGTGCGCAGTGGGCCAGCAGCGCGCACAGGTTGCCCATGGTGCCGCTCACCACCAGCAGCGCGGCTTCTTTGCCCACGCGCTCGGCCGCCAGCGCCTCCAGCCGGTTGACCGTCGGGTCTTCGCCATAGACATCATCGCCCACCGGCGCTTCGGCCATTGCGCGGCGCATGGCCGGCGAGGGCAGGGTGACGGTGTCGCTGCGCAAGTCAATCGTTCGCATCGGAGCCTCCTTCGGAGCGTGTTGCAAGGCGCGGCCGGCGTTGCGTATCGTGCATCAGACCGCCACCGGGGTCGCGCCGGCCCATTGTATAATATTTCTAAATTCTCGCGAAAAGGAACACGCCATGCCTGCGACAATTCTCGATGGCCGCGCGCTAGCCAGGACGCTGCGCGAAGAGCTGCGCTCAGGGGTTCAAACGTTTATTGCTTCGCGCGGCACGCCGCCCGCGCTGGCGGTGGTGCAGGTGGCGGGCGACGCCGCTTCCGACAGCTATGTGCGCAGCATTGGCAAGGCCTGCGACGGCATAGGCATTCGCTTTCTTCACCAGCTGCTGCCCGCCGACACCAGCCAGGAAACGCTCGACAATGCGCTGCAAGCGCTCAGCGCCGACACGAGCGTGCATGGCATTCTGCTGCAACTGCCGCTGCCCAAGCGCCTCGACGCGAACCAGGCGGTGGCGCAGATCGACCCGCGCAAGGATGTGGATGGCGTGACGCCAACCAGCGCCGGGCTGCTGGCGCAGGGGCTGCCCAGCCTGCTGCCGAACACGCCAGCGGGCGGCATGGAAATGCTTCATCGCGCCAACCTTCCGCTGGCGGGCAAGCGCGCCGTGGTGGTTGGGCGCAGCAACATTGTGGGCAAGCCCATGGCGCTGCTGCTGCTGCACGAGCACGCCACCGTCACCATCGCGCATTCGCGCACGCCCGACCTGGCGGCAACGCTGCGCGAGGCCGACATTGTGGTGGCGGCGGTTGGTCGCGCAGGGCTGATCACCGGCGAGATGCTGAAGCCGGGCGCGGTGGTGATCGATTTTGGCATCAATGTGCGCGACGATGGCACCATGGTGGGGGATGTCGATTTCGCCAGCGCGGAAGCCGTGGCGGGGGCGATCACGCCAGTGCCGGGCGGCACCGGGCCAGTGACGAATATGATGCTGCTGCGGAATGTGCTTACGGCTGCGGATCGCGGCGCATGACCGCCAGCGCATAGCGTTCGCTGCGGGTCAGGCGGCCCAGCACCGCGCCCATCAGCGCGAAGGGACGAAAATAGCCAGGCATCTGCGCGCCGCTTATTTTGTGAAAGCCAAAACGCTCGTAGAACACGCGCGTTGGCCGGGCGCACATCAGGTGGATGGGGCCGGTTTCACGCGAAAGCAGCGCCCGCACGATTGCGGCGCCAACGCCATTGCCCTGCCACTCAGGCACGACGGCGATCGAGGCCAGCTCGCGCATGCCGCCACGGTGCGGCTTGACCTGGCCGATGCCAATCAGGCCGCCGCTTTCTTCCACCACCACAAAGCGCTGCCAGTCCAGCCCGAGCGGGTTGAGCATGGATGCGCGGATGATCATGCGAATGGCGTCCTGGTCGTCGGCGACGGCCGGGCGCATTGTTACCGCCATAGTTCGTGTTCTTTCGTTATGTACGGGGTTTACGCAGCCACCCGCGTGATATGGCCGTTAGCCTGCGGCAGCAAGGTAGCAACGATTCTTTTTGTATGCACTTTTTCGCGCTGCGCGCGAAAAAGTGCATACAAAATCAAGAACCGCTCTGCTGAATGCTAAAACGCTGACTGCATACGTCCTGTCATATGCGGGCACATTATAAACGCAACGACACGAAGGCCGTCGATCAGCTGATCGTGCAAACCTTCGTGCCGCTGCGGTGTATCTCATTCGTCTATGCCGAATGCAGGCGCAGAGAAGTTTCAGACGATGGGTTTCCGAAGCCTAAACCCCCATCTCCCATTCTCCACCTCCCGCGTCAACGGCGCACTAGTGGCCGAAGCGCTTGGCAACCTCTTCCCAGTTGACCGTGTTCCACCACGCCTCAAGGTACTTGGCGCGCAGGTTCTGGTACTTCAGGTAGTAGGCGTGCTCCCACACATCGACGCCCAGCAGCGGCGTGTGGCCGTCCATCAGCGGGCTGTCCTGGTTGGCGGTGCTGATCACCTGCAGCTTGCCGTCGCTGCCCATCACCAGCCACGACCAGCCGCTGCCGAAGCGCTTCACGCCAGCGTCGTTGACCTTGGCCTTGAAGTCGGCAAAGCTGCCAAACGCCTGGCTGATCGCGTCGCCCAGCGCGCCACTCGGCTCGCCGCCACCGTTCGGCCCCATGATCTCCCAGAACATGGTGTGGTTGACGTGGCCGCCGACGTTGTTGCGCACTGCCGTGCGGATCGACTCGGGCACATCGTTGATGTTCTTCAGCAGGTCTTCGGCGCTGTAGCTCGCCAGGTCGGGCGCGCTCTCAAGCGCAGTGTTGGCGTTGGTGACATACGCAGCGTGGTGCTTGTCGTGGTGAATCTGCATTGTCTGGGTATCGATGTGCGGCTCAAGTGCGCTGTAGTCGTACGGCAATGGCGGTAATGTAAAGGCCATGAAATCCTCCTTATTGTGTTCGACTAGGTGCGGGCGCTCCGCACGTGAATCGCATAAACCGGGCCACGGTTCGTGGCGAAAGAACGCGCCGCCAGCGCAAACCGGCGGCACGCAGATAAATTCGGTGAGTTGCTGCGCTGGGTTATGAATGTGCGGGAGCGTTATTCGGCGGCGATGCGGTAGCGGCAGCAGTTTGCGCCCTGCGCAATCACGTCCTCGCGGGTGACAGGCGCGTGGAGCACGTCTTCATAGAGCTTCAGCTCGTGCGCGCAGGCCTGCGGGTAATCGCGGGCCACGCAATCGACCGGGCAGTTGTGCTCGGTCAGCTCGAAGCTGCCATCGGCAAGCTGGCGGAATTCACACATATAGCCCTGTTCGGTCAGCGCCGCCGCCAGCTCGGCAACCTGCGCCGCCCGTGGCTTGCCAGCCAGGCGCGGGGCCAGTTGCTCGAATAGCTGCAAGCGGCGTGCCGCAAACAGTTGGTCGAGCGCGGGCGCGCCACCCTGCTGTTCGACAAAGGCCAGCGCGTCAAGCAGCAGCCGGTCGTAGCGCTTGGGGAACAGCGTTTCGGCCTCCGTGGTGAGCGCGTACAGGTGGCTGGGCCGGCCGACGCCGCGCCGCACGCCAGCCGTGTGCACCAGGCCGTCGCGATCGAGCAGCGCCAGATGCTGGCGCACGCCAACCGCGCCGATGTTCAGCGCCTCGCTCAGCTCGGCAGCCGTCATCTGGCCGTTGCGGCGCAGCAGCTGCAAAATCTCCGCGCGAGTTTCGCCTTGTTCCCAGTGCTCCAGGGCCATGCGCAATTCCACCGATACTAATGCGACATTCCGTGTGAATGGCATGAGTATAGCACCCGCGTTTTGACTTTGTCAAGCAAATACTATCGAAACTGGCCTTTTGTCCAGCCCCAGCGCGAGATGTCAGTGCCGCGTGGCGCCCATGCCAATGTTGGAACAGGAGCGCGATCAATCCACAGATTACGCAGATTACACAGATAGTACCAAGTTCGGGCCAACACTTGCACTTTGTCATTCTGAGCGAAGCGCGAGCGTAGTGAAGAATCTCCTATTCATAGCCTAAAGAGATGCTTCGCTTCGCTCAGCATGACAATTCAGAAGGCATTATCGGTATTCGGTATGAGAGGTCTATCATCTGCGTAATCTGCGCAATCTGCGGATAAATTTTGCGACTTTGGCATGGCCCTGATTGGCACGGCTTGTCACTTGACAGTGTTTGGCGATAACCGTAGACTTGCGCCTACGCAGAAGCCTTTTCAGCAGCGGATGGGCATGGGCACACTTTTTCTCGTGAGCACGCCAATCGGCAATGCCGAGGATATTACCCTGCGCGCCCTGCGGGTGCTGCGCGAGGCCAGCCTGATCGCCGCCGAAGATGTGCGGCAAATCCAGCGCTTGCTGGCACGCCACCAGATCGACGTTCCCTGCATTTCGTACCACGAGCACAACAAGCTCGCGAAAGTCGACGAACTGCTGACGGCGCTGGCGAATGGCGACGTGGCGCTGGTGGCCGACTCGGGCACGCCGGGCATGTCGGCCCCCGGCTTCGAGCTGGTAAGCGCGTGCATCACCGCCGGCTTCCAGGTTACGCCCATCCCCGGCCCAAGCGCGCCAGTCGCGGCGCTGGTGTCGTCGGGCCTGCCAACCGACCAGTTCAGCTACCTGGGCGCACTGCCGCGCCGGGGCGCTGAGCGCCGCGCCCTGCTGAACAGCCTGGCCGACGCGCCCCAGACACTGGTGTGCTTTGAAGCGCCCCATCGCGTCGTCGATACCCTGGCCGACATGCTGAGCATTTTGGGCGACCGGCGCATGGCCGTGGCGCGCGAGCTGACGCGCCCGCAGGAAGAATTTCGCCGCCAGCGCATCAGCCAGGTGCTGGCCTACTACAGCCGCCACCGGCCGCGCGGCGACTTCACGCTGGTGGTGGAAGGGCGGCGCTGGGCCACGGCCCGCAAGGCGCAGCTTGCTGACGAACCGGGCGAAAGCGAGCTGCGCATCGCGCCCGAAGAACAACTGCCCAGCGAGGCCGAAGTGGCCGCGCGCCTGCGCGAGCTGCGCGACCTGGGCAAGAGCGGCAGCGCGGCGGCGCGGCAGGTTGCGCGCGAGTTGAAGATCAACAAAAGCCTGGTCTACCAGATCTGGGTTGGGCTTGACGAGAACGAGGGCGCGTGAACCTGCACAACAAAGCGATTGTGATCACCGGCGCGTCGAGTGGCTTTGGCGAGCAGATTGCGCGGCGTTGCGCGGCAGGGGGGGCGCGCGTGGTGCTGGCGGCGCGCTCGGCTGAGCGGCTGGCGGCGCTGGCGAACGAGCTGGATGCGAGCGGCGAGCGCGCGCTGGCCGTGCCAACCGATGTGGCACGCGAAGCCGCGCTGGCAGAACTGGCCGCCACCACGCGCGCGCGCTTCGGGCACGCCGATGTGCTGGTGGTCAACGCGGGCTTTGGCGTGCTTGACCGGCTGGCCGACGCGCCGCTGGCCGATTTGCAGGAAATGATCGACGTGAATGTGTACGGCGCGGTACGCAGCATCCAGGCCTTTCTGCCCGACATGCTGGCGCGGCGCGGCGGCCAGATTGTGATTATGGCCTCGCTGGCCGGGCTGGTGGCGACCCAGAACATGGGCTTCTACAACACCAGCAAGCACGCGCTGGTTGGGCTGGCGCGCACGCTCATGGTCGAGCTAGCCGGAACGGGCGTGCGCTGCGCGCTGGTTTGCCCGGGCGTCGCCAGCACCGGCTTCCAGCAGCGCGCCGACGCGGCCAAGTACCCGCGCATCACGCGCCTGACCAGCTGCACCAGCGCGCAGGTGGCCGACGCCACGGTGCGCGCCATTGCGCGGCGCACCCACGGCGAGGTGTACGTGCCCTGGTACGGGCGCGCGCTTTCGATTATTGCGCAGCCCATTCCCGGCCTGACGCGCCTGGTGCTGCGGCTGGTTGGGTAAGAAACGGTAAAAATGGGACCTGCGCCGGGAAGAAAATAGTACTACGGTCATCCACAGGCGTCTAGCCGCACACGGCGCGCTATGCTACTATACGCCCGCAACGCGGTTGCCTGTGGTCATGAAACAACAGCCGGCCTCGCCGGCAAGAAGGAGCCCAGGAATGACCCAGGAACGAATTGCGGAGCGCGTCGCGCTGGTGCCGCCGTCGGGGATCCGGCGGTTTTTCGATATCGCCGCGCAAATGCCCGATGTCATTTCGCTTGGCATTGGCGAGCCCGATTTTGTCACACCCGACCAGATTCGCAACGCCGGCATCCAATCGTTGCAGCAAGGCTACACCGCCTACACCTCGAACTCGGGCCTGCTCGAACTGCGCGTGGCGCTGTCTGAGCATATGAAACAGCTCTACGGCATTGAGTACGACCCCGAAACCGAGCTGCTGATCACCGTAGGCGTGAGCGAGGCGCTGCAAAACGCGATGCTCGCCACCATCAATCCCGGCGACGAGGTGATCATCCCCGAGCCGAGCTTTGTGGCCTACCCGGCCAGCGTGGTCTTTGCCGGTGGCGTGCCAGTGCCGGTGAGCACATCGGTGGAAAACTCGTTTCAGGTGACGGGCGACGCCATCGAGGAAGCGATCACGCCGCGCACGCGCGCCATTCTGATCGGCTACCCGAATAACCCGACCGGCGCGGTGATGCCACGCGAGCGCCTGCTGGAGATCGCCGCGATTGCCGAGAAGTACGACCTGCTGGTGTTCTCCGATGAGATTTACGACCGGCTGGTGTATGGCGTCGAGCATACATGCTTCGCATCGCTGCCGGGCATGCGCAACCGCACCGTGCTGCTGGGCGGCTTTTCGAAGGCCTATGCCATGACGGGCTGGCGGCTGGGCTGGCTGGCCGGGCCAGTGGATGTGACCGCAGCGACGCGCAAAATCCACCAGTACGCGATTATGTCCGCCCCGACGGTGGCGCAATATGCCGGCCTTGAGGCGCTGCGCAGCGGCGAAAAGGATGTGCGCCAGATGGTGGCCGAGTACGACCGTCGGCGGCGCGTGATCGTCGACGGCCTGAACCAGATCGGCCTGCCGACCTTCGAGGCGCAGGGCGCGTTCTATGTCTTCCCGCAGGTGAGCCACCTGGGCCTCTCCAGCGAGCAATTTGCCGAGCAACTGCTCCACGACCAGCAGGTGGCTGTGATCCCGGGCGACGCGTTTGGGCCGAGCGGCGCGGGCTTTGTGCGCGCCTGCTACGCCTCGTCGCTCGACAAGATCGAGGCCGCGCTTGACCGGATCGAGCGCTTTGTGAAGCCATATCTCTAGGCTTCAAAACAGCAACCTAGCTTCAACACACACGAGGAGGATTCGCACCATGGCTATCGACTACGCCAACAAGCTCTCGCTGAACCAGCCCGCCAACGACGCCGAGCCGCTGCGCTGCGCCCTCACCGGCGTGCCCATCAGCGCCGAAACTGCCTACTGGGCGCCGCCACTGGTGACGGCTGGCGAGCTGGTGCGGGCAATTACCAGCGGGCTGCTGCATTCGCCCGGCACGCTCAGCCGCATTTTGTTCGACGAACAGCCCACGGTTCCCTACGACCCGGCCGTTCGTGAGCAACTGGCCGCGCGGCGCAGCGCCGAGCAGCTCAAGCTACTGGTGGGCTTGCTGGTTCTGGTGGCGCTTGTTGTTGTGCCGATAGTTTTACTGGCATTACGGTGATATATGGTTCTTTCGGTGATCATGCCGTGCTACAACGAAGCGGCAACTATTTCGTCGATTTTGCAAAAAGTCCGCGCGATCAAGATGGATATGCAGATCATCGCGGTGGACGACAATTCTTCCGATAATACCTTTGCGATCCTGCAGCGCGAGGCCGCCAGCGACCCGAATATGATCGTCGTGCGCCACCCAACCAATCGCGGCAAGGGCGCGGCGGTGCGCAGTGGGCTGGCACGCGCCACCGGCGAGATCGTGATCATTCAGGATGCCGACCTGGAGTACGACCCTGAGGATTACTACGAGCTGGTGCGGCCGATTGCCGAGGGCCGCGTGAATGTGGTGTTTGGCTCGCGCTTTTCGGGGCGGCATACGGGTATGTACTTCTGGAATGCGCTGGGGAATAAAGGGCTGACTTTCCTGACGAATTTCCTGTTCAACTGCTGGATTTCGGACATGGAAACGTGCTACAAGGTGATGCGCACCGAGATCATGCGCGACCTGGCCCTGAAGAGCAACGACTTTCGGCTGGAGCCGGAGATTGCCGCCAAGGTGCTGAAGCGCGGCCATCGGGTCTACGAGGTGCCGGTGAGCTACCTGGGCCGCACCTACGAAGAAGGCAAGAAGATGAAGCCGAGCCAGGGTTTTTATGCCATTCTCGCGCTGCTGAAGTATCGCTTTCTAGATTAGCGCGCGTTTTCGGCCTGCGCACATTCGTGGCAGCGAAAAGGGTTCGGGGCGTCGAATGCGCCCCGAACCCTTTTCGCTGCCCGCGCTACTCGTGCATGTTGCGGATGTACAGATACAGCGCCGTCAGCTCGTCATCGTCCATCTGGCCGATCATCTTCCAGGGCATCGGCGGCTGGATTGGGTGGCCGCCCGGATCGACGCCGGTGCGCATGGTCTGGATGAACTGCTCGGCGGTCCAGTTCTTCAGGAAGGCGCGGACGCTTGGCGCAGCCGGTCCCAGGCCGCCGGGCGAGCCGTTGAGGTCCGGGCCGTGGCACGATTGGCAGTCCTGGTAGCTCAGAATGTACCCGCCATACTCCACAGTCGGTGCCTTGGCCGGCGCGACCACTGGCTCCACCACCGGCTTCTCGCCCACTGGGGCCAGGCCCGCGCCCACAAACATTGCCAGCACCGGCGAGACGTAGATGGGCTGGGTTTCGTTTGCGACGGTGGGCTGGCTGCGCAGGAACACCACCAGCGACGCAATATCTTCATCACTCAGGTTGCGCAGCACCTCGGTGGGCATCAGCAGCACGCGCCCGTTCTGATGCAGCCCATTGCGGATGGCCTGAACGATCTCCTCGTCGCTCCAATCCTTGAGCGGGCCGCCCGGCGTCAGGTTTGGCGGCGTCAGGCTGCCGATTGGCAAGGGCGAGTCGACGCTCAGGTCGATGCCGCCGCTGAGCGGCAGTTCGCCGCCCGTGGTGTGGCAGGCAACGCAGGTGCTGCGCGCCAGGTGCTCGCCACGCGCAAGCCGTGCCGGCGAGGCGCTGGTGTCGAGCTGAATGGCCGGCGCGCTGCGGGGCCGGTAGAGCGAGTAGTAGCCGTAGGAAATCAGCCCGGTGATGAGAACGAGCAGCAGCGCCGGCAGCGCGGCCACAACCGCGAGCGACCAGCGGGCGAACGGATTGCGCAGCCGCAAGGCACGCCGCGCCAGCCAGACAAACAAGCCAGCGACGGCCAGCAGCCCGAGGCAGATCAGAATATTTATAAACATCGCTCCCTCACATCGATAGGTGTTGCTATCGGTAGCATAGTGGGAGCGGGCTGGATGTGGAATAGCTCGGGCGAACTATTTGCCGACCTATTGCGGCTGGCGTGGCTGCACACCCAGGATGCGGCCCTGTAAAGCGGCCTGCGTGCGTGTTGCCACGCCCAGTTTCTGCAAAATATTGGCGACATGGTTTTTCGCCGTGTGCAGGCTGATCACCAGCGTGTCGGCAACGCGCTGATTGCTCGCACCAGCGACGAGCAGGCGCAGCACATCGACTTCGCGCGGGCTGAGCGTTTCGCCCGTTTCGGGGATGAACAAGCCGCCAGGAGCCACAGCCTGTGCGCTGGGAATGGCAGCGGCGGGCGGGGCGTCGAACTGCCGTTCCAGGGTATCCATGAAGGCTTGCTGCGCGGCTGGATCGAGCGGGCCAAGGCGCGGCGCGGGCTGTGGGCGCGGCACAAGTTCGTCAATCAGCTGCCCTGTGCCCGGCTCGCCAGCAACGCCCACAAGCTGGCCGAGAATCGCCTGAGCGTCATTCACGCGGCCTTCGGCGCGCAGCACCAGCGCCACCGCATACGCTGCGTCGAGCAGCAAGAGCGCCTCGCCCGAATTCACAAGCTGGATCAGCTCCTTGCAGCCGCGCCGCGCATTCGGCAGGTCGCCGCGCCGCACCTCCACCCACGCCAGCGGCGCGCGGCTGCGGCCATACAGCCAGCGTTCCCCAGCGGCGCGCATGCCTTCGGAGCTTTCGCTCAGCAGGTAGCGCGCCTCGTTCAAATCGCCCTGTTCATACGCCACCATGCCAAGCTCGCGCAGCGCCCATGCGACAATCATGGGATCGAGCCCTTCGATACCGAGGTGCAGCGCTTCGCGGGCATAGCGCTCGGCTTCGCTGTGTCGCCCGAGCAGGCGCACAATTTCGCTCAGTGCCGTAAGCGACGAGGTAATGCCGCGATTGAGTTTGAGCTGCCGCCAGCGGGCCAGGCAGGCCAGCACTTCGGTTTCGGCAGCCGCATACTGGCCCAGGAAGGTTTCGGCCACACTCTTCATAAGCGTGGCCCACAGCTCGATAAACACGTCGCCGGAGGCGATTGCAACGCGCTCGGCACGCGCCCATTGCGCGCGCGCGGCAACGATGTTTCCGGCAAAGAAATCGAACCAGGCCAGGTTGTGCAGCAAATCGCCCAGGCCAATCGCGCTTTCGTCGTCCTGCATCAGCGCCATGCCCTGCTGCACGCGCGCGGCACCTTCTTCTTTTCGGCTGGCGCGAAACAGCAGGTAGCCAAGCCAGCCAAGGATGCGGCCACGCGCGCCGGCCGCCGCAGCATCTGTGCTCAGCGCTTCAGCGGCGCGTTCGAGCAGCACAATGCCTTCCTGGCCTACACCCTGCGCGTCAAATAAGGTCATCAGCCCACGGGCCATGGATTGAAGCGTGGCGACGTTGCGGGTAGCGACGGCGTGCGACCACGCGGCGTGCAGATTATCAATATCGGTCTGCACTCGCCGCCAGGGTGCCGTGCTCGTGTCGGCATTCGGCAGAAATGCGCTTTGCAGATAGTTGGCATAAAACGCCATATGCCGCTGTTCGGTCGCGTTTTGGTCGATTGGGTCGCGGGCGAGCTTTTCGGCGGCAAACTGCCGAACCAACTCATGAAGCGTGTAGCGCGTTGCGCCGCCAGATTCTTCGCGCCGCAGCAGCGATTTGTCGAGCAGTTCCGTCAGCGTCACCAGGCTCGTTTGCGCCACGTGCGTAACCGCCTGCCGGTCGCCGCCGCCACGAAACACCGACATCCGGGCGAGAGCGTGCTGCTCTTCGGGCGGCAGAAACGCCCACGATTGCTCGAACACGACGCGCATGGAGCGATGGCGCGGGTCGGCATCGCGGTCGGTGCGGCTCAAGAGATCCAGTCCGCGAGTGAGGTCGGCCGCGATCTCGTTGGGCGAAAGCGCGCGGCACCAGCTGGCCGCCAGCTCGATGCCCAGTGGCGAGCCGCCAAGCTGGCGGCAGATATGCGCCACTGCCTGCAGGTTATTGCCGCTCAGCGCTGGCTCGGCCGCAAGCTGGCGCACGCGCTCTGCGAAAAGATGCACCGCATCGGAGCGGTCGATCGCAGCGCGGCTGTCGTTGCGGGGCAGGCTCAAGCCCTTGAGCTCAAACACCCACTCGCTGGTCAGGCGCAGCCGCTCGCGCGATGTTGCCAGCAGGCGCACACTGGGTGCCTCACGCATAATCGCTGCCAGCAGCGGCGCAGAATCCAGCAGGTGCTCCATGTTATCGAGAATCAGCAGCAGCGCGCGGTCGCGCAGCATGAACAGCAGCCCGGCGTCGGGCGCAAGACGGGGCGGGAGCGTTATTCCGAGGGCTTCGGCAACGGCGGGCGCAAGCTGATCGGCCACGCCAACATGCGCGAGCAGCACCATTGCGACGTCGCGGGCTTCGGCTTTCTGCCACTCAAGCGCCGCTTGCAGTGCCAGCCGCGTTTTGCCAATGCCGCCCGGCCCAACGATCGTCAGCAGCCGACACGCCGGGTCGCGCAAACGTGCCATAACGGCAGCAAGCTCGGCGTCGCGGCCAATAAACGCGGTTGGCGGCGCGGCGATCCGGGGGAGTTGCGGCGCGGGCGCAGCGGCAGGAGCCGCCTCGGGCAGGGGCGCGGGCGCAGTGGCAGGCGCATGCTCGGCAAACGAGCGCGCAAGGCGTAAAAACGCCGCGCGTTGTTCGGAAGGCAGCAGAAGAACGTCGGCAAGGCGCTCGGCCATGGCGCGCGAGGGGCGGCGGCGCTCGGCCTCAAAGGCGCGAATTGTTTCGACAGAGCAGCCAACGCGCTCGGCCAGCGCCTCCTGCGTCAGATCCTGCTCGGCGCGGATGTGCCGCATCCAACTGCGAAAATCATGTGCTGCGTACATGGTATCTCTGTTGGTGCTGTAACGGATGGTGTACCGGTTGATGTACAGATAGCTCAGGTACGAGACACGAGGCGCGAGACAAACACGGGCAATCTCACGGTCAATGTCTGCTGGCTCGTGCCTCGTATCTTCCTGCCTCCCTGCCTGCCGAGCTATTTCTGGATCGGCTTGGCGTTCCCGAACACGGGCTTGGGGCCAGCCACAGGCGCGGCCCAGCGCGCGGCATTTGCCAGCACCAGGCGAATTTCGGGGTTGAAGTAGGTTGGGTAGCTTTCGTGGCCGGGGCGGAAGTAGAAGATCTTGCCGCGCCCACGCGTGTAGCAGCAGCCGCTGCGAAACACCTCGCCGCCCTTGAACCAGCTCATAAACACCAGCGTTTCGGGCGCGGGGATGTCGAAGCGCTCGCCATACATTTCTTCTTCTTCCAGCTCGATCGTCTCGCCCAGGCCAGCCGCGATCGGGTGGCCCGGTTCGAGCACCCAGATGCGCTCGTTGTCGTCGGCCTCGCGCCACTTCAGGTCGCAGGTCGTGCCCATCAGCTTCTTGAAGATTTTCGAGAAGTGGCCGGAGTGCAGCACCACCAGGCCCATGCCATCCAGCACGCGCGCATGCACGCGGTTGACGATCGCATCATCCACCGCGCCGTGCGCCATGTGGCCCCACCAGAACAGCACATCCGTCTCGGCCAGCACTGCCTCGGTCAGGCCGTGCTCGGGCTCGTCGAGCGTGGCGGTGCGCACGGAAAAATCACTGTGCGCGCTCAGGCCCTCGGCAATTGCGCCATGGATACCATCGGCGTAGATCGTGCTGGCGGGGTGCGTCGTGTCCTTTTCGTGGCGAAATTCGTTCCAGACCGTAATGCGGGTGGGCGTCGTCATGCAACGTTCCTTTCATAGCAAGCGGGAATTGCGCTGCGCAAGTATATGCGAGCGCCCCGCCCGCGTCAAAACGGCATGGTATGGCTCTACAGCAAGGAGCGCACCCCGGCGTGGATCGCATTGGAATGCAAAAATACAGTAAAAGCTCACACTTCTCCTACGAGGTGGTATACTCGCAGCCATGACGCTTGAGGAAGAGAACGCCCGCCTGCGGGCCGAGAATACCGAACTCCGCGCCTTGGTTGCCCAGTTGCAGGAGCACCTCGCGGTCGCACTTGCGCGGATTGCGGAGTTGGAGCAGCAGCGGCGTGACCCGCCGCCCTTCCTCAAGCCAAACAAGCCCGCCCATACCGAGCCCAAGCCGCCGCGCAAGAAGCGTGACACCCGCCATAACCAGGCCCGGAGGCGCGAGACGCCCACGCATACGGTTGATCACGCGCTTGAGCGCTGCCCCGACTGTGACTACCACCTGCGCGGCGAGAGCATCGACTATACGCGCCAGGTGATCGAGCTCCCTCCCCCGCTGCCGGTCGAGATTATTGCGCATCGGGTGATCAAACGCTGGTGCCCGGTCTGCCGGCGGTGGCACCATCCGCACCTCGACCTCAGCGGCCAGGTGCTGGGGCGGGGCCGTATCGGGGTGCGCCTGGCCAGCTTGATCAGCTTTCTGCGCACCACGATGCGCCTGCCGCTGGCGGCCATTCGGAGCTATCTGCGCAGTGTTCACCAGCTGACCCTCAGTGTCGGCGGCATCCAGGAAGTCCTCCACGACGTGCGCCAGGCGGTGCAGCCAGCGGTGGAGACGCTCAAACAGCAGGCCCGGCGCAGCCGCATCCTGCACGGCGATGAGACCGGATGGCGCGAAAACGGCCAGAACGGCTATGTCTGGAGCTTCAGCACGCCCGGCGACGATGCGGTGCGCTACTACGAGTACGACCGCTCGCGTGCGCAGGCCGTGGTGAAGCGGATCCTAAACGGCCAGTTTACCGGCCATCTGGTGAGTGACTTCTATGTCGGCTATAACGACTACCCTGGCAAACACCAGCGCTGTTGGGTGCATCTGCTGCGCGATCTGCACGCGCTGAAGGAGGCGCATCCCCAGGACGCCGATGTCCAGGGCTGGGCGCAGGAGGTGCGGGCAGCATACGACGCGGCCAAGGCATGGGTTGGTGCTCCTGCCTTGGCGCCGCCGCAGGAGCGCGAGGCGCAGTATGTGACCCTGACCAGCCAGACGCACACGCTGGGGCTGCGCTATGCCCGCGTGAAGGCGCATCCTTGCCAGGCGGTGGCCAAGCGACTGCTGCGCCATGAGGACGAGCTCTTCCAGTTCGTGCTCGTGCCAGGCTTGAGCGCGGACAATAATCTGGCCGAGCGGGCCATTCGCCCAGTGGTGGTGATCCGCAAGGTCAGCGGCGGCTCACGCAGCGCGGCGGGCACGAAGACCCGTATGGCTCTGGCCAGCCTCTTCCACACCTGGCAGGCGCGCGGGCTCAATCCGTTTGAGCAATGCCTCGCCCTCCTCAGCCTGCCAGCCACCCCAGCCGCCTAAAGTCTTTTACCCCGATCGTGAACAGTTACAAAATACAGTCGATTTGCATGTTCGGGGAAAGTATGCTATACTCCCGGGCGTGGTGATGCGGGAGTGGCTCAGTTGGTAGAGCGGCACCTTGCCAAGGTGCAGGTCGCCGGTTCGAACCCGGTCTCCCGCTCCAAACGAACAAGCGCGTGGCGAAAGCCGCGCGCTTGTTTTTTACTGAAACAGGCGTATGCGATACGCCCCGCCGCCGGCAAACCTGCAAGGCGTATGCGATACGCCCCGCCGCCTGCAAAGCGTATGTGATACGCCCCGCCGCCTGCAAAGCGTATGTGATACGCCCCGCCGCCTGCAAGGCGTATGCGATACGCCCCGCCGGCCGCAAACCTGCCCCGCCGGCAAACCACTTCACGCCGGGTCGCGCACAAGCACCACAAACTCGCGGCCATCGGCTGCCCGCGTGAAACGCTGAGCAGGCTGAAATCCCGCCCGGCCAACCACCGTGAGCGCCCGCCTGTTGAACGCCGCAACTGTGACACGAAACGCGCGCGGGGCAAACAGCCGCCGGCCAAGCGCCAAGCCTGCCAGCAGCACCGGCAAACCCAGCCCCCGCCCGGTCAGGTCGGGGCGCATGCCGCCGCCGGTGTCCAGCGCGCTGGGCGGGTAATCGCCGCCAGGCACCTGCGCATCCGCGCCGAAGCAGCGGAACGCTACCAGATCGCCCTGCGCGCCGAGCCCGGCATAGTAGGCGTTGGCGGGGTCAGCGAAGAACTCAAGCGCTTCCGCCGCATCATCAGCCGCGACATTGTACAGCGTATATGGCGCGGAATACTGCCAGCCAACGAGGGTCTGGGCATCGGCCAGGGTCATGGGGCGGAATGAAATGTCCATAGACTCGACTTCCATGTGACGCACCGACGGCACGCAGACGCGGCATTGTCCGTGCCGGGCCAAGCTCACAGCGCGAGCCGCTCGCCGCTTGCAAACCGCGTGCGAGTGCGTGCGCGCCGCAGCTCCACGCCGCCGCGGCCCAGCACCTGCCACGCCTCACCATCCTGCACCAGCGCCGTGTCCTCGTCGATGCCGAGCACCGTGCGATCTGCCGGCAGGATGCGCAGAACCAAAGCGCGCAAGAAAGTGGGCAGCGCGTCGTAGTGCGGGATAACCATAGAAATCGGCACAAGGCCAAACGCCGAACGTGCCTTCCTGCGCGAGCGAGAAAATGCGAGCTGGGGCGGGCCAAGCAGCGATTCGCCCAGCACCATCGCGCCCGCGCTGCAGCCCGCAAGTACGCCGCCGCGCGCATACACGGCCAGCACCGCCGCCCAGGCGGCAGTTCCCTGCAGCGCGTTGAGCAGAAAGCGCGGCTTGCCGCCCGACATATACACCAGGTCTGCTGCTGCGATCCGCTGCGCCACGGCGGGGTCGCTGGCCTGGGCGGCGGCACCGATCACAACGACATCGACGGTGGCGCCAAGCGCCGCGAAATGCGCGCGGCCCATGCTCGCCCAGCGCTCGACGACATGCGGGCCGTCGGGAATAGCTGCGGTGGGAATGACGACGACATGAGCGCGGCCTTCTGGTTTAGCGCGCTCCAGCAGCAGCGCGTCGATCGGTCGCATGGTTTCCAGAAATTCGCCCGAGCCAACCAGCGCCAGCGTTCCGCTCACAATGTCTCCTTGCCCCATAAAGCCATGAAATATCGATAGCTTCTGTTTCAAATTGCCATGCGCGGGCAGCCTATGATTCAGCGTTCTGTTGCTGCTGCTATGGAAAAACGCGCGCGATCCAGTCGTGCAGCGGCAGCGATGGGTCGTAGAGAATGAGCCCTTCGTCGCTGCCCGGCGGCTCGAAATGATCGATCACATAGTTGAAATTGTCGTCGCGCACGTCGCCGCGCTGCGGGTTCTGCCGATTTTCTTGCCAGCGCCGCCACACGTCTTCGGCTGTCGTTGCAACATACAGCACACAGGCGCGTGCCTGCTGGCGCGCCGCAATGCCGCGCAGCTGGTCGCGCTGCGCGCGCAGCATATTGGTTTCGTCGTACACGAGCGAGTGCCCGCCGCGCAGGCAATCCTCAACCCGCCGATAGGCCTGGGCATAGGTTTCTTCCCATTCGTGGGGAAGGATTTCCTGATTATTCAGGCCAACGCCACGCTCGGTGTTGATCGCATCCAGGCTGAGGTAGGGCCAGCCATGGTGCGCAGCAAGCGCCCGCGCAATGGTGGTTTTTCCGGCAAAGGAAAGGCCGCACATCAGAACAAGCAGTGGTGTGTTGGGCATATGGGCTCCAAGCTCATACCGAGTGCGCTTTCAGCGCAGGGTTTAGGGAATGGGGGATAGGGTTTAGTGATTATAATGCAGAAACTCTTCCAAGATTTCCGCATCGCTTTCTTGATAATACACTAGTTCGGGTAAACAGCTGCAGTTTATCATTCGTCGCTCCGCTAGCGCTTCGTTCAGCATAACAAAGTAAAAGTGTTTACCCGAACTTGGTATGACACAGACATGCAATCGCTCATCTGCGTCATCTGTGGAGAACTTTTGGGCTATTACATAGCCTTGTGGCTCAGGCACGCTACACTCCGTTGGTGAGATGCATATGCGACTGAATCGTAGCGAGCAGGCCGCGCAGGTTGACCGGCTTGGCCAGGTAGTCGTCGGCACCCGCCTGAAGGCAGCGCTCGCGATCGCCAGGCATGGCGAGAGCGGTGAGGGCGATGATGGGAATGGCTTGCAGCGATTCGTGCGCGCGAATACGGCGAATTGCTTCCAGGCCGTCCATGCCGGGCATTTGAATGTCCATCAGGATGAGAGCGGGCGCGGACTCGTTTGCACGGAGGAGCGCCTCGCCGCCGTTGCGCGCTATCACCATCGCGTAGCCTTTGGTGTGCAAGTGGTCCTGCATCATCGTGATAGTCGCCTGGTTATCTTCGACCAGCAGGATACGTGGCGATGGTGTGCGTGCCTGCTCAATTGCGCTGGGTGAGTCTTCGATCAGCAGGGCGCGCTCGATGATGGCGCTGGCTTGTGTGGCCGTGATAGGCTTTGGTTCAGCCTGGTCGGCATGTTGCTCGGGCACCCACGGCAGGGTGACGCTGAAGCGGCTGCCCTGGCCGGGCGCACTCGTCAAGGCCACACCACCACCGTGCGCCTGCGCTAGGCGCAGCACCAGCGCTAAACCCAGCCCGGTGCCTTCATACTGGCGGTTCAGCTGGCTGTCGATCTGCACAAAGGGCTTGAACAAGCGCTCCTGATCTTCCTCTCCAATACCGATGCCAGTATCCCAAACAGTGAAGGTGAGCGACTGCCGCTCAGCGTCGGCCTGCACGTTGAGGCCAACTTTGCCACCTGCGGGGGTGAACTTGATGGCGTTTGAGAGCAGGTTGACCAGGATTTGCTTGAGGCGGCGCTCGTCGGCAGGTATTGTCTCGATTGTGTTGTCGAGCATGAAGGAAAGCGTGACGCGCTTCTGGATGGCAAGCTGCGTAACCATTTGCAGCGCGCTCAGGCAGAGGAGATCGAGCGCGACGGGTTCGATCTGTAATTCGAGCTTATCCGCTTCGATCTTGGAGAGGTCGAGGATGTCGTTGATTAGGGCGAGCAGGTGGCGGCCACTGGTTTCGATCGCATCCAGCGCTTTGCTCTGCTCAGATACGATCGGGCCGTAGATTTCTTCCTGGAGCGCCTGGGAGCGACCCAGGATGGAGTTGAGCGGCGTGCGCAGCTCGTGCGACATGTTGGCAAGGAATTCGTCTTTGAGACGGGCGGCGCGGGCTAGCTCGGCGTTGGCGATGCTCAGGTCGGCGGTGCGTTCTTCAACGCGCCGCGCCAGGGTGGCGCGTTCGGCTTCGAGCGCGGCTTCGACGAGCTGGCGCTCGGCCAGCTCCTGGCGCACCTGTATAAACAGGCGCGCATTGCTGATGGCAAGGGCGGTGCGGTCGGCGAGATCCTGCACAAGGCCAAGGTCGGCAGTGGTGAACGGCGGGCGCGTGGCGACACGCCGGTAGATGAGCAGCACGCCTGCTACCTGATGCTGCATATGCAGCGGCACCGCCAGAATGCTGTGAATCTCAAGCTGGTGCAGCAGTTCGACGAATGCCGGCCGTATGGCGCCTTGAAATTGTTGGGACTGCATACGCGGAAGCAGCAAGGGCTGGCCAGTGCTAACGACGCGCCCAACCAGCGAAGCCTGGTCGATTGCTTGTATGCCGCCGAGAGCCGCCTGGAGCAGATGGGTGTTTGCGGCATTGGTATCACGAAAAACAGAGAATCGTATATGTGCGCCGTCGTCGGCGAGCAAGCCTACTGCGCAGCCATCGCCAAGATCAGTGAGCACCATATGTGCCAGGTGATCGAGCAGCGCCGGTTCGTTGGTGCCCAGCTCGGCAATGGCGCGCGAGGCGTCGGCCAGCATTTGCAAGCGCAGGAGTGCGTTTTCGCGCTCTTGCTCGGCCTGGCGGCGCGTGGTGATGTCGGACATGACAACCACAGCGTGCCAATCGGGGAAATCGACCGGCACTGCGCTGGAGTTTACCCACACCGCTGCGCCATCTTCCATCAGAATACCGATTTCAAGATTTTCGACCGGCTGGTTTGCGTTGAGCGCCCGAGCGCTGGCGAACTCATTTGGGGAGAGCGGGCGGCCCTTGGTGTCGATGTACGCGCGCTGGATATAGGATTGTGCTTCTACCTCGGCGGGGGAGAGTTTGGCGATGCTGTAAAAGGCGGGGTTGGAAAACAAGACTTTGCGCTCGCCATCGAGGATACTGATGCCAACGGGCAGAATATCGAGCAGGGTGCTGAGCTTGCGTTCACGTTCGCGGATTTCGGCCTCGGCGTGGATGCGCTCGGTGATGTCGGTGAGCACAACGACGGCAACCGGCTCGGCGCAGTATATGCTGGTTTTCAGCCGCGCCTCGTAGTGGCGCATCGCGCCCGACTCGGCCGGCACATCGAGTGGCTCGGTGACATATTCGCCGCCAAGTGCGCGCTCGAGGCGCTGGCGCAGCAACTGATCGTAGAGCGGGCCAAGCACATCGGCGACGCGCCGGCCGGCCAGGTCGTCGTTCGGCAGGCGCAGAAACTCTTTGTAGGTTTCGTTTGCGTAGCGGTAGCGATGCTCAGCATCGACCAGTGCCAGACCTATGCCAGCCGTTTCGGTGACGATGCGCAGGTTTTCTTCGCTGGCGCGCAGGGCGGCGTCAGCACGCGTACGCTCGTCCAGCTCGGCCTGCACCTGCTGAAGCAGGCGCATATTGCTGATCGCCAGCCCGGCCCGGTCGGCGAGATCCTGGGCCAATGCAAGGTCTTCTTCGCCGAATGGCGGCTGATGAGGATGATAGCGCATGAGCGAGAGCGCACCAAATGCCTGCCCGTGCGCCTGGAGTGGCACGATAATCGAGCTATGCGGGTGAAGCTTCTCGAAGATTGCCCGTTGGTCTTCCGTGACGGTGGCGCGGATAGCGGCAGGATCGATATGCGGAGTGAGCAGTGGCAGTTTTTGGCGAACAACTGTGGCGATGGCAGCGGGCGCCTGGATGGAAAGGCGGAGCTGGCCGAAGAGCTGCTGAATCATCGCCCGCACCGCCGTGTCGGGGTCGTAATGTGTGCTTGCCTGCAACCACGCGCCATCATCGCTGAGCATAGTGATTCATGGTGCCGGTGTCGAGCTGTTCGGAGGTGACGCAGGCGATCAGCGTGAGAATGCTTTGATATTCCTGGCCAGCTTCGGCAAAGGCGCGTGATGCTTCGGCCAGGATGTGCAGGCGGTCGGCGGCCCGCCGCTGGGCTTGCTCGGCGTGCTTGCGCTCGGTGATGTCGGTGAGCAGGCCGTACCAGATTGTGCTGCCGTCGGCCTCGCGTTGTGGGATGGCGCTGCCCCCGATCCAGAGCTCGCCACGGATTGGGTGACGTACACGAAACTCGATGCTCCACGGCGTCAGTTGTTGCTGCGACGCTTCAATGCTGTCACGCAGGCGAGCAACGTCGTCGGGGTGCCAGAGATTGATGATGCCTGAGGCATCGTTCGCGAGCGCTTCGGGCGAAAGGCCGTAGATCTCGGTGATGCGCGGGCTGGCATACGGGAAGCTGACCGTGCCGTCGGGGCGCTGGCGGTAGGCGCAGACGACTCCGGGAACGGTTTCGACAAGAGTGACAAAGCGGTCGCGTTCGCTTTGCAGGGCATTCTTCGATTGAAGAAGGAGCGCATTGCTGGCGTCGAGTTCGCGCTGCAAGTGCGCACGCTCGATGGCAGCGACAACCGCGCGCCCGAGCTGGTGCTGTAAATGCAGACCTTTCACCAGGTAGTCGTGCGCGCCGAGCTTCATGGCCTGCACAGCGAGCTGCTCGTTACCTGCGCCAGTGAGCAAGAGCATGGCAAAGGCGTTGCGGCCATGCTCGTTGATTAACGTGCTGAGCAGTGCGAGCCCTTCATCATCCGGCAGGTGATAGTCGAGCAGCACCGCATCGGGCAGCAATTCGCGGCAGCGCGCCAGGCCTTCGGCGGCGCTTGCGGCTTCGTAGCAGATGAACGATTGTTCCGGATCCTGCTCAAGAAAGCGGCGAAAGGCATAGCGGTCTTCAGGGCTGTCGTCGATCAGAAGTACCGCCCACGGTTGCGGTGACATAGTCGTACCCCGTTTGCTTTGCTGATGTGCCTGTGCCCGAATAGTGCCTGTGGCTCGGGTTCAGTTGTGGTGGAACAAACAACGTTTGGCACTGTGCAGTTTTGAGCTTTTGAGATTCACAGCCGCGCGCTTGCAAGCGCCCTGAGGCCCGGCATGAGCGCCTGCCAGGGTGTGACGGTTCGGTAGCCGGGCGCGAGACATTGCTGATTGAACGCTGGAGGCGCACACGAATGCCCCGAAAGCCCGCACGAAATAAGGCTGTGATGATATTGTAATGCTTCTGGATCGGATTTTCAATACAGACCGACTTATGGAAGATAAAAGCGTATAAACTATCTATATTTAGTTGTGATGTATGCCATAAGCCGTAGATCGCGCTGATGAACGCGCATTTTTCACGAAAACGTGTTATTTTTCTCTGGATTAATCGCATAATCGCCGTGATTACTATCATCTGTCTTGGAGAAAAGTGCCGATACTGTGACAAAATTTCCCGCGCGCACGTTTTAATCCACAGAAGCACTCTATCATCGCAGCAATCGTGCCGTATAATCCATAGACTCACAGTGTTCGCGCACCGGCGAATGCTGCTGGCCATGAATAAGTAGCCAGCGAGCAAGCCTATGAATAAGCCAAAACCCTCCTTCTCTCAACCGACTCCCCCGCCCATCCGTCGCTTTGTCTTTCATCGGGCCTGGCGGCCTGACGGCTGGCTTCGGCAGTGGTTGCTTCCGGATTCGCGGGCAGGGGATGGAGAAAGTAGTGCTGCCGCGCGCCAGCCGCACCTGCACAGCGTGCGCGAACGAATTCTGATTGGCTTGCTGCGCATTGGCTCCGTGTTCGGCACGCTGACACTGCTGGTTGCGGCCCTGCCCTGGCTGAACGACACACCACAACAGATTTACGTGATCGACTTCTCGGTGCTGGGGCTAGCGTGGCTGGCGGCCTACCTGCCCCGGCTGCCCTACACGGTGCGCGCCTGTGCGTTGCTGCTGGTTGTGTATGCTGTGAGCTGTACCGAGCTGCTGTGGTATGGTTTTAGCCAGGATGCGACGATACTGTTCGGCTTTTTTGCGCTGCTGACGCTGCTGCTGTTTAACCTGCGCACTGGTGGCGCGGCGCTGGCCCTGGCCCTGGCCACCCTCAGCAGCGTTGGGCTGCTGATTGCACGCGGAACGTTTGTGCCGCTGGCCCGCCCGTTGGCTACGCTCTCCGTATCAACCGCGATCACGACAAGCATGATTTTCCTGATGGTGGTTGGCTGTGTGCAGGTTGGCATTGCGGTGCTGTTTGCAAACCTTGCGGCGGCGTGGCAACAGGAGCGGGAGGCGCGCGCGCTGGTGGAAGCCGAGCAGCGCCTGCTGGAACAGCGCGTTGCCGAGCGCACGCGGGAGCTGGCGCTGGCGCACACCCGCGCCGAGGCGGCCCGGCAGGCCGAACGGGCACAAAAAGAATACCTGAGTGCGCTGTATGACCTGACGCTTGATCTGCTGCACCGCCACGATATTGCCGACGTGCTGCGCGTGGTGGTCGAGCGCGGGGCAATAATTCTGGGCGCGCCGTATGCTGAGCTGATGCTCCATGAGGGTGAGGAGCTCGTGGTATGGGCTTTTACGCCGAATCAGCCGTTTCTGCTGGGCGACCGGGTGACGCGCGAGCAGGCGGTGTTGTCGTGGCAGGCGTTCGATACACTGCGGCCAGTGGTGATTGACGATTACAATGCCTGGACCGCGCGGCGGAATCGTTATGCGGGTATTCCGCTCCATGCCACTGCCGATTTCCCAATTGTGGTTGGCGATGGCTGCATTGGCGTGCTGGCCTTTGGGCGGGCGCAGCCAGGGCTGGTGTTTACGCCCGAGGATGTGCAGCGCGGGACGCTGCTGGCACAACTGGCCGGGCTGCTGGTTGAAAACGCGCGCTTGTACGATACGGCAGTGCGCGAGATCGGCGAGCGTGCCAGGGCGGAGCAGGCACTGCGCGAGCAAACCCTTGAGCTGCAAGGCCAGAATGCCGAGCTGGATGCCTTCACGCATACGGTGGCGCACGACCTGAAAACGCCGCTGACCGGCCTGATTGGTCACGCGCAGCTTCTGCTGGAGATTGGGCCGCACCTGGCTGAGGAGGATGTGGCGACCAGCCTGGGGGCGATCGCTCGCAGTGGGCAAAAGATGTCGGCGATTATTAGCGACCTGTTGCTGCTGGCGCATGTGCGAACCGTGAGCACGGTGCCGTTTACCAGGCTGCGCATGGGCGAAATTGTTGCCGAGGCCGCAGCACGGCTGGATGACGCGCTCGACGCTGCCAGCGCCACGCTGAGCTACCCGCCGATCTGGCCGGATGTGTATGGCTATGCGCCGTGGGTGGAAGAAGTGTGGGTGAACTATATCAGCAATGCGGTGAAGTACGGTGGTGATCCGCCGCGCATCGAGCTGGGGGCCGAGCCGGCCGGCGCAGGCTTTGTGCGCTTGTGGGTGCACGATAATGGTACCGGCCTGAGCACCGAACAGCAGGGCAAACTGTTTACACGGTTTACGCGCCTGCAAACAGAGCGCGCTTCTGGCCATGGGCTGGGCCTGTCGATCGTGCAGCGCATTGTGGCGCAGCTTGGCGGCGAAGTTGGGGTTGAAAGCCAGATTGGTGCGGGTTGCCGCTTTTTCTTTACGCTGCCTGCCGGGCCGGCGACGACGGATGACTGACGACCGACGACCGAGAACCGCAGAACCGAGAACCGAGAACCGCAAAACCGCAAAACCTCAGAACCGCAGAACCAGGAACCGCAAAACCTCAGAACCGCAGAACCAGGAACCAGGAACCAGGAACCAGGAACCAGGAACCAGGAACCAGGAACTAGGAACCGAAAAGCAAGAACCAAGCGCCATAGCTATATGCGCGGCGAAGCAGGATCAGCGCCAAGCGCACGCGCGACCGCGCGATACAGGTCGTCGAGGTCGAATGGCTTGACCAGAACAGTGTAGGTTTGTTCGCGCAGGTGCGGGGTGTTAGAAGGGGCGTTTTGGTGGTTGGTTGTGGTATAGATGATGGGAATATTGGCCGCTTCTTGGTCGTTCATGAATACTGATATGGGCGGCGGAGCTGTCATTGGCTGATTGAAACGATGTTCCGCAATGATGAGCCGGGGCCGGTGCCGACGAACGAATGCGCCGAGGTCGGCAAAGGTATGGCATACGAGCACTGTGTATCCTTCAAAAACCAATGCTTCTTCGATCAGCAAAAGACTAGCCGTATCGGAATCAAACACGACGATATCAGGGCGCTTCATAATTTTCACCGGCAAACAAGGCTGGCTACTATAGCAGTTTGCAGTCGGCAGGATGCAGAAGGCAGCTGCATTTTCCGCGCTCCAACGCGTTTCTTGCCGGTGCGTACGTGGTCAATTGTTCTGCAAACCGCTATATTATTTGGTATCGGGCAAGCGAATGCGTCGATTGCATCCGTAAGAAACAGCAGTTGAAGGCAGCCGGGCACATAGGACATAGAACGCTGGGCAGAATTCTTACGTATCGAACGCCTGGGACACAACTGTGCGGAGTTGCTCGAAACGGAAGGGCTTCTGGATAAAGCCGGCCAGTCCTCTGCCAGAAAAACGGCTTGCCGCGGTTTGCTCGCTGTGCCCGCTCATCAAAATCACGGGCAGATCGGTACGGATGCGCCGCAGTTCACGGAAGGTAGCCCGGCCATCCATGTGTGGCATGGTCAGGTCGAGCAAGATCAGGCAGATCTGTGCGGCGTTTGCGCGAAAAAAGTTCACGGCCTCGCGCCCATTGGCGGCTTCCTGCACCATAAAACCCATGCGCTCCAGCATCTGCTGCGCCAGACCGCGCACGCTTTCCTCGTCGTCAATCAGCAGCACCGTACCCTTGCCGCGCCACTCGGCTGCGCTTGGTTCGGGCGCGGCGGTGCCGTTTGGTACGGGGCCAGCGGCAGGAAAGAGCAGCCGAAAGGTTGTGCCGGTGCCAAGCTCGCTCTCGACCTTGATTGCGCCTTTGTGGCTGCGCACAATGCCCAGCAAGGCCGCCAACCCAAGCCCGCGCCCGGTGAATTTGGTGGTAAAGAAGGGCTCGAAGATGCGCGCGCGTGTCGCCGCCGACATGCCTGCGCCATTGTCGGAAACGCACAGACTTACATACAGCCCTTCGGGCAAATCCTCGTCGAGGTAGGTATCGGCCAGGTAAGCGCGATCGCAGTTCACAACACCCATGCTCACCAGGATCACGCCGCTGTGGCTGCCAATCGCCTCGGATGCGTTGATCACCAGATTCATAATCACCTGGCTCATCTGCGCGGCATCGGCAACAATACTCGGCAGGTTGGGCAAAAGCTCGTACTTCAGCACGCAACTCTTGGAAATTGAAATCTCGAGCAGACGGGTGACGTCGCTCACGAGCTGCGATAGATCAAGCGGCTCGATGTGTACATGGCCCTTGCCAGCATAGGCCAGCATCTGGGCGGTGAGCTCAGCGGCGCGGCGCGCGCCCTGGATTGCGTTGTTGAGCAGCGGCTCGGCGGGCGACTGAGGCGGCAATTCGAGCAGCGCCAGGTCGGTGTAGCCCATCACACTGGCCAGCAGGTTGTTGAAATCGTGGGCAATGCCGCCGGCCAGCACGCCCAGGCTTTCGAGCTTTTGCGTTTGCTGGAGCTTGGCGTCGAGCTGGCGCTGCGCCGCTGCAGCCTGCTTCTGCGCTGTAATATCTTGCATGATCTTAATATAGTGCGGCTGGTCGCCAATGCTGAGAAGATCGGCATTGATCAGAAAGCTGCAGTGCTGGCCTAGGCTGGTGAGTAGCCTTGCTTCGATGCTGCGCGCGTGGCCGTGCGCTTGCAATGCCAGCAGGAGCTGCTGATGGAGCTCTGGGCCGGCGGAAATACCAAGTTCGCGCAGGGTCTTGCCATGCGCTTCTGCTGCTGTGCGGCCAAATGTTTGCACGAACGCCCGGTTTACCGCCACAATGCGCCCATCGGCAAGGGTGCACAAGCTTGCGGCCACCGGGGTGAGATCGAACAAGCTGGCAAACTTTTCGTTGCTGTCGTGCAGCGCGGCTTCGGCCTGCTTTTGCGGCGTGGTATCCTCCGTCACCGTCACAACAGCATCGTGCGAGGCCAGCGGCACCGCGCTTACATTGGTCCAGATTACGGTACCATCTTCTTTTTCGATGCCAATCTCTACTGCGTCGATAGGGCGCTGTTCTTTTAGCGCGCGCTGGCTCGGGAATTCGTCGGGCGACATCGGGGTCTTATCGGAGCGGAAATAGCGGCGCTGGGCGTGTTCGCCCTGGAGCAGTTGCTCGCGCGAAAGGCCCACAATGCGGGATAGCGAGGTGTTGAGCTCAACGACCCTGCTCTGTTCGGTGACGAGGGACACGCCCACGGGCAGCAGCGCGAAGAGGTTGCGCCAGTTTTCTTCCTGGGTGCGCAGCGCAGTTTCGGCGCGCTTGCGCTCGGTGATGTCGATAATCGTTGCCAGAACGAATGCCTCGTCGGGCGTGCTGACCGGTACCAGACCAATTTCGACCGGGAACTCGCTGCCGTCTTTGCGGCGCGCGCGCAGATCGCGGCCCACACCCATGTCCCGCATGTGCGCTTGCCTGGCAAAATTGGCGCGGTGGGTGGCGTGATGTTTGGCTTGGAGTTCGGGCACAAGCTGTTCGACGTTGGCACCAAGCAGCTCGCTGGAGGCATAGCCAAAATAGTTCTCGGTTTGCGCATTGAGCAGCACAATCTCGCCAGCCTGGTTGACCATGAGGATGGCGTTGGGCGCTGCTTCAACAGCCAGGCGAAAACGCTCTTCGACCGGGCTGTGGTCGTTGATGGGCAGGCTGGCGACAAAAATGCCTTCGGCGACCGGCTGAACGTGAAACGCATAGCTCTCGTTAGTGCCAGGTGGGAAGGGCAGCGGGGCGGTGAACTCCTGCGGGTGGCGCTGTTCCATGCACTGGCGGTAGCGGGCAAACAGCTCGGATCGCTCGATGCCGGGGTGTGCCTCCTGCAGCGTGCAGCCGATCAGATCGCTGCGCGCGATCTGCGCTGCCTGCGCGGCGGCTTCGTTGACATACAGGTACACCCACTCGAAACTGATCAGCGCGCAGCCTTCAAGCAGATGCTCCCACGCCTCGGTGAGATACAGGGCTGGCCCAGGGTTGGAGCGACTGCCTTGGGAGGGCTGCATTTGCGAAGAGTCAAACGCATCTGACGACATAGGGATACCCTCAAATTTCCACCTTGCTTTTAGGGTATCACACGGGCTTGTGAGTTGAGAACCGTAGGGCTACGGTATTTGAAGGAGCAATAGCGAGAACTGAGAACCGAGAACTGAGAACCGTGAATGTCTAGGTACGCTAGTTCACCAGGCCACGACGCAGCGCATAGTAGACGATATCAGTCTGCGTTTTCAGGTTGAGCTTTTTGAGCATGTTGGAACGGTGCATCTCGACGGTGCGAACGCTGAGCGAAAGCCGTTCGGCAATGTCGGCATTCTTCAAGCCCTGCGCGCCCAGGTGCAAGACCTGGCGCTCACGCTCGGTGAGGCTATCGTAGACATCTGCTTCGGGCATGCCCGAAACGCGGCGTATGTAGTCGTTGAGGATGTGCTCGTTCAGGGGTGGGCTGAGGTAGGTGCCGCCCAGCAGCACCACGCGAATAGCGGCTATCAGATCGGTGGCGGTGGATTGCTTGAGCACATAGGCCGAAGCACCGGCCTGCAATGCCGCGATGACATAGGCCTCGTTGGTGTACATCGACAGCGCAATAACCTTGATGTTGGCGCGCTGGCTTCTGGCGGTGCGCGCAACGTCGATGCCGCTCAGGTTGGGCATGACGACATCTACCACATACACATCGACATCGGGGCGCAGCGCTGCCTCGGCGGCCGCACGCCCTTCACTGGCTTCGCCCACCACCTCGAAATCGGCTTCCTGCTCAAGCAGCAGGCGCAGCCCTTCGCGCACCAGGTGGTGATCTTCGGCAAGAAAAATTCGTGTTTTCATGGTTCTGACCTCATGCTTTCTCGGCACGTGGGATGCTGATGAAAATGCTTGTGCCGTTGCCCGGGGCAGTGTGAATCGTGAGTTTGCCATTCAACAAGTTGACGCGCTCAATCATGCCAAGCAAGCCGCTGGTGCGGCGGGCGCGCACGGCCTCGAAATCAAAGCCTGCGCCCATATCTTCGATCTGCAGGTCGAGGCCAGTGGGCGTGGCACTCAGGCGTATGCTGGCCTGCTGCACCGCCGCATGGCGCGAAATGTTTGTCAGCGCTTCCTGCGCCAGCCGGTAGATCGCCGTCTCGATTGCGGGGGCGAAGCGCTGGTTGTGCACGCCGCTATGGGCAAAATTGATCTGCACGTTAGTTTGGGCGCTGATGTTCTGGGTGAGCCACAGCAGCGCGGGCACCACGCCCATATCGTCGAGCATGGGTGGGCGCAGATCGAGCGACAGGCGGCTGGTGCGCGCGAGCAGATCGTTCACGACCGCCAAGGCCGCCGTTTGTTTGGCGCGCGCTTCTTCGGGCGGCAAGGTCAGCGCGATCTCAAGCAGGAGCTTGAGGCCGGTGAGGTTCTGGCCGATCTCGTCGTGCAGCTCGCGCCCGATTGCGCGGCTTTCGTTTTCGCGGGTTTCGATGAGCTGGCGCGACAAGCTGCGCAACTGCTCGTGCGATTTTTCCAGCTCGCGCTGCATCTGTTTCTGCTCAGTAACGTCGATGGCGATGCCGATCTTCTGCTTGAGTGTGCCGTCGGGGTTGCGCAAGAAGGGGCTTTCGTAGTTGCGCAGCACGCGCCAGCTGCCATCGTGGTGTTTGGCGCGGCTTTCGCTTTCCAGCACATCGAAATCGGCTGCGGCCATGACTGTATGCTGGAAGGCCTGCACACCCGCAAGGTCGTCGGGATGAATGATTTGCGGAAAGATCGTATCGCCCATTGCTTGAATCTGTTTGGCTGTATACCCTAATAATCGCGTCAGACCGCCATTGGCAAAAACATTGCTCTGAGTTTCCAAGTCGTATACGTACATGATGGCCGGGGCAGTTTTAAGCACCGACGTAATAAAGTGCTCACGTTCGCGCAAGAGTCGATCGGCATGTTTCTGCTTGGAAACGTCGATAATTTGACTGAGCAGGTATTGTACATTGCTGATTTCAACGATCTGCGATGAAATCAGTGTATCGATGATCCGACCCGATCTATGACAATTCTGCGTTTCGAAGTTCGAAACGAACCCATCGGCTTGCAGTTGCTTAAGGAAGCGCTGGCGCACTGCTGCGTCGGGCCACACACCTATTTCATGTGGGGTATGCCCAATGATGTCTTCACGCGAGTAGCCGAACAGCTCGAGCAGGGCGCTGTTCGCATTAACATAGCGGTCATCGCTCAGTCGCAATACGCCCATGGGTATGGGGCTTTTTGCAAAGAAGATGGCGAAGCGCTGCTTGCTTTCGCGCAGCGCGGCAGTGCGCTCGGCCACGCGCTGCTCAAGCAGGGCTTCGGCACGTTTTTGCTCGGTGACGTCGAGTGCGCTTGTTATCAGGCAGCGCTGGCCCTGCCACTCAAGCAGCTTGACAGAGCCGAGGATGGAGTGTAGCTCGCCCGAACGTGTGCGCATCTCGGTCGATACCCAGGAGGCAAAATCGTCGCGCTCCAGCTGCTGCAGCACCTGATCACGATGTGTAGACGATAGGGTGAGGTGTAGTTCATGCGCCGTTTTGCCGATCAGCTCGGCCCGCGAATAGCCGACCATATGACAGTATGCGCTGTTAGCATCGAAGAATCTGCCTGTTTCGTAGTTTGTGATGGCTTGCGGTGCTGGGCTGGAATGAAACATGATGCGAAAGCGTTCTTCGCTGGCGCGCAATTGTTCATCGGCGTGCTTGCGTGCGGTAATATCTTCGATGATAAAGCTGAACTGCGGGTTGCCGGCCGCGCCCAGGCCAATATAGGTAACCGTGGCCGCAAGCCACTGCGAACGGCCGGGACGCGGATTGGGGAATTCGGCGCGAACGGGCAGGCCGGTGTGCTGCGCGCGCAGGTAGTGCTCAATGCGCAGGTGCTCTAACTCTGCCGAACCGCTCAGCTCGGCGATTGATCCACCAATAAGATCCTCGGGCTCGCGCCCGACAAACTGCCCCAGGGGCTGGTTGCCCGAAACAACAACGACTTTTCCGTCGCGCAGTTCGGCCACGCCCATCATAAAGGGCACACTGTCGTAGAAACGTTGCAGGAGGGTATCGGTCGTGTGCGCGGCGGGGACTGGCTGGTCGGGCTGGCGCGGCTGTTCGTCCATGGTTCGCCTTACCTTTGCGCTGCGCCTGCGTGGGCGCCTGGGAATTTTGGACGCTTGCTTGGGCGGTTATTGTAGATCGTTTTGGGGCGGGTGCGGCGGGGCCTGGCTGACCCTTTGGGCGCTGCGCCCTCAGCAGGTGCCGCGTGTTTGTGGAGGTCGTCGCGCTACAGCATTCGTCACAATGGATGAGCCGCCAATCTTGTACGCGATAGCTTTCTGATGCCTTAGTGCTGCTGCCGACTGGCTTCTGCTGACTGCCGACTGCGCTAGGGAGTGCCGCACTGGACTCGAGATTGCTATACGCGTATTCGTTCAATATCTGGATTTGCTTTACCAGGCAGCCCTGTACATGAAAGCCGCTGTGCGAGTAAGGAGTGAGATAGTATCGTGATTGATCATGTAAATGCGTTTGTTCTTGTGGTGGGCGATGTTGAGCAGTGTGCCCTGTTTTACCGTGACATACTGGGATTTGATCTGAGACAGCTGGATCGCGACGAAGCCTACCTGCGCATCGGGTCGGGCAGCGGAATTGTCCTGGCTATCAAGTCAGTGGAGCTGGCAGCAAAAGAAATTTCTGAAGAGCGGATACGACCAGCGCAGGCGGGTTTCGAGCGCAACCATTTTGTGGTTTTTGTCGCAGATGTTGAAGCCGAATACCGCGAGCTGCTTGCGAAGGGTGTTCATTTCGTCGACGCACCGAAATCGCTGGAGGGCGGATGGCGAAGTGCACACTTTGAGGATCCGGCTGGCACCCTTTGGGAAATTGCTCAACCCCCCAGTGATTGAAACTGCCTGACCCACGCTGCGGGTTTGGGCATTCGCGGCGCAGAAACCAGCGGGCTGCGTTTCCGCTCCTGCGTGCGGCTCCGAGGCAGAAGCTGGGCAGCGAACGCGGCATGAGCTTCAAGGGTTTCGCCCGCCCGGCGACACGCAGGCCGGCCCGGGCGGGGACATTATACGGCTTGGGATATTTGGCGCATGTGGTGCCAGGTTGCAAGTGCTAAGGGCGCAATACCGAGCCATAAAATAATGGCACACCCAAGACCCACAACGGCGGTACGCAATGCGAGGGTTTCACTGCCCGTTTGCCAGGTGATCGCTGGCGGGAGCAACAGGCTGCTGAGCCCAAGCAGGATCATTGCGCCGCCTACAGCGGCGAATCGCCAGGATTGAAAGACGGGGATAAGAGCAAAGAAGTGCAGACCCACGATGATCGCAACGACCGAGATAATTGCATCGGCGTAGCCGAGCGCGGTGAGAAGCCGGGCCGCCAGGAAAATCGCGACAAACTGCGCCCCGACCGCCACGTTGTACAGGCGGCTCCGAAATGGATTGGAAGTGCGCGGTTGTGCGTTGGTTTCCGGCAGGTGACTGGCAGCACGAACGAAGCGGAATACGATACCGAGCAAGAATGTTGAAATCAGCAGCACTGTAAGAAGGCACAGAATGCGGAGAATCCCGGGGATGGCGAAACTTCCGCTGAGCCCCCACACTGCTGCAAAGAGCGCTGTGATCGTGGTGCTGGATGCGACAGCATGAAGATAGCCTGCATTTATTGGAGTGTAGGTCATGAGAAGCGAGAACCTCTTTCACTGATATAGCATGTCTCCATGGATCTGTCTGCAATAAGCAGGCCAGTGATTAATGGTTCCGCCCAAGCACCGCAGACACGCAGTTCAGGGGCGGGCACTTTTGGCTACGCCTTTCGATAAGATTAGGGGAGTCTCAGGGCAAGCTCCAGTTCGCCGAGATGGTGGTGGGGGGCGTATGCACTAAGCGCAGCACCTATCGGGAGATGGTCTTCTGCCAGTACCATTTCCGCTCGGTTGCGCGAAACCCCAGCGACTCATAGAGCGCGTTCGCTGCCTCGTTCCGCCCGCTTGTGGCCACCAGGGCACGGGTCGCTCCGCGCTGCTGTAAACGCCGCAGGCCCTCGCGCATCATCGCCGTCGCGAGACCCTTGCGCTGGTGGGCGGGATGGCACGCGACCGGCTCGAAGACCCCCGCACGGTTGACCTCGTCGTACCACAGGATGCAAAACGCGGCAAACGTGGCATCTGGCGCACAGACAATCAGATTCAGCTCGCGTCGGTAGGTCGGGGCGCCCATAATTGCACGGTAGGTGGCTGGCGTCAGCTCTGGCCCTGGCCGTGCCAGATTATTCAGCGCCGCCAGGGGCGCACTGTCCTCGGTTCCTTCCACATGGCGGATGGTGTAGCCGGCAGGCAGCACCCCAGCGGGAACGAAGCTGGCCAAAGACTGTTCCCGGTACTGATGAGAGCTGTCTGTGCGGGCCCATCCGCGTGCCGTGAGCACGGCGATCAACGCGGCGTTGTGTTCGAGCGCGGACGTAGTCACATCGAGACGGGCGGTGGCAGCGGGCATGGCCTGGTGCAGCCATGCTTCAGACCAGATGAGCATGGGCTCCAGGAGTTCGGCGTAATCAGGATGTACGCTCAGATCGATGATGCCGGTGCCATTGTGCTCAAGGCCCGGCCAGGCAAAGCCGAGAAGTGTCGCGTTGCTGCCTTGCCAGAGGCCGCAGGATTGTATGGAGGCGGCAGGGTCGGGCTGCTGAAAGCGCCAGTAGTCTAAATCGCCAATGGTGATACGCGGACACGGTCCCTGCAAGGCGAATGTCGATTGCAGAAACGCCCGCATTCGCTGATAATCCGCCTCACCCGCGTAGGGCCGATGGGTCATTGGTGGCTGCATGGCTGCTCACCCTTCCGAGGCTTTTTCGCCAGAAGCGTCTGCCACAAACGCTGAACAGGATCTGCTATACTGAGGGCAGAAAAGGCGACACCCACCCCTGCTCTGGCTGGCAAGGTGGGTGCGCTGATATCCGTGTGATGCTGCGCCTATTGTAGCACTGCCAGCCCGACGCTGGCAATCCCCCAAGATCGGCGCGGCCGGAAAGGCCAATTCCCTCCCCTGTTCCTCGTGCAACGAGCACACGTTTCCGCGCGTCGCTGCTGCCTGGCCCATGGCGTACTTGTCCCCGCTTCCGCGCAAGTGCCTACAACGTTCGGCGTTGTGATGCGCTTTGTTGTTTCTGCGACTATGCTTTTCTGTTCGCCGTAGTGCAGGCCTACTGCTCTCTCTGGAGGCACCAATGGAAGACCTTCCCCACGCACACACCAACGGCGCGCCCATTGATCCTGCCGGGCTGGAGCGCCTGCTGCACCAGAGCTTGCTTGCCCCAACCGCCTGGCTCGACATGGTGAGCGATGCGGTGATTGTGACCGATACGGAGTGGAACATCCGCGCGTGGAATGCGGCGGCCGAGCGGATCTATGGCTGGTCGCGCAGCGATGCGCTGGGGCGGCCCGCCCACGAGGTGCTGGGGGTGCTGCGCTACGAGGGCGGCGTGAGCGATGATGCGGTGCGCGATACCTTGCTGCGCGACGGCGAGTGGCGCGGCGTGGTGGTGCAGCGCGCCCGCGATGGCCGCGAGCTGGTGCTCGAAAGCGCGCTGCGCGTGCTGCGCGACGAGAACGGCGCGATTGCCGCGACGATTGGCATCAACCGCGATGTGACGGCGCAGTGGGCGGCTATGCAGGCGCAAAACCGCATGGAGCAGCAGCTGAGCGTGCTGCTCCATCAGCTGCCGGTGGGGATCAGCATCCTGAACGAGCAGCGCCAGATCGTCTACACGAACCCGGCCATGAGCGAGATCTTGCGCCTGAGCACAGACAAGCTGCAGACCGGCGCGTATCGCGCGCGCACCTACCTGCGCCCCGATGGCAGCACAATGCCGCTGAGCGAGGTAGCCAGCGCGCGGGCAGTGGCCGAGCAGCGCCCGGTGCAGCAGGAGATTGGCGTGATGCTGGAAGACGGCAGCACGCGCTGGGTCGATGTGCATGCCGTGCCGCTGGCTGTGCCGGGCTGGCAGGTGGCGACAATCGTGGCCGATGCCACGGCGCGGGTGCAGGCCGAGCAGGCGCTGCGGGCGAGTGAAGAACGCTGGCACGCAGTTGTGGACAATGGCGCGGATGGCGTGCTGCTGCTCGACCGCACCGGGAAGATCAGCTATATGAGCAGCACCGTGACGGCGCTGCTGGGGTACGACGAAGCCACGTTTCGCGGGCAATCGTACGACATGCTGACCCACCCCGACGACCTGGCGGCGCTCCATGCGATGCGCGCGCGCGTGCTTGCTACGCCGGGCGCACGCGGGCAGGTCGTTTCCCGCACGCGCCACCGCGACGGCAGCTGGCGCTGGATCGAGCGCAGCACCGTGAATGCGCTTGAGGTGCCAGCGGTTGGCGGCATCATCGTGAGCTTCCGCGATGTGACGGAACGCGTGGAAGCCGAGCAGGCGCTGCGGGCGAGCGAGGTGCGCTACCGCACCCTGGCCGAAAACTTCCCGAATGGCGCGGTGCTGCTGTTCGACCGCGAGCTGCGCTACATCCTGGCCGATGGGCAGGGCCTGGCCGCGGCCGGGCTGGACAAAACCGCCTTCCCTGGCGCAACGCTGTGGGAGATGCTGCCGCCCGAGGTCGCGCAGCAGATGGAGCCACTCTATCGCGCCGCGCTGGCCGGCATGCCCCGTGTGGCCGATGTGCCGGTGGGCGACATGACCTACCGCACCTATGTGCTGCCGATTGCCAACGCTGCGGGAGTAGTTGAGGCCGGCATGGTCATGTCGCAGGATATTACGGCGCAGGTGCGCACCGAGGGGGCGCTGAAGCGCGCCAATGCGCGGCTGCACGTGCTGGCCGATGCCTCGCGCATATTTGCGGCGGTGGGGAATGATGAGCCCGCAGTGCTGGAGGCGGTGGCGCGCACAATAGGCCAGTACATGCAGGCCAGCAGCTTCGTTCGCATGCTTTCCGATGACGGCGAATGGCTGCTGACCGAAAGCATCTATGACCGCGACCCCGCAACACGTGCGCTGTTGCAGGCAAACTTTCTGGACTCACGCGTCCACCGGGACAGTGTGCACCCGGCCGCGCAAATGCTGCGCAGCGGCCAGGCGCTGCTAATTCCGCAGGTGGATCTGGAAGAACTGCGCACAACAGTTGAGCCTGCTGCACAGGCAATCTTCGACATGTTTCGGCCAAAGAGCATTCTTGTGACGCCACTGCGTAAAGACGGCGTGATCGTTGGCACGCTGGCATTCTGGCGGCACGACCCGCTGCTGCCCGCCTTCACGCCCGACGACCTGCGCCTGGCCGAAGACCTGGCCGACCGCGCCGGGCTGGCCTTGCACATCGCCCGCCTGATCGTCTCGCTGCGCGACGAGGTGGATGCGCGCGTGCGCGCCGAGGCCGCCCTCACCGCCGAGCACCAGCGCGTCATCCAGCTCAAGGACGAATTTCTTGCCACTGTGTCGCACGAGCTGCGCACGCCAATGGTGACGGTGCTGGGGCAGGCGGAATTGCTGCTGTATGGCGTGTATGGCGAGCAGCCCACCGCGCAGGCGCAGGCGGTGCAGATGATCGAGCGCCGTGGCCGCCAGCTGCTGGCGCTGATCAACGATATTCTCGACTACACCAAATTCGAAGCCGGGCGCGTAGAGCTGGAAAAGCAGCTTGCCCAGATCGCCACGCTGTGCCAGGATTGTTTGGGCACGGTAATGCCAACTGCCAGGGCAAAGCGGATCGCGCTTTCGATGACGCTCGACCCGGCGGCGACGACCGTGTGGGCCGACGAGCGGCGGCTGCGGCAGATCCTGAACAACCTGCTTTCGAATGCGGTGAAGTTTACGCCAGCCGATGGCCGCATCACGCTTGCGGTGCAGGGCGATGCGGCGGGGCGGCAGGTGACGTTTGCGGTGCAGGACAGTGGGATCGGGATTGCAGAACACGATTTTGGGCGGCTGTTCCGGCCATTTGGGCAGCTCGACAGCCGGCTCAACCGTTCGTACGACGGCACGGGCCTGGGGCTGGCGCTGGTGCGGCAGCTGGCCGAGGCGCACGGCGGCAGCGTCACGGTAGAAAGCGTGCTGGGGCAGGGCAGCCGCTTCAGCGTGACGCTGCCGTGGGTGCCGGTGGCGGTGCTGGGCGGTGAGGCGATTGAGGAGCCGCACATCGCGCTGCCACTGCCCAGCGCGCGGCGCATTCCTGCACCGCTGGTTCTGGTGGCCGAAGATAGCGAGCCGACGATCGATGTATTGCAGACGGCACTGCTGGCGGCGGGCTACCGGGTGGCGGTGGCGCGTGATGGCAACGAGGCGCTGGAAGAAGCGCGGCGGCAGCGGCCAGCCCTGGTGCTGCTCGACATTCAGCTGCCGGGCAAAAGCGGGCTGGAAGTGCTGGCGCAGCTCGGCGCGGAAGGGCAGCTGGCGCAGATGCGGGTGATTGCGCTGACGGCGATGGTGATGCCGGGCGACCGCGAGCGCTGCCTGGCGGCTGGCGCGCACGCCTACCTGCCCAAGCCGGTGCCGCTGGGGCAGCTGCTGGCTATTGTTGCGAAACAGGTGGGCACGGCGGACGCATAGGTTCGCCGCCAGAAAACGCGCCACACTCCAGCAGGGCAGAGCCAGCCCGCCCTGGCGCGCTACCTGGGGGCTGGAACAAACTCAATCGATGGGCGGGGCCGCTTTGGCACAAACGGCGCATACTTATAGAGCGGCACCTGCACAGAAAATGTTGTGCCCTGCCCAGCCTCACTCGCCACACTGATCACTCCGCCCAGCAGTTCGATCACCCGCTTGCTGATCGCAAGCCCCATGGCTGTGCCACCGGGCCGCCGCGCACCATAGCCATGCTCGCGCTGGAACGGCTGAAAAAGCTGGGCTTGCTGATCGGCCGTCAGCACATGACCCGCGTCGCGTATCTGGAAGCATAGCCGTTGCTCTTCGGCCGGCCCTGCGATCAGCTCAGCAGCGATCGCAACTGTTCCCTGGGCGCACGATGCAATGGCATAATCCATCAGCGTACGCATCACAAGCTGCAGGCGCGCCATATCGCCTTTCACAACCGTTGCCAGCCGCGGGTCGATGGTAAGGTCAAGCGTACAACCGCTGGCCTGCGCAACCGGGCGAACAGCCCCAACCACGGCCCCAATTGCGGCAGCAGGATCGAATGCCGACATCACAAATGCGTAATTCCCATCTTCCAGCGAAGTGTAATCGACCATGGTATCGATAGTGGCAAGCAGTTTGGCGCTTGATTCAAGTACTGAATTCACGAACTCACGCTGTCCTTTATCTAATAACGTGGTAATTAACAGTTCACTCATGCCAATAACATTGGTTAGCGGGGTATATAATTCATTGCTCATATTGGTAATAATTGCAGTCTTTCGCTGCGATATTTGCTGCGCTGCGTCGCGGGCCAGGGTAAGCGCCACAATGGCCTCATCACGCTCCTTTATTGCCTTGCGGCATTGATCGAGCCGCGCAAACATTTGCACCCACACCAGCAATTCACGCACATTCAGTGGCTTGGCGAGCCACTCGTCGGCCCCGGCCCTGATGCCCCTGAGGCGCGCATCGTGGCTGTCTTCGGCGGTAATCATCACAATGGGCACTTCGGCAGTGTGCGGCGCGGCGCGCAGCTGGGTGCACACATCGAAGCCATCCATTTCGGGCATAACTGCGTCGAGCAGAATAAGATCGGGCTGGTGCACACTGGCCTGGCGCAATCCTTCCGCGCCCGAATCGGCGGCAAGGATGGTGTGGCCCTGGGGTGTCAGCACGTCGGCTAGGATCGCTTGCGCCTCATCATCATCGTCGATGATCAGAATTTGCATGGCATGTGGTGTGTGCATACGAACATTCCCTTTACACAGCTAAAACTGGTGGCACCAGATGCGGCACTATGCTGCGGAAGGCATTGCAAACAATGCGCGGTCGTGCTTTCACGAAGAAAGGCGGTGAAGAAGCAGGAGGCGAAAGCATCAGCAATCACTGATTTGCTGGCAAAGCTGTTGTTTGCTCAGGCCAGGGCACAGCCAGCCGCCTGGAGCGTTACGGCCCTGGATTAACACGCAGCGAGCCGCTGGATAATCGGCAGCAGGCCGGTTTTCAGCGACCATTTAGGAAGAAAGGCGTCGGCACCAGCGGCAAGGGCAGCTTGCTGATAGCCGTCGATATCGCTGTTCCCCATCACAACAATCGCGGCCCGTGGTGCCAGTGCGCGCAATTCCCGAACCATGCTCTGGCCGGAAGGCGTCCAACCACTCACGCCGAGCAAGATCAGCTGTGGCTGGAGTTCCAACGAAAGTGCCAGCGCCTCCTGATCGCTTGATGCCAGGCCAGAAATCGTAAGATCGCTGGCAAACTGCTCGCCTAAAAAGCGCGCTGTTATTTTCAGCAGTGTGGCATTTGTCTCGGCTATCAGCACAGAAAGCGGCTGCATTCATACCCTCGCTACTCATTGAGCAGAGTATAGTTGCCGCTTCCTTCCCTGTCGCCTCGTACAGCTACAGTATTGTGGGTGTGAAACACACTGTAATTGCCGCAACAACGATATACGCGCCAGGCCGAATATCTACGGGCTCGCGCAATTGCCTACGTAGGTGCCTGCGCACGATATACGCAGAGGAACAGGGCAAAAAGTACCGAGGGGTTTAGCAGGAGGGAGGGGCAGGGGCGGCTCTATTTCCGCTTTACAATGCGTTTCTGAGGGGGGCTATTCGTTGGGGATGATGCCGCGGCGAAGTGCGTAGCGCACAAGCTCGGTCTGATTGCGCAGGCCCAGCTTGCGCATCATATTCGCGCGGTACGACTCAGCAGTGCGGGGGCTGATCGAGAGGTGGGCCGCGATTTCGGCGGCGCTGAGGCCGGTGGCAGAAAGATACAGCATATCGCGTTCGCGCTCGGTCAGGAGTTCATAGTGATCCTGCGCGCCGGCATCGGCCTGGTTGATATAGGCGCTGATAGCGCGCTCGGAAAGCGCCGCGCTGAGGTAGCGCCTGCCGGCAGCAGCTTCGCTCACGGCTTGCGTAAACTCGGCAGCTTTCGCTTCTTTCAGCACATAGGCCAGCGCGCCCGCCCGCAGCGCCTCGCGCACATACGACTCTTCGGCGTGCATCGAAAGCACCACAATCTGCGTTTGTGGCACGCGCTGCCGAACGCGCCGAATGACCTCCAGCCCGGGTAAGCCCGGCATCATCATGTCTACCACCAGCACATCGGGCCGCAGCCGCTCGGCAAGTTCAACTGCGGCCACGCCATCGGCAGTATCGCCGATCACCATCCAGCCGGGCTGTGCTTCAAGCAGCGCCTTCAGGCCCTGGCGCACGACATTGTGATCATCGGCCAGCACAATTGTGAGTGTGCTCATTATCTGTACCTCCCCTGCGCCAATTATACCAGCAGGGTGCCACATTGGCAGCGCGTAGCCGCAGCGGCTTCGCCTGTGCTGGCAGCGGGCGGCCCGGCTATGGGGTGAGTGGCAGGCTGGCAAATATGGCCGTGCCCGCGCCGGGCGCTGTTTCGATGATCAGATCGCCGCCCAGCAGCCGCGCGCGCTCGCGCATGCCGGCAATGCCACTGGATATGTATTGCTCGTGCAGGCCCGCAAGCGTAAAGCCAGCACCATGATCTTCGATCTGCACACCCAGCAACTCCTCCGTCGACCAGACATAGACGCTTGCTTCGTGCACGCGGGCATAGCGCGCAATATTCGTCAGGGCTTCCTGAACGATGCGATAGGCCGCAATTTCAATATTTGCAGCAAAGCGCCGTTCCATGCTGGCGTGCCTGAAGGCAACTTCCACCTGAGTCTGGGCTGTGTAGCGCGTAAACAGCCACAGCAATGCCGGCACAAGCCCAAGATCATCGAGCATCAGCGGGCGCAGATCGAGCGAAAGCTGGCGCACACGGCCCGTAAGCTCGTTGACCATCGCCTGCGCCTCGCTGAGCCGCTCGACAAGCAGGCTGTGGGAGATATGCGGGCCTGCTTCGAGGATCATGTTGAGGCCGGTAAGCAACTGGCCGATTTCGTCGTGCAGTTCGCGGGCAACCGAACGGCGCTCGGCTTCCTGCACTTCAACCAGGCGGCGCGACAAAGCGCGCAAGCGTTCGCGCGCGGCACTCACCTCTTCAAAAAGGCGTGCATTCTGAAGCGCGGTAGCGGCGCGATTCACCAGTTCCTGCGCCAGCTGCAAATCGTCTTCATCAAATGGCGGCTGCTCGGGGCGGAATCGCCACACGGTCATCAGGCCGCTCGAATGGCCCTGGTAGCGAATAGCGACCATGAGCAGGCTATGGAGTTTTACCTGCACAAACGCTTCCCAAAGCGGCGGGGCTAATTCCTGCCGGAGAGCCTCCAGATCGACCGTGGGCATCAGCACAGCACTGCCGCTATGAAACGTTTGGGCATGCAGGCCGCCCTGATCAAGTGCAATAGCGAGGCTGGCTGTCATGCTTTCGAGGTAGCTGGCCATGTGGTAATCGGCTGGGTCGTAGTAGGCGCGGGCGGCCACATCCAGCGAGTTGGCGTCATCGGAAAGAACACGGATCAGGCAGAAATCGCCAAGCGACCCAACCACCTGGCGCGCGATCAGTTCGAGCAGGGATTGTGAATGAATGCCAGCTTCGGTAAACGCGCGCGATGCGTCGGCCAGCAGTTGCAGGCGGGCAACCGAGCGACGCAGAGCGCTTTCGGCGCGCGCCCGCTCGGTGACATCGACCATGGTGCCAAGCAGGCAGGCCTCGCCGTCGATCTCAATATGTTCGAGCGAGCAAAGCACATTGCGCAGGTCGCCCGATCTGGTGCGCAGCACCATCTCAAAATCGCGCAGCCGGCCCTGCTCGCGCAGCAGCCGCACGGTTTCGGCGCGCTGATCGGCATTGACATAGATGCCCAGCGCAGTGCCGGTTTGCCCAAGCAGCTCGTCGCGGGTGAAGCCAAACAGCTGCTGGTAGCTCGCATTTACGTCGATAAACGTTCCGTCGCTGGCACGCGTGATCAGCATGGCGGCTGGGCTGGAATGAAACGCAGTGGCGAAGCGCTGTTCGAATTGGCGCAGCACCATTTCGGCACGGCGGCGCTGGGTGAAATCGCGGTTGACGGCCACCAGGCCAGCCGCCTGGCCGCCGCCATTGCGCAGCACGCGCACGCTGCTGAGGATGGTGCGCGCTTCGCCATTGCGGTGGCGCTGCACCACTTCGCCTTCCCACGCGCCGCGCTCGGTCACGTCGGCAAACGAGCGCTGGGCGTCGCTGTCGAGGTATTCGGTTGGCACCAGGGCAGGGAGCAGCTGGCCAATCGCTGCGCTGGCGGGCCAGCCATACAGCGCCTCGGCGGCGGCGTTCCAGCTTTTTATCACAAAGCTCGGGTCAACAGAAATAATCGCATCGGACACCTGGCCGAGCAGGCTGGCCTGTTCGCGAAGCTGGGCTTCGTCGCGCCGCCGCCCGCTGAGATCCGAAATCACCGTAACAACATTCCAATCGGGGAAGTCAACCGGGATGGCGCTGACATCGAGCCAGATGATGCTGCCGTCGGCGCGCACAATGCCAGTGGTTTCGTGCAGAATGGGGCGCTGTTCGCGAATGGCGCGCACGCTGGCGAAGGAGTCGGTTTGCAGGGCTTCGCCAGCGGCGTTGACAAAGTGAATGGAAAGATACCGGTCATCCAGCAGGTTGGCCGAGGTCTGTTCAACCAGCCGCTCCTGCGCCGGGTTCACATACAGGGCCGCGCGGCTGTCGTTGAGGATGGCAACCCCCACCGGCAGCAGATCGAGCACGGTGGCGAGCTTGCGCTGGTGTTCGCGCAGCTCGGCATCGGCTTGCTCGCGGCCGCGCATTTCGGCCTGCTGACGCCGCTGGTTGGCGCGCAGCAGCGCATACAGCATGATCGTGCTGAACAGCACAAAGGCCCAGCCAGTGTATACCTGCAAACGATCAGCGCGGCGCGGATCGCCGATGCTGGCCTGCAGCACAAGGTTTGCCAGCAGCATCCACAGCAAACCAGCCAGGCCATAGGTCAGGCTCGTTTGCAGCGGTTCGTCGGCAATTTGTTTGCGCATATGCCCTCCTCATTCGGTCGCTCGAACCCAGGACGCAGTGGTCAGGGATCAGTGGTCAGGGATCAGGGATCAGAACCGCATGAGGTTTTGGGTCTGGGGTTTTGGGATTGAACCTGCATCGCAGTTTGCCATCGGCAGAAGGCAGAAGGCAGGTGCATTTTCCACACGCTGCGTTTCTTGCCGGTGCATGAGTGGTCAAGTGTTCTGCAAACCGCTATAACCTGCAAACAGGCGTATGTAATACGCCCCGGCGGCAACTCGCAAACCTGCCAACCTGCAACCGGCTAACCCGCAGCCCTTCGCGGTCTCTGCGCTCTTTGCGGTAAATCGTCCTTTGTCTTTCCCCCCTTCGTCTTTCGTCTTTCCCCCTTCGTCTCAGCACGCAGGAACGAACTTCACCCAAGCCGGGGCCGCTGCAGATAGCCCTCGATGCTGCGCAGCAGCGTGCGCAGGCTGACGGGTTTGGTAAGGTAATCGCTGGCGCCGGCCGCCAGGCAGCGCTCGCGGTCGCCCGGCATTGCCAGCGCCGTTACGGCGATGATTGGGGTATCGCGCAGGGCTGCGTCGGCCCGGATGCGCCGGATCGCTTCCAGGCCATCTATGCCCGGCATCTGAATATCCATCAGGATCAGCGCCGGAATCGCTTCCTGGGCGTGCAGCAGTGCCTCGCCGCCATTCCGCGCCACTAGTACTTCGTAGCCTTTGGAATGCAGATAATCGCGCATGAGATCAATGGTTGATTCATTATCTTCTGCCAGCAAGATGCGAAGCGGCCCAACGCCGGGCAGATCAGGGCCTGTTGCGGCGGGGGCATCAGGCGCGGGGGCCGGCTGGCCTGCCAGGCTCGCCACACGCTGCAATGTCTGCGCGAATACGGCGCGGTCGATCGGCTTCAGCAGGAAGCCGGCCGCGCCAAACACGCGCGCGCGCTCGGGGTCATCTATCACCGATGTGATCAGCACGGGGATGGCCTGTGTGCGCCGATCGTTCTTCAGCTGGTGGAGCACATCCCACCCCATGCCATCCGGCAAAAGAACATCGAGAATAATCAGGTCGGGCAGCAGGCCGACGGCGCGCGCAACTGCCCCGCTGGCCTGCGCGTGAATGGCGACCTGAATGCCAAGCTCATGCAGGTAACGCTCGATCTGTTCAGCGGAGGTAGCCGAGTCTTCGATCACCAGCACCGAGCGCACGGTGAGGTTTGGGCTGAAGGCTGGTTCACTGGCCGCCACCAGCGGTTCGGCAGCTGTATGCGGCTGCCAGGGCAATGTCACGCTGAAGCGGCTGCCCTGGCCGGGCGTGCTTTCCACTGCCACGCTGCCGCCATGGGCCTGCACCAGCCGGAGCACGAGCGCCAGCCCCAGCCCAGTGCCTTCATACTGGCGGCTTAGTTGGCTATCGATCTGCACAAAGGGCTTGAACAGCAACTCCATATGTGTTTCTGCAATGCCAATGCCGGTGTCCCAAACGGTGAGGGTAAGGGTATCGTGCTCAGCGTCGCCCTGCACTTCCAGGCCAACTTTGCCGCCCTCGGGCGTAAATTTTACAGCATTGGAAAGCAGATTTACGAGCACCTGTTTCAGGCGGCGCGCGTCGGCGGGCAGGGTTTCGGCCAGGGCGTCGATTGTGGAGGTGAGGGCGATGCGTTTCTTGCGGGCGGTTTGCGACACCATTTGCAGCGCGCTGCGGCAAATCGGCGCCAGCGCAATCGGCTCGATCTGCAGATCGAGCTTGTCGGCCTCGATTTTGGAAAGGTCGAGAATGTCGTTGATCAGGGCCAGCAGGTGGCGGCCGCTCGCTTCAACACCTCGAATTGCCTCGGCCTGCCTGGGCGCAAGCGTGCCATAAATTTCTTCTTGCAGGGCTTCGGAACGGCCAAGAATAGAATTCAGCGGCGTGCGCAGTTCGTGCGACATATTGGCAAGAAATTCGTCCTTGAGGCGGGCAGTGCGGGCCAGCTCGGCCTTGGCAATGCTCAGGTCGGCGGTGCGCTCGTCGACGCGGCGGGCCAGGGTGGCGCGCTCGGCGGCAAGCTGCTGCAGCAGGCGCGCATTGCCCAGCGCAAGCGCGGCGCGGTCGGCCAGATCCTGCGCCAGCGCCAGGTCGCTTTCATCGAACAGGGGCGCGCTGGCCCCTATGCGCAGCAGCACAAACGTGCCGATTGCGTGGCCCTGAACGCGCAGCAGGGTCGTCAGCACGCTGGCAACCTGGTTTTCTTCCCAGAATGCACGCAGGCTTGGGTGCAAGGCCGGGTCGTTCCTGGCCGCGCCCACATCGGCCAGCAGGAAAGGCTGCCCGGTGCGCAGCGCAATCGTGGCTGGCACGGTATCGGCGGCAGGGATGGGCGCGAGGAAGCTGCTTTGCTGAACGGCTGCCACGAGCGCCGAGTCGGCATGGTAGAGGTTCGAAACAAACAGGCGCTGGCCGTCTTCCGAAAGCAGGCGCACCACGCACAGCGCCTGAAGTTGTTCAGCGGCTATTCTGGCCATGGTTTCAAGCAGGCGCGGCTCGTCGTCGTAGGCCTCGGCAAAGGTGCGCGAGGCGTCGGCCAGCATCTGCGAGCGCTGGCGCGCGCGTTCGCGTTCGTGCTCGATCTGCTTGCGCTCGGTGATGTCGGCAATAATGCCATAAAAGCCAAGAAACTCGCCACTGGGCGCGTGGGAGGCTTTGCCAATGCCCTGCAGCCAGCGCCACGCGCCATCGGGCATGCGGCAGCGAAATTGCTGGTTATACACAATTCCGCGCTCGATTCCGGCTTGCATGGCGTCGCGCGTGTCGGGCAGATCATCGGGGTGCACGGTGGCAAAGAGCTGTTCGTCCTTGCCGGTGAATGTTTCGGGCGTGAAGCCAAGCAGCTGCATGCCCGTTGGATCAAGCTCGATGGTGTGCGCGCCTGGGTTCCATTCCCATGTGCCGAGCTGGCCGGCTTCCAGCGCAAGCGCGCGGCGCAGCTCGCTGGCCTGAAGCGCCAGGTTGGCCTGCTTGCGCTCGGTGATATCGGCGCTGGCAACCACCACTTTCCAGTCGGGGAAATCGACCGGCACGGCGCTGACGTTGAGCCAGAGACGGCTGCCATCTTCTTTGACAATGCCAGTTTCGACATTGTGCACCGGCTGGCGCTCGCGGTAGGCGCGCGCGCTGGCGAAGGCTTCCACGGGCATGGGCTCGCCCGACGCATCCACATACTGGCGCTGCATGTAGACTTGCCCCTGCAGCGATGTGTTGGATATGGCTGCAATGCGCTGGAGCGCCGGGTTGGCATAGAGCACATGGCGCTCGGCATCGAGGATCGAGATGCCAATCGGCAGCATGTCGAGCAGCGTACTGAGCTTGCGCTCGCGCTCGGAGGCTGCGGCTTCGGCGCGCTTGCGCTCGGCCAGCTCGGCCTGGATCTGGCCAAGCAGGCGCGCGCTTGCAATCGCCAGGGCGGCGCGGTCGGCCAGATCCTGCGCCAGCAGCAGGTCGTCTTCGTCGAAAGGCGGCTGACTGGGCTGGTTGCGAATCAGCGTCATGGTGCCGAACACCTGCCCCTGCGCCTGGAGCGGCACGATGATCGAGCTGTGCGGGTGGAACATTTCGAACAGCGCCCATTGCTCCCTGGGAACCGTTGGGCGGATTGCGGCAGGGTCGATCTGTGGAACAAGGAGCGCCTGTTTCTGGCGAACCACGGCCGCTGTGGCATTTGGCGCACTGATGCTGATGCGAATGCCGCTGTATACCTGCTGCAGCAGGGCCAGTGTGGCTGGGTCGCAATCGTAGAATGTGGCGGGAACAAGCCACTCGCGATCGTCGCTCAGCATATTCACCATGCAGCCAGTGTCGAGCTGTTCCGCGCTGATACGGGCAATCTGCTCGATCAGCGTTTGGAAATCGGCGCCCGCTTCGGCAAAGGCGCGCGAGGCATCGGCCAGGGTGCGCAGGCGCTCGGTGGCGCGGCGCGATGCTTCTTCGGCCTGTTTGCGCGCCGTGATATCGGTGAGCACGCCATACCAGATGCAGCTGCCGTCGTCCTGGCGCTGCGGGATGGAGTGACCTTCGACCCAGATTTCACCACCGGCCGGGTTAAGCACCCGAAACTCTTCGTGCCAGGGCGCCAGCTGCTGGTACGATTGCCCCAGCGAGGCAAACAGCCGCTCGGCGTCGGCGGGGTGCCAGAGCGACGAGACGCCCGATGCATCGCTCGCCAGTGCTTCGGGCGGCAAAGCGTAGATTTCGGCGATGCGCGGGCTGGCATAGGGGAAATCGCTGCGCCCGTCGGGCCAGAGCCGGAAGGCGTGGACAACGCCGGGCACAGTTTCGGCCAGCTTCATGAAGCGGTCGCGCTCGGTGCGCAGCGAGGCTTCGGCCTGCTTCTGGGCTGATATATCGCGGAACACAATCACCGCGCCTTCGATCGTGCCGCCGGCCTGCTGGATGGGTGTGATATTCATGTTGATCGGCGTCTCGCGGCCATCGTGCGCGCGCAGCAGGCAGGTGCCGGCTGGCGCGGCGGCCTGCCCGCCAAGCAATTCGGCAATGGGCGTTGCAATCGGCGCGCGCGTTGCTTCGCTGGCAATCTGAAAGACGGTTGCCACGGGCAGGCCCTGCGCTTCGTTGTAGGTCCAGCCAGTCAGGCGCGCAGCCTCGGGGTTAAGAAAGGCCACTGCGCCCCCGGCATCGACGCTGATCACGCCATCGCCAATGCTTGCCAGCGTCACATTCAAAAACCGCCGCTGCTCCGAAACGCTTGCCAGGGCTTGCTCAAGCCGGGTGTTGCTCACCATCAGCTCGCGGTGCTGCCCAACCAGCTTGCGCTGCAGGCGGGCGCGCTCGATCGCGCCGGCAACCGCGCGCCCAAGCTGGTGCTGAATGAGCGGGCCTTTTACCAGGTAGTCGTGCGCGCCGAGTTTCATGGCCGCAACGGCAAGCTGCTCGTTGCCCGAGCCAGTGAGCAAAAGCATAGCAAAGGCGTTGAGACCATATTCTTCAATAAACGCGCCGAGCAGCACCAGCCCTTCGTCGTCGGGCAGGTGATAGTCGAGCAGCACCGCATCGGGTTGCAGCTCGCGGCAGGCCGCTACCGCCTCGGCCGCGCTTGCGCACTCGTAGCAGATGAAAGAAAACTCGCCATCGCGCTCGAGAAAGCGCCGGAAGGCCAGGCGATCTTCGGCGCTGTCGTCGACAAGCAACACCCGATAAAATTGAGAGCCCATACACACACCCTATGTTTCGCGGTTCTTGTCAGGAAATCTGTTCGGGCCGCATAGCCACCCGTTCGTATATGTATCGGTTATGACGACATATGGAGTTGGCATAAAAAAGAGGAATGCAGGCAATTTGCTCACCTGCTAGCGTGCCTAATACGAAAAGAAAACCAAGAAACAAGAACCGCAGGGCAGCTATTCATGGTTTACGGCGCGGCGCAGTTGTACGGGTGGTTGTGTGGCTCGATCGGTTTGCCCTGGGCTATGGTATGCCCCCGCCGTACCCGAAATTCGTTGCAGGCCATAGCCGGGCGGCGCAGTTTTTGCCGAAAAGAAGAGCGCAAGCGAGGGTGAGCGTTTCGGTCGCTGGCGCGCCAGACGATCAGCGCGCTTGTCGCTATTGGCCCGTGTATCAGCACGGCGCAATGGTTCGAATATACCGGCAGCACATGGTATCTTAGTGCGTTTCGCGGGGTTTTTCAATAGGGGTGCCCGGCCTGTTCTGCGGGCAGTGGATGCGTATTCGCTCGCCTGATGCCAGGGGTGGGCGTTTTGATGGACAAAAGCCTCCGCGAACGCTTGCCTGCGTTTCCCTGAAGTGCAAGCCAGTGTAGTACTCTTCTGCACCAATGCTTGAGCTATGCTTTACGCACTCCGTTCTTCGGAATATCGTGCGTAGGGCGTAGCTTAACAGCAACTTTGGCGTAAGAGGTTTGCCCGAGCATGCCCGGAAACTGCCTGCGCCAATAAGGTAATGCGATCGCCCAGGTTCGCGGCGGCAACCGTTTCTTCCGCCACCTTCAGCGCCTCGGGCGAGTCGATCACGGTGCTGCGCAGGCGCGGGTAGCGCTGGCAGAGCGCAACGCTGTACATGGCGTGCCCGCCGCCAATGTCGATCACCTGCCGCGCCGCAGGCGGCACCTTGAGCTTGCCAACAATCTCGCCCGCGTTCATATGCGCAATCGCCACCATCCAGCGCTGAAAGGCGCGCGAAACCTCGGGGCGCGTTTCGATCCACTCGTAGAGGTTGGTGGGCGGCGCGCCCTGCCGCAGCGATTCGTCGAGGTTCGCCCAAAGCTCGTGCAGGATCGCGCCCCAGTAGATAAAGCCATCGGCGATGGTGTCGGGCGAGCTGCGCGCCAGCCACTTGCGCGCCATGGGGCTGTTGGCATAGCGCGCGCCCTGTTTGCGCAGGTAGCCCAGCGGCACGAGTGTTTCGAGCAGCACCGCCATGCCGCGCTCGCTGGCGCCAATGCGCGCAGCCAGCTCGGCGGGCGTGCGCGGGCGCTCCTGAAGCGCATCGAAGACGCCAAGCTGCACGCCCGCCAGCACGGCCCGGAAGCCCACCGCGCCAAACAGATCGAACAAAGGGCCAGGCCCGGCGTTCAGGCCGAAAAACAGCATGCGCTCGGGAATGTTTGGGAAAAGAGGCATCACGACCTCGTACTATACGTCGCCGCAGGGCAACAGCGGAACACGCCAACACAGGCGTTTCATGCGCCCAGCCGGTAACACGATATCACGCTAGCTTTCCGGCAGAACGAGCGGCGCGGGCGGCGCAGAGGGCCAGCGCAATTGCACGCTGCTGCATTCTTTCTCAAGCGTGAACTCGATGCGGGGCAGTGGCCGCGCCAGCCGTGGCGTGATCGTGATGCTGGGCTCGGCCCATTCCCAGGTGGCCGGGTGGGCGTGCTCGCCGCGCAAGGGCATGAAGCCGCACGGCCGCGCCGACACGCTCCGTAGCTCCTCACCATCGGCTTCGAGCGCCACCGACAGCATCAGGCCGGGCAGAATCGTGAGCGGCAGCACCAGCCGGCCGCCGGGCGCAAGCTGCGCGGGCCAGGCCGGCACAATATCCCACGCGCCCACGGTGAGAATGATGCGGTCGTAGGGCGCGAGCGGCGGGTAGCCATGCGCGCCATCGTGCTGCACAACCTGCACCTGCGCGGCATCGGCGGCGCGCAAATGCGCCTGTGCCCCGGCCACAATATCCTCGTCGATATCGAGCGCTACAACTGCGCCCTCCGGCCCAACGAGCTGCGCCAGCAGCGCGGCGTTATAGCCCGTTCCCGCGCCGATCTCCAGCACGCGCTGGCCGGGCTGCACAGCTAGCTGCTCCAGCATAATCGCCATGATCGCCGGCTGCGACGAGGAGCTGATTGCACGGCCGTTTTCGTGCTTAGTGGGGATGGCCTGGTCGCTGTATGCCTGCGCGACTGGCACCTCGGGCAGGAACAGGTGGCGCGGCACGGCCCGAAAGGCAGCCGCAATGGCGGGCGAAGTGATCAGCCCGCGCTTGACCAGATCATCGACCATGGCGCGATGCAGGTCGGCAGGCTCGGGCGCGTCGGCGCGCTCAGCAGCTTCGCTCATTTGGGCACTCCTTCGCACAGCAGAACCGCAGAACCACGGAACCACGGAACTGGGAACCACGGAACCGGGAACCGCAGAACCACGGAACCGCAGAACCGCAGAACCACGGAACCGCAGAACCGCAGAACCACGGAACCGGGAACCGCAGAACCACGGAACCGAGAACCAAGCAGTCGGCAGTTGGCAGTTGGCAGTTGGCAGTTGGCAGGGAGTGTGATCTGCAACCCGCAAACCTGCAACTCGCAAACCTGCAACTCGCAAACCTGCAACCTGTAAACTGCTATCAGCTCTCGCGCATGACTATACCATACAGGCGCGCAGCCCGGCGTGCTATGATGGCGGCGGCGCGGAACCGGATAGACAAAGGAATAAATCAATGCCATCTTTCACGATTCTGCATACCAACGACATGCACGGCCGCATTGCCGGGCTGGCGCGCGTGGCCACACTGGTGGCGCAGGCGCGCGCGGCCCAGCCCGACACGCCAGTGCTGTATATGGACGCGGGCGACAGCGAAGACACCTCGGTGCGGCTGAGCAACCTGACCAAAGGCACTGCAATGCACCACCTGCTCCATGCGGCCGGCTGCGACGCCGCAACCGTCGGCAATGCCGCGCCGCTGCGCTACGGCGCCGAGGTGCTGGCCGACCATGCGGCGGCGGCGCGCTACCCGCTGCTGCTGGCGAACCTGCGCAACCCCGACGGCTCGCCCGTGCCGGGCGTGCAGCTTCGCGCTATTCTCGGCGTGGGCGGGCTGCGCCTGGGCTTGCTGGGCCTCACCGCCAGCATCGACGGCAGCTACGAGCAGTGGTTCGGCCTGAAGATGCCCGAGCCCGCGCCGCTGGTGCGCGAGCTGGCGGCGGCGCTGCGCCAGGATGGCGCCGACCTGATTGTGCTGCTTTCGCACCTGGGCCTGCCCGACGACCGCGAGCTGGCTGCCGCGCTGCAGGGCAGCATCGATATCATCATCGGCGCGCACACGCACGACCTGCTGCCCAGCGGCGAGCAGATTGGCAGCGTGCTGGTGGCACAGGCGGGCGAGTATGCGCAGCACCTCGGGCGAATCGACGTTATGTGGGAAGATGGGCAGCTCCACGCGCAGGCCAGCGTGCAGCCCGTGCCGGAAGATACGCCCGCGTCGGCGGCGGTGCTGGCCGAGGTGGCGCGTCTGGAAGACGAGGTGGCGCAGTTCCTGAGCGAGCCAATTGGCGAGCTGGCCACGCCGCTTGATTTTGCGACCGACCGCGAGTGCGGCGCGGGCAACCTGATGGCCGACGCAATGCGCGAGCGCATGGATGCAGAGGTGGGCTTGGTCGCGGTTGGGCAGGCGTTCAGCGGGCCGCTGCCGGGCGGCATCCTGCCGCGCCTGGCGCTGTGGGAAGTATGCAGCAGCCCGGCCAACCCCGGCGTGGTTGAGCTGAGCGGCGCGCAGCTGCTGGCGCTGGTGCAGCGCGGCCTCGACCCGGCCTATGCGGCGGAGACTTCGCGCCAGCTGCGCGGCGCGGCACGCGGCCTGTTCCACCTGAGCGGCGCGGAATGGCGCGATGGGCAGCTGCTCGTTGGCGGGCAGCCGCTCGACCCGGCGCGCGCGTATCGCGTGGCCGCCACCGATTGGGAGTTCGAGCGCTATGGCGGCTACGCGCCACAGGAGTGGGGCTTGCAGCCGCAGTACGACATCCCGATCATTTTGCGCGAGGCGCTGGAAGAATACCTGGCGGCGCATCGCCCGGCAGTGGTGACGATGGGGCGGCTGGGGTAGGGCTTTGCCTGGGCGGACCTATGTGTTCGTCCCGTTTGTCTGGGCGGACCTTCGGTCGTGGGCGGACCTGTCTTGGCGGACCTATGTGTCCGCCCCTTATAGCTTTACCAACCCGATGTGCTGTTTGCTCAGGCCGCAGGCAGTACCTGCGAGTAAACCAGTTTGCTCGGGCCGCAAGGCCGCCGGGGCTCGCGCCGCCCCTAACAACCCCGCCGTCGGGGCGCTGCCCCGAACCCCAAAAAGAACGTGGCTGGCATGCGAAATGCCTGACTGTCATGCCTCCGTTGCGGGCCGCGCCGGCATCTGATGATACAACGTGTGCCAGATTGATAGCTTCTATAAACAGTGCTACTTTCATCGTCCGTTGCCAGCTTTTTGGCACAACAGAGGCATGACAGCACTGCCTTTCAGTCGAGTTGACATTCATTCGGGTTCCAAGGGCGCAGCCCTTGGCCGGGGTGCTGGGGCGGGAGCCCTAGCGGCCCTGCGGCCTGAGCAAGCTGGCTTCAAGCTGGCACTGCTTTCATCGCAAGTACATGCCCTGCTGGCAAGCACTCCTAGCGGCCCTGCGGCCTGAGCAAGCACAGCGGGGCGGGCACGCAGGCCCGCCCAGACAGCCACGGCCCTGCGGCCTGAGCAAAACCACGCCCAGCCGCTGAAGCAGCGGGCTACACAGAGCGAAGCCCGCCTGCGCGGGCTGCCCACCCCTTGCATCCTCTGCCGCCGCCGTGCTATCCTATCCCCGTCCTGAATGCCTGAAAACCAACGAGGCTCCTATGCCAGCACTCACCACTGCCCTGCTGTTCAGCGTTGGCCCTTCGGTGGCGAAGGCGCTGCTTGCCGCGATGCTCGACGACTACCCAGTGATCAAAGACCTTGCGCCCGAATTGTTGGAAAAGGGGGTTGACAGCTTCAAGGGCAAGCGCGAACAGCGCGAGGCCGGCGACCGCCTGGGCCTGGTGGGCGAGCACGTTGCGGCGCAGTTGCGCCCGGTGTTTGCCGAGGCGGGGCTGAACAACGAAGACCGCGTGGCGGTGCTGCGCGAGCTGCTGATAACCCTGCGCCAGACCGACGCCGAGCAGGTGCTCGAAAGCCGGGTGGACTCGCGCCGCCTGACCGATGTCCTGCTGACCCACCGCCCCGACGCCACCACAACGCTGACCGCCCGCCAGACCGACATATACAAGCGCGCAATCGCCAGTGCCTCGCAGGCGATTATTCCAATTGCCGCCGAGCTGCACGGCTATGCCAGCCTGCGCGACGCCGAGCTGCTGCACGGGCAGGACGCAAGCGCCGAGCGCGACGAGCGGATGATTGCCGTGCTGGAGGCATTGCTGCGCCAGCCCGAACAGGATATTGCGCGCTTTGAGCAGATGTACCGCGATGCGATTAAAGAAAACCTCGACAAGCTTGAGCTGATTGGCGTGCGCCGACTGAACCAGGCCCTGCGCCGCCAGCGCCTGAATGTAGCCTATGTGACGGTAGAGGTAGAGAACCGGGCTTCCGCGCGCGGCGACGACGTGAGCAAAGTGCTGCACCAGGCAGTTGCCGAGGCCGGACGCACCGCAGCGGCTGAAGGTGAAGCAAGCGGGGCCGGGCCAATTGACACTGTGCTGGCGACCGAGCGGCGTATTGTGGTGCGTGGCGACCCGGGTTCGGGCAAAACCACGCTGTTGCAGTGGATTGCGGTGAAGTCGGCGGGGCGCGATTTTCGTGGCGCGCTGAGCCTGTGGAACAATGCGGTTCCCTTCTTTATTCGCCTGCGCGAGGCTGCGGCGCAAGGTTTCCCACGGCCAGAAGAATATGTGCTCAAGGTCGATCCCGACCTGGCCGGGCGCTGCCCTTCGGAAGATTGGGCGCACCTTCAGCTCGATAATGGCCGGGCCGTGCTGCTGATCGATGGGGTGGACGAGCTGCCAGCCGGCAAGCGTGAGGCATTTCTTGAGCGCCTGCAACGCCTGGTGCGCCGGCACCCGAATGCCCGCTATATCGTTACTTCGCGGCCAGCGGCGGTGAGCGCGAAGAACTGGCCCGAGTGGCACGAATGGATGCGCGAGGCTGGCTTTGCCGAAGTGGCGATCAAGGAGATGAGCCGGAGCGCGATCAACACGTTTATCGACCAGTGGCACAGTGCCTATGATCGCGCCAGCGACGACCCGGCCGAGCGCGCCAAGCTGCCAGTGGCGGCCGCGCACCTGAAGGGGCGGCTTGATGCGCAGGCCGGCATGCGCAGGCTGGCCGGCAACCCGCTCCTCTGCTCGATGATTTGCGCGCTGCACCTCGAGCAGCAGAATACGCTGCCCAGCGAGCGCATCGAGCTGTACCGCGAGTGCATCAACATGCTGCTGGAACAGCGCGATACCGGGCGCGAGGTGTCGCACGAAGATTACCCAAAGCTGAATAGCTCGCAATGGCTCGAATTGCTTGAGGACCTGGCCTTCCGTATGATGCGTGGCGACGAAATCGAGATCGACCGGGAAACCGCCGAAAATCAGTTCAGGCAGTTTTTGCCGCGCCAGGGTTTAGCAGATACAAAGCCGGACCGCGTGCTGGCATTCCTGCTTGAGCGCGCTGGCCTGCTGCGCGAGCCAGCCGATGGCATGATCGACTTCCCGCATCGCTCGTTTCAGGAATATTTCACGGCGCGGGCGATTGCCGATGCTGCCGAAGTTAATTTTCTGCTTGGAAAAGCGAACGACGAAAGCTGGCGCGAAACCATCGCCTTAGCTGCTGGCACCTTCAAGCAGATTGAGCGCGAAGAATTACTACGCGGCTTGTTGTATGGCAAGCGCCACAAGCGCAAGCCCAAACCGGACAAGCCGCTGCCTACCCCCAACACACCGCCCGGTCACCGTGCGCTGGCGCTGGCTTGCCTGGAAACTGCTGGCAATATCGACCCCGCCCTGCGCGAGGAAATATTCAAGGCTGCCGAGGCGCTCTTCCCGCCCTACACCGCCGAGCAGCAGCGCCTTGTGGCGGCGGCTGGCGAGCACGCCATTCCCTACCTCGTGGCCGAGCGCCAGCCGAATATTGCTGCCGGCGCGGCCTGCATTGCCACGCTGGCACGCATTGGCGGCGACAAGGCGCTGGCCGCGATCGAGAGCTACCTGCCAGCCGCACACGGAGCAATTGAAAGGGCAATGGATGAAGCCTGGCCCAGCTTCGACTATCGACGCTTTGCAAGGCGGCTGCTTTCACAGCGTACAAGTGTGCGAGTGAGCGATGTCGCTTTGTTGCCAGCGCTTGCTGATCTATCCCAACTAATCACGCTTGATCTCAGCTACACAAAGGTGACAGATCTCAGCAGCTTGGCCGCGCTGGCGCAGCTGACCGAGCTTAATCTCAACAACACAAACGTGACAGATCTCAGCAGCTTGGCCGCACTGGCGCAGCTGACCAAGCTTAATCTCAACAACACAAAGGTGACAGATCTCAGCAGCTTGGCCGCGCTGGCGCAGCTGACCGAGCTTAATCTCAACAACACAAACGTGACAGACGTGAGTGTTTTGAAAAAGTTGACGCAGTTGACCACGCTCAGTCTTAGCAAGATGCAAGTAGATCGGTTGAGCTTGTTGAAGGAACTTCCTCACCTGACCACACTTAATCTAAGCGATACGCAGGTAACGGATCTGAGCATCCTGAATAAGTTGACACATCTGACTACACTTAATCTCAACAACACAAACGTGACAGATCTTAGCAGCTTGGCCGCGCTATCGCATCTGACCACACTCTTTCTCAGTGGTATGCAGGTGACAGACCTGAGTGTTTTGAAAAAGTTGACGCTGTTGACTACGCTCACTCTTAGCAATATGCAAGTAAGTCAGCTGAGCTTGTTGAAGGAACTTCCACATCTGACTACACTTAATCTCAGCGATACGCAGGTGACAGATTTGAGCATCTTAAATGAGTTGACACATCTGACCAAACTGACGCTTTGGGATAGATCAATGACAGACTTGAGTATGTTAAAGGAGCTGAAGCAACTGACCAATCTTTATATAAGCAATATGCATATAACGGACTTGAACGAATTGAGAGGGTTCAGGCAACTGACCACACTCTTTCTCAGCGATATGCAGGTAAAGGATCTGAGTGCATTAAAGGAGCTGACAAAGCTACAATTCCTCTATTTCGATAACGTGAAGGTGAGTGATCTAAGCGTGCTAAAGGAATTGCCTAACCTGAAGTGGGTTATTTTGTAGGGAATATCAGCGGCGGGTATCTATGCGCTCGCCGCTAGCAAGCCACCCTTATGCATTGCGCCCGGCCCGTGAACGGGCGGGCTACACCTGGCGAAGCCTGCCTTCGCAGGCTGTTTCTGTAAAGGCGGGTGTGAGCAGCGTTTGTATTCGTTCTTTTCCTTTCTCGTTTGCTGCCAGCACCCGGCACAACGGAGGCATGACAGCACAGCATTTCAGTTGAACTGGCATTCTTTCGGGTTCCAAGGGCGTTAGCCCTTGGCCGGGGTGCTGGGGCGGGAGCCCTAGCGGCCCTGCGGCCTGAGCAAGCTGGCTTCAAGCTGGCACTGGCGTAAAAGCAAGCCACGCCCCAGATCATCGCATATACCCTATTGACAAATCCCCGCCCAACGTGCTAGCATAGCGCCAATTCGCCCCGCTGCTTCCTGCCGCTCTGCCTGCGGCGCACCAACGCCCCGGCGCTTCTGGTTCTCACCTTTCGCACGATGCCCCGCCCGCACAACACGCTGTTCCGCTCGCTCGCAGCAATGTACCGCCCGTCAACGGCACTGTACCGTCCGGCAAAGACACTGTACCAGCCGGCAACGGCAGTGTACCAGCCGGCAAAGACACTGTACCGTCCGGCAAAGGCAGTGTACCAGCCGGCAAAGACAATGCACCAGCCGGCAAAGACAATGTACCAGCCGTCAAAGGCAGTGTACCGCCCGTCAACGGCAATGTACCGCCCGTCAAAGGCAATGTACCACGTACACAACCCTTGTAGCCCATAGCGGCAGCGTATTCGCGCATGGCCCGGCATCAACGACAAATGTCTTTGAAGCAGGAGAACAATGCGATGACAACTTCGCCCAGTATCGAATCGATCGCCGGTCGGCTGGCGCGCGCCCGCACCGCCATCGACAACGCCCAGAGCAACACAGCCATTGCCACCAAGCTGGCGGCCTATGGCTACAGCGCCGCCGTGATCGCCGTGGGCCAAACCCTGCTCGACGCGGCGACGAGCAAACAAACCGCGCAGGAAGACGAGTATGCCCAGCAGCTCACCGCCACCGACTCGCTGGAAGCAAACTGGCAGCAGGCGCAATCGACCTATACCCCGCTGGTGCAGCTTGCGCGCCTGGCGCTGAAAGGCGACCGCGGCAGCCTCGACGCCATGAAACTCGATGGGCGGCGCAGCCGCACCGTCAGCGGCTGGGCCAGCCAGGCGCGCGCCTTCTACACCCACGCCCTGCACAAACCCGACATCCTGGCGCGGCTGGCGCGCTTCAACATCACCGAGGCGCAGCTCACCGCCGGCCTGGCCGAAGTGAGCGAGCTGGAAGATGCGCAGGCCCGCCAGAGCGACGAACGCGGCGAGGCGCAATCGGCCACGCAGGCGCGCGACGCCGCCCTCGACGCGCTCGACGAGTGGATGGGCGAGTTCATTGAGGTGGCGCGGGTGGCGCTGCGCAGCGACCCGCAGCTGCTTGAGGCGCTGGGCGTGCGCGTGCTTTCGTAGGGTGCCTTGTCAGGGCGGACCTTCGGTCGTGGGCGGACCTTCGGTCGTGGGCGGACCTGTGTGTCCGCCCCCTATGGCAGTACCAACCCGATATGCTGTTTGCTCGGGCCGCAAGGCCGCCGGGGCTCGCGCCGCCCCTAACAACCCCGCCGTCGGGGCGCTGCCCCGAACCCCAAAAAGAACGTGGCTGGCATGCGAAATTCCTGACTGTCATGCCTCCGTTGCGGGCCGCGCCGGCATCTGATGATACAACGTGTGCCAGATTGATAGCTTCTATAAACAGTGCTACTTTCATCGTCCGTTGCCAGCTTTTTGGCACAACAGAGGCATGACAGCACTGCCTTTCAGTCGAGTTGGCATTCATTCGGGTTCCAAGGGCGCAGCCCTTGGCCGGGGTGCTGGGGCGGGAGCCCTAGCGGCCCTGCGGCCTGAGCAAGCTGGCTTCAAGCTGGCACTGGTTTGAAAGAAAGCATAGCGGCCCTGCGGCCCGAGCAAGCTGGCTTCAAGCTGGCACTGGTTTGAAAGAAAGCATAGCGGCCCTGCGGCCCGAGCAAGCATGGCAGGGCGGGCCCGCCCAGACAGCCACGGCCCTGCGGCCCGAGCACCCTACCGTTGCGCCGCCCGCAGCGCCAGCAGCGCCAGCAGCGCCGTGCGCGGCACAATGCTCGAAACCAGAATGTACTCCTGCGGGCTGTGGTCGAGCCCGCCGACCGGGCCAAGGCCATCGAGCACGGGCAGGCCGAGCGCCGCGAAGTAGTTCGCGTAGGAAACGCCACCCGTCGCGGCGGCACGCGTGCCAAAGCCCAGCTCGCCCGCGCAGGCCACCGCCAGATCGGCCAGGGCGGCAATTGCCGGCGTGCGGGCCATTGGCGGCGCGCCCCAGCCGCCACCCAGCTCGGCGCGCACACCCGCCACCACCTCGCGCCTGGCCACCTCGCGCATCGCCGCCACCAGCGGCTCGACGTCCTCGGGCGCGACGACGCGCGCATCGATTGTGGCGCGCGCGTAGTCGGGTACGGCGTTGGGCACCGTGCCGCCCTGCACCACGCCGACATTGAGCGTCACACCCGGGCGCAGGCCATTCAGCGCCTGCAGGGCAATCGTGTGGTGGGCCAGCGCCAGCACGGCGTGCGCGCCCTTCTCTGGCTCCACGCCCGCGTGCGCCGACCGTCCGAATTCTTCCAGAACATAGTTGCCGCCACCTTTGCGCGCGCCCACAATGTCGCCATTTTCGCGCCCGGCCTCCAGCACAAACACCATATCGTAGCTGGGGGCCAGCTCGTGCATCAGCGCCAGCGACGAGCGCATGTCGGTTTCTTCGTCGCCACCGCACATCAGGCTGAGCGTGCCAATCGGCGCGAGCAGGCCCAAATCCTCCAGCGCGGCCATGGCGTACAGCGCCGAAAGCAGCCCGCTTTTGTTGTCAGCGCTGCCCGGCCCGCGCAGCACATCGCCCTCGATCGTCATCGGGCGCGCGGCCGCCACCCCCACCGGGTAGACCGTATCGAGGTGCGCCGCCAGCAGCACGCGCAGCGTCCCATTGCCGCGCACCGTCGCCACCAGGCTGTCGCCCGCCGTCGCGTCGGGCCACGCGCGCAGCTCCCAGCCGCGCGCCTGCACCCATGCGCGCACCCACGCGCCCGCCTCGTCCACGCCCGGCTTGGAGGCCGTTGGGCACTCTATCGCGCACAATGCGCGCAACTCTTCAATATAGGTATCAAGGTGCGTCTCGAGATATGCCGAGATCGCCTGCGCTTCGGGTGTCTGGATCATTATGTTCCCTTTCGTTGCCAACATATTCACAGTGGGGTTTGGGGAGGCTTTGCCTCCTGCCGAGCAGGCAAGCACATGCGCAGCGCGCCGCCATTATACCGCCGCTGCGGATTAAATAATGGTGAGAAAAAGCGCCGGTTTCGAATGGCTGTTTGCGGCATCACAGCGCGCTTTATGCCATTCGGTTGCGGGTTCAGGAGGTTTGCCGCGCCCCCGGTCGGCGTGCTAGAATCATGCACGGGTGCCACGCCACGCGCCCCTCACCGATCCTCATTCCTGCGAGCGCGCCGCGCCGCACATCCTGTAGAAAGGCTTTGCATGCCATCCACCACTGCGCGCAGCGCCCTGGTGTACCGATATCACGAGCGCTTTTTTCGCCTGGCGCTGCTGCTCAGCGGCGACGCCAGCACTGCGGCGGCCCTGCTCGAAGGCGCCTTCCGCCAGCTCCCACCCAACACCACACCCGACGACGCCGAGTCTACGCTGGCGCGCGCGCTGCTGGGCCAGCGCCTGCCGCGCCGCCGCTGGAACTTCCGCCCGGCCGAGATCACCCACACCGGCCTCGATGCCGCCGCCGCCGACGCGCTGCTGGGCGTGCTGGCCGCGCTCACGCCGCTGGCGCGCCTGCAGGTGGGGCTAGCGCTGCTTGGCGGCCACAGCGCCGCCGACACCGACGCGCTGCTTGGCACCTTTAGCGCCGCCGCCACTCTAGCCGAGCTGCGCGAGCGCGCCGCGCTCGCCCTCGGGCTCGTTCCCGCCGGTGCCGAGCCCGCCGCGCTCGCGCGCCTCGACCGCTGGGCCGAGGGGGAGATGAGCGACGACGAACAGCTTGCCATGCGCCGCGACCTGCTGGCCGACCCGGCCATGCGCGAGCTGCGCGATGGCGTGCTGGCCGTGCGCGAGCTGCTGCCGCGCGCCGTGCCGGCCTTGTTCGCCGCCGCGCCGCCGCTCGCGCTCACCGAACGCCTGCTGGAGCTGGTCGACGAGCGCCCGGCCGCGCCACAGGCCCCCGGTCGGCGGCGCGCCCAGCTTGGGCTGGCGGCGGGCATTCTGCTGCTGGCCGCCGCAATTGTGGCGGTGCCCTCGTGGCTTGCCAGCCGCGCCGCCGCGCCCGCCGCCAGCGTGCGCCCGGCCATCACAAACCCGGCCGAGCTGCTGGCCGCCGCGCTGCATCGTTTCGAGCAGCCCGCGCTGACGAGTGGCATCCTGCACGAAGTGTATCGCGTGCAAAGCGGCGGCCAGCAGGATGTGATCATCGAGCGCTGGTACGACTACGCCGCGCCGCACCGGCTGGCAATCACCGTCACCCCCGAAGGCAACGACGCCGCGCCGCTGCTGCAAATCGCCAGCGACGGCAAGAGCATCGCGCAATTCCGCTATAGCGGCCAGCGCGCCTTTGGCGCACAATCGGCCGACGTGCAGCTTGCGCCAGCCGAGGCGGCGGCGATCATCCCGCTGCTGCGCGGCCAGCCGCAGGCGTCGATTGTCGGGCGCGACAGCCAGGACGAGCCGAGCGACCCCGGCCCGCTGTTTCTGGCGCAGGCGCGCGAAATCGGCGCGACGCAGCTGGGCCAGACCACGCTGCTGGGCCGGCCGGCCGTGCTGCTCACCTACACCACCACGCAATTGCCCGAAGCCGCGCCCAGCGACGCGCCCGCCCGCGTGATTCTCACCATCGACGCGCAAACATACGCCCTGCTCGACGTGGCCGTGCTGGCCGAGGGCGCGGCCGAAAGCACCGCCGAGCGCCCACTTCGCGCGCAGCAGTTCGAGCTATTGGCCGAAGCGCCCGCCAGTGCGCCCTTCACGCTGCCCAGCAGCGCAGGCGTGGTGCAGCGCATTGGCATGGGCAGCGTCCGCTTTCCATTCGTGGATCGGCGCGCCCAACTGACCATCGAAGATGCTGCGCAGCGCCAGACCGGCAATCTGCTGGCCCCGCTGCAACTCCCCGACAATCACATGCGCGGCCTGGCTTTCCAGAACGGCGGGCGCGACAATCAGGTTATTTTGCTCTACGAAGGCGAATTTCAGAATGTGCTGTTACTGCCAAGCTTTAACCCGCGCGGCAGCCAGAACCTGGGCGAAGAGCAAACTGCCGGCGCGTATCGCTACCGCGTGATGCAGAACGAAAACTCGGCTGGCATCACCACGCTGGTGTACCGCCCCGACGCGCCCGACCAGGGCATCGGCCTGATCCTGAACGACATTTTTTCCACCCCCGCCGAGCGGCAAACGCGCCTGCACGCCCTGATCGCCTCGCTCACGCCCGTCAACGAGCAAAGCCTGCCCCTGCTGCGCGCGCAGTTCGCCCCGCCCGACTCGACCGCCGGACACAGCGAGTAACGACTCTGGCAGTTGGCAGTTGGCAGTCGGCAGCGCAAACGAACCATCCACAGATGACGCAGATGAGAAGTTTCATATCTGCGTCATCTGTGGATAGATCTCGCTCTTATTCCAATGCTGCCCTAGCCTTGCTGCCCTGCTGCCTCCTGCCAACTGCAAACTGCTGGAATACTCTGTTGCTGCCATTGCCCTGCTGCCCTGCTGCCACCTGCCGACTGCCAACTGCAAACTGCTGGAATACTCTGTTGCTGCCATTGCCCTGCTGCCAACTGCCGACTGCAAACTGCTGTAGTGCGCTCTGTAGCGTATACTTTCTACCCGCATTGGCAGGACACAACCCCCGGTAATAAAACCTTCACCATGTGCGCGGCCAGCCCTTGCTAGCATACAAGAGCCAGCCCGCTGCAACGCCGCAACTCGCCTGCGCCGTGGCCGCTGGCCTGCCTGCCACTACGCAAAGCGAGGCTGCTATGCAAACCATCCTGGTGCCGCTCGATGGCTCGGCCTTGGCCGAACAGGTGCTGCCCTTTGTGCGGCAGCTGGCCCCTGCCCTCCGCGCCCGCGTCGTGCTGCTCCATGTCGTCACCGACCCCGAGCACGAATACCCGGTGACACACACGCCCGACCTGCCCGCCGCCGCGCCGGGTGGCCGCTGGGCGCGCGAGCAGTACGCGCACTGGCAGCAGCACCAGCACGAAATTCAAGCCTACCTCGCCGCTCAGGCCGCGCCACTGCTGGCTGCCGGAATCGCGGTGGAATACAGCATCGAAGCCGGCATGCCAGCCGAAACGATTCTCGCGGCCGCGCAGCACCACAACGCCAGCCTGCTGGCGCTGGCCACGCATAGCCACGGCCGCCTGCGGCGCTGGGCTTTGGGCAGTGTGGCAAGCCTTGTAGCGCAGCACGCTAACATTCCCATCCTGCTGGTGCGCGAAGGCCTGCACCCGCGCAGCGATCAGCTGCGGCACATCCTTGCCCCGCTCGACGGCTCGGTGCAGGCGCGCCATGTGCTGGCGCACGCGCTGGCCCTGGGGCACAGCGCCAGCGCCGAGCTGGTGGTGCTGCAAACACTCGCGCCCTCAATCGAAGACCTGCTCGGCACCGGCACCAGCCTGGCCGCCCGGCGCGACATGCTGGCCGCCAGCGTTCGCCAGGCCTATGCAACCCACTTTGGCGAAGCGCGCGCCAGCCAGGCGCGTATCACCGCCGTGATCGGCCTGGGCACGCCGCTCGATGCGCTGGCGGAAGAAACCTCCCAGCGCCCCACCGACCTGATTGTTGTGGCCAACCCGCCTCACACGAGCGCCCAGCGCCGATCCAGTCACGAAACGCTGGGCCCGCTGCTGCGTGCGGCCGGCGCGCCCCTGCTGATCGTGCCCTCGCACTAGCGCAATTTGCCATTCGCCCACTCCGTGCTACAATGCAAGCCCTGCATAATGGCCAACCAGTGCTGCCCCCACCGCCGCCGCATGGCGCGCAGGCTGCGAGTACACGGATGCTGCGAATTCTGCGAATTTTATCGCTGGGGCTGCTGCTGATCTGCCCGGCCTGCCAGCACGGCCGCATGTTTCGCTCGCTCTTCACCATGAACGTGCGCTGCCCGGTGTGTGGCGTCATTTTCGAGCGCGACGCCGGCGAAGTGACAGGTGGCATGGCGATCAACATGACGCTCACCTCCACGTTCGCCCTGGTGGTGGGCGGGCTGCTTGGCGTGCTGACCGATATTCCCGCGCTGGTGCTGATTCTGCTGATTGGCGCGGCCACGGTGGGCTGCGGCCTGCTGTTCTACCGGCACGCGCGCGGGCTATGGACCAGCATTCTCTACCTCACCGGCTCGATCTTCGAAGACTAACTGGCTCTACGAATGCCCTGCATACTGCGACAATTTGCGTATAGTCAGGAATTTGAAATGTACATATAATACAAAGAATGGTATCGTACCTTCTAGATCGTGCCGCTTTGTCACCGAGGCCTTTATGCGCCATTCTCGCACCCAACTGCTTGTCGTCCCGGCACTTGCTGCCGCGCTCGCCGCGCTGCTAGTGTTTCTTCCCCGCCCAACCAGCGCCCAGCCCGTCCCCGAGGTTTCCGATTTCTCTGCGCCCATGCCACGGGCGGAAGCCCAGGCGGTGGTTGCCGCCGCGCAAAATGCCGATCAGCAGCGGCGCGACGCGCTGGCCCGCACGCTCGGCGCGACATCGGCAGCCAGCCTGCCGCTTGCGCAGAACATGTTCTTTTCGGCCACTGGCCACCATGTCAGCAACCGCGCCGGCTTTCTCGATTTCTGGCGCGAGCATGGCGGCGTGCTGGTGCTTGGCTACCCGCTCAGCGAAGAAATCGTTGAGGGTGGGCGCATCGTGCAGTATTTCGAGCGCGCCCGCTTTGAATACCACCCCGAGGCGGCTGGCACCGATGCGCAGGTTCAGCTCTCGCTGCTGGGCCGCCAGCTGTTTGGCGATCGTGCCTTTCCCGCTGGCAAGGCCGAAGACGGCACGCTGTTCTTTCCCGAAACGCAGCACACGCTCAGCGGCGCGTTCCTCAATTTCTGGAACAAGCGCGGCGGCCTGGCCGTGTTTGGCTACCCAATCAGCGAGCCGTTCGAGGAAGCAAGCCCAACCGACGGTACGGTGCGGCTGGCGCAATACTTCGAGCGCGCCCGCTTCGAATACCACCCCGAGGAGCTTGGCAGCTTCTACCGGCAGGAAGCCAAGGCGCTGGGCCTGAACCTCGCCGCCCTGCACGAAGTGCAGCTCACCGATCTGGGCCGGCAGGCGGCTTTGCTGCAGAATGGCGCCTTTCCCACCAGCAGCCAGCTCGCCGGCACGCCCGACTGGTCGAACAAGCTCTACACGCGCCGCATCGATGTCGACCTGAGCGCGCAGCACCTGACGGCCTACGAAGGCGACACGCCCGTATTCACCGCGCCGGTCGCCACCGGCAAGGATGGCTTCAACACGCCAACCGGCACCTTCGCGATCTATAGCAAATATGCTATGGAAGATATGGCCGGCTCGGCGGGCGGCGAGACATGGTACGTGCCCGACATTCCCTGGGTGCAGTATATTGTTGGCGGTGTCGCCTTCCACGGCACCTACTGGCACGACCGCTGGGGCTCCGGCTTCCGCCTCTCGCATGGCTGCGTAAACCTGAATATCGACGATGCGCAGTGGCTCTACGAGTGGGCCGACATTGGCACGCAGGTCAATATTCATTATTAGTGCGCTTTCAGCGCGGGGGTTGGGGTTGGGGAATAGGGTTTGGTGTTAGCATTCTGATGCTTTCATCGGCTAGTAGCAGGCGCTACGCACTACGCTTTACGCACTCGTGTGCAACGGCGTAGTGCGTCGTTTTTTACTGCCACTTGGGTTTGCAGGTTTACCCCATCACCCTTTCACCCCCATCACCCAGTCATCGTGTCACCCCGTCACTCTGCCGCCCGCCCCGGCCGCGAACTTTCTGGTATACTGCCGCAATCCTGGCAGCGCCGCCCGCATGAATGGCTGCCACCGCTGCACAGCGCGAAGAGCGTTTCATGACTGCACAGCCCATTCGAAGCAAACTCACCAGCCGTTCGCGCGAGCTTCAACTGCTGATCACTGCCTGCCTGCTGCTGGCTGCTGGCCTCGGCACGCTTGTGCTGGGCAGCGGCGGGCTGGTGCGCTCGGTCGACATCGCGATAGTTGGCGCGTTCGCTGGCCTGTTTCTGGCGCTCAGTCTGGCGCTGGCCCTGCGCGGTTGGGGCGAAGATCAGGTGCTGCTGCCGCTGGCGGCTCTGCTTTCCGGCATGGGCCTGGTGATGACGCGCCGCCTCGAGCCCGACCTCGTGGCGCGCTATGGCGCGGTCTACACCGGCGTTGCGCTGAAGCAGGTGGTGTGGGTGCTGGGCGGCGTGCTGGTGCTGGCGCTGGCGAGCTTTGTGCCGTGGCGCATGCGCTGGCTGAAACACTACCGCTACAGCTGGCTCCTGCTTGGCCTCGCGCTGGTGTTTGTCGCCGCCGTCTTTGGCGTCGAGCGCAATGGCGCGCGGCTCTGGCTCAACCTCGGGCCGTTTCAGCTTCAGCCAGTCGAGCTGCTGAAAATTCTGCTGGTGGTCTACCTCGCCACCTACCTCGACGAACGGCGCATGCTGATTGGCAGCGGCGTCTTTCGGCTCGGGCCGCTGCGCCTGCCGCCGCCACAATACCTGCTGCCCCTGCTGCTGATGTGGGGCGTGACCATTGCCCTGATTGTGGTGCAGAAAGACCTCGGCGCGGCGCTGCTGTTTTTCACGATCTTCCTGGCGATGCTGTTTCTCGTCACTGGGCGCGTCAGCTACGTCGTCGCTGGGCTGCTGGCTTTCGCGATTGGTGCGGCGGCGCTCTACCCGGTGTTTGCGCATGTGCGCGTGCGCGTCGATGCCTGGCGCAACCCCTGGGCCGACCCGCTGGGCACGGGCTACCAGATGGTGCAGGCGCTGTATGCCCTGGCGAGCGGCGGCTGGTCGGGCACGGGCCTCGGCCTGGGCGCCCCCACGATGGTGCCCGAAAGCCACACCGACTTTATGTTCACCTCAATTGGTGAAGAATTAGGTCTGCTCGGCGGGCTTGCGCTGCTGCTCTGCTACGGCCTGTTCGCCGTGCGCGGCTACCAGATCGCACTGCGCACCCGCGACAGCTTTCAGCAGTTGCTCGCCGCCGGCCTCACCACCGCGATTGTCGCGCAGGCGCTGGTGATCACCGCTGGCACCACTAATCTCATCCCGCTCACCGGCATCACGCTGCCATTTGTGTCGTATGGCGGCTCGTCCACGCTCGTCAATTTTGCCATGGTCGGCATTCTGCTGCGCATCTCGGCCGCGCAGAAAGACCCACGCGTGCTCTAGCAGGAAGCCTTGCGCATGAAACGCCTCGCCATCACACCCCAGCGCCGCTACACCCTGGCCCTGCTTGGCGCTGCTCTTGGTCTCGCCATCGTTGGCGCGGGCCTGTTTGTACGCGACACAGCGATCTGGCGGCTGCAACTACTGGCTGGGGTCTGGCTCTTTTCGCTGCTGCCCCGCGCCATCCTCGACCGCAATTCTGCGCCGCTGGTGCGCAGCATGGGCCGGCTCGCGCTGGTGTTCGGCCTGGGGCTGGCAGCGGTTGGCCTGCAGCTCACCCGCGAGCAGGTCAGCCAGGCGGCGGCGGTGCGCCAGCAGGCCACCGCGCTCTTGCAGCCCGCCGCATCGGGCCAGCCCGACACCGCCACGCTGCGCCCGGCCGATCGCACTGCGCTTGGCAATGGCCGCGTCTGGCCGGTCGCCAGCAGCGTGATCACGCGCGGCACGATTTTGGATCGCAACGAAGCCGTGCTGGCCTTCACAAAAAATGGCCGGCGCGTCTACCCCAACCCGGACGTCGGCCTGATCGTTGGCTACCAGAGCCGCCTGTACGGCACCACCGGCGTCGAAAGCACCTTCGACAGCTACCTTTCTGGCGCGAGCAATCGTTCGGCCGAGGCAATCCTGCGGGCGCGCCTGCTTGGCACCGCGCCACAGCTTGGGCCAGCCGCTAACCTGCGCCTCACGCTCGACATGAATCTTCAGCAGGCCGCGCAGGCCGCGCTCGGCGACAAAGTCGGCGCGGTGGTGCTGCTCGATCCGCGCACCGGCGCAATTCTTGCGCTCGCCAGCTTCCCACGCTTCGACCCCAACCAGCTTGTGCTGCCAGCCCAGGCCAGCCAGGCCGATGTCGACACGGTGCAGGCCGCCTACGCCGCGCTGAGCGCCCGCCCCGACAGCCCGCTGCTCAATCGCGCCACCCAGGGCCGCTACGCGCCCGGCTCGGTCATCAAAACCCTTACCGGCGCAGCCGCGCTCGACGCCAAAGTTGTGAACGGCGCCGACGGCCAGGTCACCTGCCCCGAGCAGCTGCAAACCGAAAACGGCGCGCCGCCTGTCGTCAACGCGGTGAAAAACCTCGCCGCGCGCACCGGCAACCCGTCCGACCTGCGGCGCGTCTACGCGTGGTCGTGCAACACGGCCTTTGCGCAGCTTGGCCTCGCCCTCGGCCCCGAGCGCTTTGCCGGCTATGCCGCGCGCTTCGGGCTGCGCGCCGCCGACGCCGTGAGCGTCACTGCCGATCTGCGCGACATCCCTGCCGAGGCCGGCACCATCGCCAACAGCGTCAGTTTCCTCACCCGCCCGGCCGCGCTGGCCGACACCTCATTCGGCCAGGGGCAGGCGCTGGTCACCCCGCTCGACATGGCCCAGATGGTCGCGGTGATCGCCAATGGCGGCCGGCTGATGCGGCCCTACCTCGTGCAGCAGGCCAAGGCCGGCCCGCAGGTGCTGTACAGCGCCAAGCCCGAGGTGCTGCGCCAGGTGATTTCGCCGCAGGCCGCCCAGCAGATGCGCTCCGCAATGCAAACCTCGGTCGAAATCGGCTATGCCAGGCCAGTGGCGCTGCCCGGTGTGGCCATCGGCGCAAAAACCGGCACCGCCGAAACAACCAGTGGCGTGCCACACTCCTGGTTTGTCGCCATCGCCCCGCTCGATCAGCCGCGCTTCGCCATTGCTGTCATCACCGAGAACGGCGGCGAAGGCAGCCGCTCGGCCCTGCCGATTGCGCGCCAGGTGCTGGCCGCCGCGCTGGGAGTGCAGCCATGAAAAATTGGCGACTGAGAACTTGTGCGCGCTTCGTCGCCACGACTGCCGCCGGATTCGTCTTACTCGGGTGCGCGGGTTTTGGCGCGCAGCAGGTGGGGCCATCCGCAACACCCGCGCCACTCGCATCCTACAACGCCGCCATCGCCACCGCGCAGGCTGGCGGCGACCCCAAGGCCCAGGCGCTGGCCTTCTACGAGCGCGGCAATGCCAACCTCGATCAGGGCAACAACCAGGCAGCGGTCGCCGACTACACCCAATCGATCACGCTCGACGCCACCAACGCCCGCGCATTCAACAACCGCGCGCTGGCCTACGCCGCGCTGGGCCAGGCCAACCCCGCGCTGGCCGATTACGCCGCCGCGATCAAGCTCGACCCCACCTACACCCGCGCCTACCTCAACCGCCTGCACCTGCTCGAGCAGCGCGGCGACCTGAAGGCAATTGCCGCCAACTACGGGCAGCTCGCCCAGCTCGACCCGAAAAACGCCGCCGACTACCGCTACCGCCAGGGCAGCGCGCTCCACGGCCTGCGCGATTTTGCCGGCGCGCGGCTAGCCTACGAGGCGGCGCTGGCCGCCAACCCGCAGCACGTCGATGCGCTGTACGAGCGGGCATTGCTTAGCTTCGCCGAAGGCCAGCCCGCCAGCGCCATCACCGACCTCGACCGCGCGCTACAGCTCAGCCCGCGCGCTGCCAACGCCTACTACGCCCGCGGGCAGGCGCACGCCGCGCTTGGCGACCAGGCCGCCGCAATCGCCGATTTCACCCAGGCGCTCGCGCTCCAGCCCGAATACTCCGAAGCGCTGCTGGCGCGCGCCCTGGCCTACCACGCCACCTCCCGCGACGACCTCGCCCGCGCCGACATGGCAACGCTCGCGCCGCTCACGCTCGACCCCACGCTACAAAGCGCCGCCGACGCCTTGCAGCGCGAGCTGCCGGGCCAGTAGCGCGCATTTCCAGCAAAAAAGCACCGGGGCGGCGCTGCCACCCCGATGCTCAACATCTCTATTACAGGCCAGTTGCCATGCTTCAATCGACTGACTTCTGAAACATGACTCCCGACTCCCCGCTATCTATATCTTGCTGCTCGTCTCAAACACTTGCAGTAGCTCAGTAATCACGCGCTCGCGTTCGTCCGCATCCTCACTGCGAATGGCGGTCGTCACGCAGCCCTGCAAATGCCGCTCGAGTATAATGCTGTTGAACTTCTCCAGCGCACGCTGCACCGCCAGCGTCTGCTTGATAATATCCACGCAGTAGGCATCTTCTTCGACCATGCGCTCAATGCCGCGCACATGCCCCTCGATCGATTTCAGCCGGTTGCGGAGTTGTTGCTTGGTTTCCATCACGCCTCATACTTTCTCCCCCATCCCAGGGGGGTAGGGAGATTCTATCATCTGAAAAGGGCGACGTCAAGACATGTGTGCAGTGTGCAGCCAACAAAAAAGCGAAGGAGCATTCTCTGCTCCTTCGCCTGTCGGGTGTCAAGCCGATTTTAGCTGCTGACGATTGAGTTCTGTCGGGCACGCATCCGCCGTGGCGCAGCACGCGGGGCATCCTGCCGCAGAAAGCGCAGCAATGTTTCGTTGAACAAATCGGCTTCGTCGAGGAAGGGAAAGTGGCGACTTTCGGGCATCACCACCACCTCGGCGCTGGGAATATTATCGAACAGGTCGGCCTGATTGGGGTGCACAATTTCGTCGCGCCCGCCATGCACAATCAGGGCCGGCACGGTCAGGCGGCTTAGCTCTGGGCGCAAATCGGTGCGCCACATCGAGCCAACCGCCCGGCGCAGTGTGGTGGAGCTGGATTTCACACTGTCGTCGAGGATTTCGTTCACGGCCGGGTCGTTGGTTTCGCCCAGGAACATGCGGAACATATAGCGGCGGAACCACGGCACGCGCGCAAACGCATCGGCAAGCACCGGCCGGTCGGTCAGCTTCAGCAGCCACGAGAGCGAATCGCCCACAATTGGCGCGCCAACTGCCACCACGCGGCTCACACGCTTGGGGTGGTTGATCGCCGTTTTCAGCGCGACCATGCCACCCATCGAGTGGCCCACCAGCACCACGCGGTCGATGCCAAGCTCGTCGAGAAAGCGAATAACCTGATCGGAGTAGCTTTGGATGCTTTCGGGGGTGGACTGGCCCAGGCGCGTGTCGCCGAAGCCCCAGAAATCAAACGAGTAGGTGCGGAAATTTTCGGCCACGCGCTCGATGGTGGGGAACCAGTAGCGCCAGCTGCCCAGCCAGCCATGCAGAAACAGCACTGGCTGCCCGTAGCCGAAGACTTCATAATGAACGACTTGCTGATCGACGACCATGATACTCATAAGAGTGCCCGTCTGTATTGGCGGCAGTTCAGGTAAGGCGCGTGCATGTCGTTCACGGCATTTACTATACCATAGAACCGCCGAAGCTCGTATGTTGGTTATGGTTGTTGCGCCAATTCAGGACTTTTGACCCATGAGTATGCGCTAAACGGCATTTTGGGCAGGGCAATTAGTCGCCGCTGATGGCGCGCGTGCGCAGCACTGAAATATTCGACTCGCGCTCGTTGAGCGAGCGGCGCAAACGCCACTGAAGCATGGCAATTTCTTCCGAAATGCCGCGCAGGTTCTGCATTTCGTGCTCAAGCTCTTCGAGCAGCGCGCCAGCTTGCAGGCCCGCCATTACCTGCGCCCGATCTTTCGAAAGCGCGCCAACGCGATCCTGAATCGTCGCGAGCAAGCCCATTAGGTGTGCCCAGGCTTCGTTATCCTGCGCAGCCTTGGCGCGCGCGCCGCGCTGGCGGCCCTCGCTCCACTCTTTGATCTGCCCCTGAATATCGGTCAGGCGCGTTTCAAGCTGCTGCACCGTCTGGTCGGCCAGCGCCGCCGACTCAGTGCGCGAGCCGTTTGCATTCTGAACAATCTCAGTCAGCCGATCCTGCAACTGGTTCATCGACGATCCGAGCTGCGTCTGGCGCATGGTGACGGCTTCCTGCTCGTTTAGCAGATCGAGCAGCATTTCGCGCAGCTTGCCCGTTTCGCCGGCGACGCGAGTGGCTTGCTGCTGCAGCAAGTGCGGAACAAACCAGAGCAGCAGGGCCAGCAGCGCCAGCACCATTATTCCCAGAGCGACAAATAATGCACTCATGTTTTCCTCCTAAAGAACTAGTTGGATTATATGCAGAGCGCCCGCTTCTGGTCAACGATTCCAAAGCCCCGCAAATGACATGTGCATTACACCATCATCCCACCACGACGGCGAAAGGCCACTCCACCGCATTCCCAGGGCAGCCCCATGCGCAATGCCGCGCCCGCGCCAATGCGTTGACAAGTTTCGGGGCCGCTTCTATAATGCTGCCGCATTACCGGGTAAAGGCGAGGATGGTACGATGATGGTTCGCAAATGGCGCGTGCTGGCGTTCCTGGCGCTTCTTGGCGCAATGGCGCTGGCCGCATGTGGGCAAGACAATACGCTTTCGGTGCAAAAGCTCGTAAGCGATGCGCAGCAATATAATGGCAAGCAGATCACCGTAAACGGTTTCTACCTCAGGGGCGGCGAAAACCCGGCTGTGTCGGTGCTCGCCCCGGTGATCAGCACGCTCGATAACGGGCTCAGCGCCCGCGCCAACGGCGATATGATCTGGGTCGACGGCTTTCCCGACGATGTGCTTGGCCAGCTGCACCAGCCCGGCGATTCGACCTATGGGCTGGTGCGCGCGACCGGCCAGTTCGAATCGGGCGGCACCTATGGGCCGGAAGGGCAGTACAAATACCGCATGCAGATCGCGTCGGCCGAGGCGATTGAGCGGGTGCAGCGCACTGAGGTGCGTGTGGAAAACAAGCCGCTTGGCGATGGCAAAGTCGGCCTGCTCGAGCTCACCGCTGACCCGGCCAAGTACAACGGGCAGTCGGTTACGACGCAGGGGTATTATTTCTGGAACGGTGTGATCTTTGTGCTGGCCGAGGGCATCGCCACCGAGAAGGATGGCAGCAGCCCGCAGCCGGTTGGCAAAACGATCTGGATGGAAGGCTTCCCGCCCGATGAGTCGGGCAAGCTGCACCTGGGGCCAGGCACGCCGCCCGGCTATGTCTGGGGGCTGGTTGAGGTCACTGGCGATTTCAAGAGCGGCGGGAATTTCGGCAAAGACGGCAAATACACCGAGTTCTTGCAGGCAACCAGCGCCAAAGCGCTGGAGCAGGCAAAGTAACGATTCGTTTATGCGCTGAACTGGCTGGGAGCTTGCGGCTACGCACACGCCAAAGGATCAGTGGTGTATTACTTCATCGAGCCAATGGTCGAGAACGATATCGAGCAGGTGCAGGCAATCGAGCGCCGCAGCTTCACGACCACCTGGTCCGCCACGACCTATCGCCACGAGCTTCGCCACCCCGCCAACAGCCGCTATATTGTCGCCCGCGCATCCACCACGCCGCCGCCGCCGCGCAACGCCTCGCAGCCGGCCCGGCGCGGCTTGCTGGCCAACCTGCTGCCCGCGCTGTTTGGCAGCCCGCCCACCATTCCAATCAGCCCCTACCCGATTGTTGGCTATGGCGGGCTGTGGCTCAGCGTCGACGAAGGGCATATTACCACCATCGCTGTCTCACCCGAGCATCGTGGGCGCGGCATTGGCGAGCTGGCGCTGAACGGCCTGATCGACCAGGCGCTCGCGCTCAACGCCGACATGCTGACGCTGGAAGTGCGCGTCAGCAACCTGGTGGCGCAGCAGCTCTACCTCAAATATGGCTTCAAGCCGGCCGGCACGCGCCCGCGCTACTACACCGACAATGGCGAAGACGCGCTGATTATGTGGACCGACTCGATCCACGCGGTCGCCTACCAGGATCGCCTGCATGCCCTGCGCGAAAAGCTCTTCGAGCGCCTGCGGCTGGAGGCCGCCGAGCCGCCACCGCGCCCCGAGCGCGGGCCGGGCATCCCAGCTTCGTAAATTATATAGCTTGCGCTGTTGTTTTGTTCGGATACCAACGTTGTGATTTTCGCCTGCGGCAGCAAGGTAAAACGACAGTTTCGTGTGCGATGTTTCCGCGCTACGCGCGGAAACATCGCACACAAAGAAAAAATCGAGTACCACGGTTCCCGAACTTGATGAGGGGCTGCCGAAGGCTCAGCAGACCGATTGCGTAAGTCATAAAATAAAAAAAACGCGCCAGCCCGCAAGCTGGCGCGTTTTTGTTTGGCGAAACGCCTTACACTTCCATCACAACCGGGATGACCATTGGCCGGCGGCGCGTCTGGCTGTACAGGAATTCGCTCACCGCATCCTTGATCTTGCGGTGCAGGAACGAGCTGTCAGTCTCGGTCTGGCTGTCGCCCATGTGGCCGTTCAGCGCCTCGCGCACCGCGCCCTTGGTCGCTTCGATCAGGTCGTCGGACTGGCGCATATACACGAAGCCGCGCGACACCACATCCGGCCCGGCAACCATCTCGCCACTGCTGCGGTCGACGCTCACCACCACCATCAGGATGCCATCGCGCGCCAGCATCTGCCGGTCGCGCACGACGACATTGCCAACATCGCCCACAGTCGTGCCATCCACATACACATAGCCAACCGGCGCTTTGCCCGTGATCTTGCCGTAGTTCTGGCTGAACTCAAGGATCGAGCCATTCTCGGCAAGGATGACATTATCGGGCTGGAACAAGCCGCCCATGCCGAGCGCCAGCTTGCGGTACTGCACCATATGGCGGAAATCGCCGTGGAACGGCACCACAAACTCGGGGCGCAGCAGCGTCAGCACCATCTTCAGCTCTTCCTGCGCGGCGTGGCCCGAGACATGCACGCCCGAGGTGCCATAGACGACGTCGGCGCCAAGGCGGAAGAGGTTGTTAATCACGCGACCGACCGAGACCTCGTTGCCGGGGATGGGTGTGGCCGAAACCACTACCGTGTCGCCGGGCTTGATCTTGACGTGCTGATGATCGCGGTTGGCCATGCGCGCCAGCGCCGCCATCGGTTCGCCCTGGCTGCCCGTGCAGACGATTGCAACCTGGTCGTCGGGGTAATTTGCGGCCTCGTGTGGGCGAATAAGCGTGCCTTCCTCGGCGCGCAGGTAGCCCAGCTCCAGCGCGATCTTGCTGTTGTTTTCCATGCTGCGGCCAACCAGCGCAACCTTGCGGCCATAGGCTTCGGCCGAGTCGATTGCCTGCTGCACGCGCGAGATATTCGAGGCGAAGGTTGCCACGATAATGCGGCCCGGCGCGGTGGCGTAGATGTTGTCGAACGCCTCGCCAACGGTTTGCTCGCTGGGTGTGTAGCCGCGCGACTCCACGCGCACGCAGTCGGTGATCAGCGCCAAGGGCTTGCGATGGCCCAGCTCGGCAATAAAGGTCGTGTCGGTCGGCTGGCCGTCGACGGGCGTGTGATCGAACTTCCAGTCGGTCAGGTAAATCACCAGACCAGCCGGCGTGGTGATTGCAAAGCCAACCGTGTCGGGGATGGAGTGCGCGACGTGGAAGGGCTCGATCGTGAACGTGCCGACGGTGAACTTCTGCCCGGCCTGGAAGCGCACCAGCGTGGCGCGGTCGAGCAGGCGGTGTTCTTTCAGCTTGCCGGTAACCATGCCAATGGTGAGCGGCGTGCCGTGAATGGGCGGGAAGCCCAGCTCGGCCAGCAGGTGCGGAATAGCGCCAATGTGGTCTTCGTGGCCGTGGGTGAGCAGAATAGCCTTGATCTTGTCTTTCTGCTCGCGCAGGTAGGTGATGTCGGGTAGCACGAGATCGACGCCCAGCATCTCAGCTTCGGGGAACATCACGCCACAATCGAGCAGCAGAATTTCGTCGCCGTACTCGAGCACCCACATGTTGCGACCGACCTCGCCGGCACCGCCGAGAGGAATGACTCGCACTCTATTTTTCGCCATAGGTTGTAATGAAGCCGGTTGCCACCAATATCACGGGAGGCTCCGCCTTCGCTCCTTTCTATACGGCCGCGCTGCTGCCTGCGACTATGCCGAACCAACCGGTCGGGCATACGCTCGGCCGGCTGTGTCCAGTATGATCGCAGTCGCAGCCGCGACCACTACATCAAAAACCAATATCCTCAGGGTGCCACGCTCGGGCAACCCTTTTGACCACCAGTACGGGGCTCCATGCCCCACCAGAAACAAATATTATACCTGCGGCTCAAGTGTCGGCGCTTCATAGGCCGGCTCGGCGCTCAAACCTGTGCGCTGGCGGATTTCGGCCAGCAGTTCGTCGCGCTCGGCCAGGCCCGCGTAGATCGGCAGCCGCAGCCGGCCATACGCCTGCGCATGGAGCCAGCGCAGCACGGGGTTGCGAATCTGGCCCGTAAAATCCTGGTTCAGCACCAGCTCGTCGGCGGGCTCGTCGGCGTCGGGCTCAAGCCGCTGGATGGCAGCAATGCCATCCCACGGGTAGATAAGCGCCAGGCCCAGCGACGCAAAGTGCAGGCCATCGTCGGCGGGCGTATAGCTCGCGGCCCATTCTTCCAGCAAGTTCCAGATCACGAGGGGGGTGGCTACAATCAGCACCAGCATCAGCAGCGCCGGCACGATCTGGCTAATCGTGAGGCCCTTTTCGATGCTCGCGCGCAGGCTGCCCCAGAAGGCGAGGGGGCTGTAGCTAATACCAAGCGTGGTTTGAAAAACCCAGAGCGCAAAGGCCCAGATGATCAATGCGCCGATCAGCAGCACCAGCGCGGTGCGCCGACCCGAGGAAGAAAGGTTATACGATTTCATAGCACGCGCGCCCGGCAGATCCGGGCAATTTCATCATGGCTCGCTGGCCTGTTGCAGCGGCGCAAGGGCTGTGCCCCGCGCCCGGCTGCGTCGCCACGCAAGCCCATTAAAACATCTCAAAACATCGAAAGCTGCTCAAGCCCCGGTTCGTCGGGCTTGTCAGGTGCCGCATCCGGCTCGTCGGCGTGCGCGCCATAGTCGCGCTCGGCCTGCTCCAGAAGTGCCGGCAGCCGCTGAAAATCGGCTTCGAGCAGCGGGCGATTTTGCGGCTGGTGCAGCGCCGCAGCCGGGTGCATCATTGGGACGATCATGCGCCCGCCGGCCCAGCGCGGCTGCCCGTGAATGCGTGTAATTTTCTCACCGGGAAACCACTTCGCCATCGAGAAGCGGCCCAGCGTGACGATTACGCGCGGGTTGATGGCGGCAATCTGTCGTTCCAGAAACAGCCCGCAGGCCGCGATCTCATCGGCCTCGGGGTCGCGGTTGTTTGGCGGGCGGTGCTTCACCACATTGGCGATGAACACATCCTGCCGCTGCAAGCCAGCCAGCGCCAGTAGCTCGGAAAGGAACTGGCCAGCGGCACCGACGAATGGGCGGCCCTGACGATCTTCGTTGAAGCCGGGCGCCTCGCCAATGAACATAATTTTCGCGTCGGCGGGCCCTTCGCCCGGCACGGCCTTGATTGCGCCACGGTGCAGTTTGCACGCCGTACACACCTGTACTTCGGCGGCGATCTGCGCCAGTTCTTCGGCTGCGCCCACAGTGGCTCTTTCCAGCTCGATCATAACCGCGCACATTATACCATACGCAGGGCGAAAAAGGGGGTCTTGTGCGATCTGCACAAATGCAAATTCAAGGGGTGAATGGTGCTGCAATGCGGCGGAATGTGCGGCTGCAGCGCGGGTTCGTGCTAGAATAGGGCCGCGCAGTCGTTTCGGTTCACGGCCGCGCGAGTCACAGGAGGCGTTTCCATGAAGGCAATTCGTGTTCACGAGTTTGGCGGCCCCGAGGTTCTGCGTATTGATGACATCGCGCTGCCCGAGCCCGGCCCCGGCGAAGCCCGCGTGAAGCTGGCGGCCAGCGGCGTCAATTTTATCGACATTTACCATCGCAAAGGGCTGTACCCCGGCAAGCTGCCGCTGACGCTCGGCCAGGAAGGCGCCGGCACCGTCGACGCGCTGGGCGAGGGCGTGAGCGACCTGCAGGTGGGCGACCATGTGGCCTACGCCAGCGTGCAGGGTGCCTATGCCGATTATGCGATTGTGCCGGCGGCGCGGCTGGTGCCAGTGCCGGCGAGCGTGCCGCTTGAGCAGGCCGCCGCCGTGATGCTGCAAGGCATGACCGCGCACTACCTGGCGTTCAGCACCTTTGCGCTGAAGCCGGGCGACACCGCGCTGGTGCATGCGGCGGCGGGTGGCGTGGGCCAGCTGCTGGTGCAGATCGCCAAGCGGCGCGGGGCGCGCGTGTTTGGTACGGCATCGGCGGCCAAGCTCGATCTCGCACGCGCAGCCGGTGCCGACGAGGTGATTAGCTACAACGAAGACGATTTCGAGGCGGCGGTGAAGCGGCTGACCGATGGCAAGGGCGTGGATGTGGTGTACGACTCGGTGGGGAAAACGACCTTCGACAAAAGCCTGAACTGTCTGCGCCCGCGTGGCTACATGGTGCTGTACGGCCAGTCGAGCGGGCCGGTGCCGCCAATGGACCCGCAGGTGCTGAATGGCAAGGGCTCGCTGTTCCTTACCCGCCCAACGCTGGCTCACTACACCGCCACCCGCGCCGAGCTGCTGGAACGCGCCACCGACCTGTTTAGCTGGATCGCGGCTGGCGAATTGAATGTGGCGATTGACCAGAGCTTCGCGCTCGACGCCGCCGCCGACGCGCACCGCTACCTGGAAGGGCGCAACACCAAGGGCAAGGTGCTGCTGATACCGTAGAATCGAGAACCAAGAACTGAGAACCGAGAACCAAACGCCAGGGAGCGCGGTTCTCGGTTCTTGATTTTTGCTTTCGCACCCTATGGCGAAAGGTGGATTACCTGGGCCACAGAGCGCACAGAGCATACAGAGTTTGGTTCTCTCGGTGATCTCTGTGTTCTCTGTGGCTATAGTTTCTAGGCTGGCTTTTTCGCCTTCACCACGATATTCACAAACGTTTCTTCGTCGCCGCGCAGCTTATCGTTGCGGCGGTCGGCCCAGCGAAACGCCTTGACGCCCAGGTTGATTGGGTTGAGCATGCTGCCGCTGTTGCGCTCGCCACGAAAGCGGTCGGCCGAGTTGCGCAGTTTCTCGGGCAGCAGGTTCAGCTCAATGAGCGGCTTGCCAATGCTGTAGACGATGAAATGGATGAGCGGAAAGGCGTAGTGCGTCTGCTCTTCCAGCGCCTCGATCTCAAAGCCCGCGCCGGCAATCACGCTGCGCAGCGTTTCGGGCGTGTAGAGCCGCCAGTGGTTGCTCCACAGCCCGGTGATCGGCCCCGGGCCGCGCATTGGCCGCAAGCCCAGCGCCTCGATCGCCTTGTTGATCGGGTCCCACAGCACCGGGTAGTTGGCGTGCGGCACGCTTAGTGCCAGGGTGCCGCCGGGCTTCAGCACGCGGAAAACCTCGCGCATCGCCACGCGATCTTCCGCGATATGCTCAAGCACCTCGGTCATCAGCACCTTGTCGAAGCTCCCGTCGGCAAAGGGCAGCGTGTGAATATCAACACGCGAGAGCCGCGCATCGACACCTTCGCGCTCGGCCCACTCCAGCCGACCCACATCGCCGTCCACGCCCACAATATTCAGGTTGCGCAGGCGGCTCATCATCATCATATACACGCCCATGCCGCAGCCGCAATCGAGGATGTTGTCGCCATCGTGCAGGTCGAGATGGTCGATCAGGGTCATGGCGCGGCGGCGAAAGGCCATGTCGGCCTCGTTTTGCAGCAGGCGCTCCAGCGTTGCGCGGTCGCTCGGGCTCAGCTTGCTTGGCGCGGAGGCGGACTGTTGCGGCAGCACGGCCGGCGCGGTCAGCAGCGTGCCGGCGCTCACGGCCTGCAAGGTGTTGCGCGCCTGCGTGCGGGCCGCGTCGATCCTGCCTTTGCGGCCCGATTGCGACTCGCCCACCAGCTGCTGCATTAGCGCCTCGTACTCGTCGAGCGAGCGCGCCGGGCTGAATACTGCCTGCACGCGCTCGCGCGTCGGCTGGTAGGGATGCGGGTCGTTCAGCAGCGCCACAATGCCATCGGCCAGCGCCTGCGGGTCGCGCGGTGCTACCATACGGCCCAGGCCCGTCACCTGCACCACCTCGCGCGCGCCGGGGATGTCGGCCGTCACCAGCGGCGTGCCGCTCATAAGCGCCTCGATCTGCACGCTTGGGAAGCAATCGGTGCGCGAGGGCAGCGCAAAAATATCGCACATGGCGTAGAAATTCGCCATCTTCTGCGGGTCGCGGATCAGGCCGAGGATCGAAATCGCGTCCTGGTGCTTGTCGAGCAGGTGCCGCCAGCGCTCGAAGAATGGCTCGTAGACCACCTGGGTTTCGCCGGCATACAGAAAATGCGCGTCGGGCACCTGTTCGACCACCAGCGGCACGGCGCGCAGCAGGAAGTCGAAGCCTTTTTCCTCGACAAAGCGCCCGGCAAAGCCGATCAGGCGTTTCCCTTCCAGGCCCAGATCGCGCTTCCAGGCGGCGATCATCTCGGGCTGCGGCTCGGGCATTTCCACCGGCGGATAGATCGCGTCGAGCTTGCGCGTAATCGGCGCGAGAAAGGCCGAGTGGCGGCCATAGTCGGCGCTGTGCACCACCACGCGGGTGGCAAGCTGCATGCCCATGGTCATGGTGGTGTCCATGGCGCGCTGAATCACCTGATTCATCACGCCCGCCGGCATCACCACATCGCCCTGGTGTGTGACAATCGAGGGTTTGCCCAGCGCGCGCGCCAATGCCGTCACCAGCATCAGCTCGGGCATGGGTGTGTGGATGTGCACAATATCGTGCTCGGCAATCAGGCGCGCCGCCGTGCTCGGGAAGGCTGGCATCAGCACGGTGCGGCTGACGCGCGCCACAAAAGGCAGGCGCACGACACGCACGCCACCCACCCATTCTTCCAGCGGCAGATCGGGGCTGTGCTGCGAGGTAAGCACCGTCACCTCGTGGCCGCGCGCCACCAGGCCCTCGGCAATGCGCTTGGCATAGGCCGTCAGGCCCGTCCAGTGCGGGTGGTAAAAAGTCAGGGTCACCAGTATCTTCATCGATTCCTCGTCGTATGGGCGCATTGGCAGTGCCAATGACGGCAGGCAGTTCGCTATGAACAAACGCACGCCCAAGCGGGTATGTTGGCAAGCGTGGGCAGTGGCTTGGTTCCAGGCACAGCGTGCCTATTATAGCGGCAGCGCGGGCGAATGACAAAAAGCCGCTTGCAAGGCCCCAATGCGGCGCATGGGCGATCGCTACACAGGGTCGCACGCAGCTTGCAGCCGCCGCGTATCCTCGCTTCCGGACAGGTCGTTTTCCTTGTAAGCTCGTTCGGCCCGCAAACGAATGATGCGCCAGTGTGTCGAGTGCGCTTTCAGCGCAGGGTTAGGGAATAGAGTTGAGTGATTACAATCCACAAACGACACACTGATAGCGCGCAAAACCCGTTGATCGCCATTCTCGCCCGCGTGAGGAGCAATCGTCCATGGAGGCACGTATCCTGGTGATTGAGGCGAATACCGACCTGCGCAAGCTGTTTGGGCACCTGCTGGCCGCCGAAGGCTACCTGGTGGACACATGCGCCGACTGGCAAGCGGCCGACGACTACCTGAAACAGGGCCTGCCCAACCTGATCATCTACGATTGGGAGCAGAATAGCTCGGCTGGCTACCTGTGGGCAGAATCGCTGCGCACCGCCAGCCCGACGGCAAAACTACCCGTGCTGTTCGTGTCGGACAGCCCGCCTTCGCGCCAGCTTCTCGAGCGCCTGACGGCGGCCGATATCTCGCTGATCGACAAGCCCTTCGATATTTTTGTGTTTCGCCGGCGGGTGGATGCCCTGCTTGGCGTTCGCGAGCGCGCGCTGGGCGTGTAAACCGCGCCCGGCTGCGGCGCACGCCCCATTGCGCGTCGCCGCCAAAACCTGCTACCCTCAATAGTACTTCGAACTTCCCCTGCCCCACATCCCATTGCAGCGCGCCGCGCCCGCCACAGGCGGCAGTTAGGCCGCGCGCCGCCCTCCCCACGAGCTTGACAAGTCCTCACACGGCTCGTATGATAAACCGTCATAAATACACGTTTATCGCATACCGCCCATCGCAACCGCGTGTTGTAACCACCGAGGAACGGCTATGATCGCCACCCTTGCGCGCCGGGCCTTGCTCCAATTCCGCTGGATTGCGGTGTTGATCGCCGTGCTGCTTTCGGCGGCCTACCTGCCAGTGGCGCAGGCACAGAACGCCCCACGCTACTTCAGCCAGACCGGCCACTACGTGCGTGGCGCGTTTCGCTCGTTCTGGGAGCGCAGTGGCGGCCTGAGAAGCTTTGGCTACCCGGTTACTGAAGAATATGTGCGCGGGGCCGATGGGCGGATCGTGCAGTATTTCGAACGCGCGCGCTTCGAGCTAACAGTCAGCAACGGGCAGGCAATTATTGCGCTGGGGCGGCTGGGTGCGGAAGTGACGGGCAATCGCGCCTTTCCGCAGGTGCCGCCGTTCCGCAGCTATGCCGCGCGCACCTACTTCCCCGAAACCAGTCACAGCCTGTTTGGCGCATTCAAAAACACCTGGGAGCGCGGGGGCGGCGCGGTTATTTTTGGCGCGCCAATCAGCGAAGAAATTCAGGAGCAGCTGGCCGATGGGCGCTGGCACACCGTGCAATATTTCGAGCGCGCCCGCTTCGAGCTGTGGGCGGATGGTGTGCGCCTGGGGCTGCTGGGCCGCGCACTCGCGCCCGCGCAGTTGCTGGAGCCCTGGCCATCCACGGTTGCGCCGGGCGGCCCGCTGAACGAAAAAGGCGAGCCGCACCCGCCAGCTTCGCCACCCCAACCAACGCCAGCGCCCGCGCCACCAAGCGCGCCGCCCGGCAACCCCGAGCGGCTGGGCGTGGTTATTCATCAGGGGCTGGGCGTGCGCGGCTCGGGCGCGATCTCGCCGCTGGCCGCGCCGCCGGGCGTGGGCTTTACCTTCACCGCCGTCGGCTTCGACGCGGCTGAGCGCGTGGGCGTGTGGCTCACCCGGCCGGGCAAGGGCGGCGTCGAGTCGGTTGATGCGCGGCTGGTGCGCAGCGACACGCGCGGCGGCATTCAGGTGATTTTCACGCCGTCGGCCAAAACCGAAGGCATCTGGACGATCACCGCGCAGGGCGTGAATACGGGCCGCAGCGTCACCGCGCCCTTCAAGCTCACCCGCGATTATGTCGCGCCGCTTGGCACGCCGCGCCCGGCCAGCGTCGGCGGCAGCGTTTCGCCGGCCGAGGGCGGGCGCAGCACGATTTTCGCGCTGACCGGCCGCGGCTTCCGCGCCAACGAGCTGCTCGAGCTGTGGATCACCTCGCCTGATGGCGTGTATGTGCTGGTGTCGGGGCGTGCCGACCGCAGCGGGCGCATTGGCTACGCACCCAGCCTGCTGGTGCAGCTTGGCGCGCAAAACCCAGCTGGCGTCTACGGCTACCACTACATTGGCACACAAACCGGCCACCGCGTCGATCTCTACTTTACCTTTACCGGGCGCTAGGTTTGGCTTTCCCGCGCCCAACATGGCAGTGCTGCAATGGCGCCGCCACATGCACGTCCTACCGCGCACCGCACCGCTGCGCCGCCTGTGCACGGAAGGATCGGAGCGCCCGCACGCCCCGCGGGGCATGGCCGGGCACCCCGAAACGACCACGGAGCGAAGCGAGGCTATGACCGGGTATTTGCTGATTGTCGAAAACGAGCTGGATATTGCCGATGTGATGCGGCGCTACCTTGAGTTCGAGGGCTTTGAGGTGGCGTGCGTGGCAAACTGCGACGAGGCGCGCGCGCTGTGCGAGCGGCGGCTGCCCGACCTGATCATCCTCGATTGGCACCTGCCAACCATGGACGGCGACGAGTGGGTGGAAGAACTGCGCGCCAGCGGCCGCACCGCCGACATCCCGATTATTATGATGACCGGCGGCTACCCAACCCCGGCACTGCTCACGCAACTGCGCGCCGCGCGCATCCCCCTGCTGATCAAACCCTTCTCGCTCAATGAAATGGTCGAGTCGATCAAAGACATGACCAGCCGCGAGCGCACCCTCGGCGCAGCCTAGAGCATCATTCCGCCATCACGCGCCGCAGCGCCACTATCTGGGCGCGCAGCCGGTCGCGATCATCGCAGGTGTGGCGTTGGTCGGCCATTTGCAGCTGCGTTTTACAAAATGCCAGCTTGGTGGCAAGGTGGTGAAAGCGCCGCACCTGCTGGAAGCTGCCCCAGCCGCCCGCAAGCAGGGCGTGAAACTGGCGGCGCACGCGCAGCCCAGGCTCGCTGATCTCGGCATACTCATCCTCGGAAAGCACGCCCTCGCTCACTTCTTCGCGCAATTCCTGCTCGATCCAGCGGCGCTCGTTGCGCCAGGCCAGGATCGCAATCGCCAGCACCACCAGCACGCCACTCGACTGCACCAGCCACGAGGCGAACAATCCCGGCAGCTGAAAGCGCGTGGCAAAGTTATGCAGGGCGTGGAACAGAATTGCCATTGCCAGGCCGATACTCAGCGCGCTAAAGCGCAGCGCGCGCTCGGGCCGGAAACGCACCGCGCCCAGCGCCATGCCAACCAGACTGGTGAAAAAAGCGTGGTTCAGCCCGAAGAAAATACTGCGCACCCAGAACAGCGCGCCGAGGTTGCTGGGGTAGTGGAGGAAATACAGCAGGTTTTCGGTCATTGAGAAGCCGAAACCCACCAGCGAGCCGTAGACAATCCCATCGAGCACGCCATCGAATTCGCGGCGCATAAACAGAAACAGGGCCACCAGCGCCAGCGCCTTGATCGGTTCCTCGACCAGTGGCGAAATGCCCCACGCTGCCACATTCGGCCCCACCGGCGAGGCGGCCAGCGGGATTTCGAGCACGATTTCGAACACAATCGAGATGCCAATTGCCGGCAGCGAGCCCCACACAAACGCAACGGCAATGAGCCAGAGCGGCTCTTTTTCGTAGCGATCGAGCCACCAGATCAAAACGCTGTATACCGCTGTGGGAATAGCGGCAGCGAGAATCGCGGCAACCATAAATATTGGCCAAAGGAGCAAGGAGAAAAGGTGGTGGGGCGGCGTGTCTCCTCATCCTCCGCTTGCCCGCCTCCTTGTCAATCAGTGGCCAGCCCAAGCTCGCGCAGGCGCTCGGGCGTGGGGTCGCCTTCCTGGTTCCAGCCGTGGCGGCGATAATACTCGCCCAGCAGGTCGTCGAGCGCGGGCAGGTGGCCCGAGGCGCGCCCTTCGCTGAGCGGGGTTTCGAGCCAGCGGGCGGGCAGGGTGTCGGGCACGCCGTCGCGCCGGGCGAACAAACGCTCCAGTGTCACAATCCGCTCGCCGAGGCGTGCCAGTTCGCCGCTGGTAAACGTGCGCCCAAGCGCCGCGCCAATCAGCTCAGTCAGCTCGGTAGGCATGACCTGGTAGGCCAGCAATGCCAGCCGCCGGCAGAAACCGGCTGCGTCAAGCGCGGCGGCAAAGCGTTCGTGCCAGATCAGGCGCACAGCCTTGCCTTTGATCGCCTGCGGGTGCGAAGGTTCGTCGGGCAGCCATGCCGGCGGTTCGGCCAGCAACTCTTCGTAGGCCATGGCGTAGCGGTAATCGCCGCCAATGGGCGAGGCCGCCATTGCCAGCGCGATCTCGTGCATGGCGCGGGGATCAATCGCGGGCATGGCCATGTTCTTTACCTGCGGCGCGAAATTTTCGCTGCCGAAGAAAATTTCCTTCATTTCGCCAACGCCCAACGAAAGCACATCGCGCTTTTCCTGGCGCTGGCTCAGCCGCTCAAGCGCCAGCAGCACGGCATCGTCGTCGCCCCAGGGCAGCGTGCCCGAGCGATTGAGGCCGCGCTGCTGGCATTCCATCATAAAGCCAATCGCCGCGCTGGCCGCCACCGGGTCGATCCCCAGGCGCAGACACAGGTCGTACGCGAAAATCACCGAGTCGATGTTCGCAATGCCACACCAGCCGCCAAAGCCAGCCAGCGCTTCGAGGTTCGGGAAAGCCATTGGCTCGCCGCTCCGCTTGATATAGCTGCTGCTACACGGCATCGGGCTGTCGTCGCAGCCAATTGGCACGCGCTTGCCGCGCTGCCCGAACGCGACACGGCCAAGCGCTGCCAGGTGCGGGATACGCCCTTCCTGACCATTGCGGCCGGTCAGCGCGCCCCACTCGGCGGCATGATCGCTGTAGAACAGGCTGCCGAACTGGCGGATGCCGGTGGCAAGTTCGCTGGCGGCAATACGCCGCTCGATGCCCGCAAATACCGCCGCAACGCGCTCGGCGTCGGCGGGGGCGCGCTGGCCCATGCCACGCACCGCTATCGCTTTCACGCGCTTGTGCGCCATGATCGCGCCAGTGCCGGCCGGCTCGGCGATGTGGGCACCTTCCGCGACGATGCCAGCATAGGCCACGCCAGCCTCGCCCGCCGGCCCGAGGCACGCGACACGATACTCTTCGCCCAGCTGTTCCAGGAGTTGCTGGTTGGTCGCGCGCGTATCGCTGCCCGCCACGGCGTCGGCCGGCAGGAACTGCACCGTGCCATTGTCGATCTGAAGCACGCACCACGCGCTGGCCTGCCCTTCGAGCACCAGCAGATCGAAGCCAGCGCGCCGCAGGGCATTGCCCCAGCCACCATGCCCCCACGAGTGCGCGATCAGGCGGGTGAGTGGCGAGCGCGTGCTGACAACGAAGCCGCCAGTGGCGGGCAGACCCATGCCGGCGAGCGTGCCGACGCTGAAGATCAGGGGGTTAGCGGGAGAAAGGGGGCCAGTATTTGGCGGCAGGCGATGCGTCAGCCACCAGGTGGCGGCACCGCGGCCGCCAAGCACAAGCTGCTCGATTTCGGCGGGAAGTTCCTCAACGTGCGTTTCTTGCGTATCGAGGGCAACCCGCAGGATGCGGAGCGGCATAATTTGACCTTTGCTCAAGGCAGGTTGGCGCAAATGCCAGCCAGATTGTACCGCATAGATCTGTTCAAATCAACGGCAATTGCACAACAGCAAGCGTGCGATAGCTTCTCGTACAGCCAGAAGCGCCGAAGGGCGTATTGCTATACGCCCAAACCGCAGAACCGAGAACCGACCAGTGGGCAGCAGGCAATCGGCAATAACCTGCAACCGTAGAGGGTCTAGGGTCTGGGGTTTTGGGATTGAGCCTGCAACCCGCAACCTTCAAACCTATTCTTTGCGCTCTTCGCGCTCTTTGCGGTTTGTTCTTGCGGTCGCCGTCGCAACCCGCAACCTGAAAACCTTCAACCCGCAGACGCCCAGCGGCGCTCAGGCTTGCGGGCGCGCTTTCACCGCCTCGCCCAGGTAGATCGGCTCGAGCGTGGCGATGTCGGCCACGGCACCGGCTTGCCAGCGCTGCCAGGCCAGATCGGCCAGAAAGGCAGGGCGGCGAATGCGGGCGGCGGGCGTGGGAAACAGCGCGCGCTTGCCCAGCTTCTCGCGCAATTCCGCCTGCATAGTCGCATCCACATCGCCGCAGAATAGCGCGCGGCCAGTTGTTTCGGCGCACAGCTCGGCCAGCGTGACATTGCGCGGCTCCAGCACGCCCGCCTGATCGGGCTGACCGGTGGCAAAGCGCTCGCGGCCCAGGCGGATGATCGGCACGGTGGTCGCGCCGGGCTGCGCGAACTGGTAGAGCAGCGCGTCGAGCGTGCCCACGCCCACCAGCGGCAAACCCAGCGCCAGCGCCAGACCCTTGGCGGCGCTCATGCCCACGCGCAGGCCGCTCCAGCTGCCAGGCCCCAGCGCCACGCCCACTGCGCGAATGTCGCTGCGCGGGCGGCCCAGGTGCCGCAGCAGCAAGGTGAGCTGGGGCAGCAGCTGGGCACTGTGGTCGCGGCCAGAATGCCAGACGCACTCGCCCAGCACGCCCTGCTCGTCGTAGCAGGCCAGGCCCGTTTGAACTGTTGATGTATCGATGGCTAGTAACATAGCTATGCAAACGCTGTTTTCTTGAATTCGGCCACCAGCGCCTCGTAGCGCGCGCCATGCGGCACCATGCGCAGGGTACGCTTGGTTTCGGCCAGGTGCTGAAGGTGGATTGCCAGGTGTTCGCTGGGAATGCGCCCGCCGGCCTGCTCGGCCCACTCGACCAGGCACACGCCATCGCCGGCCCAGGCTTCTTCCAGGCCAATGCCAACCAGCTCGTCGGCGTCTTCAATGCGATACAGGTCGGCGTGAAAAATTGGCATGCGGCCGTGCTGCGGGCCGGCGCGGTATTCGTTGATCAGCACAAAGCTGGGGCTGTTCACCATGTCGGTCGAGCCAAGCCCCTGCGCAATGCCTTTAATCAGGTGGGTTTTGCCGGTGCCAAAATCGCCCAGCAGCAGAATGAGGTCGCCGGGGCGCAGCAGCTCGCCGAGGCGCTGGCCGAGCCGGATGGTTTGCGCGACATTGTGCGAAATAATATCCAGCACATGCTGGGATTGAACGGCGTGCGAAATCGGCTTGCTCATGGGCGGTATTGTAGCACAACTGCCGCTCCGCCACGCCCAGTGCGCTTTCAGCGCAGGGGTTAGGGCATGGGAATGGGGGTGGTGACTATGCCCTAGCTGCCAGCTTGCAGCGCCGCGCCAGCCGGCAGCGTGGCGGCAACCGCCGGGGGCAGGCTGCTGGCCAGGTGCAGGCGCTCATTCGCCAGCTCGGCAAAGGTGCGCTGCGCAGCCGGGCTGAATGCGCCGTCGAGCGCGAGCAGCACGCCATGCACGGCGGGGCGCAGCCGCACCAGATCGGCCAGATCCTGCACATCGGCGGCGGTGATCAGCGGGCGGGCCTGCGCCAGCACAAGCAGCAGCGTCCCAGCCGGGTTGCGCAGCAGCAACGACCAGCGATTCGGGCGCAGCTGAGCGGCTTCCATCACCTCGTAGCCGGCCTTGCGAGCAAGCGCGCACAGTTCGCGCGTGGTGGGTTTCACAGCCATTCTCGCCTCACGATTGCGAAAATCGATGCACAGATGGTACGCATAATCGTAGTATCTGCGCGCAAACAAAACGCTGACACAGGCGCGGGCGGGGCGCGATACTCTTGGCAAAAACCTGGGTTGCAGCCAGTATATCATGAAACAAGCGCGCCTACTAGACCCATGCGTACCGTGATGCAGGCGAAGCACAGACAATCGGCTGTTCACACAACAGTTCGCGCCGCCAGCACCTGTTCACCTGAGGTATAATTCTTCAGGAACAGCAGCAACAGTTAGGCGCAATAATGAACGTAACCGAACAACCAGGCATTGCAGCCGGCGGCTACGACTGGCTGGCGATCTGGCACGATATGTACGACCGCGAGCGGGCGCAGGCCGAGCAGTTCCCGCCGCCCGCGCCCGAAACCCGCAACGACTGCTGGGCCGGGCAGGCTTCGCGCTTTGCGGCGGCCGCCCAGCGCGGCCAGCAGCCCGACGGCTTTATGCGCTTTGTGCTGCCACGCCTGCGCCCCACCGATCGCGTGCTCGATATTGGCGCGGGCAGTGGGCGCTACGAGCCAACCCTGGCGGCGGCAGTGGCAGAGGTCCACGCGCTGGAGCCTTCGGCGGCGATGCGCGAACACCTGGCGGGGCGCGTGGCCGAGGCGGGCCTGGCGAATGTGCAAATACACGACACGAGCTGGCCGGCCGACGGCATCCCGCCCTGCGATGTGGCGATTGCCGCGCACGTGCTTTACGCTGTAGGTGAAGTCGGGCCATTTCTGCGCGCCATGTACGATTCGGCGCGCCGCGCCGGCTTTGTGCTGCTCTCGTTTCGCCACCCGTCGTCGTTCGTTGGCCCATTCTGGGAACGGCTGCGCGGCGAGGCGCGGCTGCCGCTGCCGGGAGCGCTCGAATGCCTGAACGCGCTGTATCAGCTTGGCATCCCGGCGCAGCTGGCACGCGTACCCATGCTCAATCGCTTCAGCTATGCGAACGAGGGCGAGGCGCTGGCCGATCTGCGCTGGCGCTTGCGCCTGCCGAACAACGCCGCGACGAATCAGGCGCTGGCTGCCGCGATGGGCGAGCTGCTCGACCGCGACAACGATGGGCAGCTGGCCCCGCGCCAGCAGCCCAGCCACGCCGCTGTGCTCTGGTGGGAGCGCGCGGCCGGTGAGGAATAGGATATGATCGCTTCATTTTTGTTGGTGGCGCTGTGCGCCTCGATTGCATTCGTTGTGCTGGGCCTGGGCGTATTTTTTGCGCTGCTGAAGCTGGGGGTGATAGTGCGCGAGTCGCAGCGGCCAGTGCATCAGGATTTTGGCACCTATACCCTTAGCCAGGGGCGCGAGGTGCGCCCGGAAGAAGAGCAGCCCGCCGCGCGCGAGCGTGTGCAATAAGAACGTGGCCGCGCCCGCACGCGCTGCGGGCCGTGACGATGTATGCGTGACGATGTGATCGAAAGTGTGCTGATCGGCTCCAGCGCGGCGTTGCTGGCTTTGGCAGTGCATGCGTGGACTGCCGAATTGGCGGGGAGCGTGCAGGCGCTGGCGCTGCTGCTGGCTGGCGTGGTGCTGATTGTGGCGCAGCTTGTTTTCAGCGCGCGCCGCAAGCGCCAGCAGCGCCCGCCCGATCCCGACGAGCAAGCTACAGGCATGCTCGGCCCGCCGCGCCAGAACCTGTTTCTCCGCGAGCTGAACAGCGACTGGACTGGCCTGGACGCCCCGCAGCCCGCCCGCAATGGCGCAGAAGAAACTGCTGCGGAAGAAGCCGAATCGGCAATCACAGAAGCGCCGCCCGCCGAGCAAGACCGCAGTTGGAATTCAAGGCCGCAGGAGAAACGAGGGCAGAATGATTCAGCCACAGAGCACACAGAGTAAGCCAGAAACGGTGGTTCTGTTGCTCCATTGATCTGCTCGTTGCTGTAAAGCGCCAAATGCCTTTCGCCAACGGCAATTGTTTCTTTCTCATGTCTTCGTATTCTGGAAAATGCGTTATTTCATACAACGGGCAAGCTTCCAGGAAGCTCATCTGGCTACCAGGTTGAAAGAAAACTGGCTTGAGCTTCCTGGAAGCTGAGTACAGGGAAATTTATTTTCCAGAGCACTTCGTGTCTTCGTGGTTTATTTCCCCCCATAAGCAAAGGAGCTGCCATGCGCGCCGATGCGATTGCCACGCCCTTCCCGCCACCCGCCGCCACACCAGCCTCGCCCAACCACCTTTCGCCCGAGCAGATCCACTTTTTCGATGAACACGGCTACCTGGTGCTGCGCCAGTGGATCCCGCCCGCGCTGCTGGCACGCCTGCGCGCCGCCGGCGACGCCTGGATCGACGCGGGAATGGGCGCGGAGGGCAGCGACCCGGGCCGCGACGATTTTGTGTTTGCCGACCGGCCGGGCGGGCGCGTGATGTTCCGCGTGAACTACCTGCACAACAAAGAGCAGCCCGCCTCGCTGGAGCTGCTGGGCAGCCCGCAGATGCTGGGCGTGGCCGAGAGCATGTGCGGCCCGAACTTCGTGCCGACCTACGAGTCGATGGTATTCAAGCAGGAAGGCGACGGCGAGGCGATTCCCTGGCATCAGGACGCCGTGCACCCGCGCGGCTACCGTATCTTCAACTTCGACCTGTACCTCGACAGTTCACGTGCTGGCGCGGGCGCGCTGCGCGTGCTGCCGCGCTCGCAAACCCACCGCCACGATGTCTGCGCAATTGCGACCGAGCACGGCTGGGATCATCCGGGCGCGATTGACGTGGAGATGGAGCCGGGCGACGTGCTGCTGCATGACGTGATGGTGGTGCACGGCTCGGCGCGCACGCTGGGCAATGCGCTGCGCCGCACAATCTACTACGAGTTCCGCGCGGCCGAAGAAATTCTCGAGGATGGGCCGTGGGATCGCGAGTGGATCGACCGGCGGATGCGGCTGGTGCCGCTGGGTTTGGCACGCCATCGCGCCGCCTTCCCCGACGCCGAGCAGTTCGACTGGCAGGTTGCGCCCGAGTTTCGCCCGGACAGCAGCGGCGACGAGGCGGCCGAGCTGAGGATTGCGCATGTGGTGCATATGCGCGGCTCGTACTGCAGCGCCGGCGATGCACTGCGCGCCCTGAAGGCGTAACATTACCAAAGACGAAGGACGAAGGACGAATGACCAAGAAGCGAACGTTGGTCAGTCGTCCTTCGTCTTTCGTCAATCTAATCAAGCAAATCGCGGCGCCAGGCCACTTCGGTGGGCAGCCAGCCAAGCGCGCCGTAGTGGCGCACCTGCGGGGCGGCGGGCAGCGCGCACTCTAGAAACGTTTGCCACGAAGGCACGAAGGGGTAGCTGGAGTGGTGCGTAGTGCGCAGGGATAGGAAGAAACAATACTCCTGACCCAAGACCCCTGCCCCCGCAAAGGCATTCTAGCACGGCGGGGGCATGCAGCACGGCGCCGTCCACGACACTGGCATCAAATTTCTCAAACGAACCGCGCTGTAACTGGCACGCGCTACTATCAGGGCCATGTCAACGTTGAAAAGTGCGCGAGATATATCCACAGATTACGCAGATTACGCAGATATGAGGTCTCTCATCTGCGTAATCTGCGTAATCTGTGGATGAATTTTGAGATTTTGACGCCCCCTGATGAACGTGCTACCATTCCGGCAGCATCCGCCCGGCGAAAAGAAGGAACACGCATGAAACTGCACGAATACCAGGCGCGCGATATTCTGGAGAAATATGGAATCCCCGTCACTGGCGGCGGTGTGGCCAGCACGCCCGCCGAGGCCCGCGCAATTGCCGAGCAGATCGGCGGCCGGGTGGTAGTGAAGGCGCAGGTGTTTGTGGGCGGGCGCGGCAAGGCTGGCGGCGTGAAGCTGGCCGACACGCCCGAGCAGGCCGAGCAGGTTGCGGGGCAGATCCTGGGCATGGACATCAAGGGCCTGACGGTTGAGAAGGTGCTGGTGGCCGACGCAATCACCTACGAGAAAGAAATCTACCTCGGCGTGGTGATGGACCGCGCCAGCAAGCGGATTGTGCTAATGGCGTCCTCGGAAGGCGGCGTGGAAATTGAGGAAGTTGCCAAAACCAACCCCGACGCAATTGTGAAAGTGGCCGCCGACCCTACGCTGGGCCTGCAGCCCTTCCAGGCGCGCGAGCTGGCCTTTGGCATCGGCCTGACCGACGGCAAGCAGGCGCGCCAGTTCGCCAGCATCGCCACCGCGCTGTTCAAGGCGTATATGGACACCGACGCCAGCCTGGCCGAGATCAACCCGCTGGTGATTCTGCCGGGTGGCGCATTGCAGGCGCTCGACTCGAAGATCGTGCTGGACGACTCGGCGCTGTTCCGCCACGCCGACCTTGAGGCCATGCGCGACTCGTCCGACGAGCCCGAGGCTGAGCGGCAGGCACGCGAGGCGGGCATCACTTTTATCAAGCTCGACGGCGATATTGGCTGCATGGTGAATGGCGCGGGCCTGGCGATGGCGACCATGGACGTGGTGAAGCTGTACGGCGGCGAGCCGGCCAACTTCCTCGACATTGGCGGCGGCGCGGGCAAAGACAAGGTGAAGGCCGCGCTGCAGATCATCCTGGCCGACCCGAACGTCAAGGCGGTGATGTTCAATATCTTTGGCGGCATCACGCGCGTGGACGAAGTGGCGAAGGGCATTATTGCCGCGCTCGACGAGGTGAAGACCGACGTGCCGATGGTTGCGCGCCTGGTGGGCACCAACGAAGAGGCCGGCCGCAAGCTGCTGGCCGAGTCGGTGCTCATTCCCGCCGACAGCCTGGCCGACGCCGCGCAGAAGGCCGTGGCCGCTGCACGCGCGCGCTAAGCCACCGACGAAGGACGAATGACCGAGGACGAAGGGCGCTGTGCCTTTCGTCCTTTTGTTGCAATGACAGCCGAGGTACCCCATGACTCGTTATCATCCATCAATCGGGCATATCGTAACCGGTTTGCTTTTGCTGTTGCTGCTGGCTGCCGGATGTGGCACATCATCGACAGCTAACTTTATACATGTAAAGCTTGACCATGGCCCTCTTCCAGCTTTGGGTGGTAACTTAACGTTACGTGCTACAGTCGATTCAATTGTTGATGGTTCCGATGCTGAGGTAGTCTTTTATCTTCCATCTGGAGTAGTAATCACAAATGGCCAAGTACGCCAAAAAGTGAAAATCCAAAAGAATACATCGCAAATATATGAAATCCAAGTTCAGCTTGTACAGCCTGGTGAACAATTTATTCAAGCTGGGGCAATTATTCATCAAGGGGGAGAAGGTCTAGCAGGTGGTTATGATAGCTTATACCTTGAGGTCAGCGATACTGAGACTGTAGTACGTAAGGACTCGCTCACCCCCACGCCAACCACCGAAGGTATTGTCAGCAGCATTCGTGTTCAGTAAGCAAAAGTTGCATAACAAGAGAACGAGCAACGAATGCTCGTTCCCTTCGCGATAGCTTGCAAGATCAATAGAACGCGGACGATTTTCTGCTAGCTGCCCGCGATCACCTGGAAGCTCGCAACCTGCACCGCGCCGCTGGTGCGGCCCTGCACCACAATCTGCCAGGTGCCAAGCGGCGCGTTGGCCGGCACCGCCCAGCTAAAGCCTATGCTGCCATCGGCCCCGGCGCGCCATTCCCAATCCTTCAGGTCGCGAATGTTGGGCTTAAAGGTATCGTTGTCGATCGGCAGCACCGTGCCGTCGGGCACGTTCGCCCAGGTGCTCAGCACCTCGCCAGGCTGGAAGCCGCCCATTTTGAACAGGAAGGTGCTGCCGGGCCGGCCCACCGCCGGGCTGACGGTCGGCGCAAGGGTGGGCTGCGTGGCGGGCGCGTTAATCGTCGCGGGCAGCGCGACCTCCACGCCGCTATCGGCACCCTTCAGCACGATCTGCCAGGTGCCATATTGCGTGGTATCAGCGGGCGAAACCCAGCTGCCATCGACGCGCCCGCCCGTGTGGGCCTTGCCGTCAAACGTCACTGGCGTCTTGGAGTCGCTGCCGTCGGGCGCGCGCACCCACGCCGACACGCTCTCGCCCTCGGTGAAGCCGGTGGCGTAGAAGCCGAAGATCTGGCCAGGGTTCCCGCTGCTGGGCTGGACGTTATAATCCGCACTGGGCGCGGCATCGGCCGGCGGGTTGATGCCAAAGGTGAACAGGCGCACAGTACCACTGCTGCGGCCCTGCACCACAAACTGCCATGTGCCGGTCTGTATGCCCACTGGCGCAACCCAGCTCCACGATACGCTGCCGTCGGAGACGGCGTTCTTCAATATGCCAGTGTCGTACTCAACCGCGCGGCCATCGGGCGTGTTGGCCCAGGCGCTCAGTCCTTCGCCGGCCGCAAAACCGTTCGCCAGGAACACAAAGCGCGTGCCCTGCGTCCCATTCTCGGGGAACACGCTCCCCGGCTCGGTGGCTGCCTGCGCCGATGGGGCCGCTGCTACCGTGAGCAGCAGCGCCGCCAGCGCGGCAACAATCAGTCGTTTCATATCGCAAACCCTTCTGTTAGGAAGTGAAGTCCTCCGCGCACTGTTATAGCACAGAATGATGAGAATGGCCTGAGGAATCGGGGAGAAAAGCGCGAGCAACATCGCACTGGCGTCGATCTTGCTCTTTTGGCAGGGAAAGAAAAGCCATTACTGACGAGGAAACTATGGAGCTACAAGGCGCAAAGGTGCTGGTGACGGGCGGCGCGCAGCGGCTGGGGCGCGCTATCGCTACCGAGTTGGCGCGGCACGGCGCACACGTGATGATTCACTACCACAGCTCGGCCGACGAGGCGCAGACGGTGGTGGAAGAGCTGGCCGCGCTGGCTGGCGAGGCCGGCAGCGTCCAGGGCGATCTCGCCAAAACCAGGGAGGCCGAGCGCGTGGCCGATGCTGCGCTGAAGCGCTGGGGTGGGCTCGACCTGCTGGTAAATAATTCGGGCATCTGGGGCAAAACGCCGCTTGGCAGCGTCACCGCCGAGCGCTGGGACGAGCTGATCGCCACCAATGTGCGCGGCGCGTTTTTCGTGTCGCAGCGCGCCGCCCCGGCCCTGCGCGCGGCGCGTGGCGCGATTGTGAATATTGCCGACGTGGGCGCGCTGCGGCCCTGGCGCAACTACACACCCTACCTGGTGAGCAAAGGCGCGGTGGTGACGCTCACCGAGGCGCTGGCGAAAGACCTTGCGCCCGATGTGCGCGTGAACGCGGTCGCGCCCGGCCCGGTGCTGCTGCCCGAATCATCCTCCGAGGAAGATGTGAAGAAGGCCGCGCGCAGCACCCTGCTCGGGCGGGTGGGCAGCGCGGAGGATATTGCGCGAGCGGTGGCATTTCTCGCCAGCGCCGACTACATCACCGGCGTGATTCTGCCGGTGGATGGCGGGCAGCGCCTTATTTAGGGGCTAGGGTATGGGGAAAGAACATCCACAGATTACACAGATGACACAGATTTTGCTGTCTGCGTAATCTGCGTAATCTGTGAACAAGCAATTGGCAGCTTACTCGCGCGGGCGCACCTGGCCGCCACGCCCTTTTGCGGCGGGCGCATTGCCGGCTGCGGCGAGCTTTTCCTGGCGCGCTTCGGCCTCGGCAATAAGCGTGAGCGTGGCGCGGAAGCCCCACAGCGCGAGAAAGGCGAAGGAAATAGCGAAGGCCAGAATCGGCAGCCAGATCGATGTGACTGTGATGATGATCATCAGCACCAGCGTGCCGAGCGTAAACACTGGCCGGCCAAACACCATCAGCGCGGCGTTGCGCGCAATCGTGCGCACGCGCTTGTCTTCCTGCAACAGCATGAGCGGGCCGAGGTAGATCAGCAGCGCGCACCAGACCAGCAGCAGGTAGAGGAAAACCACCGACAGCAGCGCGGCGAGCGACGAGCCATTCATGTTATAAAACTGCAGGTTGAAGATGATCAGGCCCAGGCCAACGACCCACAGGCCATAGACCTTCCAGCTCAGGCGCGCGTAGCTGCGCATGCCCGCAATGAAATCGCGCCACGAAGAGGTGCGCCCCTCGGTGATGCGCTGCGCAATCGTGAACAGACCGGCGTTGGATGGCCCAAACGACACCAGCGCCACCAGCAGCGACACCAGCAGCATCACGGGCGAGGCGCTCAGCACCACCACCACAACGCAGAAAATCAGTGGCAGGTTGATCAGGCACCAGAGCAGATTGGTGATGAAGAGAATAAACATCTCATCGAGCATTTCACGTACTGCTCGCCAGAAGGTTCGGAAAATATTCATTGTCGTCTCCGCGCGATGGTTTTGGAGCCGCAATTATAGCATGAGTCGCTGCTTAGGCCGCCCGCTCCCGCAGGATGGCGTCGAGCCGCCGCTGCTCGCGCAGGGTCTGCCAGGGCGGCGGCACCGCTTCGAGCCAACGGGCGAACGCGCCACGCGGGGCCGTGCGCCGCGCCTGAATCACGCGCCGCTGCGCCAGCAGTGTTGGTAACTCGCGCAATGCCTCCCAGCGGCCGGCCAGCATGGCGCGGTTGCGCGTGGCCAGGCCATAGCCCGCCGCCATTGTGTCGTAGGCGAGAATAGCCGGCAGCGCGCGCGGCAGCTCTTCGGCGGGGAAGCAGCGCACGATCGTGCGCAGGCGGTTGCGCCCCAGCAGGCGCTGCTTGAAGGGCGAGCCCTGCCCCGACGTGGCCGAGTAGACGTGGCGAGCGCGTGCCTGCGGCACCGCCAGCGTTTCCCAGCCACGCAAACGTGCACGCCAGGCCAGATCGGCGTCTTCCAGGTAGTTGAAGAAACCCGCCTCCAGCACGCCAGTGTCGTCGAGCATGGCGCGCCGGTACAGCGCAAGGCCGCCGCTCGCCCCAAAGGCCGGCTGTGGTGCGGCAGGCAGTTCGGCCACCGTCTGGCCCGTCCACAGATCGAGCGCAAGCCCGTCGCGGCGCACGCGAATGCCAGCCGCCGCCACCAGCTCAGGGCGATGATTGAACACGAGCGTGCCGCTGGCCGCGCCGGGCGCCGGGTTCGCGCGCATGGCTTCCAGCAGCGCAAAAATGCAGCCCGGCTCGGCAAAAGCGTCGTCGTTGATCAGCAACAGGAGTTCACCCAGGGCCACACGCAGCCCGGCATTGACGCCACCCGCAAAGCCCAGGTTCTGCCGCAATGGCAGCACGCGCGCTGCTGGATAGTTCGCCCGCGCCCAGGCCGGCATGCCATCGCTGGAGCCGTTGTCGACCAGCACCAGCTCGGCGTCGGCGGGCAGCTGCGGAACGAGCGCGGCCAGGCAGTCCGGCAGGTGGCGCATGCCGTTCCAGCTCACAATAATGGCGGAAATGGATGGGGTTTGCATGGGTGTTTCGGCAGGGCGGCTGGCCGTGCTATCATGGCGGCGACAGCATGACGAGGACGCAATGAACACTATTCCTGGGACCATCGAGCGCAGTTACCGCGCCGAGCCGCACGCCCTGTTTGGCGCGTGCCTGACGGCGCTCGGCACCATGCAGGCGCGCATCGAGCGCCACGATGTCGAGCGCGGGCTGATTGTGGCGCGCGCGGGGCAGGGCTGGCTTGCGCCGGCCAGCGAGATCACCCTGCGCATTAGCCCCGCTGGCACCGGCAGCGCGCATCTTTCGGCCAGCATGCGCCCGCTGCGGCGCGGCGGCGATCCGCGCTTTCTGCCGGCGCTGCTGCAACTCATTGACGGGATGCTGCAGGTATGACCACCGACGACCGACTACTGACCACCGAGTGGTCGATGTTTAGTTGTCGGTCGTCCAACGCGCGACCACCGACCAACGACTACCAACTACTGGCAACGAAGCGTGCGTTCTACATAGCACGTACTTCCAAATCTTCGTGTCTTCGTGGTGAATGCGGTCTCTTACCCCGCTTCTGGCTTGGGCTGGGCGGGTGCGGCGCGCGGCGCGCCTGAGCGCGCAAAGCGAAACGCCAGCGCCGCCAGCGCCAGGTAGATCGCGCCGACGCCAGCATACAGCAGCTGGCCGTGCTGAAACAACGCGCTCCCGATCTGGTACAGGCCGTAGAGCACCAGGCCCACGCCCGCCATCAGCGCGCCAAACTGCACCATCAGCGCGTGGCGCAGCAGCGCGCCCAGCAGCGCAATCGCGCTGTTCAGGGCAATTATCAGCGCAAAGGCCAGCAGAATGATCGCGCGGATCGTTTCGGCGCGCGGGGAAATGCCCAGCTGCGCAGCGGCGGGCGCGGGGTCACCCAGCGTCACAATCAGGCCGGCCAGATCGCCAATTTCGGCCAGCGTCAGCAGCGCAAACAGGCCAATCGCAAAGGCGCGATTCTTCATCGGCGCACCGCTTCGCGCAGCCAGTCGGCGCGGCCCTGCAAAATTGGGTGGAACATCAAACCCAGGCCCACGCCCGTCACCAGCCCCGCCAGCGTGGTGACGGTGTTGCTGAAGCCCCACAGGCCAAAGACCTGCCCGGCAAACTCAGCCGCATACGCGAAGATCAGCAGCGCGAACACTGGCAGGGCGCGCAGGCCGTACTGCGGCAGCCAGGCACGACTCGCTCCTCCATCGGCGGCGTACCACAGGCGGGTGAGCAGCAAACCCAGCACGGTGCCATAGCAGCGCATGCACACCGCCATGATTGCGCCCCCGGCGAGCGGCACGCCCATGGCGGGCTGCGGGCAGACAAAGCTGCCCATGGTGTAGATAATTCCTGCGACCGTGCGCGGCACCAGCAATCCCCAGGCTTGCAGGAGGGGCGCGGCCAGCGGCCCGCTCAGCAGGGCAACCAGCACGGCATCGGCTACGATTCCGCGCCAGTTCAGCGCGCGCGGCAAGGGCCTCGAAAGTGTTGTCATTGCTTCTTTTCTGCACAAGAATGCGGCATGTGCGCATAAGTACGCGCCGCCGCAGGCTGGCGGATGTTCGCCTATGATACCGCAACATTCCCCGGGCCGCCAACGTCATACGGGCAGATGCACATCCCGCCCGTGGGATGCACTCGATAGATAAGGAGCACAGCAATGAATATCAACAAGCAGCCGCCGGTTGTGGCTGGTGTTTTTCTGATCGCGCTTGGCCTGGTGTGGTGGCTGAACCTGTGGGCGCTGCTGCTGCCCGGCGCGCTGCTGGCTGGCGGCGTGGTTGCGTATCGCCAGCGCCGCGCAATGGGCCGCATGGCCGAGGGCGTTCAGGCCGGGCTGTGGTGCGTCGGTTTGGCGCTGCTGTTCATGCTGCACTTTGTGTGGCCGGGCATTCTGTTCGTTGCTGGCGCGAGCTTCCTGGCGCGCGGCCGCGAAGGCCAGATCGACGCGGCGGTGCAGCAGCTGGGCAGCCGTTTCAGCAGCCGCTCGGCGGCGCGCCCCGCGAGCAGCACCCCTGTGCAGCAGGTGCAGATCAGCACGGTTTACCCCGCGCCGATCGCCCCGCAGCAATCAGCCGCCCCGGTTGCCTCGGCTGATCGTTCGGCCACGGGCGATACAACGCGGCTGTAAAGGCGCAGGGGTCAGGAGTCGGGGTACAGAAGTCAGGGTTCTGAATAACGATCGAACATACCAAAGGGGCGAGTGAGCATATCACTCGCCCCTTTGTTGTGTTCGTTAGCGGAGGCCCTCACCCCATACCCAAAACCCCAAACCCTATCCCCACCACCGCCTACTGTTGATCGGGCGGGAAGAGCGCCGCGCCCCAGCGCTGCCAGTTTGGCACCGGCACAGCCGTGGGGACGGGCGTGGCAGCCGCCTGGGCAGATGTGGGCGTAACCTGCGGGAAGCTCGGCAGGATAACGGTGTCGCCTTCGCGGGCGTAGCCGCGCTGCTCGCGCAGGATGCGCTCGGCATAGGCGGGCGATTGCGAATCGGCCACCTGCGTGGCAAGGGTGGCGTTTTCGGTGGCAAGCTGGGCGTTTTGCGCGCGCACCTCGGCCTGGCTGCGCTGCATTTGCGCGCTGGTGAGGATCTGGCCCACAAAGCCCGAAAGTGTCCACAGCGAGAGGATGATCAGGCCGATCGTCACCACGCGCACGCCCGAGCGGCCAAGTTGCGGGGGACGCATATTCTTGGCTTCGGCGTTGGCCGAACCCCGGCGTGGAGCAGTGCGTCGCATGAGGTTGCCTTACTCGGCGCGGCTGGTGCGCGGCGCTTCCAGCAGCAGCGGCTCGTCGATGTTTGTCGACATGGCGCTTTGCCCGCGGAACAGCCCACCCGGCTCGATATGCAGCGCGGCAGTGGTGATATCGCCCCAGATTTTGCCGGTTGGCGAAATCTCAAGCTGCTCGACTGCGGTAATTTCACCCTTGACAGCGCCCGAAACATGCACGTTCTGCGCCTTAATGGTGGCGATCACGCGGCCAGTTTCGCCAATGATCAGGTTGCCGAGAATTTCGATATCGCCTTCAACCGTGCCATCAATGCGAATATTGCCATCGGATTTGAGGGTGCCCACAATATTGGTGTTCGCGCCAATCACTGTTTCTGGCCGGCCATTCATGGCGGCTGGCGCTGCTGCTTGCGGTTTTTTGTTCCCGAACATTGGACCTCCTATGTTGTCCCGGCTGGAGGAGAAGGAGCGTGGTGGCGGGCCGGGCGACCGTCGGACCCAGAAGATCAGCAAGAATACCGCTACGACCGCAGCCGCACCGGCAATTATATAAGACGTTGTAGGTTCAAGCAAGTTCATGTGGCTCTTTCGGCGCCCATCCAAGCGTTTGAAGGTAGCTACGGTCTGTCGGATTAAGCTCGGCGTGGGCCAGCAGATCGGGCCGGCGTTCGAGCGTGCGGCGCAGCTGCTCGCGCCGCCGCCAGCGCGCCACTTCGCCGTGGTGGCCGGAAAGCAGCACCGCCGGCACCTCGCGGCCTTCCCACACGGCAGGGCGCGTGTAGTGCGGGTATTCCAGCAGCCCGCCGCTGTGCGATTCTTCGCCAACCGACTCGGCGTCGATCACGCCGGGCACCAGCCGCGCCACTGCGTCCACAATCACCATTGCGGCCAGTTCGCCGCCGGTAAGCACATAATCGCCAATCGACAGGTCGCGGTCGATCAGGGCTTCGCGCACGCGCTCGTCGATGCCTTCGTAGTGCCCGCACACCAGCACCAGCCGGTCATATTCGGCGAGCTCGTGCGCGATTTGCTGGCTGAACAGTTCGCCGGCTGGCGTCATCAGCACGGTGAGCGTGCGCGGTGCGGGCGCTTCGGGCGCTTCTGGCGCGGACTGAACGGCGCGCAGGGCGGCGGCCAGCGGCTCGGCCTTCATCACCATGCCCGCGCCGCCGCCATAGGGCGAGTCGTCGGCGGTATGGTGGCGATCAGTCGCGTAGGCGCGAATGTCGTGCAGCGCAATGCTGATCGTGCCGGCCTGAGCGGCGCGTTTCAGAATGCTTTCGGTGAGCGGCCCGCTAAACATGCCGGGAAATAATGTCAGAATATCGAAATGCATATATGCCGAATCTATAAGTTGAAAGCAAGAATTGCTAGCCACAGAGCGCACAGAGAGCACGGAGATTGGTTTCTCAGCTCGGTGTTCTCGGTGGCTCATCTATTTCGCTCGGGGCTATCGCTTTCGACGCTGCCGAGGTGCCGGTCGAAAAACTCGCTCACGCGCGCGACATACGCCGCACGGTCGGCGAAATACGCGCCACAGTGGTCCATTCCCTCGACGATCCAGCGCTCCTTCGGCTCGCGTGCGGCGCCATAAAAGGCATGCACGTGCGACACGGGAATCAGCGAGTCGGCTGAGCCGTGGATGAGCAGCAGCGGGCGCGGGCTGATTGCGGCAACCGCCTCGACCGGGCGCACCGCGCCAAAGCGGTAGCCGTAGCGCCAGCGAGTCAGCGCGTCGGCCAGGGGCACCACCACGCGGGCGGGCAGGTGCAACTGCGCAACGCCGTGCGCCACAACCTCGGCAATGCCAGTGAAGGGGCTATCGGCCACCACGGCGGCGACGCGGGGGTCGCGGGCGGCTAGCAGGATCGCCACCGACGCGCCCATTGAGAAGCCAACCAGCCCCACGCGCGCGCCCGGCACGCGGCCAAGCGCATACCCAAGCGCGGCTTCGGCGTCGCGCAGCTCGTAGTAGGCGAGCGAGTGCTGCGCAATGTCGCTCTGGCCGCGCGAGCGCCAGTCGAACAAGAGCACGTTGTTGCCGGCGCGCCACAGCCCGCTGCCAATGCCCAGCAGGTCGGATTTCGCGCTGCGATGCCCGGCCAGGCCCACAACCACGCGCTGCGACTCAGGGTGCGGCAGCCACCAGCCGGTCAGGCGCAGGCCATCGGCGGTGCGGAAGGAGACTTCTTCGTAGCCCTCAACGCGTGTTTCAAACGGCGAGAAGGTGTAGGCAGACATGAAATCATCGGGGAGGCGATTGTTGATGCGGGCGGTGGCATAGGCGGCAGCGCCAAGCACCACGCCTGCCGCGCCAAGCGCGGCCGCCCCGGCAAGCCCGGCCAAATGGCGCGGCCGGAGGGCTAATTGGTGATTCTGATGCTTTATGTGCATGGCGCGTATTGTAGCATAAGTTATGCTGGCCCCTGAAGATGCGCCCGATTACAAAGCGCTGTCATTGGGTGGGCACCAGCGCGATCTCGAACAATTTCGGCCAGTATTTGCCAGTGACGAACAAGCGCTTGCCAGCGGCGTCGTAGGCGATGCCGTTGAGTACATCCACCGGCTGCGCGCGGTCGGCCGCGCTGAGCAGGCCGCTCAGGTCGATCCAGGCCGTCACCGCGCCGCTGGCCGGGTCGATCCGTGCGATGCGGTCGGTTTGCCACACATTTGCGAGAATCGCGCCATCGACGTATTCCAGCTCGTTAAGCTTTTCCACTGGCCCGTGGTCGTCATAGACACCGACATGGGCGGTTTCCTGCAGCGTGGCCGGGTCGAGCCAGCGCAGCGTTGGCGTGCCATCGCTCGTAATCAACTGCTGGCCGTCGGTAGTCATTCCCCAGCCCTCGCCCGTGTAGCGAAACGTGCGCAGGAACTGGAAGCTGGCCCTGTCGTAGACCATGCCGGTGCCGTTCTGCCAGGTGAGCTGGTAGATCATCCCGCCAAGCACCGTGAGCCCTTCGCCAAAGGCTTGCTCGGGCAGGGCGCAGCGCTGCTGTGTCGCACCGCTCGCCAGATCCACGCGCCGCAGCTCGGAATGCCCGTTCAGGCCCGTGCTTTCGTAGAGCTGGCCGTCGACGTATTGCAACCCTTCGGTGAAGGCCGTTGGGTCGTGCGGGTAGATGTTTACGACGCGATAGCTAAAGGTTGGAACCGGCGCGGGCGCCGTGCGTGTATCAGGCGCGGCAGGCGTTGGGCGCAGTTGTGCGCTCGCCGCGATCTGCTCGGGCGCGACGCACAAGGCGGCCGGCGGCGCAGCCGCGGGCGTTGCCGCAGCGGGCTGCTCGGTAGGCGCGGCAGTAGCAGAGGGTGGCTCGGTCATTGTAGGCGCGAGCGTTGCGGGCGGCGGGCTGGGCGTGAATGTGGCGGGTACAGCACTAGGCGCGGGCGGCGGGCTGGGCAGCGCGGTTGGTGCGGGCGTTGCGGGCAAAGCGGGTGGAGCACTGGTGGCGGGCGCGGCGCTGGGCAGAGCCGTGGGCGGCGCGCTGGCTGTCGGGGCGGAGCCGCCACAGGATGTGAGCATCAGCGTGAGCATGAGCGAAAGCGCCATTCGCCGCATCGGGCGTTCCTTTCTTCCGAAACCCGGCCAGCGCCTGGGCGCGCCCCATGTACCATAGCGCGCACAATTGCGCAAGCAGGGGCGAGAGCCGCACGGGCATATTGCATATGCCCGCTGACTCCTCGCATCTGAATACTGCTATAATGCGCCCAGCAGGCGCACCTGCGCCGCACTGTGTCCGCCCTTCAGCACGAGCACACTCATGATTGATGTCGATATCATTCGCGCTCAGTTCGAAAAACACTACGGAATCCACCCGCACCTGATGGTGCGCGCGCCCGGCCGCGTGAACCTGATTGGCGAGCATACCGACTATAACGACGGCTTTGTCTTCCCCGCCGCGATCGACCGCGCCACCTACGTGGCCGCCCGCCCGCGCGACGACGACCGCGTGCATATTGTGGCGGTCGATCTCAACGACGAAGACGAATTTTCGCTCAGCGACGCAATTGAGCGCAGCGACGCGCACCCGTGGAGCAACTACATTCGCGGCGTGGCGAAGGGCCTGCTGTTCGCCGGGCACCTGCTGGGCGGCGCGAACCTGCTGATCACCAGCGATGTGCCGCGCGGCTCGGGCCTTTCGTCCTCGGCGGCGCTGGAAGTTGCCACCGGCTATACCTTCCAGCTGCTGAACCGGCTCAATATTCTGGGCGAAGAGCTGGCGCTGCTGGCGCAAGGGGCCGAGAACTCGTTTGTTGGCGTGCAGTGCGGCATTATGGACCAGTTCATCTCGGCGCTGGGCCAGCGCGACCACGCCCTGCTGCTCGATTGCCGCGACCTGAACTACCGCCCGGTGCCGCTGCCGCGCAACGTGCAGATCGTGGTGTGCGACAGCCACACCGAGCGCCGGCTCGACAATTCGGCCTATAACGAGCGCCGCGCCGAGTGCAACCAGGCGGTCGAGATTTTCCGCCAGTGGTACCCGAAAATCCTGGCGCTGCGCGATATCAGCGTTGCGCAATTCGAGGAGCACGAGGCCGACCTGCCCGAGCCAGTGCGCGCGCGTGCCCGCCATGTCGTCACCGAGGACGACCGGGCCGTGCGCAGTGCCGCCGCGCTGGAGGCGGGCGATGTAACCACATTCGGTAAACTCATGAACGAATCGCACGTCAGCCTGCGCGACGACTACGAGGTCAGCATTCCCGATATGGACGCGCTGGTAGCGGCGGCGCAGGCCGTGCCGGGCTGCTATGGCTCGCGCCTGACCGGGGCGGGCTTTGGCGGCTGCACCGTCAGCCTGGTGGCGAACGACGCGGTCGAGCGCTTCAAGCAGGAGGTTGGCGCGGCCTTCAACGCCGCCACCGGCCGCAACACCACCATTTATGTTTGCCAGGCCAGCGACGGCGTTGGCCGGGCCGTGCCCGAGTAGGGAGCTTGCGGATATCTCATCCGCGCTTAACATGCTTTTAAACCCAGGAGTGTAGAATGCAAACATCGTGACCCTGTTTGCATTCTCTCACAACACATTATGCCAACCATCCTCCTCGTCGAAGACGAACTGACCCTGGCGGAAACGCTCCGCTACAATCTCGAGCGCGAAGGCTACAGCGTGCTCACCGCTGCCGATGGCGTGCACGGCCTGGAGCTGGCCCGCCGCGAGCAGCCCGACCTGCTCATCCTCGATATTATGCTCCCGCGCCTCGACGGCTTCTCGGTCTGCCGCATTCTGCGGCAGGAAAGCGATGTGCCCATCCTGATGCTCACCGCGCGCCAGGATGAAGTCGACCGCATTGCCGGGCTGGAGCTTGGTGCCGACGACTATGTCGCCAAGCCGTTCAGCCTGGGCGAACTGCTGGCACGCGTGCGCGCAATCATGCGCCGCACCGACCGCCAGCCAGCCGCCAGCCGCGAAGTGCTCGACGCAGGTGTGCTGCGCGTGGATACCGGGTCGCGGCGGGCGTGGCGCGCGGGTGCCGAGCTGACGCTCTCGCAGAAAGAATTCGACCTGCTGACCTGCCTGATCCGCAATCGCGGCATGGCCCTTTCGCGCGATGTGCTGCTTGAGCGCGTGTGGGGCTACGACTTCCTCGGCGACAGCCGCACCGTCGACGTGCACATCCGCTGGCTGCGCGAAAAAGTCGAAGCCGACCCCGGCCGCCCGGCCTACATCCAGACGGTGCGCGGCGTTGGCTACCGCTTTGAGATCCCGCCCCAGTAGCGCGGCAAGGAGACGAACAATCGCGAGGCACGAGATCGAGGGCAGCCGGCTGCCTTGGCTCGTGCCTTTTTTGCGTATGTTCGTGAAAGAAATTATCCTACCGGGCTCGCTTACCAAACTACGCACTACGCACTGCGAACTATCATTATTTTGGCTTTGTAGTGCGTACAGCATCATTGTTCAACCGGATTAAATATGACACTATTTGAAATTGTGCTTCTGCTGGCCCTCGCCGCCACAATCGGCATTGCCTTCTGGCTGTGGCGCAGCCGCCTGACAATTGTGGAAAGCCCCGCGCCGCCCGCCGAGCTGTTCTCGCCCTTGTTTCGCATCGCCTCCGACGCGCTCGACGCTGGTATGCTGATCGCCGACCAGCAGCGCGAAGTGCGCTACCTGAACCAGCAGGCCGCGCACATGCTCGATGTGCCGCAGCCCTATGAGGGCGGGCAGGGCCTGATCGCGCTGGTGCGCGACTACCAGGCCGACGCGCTGGCGCAGGAAGTGCTGCGCGATGGCGAAGCGCGCGAGCTGGTGCTGCAGCCGCTGCAAAGCGGGCGCACGCTGCGCCTGCGCGCCAACCGCATCGACGCGGAGGAGTTTCGCGGGGTTGCCGTGCTGGTGCGCGATGTCACGCAGATCAACCTGCTGGAACGCGCCCGCCGAGACATGGTTGCCAACGTCTCGCACGAGCTGCGCACGCCGCTGGCCTCGGTGAAGCTGCTGGTCGAAACACTCCAGTCGGGGCCGCCGCTGCAGATCGCCGAGCGCATGCTCAGCCAGATGGCGCAGGAAGTGGACGCGGTGACGCAGCTGGTGGACGAGCTGCACGAGCTGTCCCAGATCGAGTCGGGGCGGGTGGCGCTGAAACTCGCGCCCACGTCGCTGCCGGGGGTTGCCGCGCGCGCAATCGAGCGCATTCGCCCGCAGGCCGAGCGCAAAACGCTCCAGGTGGGTACCGAGGTGCCCGACGAGCTGCCGCCGGTGCTGATGGATGCGGGGCGCGTCGGGCAGGTGCTGCTGAACCTGCTGCATAACGCCGTGAAGTTCACACCAGCTGGCGGCAGCATCACCATTCGCGCAACGGTGATCGCAATTGGGCCGGATGCGCCTAAGGTCGGCTATATCGACCGGCGGCTGAGCGGCGAGCCACACCCCTACCCGCCGGGAGAGCGCCGCCAGCGCACGCCCCCGCTGGCGCGCCAGGGCCGGCCCAGCGTGTCGCTGCCGCAGCCGCTCGGCCCGGGCGAGTGGATGCTGATCGGCGTCAGCGACAGCGGCATTGGCATCCCGCGCGCCGACGTTTCGCGCGTATTCGAGCGCTTCTACAAAGTCGACCGGGCGCGCACACGCAATGCTGGCGGCACCGGCCTGGGCCTGGCAATTGCCAAGCACCTGGTCGAGGGGCATGGCGGCTGTATCTGGGCCACCAGCGAAGAAGGCGTGGGTTCAACCTTCTCGCTGGTGCTGCCCCTGGCCTAGAACGATTTACGATTTATGATTTCGGATTTACGATTACGCCGAATGTGCAGCCAATCGTAAATCCAAAATCGTCAATCATAAATGAGCCTACGCAAGCGTCGGCCACACGGCCAGCTTGGTGCGCACGCGCTTGATCACTTCGTCCGTGAAATCGGTGGTGCTGGCGTGGCCCATCAGGTCGGCCGTGCGCATGCCGTCGTACACCGCTTCGAACACCGCCTCCGAAATCGCGCGCGCCGCCAGCGTGGCATTCCCGCCGATATATGAAAGCAGCGAGCCGCCCGCCAGGATCATCGCCATGGGGTTGGCGACGTTCTTGCCGAACAGACGCGGCGCGGTGCCGTGCGGCGCTTCCGCCATCACCACCCGCGTGTTCCACTGGTCGTCGAACCCGATCAGCAGCGACTCCGAGCCGGCGATCGAGCCAAACATTTGCAGCACAAGGTCGCTCATGCAGTCGCCGTCGCGGTTGAGCGTGGGGATGACCATCGCATCGCCCATGTTGGCGAGCAGCAGCGCGTAGGTCGCGTCGATCAGCTGCGGGTCGTACTTGATCGCGGGGTAGCGCGCGGCGGCGGCATCCATCTCTTCTTTCAGCATGCCCTCGTACACCGGGCTGACGGTGTACTTCGGCCCGCCAAAGACCTTGGCGTGCATCTTCTCGGCGTGGCGAAAGGCATATTCCGAAACGGCGCGGCAGTGCCGGCGCGTGATGCGCTCGGTGCGATAGGCCACTTCGTCCAGCCCTTCGCCTTCGCGCCACTCCTTCGCGCCATAGGCGTCGCCCACGGCCATGCGAATCACCGAGATTGGCGCGTACACGCCGCCCACGGGGCGCACACCCGGGATGCGCCGGCCAGTGCGTACGATCACCGTGCCATCCACGCGCTCGCGCAAGATCGCGTTCGGGCTGCCAACGTCGCCCTTGGTTTCGGGCGTGATCGTCGCGGCCTTGAGGCCCAGGCCGGATTGCAGCATCGCGTCGGCGGCATCCTGCACCACCTGGTTGCGCGTGGCGCGGCGGTTTTCCAGCCCCAGATCAAAGCGCTGAAATGCGACCTCCACGCCGGTGACGCTGGGATCGAGCACGCGTAAGGCTTCCTCAAGCAGTTCCTGGCCGGTTTCATCGCCTTCCAGCACGACAATTGTGTGGCTCATTGTTCCTCCTATGGCTTGTGCGCCGCGAGAGCGTCGGCGCGCGAACAGGCAAGTTTCCGCGCACAAAGTATACTCGAAGTGCGGGCGGCGTGCCGTTCGGGAGTATAATGCAGGCACGCCAGACGCCTGCCTGTCAAGGAATGAGCATGACCCTGCAAGAAGAACTCCAGGCCAAGGCCGACGAATATTTCGTTGGCAGCTATGTTCGCCATATTCTGCTGTGCGCCGACCAGACCGAACCAAAATGTTCGCCCAGGGAAGCGAGCATTGAGTCGTGGAATTACCTGAAGAAGCGCCTGAAAGACCTGCGGCTCTCGATGGTGCGCGGCGGTGTCTACCGCAGCAAAGTCAACTGCCTGCGCGTGTGCGTGGGTGGGCCGATTGCGGTGGTGTACCCCGAGGGCGTGTGGTACCACTCGTGCACGCCAGCCGTGCTGGAGCGGATCATTCAGGAGCACCTGATTGGCGGGAAGGTGGTGGAGGAATTTGTGTTTGCGCGCAACCCGCTGCCGGCGGAAGCGTAGGCGAAAATAATCCACAGATTACGCCGATTACGCCGATTTCCTGTTTATCGTTGCCCTGGCCATATGTCACTACGCACTACGCACTCGGGAATCAAGTGCGTAGTGCGTCGTGCATTTTTCGTGGCTTAGCCGCGCACCGCAATCGCCTCGATCTCAACGCGCACATCGCGTGGCAGGCGCGCAACCTGCACCGTCGAGCGGGCCGGCGGCTCGCCCGTGAAGAACTCGGCATATACAGCGTTCATGGCGGCGAAATCGTTCATGTCGGCCAGAAACACGGTTGTCTTCAGCACATTGCCCAGTGAGCTGCCGGCCGCCTCAAGCAGCCCCTGCAAGTTCGTGAGCACCTGGCGCGTCTGCGCGGCCACGTCGCCCTCGACGACATTGCCCTCAAGGGTGAGCGGGATCTGGCCCGAGCAGAATACCAGATTGTCAAGGGTGGTTGCCTGCGAATACGGGCCGATTGCCTGCGGGGCGCTGGCCGTTGCGACAATATTGCGTGGCATGGTTTTACCTCCAGCTAGCTGATTCTGCACTGCGGCGTATTCTACTCGATCATGGGCAACCCTATTGTGTATGTGTTTTTCGAGGCGCTTCGCCCCCGTGCCCCATTTGATGTGTTATAAATCTTTTGCAGGGCGCTCTGCCCCACCCACTCTGTGGGTACCCGCCCCGCTAGGGAACCGAGCCGGCTCCTCAGACCCCTCGTATACTAGTGATGTTCCACGGTGGTGGTGTGGCTGCCAGACCCCTAGCGGCAGTGACCGCGTGACGGAGATTAGCCCCCACCACTGCGGGCAACCTGAGTCAGTACCGTATCGTGTGGCTCTGACCACGTATCACGAGGAACGATGGGTGTTGCCCTGGAGCTTGGTATCCATTTGTGCTGTGAGGTGGACTATGCTCGTGTCTGCGCCTTCCTATCGCCTGTTTGTCGGCGTCGACATTGCCGCAACTTCCTTCGCCTCCGCCTGGACCCTGAGTGGCCCGGCTCGTGGACGCGCTCAGACTTTCAGCCAATCCCCTGACGGCTTTACAGCCTTTCAGGCAGCCCTCGCCCGTACTGGCGTGGAGGCTGCCCAGACGCTGATCGTGCTCGAAGCCACCGGGAGTTACTGGATTACGCTCGCCGTCACCCTTCACCAAGCCGGCTATGCTGTGAGTGTCGTCAATCCGGCGCACGCACATAACTTCTTGCGCTCGCTGCCGCGTCGCGCCAAAACGGATGCCCTGGACGCGCAGATGCTGGCCCAGTTTGCCGCCGAGCGACAGCCGCCACGCTGGAGCCCGCCCGAGCAGGTCTACCACGAGCTGCGCCAGCGCTTGCTGGTGCGCGATGGTTTGCTGACGATGCGTCAGCAGGCACGCAACCAGCGCCACGCGCTTGAGCAGTGGCCAGTCACCATCGAGGCCGCACTGACGGCTTTGGATAAGGTGGTGGCCGAATGCGACCGCCAGCTGCAGAGCCTGGAGCGAGAGATTGCGACGGTGTTGCAAGAAGGCGCCTGGGCTGAGACGGCAGGCTTGCTCGCGAGCATCAGCGGTGTGGGACTGGTCACAAGCGCCTGGTTGCTGGTCAGCACAGTGAACTTTACCGCCTGCGCTTCGGCGGAAGCCGCAGCCGCGTATGCCGGGCTGGTGCCGCTGGCGCACGAGTCGGGCACGAGTGTGCGCGGACGACGCCAGATTGGGCACGCTGGAAACGCACGCTTGCGGACGGCATTGTATATGGCGACGTTGAGTGCGGCACGCTACAATCCAGTGATACGCGCACAGTATGAGCGACTGCGAGCAGCGGGCAAGCCGACGAAAGTGGCGCGCTGTGCGTGTGCGCGCAAGTTGTTGTATTTGGCGTATGCGGTGGTGACAAAAGGACAGGAGTTTGACCCGCACTACAGAGAGCACAGCGGGTAAGCCGACCAGGTGAGGCAAGACGCAAAAGGCAACGCCTGCGCGGAGCTGTCCACAATCCAGTGGCACAGCGGTGAAGGTGCGCGCAGCGATTGGTCGGTGGGAAAGCTTGTTGTGGGCAGGTCGGTGCAGGCCGCCGCAGGCAAACTGGAAGAGCATCACATATTCCCACTTGACAATCAATACCGTATCTCCGGCAAAGAGCGCCGGTATCACTCAAAACGCTCGTTGTCATGCCTTGCGGCGACGGTGGAAATAATTAGAACTTTTGTATGCGGATGGCTCTACTGGCAGATGCCAGCTTTCGGCACAACGGAGGCATGACAAATTAACCTCAACAAGCCGGCCACATCAAATTTGGGGTTCGGGGCAAAAGCCTCGACGCCGGGCGGGTACCCACGAAGTGGGTGGGGCGGCGCGAGCCCCGGCGGCCCTGCGGCCTGAGCAAACGGCGATAAAGCTGGCACTGGCTTGAAATATGCCCTGCGGCTTGAGCAAGCAAACTGTATAGTTTAGAAACCCCGCCCATACAAAAAATTTGCCACGCAAAGCAAAGAGCCAGTACTGCACTTGCCGGGCCTGGAAAGAGCCATTCAAAAGCTCAGCGCGCCACCTGGGCAAGCCAGAAAATATTTGACAGACATGGCGCGGATCGTGTATTCTATACGTGCTAGATCAGATGGATCACTAGCACTAAATAGCGTTCGGCACAACATAATCGTAAAAGTATGATGAACCACCTGGCCACCTCAATATTTGCCGCCTGCGCCGCCAAGAATATGGCCGCGCGCAGCCCCCGGCGTATTCCCCCCGGCCAGGTGAATGTGTGCCGAAACCATTTACACCGAGCCCGGCGCGCTCGCGCGGTGCTGGTTGCCAGCGCTGCAGATATCATAGGCAGAGCGCTCTAATTCGGGGCGGTCCCCCGTTCTAGAGTGCGTGCGTGCGAATCGTGCGGCTTTGGAAAGGGGGTTCTGTCTTGGGGCAACGTGTTCTCGTCCTCAACGCGAGCTACGAGCCGCTTCAGATCGTTTCGACCCGGCGGGCAGTTGTGCTGCTCCTTCAGGAGAAAGCCGAGCTTGTCGAAGCGGCCGCTCAGCGCTTGCGCGCGCAGGGTTTCTCCCTCGATGTTCCGGTGGTTATCCGCCTGGTGCGCTATATCCGAATTCCCCGCCGCCTGCGGCTGCCCTGCTCGCGCCGTGGCGTGCTGACGCGCGACCGCGAAACCTGCCAGTACTGCGGGATTATGCCCGGCCGCACGCAGCTCACCGTCGACCATGTGATGCCGCGCTCGCGTGGCGGCCTGACCACCTGGGATAATGTGGTGACGGCCTGCCGCGAGTGCAACCACCGCAAAGGCGGCCGCACGCCCGAAGAAGCCAACATGCTGCTGATGAGCAAGCCGCGCCAGCCGCAGTATGTCGCGTTCGCGCTGCTTGGCGAGCTTGAGCGCCACGATGTGTGGCGGAAATACGCCTATAGCATCGACTAAACACGCGCAATAGTTGATCCTCAGAAGGTGAACGGCCGAGGCAAAATCGCGCCTCTGGTGTTCGCCTTTTTTGTTTTCCCCGCAGCGCTGGCGCGAAACTTGCGTTTTCCTTCCCCCAGAGCCAGAAGACAGACGCTGGCAGGTTGCAGACGCAGTGAAGCGGAGGAAAAGCGATGTATCGTGTGAACGAACTGTTGGGGAAAATGGCGATCAACCAGGCGAGTGGCGAGCGGATTGCGCCCGTGCGCGACGTGGTGCTGAGCGGCGATACGCGCAGCATTGTGGCGCTGATTACCGGCACAGGCGGCTTGTTTAGCGCCGAGCAGGTCATTCCCTGGTCGGCGATTGTGAGCCTGGGCGATGTGATTGTGGTCGATGGCGCGTCGCCGCTGGGGACGGTGAAGGAGAATGCCGAAGTGGCCGGGCTGCGCAAGCAGTCGTTTCAGATCACGGGCGCGGCGGTGATCAGCGCCACTGGCGAGAAAATTGGCACCGTGAGCGACATGATGGCCGATACGGATGGCGCGATCCTGGGCTTTACAGTGAAGCAGGGGCTGCTGGCAAACCTGATGGGCACGCGCTTCCTGCCAATCGAGCAGGTGCAAACCGTCGGGAAAGACGCGATTATCACGACGATCACCGAGCTGATGTCGCTGCGCGAGTATACCGACATGGGCACGCCTGTGGCGAGCGCGCCAGCGACGGAAACGCCTGCCCCGGAAACGCATGTGCCGAGCGCGCCCAGGCCACTCGAGCTGCCGAGCGATAAGGCGTAGTGTTGAATGTTGAGTGTGGCGAGGCTATTCCTTGAGGATCAGGAAAAGCCTCGCCGCTTTTGTTTGCAAAGAAGCCTTTTTGCCTGAATAACCCTTACCAACCAGCGGGGCATGCAGCACCAGCGCATCGCGTGCCGATCACTTCTCTTTTCCCAAAAAACTACAGCCCTTCGCGCTTGCGCCAGTAGCGCGCCAGGCCCTGCCAGCTTTGCTCGGATGAGCTGGCCTGCTCGAACAGCGCGGTCATGTCGGCGGGCGGGTCGCCAATTTCGCTTCGCGCCAGCGCGCTGAGCTGCGCTTGCTGCTCGGCCTCGCTTGCGCCGCTGTGCAGGCCATCGTGCACCACATCCGCCCAACGCTGCAATGCCGTGGCGTAATCGTCCAGGTAGGCGGCGGGCGCGTAGGTTGGGCCGAAATGGGTGAGCAGCAGCAGGCGCGGCGCGAGCGACCCGACGGTGGCGAGCGTGCGCAGCCACGCCTCGACGTCGATGTCGGGCGGGGGCGTGGCCGGGCGCGGCACGCGCCGCTCGGGCAGGCACGCGCCGCCGGTGTCGCCCATAAATACCGTGCCAGTCGCCTCCTCGAAGTAGACGAGGTGGTGCGAGGCGTGGCCGGGCGCGTCGAATACGCGCAGGGCGCGCGTGCCAAGCTGGAGCGTTTCGCCGCCGCCGAAGGTGGTGATGCTTCCGGCAGGCACCGACAGCACCGGCCCCCACAGCGTGCCCATTGCATCGCCATACAGCCGCTCGGCGCTGCGCAGGAGCCTGGCGGGCTCGGACAGGTGTGGCGCGCCGCGCTGGTGCACATAGACCTTCAGGTGCGGGAAGCGCCGCAGCAGCTCGCCGGTTGCGCCCGCGTGGTCGAGGTGAATGTGCGTCAGCACTATCGCGTGCAGCTCGGCAAATGGCACGCCAGCGACGGCCAGGCCGGCCTCAAGCGTGTCGAGCGTGCTGGCCGGGCCGGGATCGACGATTGCGGGCGCGTCGCCATGGAGCAGGTAGGTGGCGATCACATGCGGGCGGCCGAGGTGCATGTCGTCAATGAGCGAAATATCGGGCGGAAGCGTGTTCATAGCAGTCGCTTTCGTTTGCGGGCGTGCGCCCAGGCTCCAGCTCATCTTACCACAGGCAGGTACGTCAAAGTACGTAGCCAGCTTCGCGCGCAAATACCGTAGTTCTCACGATGCGCGGGCGCGCCCGGGCTGCTATGCTATGGCCACTGAACGAGGCGCTACCGGCAAGGAGACAGCGATGAGCATGGCAGAGATGGCACAGGGTCGGGCGGCAACACCGTGGTTCGCACGCTGGGCGCAGGCGGCCCGCGCACTGTTCGCCCGCCCGGCGGCGCAGGCGGCCCGCGCAACACTCAGCCCGCTTGCTGCAGCGCAACGCTTCGAACACGCGCTGGCCGCCGACTCAAACATCGCGGCCGACTGGCTGGCCTGCGCCGAGCAGATGACCGGCGTGGTCGAGCGGCGCTACTGCCTGCACCGCGCGCTGGTGATCGACCCCGACAGCGAGTGGGCCACTCAGGAACTGCGCGCCCTGAACGCCAGGCGGCGTTAATCGCTTCTCGCCTGCTCCGCAACCGGGCGATGATTTTGGCTTTGTTACGCCAAACACAGCATAAAGCTACGCACTACGCACTATAGCGAAGTGCAGAAATAATGAGCCACAGAGAACACAGAGAACACCGAGTTTGGGATCCCTACTCAGTGGTCTCTGTGTACTGTGTGGCTCAGCTATTGTTCGCTTGGATTGCTAGACCTGGTAGGCGACAATCTGGCGCAGCTGGCGCGATTGCATGGCCGGGAGCACGTATTTCGCGGCCAGCGCGCGCAGCCCAACGGCGAGTGGGTTCTGCCACTGGCCCACCTCGCCTACACGCCGCGACTGGGCCGCCAGCCAGCGGGTGCGCGCAATCCGCTGGGCTTCGTAGTGGCGCAGGGCGGCGGGCAGGTCGCTGGCGGCGCGGAGCGACTTCATTAGTACCACTGCGTCTTCAATCGCCTGGCACGCGCCCTGGCCGAGGTTGGGCGTCATGGGGTGGGCAGAATCGCCCAGCAGCGTCACGCGGCCCGCGCCCCACTGCGCAAGCGCTGGCCGGTCGAAAATGTCGTTGCGCAGGATCTGTGACTCATCGGCAGCGCGCACCAGTTCCTCGACGGGCGCGTGCCAGCCGCGCAGGTTGCGCAGCAGCTCGGCCTTTTCTGCGCCGGGCTTGCGCTGGCCGGCGGGCACGTTCTGCGTAGCAAACCAGTAAGCCAGGCCATTCGCCAGTCCCACCTGCCCAAAGCGCACGCCACGCCCCCAGGTTTCGCCCGGCGTCAGCCGCGCATGGTCGAACGGCACAACCGCGCGCCAGGCCGTGTAGCCGGCGTACACGGGCGGCTGCGCGCCATGGAGCTGCGCGCGCACAAGCGAGTGCAGGCCATCCGCGCCTATGAGCACATCGCCGCGCGCCTGGCTGCCATCGGCAAACGAGGCCGTCACGCCCGCGCCGTCCTGCTCGAAGCGCGTGATCTGCCGCCCAAGCACCACGTGCTGTTCGCCCAGCGCGCTCAGCAGCTTGCTGTGCAGGTCGGCGCGGTGAATGGCGATGCTGGGCGCGCCAAACTGCCCGCGCAGCTCGCTGTTGTCCAGGCGCGTCAGCACCTCGCCGTTTGCTGCGCGGATGCTGCCCTGCAGCTCGGGCATGCCCAGTGCCATGATCGGCTCGGCCAGATCGAGCTGCGCCAGCGCAGCAATTGCGTTTGCCCACAGCGTAATGCCCGCGCCGACCTCGCGCAGTTCGGGCGTGCGCTCGTACACCGTGGCGTCGATGCCGGCGCGGCGCAGCGCAATCGCGGCAGTGAGCCCGCCAATCCCGCCGCCAATAATCAATGCATTCATATGCATACTTTCCAAAAGAAAAACGAACCCGCAGCGTTCGTGAAGAATAGCGATACGCAGCGCCGAGCATGATATTTCGGCTTTGCAAAGGCCTGCTCGTGCTTTCTACTGGTGAGGACGTTTGGGGGAAATTTGAGGTTTCGCGCGTGAGGAATCTAGCGCGCGTCGAGAACAGCGTCGACCAGCACGTCGAAGCCGGCCAGCAGCGCCGATTGCGCCTGCGCGCCGCGCCCAAACACGCCGTGCGTAAGGTATTGCGCGCCGTCGAGCCGCAGCACGGTGATCGTCTCGTCGAGCGGGTTGACGATCCAGTACTCGGGAATGCCGGCCTCGGCGTAATCGGCCACTTTCTCGACCGTATCGCGCTCGGGGTCGTCGGGGCTAACGATTTCGACCACCAGATCGGCGCCGAGCCAGAATGCCTCTTGGCTGCGTGGATCATTTTCGTCGCGTAGCACTAACAGGTCAGGTTCGCGGAATTTGCCAGGACGCACCTGAACGCGGAGCGGCGCATAAAAGACAGTGCCGCCAACACCCTGAACAAACGCCAACAAGGCCAAAAAAAGCCAGCGAGAAATTGCCTGATGAGAACGAGTGGGCATTGGCAACACCTCAATCACACCATCCGTAAACTCCAGCAGGCGGTTGGTCTGGCCGGTGAGACGCAGATACTGGGCATCGCTCCAGAGCCCCTGGAGGACGCTCAGGTCGATCAAGGTGTTGTCGCCCGCGAGCTTGAGGTGCATGGTCGGGGCGTCGATTGCAACGGTCATTCGCGCCTCCTGATTGCAAGTGCTTCGGTGCAGTATAGCCCATCGGCGGGGCTGGATGCAAACCGGGTGCGTACTGGGGGTGTGACGGATCTTTCTGCGGCGCGGGGCTGAAGCCGCCGCGCTACCGAGCGACGCCCGCTGAAGCGGGCTTGAACGAGGCATATGGCAAGCCCGCTTCAGCGGGCGTCGCTTCGAAGCCCGGTCGTTTACGGCCGGGCGGTGCGCAAGACGATCATTGTGCAGAACTTTCCGTCACACCCGCGTACTGGCGTACTGGGCCACAGAGCGCACAGAGGACACTGAGATTGATCTTTTTCTCCGTGCTCTCTGTGCGCTCTGTGGCTCAGGCATTTAGCACCTTGTTCGCTAGCGCCCGAAGCGCAGCCAGCCGCGCCGCATGGCGATTTCCAGCGGCCAGAGGATGGCGGCGGCAGCAAGCAGCCAGGGCCACAGCTCGCGCGGCGCGGGCGCGCTGGCTGGCGTTCCCGCAGCGGGCACACCTCCCGGCCCATTCAGCACATTTCCCCCCGTCGCAGCACTGATCTGCGCCAGCAGCGCCGCGCCGCCCTGCGTGGGTGTGTACTCAGCCGGCGGTGCCTGCACATAGCCCGTGGCGGCCGTGCGCGTTGTGCCATCTTTCTGCTGCGTCACTGCAATCGCATATGGCCCCTCGCCCGGCAGCGTCAGCTCTTCCACATAATGCCCCGGCGCGGTTTGGCGCAGCGCAATGCGGCGCGTGCTGCCGTCGGGCAGGGTGATGGTAGCGGCAGTGTCGGCCAGATCGATCGGCTCGCCGCTGGGAGCCAGCGCATCGACGGCGAGCGTGACGACGTCGCCATGAGGCGTGGCGCGCACCTGCAGCGGGCCGGTGTCGGGCTCGGGCAGGGTGTAACGCACGAGCTGCGCCCAGAAGCGACCATAGTCGGGCCAGCCCGGCCAGTCTGCCGCCCAGGGCGCGTTGGCGCTGGGCGTCCAGGCCACAGCGCGGCCCAGGCCGTATTGCCATGCGGCCAGCACCGGGTCGTTCTCGGGCGATTTCAGCACCAGCTCCGCGCCGGGCTTGATCGTCGTGCCAACATAGCCTTCCAGTCGCGGAATCTGGCTGGGTGTGAAATCGCGCAGCAGCGGATGCGGCGCCTGAAGCTGCGCGCGAAACTCACCTTCGATCTGCGGCTCGGCGCTGGCGATCTGGCTTTCGATCAGCGTCAGGCGCGGGATGTCGCCTGGCTGCGCGGCGAAGTGGTAGCGGCCCGCGCCCCAGCGCGCCAGATTTTGCAGCAGGTTGGTGTCGGCGTCGTCGCCAATGGCGATGGACGAGAGCGTGATGTCGGCGGCGCGGGCGCGATCGATCAGCGACTGGTAGGGGCCGCAGCGGTCGTTGCGGAATGATTGCCCGTCGGTCATGATCACGGCGTGGCGCACGCTGCCGGGCTGCTGTTCCAATGCGCTCAGCCCGCGATCGAGCGCGGCGCAGATGTCGGTGCCGCCACCAAGCTGAATTGCGCCGATCTGCTCCTGAATCTGCCCCAGGCTCAGGCCGGTGCCAAGCACCTGAAACTCAACCGCCCACATTTGCGTGTCGTCAAAGGCCAGCACGCCAATGCGGTCGTCCTGCCGCAGCGAGTCGGTTGCGAGCAGCGCCGATTCTTTGGCCATATCGAGCTTCGAGACGCCGCTCGACGTGCCCATGCTGAGCGAGTGATCGACGATCAGCAGCAGGGTGACGGGCGGGCGCTCAGGGCGCGGCGGCGGGTCCATGCTCACGGGCAGCGCTTCTTCCAGCGGCGTGTCTTTGTACGCGCCCAGTGTGAAGCTGGCGCGCCCGCCGGCCACCACCAGGCCACGCCCCTCGCTGCGCACAAACTCGCGCAAAGTCGCCATCTGGTCGAGCGTGAAGTCGCCGGCCGGCACATCCAGCAGCACAATGCCCTCGAATGGGTCGAGCGCCGAAAGCTGGGCGGGCAAATCGCCGGCCGGGAGCACTTCGGCCAGCACGCCCGCGTTGCGCAAGGCGCGGCTGAGCTGGTCGCCACCGCTGCCGGCCTGGCTTTCGAGCAGCAGCACGCGCGGCTGCGGGGCAATTAGCGCGGTGGCCGCGCCGCTGTTGTTCTGGGCGAAGGTGTCGGGCTGGCCGTTGACAAGCGCGCGGAACCGCGCCACGCCGGCTGTTTCGGCGCGATCCTGGTAGGTGAAGCGGTTCGCGCCCGGCTCCAGCGACACATTCTGCGTGGCAAGCTGGCGCTCGCCCTCAAACAGTTCGAGCTGCGCGGAAGCCGCGCCGCTGCTGCCCACCACGACGGTGATGCTGAAATCCTCGCCAACGCGCAGGGTCGTGGGTGCCTCCACCGACGCGACCCACAGCTCGGGCGGGGCGGCGGGCGCGTAGGCCAGGGTGTCAACCGGCACGCCCAGCGCGCGGGCAGCACCTAACGCATCGCCGCGTGTTTGCGCGCCATCCGACAGCAGCACCACGCGCCCGCCGCCATTCAGCAGGCCGCGCGCCGCCGCCAGCGCCGCCGCAATGTCGGTGCCGTCGGTGCGCAGCGGGGCGGCCGGGTCGGCCTGTGGGGCCGCGCCAAATGGCAGCATGTGCGCATCGGCACCGTGCGCGCGCGCCAGCGCCTCGGCCTGTGTGCGCAACGCAGCCTTGCCCGCGTCGCCCAGGCTGTCCGACTGATCGAGCAGAATTGCCAGCGCGCCGGGCGCTGGCGCGGGCTGGCCCAGCACCGGGTTCGCCAGGGCCAGCACCAGCAGCCCTGCGATCACGAGGCGCAGCGCCAGCACTGCCGCGCCCACGCGCGCGCCGCGCCAGCGCCACACGAGTGCCAGCACCGGCAGCAGCAAGAGCAGAAGCAGAAACAGCGGTTGCCGCACGATCATCGGTGAATGTATCCCCATTCCAGCATCAGCAGGGCCAGCGCGCCGAGCGCAAACCACGGCCAGATGTCGTCCGCACGGGATTCGGTTTCCACACCGCTATTTGGCGCGGCAGAAACAATTGCCGGCGCGGGTTGCGGCCGCAGGTCGGATTCGACCGCCGCGCCGGCGTTGACCGGCAGCGTGCCGCGAAACAGCGTGCCCGTCGCGCTGCGCTCCTCAATCGCATATTCGCCCGGCTGCGTAAGCTGATCGAGCGTGAGCTGCGGCGCGGCGGCAAGCGTTGCGGCAGCGCCGCCCGGCCCGGCCACGCGCAGCTCGGTGGCGCGCGCGTCGGGGCGCAGGGCAAGCGGCGCGCCGGCCAGCAGGCTCGCCGGCAGCGGCGGCGGCGTCAGGTCGCGCACGGTGCGCGCCACCAGCAGCGGAAAGGCCAGGCGCGTGGCGAGGTTGCCCGCGCTCGGGTCGAAGGCCCAGATCGCCAATTCGTGCGCGCCGCTGCGCCCGCGCACAATCAGCGGCGTTTCGCCCTTCGCCAGCAGCGTCGCAAAGCCCTGCGTGTCAAGCACGCGCAGCGGGCCAAAATCCACCCCGGCCAGGCTCAGGCCATCGAGCACCGCGCCGCGCGCCATCAGCGCATCGCTTCCCGCCGGCACTGCCCCACCGCGCACTGGCAGCAGCGCGCTGTCGGCAGGCGGGTTGACCACCAGCGCCGGGCCGTCGGGCCACGCAGCCGGCAGAAAATCGTCGAACACAGTGAGCGCAGCGGTGGCCGGCTGGTACGCCTCAGGCGCGGTGACGGTCACGCTTGCGCCCGGCACAGCGGCCAGCGCGCGGCGCAATGTCTCGGGCGCGGCGGAAACAAGCTGGATGGCGAGCGGGCGCGCGTGAGCGAGGTTCACGCTCGCCGCGTCGTCCTGCGGCAGGGCGTCGCCGCCGTCGAGCGCGACGCGCAGGTTCGCCGCGCCAGCGGGCAGCGTCCACGTCAGCTCGGTTTCGCCATTCGCGGCAATAGTTACGGCGCGCGCGCCAAGCGCCTGCCCGTCGGCCGCGAGCGTCACGCTGCCGCTGAACGGCTCGGGCGCGTAGTTGGCCACGCGCGCATACACCTGCTGGTTCGCGCCCCAGCGCCGCGCGGCCAGCGCCACAATTGCGCGGTTCGGCTGCGCCGCGCCAATCTGCCGCCAGTCCAGGTCGGCCGGGACGCTGGCGGGCAGCTGCGCCGCACTGACCGGGCCGTTGTCGGTCAGCACCACAATCTCGCGCCGGGCCGTTCCTTCAAACGCCGCCTCGGCCAGCGTCAGCGCGCCGGCAAGGTCGGTGCCAGTGCCGCCCGGCTGCTGCGCATCGAGCGCGGCCAAAAATGTGGGAAGATCGGCGCCAGTGCCAAGCGCAAGCACGCGCGCTGCGGGGCCAGCCGCCACAAGCACAGCCCGGTCGCCAGTGCCCAGGCTGCGCAGCGCCGCGCGCGCCTGTTCCTGCGCCTGGGCAAAGCGCGTGCTGCCGCCATCGCGCGCGGCCATGCTGGTCGAGGTGTCGAGCACAATCGCGAGCTGGCGCGACCCGCCAAGGATTCGCGCGATCTGCGGGCGGCCAAGCGCCAGCGCGATCAGCGCCGCGGCCAGCAGTTGCAGCAGCAGCAGCAGCGTCAGCGGCAGGCGGCGCACGCGCTGAGCCGACTGGCGGCGCGGCACGTTTTGCCAGAGCAGCAGGCTCGGCACGACCACGCGCCGCCGCCGCTCGCGCAGCAGGTGCAGCACAATAATCACTGGCAGCGCCAGCAGCGCCAGCAGGCCAATTGGCAGAAGAAAGGTCATTGCATGATCCGTCGCGCGCGCAGGTAGGGCACCACCTGGCGCTCAAGCGGCCAGCTGGTAAGCACCTGGGCGTAGGTTGCGCCGCGCCGCGCACAGGCTGCCGCCACCCGTTCCTGCCAGCCGTGTACCTGCTGACGGTAGGCGGCCAGCGTCGCAGCATCGAGCGTGAGCGGCAGGCGCTGGCCGGTTTCGGCGTCTTCCAGCTCAATCGGGCCGCTCAGGTCGGGCGCAAGCTCGCGCGGGTCGAGCAGGTGCAGCATCAGCACCTGCCAGCGCGGCGTGGGCAGCGCGGCCAGCGCGGCGTCGAGGTTGTCGGGCGCGAGCAAGTCGGAGCAGACGACCAGCAGGCCACCGTGCGGGTGCTGGCGCGCATATGCCCCGAGCGATTGCGCCAGGCCGGTTGGCTGGTCGGGCGGCACAGCCTCGATGAAGCGCAGCATCTCAAGCGCACGCGCCTTGCCCTGCGCCGGGCCAAACGCTGCCCCCGGCGCGCTGCCGAACGGCACCAGCCGCAGCCGGTCGTGGTGCGCCAGCGCAAGGTAACCGATCGAGGCGGCAAGCTGGCGGGCCACGCGCATCTTCGGCGGCGCGCCCCAGTCCATCGAGCGCGAGGCGTCGAGCAGCATGTGAATATTCACGCTTTGCTCGATTTCGCCCAACCGCACAAAATATTCTTCCTGGTGCGCGTAGGCGTTCCAGTCGATATAGCGATAGTCGTCGCCGTGGCTGTAGGGCCGGTGGTCGCTGAAAATCGTGGCGGGCAGCTGGTTGCGGCTCAGGTGCTCGCCGCCCGAGGGCCGGCCGCGCAGCGTTTGCTGGGCTTGCAGGCTCAGGCGTTCGAGCCGGCGCAGAAAGGCCTCGTCGAACAAGGGCGGCTCGGCGGCAGCACCCTTACGGCTGAAAATATTCTTGAACCACATCGCGCTCATCCATTGGCACGCGCAGCGGGTCGGCCCCGACATCCACGCGCTGGTTGCTGGTGTTTCCGCCCTGAGTGAATCCGGGGCGTTGCTGGCCCTGCCCGGGCTGGAGCGGGCCACTCGGCTGCGCCGGAATATCGCCCTGGCCGGCCGAATCGAGCGGCACGGGCTGCCCTTCGACGCCCAAGCGGTCGGAGGTGTCGGCGGGGCGCTGTTCGCCGCCGGGGCCATCGCCCGCGCCGCCGCCGCCCTGCCCAGGCGAGTTTCCAGAGCCGTCGGGCGCGGGCTGCTCGCCCTGGCTGCCGTTCTGGCCGGCACCGGGGCCTTCCTGCGCGCCCTGCCCATTCTGGCTTCCCTGGCCGTTCTGCCCCTGTTCGCCCTGTCCCTGATCGCCGCCGGCTGGCGGTGGCGTGGTGGGCAGGTCTTCAATCGCCTGGGCAAGCTCGTCGAGCGCCTCGGCGGCGCGCTGGCCGCCGCGCTCCAGGCCATCCGCACTTTGCTCAAGCTGGTCGGCAAGGCCGGGGTTGCGCTGGCGAATGTCGTCGGCGGCGGCGCGCAGGTTGTCGGCCAGGGCGTTGCGCGTGGCCTCGGAAAGCTGGCTGGCCTGATCGGCGAGCTCGCGCAGCTGGCTGGCCGCGCCGCGCACATCACCACGGTCGAGTGCCTCGGCGGCGGGGCGGGTTGCACCCTGGTCGCGCAGCGCGTCGGCGAGCGCCTGCAAGGTCTGCGGGTCGGCTGCGCCACCGGCCTGGTTGGGCGCGGGCTCGCTGCCGCCGGGCTGGCCGCCTTCGCCCGGCTGGTTCGGGTCGGGTTGCTGCGCTTCCTCGGGAAGCTGCTGCGCCGGGTCTTGCGGCTGGGCCAGCGGCGGCAGCGGCAGCGGGGCGGTGTTGAACTGCGGCAATCCTACACCCGACATGATCCACAGCCCAAGCGCGACGACCACAAGCAGGCCCAGCGTCAGCATGTCGTTCCACGGCGGGCTTTGGCGGCGCGCAATCCGCCGCTGGAGCAGCGCGGCCGTTTGTTCGGCTTCGGCCACAAGCCGCGCCGCGACGCTGCCGGGTGGCGGGTTGCTGGCGGCGACTTCGGCGGCGGTGGCAAGCTGCTCATCGAGATGGAAGCGCCGATCAAGCCGGCGGGCGGCCTGCGAGGCGCGCAGGCGCGGGCGCAGCAGCAGGGCCACGCCACCGCCAACCACAGCCAGCGCAGCCGCGCCCAGGATGTTCACGCGCAGCGGCCAGCCCCAGACCATGCTCGCGCCCAGGCCAATGCACCAGATGCACACGCTGAGCCAGGCCGCGCGCAGCAGCACACGCACGCCGCGCCGCGCCCAGCGGTCGGTGGCAAGCTGATTCAGTGTGTGGAACAGGTGCTGTCGCATAGTTCGGTTACAGGTTGCGAGTTATCAGGTTACAGGTTTGCAGGTTGCAAGGTATCGCCGCGACGTATCGCATACGTCTGTGTGCAAATTTACGGCGACCGACGAGTGATTTACGATTGACGATTTACGATTGGGCGAGCGACGGTGGATGACCGACGAGCAGATTATTCACCGCAAAGAGCGCAAAGGGCGCGAAGAGTTGATAGGTTGCACGTTTGAATGTTGCAGGTTTGAAGGTTAAAAGGTTAAAAGTTGGTCGGCGACAGCCTAACTCAACATTTAGCCCTCCAAATTCCCTCGCTGCCTGCTTTATCAAGATATTCTCTGCGTCCTCTGTGTCTCTGTGGTTAAATTTCAGCCCTTTTAAAGCATCTACCACGCCTCGGCCTCGCGCACGACAAAGCGCCGCACGGTGCTGCCAGCCACACCGAGCAGGCCAAACAGAAGCAGCGCCGCGCCCACCCAGGTTTGCCGCTGGTCGAGAAAGGCGCGCAGGGCCAGCGCCTCGTCGGCGCGCGCGCGGTCGCCAATGGCAAGGTAGACGGCTGCTGCCTGATCGGCGGCGGCACGCGCCTGCGGGTAGCGCAGCGCCTGCGCCAGCGCCTGCGCCTGGGCAAGAGTCCCTGCCGCCGTTTGCCCCTGCTCGGCGCGCGCGGCATAGGCGGCCAGTACCGCCTCCTGGCGCGTGTCGCCCAGCGCGGCGTAGGCGGCGCGTGCCTGCGCGACAAGGTCGGTGGCGCGCGGGTAGTCGGCAGCGCCGAGGGCGGCGCGGGCATCGCGGGCGAGCCCATCGGCATCTAAGCCCTGCTGGCTGCGCGCCAACAATGCCTCGGCTTCCTGCTCGACATCGCGCTGGTCGGTTGCGCGCAGCCACTCCAGGGCGGTTTGCAGCTCGGTTTGCGCGTCGGCGTAGCGGCCCTGCGCAATCAGCGCCTCGGCGCCGCTCAGGTCGTAGGCCGAAAGCGCGTTGCGCTTGTAGCCACCCGCCAGGTAGCTTGGCAGCCAGTCGCGCCACTGGCGCTCAAGCTCGTCGGGCGCGACGCCATAGGTGCGCTCCAGCGCCGAGCGGTAGCCACTGCTGCGCGCGGCAATCGTCAGGAATTCGCGCAATTTGGCGAAGGAATATTTTTCTACCAGAAAGCCCACCACCGACATGCTTTCGGGGTAGCCAACCTCGGGCGCGCCATACACCGTGTCGCGGTCGTCGAGGTCGCTCCAGGGCATCAGGATCTGCTGGTCGTAGGCGCGCTGGAGCAGGCGAATGCGCTGTTCCAGCTCGGGCGCGGGCCGCTCGACATACTGCGCGATGCCTTCCTGAAAGCCCACGTTCAGGCGGTTGCCCGACAGCTCGGCAATGACGATGTGCGTCAGCTCGTGGCGCACGTTGTTTTGCACTTCTTCGGGGGTTTGCCGCGCCGTTTGCGAGAGAATGACGACGACTTCGTGAAGCTGGAAGTCGGCGTGCGCCACCACGCCCGTCAGGCTGCGCGCCAGCGGGTTGATCTGCTGGTAGCGCTCCAGCGTGGGGTAGAGGCGCAGAGTGACCGGCACCGCCGTTTGGTGCCCGAACACCGCCGATATTTCGTCGTAGATTGAGTCGACAAAGCCGGCGTACAGCTCGGCCGTCGCGGCGTCGCCATCGACATACAGAATGGCGAAACGCTCGGTACGGCGCTCGCGCCAGTCGGATGGTTGGGCGTGCGCGCCAGCAGGGGCGAGCAGAAGCAACGCTAGCAGCGCAATGGCGAGGCACAGGAACCGCTTCAACAGCATTTCCTCCGGAGTTGGAGCGGGCGCCGCGAAAGGCGCAACAGGGCAGGATGGCTGGCTGTCAGTCTACCATATTCTGCCCGGTTTCTGGGGTGGGCTGGCTGAGAGTATTATGAGAGGGGTGGGGCCGACACGCTGATCGGCCCAAACAGGTTTTTTGGGGCCGACACATAGGTCGGCCCGAACAGAATCAATGAATTGTCAGGGCCGACCTATGTGTCGGCCCGCGCTCCCAAAACCTCGCCAATGAACTCGTTCACGGCGGCGGCGTAGCGGGCTGGCTCGCCACGGCGAATCGAGTGTCCGACGTTCGGGATGTTCACCACGCGCCCGTTCTGCCAGCGCGCCGCCAGCCCCTCTGCGAACTCGGGCGTCACCAGCGCGCCCAGCGCCGGGTCGCCAGTGACGAGCAGGATGGGGCATGCGACTTGTTCAATCAGATCGAACCAGGGTGTGCCAGGTGTGCGAATAATGTCGAGCGCCTGCAATGACACCAGCGTCTTGTCGTCCAGCCACTCGGCGTAGTCGGCGTCGGTCCAGCCGGCGCGATTTGCGTGCACTTTCGCCAGCTTCTCGTCGCGGCTGAGCGCCTTGGTGTCCGCCAGATCAGCGCGCCAGTCGTCGTAAATTTTCTGAAGAACTTCCGGGCTGGGGTCGCGGCCGGCCGGTGGGTCTTCCAGCACCACGGCGCGCGCCAGCCCCGGGTAGCGCGCCGCCATCAGGGCAGCGGTGGCCGCGCCCATCGAGTGGCCGATCACAATCGGCTGCACGAGGCCGAGCGCGCCAATCACAGCGGCCAGATCATCGGCCAGCTGGTCGTAGGTATAGCCGCTGTCGGGCTGTTCCGAGCGACCGTGGCCGCGCGAATCGTACAGTACCAGCTCGTGCCCCGCCGGCATGCGATCCAGCACTGGCCGCCAGTAGTGCCCGCTGTCGCTCAGGCCATGCACAAACAGCAAGGCCGGTTCGCCGCTGCCGCTGCGCTCGTAGTGCAGCCGCACGCCGTTGATCGTCAGGTCGCCCGTGCGCCAGGATTCCATGCTTCCCTCGCTTCCATTCGCGTGTCGGCGCTATGATACCACGGCGCGCGGCACGGGCATTGCAGAGGAAGGCAGGCGAGAGACGGGGAAGGAACTCAGGGCCGGGGCAATCGCTTCGGCCCTGAGTGTACCTTGACGCAGCGAAAGGAGCGTGCAATGGCGCAGAAGCGCACCCAGGACTGGGAGATCTGGTACCCGCAGGCCGCCGCCACCGGGCTGCTGTTTGCGCGCGGGCGTGTCGATGCCGGCGCGGAGGTGATGCTGGTGCATGCCGCGCCAACCGTGCTGACGGTGGCGATTCGCGGCGCCGACGGGCGCGTGCTTGCCGAAGGCACCGACCTGCGCTCGACCAACGATTCGCCGATTACAAAGCTCACGCGGCGCGGCGAGCGCATCACCCGCGAGGATGCCTGGCCGACCGCGAACGACCTGGGCTTGCCGGTGCTGCTGGCCGGCGGCGAGGCGGGCATTCTCAAGGAATGGTGGCATGCTGCCGACCGCAGCGAGTGGCGCTGGCAGATCGAGCTGTATAACCACCGGTAGGAAATAAAATCCACAGATTACACAGATGGCACAGATTATAGGTCGCACGAAAGCGAAAATCTGCGTAATCTGCGTAATCTGTGGATAACTACACTTCCGCCAGAAATGCGCGCACGGCTTGCATCCAGGCTGCGGGCGCTTCGCGATGCACCGAGTGGCCCGCGCCCGCGATCCGCACGAACTGGCCGTTGCGCCACGCGCCCTGCACCTGCGCCGCAATCTCCGGCGCGACCGCCGACCCTAACGCTTCGTCGGCGGCGACCAGCAGCACCGGACAGGCGATCTCGCCCACATGCGCGAACCACTGCGTGCCGGGCGTGCGAATGATCTCCAGCGCGTTCGGGCTGGCTTGCAGCTTGGCGTCGGCCCAGTGCGTGAGCTCGGCATCGCTCCAGGTGGGCGATTGCGTGTGCCCGGCCGCGACCAGCGCGTCGTGGCTGAGCGTTTGCTCCTTCAGCAGCCCGGCGCGCCAGTTCGCCATGAACTCGTTTTCCTCTGCCGCTGGCCGGTTGCGCGCCGGCGGGTCTTCCAGTATCACTGCGCGAAACAGCTCGGGCGAGCGCGCCGCCGCCAGCCCGGCCGTGGCCGCGCCCATGGAGTGGCCGATCACAATCGGCTGCGCGAGGCCAAGCGCGCCAATCAGGCCAACCATGTCGGCGGCAAGATTGTCGTAGGTGTAGCCGCTGGCGGGCTTCTCCGATTGCCCGTGGCCGCGCGCGTCGTACATCACCACGTCGTAATCGGCGCGCAATTGCTCGGCCACTGGCAGCCAGCACGCCCCGGCGTCGGTCAGGCCGTGCGCCAGCAGCATGGGCGGCTTGCCGTTGCCGGCGCACATGAAATGCAGGCGCACGCCGTTCGTCGCTATCTCGCCCGTGTTCCACTCTGCCATGAAAATTCCCCTTCGCTTCCAAACCGAATTCGGCATCGAGAAATACGCATAAAGAACTGCGCCTGGCTTTCTAATGCATAGTGCGTAGTGCGTGCAGTGCTTTCTGCATTATTCTCATCAATCGCCATGACCGCCAAGCATACCACTTCTTGGCACGCTGCGTGCAGGTCGGGAGCTATGGAGAGAGAACAAGAACTTCAAACAGAAAGCACGCGCGAGGCGCTCTGGTACAAAGACGCAGTCATCTACGAACTCCACGTCCGCGCGTTTTACGACAGCGACGGCGACGGCATTGGCGATTTTCGCGGCCTGACCGCCCGGCTCGATTACCTTCAGGAGCTGGGCGTCACAGCGCTGTGGCTGCTGCCTTTCTACCCCTCGCCGCTGCGCGACGACGGCTACGACATTGCCGACTACACCAGCGTTCACCCGAACTATGGCACGTTGCGCGACTTCAAGGCCTTTCTGGCCGAGGCGCACCGGCGCGGCCTGAAGGTCATCACCGAGCTGGTGCTCAACCACACATCCGACCAGCACCCCTGGTTTCAGCGCGCCCGCCACGCCCCAGCCGGCAGCCACTGGCGCAACTTCTATGTGTGGAGCGAAACACCCGAGCGCTACGAGGACGCGCGCATTATCTTCCAGGATTTCGAAAGCTCGAACTGGAGCTGGGACCCGGTGGCACAGGCCTACTACTGGCACCGCTTCTACTCGCACCAGCCCGACCTGAACTACGACAACCCGCATGTACGCAAGGCCATCCTGAAGGTCGTCGATTTCTGGCTCGACATGGGCGTGGATGGCTTGCGGCTCGACGCCGTGCCCTACCTGTTCGAGCGCGAAGGCACCACCGGCGAAAATCTGCTGCAAACGCACGCCGCGCTGCGCCGCCTGCGCCGCCACATCGACCAGAACCACCCCAACCGCATGCTGCTGGCCGAAGCGAACCAGTGGCCCGAGCAGGCCGCCGCCTACTTTGGCGATGGCGACGAGTGCCACATGGCGTTTCACTTCCCGCTGATGCCGCGCCTGTTTATGGCGCTGCGCATGGAAGATCGCTTCCCGATCATCGACATCCTTGAGCAAACGCCGCCCATCCCCGAAACCGCGCAGTGGGCATTGTTCCTGCGCAACCACGACGAGCTGACGCTGGAGATGGTGACCGAGGAAGAGCGCGCGTTTATGTACCGCTCCTACGCCCGCGACTCGGCGGCGCGCATCAACCTGGGCATCCGCCGCCGCCTGGCCCCGCTGCTGCACAACGACCGCCGCCGCATCGAGCTGCTCAATGCACTGCTGTTCGCGCTGCCCGGTACGCCCGTGCTCTACTATGGCGACGAGATCGGCATGGGCGATAATGTCTACCTGGGCGACCGCAATGGCGTGCGCACGCCCATGCAGTGGAGCGCCGACCGCAACGCGGGCTTTTCGGCCGCCAACCCGCAGCAGCTGTTTCTGCCGCTGATCACCGACCACGAGTACCACCACGAGACCGTTCACGTCGAGGCGCAGGAAGAAAACCCCTACTCGCTGCTGTGGTGGATGCGCCGCATGATTGCGCTGCGCCAGCGCTATCAGGTGTTTGGGCGCGGCTCAATCGAGTTCCTGCAACCGAGCAACCGCAAGGTGCTGGCCTTTGTGCGCCACTACGAGGGCGAGCACATGCTGGTGGTGGCGAACCTGTCGCGCTTTTTGCAGCACGCCGAGCTCGACCTGAGCGAGTATCGCGGGCGCATGCCGGTCGATCTGTTCGGCCACAGCGCCTTTCCCATGGTAGGCGAGCTGCCCTACCTGCTCACCATCGGCCCGCACAGCTGCTACTGGTTCGCGCTCGCGCCGTCCTCCGCCGATGCTGCCGTGGCCGGGCCGGCCGGCGCGCCAGTGATCGAAACCGACCTCGCGTGGGCCGATCTGGTGCGCGGCGAAGGCCAGTCGCTGCTGGAAGCGCGCGCGCTGCCGGCCTACATGGGCGCGGCACCGTGGTACAACGGCGCGAGCCGCTCGATCCTTGGCACGTCGATCCAGGACACGATTGAAGTGCCGACCCGCGACGGCCCGGCCGTGATTGCGCTGGTGCAGCTCCACTGTGCCGAGGGCGAATCGCAAACCTACACCGTGCCGCTGGCCTACGCCACTGGCCGCGCCGCCGCCCGCCTGCGCGACGAGCACCCCGAGGCGCTGGTGGCGCAATTGCGCGCGCCCGGCGCGAGCGAGCCCGCCGCCGTGATCTACGACGCGCTCTGGTCGCCGGCCTTTGCCGCAGCGATGCTTGATACGATTGCGCGGCGCAAGCAGTTGAAAGGAAAAGCAGGCACGGTGCATGTCCAGGCCGGGCCAGCATACAAGCGCGTGCGCGAAACACGCCCCGCCGCACTGCGTGACACGGGCGCGCTGGAAGGCGGGCGCAACAACACCTCGCTGGCCTATGGCGAGGAGCTGATGCTGAAGCTGTTCCGCTGCGTCGACGAAGGGCCGAACCCCGAGGTTGTGCTTGGCAATGCGCTCACCGCCCACGGCTTCGCGCACACGCCGCCCGCCGTCGCTGCGCTGGAGTACCGCCCCGCCGACGGCGAGCCGCTGCACATTGCTATGATGCAAGGCTTTGTGCCCAACCAGGGCGAGGCGTGGGATACCATGCAGAAGCACATCCGCGCCTACACCAGGCGCGCCGACGCGCAGGCCACGCCTGCGCCGAGCGACGTTGCCGCGCTGCTGGCACGCGCCGCCGCCCCGCCCAGCGCCGACGAAAAGAAGCTGCTGGGCAAGGCCCACGCGCAGCTCGAGCTGATTGGCACGCGCACCGCCGAGATGCACGCGGCGCTGGCCGCCAGCGACGACCCCGAATTCGAGTTGCTGCCCTGCACCGGGCTGTACCTGCGCTCGATCTACCAGTCGTTGCGCGGGCTGGCGGGCAACCTCGACTACCAGCTCCAACTGGCGCTGCCAACCCTGCCCGACGCAGAGTGCGAGCTTGTGCATGCGCTGCTTGGCGCATTGCCCGCCGAAAAGGAGCGCCTGCACGCCCTGGCCGACCTGACGCCCAGCGGGGCGCGCATCCGCTGCCACGGCGACTACCACCTCGCGCAGTTGCTCGACACGGGCGATGATTTCGTGATCTTCGATTTCGAGGGTGATGGCGCGCGACCGCTGCCCGAGCGCATGCTGAAAGGCCCGGCCCTGCGCGACGTGGCGGGCATGCTCCAGTCGCTGTGTTTTGCGGCCTGCGCGGCGCTGCCCGCCAGCGACGAAACCGCCGCCGAGGAGCGCTTTGCGCTGGCGCGCGGCTGGTACAGCCACGCCGCGGCGGCCTTTTTGCGCGGCTACGTGGGCGCGGCTGGCAGCGCACCCTTCCTGCCCGACACGCGCGAATCGCAGGCGGTGATGCTCGATGCGCTGCTTGTGGAGCAGGCGATCAGCCGCTTGCTGCGCCGCCTGGGCCCGGAGAACGAGGACGTGGGCGCGGCCTTGCAGCAGTGCGCTATGCTGCTGGGGCTGGATGTGGCGGCGGCCTACGCGCCGATGGCGGAGGAGGAGTAGGCTCGTATCATCCACAGATTACGCAGATTACACAGATTGGATTCGTTCAGGGCGAATGACAAAGGACGAAAGACGAAGGAAGATCATCCTTCGTCTTTCGTCCGTCGTCAAGAGGGCGCGCCGTTGGCAGTATGCAGTAACTTGCGCACGTGCGAACCTTCAAACCTGCGACTTGCATACCCGCAGCCCTCCGCGTCCTTTGCGCTCTTTGCGGTGAAATAATCCCGTCGCCCTTCGATACGCGGCTGCGCCGCACTCAGGACGAAGTCGTTGATCGGCCTGCCCTGAGCTTGTCGAAGGGTCATTCGTCCTTTGTCGTTCGTCGGACCTCGCCTCACCCCACCTGCTGCACGCGCGCGAGGGCGTCTTCGGCGCGGGGGCAATCGCCGTCGGCGGCGGCGAGCGCGCGCCGGTAGGATGTAGCCGCCTCGCCCGCGTGGCCCAGCCGCTCGTAGCAGCCGCCCAGCGCCAGCAGCGCGTCGATGCGCTGGTCGCGCAGCTCGGCGCGGCGCCCCTCGACATAGGACGAATCGCCGAAGAAGGGGCAATCGTCCATGTAGTCGCCGCGATACAGCTCGAGCGCCTCGGCCAGCGCCGCGCGCGCATCCTCAAGCTGGTTCTGGCGCAGCAACGTGTGCCCCCGCTCGGTCGCCACGGCAAAGGCGTCGGCGTCGCACCAGGCCACCGCGCTCGCATCAAACCAGTAGCGCTCGTGGTGGTAGGTCACTAATTTACTTTCATTCCCCCGGCGCAACCCTGGCTCAAGCGTGCGTCGCAGCGCCGCCACCGTGCGATGAAAAGCGGTATCGGCCTTGTCGAGGTCGAGATCGGGCCAGATCACCTCTGCGGCCTCGTCCTTGGTCACCCCGCGCCCGCGCCGGTCGAACAGAAAGGCGAACAGCGCCTCGGCCTGGTAGGTGCCGGCCTTGTCGCCGCCCCAGCGCTCGATCAGCACGCCGTCGCGCTCGGCGCGCAGCGGGCCAAGCGCAAACACGCGCAGACCGTCCTTCTGGGCTTGGGGCGGGCTGGGCGCAGGCGCAGGCTGGGCAGCCAGGCGCAGCGCCTCAAGCGCCTGCGCTTCGAGCAGCTCCTGCTCGGCCTGGAGCTGGCGGCTTTGCTCGGCCAGCGCGGCCAGGGTCAGCTCTTCTTCCTGCTGGGCGCGCAGCAGCTTCACCGTGCGGGCGAGGTAATCGGCAAGCAGGCGCAGCAGGGCGCGCTCGGTTTCGCGGAAGGGCTCGCCCGAGCGCTTGGCCCCGAGCATCAGCAGGCCATAGGTGGCCTCGCCGCGCTGGAGCGGCAGCAAGAGGCGCGCAGCCGGCCAGGGCTGCCAGTCGCCATAGTGCGTCTGCGGGGCGTCGGGCGCACGCACCTCGGCAAGCGCGGCGTCGGCGGGCGGCTCGCCGCCGTAGCTGGCCAGCACGCGCAGGCCACTGCCTTCCTGCACGGCCACCGCCCCGGCGCGCAGCCCAAGCGTGCGGCAGATCGCGGTGAGCGCAGCCTGAAGCTGGCCGGGCAGATCGCCGCGCTGGTTCCAGTCGTCGCTCATTTCGCGCAGCAGGCGCGCGTAATCGAACTCGCGATGGAAAAAGCGCCGGTCGATCAGGGCGTTGGCCCAGTCGCGCAGCGGGCCGAAGACGGCGATCAGGGCGGTGAGCGTGAGGATGGTGAAGACCGGCAAGGGCGTGCGCGGCTGGATGAACTCATTGACGACTGGCTCGGCCAGCAGCAGCAACCCAACGTACAGCGCGGTGAGCAGGCCGCCGAGCAGCGAGCGGTAGAAGGTGCGCTGGACGACGCGGGCCGGCAGGAGCGAGCGGTAGGCCAGCACGGCGTAGGCCAGCAGCGCCAGGGCGGCGTCCATCAGCGTGTGGCCGGGCGCAGAAGAAAAGCCAATGGTGCGCGCCAGCGTGGCCCACAGCGCGCCCGCCACGCCCACCACTGCCGCCAGCGCAAACAGCGCGCGCCGCCGCCGCTCGAGGTCGTCGTCGACGGCGCGGCGGTAGCTGAGGAACATGAGCAGCAGGGCGGCGAGCATGGGCAGGGCGCGCTGGAGCGTCCACGGCACAACCAGGGCGGGCGGGAAGGCGAGCACGCCGAGCGGACCGGGCCGCAGCGGGCCGAACAGCGCCGCGCCGGCCAGCAGCAGGCCAGTGGCGTAGAACAGCGCGGCCAGGGCGATCTGCCAGCGCGGCGCGGGGCCATCGCCCACCAGCACCACGATGAAGTGGAAGAAGACCGGCGGCAGGAGCACCGTCTCGACAAGCTGGGCCATGTCCATGGCTGTGCGCGCCGCCGAGGAGTCGCTGATGTCGGCCAGGAAGATGCCGAGGCCGTAGACGGTGAGGTGCAGGCAGAGCCAGGCAAAGGCCTGCGCGGGGCGGTCGCGCGGGGCGCGCACCAGCAGGCTCAGGCCGAGCCAGCAGGCCAGCACGGCCATGAGAAAGGCGGGCAGCCCATGCAGAATGGCGAGGAATGCGTCTAGCGACATAGCGCCCCAATCGTGCGGCGATTCGCGTGGCAGTATAGCATTGGGGTGGGGTGGGGGCAAGGGGTGCGGGGCGGACACACAGGTCCGCCCACGACACAAGCTGCTCGGGCCACAAGGCCGCTAGGATGCTTGCCAGCAGGCTGATTGCTCAGGCCGCAAGGCCGCTATGCTTTTCTTTTCGAGCCAGTACCGGCTTCGAACCAGCTTGCTCGGGCCGCAAGGCCGCTAGGATGCTTGCCAGCAGGGCATGTGCTTACGAGGAAAGCAGTGCCCGTTTCAAGCCAGCTTGCTCAGGCCGCAGGGCCGCTGGGGCTCCCGCCCCAGCACCCCGGCCAAGGGCTGCGCCCTTGGAACCCAAATGAATGTCAACTCGACTGAACGGCAGTGCGGTCATGCCTCCGTTATGCCAAAAAGCTGGCAACGGACGAGATATGTCAGATGCGATAATGGGGCGTGGCATATTCCTACCTCGCAATTTGCACTCACCTCATTCGCGTGATGCCGGCGCGGCCCGCAACGGAGGCATGACAACCAGCATTTCGCATGCCGGCCACGTTCTTTTTGGGGTTCGGGGCAGCGCCCCGACGCCGGGTGCCGGGGCGGGCGCCGCCCCGGCGGCCTTGCGGCCCGAGCAAACTGCCTTACTCACAGGTACTGCCGTAGGGGGCGGACACACAGGTCCGCCCACGACCGAAGGTCCGCCCACGACCGAAGGTCCGCCCACGACCGAAGGTCCGCCCAAACACGCGGGAGCGCGAGGGCGCGCAGCCCTCGCAAAAGTACGGGGCGGACACCCAGGTCCGCCCAGACAGGTCCCCCACGGCCCTGCGGCCCGAGCAAACTTCCCTATTCATCCAAAAGAACCACTGGTTCCTGGTAGTAACGAATGCGCCGGCCGGCCAGCTTCTCCTGCAAAATCGTGTCGAGCTGCTCGCTCTTCGCGGCCAGCGGCGCGGCGTCGCGCAGGAAATCCAGCGGCATATTCAGCCGCAGAATGCGCCCCGGCACCACAAAGCGCGTCACGCCGGCCGGCAGCACGCGCCCCGCCGCCGCCAGGCCCAGAATGCTGTCGGCGGTGAGCTGCGGGAACAGCACCAGCCCCACCAGCTCGGGGAACTGCGCCTTCAGCGCGGCCAGGTCGGTCGCCAGCGTGCGCTCGACCGTGCCCCACGCCGTGTAGCGCTCGACCGTTGGGTTCAGCACGTCGAGCCAGTCGTGGGTGGCATCGGGCGCGGCGCGCAGCAGAAACGCGCGCTTGTCGGCGGTGAACAAGCCCGCCAGCGCCTGCTCGATCTGCAAGCGGTCGCGCAGCTGCTCGGGCGCAAGCTCGGCCAGCTCCAGCCCCGACACTTCGCGCAGCAAACCCAGTAATTCCTCCACGCCCGCGCCCGAGATAGCGTGGAACCATGTGTGCGCGTGCTGGTTCGCCACCTCGGCTGGCACCACCTGCACAATCGTGTGCGGCAGGCCAAGCTGCTTCATCGCCGCTGTGCGCGTCGCACCATCCAGCACCACATAGCGGCCGTCGCGCTCAGCCACCACTGGCGGATTGATCAGCATATTTTCGCCCACCAGCCGCTCGGCCAGGTCGGCGGCGCGCTGCGCATCGAACGTTTCGTGCGGCACCACCTGATTCAGCGGCACCACGCGCAGCGCCAGGGTATCGGCCACGCGGCGCGGGCGAATGATCGCCACAATCTGCTCGGCCACCACCATCGCCGCGCTGCGCTGCGCGTCCTCGGTGCTCGCCGCGATATGCGGGGTCGCCAGCACGCGCGGGTGCGTGGCAAGCTGGCTGTCCATCGCCGGCTCCTGCGTAAACACGTCCAGCGCCGCGCCGGCCAGCCCGCCAGCGTCCAGTGCCGCCAGAAGCGCCGCCTCATCGATTACGCCACCGCGAGCGGTATTGATAATATAGGCGGTTGGCTTCATCAGCGCCAACTCGGATGCCCCGATCATGCCATTGGTTTCGGCGCGCATTGGCACATGCAGCGTCACAAAATCGGCTTCGCGCAGGAGGATCGTCAGGTCGGCCTGCTCGACGCCCCACTCCAGCGCCAGCTCGGGTGTCAGGCGCGGCTGGTTCACCAGCACGCGCATGCCAAAGGCCTGGGCGTAGCGCGCCACCTGCCGACCGATCCGCCCAAAGCCCACGATCCCGAGCGTTTTGCCCATCAGGCCCGTGCCCATCAGCCGCGATTTCTCCCAGCGCCCGGCCTTCATGCTCTGGTCGGCAGCAACCAGTCGCCGCGCCAGCGTCAGCATCAGGCCGATGGTGTGCTCGGCCACGGCCACGGTGTTGGCGTCGGGCGCATTCACCACCTCAATGCCCTGCACGCGCGCGGCCTGCACGTCAATCGTGTCGAGGCCCGCGCCGGCCCGCCCGATCACGCGCAGGCGGTGGCCGCGCGCAATCACCGAGGCCGGCACTTTGGTGGCGCTGCGCACAATCAGCGCGTCGGCGTCGCCCACCGCTTCTTCAAGCTCCGCGCGCGACAGGCCTGGCCGAATGTCGACGGTGGCGTGCTGGCGCAGCAGAGCGACCCCGTCGTCGTGGATTGGGTCGCACACAAGAACGCGCGGTTGCTGGGGGTTCATGGCGATGCTCCTTGTTTGGCGGCGGGTGCGGATGGGCGTTCATGATACCGCAACTGCGGGGCGGCGCGTGCGCGCGGTGTCGCGCCAGGTGGAACGGGTGGGCGGGAGTCAGGAGTCAGAAGTCAGGAGTCAGCGGACAGGAGGCAGGAGGCAGTGAGCAGTTGGCAGTAAGCACGAACTTACAACTTTCAACCTTCCAACTTTCCAACCTGCAACCCTTTGCGTCCTTTGCGCTCTTTGCGGTTCAAACTCCCGTGGTCGGTCGTCGGTCGTCAGTCGTCGGTCGTCACTCCCCAACATACAACCTTCCAACCTGAAACCTGCAACTCATCCCGCCCCCGTCGCGGCGAGCACCAGGCGCAGCAAGGCGCGCATGCCGGCGGGGATGCGGCCCGGCTCGATATACTCGTCGAGGCGGTGCTCGTTTTCGCCGTCGCCAATGCCCACGCACACGGCCGGGATGCCGCGACTGAGCGGAATATTCGCGTCGGTGCTGGCGATGTCGAGCGCGGCGGCGAAACCCTCGGCGCGGTAGGCCGCCTGCGCGGCGCGCACCAGCGGGTGGCTGGCCGGCACGCTGCCAGCCGGGCGGTCGCCCACGGTTTCGAGCGCGAAGGTAATCCCTGGCTCGCTCGCGCGCGCCGCCTCGACCGCGCGCTCGACTTGCGCGATCAAGCCCTTCAGCGCAATCGGCGCGGTCGAGCGCAGGTCGAGCAGCAGGCTGGCGGCGGCGGCGATCGTGTTCACCGAGCTGCCGCCCTCGATCACGCCAATGTTAAAGCTGCTGCGCGGCTCTTTGGGCGCGTCGAGCTGCGCAAGGCGGGCGGCAAGGCGCACCAGGGCGTGAATGGCGCTGGGCGCACCAAAATCAGCCCAGGCGTGGCCGCCACCCGCCGCCGCGCTGATGCGGTAGCGCCGCACGCCCAGCCCGGCGTGAATAATGCGATCCGGGCCGGTTCCTTCCAGCGCAATCGCCGCGTCGATGCTGGCGTGCAGCCGCTCGGTAGCCGCGCGCATGCCGTGCAGGTCGCCCAAACCTTCTTCACCAACATTCGCCACAAACCAGATATCGCCATCGTGGGGGAGCTGGTGCTCGTGCAGGGCGCGGGCGAGGTGCAGCAGCGAGGCCACGCCCAGGCTGTTGTCGCCCAGGCCGGGGCCATACACGCGTGTGCCCTCGCGGCGGATGCGCAGGTCGGTGCTGGCGGGGAACACTGTGTCGAGGTGGGCGGCGATCATCAGGGCCGGGCGCGTGGCGCGGCCGGGGCGGCGGCCATACACATTGCCAATCGCGTCGGTATCGACATCCTGCAAGCCGAGCGCCTGCATCTGTGCGGCCACGGCCGCGCCGCGCGCCGCCTCGTCGAAGGTGGGCGCGGGGATCTGCTGGATGGCAATTGCCGTCTCGACAATCGCGGCGGCCTCGAAGCTGCGCGCGGCGACCTGGGCAGCCGGCATGTCGCGCCAGCGATCGATCTTGTTCATCATCGCTCCATTGCGGTGGAAAAGCCGAACCGGCGGCTATTGTAGCACAAACCCCTGGCCGGACTTGTAGCTTGTGGCCCGCCCGCCGCGGTACAATGTCACGCTGCCTTGGCCATACACCTGCCACGCGCCATCCGGCCCGTCGTCAATCATGCCGGTGCGCTCGTCAATGCCGATCAGCACGGCGTTCGGCAGCAGCGTGCCCAGGCGCTCGGCCCAGCCTTTGCCGAAGGTATTGTGGTGCGGCAGCACGCAGCTGTTCGCGATCATGCCGAGGCCGGGCAGCACCGCGCGCGCCTGTGGGTCGAAGTAGTGTTCGCACAGCACCATTGCGCCCGCGCTGCTGCCGCCCAGCACCGCACCCGCCGCGTGGGCTTCGCGCGCGGCCCGCCACGCCTCGCTGCCCAGCAGGGTTTGCCCGAGGTAGTGCGGGAAGCCGCCCAGCATGTAGATCAGGCGGGCCGCGCGCAGGGCATCGACCACCGCCGGGCTGCGCGCCGCCGCCCGGTCCGTCAGCGGCAGCGACTCAACGTTCTGCGCGCCCAGGCTGCGAAACCAGCGCACGCCATTGCCGCCCGCGCGCGCGTGGTTGTTGTCGGGCGCGGCGGCGGTGGGGATGATTGCGATGGGCGCATCGGGGCCGCCGGCCAGCGCGATTGCGCGCTCGTCGGGCTCGCGCATGCGCCCGCCAAACTCCGCGCCGCCTTCGAGAAGCAGGTAGCCCATGCGATGTACTCCTGTGAAACTATCACCAAAAAGGCTGGCTGACGAAAGACGAAGGACGAAGGACCAAAAGCCGCTTTCGTCCTTCGTCCTTCGTCCTTCGTCTTCCGCACGGCCGTGCCAGTGAGCGTAAATACGCACTATGCACTACGCACCAGCGGCACTTAGGCTACTCCGGCTTGTTTTCCAGCACCGCGTCGATCGCGTCAAGCACTTCGGGCGTGAGCTTGGGCGCAACCTCCAGCGCCTTCATGTTCTCGGTCACCTGCGCGGCGCGGCTTGCGCCCGTGATCACCGTGCTGACGTTCGGGTTGGCGAGGCACCAGGCCAGGCCAAGCTGCGCCAGCGTGCACCCTAGCTCATCGGCAATCGGCTGGAGCTTGCGCACCTTCTCGATGCGATCGGGCGTGATCGCGGCGTCCTTCAGCCACTCCATGCCCTTGGCGGTGGCGCGGCTACCTTCGGGGATGCCGTCGTTGTACTTGCCCGTCAGCACGCCCGAGGCCAGCGGACTCCAGATCGTCGTGCCGTAGCCAAGCTCGCTGTAGAGCGGCGCGTACTCTTTCTCGAAGCGGTCGCGCACAAACATGTTGTACTGCGGCTGCTCCATGCTCGGCGGCGTCAGGCCATACTGGCGGGCCACCGCGTCGGCGCGCATGATCTCGGCCGCGCTCCACTCCGAAGTTCCCCAGTAGAAGGCCTTGCCCTGCTTGATCACAATATCCATCGCCCGCACCGTTTCCTCAATCGGCGTGTTTGGGTCGGGCCGGTGGCAGAACACCAGGTCGACATAGTCGAGCTGCAAGCGGCGCAGCGCGCTGTTCATGCCCTCGATGATATGCTTGTGCGAAAGGCCGGTGTCGTTCGGGCCGTCGCCGCCCCAGAAGATTTTGGTGGAGACGACAATGCTTTCGCGCCGCCAGCCAAGCTCCTTGATTACGTTCCCCATCACTGTTTCGGCATTGCCGCCGGCGTAGGCCTCGGCATTGTCGAAAAAGTTCACCCCGGCGTCGTAGGCGGCAGCCATGCACTCGCGCGCCACCTGCTCGCCCACCTGCCCACCATACGTCACCCACGCCCCAAGCGACAGCGCGCTGAGCTTGATGCCGGCCTTGCCAAGACGACGATACTCCATGAGACTGCTCCTTGTTCTTGCCCCAGCCGCCTGTTGGCCGGAAACCTGTGCCGCCAGCAATCGCTGCGGCGACTCACTATGATACACCCTGCAGGGTTCAGCAATAACAGTGCCCCGTATGGAGAAAGCATCCCGTTTGGTGAAGAAATGTTTTCGCACAAAGCCGCGCCGGCCGGGTATGCTAGGGGCGTGGCGAGCGGGCCGGGCCGGCAAGCACACGGAAGCCCCGCCGGAAGGCGCTTAAGAGCACGCGGCACCAGAATGAGCCGCCGCGTGGGTGTATGCTTTCGCAGTGTCCGCGCCTGGCCCCGCCGCACCGCATAGCCGGAAAGGAGGCACCGCACTCACTTTTCACGCTCGATAACAAAGCTACATAGGGGGTAATAGCGGCGCGCCGGCCTACTCGGTGCGCCGCTTGTTTCGCTCGGTGTTGCTGGGCCTCCGCCAGCGCGCCGAGTGCAACCGCGGCCTGGTGGCGCAGCAATAGGCAGGTGCCGCATCACACATCTTTTCTAATTACCACCAAGACACCAAGACACCAAGTTTTGATGATCTTGGTGCCTTGGTGCCTTGGTGGTGAAGCGCTCTTGCGCAATTCACAGCAGAAAGAACGTTTATGAAAGCATTAATAGTCTACTCGTCGTGGTTTGGCCACAACCGCGCCATTGCCGGCCTGCTGGCGGGCGAACTGCGCCGCCATGGCGTTGCCGTGGCCTGCAAGCCTGTTCGGGATGTGCTGAACAGCGAGATCGGCGGCTACGACATGCTGGTGCTCGGCACCTACACCCACCACGGGCGCGCGTCGCACCGCCTGCGCCTGCTGATCGAGGGCATTCTGACGCGCCAGCTTCAGCGCATGAGCATCGCCGCCTTTGGCACGCAGGTGTTCGACAGCCCGGCCTACCACCACCCCGGCGGCGTCGATGACCTGGAGTTGGCAGTGGCCGCGCGCGGCTGCGACCTGGCCGCGCAGCCACTGCGGATCGAGCTGCGTGGGCTGGCGCGCTTTGCACCCTGGCTCGGCATTGGCAGGCACGAGCGCGCGGCCATTCGCGCATTCGCCGCCGACCTGTGGGACGCGTGCGTGCCGGCCGCGCTGATATAAATTCTATCTTTTCTCTCGTTTTGGGGTTATGCCATTACGGAACTGCACATCCAACGCAGTGCTTTTTGCCTGCGGCAGCAAGGTAATTTGATTATTTTTGTATGCAGTGTTCTGCGCGTAGCGCAGAACACTGCATACAAAGAAAAGGACGAGTACCGCTCTGCCGAAGGCTAAGGACGCTAATAACGTCGGGAAAATGTGAAATTGTCCGCTGGGCGCTGCGCCTGAAGCAGTTATGATAGCGGCTTTGCCGCCAGCTACGCCTCAATCGCCGCGACATCGCCCTCGGCGCGCTCGGCCACCGAGCCGATGCTGAAGTACTTCGCGTCGGGGTGGTGAATGACAATTGCGGCGGTGCTTTGCTCGGGCACAAGCTGGAATGCCTCGGTGAGCGTCACGCCAATGCGCTCGGCCGGCAGGATCGCGAACAGCTTGGCGTGCTCGTCGAGGTCGGGGCAGGCCGGGTAGCCCCACGAGTAGCGCTTGCCGCGCTCGCCGGTTTTCGAGCCGGGCTCAGTGCGCAGGCCCAGGCTTTGCCGCACCACGCGGTTGGTGTATTCCGCCAGCGCCTCGGCCAGCGACACGCTCAATCCATGGATATAGTAGCCCCGGCTGTAGTCGCCCGCGCGCTGCAACTCCTCGGTCAGGTCGTCGACGCGCGTGCCCATGGTTACGATCTGGAAGGCTGCGACATCGTACTCGCCGCTGGTGGCGGCGCGGAAGTAGTCGGCCAGGCACAGTCGCTCACGCTCGGGCTGGCGCGGGAACACGAAGCGCGTCAGTTCGCGGGGTTGGGAGTTGGGGGTTAGCGAAGCTGGATCGTACACCACCAGCTCGTTGCCGTCGCTCTGCACCGGGAAGTAGCCATACACCACTTTCGGCTCCAGCCAGCCATCGCGCTCGGCCTCGCGCAGCAGCTCGCGCACCTTCACGTCGAACTCGCCCTTCAGCCGCTCCCACTCCGCGCCCTTGGCGTTTTTCGCGCCCCATTGCAGGCGATACAGCGCATTGCGGTCGAGGCAATCGACCACGTCCTGCAGCTTGATGCGCGTGACCACCTGCGTGCCCCAGAAGGGTGGCGTCGGCACCGGCACGTCGCGGCGCACATTCGAGCGCGCCGTGTCGCCGCGGGTGGCCTGCCCCAGCTCGGCCAGCGCCACACGGCCGCGCTGCTTCTGGCGCAGCACCTGCGCCGCGTCCACAATCGTCTGCTGCACAAAGCTCGGGCGCACCGCCGGGTCGGCCAGCTTGTCCATCGTCTCCAAACCCTCGAAGGCGTCTTTGCAGTAGAACACGCCCGATTCGTAGGGTTCCTCATCCGCCACAAAGGTAATGCGCTGGCCGTACTGCTTGTTGATCGCCGCGCCGCCCACCAGCACCGGGAAGCTCAGCCCGCGCCGGTGCAGCTCCTGCACGCACAGCGGCATCTGCTTCGAGGTGCTCACCAGCAGCGCCGACAGGCCAATCGCGTCGGCGCCCACTTCCACTGCCTTCTCGATGATCGTGTTAAGCGGCACCTGCTTGCCCAGGTCGTAGACGGTGTAGCCGTTGTTGGCGAGAATCGTGTGCACCAGGTTCTTGCCAATGTCGTGGACGTCGCCATACACCGTCGCCAGCACGACTTTGCCCTTGGTAGAGCCTTCGAGCTTATCGAGATACAGTTCAAGATGCGCGACAGCCTTTTTCATCACCTCGGCGCTTTGCAGCACAAAGGGCAGGATGAGCTGGCCCGAACCGAACAGGTCGCCCACTTCTTTCATTGCGGGCAATAGCACGTCGTTCAGTACGTCGACGGCGGCTTCGCCACGCGGCATTGTTTGCTCTTCTTGTCGGGGCGCAGCAGCCTGAGGGCCTGTGCCTGTTGAAGGATCTGCGGGCTGCTGCGCCTCTGCTGCGGGCTGCTGCGCCGCTACTTGCTGCGCCCTTACAGCGTCGGGCGTGATGCCCATCCGCTCGGCCATCAGCGTGTCGATATCGCTTTCGACGCCTTCTTTCTTGCGGTGGACGATCTTCCAGTGCAGGCGCTCGCCCACCGTCATGCCGGCGGTCGGGTCGGCGCGGGTTTCGGTTTCGGCGGCGGCGTTTTGCTCGTAGAAGTTGATGAAACGCGCCAGCGCGTCCTCGCGCCGGTTGAAGATCAGGTCTTCGCAGAGCGCGCGCTGCTCGTCGGGAATTTCGGCGTAGGGCGTGACGTGCGCCGGGTTGATGATTGCCGTGTCGAGGCCGGCGTCGACGGCGTGCTTGAGAAAGACCGAGTTGAGCGCGGCGCGGGCGTGCGGCGCGACACCAAAGCTCAGGTTCGAAACGCCCAGCGTGGTGAAGCAGCCGGGGATGTTCTGCTTGACGGCGCGGATGCCCTCGATCGTTTCAATCGCGGCGCGGCGCAGCTCTTCCTGCCCGGTGGTGATTGGGAAGGTCAGCACGTCGAAGATCAGCGCCTCGGCCGGCACGCCATACTCGTCCTGCGCGATCTGCGCAATGCGCTGAGCAACCGCCAGCTTCTTCTCGGCCGTGTGCGCCATGCCGTCTTCGTCAATCGTCATCGCCATGGCCGCCGCGCCATAGCGCGCCAGCAGCGGCAGCGTGCGGTCGAGCTTTTCGCCGCGCCCGCCTTCCAGCGAGAGCGAGTTGATCACCGCGCGGCCAGGGTAGGTTTCCAGCGCGGCCTTCAGCACGTCGGCCTCGGTGGTGTCGATCACCAGCGGCAGCTCGACATTCATGGTCAGCTTTTTCACCAGCGTGACCATCTGATCCTGCTCGTCGGGGCGCTCGGTGGTGGCCACGCACACGTCCAGCAGGTGCGCGCCGCCGTCCACCTGCTCGCGCGCAACTTCCAGCACGCCGTCGTAGTCGTCGTTCAGCAGCAGGCGCTTGACTTTGCGCGACCCAAGCGTGTTGACGCGCTCGCCAATCATTGTGAGCGTGATGTCCTGGCGCAGCGCGGCGGCCTTCACGCCCGACGAAACGCTGGGAATGTATTCGATCTCGCGCTCGGCGGGGGCGCGCTCGAAGCCAAGCGCCGCTCGCAGGGCGCGCAGGTGCGCGGGCGTGGTACCGCAGCAGCCGCCCACCACATTCACGCCATACTCGCGCACAAAACCGCCCAGGATGCGCGCAAATGGCTCGGGCTCCATCGGGTACACGGTCTCGCCATCGACCTCGATCGGCAGGCCGGCGTTGGGGATGCACGAAATCGGCAGGCGCGAGTGCGCGCACAGGTACTGAATCGCCTCGCGCATATGCTCGGGGCCGGTGCTGCAGTTCAGGCCGATCACATCCACCGGCATGGCTTCCAGCGTGGCGATCACGGCCGGCACCTCGGTGCCGAGCAGCATGCGTCCCGACAGGTCGAGGAAGATCTGGGCCTGCACGGCCACGCTGCTGCCGGTTGCTTTCTTTGCGCGGCGGATGCCATCGAGCGCGGCCTTCACTTCCAGAATATCGACGCTGGTTTCCACCAGCAGCACATCCACGCCACCCTCGATCAGCGCGCTGGCCTGCTCGAAAAAGATGTCGGACAGCTCGTCGAAGGTGATGTTGGACAGCGCGGGGTCGTCGGAGGAAGGCAGCTTGCCGGTTGGGCCAATCGAGCCAGCCACATAGCGCGGGCGGCCATCCTGCGCCTGGTAGCGGTCGGCCACGCTGCGGGCCAGGCGCGCGGCGGCGATATTCAGCTCGGCGGTGCGCTCGGCCAGGCCCCATTCTTCCAGGCGCAGGCGCGTGCTCTGGAAGGTGTTGGTTTCCAGCACATCGCAGCCGGCCTCCATAAACGAGGCGTGAATCTGCTCGATCACGTCGGGGCGCGCAATTGCCAGGTAGTCGCGGTTGCCGTTGGTGCGCTCGCCGCCGTAGTCGTCGGCGGAGAGGTTGAAGGTGTCGATGCTGGTGCCCATTGCGCCGTCGTAGAGCAGCACGCGCTCGCGCAGCGCTTCGAGGTAGGTGGGTTTGGTGGCGTGTGTCACAGTATAGTATTCTCCTGGTTTTTGGGCATAAAAACACCCCACGCGCTGGCGTGAGGCTGTGTGTTCCTCATCTCCCAGCTTGCGCTGTCGGAGTTAGCACCGTGCCGAGATTTACGATTGACGATTTATGATTTACGAATGTGAGGCCGCAATCGTAAATCGTACATCCAAAATCGTAAATGGCTCGGGGGTTGCCGGGGTTTCACAGGGCCGTTCCCTCCACCCCTCTTGATGAGCGGTCTTCAATTGGCGCGCAGTATAGCAGCCGGGGGCGGGCTTGTCAACGCCGTGTTGCACATTGCGCAACGGCTGGCTACCACCAGAAGGTGTGGCCGCCAAGCATGCGGCGGATCTGTTCGCAGATTTTGTCGGGGTGGATGGGCTTGCTGATAAAGCTGTCGAAGCCGGCATCCTTGGCGCGCAGGCGCGTCTGGTGCATGATGTTGGCGGTGACGGCGGCAATATGCGCGCGCGCCGATTGTGGGTGAGCGCGCAGGCGCTTGAGCACCGAGAAGCCATCCTCGCCGGGCAGGCCAATGTCGAGCAGCACCAGATCGACCTGGGGCAGCGCCTCGATCAGCTGGATGAGCTTGGCGCCGCTGCCGCGATGGTAGAAGTGCTTGAAGCCAGCATATTTCAGCAGCTCTTCGATCACCAGGTAGGAATTGGGATCGTCTTCAACCAGGATGATATACGCATTTTCCGGGTTGTCGATCGGTGTTCGGTTGTGCTGGCGCGCAAATGGTTGCGTCATATCATTCACCTGCATGCAATGGTGGCAGCGGTTAATTCAGCACTGCCGGGCTTGACTCGGGCTGGGTTGAAAGGAACTCGGCTTCTTCGACCTTGATCGGCATGCTCATGCGCTCGCTCACGGCGCACATGTCTTCGGCAGTGACGGCCGGCACGGTAAAGCGGAATGTCGAGCCGTAGCCGGGCTTGCTTGTGACATTCAGCTGGCCGCCATGCAGCTCGACCAGGCGCCGGCTGATTGGCAGGCCCAGGCCAGTGCCGCTGTAGCGCCGCGAAAGCGTTTCGTCGGCCTGGCGGAATTCTTCGAAAATAATGTCGATATTTTCGGGCGCGATGCCAATGCCCGTATCTTCAACCTCGACAATCACCTGGCTGGCGTCGGCTTGTGCTTCGCCCGCGCTGCCATAGACGCGCAGGGTAATGCTGCCGTGCTCGGTGAATTTCACCGCGTTCGAGAGCAGGTTCAGCAGCACCTGTGCCACGCGCACACGGTCAATATACACCAGGGGCAGGTCGCCCGCAATCTCGCTGCGCAGCATGATCGGCTTGCCCAGCGTCAGGCTGCTGGCGGTGATCAGCGCTTCCTGCACCACCAGCTCGATCTGGCTTGGCTCGCGCTGCAAATCGAGCCGCCCGGCCTCGATCTTGGCGTTGTCGAGAATGTCGTTCAGCAGCTTGAGCAGGTAGTTGCCCGAGTCGTAAATTCGGCCCATGTAGTCGTGCTGCTCGGGCGCAAGCGGGCCTTTCAGCTCTTGCTTGAGAATGTAGGAAAAGCCAATGATCGCGTTGAGCGGCGTGCGCAGCTCGTGGCTCATGTTTGCCACAAAGTGCGATTTCATGCGGTTGGCGTATTCGGCAACGGCGCGGGCATTTTCAAGCTGCTTGTTGCTGTTTTGCAGCTGGCTGTTCAGGTAATCCTGGTCGCGCAGTGCGCGCTGAAGCTGTTTTTCGCTTTCGTAAAGCTGTGTTTCGCGCCGTTCGACCTTGTGGTAGCTGTCGATCGCCCACTCCACGGCGGCGGCAAAACTCTGCGAGGTGAGCATGGAAACCGTTGCGCTCAGGTAGCTCAGGACGGTGGCCGCCAGAAATGGCAGGTGCCAGATCTGATCGTGCTGCCCGAGCAGCAGGGCCAGCAGCGCCATCAATAGCATTGCGGCGCTGGCAGTGATAAAGCCGGTGCGCGGCTGCAGCAGAATGCCGCTGGCGGCGATCAGGAGTGGCGTGAAGAAGATGAAAGGGTTGCTGTCGAGCGGGTAGAAGGCAAACGACGCGGCCAGCGCGGCCATGATGCCGGCCAGAAACGCGCAGACGGCGGCGGGGTAGTTCTTGCGACGGCGCAGCTTGTCGGCCAGCCAGTAGCTCAGCATCAGGGCAATGCCCATATACATGCTCAGCCGCGTTGCGGGCATGCCAACCAGGCCAATACACAGCAGCAGCAAGCCCAGGCCGCCCAACGAATAAAGCAGCACAACAAAGACGTCTTCACGCAGCGATTGCGTGTACTCTTCCAGGCGCGGCTCGTTTACATCGGTCTGGTCGATCGTTGCCACAGGTGTGCGCTTTCAGTACGCCACAGGTCGGAATAGCTCTATTGTACGATCGAATGTATCATTGACTATAGTTTTCTGGTGACAAGTGTATGACAATCTGGCCGGGCCAGGAAATAGTGAAGCTGGCGGCTTGCGTGAGCCACCAGCTTCGTTTGACCGCATTGCGTTTCGTTGTTCGTCATTCGTCTTTGGTCATAACCAGCAACGGATTTCGATAGGACTTTCGCTCAGGCGGATTTACGCCTGCGGCGGGCAAGGTAGAATTTCTTTTTCTTGTCACTTTTTTGCGCTGCAGCGCAAAAAAGTGACAAGGAATTGAATCATGCATCCCTGCAAGCGAAAGTCCTGTCCGAAAAGCCGCGCTCGTGCAGTATCAGGAAAGCGATCGGAACTTAGGGAAGAGTTTCTGCATTGCAATCACCAAACCCTATTCTCCAAACCCTAAACCCTGCGCTGAAAGCGCGCTAGGAATGACCTTCCGACGGCGCGGCGCTGCCCGGCACCTGCTCGCCGCCAGCGTTGCTGCCGCCACGGCCCAGCAGGCGCAGGCTGCGATCCACCACATCGCCCACGGTCAGGCCGTAGTGCTGGTAGATCTCCTTGTAGGGGGCCGACGCGCCGAACTTTTCGATGCTCATCACGTCGCCGTGGTCGCCCACCCAGCGGTGCCAGCCCTGCCCCACGCCCGCCTCGATCGAGATGCGCGCACTCACGCTCGGCGGCAACACGCTGGCGCGGTAGTCGTCCGATTGGGTGAGAAACAATTCCCAGCTCGGGAAGCTGACCACACGCGCCTTGACGTCCTGCTCCACCAGCTTGCCGTGCGCCTCGACCGCCAGCGACAGCTCGGAGCCAGTCGCCATCAGGATCAGCTCGGGCGCGCCACCTTCGGCCTCGATCAGCACATACGCGCCGCGCAGGGTGCCATCGGCCGCGCCCATGCTGCCCCGGTCGAAGGTTGGCAGCTTCTGGCGGCTAAGGATAAGTGCTGTGGGGCCGTGCGTGTTTTCCAGCGCGGCCCGCCAGGCGTAGCTGGCCTCGTTGGCGTCGCCAGGGCGAATCACCGTCATGTTGGGGATGGCGCGCAGCGCGGCGAAATGCTCGATCGGCTGGTGGGTCGGACCGTCTTCGCCCAGGCCAATGCTGTCGTGCGTGAACACATACGTCACCGGGTGGTGCGAAAGCGCCGCCACACGAACCGCGCCGCGCATGTAGTCGGAGAAGGTCAGGAAGGTGCCGCCGTAGGCATGCACGCCGCCGTGGGCCGACATGCCGTTGAGCGCCGCGCCCATGGCATGCTCGCGCACGCCGAACCAGATCACGTTGCTGCCGTAGGTGCCGGGCTGGAAGCTGCCATCCGTCACCATTGGCGTGCGCGTCGAGCCGGCCAGGTCGGCCGAGCCGCCGAGCATCCAGGGAATTTCTTCGCGCAGCGCATCGAGCGCCTTGCCAGCGGCCTCGCGCGTGGCCAGCTCGGTGCCGGCCGGGAAGCTTGGCAGCGCCTTTTGCCAGCCCTCGGGCAGCGTGCCGCCAAAGGAGGTATCGAAGCGGCGGGCGGCGTCGGCGTGCTCGCTGCGGTAGCTTTCGAGCTGCTGCTTCCACGCGGCCTGCAGCTTCGCGCCGCGCTCGCCCGCCTCGCGCGCACGCGCTGCTGCTTCTTCTGGCACCACAAAGGTCTTGTCGGGGTCCCAGCCGAAATATTCCTTGGTCTTGCGCACCGCGTCGGTGCCGAGCGGCTCGCCATGTGCCTTGCTGGTGCCGGCCTTGGGGCTGCCAAAGCCAATGATTGTGCGCACCGCAATCAGCGACGGGCGCTCATCCTGCTGGGCCGCGCGAATCGCCGCGTCGATCTCGTCGAGGTTGTTGCCGTCGTGCACGCGCACGGTGTGCCAGCCGTAGGCGTCGAAGCGCGCCACCACATCTTCGGTGAAGGCCAGGTTGGTCGGGCCGTCAAGCGAGATCAGGTTATCGTCGTAGAGGTAGATCAGCTTGCCGAGCTTGAGGTGGCCGGCCAGCGAGGCGGCTTCCGAAGCCACGCCTTCCATCAGGTCGCCGTCGGAGACGATTGCGTAGGTGTAGTGGTCGATTGGCGAGCTCTCGCCCTGGCGGTACGAGGCCGACAGAAAGGCCTCGGCAATCGCCATGCCCACGCCATTCGCAAAGCCCTGGCCAAGCGGGCCAGTGCTGACTTCCACGCCGGGCGTCAGGCCAAACTCGGGGTGGCCGGGGGTTTTCGAGCCCCACTGGCGGAAGTGCTTCAGCTCGTCGAGCGACAGGTCGTAGCCAAACAGGTGCAGCAGGCTGTACAGCAGCATCGAGCCGTGGCCGGCCGAAAGCACGAAGCGGTCGCGGTTGGGCCAGTGCGGATCGTGCGGGTTGAAGCGCAGGTGGCGCGACCACAGCGCGTAGGCCATGGGCGCAGCGCCGAGCGGCAAGCCCGGGTGGCCCGAGTTGGCGGCCTGCACGCCATCGATCGAGAGCATGCGCAGGGTTGTGACGGCCAGTTGATCGGTATCGTTGTATTCCATAATTTTGAGTTTTGAGTGCTGAGTGTTGAGTTGAGCTATTGAAACTCAATCTCGCAACGCCCAAAACTGCTCCTTTCTATTGTCGCGCTCGCCAGTCGGCCAGGAACTGCTCGATGCCCTTGTCGGTCAGCGGGTGCTTCATGCTCTGCTGCAGCACTTTGAACGGGCAGGTAGCGATATGCGCCCCGGCCAGCGCCGAGTCGATGATGTGGCGCGGGCTGCGGATCGAGGCCGAAAGAATCATCGTCTTGATCTGGTCGTCCTGGCGGTAAATCTGGGCGATCTCGCGGATGAGCTGCATGCCCTCAACGCCGGTGTCGTCGACGCGGCCCACAAACGGGCTGATGATGAACGCGCCCGCGCGGGCGGCCAGCAGCGCCTGGGCGGCATTGAAGCACAGCGTGACGTTGGTGCGAATGCCGTCTTTGGCGAGCTGAGACACCGCCTTCAGGCCCTCGGTGGTGCTTGGCACTTTCACAATCACGTTCGGGTGCCACTGCGCAAATTCGCGCCCTTCCTTGATCATCCCTTCGCCGTCGAGCGAGACGGTTTCGGCGCTGATCGGGCCATCCACAAGCGTCGCAATTTCGCTGATGGTGCTTTTGAAGTCGGCGCCCTTCTCGCGCGCAATCAGCGTCGGGTTGGTCGTCACGCCGCTGAGAATGCCCCAGCTGGCGGCCTCACGGATTTCGTCGATGTTGGCGGTGTCGAGGTAGATTTGCATGCTAAGCTCCTTTGCATCTGCTGTTGCCCTGTGCAGATGGATTGATGATACCGTACAGCACTTTGTGAAGAAAATCGCCAAAAGACGACATCTGGCCCTCTTCTTTTGGCGAGGGTACACTTTCCAAAGTACGAGGAACGCTGGCCGAGACGATGCGGGCTGGATAGAAACGATTATAACACGCACGATCTGTGCGGTCGGCATATTCCAGGTAATAGTCTCGTGAAAGTACGTGGCGTTTCAGTCATTGCGCGCAGGCTTGCGCGGGGCTACAATGCACCGTGCATGTGCTTCTGCATAAACCACGCCTAGAACTGTGAGTGTGGCCCGGAATGGACCTGAGCAGTTTCATCCCGATCGACCGGCGCTTGGCGCTCGCACAGGGAAAGCCTCTGCCCGAGCAGACGGCTGGTGCCGTTCTTTTTGCCGATCTTTCGGGCTTTACAGCCCTGACCGAAGCCTATGCGCTGGCGTTTGGCCCGCAGCGCGGCGCGGAAGAAATGACGGCGCTGCTCAACCGAATGTTCAGCGCGCTGATTGAGCATGTACACAGCTTCCACGGCAGCGTGGTGGGATTTAGCGGCGATGCAATTACCTGCTGGTTTGTGGGCGATGCCGGGCTGCAGGCGGCCACTGCCGCGCTGGCGCTTCAGGCCACAACGGCGCAGTTCGCCAGGGGGCCGCAGCTGCTGGATGGGGCAGCGCCACTTGCCCTGAAGTGCGCGGTGGCGGCCGGGCCGGCGCGGCGCCTGCTGGTGGGCGACCCAGCGATTCAGCTGCTGGATGTGCTGGCTGGCACTCCAATCAGCCGCGCCGGCCAGCTGGAAGAACAGGCCGAGCGCGGCGATGTGCTGCTCGACGCGGGCATAATGCTGGCGCTGGCAGAAGCAGGCACGCAAGGGGCGTGGCGCGCGCTTGGCCCGGGCGACCGGGCATTCGCGCTGGCTGGGCTGGCGCGGCCCGCTGAACCCCAGCCCTGGCAGCCGCTCGCGCCTGGCGCGCTGAGCGCCGAGCAGATTCGCCCGTGGCTGCTGCCAGCGGTGTGGGAGCGCCTGCGCCACAGCGACAGTGAGTTCCTCACCGAGCTGCGGCCGGCAGTGGCGCTGTTTGCGCGCTTCGCCGGAATCGACGACAGCCCCACAAATATGCGCGCCACCCTTACTGCCTATGTGGCCTGGGTGCAGCGCCTGCTCGCGCGCCACGGCGGTTCGCTGCTCCAGCTCACGCTGGGCGACAAAGGCAGCTATTTCTATGCCGCGTTTGGCGCGCCAATTGCGCACGGCGACGACGCCGCGCGGGCGGTGGCAGCGGCCGCCGCCTTGCTTGCGCCGCCGCCCGAGCTGGCATTCATTCGCGGCACGCAGATCGGGCTCGCGGCCGGGGCAATGCGCGCCGGCACCTATGGCGAAGCCAGCCGCCAGACCTATGGCGCGCTGGGCGATGCTGCCAACCTTGGCGCGCGCCTGATGCAGCTTGCGCGGCCCGGCCAGGTGCTGGCGACCGACGACGTGAGCCGCGCGGCCGGCCCGCACGCGCGCTGGGCTGCGCTGCCGCCGGTTGTGCTGCGCGGCAAAGCCCAGCCTGTGCCGGTGCGGCAGCTTGCCACTGGCCTGGCCGAGCGCCAGCTGGGCCAGCTTGAACTCACGCAGCGTGGCACGCTGATAGGCCGGGTGGCCGAGCGCGCCCGCCTGGAAGCACAGCTCGGGGCCGCGCGCCGCGGCCAGGGCCAGGTGGTTGCCATCACCGGCGAGGCCGGGCAGGGCAAAAGCCGGCTCGCCGCCGAGATGGTGCGCGGCGCGCAGGCGGCTGGCTTTCAGGTGTATGGCGGCGCGGCCGAATCGTCGGGCCGGCAATCGCCGTTTCTGGCGTGGCGGCCGATCTGGCGTGCCTTGCTTGGGCTGCCCGCCCCGGCCAATCTGGCAGCTGACATGGCGGCCCTGGCGGCGCAGCTTGGTAGCATCAACCCCGAAACACTGCCGCGCCTGCCGCTGCTCGGCCCTTTGCTTGGCCTGCCCCTTCCCGAAACGCGCCTGACCGCTGAGATGGATGCGGCGCTGCGCGCGGCCTCGCTGGAAGCGCTGCTGATCGACTGCCTGCGCGCCATCGCGCGCCACCAGCCCGTGCTGCTGGTGCTCGAAGATTGCCACTGGCTCGACGCGCAATCGCTCGACCTGCTCATCGCCATCGCCCGCGCCATCGCCGACTACCCAATCGCGCTGCTGCTAGCCTACCGCCACGACCCCGACGCGCCGCGCCTGCGCCATGTCGAGCGGCTGCCGCACAGCCTGGTGCTGCACCTGGGCGCGCTCGCCGCTGCCGATGCGGAAGCATTGTTGCGCGAGCGTTTTGGCGCGCCAGCCGACCCGGCGCTGGTGCAGCAGATTGTCGAGCGCGCCGAGGGCAACCCGTTTTTCCTGGAAGAACTGAGCAGCTATGTGCTGGAACATGGCGCAGGCAACCAGCCAATCGAGCTGCCCACCAGCCTGCAGCGCCTGCTGATTGCGCGTGTGGATCAGCTGGGCGAGCCGGCCCGCCTGCTGCTGAAGGTCGCCAGCGTGATCGGCCGGCGCTTTGCGCAAAGCGAGCTGTGGGGCGTGTACCCGCAGCTTGGCCCGGCCGGGCCGGTGGCTGGCGAGCTGGGCGCGCTCGACCGGCAGGAGCTTATTCTGCAAGAACAAGGCGCGAACGAGCCGGCCTACCTGTTCAAGCACCAGATGACACGCGAGGTGGTGTACGCCAGCCTGCCGCAAACCATTCGCGCCCGCCTGCACGAGCAATTCGCCGCCTGGCTCGAAACGACCCGCCCGCCCGCCGCGCTGCCGCTCGACCTGCTGGCCTACCACTACGGCCAAAGCAGCAACACCGCCAAACAGCGCCAGTTCTACCGCCTGGCCGGCGACGCGGCAGCGCGCAGCTATGCCCACACCATCGCCGCTGAATATTTCGAGCATCTGCTCGAACTCACTGAGCCAGCCGCGCAGCCGGCAGTGCTGATCGACCTCGGGCGCGTGCAGACGCGCGCCGGCAATTGGGACGAAGCGGCGGCACGCTACGCCAGCGCGCTTGCGCACGCGCCCGCCGCCCCCGAGCGCAGCGCGGCGCTGGCCGGGCTGGGGCGCGTCCGTCGCCTGCAAGGCGCGCTGGACGAAGCCGAAGCGCAACTGCTGGAAGCCAGCGCGCTGTATACACGCCTGAGCGATGCAGCGGGCATCACCGAAATCTTGCAGGACCTGGCGCGCATCTATCGCGTGCAGGGCGATTATGCACGCATGGCACAGGCTGCCAGCGACAGCGAGCGTATGGCCCGCCAGGCCAGCAATTTGCTGGGCGTGGCGCAGGCGCGCGGTATTCTGGGCCGCGCCGCCTTCGATCAGGGCGATTATGCCAATGCCAGCGCGGCCTACGAGCAGGCGCTCGATCTGTTCCGCACACTCGATGCCCAGCCCGAGCTGCCACACGCCCTGCTTGCCCTGGCCATGGTTGCCGATGCGCAAGGCCAGGGCCAGCAGGCGCACCGCCTGGTGGAAGAATGCCTGCTGCTTTCGCGCAAGCTCGGCGACCGCCCCGGCATTGTGTATGCGCTCGGCAGCCTGGGCATGATTGCGCTCAATCAGGCCGACTATGCCACCGCGCGCGCCCGCGCCGAAGAAAGCCTGGCGCTGGTGCGTGAGCTTGGCGACCAGCACGGCATGGTGATCGCGTCAACGAACCTCGGCCTGGTGGCGCTCAGCGATGGGCGCTGGGCAGAAGCGGCCGGCCACTACCGCACCACGCTGCGGCTCGCGCTGGAGCTGGGCTACCCTACGCAAGTGGCGATTGCGCTGGCAGGGCTTGCCGCCAGCCAGGTGGGCGGCGCAGGCGGGCCGGGGCAGCTTGCGCAGGGCGTGCGCTGGCTCAGTGCCGCGGCGCGCTATGTTGCCGAGCTGGGTATTATGCTGGAGCGGCTGGAGCGCGACATACTCGATCAGGCCAGAGCTGCCGCCCAGGAAGAGTTACCGCCTGCCGAATTTGCCGCCGCGTGGTCGGCTGGGCAGGCGCTGGGGTGGGAAGAAGCCAGCGCCGAGGCACTTGCAGCGGGTGGCAGGTCGCAGGAGTTGTGAATGCTGAGTGGCACGAACTGCAACCGTACGAGGGTTTAGGGTTTGGGGTTTTGGGATTAGGCTTGCAATCTGCAGCCTGTAACTTTCGACCCTGCAAACTTGCAACTTTCAACCTGCAACCCGCAACCTTCAAACCTGCGACCGAGGGTTGAGGGTCTGGGGTTTTGGGATTTGGTCTGCGAACCGCAGAACCGCAGAACCGCAGAACCAAGAACTACGGAACCCGCAACGTTCGAACCTGCGACCGAGGGTTGAGGGTCTGGGGTTTTGGGATTAGGCTTGCAATCTGCAACCTGTAACTTTCGACCCTGCAAACTTGCAACTTTCAACCTGCAACCTGCAACGTTCGAACCTGCGACCGAGGGTTGAGGGTCTGGGGTTTTGGGATTAGGCTTGCAATCTGCAGCCTGTAACTTTCGACCCTGCAAACTTGCAACTTTCAACCTGCAACCTGCAACGTTCGAACCTGAAAACTGGTCTAAAAACCCCAAACGCTAGGCCCCACCCCCTACCTCGCGCTCGGCCAGGGTGCGATCCTCGGCGTGCGCGGGCATGTACTCAAAGCTTGGGCCAGCGTGCGTGCGCTTGCGCGTGCCGTCGGGGGCGCGCAGCGGCGTGGCCATAAGCTGTTGCGCTTGCAACTGCACGGCGAACATCATGCCTACGGCGCGATTCAGCCATTCGGGATGCCCGTTGAACACCGCATGCAGCACGCGCAGCAGGTCGCTATACGCCTGGTTGAAGGCATCGGCACGCAGGCGGGCCGCCGAGCCGGGCGGCATGGCGGCGGCTTTGGGGTTCGCCTCCGCCGGCCAGACGCGCCGCCGCTCGAACGGCACGGTCGCGCCCGAATACGCGATTTCCCCATGCTCCATCACCAGACGCTGGCCGTGGTACAGCTCGGCAAAGCGATAAAAATGCGCCAGCTCGTCGCCGCCCTCGTCGGGCCGCAGATCGACGAACGGGTCGCCAGCGCGCGCGCCCTCGCCCTGGTCGATGATCTCGTTCAGCGCGTTGCAGGCGGTTGCGACGCTTGTGACGGGTTGGAGCTTTTCGCGGCCAATTGGCCCACGCACTTGCCGCGCAGGGTCGCCAGTGAAGATCGTTTCGCCCAGCGCCACAATCGAGCGCTCGATCCGCTCGTAGAAGGCGGCGAGCGTGTGTTCGCGGCCGGGCTCGCGCGGCTGCTCAATCACCATAAACACGCGCCTGATCAGTTGGCGCGAACAGCGCTGCAGCGGCACCAGCAGCTGTCCCGCAGGGCCGAGCGGCAGCTGGCAAGGGTATTCGGGCACGAAGCCAGGATGGCTGAGGCTGGGCGTGCCGCCAACGGCATTCAGGATGTTGCACACCAGCGCCATATGCAGCATTTCTTCCGTCACAATGCTCTGGATGATTCGCGCCGCCTCGTCATTCGCGCCGGGCCGCAGCGAATAAAGCGCGTAGGTGTAAGCCGGAATGGTGGCGTGCTCCAGCTCCAGCGCGGCCTGCAGCGCCAGGTGCAGCTCTTCACGCGACATTGTTGCGGCGGGCGCGGCATGGTGGGCCAGGCGTTTCCCAAGCGATAGTTGCGCTTCTGCCAGCATGGCGTGCTCCTTCTAGCCTTCGCGCTGCCCTTCCAGCGGGTTTTCGAGCCAGCGGCGGATCAGGTCGCGTTTGCTGCGCGACAGATCGCGCATGGTGGGCATGGCATTTGGGTCGTGCTCGGGCAGGCCAAACACCAGCGTGAGCAGGTCGTTGCGTTTCAGCACCGCCTGGTAATCGCCCAGATCGACGATTGTGCGCATCACCGGGTAGAGGTTGGCGTATTGCTTGAAGATCGGGAAAATATCGCTCCACCACGTTGGCTCGGCCACATGCGGGTGGTTCTGCCATACGCGCACGCTGATGAAATTGGATGGGTTGGCATCCGGGTCGGGCGGCGCGCCATGCCAGGTGTAGCCCAGCGCATAGACCTGCCCGTCGATATAGCCGCGCGGGTTGCCCGGGTCGCTGGCGGAAAGGGTGAAGCGCGCGCGCCCGGCGTCGTCGGTGACAACCGAGGGCGGGAAGCCAAGCGCGGCAGCTGGCGTGCCGGTGGGCGGGTCGCCTGCTTCGGGCGCAAGCGCGTCGGTCAGCGCCAGATCGATGCGCTGGCGGGCGGCTGCTTCGCCAAAGCGCGTGGCGATGATCTCCACAATTGGCGCATCGCCCAGGGCGGGGCGCTCGGCATCCAGCGGGTTCAGGCGGAACACAAACTGGTCGGCGCGAACGTACTGCCCGCTGGGATGCTCTGCGAGCAAAGGTGTGGCGCCTTTCCGCGCCGCGCGAATGATCGCCAGCGGCTTGGCGAGCTGATCGGCAGTGGCAGAAAAATCCTGCACGCCGGCGGTGCTCAGGTAGGCTGCCTCGCTGTAGTCGATGGTGCCAAGCTGCTCGTATTCACCGGCCTCGGCTGCGGGCACCGCCAGCGCCAGCGCGCCCACCGCCGGGTCGGGCGGGCCGCCAACGCTGGTGCTTGGCACGCTGTTGCCCATGTCGAGTGTTAGGCGGCCGCGTTTGGCATCAGCCCGCGCGTAGGCATAGGAAAGCGGCGACTTTGCGGTGGGGCGCAGCATGCGGCCCATCAGCGCCTGGGCCAGCTCGTTGGGCGCGGCCGGGCCGATCGTGCCAACAATGCGCCCATAGGTGAAATCAGGCTGCTTGCGGTCGTCGACATAGCCGTCGACAATGATTTTGATCGCGAGCTGATCGGGGCTGGCATCGCGCAGCTCGCGCAGCAGCCGCGATTCGCCCACCTCGCCCCATTCGAGCGGGCCGATCAGCGACTGGTAGCAGGCGCTCAGCACCGAGTCGGTGTCGCCGGGGCCGGCGGCAAAGCGCTTCCACATGTCGGTGAACGCGGCCACGTGGTATTCGCCGGCCCAGGCCACGCGCCCGCCCGGCAGCGCCAGACGCAGCCGCCAGGCCCAGATCTCGGAGACGGTTTGCTGCTGTGGGTCGAGATCGACCAGCTTGGCGTCGACGCGGTTGCCGGCATTCAGCAGCCGCGCGCCGATGATCGGGTCGTCAGCGGCGTTGGTGGCATCGGTGCCGTCGCTATAGCAGGCGCGCCGCACGGTGCAATCGACAATGCGCCAGATCGCGGTGCCACGCGGGTTCCAGCCGCCCAGGCCGTCGCCATGTTCTTGCTGCTTCGGGGTGAAGTTGGCAGTGTCGAAGTTTTTGGGCGTGTTGTTCACGGTAGAAACCGTGGTTTGGAAGCGGCCAGCAAAATGCAGGCGCGGCCGATCAAGGTAGCTCATTGTCGCAGCACCTTTCTAGCTCTTGCGAACAGGGCAGCGCAGCCGTGCCACACCTAACGGCGGGCGGCCAGAGAAGCGATAAAGGCTTGACAATGCGAGTGTGGCTAGTATACCATACCAGTGAGCAATTCCCTCGCATCACCCCAAATGCTCGCTGCCTGTTCAGCTTTGCCAGCGCGCGCGCGATACGCTTGCGTCGCGCTGCGTGCGCCTGTTCGCGTCGCCGGATTTGTGGAGATGTTGAAAGGAGATCGGAATGACACAGCAGCCCGACATCGCCGCTCTGGAGCAGCGCATCCAGCAGCTCGAGGCGCAGCTGGCCGAACTGCGCGCGGCCCAGCAGCCGCCCACCATCAGCGCCGAAGATTTCCAAACCTACCTGCGGGTGCATCAGGCGCTAAACGCGCAGCAGCCCGGGCCAGTCTGGCCGTGCTCGACCAGCCAGGTCTGGCCGTGCGCGCAAGCCTTTGCCGCGCCACACCCGCCCGCACAGCCCGGCCCGGTGTGGCCGTGTGGCAATATGCTGTGGCGCTTCGCAATGCCCGCGCCAGTCTGGCCTTGCGCCCAGGTCTGGCCGTGTGGGGCAGCGCCGCAAGCGTCCCCGCATGTAGAAGCACAGCAGGCCGCCCCTGCGCCGGGGCCGGTCTGGCCCTGCACGGCAGTCTGGCCATGCGCGCCAGTCTGGCCCTGCGCCCAGGTCTGGCCGTGTGGTGCCGCGCCGCAAGCGTCCCCGCATGTAGAAGCACAGCAGGCCGCCCCTGCGCCGGGGCCGGTCTGGCCCTGCACGGCAGTCTGGCCATGTGCACAGGTGTGGCCCTGCGCCCAGGTCTGGCCGTGCAACGCGCCGCCTGCCACGCCAGAAGATGAGGCTGGCGAGCGTTTCGGCAAGCTCGGCTCGTAGGGCGTAGCGAAACAGGCCGATGCCACAGCTCCCACTCGATGCAGTTGCACAGCTGCGCGCCCGCCGCGTGCTGTTTCTGGGCCTGGAAGGGCCGGGCGCGCATGCCGCCGCCGAACTGGCGCGCTGCGGCGTGGGCACGCTTCATTTGGCCGATCCGTTTGCCTGCCAGCCGGGCGACCTGCCGCTGCTGCCGTTCGGCGGGCCGCACGCCGTGGGGCATCCGCGCCAGACCGTGGCACAAGCTGCGCTTGACCCGAGCGGCGTGGCGCTTGAGCCTGGGCCGGCCGAGCTGAACCGCACCGCCGTCGATGCGCTGCTGGCTGGCTGCGACCTCGCGATCTGCACCTTCGAGCGCGGCTTTGCGGCGGCGCAGCACTGGGCAAATCGCGCCAGCCACGCGCAGGGCGTCCCCGTGCTCTATGCCGAGTGCGGGGAAATGGGCGCGCTGCTTGGCCCGCTGGTGCTGCCGGGCGCGACCGCCTGCTTCATGTGCTACCGCATGCGCGCCGTGGCAAACGCGCCCGACGCCAGCGCGGCCCTGGCGCACGAAGAAGCGCTCGACCGCCAGCACTTTCCGGCGCTGCACCGCCGCGCAATCGCCCCGGCGCTGGTTGCCCAGGCCGGGCAGCTGCTTGCGCTCCAGGCGCTGAATTTCCTGCTCGGTCGCGAGAAGCCAGGGCTGGCCGGCGCGCTGCTGGCGATTGATGCCAATGGGCAGAGCAGCCGCCACGCCGTGCTCCGTATGCCCGCCTGCCCGGTCTGCGGCAGCACGCCCACGCGGCACCTGCCCACGCTGGCCGAACTGGGCGCACCCGCCGGGCCAGCGCCCGATCTGCTCAACCTAGCGCCGCAGCTGGTCAGCCCACTGACCGGCGTGATCCACAGCCTCCAGCTCACTTCGCCCGCGCAGCCCGCGCTCGCCAGCGCCGAGCTTGCGAACCACCGCTTCGCGAGCTTTGTGCCGCCCGGCCAGCACCTGTGCGGCGGCAAAGGGTTCGCGCCCGAAGAAGCCCTGCGCAGCGCCCTGGGCGAAGCCGCCGAGCGCTACTCGGCCAGCAGCTGGGATGCGCGCCAGATTCGCTACGCCCGCGCCGCCGACCTGCCCGGCCCCGCACTCGATCCACGCGCGCTGGTGCTGTTCGCGCCCGAGCAGTACGCCCACCTGCCTTTCGCGCCCTACACTGGCGCAAACGTGCTGGGCTGGGCGCGCTGGCGCGCATTGGCCGGTGGCGGCGAGCTGTTCGTGCCGGCGCTGGCAACCTTTCTGCCCTACCAGCCACGCGCGCCCGAGGAAAACCTGTTCCCAAACACCTCGAACGGGCTGGCAGCTGGCCCAACGCTGGCGGCAGCGGTGCTTGGCGCGGCCTGCGAGGTGCTGGAGCGCGACGCCTTCATGGCGATGTGGCTGCACCGGCTGCCCTGCCAGCGAACCGACCCGCAGAGCCACCCCGACGCGCAAGTGGCGGCCTTCTGTGCCGCAGAAAAGCGGCGCGGCGTCAATACATTCTTGTTCCGCCTGCCAACTGACCATCCCTGCCACGTTTTTCTTGCGCTTGGCCTGAGCGAAAGCCCCAACGAGCCAGCCGCCGCCGTGGGGCTGGGCGCAAGCCTGCACGCGGCCGAGGCGGCGCGCAAAGCCGTGCTGGAAGCAGCGCAGGTGCGGGTTTCGCTGCAGCAGGTTTTGCGAATGCCAGGGATGCAGGCGCGTGCCGCCGCGCTGGCCCGCACGCCGCAGCTTGTCGCAACGCTGGAAGATCATGCGCTGCTGTATGCGCGGCGCGAGGCGCTGGGCGCGCTCGATTTCCTGCTGGCGCGGCCACTCACGCCATATGCCTGGCCGCCCGCGCCCGCCGACGAGCTGGCGGCGCTGGTGGCGCACCTGCGCGCCAGCGGCGACGAGCTGCTGTTCCACAACCTGTCCCCGCCCGACCTGGCGGCGCTTGGCATCTACACGGCGCGCGCGATTATTCCCGGCTTCCAGCCGATCGATTTTGGCTGGGGCGGCACGCGCCTGGGTGGCACGCGCCTGTTCGAGCTGCCAAAACGGCTGGGACTAACCAGCGCGGGCCTTAACCTGTTTCCCCACCCGTTTGCGTAGGCAGGAAGCATGGCTACCCAAAAGGAAAGAGCCGACCCTCGGGTCGGCTCTTTCAGAGCGTGCCCGAAACGAGCTACGCTACCGTAAACGTATAATTCCCCGCGCCAACTTCATACACTGCCGCGCCATTTTCGTGCCGCAGGAAGCGCACGCCCTCGGCCTGATCGGCGGGGCCATCGCCCTCGCGTACTTCGACACCCGGGGCAGCGGGAACCGCAACCAGCGCGCTGGAGTTCGCCGGCACGGTGATGTTCCACTCGAAGCCGCCGTTCTGCTTCCACGCGCTGCGAATCGTGCCGTACGGCCCTTTCAGCTCCGCCGCGACATGCGAGAAATCGCCGCCCGGCTGCGGCCGCATGATGATGTGCTTGTAGCCTGGTTGCTCGTTGTCCACGTCGATGCCCGCAACCACGGCGTACATCCACGCGCCAATTGCGCCATAGGCGTAGTGGTTGAACGAGTTCATCGAGGCGTCCTGAAAGCCACGGTCGTGCGTCCAGCCATCCCAGCGCTCCCAGATCGTGGTCGCGCCCTGCGTGACCGAGTAGAGCCACGAAGGCCACGATTTCTGCTTCAGCAGCGCGTAGGCCACATCGGTTTTGCCGTTGTCGCTGAGCACGCGGCTGATGTAGGGTGTGGCGACAAAACCGGTGCTCAGGCGGTCGCCGCGCATTTTGATGTCGCGCACCAGCGCGTCGAGCGCGGCGGGGCGCGCTGCTTCGGGCAGCAGGTCGAAATACAGCCCCAGCACATAGCACGCCTGTGTGCCGCCAGCAACCAACCCGCCCGGTGTGACATACACGCGCTGGAAGGCGTCGCGCGCGGTGTCGGCGTAACCAGCGTAGCGGGCGGCATCTTCGTCGCGCCCCAGAATCGTCGCGATGCGGCTCAGCAGGCGCGAGCTGTAGCTGAAGAATGCTGTGCCGATTAGACCCTTGGGCGTAATGCCAAAGCGGTCGGTCGAGCCGTCGAGCGCCAGCCAGTCGCCAAAGCCCTGCCAGCCGTCGTAGCCGACGTAGTTGCGCTCGCCGTCGCGGCTGGTGGCGTTCAGGAAATCGACATAGCGGCACATCGAGGCGTAGCGGTCGATCAGAATCTGCTTGTCGCCATAGCACTGGTAGATCGTCCACGGGCAGATCACGCCCGCGTCGGCCCAGGCCGGCCCGCCATCCACGCCCGCCACGCCAGGATTGGGCGATACCATCGGGAATTCGCCCTTGTCCGTCTGCGAATCTTCGAGGTCGCGCGTCCACTTCGTGAAGAAGCCCGACACGTCGAAATTGTAGGCGGCGGTGCGCACAAACACCTGCGCGTCGCCCGTCCAGCCCAGGCGCTCGTCGCGCTGCGGGCAGTCGGTCGGCACATCCACGAAGTTGCCGCGCTGGCCCCATTCGATGTTGTGCTGAAGCTGGTTGATGAGCGGATCGGAGCACTCGAAGCTCATGGTCTGTGGCATGTCGGAATGCACCACAATGCCGGTGAGCGTTTCTTCGGTTGGCGTGCCTGCAAAGCCCGAAAGTTCGACGTAGCGAAAGCCGTGGAAGGTGAAGCGCGGCTCCCAGATTTCTTCGCCGTCGCCCTTGGCGGTGTAGTGGTCGGTCTGCTGGGCGCGGCGCAGGTTAGTGGTGTAAATTGTGCCGTCGGGGTTGAGCACTTCGGCGTGGCGCAGCGTGATGGTTGTGCCGGCGGGCGCGCTGATCTTCAGACGCAGCCAGCCGACCATGTTCTGGCCCATGTCAAAAATCCAGCGCGGGTGGTTGAACAGGCTGGCGTCTTGCGGCGAGGTGGTTGGCTTGAGTTCAACTGTGCGCCGCACCGTCGGGCCGACCATTGCCGAGAGGGTGATGGCGGGGTCGGGGAACAGCGCGACCGCGTGCCATTTGCCGTCGTCGAAGCCGGCCGTGTCCCAGCCGGGCATTTCGCGGCGGGCGTCGTAGTGCTCGCCCATCTGGATGTCCGACGCGGTGATCGGCCCGTAGGCGGTTTTCCAGCTGTCGCCAGTGGCAAACACGTCGGTGCTGCCGTCGTCGTAGGTGACGGCGAGGTGCGCCAGGAACTTGGGCGTGTCGCCGTAACGCTGGCGGGCCTGCCAGCCGACATAGCCAGCGTACCAGCCGTCGCCGAGGATCGCGCCGATGGCGTTCTCGCCCTGCCTGAGCATGCTAGCCACGTCGTAGACCTGGTACTGCACACGCTTGGCGTAGTCGGTCCATCCCGGCGTCAGCACGTCGTCGCCCACTTTTTCCCCATTGATGTGCGCTTCATACAAGCCCAGCGCAGTGGCATACAGCCGCGCCTGCGCCACTGGCTTTTCGAGTGTGAACTCGGCGCGGACGTAGGGCGCGGGGCTGGTTGTGAACGGCCCGCCCAGCTCAAGCGCGCCGATCCACTGACCCTGCCACTCGCCCCGGTCGAGCAGGCCCATTTCCCACCACGCGGGCGCGCTCGTTGCCTCGCCCCCTGCGTCGTCCCACACCGTGACCTGCCAGTACACGCGCTGCCCGCTCGCGAGCGCCGGGCCGGTGTAGGGCACCTGCACCGAATCGTCCGACTCGACTTTGCCGCTATCCCACAGTAAGCCAGCATCATCGCTCAGCGCGCCCTCGCTCGCGGCGGCGGCGATGCGGTAGGCGACCTGACGCGCGCCGCGCCGCTCGCTCACAAGCTGCCAGCTCAGGCGCGGCTGTGCCACGTCGATGCCCAGCGGGTTGTCGCGATATTCGCAGCGCGGCTGGGTGATTTCCAGACTGTCAGACATGATCCCTTCCTTATGCTAGATGCTTGTTTTTTCACCGGGTTGAAGGTTAGAAAGTTGAACGTTGGAACGTTATGTACCTGGTTCTATGGTTCTGCGGTTCTTTGAAGGTTTGAAGGTTTGAAGGTTGCAGGTTGTTGTCCCAATCCCAAAACCCCAGACCCAAAACCCTCATATAGTTCTCCGTTCTTTGGTCGTCGCCCTTCGATACGGCCTTCGGCCTACTCAGGACGAAGTCGTCAGTTGTCGTTCAGAAACGCCCGCACCACGTCCAGATACGCGCCAAGCTGGTCGCGGCGAATGCTGTGCCCCGCGTCGGCAATGTTCGCGAGCTGCGCCTGCGGCACATGCGCCTTGAATTGCTCCGCGCCCTCGGGCGTGACAATCGCGCCGCGTGAGTGGTCGGCGGTGATCAGGAGCGTGGGGCAGGAAATCTGCGCCAGCAAAGTCCAATCGAAGGGCTCGTCGTCGCTGCGATTGAGCACGTTGAAGCTCAGGCGCATCTTCGAATCGGCCCACGGCTCCAGCTCTTCGTCGCTCCAGCCGGGGTTGTTGAGCCGCTCGGCGGCGATCATTTCTTCGGGCGAGCGGCGCTTGACCTCGACGATCCAGCGGTGCGTGCGGGCCAGCCATTCTTTCCCGACGGTCTGGTCGGCGGGCGGGGGCATCCACCACGCCGGCGGGTCTTCCAGCAGGATTTTGCCCGGCACATTGGGGAACATGGACGCGAGAGCGATGGTGGTTGCTGCGCCCATGGAGTGGCCAAGGATCGCGGGCTTTTCCAGGCCGAGCGCGGCGATCACGCCCGCAAGGTCGCGCGCCATCGCAACCGAGCCATACTCCTGCTCGGGGTCGTCCGAGCGACCGTGGCCGCGCGCATCGACCATGATCACATCGTAGTCGGCTTCGAGCGCGCGGGCGATGGGCGACCAGCACAGTCCGTGGTCGGAAAAGCCGTGTGCCAGCACCAGCGGCGGCTGCGCGCCGCCCGTGCGCGTGTAGTGCAGACGCAGCCCGCCGACCTCCACAAAATCCGATTGCCAGGATGACATGGGTGTTCCTTCTTCCAATCAGCAATTGCGATATAGCTGAAATGCGTTTATGTTTTACCACCAAGGCACCAAGACACCAAGGCTTTAGAATGCCTTCTTGGTGTCTTGGTGGTTAACGTACCTAGGTATGTGATAATGCACGATGAAACCCTCAGCGTTGCTGCAAACCGACTAAAAGCGAATAATCACTGGCCCCAGCAGCCCGCTCGGCTCCTGCGGGCTGTAGCGCGAAAAGAAATCCGGCTGCGCGCGCGCCAGCGTGGTGGTGACCTCGACGCGCAGGGCGTTTGGGCCGGGCCGCAGCAGGTCACCAATGTCGAAGCGGTACGGCGGCGCGATCCGCACACCAGCATGCTCGCCATTCACCCAGACCTCGGCGGTTTCGTAGACTTCCCCGAGGTCGAGCGCGGCCGGGCCACTATGATGCCAGACAACCGCCGTTTCGTAGCAGAAGGTGCCGGAGAAATCGGGCAGCGCGTCGGCCGCGCCCATGTCGCGCAGGGCGGCGAGCGGCAGCTGCTGCGTGAAGTCGGGGTAGCTGAGCGGCTCGGCGGCTGCGAGCGTCCACGGCCCGTCGATTGGCTGCGTCCGCGCCAGTTCGGGCGGCGCATCGTCGGCGGGCAGGTCGCCCGCGCCGACGACGAGAATGCACGACTCGTAGGGGCTGAGGCGCAGCAGGATGCCATCCGGTGTGGTTTTCGCGGCGGCGAGCCGATTGGCGAACGGATCGTAGCGCAGCGCGCGGCCCGTCAGCGGCAGCGAAACAGACGTGTCGAGCGCGTCGTGCGGGTGCTCGTTGAAGAACATCCACACGTCGAGGCCGGCGTGCTGCGCGTGGTAGTAGCGCAAATACGGCTGCGCGCCCGCAACCGCGATCTCGAAGCAGCCATGCTCGCGCAGCGCGCCGGCAAGCCCAGCCAGCGGGACGATTTGCGCGGCTTCCCGCAACAATGCCAGAGTTTCAGCAGCGGGGTTTCCTTCGCTCGTGCGCTCGGGGAGCTGATCGACGAACACGAGCCACAAGCCTTCTTTTTCCAACGCAAGCAGGCGTTCCAAAAGCGCACGAGGCAATGCTTCGCTGGCAGGTACGATCAGGCCGCCGTAGGTTTCGTCGGCAATGGCGAGCCGCCCATCGCGCACGGTCGCGCCGTCGAGCAGCACGTCGGCGGGCAGCACGTCGCAGTCGATTTGATTTTGCAAAAGCACGCGCACCGGCTCGTGGAAGGGCATCCACGCGCCCGACCACTCGGCTTCGGCGTGGTAGAGCACGGCGGCCGGGGCGATGTGCCGCCCGCCCGACAGCAGGTGGCTGATGCGGTTGGTATAGTCGTTCAGGGCGCGGTAAAAGCGGTATTGCGGGTTGTGACCATGCGCGTACATGTGCGGCGGGCAGTCGCCGTCGGGAAAATCGGCCTGCGAGAAGGCGTGCGGCACGAAATGGTTGACGCCGCGCACCAGCAGGTGGTCGGTCATCCACTTCATCAGCTTCAGGCCCTCGCGCCAGCCGTACGCGCCAAACACCTCGCACATGGCGCGCCCGCGCTTCTTCGGGTCGATGTGCGCCAGCGACGAAGCCAGCTTGCCCAGGCCGTAGTGGAAAAACGCGCCGTCGATGTCGCCCGCGACATTCGCAAACGGCCCGCCGTCGAAGCCCGGCACAAGCTGCCACAACACCACGTCGATGCCAGCCATGTCCTGGCCCCACAGCGAGCGGAAGAAGTGGCCCGCGCCGCATCCCAATCGGGTATGAACGCCGTTGTCTTCCAGCACGTGGCCGATGTACTCGACGCCGTGGGCGCGGCACCAGTCGCCGATCTGGGTGGTGAAATTGTTGGCGTACAGGCGCGAAACGACCTGCATAAACGCGAAGCGCATCGCGTCGGTGCGCGGGCCGGCATGCCAGAGCAGCGGCAGGTGCGCGCGCCAGTCGGGGCCGAACTCGGCGGCCAGCCGCTCGGGCAGTTCGGCGCACCACGGCAGATCGACGCCCGGCTTGCCGGGTTTGGAGTGGTAGTCGAACACCTGCTTATCGTTGTAGAAGCCCGGCTCGTCGGAAAAGAAACCGGCGAAGGTTGTGCCGAAATCGGCGGCGTAGCGGGCGTAAAACGCCTCGTAGACGGTGTCGAGAAGCACACGCACGGATGGCGCGACGAGATAGTTGATGTAGCCCTTGTGATGCTCGCTGCCGCCGTCGGGCGACTCGAACAGGAGGAAAATGCGCCAGAAGCCGGGCGGCACATCCCAGCGCAGCACGCCATCCTGCACCTGTTCGGTCAGGTCGATCAGGTCGCCCAAAAGCGCGTCGCTCCCAGCGTCGCGGCGGGCGGCGACGGCGGCAACCAGCGTGGCGGTGTTTGTGCCGGCCCGCCAGGATTGGCTCTGCCAGGGCGCGATTGGCACCGCCGCGCCGGGCTGCGGGCCAAGCACGTCGAGGTGGCGTTCCTGCAAAAACACGCGCTGAAGCTCGGGCGGCGCGCTCGCCATGCGCCCCGCCGCATGCCCGGTCGGGAAGTGGTCGTCGTCGAAGACCCACACGCGCATCCCGCGCCCGCGCGCCTCGTCCATGATGATGTCGAAGTCGTGCCACCAGCGCGGGCCAATGAAATCGGGATGTGGCCGCGCCTCGACGCAGACCGCACGGATGCCCGATTCGGCCACGCGCGCGATCTCGGCGCGGATCACGTCTTCGCTTTCGCCGCGCTGCCACAGGAAGGGCAGAATGTAATTCGCTTCCTGCCCGCGCAGAACGTCGTCAAGCCGGCTTGTCATTGTGTGTTCCACAGGTCTTTAGGTTTATCCACAGATTACACAGATTTCGCAGATTTACTTATTTGCGCGATCTATATTATGAGTTGATTCAATAAATTTAGTTTACCCACAGATTACACAGATTTCGCAGATTTAGTTTCTCATCTGTGTAATCTGCGAAATCTGTGGATTATATATTTATGTTCCAGAGATTTAGTTTCTCATCTGTGTAATCTGCGAAATCTGTGGATTATATTTCGATTGTGTGCTGACCGGCGGGCAGGTGCTGCGAGTCTTGCCCGGGCAGATCGAGCACGACCGGGATTGGCGAGTCGATGCTGATGCGCTCGGGATTGATGTCGACTGAAACGAGACCATGCGGCGTTGGCACGTTTCCGCGCGCCCACGCCAGGCGACCCAGGCGCGGCGCGATGCGCGCAGCGGCGTAGCCCGGCTCGGCGGGCGTGACGCCCAGCGTGTAAAAGACCATGTCGCGAGTCGGCGTGCAGCTCCAGCCGTGGACGTGCGTGCCCCAGCCCCAGCACTCGCCGATGGTGTCGTAGCCACCTTGCAGGAACTCCAGCCAGCGCGGGTACAGGTCGGGCAAACGCTCGGCGCGACCCGCCAGCGCGACCGCGTCGTGCACGGTGTAGCTCATGAACGGCTCGGCAATCACGACTTCGCGCTTGGCGTCCCAGTCGGTTTCGTAGATGCCCCGGAACTGATTTTGCATCTTCTGGATCGAATATTCGCCCTCGCCGCCGCCCGTCCACGAGCGCACCACGAGACGCGCCGGGTCGGTGACGAGGTCAACGATACGCTTCCAGCGCGCTTCGGGCGCTAAGCCAGAGCAGATCGCCAGCGCACCGGCAAGCTGGCTCGTTTCGGGGCGCTGCTCGTCGCCAACGATGTGATCGACATAGGTGCCACGCGCTTCGTCCCAGAACATCTCGAAGCCGGAGCGGGCGCGTTCGTACAGCTCTTCGGCCCAGCGCTGGCTGCTTTTTTCCTCAAGCCAGCCCGCCATTTCGGCAAACTCGCGCAGGCCACGCGCCCACAGCGCGGTCAGGATCGAGCTGCGATCTTCCACCAGCACGCTCGACCAGTCGACCAGATTCCATTCGACCACGTCCTTCAGCACGCCGTCGCTGGCCTGGTAGGGCGTGTACCAGCGCAGCACGCGCTCGACCGTCGGCAGCAGCGACTTGACGAAGGCGCGGTCGCCGCCGAAGCGGTAGGCGTTGTGGACGCCATGCACCCAGTTCAGCGCCCAGTCGGGGATGGTGAACGCGCCACGCGCCTCGATGTCGCCAACTACGCTCATCGGGAGCATGCCGTCCGAGCGGGGCGAGTTGCCGAGGTTGAGGTAGTGCCACGCCAGCCGCCAGTCGGTGTTCGTGGCGAGGCTGACCATCTGGTGCACAACGCCGTCGCCAACCCAGGCGCGCTGCTCGCGGGTCGGGCAGTCGATAAAGGCGTCGTGGGCGTTGAGCTGCACGGTGCGCACGCCTGCCACATACAGCCGGTTCAGCTCCGCATCGCTGCACTCGAAGCTCGATCCAGGCTGCCAGGGATAAACGTGCTCGCGCACTGCGAACGCTTTCAGCGTGCACGAGCCTTTTGCGCCGTGGAAAAGAATGTAGGCGTAGCGAAAGCCATTCGAGTCGTACAGGGCGAAGCGGTCGTGCGCGCCGCGCGCGATGTAGCGCGTGCCAGCGTGATTGCCGCCAAAGCCGTGCACGCGCTTCAGCGGCTCTTCGGTATAGGAAAAATCGAGTACAGTCCCGGCAGGCGCGTCGATCTCGAACTCGACCATGCCCGACACAATCCGGCCCATGTCCAGGCACAGTCGTGTTAATGCACCGCGTTCGATCTCGACCGAAACAGGCAATGTTGCTGGTTTCGCGCTAATGGTCGCCATATCGAGCGTCGATTCGGCGCGTTTGATCGGGCTGCTGGTCGCGGTGTCGAGTTCGCCGCTCAGCACCACGACCTCGGCGCGGGCGGGAACGAGGCGCTCGCCGCCAAGCTGCGCAATCGGGCGCGGATGGAGCGGGCCATAGGGGTCGGTGGGTGGCTGGGTGCGCGCAAAGCCGCCGATGTGAATGGCTGGAACGAGCTGCGCCTGGCCCCATTCACTGTCGTCGAACGTGGCGCTCTGCCAATCGTACGGGAAGCGCCGGGCGTCGAAAATCTCGATCGGCACGCCGCCCGCAGCTGGGTCGGCGCTGTCGAGATCGCCCACGCTCGACCACGCATCGGCCTTGCGCGCTTTCCAGTTCGCGTCGCTGACCAACCAGCCCGCCGCGCCCAGGTTGGCCTCGAACACAACCACGCCGCTTTTGCCCAGGGTCATGTTGGGCGCGGCAGGCATCCAGAACGATTTGGGTGTGCCGTAATATTTCACGTAGATAGCCAGCACATTCTCGCCGGGCCGAAGGAACGGCGCGAGGTCGAACAGGTCGTAGTGCATGCGGCGCGGCTGGCTGCGAATCGGCCCGCGCGACACTTCCTGTCCGTTCGCAAACAGCGCGTAGCGCGAGTCGGCGGTGATGCGTGCGGGAACACGCGCCGGCACCGCGTCGAGCGCAATTTTCTTGCGGAACAAACCGTGCGCTTCGGGCGCGTTCGGGTCGATCCCGGCGTCCAGAAAACCACTTGGCGCGATTGGTTCTTCCGGCACCCACATCCAGTGGCCGCGCCAGCGAATCTCGGAAAAATCGTTTGGAGTAACCTGGCTCGTCATCGTGCGACGCTCCTGGGTTTATGAACTGCAAAGGGCGCAAAGAGCGCCACTATGCTACATTTCTGGATTGTGAACCGCAAAGAACGCAAAGCGCGCAAAGATTAGTAAGCGATTGAACCAAAAGCTCTTGGTGCCCGCCCTTCGATACGGCCTTCGGCCGGGGCACCCTATGGGTCCAGGACGTGGTTCTGTGGTTCTGCGGTTCTGGTGTCTCGTGTCTCGTGTCTCGGCTCTGCGGTTCCAAAAAAACCTTCGTGCCTTGGTGTCTTGGTGGTAAAATTTGCGTTCCTACTCCTCAGCCGCAAGCACGTGCGGCGCGGTCAGCACGCCCATCGGCTTGAGCTGGTATTCGTAGCTCCACAGGTCGCCGGTGGTGCGCCACGCCGCCGGGCCAAACCAGAACTCGCGCGCGTTGGCGTTATGCACACAGCCAAAGGCGTTGGCACGGTTACCGTAGGCGGTGATGTCGAGCGCATGCTGGCCTTCCGAAAGCGCGCCAAGCTCGATCTCGAACGGCGCCCACGCGACCGGACCGACCCGTTCGCCATCCAGCGCAACTGCCAGCAGCGGCGCTCGGAAGTGCGGCGCGTGGAGCGCGAGGCGCGTGCCGGTGCCGTCGATCTGGCAGTGGTACGTGACGTTGCCGGCGTAGAACGGCAAACCCTGCGGTACGCAATCGCCCCAGGCCAGCTCGCGCACCGGCGCGGTGATACGGGCACGACGGCCTTGCAGCACCACGCCAAAATCGCCCAGCAGGTAGCACCATTCCGGCGTCGTCGTTTGCCCAAACGGCAGCGAAACGACCAGCGCGTGCGTGCCGACCGCAAGTTTGGGCAGCGCCACAGTTTTGATTGCGCGGTCCACAAACCAGCCGCCAATCTCATTCGCGACAGGCTGCCCGTCGAGGCTAATCTGCGCCGTTTCGGCGTCTTCCAGCGCCAGCAGCGGCGCGTCCACCGCCACGTCGACATGGAGCGTAAAGCGCAAGTGCAGCGTGTCGGTCGGCGCGGGCGCGGCGGCAGTGACCCACGGCTGCGCGGCGCGGCCAGTGCGGGCGGGCCAGCCAAGCTCGGCGCGCAGGCTCTGGTCGAGTCGCAGAATCTCGTCGGCAGCGCGCCACTCGCCGTCGTTCAGGCGATACTCGGCCTGGTCGAGCAGCAGCACGTTCGGCTCGGAGAGCGTGACCGGGACGGGATCGCGCAGTTCGGCGACCGTGCGCCACTTCGTGCGCGGCAGCGGCGCAACCTCGGTAGGAGGGCCGGGATCGAGTTGCAGCAGCAGCGTGTCGTGCGGCGCAAAGTCCCACGCGATCACGGTTGCGCCGTCGCGCTGCTCGACGGGAATGGGCGTGCTTGTGCCGGAAAATGTGTCGAGTACGGTGGCGCGCCACTCGCCGCGCACGCTGATCTCGGTGGCCGGGCGCGGGTCGAGTCGGTCGGTGTTGCAGAAGAAGATGAAACGCCGCTCGCCGTCGTCGCGAATCTGGTGTAGCAGCGAGTCGGCCGGGCGGCCATTCGACAAGCGCGCGCCAATTTCGCGGAACGGCGCAAGTGCGGCCAGCAATCGCCCTTCCGAAAAGGCAACCTGTGTGGCGCGGGCGGCCAGCTTCGCGGCGCGGTCGGACGGCACGGCATCGACCAATGTCGGCACCTCGCCCGCGAAAATCACCGTGCCACCCGCGTCGACAAAGCGCTCCAGGCGGTCGAGTGTGCTCGCACGGATTGTGCGCAATCCCGGCACGACAACCGCGTCGTAGCGCATCGCACCGACGTGGAAGCCCTCACCCCCCGACCCCCTCTCCCATCGCGATGGGAGAGGGGGCTGGGGGGTGAGGGTCTGTTGCTCTTCCAGCAACGACTCGGCAATGTAGTCGAAATCGATCAGGCCGTGGAGCAGCCAGCGCGTTACGTCGGCGAAGTTGCGCTCGCGCTCGGCGCGCTCAATGCCGGTTTGCTCTTGCGGACCACAGGCCAGCCAGTAGGACTCAATCGGGTGAATCACGCCGACGCGCACGCGCGGAGTGCCGCGCGTCAGCACGGTGTTCAGGCGCGAGAAGTGATCTTCGAGCTGGGCATATTCCTGCCACCACGGCGAATGGTCGCCAATCGAGGCGGGGTAGTCGCGCTTGGCGTCACCACCCATCGAGAGCCAGGTCAGGTGGTGCACGCGTACCGTCACGCCAAGCGCGGCCTGCCAGTCGCCCTGCGCGCGGTGGCCGACGAAATCGTAATCCCAGTTCGTCACGCCGTAGAGTTCGCTCAGCACGCCTGGCCGCGCACCCTGGTGCGCCACGCTCTGCGCCTGCTTGGCGGTGGTGTATTCCATCCGGTCGCACAGCATGTCGATGCCGGGCAGACCGAAATGCCACAGCGAGCGCATCGCCTCGCCAATCGTGCTGGTCTGCGATTCGAGCGTCGGCTCTTCCATCATGTGGCCGGTCAGCAGAATGCCGTGCGCCTCACACCATTCGCCAAGCACGCCCGCGTAGGCCTTTGCAAAGCGTTCGGTCAGGTGATCGTGGTAGCGATAGCGCGCGGCAGACGCTGCGCCATCGGGCAGTTCCCAGAACAGCTCCGGCAGGCGATCTTCCAGCGCTTCGCCATAGGCGGTGCGGTAGGTTTCGAAGAAGTCGGGCGTCCACGGGATCACGACCTCGCTGCGGTCGGCGGCGTGGCGCAGGCTGTGTTTGCGCGGGTATTGGGGCTCGTCGGTGAAGATCGCGGGAACGACGCCGCCGAAGTCCGCGCCGACCGCCGCCGCGTACGGCTCGTGCGTGATCTCGATGAAGCGGCGGGTCGCGGCGGCGTTCAGCGTGTCGACGTAGCTCTGGTTGTTGAACCAGGGCGTTGGCAGTGAGCTTTCGAGGTAGGCGTACCAGACCGCGCCACCATCGGGGTTTGGCTCGTCGGGGTCGAGGCGGCGCGACCCCGCCAGGCACCCGTCGCGCAGGGTGATGTGGAAGCGCGCCAGCAGCGTGCCATTGCCCGCGCGAGTCGCGGCGGCGGCGCGGGTGTTCGGGCCGGGCGCGGCGGGCGGCGCTGGCTCACCGTAGGGCACGCAGGTGAACAGCAGATGCCGCGCGCGAAAATCGGGGTCGCTGGTGACCATGCCGCCGCCAAAGCCGGACGGCCAGCGGTCTTCGTCGTACAGCCACGCCAGCATATCCGTGCGGCGCGCTTCTTCCACGCATTCACGCACCAGCGCCAGGTATTCTTCGCCCATGTATGGCGTGGCGAGGCCCGTGCGCGAGTGCATATGGAAGCCGCCCATGCCCATCTGCTTGAGCATGGCAATCTGGCGCATCAGGTCGCTGCGTTCGAGCTTGCAGTTCCACGACCAGAACGGCGTCCCGCGATACTCGGCGCTTGGGTTCTGGAACAAGCCCATATCCAGCGCGGGCGTGGCATTCTTGGGATACAGTATCATCGCTCACCACCAGAAAGATACGTTTACCACCAAGACACCAAGACACCAAGAAATATTTGCAAAACTTGGTGCCTTGGTGTCTTGGTGGTTCTTTCCTAACTGCTCACCGGCTGAAGCGGGATGGCATCGGCGGCGCGTGGCGAACCGGCGTACTGCGGGTCGTAGAGGTGGCACTTGACCATGCGCCCCTCGGCCTGCACGTCGCGCGGCACCACGGTTTTGCACACGTCCATCACCTGCGGGCAGCGCCCGGCGAACTTGCAGCCCTCGCGCATGTATTCTTCGGTTTCGGGTCGCGCCAGAGCGATTGAGTCTTTCCACTTTAGCGTTGGGTCGGGCTCGGGGATGGAGCTTTTCAGGATTTGCGTGTACGGGTGCGCCGGGCGACCAAGCACCTCGTCGACCGTGCCAAGCTCGACCACCCAGCCGCGCAACATGACGGCGATGCGGTCGGCAGCATAGTAGGCCGTGGCGAGGTCGTGCGTGATGTAGATCACGCTGACGCCTTCCTGCTCTTTCAGGTTGCGGAAGGCGTTCACGATCGACATGCGCAGCGAGGCGTCGAGCATCGAAACCGGCTCGTCGGCGACGAGCAGCGCCGGGTTGGTGATCAGCGCGCGGGCGATTGCGGTGCGCTGCATCTGCCCGCCGGAAAGCTCGTTCGGGTAGCGACCCTTGATTTCGCGCAACGACAGCCCAACCACCTGCAAGGCGTGATCGACGTGCTGATCGACCGTGGCGCGCGTGGCGGTGCCGAAGTTGAAGGCCGTGTCGTACAGGTAACTTTCGACCTTTTTCAGCGGGCTGAATGCTGCAAACGGGTCCTGAAAGATCGGCTGCACTTCCTTCATGAACCAGTTCCGCCGCTCGCGGGCCGACAGGCGCGAGACGTCGCGGTTCTTGAACAGGAGCGTGCCCGACGACGGCGCAGTCAGGCCCAGCATCATGCGGGCGAGCGTGGATTTGCCGCTGCCGCTTTCGCCCGCCACCGCCAGAATCTCGGGCTTCGCCGCCTGAAGCGACATATTGACGCTATCGACTGCGACGAAATTCGTGGTCGCAAGCCCGCGCCGGATGTGAAAAATGCGGCTCAGGTTGTCGATTTGGAGGAGTGTGTCGCCGGGAGTGTTTTCCATAGAATTGCCTTATCGTAGAACCGAGAACCGAGAGCCAACCAGTAGGCAGTAGGCAGTAGGCAGTAAGCTAGGCTTTGCGACCCGAACGCCAGCAACAGAACCGAGACACGAACGCTGAGAACAAAGAACCCACGATCAGGAAAACGCTGCACAACTGCCAATTGCCTACTGCAGACTGCACCTTTTCACCCTTTCGCCCTGCCTCCGTGTCTCCCCATCTCCGTGTCTCCGTGCCTCTGTGGTGATCTTAACTCGCCGCCACAGCGTCCTTCTGCCGCACGCCGATCTTGTTTTCCGACACGAGGAAGCACGCGACGCGGTGGTTCGGGCCGACCTGCTCCAGCGCGGGCGTTTCGGCTTTGCAGATGTCCATCGCATATGGGCAGCGCGGGTGGAAGCGGCAGCCGCTCGGCGGGTTGTCGAGCGCGGGCGGGCGGCCGGGCAAGCTTTCGCGCGCGGTGCGGTCGTCGATCTTTGGCAGCGAGCGAATCAGGTGCTGCGTGTACGGATGTAGCGGCTCGGCGAACAGCGTCGGCGTGTCGGCCTCTTCCATTAGCTGCCCGGCGTACAGCACCGCCACGCGGTCGGTCAGGTTGGCATGCACGCCCATGTCGTGCGTCACGACGACCATCGTATTGCGCGTTTTGTCGCGGATGGCTTCCAGCAGCTGAATCACGCCGCGCTGCACCACCACATCCAGCGCGGTGGTCGGCTCGTCGGCGACGATCAGTCGCGGGGAGAGGATCGTTGCGAGGGCGATAGTGACGCGCTGGCGCATGCCGCCGGAAAGCTGGTGCGGGTAGGAATTGAGCACCTTGTCGGGCAAGCCGAGGTCGGCCAGGTAGCTGCGCACCATCGCGTCGGTTTCGCGCGGCGAGGTGCTCACGTGCGCGCCAATGAAGTCGCGGAAGGTGTGGCGGATGCGGCGCACCGGGTTCAGCACGTGCATCGAGCCCTGCGGAATGTATGAGACATCGCGCCAGCGCATTGCGCGGGTTTCGGCGGGCGTGAGCTTCAGCACATCGATCGGCCCGTCGCCGAAATTGTAGTTCACCCCGCCTTCCACCACCGTCAGCGGCGGCGTAATCATGCCCAGCAGAACTTTCAGCAGGGTCGATTTGCCGCAGCCTGATTCGCCGGCAATGCCATAAATTTCGTTCTCACGAATTGCGATGCTGATGCCATCCACCGCCTTCACGGTACGGTTCACACCATACGCCTCGGTGATGTAGTAGGCGCGCAGTTTGTCGAGTTCGGCGACTGTGGTCATCAGGCACCTGCCGCTTTCGCTACGAGGTTCTTCAGGCGCGTGCGCGGGTCGAGGTAGGTGCCCAGGCTGGTCGAAAGCAGGTAGCACGCGACCACAATCACCACCGTCGTCAGGATGGGCGTGGCGAGCCACCACCAGCGCCGCGCCAGCAGCGACTGGTAGTAATTGGCCCAGTAGATCATCGTGCCGATGGTGGGGATTTGCAGGTCGCTCAGGCCCAGGATCGCCATCGTGATTTCCATGCCGATTGCGAACAAAAAGCCGCTGACGGCGTCGGCCAGCGCGAAGGGGATGAGGAAGGGCAGGTGCTCGCGCAAAATGATTTTGAGCGTGCTCATGCCCGAAAACACCGCCGTCTGCGTAAACTCTTCTTCGCGCATGCTCAGGATCTGTGCGCGGTAGCGCTTGGATGGCCAGGCCCAGTCGAGCAGGCCGAGCAAGATCGCCAGCGACAGAAAGCTCAGGTGGCCTTTCAGAATGAACGAGACCAGAATCAGCAGGGGCAGGCGCGGAATCACAATAAATGTGTCCGACAGCGCGGAGATCACGCGGTCGGGGATGCCGCCGAGGTAGCCGGCCAGCGAGCCAAGCAGGATCGCGATTGTGCGGCCGATCAGCACCGCCAGCCCGGCCACGATCAGCGTGTTGCGCACGGCAAAGGTCGTGAGCCAGAACACACTTTGGCCGAGCGAGGTTGTGCCGAGCGGGTATTTCAGCGAGGGCGGGCGGTTGTTCGGCACGACGCGCCGGTCGAGCGGGCCGTAGGGCGAAAAGAACGACAGCACGACCATTGCCAGCACAATCAGCAGAAAGAAGATGCCCCAGCGAAAGGTTTTGCTAAAGCGAAATAAGTCTCTCAGAACGGTCATAGCGTTGGCTCCGAATGCCAGGTTTCAAGTTAGAAAGTTTGAAGGTTTGAAAGTTCCAGGTTGTTCAGGGCGACAACGCCAACCTGCAACCTGCAAACCTGTAACGTGTAACAGGTTATCTGTAGCGCACCCTCGGGTCGATCAGCGGGTAGAGCAGATCGACCAGCAGCACGGCGGTGGCAATGCCGACAATCGAGAAGATCGTCACACCCATGATCAGGTTGAAATCCGACTGCAAGATCGCGGTGTAAAGCTGAAAACCTATGCCGGGGTAGGAAAACACGACTTCGGTGATCAGCGCGCCCTCGAACAGCGCGCCCAGCGACAGCGCCAGGTCGGTCACTTGCGGCAGCAGGCTGTTGCGCATCACATAGCCGAAAATGATTTTCCGGCGCGGCAACCCGGCCAGCTCGGCATAGTTCACATAGTCGCTCGACACCAGCGTGGACGAGAGCGCCTTGGCGATCAGGTAGCGAAATGCTGTGCCGCCCAGCACCAGCGAGAGCGCGGGCAGGAAGCTGTGGCTCAGGATGCTGCGAATGTAGGGCCACGTAAAGCCCGGCCGCCCCGAAGCGCCGCCAACCATTGGGAAGACCGGCAGGTAGTAGGTGAAGATGATCACCAGCGTCAGCGCGAGAATGAAGTAGGGAATTGGGTAGACCGTGATCAGCACTTTGTCGAGAATTTGCGACCAGAGCTTATTTGGGAAATAGCCCGCCAGCGTGCCGAGGATCATGCCAATGATCCACGAGATGATAATCGAGCTGACCAGCAGGCCAACCGTCCACGGCAGGCCATTGGCGATGATCTCGGTGACGGGGGTGGGAAACGCGCCCAGCGACGGCCCAAAATCGCCCTGGAACAGCCGGCCCCAGAAGCGAAAGTACTGCTCGACCGGCGTGCCCTGCAGGCCATACATGTCGGAAATCGCGTTCTTGAAGCTTTCGATTGCGCGCGGGTCGGTGGTGGTGTTGGCGGTGATGCGGCGCAGCGTCTGCTCGACCGGGTCGCCGGGAAGCAGGCGCGGGATGATAAAGGTGAGCGTGATGCCCAGCACCACGACGACGAGCCATTGCAGCAGGCGCGGCGCAACATACGATTTCAGAAAGGTCATAATTCACCTGGGTGAGAATAGTGCGTAGTGCGTAGTGCGATGAGGACTACGCACTACGCACTACGGCACTAACCCCTTACTTCGGCTCGACCTCGGCAAAGGTGAAGCGCCCGCCGATGAACCAGTACAGCGGCTGGCGAGTCGGATTCTCGCTGTTCGGCCAGCCCTTCCAGTAGGTGTCGTCGAACGAGGTGAACTTCTTGAAGCTGATCGTGTTGGTCGTCAGTGCGTTCTCGACCCACACCTTCAGCGCCTGCTGGCCCAGCTCCTGCACCTTGGGATCGTCGGGGTTGAGCTTGTTCAGGTCGTCCGCGATGCTATCCAGCTCGGGCTGCTTGAAGCGCAGAATGTTGCTGCTGCCCGAGCCCGCCGTCGATTTGCCGACCGGCGTGAAGAAGCGCGAATGCACCGAGTTCAGCGCCTGCCACAGGTCGGGGTTGGCGTTGATCGCCAGCAAGCCCCACGAGCTGGTCGCTTCGAAGTCGCCGGTCTGCTGGCGCTCGGTGTAGGGGTTGCGCTCCAGCGATTCGATCTCGACGTCGATGCCAAAGGCTTTCAGCTGATCCTGGAAGCCGGTGGCCAGGCGGTACACATCGTTCTCGTCCGGTGCGGCGATCATCTTGATCGTGAACGGCGTGCCGTCGGGCTTGAGCCACTTGCCGTCGCCGCCCTTGGTGAAGCCGTTCTTGGTCAGCAGCTTCTCGGCCACGTCGGGCGCGTGTTTCCACCAGCCCATGCCAAAGCGGTCGCGCAGGCCGTCGGCATCGCTATCTTCGGGCACGGTATAGCCCTGCTCGCGCGCCCACGCGGCGATCTTCTTGGGCACGTCGGGGTCGTAGGGCTGGAACTTCTCGCCATTGCCAACATCGATGGTCAGCTCTTTCAGCCAGGGCTCCAGCGGCACGGCGTACAGCTTCATGAGCAGGCTGGTTGCCGGCATGGGCAGCGGCGTCACGCGCGTCACACCGCCGATGTAGTTGGTTTGCAGGTCGACGATGTCGAGCGCGAGCGTGACAGCCCAGCGCACTTCTTTGTTGTCGAACGGCGCAGCGGCCTGGTTGAAGCCAAAGTAGCGGAAGTCAAGCTCGTTCGGGTAGGCCCACGGGAAGTCCTTGAACCACGACTGCATGGTGGGCGTGCTGCCCTGGATGGCCTGGAAGGCTTCGATGTCGGCATCAAACAGCACATCGAGGTTGTGGCGCGAGGCCGCAATCGCCTTCTTGGCGCTGTCGCCATAGAACACGCTCAGGATGTAGGGCGGGCCGGGCTTGTTGACGACCGTGCCAACCGTTGTTTTCTGCCAGTCGTCGCGGCGCTTGTAGAGCATCCAGAAGCCGTTCGGGTCGGTCTGGTCGACGGTGTACGCGCCGAGCGAGACCGGCGGGTTGTTCTTGAAGGTCTTGGGGTCGCCGCCCTTCTCCCACACATGCTTGGCCATCATATAGACGGCGTTGTAGCGCGCGGTGAAGTAGGTGTGGAAGCGGATGTTCGGCTCGGTCAGCGTGAACACCACCGTGTTCGGGTCGGTCGCCTTGATGTCTTTGACATACAGTTTCATTTCGGCCGACCAGCTCATGCCGGGGTTGTCCTTGAGCGTATTGACGGTGTAGACCAGGTCGTCGGCGGTGAACTCGACGCCATCGCTCCACATGATGCCCTTGCGCAGCTTCACCGTCATCTCGGTGGCGTCGGCATTGTACTGCGGCTTGTCTTCGGCCAGCGAGTTAATCCACTCGCCGGTTTCCTGGTCGAGATACCAGAGCGTGTCGTAGAGCAGGCCCTGCTGCGTGGGCGAGGCCGGGCCGGGCACGAAGAAGTTGAAGTTGTCGGCCACGCTGTAGCGGAAAATCTGATCGACCACGAGGACATCTTTACGCGGGACATTCACGGGCAGGTCGGAGTCGGCTGGCGGCGCAACGGGCTCGGCCGGGGCGGCGGCAGCGGTGGGCTGCTCGGCGGCTGGCGCAGCAGTGGGCGCATCAGCAGCGGCGGCGGTGGGTGCATCAGCGGCGGGCGCTGCCGTCGCCTGTGCGGCGGCTGGCGCGGCGGTGGGCGCTTCGGCGGCGGGCGTTTGCGGGGCGGTGCCGCCGCAGGCCGCGAGAAACAGCCCGACCACAAACATCAGGATGAATGTGGCGCGAACCTGGCGCATGCTGTACCTCCTTGTAAACACTTCTACAGGCCGGAGCTTCCCGGCAGAACCAACAAACGATGGGCGACGGCGTGGCAAGGCCAGGCACGCAGGCAGCCGGGCAGCAGCCGCCAATCGCGCGTGGCATGGGCAGGAGTGTTCTGTGCAGTTGAGATCAGTGTGCGCCTAGTATACAAACACGAACGAAACAAAGCGAGTGACTCTTTTGCTTTTTTTGGTCGATTCTTTTGACTTGCTTTTGTTTCACTTTCGGCAAAAGCGCAACCTTTTTCGAAATGCTTCCGACTTCATGATTGACGGGCGGCGATTTCTGCGGCATACTAGCAGGCACTTCCTGTTCCAATGATGTTTTGTCAACGAATGCGGTTAGAACCACTTCTCCTGCAGGAGGTTTGGAGGGCGTCAGCCCTCCAAGATAATCTCTTTTTGGCGGCTCTCCGCCACGTTTGTGGCGGAGAGCCGCCAAAAAATAGTTTTCTCGGGGGCGGCAAGCCGCCCCCGAACCCCCACCACACCATCCTGTTCATACAGGAGGAAGATCGTGCTCCAACGGCCGTGGAACACATGGAGTATTCAGGCCAAGCTGCTGCTCAGCATTCTGGTGGTGATGAGCATCACCGTGGTGGTGAGCGGCGTGCTGTTCTACCTCAACAGCGCGCGCACGATCGAGCGGCAAACCCTCTCGCTCACCAGCAGCACCGTCGAGCAGATGACCAAAAACGTTGATCTGTTTGTGACGCAGATCGACCGGCTTTCGCTGACTATGTATGGCGACGCCAGCGTCCAGCGCGTGCTGCGCGCATCGGCTGCGAACGCCCGCGCCCCACGCCAGCAGCAGGATGTCGACGACATTACCTACCGCATGCTGTCGCTGGCCGCCTCCTGGCAGTCGATTCGCGGCATGTATCTGTTTGCCGAAGATGGCACGCTTTTCTACTTTGCGCGTGGCGACCTGCCGCAGGCGCGCTATGGCGTTGCCAGCGAGCCGTGGTACGCGCGCATGGCGCAGCAGGCCGCCCCGGCCGTGATGCTCTGGCCGACCGGCCCGGAAACCACCGTGGAGCAAGGCGCCGCGCCCGTGTTTTCGCACCTGCGCCTGATCAAAAATATCGACACTGGCAAAAAGCTTGGCTACCTCAAAATCGACATTTCTGCCGACGTCATGCGCGACCTGCTGGCCTTTTCGGGCAATGCCAGCCGCAGCGCGCAGGTGCTGCTGCTCACCGACGAAGGCCAGGTGATCTATTCCAGCGGCGACCTGACCGGTCAGCGCATTAGCGACATGCAGCTCGCCACCACGCCCGCGCAAGGCCAGCTCAGCTGGCGCGGCACCGATTACCTGTACGCCACGCAGCGCTCGGAATTCACGCACTGGACCACGGTTGCGCTTATTCCGGTCGCCTCGCTCACCATCGAAACACAGCACACTGGCGCGCTGGTGCTGCTGCTGTGCGTCGCGGCTGTGCTGGTGCTTGGCCTGCTGCTGTATATGGTCACGCAACGGGTGACGCAGCCGCTGCGCCTGATGGCGCGAACAATGACGCGCGTGGAGCGCGGCGACCTGGCCGTGCGATTGCCGGCCAACGCAGCGCCCGATGAGCTTGGGAGCCTGAGCCGCGTGTTCAACACCATGCTCGACAGCATCGAGCGGCTGATTACGCAGGTGTACGAGGCGCGCCTGCGCGAGAAGGACGCCCAGCTGCTGGCGCTGCAAACCCAGATCAACCCGCACTTTCTGTTCAACACGCTCAACAGCATGCGCGCGCTGAGCCGGCGCAACCAGGCCGACACCGTCGCCGCCATGGCCGAGTCGCTGGCCGAGCTGTTCCGCTACAGCATGAGCAACTGGAACGAGCTGGTGCCGCTCCATGAAGAGTTGGCGCATGTGGCCAACTATGTTACGATCCAGCAGGCGCGTTTTGGCGAGCGCCTGCAGTTCGCCGACGAAGTGCCGCCCGGCCTGCTCGAAGCCCCACTTGTCAAGCTCTCGCTCCAGCCGCTGGTGGAAAACGCGATTGCCCACGGCCTCGACCAGCGCCGCGCCGGGATACGCATTCTGGTGCGCGCCGACTTACAGGGCGAAGTGCTGGTGGTACAGGTGATCGACAATGGGCGCGGAATCGACGCCGCCACGCGCGAGCGGCTCAACCAGCAGCTCGAGCAGGCCAGCGAGTCGGCGCAGCTGCCCACCGCCGATGTTGGCATTGGCATGGTGAATATTGCGCGCCGCATCAAGCTGATGTTTGGCGACCAGTACGGCGTTTCTGTTGGCAATGCGCCGGCCGGCGGCACGATTGTGTCGCTGCACCTGCCCTATGAGTATGCGGCCCTGGCGGCCGCGCGGGAAGCACAGATCGATGAATATTCTGGTGGTCGAAGATGAACACCTGGCGCTCGACGACCTGCTGGCGATGCTGCAGCCGTTTGCAAGCGCCCACCGCGTGATCGGCTGCGCCAGCCCCGACGAGGCGCTGGCCTGTGCGGCTGCCACGCCGCCCGACCTGCTGATTACCGACATTCGCATGCCCGAGATCGACGGGCTGGAGCTGGTGCGCCGCCTGAAAGCGAGCGCGCCGCACCTGGCCGCGATTGTGCTGAGCGGCTACAGCGAGTTCGAGTATGCGCGCGAAGGGCTGCGCCTGGGCATTGCCGACTACCTGCTCAAACCGGTGCGCACCGCCACCCTGCATGCCACCGTCACCCGCGCGCTCGGCACGCTGGCCGATGCCCAGGCCCAGGCCGGCCACCTGCGCGAGGCCCAGCTTGCGCGCGTTCTGCGCGCCGGGCGCCGCACCGCCAGCCCCGAGCCCGACCTGCTGGCCGGCGAGTGGGGCATGATTGTGCTGGTGTGCGAAAACTGGGAAGGCCCGGTGGTGTGGCGCGACACGCCGATCGACCGCGCGTTTATTCGCTCGGTGCTGGCCGGGCACCCGTGCGATATTGTGGATTTCGATGCGCGCTGCCGGGTTGCCCTGCTGCCACTGGCCGGCTTGCAGCTCCAATTGCTCGACACGCTGGCGAACCGGCTGCACCAGGCCATCGCCGGGGCGGGCGTGCTGGCGCACAGCACCTACACCTACAAAGGCACAAACGACCGCCCCGAGCGCGTTCTGGCCGAAGGCATGCACCGGCTGGAACAGGCGCTGCGCCTGGGCATGCCCACCTTCGCGCGCCCCAGCGCCACGCCCGAGCCGCCCGTGAGCGACATGGTACGCACCCACATCCCGCTGATCGCGCGCGCCCTGGCCGAAGGCAAACCCGCCGCCGCCGTGGCCGATATTCACGCCGCATTGGCGCAGCTTCAGCGCGAGCAGGCGCCCGCGCACGCGGTGGGGCACGCGCTCGACACCTTGTTTGCCCAGCTTGCGCAGCACATCCGCGCCACGCCGGGCGCGCATGCCCCCGAGCACGCCGCGATCGTGGCGGCCGTGCGCAGCAGCCGCAGCCACGCCGACCTGCTGGAATGGGTAGATGAGCAGCTTCAGCCGCTGCTTCAGGCCGAGCGCGGGGCGATCACGCCGCGCCAGCTGGTGCGCACCTTGGTGGCGCATGTGCGCAATTCCTACACCAGCGACATTTCCCTGCAAGCCTTTGTGGCCGAACATGGCGTCAGCCTGGCCTACTTCTCGCGCCTGTTCAAAACCGAAATCGGCATGACCTTCTCGGATTATCTGACGCAGGTGCGCATCGAAAAGGCCAAGGAGCTGCTGGCCCAGAACGACCTGCGGCTGGGGGATGTTGGCGCGCTGGTGGGCTACGACGACCCCAAATACTTCAGCCAGATCTTCCGCAAAATCGCCGGCATGTCGCCCAGCGACTACCAGCGCAGCAGCCAGCGCGAGCGCCAGCGCAGCGGGTGAGCGGCAGGCAGCGGCGACGCCGTACACGAAACAGGTTTTGACATCCCCCGGCCCTGCTGCTAGAATAGCCATAACCCCAAGCAGAACAATCGACGAAGAACAGCACCTACATCACAGCCGATGCTGGGTTCGAGGGTTAGGGGCAGCCAACGCCGCCCATGCCGCAAGCTACTCCCTCGCATGATCGGGAATGATCCCCGTTTGTAGCCATATATTCGTCCCATCAGCATGCCGCGGCGGCAGCGCTTTGCGCTACGCGGCAGATGGCCGGCACCGCGACAAGGCCCGCAGCCTTTGCCGCGAATGCCCGTATTGCGCGAATTCCGCCTGTATAGTCGCGCCGCCCGTATGGCGGCAAAGAAAGAGGTACCCAGAGCGAACTGCCTGTCTCAGCGGCGTTGGGCCGTTGGGAATTCGCTCACACATAGATGGAGGAGATCGTGTTGAACCCTCGCCGTTTTCCCTGGCTGGCCGGGCTGCTGTTTGCTGCCCTGCTGATGGCTGCCTGCAGCAGCGGCACCACCGCCACCACACCGCCCACTGCCGCGCCGGCCGCTGAAGCCCCCACAGATGCCCCCGCCATCGGCGCGCCGGTTGGCGGCGCAACTGCCGAGGCGCAGGCTGCCACTGCTGCGCCCGCGCCAACTGCTGCCCCTGCGGCTGGCCCCACTGCTGCCAGCGCGCCCGCACCCGCGCCGACTGCTGGCGCGACCCTTCAAACGATCAAATCGCGTGGCAACCTGATCTGCGGCTCGAACGACCAGGTGCCAGGATTTGGCTCGGTCGATTCATCGGGCCAGACGGTTGGCTTCGATATCGACTTCTGCAAGGCGCTCGCTGCCGCGATCTTTGGCGATGCCAGCAAGGTCACCTTCCGCCCGCTCACCGCGCAGGAGCGTTTCACCGCAGTGCAGAGCGGCGAAGTGGATGTGCTCATTCGCAACACCACCTGGACGCTCACCCGCGACACGGTGAATGGCCTCGACTTCGCGCCCACCAACTTCTACGATGGCCAGGGCATTATGGTGCGCAAAAGCGAGAATATCAGCAAGATCGAAGATCTGGAAGGCGCGACGATCTGCGTGCAGAGCGGCACCACCACCGAGCTGAACCTGGCCGACGCCTTCCGCGCGCGCAACCTCAACTTCACGCCAACAGTCTTTGAAGACGCGAACGGCACCATGGGCGCCTACGACGCCGGCCAGTGCGACGCCGTCACCACCGACAAGTCGGGCCTGGCTTCGCGCCGCCTTTCGCTCCAGAAGCCCGACGACCACATCATCCTCGACGTGACGCTTTCCAAGGAGCCGCTGGCCCCGAGCGTGCTGCAAGGCGACCCGCAGTGGCACGATATTGTGACATGGGTGGTGTATGGCCTGATGAACGCCGAGGAATATGGTGTCACGCAGGCGAATGTGCAGGAGAAGCTGAGCAGCACCGACCCGAATGTGCGCCGCCTGCTGGGCGCTGAGGGCGAGCTGGGCAAGGGCCTGGGCCTCGACAACGACTTCATGGTCAAGGTGCTGACGGCGGTTGGCAACTACGGCGAAATCTACAACCGCAACCTCGGCCCCGACACGCCAATCAACATCCCGCGTGGCCCGAATGCCCTGTACACCGAAGGCGGGCTGATCTACGGCATCCCGTTCCGCTAGGCCGTGTGGCGGCGCTCAGCACATTGCTGAGCGCCGCGCCGTTTCTACAGTGCAAGGCGAGCCTATGACACAGCCCGAAATGCGCGCACCCGCGCACCAATCGATCCCGCTCTACCGCAATATCAAGACGCTGGGCATCCTTGCCCAGATTGCATTTGTGCTGCTGGTAGGGCTGCTGTTCTGGTGGCTCGGCAGCAACATGCTCGACAGCCTGCGGCGCAGCAGCATCCCGCTGAGCTTCGATTTCCTGCCGCAGACCGCCGGCTTTGCAATCTCCGAATCGAGCATCGCCTACCAGCCGACCGATACCTACGCCCGCGCCTTTCTGGTGGGCATTACCAACACACTGCGCGTTGCCTTCCTGGGCATCATTCTGGCGACGCTGCTGGGCATGCTGATTGGCATTGGCCGGCTTTCGAGCAACTGGCTGCTGCGCAACCTGGCGGCTGGCTATGTCGAAGTTATTCGCAACACGCCGCTGGCCGTGCAGCTGATCTTCTGGTTTGTGGCGGTTATTTTGAAGCTGCCGCGCGTGCGCAATGCGGTTGGGGTCGATGGTGTGTTTTTGCTGAGCAACCGCGGGCTGGCGGTGGCATGGCCCCAGGCAGCTGCCAGCTTCGGCGCATGGGCACCCTGGCTGTGGGGCGGGCTGCTGGTAGGCATTGTGGCCTATGCCCTGCGCCGCCGGGCCTTGCAGCGCGCCGAGCGCCCGAATGGCGCGTGGCCGGTGGGCTGGCTGGCGGCCGGGCTGACGGTGCTGGTGGGCGCGATTGTTACCGCCGCCACCACTGGCACAAGCCCGCTGGTGATCGACCAGCCGGTGCTACAGGGCTTTAACTTCAGCGGCGGCACAAATATCAGCGCGGCGTTTTTTGCCCTGCTGCTCGGGCTTACGATCTACACGGCGGCGTTTATTGCCGAAGTTGTGCGCGCCGGCATCCAGGCGGTCTCGAAGGGTCAGCGCGAAGCCGCCCAGGCGCTCGGGCTTTCGCCCGCGCAGAGCATGCGGCTGGTCATCCTGCCCCAGGCGCTGCGCGTGATCATCCCGCCGATGACAAACCAGTACCTGAACCTGACCAAGAATTCCAGCCTGGGCATTGTGGTGGCATTCCCCGACCTGTTTTTTGTCACGACGACGATCAACAACCAGAGCGGGCGCGCCGTTCAGGTGATTGCGATCATGATGGCTTGCTACCTGTTCATCAGCCTGCTGACATCGCTGTTCGCAAATATCTACAACCGGCGCATTCGCCTCGTCGAGCGGTGAGAGGGGAAGGGGTGACCAACGATCACCTACTACTGGCCCTTCTTGGCTCTGCGGTTTGGGCGTATGCAATACGCCCTTCTCGGCTCTGCGGTTCGGGCGTATTGCATACGCCCTTCTCGGCTCTGCGAAAGGCCTGCCATGTCCGTTACGGCACCAAGCATCAAGCAGGCGCGCAGCGATGTGCGGCCCACACCGGTCGCCTGGCTGCGCGCGAACCTGTTCAATAGCCCGCTCAACAGCGCGATCACAGTGGCGCTGCTGGTCGTTCTGCCCTGGCTGCTGTTTCTGCTGCTGCGCTGGGTATTTCTCGAGGCGACATGGGCGCCAGTGGTGGCGAACCTGCGCCTGCTGATGACCGGGCGCTACCCGCCCGAATACGTCTGGCGCGTGCAGGCCGGCGTGTCGCTGATCTACCTGCTGTTTGGCCTGAGCGCCGGCATCTGGGGCGGCCTGCCCCGAGCCATCACTGCCGGGCTGGCGATCCTGGGCGTGTTCCTGGCGCTGCTGCCGTTTGGGCTGGAAACGCGCATCTGGCTAGTCGGCAGCGCGGCGCTTGCGGGCGGCGGCTTGCTGCTGGGGCGCTGGCTGGGCGCGCGGCTGCGCTGGCCCACGATCATCGGCTGGCTTGCATCGCCAATTGTGCTGTTGCTGCTGGTGCGCGGCATCGAGGGCGTGCTGCCGGTGGTGCCAACCGGCCTGTGGGGTGGGCTGATGCTCACGATCCTGCTGGCCGTGGTTGGCATTGTGGCCTCGTTCCCGCTGGGCGTGCTGCTGGCGCTCGGCCGGCGCAGCACCCTGCCGGTGGTGCGCTGGTTCTGCACAATCTATATTGAGGTTGTGCGTGGCGTGCCGCTGATCAGCGTCCTGTTTATGTCGGTGCTGATGCTGCCGCTGTTCCTGCCCGCCAACATCCGCATCGACAACCTCGTGCGCGTGCTGGTGGCGATCACCGGATTTAGCGCGGCCTACCTGGCCGAAAATGTGCGCGGCGGCCTGCAATCCATCCCGAAAGGCCAGAGCGAAGCGGCGCGCGCGCTGGGGCTCAATATCGTACAGACCACTGTGCTGATCGTGCTTCCGCAGGCACTGCGCGCGGTTATTCCCGCCATCGTCGGCCAGTTCATCAGCCTGTTCAAAGATACATCGCTGGTGTCGATCGTTGGGCTGGCCGAGCTGCTGGGCATCGCGGGCATTGTGATCAACCAGCCCGAATGGCTGTCGGTGGCGGGCGGCGTCGAGCGCGAGGTGCTTTTGTTCGCCGCGCTGCTCTACTGGATCTTCTGCTTCAGCCTGTCGATGATCAGCCGCCGGCTCGAGCGGCAGCTTGGCGTGGGCACGCGATAGCGCGGGGTCTAGGGATTGGGGTTTAGGGTATAGGGAAACATATTTCGATAGCTTAACCCAATGACTCTATTGATGGCAGTGCACGCTGAACACTCTGCCAAAAACAAATCCCCAAACCCAAGACCCTATACCCATGAGCATTTTCAGGAGAACACTATGGCCGTGGAACAGGAAAACGAAGAAATCATCATCTGCCGCGATGTGCATAAATGGTATGGCGACTTTCATGTGCTGAATGATGTGAGCGCCAGCGTGCGGCGCGGCGAGGTGGTGGTGATCTTCGGGCCGTCGGGCTCGGGGAAATCGACATTCATTCGCACGATCAACCGGCTGGAAACGCACCAGGAAGGCACGATCATCGTCGATGGGATCGAGATGACCGACGACCTGCGCAACATCGAGGCCATCCGCCGCGAGACGGGCATGGTCTTTCAGCAGTTCAACCTGTTTCCACATTTGACGGTGCTGCAAAATATCACGCTGGCGCCGATGTGGGTGCGCAAGCGCAAGCGCGGCGAAGCCGAGGCGCAGGCCTACGAGCTGCTGGAGCGCGTGGGCATCCGCGAGCAGGCGCTGAAATACCCCGGCCAGCTTTCGGGCGGCCAGCAGCAGCGCGTGGCGATTGCGCGGGCGCTGGCCATGCAGCCGCGCATCCTCTTGTTCGACGAGCCAACCTCCGCGCTCGACCCTGAGATGATCAAGGAGGTGCTGGAGGTGATGCAGGAGCTGGCGCACACCGGCATCACCATGCTGGTTGTGACGCACGAAATGGGCTTCGCGCGCGAAGTAGCCGACCGCATGCTGTTCTTCGACAAGGGGCAGATCGTCGAGGAAGGCACGCCCGAGCAGATCTTCACCGCGCCACGCGAAGATCGCACGCGCCTGTTTCTCAGCCAGATCCTGTAGCTACTGGGCCAGCTCCTGCGCCACCCGCCGCAGCTGCGCGCCCGCGTCGGCATCAACAACGCCGCCGTGGTAGCAGATGATCGCCTGCGGGCCAAGCGCGGCCAGCTTCTGCACCGACTGGCTGGCCTGCGCCATGTCGAGCGTCGCGCCGGCATTGGGGCCATGGAGCTGGCCATCCTGCGCGGTCAGCGCATCGCCCGCGATCAGGGTGCGGCTGGGCTCGTGGAACAGGCAGATATGCCCGGGCGTGTGGCCGGGCGAGAAGACCACGCGCACGCCGCCGGCCAGATCGATCAGCGCGCCATCGTCCAGCGCTTCATCGACATGGGTGGCCTGGAACATGCTCGCGACCGGGCGCAGCTGCGGGTGCTTCTCCAGCGCCTCGGGCGTCATAAAGCGCGCGGGCTGTGTGCCGTCGATATATTGCACCTCGTCGGCGCCGGCCAGCACGCGCGCGCCGCTTGCTTCGGCCAGGCCGTGCAGCGAACCAATATGATCGATGTCCTGATGCGTCAGAATAATGCGCGTGAGATCGGCCACGCCCACGCCCGCCCCAGCCAGCGCCGTGGCGACCACTTCGTGCTGGCCGGGTAGGCCCGTGTCGATCAGCGCCGGGCCATTGGCCGCGTCGAGGATCAGGCTGGCGTGGAAGAACTGCGTCTGGCCATCGCGCTGGGTTGCCAGCGCCAGCACAACCACGCTTTCATTGAGCTTCATTTCAAACTCCCCTCACCATCATGAATTACGCGTTCGCCTCATCGGCGGGAGGTGTGGAGGGCTACGCCCCCGAACCCCCACCGCGAAGTGGTGTCACCATAGCAAACATCCCGTTGCTGCGAATGGCACAGTATAGCCGATCGGCATGGCTTGTGCCGAAACGGCGCTTGCGCCGCTGCGTATATTGTCATAGGATGATAGTGCTGCATTCAAACGATCGAGTTGTGCCATGCGCTGTCCAAGCTGTTCGCAACTGCTCCCGCCCGACGCGCAGTTTTGCATTGCGTGCGGTACGGCGCTGGGCATCCACGCGCCGCGCGCCACCTCTGGGCGGCAGCCAGCCGTTGGGCGAACGATTCGCCTACGCGGCGTGCCTGTGCAGGCATCGGCGCTGCAACTTCTGGTGGCGAGCGTATTCACGCTGGCAGTGGTGTTTGGGGTGGCGCTGGTGATGGCGCACATGCCCGACCTTGCGGCGGGGGCAGGCGCGCTGGCGGCCCTGATCTTTGCGGCGCTGTGCGCGCAGTGGCTGTGGATGGATGGGCGCCGCGCGGCTGGCGCAATTGCCATGCTCTTATGGGTGCTGGCGGTGGGCTGGGCGCTGGCGTAAGCACAAAACAGAACGGCAACCACGAAGACACGAAGGCGCGAAGATCTTCAAGATGCGATAAAATCTTTGAGTCTTCGTGGCTATTTCTAAAGATATTCGGCCAAACAATCTTCCAAAAAGAAAAGAGCAGCGCGCGAGCGCCGCTCCTTTTTTGCGGGCGAAGAGAGAAATTAGGCGTCGCCGCGCCGCATGTGCAGCTCGCCGTCGAGCAGGCCGCCTTCGCGCACCACCAGTGAGGCCGTTTCGATTGACCCCTGCACCTTGCCGCTTTCGAGAATTTCCAGCCGGCCGTGGCAGATGATCTTGCCCGAGAACGAGCCAGCCACCACAATTTCCTCGGCGGCAATATCGGCATCCACCTGCGCGCTCGCCTCGATCAGAATGTACTGGCGCGACTCAATCGAGCCGCGGGCATTGCCCTGCACACGCACGCCGCGCTCGGAGCGGTAGTGCCCATCGAAAAAGTCGTCCGGGCCAATTAAGCTCTCGGCAGCGGCGCGGGCCGGCAGCGGCGCAGGCTCGGCTGGCGCAGGCGCTTCTTCAATCACAAATGCCTCCATCGCGGGCGCGGCCCACTGCTCTTCGTGCATCCCCAGCTCGGAGCTTAGCGTCGGCAGAGTCTCGGGCTCGGCATAGGCCGGCGCGTCCGGGGCCACCACACTCGTTTCAGAGAAAAAAGCCGCAACCTCGGGGCTGGCTTGTTCCCATACATTTTCATACGGCGGCTTGGGCAGCGGGTCGAGCTCAACGGCCGAGAGTTGCTGAGTGACCGCGCCCTGCGATTTTTCAGTGTCGGCGGCCTCGGCGTCGCGCAGCTGCTGCCGAACTGACGGGCCAAGTGCAGCTTCTTTTTCTGTAGCTTCGGGCGCGGGCGCATCGGGCTTGGCGGCGGGCCTGATATCGGGCAGATGATCGAGGATACTCAAATCCAAATCACTTTTTGGCGCACTTGGCTGTGGGCCAGGCTGCCGGTCGGGATTGCGGCGTCCAAACATAGATACTCTCCTGGGCCGTGCGGCCATTGCTAAATAGTGCAATACGCTGCCGTGATCGTATGCCGTGGCGCCTGCCCGGTCAATTCCATGAGTTTACAATTTGATGTCATCCACATAAGCATGGCCTCATCCGCCGCCATCGACAATTGTTGCACAGATTTCACCAAAATCGTTGCAAAGTATTTTCAAAATATATTGACATACCTGTGCAATTCCTTTATAATCCCTGCATAGTCATGAATTGACCAGAAAGGCGCGGCGATGAGTGCACAGGCTCAAGCTTCAGTTCCCAGCCCTGCGGCCAGCGGTGCCGATCTCTCGGCGCGCATTGCCAACCACGACGACCTTGCACTCATCGCCGCCATCGCGCAGGGCAGCAGCGAGGCGCTCGAAGCGCTCTACGACCGCTATGCCGCCGTTGTCTACCGCATGGCGCTGCGTATTTTGAAGAACCCGGAGCTGGCTGAGGAAATGGTGCAAGAGGCGTTCTGGCGGGTGTGGCGGCGCAGCGCCAGCTTTGCAAATGAGCGCGGCCGGGTGGCCCAGTGGCTGTTTGGTATTGTGCACAATCTGTGCATCGACGAGCTGCGCCGCCAGCGCGCCCGCCCCGCACCAGTGTACGAGGATGCCGACCATCCGTTTATTCAGCATATCGTCGACGAGCAGGCCGACGTGCCGGCGGGCGCATGGGCCTCCGAGCAGCGCCGCCTGATTGCGGAGGCGCTGCTCGAACTCCCCCAGGCACAGCGCCAGGCAATTGAGCTGGCCTACTTCCGCGGGCTTTCGCACCAGGAAATCGCCACGCACCTGAACCGCCCGCTTGGCACCGTGAAAACGCGGGTGCGGCTTGGCTTGCAGAAGCTCGGCAGCCTGCTGGCCGCGCGTGGTTTGCAGCCCAGTGCTTTGATCGACGCCTAGATTTCTACTGCGCCTTGCGCGCCAGCAGTGCCCGCAGATCATCGTCGGCCGGCGGGCGGGCACCATAGTGCGCCACCACCCAGCTTCCAATATCGTTTGCGAAGCGTGCCGCCGCCCCCAGGTCGCCATCCCGCAGGTAGCTCGCCAGAAACGCGCCATCGAAGGCATCGCCCGCGCCCGTTGCGTCGATCACCGGGCCATCGCCAGTGGGGTAGTGCTGCGCGTGGTCGCGTGATTTCACATAGCAGCCATCTTTGTCGAGCTTCAGCACAATCACCGCGCCGTTGTAGCGCTCGTGCAGCTCGTCGGCCACGTCTTCGGGGCGGCGCTCACCCGTCAGCGCCTCGCCTTCGTCGCGGTTAGGGAAGAGAATGTCGACCGGCAGCGATGATGTGATGCGCGAAAATTTGTCGTGCCCCATCTCGCGAATCATCTGGTATGATGCCGGGTCGAACGAGACGGTTGCGCCGGCCGCCTTAGCAACCTGGGCGGCGCGCAAGGCTGCGGCACGCGGCGGCTCGGTGAACAGCGACCAGGCAGTGATGTGGACGTGCCCGGCGCTTTGCAATGCTTCTTCTGGCAGGTCTTCCGGCAGCAGGTTGAAGTCGGCCGCCTGATTCGTCACCATGCTGCGCTGGCCGGCCCGGTCGATCAGCACCAGAATCACCCCGGTGTCCTGCTCGCTGGTGCGGCTAACGTGCGCGGCCACGCCTTCATTCTCCAGATCGCGCACCACAAGGTCGCCAAACACATCGGCACCAACCTTGCCCACAAACCCTGCCGGCATGCCAGCGCGCGCGATCCAGGCCGCTACATTCGCCGCCGATCCGCCCGGCGCAAGCGCAATACGGCCGGTGGTGTCGCCGCCCGGCAGCAGAATGCCATTGGGCTTCACCAGCACATCCCACACAAGGTCGCCAACCGCAATGATCGGGCGCTGGTTTGCGTTTGTCACAACACACCTCGTTTGATAGAAGCCAAGAACCGAGAACCATGAGGGTTTAGGGTCTGGGGTTTTGGGTCTGGGCCAATAACCTGCAACCTTCAAAGAACCGAGAACCAAAGAACCGGCAGTTGGCAGTTGGCAGTTTGCAGCGAACAGTACTTTGCAAACCTGCGAACGTGCAACCTGCAACTTTAGAACCGGCAGTTGGCAGTTTGCAGCGAACAGTGCTTTGCAAACGTGCGAACGTGCAACCTGCAACTTTAGAACCGGCAGTCGGCAGTTGGCAGTTTGCAGCGAGCAGTACTTTGCAAACCTGCGAACGTGCAACCTGCAACTTTAGAACCGGCAGTTGGCAGTTGGCAGTTTGCAGCGAACAGTACTTTGCAAACGTGCGAACGTGCAACCTGCAACTTTAGAACCGGCAGTTGGCAGTCGGCAGTTTGCAGCGAGTAGTGCTTTGCAAACGTGCGAACGTGCAACCTGCAACTTTAGAACCGGCAGTTGGCAGTTGGCAGTTTGCAGCGAGCAGTACTTTGCAAACCTGCAACCTTCAAACCTGCAACTTTAGAACCGGCAGTTGGCAGTTGGCAGTTTGCAGCGAACAGTACTTTGCAAACCTGCAACCTTCAAACCTGCAACCTTCAAACCTGCAAACCTGCAACGTTCAACGAACTGCAGCACCACCTACGACGCCGCTGCCGGGCGCGGCATGCGCAGCCGCTGCGCGCCAATCACTACAAGCGGCACCAGCGCCAGCGCCGCGCCAAGCAGGCCCAGCGTTGTGTAGCCAAATGCGCCAAAGATCACGCCGCTGAGCAAATTGCAGCTGGCCGAGGTCACATTCACAATCAGCTCGATGCTGCCCTGGATGCCGCCGCGCTCGCCGGGCGCAAGAATGTCGGACAGCAGCGTCGAGCCGCCGACATAGCACAGGTTCCAGCCCAGGCCCACCAGAAACAGCGCCAGCGCCAGCCAGGGCGTTTGCAGCGAGGTGGGCGCAATCAGGCTGCCGCCCACCAGCAGCGCCACGCCGCTCAGGATCGCATTGCGCCGCCCAACCCGGTCGATCACGCGGCCAGTGACAATCGAAAGGCCAAACATACCGATGGTGTGAGCCATAAAGACCAGTGAAATCTCGTCGCCGCCGTGGTGGCTGTGATCCATATGCAGCGATGTAACCGACATCACCAGCACCATCGTGGCCTGGCCAATCACCATGGCGGCGAGCGCCAGCTGCGCGGCCGGCAGGCGCAGCACCGCGCCAAGCGTGCGCCCTGCAAGCGGCTGCCCAGGCTCGCGTGGCTCGTCGAAGGCACGCCCCAGCTCCTGCGGGTCGGGGCGCAGCAGCGTGAAGACGAGCACGCCCGCCAGCGCAAACAGCAGCGCGCCAGCCCACATCGTGCCCGACTGTGGCACATTTGTCAGGCCGCCAAGCAGGTTTCCGCGCGTGCTGGCGAGCCAGGGGCCAGCGATTGCACCCACGGTGCTGGCGAACACAATCATGCTAATCGCCCAGCCGCGCCGGTCGGGGGGTTGAGTGTCGGCGGCGGCATAGCGGCTCTGGTCGGCCGCGCCGCGCGCCGCGCCCACCACCGTCACGCCCAGCAGAAACAGCGCAAAGCTGCCCTGCAGCACACCCAGGCCACTGAGCAGCATGCCGCACGCGCCCACCACAAAGCCGAGCCCCAGGCCCAGCCGGCGGCCATAGCGCTGCATAAAGCGCCCCGACACATGCGCCGAGACGGCCGCGCCCAGCAGGAGCAAGGTACCAGCCACGCCCGCCAATGCCGGGCTGCCGCCCAGCTTCGCGCCAATGATCGGGTTCATTTGAATATTGGCGATCAGCGCGGCTGAGCTAAGGCATTGGGCGATAAAGAGCACAGCCACCAGGCGGCGGGCGGCGCGTTGTGTCGGCATCGACATAAACAATCTCCCCATGGTCACAGACGGGCAGGCGCTGTATTATAACGGAAGACGCTCAGCGCGGCGATGAACCTCATCGCCGCGCTGAGCGTTCTACATTTCCTAAACCCCGCGCTGAAAGCGCATTAATCGGGCTGCGTGCGCAGATCTTCGCCAGCCACCCAGCCTTCGCCATGCGAGGTGCGAACGTGCCACCAGCCGTGGCCATCGGCCTGCTGCGGGCCATCGAGCAGCGTCATTTCGGTGCCGGGCGCGAGCCGGGCGAGGATCTCGCCGCTCAGGTTCGGGGCCGAGCGCAGGCGCAGCGGCAAGCCACCCGCCCGCGTCACCCACGCCTGCGCGCCGGCCGTCAGGCCGCCGGTGGCGGGGGCGCTGGCCGGGGCGGCCGGCGCTTCACGCGTGTTTTCAGCAGGGGCAGCCGAACCCGCCTTGCTGATGCTGTCGAGCACTTTGGAAGCCGGCGCAGGCGCTTCGGCCTGGGCCTTCATGTCGGAGATCTGCTGGCGCAGCACCGCGATCTCGGACTGTGCGTCTTCGAGGGCAACCGCGCTACCCGTGGCCTGAGAAGCCTGCGTGCGCAAGCCATCGGCCTCGGCGGTTTTGGCGGCCAGCTTCTTCTGCAGATCAGCAATCTGCTCGCTGAGGTTCTGCAGGTTCTCGCCAACTTTTTTCATTTCGTCGTCGTTGTTGTTGCCGAACAGACCCATTATGAGCCTCCTTACACTATCCTTCTTCAAAACCCCACCGGCGGCGCACAATGAAACACAGAGCCGGTAACCTTCAGATAAGACGGGGCGCAGGCGGAAAAGTCACATGCGTCAGGACGCTGCCACCGGCTCCAGCCAGCTGGTGCCGTCCTTGGCGCGCTGCGCGCTCCAGCCGGTGCCGGCATCGCCTTCCAGCTTCCACCAGGTAAAGCCATCGGCCTCGACCGGCCCTTCCAGCACGCGCACTTTGTCGCCCTGTTTGAACGAGGCGGTGGCCTGCGCCTTCAGGCTCGGCTCCTTGCGCCCGCGCAGCACGCTGCCCTGGATATTCACAACCTGAGCGTTTCCACCTGCCTGCAGCACAAGCTGCGTTGGTGTTGGCGGCACAGTGGGCGTTGCAAACACTGGCCTGCGCGACGGCGTTGGCTGGGCATCGAGCGTTTGCGCCTGCGGGCTGGAGCTGCCAGCAACTGCCGGCGCATTCTCGTGCGTGCGCATATACCAGTAGCCACCCAGCGCTGCGAGCAGAATCGCAAGAACTATGCCGCCTTGTACCAGCCGGCGCCGGCGCTGATCGTAGTAGCCGCCCGGCAAACCCTTGCTGCGGCGCGCGTTATCGTATGCGCGGCGATACTGGTAATAGTGCTGATAATAGAAAGGGTGCGGTTCGCCATGTTCTGCGTCGGCAACACCGCGCCGATACATCTCCTCCGTGTCCATACGGTCTCTGCTCCGCTGAAACATCGTTGCTGGGTGGGTCGCCATAGTGCCAAGACAATGCCAGCCACTGCACCGGCCGGCCGCCTTAGCTCCAGCGGTAGTACGACCCTACCAAGCAAGTTTTGTTCCGAAAATTAGCTGATCACGAGGTCGTCGCGCCCCATTTCGCGCAGCAAGCGCGGGTACATTTCGTACATGGGCTCGACGCTGGGCAGCAGCTTGAGGATTTTGGGGATCGGACCCTTGGCGACGATCTGGCGGCGTGCCAGCGCGGCCATCAGGTTGACTTTGCCATGCCAGAACTGGTGCGCAACATCCGATTTCATGCTCATCTCGATGTCGGGCTTCAGGCCGGTGTCGTCGCCCCACAGCACATCGAAGATTGCGCCGGGCTGGGTGGGCGGCCTGGCGGCATTGATCGTTACAACCGCGTGGGGGTCGTCGTAGCGGAACTGGATGACAAGGTTGGAAGCTTTAATTTTCGGGGCGATGCGGGCGTCCGACTTGGCTTCGTCGTACAGCCGGCCCATGTAGGTATGGAGCTCTTCGTAGGTTTTGAAGACCGCCATCGTCGCGTCCTTTCTGCACCTGCGCGGATTCGCACGATTATACGGGCGATGCCGCAGGAGCGTCAACCGCGGGCCACAGGCCGGCCAGCACAGGCGGGTCGATATTGCCGCCGCTGATGATGACGCCAACGCGGCGCAGCCCGGCCGGCATGCGCCCGGCCAGCACAGCGGCTAGCGGCACTGCGCCCGAAGGCTCGATCACCAGCTTCAGGCGCAGCAGCGCAAAGCGCATGGCCTCGGCGATCTCGTCTTCCGTGACGGTCAGGATGCTGGCCACGTGGCGCTGCACCACCGGGAAGGTAAGCGCGCCGGGCTGCACCACGCGCAGGCCATCGGCAATCGTGGCGGGGGGCGCAATTGTCACGCGCGCGCCCGCACGCAGCGATTGCTGGGTGTCGTTGCCATCCGCCGGCTCGACGCCGATCACCTGCGCCTGCGGGCGCGCGCCGTGCATCGCCACTGCGCTGCCCGCGATCAGCCCGCCGCCGCCAATCGGCACCAGCAGCGCGTCGAGGTCGGGCACCGCTTCGGCCAGCTCCAGCGCGGCCGTGCCCGCCCCCGCCATGATGCGCGGGTCGTCGTAGGGCGGCACCAGCGCCAGGCCGCGCTCGGCGGCGATGCCACGCGCCACGGCCTCGCGGTCGTCGCGCTGGCGGTCGTAGAAGATGATCTCAGCGCCATAGCCGCGCGTGGCCGCAACCTTGACGGCGGGGGCGTCGCTGGGCATGCAGATCACGGCGGGCGCGCCCAGCATTTGCGCGGCCAGCGCCACGCCCTGCGCGTGGTTGCCCGAGGAAAAGGCCAGCACGCCACGCGCGCGCTCTTCGGCGGTGAGCTGGCTGATGGTGTTGTACGCGCCGCGAAACTTGAACGCGCCGCCGCGCTGGAGGTTTTCGCACTTCAGAAAGACCGCGCAGCCGGCCTGCTCGTCGAGCGTGCGCGAGGTGGCCACGGGCGTGTGGTGCGCCACGCTGCGCAGACGGCCCGCGGCTGCCTGCACATCGGCAAAGGTAATGCCTGGCGTATCACTCATGGGTGCTGCTCCTGCGCTATAGGGGCGAGTTACACGAATCCACAGATGACACAGATTTCGCCGATTATTCCTGAAGTATTCCGGCGCAGTGCCAAACGAATGATCATAATCTGGTGGCCACACTCGACAATGCGCGTATCGAAGATCGTATCTGTGTAATCTGCGAAATCTGTGGATTTTCTTCTGACAAAACTAGCCGCGCATCGCCGCCAGGTTACCCGCGATCTGCGCGCTGTGAATGCGGTCGTGGTCGGCGAGGGCGGCAACAGCCTGCGCAACGGAAAGCGGGCCGCGCGTGGGGTGAACGCCGGTGCGCTCAAGCTGGGCCGGGCGCAGCTGGCGCATGAAATCCACAAACTCTTCGCGGCCCTCGGCCAGCGTTTGCAGCAAAAAGGCCGGCTGCTTGTTGTGGTAGTCGCGCTGCTGCACCCACGCCGGGTCGACGGCGGCAAGCTGCGGGTTCTCGCTGGCCAGCATGTGGCGGATGCGGCTGGGCCAGAGCGTGCTGACGTCGATCATATGGCCGATGATTTCGAGAATGGACCACTCGCCGGGCGCGGGCCGAAAGTGCAGCGCCGTGTCGTCGAGGCCCTGAATCTGCGCGCGCAACTGCGCCGGGAAGGCTGCCAGCGCCGCAAGCTGGTCGTTCATATCATCTTGCTCCTTGTGTAGCGAATGGCCGCATTGTAGCAGATTGGCCCGGGCCGCCCACGCTGGCGAGCTTCCAACATTCTTGGAAGCGATTTTCTGGCTCCGAAAAATCACCCGGGCACCTGCGGCAGCGCGAAATGCAGGAAAGCGCTTCCTGATGGCAAAACAGCAGATACAACGAGCCTTCTTTCTTCCAAAATCTTCGCTTGACATGTGGCAAACGAGCCTGTATATTACAAATATCTTGGAATGAACCAGGAAGTTCGTTCAGTCTCTCGCTCCGATACGGCAGGAAAGCGAGCGCGCCATGCAAAACCCCGAACCGCGAAATCGCACTCTGGTGCTGGGCGACGCCACCGACAGCGCGCAGCTTGAGCGCGTATTCAAGGCGCTCGACTCGCTGAACCGCGTGCGCATTCTGCGTTTTCTGGCCGGCCGGCTCGCCAGCGTGAACGATATTGCCACCGCGCTCGACCTGCCCGCCTCCACTGCCGCGCTCCACATCGAAACGCTGGAAGAAGCCGGCCTGATCCGCACCGAGTTCGAGCCGGCCAGCCGCGGGCTGCGCAAAGTCGCCGCGCGCAAGTACGACACGATTGTGATCGAGCTGCCCATGGCCGAATCGCCGCGCGAGCACGCCGTGGAGCAGGCCATGCCGATTGGCGCGTTTGTGGATTGCCAGATCGCGCCGACCTGCGGGCTGCTGAATGATGCGGGCATTATTGGCCTGCTCGACGACCCGGCCTCGTTCTACGAGCCGGCGCGCGCCGAGGCGCAGCTGCTGTGGTTCCGCCACGGCTATGTCGAATACCGCTTCCCGAACCGCCTGCCGACCCTGGCCCAGCCCACCTCGCTGCAGCTCAGCATGGAAGTGTGCTCGGAAGCGCCGCACCATAATGCCGACTGGCCTTCGGATATTACGACCTGGATCAATGGCGTGGAGATTGGCACGTGGACCTCGCCGGGCGATTTTGGCGGCGAGCGCGGGCGGCTGACGCCGGAGTGGTGGGGGCCGCGCAACACGCAATATGGCCTGCTGAAGGTCTGGCACGTGCACGAGCAGTTCACCGAGGTGGATGGCATGCGCCTTTCGGGCGTGCGGCTGGACGACCTGGGCGTGCAGGAGCGCCCGTTCGTGGCGGTGCGCATCGGGGTGAAGCCCGACGCCGCGCACCTGGGCGGCCTGAACCTGTTTGGCGAACGCTTTGGCAACTACCCGCAGGCGCTGACTCTGCGGATCGGCTACCGCCCGGTGACGCTGCCGAGCGAGGGGTAGGCAGTGTGACCATTGCTGGGGTGTATACTGTGCAGCATTAGCCAGCCAGCCCGAAACGACGCAGCGCAACCGCACCCCGACCGTGCGGTTCCGTTGTGTGGTGCGCGGCTCTAGCGTGCTTCCGCACAGCAAGGAAAGCGAATGTTCAACCTGAGCAACCACCCACATCGGCGCTACAACCCGCTCAGCCGCGAGTGGGTGCTGGTGTCGCCGCACCGCACCCAGCGCCCCTGGCAGGGTCAGGTCGAAACGACCGCGCCCGACCAGCGCCCGCACTACGACCCGACATGCTACCTGTGCCCGGGCAATGCGCGCGCGGGCGGCGAAACCAACCCGAACTACGAGCAGACCTTTGTCTTCACCAACGACTACGCCGCGCTGCTGCCCGACACGCCCGATGGCTCGCTCGATCGCGGCGGCCTGCTGCGCGCCGAAAGCGACCGCGGCACCTGCCGGGTGGTGTGCTTCTCGCCGCGCCACGACCTGACGCTGGCCGAGATGGACGTGCCCGCGCTGACGCAGGTGGTGGATGTGTGGGTTGAACAGTACAACGACCTGGCCGCCCAGCCGCTGGTCAACTACGTGCAGATTTTCGAGAATCGCGGCGCGATGATGGGCGCGAGCAACCCGCACCCGCACGGCCAGATCTGGGCCACCGAGCTGCTGCCGCTGAACGTCGCGCGCGAGCAGGACGCGCAGGCCGAGTACTTCGCCGCCAACGGGCGCACGCTGCTGGCCGATTACCTGGCGATTGAAGAAGCCGAGGGCGAGCGGATTGTGTGCGCCAACGAGCATTTTGTGGCGCTGGTGCCGTTCTGGGCGGTCTGGCCCTTTGAAACCATGGTGATCAGCCGCCGCCCGGCCGGTGCGCTGCCCGACCTGAGCGCCGACGAGCGCGCTGGCCTGGCCGACGTGCTGAAGCGGCTGACGACGCGCTATGACAACCTGTTTCAGGTTTCGTTCCCATACTCGATGGGTCTGCACCAGCGCCCAACCAACGGGCAGGAGCACCCCGAGTGGCACATGCACGCGCACTTCTACCCGCCGCTGCTGCGCTCGGCCACGGTGCGCAAGTTCATGGTTGGCTTTGAGCTGCTGGGCGAGCCGCAGCGCGACATCACCGCCGAAAGCGCGGCTGCGCGGCTGCGCGAACTGCCCGAAACGCACTACCGACTGAAATAAGTGCTGAGTGTTGAATGCTACATGTTGAATTCCCAATTGTCAGGTGGCATTTTCAGTGTAAGGCTTGAATACAGCAATGGACCAATTCAAACCTCAACATGTAGCATTCAACAGTTCCTTCGCATGGGCTGGCGGCATCGAAGACACCTTCATCCCGCAGGAGCGCCCCGGTCTGCGCGCGCTCGACGAATATGAGCTGACGCAACACTACGAGCAGTGGCGCGAAGACCTGGAACGGGCGGCGTCGCTTGGCATTCGTATGCTGCGCTGGGGCGTGCCGTGGTACCGCGCCGAGCCGCGGCCCGGCGAGTTCGATTGGGGCTGGACCGACGAAGTGCTGCCGTATATGGTGCGCGAGCTGGGCATCCAGCCGATCATCGACCTGATGCACTATGGCACGCCATCCTGGCTGTGCGGCAGCTTCGCCGGCCCGAGCTATGCCGAAAGCGTGGCCACGTACGCGGCGGCGTTTGCGCGGCGCTATGCCGGGCTGGTGCGCTTCTACACGCCACTGAACGAGCCAACCGTCAACGCAGAATTTTGCGGGCGGCGCGGCGAGTGGCCGCCCTACCTGCGCGGCGATACGGGCTATGTGCGCGTGCTGCTGCAAATCGCGCGCGGCATCCAGCACACTGCGCGGGCGATTCGCGCCGCCGACCCGGCCGCCGTGCTGGTGGCGGTGGAAGCGATGCGCTGGCACGCGCCCGCCACACCTGCGGCACGGGATGCGGTCGCCACGCGCGAGGCCCACGACTTCCTGGCCTGGGATCTGGTGCGCGGCTCGGTGGGCGCGGCGCACCCGCTGCACGACTACCTGACGCAGAATGGCGCAAGCGAAGACGACCTGGCGGTGCTGCGGGCCGGCGCCGTCGAGCACGATATTTTTGGCGTGAATTTCTACCCGTGGTCCGCCAGCACGGTGGCAGTTGACGCCAGCGGCGCGGAAACAAGCGCGCCGGTGCCGAGCGATGGCCGGCTGCTGGAAGCGGTGCTGCGCCGCAGCTACGAGCACACCGGCAAGCCGCTGTTTGTGACGGAAACCAGCGCGCGGGCCGATATTGCCGGGCGGGCGGCCTGGATGGACGAAACCATCGCGGCGGTGCGCGCGGCGCAGGCGGATGGCATCCCGGTGCTTGGCTACACCTGGTTCCCAATTATCACCATGATTGATTGGGCCTACCGCACTGGCGACGCGCCGCTGCACGACTACCTGCTGCACCTGGGCCTGTGGGATTCGGAGTTTGACGCGGCGGGCGTGCTGGTGCGCCACGCGACGGCGCTGGTTGAGCGCTATCGCGCCTATGTGCAAGGCAATGCGACCAGCGAGCTACGCTAAAAATAATGCCTTTCAAACAAGGCAACTGGGAACGATTGCCACGAAGGCACGAAGACACGAAAGGCTTCAGAGCGCTATAAAATCTTGGCATCGTTGAGCCTTTGCGGCTATTTGAAAGATATTGGGGTTAAAACCACCACCCGCGCTCGTTGCGCTTCCTGCCTGCGCCGCTGGCGCGGGGTTCATTTTCTGTCGCCTTTTTTTGCGCATATCAACAAGGAGTATGGTTATGTCTACCCCTCGACCAGAATATCCTCGCCCGCAGTTTGCCCGCGCCGACTGGCTGTGCCTGAATGGCGAGTGGCAGTTCGAGATCGATGGCGGCGACAGCGGCCTGGAGCGCGGCCTGACCGGGCGCGAGCTGAACGGCACGATCACCGTGCCATTCTGCCCGGAGTCGGAGCTTTCGGGCATTGGCAACCCCGACTTCATGCCAGCGGTGTGGTATCGCCGTGAAGTGACGATCCCGGCAGACTGGGCCGGCAAGCGCGTGCTGCTGCACTTCCAGGCGGTCGACTACGACACAACCGTGTGGATCGACGGCGCGGAAGTGGCCCGCCATCGCGGCGGCTTCACGCCCTTCAGCGTTGAGGTGCCGAACGCGAGCGCAGGCGATGCCGTCACAATTGTGGTGCGCGCGCGCGACACGCACGGCATCCCGCAGCCGCGTGGCAAGCAGGCGCACCAGTTCGCCGGACATGGCGCGCTGTACGGCCGCACCACCGGCATCTGGCAGACGGTGTGGCTGGAACCGGTGCCGGTGGCGTTCTTGCAGCGCGCCCGCATTACGCCCGACGTGGCGAACGGCGTGTTTCGCATCACCCAGCCGATCAGCGGCGCGCGCCCACATGGCGCGATCCTGCGCGCCACCCTGCGCGACGAGCACGGCGCGGTCTGCTCAATCAGCTGCGCCGCCGACGCCGACTTCGCCCCGCAGCTCGACCTGCCCATCCCCGCCGAGCGCCGCCGCCTGTGGTCGATCGACGACCCCTTCCTGTACGATCTCGACATCGAGCTGCTGCACGGCGACGAAGTGATCGACCATGTGCAGAGCTACGCCGGCCTGCGCAGCGTAACCATCGACGGCAAGGCGATCAAGATCAATGGCGCGGCGGTGTTCCAGCGGCTGGTGCTCGACCAGGGCTACTACCCCGACGGCATCCTGACCGCGCCGAGCGACGAGGCGCTGGTGCGCGATATTCAGCTGAGCATGGACGCCGGCTTCAACGGCGCGCGCCTGCACCAGAAGGTCTTCGAGGAGCGTTTCCTCTACCACGCCGACCGCATGGGCTACATCGTCTGGGGCGAGTTCCCCGACTGGGGTTGCAGCCACTTTGGCCCCGAGAACGACCACCAGCGCCCCGGCCCGAGCTATATCACCGAGTGGCTGGAGGCGATTGAGCGCGACTACTCGCACCCAAGCATTGTTGGCTGGTGCCCGCTGAACGAAACCTGGCAGCAGCTCACCGACCGCACCAGCGTGCTGGATGACGTGACGCGCGGCATGTTCCTGGCCACCAAGGCGATGGACAACACCCGCCCGGTGCTCGACACCTCGGGCTATGCCCACCGCGTGCCCGAGGCCGATGTGTACGACAGCCACGACTACGACCAGAACCCGGCCACCTTCAAGGTGCGCCACGCCGGTCTGGCCGATGGCACGCCCTACCTGAACCCGGCGCATGGCTCGAATCGCGATCAGTCGATCCCCTATCGCGGCCAGCCCTATTTCGTCAGCGAGTTTGGCGGCATCTGGTGGAGCCCGGCCGCGAAAGAGGGCGAAGACTCGTGGGGCTATGGCGAGCGTGTGCGGTCGCTCGACGAGTTCTACACGCGCTTCGAGGGCCTGTTCGACGCGCTGCTGGGCGACCCGCTGATGTTTGGCTACTGCTACACCCAGCTCACCGACGTGTATCAGGAGCAGAACGGCATCTATACCTTCGACCGTGGCACCAAGTTCGACATGGAGCGCATTCGCGCCGTACAGCAGCGCCCCGCCGCCATCGAAGAAGCCAGCCGCTAGGCGACGAACCAAGAACCGAGAACCGCAGAACCGCAGAACCGCGGAACCAAACAGTCAGCAGTTGGCAGTTGGCAGGGAGCGTGATATGCAACCTGCAACCTGTAAACCTGCAACTTCCAAACCCGCAACCGTACAAGGAGCCAAACCCGATGTCCCGCACGCAGTTGGCAAGGAGCGTGATATGCAACCTGCAACCTGCAACCTGTAAACCTGCTAACTTCCAAACCCGCAACCGTACAAGGAGCCAAACCCGATGTCCCGCACGCAGTTGGCAGGGAACGTGATATGCAACCTGCCAACCTGCAACCTGCCAACCGTTCAACTCAACATTCAACATTCAACACTCAACACTCGCAACAAGGAGCCAAACCCGATGTCCCGCACCCGGATCACACTTGATGGCACCTGGGAGTTCTTCCCCGACCCACAGGGCCAGCTGGGCCACGACGCCCTGGCCGCCACGCCGCGCGCGATCCGCGTGCCGGGCCCATGGCAAGCGCAGTTCGACGACATGCGCGACTACAGCGGCGTGGCGTGGTATCGCCACACCTTTCCAATGACGAAGGACGAAGGACAAAAGACGAACACTGGGCCTGATCAATCGGTGGTCGGTCGTCCTTCGTCCTTCGTCTATGTTCTGCACTTCGGCGCGGTCGACTACCACACGACGGTGTGGCTGAACGGCCAACTGCTGGGCGCGCACGAGGGCGGCTACCTGCCCTTCGAGCTGGATGCCAGCGCCGCGCTGCGCCCTGATGGCGCGAACGAGCTGGTGGTGAAGGTCGTGGATGCGAGCACCGACACGGCGCGCTTCCCCGACTACCCCTTCTCGGAAGTGCCGCACGGCAAGCAAAGCTGGTATGGCCCGCTTGGCGGCATCTGGCAGAGCGTCTACCTCGAAACGCGCGCGGCCACGCACATTGCCGCCATTCGCGTCACGCCCGATGTGCCGGGCGCGCAGGCGCGGGTGGAAGTGCAGCTCAGCCAGCCCGCCGCGCAGGATGCCGTCGTGACCCTCGCGCTGACCAACCCGCGTGGCAGCACAAGCACATCCGAGCACATCATCCCGGCTGGCACAGCCACGATCGCTGTGGCGCTGCCGATCTTCGACGCGCTGCTGTGGGATATTGGGCAGCCCAACCTTTATCAGGTCGCCGCAACCCTGGGCAGCGACAGCCTGAGCGCCACGTTTGGCATGCGCACTATCGCCACCTCGCCCGATGGCAACATCCTGCTGAATGGCCGGGTCATCTATCTGCGGGGCGCGCTCGACCAGGACTACTACCCCGACCTGATCTACACGCCTTTCAGCGACGAAGCGATTGCCGACCAGTTCGCCAAAGCCCAGCACATGGGCCTGAACTGCCTGCGCACACACATCAAAATCACCGACCCGCGCTACTACGACGCCGCCGACCGCGCTGGCCTGCTGATCTGGACGGAACTGCCCAACTGGCAGAACCTGACCGCCGCCGCCAAGCGCCGTGCCCGCGCCACGCTCGAAGGCATGGTCGCGCGCGACTGGAACCACCCTTCGATCATCATCTGGACAATCATCAACGAAAACTGGGGCACCGACCTGGGCGCGAACGCCGATCACCGCGCCTGGCTGGCCGATACCTACGACTTCATGAAGCAGCTCGACCCGCACCGCCTGATCGTGGGCAATTCGGCCTGCTATGGCAACTTCCACGTCGTCACCGACCTGCTCGACTTCCACAACTACTACGCCATGCCCGACCACGCGGCGCAGTGGGATGAGTGGGTGGCAACCTTTGCAGCGCGGCCCGACTGGGCCTTTGCGCACAGCTATGCCAACTTCGACGACTGGCGCGCGCTGCGTGGCAACTTCTGGCAGCGCGGGCCGCGCACGCACACCGCCGAGGTGCGCACCACCGGCCACGAGCCGCTGCTGGTGTCGGAATTCGGCAACTGGGGCCTGCCGAATGTCGAACTGCTGCGCGAAGGCTATGGTGGGCGCGACCCCTGGTGGTTCGAGACCGGGATGGAATGGGGCGATGGCGTGGTCTACCCGCACGGCGTCGACGAGCGTTTTGCGCGCTTCCACCTCGACAAAGTCTTCCCCACGCTGGGCGACCTGAGCGCCGCCAGCCAGCGCTCGGAGTTCAACGCGCTGAAGTACGAGATCGAGCGCATGCGCCTGTACCCCAGCATCGTCGGCTATGTCATTACCGAGTTCACCGACGTGCACTGGGAGTGCAACGGCCTGCTCGACATGTGCCGCAACCCCAAGGCGTTTTACGACGATCTGGCGGCGATCAATGCCGACGACATGCTGGTGCCAACCACCGCGCACGCGGTGCTCTGGGCGGGCGACCGCTGCGAAGTGAGCGTGTCGCTCTCGCACTTCTCGACAGCCAACCTGAGCGGCGCAACGCTGGAATGGCGGCTGGCTGGCTGGCCGGCGATCAGCGGCGAGATCAAGAACGTGGATTGCGCACAAGGGCAGGCGCGCCTGCTTGGCACGGTCGCCTTCGACACGCCCGAGCTGGCCGAAAGCACGCGCCTGCGCCTGGATCTGCGCCTGGTTGGTGCGGATGGCGCGGTGCTGGCCAGCAACCACCAGGAGATCGACGTGCTGGCGCGCGCATGGGCCGCACCCGCGCCAGCGCGCATCTACGCGCCCGAGCTGGCCGAAACCCTGCGCGGCCTGGGCTTCACCGTGGCTGGCACGCTGGCCGAGGCCGATGTCGCACTGGCAACGACCCTGACCGACGAGATGCGCGCGCATGTCGAAACCGGCGGGCGCGTGCTGTGGCTGGCCGAAGGCCCCGACTCGCAGCACGCCTACCTCAACCGCTTTGGCGTCGCGCCGCGCGCCGGCCGTGGCTGGCAGGGCGACTGGGCCAGCAGCTTTAGCTGGCTGCGGCAGGATCGCATCTTCACCGGCCTCCCCAGCGCCGGCCTGGTCGATTTCGCCTTCAAGGGCCTCACGCCCGACAATGTGATCGTTGGCTGCGCGCCGGCCGAGTTCGCGGGCGACGTCCACGCCGGTCTGTTCGTCGGCTGGCTGCACGACACGGTCGCGCTAGTAGCCGAACGGCGCTACGGCGCGGGCCGCCTGCTTGTTTCCACCTTTCAGCTCAGCACGCACCTTGCCAGCCACCCGGTGGCGCTGACGATGCTGAACGACATGCTGCGCTACGTCACGCGCCCTGCATAGAACAGCGCACCACAGCGGCACAGAGGGCACTGAGTACGAAACAAAACTCGGTGCCTTCTGTGCCTTTGCAATTTGTTTACATCGCGTCAACCTTTTGGCCGATGCCAAAAAACCCCGCTGCGGCTATAGTCATACCTTCGAACATATGTGCACGATAGCAAGGGCGAACCGCCACCGAAGTGGCGCGCCGCTGTGGGCCAAACACTATGAATCAGGCGCTGAAACAATATCGCGCGCTGCTGAGCACCTACCTCCAGCGCCAGCGCGGGCGCGTGCTTATGCTGGCTGTGCTGCTGCTGGGCAGCATCGCGCTGCAAATCGCCAACCCGCAAATCCTGCGCTATTTCATCGACAGCGCGCAGGGCGGCGGCGCAACCAGCCAGCTAATCAACGCAGCCATCCTGTTCATCGTTGTGGCGATTGCCACGCAGGTGCTAAACGTCGCCGCCACCTACATCGCCGAAAATGTTGGCTGGACGGCGACCAATCAGATGCGCGCCGACCTTGCGCTCCACACACTCAAGCTCGACATGAGCTTCCACAAGGCGCGCACGCCCGGCGAGCTGATCGAGCGCATCGACGGCGATGTGACGGCGCTGGCGAATTTCTTCTCGCAGTTCGTGATCCGCGTGTTCGGCAGCCTCTTGCTGGTGGTGGGCATCCTGGTCGCGCTGACGCTTGCCAACTGGCAGATCGGCCTGATGCTGACGGGCTTCGCCGTTGCGGTGGTCACAATCATCACATGGGTGCAGCGCATTGCCGTGCCCTACTGGAAACTTGCGCGCCAGACCAGCGCCGAGCTGTTCGGCTTTGTCGAAGAGCGCCTGTCGGGCACCGAAGATATTCGCTCCAGCGGCGCGGTGGCCTACACGCTTGGCCGGCTTGCCGAGCGCAGCCGCGCCCGCATGCGCAGCGAGCGCCGCGCCGCGCTGATCGGCTCGGGCACATGGTTCGCGCCGATTCTGCTCTTTGCAATCGGCACGGCGTCGGGCTACCTGCTGGCGAAATCGCTGTTCGACAGCGGGCAGATCACGCTTGGCACCGCTTACCTGGTGTTTTTCTATACCCAGCTCATGTACCAGCCCATCCACGAGCTTACCCGCGAGATCGAAGATCTCCAGCGCGCCACCGCCGGCATTGCGCGTATTCAGGAGCTGTACGCGACCCAAAGCTCGTTTGTGGATGGCGACACAGCCCTGCCCGCTGGCGCGCTCGGCGTCGAGTTCGACCGGGTGACGTTTGCCTACGACGACGCGGCTGGCGGCATGGGCAGCGCGGCAGAAGAAACGGCGCAGCAGGAAGAGGCAGAAGCGCCCGCCGACATTGTGCTGGACGACATTTCGCTTGCGATCAAACCCGGCCGCACGCTGGGCGTGCTTGGCCGCACCGGCAGCGGAAAAACCACGCTCACGCGCCTGCTGTTCCGCCTGTACGACCCGACTGGCGGCGCGGTGCGAGTGGGCGGCATCGACCTGCGCGACGCCGCGCGCAGCGAATTGCGCCAGCGCATTGGCATGGTCACGCAGGATGTCCAGCTTTTCCACGCCAGCGTGCGCGACAACCTGACCTTTTTCGACCCGACTATTCCCGACGCGACGATTGAGCGCGTGCTGGGCGACCTGGGGCTGCTGCCGTGGCTCCACTCTCTGCCCGATGGCCTGGGCACTGTGCTAGCGCCGGGCGGCGGGCTCTCGGCTGGCGAGGCGCAAATTCTCGCCTTCACGCGCGTCTTTCTGCGCGCGCCCGGCCTGGTCATCCTCGATGAAGCGTCGTCGCGGCTCGACCCGGCCAGCGAGGCGATGATCGAGCACGCCGTCGACCGGCTGCTGCGCGAGCGCACCGGCATCATTATCGCGCACCGGCTCGCCACCGTGCTGCGCGCCGACGACATTCTGATCCTCGAAGACGGCCACATCCGCGAGTATGGCCCGCGCGCCGCGCTGATGGACGACCCCGACTCGCGCTTTTCCGAGCTGCTGCGCGTGGGAATGGACGAAGTGCTGGCGTAGGGAAAAGTGTTGAGTGTTGAATGCTGAATGTTGAGTTGGCAGGTTGCACGTTTGCAGGTTGCAGGTTCGATAAATCTAGGCTTACGCAGTTGGTCTGCTGAGCCTTTGGCAGTTTTGTGTGCAATTTTTCTGCGCTACGCGCGGAAAAATTGCACACAAAAAGAATCGTTTCTACCTTGCTGCCGCAGGCGAAAAGCAGAGGGCTGATATGCCAAAGAACGCAACTGCGTAAACCACAAAATCGTAAACTCAACACTCAAAATTCAAAACTCCAAAAGGAACGCAATGCAAGCCACAACCGCCCAACCGAAGATGCGCCCGGCGTGGTGGTACTACTGGCGGCTCATCCGCTTTGCGCCGGCCGCGTATGTCGCAAACCTCTCGGCCATCGCCGCTGTGCTGCTGCTCGACCTGGTGCCGGGCCTGATCGCGCGCGAGTTCTTCAACACGCTCAGCGGGCAAGAGCCGTCGCAGCTTGGCATTGGGACGCTGGCGGCCCTGCTGGCAATGAACGGGCTGGCGCAGGTGGTTGTGCTGCTGGTGCTGCCCGCCACGAACACCACGTTTGTGTATACCACGGGCGCGCTGCTGCGCAAAAACCTGCTGGCGCGCGTGCTTGAGCGCCCGGGCGCGCGGGCTCTGCCGGCCTCATCCGGCGAGGCAGTCAGCCGTTTCCGCGAAGATATCGACGAAACGCTGTGGAGCATGTTCCACTTCAACGACCTGATCGCCATGTTCGGCTTTGCGGCGGCGGGCCTGTCGATTATGTTCAGCATCAACGCTTTTATTACGCTCACGGTGTTTCTGCCGCTGGTGCTGGTGCTTGTTGTGACGAACATGGCGCGCAAGCGGATCGAGAACTACCGGCGGGCCAGCCGCGCCACCACTGGCGATGTCACCGGCTTTGTGGGCGAGCTGTTTGGCGCGGTGCAGGCAGTGCAGGTGGCCGGCGCGGAAGAGCGCGCGGTGGCACATTTCCGCACGCTGAACGATGCCCGCCGCGTGTCGGGCCTGCGCGACCGCCTGTTCACTGAAGTGCTGAATGCGGTGTTCGAGAATGCCGCCAGCCTCGGCACCGGCGCGATTCTGCTGCTCACCGCCTCGGCCATTCAGCGCGGCACCTTCACCATTGGCGACTTCGCGCTGTTCGTTTATTACCTGGGGTTGCTGGCCCATTTTACCGGCCACTTCGGCAAAATTCTGGCGAAGTACCGCCAGGCCGGCATTTCCTTCGAGCGCATGGTCACGCTGCTGCAAGGCGCGCCTTCGGAAACACTGGTGCGCCACAGCCCGGTGTGGAACCAGCCGCCCGCCGAAGATGCCTTCCGCGATGCGCCCGCCTTTGAGGCGCTAGAGGTGCGCGGCCTGAGCTTCCACTTCCCCGACTCGGGGCGCGGGATTGCGGATGTCAGCTTCCAGGTGCCGCGCGGCTCGTTCACCGTGATCACCGGGCGCGTGGGCTCGGGCAAGACGACGCTGCTGCGCACGCTGCTTGGGCTGCTACCCGCCGAATCTGGCGCGGTGCTGTGGAATGGCGCGGAAGTGGCCCAGCCCGGCTCGTTCTTTGTGCCGCCGCGCGCCGCCTACACTGCCCAGGCCCCGCGCCTGTTCAGCGACACTTTGCGCGAAAACTTGCTGCTGGGCCAGCCCGAAGCCCAGGCCAACCTGCCGGGCGCGCTGCGGCTGGCGGTGTTCGAGCACGACCTCGCGCAAATGCCGGATGGGCTGGAGACGGCGGTTGGCGCGAAGGGCATGCGCCTTTCGGGCGGGCAGGTGCAGCGCGCCGCCGCTGCGCGCATGTTTGTGCGCCAGCCCGCGCTGCTGGTATTCGACGACCTGTCGAGCGCGCTGGATGTCGAGACGGAACGAACGCTGTGGGAACGGTTGAGCAGTCGGCAGTCGGCAGTCAGCAGTCAGCAGCCAGCAGTCGGCCCACTGCCACCTGCCGACCGCCAGCTGCCAACTATTCTTGCCGTCTCGCACCGCCGTGCCGCGCTGCGCCGCGCCGACCAGATCGTTGTGCTGAAAGACGGCATGATCGAAGCGCGCGGCACGCTCGACGAGCTGCTGGCCACCAGCGACGAGCTGCGGCGGCTGTGGGCCGGCGAGCACGAGCCAGTTGCGGCAATGGCACACTAATCGTCCACTATTTTTATAGATACGCGACCACCAAGACACCAAGACACCAAGGTTTATTAAAAACAGTCCTTGGTGTCTTGGTGTCTTGGTGGTAAACAAAAAAGATTTTCCGCTAACAAGACAAAGGAGGCAGCCATGCGGGTCGCGGTGATTTCCGACATTCACGGCAACGACGTGGCATTTGCCGCCGCGCTGGCCGACATCGAGGCCGCGCGAGTTGACCGAATCGTCTGCCTGGGCGACGCCATTCAGGGCGGCCCGCAACCTGCGCAGGTCGTGGCGCGTCTGCGCGCGGCTGGCATCCCCACCGTCATGGGCAACGCCGACGACTGGCTGCTGACTGGCGCAGACAGTGGCGCGGAGCAGATCGAACCCGAGCGCCGCCGCCGCATGGACGATGTGCGCGAGTGGTCGCTGGCGCAACTTGCGCCCGCCGACCGGGAGTTCATCGCCGCGTTTCAGCCCACCATCACGCTCGAGCTTGGTACGGGTCAGCAACTGCTCTGCTTCCACGGCTCGCCAGCTTCGTATGACGATGTGCTGCTGCCCAGCACGCCCGACGACGAGGCCGAGGCGCTATTAGGCGGCGGCGCGGCGCAGCTGCTCACCGGCGGCCACACCCACCTCCAGCAGATCCGCCGCCTGGGCGCGCGCCGCTTCTTCAACCCCGGCAGCATCGGCTTCGCGTACAGCCACCAGCAGGACGAAGCGGGCTTTCGCGCCGACCCGTGGGCCGAGTATGCCATCGTCACCGCCGACGGCGCGCATTTTGGGCTGGAGTTCCGCCGCGTCCCATTCGACGTGGATGCGCTCATCGCCACCTACCGCGACGGCGGGCGCCCCCACGCCGATGCCGCAATCGAGCAGTATCGCGGCGCGTCTTCATAATTCGGGCGAAACCGTGCAACAAAGCCCGCAGCACCGCCGTCTCATTGGCAGGAACGAAACGACCCGGCCACAAGCCGTAGATACTCAAGGAGACGACGATGTACAACCCGACACAGCGGCTGATGCGCAGCCGCACCGATAAAGTTATTGCGGGCGTGGCTGGCGGCATTGGCCAGTACCTGGCGATCGACCCGGTGATTGTGCGCCTGGCCTTTGTGGCGCTGGCCCTCAGCGGCGTAGGCATTCTGCTCTACCCGGTGCTGTGGCTGATTATGCCGGCCGAGGGCGGGCAGCGCGCCGCGCCGGGCGAGGTGTTTGACGAAATGCGCCAGCAGGCCCAGCGCGTTGGCGACGAAGTGCGCGAGGTGTTTGTGTCCACGCGGCGCGTGCGCTACGACCCGATGACTGGCCAGCCGATCGACCCGGAGACGGAGATCCCGATCAACAATGTTGGCGGCACGCCGGCCAGCAGTGCCGCGCCGGAAGATCGCCGCAACCGCCTGCTGGGCATTATTCTGCTGGGCGTCGGCGCGTTCATTCTGCTGGGCATGATCCCGGGCTTTGGCCGCATGCTGCTGCCAGTTATCCTGATTGGCGCGGGCATCCTGGTGCTGCGCCGCAATAAGTAAGTCCGCTTCTTTCACACAAACAGGCTCGGGGGTGGTGCGCCGCCCCCGGGCTTTTTTGCGCCCTGTTCGCGCAGCCCAACGGATGACAAAAAAGTGAGATGTACGTAATCCCTGCGTAATCTGGCTGGCTTCTCAATGCGGCGCGCAGGCGCTATGCTATAACTCGAACCGAAGAGGAGCAGCGTCGTTGTTCAATCCACATTGCCGCCACGCATCGCACCTTCACGAAATTGCTTCTTCGTAGCCATTGCCCTGGTCCACACTACGACCAAGCCACGCCGGGGCATGTTCCTCTTCATTCCGCCCGCAAAACGCTCTGCTCCAACATCGTTGCCAACACAAAACGGCCGTGCAATGCACGGCCGTTTTGTTCTCTGTCAGTGTATCGTTCTGACTCCTGAATCCTGACTTCTGACTCCTGCGGTCACTTCCCCTTGCCCAGCTCGGCCGAGCGCCGGTAGGCCGCCCAGATCGCGTCGGTGAGCACGGTGCGCAACCCGCCGCGCTCAAGCTCGTACAGCGCGGCAGCGGTGGTGCCGCCCGGCGAGGTCACGCCATTCTTCAGCTCGGCCAGGTGCTTGCCGCTTTTCTGGGCATACAGCACCGAGCCCTGCATGGTTTCCAGCACCAGCTTTTGCGCCATGTAGCGCGGGAAACCCAGATGCACGCCCGCATCGACCATCGCCTCCATCAGCAGGAAGAAATAGGCCGGCCCGGTGCCCGAAAGCGCCGTCGCCATGTCGAGGTAGTTCTCGTCGTCGACGTACTGCTCCTGCCCGAAAGACTCGAGGATGGTGCGCGCCCAGCCGCGCTGCTCCTCGGTCACGGCGTCGGCCGCCGTCCACACCGTCATGCCCTCGCCGATCTGCGCGGGCGTGTTGGGCATCGAGCGCACCACCTGCGGGTGCTGAAGCAGCTCGGCGAAGTGGCGAATCGGCGCGCCCGCGACAATCGAAATCACCAGCTCACCGTCGTTGAGCGTGCCGCGCAGATCGGGCAGCAGCTTGGGCAGCGTCTGCGGCTTGACGGCGAACACCGCCACCTGCCCCCAGTGCACCGCCACCACATTGTCGTCGGTCACCTGCACGCCATAGCGCGCCGCAATCTCGTCGCGGCGGTCGGCGCGCAGCTCGGTCGCCATGATCTGCTCGGGCGGCACCAGCTCGTGGCGCAGCATGCCGCTGATCATCGCCTCGCCCATAATGCCCGCGCCGATCACCGCAATGCGAAGGTCTCGGATCATCATACCCTCCCAGTATTCAGGAGTCAGGTTTCAGGAGTCAGAAGCGATTGCCGTGCGCACAATTGCTCCCGAAGACCTGTTCACGATTCGGACTGTATTGGACGCGGACACACGCAGAAACGCGGATCATGGTTCATATCGCTTCGTATCCGCGTTCGTCTGCGTTTATCTGCGTCCCATTTCGCGAAATTTGAACACTGCGTCGCATTCACGAGTCAGAATACAGCATTCAGCAGCAAATTTCCTGCTGGATGTGGCACGGTTCCTGATTTCTGATTTCTGACACCTGATCCTACTTCTCGTAGCCATCCGCCCCCGGCACCGGGAAGCCTGAACACAGCGCCTTAACCTCTTCGCCCACGCGCTGAATGGTCGCCTCATCCTCGATATTGCTCAGCACCTGGTCGATCAGCGTGGCGATGCGCTCCATTTCGGCCACGCCCATGCCGCGGGTGGTGATCGCGGGCGTGCCGATTCGCACGCCGCTCGTGATCAGGGGCGATTTGTCGTCGAACGGCACCGAGTTTTTATTCAGCGTAATGTGCGCGCGATCCAGCGTTTCCTGCGCGGCCTTGCCGGTGATGCTCTTGCTCTTGCTGCGCAGATCGACCAGCATCAGGTGGTTGTCGGTGCCACCCGAGATGATGTGGTAGCCACGCGCAACCAGCGCCTCGGACAAAGCCTGCGCGTTGCGAATGATCTGCGCGGCGTAGTCGGCAAAGGCGGGCTGCAGGTTCTCGCGGAAGCCGACCGCCTTGGCCGAAACGGCGTGCATGAGCGGGCCGCCCTGCATGCCCGGCACCACCGCCTTGTCGAGCAGCTCCGACATCATCAGCGTGCGGCCGCTCTTAGCGGCTTTCTGGCCAAATGGGTTTTCGAAATCTTCGCCCAGCAGGATCAGGCCGCCACGCGGGCCGCGCAGGGTTTTGTGCGTGGTGGTGGTGGTGACGTGCGCATAGGGCACCGGGCTGGGCAGCAGGCCCTTGGCGATCAGGCCGGCCGGGTGCGCAATGTCTGCGAACAGGTAGGCGCCCACTGCGTCGGCGATCTGGCGGAAGCGCGAAAAGTCGATCGCGCGCGAGTAGGCGCTCGCCCCAACCGTGATCATGCGCGGGTTTTCGCGGCGCGCAATCGCCTCGACCTCTTCATAGTCGATCATTTCGGTGTGCGGGTCGACACCATAGGCGACAAAGCGGTACAGCTGGCCCGAGAAATTCACGGGCGAGCCATGCGTCAGGTGGCCGCCGTGCGACAGATTCATGCCCAGCACGGTGTCGCCAGGCTTGAGAAAGGTGAAGTACACGGCCATGTTCGCCTGCGTGCCCGAGTGCGGCTGGACATTCGCATAGGCCGCGCCAAACAGCTCGCGGGCGCGGTCGCGCGCCAGGTTCTCCACTTCGTCGACAAACTCGCAGCCGCCGTAGTAGCGGTTGCCCGGGTAGCCTTCGGCGTACTTGTTGGTAAGAACCGAGCCCTGCGCTTCCAGCACGGCGCGGCTGACATAGTTCTCGCTGGCGATCAGCTCCAGGCCATCACGCTGGCGGCGCGCCTCGCTGGCGAGAATGCGGGCAACGTCGGGGTCGTTCTGCCAGATCGTGTCAATGACCGACATGATTCCTCCTTATAGCGCGGTAGTTATCGCCGGCGAACGCGCAGCATGTGGCACGCACCGCCGAATCGTCGTCAAAAAGCTGGCGGCTTATTATACCTGATTGTGTGGGGCGGATTGAGGCCGGCAGCAACGCGCACCCACGCCGCGCCCTGAGCCACGCAATTCACCAATACGATGCGGCATATGCCCCCTACACAGCTACGCATTGCCGGCGCAAAACCGCGCCCGCAAATTGTGAGCGGGCACAACCTATGCTATAATTCCAGCTCCATACAAACGTGCTGTTTTGCCTGCTGCAACCTGCCGCGAAGCGCTGTGTACGGCTTACAGAAGCGGTTTTGCGGCAGACGCGGGCCAGCCATTTTCCCCGTGAAATCAGACGAATAATGCGGAAAGAGAGCGACGAGGTATGAAGCTATCCTGCCTGCAGGAGAATCTCAAGCGCGGCCTGGCGATTGTGGGCCACGCCGTGGCTGGCAAGAGCACCCTGCCCGTGCTCTCGAATATTTTGCTTGCCACCGACGATGGCCGCCTGAAGCTCGCCGCCACCAACCTCGAAATTGGCATCACCTGCTGGATCGGCGCGAAGATCGAAGAGGATGGCGCGGTGACCATCCCGGCCAAGCTGCTCTCCGATGTGGTGGGTGGCCTGCCGAACGACAAGATCTCGCTGCAGCTCGATGCCCGCACGCAGACGGTTGCGATCAAGTGTGCGCGCTACGATTCCAGCATCAAGGGCATCGAGGCCGACGAATTCCCAGTCATCCCGACGGTTTCGGATGTGCCGCCCACCGCGTCGTTCCCACCCGCGCTTCTGCGCGAAACCATCGACCAGGTCGCCTTTGCCGCCGCCACCGACGACACGCGCCCGGTGCTGGCCGGCGTGCTGATGCGCCTGCGCGGCAAGACGGCCACCTTCGCCGCCGCCGATGGCTTTCGGCTGGCACTGCGCACAATCGAGCTGCCCGAGCCGGTGGCCGAGCAGATTGAGGTCATTATTCCTGCGCGCGCGCTGCTGGAGCTGAGCCGGATTATTGGCGATGCCGAAAGCAATGTCGAGATCACCGTCACGCCGAGCGGCGGGCAGGTGCTGTTCCACACCGAAAGCACCGATTTGGTGTCGCGCCTGATCGAAGGGCGCTACCCCGACATCGAGCGGATCATCCCGAGCAACCACGCCACGCGCACCGTGCTCGAAACGCAGGAGCTGGCCAAGGCGGTGAAGCTGGCTTCCTACTTCGCCAACGCCTCCTCGAACATCGTGCGGCTGACCTTTGAGTCGGGCGGCGAGCTGAGCCCGGGCAAGCTGATCATCAGCGCGAACGCGGCCGAGGTGGGCGACAACAAGGGCGAGCTCGATGGCATGGTGCATGGCGATGGCGGCCAGATCGCGCTGAACGTCAAGTTCCTGAGCGAGGCGCTGGCGGCGATCAAGACGCCGCAGATCGCAATCGAGACGCAGACGGCGCAGAACCCGGGCGTGTTCAAGCCGGTCGGCGCGGATGGCTACCTGCACATCGTTATGCCAATGACGGTGCGCTAGCACGAACCGGAAGTAATCCACAGATTATGCAGATTACGCAGACAAAATAGAGCCACAGAGAGCACCGAGAACACCGAGGCGAAACAAACACTCAGTGTTCTCGGTGCTCTCTGTGGCTTTCTCATTTCGCTTTCCGCTAATGCAATTCCACGTAAGGTTTTCGGGAAGTGAAAGGCTTTGTTGCTCATCGCAAATCCCAATCCCTAAACCCCAACCCCTAACCCCCGCGCTGAAAGCGCACTATGCTGTTGCAGTGCGCAAACGCGCCATGCGCGGGGCAACGAGCAGCGCCAGCCCAAACATCGCCGTCAGCACCAGCACAATCGTCGCGCCCGAGGCCACCGCGAAATAAAACGAGAGATACAGGCCAGCCACCACGCCAATCACCCCCTGAATCGCGCCAAGCAGCATCACCATTGGGAAGCGGCGCGCCAGCAAGGTGGCAGTGGCGGCGGGCGTCACCAGCATCGCCACCACCAGCACAATCCCCACCGTCTGAATTGCGATCACAATCGTCACCGCCATCAGCGCCAGCAGCAGCTCGTGCAGCAGGCCAACCGGCAGGCCAATCACCTCGGCCTGAATCGGGTCGAAGCTGAGCAGCGTCAGCTCCTTATACAGCGCCGCCACAATCGCCAGCATCAGCGCGCCGCTGATCGCAATCACCCACAGGTCGCCCGTGCCGATTGCAAGGACATCGCCCAGCAGCAGGCCGAACAAATCCTTCGTGTAGCTCTTGACTGTCGAAAGCAGCACGACGCCCAGCGCAAAGGTGCCCGCGAACAGCACGCCAATCGCCGTATCCTGGCTGAGCTTGCTGCGCCGCGTGATCGCGCCAATGCCAAGCGCGGTAAAAATGCCCACCAGCGCGCCGCCCAGCTCAAGGTTGAACTTCAACAAATACGCGATGACAACGCCCGGAAACGAGGCGTGCGCCAGCGCGTCGCCAATAAACGCCAGCTCTTGCAGCACCACAAACGCGCCAATCACCGCACAGATGATCGCGATCATGATCGCGGCGAGCAGGCCGCGCTGCATAAAGCCAAATTCGAGCGGGCCGGCCACGCAGGCCCAGAGTGAGGTGCATGTCATTATATTTCTCGTAGCAATACTATTTTGGAAGGCGAGACGCGAGACGCGCCCTTCGATACAGCCTTCGGCCTACTCAGGACGCTATTTTTTCTCTATGTCTCCCTCGCTGCATCAGGTCAGCGCGACTTCGGTGCCGTTGGCCAGCACGATCTGGGTGCCGTAGGTGCGCGCCAGGGTGGCGGGCGTCAGCACTTCGGCGGCGGGGCCAAGCGCCACCAGCCGGCGGTTCAGCGCCAGCAGGCCGTTGAAGAATTCCATGTTGCAGCGCAGATCGTGGGTGGTGATCAGCAGGGTTTTGCCGGCGCGCGCCAGCTCGGCCAGCAGGGCCAGGATGGACTCCTGGGTCGGCGCGTCCACGCCGCTGATCGGCTCGTCGAGCAGCAGCACATCGGGCTCCTGCGCCAGCGCCCGCGCCAGAAAGACGCGCTGCTGCTGCCCGCCCGAAAGCTGCGCAATCGGCCGGGTCGCCAGGGCGGCCATGCCCACCTGCGCAAGGCACTCCTGCGCAATGGCGCGGTCGGCCGGGCCGGGGCGGCGGAACCAGCCCAGCCGGCCGTAGCGGCCCATCAGCACCACATCGGCGACGGTGGCGGGAAAGCGCCAGTTGATCGCGTCGCGCTGCGGCACGTAGGCGATCTGGCGGCCGCGCCGGGCCAGCGCCTGCCCGCCAACGGCAACGCTGCCGGCCGCGCGCGGTACCAGCCCGAGAATAGCTTTCAGCAGGGTGGTTTTGCCCGCGCCGTTCGGCCCGATGATACCAACCAGCTGGCCGGCCGGCAGCGCAAACGAAATATCTTCCAGCGCGGGTTGCGCGCCATACTGGACGCTCAGGCCCTGCACGGCCAGCGCGGGCGTGGCAGCGAGCCGGGTTTCGAGTTTGGATTGGAGAGCGATCACGACGGTTATTCCTGTAATAATTTCTATGGAAGCGCGGAGAAACGTTTAACCACGAAGGCACGAAGACACGAAGGGCTGAAAGAATTTCTTATCCGCAGATTACGCAGATTACGCAGATAAAGCAGCCCTATAAGAACCAAGAACCAAAACTGAAAACCAGCCATCGCGCTATAAAGCAATCCTATTTGCATTTGTAGAGTGGATGACTCGTCCCCATCCCCTAACCTCCATCTCCTATCCCCCCACTATTGCAGCGCATCGACGATGGTGCGCATGTCGTAGCGCAGCATATCGGCGTAGCTCGCCACACCCGAGCCAGCCTCGCCCAGCGTGTCGGTGTAGAGGTTTGCCACGACTTTCACGCCAGCCTCGCGGGCGATGGTGGCGGTGAGCTGCGGGCTGAACTGCGATTCGGAGAACACAGCTTTGACATTTTGCGCTTTGATCTGCTGCACCAGCGCGGCCAGATCGCCCGCCGACGGTTCGCTTTCGGCGCTGCCAAGCAAGTTCCCGACGATGGTGAAGCCATATTCCTGCGCAAAGTAGGGCAGCGCGTCGTGGTTGGTGACGATTTTGCGCGACTCGGGTGGCAGCGCGGCGGCCTGCTGGCGCAGTTCTTCGTTGAGTGCCAGCAGCTCCTTGCTGTAGGCGGCGGCGTTGGCGGTGTAAATCGCGCGCCCATCCGGGTCGATGCCAATCAGGCCGTCGCGAATTTTTTCGACGTAGCGCGCACCAAAGGCCGCGCTCATCCAGAAATGCGGGTTGCCCTCGCGGAATTCGTCGTTTGCGCCGAGCGCGGGCAAACCTTCCGAAACGGCGATCTGCGGCTGGCCGGGGCGCGCAGCGTTGCTCAGCAGGTCGGCCAGCCAGCCCTCCAGACCGTGCCCGTTGTAGAAGACAATATCGGCCTCGGCCAGCGCGCGCGCATCGTCGGGGCTGGGCTGGTAGTCTTCCGGGCCGGCACCGACCGGGATGATATTCGTGACCTGCACGCGCTCGCCGCCGACGTGGCGAATCATGTCGGCCAGCACGCTCATGGTGGTGGCGGCACGAACTGTGCGCGCAGCGGGTGTGGCCGCAGGCGCTGACGCGCCACAGGCGGCGAGCAGCAATGGCAGCAGGGCGAGCAGAAACAGGCGGCGGCCGCGTGTGGGGCGAACGTTCTTTTCTGAGGTTGACATTCCGGGCTCCTGATGGGCATGCGAGATGCGTTCGATTTCCAGTAATTGATATTATATATCAATAAAAACGATATTTCAAATACATATTTAGTATGATATTGATATGTAATATCGTATTACTTGCTCAATTGATCGAATGAATGGATGTTCAATTGAGTTGTGCGTATTTCTTGACAGCCCCACGCGCGGGCGGTAGAGTAGGCCGCCCATCGCTACAGGAACCGCCATGCTGCAATTTGGCATCAACGTATCGATTCTGCTGCGCGAATACCCATTTCTGGAGCGCTTCGACCAGGCGGCGCGGCTGGGCTTTGGCGTGGCCGAGTTCTGGTGGCCGCACGGCGAAGATCTGCCCGCGCTGGCGCGGCGCGTGCGCGACTCTGGCCTGCGCGTGGCGCTCGTCAACTTCGACGGCGGCGACCTCGCGGCGGGCGAGCGCGGCCTGCTGAACGACCCGGCGCGGCTGCCGGCGTTTCGGGCGCATGTGCCTGTCGCGCTGGAGCTGGCCGCGCAGCTCGGCTGCCCGCGCATGAACGCGCTGGCCGGCAAGTGGCGCGCCGACGCCCCCCACGACGAGCAGCTGGCGCAGCTGCGCGAGCAGTATGCCTGGCTGGCCGCGCAGGCGCAGGCGGCTGGCGTGGCCGTGCAGATCGAGCCGCTGAATAGCTGGGACAATGGCCCGTGCGTGTTTACGCGCAGCCGCGAAACGCTGGAATTCATCGAGTCGGTTGGCGCGCCGAACCTGCAGCTGCAGTACGACATCTACCACATGCAGCGCATGGAAGGGAACATTGCCGCGACAGTGCGCGATCTGGCCGGGCGCATTGGGCATATGCAGTTTGCCGACTCGCCTGGGCGCAACCAGCCCGGCACCGGCGAACTGCGCTTCGGCTACCTGTTCGAGGCGATTGCCGCCAGCGGCTACACTGGCGTGATCAGCGCAGAGTACAACCCGCTGGGCGACTCAGCCGCGAGCCTGGGCTGGCTGCCGCCCGACCGGCGCGGGCCAGTTGCGCCGTCGGCGCTCAGGCTGTAGTTTTACCCATGAAGACACGAAGGTTTGAAAGAAGAATATAATCCACAGATTACGCAGATTCCACAGATTGTTTAGATATGGCCGACAGCAAAACGGTAGAGCCACAGAGGCCACTGAAGGTGATAATCAAAACTCGGAGTCCGTTCGGCTGAGCTCACGACGAAGCCTCGGTGTTCTCTGTGGCCCAATACTTCTGCACTTCGCTATAGTGTATCTGCGTAATCTGCGTAATCTGCGGATAAATTGATCTTCTGAAATCCGCATCAGAAAGGCCTGCGATGGACGCTGATCGGCTGCTGACGCACACGCTGCGCGCACACCCGCAGGGCCACGCGCTGGCCGAGATCATGGCGGCGGCGCTGGCGGCGGTTGAGCCAGCCGCAGCAGTGCGCGCCCATTTGCAGTGCGACGGCGACGCGATTGTGGTGGCCGGCCAGCGCTACGAAGCGGTCGGGCGGGTGCTGCTGGTGGCGGCGGGCAAGGCGGCCGCGCCCATGCTCAGCGCCGCCCGCGAGGTTTTGGGCGAACGCGCCACCGCTGGCGTGCTGGTAACCAAAGACAGCCACGTTGGCGAGATCGCGCCCGACGCGCAGTTCGCGCTGTTCGAGGCCGGCCACCCGGTGCCCGACGCGCGCGGCGTCGCCGGGGCCGAGCGGATCGCGGCGCTGCTCGCCAACACACAGCCCAATGATCTTGTGCTGGTGCTGATCTCGGGCGGCGGCTCGGCACTGCTGACCTGGCCCGCGCCGGGGCTGGAGCTGGCCGATCTGCAAGCCATGACGGGCGCGCTGCTGCGCTGCGGCGCGCCAATCGAGCAGATCAACACGCTGCGCAAGCACAGCACGCGCTTGTTTGGCGGGCAGCTTGCGCGCATGGCCGCGCCCGCCCGCGTCGCCGCGCTGGTGGTGTCGGATGTGATCGGCTCGCCGCTGGATGTGATCGCCTCGGGGCCAACCACGCCCGACCCGACGACGTTTGCCGACGCGTGGGCAGTGGCCGAGCGCTGGGAGCTGGCAGAAACCCTGCCGCCCGCATTGGTCGCACATCTGCGGGGTGGGCTGGCGGGCACGGTTCCCGAAACGCCCAAGCCCGGCGAGCCGCTCTGGGCGCGGGTGGCGAACACCGTGATTGCCAGCAATGTGCACGCCGCCGAAGCCGCCGTGGCCGCCGCACGCGCGCGTGGCTTCAACGCCATGCTGCTGACGACCTACCTCGAAGGCGAGGCCCGCGAGGTTGGGCGGGTGGCGGCGGGGCTGGCGCGTGAATTAGTCCTACGTAATGCGCCGCTGGCACGGCCAGCTCTGCTGGTGGCTGGCGGCGAAACGACGGTGACGCTGCGCGGCGAAGGGCTGGGCGGGCGCAATCAGGAGCTGGCGCTGGGCGCGGTTGAAGGCATGGCTGGCCTGCCCGGCGCGCTGGTGGTGGCGCTCGCAACCGACGGCGGCGATGGCCCGACCGACGCAGCGGGCGCGATAGTGGCCGGCGACACGCTCGCGCGTGCGCGGGCGCAGGGCCTCGCCCCGGCCGACTTCCTGCGCCGCAACGATGCCTACCACTTCTTCGCCGCGCTGGACGACCTGCTGCGCCCCGGCCCGACACAAACGAACGTGAACGACCTGCTGTTCGTGGCGGCACTGGGTGAGTAGCTGCGAAACCGCGAGCCTGAGAACGTTAACCACCAAGACACCAAGGCACCAAGGGTTTTCAGAATACTTCTTTGGGCTTGCGAATTGCGCATTCCAACGGCACCGCTGCTTCCCGCACTCTATGCTATACTACTGCGGCGTGCAGTTCAAACGGGACAGGTTGATATGCGCGAAGGCTTGGGAAAGCCAAAACGCTCCTGACTTCTGAATCCTGACTCCTGAATGCTGCTACTATGCCCCGCCCACGCAACGATGCCGGCGGCCAGCTGACGACGAAGAGCGCCCACGCGCCTGCCTTCGTCGTTCGTTTTTCCGCAGATACGAGAGAGATGCGCTATGGATGCCACGATTCACGAACTGCTTGACCTGATTGTCCGCTGGGTGCATGTGATCGCCGGCATCATGTGGATCGGCAACTCGCTGCTGTTCAACTGGCTCGACCGCAACCTGCGCCCGCTCGACGAACCAAAGGAAGGCGTGCAGGGCAAAATCTGGCTGCTGCACAGTGGCGCGTTCTACGAGGTCGAAAAGAAGCTGCTGCCGCCCGGCATGCCCTACCCCGAAAAAGTGCACTGGTTCATGTTTCAGAACCTGACCACCTGGGTTTCGGGCATCACACTCCTGATTGTGGTGTACTACATGGGCGGCGCAGCCTATATGGTCGACCCAAGCGTGGCCGATATCAGCGCCGGGCTGGCGATCACCATTGGCGTGTGCACGCTGGTGTTCGGCTGGCTGGTGTACGATTTCCTGTGGCGCTCGCCGCTGAGCAAGCAGAACCCGCAGCTCGCCGCGGCGATCTCGTTTATTCTCCTGATTGCCGTGACCTATGGCCTCGCGCAGGTGCTGGGCGGGCGGGCAGCCTACATCCACGTCGGCGCGCTGCTCGGCACCCTGATGACCGCGAATGTCTGGTTCTATGTCGTGCCCTCGCAGCGTGAGCTGGTGGCAGCCACGCGCGCCGGCAAGGCACAGGACCCCGCGCTCTCGAACCGCGCCAAACAGCGTTCCATCCACAACAACTACATGACCTTCCCAGTGCTGTTTATTATGGTTAGCAATCACTTCCCCAGCACCTACGGCAACGCGCTGAACTGGCTGATCCTGGCGATCCTGATGGTGGGCGGGGCGGTGGTGCGCCACTTCATGAACATCCGCTTCACCTACGGGCCGTGGCTGCGCTATGCCGCCGCCACCGCGATCATCGCCCTTTCGCTCGTGACGATCCTGATGGCGCGGCAGCGCGGCCCGGCCAGCGCGGCAGCCAGCGGCCCGGTGTCGTTTGTGGCAGCGCGCGATGTCATTCAGCGGCGCTGCATCCAGTGCCACGCGGCTCATCCTACCGACACGCAATTCACCGTCGCGCCCGCTGGCGTGATGTTCGACCAGCCCGAGGTCATTCAGCGCATGGCCGCCCGCATCAAAGAGCGCGCCGTCATCTCGAAAACCATGCCCTTCGGCAACAAAACCAATATCACCGACGAGGAGCGCGCGCTGCTGGGCGCGTGGATCGACCAGGGCGCGAAGCTCGACCAGTAAAGCAGGTTTGCAGGTTGCAGGTTTGAAAGTTGGAAGGTTGGCCATTAGCAAAGGAGACAAGGAGACAAGGAGACAAGGAAAGAGTTCCGCTCGTGTCTCGTGTCTCGCGTCTCGTGTCTCGTGTCTTGGTCGTCTTTCCACCTTCTTCGGCCGCGTCCTTCGATACGCGGCTGCGCCGCACTCAGGACGCGAAGGATTTTACAGATACGCTGCTGTCTTGCGTTCTCAAAAATCTCCGTGCCTCTGTGCCTCCGTGGTAATTTTTTTCGTTCGTCCTTGACCCTTTGCGCTCTTTGCGGTTAATCGTCTTTCTCCGGTCGTCCGTCGTCGGTGATCCTTCGTCCTTCGAGAGAAACTATGACGCACTCAAACTACGCCGCCGTGGTGATGCAGCGCTGCGATGCGCTGGCCGCCTGCACCGAAGAGCCGGGCCGCATCACGCGCCCCTTTGCCACGCCCGCCCTGGTCCGCGCCAATGCGCTCGTTGCGGGCTGGATGCGCGAGGCCGGCATGGCCGTGCACTCGGACGCGATTGGCAACATGGTGGGGCGCTACGCCGCCAGCGCGCCCGACGCGCCCACGTTGCTGCTCGGCTCGCACCTCGACTCGGTGCGCGACGCCGGGCGCTACGACGGCCCGCTGGGCGTGCTGGCCGCGCTCGCCGCCATGCAGCAGCTCCACGATGCGGGCGCGCGCCTGCCTTTTGCCATCGAGCTCTACGCCTTTGCCGACGAAGAAGGCGTGCGCTTCCACAGCACCTACCTGGGCAGCAGCGCCGTGGCGGGCCGCTTCGACCCGGCCTGGCTCGCGCGCACAGACGCCGGCGGCACCACCCTGGCCGAGGCGATTCGCGCTTTTGGCGGCGACCCCGCCGCGCTCCCCCGCGCCGCGCGCGAGCGCGACGACCTGCTCGGCTATGTCGAGCTGCACATCGAGCAGGGGCCGGTGCTGGAAGCGCACGATTTGCCGCTGGGCGTGGTGACGGCGATTGCCGGGCAGAGCCGCATCGCGGCCGAGTTTGTGGGCGTGGCCGGGCACGCCGGCACCGTGCCAATGGCCCTGCGCCACGACGCGCTCCCTGCCGCTGCCGAGCTGGTGCTGGCGGTTGAAGCCCACGCCCGCGCCACCGACGGACTGGTCGCCACGGTCGGCCAGCTTGGCGCGCAGCCCGGCGCAAGCAACGTCATCCCCGGCGCGGCGGCGCTCTCGCTCGATGTGCGCCACCAGAACAACGCGATCCGCGCGGCCGCGTGCGCGGCGCTCCACACCCGCGCCGAGGAAATTGCAGCGGCGCGCGGCCTGACGTTGCGCTGGGAAACCGTGCAGACTGGCAACGCCGTCGCCTGCGATGCGCGCCTGACCGAGTTGCTCGCCCAGGCGGTCGCCGACGGCGGCACGCCCGCCCTGCGCCTGCCGAGCGGCGCCGGCCACGACGCCGTGATGCTGGCGGGCATTGCGCCGATCGCAATGCTGTTTGTGCGCTGCGCGGGCGGCATCAGCCACAACCCCGCCGAGGCGGTGAGCGAGGCCGATGTAGCGGCTGGCATTGCGGCGCTGAGCCGTTTTCTGCGCTTGCTGGCTGGGTAGGAAAAAGCAGCGCCGTGCCTGTTCGGGCCGCCCTGCCCCATGCCCCGCCAATACCTGGGCACCTGCGCACCGCTTGACATTTCACCCTACGCTCGTGTATAGTTCGCGCTGTCAGATGGCTGCCATCTGACATCTTTCCCTATTTTCGTCCAATCTTGCCAACTGCACAGCGCTAAGGGCCACCACATGACCCTTCGGACACCGATTCGCAGCACATCGCTGGCTGAGCAGGCCGTCGCCATTCTGATCGAGCGGATTCGCGGCGGTGTGTACCCGGCTGGCACGCAGCTCCCGCCCGAGCACGAGCTGGCGGCGGCGTTTAGCGTCAGCCGCGCCACGATTCGCAGCGCGATTGGCGTGCTGGCCGAGCGCGGGCTGGTGGTGCGGCGGCATGGCGTTGGCACCTTTGTGAGCCAGATTCCGCGCCTGGCTAACCCGCTCAACGAAGCCGAGGATTTCGGCACCATGATTGCGCGCAGCGGCCTTGCGCCGGGCGTGCGCTTTGTGCAGGTGCAGCTGGCCCCGCCCGCGCCCGCCGTAGCGGCGGCGCTCGGGCTCGCGCCCGCCGACGAAGCCCTTCTGTCCAGCAAAATCTTCACCGCCGACGGCGAGCCAGTGATTTTCTGCCTGAACACTGTGCCGGTGCGCGTGCTTGGCGCGGCGCTGGCCGCCGAGGCTGTGCGCGAGCCGCAATTGCTCGAGCCGATGTTCGACTTGCTGGAGCAGCGCTGCGGCCAGCGCACCGAGCGGCAGGTCGCCAAAATCCAGGCCACCAGCGCGCGCAACTGCCCCTTCCCCGACCTGGCTCTCGCGCCCGAGACGCCGCTGCTGCTGATTGAGGAAGTGGGCTACACCGCCGACGCTGCGCCGATCTGGCATTCCTACGAGTATTTCCCGCACAGCCATATGACGTTCGAGCTGGTGCGCGAGCGCGCCCGGCGGTAAACCCAGTTGCAGGTTAGAAGGTTTGCAGGTTGCAAGTTCACGCTGCAACGTACAAACCTTCTAACCTGTAACTCGCAAACCTGCAACTCATGAATCCTTCCAAGGAGGATGTATCTATGTGGCAAACGTATTTGCAGCCGCGCACGCTTGAGGGCGCGCTGGCGCTGCTGGCCGAGCACGGCAGCGCGGCGCGGCTGGTGGCCGGCGGCACCGACGTGCTGGTCGAGCTGTCGCGCGGCGTGCGCCCCACTACAACGCTGATCGACATTGCCGGGCTGCGCGAGCTGAAGTATGCGCGCCGCGACGGCGACACGATTGCGATTGGCGCGCTGGCGACCCACAACGATATCATTGCCTCGGCCGAGTGCGTGGCGGGCGCGCTGCCGCTGGCGCAGGCGTGCTGGGAAGTCGGCGCGCCGCAGATTCGTGCCCGCGCAACGGTGGTGGGCAACCTCGTCACCGCCTCGCCCGCGAACGACACGATCACGCCGCTGACCGCGCTCGGTGCCGAACTGGTGCTGGCGAGCGTGGTGGGCGAGCGTGTCGTGCCGTTGCGCGATTTCTACACCGGCTTTCGCGCCACGGCCCTGCGCCCCGACGAGCTGGTGCGCGAAATTCGCGTGCCAGCCCTGCGCGACAAGCAGCGCGGCCTGTTCGTCAAGCTCGGCCTGCGCCGCGCCCAGGCGATCTCGGTGATCGATCTGGCGATTGTGCTGACCCTCGACGATGGCCGCGCCTCGGATGTACGCATCGCGCTGGGCTGCGTCGCGCCGACAATCGTGCGCGCGCCAAGCGCCGAAGCATGGCTGGCGGGCAAAACCCTCGACGCGGCCACCTGCGCCGAGGCGGGCCGGCTGGTCGCCGCCGAGATTCAGCCGATCGACGACGTGCGTGGCTCGGCGGCCTACCGCCGCAGCACGGTTGCCAGCCTGGTGTCCGAGGCGCTCGGGCGCATCGCTGCCGGCCGCGAGCGCGAAGGCTGGCCAGCCGCGCCGGTGCTGCTCGAAACGAGCCAGGAGTCAGGAGTCAGGGGTCAGGAGTCAGGGGGCGGCGCCTCATCCGAGGCGCCATTCGGAGCGACTGCTTCGCCCCAACCACTCACCGCCATCGAAACAACTATCAACGGCCAGCCATACACCCTCGGCGGCGACGCGCCCACCCAATCGCTGCTCGACGCGCTGCGCGACGAGGCCGGGCTGACCGGCGCGAAAGAAGGCTGCGCCGAGGGCGAGTGCGGCGCGTGCACGGTCTGGCTGAACGGCCAGGCGGTGATGGCCTGCCTGACGCCCGCCGGACAGGCGCACGGCGCGCACGTCACCACCATTGAAGGGCTGGCCGGCGCGGGCGAGGCGGCGCTGCACCCGCTGCAAAGCGCGTTTATTCGCAACGCGGCAGTGCAGTGCGGCTTCTGCATCCCCGGCATGATCATGGCCGGCGCGAAGCTGCTGGACGAATGCCCGCAGCCGACGGTCGAGCAGGCGCAGGTTGCGCTGAGCGGCAACATCTGCCGCTGCACCGGCTACCGCAAGATTCTGGATGCCGTGATGGAAGCAGCGGAGCAGGGTTCAGGAGTCAGGAGTCAGGAGTCAGAATGACCGGGCGCACGGGAACATATTCTGATGCCTGAATCCTCACTTCTGAAAACAATAGGAATGCACCCATGAACACAATCATTGGCGAAGCGCTGCCCCGCCCCGATGCGCTCGGCAAGGTCACGGGCGAAACCAACTACCCGGCCGACCTTGTGCGCGCCGGCATGCTGCACCTGAAGGTCGTGTTTGCCGGGCGCGCGCACGGCCGCATCGCCGCAATCGATACGAGCGCGGCGCAGGCCCACCCCGGCGTGGTGGCGGTGCTCACCGCCGCCGACGTGCCCTTCAACGCCTTTGGCCTGATCGATCACGACCAGCCGGTGCTGTGCGGCGACAAAGTGCGCTTTCAGGGCGACAAGGTCGCGCTGGTGGTGGCGGAAAACAAGCGCGCCGCCAATGCCGCTGCCCGGCTGGTGCAGGTGCGCTACGACGAACTGCCCGCCGTCACCGATGCGCGGGCGGCCATGCAGCCCGGCGCGCCGCTGGTGCACGAGGGGCGCGGCACCAACGTCCTGTTTAGCATGCCCATCCGCAAGGGCGATGTGGTGCAGGGCTTTGCCGAGGCCGATGTCGTGCTCGAAGACGAGTTCACCACGTCGTGGCAGGAACACGCCTTTCTCCAGCCCGAGGCCGGCATCGCCTATGTCGACGAGCAGAACCGCCTTGTGATCGAAACCGCCGGCCAGTGGCTGCACGAAGACCGCAAGCAGATCGCGGCCATGCTCGAGCTGCCCGAAGATCAGGTGATCATCCGCTACGCCGCGATTGGCGGCGCATTTGGCGGGCGCGAAGATCTGTCGATTCAGCATGTGCTGGCGCTGGCGGCCTGGAAGCTGCGCAAGCCGGTGGCGATGGTGTGGAGCCGCGAAGAGTCGATGATTGGCCACCACAAGCGCCACCCGATCACCGTGCGCTGCAAGTGGGGCGCGCGCCGCGACGGCACGATCACTGCGGTGCAGGCCGAGCTTGTGGCCGACGGCGGGGCCTACGCCTCGACCAGCCAGGAAGTGACGAAAGTGGCGGCGGTGTTCGCGAATGGCGCGTACAACGTGCCGAACATCCACGTCGACGCCTACGCGGTCTACACGAATAATGTGCCGAGCGGCGCATTCCGTGGCTTTGGCGCGCCCCAGGCGCAGTTCGCCAGCGAAAGCATGGTCACGCGGCTGGCGCATGCCCTGGGCATCGACCCGATTGAGATGCGGCGCAAAAACCTGTACCGCGAAGGCGATATCGAGCCAACCCAGCGCCCGCTGCCGCCCGGCGTGAGCGTGCGGGCGTGCCTGGAAGCAGCTGTCAGCGAGCTTCGCTCGCGGGGGATGGGGAATGGGAGTCAGGGGATGGAACAACCACAGTCTAACCCCCGCTCCCCATCTCCCAACCCCCATCTCCGCCGCGGCATCGGCATCGCCTGCGGCATCAAGAATGTTGGCTACTCGTTCGGCTACCCCGAGCAGGCCACCGCCACGGTTGAGCTGCGCGGCGAGCTGGCGATCGACGCGGCAACCGTGCGCGTGGGCGCGGCCGACGTGGGCCAGGGCACACATTTGGCGATGCGCCAGATCGCCGCCGCCGCGCTGAGCCTCGCGCCCGAGCACATCACCATGATCACGGACGACTCGAGCGAGGCGCCAAACGCCGGCAGCGCATCGGCTTCCCGCCTGACCCTCATGGCCGGCCGGGCGGTGCACGACGCCGCGCAGGAGGCGCTGCGCCTGTGGAACGAGGAAGAAGAGCGCCCGGCCATCGCGACGGTGCAGTTCCGCCCGCCGGCCACCACCCCGCTCGACCCCGTGACGGGCGCGGGCGTGCCGAACTACTGCTACGGCTATGTCGCGCAGGCGGTCGAGGTGGAGGTGAACACGCTGACTGGGCAGGTGCAGGTGCTGCGCATCATCAGCGCGCACGACGTTGGGCGGGCGATCAACCGCCAGCAGGTCGAGGCGCAGATCGAGGGATGTCTGGCGCAGGCGCTCGGCTACGCGCTGCTCGAACACTTCCAGGTGCGCGATGGCCGCGTGCTGACGCCGCATTTCAGCACCTACCTGCTGCCCACCGTGCTCGACATGCCCACTGAGATCGTGCCGATCATTCTGGAAGAAGCCGACCCGAACGGGCCGTTCGGCGCGCGCGGCATGAGCGAAATGGCGCTAGTGCCGCTTGCGCCCGCCATCGCCAGCGCCATCCACGACGCAACCGGCGCGTGGCTTTCGCAGCAGCCAATGACGCCCGAGCGCGTGCTTGCCGCAATCGACGCCGTGGGAAATACATAATCCACAGATTACGCAGATTACGCAGATTACAGCCGAGAGCCAAACGATTAGCCACAGAGAACACGGAGATCACCGAGCAATAAAACCAAACTCAGTGCCCTCTGTGCGCTCTGTGGCTTAACTAATCTGCCTTCGCTGTAGATACAGGTATCTGCGTAATCTGCGTAATCTGCGGATACCTATCAAAAATCGCTTGAAAAGGAAGAATCATGAAAACACTCCGCATTACCGTCGGCGGGCAGTTTGTGTACACCGCCCGCATGGAAACCGAAAACGCGCCGCTGACATGCGCCGCATTCGAGAAGCTGCTGCCCTACCGCCAGAAGATCATCCACGCGCGCTGGAGCGGCGAGGCCTGCTGGATTCCGCTGGGCGAGTTCGAGCTGGGCGTGAGCTTCGAGAACCACACCAGCCACCCGTCGCGCGGCGACATCCTGTTCTACCCGGGCGGCTACAGCGAAACCGAGATTCTGTTCCCGTACGGCAGCGCCTGCTTCGCCAGCAAAATGGGCCAACTGGCCGGCAACCACTTCCTGACGCTGCTCGACGGCCACGAGCAGCTGGCCGCGATGGGCCGCACGGTGCTGTGGCAGGGCGCGCAGGATATTGTCTTCGAGGCGCTGTAGCGCGTGGCCGGGGAATACAGCCTGCGCGAAGAACCCGACGCGCCTTACGAAGACGTCGAAACCGTGCGCTGGGGACTTTCGCGCTTCAACCAGCGCCACGCTGGCGACGACAGCTTCACGCCTGTGACGCTGCTGCTGCGCGATTCTGCCGGCGCGGTGATCGGCGGGCTGCTTGGCGGCACCTACTGGAACTGGCTGTATGTCGAGATTTTGTGGCTGGACGACGCGGTGCGCCGGCAGGGCTGGGGCAGCCGCCTGCTGGCGCGCGCCGAGGCGATTGCCGCCGAGCGCAAGTGCGTGGCCGTGCATCTCGACACCACCAGCTTCCAGGCGCGCGGCTTCTACGAGCGCAATGGCTACCACGTCTGGGGCGTGCTCGACGACATGCCGCCCGGCCACCAGCGCTTTTTCATGGCGAAACGACTACCGACCACTGACCACTGACGACCCGCCCGCTGTCGAGCGTTTGCAGAACCGCAGAACCAAGAACCGCAGAACAGGGTCAGGAACCTCGTCCTGAGTAGCGCGCAGCGCGTATCGAAGGGCGAAAACCACAAACCGAGAACCAGAAACCGTAACCACGAAGGCACGAAGACACGAAGGGAAGAGAAGCGCAGATTTGTAACCTGCGAACCCGCAACCTTCTAACCTGCAACCTGCAACTCTCTGCGCCGTTTGTGCTCTTTGCGGTTCATTTTCGGCCGGCGGTGGCCCGTTAAACCTGCAACCTGCCAACTTTCAAACCTCCGAACCTGCAACATAATCTCCGTGCCTCCGTGGTGAATTTCCCCCCGTCGTGGTTACGCAACCTTCCCAGCCAGGTCGGGAAGAAACCGGGAAGCGCATAGGTGCATGGGCTGATCCGCGCGGGCAAGCGGCATGCTACACTGTCCAAAACGTTCGCCACAGGATCGCCCATGCTCACCGAAGCCCAAGCTGCCGCGCCCCTCACCAGCCGCAACCTCCTGGTTCCGCGGCTCGGCTGGGTGGTGCTGTGCGCGATCATGAGCGGGCTGTTTGCGCTGAGCCTGTGGTTTCTGCACGGCGAGCTGCAAATCCCGTGCGGCGGCGTGCCCTGCACCGAGGACATGTTCTACCTCACGGCGGCGCAGATTGCGCAAATGCGCGCCGCCGGCTACGCGCCCAACTGGTACGCCTCCTACCAGATCGCCCTGTACATTATTTTCTTTCTGGTGCATGCCGGCCTCGCCACCGTGATGTACTGGCGCCGCCCGGCCGACGGCATGGCGCGCTTCACGGCGATCATGCTGCTGTGCTGGAGCGCGACTTTCCCCGGCACGCCGAACAGTCTGTGGGCAGCCCAGCCCGTGCTCGCTAACCTCGTCTCCGTCGGCGCGTGGCTGGGCGGGCTGCTGTTCTTTCTGTTTCTGCTAATCTTCCCGAACGGCACCTTCCCGTACCGCTGGATGTACCTCAGCTTTCTCTTTCTGGCGGCTTATGGGCTCGAAGTGGGCGCGCGCACGATGTTTGCGTCGTGGCTCGCGCCCGCTACCACCACACTGTTCATGCAAGTTCATGTGCCGCTGTTCGGCATCCTGATGGTGCTGACCCTCGCCATCCAGATCGCGCGCTACCGCCAGACCTCCGACATCATCGAGCAGCAGCAGACGCGCTGGGTGCTGTTTGGTATTGTGGGCGGCATTGGCTGGAACATCCTGCTGCTGGTTGGCACCTGGCTGATCGGCAGCGACTGGCTGACGACTCTGTCGGGCAAAATCGTGGGTAATGCGCTGATCTACGCCGGCTTTCTGCTCGTTCCGCTCTCGATCGGCGTGGCGATTTTGCGCTACCGCCTGTGGGATATCGACCTGCTGATCAATCGCGCGCTGGTGTATGGCGCGCTGACTGCCTGCGTCGTCGCGCTGTATGTGGTGGTGGTGGGCTACCTGGGCACGCTGTTCCGCACCCAGAACAGCCTCTCGATCTCGCTGCTGGCGACGGGCCTGGTGGCGGTGCTGTTCCAGCCGCTGCGCGAGCGCTTGCAGCGCAGTGTGAACCGGCTGCTGTATGGCGAGCGCGACAACCCTTACGCCCTGATGACGCGCCTGGGCCAGCGCCTGGAAGCGACGCTCGCGCCCGACGCCGTGCTGCCCACCCTGGCCGAAACCGTGGCCAGCGCGCTCAAGCTGCCCTACGCCGCAATTCTGCTCAAGCAGGCCGATATCTGGCGGCTGGCCGTTGAGCATGGCACGCCGCACGACGATCTCCAGCGCTTTCCGCTTCAATACCAGGGCGAAACGATTGGCCAGCTGCTGCTTGCGCCGCGCACCCCCGGCGAAACGTTCACCCCAGCCGACCGCCGACTGCTGGCGGTGTTCTTGCAGCAGGCCGGCGTCGCAGCCCACGCCGTGCGCCTGACTCGCGACCTGCAGCAGACCACTGAAGATTTGCAGGCGGCGCGCGAGCGCCTGATTAGTGCGCGTGAAGAAGAGCGCCGCCGCATTCGCCGCGACCTGCACGATGGCGTGGGTCCGGTACTTTCGAGCATGGTGCAGCGGCTGGATGTGGCGCGCAGCCTGGTGACGCGCGACCCAACCGGCGCGGTCGAAATGCTGGCCGACCTGAAGGGCGAAGTACGCACTACCCTGGCCGACATCCGGCGGCTGGTGTATGCGCTGCGCCCGCCCGCGCTCGACGAGTTCGGGCTGGTGGCGACCATCCGCGAGCACGCCGCGCACTACCAGCAGCCCGGTGGCCTGCAAGTCAGCGTCGATGCCCCGGCCGAGCTGCCGCCGCTGCCCGCCGCCGTCGAAGTAGCGGCCTACCGGATCGCGCTGGAAGCGCTTACCAATGCGGCGCGGCATTCGTGTGCCACGCGCTGCCAGGTGCAGATCTCGCTGGCGGGAACCGAAGGCCATCGCGCCCTCTGCATCGAGGTAAATGACGACGGGGTTGGCCTGCCCGACGAAATGCGCGCCGGCGTTGGCCTTTCCTCCATCCGCGAGCGCGCCACCGAGCTGGGTGGAACCTGGATTATCGAGCGCGGCACAACCGGCGGCACGCGCCTGGCTGCCTGGCTGCCGCTGCCAACGGAGTAAGGTATGGCTGAACAGATTCGCGTGCTGGTTGCCGACGATCATCGCTTCTACCGCGAGGGCGTGCGCACGCTGCTCGCCAGCGAGCCCGATATTGCGGTGGTGGGCGAGGCCGCCAATGGCGAAGAAGCGGTTGAGCGGGCCAACGAGCTTGAGCCCGACGTCATTCTGATGGACCTGAAGATGCCCGGCCTGAATGGCATCGAGGCCACGCGCCGCGTGCTCGACACGCAGCCACAGATCGCCATTCTGGTGATCACCATGTTCGATGACGACGACTCGGTGTTTTCGGTGATGCGGGCCGGCGCGCGCGGCTACCTGCTGAAGGATGCCGACCAGGAAGAGCTGATGCGGGCAATTCGTGGCGTGCACCACGGCGAGGCGATCTTCGGCCCGGCCATTGCCCGCCGCATGATGCAGTATTTCACCAGGCAGGCGCCGGGCACGGTCGCTGCGCCGGGCGCGCCGCCCTTCCCCGAGCTTACCGAGCGCGAGCGCGAAATTCTGACGCTGATCGCGCAGGGCCACGCCAACCAAACCATTGCGCAGCGCCTGGTGCTGAGCGTCAAAACCGTGCAGAACCATGTCTCGAATATTTTCGGCAAGCTGCAGGTGGCCAGCCGCGCCGAGGCAATTGTGCGCGCCCGCGACGCCGGGTTGGGCTGAGCGCAGAACCAAGAACCACACGAGGGTTTAGGGTCTGGGGTTTTGGGATTGGGTTTGCCAGCCCGCAACAGAATCGAGAACCGCAGAATCGCAGAACCACAGAACCGCAGAACCACAGAACCACAGAATCGCAGAACCGAGAACCGCAGAATCGCAGAACCACGGAACGGCAGAATCGCAGAACCACGGAACCACAGAACCGAGAACCACGGAACGGCAGAACAGGGGCAGGAACCTCGTCCTGAGTAGCGCGCAGCGCGTATCGAAGGGCGAGAACCGAGAGCCAAAAACCGAGAGCCAAGAACCTACAGCTCTTCGCGCGCTTTGCGCCCTTTGCGGTGACATATCCCGTTGTTGGCCGCCCCAATCGTCAATCGTAAATCCCAAAACCTCCGTGGTGATTTTTCGTTCGGCGGGCAGCACCCCACCGCGTGAACCAGAACAGCGCGCCCGGCACTGCCGCCCAGACCGCGTAACTCACCAGCAGCACCGCCACAAACGACCAGCCAAGTAGCCAGTAGCTGCAGATCTCTGCGATGTCGGTTGGGGAACGGCCTTGGCTCAGCAAGCAATGCATGTGGCAATGACTGCGAGCGACAGAATCATTGGTATAATGCGCTCAGTTTGCCTACTGCCACCAGGAGCCTATGAGCATCGCCGATCTCATCCCGCCCATGATTGCCATTCCGTCCGGCCCATTCCTGATGGGCACGCCCGAGCGTGATCTGAGCGCGCTGGCCCAGGCCTACGGCGGCACCCGCGAGTCATATCGCGAAGAGGCGCCGCAGCACGCGCTGGCGCTGGCGGCTTTTGCGATCGGGCGCATGCCCGTCACCAATGCGCTGTATGCCGAGTTCACTGCCGCCAGCGGCGCGCGCGCTCCTGTGGGCTGGCGCGGCCCGCTGCCGCCCGAGCGCCTGCTCACCCACCCCGTCACCGATGTAAGCTGGGACGAGGCGAATGAGTTCTGCTACTGGCTCAACAACCTGCGCCTGCCGCTTGGCCCTGGCGGTGTGGCGGCGCGCTTCCGGCTGCCCAGCGAGGCCGAGTGGGAGAGGGCTGCTCGCGGCACCGACGGCCGCACTTTTCCGTGGGGCGATGCCTGGCTGGCTGATCTGGCCAACACACGTGAAAGCGGGCTGGCCAGCACCACGGCGGTGGCTGCTTACCCGGCCGGCGCCAGCCCCGACGGCTGCCTCGACATGGCCGGCAATGTCTGGGAGTGGACGGCCTCGCTCGATGCGCTCTACCCCTACGCGCCCACCGACGGCCGCGAAGCCATGCGCGCACCCGGGCGGCGCATCCTGCGCGGCGGCTGCTACGCCAACCCACACGGCTTTGCGCGCTGTGCCTGTCGCTTCCGGCTGCTGCCCAAAGTGCGCAACGAATTCCTGGGCTTCCGGCTGGCAATCTAGGCGGCTTTTCAGATAAGTTCGAAACTCAACCACGAAGGCACGACGACAGCGAATTGCGGTTTGCAGAACACTTGATCATTCATGCACGGCAAAAAAACGCATCGGAGTGCGGAAAAAGCAACTGCCTGCTGCCGACTGCAAACTGCAATAAAGCTCTCCGTGCCTCTGTGTCTCTGTGGTAAACGTTCCTGGCGTTCTTGTGTGAATGGTTTTCCAATCGGCGTTTTCCGTGTGGGTCTAATAAACCTCGAATCGTGAACAGGTACAATGGCAGGTATTCGCCACAACCAGGCCGCGCCATGATTCACCCGCTCGCCTGGCTGGGCTGGCTGGCCGCCGTGCTGGCCGCGCTTTCGGCCACGCGCAACCCGCTGCATCTGGCGCTGGTGCTGCTGTGCATCCCGGTCGTGCAGGCCGCCGCGCGCCCGGCCGAGAACCGCGCGCTCATGCCGGTCGCGCCGCTGCGGCTGGCGCTTGTGCTCGCAGGAGTCGCGGCGCTGCTGAACGCGCTGAGTGTGCGCGCCGGCAGCACGGTGCTGTTTCGCCTGCCGGGGTGGCTGCCGCTGGTGGGCGGCGCGGTGACGCTGGAGGCACTGGTGTTTGGCGCGCTGAACGGGCTGACGCTGGCCGGCCTGCTGGTGGCGTTTCTGGTGGCGCAGCAGGCCATGCCCACCAGCGCACTGATCGGCCTGATCCCACGCGCCTTCTACCCGCTGGCGGTGGTCGCTTCCATTGCAATCACCTTTGTGCCAGCCACGGTGCGCCAGGCCCGCCAGATCCGCGACGCGCAGGCAATTCGCGGCCACCGCGTGCAGAAGGTGCGCGATTGGCTGCCGCTGCTGATGCCGCTGCTGATCGGCGGGCTTGAGCGCGCTTTTGCGCTGGCCGAGGCGATGGTGGCGCGCGGTTTCGCCCATGCCGAGCAACCTGCCCACGCCAACCGTGTGCGCGCGGCAATTGTGGGCGGGCTGGCGGCGCTGCTGGCCGGCTGGATGCTCGTGCTGGCCTGGGGTCAGTTCGCGCTTGGCCGCGCGCTGATGCTGGCCGGCGCGCTGCTGCTGATTGGCACGCTCTGGTGGCTGGGCCGCCGCTCGCCGCGCACGCGCTACCGCCAGTCGCGCTGGCTCGGCGCGGATGTGTCGGTGCTGATCGCGGCGGCGGTGGCGCTGGCCGCCTTCACCCTGCCGCTGCCCGGCATCAGCCACGCGGCGCTGCTGTATTACCCCTACCCGCAGCTGCAATTGCCGCCCTTCGACCCCGCGCTGGGCTTTGCAACGCTGGGGCTGGCCTGGCCCGCCGCCGCGCTCGCCTGGGCGCGAGAGTGAAGCGGGTTGCAGGTTCGCAGGTTAGAATGTTGCAGGTTGCGCCAACCGACGACTGAAGGCTGAAAGGTTCACCACGGAGGCACAGAGGCACGGAGGTTTTGGGGTTGCAGGTTGCAAGTTGGCAGGTTCACAGGTTTGCGGGTTGCAGGTTCCAGGTTGCAGGTTTAAAAGTTCGAAGGTTCCAGGTTAATGGCGACTGTTTGGTTCTTGGTTCTTGATCCTGTTGCGGGTTGGCAGGCCCAATCCCAAAACCCCAGACCCTAAACCCTCATCTGGTTCTCGGTTCGCTGCAAACTCAACACTCAACATTCAAAACTCAACACTCCAACAGGAACGCCATGATCAGCTTCCACAACCTCACCTACACCTACCCCGGCGCGGCGCGGCCAGCCCTGCGCGGCATCACGCTCGACATCCCGGAGGGTGGGTTTGCGCTGCTGACCGGGCCATCGGGCTGCGGGAAATCGACGCTGGCGCGATGCATTGGCGGGCTGGTGCCGCACTTCAGCGGCGGCGCGCTGCGCGGGCATGTGCGTGTGGACGGGCGCGACCCGGTGGCCGAGGGGCCGGCGCGCATGAGCCAGATCGTCGGCTTTGTGTTTCAGGACCCCGAGGCGCAGGCGGTGCTCGACCGCGTGGAGGACGAGATCGCGTTTGCGCTTGAGCACGCCGGCCTGCCGCGCGCCGAAATGCGCGTGCGCGTGGAAGAAACGCTCGACCTGCTCGACCTGGCCGCGCTGCGCGACCGCGCGCTTGATACCCTTTCCGGCGGCGAGCGCCAGCGCGTGGCAATTGCGGCGGCGCTGGCCCTGCGCCCGCGCATTCTCGTGCTCGACGAGCCAACCTCCCAGCTCGACCCGCAGTCGGCCGAGGATGTGTTGCAGGCGCTGGTGCGGCTGAACAGCGACCTGGGGCTGACGATTGTGCTGGCCGAACACCGGCTGGAGCGCGTGCTGCCCTTTGCCGAGCAGATCATCTTTCTGGAGGATGGCGTGGCACGCAGCGGCCCGCCCGACGCCCTAATGCCCGACATCCCGCTCGCCCCGCCGCTGGTCGCGCTCGGCAAAGCGCTCGGCTGGTCGCCGCTGCCGCTGACGATCAAGGCCGGCCTGCGCTGGAGCCGCGCCCTCACCGCGCAACGCGCTGCGAATCCAAGCGTACCTACGAGTCCGGGCGGACCTGCGTTATCCCTTGCAAGTCCAGGCGGACCTGCGTTATCCCTTGCAAGTCCAGGCGGACCTGCGTTATCCCTTGCAAGTCCAGGCGGACCTACGTGTCCGCCTCTGCTCGAACTCCAGCACGTCGAAGCCGAGTACGACCGCCAGCCCATCCTGCGCGGCGTGAGCCTGGCCGTCGCGCCGGGCGAGATCGTCGCGGTGCTGGGGCGCAATGGCGCGGGCAAAACCACCCTGCTGCGCTGCCTGGCTGGCCTTGTGCGGCCCGCGCGCGGGCGGGCGCTGGTGGGAGGGCGCGACAACGCCGGGCGCGATGTGGCCGCGATCTGCCGCGAGGTGGGCTACCTGCCGCAAGACCCCAACGCGCTCTTGTTTGCCGACACCGTGCGCGAGGAGTTGCAGATTACCCTGCGCAACCACGGCATGGCCGACGCGGGCGCGGCCGATGCGCTTCTGGAGCGTCTGGGGCTGGCCGAGTATGTGAACGCCTACCCACGCGACCTCAGCGCGGGCGAGCGCCAGCGCGTTGCCCTGGGCGCCATCCTGGTCACGCAGCCGCGCGCCCTGCTGCTCGACGAGCCAACCCGCGGCCTCGACTACCTCGCCAAGCAGCGCCTGGCCGAGCTGCTGCGCGGCTGGCGCGCCGAGGGCATGGCCGCCCTGCTGGTGACGCACGACGTTGAGTTTGCGGCGCTGCTGGCCGACCGCGTGGTGCTGCTGGGGCGCGGCGAGGTCGTGGCGAGCGGGCCAATTGCCACACTGGGCGACTCGCCGCTGTTCGCACCGCAGATTGCGCGCCTGTTCCCCGGCAGCGGCTGGCTCACCGCCGACGATGCGCTGTGCGGTCTGGGCAAAGCAAGTTCGCAAGTTGAAGGTTCACAAGTTTGAAATCGGTTGCAAGTTCGCAAGTTTGAATGTTCACAGGTTCGAAAGCATCGAACCTGTAACTTTCCAACCTGCCACCTGCGAACAGGCGTATGCAATACGTCCTGGCCTGCGAACACGCCCTGGCCTGCGAACACGCCCTGGCCTGCGAACACGCCCTGGCCTGCGAACACGCCCCGGCCGCCACCTGCGAACAGGCGTATTGCATACGCCCCGGCTGCCTGCGACCTGTGCTATAATTTCGGCGCATCAGAGTGAGGAAAATATGGCACAAGCGCATGTGAAAGAACCAAAGAATGGCCGCCCGGCACCGGCGCCGGCCGCCCCGCATGCCGAGCGCAACCCCGGCTGCCCGCTTGATCTGGGCTGGGTTGAAGATGTGCGCGTGAACCGCAGCGCCATCGAGCGCCGCACCGCCACCCTGCCCGGCCGCCGCACTGTCAAGCAGGAATGGCAGGCCGCATGGCTGCTGCGCGCCATCCAGTGCATGGACCTGACGACCCTTTCGGGCGACGACACCCCCGGCACGGTGCAGCGTCTGTGCGGCAAGGCCCGCCAGCCCGTGCGCGCCGACCTGCTGGAAACGCTGGGCGTGCCGAACCTGCACGTTGGTGCGGTGTGCGTCTACCACACCTTTGTCGCCACTGCCGTCGAAGCCCTGCGCGGCTCGGGCATTCCCGTCGCGGCAGTTTCCACCGGCTTCCCGGCCGGCCTCAACCCGCACCCGCTCAAGCTGCGCGAAATCAGCGCCTCGGTGGCGGATGGCGCGGGCGAGATCGACATTGTGATCTCGCGCCAGCACGCGCTGAACGGCGACTGGCAGGCGCTCTACGACGAGGTGCGCGATTTCCGCGAAGCCTGCGGCGACGCCCACATGAAAACGATCCTCGCCACTGGCGAGCTGGGCACGCTGCGCAATGTCGCCAAGGCCAGCCTCGTGTGCATGATGGCCGGCGCCGACTTCATCAAAACCTCCACTGGCAAGGAAACCGCCAACGCCACACTGCCCGTCAGCCTGGTGATGGTGCGCGCCATTCGCGAGTACCACGAGCGCATTGGCTACAAAGTCGGCTTCAAGCCAGCTGGCGGCATCAAAACCGCCAAGCAATCGCTCGACTGGCTGATCCTGATGAAAGAAGAGCTGGGCGACGACTGGCTGCGGCCAGACCTGTTCCGCTTCGGCGCAAGCTCGCTGCTGGGCGACATCGAACGGCAGCTTGAGCACTTCGTCACCGGCCAGTACTCGGCGTCGTTCCGCCACCCAATGGCCTAGTTTGCAGTAAGCAGTATGCGGTTGGCAGTTAATCGCACCCACTGCTGACTGCCGACTGCCAACTGGAGCATACCCATGCAAGTCGCAAAGATACTCGAAACGATGGAATACGGCCCCGCACCCGAAAGCGCCGCGCCCGCGAACGCCTGGCTCGATGCGCATGAGCGCCGCTTTGGCATGTTCGTCGGCGGGGAATGGACCGCGCCGGGCGATGGCCGCCTGTTCGACAGCGTCAACCCGGCCAATGGCAAGCCCTTCGCGCAGCTCACACAGGCCAGCGAGGAAGAAGTCGAGCGCGCCGTTGCAGCGGCACAGGCCGCATTCGAGGGCTGGTCGCAGGCGCCCGGGCATGTGCGCGCGCGCTACCTGTACGCGCTGGCCCGCCAGATCCAGAAGCATGCGCGCCTGCTGGCCGTGCTCGAAACGCTTGACAACGGCAAGCCCATCCGCGAAACCCGCGACATCGACATCCCGCTGGTTGCGCGCCACTTCTACCACCACGCCGGCTGGGCGCAGCTCATGGCCTCCGAGCTGCCGGGCTACGCGCCGCTGGGCGTGGTCGGCCAGATCATTCCGTGGAACTTCCCGCTGCTGATGCTGGCCTGGAAAGTCGCGCCCGCGCTGGCGATGGGCAATACCGTAGTGCTCAAGCCAGCCGAGTGGACCTCGCTGACCGCGCTCTTGTTCGCGGAAATCTGCCAGGAAATCGGCCTGCCGCCCGGCGTGGTGAATATCGTCACCGGCGATGGCAAGGTGGGCGAGCGGATCGTCAATCACCCCGGCATCGCCAAGATCGCCTTTACCGGCAGCACCGAGGTCGGCAAGCTCATCCGCGCGGCCACGGCGGGCAGCGGCAAGAAAATTTCGCTGGAACTGGGCGGCAAGTCGCCGTTTGTGGTGTTCGACGACGCCGACCTCGACAGCGTGGTGGAAGGCGTGGTCGATGCGATCTGGTTCAACCAGGGCCAGGTGTGCTGTGCCGGTTCGCGCCTGCTGGTGCAGGAAGGCGTGGCCGAGCGCCTGAACACGCGCCTACGCGCGCGCATGGAAAAGCTGCGCGTCGGCAACCCGCTCGACAAAGCCGTAGACATTGGCGCGATTGTCGCGCCCGCGCAGCTGCAAAAAATCGAGCGGCTGGTCGCGCAGGGGCAAGCCGAGGGCGCGACGCTCTGGCAGCCCTCGTGGGCCTGCCCAACCGACGGTTACTTCTTCCCGCCCACGCTGTTCACGGGCGTCGCGCCCGCCGCAACGATTGCGCAGGTGGAAATTTTCGGCCCGGTGCTGGTGGCGAGCACTTTCCGCACGCCCGCCGAGGCGGTGGCGCTGGCGAATAACACGCGCTTCGGCCTGGCTGCGAGCGTGTGGAGCGAAGATATCAACCAGGCGCTCGACATCGCCCGCCAGATCAAGGCTGGCGTGGTGTGGATCAACTGCACCAACCAGTTCGACGCGGCGGCCGGCTTTGGCGGCTATCGCGAAAGCGGCTACGGGCGCGAGGGCGGCAAGGAAGGGCTGTACGAATACGTGCGCCACCAGCAGTCAGCAGTCAGCAGTCAGCAGTCAGCCACGCCATCGAAGCGCAGCAATGGCAAAGACAATGGCCATTCTGAATCCCGACTCCTGAATACTGACTTCTCGCTCCCCCCCATCGATCGCACACCCAAGAACTACGTTGGCGGCAAGCAAGCCCGCCCCGACAGCGGCTACAGCCGGCCGGTCTATGGCGCGGGCGAGCAACAGATTGGCGAGGTGGGCGAGGGCAACCGTAAAGACATTCGCAACGCCGTCGAGGCGGCGCGCGCGGCGGGCAAGTGGGCCGGGCAGACGGCGCACAACCGCGCGCAGATTCTGTTCTACATTGCCGAAAACCTGAGCGCGCGCGCCGCCGAGTTCGCCAGCCGCCTGCGTGCCAGCATCGGCGCGAGCGCATCCGACGCGCAGGCCGAGGTCGAGGCCGCGATTGAGCGCCTGTTCACCTACGCCGCCTGGGCCGACAAATACGATGGCGCGGTGCATGGCACGCCGCTGCGCGCGGTCACGCTGGCCATGCCCGAGCCGGTTGGCGTGCTGGCAATCGCCTGCCCCGACGAGCGCCCGCTGCTGGCCTGCGTTGCGGCCTTCGCCGCCGCGACATGCGTGGGCAACACTGTGGTTCTCATCCCGTCGGAACAGCACCCGCTGCTCGCCACCGACCTGTACCAAGTGCTCGACACCAGCGACCTGCCGGGCGGTGTGGTGAATATCGTGACGGGGCCGCGCGACGCGCTGGCAAAGGTGCTGGCCGAGCACAACGATGTTGACGCGATCTGGTACTTCGGCGGGGCCGAGGGCAGCGCGGCCGTCGAGCGCGCCTCGGTGGGCAACCTCAAGCAGACATGGGTGAGCAACGGGCAGGCGCGCGACTGGCTCCGCGACGACGCAGCCGAGTTCCTGCGCCACGCCACGCAGGTGAAAAATATCTGGGTGCCGTACGGAGCGTAGCCGAGGGTTTGGGGGATAGGGATTGGGGGTTGGGAGAAAACCGAACTCCCAGCCCCTATCCCCTACACCCCAACCCCCGCGAGGACACTATGGACCTTTTCGAAGCCATCCGCCGCCGCCATACGACCAACGGCGCGTTCGCTGACCGGGCAATCGATCCGGAGCACAAGCGCGCAATCTTCGAGCTGGCGGCGCGCGCGCCTTCGCACTTCAACTCGCAGCCCTGGCGCTTTGTGGTGGTCGAAGACCCCGAGCGGCGGCGCGCGCTTGGCCGCGTAGCCGGCGAGTCGATGCGCGACCTGATGGACGACGGGCGCTTTTTCCTGCAATACCGCAAGTTCTTTCGCCTGACGCCCGAAGAAGCCGCCGCCACCAAAGACGGCATCCATATCGACAATATTCCCTCGGTGCTGCGGCCCTTCGCCAAATACGCCTTTACCGAGCGCGGCGTTTCGGTGATGAAAACCCTGCGCGTGCCGAATGTGCTTGGCAACGACGCCCGCCGCCTGGTCGAAACCTCGCCCATGCTGCTGGGCATCGCCCTTTCGCGCGAAATTTACAAGCCCGAAGAGCTGACCGGGCTGTATACCATGATCTCGCTTGGCGCGGTGATCCAGACGATCTGGCTGGCCGCGACTTCGTTCGGCATGGGCTTTCAGTTCGTCTCGACGCCGCAGGAAATCCCCGAGAAATGGGCGCTGGTGAGCGCGCTGCTGGGCGTGCCCGACGACTTCGAGCTGATGGTGCTGTGCCGCCTGGGCTACGAAGACGCGGCCATTCGCCGCCCAACAATCGACTGGACCTCGCCGCAGCGCAAGGGCATCGACGAGCTGGCGTTTCAGGACACATGGGGCCAGCCGCTCATCCCCGATGAGGCAAAGACGGTCGGCTCGGGCGACTGACGCGCAGAATGGCAGCACAATCACGCAGGCAGGCATGTGATGGCAACCAAAACCACTCCAAAACTCACCCAGGCCAGCAGTCTCCAGCTCGCCCCGCCCCCGCTCGAAAGCGGCGACCGACTGCGCCGCGCTGAGTTCGAGCGCCGCTACCAGGCAATGCCGTGGGTGAAAAAAGCCGAATTAATCGAAAGAGTGGTGTATATGGCTTCACCTGTTCGCGCGAGCCACGGCCTTTTCCATGGCTTTGTAATGGTGTGGCTTGGTAACTACGCCCTCACAACACCAGGCGTTGGATTGTATGATAACGCGACGGTGCGGCTCGACCTGGACAACGAGCCGCAGCCCGACGCATTGCTGCGGCTTGAGCCCGAGGCAGGTGGCCTTTCGCGGGTTGGCGACGACGACTATATCGAAGGCCCGCCCGAGCTGGTGGTTGAGGTTGCCGCGAGCAGTGCATCATACGACCTGCACGATAAGTTCGACGCATACCGGCGCAACATGGTGCAGGAATACATTGTCTGGCGCGTCTACGACCAGCAGCTCGACTGGTGGGAGCTGGCCGAAGGCGATTACCAGGCGCTCGCGCCCGATGAGGGTGGCATTCTGCGCAGCAAGGTGTTTCCGGGCCTGTGCCTGAACGCAGATGCCCTGCTGCGTGGCGACCTGGCGGCGGTTCTGGCGGCGCAGCAAGCGGCGCTGGGCAGCCCCGAGCACGCCGCGTTTGTGGCGCGCCTGGGCGGCGAGGCGCCGAATGGCTGAGCTGCTGAACGAGCCAGATGCCGACCCGCGCGATCTGGAGTTTCTGGAAGACCAGATCAACAGCTATAACATCGCCGTCACCGGCATCCGCGAGTGGTACCCGCTGGCGATTTTTGTGCGCGAGAACGGTGCGATCGTCGCAGGGGTGGCCGGCGGCATGTGGGGTGGCTACCTGGAAATTCAGAATCTGTGGGTGCGCGACGACCTGCGCGGGCAGGGGCTGGGCCGCCGGCTGCTGCTGGCCGCCGAGGCCGAGGCGCGAGCGCGCGGCTGCACGCAGGTGCTGCTCGACACCCACGATTTTCAGGCGCCCGGTTTCTACCAGAAACATGGCTACGAAATTTTTGGCACCTTTGAAGGCATTGGCGGGCGTTTCAACCGCTACTACCTGCGCAAAACGCTCGCCACACCGTAAACGCCACGCCCGCCACCTGGCCCTGCCCGCCAGCCCCGCCACGCCCGCGGCACCCTTCCCATGAACGGTGGTATACTGTTAGGCGCTCACAATGACACGCCTTTGATATCGCCTAACGAACCCTTCCCCCGAACTGCGCAGCTGTTTGCGCGCAACACTTGCACAACGAGAGGGTTACCACAATGATCAAGCACATGGTGATGTTCAAGCGGAAGGCCGATACCAGCGACGCGACGCTTCAGGAAATTATGGATCGGCTGGAAGGCTTGTATGGCGAAATTCGCGGCCTGATGGGCATTCGCTGCTATCGCTCGCTGCCCTCCGAACGCCCGGTTGTCTGGACCTTCCTGCTCGACAGCACGCTTGCCGACGCCGACGCGCTGCGCGAGTATATCGCCCACCCCAAGCACGTCGAAGTCAACGAGTGGATGTCGCCATATCTCGAAAGCCGGGCCGTTATCGACTACGAGGCATGATATGACGCAGCCAATGCAGGTACCACAGCTCGCCCTGCTTGAGCGTCTGGTCGATTCGCTGCGGGCGATGCCCGAGGTGCGCGCAGTCGCGCTGCGCAGCGTGCTCAACAGCAGCCAGCCCGACTCCTACACGCCGATTGATCTGTTTGTGGTGGCGCGCGAAAGCAACGCCGAGGCGCAGCTGAAGCTCGGGCGCGCGGCGCTCCAGGCAGCCGGCCGCCTGCAATGGGTGTCGCTGCTTTCGCTCACGCCGCCGCAGCTGCGCGCCCTGGCCGAAGGGCCATTCCGCATTGACCTGACGGTTGTGACGCCCGCGACCCTGCCCGCCTACGACGGCTGGCGCATTCTGCTCGACCACGATGGCCTGCTGCGCGAGCGCGCGCGCCACAGTATCCTGGGCGATGCCGTGCGCCCCGAACACGTGGCCGAGCTGTGCGATGCCTTCTGGTGGCGCATTTTCGAGAGCGTGGGCCAGCTCAAGCGCGGGCAGGTCTGGCAGGCATTTCATCAGCTCAGCGTCTGCCGCGACAACCTTGTGCAGATTATGCGCTGGCGGCGTGACGCCGAGCGCCCGTTCGAGGGCTTCTACAACCTTGAGCGCTACCTGACGCCCGAGGATCAGCAGGCGCTGGCGCAAACGCTGGCCGCCTACGATCTGCGCAGCATTGCCGCCGCGCTGCTTTTCGCCGCCGACGCCTTCGACCCGGCCGCGCGCGAAGTGGCCGCCGAAATTGGCGCAACCTACCCGTCGGCGCTGGCGCAGGCCGCCAAGTCGTTTTTCATTCGCGAGTTCTGGGCGCTGATTGCCCCCGGCCCGGCGATGAGCGCGTGAGGGCGGCGAGTTTGTGGGTTACAAGTTTACAGGTTGCATGTTGGAAGGTTGCAGGTTCGTGCAAACTCAGCATTCAAACTTCAACCCTCTGCGTCCTTTGCGCTCTTTGCGGTGAAATACCATGTCGTCGGTTGCCTCAATCGTCAATCGTCAATCGTCAATCGCAAATCGTAAATCCCAAAACCTCCGTGCCTCTGTGTCTCTGTGGTGAGCCTTACGGTTGTCTTTTGCAAAAAGGAACCCCATGCCAACAGCACCCCTCCCCCGCGAGCGATTGGTTGCGCAGCTTCAGGCCGCGATTGGCGCGCGCTACGTGCTGCACCGCCGCGAAGAACTCATGCTCTATGAGTACGACGCCAGCGCGCTCGATCTGGCCGCGCCCGAGATTGTGACGGTGCCCAGCAGCACCGAAGAAGTCGCCAGGGTTGTGCGCATCGCGGCCGAGGCGGGCTGGCCAGTGGTGGCGCGCGGCGCGGGAACCGGCCTTTCGGGCGGCTCGGTGCCGGCGGCGGGTGGCGTGGTGGTGTCGGTGGCGCGGCTCAACCGCGTGATGAAACTTGACCCGGTGGCGCGGCGCGCGGTGGTGCAGCCCGGTGTGGTGAATGTCGATTTGAGCGCCGAGGCCGCGCCCGCGCACCTGCACTTCGCGCCCGACCCCTCGAGCCAGAAGTCGTCGACGATTGGCGGCAACGCGGCCGAGAATGCGGGCGGGCCGCACTGCCTGAAGTATGGCGTGACGACTAACCATATCTACCGCGCCACGGTGGTGCTTTCTGATGGAAGTATTGCGCAGCTAGGCAGCGACGCGCCCGACGCGCCGGGCTACGACCTGCTGGGCGCGTTTGTGGGCAGCGAAGGCACGCTGGGCATCGCCACCGAGCTAACCGTGCGCCTCACGCCCGACCCCGAGACGGTGCGCACCTTTCTGGCGATCTACGACGACCCGGCCGGCGCGCCCGGGCGCGGGCTCGACAACGCCGCCGACACGGTTTCCGCAATCATTGCGGCGGGGATTGTGCCGGCTGCGCTGGAGATGCTGGAAGGGCTGGGCGTGCGCCTGGTCGAGGAATATATTCACGCCGGCTACCCAACCGACGCGCGCGCCGTGCTGCTGATTGAGATCGACGGCATGGCCGAAGAGCTGGAAGCGCAGGCCGAGCAGATCGCCGCGATCTGCCAGCAGCACGGCGCGCGCGAGCTGCGCGCCGCCCGCGACGAAGCCCAGCGCCAGCAACTGTGGGCCGGGCGGAAGGGCGCGCTGGCCGCCTCGGCGCGGCTCAAGCCGCACTACCATATTCAGGATGGCGTGGTGCCGCGCTCGCGCCTGACCGAGGTTTTGCGCTTCACCGAAGAAGTCGCGCAGCGCTACGACCTGCATGTGGTGAATATTTTCCACGCGGGCGATGGCAACCTGCACCCGCTGCTGCTGTTCGACCTGCGCGAGCCGCGCGCGCGCGAGCGGGCGATCGACGCCAGCGAAGAGATTTTGCACGCCTGCGTGGCGGCGGGCGGCACAATTAGCGGCGAGCATGGCATTGGGCTGGAAAAGCGCGACTATATGCGCTGGATTTTTTCGGAAGAAGATATCGCGGCGATGCTCCAGCTGCGCGCCGTGTTCGACCCACGCGACGTGATGAACCCCTGCAAGCAGCTGCCCAGCGGCTCGTCGTGCGCGGATATCAAGCAGGCGCGCGGCGCGGCGAAGGCGATGGCGGCGGGCGCGTGGATTTAATCGGGTTCGCAGGTTGCAGGTTTGCAGGTTTGCAGGTTGAATGACGACCGACGGCCGCGAATTCACCACGGAGGCTTACGGATTTACGATTGACGATTTACGATTGACGATTGGGCGAACGCTGAAAGGTTGCGTCCTGAGTGCGGCGCAGCCGCGTATCGAAGGGCGCAGAGGGTTGCAGGGCTTGCACCCTTCGATATGGCCTTCGGCCACTCAGGGTGCTGTGAGTTCACCCTTTCACCCCGTCATCGTGTCACCCTGCCTCCTGCCTACTGCCTCCTGCCTACTGCCTCCTGCCTACTGCCTCCTGCCTCCTGCTCCCCGCCAGCGAGGAACCATTCGCGGTAGGGCGTGTTGACCGCCATATGGCGATTATAGTCGGGCGCGCCGTCGTGCCACCATGCCGGGCCGCGCTCGCCAAGCCCTTCTTTGGCCTGCTGCACACGCCGCCGCGCGTCGCGCCGCAGGTCATTGTCGTTGGTGCGGTTGGCGCGGGCCACGTCTGCGCGGGCGCGCATTAAATTGCGCACCAGGCGCTCACGCTCGTCGGCGGGCAGGTGCGGGTTGCTGCGCCGCCACAAACGCCCGCGCACCACAATGTAGCGCCCGTCGGGCGTGACACGCGGGGCCGGCGTGCTGTTTGGGGTTGATTCTGGCGTTGCCATACAGTATTCGCCTGATTTTCAAACTGCTGCTATTATCTCCACAACTATTCCTCCCTGCATTGCAAAAGGAGCGCCATGGAACAGCGCATCACCGAGGCGCGCAACCCGGCAACGGCTGCGATCGACACGCTTGACGCGCGCGGCATTGTGGACGCAATTGCCGCCGAGGATGCGAAGGTTGCGCCTGCGGTGGCGGTCTGCGCCGGCGCGATTGCCGCGCTGGTGGAGGCCACGGCCGAGCGGATGCGGCGCAGCGGCCGGCTGATCTACATGGGCGCGGGAACCTCGGGGCGGCTGGCCGTGCTCGACGCGGTGGAGTGCCTGCCGACCTACAGCGTCGGGCCGGAGCGGATTTTCGCGCTGCTGGCGGGTGGCCCGGCTGCGCTGACCTCCTCGATTGAAGATGCCGAGGACAACGCCGAGCAGGGCGCGCGCGAAGTCGCGGCCGCCGGGCTTGGGCCCGACGATGTGCTGGTGGGAATTGCCGCCAGCGGGCGCACGCCGTATGTGCTGGGCGGCATGGCCGAGGCGCGGCGGCGCGGCGCGCTGGTGGCGGGCGTAAGCTGCGCGCTGCCCACGCCCATGGCCGAACTGGCCGACATCCTGATCGCGCCGGTGGTTGGCCCCGAGGTGGTGGCTGGCTCGACGCGCATGAAATCAGGCACGGCCCAGAAATTGGTATTGAACATGCTCAGCACCGCCACCATGATCCGCCTGGGCAAGACCTACGGCAACCTGATGGTGGATGTGATCCCGGGCAACCAGAAGCTGCGCGCGCGCGCCGCCGGCATTGTGGCGCTGGCAACTGGGCTGGAGCACGATGCGGCTGCCGATCTGCTGGAGCAGGCCGGCGGCGCGCCCAAGATCGCGATTGTGATGGCGCTGGCCGGCGTCGATGCCGCCGCAGCAGGGGCGCTGCTTGCGCGGGCCGAGGGCCGCGTGCGCGACGCGATTGCGCTGGCGGGGGCCGGGAAGTTTTGAGTTTTGAATGCTGAGTGTTGAAGTTTGCAGGTTGCAGGTTGCAGGTTGGGTGGACATGCGGAACCGCAGAGCCAAGAAGCTGCCAGCAACAGGAGATCACCTGTCGGGAACCGATGATCACCTGCCGGGAACGGGAGATCACCTGCCGGGAACGGGAGATCACCTGCCGGGAACCGATGATCACCTGCCGGGAACGGGAGATCACCTGCCGGGAACGGGAGATCACCTGCCGGGAACCGATGATCACCTGTCGGCAACGAGTGATAATCGCTTGGCAACGAGCGATCACCTGCCGGCAACGGGAGATCACCTGCCGGCAACGAATAATCGTCCATCGTTCAACTCAATCGTAAATCGCAAATCGTCAATCGTAAATCTGCAGACCTTCGCGCCCTTCGCGCTCTTTGCGGTAAAAAAACCGTTCGTCCTTCGTCCTTCGTCCTTCGTCCTACAGCATAAATCGGAACACACACTATGACCGAACTTCTTCTTGGCATCGACGGCGGCGGCTCGCGCACCCGCGCCCTGCTGGCCGACCGCGCGGGCAGCATTATTGGCAGCGGCGCGGCTGGCTCAAGCAACTACCAGGCGGTTGGCTTCAGCGCCGCCACGCAGGCGCTCTCCGCCGCGATTGCCGAGGCGCGCCACAACGCCGGCGTGCCAGAAGACGCGCCAATCGCGTCGGCCTGCTTCGGGCTGGCCGGCGTGGGCCGCCCGCTCGATCAGGCGCGCTTCGTGGCGTGGGGCGAGCAACACCGCATCGCCCGCCTGATCCACGTCGTCAACGATGCCGAGCTGCTGCTGGCGGGCGGCACCGCCGAGCGCTGGGGCGTCGCGCTGATCTGCGGCACCGGCTCGATCTGCCACGGCCGCGCGCCCGATGGCCGCACCGCGCGCAGCGGCGGCTGGGGCTACCTGCTGGGCGACGAGGGCAGCGGCCACGCGATTGCCGGCCACGCGCTGCGCCTGGCCACCCAGACGGCCGATGGCCGCGCCGACGCGCCCGGCCTGCTGCGCCTCGCGCTCGACTACTGGAACCTTGCCGAGCCGCCCCAGCTCATCACGCACATCTACCAGGGCGGCGTGTCGCGCACCGACATCGCGGCGCTGGCCGGGCCGGTGGCGTCGCTGGCCGAAATTGGCGACCCCGGCGCGCAGCTTGTGATCGACCAGGCCGGCGCCGACCTGGCACGCATGGTCGAGGCGGTGGTGCGCTCGCTGGCGCTGGAGCGCCCGCCCGTCGCGCTGTCTGGCGGCGTGATCCTGAGCAGCCGGCGGCTGCGCGCCAGCATGGCCGCGCAGATGGCGGTCGCGCTGGGCGAAATTTCCTGCGTCGACGACCCAACCACCGGCGCGGTCGTGATCGCCCGCCACATGCTGGCCGAAGCGCGCACGCTGGCCGTGGGATAAGCGAGTTTGCAGGTTGCAAGTTTTGAATGTTGAATGTTGAGTTTTGAGTTTGCAGCGAACCGAAAACCAGATGAGGGTTTTGGGATTGGGCCTGCCAACCCGCAACAGGATCAAGAACCAAGAACCAAACAGTCGCCATTAACCTGCAACCTGCAACCTGCAAACCCTTTGCGTTCTTTGCGTTCTTTGCGGTTTATTCTTCTGATCGTCGTTCGCCCAAATCGTCAATCGTAAATCGTAAGAGGAACAAGCGTGAGCGCTTCCTTAACCACCACCCATACACCCGAATCGGTCGCCGAGCTGGCCGCGACTGTGGAAGCGGCTGCGCGCCAGGGGCGCGTGCTGACGCCCTGGGGCGCGGGCACGCTCCAGCACCTTGGCCGCGCGCCGCTGCCCGAAGCCGAGCAGCTTTGCACCGGCGCGCTCAACCGCATCCTTGAGTACAACCCCGCCGACCTGACCATCACCGTCGAGGCGGGCGCGACGCTGGCCGACGCCCAGGCCGCCCTGCGCGAGCACGGCCAGTGGCTGCCGTGGGACCCGCCCGCGCCCGAGCACGCCACCATCGGCGGGCTGCTGGCGGCTGGCGCGAGTGGCCCGCTGCGCCTGGGCTACGGCACGCCCCGCGACTGGGTGCTGGGCATGCGCGTGGTGCTGGGCGATGGCCGGCTGGTCAAAAGCGGCGGGAAGGTCGTGAAAAACGTTGCGGGCTACGATACGCACAAAGTGCAGCTTGGCGCGCTCGGCACGCTCGGCGTCATCGCCGAGGCCACGCTGAAGGTCGCGCCGCTGCCCGAAGAAATTGCCACGCTGGTCTTCGCCTGCGCCGACCGTGGGCAAGCCTGCGCGCTGGCCCTGCGGCTGCGCGACCGCCCGCTTGCCCCGGCCAGCCTCGCGATCAGCGAGGGCGACGAGCAGGTGCTGCTGGCGGCCCGCTTTGCGGGGCTGGGCGCGCCGCTGGCCCGCCAGCTCCGCTTAGCCGAAGCGGCCGGCGAGCAGCTCGGCGCGCAGCGCAAGCCCGTCGAAGAAGCCGACCGCGCGCGGCTCTGGCAGGCGCTGGCGGGCTTCGCCAACCCGCAGCTGCGCCACCAGCACGCCGGCAGCAGCACCGCGCTGATCATTCGGGCGGGCGCGCCGCTGGCCGCGCTGGAAGGAGTGCTCGCTGCGCTGCACGATGCCGCGCCGGCCGGCAGCGCCGTGCGCGCTCTGGGTCACGGCGGCGTTGGGCTGGCTTATGCGCGCTGGTACCTTGCGGATGAAACCGAAGAAGCAGATGTGAGCGTCGCGCTGGCCGATCTGCGGCGGCGGCTGGCCGCGCTGGGCGGCTATGCAGTGGTGGAAGACGCGCCCGCCGCACTCGGTTCCAGCCTCGACATCTGGGGGCCGCCGCCCGCCACAATCGACTTGATGCGCGGGCTCAAGGCGCAGTGGGACCCGCAGAACATTCTAAATCGCGGGCGCTACGTGGGTGGAATTTAGCCACCCGAATTGCGGCAAACAAGTGAGCCACCGAGCGCACAGAGAACACCGAGATTGAGTTTCTTTCTCGTGTTCTTGTGCCTCGGTGGCTCGTCCTTAAAACCCAATACCACCCAAATAACCACTGGGTGTCCGCTGGGCGTCACCAAAACACCAAGGTTTATGTGGCTTTCTAAAGCCCTCAGTGCCTCAGTGCCTCTGTGGTGAATGTTCCTGCCGTCCTCTTTTTTTGGTACTGCGTCTAACCTACTGCTTGCCGCCGAACAGCCCGCCCAGCACGTTGCCCGCCTGCCCGGCCACATCGTCAATTGCGCCGCTGTTGAGCGCCATATCGACATAGCCCCGCATCGACTCGGGCAGCTTCTCCTTGATGAAATCAACCGCCGCCTGCGCCGCGCCACGCGCCTGATCGGCCGGCAGCCCGGTGCGCTCGCTGATCACCTTCACTAGCTCGTCCATGGCTGTTGCTCCTTTTATGCAGCTTGCTGCTGCGCTACCCTCGAACCAAACGAAACCGAAATGTTCATGGAACCAAATACCCGCTTGCCAATGGAGTGGAACCCGCGCTTAATAGTGCGTAGTGCGTTGCTCGCCCATTCCAGCGTTCCAGGTGCCAGTTTCCAAGACGGCCCGCGCCGCCGAAAGTCACACCAGCGCCGCGCTGCGCGCCAGCTGCGCCATCACCTGCACCAGCAGGCGGCGCTCTTCGGCCTTGATGCGTTCGTGCAGCACGTCCTCAGTGTCGCCGGGCAGAATTGGCACCTCGGCGCGCGCGAGCACCGGCCCGTCATCCACCGCCGCCGTGACGTAGTGCACTGTGCAGCCGGTGATTGGCAGGCCCAGGCGCAGCGCGTCGGGCACCACGTGCGCGCCGCGCAGTGCGGGAATGACCACGCCCGCGCTGGTGGTAAACGTATCGCCGCCGCTCGCCGCAGACGCATCAAACGGCGCGCCAGGATCGGGCAGCAGCGCCGGGTGATGGTTCACCACCGGGGCGCGGCAGCCGGCCAGGAAATTGGCCGAAAGCACGCGCATAAAGCCCGAAAGCAGCACCAGATCGTACTCGAATGCGTTCAGCACGCCCAGCAGGCGCGTTTCCCAGGCGGCCCGCACAGCGGCGCGCTCAGGGGCGGGCGCTTTCGGCAGTGGCACATACGCGCAGGCGATCCCGCGCATCAAGGCGCGCTGCAAGCCATAAGCATCGGCGCGGTCGGCCAGCACCAGCGCAACCTCTGCGCCGAGCGTGCCGGCTTCCTGCGCGTCGAGCAGCGCTTGCAGGTTGGTGCCGCTGCCCGAAAGAAACACAGCGATCCGCATCATCGGCCAATGTCGCTGCGAAACTGCATGCCGTCGAAGCTGATCACGTCAATTGCCTCGTAGGCACGGCTCAGCGCGGCGGCGCGGTTTGCGCCCAGCCCGGCCACGCACAGCACGCGCCCGCCCGCCGTCACCACTTCCGAGTTCTCCCAGGCGGTGCCTGCGTGGAACACGAGCACGTCGGGCAGCTCAACCGCCGACTCCAGGCCGCGAATCGGGTCGTTGGCGCGCGGTGCGGCCGGGTAGCCCGCGGCGGCCAGCACCACGCAGGCGGCATCGCGCCGCGCCCAGCCGAGGTGAATATCGCCCAGATTGCCAGCCGCGCAGGCCGCCAGCGCCGCCAGGAAATCGCCTTCCAGCAGCGGCAGAATCACCTGCGTCTCGGGGTCGCCAAAGCGCGCATTGAACTCCAGGATGCGCGGGCCATTGGCGGTGAGCATCACGCCGGCATAGAGCGCGCCGCGAAAGGGCGTGCCGCGCGCGGCCAGGGTGCGCACCACCGGCTGCATCAGCTCGCGCACAATCACGTCAAATGTTTCTTCGTCCAGGCCCGAGGGCGCAAACGCGCCCATGCCGCCCGTGTTCGGCCCCTGGTCGCCATCGCGCAGGCGCTTGTGGTCGCGGGCGGGCGGCAGCGGCAGCAGGCGCTCGCCGTCGCACAGCGCCAGCACAGAAACTTCTTCGCCTTCGAGCAATTCTTCGAGCAGCACGCGCCGGCCCGCTGCCGTAGCCATTACCTCTTCAATTGCGGCCAGCGTTGCCTCGGCGGTTTCGGGAACGATCACGCCCTTGCCGGCGGCCAGGCCGTCGGCCTTCACCACCCAGCGCCGGCCACTCAGGCGCGCAAACTCAATCGCGTCGGCCGCATTCTCGAAGCTGTGCGCGGCAGCGGTTGGCACGCCAGCTTCCTGCATCAGCTCTTTGGCGAAAATCTTGCTGCCCTCGATTTGGGCGGCGGCGGCGGATGGCCCGAACACCGCGATCCCGGCTGCTGTAAAGCGGTCGGCCAGGCCCGCCACCAGTGGCGCCTCGGGGCCGATCACCACCAGCTCGACGTGGGCGTTGCGGGCAATTTCCAGCAGCAGATCGGGCTGGTCGGCGTTCACTGGCACGTTGCGCCCGTGGCGGGAGGTGCCGGCATTGCCCGGCGCAATCAGCAAATCCTGAACCTCGGGCGACTGCGCCAGCTTCCACGCCAGCGCGTGCTCGCGCCCACCCGAGCCAACGATCAATACATTCATGTAGTGCGCTCCAACGCGAACGGGCGATGGGGCGGGCGCAGCGCGCCGCCTGCTCCATCGCCCGGGCATTCGCAAATCGCGCGCATTATAGCACAGCGCACCACCCCCGCAAGATGCTATAATGCGCGGCAGGATTCACTTCACATCAGGGCACTTTTGAAAGGCGTCTACCTGCTTATTTTGCAGCTCAGTGCTGAGCTTCGAGCGCTGCCGGTTGGCCGGCTGGGCCGCTTCGATTTCGCAGCTGGGTTTTACCTGTATGTTGGAAGCGCGCTTGGCAGCGGCGGCATTCCCGCTCGGCTGGCGCGCCACGAACGCGGGCCGCAGGGCCGTCCGCACTGGCATATCGACTACCTGCGCGCCCACGCCGCGTTGCTCGAAACCTGGGGCATGGCTACCGCCGACCCGCGCATGGAACGGTGCTGGGCCGATGAGCTGGCCGAAATTGCCGGGCTGAGCATCCCGGCTCCCGGCTTTGGCGCCACCGACAGCGGCGCGGCCAGCCACCTGTTCTACGCGCCGGCCATGCCCGCCCGCGTGCTGCTGCTTGAAACACTGCTGCGCTGCGCCGAGCAGCTTGGCGCGCGCGAGTTCACGCTCGACATCCGCGACTACCGGGGGCGGTAGCGGTTCGCAGGTGAGAAAGTTTGCAAGTTGCAGGTTGCGCGAGCGACGACCGACCACCGACGAAAGACAACTGTTAGGCTCACCACAGAGGCACAGAGGCACGGAGGGTTGCAAGTTACGGGTTGGAAAGTTTGAATGTTTCGGATTACTGCCGACTGCTATCGGTTTCGTAGTTCTGTGGTTCCGTAGTTCAGCGGTTCTCGGTTCTCGGTTCCGTGGTTCTGTGGTTCTCGGTTCTGCGCTCGTCTCTGCTGACTCCTGACTTCTGGCTCCCGACTACTAACAGAAGGCTCCCCAATGCCCGAAACAACCGAGCAGCCCGCGATCAGCCAGGCCGATGTAGCCGCCATTCTGGCGGCGCTGCGCAGCGAAGTGCGCGCCCAGCGCATCGCGCAGGGGCAGCTTGAGCCTGCACCGCTTGAGCGCGATTTGCAGCGCAGCCTGGATGAGATCGAGCTGTACCGCGTGATCAGCGCGCACTGGCCGCTGATCGGCAAGACACTGCCGCAGCGCGTTATTGCGCTGGTGAATAAGGTTGTGCGGCGCTACCTGCGCTGGTATATCAACCCGATTGTCGAGCAGCAGAACGCCTACAACGATGCAGTGGCGCGCGCGCTGCGCCTGCTGGCCGACGCATATATCGACCTGGGCGAGCAGCTTGCCGCAGCGCGCGACGCGGGCGATGCTGCCACGCCAGCCAGCGCCGCGCCCGACGCTCCTGCCGCGCCACCCCCGCCCGACGCGCCAATTGCCGCGCTGCAAGCACAGGTACATGCCCGCGCTGCCGCCGAGCCGCCCGCGCCCCTGCCCGACGTGGCACTGCGCGCGGCCGAGCCGCAGCTGCGCCTGCGCGAGCAGGTGAGCGCGCACTGGCCGCTGGGCGGCGCAAGCCTGCCGCAGCGCGCGATTGCCATGCTGCACAAGCTGGTGCGCCGCTACCTGCGCTGGTACATCAACCCGATTGTCGAGCAGCAGAACGCCGCAAACACCGCGATCACGGCTGCGCTGCTGGCGGGCATACGCCTCGATGCCGAGCGCCGCGCCCAGGTGGCCGCGCTGCGTGCCGGGCGGGTGGCGATGAATGACGCGAACGGCAAGGGCAGCGAGTCGTGAGGGTATTGGCGGGGCATGGGGCTGCGCGTTCGCATCTGCGCCGGCTTCCCTTTTCCCAAAAAACACAGAGTCTGCCCACTTGACTCGATCACCATGTCAAGGTGTATGCTCGCGCTGCATGCACACGTTCAGCTGAGCAAAGCTATGTGGCTCAAAATTGGTGAATTTGCGGCGCTCAGTCGTGTTTCGGCGCGGATGCTGCACGTTTTAACCACGAAGGCACGAAGACACACGATTATTTGTCTGGGCGTATTGCAATACGCTCTTTGTCAGTTCTTGGTTCTGGCAGGTTGAACTCCATGCCCGACACGATCACGATTGTTGTTCCCTGGTATGGCCGCGACACAGCCGGCGGCGCGGAGACGCAGGCGCGCCAGTTGGCCGAAGCCATCCACGCGCTTGGCGTGCCAGTCGAGGTGTGGGCCAGCGATGGCCGCGACTCGTTTGCGCCGCCCGCGCCCTACTACCCGGCCGGCCCCGACGAGCTGAACGGCGTGCCGATCCGCCGCTTCCCAATCACGCCGCCGAGCGTCGAACCGCGCGTGCCGCCGGCGGTCGCCAGCCGTGGGCTGCACGGCACGCTGCCCGCCTTCCCCGACCACGAGCTGCGGCTGCTGGCCTCGCTCGCCTCCAGTGATGCCTTGCTGGAAGCGGTGGCGGCCGAGCAGGACGGGCGGCAGTTCGTGTTTGTGCTCTATCCCTTCCCGACCAGTTTCTGGGGCGCGCTGCTGGCCGGCCCGCGCGCGCACCTGCTTCCCTGCCTGCACGACGAGCCCTATGCGCGCTACAGCACGGTGCGCTGGCTGTTCCAGCACGCCCGCCGCGCACTGGCGAACAGCCCGGCCGAGCGCGACCTGGCCCTGCGGCTGTATGATCTGCCACCCGAACAGGTGGTGGTCGCTGGTGAGGGCATCGACCTCGCGCCCGTGGGCGATGGCGCGGCGTTTCGTGCGCGGCGCGGCCTGCACGGCCCGCTGCTGATGTACGCCGGCCGCGCCGACCTGAGCAAAAATGTGCCGCTGCTGCTGAGCTATGCGCGCGAATACTGGGCGCGGCGCGGCGGCGCGCTGCGGCTTATTCGCACTGGCCGCGACCCGATGGACGTGCCGCCCGCGCTGCGCGATCTGGTGTTCGACCTGGGCGACGTGAGCGTGCAAGAGCGCCACGACGCCTACGCCGCTGCCGACGTGTTTGTGCATCCTTCGCTGCACGAAAGCTTCTCGATTGTGCTGATGGAAGCCTGGCTGCAAGGCACGCCCGCGCTGGTGCACAGCCGCTGCGCGGTGACGCGTGGCTTTGCCGAGGCCAGCGGCGCGGGCGTGCACTTCGGCAGCTTCGGTGAGTTCGCCGCCGCGCTCGACATGCTGCTTGCCAGCCGCGCGCTGCGCGCCGAAATGGGCCGGCGCGGGCGGGCCTTTGTGCTCGAAACATGCCGCTGGGACGAAGTGGCCCGGCGCACGGTGGCGGCGGTGGCGGGGTGAGCGCAACTGGCAGTAGCCAGGAGGCAGTGGGCAGGAGGCAGTAATCCGAAACCTTCAAACTTTCCAACCTGCGAACTTGCAATCCTTTGCGCTCTTCGCGCCCTTTGCGTCTTTTGCGGTTCATTCTGCCCGCCATCGCTCGTCCCAATCGTTAATCGCAAATCGTCAATCGTAAATTTCAGTCTCCGTGGTAATTTCTCGTTGACGAACCTGCAACGCGCAACTCGCTAACCTGCAACATTGAATTGGTGAAACATGGCAGAATCAACCCTAGCCGCCCCTGCTCGCCGCACTGGGCTGCTCATCATCGCGCTGGCCTACGCCGCATTTGTCGGGCTGGGCCTGATCAACAGCCTGGTGGGCGTGGCCTGGCCTTCGATTCGCGGCACCTTTGGCCTGCCGCTCGACGCGCTGGGCGCGCTGCTGTTCGGCAGCACTGTGGGCTATATGGTCGCCAGCGCGCTGAGCGGGCGGCTGCTGGCCCTGCTGCGCGGCGGCGTGATGCTCAGCCTGAGCTGCGCGCTGGCCGCGCTGGCGCTGCTGGCCTCGGGCGGCGCGCCGGGCTGGGCGGTGCTGGTGGCGCTGGGCGTGCTTTCCGGCGCCAGCGGCGGCGCGATCGACGGCGGGCTGAACGCCTACGCCGCCGCGCACTTCAGCCCGCGCGCAATGAACTGGCTCCATGCCTGCTTCGGCATTGGCGCGACGATTGGGCCGGCGATCATGACGGGCGTGCTGACGCTGGGCCTGACCTGGCGGGCCGGCTATTTCATTGTTGGCGCGCTGCTGCTGCTGCTCGCGCTGGCCTTCGCGCTGACGCGCCAGCTCTGGGCCGGCCCCGCGCCACAGGCGGATGCGTCTGCCCCCGTGCGCGGCGCGCCGCTGCTCGAAACACTGCGCCTGCCAATGACATGGCTGGGTATTCTGCTGTTTTTCGTTTACACCGGCGCAGAAGTTGGTGTGGGCAACTGGGTGTTCAGCCTGCTCACCGAAGAGCGCGGCGTCTCGACCGAAGTGGCCGGCACCTGGGTGAGCCTGTACTGGGCCAGCCTGACGCTCGGGCGGATTGTGTTTGGCGTCGTGGTTGGGCGCGTCTCGCCCACGACACTGCTGCGCGGCAGCATGGTTGCGGCGGCGCTCGGCGCACTGCTGATCTGGCTGAACGTCGCCAACTGGCTGACCTTTGGCGGCATCGCGCTGATGGGCATCGCCTTTGCGCCGCAGTTCCCGCTGCTCATCTCGGCCACGCCCGGCTTTCTTGGCACGCGCCACGCCGACAATGGCGTCGGGCTGGAAGTGGCCTCGGCCAGCGTGGGCGGCGCGCTGCTGCCCAGCCTGATCGGCGTGCTGGCGGCGGCCTACGGGCTGGAAGTGCTTGGCCCGAGCCTGCTGGTGATGACGCTGGCGATGGCGGCGCTGTTCGAGCTGCTGGCACGGCGCATGCGGTGAGCGGTTGACGGGGTGAACGGGTAAGCGCAGAACCAAGAACCAAGAACCGAGAACCAAGAACCGCTGAACTACGGAACCACAGAACCACGGAACCGATAGCAGTCGGCAGTCATCCGAAACATTCAAACTTTCCAACCTGCAACTTGCAACCCTCCGTGCCTCTGTGTCTCTGTGTCTCTGTGGTGAACTATTCCCGTTGTCAGCCGCGCAACCTGCAACCTGCAAACATTCCAACCTGCAACTGGCGTAAGGAGTTCGCATGATCAACCAGGAATCGCTTGACGCCGTCGCGGGCGCGCGCATGGGCGAGCAGTTCGTCCGCCCGCTCTACGCCGACTACAATTTCGCGCAGATTCCGCAGACGGTGCGGCGCTGCCTGGGCCTGAGCGACAGCGGCGGTGTGCCATTTGGCGGGCGCTCCGACCTGCTCCAGCGCTACGATACCGTGGTGCTGCTGTTTATCGACGCCTTTGGCTGGCGCTTTGTCGAACAGTATCTCGGCAGCGCGCCCGCACTGCGCCGCTTTGCGAACGACGGCATGGTCGCCAAAATCACCGCGCAGTTCCCTTCCACCACCGCCGCGCATGTCACCGCCATCCACACCGGCCTGCCGCCCGGCGCAAGCGGCGTGTTCGAGTGGTTTTACTACGAGCCGCAGCTCGACGCGATCATTGCGCCGCTGCTGTTCTCGTTTGCGGGCGACAGCGACCGCGACACGCTGAAGCGCGTGGGCGCGCGCGCCAGCACGCTCTACCCGCGCCAGACCCTCTACCAGGAGCTGAAGCAGAACGGCGTTGCGCCGGCAGTGTTTCAGCACGCATCCTACGCCTTTTCGCCCTACACCAAGCAGGTGGTCGATGGCGCGCATCTCTATTCCTACCGCACCCTGCCCGAGGCGCTAGTGAACATGACGGGCTGGCTGGGCCGGCAGCAGGGGCCGCGCTACGCCTTCCTCTACTTCGACGCGATTGACGCAACATGCCACCGCTACGGGCCAGAATCGCCGCAGGTCGCGGCCGAGATCACGCTGTTCCTGGCGGCGCTGGAGCAACTGCTGCTGCCCGCGCTGGAACGCACGCCCGGCCGCACCCTGCTGCTGCTGACAGCCGACCACGGGCAAACCGCGCTCGACCCCGCGACGGCCTGGTATGTGAACCAGCAATTGCCCGCGCTGGTGCCGCTGCTGCGCACCGACGCAAACGGGCGGGTGCTTGCCCCGGCCGGCTCGTGCCGCGACATGTTTCTGTATGTGCGCGACGAAGCGCTCGACGACGCGCAGGCCATGCTGGCGCAGGCGCTGGCCGGCCGCGCCGAGGTGTGGCGCGCCAGCGACATGATCGCGCAGGGCTTTTTCGGCACTGCCACGCCCTCGCCAGAGTTTCTTGGCCGCGTTGGCAATCTTGTCGTTCTGCCCTACCGTGGTGAAGCGGTGTGGTGGTTCGAGCAGGATCGGTTCGCGCAAAAGCACCGTGGCGCGCACGGCGGCCTCACCGCCGACGAGATGGAAACTGTGCTGCTGGCGCTGCCATTCGGCTAGCGCGACTGTCATCTTCCTTTCATTTTGCACGGCGCGGCCCGTGGTATACTTACGTTCCCTAACGGGGCTTGATGATATTTCACCCGCACCGAAATCGTTCGCCACGCCGCGCTGCACCCACCACCATTTCGGCGCCTGCATAGGAACCCTATGAGCACGCTCGACCTTTTTGTCGTTGGGGTCATTGCCCTGTGCGGCCTGCTCGGCATCTACTGGGGCTTTATTCGCCAGGTGCTTTCGGTGGTGGGGCTGATCGCCGGCCTGGTGCTGGCCAACCGCTATGGCGGGCGCGCCGCCGACGCCATCTCGTCATTCGTCACGAACGACGCGCTGGCGCAGGTGCTGGGCTTTGTGTTTGTGCTGCTGGCGGTGAGCGCGGTGGTGAGCCTGCTGGCGACGCTGCTGCGCCGCTTTGTCGGGCTGCTCTTCCTCGGCTGGCTCGATCACCTGATCGGCGGGGTGCTGGGCGTGCTGCAAGGTGCGCTGGTCTGCACGGTCGTGCTGGTGGTGGCGGCATTTTTCTCTACCGACCTGTTTGCCGGCGCGCTTGAGAAGTCGCGCGTCGCGCCGCAGCTTATGCGCGTGCTTGGCTCGGTGGTGCTGGCATTTCTGCCCGCGCCCTTTCATCTTCCGGTACAGCGCTTGCTATCTGGGGGGTAGCGGGGCTGCAACTCCGAGTTTACAGCGAACGTCAAGTCTGGTAGAATCGTAGGCGTAGAATACACGGCTAGGAGTACATGATTATCGAATCCTCGACATTAGCCCGCCGCGCTGTTGAGCTAGCGGAAGATAAGCAGGCCAGCGACATTGTGATGCTGGATCTGCAGAAGCTCAGCGCCGTTGCCGATTATTTCGTGATCTGCACGGGGGAAAGCGACCGCCAGCTCAAGGCGATTGTCGATTCAATCGACGAAACAATTGGCCGCGAGTTCGGCCGCGACGCCCGCATCGAGGGCACGCCCGACACGGGCTGGGTGCTGCTCGACTATGGCGACGTTGTGGTGCATATCTTCTCAGTCGCATTGCGCGACTTTTATCGTCTCGAACGTCTCTGGAGCAAAGCGACCCCGGTCGTGGTCGTGCAATGAGGGGCCATTATGGAAACCAACCGCAGCAAACGCTATGCCCTGTTCGCCCTCGGCGCAGCGCTGGGTAGCGCATTCGGCCTGATCCTTGGTTCGCTGCTGACGTTCTGGATCGGTGAAGGCACGCTGCGCGCCATCCAGCGCGGCCTGCGCCGCCTCACCGGCGGCGACGATCGGCCGAACTTCGAGATGCTGCTCCAGTAAAAATCGCGCTTCTGCAAGCTCAGCGTTGAGTGTCCGAACGCCGCATGATTCCCTGCCCGGAACTCACCCTGACGCCTCCGAACAGCGCCCAAAGCTTCGCCTTTCACACAGCCACAAAGTAACTGAAGACACCAGGGCAGTATGGCATTCTCAAGCCCTTTGTGTCTTCGTGGTAATCGTTCCTGGCTGCTGTTTTTGAAGGCAGTGCGCTAGAGCTTCGCCTTGCGCTCGTGCTCGTCGCCCACCCACTCGCTTGCGCCGTCGGCCCAGATTTCTTTCTTCCAGATCGGCGCAACCTGCTTGATGCGATCCATGATCTGCTCGGCCGCCTCAAAGGCTTCGTGCCGGTGCGGGGCAGCCACGATGATCAGCACCGCCGCTTCGCCAATTTCCAGCCGCCCGATGCGATGATGAATGGCGATCGGGCCGGTGCCCCACTGCGCGCGCGCTTCTTCGGCCAGCTGCGCCAGCACCTTCACCGCCATTGGCGCAAAGGCCTCGTACTCCAGAAAGGCGGTTGCGCGGCCGCCGAAATTGTTGCGCACAATCCCCGTGAAGCTCACCACCGCGCCCATGTCGGGGGCGGCTACCAGCGGCAGGAGCGGCGTGGCGTCGAGCGGCGCGTTGCTGATATGGAAAAAGGGCGTTGTCATCGCTTCCAGCCTTTCCCTTCACGCTGCGTCGGCGGCATGCGAGCGCCCGCCGCTGACCGGGGGAATAAACGCGATCTCGTCGCCGCTGTGCAGCTCGGTTTCGGGCGTGCCATACTCTTCGTTGACGGCAAAGAGCAACCGGCGGCGATACGGCTCCAGCCGCGGGTAGCGCGCCGTTAGCTCGTCCCACAGCGTGCCGACGGTCGCGCCATCGGGCAGCTCAAGCGTTTCCTGCTGGCGGCCAGTGATGTCGCGGTGGCCGGCAAAATAGCGAACCGTTACCTGCATGCTTCCCATTCCTATGCTGCGGCGCGCACCGGCACGCCCTGCCCGGCCAGGTAGTTCTTCACATCCCCGACCGTATACTGCCCAAAGTGGAAGATCGACGCCGCCAGCACTGCGTCGGCCTGGCCGTCGCGCAAGCCGGCCAGCATATGCTCTGGCCCGCCCACCCCGCCCGACGCAATCACCGGCACGCCCACCTGCGCGGAAATTGCGCGCAGCAGCGCCAGATCGTAGCCGCTGCCGGTGCCGTCGGCATCCATGCTGTTGATCACCAGCTCGCCCGCGCCCAGCTCCACGCCGCGCCGCGCCCACTCAATCGCGTCCAGCCCGGTCGGGCGGGCGTTTGCGCCGGTGTGGGTGAACACGGCCCATTGCAGGGGCGCAGCATGCTGCGCCCCTGCAATGGGCACGCGCCGCGCGTCGATCGAGAGCACGATACACTGCGAGCCAAAGCGCTTGGCGCCTTCTTCGATCAGCTGTGGGTTGAGCACAGCGGCAGTGTTGATCGAAATTTTGTCGGCCCCGGCGCGCAGCATACGGTACATGTCCTCGGTGCTGCGGATGCCGCCGCCGACCGTGAGCGGGATGAAAACCTGCGCGGCGGTGCGCTCGACCACCTCGGCCATGATCGCGCGCTCGTCGCTGCTGGCGGTGATGTCGTAGAACACCAGCTCGTCGGCGCCAGCCGCGTCGTAGGCGGCTGCCAGCGCCACCGGGTCGCCAGCGTCGCGGTGGTTGAGAAAGGACACGCCCTTTACGACGCGCCCATTTTTGACATCCAGACAAGGGATGATGCGGCGTGTCAGCATCGCTTACTGCCCCGTTTTCTCGCTCGCGTCGCCGCCGCGCTCGATCTGCTCGGCCTTGAACTGCTCAAGCTGGCTGCGCAGCGTGGTTGCCAGCGCATCGACAAAGCGCATATTGCCGCGCTCAAGGTCGGTCATATACTGGCTGTGCACCTGCTGCACCTGCTCGAAGCGCGTAGCATTGCGCGCCAGGCGCTGCTCGATATCGCGCACCCATACGTCCAGCCGCTCCAGCCATGCGTTGATCTGGCGGTAGTGCTGCTCGTCGGTTTCCTGCAGCGCCACAACTTTGTCTTCCTGCTGGTGGCGCAATTCTTCAAGCCGCTCCTGGTTCATCAGGAAGCGCTCGGTCGATACGCGCTCGACGCGCTTGGTTTCGTTGATCATCTCGGGCAGGCGCGCGTTGATGCCTTCGATCTGCTCGGGCAGGTGTACGGTTAGCCCTTCGATATACTGGCGGATCTCGTCCAGCCGCGTGATGCGGCTATGGTGGTCGTCGAGGATGGCGCGCACATCGACCACAAGCTGCTGCGCTTCGACGGCCTGGCGGCGCAGGCTTTGCTTTTCGATCTGCAGATCTTCGGCCAGCTTGCGGCTTTCGGCGCGCACCTGCTCGTCGGCGGCATACAGCCCTTCGAGCTGGCCAGCGAGCCCACGGTGGCGCTCTTCGCCTTCGCGGATCTGGGCCTGCCAGGTCAGCGTGCGCTGCTCCAGCTCTTCAATCCGCACCAGCCAGCTCGCCACCGCGTCGCGATCCTGCCGGCGCGCTTCGCCAAGCTGGTGGATCTGCGTTTGAATTTCGCGCAGCGGCTTGCTGCCCTCGTCGACCTTGATCAGCGCGCCGGCCACTTCTTTGCGCAGGTTGGCAATATCGCGCCGGTAGCCGTCGAGCGACTGGCTAACCTCCTGGCGGTAGCGCTCGAACAGGCCCTCGGTCTGCGCGGCGGTCGCTTCGACTTTGCGCACCTGCTCCATGGCCCAGTTGTATTTGTTGGTCTGGTCCTTGATCAGGCGGCGCAGTTCGTCGATCTGGCCTTGCAGGTAGACGATCTGCGATTGCTCGGCGGCGCGCAGGCGCTCTTCTTCATATTTGCTGGTGACGTTGTTCGGCTTGTTGGTCATGCTGACTCCGATTGCGGATGGTGAATGCAGGCCGGCTGGCCCGCGTCGATGTTTTGGGTTTGCGGGTTATTTCGTGGCGGCAATCGCGTCGGCGAGCTTGAGGTCGCCAGTGTAGAGTGCCTTGCCGACAATCACTGCGTCGACGCCCAGGCCAGCCAGGCGCTCGATATGCGTCAACTGGCCCACGCCGCCAGAGGCAATGATCGCCGGGCCGCCGGGCCGCACCAGCGCGCCAATCGCGCCAAAATTCGGCTCGGAAAGCGTGCCGTCGCGCGCAATGTCGGTATAAATAATGTGGCGCACGCCCAGCGTCGCCATGTGATCGACCAGTGCCGTGGCCGTCACCTGCGACTGGGTGGTCCAGCCGTCGGTGGCGACAATGCCGTCGCGCGCATCCACGCCAATGGCGATCTCGTCGCCATAGCGCTCGACCAGGCGCGCAACCAGCGCGGGCTGCTGCACGGCGGCGGTGCCAAGCACCACGCGCGCCACGCCCAAACCCAGCGCGGCCAGAACCGCCTTTTCGTCGCGCAGGCCGCCGCCGATCTGGATGGGCACCGGCACCGACTGCACAATCGAAAGGATCACGTCGGTGTTGACGGGGTGGCCTTCGCGCGCGCCATCCAGATCGACCACGTGGATCATGTATGCGCCTTGTTCAGCCCAGCGCCTGGCGACCGCAGCCGGGTCGTTGTCGTACACCGTCATGCGCGCGAAATCGCCCTGGTAAAGCCGCACGCACTTCCCGTCTTTGATGTCAATGGCAGGAATAATTTTCATCGGCAGCACTCACACAGCGGGCTGCGGGCCATCAACAAACGGCGCTGCGGCTTCGTGCTGCGCTACGGCTGCTGACTGGCTGCGTGCCCAGGTTACAAAGTTGGTTAGCAGTTGCAGGCCCCAACGCCCACTTTTTTCGGGGTGGAATTGCACCGCAGCCAGGTTTTCGCGCACCAGTGCGCTGGGAAAGGCGAGGCCGTAGTCGGTTCGCGCCGCGACTATGCCAGGGTCGGTCAGGTCGCAGTAGTAGGAGTGTACGAAATAGAAATCGCTGTTGTCGGGAATGCCGACGAAGAGCGGATGCGCGCCAAAGCCCGGCCCAAAGGCCAGCTGGTTCCAGCCGATCTGTGGCACTTTCTGCCCGTCGGGCAGGCGCCGCACGCTGCCGCCTACCACGCCCAGGCAGGGGTGCGGGCCGAACTCTTCGCTGGTGTCGCACAGCACCTGCATGCCCACGCAGATGCCCAGAAAGGGCTTGTTGGCGCGTACGCTGGCGCGGATCGGCTCGATCAGGCCCAGGCGCTCCAAACTCTGCATGGTGTCAAGCGTCGCGCCGACGCCGGGCAGCACCACAATTGGCGCACCGAGCACGTCGGCAGGGTCGCTGGTGACATGGAGCGGCGCACCCACATGCGTGAGCGCGCGCACAACGCTGCGCAAATTGCCGGCCCCATAGTCGATCACGGCGATTGGGCGTTCGGTTTCTGTATTCATAGGCGTGTATTATACCATTTCCCAGCTAGGACGCCTGCCAGACGCGGAAGCTCGCGGTTTGCGCAATGCAGGCGACATGCTCAAAATTCGCGTGTAATAGCTGGTCGTAGCGCAGAAATGCGTTCGCTACCAGCGTGAAGTGGCCGCCGGGCCGCAGCGCCCGCCGCGTCTGCGCAACGAACGCACGCGCCACCGCGTAGTCGATCGCCTTGCCAACGTGGAAGGGCGGGTTGCTCAGCACTGCGTCGTAGGTGCCGGCCGGGCCGGGCGGAACGCCATCGGCGGCGCGGGTTTGCGCGTTTGTAATGCCGTTGCGCGCCAGTGTTTCAGCCGCCGAGGCCACGGCTAGCAGGTTGGCGTCGGCCAGGTCGGCGTGGGCCGCGCCCATGCGCGCCGCCAGCGCACCAATCACGCCCGCGCCACAGCCCAGATCGAGCACGCGCGCACCAGTGGGCGCGGCAACTGTTTCGAGCAGCAGCTGCGTGCCGGCGTCCAGCCGGTCGTGCGCGAACACGCCCGCCAGGCTGCAAATCTGCACGCGCTGCCCGCGCAGTTCCACCACAAATTCGCGCCATGTGCCGGGCGCAATGCCGGGCGACCCTGCCCACTCCGGCAGCGGGCCATCGCTCGGCGCGCGCAACGCCTCGCTCACGCGGCAACCCTGCCGGTAGGCCCGCACCGGCGCGGCGCCAAATAGCTCGGCGGCATCGGCAATGATCGAGCGAACGCCTTCATCGTTCGCGCCGGCCAGCCAGAGCGCGCCGCCCGGCGCGAGCGCGTGCCACGCTTCGAGCAGCCAGCGCCGCGCCAGCTTGCGGTCGGGCGGGGCCAGCAGCACGGCGCACCCGCAGCGGCCAGCCCATTCCGGCAGCACGCTTGTGCCTTCCAGCACGGTGGCGTTGCCAATGCCGTTTGCCGCCAGCGTGCGCCGCGCCATGTCCAGCGCGATGCAGTTCGGGCTTGCCAGCAGCACGTGGCTGGCCGGGCTGCGCAGCGCCAGCGCCGCGCCCAGCGCGCCCGGGTTGCCGCCAAGCACGAGCGTGGTGCCGGGCAGCGATGGTACTTCTTCGTACAGCAGGTGGTCGGCCGGGCTGGGAGCCTCCCAGTGCGGGATGCCCGGCTTTGTAATGAGCTGCAGCGCCTGCGCGCCAAAGCGCACGCCGGTTGTGCGCGGCTGCTCGTAAGGCGCGTCGCGGTCGCTCATGAGCTAGAAAATTGGGTGGCGGTCGAGCGTGCGCTGGATGAGCGTTGTCAGATCGGGCTCGGCGGTATTGGCCGGGCCAAGCGGGTCATCCACCGTTGGGCGGCCCAGCATGGTCTGCAAAGTCGCCACCACGCCGCCGGCCAGCGCGGGCAGGCTGTAGCCGCCTTCGAGCACAAACACGATCCGCCCGCCGCACAGCTCGTCGGCCAGCGCCATCAGCCGCTGCGTCAGCATGCCATAGCCCGCAATCGAGAGCGACAGCGGGCCAAGCGGGTCGTCCCAGTGCGCGTCGTAGCCGGCCGACACCAGGATCATATCGGGCGAGTAGCGACGCACCGCCGGCAGCACAACCTTGTCGTACATCTGCGCGAAGCCCATATCGCCGGTGCGGTAGGGCAGCGGCAGGTTGAGCGTGGTGCCGTAGCCGTCTTCAATGCCAACCTCACCCTCGCCGCCAGTGCCGGGGTAGAGTGGCGAGGCGTGGGTCGAGCAGAAGAACACGGTGCTATCGTCGTAGAAGCAATCTTGCGTGCCGTTGCCGTGGTGCACATCGAAATCGACTATCGCAACGCGGCTGAGGCCGTGGCGCAGAAAGGCGTGGCGTGCAGCCACCGCAACATTATTGAAGAAGCAGAAACCCATGGGCTGGCTGGGCGTGGCGTGGTGGCCGGGCGGGCGGCTAAGCGAAAAGGCGTTGCTGGCGCGGCCCTCGGCCACGGCATCGACTGCCGCAATCGCCGCCCCAGCCGACATGCACGCGGCCTCCCAGGTCTGGCGCGTGGTGTAAGTATCGACGCCGAACCAGGCATTGTCCTGCGTCGAGGTCCAGCGCACGGTTTCGACCAAACGCCGGTCGTGAACAGCCTGCAGCTGCGACTCGGTTGCTGGTGCTGTTGGAAGAAGAAGCAGCTCATCGCGCAGCCCGCTCTCGCTAAGCGCCGCCTCGATCGCCTGGAGGCGGGTTTTGCGCTCGACGTGGCTGGGCTCGTCGTGGGCTTCGTGGAGCGGGTTGAGCGTAATGGCTGTCGTCATAAGCGTTACGCTTTTCTTTCTGCGGTGGGTAACCGCGCCATTATAGCATATGCGCGCTGGCGCAACCGCGTGCTTCCAACCAGGAATGATCGTTTTCCGCTGCGGCCTACGCATAGATGTTGGAAGCTGCGCCGCACGCCTCGAATGTGCTGGTATGCAAGCAGAGTTGCATCACAGCATATCGGCTGCGCGGGCGCGTGCTATAATGATCTCCCCACCAGAACGGTATGTTTGGCAACTGTCGGCCACGCGACGCGCGGAGGAGGCTGCTGGATGTTGAGCTTGCGTTTGCTTGGCGCTCCGTCGATTTTGCATGAAGGGCGCGAACTGTATCTGCCCGCGCAGAAAGCGCAGGCACTGTTGCTGTTCCTGGCCGCCGAAAGCGAACGGAGCTTTTCGCGCAGCCAGATTATTGCGCTGCTGTGGGAAGACAGCGCCGAGCGCGAAGGCCGCAACAGCCTGAGCACCGCGCTCACCCGCCTGCGGCAGGCGCTGCCGCTGTTCCCGCTGCGCGCCGAGGGCGATACGCTCGCCTGGCAGGCCAGCGCCGAGGTCTGGGCCGACCTGCACGCGTTTCAGGCGGCCATTCTGGCGGCAAACCGCAGCAGCGCCACGCCCGGGCAGCGCATCGAGCTGCTGGAACAGGCGGCCGGCCTGTATCGCGGCAGCTTTCTGGATGGCTTTGGCGTGCGCGACAGCGCAGGCTACGACGAATGGCTGCGCCTGGAGCGCGAGCGCTGGCAGCAGCGCTGGCTCAACGCGCTCGACCAGCTGATCGAGGCGTATACCGCGCAGGGAAGCTGGGATCGCGCGCTTCAGCACGCCCGCAGTGCCATGAATGCCGACCCGCTGCAAGAGCGTTTTCACCGGGCGCTGATGCGGCTGCACTACCAGGCCGGCGACCGCGCCGCCGCGCTGGCACAGTTCCGCGCTTGCCGCGATGTGCTTGAGCGCGAGCTGGGCGTCGAGCCCGACCCCGAAACAACCGCGCTGTACCAGGCGATTGCCGCTGGCTCGCTGGATCGGGCCAGCCGCGCCGTTGCCGCGCCGCCGCCCACTCCTGCACCCGCCCCTGCTCCCGCACCTGCCAGCGGGCGGCTTGCTGCGCGCCTCCAATCGGCGCGGCGGCGCAGCTTTGTGGGCCGCAGCGGCGAGCTGGCCGCCTTTGCCGCCGCGCTGGCCGACGCCGAGCCGCCTTTTGCGGTGCTGCATGTGTATGGCCCCGGCGGCGTGGGCAAAAGCACCCTGCTGGCCGAATATGCGCGCCTGTGCGCCGAAGCCGGCACGCCCGCCACCACGCTCGACGGGCGCAACATTCAGCCCACGCCCGATGGCTTTGTAAACGCCTTGCGCGAGGCCCTGAACGACCCCGGCGCGCCCGATACCCTGCCCGATCGTTATGTCCTGCTGGTCGATACCTACGAGCTGCTGGCACCGCTCGACGCCTGGCTGCGCGACCAGTTTCTGCCACAGTTGCCGAGCGAGGCCATGGTTGTGCTGGCCGGGCGCAACCCACCCAACGCCGGCTGGCGTGTCGACCCGGGCTGGCAGGAAATGACGCAGTCGCTGCAGCTTGGCAACCTGAGCGAAGCCGAGGCCGCCGACTACCTGCAGCGGCGCAGCATTCCTGCCGAGCAGCGCAGCGCCGTGCTGCAGTTTACGCATGGCTACCCGCTGGCGCTCTCGCTTGCCGTCGAGCTATTGCTGCAGCGCCCGGGCCAGCAATTCGAAAGCGTGGCCTCGCCCGATATTGTGCGCGCGCTGATCGAGCGCTTTGCCGCCAGCGTGCCGAGTGTGGCGCACCGCGCCGCGCTGGAAGCCTGCTCGCAGGTGCGCGTGATGAGCGAGCCGCTGCTGGCGGCCATGCTCGATGCACCCGAGGCGCGCGAGCTGTTCGAGTGGCTGCGCGACCTGTCGTTTATTTCGGCGGGGCCGCGGGGCATTTTCGCGCACGACCTGGCGCGCGAGGCGCTGGCCGCCGACCTGAAGTGGCGCAACCCGCCCTGGCACCACGAGCTGCATGGCCGCGCGCGCGGCTTCTACATGGCCGCGTTCGAGCGCAGCCACGGCCACGACCAGCACCTGATGCTGCTCGACCTGATTTTCCTGCACGACAACCCGCTGATCCGCTCGGCGTTCAGCTGGAACGATGTTGCCGGCCTGCGCGAAGATTCGCCTGGCACTGCCGACTGGCCCGCGCTGATCGAGATGGTGCGCCGCCACGAAGGCGAGCCATCGGCGCTGATTGCGGCGCGCTGGTTCAGCCGCCAGCCGCAGGGCGTGCAGGTGTTTCGCAACGGCAGCGGCGCGGTGACGGGCTTCAACTGCTTTGTGACGCTGCGGCCCGAAGAGCGCGAGTGGAGCATGTTCGACCCGTGCGCAGCCGCGATCTGGCAATTCCTCGACACGCGCGCGCCGCTGCTGCCGGGCCAGCTGGTCGCCGTTGATCGCTTCTGGATGGACACCGACAGCTACCAGAGCCTTTCACCAACCCAGGGCATGGTGTTTGTGAACGCCACGCGCTATGTGCTCACCACGCCCGATCTGGCCTACACCTTCTATGTGTGGAAAAACGCCGACCAGTGGCGCATGGCCGCCGAGCAGGTGCTGTTCGAGCGCGTCGAGGCGGTTGATTTCACGGTGGGCCACGAAAAATTCTGCGTGTTTATGCGCGACTGGGTGACGACGCCAACCGCGGCGTGGCTGGATGCGCTGGCCGCGCGCGAAACCGACTGAGATTGTGATAATATGTACGCACTGATTGGTGAATAACACAAAGGTGCGTTTATGACACGCTCCCGATTTCGTACATTTGCCTGGGCCGCGCTGGCCTACAACCTCGTGGTGATCCTGTGGGGCGCATATGTGCGCGCTTCGGGCTCGGGCGCGGGCTGCGGCAGCCACTGGCCGCTCTGCAATGGGCAGATCATCCCGCAGGAGCCCGCCGTCACCACCATGGTCGAATACGCCCACCGCCTGAGCAGCGGCGTGGCACTGCTGCTGGCGATTGCCGGGCTGGTGTGGGCCTGGCGCGCCTACCCGCGCGGCCATGCAGTGCGCCTGGGCGCGGGCATGACGATGTTCTTTATGATCACCGAGGCGCTGGTGGGCGCGGGCCTGGTGCTGCTGGGCCTGACCGACAAGAACGACTCGGCGGCGCGCGCCGTTTCGCTTGGCATCCACCTTGTAAATACGTTCCTGCTGCTGGCCGCGCTGGTGCTGACGGCCTGGTGGGCTTCGGGCGGAGCGCGCGTGCGGCTGCGCGGGCAAGGCGCGGTGCTGGGTATGTTCGCGGTGGCGCTGCTGGGCGCAATTGCCGTTGGTGCCACCGGCGCAGTTACCGCGCTGGGCGATACGCTATTCCCCGCGCAGTCGCTGGCGCAGGGCTTGCAGCAGGATCTTTCGCCAACCGCGCACTTCCTCATTCAGCTGCGCGTGGTTCACCCCATTCTGGCTGTGCTGGTGGGCGCGTTCGCGATTGCCACCGGCTGGTTCGCGGCGGCCCGGCGGCCCGGCCCGGCCATGCGCACGTTCGCCCGCGTGCTGTTTGGTATTTTCATTGCGCAATTGGTGATTGGCGTGCTGAATGTGGCGCTGCTCGCGCCCGTGGCCATGCAGCTTATCCACCTGCTGATGGCCGACATGGTCTGGCTCACGCTGGTGCTGGCCGCCGCCACCGCCCTGGCCGAGCCGGCCGATGCGCGGGTGGGTGTGTTCGCCGGCGAGGCGCAAACCGCGTTGTAGGTTGGAATGTTCGCAGGTTGCAGGTTGCGCGGCCGACGAACGACGACCGACGGCAGGATTTTTCACCGCGAAGGGCGCGAAGGGCGCAAAGGGTTGCAAGTTGCAGGTTGGAAAGTTTGAAGGTTTTGTTTACTGCCCACTGCCGACTGCCGACTGCCGACTGTTCGGTTCTGTGCCTCCTGCCGACTGCCGACTGTTCGGTTCTGTGCCTCCTGCCGACTGCCTACTGCCGACTGTTCGGTTCTGTGCCCCCTGCCGACTGCCGACTGCCTACTGCCTACTGCCTACTGCCTACTGCCGACTGTTCGGTTCTGTGCCCACTGCCTACTGCCTCCTGCCGACTGCCTACTGCCGACTGTTCGGTTCTGTGCCTCCTGCCGACTGCCGACTGTTTGGTTCTCGGTTCTACGCTCTGCGCTCACCCCGTCACCCCGTCACCCCTTCACCCACTCATCGCTGCCCGCAATCCGTTTCGCGCAGCTCTGCGTACCCATAGCAGCGAAACGAGGAGCGAGCGCCATGCGCGGTGTGAAAAAGCAGGATCTCCCCACTAAAATCTGCCCGGTGTGCGGCCGGCCCTTTGTGTGGCGCAAGAAGTGGGCGCGCCACTGGGACGAAGTGCGCTACTGCAGCGATGCCTGCCGCCGCCGCCGATCCGCCCGCCCGGCCACGCCATGAGCGCCAACATGCGCCGCGAGTTCAGTTCGCGCGATGAGCTTGTGGCCTACCTGCGCGCCGAGTTCCCCGCAGCCACCGCCCACGACGACCACGTCAGCCCGATGCGGGGCGGGCGCGCCGCCGCCGATGCCCTGCTCGAACCGCTCGACCCGCAGCTCTACGCCCGCACGCGCAGCTACCTCGCCGGCGCGGTCACCCGCCTTTCGCCCTACCTGCGCCACGGCGTGCTGAGCCTGGCCGAAATGCGCGACGCGGCGGTGCGGCGCGTGCGCCGGGCGCAACTGGCCGCCAAGCTGGTGAACGAGCTGGCCTGGCGCGATTATTTCCAGCGCCTTTACGCGCGTATTGGCGACGGCATCTGGCGCGATCAGGAGTTCTACAAAACCGGCTTCGCGCCGGGCGATTACGCGCCCGAGTTGCCGGCCGACATTGCCGAGGGTCGCACCGGCCTGCCCTGCATCGACGGTTTTGTGGCCGAGCTGTGCGCCACTGGCTACATCCACAACCATGCGCGCATGTGGCTGGCCGCCTATGTCGTCCACTGGCGGCGGGTGGCATGGCAGGCCGGCGCGCGCTGGTTCCTCCAGCACCTGCTCGACGGCGACCCCGCCAGCAACAACATGTCGTGGCAGTGGGTCGCCAGCACCTTCAGCCACAAACCCTATATTTTCAACCGCGAGAACCTCGAACGCTACAGCGACGCGATCTACTGCTTCGAGTGCCCGCTCTACGGGCATTGCGATTTTGAAGGCAGCTACGACGAGCTTGAGGCGGTTCTGTTTCCGCTGCGCCCCACCGAGGAAGGAGCCGCCGATGCCGGCCAGTGACACAATCGTCTGGGTGCACGGCGATTGCCTCAGCCCGGGCGGCCCGGCCCTGCTGGCGCACCCCGACGCGCCCGCGCTGTGGGTGTGGGACGACGCGCTGCTCGACGAGTGGGGCGTGAGCCTGAAGCGCGTGGTGTTTATTTACGAATGCCTGCTGGAGCTGCCGGTTGCGATTCGGCGCGGCGACGTTGCGGCCGAGCTGCTGGCCTTTGCGCGCGAACACGGCGCGGGCCGCATTGTTACAGCCGAAAGCCCCAGCCCGCGCTTTGCCGCCATCTGCGCCGCGCTTGAGCGCGAGCTGGCCGTGGAAATCCTGCCCGTCGAGCCGCTGATCGCCTACACCGGGCGGCTCGATCTGCGGCGTTTTGCGCGCTACTGGCAGGTCGCGCAGCGCTACGCTTTCGGCCAGCTTCCCCTGTTTGGCTGAACACGCAGGCACAAAAACGCCGCGCCACGCATTCGTGACGCAGCGAGTGCGGCGAAGCGTGGAGCGGTGCGCGCGCCGGCCAGAGCCGGCTCAGGCAGCTTCCTCACATCAGGTTCTGCGAAGATACGATGAGACAGTCGGGGGCTCATCTCGCTGCTTTCTGATACAGCGAGTATAGAGGGCAGCTATAAATTTTTGATGAACAGATTGCTTTGATTTCTAAATAAAAAGATGGGCGGCCAGCGATGTTTCCTGGCCTGAGAATGCGGCAGAATCGCCTTCACACTATATAAATCCGCCGTGCAACCTGCATAACAATTCATACTACTGTGCCACGCTGATCATCGCATTCCTATTGACATACGATATATTCTGAGCATGCACTCGCACACGCACAGGAGGCCAGCGCATGTCCTACGCCGATATGCTTGCAAACGTGGATATATTCGATGATCTGAGCGCCGAGCGGCTTGAGCGCATTTCGGGCATTTGCGTCGAGCATCGCCTGCGCGAGGGCGAGGTGGTGTTCGAGCAGAACACGCGCAGCGACGGGCTCTACATCATTCTGAACGGCGAGATCGACATTCAGGTGCAGTCGCCGTCGTCGGATGCGCCGCTGACGGTGGCGCGCCTGCAGCGCGGCCAGTCGTTTGGCGAGGTGGCGCTGGTGGATGAGGGCATTCGCACGGCGACGGCGCGAGTGGGCACGCCCGATGCGCGCCTGCTGATGCTGCGCCGCGCCGACCTGATGGAAATTTGCAACGAGGATTTCGAGCTGGGCTTTATTCTGATGCGCAACCTGGCCGGCGACCTCGCGCTGAAAATGCGCCAGACCGACCTGCGCGTGCGCTCGTAAGTCATCCACAGATTACCGAACGAACTACGCACTACGCACTATGATTTTGGCTTCATAGTGCGTAGTGCGTAGTTCGTAACGGGCGCGTGCTGCTTTGAAATGCTGTGCGTGCTACGAAAGTTCAGGAAGTCTGGCGCAGACTGGCTTCTGACTCCTGGCTCCTGAATACTGTTTAGTACAGCTTTCCTTCGCGCTTGGCGCCGGTGTAGTCGATATACGCGACCTTGGTTTCGGTGTAGAAATCGAACACCTCGGTGCCCTGCTCGGTCGGGCCGACCGCCGTGTCCTTGGTTCCGCCAAACGGCACCTGCGCCTCGCCGCCCAGCGTTGGCGAGTTGACGTGCGTCATGCCGGTTTCGATCTCGTCGATGTAGCGGAACATGCGCATCGCGTCGCGCGTGTAGATGCTGGATGTCAGGCCGAAGGGCGAGTCGTTCGCGGCGGCCATGGCTTCCTCGAAGCTTTCCACGCGAATAACCGACAGCACCGGGCCGAAGATTTCTTCCTGCGCGATCCGCATCTCGGGCCGCACCCGGTCGAACACCGTCGGCTCGACGAAATAGCCCTTGCCGAGCGCGCCCGCGCTGGCACGCTTGCCGCCGCACAGCAGCTCCGCGCCCTCGCCCTTGCCGATTTCGATATATTCCAGCACACGCCGCATCTGGCTTTCGCTGACGATCGGCCCCATATCGACGCCATCTTCCTGGCTGTTGCCCAGGCGCATCGCCATGGCTGCGTGGGTCAGCCGCTCCAGAAAGGCGTCGGCAACCGGGTGTAGCAGAATGACGCGGCTAGTGGCGGTGCAGCGCTGGCCGGTGCTGCCAAACGCGCCCGAGAGCACGCCCGCCACGGCCAGGTCGAGGTCGGCGTCTTCCAGCACGATCACCGGGTTCTTGCCGCCCATTTCGCACTGCGCCGCAATGCCGCGCCGGGCAGCCTGCTCGTAGATCGCCTTGCCCACGGGCGTCGAGCCGGTGAACGACACGCACTTCACCGCCGGGTGGTCGATAAAGGTCGTGCCCACGTCGGCGTCGCCATGCACCATGTTCAGCACGCCAGCCGGCACGCCCGCGTCGATAAAGCACTGCATCAGCAGCTCGGTGGTTTCGGGCGTGAGCGGCGAGGGCTTGAAAACAACGCTATTGCCAGCCACCAGCGCGGGCGCGATTTTCCACACGGGAATAGCAACCGGGAAGTTCCACGGCGTGATCAGGGCGGCCACGCCACGCGGGATGCGCAGGGTGTAGCCGAAGTTGTTCGGCAGCTCGAGCGGAATGGTCACGCCATTCAGGCGGCGGCCGTGCGCGCCACTGAACTCGGCCACATTGATCGAGCGGTTCATCTCGCCCTGGGCCTCGCTCACCAGCTTGCCTTCTTCGCGCGCCACGGCGCGGGCAATCTCGTTGCGCCGCTCCTGCATCAGCTGCGCCGCGCGCGAAACGATTGCGCCGCGCCGTGGGGCCGGCACGCGCCGCCACTCCCGAAAGGCATCGCCCGCCACGGCGCAGGCCGCCGCCGCCTCGTCGCGCGTTGCCAGGGGCGTTTCGCCCAGCACGTCGCCTGTGTCGGACGGGTTGATGTTTGGCACGCGCCGCTTCGACACCGACTCGACCCACTCGCCGCCAATATAGTTTCTGTAGGTTTTCACTGTTTCTCTCCTGCGAGGTTCTTTTGTTATTTACGGCTCGTGCAGCCGCGCTGCTTGCCTTCGGCAGCCCTTCATCGAGTTCGGGAAGCGCGGTACTCATTCTTTTCTTGTGTGCAATTTTCCTGGCTATGCCAGGAAAATTGCACACAAAGCTGCCGCAGGCGTATGCGCATCGCGCGTGTGCTACGCAACCGCCGCATCAATAATATCGAGCCCACGGTCGATGATCGCCAGCCCTTCGCGCAGTTCCTGCTCGGTGATCGTGAGCGGCGGGTTGACAAAGAAGGTGTTCCAGCGCACAAAGGTGAACAGGCCGTTTTCGCGCAGGAATGCGTTAAAGGCCGGCATGGGGCCAAGCTGATCGGGGCGCGGGTTGTAGGGCGTCAGCGGCTCGCGGGTGTCGCGGTTCTTCACCAGCTCCACGAGGCTGAACAGGCCAATCGCGCGCGTGTCGCCAATGCTGGGGTGCTTGTCTTTCATCTTCGCCAGCTCGGCCTTGACGATCTCGCCCATGGCGCGCGCATTCTCGATCAGCTTGTCTTCTTTGTAGATGTTGATGCAGGCCACGCCAGCCGCGCAGCCAACCGAGTGCGCGTTGTAGGTCAGGCCGGCGTAGAGCGGGTGATCCTCGAAGTATTCGGCAATCGTATCGGTGACCATGGTTGCGCCCAGCGGCACATACGCCGAGGTCAGGCCCTTCGCCAGGGTCATCATGTCGGGCACCACGCCCCAGTGATCGACCGCGAACCACTCGCCGGTGCGGCCAAAGCCGCTCATCACCTCGTCGCAGATCAGCAGGATGCCATACTTGTCGCACAGCGCGCGCAGCCCCTGAATGTAGGCCGCCGACGGGATCAGAATGCCGTTGGTGCCAACCACCGTCTCGATGATCATGGCAGCGATGGTGTGCGGCCCTTCGAACTGAATGATGTCCTCGGTGGCGTTCAGCACCGATGCGGCATACTCGGCGTCGTCCACATCCTTGCCGGCGCGGTAGGGGTAGAAATCGGGAATGCGCACCACGCCGGGGATGCCCGGCTCGGCCGCCCAGCGGCGCGGGTCGCCGGTGAGCGTGATTGCGCCGGCAGTGGCGCCGTGGTAGGCGCGGTAGCGCACCAGGATTTTGTGCCGCCCGCTGTACATGCGCGCAATCTTGATCGCGTTCTCGTTGGCCTCGGCGCCGCCATTGGTGAAGAAGGCTTTGCTCAGGTTGCCGGGCGTGATGTCTTTCAGCAGCTGGCCCAGCTCGGCGCGCGGCGAGGTGGTGGCGACCGTCGGCGCAATGTAGCAGACCTTTTCCATCTGGGCGCGCACCGCGTCGATCACGCGCTGGTCGCCGTGGCCGATGTTCACGCACATCAGCTGCGAGTTGAAGTCCATGTAGCGCTTGCCGTCGGCATCCCACATATAGATGCCCTTGGCGCGGTCGATCACCAGCGGCTTCATGGCTTTTTGCGAAGTCCATTCGTACAGCGTGGTTTCGCGCGAGATGTCGAGGATCTCCTGGCGGGAAAGGGTTGAGTCCATTGCTTCTCTCCATTAGCTATTGGAAGGGGAGCGACGCGCAGTGATGCGCGGCGGGGCGCCAGCGCCATGCGATTGCCAGGAGTGCGATGCGCAACCGGGCGGCCGCGCCAGCCGGCTCGGAAAGTACCTATAGTATCAGGTCTCGGCGCGGTGTCAAGAAGCGCGAAACAGGCGATTGGGGAGGGCTGGGGCAGGAGGCAGGAGGCAGTGGGCAGGAGGCAGGAGGCAGTGGGCAGGAGGCAGGAGGCAGGAGGCAGGAGGCAGTGGGCAGTGGGCAGTGGGCAGTGGGCAGTGGGCAGGAGGTAGTGGGCAGGAGGTAGTGGGCAGTGGGTAGGAGGCAGGAGGCAGTGGGCAGTGGGTGAATGAGTGATCACCTGCCGGGAACGAGTGATCACCTGCCGGGAATGGCTGATCACCTGCCGGGAATGGCTGATCACCTGCCGGGAACGAGTGATCACCTGCCGGGAACGAGTGATCACCTGCCGGGAACGAGTGATCACCTGCCGGGAACGAGTGATCAGCGGTCAGTTGTGGCTCACCTCAATCGTCAATCTTAAATCCTTTGCGCTCTTCGCTCCCTTTGCGGTGAAACATCTGGTTGCCACGTGGTTGCGACGCGCCACCTTCGGCAAGCTCAGGACTTCGCTTCGATACGCGGCTACGCCGCACTCAGGACGCAAACATTCATCGTTCGCCCAATCGTCAATCGCAAATCGTCAATCGTAAATTCGCAACCCTACGCCGCCGCATACTCCACACACGTCACTCCGGCGCGCTTGCTGGCGGTGAGCCGCCCCTGGTAGGGCGCGATGTACGTGCCCGAGGTTGGCGAAACGTCGCGGTAGTCGCGGCCGACGGCGATGGTGATGTAGCTCAGGTTGGCGCGGCGATGGTTGGTCGGGTCGAATGGCACCGCCACAAAGCCGCCCTGCGCGGCTGGCAGCAGCACTTCCACCCAGGCGTGCGAGCCGCCCTCGCCCAGCAGGTGGCCGGAAACATAGCGCGCCGGCAGGCCAGCCGCCCGGCAGATCGCCAGCATGACGTGCGAGTAATCCTGGCACAGCCCGCGCCCAAGCAGCAGCGCGTCGGCGGCGCTGGTTGCCACCGTCGTCACCCCGCCGACGTAGCGCATCGCCTGCCACACCCACGTGTTGATCGCGTCGGCCAGCGCCTCGGGCGCGTGATGCTGGCGGGCAAGGTCACTTGCGACTGTGGCGATGCGGCGGCTGCTGCCGGTCAGGGGCGTTGGCTCGCGGAAGGTGGCGGCCTCGGCATCACAGAGCCAGGGCAGCACGTCGGGGAAGCGCGCCCGCTTCACACGCAGCGTCACCTCAAATGTCACGCTGCTGCGCACTTCGGGCACCGAGAACACCAGCACCTGGTTGCCAAACTGGTCGACGCTGGTGCTTTCCTGGCCCTGCGCGCCCACCACCCATGCCCGGCACTCGCTCAGTTCCTGGTCGCCATGCTGCTCGGGCGGGATGACGACCAGGCGCTGCTGGAGTTCGCGGATGGGGCCGGGGTAGGTATAGTGGAAACGCTTGTGGATCCAGTAGCACGAATGGCGCACATTGTTCCACGTCACCGTGCGGTGATCGATCAGCTGCACGGCGTCGAGCGCGGGCTCGGCAGAAAACTGCACTGGGCTCATCCCTGCACCTCTAAGTGTACGATTGGCACGTCGAGTGTAATGGTGTCGGCAACTTCATCGGCCCAGACGGTGAAACCGGCCAGCGTGCTGGGGCCATAGCAGGTAAGAAACGCGCCGTCGATGGCGTCGCGACCGCGCGCCACCACCACGCGCCCAATGCGCGGCACATTGTGGCGGGCGTCGTAGGTGCGCCACGCCCCGTCGATGTAGGCCTCGAACCAGGCGTGAAAGTCCATTGGAATAGGATTATACGGCACGTCGATGTCGGGCAGGTAGCCGCAGACATAGCGCGCCGGGATGTTCATCGCCCGGCAGAACATTACGCCAATATGCGCGAAATCGCGGCACACACCACGCCGCTGCTGGTAGGCTTCCCAGCCCGAGGTGCGCGCATTGCTGTTGCCATAGCCATATTCGATATTCGCGTGCGCCCAGTCGCAGATCGCCTGCACCCGCGCCGCGCCGTCGTCGGCGGCGCTGAACAGCTCCCACGCGTCGCTCAGCGCCAGATCGGACTGGCAGTGGCGGCTGGGCAGCGTGAACTGCAAGGCCTCGCTCGGCAGCGCGTCGACCAGCGTGCCGGGCAGACCGCTCAGGTCGGGGTCGGGCGCGCGCGGCACTTCCACCAGCGCGTCGTAGCGCAGGCGCAGCGTGCCCGCTGGCGATGTCCAGCGCCAGAGCGTGTTGCCAAAGCCATCCACAAACGGCTCGATTGCAATACCCGGCGTGGTGGTCAGTCGCTCGTCGATCAGGCGCTGTGCGCCATCCTGTTCGCGCGGGCGCACCAGCGCCACCGTGGGAGTTGGGGCCGACGATTCCAGCGTCAAATCACAGCCAACACGAACGCGCATACAGGTTTCTCTTTCCTTGCCAACATGCGAAGAGGCGGCCCGAAAAACGGACCGCGCTCTTACATCGCTGTATCTCAGTTTGCCAATGGTGTTGCAACAAACGTGCCGTTGTGATGCTGTGTACCTTGCGCATTTGCGCAATTTCACAGGTTAACGCTGTTCTTTTTGCCTGCGGCAGCAAGGACTTTCGATTATTTTTTGTTCGGTTTTCCGCGCTCCGCGCGGAAAACCGAACAAAAGAAAAGTGAGTGCCGCAGTTGCCAACCCTGATTAAGAACTGCCGCCTGCGGTGAGTCTGCCGAACCGAAGGCTTAGCGCATCAACTGCGCAACCATCACTATTATCGCACATTAATTCCTTCGTGTCTTCGAGCCTTTGTGGTAAACGCCCGCGTGGTTCGGCGCGAACAGTGTGCGCTACATCTTGAAGCGGTTGCGCTTGACGAACTTGCCCGCGCCCTGCTCGCCCTTCCACTCGCCATCCTGTACCAGCACGCGCCCGCGCGACAGCACGACGCTGGGCATTCCCGTCACTTCCATGCCCTCGTACAGGTTATAGTCGGTGTTCTGGTGCTGCCTGGCGGCGGTGATCGTGTAGGTCGCGTTCGGGTCCCACACCACCACGTCGGCGTCGGTGCCCGGCGCAATCGTGCCCTTCTGCGGGTAGCAGCCAAACAGCTTGGCCGGGTTGGTGCAGCACAGCTCGACCCAGCGGTTGAGCGAGAAGCGCCCGCCGCGCACGCCAGCGGTGTACAGCACCATCATGCGGTCTTCGATGCCTGGGCAGCCGTTCGGGATGGCGGCGAAGTTGTCTTTCCCAAGCTCCTTGCCGGCCGTCTTGCCGTCTTTGCCGCCTTCATACCAGAACGGGCAGTGGTCGGTGCTGACGACCTGTAGCGCATTGCTGGCGACCGCGCCCCAGAGCGCTTCCTGGTCGTATTTCTCGCGGTAGGGCGGCGAGCAGACCCACTTCGCGCCTTCAAAGCCCTCGCGCGCCAGGTCATCTTTGGTGAAGAAGAAATACTGCGTGCAGGTTTCGCCAAAGATCTGGTTGCTGCGGCCACGCGCGCGCGAATCGCGGATGGCTTCCATCGCGCCCGCGTTGGTGACATGCACGACATAGAGCGGGCTGCCAGCCACTTCCGAAAGGCGGATGGCGCGCTCGGTCGCCTCGGCCTCGAGCTCGGGCGGGCGCGTCAGCGCGTGGTACTTCGGCGCAAGGTTGCCCGCGTCAATCGCTTCTTTCACCAGAATATCGATTGCGTCGCCATTCTCGGCGTGCACCATAATCAGCAAGCCATGCTCGGCGGCCTGCTGCATGGCCTTGAACAGCGTCGCGTCGTCGACCATGAGCGCGCCTTTATAGGCCATAAACAGCTTCAGGCTGGTGACGCCATAATCGGGGCAGTTCTTGATCTCGTCCATCACCGACTGGGGCAGGTCGGTGATTGCGACATGGAAGCCATAATCGACTGCGGCCTTGCCGTTGGCTTTGCCATGCCAGATATCGAGCGTTTCGCGCAGCGTGGCGCCCTTGGGCTGGATGGCGAAGTCGATGTGCATGGTGGTGCCGCCAAAGGCCGCCGCACGATGCCCGGTGAAAAAATCATCCGACGAAACCGTGCCGCCAAAGGGCATGTCGAGGTGCGTGTGCACGTCGATGCCGCCGGGGATGACATACTTGCCGGTCGCGTCGATGGTGGTGTCGGCGCTCAGCCCGTGCCCGATCGTGACGATCTTCTCGCCGTCGATCAGCACGTCGGCCTGGTAGGTGTCGCTGGCGGTGACAATCGTGCCGCCTTTGATCAGTGTGCTCATGCGGGTCTCCTTTTCGCTCTGACAGCGTGATTCGGAACTGCTGAAGCGTAGCGCCTAGCATAGCACGTTTTCGCGCTATGTGGCGCGGTGCGCGTTACCCAAGCGCGGGCAGAATGTCCTTGCCATAGACCTCAAGCGTGCCTTCTTCGTCGCCGCTCATCAGGTAGATGTTGAACTGATCAACGCCAGCGTCGCGCAGCTCGCGCAGCTTGCGGATGTGGTCGTCGCGCGTGCCGACGATGCAGAAGCGGTCGGTCACTTCATCCGACACAAACTGGGCGTTGCTGCTGCCAACTTCGGCGTGGTGCTGGTAGTCGTAGCCTTCGCGGTTGCGCACATAGGCCGTCAGCTCGGGCGGCAGGTCGGCAGGATCGTAGCGATTGACCAGGTCCATGACGTGGTTGGAAACCAGCGCGGGGAACCAGCGCACATGCTCGCGTGCTTCGGCCAGATCATCCGAAACCCACACCGCCGTCGCAGCCATGACTTTGATGCTGGACGGATCGCGGCCGGCTGCGCGCGCGCCTTCGTGCACAAAGCCCATGCACCACTTGATCAGCGCCGGGTCGCCAAGCTGCAGGATCACGCCGTCGGCGACGCGGCCGGCCAGGGCCAGCGCCTTGGGGCCGTAGCCCGCGATCCAGACGGGCAGCGAGCCGCTAGCCCAGTCCATCTGGATCTGCTCGCCGTCGTAGTCGGTCGGGCGGCCCTCGGCCAGGTCTTTGATGATCCGCACGGCCTGCTCAAGCCCGGCCAGCGTGGTTGGCTTCTTGCCCAGCACGCGCCGCGCGCTGTCGCCACGCCCAATGCCCAGGTCCATGCGCCCGCCCGAAACGAGATTGAGCGTGGCGAGCACGCTGGCGGTGACGCTCGGGTCGCGGGTGGCGGGGTTGGTGACGCAGGTGCCCAGGCGCATGTTTTTGGTGTTGAGCGCCATCATGGTCAGCAGCGGGTAGGGTTCGAGCCAGAGCACGTGCGAGTCGAACAGCCAGCCGTAGGTGAAGCCGGCGGCCTCGGCCTGGGTTGCCAGCGCCACCGCGCGGTTCGGGCTCATGTCAGGCTTGAGGGTAATGCCAAATTCCATTGCAGTCTCCGGTTTTCACGTGTCGAGAGGCAGGATCCCGAAATCAGGGGCGGGCCGCCTCCGATTCCTCAATCAACACTGATCAGCTTCTTCGTTGAAATAGAAGAGCCAGGGGCGAGAGTCATGGCTGACCCCCGACCCCTGACTCCTGACCCCTGGTCGTTACTTGCTTGTCGCCATATCCCAGATCTCGTGGGTGTAGGCCTTTTCGTCGGCGGCCGCCTTGATCACGCCAAACTTGAGGGCAGTGTCGGCGCCACGCTTGAACAGGTCGGGCTCCATGTAGCCGATCTTGGCGGCTTTATCGACCGGGTCGCCCCAGACCAGCTTGTTGACCTCGACCATCTGCCATTTCTGGGCGTCCTTGGTCATTACGCCCGAGGCGTCGTTCTTCAGCACAATGTCCACGCAAGCATCGACATTGTCGCGGCAGTATTCCCAGCCCTTGAACGAGGCGCGCAGGAAGCGGGCGGCAATGTCCTTGTTCTTCGGATCTTTGTCGAGCCACTGCTGGTCGACGAAGATGCCGTCCTCGGGCATTGCAGTGCCTTCCTTGTTGTAGTCGATGATGTTCAGCTCGTCGATGGTGTGGCCGGCGCTGAGCACCTGATACAGCTCGTTGTAGGTCATTGCGGCGGCGGCATCAACCTCTTTGTTCAGCAGCAGGTTCATGTCAAACGGCTGCGACACCAGCGTGATGTCCTTGTCTTTGTCGAGGTTGTACTTGGCCAGAGTCGCCAGCAGGTTGAACTCATTGCCAAAGCCCCACACCGCAACTTTCTTGCCCTTCCAGTCGGCGGGCGAGTTGATGTTGCTGTCCTTCCACGAAAGCTCGCGCATACCGGCGTTGCGGAACACCTGAGCGATGTTCACCAGCGGCGTGCCCTGCTCGCGCACCGACAGAAGGCTGGCCAGCCAGTCGAGGCCAAACTCGGCCTGACCCGAAGCGACAACCTGCTCAGGGGCGATGTCGGGCCCGCCGGGCTTGATCGTCACATCCAGATTTTCGTCCTTGTAGAAGCCCTGGTCTGCGGCGGCATAGTAGCCGGCGAACTGCGCCTGGGCCACCCACTTCAGCTGCAGCGTGACTTTGTCGGGCGTGCCGCTGGCGGCCGGTGCCGACGCGGCGGTTGGTTCAGCCATTGCGGTCGGCTCGGCCATTGCGGTTGGCTCAGCCATTGCCGTCGGCTCAGCTGCCGGCGCGGCGGTTGGCTCGGCGGCGGGCGCAGCCGTTGCTTCTGCCGCCGGGGCAGCGGTGGGGGAGGCGGCAGGCGTGGCACCGCCACACGCGGCCAGCAGCGCGCCGAACAGCATCATAACGATGACGGCGCTGAGGAACTTGTGAATACGCATGCGATGTTTCTCCTTAGGTCAGCAAAACCCAAAAGTTGTGATCACGCCAGCTCGGCAGGCTGGCCCGTGCGCGGCCGGGGATCTCCTTTCCGCGTGCTCATCACCGAATGTATTGCGGCATTGCAAACAGGAGTCAGAAATCAGGAGTCAGGAGTCAGCAGGTAGAACCCGCGAAGGGCGTATTGCTATACGCCCAGACCAAGAACCATGGAACCGAGAACTGAGAACCTGTAAACTTGTCACACGCAAACCCTTTGCGCCTTTTGCGCTCTTTGCGGTGAAACATCCCGTCGTCGGTCTGCCTGCCCTGAGCTTGTCGAAGGGTCGGTCGCCAGTCGTCAAACCTGCAACCTGCAACCTGCCGACCTTCGCCTCACGCCCGGTCTCGGCGGAACGACACATGCCACGGCATCAGCACGCGCTCCAGCGCAACAATGACCAAATAAAACGCGATGCCAAGCAAACACGCCATCAGAATGCCCGACCACGCTTCGCGCAGGCGCAGAATGCCCGCCTGGCTCTTGATATACACGCCCAGCGCGTTCTGGGTGCCGCCAAAAAACTCGGCCACCACCGCGCCAATCATGCTGAGCGTCGAGCAGATTTTCAGCGCATTAAACAGGTAGGGCAGCGCGGCGGGCAGGCGCAGCTTCAGGAAGATCTCGCGCTGGCGGGCGGCGTAGGAGCGCATGAGCTGAAAGGCGTCGGGGTGCGGGCTCATCAGCCCTTTGTAGACATTCACCAGCGTGGGGAAGAGCGTCATAATCGTTACCACGCCGATCTTCGATGCGGCAGTGGTGCTGCCCAGCCACACGCCCAGCAGCGGCGAAAGCGCCACAATTGGCACGGCATTCGCAGCAATAGAGAAGGGAATAAGCCCGTCGGCCAGATCGCCAAAGCGCACACACACTGCCGCCAGCAGCGCGCCCAGCGTGCAGCCCAGCAGAAAGCCGGCCAGCGCCTCGCCAAAGGTATACAGCCCAATGCGCACGAGGTAGGCGGGCTGGCCGAAAAACGTGCTCAGAATGCCACTCGGCGCAGGCAGCAGGTAGAGTGGCACATTGAACAGGCGCACCACCGCTTCCCACAGCCCAACCCCAAGCAAGAAGGTCAGCACAGGGGGCAGCAGGGAGTTTTGAGTGTTAAATTTTGAGTTTTGAGTGAGTGATGCAGCTTTGGTTGTGGCCATGGCTGTTCCTTGCGTTGTAATCGAACGTAGTAGCTCCGCGCTCAAAACTCATTGAAAGAAACAGATAAAGGTTGGGCAAACAATTTGCTTACGGCCTTGCAGCCCAAAATCTGTGTAATCTGTGGATGAACTATCGATTAGCTCTCCCGCAGGCTTTCGCGCACTTCGGTCACCAGCTCGAAGAAGCGCGGCGACTCGCGCGTGGCAATGTCGCGCGGGCGCGGCAGGTCCACCATCACCACGTTCTCGATCCGGCCCGGGCGCGGCGACATCACCACCACGCGGTCGGAAAGGAACACGGCCTCGGGGATGCTGTGCGTCACGAAAATCACGGTGGTGTCGGTTTCTGCGCCACCCCAGATCGAGAGCAATTCGGCCTGCATGCGCTCGCGGGTGATCTCGTCGAGCGCGCCGAATGGCTCGTCCATCAGCAGGATCGAGGGCGAGAAGGCCAGCGCGCGCGCAATCGAGACGCGCTGCTGCATGCCGCCCGAAAGCTGCCAGGGGTAGGAATGGCCGAAATCCTGCAAGCCCACCAGTCGCAGCATCGCCTGGGCGCGCTCGTGGCGCTCGGTGCTGGGACGGCCCATCACCTCCAGCGGCAGCTCGACATTCTTTTCGACGCTGCGCCAGTCGTACAGCACCGGCGCCTGAAACACAATGCCGTAGTCGCGGTCGATCCGGGCGCGCTCCGGCGTCTTGTTCTTCACCAGGATGCTGCCGCTGCTCGGCTGGTCGAGGTCGCCGATCAGGCGCATCAGCGTGCTTTTCCCGCACCCACTCGGCCCAATCAGCGAAATGAACTCGCCCGGCGCAATCGACAGGCTGACGTCGTGCAGGGCGGTGACGGCGCTGCCGTTGCTGTTATAGACTTTTGAGACATGATCGATCGCGATCATTGAGGATGATTGTGTCATATGATTAACGGTTTACAGGTTTGCATGTTCCAAGTTGCAGGTTGCAAGCCGGGGCGTATTGCATACGCCTTCCAAGTTGCAGGTTGCAAGCCGGGGCGTATTGCATACGCCTGCACGTTGCGATCAGAACGGCGATTGACCATCGTAAATCCAAAATTGTCAATCGTAAATCTACTCGGCTCGCCGCTCGCGAACAATCATGCGCTCGGCCAGCGCCACCAGGCCATAGAAGATCAGGCCAATCGCCCCCGCCACCAGCACCGCCACAAACAAGACCGGCGGGCGCGAGTTGTAATACTGCGCCGCGTTGAGAATTGTCACGCCCATGCCGCTTTTCGAGCCGGCCGGCAGCTCGGCCACAATCGCGCCGATCACGCTGGCAGTGGCGGCGACTTTGAGCGAGGTGAACAGGTAGGGCAGCGCTGCCGGCAACCGCAGCTTCCAGAACGTCTGGTTGCCCGAAGCCGCGTAGGAGCGCATGAGCGCCAGCGCGTCGGGCGGCACCGAGCGCAGCCCGCGCAGCATGCCAATCGTCACGGGGAAGAACGTGAGGTAGGCGGCCACCACGGCTTTGGAAATCAGGTCGGGCGCGCCAGCGCGGCCCAGGCCCACCACCACCATTGGCGCAATCGCCAGGATCGGCACCGTTTGCGAGCCAACCACAAAGGGCAGCAGGCCGCGCTCGAGCAGGCGCGACGACGCAAACAGCACCGCCAGCGCGCAGCCCAGCAGCGCGCCAAGCACAAAGCCCAGCAGCGCCTCGCCAAACGTCACCAGGGCGTTTTGGAGCATGGTAAAGGCCAGCGTGGGGCCGGCACCGCCACGCGTGCGCGTGCCAAACTCACCGAAAATTGCACTCAGGTGGGGCAGCTTCTGATCCGAGATGCCAAACGCTACTTTGGCACCTTCCCACACAATCGCAATCACAAGCAGGATGAACAGGGAAGAAAGCCAGCGCCGCACCTGCGCGCCACCCGGCAGAAAACGGGGGCGGGCAGGCTGGCTACCTGTTGCAAGCGTGAGATCGTCGCTCATTCCGGGCCTCTTTGCGCTGCTGCATGCAGGACAGTGCCATACATGGGCAGCGTATGCCATGGTGCTGTTGTGCTGTTGGGTAGCTGGCTGAATGGAAGCGTCATGGCTCCCGCTCCGGAAATGTGTGCTAGCCCAGAGGTAGCGCAAAGCCAGCAACGGCTGTTCGCCTGCCGCATCTGCGCCGAATACGGTGCAACCCTGTTCGCCAGCGAGGAGTAAAAATCAATGAAAGGACGCCCTAACTATAAAGCTAGAAGCACGATTTTGTCAAATCAAATTGGTATAAGCGTAAACCATTTGGCCGGCGTTACCAAAGTGCTTGGTATTTGCCGCCAATCTGCTGTAAATATGGGGAGCATGACTCGTTAAATTTACAGAGCATTTTGCTCCATTCCTGAGCCGCTCGTACCCAAGCCTGGAATTGGAACGTTTACCGTATAGCTGTCCGCTTGTTTGCTATCATCGTACAGGAGGAAGCATGGTCGCCTTTCGTCGTTTCACGGTTTTCTTCGCAGCCCTCGCCGCCCTGAGCCTGCTCGCCGCCTGTGGTGGTGCGCCAGCCGCCGCAGAGCCCACCGCAGCGCCCGCGCCCACCGCCAAGCCAACATCCACGCCGCGCCCCACGCCAAAGCCCAAACCCACCGCCGAGCCCACTGAGGAGCCCACCGCCGAGCCAGAGCCAACTGCCGCGTCGAGCAGCACAAACCTGATCGATGTCGAGATCGGCAACCTGAAACCCTACACTCATACCGATAAACTCTTTACAATCGATGTGCCCGCCGATTGGGCCATAAAAGACAACAGCAAGCCCGGCGAGGCAATTGTGCAGTGGACCGACCCGGCCGAAAATGCGTTTATGCAGGTCGATATTTTCGAAAGCGATACGCAGGAAGCCTCGGCGCTGGCCGAGATGCTGAAGAGCTACCTCGACAAGACCTTTGGCGCGCAGCCCGATTTCTCGCAAGACCCCGCCAAAGAATCCGGCCCCAGCCAGCTGATTGTGTGGAGCTACACCGGCAAAGGCACCAATAACACGGAGGCCAAGCTGCTGGGCAACAGCTTCATCAAGCAGGTTGGCAACAAAATCTCGCTGTTCACGATTGTGGTGCCCGACGAGCAGTTCGACCGCCTGGAAAGCGACCTGAATAATGTGCTCGGCTCATATGAAATCAACGACAGCGTGGCGCTGAATGCCGACGCTTCCGCCAACACGAAAGTGACGATCAACGACCTGGCGCCCTACAACTATAAAACGGGCCTGTTCTCAATCGATGTGCCGAGCCACTGGCAGGAAACCGACAACAGCAAGCCCGGCGAGGCGATCCTGATGTGGAACGACCCAAGCGGCCGCGCCACCATCGTCGTCGATATTTTTGGCAAGAAAGAAGAGCAGACCCAAGACGAGCTGGTTGATTTCCTGAAGAAATTCCTGACCCAGACCTTTGGCTCGGAGCAGGATTTCAATATCAACGACCCCAAGCCCCAGTCCGATGGCAGTGTGCTGCTGGTGTGGACCTACACCGACAGCACTTTCAAAGTGAAGGCGCTGGGCAACAGCTTTATCGAGCAGCGCGGCGACAAGGTTTCGATCCTTTCGACGGTTGTGCCCGACGAGCAGTTCGACGAGCTGCTGCCCAAGACGAATGAAGTACTGGGCAGCTACAAGATCGACCCTGCGGCCGATCTGCCGTAAGCACACACCAATCTGGAATTCAGAAGGGCGGCTGGAGTTCTTCCAGCCGCCCTTCTGCGCGCCTGAGCAGGCGTGCTGCCCTGCTGTTGCTTGCAGCCCCGTGCCGCCTGGCCTGAGCGCAGCCGAAAGGTTCAGAATGGCAAGGTGCTGTGTTTGGCCGGACCTGGTATTCCAGCGATTTGCAGACTAACTGAACACTCATACCAAATCCGCAAGAATACTTGCACACCGTGGGGGTTCGGGGGCGGCTTCGCCGCCCCCGACTTTTCTTTTTCTGGTGCTGCGCCCCGGCGGCGCGGGGCGCAGCACCAGAAAACAAAAATGATCAACGGAGTTGGTATTATATGCTGGCGAGAACGCATTGCAGCGCGGAAAATGCAACTGCTTTCTGCCCCCTGCCGACTGCAACCTGCTATAGCTGCTCAGTGCCACGGCGGCAAAATTACTGCACGCGCTCGATGCTGGTTTTGCGGTCGCCCTCGGCGGCACGATAATCGGTTGCGGTGTCGGTGCCGCTGCCGCCATCGAAGCGGTCGGCGCCAGCAGCGCCAGCCAGGGTGTCGTTGCCGGGGCCGCCCTGCAGCGCGTCGTTGCCGGCCCCGCCCTGCAGGGTATCGTCGCCGCGCTCGCCAAGCAGTGTGTCGTTGCCGTCGCCGCCAAGCAGCGTGTCGTTGCCGGTGTAGCCGGTGAGGGTATCGTTGCCCGCCCCGCCGTCGACGATATCGGGGCCGCTGCCGCCATCGAGCGTATCATCGCCATCGCCGCCAAACACCTGGTCGCTGCCGCTGCTGCCACGCACACTATCGCGCCCGGCACCCGCGCTGATCACGTCGTTGCCTTCCGCGCCGCGCAGGCGGTCGTCGCCAAGCCCGCCAGCAATGCGGTCGTCGCCAAGCCCGCCATCGATGACGTCGTTGCCGGCCCCGCCATCCAGCAGATCGTCGCCGGCCCCGCCAGCAATGCGGTCGTCGCCATCGCCGCCGCAGATCACGTCGTTGCCGCCGCCGCCGTCGATGCGGTCGTTGCCACCCAGGCCAAAGATGATATCCGTGCCGGGCGTTCCGGTGAGCGTGTCGTTGCCAGGCGTGCCAGTGATAGTTGGCCGCGCGCCCGCGCACGAGCTAACGACCGTCACGGCGTAGGTAGCCGGTGTGGTGTCGGCATTGCCCTGCGCGTCGAGCGCCCGCGCCTCGAACGAGTAGACGCCATCGGGAAGGGTATAGCGCTGCGGGCTGGCACAGGCGCTCCATAATCCACCATCGATTCGGCATTCGAAGTGCAGTGGCGCGGTGGGCGAGATGCTGCCGGTGAAGCTGAAACTGAGATCGTGCGACACGCTGGTAGCGCCCGGCCCACTAGTGATCACGGTGTCGGGCAGGGCCGCCGGGTCGGGCGAGTTGGGCGCGCCGATGTTAACCAGCACCTGCTGCGTGGTTTCGGCCACCTGGCCGGCGCGGTCGATTGCGCGCACGGTGATGCGGTAGCTCTGGCCGTAGGCTGCGGCGCCCAGCCAGCGCGCCGTGCTCCAGCTGCCGTCGGGGTTCAGGGTGGTGTCGGCAAATGGGCCGCTGCCGATGCGCAGCTGCACGGCCGCCAGGCCAAGCGTATCGGTGGCGATGCCGCTGAAGCGCATGATGCCGCTGCCGATCTGGTAGGTGTCGGCTGGCTCCAGCACGGCAGTTGCCAGCGCGACGGCGGGCGGCTGCAAATCGAGCGTGAAGGTTATGGTGTCGGGGGCCGACTGCGCGCCATCCCAGGTGCTGGCCTGTGCGCTCAGCGTATGCTGGCCTTCGCCAGCCACGCCAACATGCGCAAGCCGCAGGGCACTGGCGATTGCGGCAGTCTGGCTGAAAGCGAAGGTCGCAGCCGGCTGCCCATCAAGCGTGAGCGTGACCGTGCGCAGTGGCTGCGGCGCGCTGGCGGCAAGCAGCATATCCAGCTGGCCAGTGGACGACACGATCTGCGAAGCCGAGGGCTTCACAATCGTTGCGCGTGGGCCAGGGGCGGCAGCGCTGGCGGCGAGCGCCTGGGGCGCGGGCGCGCTGCTGGCGCTGGCGCAATGGCCGTAGGTATCGCAGGCGCGCGCCGTCGCGGGGGCGGGGCTGCTTTCCCAGCGCATAAAGCTCAGGGCCAGCCCATTGCGCACGGTCAGGTCGGGGAACAGGTGATGCAGCGCCGGGTCGTTGTCGAAGCTGCGCGCCGCCACGTCGGTTGGCGCGCCCGCGCAGGCGAAGCTCGCGCCATCGAGGTTTTGGTCGCTGGCGGCGCAGGTGTATTCTGTTTCGTTGAAGGTGATGCCACGCGCATCGGTATATGACCGGCCAGTGGGCACGGCGGCGGCGCGCACGCGCGGGGCCAGTGTGTCGATGATGCCGTGCCAGACGTTGGGCGTGAGCGCGCGGTTGCCGAGGCTGTCGGCGGCGCGCAGATCGATCTGGTATTCGTCTTCCGTAGCGTTGGGTATGCTCCCGCCCCACGGCGAGTTTGTTGCGCCCGCGCCGCCTTGCGCGAGCGCAACCGGCTGCCAGGGCAGATCGGCGTTCTCGCGCAGCGCGGCCACTTCAGCAGGCAGCAGCGCCCGGTTCCAGAGCGCGACCTGATCGAGCGCGCCGTGGTAGCCCGCGCCCAGCGCAAGATCGGCACTGCTGGTGCTGTCGCCGGAGGCGGGCGCGCTGCCCACTGCGCTGCCATCCACATACAGTGAGATCCGGCTGCCATCGGCCACGGCGAGCAGCTGGTGCCACTGGCCGTCGCGCAGGTCGGGGCCGCCCGCGATGCGCGCGCCGTTCAGCGTGAAGCTGGCGAGGCCATCCAGCAGATCGAGCTGGTAGCCCTGCCCGCCCGCCATCTTCGCGGCAAGCTGCTGGGTGGCCGGGCCGCCGTGAGCGGGCTGCACCCAGGCCTGAAGGCTAAAGCCAGCGCCCGCGCCGAAGTTCAGCACATCCGAATTCGGAACTGCAAGCAGCGACTGGCCATCAAAGCTCACGGCACGATCCATGCGCCCGGGCACGCCAGCCGCCGGGCAGGCCACGCCTGCGACACAGGCAGCGTTGCTGTGGCGCGTGCTTGTGTCGGCGAACCAGCCTGTGCCAGCCGGCTCGTCGAAGGGCAGGAGCAGGGCAGTGCCCGAAAGCGCCAGCACGTGCTGAAGCGGCACAAAGGCCATATCCATGCTCGCCAGACCAGTCGTATCGCTCACGAGGCCGGTGAGCGTGGCCGTGCGCGTGAAGATCGCCGTGGTGGAATCGCGGGTGCTGAGCGCGGCGACTGGCCCGGCCGCGTCGAGCGAGAGTGTATTGCTGAGCTGGGCGCTATTGCCAGCCAGGTCGTCGGCGCGCACCGTGAGCGTGTAGGTGCCGCTTGGGTCGGGCAGGTTGGCGGGCACGGCATAATCGAGCGACCAGAATACGCCCTGGAATGCAGCCGCCTGCCAGCCGCCGCTGGGTGCGTCGACATTGTGGTTTTGCAGCAGCACTGCCGCCGAGGCAACATCGCTGTTGCCAGCCGGGTCGGTGGCCGAGCCCGCGACGTGCACGCGCCAGCGGCCATCGGCGGCGCGCGTGGGAACCGTAGGCGCGCGATCAACGGCAATCGCCAGCAGCGGCGGCGTGTCGTCAATCTGCAAGGCCAGCGGCGCAGCGGGCGTTTCGACATTGCCGGCAATATCGGTGGCGCGCGTCTGGATGCTGTGCAGGCCCGGCGTCGCCGCGAGGTTGAAGGCCCAGCTTGCCGCGCCAGCAGCCGGCTGCCAGCCAGCACCATCCACATTCACTTCAACCCTGGCGACGCCGGTATTGTCGTCGGCGCTGCCACCAATGACGACGATTGGGTTGGTGCCACCGGGCGCGCGCACAAAGGCCGTGTGCGTCTGCGGGTTGGTTGGCAGCACAGGGCGTGAGCTGGGCGGCGCAAGATCGACGGTGAGCGTGAGCGCCGCGCTGGCGTCAAACGGGCCAGCGCCACGCGGGTCGAGCGCGTGGAGGTCGAGCGCGGCGTAGGAAAGCGCCGGGCCTGCCGGGGCGTTGGGCGCAAAGGCGGGCGCGGCCACCATACACGCGGGTGGGGCGCCATTGTTGAACAGGCTTTTCACGCTGGCCGGGCTGAGCACCGAGCGGTAGATGCTGAGCTGATCGATCAGGCCAGCGAAGGCGCTGCCGCCCGCGCGCAAGCCCCCCAGGCGAATGTCGTTTGCGGCGCTGAGCGGCAGCGCGGGCATGATTGCCGGCTGCTCAAGCACCGCGCTGCCGTCGACGTAGAGCTGCACGGCGTTAGTGATGCTGTGGGTGGCGGCAACAAAGTGCCACTTGCCGTCGGCGACGTTCTGCGCGCTCTGGATGTTGTTGGTGAAGCGGCCAAAATTCCCGAATTGCAGGTGGCCAAGCACGAGCGCCAGCCCCAGGCCATCGCCCGCCGCCGAGCCATCCAAAATCCAGTGCGTTCCCGCGCCCTGGCTGGTGCGCAGCCACAGCGCCACGGAAAATGCGCTGGCGAGGCGGTACGGCACGGTTGCGTAATCGCCCGCGCCATCGAACTCAAGCGCGTAGTCGGAATAGCGCGGGGCCGGCACATCGAGCTTGGCGAGCGCGCCAGCGGCCGGGTTCGCGCTGCCGCCGCCAGCCGTGGCAGCGAAGCCATTGCCCGAGCTGTCGGCAAAGGTGGTTGCGCCCGGCGCTTCCTCAAAGCGCAGATCCACATCCGGCAGTGCAGCGGGGGATGGGCAGGCCAGCGCCTGGCTTGCAACGCCAAAGGAAGGGGTAAACGCCTGTGGGGCGTTGGTAGTTGGCAGCGCGCTGCCATTCGGCGTCAGCGCGGCATACGCAATGTGATTATCTGGCGCGGCCCAGCTTGCCAGCCAGCCCCGCCACACCGGGCTGTAGGCGATGCGCGGCTGCCTGCCATTCGGGCTGATCGTAAAGGGCTGCGGCGCGCCATTGCCAAGCAGCAGGCCCTGCACCTGCCCGGAGGCGGCGGCGTAGGCCAGCAGCGTGCGATGATTCAGCGGATCATAGGCGAGGTTTGGCCCTTCCAGATTGTTGAATGTGCCAGCCGCCTGGCCCGTGTTCGCGCCGGCAAGTTCGCTTGCGCTGAAGCCGCCGCCCGATCGAACGAGGTCGTGCAGGTGAATCGCGCCATTGAGCGTTGATTTCCAGGCCAGGCGGTAGCGGTCGCCGGCCCACACCAGGTCGATAAACGTGAAGCTGTGCGGCTGACCCACAGCCGCGCCCAGTGCCTGGCTGGCAATTTCCTGCTCGCCGCCGAGCGCCTCGCCGTCGGCAGCGAACCGGCGCACCAGAATGTGGGCGGTCAGGTCGTTCGCGGTTTGCGAAATGCGCTCCCAGGCCACCAGGAACTCCTGGCCGTCGTTGGCGGCGACCGGGCGAAAATCGTGCGTGAAATCTGTGGACGGCGATGGCGCGGCAAGTGGGAACTGGCCCCGGACGGTGGCGGTGTTCGCGCGATTGATCGATCCAGCCACCTGAAAGTGCTGGCGGATCTGCGCCTTGAAGGTCACAATCACCGACTCGCGCGCGCCATCGTCCTCGACGGCAAAGGTGTGCGTTGTGCTGCCGCTATTGGCGGATACAAAGTCGTAGGTGCCCATGTCGTCGTCTTTGGCGTTGGCGCTGTCGGATTCCCAGACATGGAACGTGACCTTGCCGCAGAAGGGGACATCTTTGCCGATGTTCACAGTGCCGGTAGTGCCGGGCGGGTCGTTTTCCCATACCTCGAACTCGGCCTGGTTCGCGGCGGTGGCAAAAATCACTGGTTCAAGGTTGTTGTCCGTGTCCTTGCCCGTTTGATCGATCGTGAGCCTTTCGATGGTAATCACGCCACAGTTATCGAACTGATCCCACGCAGTCATGCAGCCGCCGTCGCTGGTGCAGGCCACGCCTGGCGCGGTTGCGCCACGCAAGAAGGTGGTGTTGCTGCTGTCGGCATCGGCCAGCTGCGAGCCGCCACCCGGCAGCGCCCGCAGGTCGATATTGCCGGGCTCGTTCTGCGCGCCGTGCGGCGAGGCCAGCGCTGCCAGCAGGTAGCCATCGTCGCCGGGGGCCATGTCGAGCGCCTGCGGACCGGCGCTTGCATCGAAGGGGATGCTCGAACCGGCGGGCGCGCTCCATTCCCAGCCGCCCGCACCCGTGCCGATCAGGCGCGCGCGTACCTGGCTGCTGATGCTGATCGGGCCAGAGGCCGCGCCCGCACCGACGGTGAGCGCATTCGTCACCGTTACTGGCGCGTGGCTGAGCGCGAGCGGGAAGCGCGGCGCGGTGCCGCCCAAAGCCGGGGGCAGGTTAACCTGCAGCACGCCATCGCCAAAGGGCTGGCCGTCGGTGGTGGCGGTTGAGGTGTAGGTGAAGGTTTCGCCCGGCCCGACTACGCCGTCCAGATCGCTGGCGGCAACGTGAAGCTGAAGCGGGTTCTGGTTGATCACCAGCGGGTTGAAGGGCTGGCCATCGCCGTCGGTTGGCGTCGCGCGCGGGTCAGTCGCCAGCTGGCGCTCGGCACCGTCGGGGATGCCGTCGTTGTCGGTATCGCGCAGCGTCGGGTCGGACGAGACGTGCAGCGTGAAGGCGGCGTGGCTGGCGTCGGCAGGGATATGGATATCCCAGCCGCCCGCCCAACGGCCAGTCGAGCGCGCCGGGTTGGCGCTGGTGTCGAACACCTCGTGAAACACTTCACCGCCGTCGGGGATGCCGTCGTTATCGGTATCGGGGCTGGCCGGGTTCGTGCCAAGCGCGGCCTCCTGCGCATCGGTCAGGCCGTCGCGGTCGGTGTCGGCGCTGGCCGCGCTGTAGCTGGCGCCCTGCGCCCGCTGGTCAAGCTCGAACTTGTCGCTCAGGCCATCGCCATCGCTATCCCAGCTGCGGTCATCATCCAGCCCGCCATACGCGCGCGACAGCACGCCGTCGTTGTCGGCGTCGCGCAGCGCGGGGAAGGCGCTATCCCAGCCGAGGCCGCGCCCGCCGTTGCCTTTGTCGGCCAGCGCCATAAAGCCGTCGAGCGTCGCTGGCAGAATATCATAGCGCAGCTGGTCGATCTGCGACGAGGTCGAGCCGTCGAGGGTGCGCGTGTAGCACACCGGCACCAGCGGGAAGAGCACCGGCGTCATCCAGCACTCGTAGGCCGGCACGGCATAGCCCATATTCAGCGACAAGCCAAGCGGGCGGTTGATGCCCGGCTGCGGCAGCGGCAAGCTCATCAGCGCGGGGTCGCTGCGCGCCTGGGCGCGATACAGCTGGGTCGCGGCGAATTTCGGCCCATCGCCTACGGCCCAGGCGTCACGCATCTGGTCGCGCGTAACTTTCAGATCTTGCTGCTGGGGCGTCAGGCTGTAGGCGAAGGTGCTGCTGCGCAGATTGTCTTTCGAGAACAGCCACAAATAGGGCAGAATATGGTTCCAGTTTTCGGGCACCGGCGGCTTGTGCTGAATGGTCGTGGTGATTGGAAGCGTGAGATCAATGCTGTTGCCGGTCACATAGCCTTGCAGCGGGTCGTGCAGGCTGACGCCGAACTGGCCGGCCAGCACCAGGTCGCTCGTGCCGTCGGCGCTTTTGTGCTCAAGATCAACCATTGAGTCGAATGAGTACAGCACCTTGGCAATGATCTTGGTGGCCGCGCCGCCCAGCGTGAAACATCCGCCGCCCATGCCCGGCACCTGCTTCAGCGCATCCACGCCCGACTCGCAGATGATTGTGAGGATGATGTCGATTACCGCAATAACTGCCACAATGATCAGCCCAACGACCGTGAATGAAAGCACCGTCAGCACAATGATCAGGATGGTCGCGGCGATCGTTTCGGCCAGCGCCCGATTAAAGGCCGGGCTGCCGGCTTCGACATGGTTGCTGACGACGTTGTAGATAAAGAAGCCCCAGGTGATGCCAATCGCGATCAGCGCGCCAATAATGCCCGATGCGCGCGACGCGCCAATTGCCGCAGAATCGGCCGCGCCAACAATTCGCACCGCCTCGGCGGCAGTGTAGCCGGCCGCCTTCACGGCCTGCACCCACTGAATGGTGGCGCGCAGCGGCTGCACAAAGCCGTAGTAGATCGTCAGCGCGGCTACCACGCTCTTGAGTGTCAGGTTGATCGCGAACTGGACATGCGGTGTGCCAGCCAGGTTGTAGGCCGAAAGCAGCGCCACCCCGGCGGTGATTGCCGCCACGCCCAGCACCATGCCAACCGCCAGCGCGGTGCCTTTCAGCTTGTTCTGCGCAAAAATCGTGCGTATCGCGGTTGCGGCGCGCGGCACATGTTCTTCCACCAAATCTTTTGCGGTGCTGCCCAGAAAGGCCAGAATGCCAAATGTATCCTGGTAGCGCTGCGAAAGGTCGGCCACGGCGATGGTGGTGGGAACGGCGCCGGGCGCAATCTGGATGTTGGCGTCGTACAGCGTCTGATCGCTCTGGGCCGTTTCAATTGCCAGCGGCGTGGCGTCGCGCTGCACAATTGCGTGCACGCCCTGCGCCAGCGCGAGGAAGTAGAGCTGGGCGGCAGCCATGCGCCCATAGGCCACTGCGTCGCTATCGCCCGATACGCGGGCGGCGGCGGCATAGCGCTGCTGAAGCACGCCCCAGTATGTGTCGGGCGCGCAGCTTTGCCAGCCAGGCGCGGCCCCGTCGCCGCCGCAGAACGGTGTCCACTTCAGCCCGGCCTGTGTGTCGAGCGAAACCGGCTCGCGGGCGCTGCCACGGCCAAAATCGAGCGTGAGACCGCTGGAATCGCGCAGCACATGCCCGCCGCCCAGCCCTTCCAGCCCAAGCGCTCGATACGAGGTTTCGCTGGCAAACATGAGCAGCGGCCTGATCGCGTGGTCGCTCTGCCAGCCTTGTTCAAAGCGCCTGAGAATTGTGCCAGTGCTGCTGATGGTGGCGGTGACGGCCTGATCCAGCGTGGGGAAGCGCGTGTCGCCCGCTTCGCTCGTCAGGTTCTCGACGCGCAGAATATTGTCGATCCCCCAGCGCTCGACGGATGAGACGCCGCTGTTGCTTGCGTGGTCGAAGCGCGCTTTGAGGCTTGCCAGCGTCACGTCGCGCTGGCTGTCGGCATTGGCGTCGCGCCCGGCCAGCAAGGAGTTGTCGAGGCCGTGGGCCAGCAACCACAGCGCGCCGTCGTCCTTCGGGTTAGGGTCGACGGCGGGGTCTTCGTACACAATTGCCGTCTGCGCGCCATGATCTTCGAGCGCATTCAGGCCGGTCAGGTACCAGGCATCGCTGTAGGTTTGCACAACCTGCGACTGATTGTAGGCGCTGTAGTCGCTGCACAGGCCATTCGCCGTGGCGCGGCAGCGGTCGATCAGCGCCTGCACAAGCCATACCAGCCGCACTTCGTCGGCGCGGATGGGCGCGCCCTGCGCGGCAAACAGCATGCGCCCGCTAAAGGCCACCCGCGCGCCAGTCTGCTCGTCGGCGACAATCTGCAAGGGCACATAGGCCACCGTGCCGATGGCAGCGGTTTTGGGCGTGCCATCGAGCGTCAGGGTGCTGGTGAAGATGTTGTACGGCGTCAGGGCGCGCTGCGGCGGCAGGTTCGCGTCGCCACGGATGCGGATTTCGAGCATGGGCAGCAGCTTCATGTCGCCATAGCCGTCGTTGGCGGCGGCAGGCGGCGCGCCCGGGCTGTGCGGCTGGTCGGCAAAGGTGCGGCCGTCGGCATCCTGAAGCTGGCCCTGCCGATCGGAAGGCCAGTCGAGCACGTTGTAGGCGAACCACAGGTGATCGGGGTTGCGCGGGCGCAGCTGAAAATCGACAAACACGGTTTGGCCGGGCGCGGCATTCTCCACCGTCATCGAGAAAGGCGTGGTTGCCGAAAAATCGCCTGCGGCGGGCGGGCCAGGCTGGCCAGTGCTCACCGTGGCCGCCAGGTCGATCCGGTCGGGCACGCCGTCGTTGTCGTCGTCGCTGTCGAACAGGTCGGGCGTGCCGTCGCCGTCGGTGTCAGGCATTTCATAGCCGTTCGCGCCCACCAGCCACTCGCTGCCGTCGGGCCGGCCATCGCGGTTGGTGTCGGCTTCGAGCGGGTTGCTATACCAGTTGGTGCCGCGATAGCTCGCGCCGTGGACCTCAACGTCGTCGGGAATGCTGTCGCCGTCGGTGTCGGCTTGCTGCGGGTCGGTGCCAATCGCCTGCTCCTGGGTGTTGCTCAGGCCGTCGCCATCGCAGTCGCTTGGGTCGGTGGCGCCGGGGCAGCTGATGGCAGCGGGCAGGGCCAGCGCCGCGCGTGCCAGCGGGTTTGCGTGCGGCTCGAACCTTTGCGCGCTTTGCGTTTGGGCTGCCCGCGCATTGGCCAGCGCCTGCTGCTCGCCCTGTGCCTGTGCCAGCTCGGCCGTTTGCGCGGCGCGCGTGGTTTCGGCAGCCTGCGCCCGGGCGGCACTCAGCGCCGGGCCGATCATCAGCACGGCCAGCAGCGCCCACGAAAGCGCGCGAAACAGCCGGCGCGAACGCCAGCCACGCGCCAGCAGCAACGCAAACGACAGGTAGAGCATGATGGTGGCGAGCTGCGGCAGCCAGTCGGCTGGGCGGATGTTCAGCAGCACAGGGCCAGGGGATGGGTAGCCCGAAAGATCGACCGTGATGCTGGCGGCCAGCGTTTCGCCACGCTGCTCGGGGAAGCGCAGATGCAGAATCTGGCGCAGCGGCAGGCCATCCGCGCCAAGCCACAGCTCGCCATCGCCGGCCATTTGGGCATAGTAGGCGGGCACGTCGAGCTGCGCGCCGGCAGCAAGCTGGCCCTGCGCGCGCATCGCCGCTTCGAGCTGGTCGCGCACTGCGCGCGCAAAGGCTGGGCCGTCGATGCGAAAGGCATAGCGCGTGAAAAGCACGCCCGAACGTGTTTCTGGCGCGTGGCCCTGCACATCGCGCACGGCGGCCAGGTAGCCCAGGAAATTGCCCGCCGGTGCAACCGTTTCGCTCAGGCCGGGCGCGTCCTGCCAGGCGCCGTCGCCCTGGCGCAGCTGGGCTTTGCCATTCACCACCCGCGCCTCAATGCCGCTTTCGGCTTGCAGCACGCTGCCGCCAGAAGTCCAGAGGCGCATCTGGGTGCTGTTGCTGCGCAGATCATTCTGGCCGGCGAGGTGCAGGCGCTGCTCGCGGCTGCTGAGCCCGATGTTCCCAACCGATGCGCTGGGCGTGGTGGTCTGCACCACGTCGCTATCGAAGCTGTAGGCGCCGCGTTGCTGCACGCGCTGCCACGCCGCCGTCACTGGGTCGGGCGCAAACGCGGCCTGGGCGCGGGGCAGCAGGGCAAAGGCGCAGGCAAGCAGGAGGAGGCACGGCAGAACAGCACGCGTAAGAAAGCGAAGCATGGCAGTTCTCCTGGGAGCGGTTTGGCACGCAGACGCAAGCCCATGCCAGGGCGAGGCACGGCTTCCAGTCGGCTATGCTCTATGCAGTTCGGTTTCGATTTGCTGCGTTGGCAGGGGCTGCGTTCCCTGGAGTGGATGTGAGCGAACTATAGCACGGCGGCGCGCTGCTTCCATACATCTTTCGATGTAATACACGCTGTGGAATAGTTCACATTGCGCATTCTAATGAGGAAAAATCCGCTATCGTACACGCAGGACGCCCGCGCTGCGGCAGGCTGGCACAAGCATAGCAGGCCCGCGCTGTCGGCGCTATCGAGAGAATTACGTATGTTTACCTGTGCGCTTTCAGCGCAGGGGTTAAGGGGTGGGGAAAAGAGGTTGGTGATTGCAATGCAGAAACTCTGCCCTGATTTCCGCATCGCTTTCTTGCTGCTGCACCTGGGCTGCGCTCACGAGGATGGAAAGGGGCGTGCAGGTGGGGATTGCAGCCTGCTGTACGCCCCGTGCCTCAGCCGCAGATGTTATGCTGCCGGGCGCATTGGCTGGGCAGCTTCTTCCCCGACGGCGCGGACGGCCGGCACTGCCGCCAGTGCGCGCCACACATTCATCAGCAGCTTGCGGGCAATGGCCACCCGCGCCCGCTCAGGACCGATGCGCAGCGCCAGCGCTTCGTAGCGCGCTCCCCAGGCGCGGTCGTGCTCGGCGGCGCGCGCGCCAATCGCGAGCATGGCGGCGCGCAGCTCGGGCCGGCCCTCGGGTGTGTTGCCTGGGGCCGCGCCGGGCGCAAGGCCGGCATAGCTGGCAAGCTGCGCGGGCGTCGCAAAGCGCTCGGGCGCGCCAATTGCGCTCATCAGCACCAGCGCCTCCACCGTATCGACGCCGGGCAGAACGCGCAGCCGCGCGACCCATTCGCACCAGGGCGCGCAGTTCGCCAGCGCCAGCATGCGCTGCTCAAGCGCGCGCAGCAGCGCGGCGGCGCGATTCAGCGCAGCCAGGTTGTCGCGGGCAAGCTGCTGATCGTCGAGGGCAAGCGGCAGGCGCGCCCACCAGGCTGGCTGGTCGGCACCGAGGCGGTGATTTCCGGGCGGCACCGCGCCAGCTTGTTCGAGCAAGTGCGCCAGCACCGTGCCGGCCTCGGCGTGCTGAAGAATCAGGCGGCGGCGCTGGGCGGCCAGGGCGCGCACGTTCCGCACCGCTGGCGGCGCGGCCCACACCACCGGCGCAAGGCCGGCAGCATACATATGCGCCAGCCTCAGCGTGTCGCGTGGGTCGTCGCCGTGCTGGAAGGCGGGCAGCAGCCGCCCAAGCTGCGGGTGCGCCAGCTCGACTTTCGCCACCAGTGGCGCGATCAGATCGCACAGCGGCCAGGGGTCGGCCGGGGTGCCAAGCAGCACCGCGTCGGAATGGCGCAGGGCGCGCCGCAGCCACCCCTGGAGCGCGGGCGTTGCCACGCGCTGGGCGGGCACTACGACCTGCCCCTCGCGATCAACCGCGCCGACAAGCGTGACGGCCGGGCGTACATCGAGCGCAACAAAACGGGCTGGTTCGCCGGGGGGAGCTTCCATGCGCATTCCTCCTGCCAGACGCGCCAAGCGGCGCATTGCTGGAAGTAACTATACGCATAGGGGCCGCAACTGTGGTTAAGCGATTGCAAAACCTTCGTCAAAGATGTAAAGCCGGTCAGGGATCAGGGGTCAGAAGTCAGGAGTCAGGAAGGCCCGGGTATTCTGAAGCCCTTTGTATCTATCCCCCATTCCCCGCGCCGCGCGCGCTACGGCACGATCACCGTGCGCACATCGCCACCGAACTGCTCAAGCGCGTCGAGCACCGCGTTGACCGGGCCAGCCTCCAGCGGCACCGTGCGCGCCACCACTTGGGAGAGATTGAGTTTGCCGCGCCGCACCAGCTCGATCAGCAACGGCAGCTCTTGCAGCAGGTGATCGTTGGTGCCGATCACCTCGGCTTCTTTGCCCAGCAGCTCGCGGTAGGTGTCGATCACGAGCGGCTTGTCGGCAATGCCGGCCACCACGGCGCGGCCCATGATGCCAAGCGACTGCACGGCCTGCTGCATGGTTTGCTGCAAGCCAATCAGCTCCAGCGCGACATCCACGCCGCGCCCGTGCGTGAGCTGCCGGATCGCGGCGACTGGGTCGCCGTCGCGGGCGTTCACCGGGGTTGCGCCATACTGCGCGGCCAGGGCCAGCTTGGCCGGGTTGATATCGACGGCATAGACATCGAGCGCGCCAAACGCAAAGGCCAGCTGAATGGCCGACATGCCCAGGCCGCCCGCACCAAACACTGCCACGCGCTCGCCGGCCTTCAGGCGCGCTTTGCGCAGCGCGTGGAACGATGTGGCCGATGAGCACATCATGACCGCGCCCTGCTCGAAGGGGATTTCGGGCGGCAGGATCACGGCGTTGCGCTCGGGCACCGCGATATACTCGGCATAGCCGCCATTGCTGTAGTGCCCAATCATCGAGCCCTGCGCGCAGAACTGCTCGTTGCCGGTGCTGCAGTAGTGGCAGTCGCCGCAGCACAGCAGGTAGTGCAGGCACACGCGGTCGCCCACGCGCACCAGCGAAACGTTCTTACCCACCGCTTCGACCTCGCCCGCCACTTCGTGACCGAGCGTAAGCGGCAGCGGGTGCGCGGGCGAGGTGCCGGCGCGGTAGTGCACGTCGGAATGGCAGATGCCCGCGGCCCGCACGCGCACCAGCACATCGCCGTCGCCGATCTCGGGCACCGGGATGTCGTGCAGCTCAATCGGCTGCCGAGTCGCCACAAGGCGCAGCGCTTTCATAGGATCTTCCTTTTATACTGTACGGGGTTTGCACTATTGCGCAAGGCAAAGCTCTGTCTTTGCCTGCGGCAGCAAGGTATTTCTATTATATTTGTGTATATTTTCCGCGCTACGCGCGGAAAATATACACAAATATGTTGGCCTATCTGTGTAATCTGCGTAATCTGTGGATTATCCGAACGGACTAGCGCAGCGCGCCCTTCAGCACAAACAGAATATTGGCCGGGCGCTCGGCCAGGCGGCGCACCATGTAGGGGTACCATTCTTCGCCATACGGCACATACACGCGCATGCGATAGCCCTCGCGCACCAGCTGATCCTGCAAGTCGCGGCGAATGCCATACAGCATCTGGAACTCAAAGCGGTCGAGCGGGATGCCCTGCTGGCTGGCGTAGTTGCGCGTGGCCTCGATCATCTTCTCGTCGTGGGTGGCGATGCCGGGGTAGTTGCCCTCGCTCAGCAGCATCTGCATGAGCTTCACATAGTTCTTGTCGGTGTCGGCTTTTTCGGGGAAGGCGACGCTGGCCGGCTCGTTATACGCGCCTTTGCACAGGCGCACGCGCGCGCCGAGCTTGTTCAGGGCGCGAATATCTTCTTCGCTGCGGTAGAGGTATGCCTGAATGACCACGCCAACGTTTTGCTGGCGCGCAAACAGCTCGTTGAAAATATCGAGCGTGACCTGCGTGTAGCCCGAGCCTTCCATGTCGATGCGAATGAAATTGCCGAACTGCGCGGCCTGCGTGATGATGCGCTCGACGTTGCGCACGCACAGCTCGCGGTCGACATCCAGGCCCATCTGGGTGAGCTTGAGCGAGGCGTTGCACTGCGCGCCGCTGCGCTCGATGCCGTGCAGAATGGCGATGTACTGCGCGGCAGCCGCGCCCGCCTCGGCCGCGCTCGACACCGACTCGCCCAGGTAGTCGAGTGTGGCGGTCAGGCCGGCGGCGTTGAGCTTCTGCACGTTCTCAAGCGCCTCGTTCAACCCCACGCCCGCCACAAAGCGGCTGACCAGCGGCTTGGCCAGCGGGCCGCCAAACACGCGCTTGGCCAGCGGCTGATCCGAAAGATACAGCAGCGTTCCCCGTAACATATCGCCTCTTTCGTGCTAACGCGGTGCTTGCGCCGTTTAGCGCATTCTGCCGCACAGTATAGCACGAAGCGTGCGATGGGCTGGAGGGGTGTTGGCAGGTTGAAAGGTTGGAACGTTGCAGGTTTGACGACCAACCACCGACCCTTCGACAAGCTCAGGGCAGGCAGGCCGACGACGGTAAATTTCACCGCAAAGCGCGCAAAGAGCGCAGAGGCTTGTCGGTTTGGAAGTTGCAGGTTTGAAGGTTCCAGGTTACTGCCACCCGCCAACTGCTGACTGTTGGGTTCCGTGGTTCCGTGGTTCTTGGTTCTTGGTTCTACGCTCACCCTTCACCCACACGCCACCTACTGCCCGCTGTCGTAGCGTCCTTTTCGCGGCTCGTACCCGCTTGCGCAGGCTCGTCGTTTTCCCTATATACCGGCGCGCAGAAGCTCAGCCCCGCCTCGGTTACAGTCGCAGGAACACCCACTATGCCATTTACCATCGACCGCTGGCGCGCCGAGCTGCACGACGCTTTAGACGCCATTGCCGCCGACCCGCAGGGCGCGTGCGAGCGCGCCGGGCAGGCCGAGCTGTACCCGCTGCTGCTGGGCGCGGCCATGCAGCCAATCGTCGCCGCGTATGAAGAAGCGCCCAATGGCGTCATCAGCGCGCTGATCAGCGTGGCCGGCAGCCTGGGCATGAACCTGGCCGCAAACCTGATGCAGCGCGAATACCTCGCCGGAAATCTTCCTGCCATTGCCGCGCGCGAAGCACAGAGCGCCGAGCTTGGCCCGGCCTACGACCGCATGGCCGCCAGCCTGAACCTCGTCGAGCTGGCCGAAGCCGCGCTCGCAGCGCACGGCCACGCCGAATTGAGCACGCAGGTGCGCGCCGCCCACGCCCGCCGCCAGGCAGAACTGCCCCCCAACGCCATCGCATTTGGCGCGCCGCGCCGCCCCTGAGCCCTGCTTGACAAGAAGTAGCATGGGTTATATCATAAAGCCCGCTATGAAAGAGCTGTCGTGCAACAACTATACGCTGCGTCGTCGCACGCGTCGCCTGGCCCGTACGGGCACAGGGGGCGGTTAGGGCGTGCGCAGAGTTGCACCCGCGCCCAACCGGCGCGAGCGATCGTGAACATACCCCTGAACCTGTATAAGGTTCGGGGGTTTTTTAGTGTGAGGGCACGCGTTGGTGAAGGTTGGCATTTTCGGCGTAACCGGCTACGCCGGCTACGAGCTGTTTCGCTGGCTGGGCCGCCACCCGCAGGCCCAGGTACAATTCGCCACATCTGAGTCGCAGGCCGGCAAAAAGCTGGCCGATGTCTACCCCGGCCCGCTCGACATCCCGCTCCTAGCTCCCGCCGACGCGCCGTTCGGCGATGTTGACGTGGTGTTCCTGGGCTTGCCGCACGGCGTTGCCGCCACCACGGCCCAGCGCGCCCGCGCCGCTGGCACCCGCGTGATCGACCTGTCGGCCGACTTCCGGCTCACGACGCCCGCCGCGTACAAGCAGTGGTACGGCCACGAGCACCCCGCGCCCGAGCTGCTGCCCGCACCCTACGGCCTGCCCGAGCTGAACCGCGACGCCCTGCGCGACGCGCCGCTGATCGCCAACCCCGGCTGCTACCCGACCAGCGTGCTGCTGGCGCTGGCGCCACTGCTGCGCGCCGGCGCGCTCGCCGACGCCACGATCATCGCCGACTCGAAGTCGGGCGTGTCGGGGGCGGGGCGCGCGCCCAAGCAGAACACCAGCTTTGTGGAAGTGAGCGAAAACCTCGCGCCCTACAGCGTCGGCCATGTGCACCGCCACGTCGGCGAGATGGAGCAGGAAGCCGCGCGCATCGCGCAGGCGCACGCCCCGCAGCTTGGCGCGCAAGGCCCGACGATCATCTTCACGCCGCACCTGCTGCCAATCAATCGCGGCATCCTGAGCACGATCTATGTGCGTGTGCCGGCCAACTGGGGCAACCAGCAGATCCGCGCCTACTACGAGGCGATGTACGCCGACGAGCCATTTGTGCGGGTGCTGCCATCCGGCCAGCTCGCCACAATCGGCCACACCGCGCACACGAATATGTGCACGATCTCGCTGACGCTCGCGCAGCCGGGCATGCTGATCGTCGTCTCCAGCATCGACAATCTGGTGAAGGGCGCGGCCGGCCAGGCCATCCAGAATATGAACCTGATGTTTGGCCTGCCCGAGACGATGGGCCTGTTGTAAGGGCGAAGCATTCGCCCGTACCAGTTTGAAATAAGGAAATAAGTCATGGCGAATGCTTCGCCTCTACTGATCCTCAAAATCGGCGGCAACGAGCTCGACGACCCGGCCTTCGTGGCTGAGCTGGCGCGGGCTGTGGCAGCCCTGCGCCCGCAGCCGGTGCTGGTACATGGCGGCGGCAAGGAGATCGGGCAGATCCAGACGGCGCTGGGCGGCGAGCCGCGCTTTGTGGCCGGCCTGCGCTACACCGACGACACGGCGCTCCACGCCGCCGAGATGGTGCTGTGTGGCATGGTCAGCACGCGCCTGGTGGCCGCGCTGCTCGCCGCTGGTGCCGACGCGCTTGGGATGTCGGGTGTGGATCGCGGACTGATACGCGTGGAGAAGGCCGCGCACCCGGCCGGCGACCTGGGCCGCGTGGGGCGGCCAGTGGCGGTGCGCGCCGAGCTGCTGCGCGACCTGCTGGCGCAGGGCGTGGTGCCGGTCGTCGCGCCAATCTCGCTTGGCCCGGATGGCACCTATAACGTGAATGCCGACGAAGCCGCTGGCGCGATTGCCGGGGCGCTTCAGGACGCCGAGGTGGTGTTTGTAACGAATGTGCCGGGCGTGCTGGTGGGCGGCGAACTTGTGCCGCAGCTCAGCGCGGCCGAGATCAGTGCGCTGATCGACGACGGCACGATTTATGGAGGCATGATCCCCAAGGTGCGGGCCGCACTCACCGCGCTCGACGCGGGCGTGCAGGCGGCGCGCATTACCAACCTGGCCGGGCTGGCCGACTCTGGCACGCGCATTGTGCAGGCATAGGCGGCCCACGCCCCGAATGACAACACGTTTTATCACGGCATCAGGCGCCCGAACAGCCGCCTGGGCCGTTTATACAAAACATGAAACTAGCGCTTGCCCCCGCCACCGACTACGCAGTTGCCTTCACGCCAGAGGAACACAGCATGACAGAATGGGTCGCTGACGACCATGCGCGGGGCAGGGCTGCCCCGGTCGTCCCGCCGCAGGTGCGGCCAGCCACCGCCGACGATGTTCCCGCAATTGTTGCTGTTGTGAATGAGAACGCCCGCCTGGGCCACCTGCTGCCGCGCAGCGCCGAAAACATCCACGCCTCGATCGATAGCTGGATCGTGGCCGAGATGGATGGCCGTGTGGTCGGCATTGGCTCGCTGCTGGCGATGAGCCCGACGCTGGTGGAAGTGCGCTCGCTGGCAGTGCTGCCGGCCTACCGCCGCTATGGCGTGGGCGCGAAGATCGTGCTGGGGCTGGTGGAGCGCGCGCGCGAGCGCGGCATCCCAACGGTGTTTGCGCTGACGCGGGCGGTGTCGTTTTTTACGCGCCTGGGCTTTGTGATCAGCGCGCGCGAAAGCTTCCCCGAGAAGGTCTGGAAGGATTGTGTGATCTGCCCGCTGCAGCACCGCTGCGACGAGACCGCCGTGGTGATGGAGCTGTAGCGCATGGGCCGGCACCGCTTCCATGGCGACCCCGAGCGCTTTCAGGTGATTGCCGATTTTGTGGCCGAACGCTACTGGCGCGAGGTGCGCTACGTTGCCGATGTGGCCGGCGGGCAGGGCATGCTGGCGCGCATCCTGGCCAAGCAGTACCGCTACGAGGCTGAGGTGATCGACCCGCGGGCGTGGGTGCTGCGCGGCGTGAAGCACCAGGCCAGCGCGTTCGACCCGGCGTTTGCGACTTACTACGACTTGATTATTGGGCTGCACCCCGACGGTGCCTTGCGCGAGGTGGCGCAGGCCGCGCTGCTGCGACCGGCGATTGTTGTGCCGTGCTGTAATTTCTGGTCGGAAGCCAAGCTCGGGCAGGCCGAGCTGATCGACCAGATCGAGCAGTACTATGCGCTCCACGGCGTGCAGTACGAGCGCGTCGAGTTTCCATTCAAAGGCCCGAAGAATATTGGCCTGGTTTCGGCCCCGCCGCAGCCGCCCGCTGCCGGCCGCACTGGAGAAGCGAACCCATGACCGAACGAACCCCCGCGCTGCTGGCGCTTGAAGATGGCACGACATGGCCGGGCACTGCGCTGGGCGCACTTGGCGAGCGCGCCGGCGAGGTGATTTTCAACACCGCCATGACCGGCTACCAGGAAGTGCTGACCGACCCTTCGTACTACGGCCAGATCGTGGTGATGACCGCGCCGCATATTGGCAACACCGGCGTGAACCTGGAAGACGAAGAAAGCACCAGGCCCTGGCTTTCGGGCTTTGTGGTGCGCGCCGCCAGCCCACGCGTCAGCAACTGGCGCGCAACCGCCGCGCTGGATGAATACCTGCGCGAGCATGGCATCGTCGGCATCACGGGCGTGGACACGCGCGCGCTGGTGCGGCACATCCGCGAGGCCGGTGCGCTGCGCGGCGTGATCTCCTCGGCCGAGCCCGACGCGGCGCGGCTGGTCGAGGCGGCGCGGGCCGCGCCCTCGATGGAGGGGCTCGACCTCGTGCCGCACGTGACCTGCGCCGAGCCGTACCACTGGACCGAGGGGACTGGGGTTTGGGGGATAGGGAATGGCGGGAACGATGCCCAATCTCCATCCCCCACCTCCCATGCCCTGCATGTCGTGGCTTACGACTTCGGCATGAAGCGCAACATCCTGCGCCTGATGGCCGACCAGGGCTGCCGCGTGACGGTGGTGCCGGCCAGCACGCCCGCCGCCGATGTGCTCGCGCTCGACCCCGACGGCATTTTTCTCTCGAATGGCCCGGGCGACCCCGCCGCCGTGACCTATGCGGTCGATGCGGTGCGCGGCCTGCTGGGCAAGAAGCCGCTGTTTGGCATCTGCCTGGGCCACCAGATCCTGGGCCTGGCGCTGGGCGGCAGCACCTACAAGCTGCGCTTCGGCCACCACGGCGGCAATCAGCCGGTGCGCTTCAGCGACACCGGGCGGGTGGAGATTTCGAGCCACAACCATGGCTTCGCGGTGGACGACAAGACCTTGCCCGATGGCGTGGAGGTGACGCACACGAACCTGAACGACGGCTGCTGCGAGGGCCTGCGCGCCGCCGACCTGCGCGCCTTCAGCGTGCAGTACCACCCCGAGGCCGCGCCCGGCCCGCACGACGCATCGTACCTGTTCGGCCAGTTCGTCGCGCTGATGGAAAACAACAAGCAAGAAGTTTAAAAGAACGGAACCACGAAGACACGAAGGCACGAAGAGCTGAAAGTAGTGAGACATGCGCAATTATGCTCTTTCAGATCCAGAGGAACGAATAGCGACCATCATTGTGAATGCAGCTTTTACTGTTCACAAAGCGCTTGGCCCTGGATTATTGGAGAGTATTTATGAAGTATGCTTCTGCCATGAGCTTACAAAAAACGGGCTTTCAGTGCATCGCCAAGTCACTCTGCCAATCAGCTACGATGGCATTCGTTTCGATGATGGCTTGAGAATCGATGTTCTTGTTGAGGATCTGGCTATCTGTGAATTAAAAGCCGTCGAAACAATGAATCCGGTTTTTATGGCGCAATTGATGAGCTATCTTAAACTCGCACGAAAACGGCTAGGCTTTCTGATTAACTTTAATGTCCCAACTATCAAGCAAGGCATCAAACGAGTCGTTATATAAGTCTTCGTGCCTTCGTGTCTTCGTGGTTAAATTTTCCAAGGCTTCGTATCTTCGTGGTAATTTTTTCCGTGTCTTCGTGGCAATATAAGGACGGTAGAATGCCGAAACGCACAGACATACAGTCCATCCTGATCATCGGCGCGGGTCCGATTGTGATCGGCCAGGCGTGTGAGTTCGACTACTCGGGCGTGCAGGCGTGCAAGGTGCTGCGCCGCGAAGGCTATCGCGTCATCTTGGTCAACTCCAACCCGGCCACGATCATGACCGACCCGCAGTTCGCCGACGCGACCTACATCGAGCCGCTCACGCCCGAGGTGGTTGAGAAGATCATCGAGCGCGAGCGCCCCGACGCCGTGCTGCCGACCGTCGGCGGGCAGACCGGCCTGAACCTCGCCATGCAGCTCCACAAAACCGGCGTGCTTGAGCGCCACGGCGTGCAGCTGATCGGCGCCTCGCCCGATGCGATCGACCTGGCCGAAGATCGCCAGCTATTCAAAGAAGCGATGCTCAAGGCTGGCCTGGGCGTGCCGCCCGGCGACACCGTCACCACCGTGGACGACGCGGTTCGCCTGGGCACCGAGATCGGCTACCCGGTGCTGGTGCGCCCCTCGTTCACGCTGGGCGGCTCGGGCGGCGGCGTGGCCTACGACGAGGCGCAGCTGCGCGAGATTGCTGACCGCGGCCTGCGTGCCTCGCCGGTGACGCAGGTGCTGATCGAGCAGAGCGTGCTGGGCTGGAAGGAATACGAGCTTGAGGTGATGCGCGACCGCGCCGACAACTTCGTGGTGGTCTGCTCAATCGAAAACCTCGACGCGATGGGCGTGCACACCGGCGACTCAATCACCGTCGCGCCGGCCATGACGCTTACCGACCGCGAGCTGCAGCGCCTGCGCGACCAGGCCAAAACCGTGATGAGCGTGGTTGGCGTCGAAACCGGCGGCTCGAATGTCCAGTTTGCGGTGAACCCGGCCAACGGCGACACAATCGTCATTGAGATGAACCCGCGCGTCAGCCGCTCGTCGGCGCTGGCCTCCAAGGCCACCGGCTTCCCAATCGCAAAAATTGCCGCGCTGCTGGCGGTGGGCTACACGCTCGACGAAATCCCGAACGATATCACCAAGGTCACGCCGGCCTCGTTTGAGCCAAGCCTCGACTATGTGGTGGTGAAAATTCCGCGCTGGGCCTTCGAGAAGTTCCCCGGCGTCGACCCCACGCTTGGCCCGCAGATGAAAAGCGTGGGCGAGGTGATGGCGATTGGCACAACTTTCCCCGAAGCATTCCAGAAGGCGATGCGCGGGCTGGAGATTGGCGCGCTGGGCTTTGGCGTGCGCAAGAACCGCGCCATTTCCGCCGACATGCCCGCCGAAAACACGCTCAGCGCGCCCACGCCCGAGCGCATTTTCGCCGCCGCCGACGCGCTGCGCGCTGGCATGGCGCCCGACGCCCTGAGCGCCGCCACTGGCTACGACCCGTGGTTCGCCGAGCAGCTGGCCGCGATCATTGCAATCGAGGGCGATTTGCGCGGGCACACACTCGCCAACCTGCCAGCCGAACTGCTGCGCGAGGCCAAGGAATTTGGCTTCTCCGACGCGCAGATCGCCGCTGTGCTTCAACCGGCGGTGCCAAGCGGCAAGGTCAAGGGTGGCGGGAATCTCGCGTATCGCCCATCGTCCACGCCGCTGCCCGCCTCGGAAATGGATGTGCGTGCGCGCCGCAAATCGCTCGGCATCGTGCCCGTCTACCACCGCATCGACACCTGCGCGGCCGAGTTCGAGGCGCACACGCCCTATATGTACAGCACCTATGCCACCGTCGACGAGGCCGAGGTCACCGGCAAGCCCAAGGTCATGATCCTGGGCGGCGGGCCGAACCGCATCGGCCAGGGCATCGAGTTCGACTACTGCTGCGTGCATGCGTGCATGGCCCTGCGCGACCTCGGCTTCGAGACGATCATGGTCAACTGCAACCCCGAAACCGTCTCGACCGACTACGACACCAGCGACCGCCTGTACTTCGAGCCGCTGACGCTGGAAGACGTGCTGAATATCTGGGAGCGCGAGAACCGGGGTCTGGGGGCTGGGGATTTGGGTTTTGAAATCCAGGAGGACGAACATGGCATTACAGTCATATCGCGACCTGGAAGCCTGGCAGCAGGCGATGCAAACAGTAGAGGAGATTTACCGCCTAACCAAGATGATGCCCAAGGAGGAGCAGTTCGGGCTAATAAGTCAGATGCGGCGAGCAGCGACCTCGGTTCCGGCGAACATAGCGGAAGGGTATGGCCGGCTGCACCGCAAGGAATATCTGCATCACCTGTCGATAGCGCGCGGCTCGCTGATGGAACTGGAAACCCATTTTCTGATTTGCCTTCGGCTGAATTATCTGGAGCGGGAGCAGAGCAAGCCGGCCTGGGAAGCGATGCAACAGGCGGGGAAACTCTTGGGCGGCCTGATTCGGTCACTTTCATCGGACAGCATTCGGGAGAAGCCGGAACAGTACCTGGCGGAACCCAATCCCTAAGCCCTAAACCCCAAACCCCCGCTCTTGTTCCCGTCCTCGTCCAGTTCGGCGGGCAAACGCCGCTGAACCTCGCCAAAGGTCTTGCGACGGCGGGTGTGCCGATCTGGGGCACCTCGCAGGACGCAATCGACCTGGCCGAGGATCGCGGGCGCTTCGAGGCACTGCTGCGCCAGCTCGAAATCGAGCAGCCCGAGCACGGCATGGCCGACGACCTGCCCGCTGCCCGCGTGATCGCGGAAGAAATTGGCTACCCGGTGCTGGTGCGCCCCAGCTACGTGCTGGGCGGCCGCGCCATGGCCATCGCCTACGACGACGACGGGCTGGCGCAGTACCTGCACGAAGCCGCGCGCATCAGCGAGGGCCAGCCGGTGCTGATCGACCGCTACCTCGAAGATGCGTTTGAGGTCGATGTCGACGCGATTGGCGACGGCGAGCGCGTGGTGATTGGCGGGATTATGGAGCATGTGGAAGAGGCGGGCGTCCACTCCGGCGACTCGGCCATGGTCATGCCACCCTACAAAGTCAGCGCCTACCACCTCTCGATCATTCGCGACGAAACCATTCGCATCGGCATGGCGCTGGGCGTGAAGGGCCTGATGAACGTCCAGTACGCGATCAAAGACGACGAAGTGTATGTGCTCGAAGTGAACCCGCGCTCGTCGCGCACGGTGCCGTTTATCGCCAAGGCTACCGGCGTGCCGCTCGCCCGCATCGCCGCGCAGGTGGCGGCCGGCAAAACTCTGGCAGAGCTAGGCCTCACCGCCGAGCCGGCGCTTGATGGCTTCTTTGTGAAAGAAGCGGTGCTGCCGTTCGAGAAATTTCCCGGCGCGGCCGTGTTCCTCAGCCCCGAAATGCGCTCAACCGGCGAGGTGATGGGCCACGCTTCCAGCTTCGGCCACGCCTTCGCCAAGGCCGAGATGGGCGCGAACCAGAAGATCCCAACCTCGGGCGGCGCGCTGGTGACGGTGAACGACTTCGACAAGGGCGCGATCAGCCGCATCGCGCGCGACCTGGTGCGGCTTGGCTTCACGCTCTACGCCACGCGCGGCACCGCCGCCTGGCTCGCGCAGCTTGGCCTGCCGGTCGAAGTGGTCAACAAGGTCTCGGAAGGCGGCTCGACCACAGCTGACCTGATTGCGTCGGGGAAGGTGCGGCTGGTGATCAGCACGCCGCTGGGCGCGCGGGCCTACATCGACGGCCAGGCCCTGCGCTCGGCCGCCATTCGCCACGGCGTGATGCTCGTCACCACGCTCACCGGCGCTGCCGCCACCGTGTCGGCCATTCGCGCGCTCAAGGCCAAGGAGCTGAAGGTACGCTCGTTGCAGGATCACCATGCACTGCGTGCTATAGTATAGCCGCGCAGCGCGAAGGCGCTGTCGATCTGGCGAGGGCAAGCCCGTGATCAATATTCTTACCGCCGATATGCTCAACCTCGACCGGTTGAGCCAGAACACTCCCCAGCAGCAGGTCAAGGCCGGGCTGGAAGACTATGCCGAAGGGCGCGTGACGATCGAGACCGTTGGGCAGTCGTCGGCGCGCGTGCAGGTGCGCGATTTCAAAACCAACCGGCCCTACCTGGTGTCGCTGTGGCTGAACGGCCGCCAGCTGGCGATGACATGCACCTGCCGCGACAGCTACCAGTGGTACCTGTGCCGGCACCGCATCGCCGCCATCGCCGCGCTGCGCGACCACTTAAAGAAAAACCCGCCCAAGCTGTGGCAGGCCGTGCTCGAACAGGCCGCGCAGGCGCCCGCGCGACGCAGCAGCACCAGCTACGGCCCAATCGTCTTCAGCCTGCAAGAGCGCGGCAACGGCTGGGGCGTCACGCCCTACACGCTGGCGGCGCGCTACTTTGGCGCACACCAGCTTGGCGACCACGAGGCAATCGCCAGCGCCATTGCGGAGCAGGGGCTGTCCGGGCAGGCGCGGCCGATCCGCTCGCGCATCAACCGCCAGAGCTACCCCGCCGCCACCGAAACCGAGCTGGCCGCCGTCAACCTCGCCGTCGGCAATCCCTACATGATGTCGGGCTACAGCTACGGCCGCGAGGCCGTGTTCTACGAGCCGGTGCTGTCGCTGCTGCCGGGCTGCCTCGTATACACCGGCGACGAGGGCGAGCCGCTGAGCGAGCGCATTACGGTGCTGCCCGAGCTTGGCACGCTTTCCGCCGAGCTGAGCGAAACCAAAAAGGGCCTGAAGCTCAGCGCGCAGGTGATGGCCGGCGCGCACGCCCTGCCGCTCGGCCGCAAAGAAACCGCTGTGGTGGTGAACGACCCGCTGTGGATGCTGATCGGCAGCACGCTGGTGCAGGTGAAATCGACCGACGGGCTGGCGGCGGCGCTGCTTGAATACCCCGAGCTGACCATCCCGCCCGAAGACCAGGAAGTGTTTCTTGAAAAGCACCTGCTGCCGCTCACCGACCAGATCGACATTCGCGGCGAGATGCTCCAGTGGATCGATATCGCCGCCGACGCCGCGCCGCGCCTGTACCTGAGCGAAGGAGCTGAGGGCTTGCAGGCCGAATTGCGCTTCGCCTATGGCGAGCACGAGCTGCATTACGACAAGCGCCTGCCCGAAACCGCCACCAAGCGCCAGCCCGGCACCGCCCAGCTTGCGCGCATCGCCCGCCAGCCCGCCCGCGAGCAGGAATTGTGGCAGGCGCTGGGTTCCTACGGCCTGAAGCGCACCACCGAGCCAAGCATCTGGCTGGTCAAGAAAACCGTCCACCCAATCGACTTCCTGATGCACCAGGTGCCGAAGCTGGTCGAAGATGGCTACGCTATCTATGGCGAAGAAGAGCTGACCCTGGCGCGCGTCAACCGCAACAAGCCCACGATCTCGTTCAAGGTCACCAGCGGAATCGACTGGTTTGATGTCAAGGCCGTAGTGAACTATGGCGATCTGGCCGTTCCGCTGAAGTCGATTCGTCAGGCGATCAAGAAGCGCGAAAAATACATCAAGCTGGCCGACGGCACGATGGGCGCGATCCCCGAAGAATGGCTGACGCGCTACCGCCACATGCTTGCGCTTGGCGACGACAATGGCGACACCCTGCGCTTTGCGCAGCAGCACATCACCATGATCGACCAGCTTCTGGGCGAGGCCGACCGCGCGCAGGTTGATGAGGCGTTCGAGCAGCGCCGCGAAAAGCTGCGTGGATTCGAGCGGATCGTGCCGCAGCCGCTGCCCACAACCTTCAAGGGCGAGCTGCGCCCCTACCAGAAGTTCGGCTACGACTGGCTGCACTTCCTGCGCGAGTACAACTTCGGCGGCTGCCTGGCCGACGACATGGGCACGGGCAAGACCATCCAAACCCTTGCGTTTATCGAATCGCTCTACGAACGGGAAAACGATGCCCCCGCCACGCTGGTGGTGATGCCGCGCTCGCTCCTTTTCAACTGGCAGCGCGAAGCCGAGAAGTTCACGCCCGATCTGGCAGTGTATGTGCACGCCGACCAGGGCCGCATCACCGACCCGCAGGAGTTCGCGCAGTATGACCTGGTGCTGACCACCTACGGCACCATGCTGCGCGACATCGCGGCGCTGCGTACCTACCAGTTCAACTACGCCATCCTCGACGAGTCGCAGGCGATCAAGAACCCGGCGGCCGAAACATCCAAAGCGGCGCGGCTGCTGAACGCGCGCCACCGGCTGGTGCTCACCGGCACGCCAATCGAAAACAGCACCGGCGAGCTGTGGTCGCAGTTCGCCTTTCTCAATCCCGGCCTGCTCGGCGATATCAGCTACTTCCGCGAAGAGTTCATCAACCCGATCGAGCGCCAGCAGAACCAGGATGCCGCCCAGTTTCTGCGCAAGATGGTCTTCCCGTTCATTCTGCGCCGCACCAAGGATCAGGTCGCCGCCGACCTGCCGCCGCGCACCGAAGAAGTGGTGATGTGCGACATGGAGCCAGCCCAGCGCAAGCTGTACGACAAGCAGCGCGACTACTATCGCGCCCAATTGCTCGGCATGATCGACGACGACGGCATGAACGACGCGCGCATGAAGATCCTCGAAGGGCTGCTGCGCCTGCGCCAGATCAGCATCCACCCGCGCCTGGTCGACGCCAAGTTCAAAGGCAATTCGGGCAAGTTCGACCTGCTGCTCGACACGCTCGACACGCTGCGCGCCGAGGGCCACCGCGCCCTGGTGTTCTCGCAGTTCGTGCAAATGCTGACGCTTGTGCGCGAAGCGCTCGACGAGCGCGGCATCCCGTACTGCTACCTCGACGGGCAAACCCGCGACCGCCAGGGCGAGGTCGATCGCTTCCAGAACGACGACACGGTGCCGTTTTTCCTGATCAGCCTGAAGGCTGGCGGCGTGGGCCTGAACCTGACCGCCGCCGACTATGTCATTCATATCGACCCGTGGTGGAACCCGGCGGTCGAGCAGCAGGCCACCGACCGCACGCACCGCATCGGGCAGGACAAGCCGGTGTTTGTGTACAAGCTCATCGCCCGCGACACTGTCGAGGAGAAAATTCTGCAACTCCAGGCGCACAAGCGCGAGCTGGTCGAGCAGGTGATTGGCGCGGAGGGCGGCGTCTTCAAGGCGCTCACGCGCGAGGATATTGAGGTTCTTTTTTCTTAGGGTGTTTTTATGTTTTTTCCGGGGCGCTTCGCCCCCGTGCCCCCGACCAGGGAAACCCTTGCCGGTTTCCCTGGAACCCTTCCGGCAATGAGTGCCAGTATCAAGCGATTAGCTCGTTGTCATGCCTTGCGGCAAAAGGGAAACCGGTACAACTTAAATCGGTAGTTGCCAGCTTTTCGGCACAACAGAGGCATGAGCGCTCGACATTGAATGCGAACGACCTTCATTTGGGGTCCAGGGGCGATGCCCCTGGCCGGGGTGCTGGGGCGGGAGCCCTGGCGGCCCTGCGGCCCGAGCAAGCCACGCTCAAAACGAGAAGGCATGTGCTGCCAAGCTGCCAGCTTTTCGGCACAACGGAGGCATGAGCACCAAACGCTGAAACAAGAAACACGCTCTTTTGGGGTCCAGGGGCGATGCCCCTGACCGGGGTGCTGGGGCGGGAGCCCCGGCGGCCCTGCGGCCCGAGCAAGCCACGCTCAAAACGAGAAGGCATGTGCTGCCAAGCTGCCAGCTTTTCGGCACAACGGAGGCATGAGCACCAAACGCTGAAACAAGAAACACGCTCTTTTGGGGTCCAGGGGCGATGCCCCTGGCCGGGGTGCTGGGGCGGGAGCCCCGGCGGCCCTGCGGCCCGAGCAAGCCACACTCAAAACGAGAAGGCGTTTAATAACGCATCGCCGCCCGCGCAGGGCAAATCGCCGCCCGCGCAGGGCAAAAACAAAAGTCACCAATGCCGCCCGCACAGGGCCGCACCAGCAAAGAAACAGGAACACAGCAATGAAAAAAGCCAACAAAGTCGTGCTCGCCTACTCGGGCGGCCTGGACACCAGCATCATCGTGCCGTGGCTCAAGCAAAACTATGGCAACCCCGAAGTGATCTGCTACTGCGCCAACCTCGGCCAGGCCGACGAGCTGACTGGCCTGGAAGAAAAGGCCCAGGCCAGCGGCGCATCCAAGTGCTATGTCGAAGACCTGCGCGAAGAGTTCGTGCGCGATTTCCTCTTCCCCATGCTGCAAAGCGGCGCGATCTACGAGCGGCTGTACTTGCTCGGCACCTCGGTTGCGCGCCCGCTGATCGCCAAGCGCCAGGCCGAGATCGCCTTGCAGGAAGGTGCCGACGCGCTGGCGCATGGCTGCACCGGCAAGGGCAACGACCAGGTGCGCTTCGAAGTGACCTACATGGCCTTCGCGCCGCATATGCAGGCGATTGTGCCGTGGCGCGAGTGGAACATCCGCTCACGCGAGGACGCGCTTGAATACGCCGCCGAGTATAACGTGCCCGTCACCGCCACGCTGAAGTCGATCTACAGCCGCGACCGCAACATCTGGCACATTTCGCATGAGGGCGGCGTGCTGGAAGACCCCTGGAACGAGCCAGAGGAAGACATGTACACGCTGTCGGTTTCGCCCGAGAACGCGCCCGACACGCCCGAGTATGTCGAGATTGGCTTCGAGCAGGGCATTCCCGTCAGCGTAAATGGCGAGCGGCTTGGGCCAGTGGCGCTGCTGAACGCACTGAACGAGCTGAGCGCGAAGCACGGCATTGGCCGCATCGACCTGGTGGAAAACCGCCTGGTGGGCATGAAGAGCCACGGCGTGTACGAAACGCCCGGCGGCACCATCCTGCGCACGGCGCACCAGGGCCTCGAGCAGCTCACGCTCGACCGCGAGACCATGCACTACAAGGATGTGGTGGCGCACCGCTACGCCGAGCTGATCTACAACGGCCTGTGGTACACGCCGCTGCGCGAGGCGCTGCAAGCCTTCTTCACCAGCACGCAGCAGAACGTCACCGGCGAAGTGCGGCTGAAGCTCTACAAAGGCAACGCCATGCTGGTTGGGCGCAAGGCCACCGCCAGCCTCTACAACCCCGACATCGCCAGCTTCACCATGGGCGAAACCTACAACCAGAAGGATGCTGAAGGCTTTATCAAGATCTTTGGCCTGCCGGTGAAGGTGCGCGCGCTCGTCGACGGCAAGTAGTGTGTGAATGGGTGAAGGTGTGGGCGGGTGTTGAATTGACAGTTCCGTGCCCGTTCCGTGCCCATGCAGAACTACGCACTACGCACTATAAAGCATTAGAAAGTAGTGCGTAGTGCGTAGTTCTCCATCTCGTTTTTGGATACCGGAGTAAAAATATAATGCGCCTGCAAGCGAGCTGCGAGCTTTCGTTCAACGTGCCCGCCCCCGTCGCAATGACCTTGATGCTGCGCCCGCGCAGCGGCGCCGGCCAGTGGATCGCCAGCGAGACGTATAGCCTCGCGCCGCAGGTCATGCCGGGCGAGTTCGTCGATGCTTATGGCAATCTGTGCCAGCGCATCGTCGCGCCGGCTGGCTCATTCAGCATCAGCACGCGCGTCGAGGCCGAAACCGCCGACACAATCGACACTGCACCTGGCGCGCCGCTTACGCTCGCGCAGGATCTGCCCGACGGCGCGCTGCAGTTCCTGCTGCCCAGCCGCTACTGCGAAGCCGACACGCTGGGCGGCCTGGCCGCCGAGATTGTGGCGGGCGCACAGCCCGGCTACGATCAGGCCGAGGCGATTCGCGCCTGGATTCACGCGAATGTCGAATACCGCTATGGCACCAGCGACGCCTCGACCTCGGCGGCAGACACGGCCCGCCAGCGCGTGGGCGTGTGCCGCGATTTCACGCACCTGGGCATGGCGCTGTGCCGCAGCCTGACCATCCCGGCGCGCATGGTCGTCGGCTACCTCTACCAGCTCGACCCGATGGACCTACACGCATGGTTCGAGGCCTATGTGAATGGGCGCTGGTACACTTTCGACGCCACGCAGGATGCGCCGCGCGGCGGGCGAATTGTAATCGCCTACGGGCGCGATGCCGCCGACGTGGCGCTGACCACGCAGTTCGGGCCGGCCACGCTGGAGAATATGACCGTCGCGGTGGCGTGGGTGGGGGGAAGATAGTTGGCAGGTTGCAGATTTGCAGGTTGGCAAGTTGTTGTAGCTTGGGCAAAGACAAGCTTTGCCCAAGCAAGCGAGTAAGGGCAGAACCAAGAACCCCAGAACAGCATAGGGTTTAATACTCTGGAAAGAAAGTTCTTTCATACAACGGGCAAGCTTCTAGGAAGCTCATCTGGTTATCAGATTGAAGCAAAACTGGCTTGAGCTTCCTGGAAGCTGTGTACAGGGAAATTTATTTTCCAGAGGGTTTAGGGTCTGGGGTTTGGGAATTAGGCTGCAATCTGCAACCTTCTAACCTGCAACTTCCAAACCTGCGATCCTCTGCGTCCTTCGCGCTCTTTGCGGTGAAATTTAGTCGGTTGCGCGTCATCAAACCTGTAACTTGCAACCTTCCAACCTGCAACTCGAAATTCTCTGTGTCTCTGTGGTGAATATTTCGGTCGCCATTCGAAAAAGAAAGAATGCCAGACATGGAACACACCCTCGGCAGTGTCGCCAGCTTCGCCCGCGACGGCCAGTCGGTCACGTTTGAGTGCGGGGATGCGCGCCTCGCGGTTGCCGTGCTTGCGCCCACGCTTGTGCGCGTGCGCGTCGCGCCCGATGGCACCTTCCCGCCGCGCCGCTCGTGGGCGGTCGCCCGCGCCGACGAAGAGTTCGCCGCTGTGCCGTTTGACGTGCGCGACGACGCCGACGCGGTTGTGATCGACACGGGCGCGCTGAGCGTGCGCGTGCGCCGCGCCGACGGCACCCTGGCCTTTGCCGACGCCCAGGGCACCGAGTTCTGCGCCGACGCCCAGGCCCCGCGCTGGCGCGACACCAAGGAGGGAAGGAGCGTCGTTTCGGCCAAGCGCATCGAGGCGGGCGAGCACTTCTATGGCTTTGGCGAGCGCACCGGCCAGCTGGACAAGCTCGGCCGCGCCATGACGAACTGGACCACCGACCCGGCCTGGGGCCACGGCCCCGGCACCGACCCGCTGTATATCGCCATTCCAGTGGCAATGGCGCTGCGGCCCGGCCTGGCCTATGGCGTCTTCTTCAACAATAGCTGGCGCAGCCGCTTCGACATTGGCGCGGCGCAGTATGGCGAATGGAGCTTCGCAGCCGATGGCGGCGCAATCGACTACTATGTCGCATATGGCGCTGTGCCCGCCGACGTGCTCGAAACCATCTCCGCGCTGCTTGGGCGCATGCCGCTGCCGCCGCGCTGGGCGCTCGGCTACCACCAGAGCCGCTGGGGCTATACCTCGGAGGAAATGGTGCGCGAGCTGATGCACGAGTTCCGCGCGCGCGACCTGCCCTGCGACGTGATCCATTTCGACATCGACTACATGCGCGGCTATCGCGTGTTCACGTGGAACACCGAGCGCTTCCCCGACCCGCCCGCCCTGCTGGCCGACATGCACGCCGCTGGTTTCACGCCCGTCACCATCATCGACCCGGGCGTGAAAATCGATCCCGACTATGGCGTCTACCGCGACGGCATCAAGCGCGACATGTTCATCAAGCGCGCCGACGGCGAGGTCTTCCACGGCTACGTCTGGCCCGACGACTCGGTTTTTGCCGATTACACTCGCCCCGAAGTGCGCGCGTGGTGGGGCCAGCAGCAGAAGGTGCTGGTCGACATGGGCGTGCGCGGCATCTGGAACGACATGAACGAGCCGGCTGTGTTTAAGCTGCCGTTCAGCGAGGGCGCGGGCGATGTTGGCACAATCGACCTCGACGCGCCGCAGGGGCCAGCCGGCGAAGAAACCACCCACGCCGAAGTGCACAACATGTATGGCTATGGCATGGCCCGCGCCTCCTACGAGGGCCTGCGCGCGCACATGCCCGGCGAGCGCCCCTTTGTGCTCACGCGCTCGGGCTATGCCGGCATTCAGCGCTGGAGCGCCTGCTGGATGGGCGACAACAGCTCGTGGTGGGAGCACCTTGAGCTGACCATGCCGCAGCTCATGAACATGGGCCTCTCGGGCGTGCCGTTTGTCGGCACCGACGTGGGCGGTTTTTTTGGAAATGCGAGTGGCGAGCTGTTTGCGCGCTGGATGCAACTGGGCGCGCTTACGCCGTTCTGCCGCGGGCACTCACATGCTGAAACCGAACGGCACGAACCGTGGGTCTGGGGCGAACAGATCGAGACGATCTGCCGCGAGTATATGCAGCTGCGCTACCGGCTGCTGCCCTACATCTACTCGCTGTTCTGGCAGGCCACGCAGAGCGGCACGCCAGTGCTGCGCCCGCTGCTGTTCCACTTCTCCGACGACCCCGGCACCTACACCATTCACGATCAGGTCATGCTTGGGCCAAACCTGATGGCCGCGCCCGTCTACCATCCCGGCCGCACCTACCGCTCGGTCTACCTGCCGCGCGGCACCTGGTACGACTGGTGGACCGACGCCGCGCTCGGCACGGACGACCGGCCCACGCCCATCCTGGCCGACGCGCCGCTGGAGCGGCTGCCGCTCTACGCCCGCGCTGGCGCGATCATTCCGCACGGCCCGGCCATGGCCCACACCGGCGCGCGCCCACTCGACGCGCTCACGCTCGACCTGTTCCCCGGCGATGGCGAATTCACGCTCTACGAAGACGACGGGCGCAGCTTCGAGTACGAGCAGGGCGCGAGCTGCACTACCAGCTACACCCTGCGGCAGGAAGGCACCACGCTGACGCTGACGATTGGCGAGCGCACGGGAGGCTACACGCCCGCGCCGCGCTCGCTGACGTTGCGGGTGCGCGGCCCGGCGCAGTGGCGCGCCGAAGACCCAACCGAGTTTGCCGACGACGGCGCGGCGCGCGTGGTGCGCTTTACCAAACTGTAAAACAAGGCCTACGGCAGATCGCATGCCTCGCCCTCGATGGAGGTAACAGGTTGGCTGCCGAAGGCACAACGCGCGCTTCTGTTGTAACCAGCCAAATTCGATTGCTGTTGGCTGAATGGCACAACGGAGGCATGACACACGGAGCTTGGCGCGCTGCCGACCTAAAATTTGGGGTCTGGGGCGCAAGCCCCAGCGCAGGGTGCAGGGCCAGCGCCGGCCCTGCCGCCCGCCGCGCAGGCGACAATTATAGAGAGGACAGCAATGCTCGAATCATTCACCCTGGCCCCCGGCTTTCGCGCCGCCGCGACCGCCTGCGGCCTGAAAACCAGCAGCGCCATGGCCGCCTCGAACCTCGACCTCGCGCTGGTTGCGGCCGAGGCGCCGTGCAGCGCGGCGGGCCTGTTCACCTCTAATCGCGTCAAGGCCGCGCCGGTGCTCTACGATCAGGAAACGCTGGCGCAGAATGCCGGCGCGATCCGCGCCGTGATCACCAACGCCGGCAACGCCAATGCCGTCACTGGCGAGCAGGGATTGGCCGACGCGCGCCAGATGGCTGCGCTCACTGCCTACGGCCTGCGCTGCCAGCCCGATCAGGTGCTGGTGCTTTCGACGGGCGTGATCGGCCGGCCCATGGCGATGGACAAAGTCACCCAGGGCATTGCGGTCGTCACCTCGCCCGCCGCCGAGCAGGGCGCAGCCGTTGCGGCCCGCGCCATCATGACCACCGACACGCGTCCGAAAACTGCCATGGGCAGCGCCAGCATCGGCGGCGCAAGCGTCACCGTCAGCGGCTTCTGCAAGGGTGCGGGCATGATTCACCCCGACATGGCAACTATGCTCGCGATCGTCACCACCGACGCGCAGGTCGCGCCGGATGTGCTGCACAATGCGTTAAAAGCCGCCGCCGACGTCAGCTTCAACCGCATCAGCGTGGATGGCGACACCAGCACGAACGACACGCTGCTGCTGCTGGCTTCGGGCGCGTCGGGCGTGGCGGTTGGCGCGGGCAGCGCCGAGTTCGCGCAATTCGTGGCGCTGCTGAGCGAGGTGTGCACCAGCCTGGCCAAGCAGGTTGCGCGCGACGGCGAAGGTGCAACCCGCCTGATCGAGATCGTCGTCAGCGGCGCGGAAGACGTGGCCCAGGCGCACACCGTTGCCAACACCATCGCGATCTCGCCGCTGCTCAAAACGGCGGTGCACGGCGGCGACCCAAACTGGGGGCGCGTGCTGATGGCGGCCGGGCGCAGCGGCGCGGCGCTCGACCCCAATCGCCTGACGCTGGCCTTTGGCCCGCGCGAGCGCGAGATCATTGTGCTGCGCGACGGCATGCCCGCCAGCTATGTCGAGCGCGAGGCCGCCGCGCTGTTCCGCGAAGACCCGGTCTTCATCCGGCTCGATCTCGGGCTGGGCAGCGCGCAAACCACCGTCTGGACATGCGATTTCAGCAAAGAGTACGTCGAAATCAACGCACACTATACAACGTGAAAGTATTTACGATTTGCGATTTTGGATTTACGATTAGGCTTGCTCCTATGGCTAAATCGTAAATCATAAATCGTCAATCGTAAATTGGAGGATGTTATGTGGGGTGGCCGCTTTTCCGGCTCGATGAACGAGCACATGGCGCGCTTCAACAATTCGTTTCCCTTCGACCGGCACATGTGGGCCGAGGACATTCGCGGCTCCGTGGCCTGGGCGCGCCAGCTTGCGGCTGCCGGCATCATCAACAGCGATGAACTGGATGCGCTGCTGGCTGGCCTGGAGGCAGTGCGCGCTGAGTTCGCCGCAGGGAGCTTTTCGGCTTTACCATCGGATGAAGACATCCACACCGCCGTTGAGCGGCGGCTGGGCGAAGTGGCTGGCGCGGTGGCGGGCAAGCTCCACACCGGCCGCTCGCGCAACGACCAGGTGGCAACCGACGTGCGCCTGTGGGTGCTGGGTGCAATCGCCCGCGCCGACGCCGCGATTCGTGAGTTGCAAGGCGCGCTGGTGCAGCAGGCCGATGCAGCGGGCGACGCGCTGATGCCCGGCTACACGCACATGCAGCGCGCCCAGCCCATCCTGCTGGCGCACTGGCTGCTGTCGCACTTCTGGCCTCTGGAGCGCGACCGCGCCCGCCTGGCCGATTGCGCCGCCCGCACCGCCGTGCTGCCGCTTGGCTCGGGCGCGCTGGCCGGCACGCCCCTGCGCGTCGACCGCGCCGCGCTGGCTGCTGAATTAGGCATGCGCGAGCCCTCGCCCAACAGCCTCGATGCCGTGAGCGACCGCGATTTCGTGGCCGAGTTCCTGTTCTGCGCGGCCATGATCGGCACGCATCTCAGCCGCCTGGCCGAAGACATTATCATCTACAGCACGAGTGAGTTCGGCTTTGTGACGCTGGACGACGCCTACTCGACCGGTTCGAGCCTGATGCCGCAGAAGAAAAACCCCGACTCGTTCGAGCTGCTGCGCGGCAAGTCGGGCCGCCTGATCGGCCACCTCGTTGGCCTGCTGACGGTGCTGAAGGGCCTGCCCGCCGCCTACGACAAAGACCTGCAGGAAGACAAAGAGCCGCTGTTCGATGCTGCCGACACGCTTGAGCTGGCGTTGCCGGTGGCGGCGGGCGCAATTGCCACGGCGCGCTTCAACACTGCGCGCATGCGTGCCGCGCTCGACGATGCCATGCTCGCCACCGACATTGCCGACTATCTGGTGGACCGGGGCATGCCCTTCCGCGAGGCGCACAAGGTTTCGGGCGTGCTGGTGCGCGAGGCCGAGGGGCGCAGCACCACGCTGTCCGGCCTGCCCTTCGATGCCTTCCGCGCCGCCAGCGCGCTGTTTGAAGAAGACGTAATCGACATGTTCGACCCGGCGCGCTCGGCGGCGTCGCGGCGCGTGCCTGGTGCCACCGCACCCGACGCAGTGCGCGAGCAGCTCGCCCGCGCGCAGGCCAGCCTGGAGCAATCGAGCTAGCAACATCGCGCTTTTATCAACCCACTGGAGGGAGCTATGCACAAAGATTTTCTTTCCGCCGCCGACCTGACGCGCGATGAAGCCGAAGCCCTGCTGAATCGCGCCGCCAGCCTCAAGACTGAGCTGCATGCCGGCGGCCACGAGAGCCTGCCGCTGCGCGGCAAAACGCTCGCGCTGGTGTTCGAGAAGCCGTCGCTGCGCACGCGTGTGGCCTTCGAGGCCGGCATGACACAGCTGGGCGGGCACGGCAGCTACCTTTCGGCCAACGACATCGACATGGGCGGGCGCGAAAGCGTGCCCGACGTGGCGCGCAACCTGAGCCGCTGGGTGAATGTAATCGCCGCGCGCGTGTTTCGCCACGCCACCGTCGTCGAGCTGGCCCGCCATTCGAGCGTGCCCGTGATCAACGCGCTCTGCGACCGCGAGCACCCCTGCCAGGCGCTGGCCGACCTGCTGACGCTTCAGGAGCATTTTGGGCGTTTGCAGGGCTTGAAGCTGGCCTACATGGGCGACGGCAACAACGTCTGCCATTCGCTGATGCTGCTCGGCGCAACGCTGGGCGTGAATGTTGGCGTGGCCTGCCCGCCCGACTACCGGCCCGACCCGGAGATTGTGGCGCTGGCCGAGCAGCGCGCCGCCGAAAGCGACGCGACGATCACGATCAGCTCGTCGCCGAATGAGATCGCCGCAGGCGCGAACGCGCTCTACACCGATGTCTGGGCCTCGATGGGGCAGGAGCACGAGGCCGCGCGCCGCCGCCCGGTGTTCCAGCCCTACCAGCTCAACAGCGCGCTGCTGGCGCAGGCCGAAACCGGCGCGCTGGCGATGCACTGCCTGCCGGCCCACCGCGGCGAAGAAGTCACTGCCGATGTGATCGACGGCCCGCAGTCGGTCGTGTTCGACCAGGCCGAGAATCGCCTGCATGTGCAGAAGGCGCTGATCCTGACCCTGCTTGGCCAGTAATTTCAGCGACACAAACGCCGCTCCCAGATGCGCTGGGAGCGGCGTTTGTGTGCTCGGTATGCAGCTATTTAATCGTCTTCATACTCGGGCTGGCTCTTCGAGCGGCAGTCGATCAGCGGGCCAATCGACGTTGTCGTGCTGATGCCATTGGCATCCACAACCGTCTCCGAGCTTTCGTATGTGCGGAACTTGGTCTTAGACCAGGCGCCTTTCAGCTTGAGCTTCGCTTTGTAGGTGAAGGTGTACGGGAACGGCACGACGCCCGACTGCAAAATCTTAGTTTTGCTCGTGACTTTATACGGCTCGCCGCTGGTCTGGCCGACGCCAACCACGCCATCGTACTTCACACGCAAGTCAATTTTGAATGCGCCGCTCGGGTAGGTTGTCGCTTTCTGGCGATACACCTGGTTGCCCGAAAGTTGCACGATCTCACCCACGCCACCAAGCGCACACGGCACAAACACTTCCACGGTACCGATGTTTTCAACCGCAGTTTGCTCGGTTTTTACCCCACCCTTCTCGCTTGGCATGCTTGAATGCGCCATTGCCGGCGCGGCATTCAAAACCATTGCCAGAGCGATAGCCAGCAGCCCAAGCATTCCCGCCAACCGCTTCCCACGACCTATCATGGCCTCATCCCCCTTTTCTGATAGCCAACAGCCTGTGCCAACGATCGTGCTCGCAGCCACATGCCCCGCTCGCACTGGGACAAATAGCCTTCGCAGCAGGATTTTGGGAAAACACAAGCTCCCTGCATCACTGCTGGCTTCTGCGAAGCACACCGTTTGGCGCAATAATAAAGCGGCCACATCAGCGTCGCTTCAATCAATGGTGTCGAGCACGAAGACACCGACCGGCCTGCACGAACACGCCATGCGCGCCGCATATCAGCCCGGGAAATTCATTGTCGCTGTTGCTGATTGGCTTTATTATAGGCGAAAGAAGCTTCGGAATCTATAATAAAATTATTATGCTTATGTCATATTACATCTTGTATTACCACGGCCCACCCTGATTGCAAAGACCTGAACTCCACTTGCCGCATTAGGATGCTTTTCTCGATTAAAATTACAATTTTGTCATTTTCACCGTCTGTGCCCGCACTCGGCGTCTATGGTATGATTGGCGCGCTGCTGACTGGCAAGAAACGAGGAAGCATGAGCGCGAGCTATTGCGCGTTTGCGCCGACGCACCCGCTGCACCGTGCCTACCACGACCACGAGTATGGCTTCCCGCTGCGCGGCGATGCCGAACTGTTCGAGCGGCTGGCACTCGAGATCAACCAGGCTGGGCTGTCGTGGCAAACGATTTTGGCGAAGAAGGACAATTTTCACGCCGCGTTTGAGGGCTTCGAGATCGACCGGGTGGCCGCCTATGGCGAGGCCGACACCGCGCGCCTGCTGGCCGACGCAGGGATTGTGCGCAATCGCCTGAAGGTGCGCGCCGTGATCGAGAATGCGCGCCGCCTGCAAGCGATTCGCGCGCAGCACGGCTCGTTCGCCGCCTGGCTCGACACATACCACCCGCTTGCCCGCGCCGAGTGGCAGAAGCTGTTCAAGAAGACCTTTGTGTTCACTGGCGGCGAGATCGTTGGCGAATTCCTGATGAGCTCGGGCTACCTGCCCGGCGCGCACCAGCCCGACTGCCCGATCTACCCGGTCGTGCTGGCGCTCGACCCGCCCTGGCACCGCGCCGCCCAGCCTGCCGAGCCAAATGAAAACGCCTGATCTGCCACCCATTCCTGCCCGCCACAGCCGCGCCGGCGACGCGCTGGTGTACTGGGGGCTGGTGCGCTCTGCCCTGTGGTCGCATTTCGACCGGGTGTGGATCAAGCTGGAAGGCGTGCCGCAGCAAGGCCCGCTGATCGTCTACATGAACCACCCCTCGTGGTGGGATGGCTACATGGCCTTTGTGCTGAACCGGGTGGTGCTGCGCAGCCGCTTCCAGGGCTTTGCAATGATGGAAGAAGCGCAGCTGCGGCGCTACAAGTTCTTTAGCTGGAGCGGCGCGTTCTCGGTGCACCGGCAGGACGCCCGCTCGGCTATGCGCTCGGTGGCGTATATCGCCCGCCTGCTGGCCGAGCGCCGCGCGCGCTGCCTGTATATCTTCCCGCAGGGCGAGATCACACCCAACGACCGCCGCCCGCTTGAGATGTTTGGCGGCGTGGCGCATGTTGTGCGGCGCTGCGGTGGCGCAACGCTCTGGCCCGTGGCCTTGCGCTACGAGTTTGGCGGCGAGCAGCGCCCCGAAGCATTCATTCGCGCCAGCGCGCCACACTACGCCCCCGCCACCAGCGACGCGCGCGCCCTCACCGCCGAGATCGGCGAGCGCCTGACCGCCGCCTGCGATGCCCTGCATGAAGAATACATTGCGGGCGAGATGGGCGGCTACAGCACGTTGCTGCGCGGCCGCGCCGGTGTCAACCGCGCCTTCGATGCCGCGCGCTTTCTTCCCGGCAAACAACAATAGCTCCCGCCAAAACAGGAGCATACCATCCACAGATTACGCAGATTACACAGATATGCTTTCCAATCTGTGTAATCTGCGTAATCTGTGGATGATCCCACCAATAGATCATACCCGCTAGCGCGCCAGCCAGCCCGGCAACTCGTCGAGCGAGGCGATTGTCGCGTCGGGCGCGTGCACACCACCCTCAAAAACTGGCGCGCCCGGACGCCGCAGCAGCACCGCCGCCATGCCCGCACCACGCGCTCCATCCACATCGCGGAAGGGGTTATCGCCCACGTACACCGCGCGCTCGGCCGGCACGCCCACTTCTTCCAGCGCCCGCGCAAACAGCCGCGTGTCGGGCTTGCGGTAGCCAAAATCAGAAGAAACCACCATGGCGTCGAAGCGATGCGCCAGCCCGAGCATGGCTAGCTCGGGCAGCAAAAAAGCGCGCTGCGCATCCGACACCAGGCCAAGCGCAAAGCGCGGGCGCAGCAGCTCCAGGCAGCGCGCGGTATCGGGGAACAGGCCGAAGCGCCGCACGCTCAGCGAGCGAAACAGCTGCACAATCGGCAGCAGCACCGCGTCCGGCCCCCGGTAGCCCAGTTCGCTCAGCAGCGCGCCCCAGATCGCCAGCAGATCGACCTCGGGGAAGCGCTCGGCGCTGGCGCGCTGGCTGGCGCGCGCGGCCGTGAAGAACAGCTCGCGCAGGATCTGCGGCTCGGCTGGCACGCCCTGGTAGCGCAAAAAGCGCGCCAGCCGCATCCACAGGCTGGCGCGCCGCTCGTCGGTGTGGATGTCGATCAGCGTGCCGTACACATCGAAAATAATCGCATCGTAGCGCATAGTTTTGACCACTGACCACCAACAACCGAATTTTTTACCACAGAGACACAGAGGCACGGAGTATTTTGAGTTGCAGGTTTACAGGTTGCAGGTTTACAGGTTGCAGGTTTACAGGTTTACAGGTTGCAGGTTGCAGGTTTGCAGGTTGCAGGTTTGCAGGTTTGCAGGTTGCAGGTTTGCAGGTTTACAGGTTGCAGGTTTGCAGGTTTACAGGTTGCAGGTTGCCAAGTTACGGGTTCTCGGTTCTCGGTTCTTGGTTCTGCGGTTCTCAGTTCTGCGGTTACAGCGCCAGGCAGCGCTCGGCCTCGGCCAGAAACGCGCGCCGGTAGCTCAGATCGACCCAGGAGTTGCGGCAGATGCGCAGCTCGCTGGTGCCCATGTAGAAGCGGCAGCGCTCGGTCAGCGCGTCGAACTCGGGGCCGGACAAGTTCATCTGCGCGGCGTACTGCGCGTAGAAGTGGCGAATGTATGGCTCGCCGGCCCACGCATCGCCCTTGTACCACGAAAGCATGTGCCGCAGCTCGGCGGCAATACTGCCCAGGTCGGCGGCAGGGTCGGCGGCGCGCAGCCGCTCCAGGTCGATCACGGTCACTGTCGTGCCGTCGTAGAGGAAGTGCGCGGGCGTGGCATCGCCATGCACCAGCGACTGCTGCGCCGTAGCCAGCATCCCGCTCGCCACCCAGCGATCGCGCAGACGCTCGAAGCGCGCCAGCTCGGCCCAATCCATAATATCCCAGGTGCGCAGCTGGCCCAGCAGCTTGTTGAAGTAGGAAATTGCCTCGACCGGCTCGACGGCGCGATTAATGGCCGAGCGGCGGTGCAGCGCGGCCAGCCAGCCCGCCACGGCGGTGAGAAAGCGGCGCAGGCGCGCGCCCGCACCGTTGAAAGCGGCGGCGCGAATGGCATCCAGCAGGTCGGTGCCTGGCGCAGCGCTTTCGATCAGCACCAGATTGATCGCGGGCTCCATTACCAGCGGGCGCACCACCTGGTACGCGCCCTGGTCGAAGCCGAGCGCCTGCACAAGCTGCAAGTTGGCGAATTCGCGCTGGAGCAGCATTGCGCGAATCGGCTGGTTGCCTTCCTGCGAGCCATGCACCCACTTGTTGCCAAAGAACTTGCCCACCACCGCCGTGCCGCTTTCCGCGTCGGCGTAGCGGTAGGCGATGCCGCTGGGATGCAGCTTGTAGACATCGAAATCGGGCGGGGCGGGCAGGCCAAGCTGGCGCGGCCACACCTCGGCGCTCAGCAGGCGGAAAAGCGCGTCGTCGTGGTCAAGGGTCGCGATTGGTTTGTTTGTCATAACATCATATTGTTGCAGTGGCACAGGGCCAGGCAGATCGGGCGATAGCTGGGCGCGCCGTGGCAGCGGGTTCCGCAAACGGAACACATACGACACCACACGGCGGGCCGCAACCGGGATGCGCCCGATTATACTCTGCCCTGCAACAATATGCGAATGGCTCATCGCGCCATCTCGCCGCGCACCGGCACGTTCGTAATGCCCAGGTAGCGCTCGATCTCCTGCTCGAAGTACAGCGCCTGCTCGGAGTTGTCGAGGTCGGCCAGCAGCTTCTGTTCGCCGCCGCTGCGCAGCATTGCGTGAAGCGAGAAGGAGGCATTGGTGGTGCCGCGGCTGCGCGTGATGGTTTCCTTGCAGTACAGTTGCGCGACATCCGAGGTTTCGAGCTGCTTGTTGCCCCACCAGGGCAGCGGGCCGTGGCGCACCGCGATCTGCGCGTGGCTGACGCCAATGCGCGTGCGGTTGAGGAAGCCGGCGACGGTGTAGTAGCTCAGGAACAGGCCGATCAGCGCGTGGCCGGTGGCAAAGGCCGCCATCATCCAGATTTTGCTGGCGAGCGCGATGCCGAACCACACCACCAGAAAGCCATCCCATACCAGGCAAAAGAACACCAGAAAGAAGAACTTGGCGCTCAGCCAGCGCCGCGTGATCTGCAGCTCGCTGCCATTCTGCTCCATTACCACGCCATTGGGCAGCGGCACGGGCAGCTCCTCGCGCGGCGCGGCCGGCGCAAGCTCGCCGTCGAAGCGGAATACGGCGTTGCAGGCGGCGCACTTGGCAACCATGCTTTCAAGGTTCATGTCGGCGGCGGGAATGGCGCTCCCGCAGGTGGGGCAATACAATTTCATCTCGGCTCCTGTGGCGGGCATACAATTGCTGAACGGAAACCGAGCATAGCACAGCCGCCGTTACGCGATTGATCGCTCGCGTAGCGTGGCTGTAGCGATTCTGTAATGTGGCGGGCGACCCTTCGACAAGCTCAGGACAGGCCGGCCGACAGCGGAAGGATTCACCACAGAGACACAGAGGCACGGAGTTTTTGAGGGTTGGCAAGTTGCAGGTTTACAGGTTGTAGATTGCAGGCTCAATCCCAAAACCCCAGACCCTAAACCCTCACGTGGCGCTGCGGTTCCTGGTTCTCGGTTCTATTTTCGTATTCGTGTATCCACGCACAGCGTTCTTTCGTCTGTATCATCAGCGGCGCGCTGCTGCGCCATTGTTCGTATTGAGAAGGCAATTTCATGAACGATTCGTCGCTGGCTGCCTACCGCGCCGCCGAGGCACGCCTGTGGCAGCAGTACCATCTCGCGCCAACCGAGCATTTTCTGCGCCTGCCGGGCCTGAACACCACCGTGCGCGTGCTGGAAATTGGCACGGGCGAGCCGGTGCTGTTTGTGCACGGCAGCCCGAACGCCGCGCCAAAGTGGGCACCGCTGGTGGCGCAGCTGGCGGGCACGCGCTGCCTGCTGCTCGACCGGCCCGGCTGCGGGCTGAGCGCGCCAGTCGATTACCGGGGCCGCGATGTGCGCGCGTTTGGTGCAGAATTGCTTGCGCAAACGCTCGATGCGCTAGGGCTGGAACAGGCCGACGTGGTGGCTAGCTCGCTGGGCGGGGCGCTGGCATTTTTCTTCGCGCAGGCCCACCCCGCGCGCGTGCGGCGGCTGGTGCAGGAAGGCTGCCCGGCCTTTGTGAACGGCTTCCATGTGCCGGCCTACAACCTGATGAGCACGGTGCTGGGCTTGCTGTTTGGCACAAACCCGCCGTCGCGCGCGGCGTTTCGGCACATTGGCCACGCCCACAGCATCGACAATGGGACGATTGCCGAGGGCGTGCTCCAGTGGCGCGACGCACTGCTGCGCCATACCGACACGCTGCGCAATGAGAATGGCCTGAACCGCAACATTGCGCGGCACGGGCGCGACTACCGCTACGGCCCCGAGCTGCTCGGCCAGCTTGCCATGCCGACGCTCTACCTGTGGGGCGAAAATGATCCGTTTGGCGGCGCGGAGGTGGCGCGGCGAACGGCAGCGGCCCAGACCAAGGCCGAGCTGCACCTGTTCGCGCACGCCGGGCACCTGCCCTGGCTCGACGACCCGGCCGCGCACGGGCGGCGGCTGCGCGCTTTCTTGCAGCCCGCACTTGCGGAGGTGCGCGCATGAGCATTACGCTGCAAGCCGTCACTGCTGAGAACTGGCGCGACGTAGTGGAACTGGAGGTAGGCGCGGAGCAAAGCGCGTGGGTCGCGCCAAATGCGCACTCGCTGCTGGAGGCGCAGTATGGCTTCGGCGGCGAGCTGGCGCACCTGCGGATTGTGCCGCTGGCGATTTACGCGGGCGACGCGCCGGTGGGCATGGCGATGTACAACACCAGCCCGGCCTTCGACCGCTTCTTTATTATGCGCCTGATGGTCGATCACCGACAGCAGGGGCGTGGCTACGGGCGCGCTGCGCTGAACCAGCTGCTGGCGCTGTTCCGCGCGCACCCGCAGGCAAAAGAAGTCGCGATCAGCTACAACACGGGCAACGTGGCGGCTGCGCGCCTGTATGCGTCGTGCGGCTTTGCCGAGCTTGGCCCCGACGGCGCGGGCGGCGTGCTGATGTGGCAGGCGCTCAATCCACAACCCGAGCCGTGGGAGTCGCTGTGGAATGAGGCGCGGGGGAACGACGACTGACGAACGACGACAGACGGCCCACAACGGTAAGATTTACCACAGAGGCACAGAGGTTTGGGAGACGACTGACGACTGACGGCCGACGACTAATATTTGCACCGCAAAGGCGCAAAGGGCGCGAAGGTTTTGGGTATACAGGCTACTGCCAACTACTGATTGCAAACTGAATCCTCAGCACTCCCTACATGGAAATTGAGCCTTTGCGGAAGCCTGTGTTGCCAAGCAGGGCGTTGACCAGCACGGGCTTGCCGGTGGCGGCGATCTCGCGCGCGCGGGCCAGCGTTTCCTCGGCTAGCTCGGGGTCGTCGAGGAGGAGGCCGGCCGCGCCCAGCCCACTCGCGGCGGCGTGGTAGTCGGTGTGGGCGAGCACGGTGCCAACATCGTCGTGCAGGATTTCGACCTGCTCGCGGGCGATTTGCGTCCAGCCGGCGTCGTTGCCCACCACGGCGATGATTGGCACACCGTGGCGCGCAAAGGTGTCGAACTCGATCATGCTGTAGCCGAGCGCGCCGTCGCCAAACAGCGCCCACACTTCTGCCTCGGGATGCACCAGCTTCGCGCCCAGCGCAAAGCCCGCGCCCACACCCAGCGTGCCGAACGCGCCCGGATCGAGCCACTGGAGCGGGCCGCCCGGCCGCACAATGTACGACGCCGTGCCCACGAAGTCGCCGCCGTCGCCGACGACGATTGCGCCGGGGGCGTGCGCCGCCTCGACGCTGCGGCACAGGTGCAGCGGGTTGACGTGCGCGGTGGGCGTTTGCGCCTGCGCGGCGATCTCGGCCTCGCGGGCGTCGTCGCGGGCGCGCAGACCGGCAAGCCAGCCACCCCAGGCTGCAGCGTGCGTGCCCGCGCCGAGCGCGCCTGCCAGACCGTGCAGGAAGCGCGCCGGGTCGGTTTGCGCGCCGACCGTGGGCCGGCGATTGAGCCGCATGTCGCGGGCGCTGCGATTGGCGGAGACCAGGCAGGCGCTGCGGCGGATTTGCCGCCCGTAGTCGAGCCGGAAGTCGCACGGCACACCGGCGAGCAGCACGAAGTCGGCGGCGCGCAGGGCATCGCGGCGCTTGTGGCGCAGCTGCAAACGGTGCTCGGCCCCGAGCAGGCCGCGCGCCATGCCGGAAAGATAGACGGGCGCGCCGATCTGTTCGAGGGCGCGGGCCAGCGCAGGCGCTGCGGGCGCGTGCGCTAATGCCTGGCTACCGACCAGCACAACCGGGCGTTCTGCGGCGCGCATTCGCTCGGCCACCCGCGCAATCGTGGCGGCATCCGGCTCGGGCGGCGATGGCGCTATTTCTCCCGCAAATTCCACGCGATCGGCCCCGGCGAAGATGCGCCCGACCCGCGCGCGCAGATAGAGCTTGAGGGCGCGATCGGCCAGGGTGCGCCCGCCGCCGGCCGCGCCGTAGAGCTGGCGCACGGTGGCTTCGTCGTAGAGCAGGTCGATCGGGCATTCGACGAAGACCGGGCCGGGCACGCCCGACTGCGCCTCGTGGTAGGCGCGCTCCACGGCCGGCGCGAGGTCGCGCACGCGGCGCACGGCCGCCGCCCACTTAACGTGCGGGCGCATCAGGGCGAGCTGGTCGATGTCTTGCAGCGCGCCGCGCCCTTTCAGCACGGTTGGCGCCGCGCCGCCCAGCAGCACCACCGGCGACTGGGCGACCTGGGCGTTTTTGACGGCGGTGATGGTGTTAGTGAGGCCCGGCCCCGCCGTGACGGCTGCCACGCCCGGGCGGCCCGTCAGGCGCGCAACGGCGTCGGCGGCGAAGACGGCGGTGGCCTCGTGGCGCGTGTCGACCACGCGGATGCCGCGCGCCTTGCAGCCGCTGAGGATGGGCGAGATGTGGCCGCCGCAGAGAGTGAAGAGGAATTGCGCGCCCTGCGCCGCCAGGACGCCCGCGATGATGTCGCCGCCGTGCATTGCTTGCTCCTTCGGTTTCTCTGCGAGGGCTGCGCGCCCTCGCGCTCTGCGTGTCTGGGCGGACCTGTGTGTCCGCCCCCCTACGGCTGTACCAGCCCGATATGCTGTTTGCTCGGGCCGCAGGGCCGCCGGGGCTCGCGCCGCCCCGGCACCCGGCGTCGGGGCGCTGCCCCGAACCCCGAATTTGATGTGGTTATCTGCGACGGCGCTGCGCTGTCATGCCTCCGTTGCGGGCTGCGCTGGCATCTGAATGTGTCAGGCCGTGCCAGCCCGTTACGTAGTCTGCTCAGGCCGCAGGGCCGCGGGGGCGGCGCCCGCCCCCTGCACCCCCGGCGCTGTGGCTGTCGCCCCAGACCCCGAATTTGATGTGGTTACCTGCGACAACATTAGGTTGTCATGCCTCCGTTGCGGGCTGCGCTGGCATTTGAATGTGTCAGGCAGTACCTGCGAATAAGGCAGTCTGCTCAGGCCGCAGGGCCGCGGGGGCGGCGCCCGCCCCCACCCACTTTGTGGGTACCCGCCCCCGGCGCTGTGGCTGTCGCCCCAGACCCCGAATTTGATGTGGTTACCTGCGACAACATTAGGTTGTCATGCCTCCGTTGCGGGCTGCGCTGGCATCTGAATGTGTCAGGCAGTGCCAGCCCGATATGCAGTTTGCTCGGGCCGCAAGGCCGCCGGGGCTCGCGCCGCCCCGGCACCCGGCGTCGGGGCGCTGCCCCGAACCCCAAAAAGAACGTGGCCGGCATACGAAACGCCTGATTGTCATGCCTCCGTTGCGGGCCGCGCCGGCATCTGGCGATGCAGTGTGTGCCAGATTGATGGCTTCCATAAACAATGTTTCTTTCGTCGTCCGTTGCCAGCATACCGGCACAACGGAGGCATGGCAGCACTGCACTTCATTTGCTCCGGCATTCATTCGGGTTCCAAGGGCGCTAGCCCTTGGCCGGGGTGCTGGGGCGGGAGCCCTAGCGGCCCTGCGGCCTGAGCAAGCTGCTTTGAAATAGGTACTGCTTTCATCGCAAGCCCATGCCGTGCTGGCAGGCAAGCCCCGGCCCTGCGGCCCGAGCACACAAACCCACCTGCGAAAAATCGCCCCACGCGCGTTCATTATGCAAGAAGTGCGCGAAGCAGTGTACAATGCCCGCACGCCCCGCGCCCGCCCAACAGGAGAGCAACGCATGGCCCCAGGTTCCGCCGCAGCAATCGCCGCGCAACTCCGAGCGCGCCTGGATGTGCTGCAGCAGCAGCGCGCCGGGTTTGGCGAGCTATATGCGCCGCCCCATATTATCACGCAGATCGATGCGATCGAGCGCGAGCTGGCGCTGCTGGCCGCGCAGCCCGACGAGGCCACCGTGGCCGCGATTGCCGGGCGGCTCGATGCGGCCGAGGGCGCGGCACCGCAACAGCCAGCGGCAGCCGCCACGCCGCCCGGCACGGTGCGTGCACCAGCGCACACATGGCAGCGCACCAACCTCGCCCCGGTGGCAGCCGACCCTTTTGCCGGCCGGCGGCGCGAGCTACAGGCGATTGCGCGCATGCTGCGCGACCCCAGGCGCCGCTGTGTGGCCCTGAGCGGCCCAGGCGGCATGGGCAAAACTGCGCTGGCCGAGGCGGCCGGCCGCTGGCAGCACGAGCGCAGCCGCTGGCCCGAGGGCGTGTGGCTGGCCGAGCTGCGCAGCGTGAGCACGGCGGCACAGGCACGCGCCACGATTGCGCTGGCGCTGGGCCTGCCGCCTGAAGCCGGCGCAATCGTGGCGCGCTGGCGGCGGCGCTGCGCGACTGGCAGGCGCTGCTGATCCTGGATGACCTTGATGATTTGCGCGAAGCGGATGCTGCCGGGCTGGCGGGCTTGCTGCGCGCCCTGCTGGGCCAGCGCGGCCTGCGCCTGCTGGCAACCGGCCGGCGCGCGCTGCCGGGCCAGGTGACGCACCAGCCCTACGAGCTGCGCCGGCTTGCGCCCGAAGATGCGCTGGCCGCCTTTCGTGCCTATGCCCCGCCGCCCGGCGAATGGGGCGCGTGGAACCAGGCCGACCTCCAGGCGCTGCTTGGCTTTCTGGATGGCTACCCCTTCCCCATCCGCCTGGCCGCCACCTACCTGGAACGCACGCGCTGCGGCCTGGCCGAGCTGCGCCACGCGCTGGAAGCCAACCCGCACGGCACGCTGCGCTACCCCGGCGACGACGAAGACCGCACAAGCAGCCTGGCAGCCACGCTCGATCTTTCCTTCCGGGCGCTGCCCGCCACCGCCCAGAGTGCACTGCCGCTGCTGGCGCTGTTCCCGGCCGGCCTGAGCCGGGCAGCGGCGCGCGCGATATTGGGTGAAGACAGCCTCGGCGCGCTGGAAACGCTGCGCATGCACTCCATGGCCGAATGGCGCGACGAAGCCGACGGCGGGCGCTTTGCGCTGCCCGAGCCGGCGCGGCGCTATGCCGAAGCTAAACAGCCGCCTGAAGCCTTTGCGCAGATTGCCCCGGCCGCGCTGATCTTTTTTCACGCGCTGGTGGACACAGCCAACGACCAGATCATTGCGGGCGATATCCCAGGCGGGCGGGCGCTGCTGACGCTGGAAATGCCAAACCTGCGGCGCGTGCTCGATTGGGGCTATGCCAGCGAGCAGCGCGACGACGGCACGAGCCTGAGCGCGCAGGCGACCGGGAATTTGCAAAACTACTGGACGGTTATTTCCGCCTGGGCAACCGATGAAGTGCGCGACTGGCTGGAACGGGCGCGGGCAGCCGCGCAGCGCTGCCAGGATCAGCGTGGCGAAGCCAACGTGCTTCAGGCACTCGGCGACCTGCTCCAGTTTCGAGATGAGCGTGACGCCGCGCTCGACAGCTACCAGCAAGCCCTCGCCCTCTTCCGCGCCGTGGGCGACCGCCTTGGCGAAGCCTACGTGCTAAAGGCACTCGGCGACCTGCTCCAGTTTCGCAAGCAGACTGACGCCGCGCTCGACAGCTACCAGCAAGCCCTCGCCCTCTTCCGCGCCGTGGGCGACCGCCTTGGCGAAGCCTACGTGCTTCAGGCACTCGGCGACCTGCTCCAGTTTCGCAAGCAAACTGACGCCGCGCTCGACAGCTACCAGCAAGCCCTCGCCCTCTTCCGCGCCGTGGGCGCTAAACTTGGCGAAGCCTACGTGCTAAAGGCACTCGGCGACCTGCTCCAGTTTCGCAAGCAGACTGACGCCGCGCTCGACAGCTACCAGCAAGCCCTCGCCCTCTTCCGCGCCGTGGGCGCTAAACTTGGCGAAGCCAACGTGCTAAAGGCACTCGGCGACCTGCTCCAGTTTCGAGATGAGCGTGACGCCGCGCTCGACAGCTACCAGCAAGCCCTCGCCCTCTTCCGCGCCGTGGGCGACCGCCTTGGCGAAGCCTACGTGCTTCAGGCACTCGGCGACCTGCTCCAGTTTCGCAAGCAGACTGACGCCGCGCTCGACAGCTACCAGCAAGCCCTCGCCCTCTTCCGCGCCGTGGGCGACCGCCTTGGCGAAGCCAACGTGCTTCAGGCACTCGGCGACCTGCTCCAGTTTCGCAAGCAGACTGACGCCGCGCTCGACAGCTACCAGCAAGCCCTCGCCCTCTTCCGCGCCGTGGGCGACCGCCTTGGCGAAGCCAACGTGCTTCAGGCACTCGGCGACCTGCTCCAGTTTCGCAAGCAGACTGACGCCGCGCTCGACAGCTACCAGCAAGCCCTCGCCCTCTTCCGCGCCGTGGGCGACCGCCTTGGCGAAGCCAACGTGCTGGCCGCGCACAGCCGGCTCATGATCGACGCCGACCCGCCGCGCTCGCAGGAGCTGCTGGAAGCGGCGCTGGCGCTGCGCCGCGCCATTAGCGACGTATACAGCGAAGCCGCCGACCTGGGCAACTATGGCATTGCGCTGCTCGATCGCGGGCGCAACGCCGAGGCGCTGCCTTATTTGCAACGCGCCCGCGCGCTGTTTGCCGAGCGCGGCATTACGCACCTTGTGGCCCAAGTGGATTCGCTGATTGCAGGGGCAGGTGGGGCGGGTGGGGCGGGTGGGGCGGAGGGGGCGGGTGGGGCGGGTGGGGCGGGTAGGGCGGACACGTAGGTCCGCCCTGACAGGTCCGCCCTGACAGGTTCGCCCTGACGGGTTCGCCCTGACAGATTTTAACCGGGGGCGGACACGTAGGTCCGCCCAGACAGGTTCGCCCTGACGGGTTCACGCACGACAATTGACTTTACCCACCTCGCACGCTGTACTACCCCTTTATCGTCCGATGCCGGCGCGGCCCGCAACGGAGGCATGAGAATAAAGCATTTCGCTTGTATTCCACGCAAAATTTGGGGTCGGGTACCCACGAAGTGGGTGTGGCAACGCCCCGGCCGGGGAGTGCAGAGGGCCGCGGCCGGCCCTTTAGCGTCTATCCTGAGCTTGTCGAAGGGCGGGGTTCGGGGCCGCACAGGCCCCGGCGCATTGCCCCGCGCAGCGTGCGAACTGCCCCGCGCAGCGTGCGAACTGCCCCGCGCGTAGTGCGAAACGCCCCGCGCAGCGTGCGAAACGCCCCGCCACTGGTGCGAAACGCCCCGCCCGTAGTGCGAAACGCCCCGCGCAGCGTGCGAAATGCCCCGCCCGTAGTGCGAACTGCCCCGCCCGTAGTGCGAACTGCCCCGCACGCAGTGCGAAACGCCCCGCGCGTAGTGCGAAATCGCAATACTCTCGCTTGCAAATCGCTCACGCCCAACGCCGCGCAGTGCGCTATCATCGGCGCATCGGCTCTCCGCCGCTGTGTCGTACGACACACACTGTTCCACTACGTTCAAGGAGAAGCACACAATGCCTCGTACCCGACGGATTCGCCCGGCCGACCTCGCTGCCGATCACGCCGCGCTCATGGCGATCGAAGCGCTGCGCGGCTACACGCCGTTTAACGCCGCCTTCAGCACTGCGCGCCTGACCGAGCTGCGCGATGCCGCCGTGGCCGCGCGCCAGGAAGAGATTCGCACCCAGAACAGCCTGCGTGCCAAGCGCGCGCTGGCCAAGGATGCCGAGGTCGCCTTCCACAACGCCGTTATCGGCGCGAAAACGCAGGTGGTCGCGCAGTTTGGCGATGATTCCGATGTGGTGGCGGCGATGGGGATGAAGCGGCGCTCCGAGCGCCGGGTGGCGGCGCGCCCGGCCAAGCCGCCGTCCGGCGCAGATTCGTAGAATTGCCCGGATGGTTTTGTTTGTCGTGGGCGGACCTGTGTGTCCGCCCCGAGCGCAGTTTGCTCAGGCCGCAGGGCCGTGGGCTGTGCCAGCCTCGTATTTCTTTTGCTTAAGCAGCAACCAGTACTTTTGGAGAAGCAGTCTGCTCAGGCCGCAGGGCCGTGGGCTGTGCCAGCCTCGTATTTCTTTTGCTTAAGCAGCAACCAGTACTTTTGGAGAAGCAGTCTGCTCAGGCCGCAGGGCCGCGGGGGCGGCGCCCGCCCCGTATTTTTTTTGCTTAAGCAGCAACCAGTACTTTTGGAGAAGCAGTCTGCTCAGGCCGCAGGACCGTGGGCTGTGCCAGCCTCGTATTTCTTTTGCTTAAGCAGCAACCAGTACTTTTGGAGAAGCAGTCTGCTCAGGCCGCAGGGCCGCGGGGGCGGCGCCCGCCCCCTGCACCCCCAGCGCCGGGGCTTTCGCCCCTGGACCCCAAAAAGAACGTCGCCACCATGCGAAATGCCTGACTGTCATGCCTCCGTTGCGGGCCGCGCTGGCATCTGGCGATGCAGCGTGTGCCTGATTGATGGCTTCCATAAGCAATGTTTCTTTCGTCGTTCGTTGCCAGCATACCGGCACAACGGAGGCATGGCAGCACTGCACTTCATTTGCTCCGGCATTCATTCGGGTTCCAAGGGCGCTAGCCCTTGGCCGGGGTGCTGGGGCGGGAGCCCTAGCGGCCCTGCGGCCTGAGCAAGCTGCTTTGAAACAGGTACTGCTTTCATCGTAAGCACCTGCCGTGCTGGCAGGCAAGCCAGCGGCCCTGCGGCCCAAGCAAGCCCGGCAGGGCGGACACATAGGTCCGCCCAGACAAGTCCGCCCAGACAAGTCCGCCCTGACAAGTCCGCCCAGACAAGTCCGCCCTGACAAGTCCGCCCAGACAAGCCAAGAAAAGCAAGCGCAGCGCTACCCACCCATGCGCGCGATCCAGCGCTGCGGGTTGCGGATCTCATCCATCGTTGGCAGATGCTCGGGGCGCTCCCACACGCGGTTAATGAACTCCACGCCGCGCGCCGCCGCAACCGCATTCACAAAGGCCTCGCCCTGCTTGTACTGCGCCATCTTCAGGTCCATGCCCGTGATGCGGTTGAAGATCTCATCGAACAGCGGCTTGTTGCTCTGGCGCTGCTCGACGCGCGCCTCGATCTGGCGGAAGCTCGGCAGAAGCTGCTCGCCAATCGCGTTCATGATGTGGTTCGAGTAGCCCTCCACCAGCGACATCAGCGCCTGGAGCTGATCGAAAATGCGCTGCTGCTCGGGCGTGAGCATGCGCTCGATCCAGTGCTGGCCGCCCGTGCGCCCGCCCACCAGCCGCCCCAGCAGCTGCGGCAGGCCGCCGCCCACGGTGGCAAGCTGGTCGGAAAGCGAGCCGAGGAACTGGCGCAGCAGGCCGTTGAAGTACTCGCGCACCCACGGGTAGGCCTCGAACTCGAACACGTGCGTGACTTCGTGGAGCGCGATCCACAGGCGGAAATCCTCGTCGCTCAGGCCGAGCTGCGTCTGCACGCGCGCGATATTCGGCTCGACGAAATAGAGCGCGCCACGGATCTCGGGGTCGGGCGACAGCAGGCTCAAGTCGTACTGGCCGAGCACGCGCCGCGCCAGGAAGCCCAGCAGAATGCCCATCTGCGAACCGATCAGCTTGCCGTTGATCTGGCCGATCGTCGCGCCGACGTTGTTCTGGCGCGCGCCCAGCCGCTCGTACAGCTCCTCGATCGGCTGGAAGACCACGGCAAAAGAGTTGAAGTTTGCCTCCAGCCACTCGCGCCGGTCCACCACATACACGCGGTTGATCGGCGCGGGCAGCTGCACCTTCAGGTACTCGGCGATCAGCGGCTCGCTCTGCTCGACCAGGCGCGTATACTGCTCGCGGCGGCGCGCGCGGTCGGGGATGCTGTGCTGCTCCCACTGCGAAACGCGCAGCGCAAACTTGCGCGCCTGCTCCCAGTCGATCAGGCCGGTCGGCGCGCTGCCAGCCGGGCGCGCGGCAATGCGCGATGTCACATAGCGCACGCCATAGCCGGCCACAACGCCCAGCAGCAGAACAGTACCTACGCGGCGCAGGTTTGAATTCGATTTGGTTGGCACGATCTCGTCCTTTCGTAAGGCGGGCGCGGGCTGGCACCACAAGGCGCACAGCGCCGCGCTCGGTCACTCGCTGTATGCGGGCGGTTTCTGGCCGCGGCGCGTAAACGCGTCGCGCACCATGGTCTTGATATCTTCGTCGGTAATCAGAAATGTGTCGTAGCTCGCCTCGCCAATGCCGCGCCGCTCGGCCACGCGGCCTTGCAGCACCAGCCCGTCATCGGTTTCGAGAATACGCACATCCGTGTAGCCATGGTCGTCGATAAAATAGCCCAGCACGCGCAACACGTCCTGGTAGTCGCTGCGCTGCATGCCGCGAAAGAGTTTCATCCGAGCCACCCCCGTTTCTGCTCGCCCTGCCGCAAATCTTGCAGCTCCTTAATGAGCTTGCGCACCTCGTCGTGCGAGATGACAAAATCGGCCGGCACGCGGATGAAGCCCTGCGCGGTGCTTTTGAACGTCAGGCCGGTGAGCACCCAGCCGCGGTCGAACTCGACAATGCTGATCTCGCTCAGGTGCTCGCGCTGGATGAAATGCCCAAGCGCGCGCAGCAGCTCGGGGTAATCGACCCGTTGGCCTTGCCCGGTCATACGCTTTTCCCTTCCGACGATGAGTTTGGCCGTAAAGTTGCACTGCCTCGCTGAATGGGCGTATGCGATACGCCCTAACTTTGCGTTCGCCCTGACTTTGCGTTCGCCCTAACCTTGCGTTCGCCCTGACTTTGCGTTCGCCCTGACTTTGCGTTCGCCCTAACCTTGCGTTCGCCCTAACCTTGCGTTCGCCCTGACTTTGCGTTCGCCCTAACCTTGCGTTCGCCCTAACCTTGCGTTCGCCCTAACCTTGCGTTCGCCCTGACTTTGCGTTCGCCCTGACTTTGCGTTCGCCCTGACTTTGCGTTCGCCCTGACTTTGCGCTATAGGAACATCTGCGCAGGGTCCAGATGCGCCGATGTCTTGAGAATGGCGCATCTGTGTAATCTGCGTAATCTGCGGAGAACACTCCCCGCGCCAGTGGCGCTAGTACAGCACCCGCTGGTCGCCGTTGCGGCGCGTGATCTTGCGCTCGTCGAGGTGCTCGAGCAGCGCCAGCGCGTATTTGCGGCTGCTGCCGAAGTGATCGCGGAACTGCGCCACCGTCACACTCCCGCCCGCGCCAATGGTTGCGCGCACCCACTCTACCAGCTCGGCATAGGTTTCGGCCAGAAAGGCCACATCCGGCGCGACGCGCACCAGCGTGCCCTGCTCGGCCAGCCAGCCCGCCAGCTCGGCATCCAGGTCGAGCGGCGGCGGGCTGTATGGCGCGGCGCGAAAGGCGTCGAGCTGGCGGCGCAGCACCCGCGCCTGCTCGGGCGTGGGCGTGGCTGTGTGCTCGGGCAGGCGTACGCTGGCTTCGTGCAGGGCGGCCATGCCCCGCGCCACGGCGGCGGCCAGCAGCGCATCGAAGCCGGCGGCGTCGAGCTTCAGGCGGCTGCGCAATTCTTCGCGCGGCATGCCCATGCGCAGCGGGTAGCGCCGGTGGTAGCCACGCAGCGCCGTCACAAGCTTCTCGCTCAGCGCGGCCCAGCCCGCCGCCGTGACCAGAAATGCCGGCGCTGCCACACTTTCCAGCAGCGAAACAATCTTCTCCTCGGCCAGCAGCTCATCGAGCGCCTCGCTCGCCAGTGGCGCGGGCAGCGCGCTGGCCGCCTGCGCAGCGGCCCACGCATGCGGCAGGTTGTCGCTCAGCGCCCGCAGCAGCAGGTCGGCCGGGCGGCCACGCGCCAGCGCATCGAGCGCCTGCAACACTTCGGCCCGAAAGCGGCGGTGCCGCAGCGGCGCGGTGTCGATCACCCGCCCGCCGCCCAGCGTCTGGCTTGGCGAAGGCAGCCGCAGAATATAGCGGTCGCCGCGCGCCACCGCAATCGGGCGGTCGAGCCGCAGCTGCACCCAGCCGCTCGCGCCCGGCGCAAGCTCATCAGCGTCGAGCAGCGTCACGCGGCAGGGCGTTTCGGCCGCGCCAACAAACAGATCGAGCCGGTCGTTATGGCGGATGGGCCGCGCGCCCGGAACTAATCGCAGCCGCGCATCGAGCAGGTCGGTGGCGCGAATGCGGCCGGGCAGCGCCAGCATATCGCCGCGCGCAATATCGTGGTGCGACACGCCAGCCAGGTTCACCGCCACGCGCGTGCCGGGCTGCGCCTGCGCTTCTTTCTGCTGGTGCGTCTGCAAGCCGCGTACCCGCGCGCGCAGGCCGCTGGGCTGCAGCTCCACCTCGTCACCCACGGCCAGCGGGCCATCGAGCAGCGTGCCCGTCACCACCGCGCCAAATCCGCCAATCGTGAAGGCGCGGTCGATCGGCATGCGCGGCGCGCCGTGCAGATCCGCGCGCGAGGGCGTGCGGTCGAGCTGCGCGTCGAGCGCATCGAGCAGCTCGGGGATGCCGCGCCCGCTGCGCGCCGATACCGCGAGCTGCGGCGCGCCCGCCAGGCTGGTGCCGGCCAGGCGCTCGTTCACCTCGGCGCGCACCAGCGCGAGCCACTCATCGTCCACAAGATCGACCTTGGTCAGCACCACCAGCCCGTGCTCGACGCCCAGCAGATCGAGAATCGCCAGGTGCTCCTCGGTCTGCGGCATGAACGACTCGTCGGCGGCGACCACCAGCAGCGCGGCGTCGATCCCGCCCACACCGGCCAGCATGTTCTTGATAAAGCGCTCGTGGCCCGGCACATCGATCACGCTCACACTGCGCCCGCTCGGCAGGGTCAGCCACGCAAAGCCCAGGTCGATCGTCATCTCGCGGCGGCGCTCTTCTTCCCAGCGGTCGGGATCGATACCCGTCAGCGTTTTGACGAGCGTCGATTTGCCGTGATCGACGTGGCCGGCGGTGCCAATAACATACATTGGGCGTTCTTGCTTGCGCTGCGCGCGGGCCACGAACAGCGTTCTGATCGGATGCAGTTGCGGGTGCGGAAAGTGGCGTGTATTGTAGCACGGGGCGCGGCGGGGCGGCAAACACGGCCGGCGCGGGTGGTAGAATAGCTGGCGGAGCGGCACATGCCGCGCCCTGGAAAGGTTTTCCCATGCAACGAATACTATTGCGCGCGTGTGGCGCTTTTCTTCTGGCAGCCTTTTGCGCCGCCTGCGGCAGCGAGCCAGCCGCCGCGCCCACGGCGGCTGCGCCTTCGCCCACCATCGCCGCAGCGGTCATCCCGCCCACGCCGGTGCTGTCGCCCACGCCGCCGCCGCGCCAGCCCACGGGCGTGCCCGCCGCGCCAGCCCAGGCGGCGGGCACGCCCGCGCCCGAGCAGAGCATCTACCTGTGGCCAAGCGAGCTGCCCGCCGGCATGCAGCCCGACCCCGCCGAGTCGCGGGTGTCGCGCGCGAACGAGCTGGGCGAGGGCGACCTGGGCTTCTACCTGATCACGCTGAACGGCGGCGGCAAGAAACTGGTGATTGGCGGGGGGGGCCTGAGCGCCGCGCTGCCGCTGAGTGGCGACAAGCGCGCAGTGACGGCTGGCACGCGCACGGGCACGCTCACCACCAGCGGCGAGCAGCGCGAGATCGTGCTGGACGTGTCGCGCGGCCTGCTGTTTGTGTATAGCCTGGGGCTCAGCGAGGAAGATCTGCTGCGCGTGGCGGGCTCGCTTCAGCCAGCCGATGTGACGATGCTGCGCGAGCTGGCCGCGCCGAAGTAGCGGGCTAGATGCCACCAGTTTACCACGAAGGCACGAAGGCACGAAGAGTTAATGAATCTTGGAGCCTTCGTGTCTTCGTGGTAAATCGTTCCCACTCAGCTGCGCCACACGCTACGGCTGCAAGCGGAAGCGCACCTCGGCGGCAGTGTACTGGCCGCCGTTCAGATTGGTGACGGTGACGGTGTTGGCGCTGAAGCCGCCCGATGCGTTCGGCACGCTCAGCAGCTGCACAGTCCAGCTGGTGCAGCCCAGCCCTGGCACGTTGAACACGCCACCACGCGCCGTCGTGCGGTTGAACACGTTCTTGCCATCGGCCGAGCGGATGCGCAGCCGCGCCCCGGCAATGCCGCGCCCGCGCGCATCTTCCACACTGCCGTAGATCGTGGACGAGAAGGCCGTGCCGCACTGCACCGCGCCGTCGGTTGGCGCGCTGTACACGCGGCCCACATAGCGCTGCGCGGTGGCGGTTGGCACAGCCGTGGGCAGCGGCGGCGCGCCCCGGTTGTCGATCAGCCAGCGCTCGACCCAGCCGCTTGTGCCCACCTGCGCGGCGTCGGCGCTTTTGGCGATGCGCACCTGGTACCAGCCATCCACATCGTCGCGCAGCAGAACGACCTCGTCGCCGTTATGCAGCACGCCTGCCACCTGGCTGGCCGCGTCGGAGGCGGCATGCATAGTGGCAGTTGCGCCGCTCGCATCGGCCACGACACGCCCGGTGTAGGCATATTCGGGCAGCACGCCAGCCACTGTTTTGCGCTCGCTGAAATCGCGCAGCACCAGCGCGGGGCCTGCGCCTGTGGTGCCATTCACCTCAAGCCGGTACTCGACCTCGCCGGCCGGCGGGACCGTCTGCGCGGGCACCGTCAGGGTTGCCTGCTCGCCGGTAATCGCCAGCACCGCGACATCAATTGCCGGGCCAGTTTCAGAAACCAGCCGCGCCGTCTTGATCGTGTCGAGCTTGCTGCCGCGCAGCGTGAAGGTCACTGCCTGCGGGCCCACGCGCCCGCTCGCCGGCTCGATCGTGTCGATTTCCGGAGCAGCGGATGCAGTGGTTGACGCAGCAGCTGGCGCGGCACTGGGGGCCGGCGCGCTGGTGGCGCCTGCCGCAGGCGCAGCCGATGCCTCGGGCGCGGCGGTTGCGGGCGCGGCTGCCGGCACAGCCGTGGGCTGCGCCACAGCAGTAATGTTCTGCACCTCAACCGGCGGTGTGTCTGCCTCGCGCTCGCGCAGAATGATTAGCACCACAATCACCAGCAGCAGCAGCACGCCAACCACGCTGATCAGCGCCGGCACGAGCCAGGGCGGGCGGGCGCGTGGGGCTGCGGGGGCCGGCGCAGCTGCCGGCATGTCCACTGGCTGGGTGGGCGGCAAGCTTGGCGCTTCTACGGCGACGGGCTGGGGCGGAACCGACACCAGCGTAGGGATCTTGCTTTCGGGAACAAGCGGGCGCGGCGCCATGCCAAGCGCCTGCCGCAACGCAGCGACGGTTGGCAGGCGCTGAGCCGGGTCGAGCGCCAGCGCCTGCATCAGGCCATCGCGCCAGGCCGGGGGAATTTGCGGGGCCAGCTCGCGCACGGGCCGCAGCGGATCGAGCTGGCCGCGCTGGCCCGCATTGATGCGCTTGCCCGCCAGTGGCGGCAGCACGCTTGTTGCAAGAAAGTACAGCGATGCTGCCAGCGAGTAAATATCGCTGCGCTGTTCGAGCGCGGCACCCTGCACCTGCTCGGGCGGCATGAACTGCAGCGAAGAACCAAGTGCGCCAGCAGCGCGGGCCACTGGCGGCTGCGGCGGCACCAGAGCTGGCCACAGGCCCACCAGCTTCACCGTGCCACTGGCGTCGAGCAGCATATTCTGGGGCTTGATGCTGCGGTGGAGAACCGGCGGCGACTGCTGGTGCAAATATTCCAGCGCATCCAGCATTTGCTCGGTATAACCGATCAGCCGCTCGAACGGCACAGCGCGGCCTGGGCCAACCGCTGCGGCCAGCGATTCGCCGGCCACGAATGGACTCACCACTACAGCATCTTCGCCTTCGCGGAAGTAATCGAGGATGGCGGGCAGCTGCGGGTGCCGCAGCGCCTTGAGCGCCTGCGCCTCGCGCTCGATCTTGGGCCACGCGCCGTCGCGTGCACCACCGGCAAGCAGCTTCAGCGCAACCTGGGCGCGGCTTGTCATGTCCAGCGCTTCGTAGACAGCTCCGTCAACCGCGCGAACGACAAGGTATCGATCGTGGACGTACGTATTAGGGGCGAGCATTGTCAGATCCTGGTGCGAGCTTGTGAGCAATCTGCGGGGCATTATAGCAGAGCCAATGACAAGCCGTACAGTAAAAAAACTGTCACTTTCCGGCGAATGCTCTGCAATGCCAAATTCTCGTGCCAGGAAATATACAGCAGCCGCATGGCGCTGGGCCAGTGCGGCTGCTGGGTAGCATATGCAAGGGGTTTCAAACCTTATCGCGCACCCCCTGCGCCGAAAGCACCACGCTAGCTCGTCATCTGAAATGAGTTCAAAATCGCCTTAAACGTTTCTAGCTGCCCGTCAAAATCGCTTTGCAGGGCTTGCAGTGTGACAACATAGCTGAGGCCGGTGGCGGGGTTGGTTGTCACCACCGCCACGCCAGCCAGCGGCTTGCCGTCCTTGTTGGTATAGGCGAACTGGAACATGCGCCCGGCCTCGCCACCCAGCGTCGCATCCTGCACCTCGCCAGGCTTGAAATCGCGCTCGGATTGCAGGATGCCGATGTAGGTATCGATCAGGCGCTGGTTGGCATCGGCGGGCGCTTGCTTGAGCGTCAGATACTCAACGCTGGCGAAACTCATGCTGGTTTCGGCCGGGTCGTAGAAATAGATCTGGCTCTTGCCGGTATCCAGCGTCTGCCAGGCGTCGGGGTAGGTCAGCGCGAACTTGCCCTCGGGGCTGCTGAACGCCAGCGTGCCGGCCTGGGCGCCGGGCTGCGCTGGCGCAGGCGTGGGCGCGTTCGGGTCGGCCGTGCCCGCGCCCGAGTTGTCGACGGTGATGTCGCTGTACTGGTAGGTGAACTGCCCGGAAATATCGCGCACGAGAAAGCCCGCCACATAATCGCCGCTATTGGCCGGCACAAGCTGCGCGGTCAGCGGCGCGTCGCCCAGCGTGATCGTCTCGCCCTCGTTGAAATCGGGCACCGGCCGGCCATCTTTGATGGTGTAGGTACGCAGGTAGGCGGTGAATTTGTCGCCCGCTTGCGGCGTGATCTCAAACGGCTGCGCTTCTTTGGCTTTGCCCTTGGGGAAGCCGTAGATGCGCTGTAGCTCGGCGCGGCCCTGGCTCACCGCAAACAGCAGGCCCGCGCCCACCTGCTCGCCGGTGCCAGCGGCGGTGTACACGCCCTCGACACCATACAGGTCGGTGCCGTATTTCGTGGGGCCAAGCAGCACGGGAATGGTCTCGCTGCCATTGGAAAGCGCCCAGCGCGTACCGTTCCAGGTTTCGCGCAAGTCGTTGTCGCCGTCGTTCCAGGGCGGCACCTCGGCATTGGGCGAACTGCCGGGCGGGTAGATATAGTGCAGCTCGGTCAGCTCAACGCCGCTGCGGTCGCTGTTTGGGATGCCGGCGAAGAAGAAGATAAACGCAATATCCCTGCCCGACACCGTGCCGTCCAAAGTGGCTGGGTTGTTCACGCCAACGGTGGTGCTGGAAAGTTGCAGGTCGCTGATCGTTGGCGCGCTGACCTGCTGCTGGCCCGCGCTGTGGAAGGCTTGCAGGAATTCGTCCCACGAGCTGTTTTGCGGCACGGGCGATGCCTGCGGGTAGAAATCGGGGTAGAGCTCGGCGATTTGCGGGAAGAACACCGACAGGCCGGTCGAGCGCTGGTGGAAGCTGGCGTGCCACTCGGCCACGCGCGCCGCCTTGATGGCCGCGCTCAGCGATTTGGCGGCGCTGTCGATCTCGTCTGGCGCGCCCTGGCGGCTCAGCAGGCGCGCAAAGTCGCCCAGGTCGATCGCGTTGAACTCTTCGGGCTTGGGCTGGCTGTACGCATCGGCCGACGAGCGCGCCTCGGCGATTGGCTGGTAGGCGCTGCCAAGGTCGCGCAGCATGATGTCCGAAAGGGTATTCAGCCCGTCGCGCACCGGGGCGAGCTTGCTGAGATCGAAGGCGGAAAGCGTGACGGTGTCATCGTCGGCGTTCTGGTAGTAGCCCTGGTAGGCGTCGACAATCGATTTCGCGACGGCGGCGGTGTCCTGGCTCGGCTCGGTTTCCAGGTTCTGCAGCCAGGTGTCCCAGGCCCAGCCATCGTTCGGCTCCAGCTCAGCGGAGGCAACCGCAAACTTGCCGTAGGGCTCAATCGTCTGCAAGACATCGATCTGCGCCATCAGGCAGGCATCGAAGCCGATCAGGTCGAAGCGCTCGATGCCGGTCTGGCTCTGGATGGTGCGCAGCGCCTGGTCGAGCTCGGGCAGCGAAATGCCCTTCTGATCGCTCGTATCGTCAAACGCAATCCCCGCCCACGACGAGCCGTGGTCCCACAGCACCAGGGCGTAGCGTTCGGCCGGGTAGGCTTTCACGCCCCAGCTCACGAAATCGACCAGCGTCTGCGGGTCGCCCATGTTCACTTCGCCGAGGTCGTCCAGCTCGATCGAGCCAATCCGGCTGCGGTTGCCATCGCGCTTCACCAGAAAGCGCTTGGCGGTGTCCCAGTCGCCGTTGGACGTGTCGTCCTTCGGCCCGTCCTGGCGCACGCGGTCGAGCTGCACAACAATGTGCACCTGGTCGTTCGAGCCGGCCAGCTCCATCTCGTTGAGGTCTTTGAGCGCGTCCTTCTCAAGGTTGTTGTCGCCGTCGAGGTAAACCAGCACGGTCCATGTGCCTTGCCCACCCGACGATGTATTGCCGCTGTTGCCCGCCGCCGCGCTGGGCTGCGGGGTTGCGCCGGCGGGGCTGGTAGGCTGCGCCACCAGGCCACCAGCGCTGCGCGTCAGCAGCACCGCCCCGCCAACGCAGGCTGCCACCACCAGCAATCCCACCAGCCCCAGCACAATCAGCAGCGTGCGGCCGATGCCACGCCGGGCCGGCGCGGGCGCCGGGGTGTTTGGCGGGCCGTCAAAAGCGGCGGGCGGCGCGGGCGGCGGGTAATTTGGTGCAGGAACCGTGGGTGGCGCGCCTGGGTAGGCGGCTGGCGCAGGCGGCGCATCAAAGCGAAAGGTGTCGTCGCCGATCTGGATCACATCGCCGGGGCGCAGGGTGTGCGGGGCGGCGAGGCGCTGGCCGTTCACAAAAGTGCCGTTCGAGCTGCCCAGGTCGGCTAGCACAAACATGCCGGCCTGAAAACGAATTTCGGCGTGGCGGCGCGAGGCACGCCCGCTATCGATGACAACCGTATTGTCGGGGTTGCGGCCAAACGTGGCGGGCGCTTCGGAAAGGGGAATCTGGCGCTGGGCGTGGCCGCCCTGAAGACCGGAAAGAAATGCTGGCATTGATGTTCCTCGGAGCTGAGCGGAAGGCACAATTCTCTGTAGGTAAGAACGCGATTTTCGGGCAATATCGCAGGTTCTGACGTTTGGGAAGAGGCTGGCGTTACAGGCATTACTGTACAGGCCGGGGCAGGGTGCTGGCGGGCGAAAGCGTGGCGAATCGGGAGCGAAAAGGCGCTGGTGCATTTACGATTTACGATTTTTGGATTTACGACGGTGCTGAGGCGAATACTGATACTGAATGAGCGCGACCGAAATTCGCATAGGTTGCTTGAGATTGCGCTTGCATTATCAAGAAAGCGATGCGGAAATCAGAGAAGAGTTTCTGCATTGTAATGACGAAACCCTATTCCCTAAACCCCGCGCTGAAAGCGCACTAAATGCGCGCTTCGCTGACCGTGCCAGGCGGCAGGCGCAGCAGCTCAAGCAGGCGCGCAAGCGTGGCGCGCTCGCCGGTGGTGGCGTAGCGGATGCGGCCAGTGCGCGCAGAGTCGGGGTTGCGCAGACCGCGCTCGGCAAGCACGCGCGCAGCCTGGCGCGCCACGGCGGGCGCGGCGTCGATCAGGCGCACATCGGGGCCAGCCAGGCGCTGGATCTGCGGCGCGACAAAGGGGTAGTGCGTGCAGCCCAGCACGATCGTGTCGGCGCGGGCGGCAAGCAGCGGCTGCAAAAAATCTTCCAGCAGGGCCAGCGTTTCGGGGGTGTCGAGCGCGCCCGCTTCGATCTGCTCGACCAGGCCGGGGCAGGCCTGGCGCACCACCGTGGTGCCGCCCGCCCAGCGCAGCACCACCTCGTCGAGCAGCTCGCCGTCGAGGGTGGCGGGTGTGGCGAGCACGCCCACCACGCCGCTGCGCGTCTGGGCGGCGGCTGGCTTCACCGCTGGCACCATACCCACAAACGGCACGCCCGCGAACTGGGCGCGCAGCCACTGGAGCGCGGCCGCGCTGGCGGTGTTGCACGCCACCACAATCTGCTTGGCGCCGCCGGCCAGCAGCCAGCGCGTGTTCGCCGCCGAAAGCGCGCGCAGTTCGGCCACCGGGCGCGGGCCGTAGGGAACATGCGCCTGGTCGGCCAGAAACAGCAGATCTTCGTTCGGCAGCAGGCTGTGCAGCTCGCGCAGCACACTCGCGCCGCCAATGCCGCTGTCGAAGACGCCGATTGGCTGCGCGGCGGGCGAGTCAGGAAGCATCGGCGGGCGGCTCATCGGTGGGATCAACAAGCGGTGGGGTGGCAGAAACGGGTTCGGCGGGGGCAGCTTCGGCGGCGGGAGTGGGCTCGGCTTCACGCATCACGCGGCCAGCCAGCGGGTAGCGGAAGGCCCGCCCGCGATACACCTGATACGCGCCATACAAGCCATACAGCGAAGCCAGCAGGCCAAAGCCCAGCGGCACCACAAAGCCCAGCAGCGCGATCCAGAACGAGCTGGGCGGGCTGCTGCGATACAGGTCGGGCCGAACCGCCGCCGGCAGCAGCGAAAGCACCAGACAGCCGGCCCACATCGCCACCAGCACGATCGAGAGCAGCAGCACCAGCCCCTGGTACAGCAGCGCCTGCAGCGCGTGCGCCCGCACATAGGCCGATCGGTCGCGCTCAAGCGCCCAGATCAGCAGCGCCACAAACAATCCCGCCAGGTTGAAGATATTTGCAATCACGCTGGCATGCGCAAGCGCCGCCAGCCTGCGCTCGTCGTCGCTGGGCCGCATAGCGTTCTCCCAATTGTCGTGTTGTGCGCGCATTATAGCACCGCTCTGCGCAACCGGGCGGGCGCTAGCGCAGCTCGACGTACTGGGGCAGCTCATTGATGGCACGGGGAATAAAGCCATCGCGGTTTGTGTCCGAGCAGTCGTAGGTGGCGGGCGGGTTCTGGTCGAGGTGGTCGGTGCAGATCGCGCGGGCGCCAGCCGGCACTGGCAGGTTGTAGATCACCGGGAAATCGGTGCGCGGCACCCACAGCACATACAGGCGCGAGCGACCTTTTGCAAAGGGCAGCACCTGCACCTTGCCCATCTGGTTGAGCGGTGGCTCAACCAGCGCAGGGCCGGTGTACTGCGCGCCTTCGAGCAGGTGCGCCGAGTTGATAAAGGCGTAGTAGGCCTGGCGGGGAACGAATGAGCCATTATTTATGTCTACTAATTGGCTGTAGCGGAAGCCCGGGCTGGGAATGGCCAGGGTATACCAGAACGCGCCTTTGAGCTTCAGCGCAATCGCCTCGGCGTAGATGCGCGCGGCGTAGTTGGCCTGGCGCGTCTTCCAGGTGCGGTAGTTTGGCTGGCATTCTGCCGCAATATTCGAACCGCAAGCGGCGGCGATTTCGGTCGCAAAGAGCGGCTTGTTCGCCAGGCCATAGGTGCCGAGAATCTTGCGGATGCGGTTGGTTTTTGCCAGCAGCAGATCGCCCGCGCCCCACTCGCCATAGGCATGAAAGCTCAGCGCATCGATCGCCTGGCCGGCCCCCGCGTCGAGCATGCCCTTCAGGAACAGCTGCGCGCCGCTGTCGTCGGGCCACTGGTAGAGCAGCGCGCCGCCCATCACCTGCGCGCGCGCATTCGCGGCCCGCATCGCCGGGGCAACACGCTTCAGCACCTCGCCATAATATTTTCCGCCCAGGTCGGGCTGGCTGGCGTCAACCCAGCAGCCCATGCCCTCGTTATCGCTGACATGCTCGGCCGCAATATCGGGCTCGTTCCAGATTTCCCAGAAATTGACCCGGCCAGCATAGCGCGCCGCCAGCGCCCTGGTAAAGCGCACAAAATCGCCGAGCGCTTCGGGGCGGGGCGGGCTGCACAGGCGGCCAGGGATGCGTTGCGCCCAGCCCGGCGATTGCTGGATCACCAGGGTCGGCTCGATGCCAGCGGCCCGCAGCCGGGCAATATTCTGATCAACCTGCGCCAGCACGTCCCAGCGGTAGCCGCCGCCACGAACCGGCTCGATGCTCGCCCACACAACATCGCCGGCGCGCGCCCACTGCGGGCGGGCTTTCACCACAAAGGGGATCACTGCGTCGCCGATGTTCGAGCGAACATCGAAGCCAAAGGGGTTGGCCGGCCCAACTGCGCTGGCAATTGGGACAAAAATGCGTTTGCCGGCGCTGGCAGATGCATGATTGGAAGACCACAGCGGCAAAACCAGAAAGACGGCAAGCAGAAGAACAAGGAAACGAGTGAGATGCAGCATTGTAATCCCCATCCAGCGGGCGCGGCGCGCGTATGCACGCCAGCCCGGGAAGAACGTCGCAAAACCAGCACCCATCCACCAGCCGCCCCGATTATACCTGCCGTGCCCCCATGCGCAAGCCTGCGGCGGCGTCGGCGGCAGTGCAGAATATGAACGATTGAACCTCAATTGAGTTGTGCTATAATGGCCCCGCGCTGTCCAGTGTAGTATCTTGGCGTTTGCAAGCGGCAAAACCTGCAGCAAAGGATATTGGCGCGCTGGTGCATATGCGAGTCCTCCACATTGTCGAGGCAACGATCGCCGGAGTTCGCACTCACGTCCAGGCATTGGCAACCGGGCTGGCCGAGCACGGTATTCAGTCGGAAGTTGCCTGCCCACTTCGCCGCCAGAACTCCTTCGGTGATGAACAGTTCATCGAATATCTTACCAATGCTGGTATCACGATCCGGCCGGTAGCCATGCAGCGTTCGATCGATCCTCGTTTGGACGCCGCCGCATTGCACCGGCTTATCGCGATTCTGCGCAGCACCCCCTACGATCTGGTGCACATGCACAGCTCCAAGGCCGGATTCCTTGGCCGGCTGGCCGTGCGCGCCAGCGGCAGCCGTGCCGCAGTGGTGTATAGCCCGCACGGCCTGGCATTTCTGGGCGCGGGCAGCGCAGCCAGGAACCAGCTCTTCTTGCAGCTCGAACGCCTGGCCGGGCAGCTGTGCGACCGAATCGTCGCCGTGTCGCCCAGCGAGCGCGACCTGATCGTCGGGCGCGGCCTTGCGCCAGCCGAGCGCGTCGTCTGTATTCCCAACGGTGTTGCCACGCCAAAAGTTCCTGCCGCCAGCCGCGCTGCCACGCGCGCGATGCTTGGCATCCCGGCCGCTGCGCCGCTGATTGGCACGGCAGCCCGCCTTTCGGCCCAGAAAAATCCTGGCTTGTTTGTTGCTGCGGCTGCGTTGGTGTTGCGGCAGCAGCCGGCGGCGCATTTCGTGTGGTGTGGAAGCGGCGAGCTGATGGCAGAAGCGCGGGCACAAGCCGAAGCGCGCGGCATCGCGCACGCCTGCCATTTCATCGGCCACCGCGACGACGCGGCCACAATCGTGGCAGCATTCGATCTGTTCTGGCTGACATCGCACTACGAAGGGCTGCCGCTCGCGCCGCTGGAAGCAATGGCTCAGGGCGTGCCGGTCATCGCCACCGATGTGCTTGGCACCCGCGATTTGCTGCGCACTGGCGCGGGTTTGCTCGCGCCCGCCGACGATGCTGGCGCGCTTGCCGCCGCAACCGCCCGCCTGCTGGCCCTGCCCGAGCGCCGCGCCCAGCTGGCCGAAGCTGGCCGGCACTACTACCGCCAGCACGGCACCGCCGACACCATGCTCAATGCCGTGGCGCATCTGTACCGGTCGCTCGTTACCCTGCCCATCCAGCCGCCAGCGCCGCAACTTGCTGCGGAGCTGGGCGCATGAAGTACCCAAGCGATGCCCCGCCAGGGCTGCGCAGCCAGAATGGCGAGCTGAACAAGCGGAGCCAGATATGAAATCACGCACAACGACAAACCTCGACGTGCTGGTGATGCTCGGCAGCATTGCCATTACCGAGCTGATGTTGATCGTGGCAATGGCGCTGCGCGAACGCTTCTCGATCTGGGGGCCGCTCGACCCGGGCGCGAACCATATTCCCCTCGTGCTCTACCCACTGGTCGGCCTGATCTGGTTCGCCATGCAGTTCATTCTTTCCACGCCACGGCTGGTGCGCGATGGCCAGCTGATCGACGGCTTGTGGCGGCTGGTGGCGGCGATTCTGCTGGCCTCGCTGACTTTTGCCGGCGCGCTGTTCCTCTCGTTTCGCCAGATGTCGCGCCTGTACTTCGTCTACTTTGTGCTGCTCGACCTGGTGGCGCTGATCCTGTTCTACGGGGCTATGCGCCTGTTTGTGCGCCGCCGCAGCGGCCGCGCAAAAACACAAAGCCGCGTGCTGATCGCCGGCGCGGGGCGCACCGGGCTGCGGCTGGCATCCGCGCTCACTCGCCAGTGGAATGGCGCCGCGCCAGTGGTAGGCTTTATCGATTCTGACCCGGCGCTGGCCGACCAGACGCTTGAGGAATGGCCCGTGCTTGGCACCCTGGCCGACGCCGAGCGCCTGATCGACGAGCTGGCGATCGACGAGATCATCATCACCCTGCCGCTCGAAGCACACCCGGCCACGGTTGGGCTGGTGCGCCAGCTGCAAGCCACGCCCGTACACATCCGCCTGGTGCCCGATTTCCTCGATTTCGCGATTATGCGCGCAAACGTGCACTACCTCGAAGGCTTGCCTATCGTTGGGCTGCGCGTGCCGGCCATTGGCGACAAGGCGCGGATCGTCAAGCGCCTGTTCGACATTGGCATCAGCCTGCTGCTGCTGCTGCTGCTCTGGCCGTTTCTGCTGATCATTGGCTGGATGATCCGGCGCGACTCGCCCGGGCCGGCGCTGTACCGCGCCGAGCGCGTGGGCGAAAACGGGCGCATCTTCCAGATGTATAAGTTCCGCACCATGGTGCAGGATGCCGACCAGCACTGGGATAGTGTGGCCGTGCGCCGCGCCGACGGCAAGCTTAATTTCAAGCAGCCCGACGACCCGCGCATTACGCATGTGGGCCAATGGCTGCGGCACACCAGCCTCGACGAGCTGCCCCAGCTGCTGAACGTGCTGAAGGGCGACATGAGCCTGGTTGGGCCACGCCCCGAGCTGCCGATGGTGGTGCGCGAAGAATACGAACCCTGGCAGTGGAGCCGCTTCACCGTGCCGCAGGGCATGACGGGCTGGTGGCAGGTGCACCGGCGCGGCTTCGAGCACCAGCACCTCTGCACCGCCGACGATCTCTACTACATTCAAAACTACTCGCTGATGCTCGATATCCGCATCCTGATGCGAACAGTAGCCGTGGTGCTTTCGGGCGAAGGGGCGTACTAGCGTGGCACGCCCTGTTCCACTCGCGCCGGCGCTGCCCAATCGCCCCGCGCGGCCCGCACATCCCGCCTGGCGGCTGCGCGGCTACGCTGCCAGCGACCGCATGCGCGTGGCGCTGGTGCTGCTGATCGCCCTGTGCCAGGGCGCGCTGTACCTGGCGCTGCTGCCGCCCTGGCAGCACTACGACGAACCCACCCATTTCGAATACGCCTGGCTGAGCGCCAACCGCGCACTGCTGCCACAAACCAGCGACACTGACCGGGCCATGCGCCGCGAGCTGGCGGCCTCCATGCTCGAGCAGCAGTTCTACTGGAACCTGGCCCAGCCAACCCTCTTCGACGATAAAAAGCCCGTCGACGTTGGCGTGAGCGAGCTGGGCCACCCGCCCGGCTATTACCTGCTGGTGGGCCTGCCGCTGCGGCTGGTGCGCCACCTCGACATGGTGAGCCAGCTGTATGTTGCGCGCAGCATTTCGGTGCTGCTGCTGCTGGTCAGCATTGCCGCAACGGCCGGCCTGATGCGCGAGCTCACGCCGCCGGGGCACGACTTGCGCTGGGCGGTGCCGCTCGCGCTGGCCCTGCTGCCTACGTTTGTCGACCTCATGACAGCGGTGAATAATGATGTTGGCGCAGTGGCAGTTTTTTCGATCTTTGTGTGGGGCGCGGCGCGCACGATTCGGCGCGGGGTGAACTGGCGCCGCATAGTGTGGCTGTTTGCCACGGCTGCGCTGGCCGCATTCGTGAAAAATACTGCCGCCGTGGCGCTGGCACTCGCGCCGCTTGCGGTGCTGGTGGCGTTCTGGCTGCGGCGCGGCTGGCGCTGGCGCTGGCTGTTTGCCGCAGTAGCAGGCGGCATACTGCTGGCAGTGCCGCTGCTGTTCAGCTGGGGCGACGCCGCCTTCTGGTATCGCGGGAATGTGCAAATCGCGCAGGTATCGGCCAATCGCGCTGCAACGCCGCTTGCGCCGCTGGGCGACCATGCGCTGATGCTCGAAGCGCCGGCAAGCGGCGCGCAGCTGCTGATCAGCCCGCTGGCAAACACGCCAATGCAGGAATTGGCAGGCCGCACGATCACGGTCGGCGCGTGGGTGTGGGCCGACCGGCCCGGTGTGCTCGCGGAGATTGGCGTGGCCTATAAAACGCCCACGCAGCCTGCGGCGATTGTGATGAGCCAGGCCATCACTGCCACCACCACACCGGCGTTTATCGCCCATGCATTCGTTCTGCCCGAGCAAGCGCTGTATGTTCACTACCAGATCGTTGCGCGCCTGCCCCAAGCCACAGCCGCCACTGCGCACCTGTATGTCGATGGCGCAGTGCTTGCGCCGGGCGCGTTCCCGGTGGCCCAGGCGCCATCATTCGCCGATGCCGATGCGGCCAGCGGCACATGGGGCGGGCAGCCATTCACAAACTTGCTGCGCAACCCCTCGGGCGAGCGCGCCTGGCCACGCCTGCGCCCAGCGCTCGATAGCCTGCTGCTGCGCTATATCCACCGCTCGCCGGCGCAGGTTGTGGCCGCATTTATGGATCTCCAGCGGGTTACGTCGGTGTTCTGGCCGCTGCTGGTTCAGCCCGCCGTCGACAGCGTGGTTATGTCGTTTGCGTGGAGCCATGTGCGCCTGAGCAGCATGGCGTGGCTCTACCTCGCGCAGGGGCTGGCGATCCTGGCCCTGCTTGGCAGCCTGCTCTGGCTGCGCGCCCGCCGCCCCGGCCGTGAGCAACAGGCCACGCTTTTATTCCTGCTCTTCGTCGATCTGCTGATCTGGGCCAACATGCTCCTGCGCCCGCTCCCGCTGCTCGGCGAGGTATTTGTCGTGCCGGCGGCGCGCTATACCTTCCCCGCGCTCGGCATCACCATGCTGATTGTGCTTGCTGGCTGGCGCGCGCTCTGGCCACCGCGCTGGCAGGCCCGCGTGACATTTGCGCTGCTTGCGGGATTATTTATCATGAACCTGGCGGCCATTCAAACAATCACCGCGTTTTACCAAAGCATTGGGCTGTAGCGCCCCAGGGCATGTGTCATTCGCCGCAAATATCATAACTATAGCAGTTTGCAGTCGGCAGGAGCCAGAAAGCAGTTACATTTTCGCTTTCCAATGCGTTTCTCGCCAGCACCTGAATGATCAATGGTTCTGCAAACTGCTAGCTTCTGATCCCTGCTATCCACACGTTGCATCCAGCCTGCAATGCACTGCAAAGGCGGGCCAAACAACAGGAATTTCATGCACAAAATCACACAACCTCGCTATGCTCATGTGCGCACACTTCTGGTGCTTTTGCTTGGAAGCTGGCTTGTGCTCGCGCCAACTCAGGCCCGGCCAGGCACAGCCGCACCGCTGGCCGCAACACCCGAGCCAACCGTATACATTCCTGTCGCCACGCGCAATTCGCCCTGGCATTCGCCGTTTGGCGTGCAGGCCGAAGTGCCGCTGCTGAAAGGCTCGGTGATGCTCAGCCGCGCGGTTGAGCTGGGCACCGGCTGGGCGCGCATGGGCCCAATCTCGTGGCGGCGCATGCAGCCCACCGAAGGCGGCCCGATCGACTGGAAAATCCTGGCGCGGCTGGAGCAAGAGCTGCGCGCGGTGAAAGAGCAGGGCATTACGCCTGAGATCGTCGTGTTCGACTCGCCATCCTGGGCGACGATCAACAAGCCTTATGTGACTTCGTGCGGGGCGATTCGCGCCGACAAGTTCAGCGCCTTTGCCAGCTTTATGCGCGAGCTGATTGCGCGCTACAGCACGCCTGAATTTAACGTTCACCACTGGGAGCTTGGCAACGAAATTGATGTCGACCCGCGCCTGGTAGCGCCAAACAACGGCTTTGGCTGCTGGGGCAATATCAACGACCCCAACTACGGCGGCGCGCAGTATGGCGAAATGCTGAAGGCCGTGGCCCCAGTGATGCGCGCAAGCGACCCGAGCGTGCAGATCTGGATCGGCGGCCTGCTGCTCGACGTACCCGACACGACGGCACCGGGCAGGGGCAAGCCCGAGCTATTCTTGCAGGGCATTTTGTCGGCTGGCGCGGCACCCTACTTCGACATGGTGCCGTTTCATGCCTACACGCCTTTCCTGAACACTATGGTCGACCCAAACGACCCACCCGATTCGCCCTGGCATGCGTTGGGCGGCTCGGTGCTGGGCAAGGCCAAATTCTTGCGCCAGATCATGGCGAAATATGGCGTGGATAAACCATTATTTCTGAACGAAACCGCCCTGATGTGTCCGGGCGAATACTGGCCATACAGCAAGTGGTGCAAACCACCGCAAGCCGCGTTCTATCGCATGCAGGCGGTGTATGGCGTGCGCTCGTTTACGCGGGCGCTGGCGGCCGGCATTAAAGGCGCGCTCTGGTACACGCTGAACGGCCCAAGCTGGCGCTATGTTGGCTTGCTGGATGCCCAGAACCAGCCACGACCGGCGTTCACGGCGCTGAAGGTGCTGGGCCAGCAGCTGGAAACCTCCGAGTACATTGGGCCGGTGAACTACGGCAATGGCGTGGAAGCCTATGCCTTCGGGCGCTACGACCGGCGCGTGCATGTGGTGTGGGCGATCGACGACTACAAGCTGGCGATTAGCGTCCCACAGGCGAAATTCATCAGCGCAGTGGACCGCAATGGCAACGCGGTGGCGCCCAGCCCCAGCGGCACGAACTATTTGTTTGTTGCCAGCTTCGATCCGCTCTATATCTCGCTCAAGCCCTAGCGCAGCGCAGCGCGGAAGGTTCGTTTCGATGGCTCGTTCACCCAGGATTATAAAAGCTGCGCTGCTGCTGCTGGCGCTGCTGCTGGTGCCACATGCGCAGGCCGCGCCCAAACCGCCCGTTGCAGCCACCCAGCTCGTTTTTCTGCCGGTGGCACAGCAGCCCGACCCATTGGGCACAGCGCCCGCGATCTGGTCGCACGCCGGCCCGCCGGCCACGCACGAAGTAGGGCTGTTCCGCCACACCTTTACCCTGGCAGCACCAGTTGCGGGCGCGGCGCTGGAGATCTTTGCCGACACGCGCTACGAGCTGTGGCTGGATGGAACATGGCGCGGGCGCGGGCCGGCGCGCTTTTCTTACCAAACCCACGAGTACGATCGCTATGCGCTTGGCACGCTTGGCGCAGGCACGCATACGCTCGCCGTGCTGGTGCAGTGGGCACCCAACGTGCGCCGCTCGGAATCGACGGCCCCGGCGCTGCAGGCCCGCGTGGTGAGCAGCGCGGGTGCAGCTACAACCACAGGCACCGGCTGGCGCGCGCTTGCCAGCCCGGCATGGCGCAGCGACGCGGCGCTGGTGCACGCCTGGGGGTTGGTTGGCCCTACCGAGCTGCTTGATCTGCGCGCGCTGCCAGCCGGCTGGATGCAGCCCGCGTTCGACGACGGGGGCTGGCCGTTTGCCACGCCAGTGCCCGCGCCGCCGGGGCGCGTGCTGCCACGGTCGCTGCCCGCGCTGGCAAACGTGCCGATCCCCGCCACGGTGCGCGATGCTGGCCTGCTTGCACCGGGCATGCGCATTGCCGAGCTGCTGGGCGATTCCTCGCGCCCGGCAAACTACTCGCTCCGCGCACTTGCAAACACCACCATTACAATCGAAACGCTCGCCTCGGCCGTGAGCGGCAGCCGCACGCTCGCGCTCGATGGCAGTGTGCTGGAATGGCAGCCGCGCCCGAACCGGCCCGATGTGGTGTTCGCCACACGCGCAGTGGGCGCGGGCAACCATGGCCTTACTGCCAGCGCAATCAATCCGCCTGGCCTGACCATTGGCGTCTCGACCGACAATCTCGACACAGGCGCGCTGCCGTTTTCGCAGGGCATGCACGCCGGCCGCCGCCTGCTGCTGGCCGCGCCAGCCAGCCAGCCCAGCGCGGTGAGCGTCACGCCGGGGGCGGCACTTACGCTCAAATTCCAGCAAACGCCTTCTTATGCGGTGATCGACCTGGGGCGCACGGTGTATGGCCGCGTCAGCGCGACCGTGAGCGGGCCGGCAGGCACCGTGCTCGACATGGGGTGGGACGAGCGGCTGTGGCAGAATGCGCGCCCACTGCCCTTCCCCGGCTCGCTGCACCCTGAGTGGAACCAGACCGATTCGTGGGTGCTCGACGGCACGGCGCGCGCGATCAGCACCATCGATGCGCGCGGCGGGCGCTACCTGCTCCTTGCGGCGTGGGGTCCCGTGCAGCTGAGCAACCTGCGCGTGCTGGAAGAGCGCCTGCCGGCCGATCAGCGCGGCAGCTTCAGCAGCGGCGATGCGCGCCTCAATACGATCTGGCAGGTTGGTGTCGATACGCTGCGCCCAAACATGAGCGACGCATATTCTGACCCGTGGCGCGAGCATGGCCAGTGGTGGGGCGATGCCTTTGTGATCGATCACGCCAATGAAGCCGCGCTGGGCGACAATTTCCTGCTGGCGCGCGGCTTGCGCCAGATCGCCGAGGCTTTTGAAAACGGCCGGCCGGTTGCGCTCGCGCCACACGGCGAAAGCAACCACATGCTCGATTACGGCATGTTGTGGGCGCAAAGCCTGCACGACTACCTGCGCCGCACCGGCGACACGCGCCTGCCCGCGCAGCTTTACCCCACGCTGGTGAGCTTTATTGGCTACCTGGAGCAGTACGCCAACCCTGGCACCACGCTGCTCGAAATCCCCTATGGCACCTGGCAGGAAACCACGCTGATCGACTGGGCGGCCTATTTCGACCGTTACGGGCAGTCGACGGCGGTGAACTCCATGTTCTACCGCACGCTGCTCGATGCCGCCGATATTGCCAGCGCAGCGGGCGACCCGGCGCGGGCGGCAGGCTGGCAGGCGCGCGCGGCCCAGATCAAGGCCGCGATCAACAGCACGCTCTACATGCCCGCGCAAGGCGCGTACAGCGCCACGCTCTGGAACGGCACACTGCGCGTCGCAACGCCGCACGCCCAGGCCTTCGCGCTGGCCTACGACGTGGTGCCCGCCGCCGAGCAGGGGCGCGTGGCGAACAAGCTCGTTGCCACGCTTTCCAGCGACCCCGCAAACCCGAATGTCGAAGTGTATGGCATGTTCTGGGTGCTCGAAGGGCTTGGGCGGGCCGGGCGCATCGCCGACGCCAACGCGATTATCAAGCGCTACTACGGCTATATGCTCGACCACGGCGCAACGACATGGTGGGAAGGGTTTAACGCCTACAAATACTACACCGCCAGCCTTTCGCACGGTTGGGGTGCGTCGCCCACCTGGTTCCTGACGCGCTGGATGCTGGGGGCCGAGCGCACCGGGCCGCAGACATGGGCGTTGGCGCCGCCCATGCGCAGCGTTGCGGGCGCGGCGGGCGCGCTGCCACTGGCAACAGGCGCATTACAGGCCAGCTGGGCCACGGCTTCCTGCGGGCAAAATACGGCAGACATTGCCGCGCCGGCTGGCAGCAGTGGCACGGTGCTGCTGCCCTTCAACGACAGCGCCACCGTGATTGCGCTCAATGGAACGACGATCTGGCAGAATGGGCAGGCCAGCAGCGGGCAGGCCAGCGCCGTGCCGGGTGGCATCGAAGTGCGCCTGGGCAGCGGACAATTTCACCTTGCCATTCAGCACAGCTGCGGCTAGCGCGCCGTTCGAAACGATTACCACGAAGGCACGAAGACACGAGGTTTTGGGTTACAGGTTGCAGGTTTTTAGGTTACAGGTTGCAGGTTATTGGCCCAGTCCCAGAACCCCAGACCCTAAACCCTCATGCGGTTCTCGGTTCGCGCATCTCCTGTCTCCTGTCTCGCGTCTCGCTTCTGCTATAATGCGCGCCATGAAGCCCATTGCAAAGCCTGCAAGCCCGGCCACGCGCGCGCTGCACATCGCCCCCTGGCTGTGGGCCGCGCTGGTTGGCGCGCTCCTGTTCCGCTGGTTTGGCAGCCACGGCTACGACGACCCTTTCATCACCTACCGCTACGCCGAGAACATTGCGGCTGGCGCGGGCTTTGTGTATAACCCCGGCGAGCGCGTGCTCAGCACCACCACGCCGCTGTACGCGCTGCTCCTGGCCGTGGCGCGCTGGCTCGGCGCGAATGTGCCAACTGTCAGCAACGCGCTTGGCGCGGCCAGCCTGGCGCTGGGCGGCCTGGCCTTCTGGGAGCTTGGGCGCGCGTGGCGCACGCCGGCGGCCGGCCTGGTGGGAATGATCGCGTTCCCGCTGTTCCCGCTGCTCGCCACCACCCTCGGCAGCGAAGTGGCCCTGTACCTCGCGCTGACGCTGGGCGGCTTCTGGGCCTATGCGCGCGAGCGCTACCTGGCGGTGGCGCTGCTGCTGGGGCTGGCCGCGCTGGTGCGCGCCGATGGCGTGCTGGCGGCGGCGCTGCTGGCGGGCGCATTTCTGTGGCAGCGCCGCCGTCCCATCCCCTGGCGCGCGATTGCGCTCTACTGCGCGCTGCTGCTGCCCTGGCTCGTCTTTGCGCAGCTCTACTTTGGCGCGGCTTTCCCGGTGACGCTGGCGGCCAAGCGCCGGCAGGGGCTGATGCGCGGCGCAGAGCTGTTTCTGCCCGGCCTGCTGGCCCAGGCGCGCGACAACTACTGGCGCTTCCCGGTGTTTCGGCCAATGTTTGCGCTGGCTGCGGCTGGCCTGCCGTTTGGGCTGTGGGCGCGCAGCCCCTGGCTCTTGCTGGCGGGCTGGAGCACGCTGTATGCGCTGGCCTATGCCGCGCTCGGCGTCACCAGCTACTTCTGGTACTACGGGCCGGTGATTGTTGGCTTTGTGGCGCTGGTGGGGCTGGGGGCAGAAGCGGCGGCGCGGCTGGTGCAGCGCGGCTGGCAGAACCGCGCAATCGCGGCAGCCCTGGTGGCCGTGCTTACCTTTCTGGTGGCTAACCCCGAGCGCGGCGGGCTCGCCTACCTGCGCGACCACGGCGACACGCGCCAGGCGATTTACCGCGCCACCGGCGAGTGGCTGCGCGCAAATACCACGCCCGACGCGCGCGTGGGCACGCTCGAAGTTGGCATGATTGGCTACTACGCCGGCCGGCCAATGATCGATTTCGCGGGCCTGCTTCAGCCAGCAATTGCGCAGCAGCTTGGGCCGGGCAGCAGCTACGACGACGCGGCGCTATGGGCGTTTGCGCACTACCACCCCGAGTATCTGGTGCTGCAGGATGGCGCGCTGCCCAGGCTCCAGGCCCACGCATTTTCTGACAACAGATGCTCGACCGTGCACACCCTGCGCGACGATCTGTATGCCTTCCCGATTCTTATTCTGGCCTGCCCACAGCCATAAAACCGAGCGCCGACCCCAAGGCCGGCGCTCTGCTTCGTATGTTGTGGCGCGCTACTCGTAGCGCAGCGCGTCGATTGGATCGAGCCGGGCGGCGCTGCGCGCTGGCGCAATGCCGAAGAACAGGCCGATCACCATTGCGAAGCCCACCGCCAGCGCCGCCGCGCTCACGCTCGGGGTTGCGGTGAACGAGCCACTCAGGTTCACTGCCAGCGCGATCAGGATGCCGAGCGCCAGGCCCAGCAGCGCACCCACCAGGCTAATCGTCAGCGCTTCGAGCATGAACTGGGTGAGAATATCGCTTTCGCGCGCGCCGAGCGCCTTGCGCAGGCCGATCTCGCGGGTGCGCTCGCGCACCGACACCAGCATAATATTCATGATGCCAATGCCGCCCACCACCAGCGAAATGGCGGCAATCGCGCCCAGGAACAGCGTCAGCGTTTGTGTGGTGCTCGCCACGCTATTCAGGATGTCTTGCTGGTTGATCACGCTGAAGTCGTCGCCGTCGCCATTTTCGGGCAGGTTGTGGCGCGTGCGCAGTGTTTGCTGAATTTCGCCTAACGCCGCTTCCACGCTATTCGCGTCTTTCGCCTGCACCGCAATGCCCGAAACCAGCGTTGAGCCACCGCTCACGGCACGCCCGCCAAAGAGCTTACGCTGGGCGGTGCCGAGCGGCACAATCACGCCGTCGTCGGTCGAACCAAAGCCAGTGCCGCCTTTCGAGGCCAGCACGCCCACCACGCGGAAGCGCTGGCTGTTGATGCGAAACGCCTGCCCCAGCGCGTCGGAGTCGGGAAACAGCGTGGCGGCGACATTCGGGCCAAGCACGGCAACATTCGCCATGCTGCTCACGTCGTCGGCGGTGAAGAAATCGCCCGAAGCCACGCTGGCATTATGCACCGCCAGGTAGGCGGGCGTCGCGCCGATGATCTGGGCGTTGGTGTTCTGGCTGCCCGCCACAAGCTGGCCGTTGCCATTATATTCCGGCGAAATCAGGCTGGCATCGGGAACATTATTCGGGTCGGCCAGCGCGGTCGCGTCGTCGGTGGTGAGCGTCTGGCTGCTGCCAATGCCGCCGCGCACGCCACCAGCGTTGCTCGCGCCCGAGCGCACGGTCAGCAGATTTGCGCCATTCGCGGTGATGGTGGATGTGATCGAGGCCTGCGAGCCCTGGCCGATTGCCATAAGCGCCACCACCGCCGCCACGCCGATGATGATGCCCAGCGCGGTCAGGAGGGTGCGCAGCTTGTTGGCCGTCAGGCTGCGCAGCGCGATGCTGAGCGTTTCGGAAAAGCTGATGCCGCCCACCAGCAGCGCAGCAATCTGCGGGTCGGTCGTATCGGCATTTGGCGCGGCTTCCGGCGTTGCGCGAACGTCTTCCGCCGCAGTTGGAAGCATTGTGCTCATAATGATCTCCCGGTTGTGCGAAATGGCGGCCGGCGCGCAATCGAAAGGCGCGGCCGCATCGCGCGTGGCGCTGGGCTGGCCGCCAGGGTTGGTGCCTGCCAGCGGCTGCCCGCCGTGTCGCTATCGAGCAAGCCGTCGCGCACGGTCAGCACGCGGCGGGCGTGTTCGGCAATGTCGGGTTCGTGCGTCACCAGCACCACGGTGATGCCCTGCGCATTGAGCTGTTCGAAAAGCGCCAGAATCTCGATGCTCGATTTTGAGTCGAGGTTGCCGGTTGGCTCGTCGGCCAGCAGCAGGGCCGGGCGGGTGATCAGCGCGCGGGCGATGGCGACGCGCTGCTGCTGGCCACCAGAAAGCTGCTTGGGGCGGTGGTCGAGCCGCTCGCCCAGGCCCACCAGCTCCAGCATTTCACGCGCGCGCTCTTCGCGCTCGGCTGGGCTGACGCCGCCGAGGTAGATCAGCGGCAGCGCCACATTCTCCAGCGCGGTTTGGCGCGGCAGCAGGTTGAACTGCTGGAACACAAAGCCGATCTTGCGGTTGCGCACCGCCGCCAGCAAATTGCGGTCGATCTGGTCGACTGGCAGGCCGTCGAGCAGGTAGCTGCCCGAGGTGGGCGTGTCGAGGCAGCCGAGCAGGTTCATCAGCGTGGATTTGCCCGAGCCCGACGGGCCCATAATCGCCACAAAGTCGCCGCGCCCCACATCAAAGCTCACGCCACGCAGCGCCGGCACGGTGATATCGCCCATCTGATATGTTTTATGCAGGTCGCGCACTTGTATCATTGCATCCATAGTTGTTTTCCTTTCCCCGGCTGGCAGCCCTGCGCAGGCTATTCCAGCCACGCGCAGGGCTAGCCGGGCAGGCTCGCCGCTTTAGCGTCCGGGGGGCGGGCCACCCACGCCACCAAAGCCACCAAAGCCGCCATTATTGCGGCGCTGGGTGGTGTTTGCCCCAGTGGTTGTCGTCGTGGCGGCGGTCTGCACTTCAAGCACGTCGCCCGCCTTGAGGGCCGGCACGCCATTGCCACCGCTGCTGGTGATTACCGTCTGGCCGTTCGTGGTTTGGCCCGTCACCACCGGCACCGTAATCGCCTGGCGATCCGAGCCCTGGCCCTGCAGCAGCGTCACGGTCTTGTTGTTGCCCGCCGTGCGAATGGCGCGGCTTGGCACCAGCAGGGCGTTGCTGATCTGTTCGAGCTGAATGTCGGCGGTGGCGCTCATGCCCACCTTCACCGGCGTCTGGCCTGGGTCGAACTCGATCTGCACCGGGAAGGTCACAACATTCTGCGAAGTTGTGGCGGCGGGCGAGACGGTCGCGACCTTGCCCTTCAGCGTGACATCCGGCAGCGCATCAAAAGTCAGATCAACCGCCTGGCCGACCTGCACTTTGGCGGCGTCGGTTTCGCTCAGGCTGACGTCAATATGCAGCTTGGAGCGGTCGACAATCGTGATCGCCGCCGTGCCAGTGCTGGCCTGCGCGCCGGGCTGCACCGCCACCGCCGAAACCACGCCATCGAAGGGCGCGGCGAGCGTGGCGGCAGCCAGGTTGCGCTCGGCCGTGTCGACCGACACCTGCGCCTGGAGCACGCTGGCCTCGGCCGCGGTCAGGTCGGCGTCGGTGGCAGGCGCGGTGAGCTTGTCGAGGTTCGATTGTGCCTGCGTGACGCCGGCCTGCGACTGCGCGACCTCGGCGGCGGTGCCGCCCTGGGTCAGCTTGGTCAGGCTGGCCTGCGCCTGCGTCACCGCTGCCTGCGCCTGGGTCAGGTCGCTCTTGGTCGGGTTCTTCAGCGCGGCGACGGTCGCTTGGGCATCGCTCAGCGCGGCCTCGGCCTGGGCGATGTCGGAAACCTCTTTCTGACGCGCGGCATCGTAGGCAACCTGGGCCTGCTGCACGCTGTTCTGCGCGCTGTCGAGCGCCGACTGCGCCTGCACAAAGGTGTCGCTATACTGGCGGGCCTGGGCGTCGTTCAGCTTATTCGGCACTGCCTTGCCCTGCGAATTGGTCTTGGTTGGCTGCACCGGGTCGTTGCCAGTGCTTTGCACATACTGCCAGTTTTGCAGCGCCGACGAATATTTCGATTGCGCCTGCGTGAGCGAGTTTACCGCGTTCTGGAGCTGGATCTGCGCATTGGTTTTCGCCTGCGAGGCGCTGTCGCGCGTGCTCTGCAAGCTGGTTTGCGCCTGGTCAACTTTCGACTGGGCGGCTTGCAGCGTGGCGGCGTCGGGGTTCTTCAGCGCGTCGAGCTTGGCCTGCGCGCTGGCGAGCGACGCCCTGGCGCTCGAGATATCGGCAGCGGTGGCAGTGCCGTTTTTGGTTTGCTGAAGCTGCGCCTCGGCGCTGGCGAGCGACGCCTTGGCATTCGCAATATCAGCCGGGGTCGTGGTGCCATCTTTCGTCTGGGCCAGCTTGGCCTGCGCGGCCTTGAGGTTGGCCTGCGCCTGCTGAAGCGCAAGCTGCAAATCGCCCGCATCGATCTTCGCCAGCGCCTGGCCGGCGGTCACCTGCTGCCCAACCATCACATCAACCGAGGTAACCGTGCCGGCCTGCTGGAATGGCAGCTCGACCGTGCGCGCCGCTGCCACCGCGCCGCTGCCACTGACGGCAATCGTCATGGTGCCCTGGGTTACGCGTGCAAACGATGTGGTGGTGGTTGCAGTGCTGCGGCGCGAGGTATACCACCATGCGGCGGCTCCAGCGATCACAACCAGCCCAACAACAACCCACAGCCAGCGGCGCTGGCGCAGGCTCCGCCACGGAGCGCGCAAACGTTCGCGTGCCTGCGGCAATGGAGTGCTCACTCGCATAAGTAATGCCTTTCTTTCGACATCCGCGCCCGGCCCAACTTGCCAGGCGTATGCGTTTGTGCCAATACAAGCAGGCGGCTGTGAGCAGCCCTCCGCGTGTGACGCTTAAGCGCATGCCGAACGTCACTCGCAACCCCTGCGCTCCCAAGCGCACGTTGCTACAATAGCAAGCAAATGTTCAGAAATTGTTAGGATCTCGTATGAGGCAAATGAGAAATTGTGAAGATGGTATCGGCGTCTGTGAAGCCACGCCAGGCGGGTATGGTATAATAAGCGTTTAGTGGCCGCGCACCTGCCGGCCAGGCATGCATAGTTCGCACGTTGGAGGATACACACAATGCCACCGCACACCCGCTCACAGCGTCGGCGCCAGGCGGCCCGCCCGCAGGCCCGCCCCGACGTGAGTGTTGAAACGCCTTCATACACTGGCACCACTAGCTCGCTCGAAGCGCCGGCAATGCCTGCCGCTCGCCCGGCCCGCACCGCGCGCCGCGTGCTGAGCCGCCCCGCGCCCGAGCCAATCGACTACACGGCAGACTACACGGCAGCCCGCCGCGACCTGCGCTGGATCGCGATCTGGACGGTGCTGCTGTTTGTGGCCATGTTTGCGCTGAAGTTTTCGGGCATCGTCTAGCTGTTTGCGATGAACGATTTGCGATGGGAAAAGCAAAATCGTACATCGTAAATCGTACATAAACTGTGGATCGCATCCAGAGCAAAGCCGCGCGCCTGCAGCGGATTGAGCACCGGCTGTATAATGCGCCGCGCGGCTTGCGTGTGGCCGATCTTGCCGAATACTGCGGTGTCGACCGCCGCACGATCTACCGTGATCTGCAGGCGCTCGAAGAAATGGGCGCGCCGATCTGGCAGAACGATGGCCGCTACGGCATCGACCGCGAGTCCTACCTCTCGACCATTCGGCTCAACCTGAACGAGGCCGTTGCGCTGTTCTTTGCGGCGCGCCTGCTGGCCCACCACAGCGACGAGCATAACCCCAATGTCGTTTCGGCGCTGAACAAGCTTGCCGCCGGCCTGCCCGACACCACCATCTCCAGCCACATGGGCCGCGTCGCCGAAATCATTCGCGCCCGCCCGCTGCGCGCCGACTATGTGCGCGTGCTCGACGCGGTAACGCGCGCCTGGGCCGATCGCCACAAAGTGCTCATTCGCTACCGCGCCGCCAGCGGCGAGCTGACCGAGCGCGTGATCTGCCCCTACTTTCTCGAAGTGTCGCGCAGCGAGCCCGCCTCGTATGTGATCGCCTACGACGATCTGCGCGGGGCCTTGCGCACCTTCAAGCTCGAACGCGTTGCCGACGCCGAGCTGCTTGGCAGCACCTACACCATCCCCGACGATTTCGACCCCTACGCCTACCTGGCCTCGGCCTGGGGCGTGATGGACGAGGTTGAAGTGGAAGTGCGCCTGCGCTTTTCGCCGCTGGCAGCGCCGCGCGTGCGCGAAAGCGTGTGGCACCACAGCCAGCGCCTGAACGACACGCCTAACGGTGGCTGCGAGCTACAGATGCGCGTTGGCGGCATTCGCGAAGTGCGCTCGTGGGTGTTAAGCTGGGGCGCGGATGTCGAAGTGCTTGGCCCGCCGCAGCTGCGCGACGAAGTGGCCGACCATGCCCGCCGCATGGGCGAGCAGTACGCTGTGGCGCGGCCCGCTGCCTAGCGCGCTTTATGCTCGTGCTCCAACCTTCCGCCACAAAGACTCAAAGGCTCAAAGATTTTACAGATCCTGAAGCCCTTCGTGCCTTCGAGTCTTCGTGGCAATCGTTTCCCTATGCCTTTTTCGTCCTAGCGGTCTGTGGTTGTGCTGTTCGATTCCATGCGCGTTCAGTGCGCCCCAAGCCCCCACTCTACGATCCGCAATCGTAATTTCCCCGCTTCGTGAAACTTTACACATCAGCGGCGTTTCAGTACTTCTTTCCTAGTCATAACGCTTGCCCTGTGTGATAGAATAAACGGCAGTAGTTCCCACTATAGTATTATTAATTGCCGTTTTGCACCTAAGGAGAGGAGCGTCCTCATGATTCAATCACGCCGCACGCTTGCGTGGTCGCTCATTCTTGTGCTGTTATGCGCATCAATGGCGATCGCACAGCGCCCGCCAACGGCGAATGCAGCAACAAATACCTATGTTGTTGATCTGGCCACCGATGCCGGAATTGGTATCGATCCAGTCTGCACCGACCTAGCCGACGACTGCACCCTGCGCCAGGCGATCCTGAAGGCCAATGGCGACAGCGTGAGCAGCGCAATTGTCTTCGGTATTCCGGAAGATGATACTGATGTGAATTACGGCTACGACGCCGGCACCGGGCGCTGGACGATCACGCCAACCAGCGCGCTGCCCCCGATCAGCGGCAGCGAAACAACGATTAACGGCCTGAATAATAATGCTGTCGGCACGCCGCGCGTGGTGATTGACGGCTCGGGCCTCTCGGGCGGTGGCGTTGGGCTTCGCTTGAATTCGGCAAATAATATTGTTCAAAATTTGATTATTGTTGGCTTTACTGGCTCAGATACCTTCGGCATTGGTATTCGCATTGACGGCTCGGGCAGCGCCAACAACCAGGTCTATGGCAACTATATTGGCAACTTCCCTGGCGGCGGCACACAGCCAAATACGTATGCTGGCGTTCAGATCGACAGCCAGGCGCACGATAATACCATTGGCCTGAGCAGCAACCCGGGCGAGCGCAATGTCATCGCCGGCAATACTGGCGATGGCATTCGTTTGCGAAATGCGCCAAACAATAAAATTTACGGCAATTACATTGGCCTGGGCCTGGGTGCCAGCTTCGTTACCACACCGATGCCAAACAGCCTGAATGGCATCAATGTGGTTGACAGCAGCGGCAACCAGATCGGCAGCATGATCGCTTCCCAGCGCAATGTCGTTTCGGGCAACACCGGAAACGGCGTTGTATTAACTGGCGACGGCTCGACCAACAACACGGTTGCCGGCAACTATATCGGCACCAACGAAATTGGCTCGACCGACCAGGGCAATGGCGGCAGTGGCGTGCGAATTGCGGCTGGCGCAAGCAACAACAATGTGTTTGGCAGCGCTGGCGCGAATTCGCTGATCAGCGGCAACGCCGGCTATGGCGTGCTGATTACCGACGACAGCACCACCGGCAACAAAATCTACAACACCTATATTGGCACCAATGCCGGCGGCACGGTTGCCCGCCCGAACGACCTGGGCGGCGTGTTCGTGCGCGACAATGCCAGCAACAACCAGATCGGTATTGCCGGGCAGGGCAACACCATTGCCGGCAACAAAGGCTATGGCGTGGCATTTGGCCGCAGCACCGTGGGCTACACCGCCATCTCGGGCAATATCGTCGCGGGGAACCGGATTGGCCTGACGCCACTGGCAACCGCTGTGCTGAGCAACACCCTCGGCGGCATTCTGGTGGGCGATGGCACAACGGGCACGCAGATTGGCGTGGCCGGGGCGGGCAACCAGATTGCCGGAAATGGCGGGCCAGGTGTGACGATTGCCGGCACTGGCGTGCTGAGCGCGACGATCAGCAGCAACACGATCGGCCTGCGCCGCGCCGCCAGCAACGGCCCATTCACCACTGCCGCCGGCAACAACGGCGATGGCATTCTGATCAACAATAACGCGCAGGACATTCGTATCGGCTCCAGCGCCGACACCGCCAACACCATCGCCGGCAACAAAGGCAATGGCATTCATGTTGGCGGCGATAAAGCCAAGCTGGTGTCGATCAAGCAAAATTATATTGGCGTGGCATTTAGCAACAGCGCCTATGTTGCCCTGCCGAACACACAGAATGGTGTGCTGGTCGATGGTGGCGCGCAGCAAGTCAGCATTCAGAACAACCACATCTCGCACAACGCGCTGAAGGGCATTGCGCTCGCGCCGAACACGCCCGCGCCTGGCGGCAGCAGCACCAATGCCAACCACGACATCGACCCGCCAGTTGGCATTCGGCTGAACCAGAACGGACAGCTCACTGGCCGCGTGACCAAGACCGGCACCAGCGACGCCTGTGTGCTGCCGTGTACCATTCAGCTCTTTACCACCGACCCGGCTGCGCTCGACGGGCAGGGCCGCGATTTTGTGTCACAGCAGATCACCTCAAACGGCTACTTCACCTTTACGCTGGGCAGCCTGCCGCCGCAGCTGGCGCTTACCGCCACCGACAAGGACGGCAACACCTCGGAGTTCAGCGGCCTAACGACACAGATCGGGCCGATTGACCTGATGGACGCCAACCCCAGCACGCAGAACGCCATCCCGGGCCAGGTCGTCACCTACACCCACGACCTGGTGAACAACGGCAGCGTCGACCTGCTCGACCTCAAGCTGAGCGCAGTTTCGTCGCGCAAGTGGCCGATCAAGACCGTGCCGGCGCTGGGCAATGCCTTCTCGCTGGCGGCGGGCGAAACCAAGCGCATCACGCTGACGCTGACCCTGCCGTTTGGCCCCGACCCGCGCGTGCTGGCTGGGCCGCCGCCCGACCTGACCGCGCTGACGGTGCGCTCGACGCGCTTTGTGACCGTCACCGACACGGTGACCGACACAACCAACGTGCTGCCGAAGTTCGACCTGGTGGTGACGCCGCTGGAGCGCGAAGGCTTTGGCGCGCCCGACTCGTCGAGCAATATTGTGCGCTATGTGCATAAGCTCGTGAACAAGGGCAATGTCACGCAGACCGTGAACGTGCAAACCCGCAGCGTGCGCGGCTGGTTCACCGAGGTCAGCACCGACACGATCTCGCTCGCGCCGGGCGACGACAACGCCAAGTTCCTGACCGTGAGCGTGACGGTGCCATCGGGCACGCAGGCCGGCACCACCGAAACAACCTTTATCGACCTGATCGTGCCGAGCGACCCGGGCGAAAGCCAGACGCTCACCGACACCACGCACGCCGAACTGACGCCCAGCGCGCTGCTGCTGCACGACGGCGATATCGACGGCGAAGCGGGCGCGGGCCAGAAGGCCACCTTCTTCTACATCGTGGAAAACCGCAGCAACGGCCCGGCAACCTTCTCGCTTGAAGGTTCGGGCGCGCTCGGCAGCGACGTGACCTTCCGGCGCACGGATGGCGGCACCTTTGGCGCAAACTACTCGTTCACCGTCGGCAATACGCCGGGCGCGAATACGGTGCGCTTCGCAATGGAAGTGACGCTGAATCCAAACCTGATCATTGGCAACACGGAAACTGTGACGGTGCTGCTGCTTGATTTTGATCAGCGGATCCGACAGGCGGCGCAAAACCGCATTCTGATCAATGCAAACGCCATGGCGCCGCGACAATACATCCCGATCGCAACGAACAATTAGGAACCGTACGTCTTCACCCATTGCGGGCAGCGGAGGAGCGAGGCGCATGAAAGGCCCTCGCTCCTCGGCCTACGCGGTGGCATATTTTTCGAGAAGGAGGGCGCTGTGTCGCTTTCGTTTCGTCGTCTCTGCCTGCTTGGCCTGCTGGCGCTGCTGGTAGCAGTTGCGCCCGCGGCAGGGCCAGTGCTGGCGGCCGGGCCATACGTCGTCACAAAAACTGCCGACACCGATACGACCTGTGCTTCCGGCACCAACTGCTCGCTGCGCGAGGCGATCAAGGCCGCCAATGCCGCGCCGGGCACTATCCAGTTCAGCATCCCCACCAGCGACCCTGGCTACCAGGCCGCCAGCGGCACCTGGCGCATCACCGTGCAGGGAAGCGCGCTGCCCGCCATTAGCGCCGGCAGCACCACGATCAACGGGCTCGGCGGCGACGGCAAGCCCAAGATCGAGCTGACCGGCGGCGGCGTGCTGGGCCGTCAGGGCCTGCTCGTCACCTCAGCCAACAACACGATCAAAGGCCTGATCATCAACGGCTTTATTGCGACGCCGCAGGGTGGCTTCGGCATCTGGCTGAATGGCACCGGCGCGACCGGCAACACCGTCAGCAATAACTACATCGGCACAAACACCCTGGGCACCGCCACGGGCGGCGGCACCACCACCAATAACAGCGGCGGCGGCATTGGCGTGCAGTTTGGTGCCAGCAGCAATATCATTGATGGGAACGTTATTTCAAGCAACAGCGGCTATGGCGTTTATCTGTTTACGTCGGTGGGCTTCGACCCGGCGATTCGCCAGAGCGCGAACATCATTCGCAACAACCTGATCGGCCTGAACGCCGCCGGAACCGCCGCGCTGGGCAACCGCAACAGTGGCGTGTATGTTGGCGACGACTCGATCAACACGCAGATCGGGCCGGGCAATGTGATCAGCGGCAATGGCCTGGCTGGCTCGGATACCGTGTTTGGCGTGAATATTGGCGGCTATGTTGGCAGCCAGTCGGCCTTTATCACCGGCAACCGCGTGATTGGCAACCGCATTGGCACCAACGCCGCCGGCACAGCCGCGCTGCCCAACGCCGCCGGTGGCGTGCAGGTCACGACCTCCAACGGCACCATCATTGGCGGGCCGAATGGCAACCCGGCCACCCCCAACGGCGACGGCAACCTGATTTCGGGCAACACCACCACTGGCATCCGCCTGAAAGACTCGCTGGGCTTTGGCGCAGGCACCAGCAACATTGTGATTCGCAACAACTGGATCGGCCTGAATGCCGCCGGCACCGCCGCGCTGCCCAACGACACCGGCATCTATTTCTCGAACAGCGCAAACAACTTCACGGTCGGCCCGAACAACGTCATCAGCGGCAACCGAAACAATGGCGTGCTGATCGAAGCGACCGTGACGGCCTCGCAGCCCTCGCAGCAGGTGCGGCTGAACACCATCACCGGCAACCAGATCGGCACCGACGCAAGCGGCAACGCCGCCGTGCCGAACCAGCGCGGCATTCAGCTGACTGGCGGCACCTTCAACAACACCATCAGCAACAACCGCATCGCCAACAATACACTTGGCGGCATCTATTTCGCGCCCGACACCAGCGCCACGCCGAAATCGCCAACCCAGAATACGATCACTGGCAACACGATCAAGGCGAACGGCGCGGTTGGCATTGCGCTGACGCCTGGCAGCAGCAGCAACACGATTGGTGCGGCTGGCGCGGGCAATGTGATCGAAAGCCACACCAGCAGCGGCATCGAGGTGCAAAGTGGCAGCAACATCATCAAAGCCAATGAAGTGCGCCTGAACCAGATCGGTATTCTGATCAACAACGCCGCCAATAACCTCATCGGCGGCAGCACGCTGGCCGAAGGCAACAACCTGCACAACAACTCGCTGCATGGCATTCTGGTGAATGGCAGCGGCGCAACCGGCAACCGCATCAGCCACACGATCACGTCGGCAAACGGCGGCAAGGGCATCGCGCTTGCGGGCGGCGGCAATGCGCCGATTGCGAACGCGCGCGTGAGCGTTACACCCCCATCCAGCGGCTTTACGCTCAGCGGCACAGTGAGCAGCTGCGCGGCGCCGGGTTGTGTACTTGAAGTCTTCACCAGCGATACGCCGCCCGTGGACGAAGGCCCAACCTTCCTGAACAGTGTGAACCCGGCCGCCAACGGCTCGTTCAGCGTCGATATCACCGGCTGCAAGCACTACCTGATCTTCACGCTGACCGACGGCGCAGGCAATACGTCGGAGTTCATCAACCCGACGGGCAATCTTGCGCAGTGTGTGGCCGCCGCGCCGGCGATTGAGATCACCACCGCCAACCCGCAGCCGCCGCGCGCCGTGACGCCCGGCACCAGCACCACCTACGTTCACACCGTGCGCAACAGCGGCACGGGCGCGGGCAATGTGTCGGTGGCGCTGAGCCAGACGCCCAACACCTGGGCGGCGCTGAACGGCAACACCTGCACCGGGCAGTCGCTTGCGCCGCAGGCCACCTGCACCTTTAGCGTGACGGTGACTGTGCCGGCGAATGCGCAGGCCGGCGATTTCAACGAAGCCACTGCCACCGTCACGCTCGGCGGCGTGAGCAAGCAGCAGATCGACCGGACCAACGTGCTTTCGCAGCCCGGGCTGACCTTTGTGCCCGACCCAACGCCCAGCTCGAACGCAAAGACCACCGCGCCGGGCGTGCCGGTGACCTACCAGCACAAGCTGACCAACACCGGCAATGGCACCGACAGCTTCACGATTAGTGTGACGCCGCCAAACGGCTGGGCCTACAGCCTCGTGCCAACCACGGTGGCGAACCTCGCGCCCAGCGCCTCGGCAATTGTCACGCTGGTGCTGACACCCACTGCTGGCATCAGCAGCCCGCCCAGCTACGACGCCACTGTGACCGCGCGCTCGGTGGCCGACCCGAATGTCTCCGCGACGATCACCGACACGACGACGATCACCTCGTCGGCGGTGCCGCTGATCCTTAGCAGTGTAGCCGCGCCCGCCGCCGCCGACCCCGGCGCAACCGTGGCGCTGACCTACACGCTGAAGAATGCGGGCAACCTGAGCGGCACCTTCGACCTGAACCTGAGCCCGCCAGCCGGCTGGACGATCACCAGCCCGGTTTCGCCGTCGGTTGATCTGGCGCCGGGCGCAAGCGCGGTGGTGACGGCAACCGTGACTGTGCCGGCGAACGCGCTGGCCGGCGCGTACCAGGCCACGCTCACTGCGACGAACCGCGCCGGCACGAATGTGAAAGCCAGCGGCGCAGCGACGATCACGGTCAACAAGATCGCGGCGATTGCGCTCGGGCCAGATATCAACGACCCGACCGGCTACACGCCCGGCCGCGTGGTGACGTACACGACGACGCTCCAGAACAACGGCAACTTCACCGACACGATCAGCCTGGCGGCCAGCACCTCGCGCGGCTGGCCGGTGGCACTGCTGCCCAGCAGCACCGCGCTTGGCCCTGGCGACAGCACACCGATTGAAGTTGCGCTCACCATCCCGCCCGGCCAGGTGGCGCTGCCGCCCAACATCACCGTGATCACCGCCACGTCGTCGCTGACAAGCAACGGGCCAGTGCGCGACACCGCTGTGATCACCACCAGCATTGCCGAGGTTGCGGCGGTCACGCTCACGCCCGATCAGCAAACCCAATCGCTGATCGACACCAAGCCGGTAACCTTCACCTTCTCGCTGCTCAGCAGCGGCAGCATCTCGCAGTCGTTTGATCTGAGCGTGGAAGGGTTGCCGAACGGCTGGCAGGCAACGGTGACGCCAACGCGGACCGCGACCCTGCAGCCAAACGAGTCGGTGAATGTGCAGCTGGTTATCATCGCGCCGAGCGGGCTAACCACCGGCGACGAATTCACGCTCACGCTGCGGGCCAGCTGCCACGAAAGCAGCTGCAGCGACACCGCGCTGGCGATTGTGCATGTCGGCCCGCCCGTGCAGGTCGGCGGGGCATGCAACACCGACGCGCTACCCGGCGCAACGGTGATCTGCCTGCATACCGTCACCAACAGCAGCGCCATCACCGACACGTTTGTGATCTCGGCGGTGTCGTACCTGGGCTGGCCGAGCACGCTGTCGCCCCAGGTGGTGGTGCTTGGGCCAAAAGCCACGCGCACCTTCACCGCAACCACCACGGTGCCAACCTCGGCACAGGCCGGGCTGGTCGAGCGGCTGCGCATCCGCGCACTATCGACGACCTTGCCGAATAACGTTCAGGAAGTGACCGACACGATCACCGTGCTGCAGTATGCGCGGCTGAGCCTGGTGACCAGCCAGACCAGGCCGCTCGTTCCAAACACCACGGTGACATTCAACCACCAGATCGTCAACACCGGCAACGGCAAGGATAGCTTTGTCATTACCGCAACCAACCCGCTGAACTGGAACGTGACGGTGGTGCCAACCACAACGGGCGAGCTGGTGCCGGGCTTCACCTACCCGGTGACGGTGAAGGTAAACGTGCCAGCCGACGCCGCGCTGGAAGACATCAACCGCATTACAGTGCGCGCAACGTCGGTGTTTTCGCCAACCGTATACGACGAAATCGTGGACACGGTGGGTGTTTCGTTCGCGCCTCCCGGTGGCGTGGCGATCTTCCTGCCAGTGGCGGAATTCCACCGCTAGACGGCACGGCCAGAACACGAAGGCGGGCGTGGCGCGGTGCCACGCCCGCCTTCGCGTTTGCGGGAAAATCGCGTAGAATAGGGCAGAAGTCAGGATTCAGGAGTCAGAAGTCAGAACATTCTTGGCATTCAGAAGCCTTCTCGGACTATCAAATTTATTCAGCGGGTGGTTTGGAGGGCGGCAGCCCTCCAAGATGCATTTCTTTGGTGGCTCTCAGCCACGGCCGTGGCTGAGAGCCACCAAAGGGGAAAATTCGGGGGCCGCTTCGCCGCCCCCGAACCCCCACCAAATTGATAAGGTGACCCTATGAAAATTCTGCTCATCCACGGGCCAAACCTGAACATGCTTGGCCGCCGCGAGCCAGGCATCTACGGCCACACCACGCTGCCGCAGATCGACGCGGCGGTGCAGGAGCGCGCGGCGGCGGCGGGCGCAACGCTGCTGGCCCTGCAATCGAATCACGAGGGCGCGCTGATTGATTTTTTGCAGGCGGAGGGCTGGGACGCCGACGGGATTATTATCAACCCGGGCGCGCTGACGCACTACGGCCTCGCGCTGCGCGACGCGCTCGCCAGCCTGCACGCGCCGATCATCGAGGTACACCTCTCGAATGTGTATAAGCGCGAGGCCTTCCGGCACACGTCGGTGGTGGCGCCGGTTGCCACCGGGCAGATCGCCGGGCTGGGCTGGCGCGGCTACATGCTGGCGCTGGAGTGGCTGCTTGGCGAGGCCCCGCCAGCGGGGGAATAAAAGCCTCCTACACACGCAAACGCGCCCGCCGAGCGGCAGCTCGGCGGGCGCGTTGGTCTGGGCGTGCAGGGGCCTACGCCACCAGCGTTCGCAGTGCCCAGTCGCCAAATTCCTCCCCATCATCCCGCTCGGCGCGCCACTGGTCGAAGGTTTCGGCCAGCAGGTCGGCCAGCACATGGCCGCGCACATCTTCGCGGTAGAGCCTGGCCAGGCGCGTGCCGGCGAAGCTGCCGCCGACGTAGACGTTGTAGAGGTTGAGGCTGCGGCCGATGATGCCGATCTCGGCTGTGGGCGGGCGCGAGCAAGCGTTCGGGCAGCCGCTCATGCGAATCCACACGCGCTCGTCGCCGTAGCCGCGCTGCTCAAGCTCGCCGATCAGGTCGGGCAGGTAGCGCTCGGCCTCGGCCACCGCCAGGCCGCAGGTGGGCATGGCCGGGCAGGCCATGGCGTAGCGGCGCAGCGCGCTTAGCTGCTCGTCGCCGGTCTGGATGCCGTGTTCGCGCAGGGCGGCGGTGAGCGCGGGCTTATCTGCCGCGTCGATGTTGACCAGCACCAGGTTTTGCTGCGCAGTCAGGCGAATTTCGGGCTGGAAGCGCGCAATAATCTCGCGCAGGCCGTCCTTCAGCCCTTCTTTGATGCGGCCATTTTCGACCCACACGCCCACCAGCCAGCGCCCATCGGCCTGCTGCTGCCAGCCCAGGTGGTCGTGCGCTTCGTAGCGCGGCACGTCGGCGGGCGGGTCGAGGGGAGCGCCCAGGCGGGCAGCCAGCTCGTCGCGATACCACGCGACGCCGCGCTCTTCGAGCACGTACTTCAGGCGCGCATGGCGGCGGTTGGTGCGGTCGCCGTAGTCGCGGTACACTGCCGACGCGGCCTCGATCACGGGCAGGGCCTGCTCGGGCTCGAGGAAACCAATGCGGTCGGCCAGGCGCGGGAAGGTCGCGGCCTTGCCGTGCGTGCTGCCCAGGCCGCCGCCCGCCAGCAGGTTGAATCCGCGCAGGCTGCCGTCGTCGTTCAGCACCGCTTCAAGCGAGAGGTCGTGGGTGAAGATATCGATGCAGTTGTCGTGCGGCAGGCCGATCGACATTTTGTGCTTGCGCGGCATGTAGGTCGGGCCGTAGAAAGACTCGTCGCGCTTGGGCGTGACCTGCACGCGCGTGCCGTCGACCAGCACTTTCTCACCGTCGAGCCAGAACTCGTAGTAGGCGGTCGACTCGGGCATAAACTTGTCGCTGATCTGTTGGGCCAGCGCCTGGTAGTCGTAGCTGTGGCCGGGCAGCAGATCGGCCACCGGGCAGGCCATGAAGTTGCGCGCCACGTCGCCGCAGCCGCCGTAGGTGGTGACCCAGCGCTCGTTGAGCGCCTTAATCAGCGGTTTCATGTTGGCCTTGCCAACGCCATGGAACTGGAAATCCTGGCGCGTGGTGATGCGCAGCGTGTTGTTGGCGTAGGTGCTCGCCAGCTCGTCGGCCAGCAGATACTGCTCGGCGGTCAGCCGCCCGCCCGGGAACTTGGTGCGCACCATAAACGACCATGCGCGATCCAGGCCCTGCTTTTTGCGCTCGCGCCGCTCGTCGCGGTCGTCCTGCTGGTACGAGCCGTGAAACTTCAGCAGCTGGTAGGCATCTTCCGAAATGCGGTCGCTCGACAGGTCGGCCAGCTCGTCGAGCAGAAAGCCGCCCAGGCCGTCGCTGATCGCCTTCAGGTCTTCCACATGCGCCAGCGGCTTGCCGGTTTCGTTGGCGGTATCGACAGACATCCTAGTCCTCCTTCATGTGACGAAAGACGAAGGACGAAGGACGAAAACACATGCATTCGTCCTTCGTCGTTGGCCGTTCGTCATCTACAGGTAGCCCAGCTCGCGCAGCGCCGCCAGAATGCGCTCGGCGCTCTGCTGCGGCGTTTCCTGATCGGTGTGGATCACCAGCTCGGGATCGAGCGGCGGCTCGTAAGGGTCGTCCACGCCGGTGAAGCCCTTGATCTCGCCGGCCAGCGCCTTTTTGTAGAGGCCCTTTACGTCGCGCTCAATCGCCACTTCCAGCGGCACGTCGATAAAGATCTCGACAAAGCGGCCGGCGTGGCGCTCGCGCACCTCGTCGCGCACCGAGCGGTAGGGCGAAATGGCGGCGGCGATCGCCACCACGTCGTTGCGCGACAGCACCTCGCACACCCAGCCGATGCGGCGGATGTTGGTGTCGCGATCTTCCTTCGAGAAGCCCAGGCCCTTGCTCAGGTGCGTGCGCACCACGTCGCCGTCGAGCACTTCGACCTTGCGACCAGCGGCGCGCAGCTCGCGCTCAAGGATCTCCGAGATGGTCGATTTGCCTGCGCCTGACAGGCCGGTAAACCAGAGGGTGACGCCGGTTGTCATGGTGTTTTTTCCTTATTCGTTCTTTGTTGGGGCGAAGCATTCTCGCCGATTGTTCGTCGTTGGGGCGAAGCATTCGCGCTTGGCGTTTTTCTCAAGCAGCTGCTGCGAATGCTTCGCCCTTACAAAATCGAGAGACCGTACCCTTCGCCCTTACTAAGCGGCGCGCATTGCTTCGATCAGGATCTGCGCGACTTCGGGGCGGGTGAACTCGGGCGGCGGCAGCGTGCCGGCGCGCAGCATTTCGCGCACGCGGGTGCCGCTCAGCACCAGATGATGCTCGGATGTGTGCGGGCAGCTGCGCGTCGAGGCGATGTTGCCGCAGGTTTTGCAGAAAAAGGTGTGCTCGAACTTCAGCGGCTGGATGTCGAGGTCGCCGGGCTGGAGTGTGTCGAACAGGCGCTGGGCGTCGTAGGTGCCATAGTAGTTGCCCACGCCGGCATGGTCGCGCCCGACGATGAAGTGAGTGCAGCCGTAGTTCTGGCGCGAAATCGCGTGGAGCAGCGCCTCGCGCGGGCCGGCGTAGCGCATTGCGGCCGGGTAGGCGGCCAGCAGCACGCGCTCGCGTGGGTAGTAGCCTTCGAGCAACACTTCGTAGGTGCGCACGCGCGTCGCGGCGGGCACATCGTCGTCCTTGGTTGCGCCAACCAGCGGGTGCAGCAGCAAGCCGTCGATCTGCTCAAGCGCGGCCTTCTGGAGGTACTCGTGGGCGCGGTGTACCGGGTTGCGCGTCTGGAAGCCAACAATCGTCTTCCAGCCACGCTCGGCGAAGACGGTGCGCGTGGCGGCCGGCGTGAGCGACAGGTGTGGGAAGGCGCTTTGCGGGCGATCCAGCAGCCAGATATCGCCGCCCACCAGGACAGGGCCCTGCTGGTACAGGCGCGCAACGCCGGGGTGCTCGGCGGCAGTGGTGCGGTAAACCTGCTCGGCCTCGTGGCGCGCATCGTAGCTGAAGCGCTCGCGCAGTTCCAGCAAACCCATCAGCGTGCCGCCCGGGCTGTACAGGCCAACCGGCTGGCCTTCGCGCAGCATATCGGCGCGGCTTTCGCTCACCGGCAGCGTGATCGGGATGGGCCACAGCGTGCCATTCGCCAGCCGGCTTTCGTTCACCACGCGCTCGTAGTCGGCGCGGCCCAGAAAGCCGGTAAGCGGGCTGTATGCGCCCGTCGCAATCATCTCAAGGTCGGCCATGCCGACTTCGTTCAGCGTCACGCGCGGGGCGGCCTGCGCAATTGCACGCGCTTCGTCGGCGGCCGCGCCAACAAGCTCGCGGTCGACTAGGGCGCCGCCGTGGGCGCCAATCGCCTCTTGGGTTGCCATGATGCTCCTTATGGAAGTGTTGAGTGATGAGTTTTGAATGTTGAATGTTGAATCAAAATTACTCAAAATTCAACATCTAAAACTCAAAATTAGGCATGAATGCCGCACTCGGTTTTGGCGAAGCCCACCCAGCGGCCGGCGCGCAGATCGCTGCTGCCAGTGCTGGCCTGCGTGCAGGGCGCGCAGCCCAGGCTACTGTAGCCCTGGTCGAGCAGGCGGTTGTAGGGCACGTCGTTGGCGTGGATGTAGCGCCACACATCGCGTTCGCTCCAGTAGGCCAGCGGGCTGATCTTCAGCAGGTTGTGGCGCGTGCTCCACTGCACAAAGTCGGTTGCGGCGCGCGTGCTCGACTGGTCGCGGCGAATGCCGCTGATCCACGCGCTATATGGGCGCAGGGCCTTGGCCAGCGGCGCAACCTTGCGCATGCCGCAGCAGCGGTCGGGGTTGCGCGCGTGGAGGTTCGGGCCTTCGGCGTAGTTCTGCTGCGCCAGGGTCAGCGCGGGCTGGCGGCGCTCGATCTTCACGTTGTAGCGGCGCGCGGCAGCTTCGGCCAGCGCGTAGGTTTCGGGGAACAGCAGGTCGGTGTCGAGAAACAGCACTGGCGTGCCGTGGCCCAGCCGCGCCACCATATCCAGCAGCACCATGCCCGATGCCCCGCCAAAGCTACAGGTCAGCACCAGTTTCTGGCCGAAACACTCCGCCGCCCACGTCAGCAACTCTTCAGGCGCGCGGCCTTGAAAGGCTGCATTTACCTCGAGCAATTCCTCGGTCGTCCAGGCCGTCGTCAGCGCGTCGAACGTCGGTGCTTGATTCATGATTGCCTGCCTTTGCAGCGGGGTGCCAACAAAAACGGACACGCGATGCTTTGTGATCGCTGTGCCCGTGCGGCGCCGCACATATGGGTTGGTTCCAGCCAGGTTCCAAAGTGGTGACAGCGCCAATCTTAAATTACTTGATCTAATTTGTCAAGTACCGTATAATCCGAGAACTTTAGTGAATGACGACCAACGCCTTATCATTCACCGCAAAGGCCGCAAAGGGCGCGAAGGACTTTGATGGTAGCAAGTTTGAAAGTTCGAGGTTCGCAGGTTTACAGCGGATTTCAGATCAATTGAGCCACGAAGAATCAAGATTCCTTCATACTCTGTGCTCTCTGTGTTCTCTGTGGCTAAACTCATATGCAATCTGCAATAGACGCTCAACCTGCAAATCTGCTACCTCAAAACTCAACATTCAACACTCAAAACTAAGCACTCACGAAAGGCACCCTCATGACCCACGGTTTCGTCTCGCTGGTTGGCGCAGGGCCGGGCGACCCCGAGCTGCTCACCGTGAAGGCGCTGCGCCGCCTGCAATCTGCCGAGGTCGTCGTCTACGATGCGCTGGTCAGCCCGGCAATTCTGGCCGAGTGCCACCCCGCCGCCGAGCGCATCTTCGTGGGCAAGCGCGCCGGCTGCCGCGCCTACGCGCAGGACGCAATCAACGCGCTGCTGGTCGAGCTTGGCCGCGCCGGCCGGAACGTCGTGCGGCTCAAGGGCGGCGACCCGTTTGTGTTCGGGCGGGGCGGCGAGGAAGCGCTGGAACTGGTGGCAGCGGGCATTCCCTTCGAAATCGTGCCGGGCGTGTCTTCCGCCATCGCCGCGCCGGCCTACGCTGGCATTCCCGTCACGCAGCGCGGCGTGGCCGTGTCGTTCGCGGTCGTCACCGGGCACGAAGACCCGACCAAGCCGCACAGCCAGGTCAACTGGCCGGCGCTGGCGGGGCTTGATACGCTGGTCTTCCTGATGGGCGTCGGGCACCTTGGGGAAATTAGCGCGAAGCTGATTGCGCACGGCCGCGCGCCCAGCACGCCCGCCGCCGTGGTGCAGTGGGGCACGACTTCCGAGCAGGCAACGGTGGTCGGCACGCTGGCAACGATTGCCGATGACGTGGCGCGGGCAGGTGTTGGCGCACCCGCAACCCTGGTGGTTGGCGAGGTTGTGCGCCTGCGCAAGCGGCTGGCCTGGTTCGATACGCTGCGGCAGGATGCGACGCTTGAGCTTGCGTCGCCCGAGCTAACACATCCACAGATGACGCAGGTCAAGTGAGCGCACCCTTCGATACGCGCTTCGCCCGGGGTACCCAATGGGTCCAGGATGCGCCACATATGCACAAGTTACATCAGGCTGGCGGGTAAATCTGTGCAATCTGCGTCATCTGCGGATGCATGTCAAACACTGGCGGGCGAATATGGCGTCAACTCCAGCAGACGATCTTCGATCTCGCCCACCAGCGCGCCGTGCTCGGCATTGGTCACGCGCTTGATCTCTTTCCACTCCTCGTCGGCCATGAACGCAGCCCAGGCGGCGATTTTCGCGGCTTCGTCGGGCCAGGCCAGCAGGTACACAAACTCGGTGCGTGCATCGGTGCGCGCTTCCCACATCGCGAGGATGTTGAAGCCATAGGTTCGCATAATGCGCGCGGCGTGGTCGCGGAAGCGGGCGTGAAACGCGGCCTTGTTCTGCTCGAAAATCTCGTAGATGCGCAGCTGGTGAACCATTCCTGTTTGCCTTTCCCAATGCCTTAAAAAGCCACAGAGCGTACAGAGATCGCAGAGCTGCAAGAACCAATCTCAATGCCCTCCGTGCGCTCCGTGGCTCAACTGAATCTACTCCTGGCTCGAACGCTCGGCGCGGTACGGCGCTTCGTCATCGATATCGCCAACGAATTCCGGCAGCTCAGTGTGACCCAGCGCCTGGCGGATGGCCATATTCTCGCCGGTATGATACCAGTAATGGTAGATCACGCGCTGCAGCAAATTGCCAAAGCTGGTCGACCATCCTTGCGGGCTGGTATGGAGCTCCAGCAGCCGCTCAGTCGTTGCCGTTGCGAGCCACACATCCGCCGCCCTGGTCGCTTGCTGCCAGGCAGCCTGCATATCCGCCAGCGCGGGCGTCGAGCCGGGCGCGCCAAACGCAAACTGCTCATTCAGGTCGGGCAGTGGCGTTTCGCCCTGCGCAAACGTCACGAAGTAGCGCTGCTCCTGCCACGCCAGGTGCCCAACGTTCCAGCTGATGCAGTTCATTGGCTGCACGCGCGTGCGGGCGTCGGCGTCGCTCACGCCTTCCAGGGCGCGCTGAAATTCACTGCGCGTGAAGCGGAGCTGTTCCACAAGTGGGTGATCCATCTGCGATCCTTTCACAACGATTGCCGGGCTGCTTCTCGGTCTGGGCGTATTGCTATACGCCCGTGCGGCTCTCAGCCCGTGCGGCTCTTGGTTCCGTGGTTCTGCGGTTCCGTGATTCTCGGCTCTTGGTTCTGCGGTTCCGTGGTTCTGCGGTTCCCGGTTCTCAGTCTACCAGCCAAAGCGGCGTGTTTCGGCCCGCTTTTCTGCGAGAGTGCCAAATATATTGCCCCAGTATTGCACATTCATTCGCCAGCCATTGCAAACCCCTGGCGCTGATGGTACAATCACAGCAATCCCCGCTTGTACGAGGACAGTACGCGTTCGGCGTTTGGCGCGCTGAACAGCAGATTGAAATATATGCAGCCGTCATCCGAACCTTTCCGCGCAAACGCGAGCGCCTACGCCGTGCGCACGCAAGAAGCCCGCGGTGTCATTCTGCTGGGGCATGGCAGCCTGCGCACCAATGGCGGCGCGGCCATGATCCGCCTGGCCGAGCGCGCCCAGGAATCCGGCGTTGCCCCGCTGGTCGAAGCGGCATTCCTCAACTACCGCCGGCCCAGCTTTCAGGAAGCGCTGGCGCGCTGCATCGCCGCCAATGTTACCGATATTGTGGTGCAGCCCTACTTCCTGGTGCCGGGCAAGTTCGTGCGCAGCGATGTCGCGCAGCTTGTGGCCGCCGAGCAGCTTGCGCACCCCGAGCTTACGCTGCGCGTGGCGCGGCCCTTTGGCGAGCATCCCGCCCTGGCGCGCCTGCTGCAAAAGCGCGCGCTCGAAGCCGATTACACCGCCGCGAACCCGAACATTGGCCTGCCCACCGCCCTGCGCCCGATCAACGAAGGCGCGAGCTGGCGGCCACTGTACCAGCAGCACCGCACGGGCATGCTGCTGATGGCGCACGGCAGCCCCGACGCCAGCGCCAACCAGCCCATCCACGCGCTTGTGCGCCAGCTGCGCGCGCAAACGCGCTATGCCGCCGTCAGCGATTGCTACCTCGACCTGAATGCGCCCACCATTGGCGCGGCAATCGACGCTATGCTGGCGCACGGCATCAGGCACATCGTTGCGCTGCCGTTCTTCCTGCACCTGGGCAATCATGTGCGCGAAGACCTGCCCGCGCAGATCGCGGCGGCGCGCACCCGCCACCCGCAGGCCAGCATCCTGCTTGCCGAGCACCTCGGCTACGACCGCCTGCTGGTGCCCGTCATCGCCGACCGCGTGGCCGAGGCGTTTCGCCCCGGCGCTGCGCTGCCCGCCAGCGACACGAACTAGCACAACACGACCGAAGTACGCCACTATTTTGCCACGAAGACTCAAAGGCACGAAGATAAAAGCTAAAGCTTTAAGTCTTCGTGCCTTTGACAAAATTTCGGCCTTGTTGCCCTAAGCCACGCCGAATATCACTCCGTCAAATCATCCCGCACTGCGGCCGCTCAGGAACCAGCCAGCCAGCAAGCCGCCCAGCAACCAGCCGCCGCCGAACCACAACCCCGCCGCGCTCACGGTGCCCAGCATCCCATAGTCGAGCATCACGCGCGCCAGGCCAGCCAGCAGCGCGGTGAGTGCCACGCTCTGCGCCACACGAGCAAAATAGCCTGGCGGCTGCTGCTGCCGCGCAGTGCCGCGCTGCGACCAGATCAGCACCGATGTTACCAGCGAGCCAAGCACCACCCCGAGAACCAATCCGGTCACATCCATTACTCTCTCCATTCGGCAGTATTACGCGCCGCCTCGCGGCACGCCCGGTGGCGGAAGCATACCACATACGGCACCGCGCTTCGTATGGCACAGGGCCTGCGCGGTCGCCTTCCCGGCAGCGAGATCTGCACTATTGGTACACAACCAGCCGCCCGGTTCCGCCAAAATCGAACCAGACGCGATCGGGCGACTGCGCCACACGCAGCAGCACATCGCCGCAGCCGGGGCAGCGCACCACCGTGCCCATGGCCGAGGCATAGACGGGAGTTTCGGCAACGACCCCATCGCGCCCGCAACCCGCGCAGGTGATCCGCGCCGCCGTCATATCAAAAGCAAACACCTGCCCCAGCAGGCCACCGGCCGCATTGCCGTCGAGGCGCTGTTCCTCAAGCGTCATAGCGTTCCTCCACTTGATCCAAATCGCTCGGTCTTCACGCGCTGCGGGTCGTGGCCCAGCGCCACCAGCGCCGCCGCCACCGTTTCCACCAGCGCGGTCGGGCCGCACACAAATGCCTGCGGCTGCTCCGCTGGCGGCCAGGCCACCTCCGCCAGCATAGCGCGGTCGATTCGGCGCGCGTAGCCATCCCAGCCCACCGGCTGGCGGCGCGTCAGCGTGTGAAACACTCGCAGCGCCGGGTCGGCAGCCGCCAGCTCAGCCAGCTCGCGCCGGTAGATGATCGCATCGTATTCGCGCGACGAGAGCAGCAAGCGCGCTGGAACATCACTTTTGCGCGCGGCGCGGTGGCGCAGCATTGCCATCAGCGGCACAATGCCCGAGCCGCCAGCCACCAGCAGCAGCGGGCCACCCTGCTCCACCTGCCACGTAAAATAGCCGCCAATCGGCCCGCGCAGCTCGAACTGATCGCCCGGCTGCACGCCATCGGTCAGGTAGGGCGAAACCTCGCCATCGTCAATCCGCTCGACCGTCAGCATGAGTCGCGGGTCTTCCGGCGCGGACGCGATCGAGTAGCTGCGCTCGGCCTGGTAGCCATCCTCAGCCGTCAGCCGAACGTCGACATGCTGCCCGGCGCGGTGCCCGGCCCAGCCTGGCAGTTCCAGCACCAGGCTTTTGGTGCGCGGCGTTTCTTCGATGATCTCGGCAACGCGCGCGATCTGCCAGGTTAATCGCCCTGGTAGCGCTGTTCTTTCCATGGATCACCATAATTGTGGTAGCCAAACGACTCCCAGAAACCCAGCTGATCGTCTTCGCTGATGCGCAAGCTGCGCACCCACTTGGCACTTTTCCAGAAATACAGGTGCGGCACCAGCAGGCGCAGCGGGCCGCCGTGTTCCAGCGGCAGCGGCGCGCCGTCGTAGGTATCGACCACCCAGGCTTTGCCGCCGGTCACATCGGCCAGCGGCAGGTTGGTTGCATAGCCGCCATCGCAGAAGGCCAGCAGGAACTGACCTCGCGGCTTTGCCAGGCCCAGCAGCAGATCGAGCGAAAAGCCCGACCACTTCGTATCGAACTTCGACCATTTGGTGACGCAGTGAATGTCGGTGCTGATTGGTTCGCGCGTCAACTGCTGGAGTTCGTCCCAGGTCCAGCGCTGCGGCGTTTCAACCGCGCCTTCCACGGTGAAATCCCATTTGGCTTTCGGCGTGTAGGGCGTGGGTCCAGCCGAAAGCACCGGGAAGCCATCGGTGAGATACTGGCCGGGCGGCAATCGCCCGCTGGCGGCCGGGTCGCACCGCCGGCCAAGAAAGCCGCGCGAGAAAAAACCTTTCGCCATTGTAGTTCCTTTCGGGCCAGCATTTACGCCAGCTACTCAAGCTTGAAGATAAACTCCTCACCGTCTTCGCCGCACAAGGCAAAGCCGCACTTCTCCAGCACGCGCCGCGAGCCGTGGTTGTGATTCACCACATGCGCGTAGATCGGGCGCGTTGCTACCTGCTCAAGAAACATTGCCAGCGCGCGCGTGGCAATGCCGCGCCCCCAGAACTCGCGCCCGATCCAGTAGCCCACATCGCGCTCGCCGTCCATCTCCCAGCTGCCAATATCGCCAGCCACCACCCCGTCGGCCACAATGGTTTTGATGATGTTCGAGGGGTTGGCGCTGATGCGGGTGTGGTGGGCCAAAAAGGTGTCGTAATCGCGCGACGGAAAGCCCGCCATCTCGGAGCCGGCTGGGTCGCTCTGGTTCGCGAACAGGGTGGGCAGATCGCTTTCGAGCCGGTCGCGCAGGTGCACGTCATGGATTTGCTCGGGCATGAGTTCTCGCTTTCTTGACGACCGACGACCGACGACCGGAATAAACCGCAAAGGACGCAAAGGACGCAAAGGGCTGCATGTTTGCACGTTGCAGGTTTGCAGATCATCGCCACTTGCCATCTGCCGACTGGCTAATGTTTGGTTCTCGGTTTTCTCCACGCAGCCCCTGCCTCCTGCCTCCTGCCTCCTGACTCCTGGCAATTATACACACCCCGCCCGCAAACAAAATGTCGTGCAGGTTTGGGCACGGCCGCCGCGCTCGATATCGGCACGACACCCCGCGCCTAGAATGCGCCTGTCGTCAGCGGGAGGGCTATGGAATGACTATGTCGAGCGATCCGGCCAGGCACGACGGCTCGTTCATTGTGCGAATCTGGTGGGAGCGCACCGATGACGATGCCAAAGGCGGCCACTGGCGGGGCTGGGTGCAGCACGTGCGCAATGGCACACAGATCTACTTCGCAAACCTGAACGACCTGAACGCCTTTATCGAGGCGGAAACCGGCATTCCACCGGCTGGAAATGCCGCGCCGCGCGGGCTTGGTTAGCGTAGCACACGCTTTTCTGCTGTGAAAGGACGTTGCCATGAATGGCAGGGGTTTCCTGGGAACAAACGCATCAGTCCTGGCCGACCTTTCGCTGGTGCTGGGGATTGTCGTTGCGCTGCTGCTGACTGTTGGCATGCTGCTGGCCGTCACCAAGCGCTACAACGCGCACCGCTGGGTGCAAACCGTCGCCGTCTCGATCAATGTCGTGCAGGTTCTCGCAATCATGGTCGCGTCGTTCTTCAAATCGGCCGCGCCGGGCATCCCGCAGAAGCTGAACGAGCCATTCTACAGCGCCGCGCTGATCCACGCCGCGCTCGGCTTTATCACGCTGATTTTCGGCACCTTTGTGATGCTGCGCGGCAACAAGCTGGTGCCGCAGGCGCTGCGCTTCAAGAACTACAAGTTATTCATGCGCACGGCCTACGCGCTCTACATCGCCGTGACGCTGCTGGGCGTGTGGGTCTATAGCGTGTGGTATGTGAACAACCCCGAGCCGGCGACCGCAGCCGGCGGCGAGGCCCAGCCCGTCGCGCAGAAAGCGGATGAGCTGACCGTGCCGATGCTGAACTTCGAGTTCAACCCGAAAGAAGTGATTGTGCCGGTGGGCACGACGGTGGTGTGGGTGAACCAGGATGGCGCGCCGCACACCGCCACCGCCGACGACGGCGCGCTGTTCAAGTCCGACCTGCTTTCAAAGGGGCAGAGCTTCAAGCACACCTTCGACAAGGCCGGCGAGTTCCCGTACTTCTGCGAACTGCACGGCAGCGCGGGCGGGCAAGACATGGCTGCCGTGATCAAGGTTGTGCCAGCCGATCAGGCGCCGCCGCTGGTGGCCGCCGTGCCGCAGGCCGCCGCGCCCACGCCGCAGCCCACGCCCAACCCGCTGCCGGTGAAATACTTCGGCCAGCCCAGTGGCACCGCAGCCTTCCGCGACGACAAGGGCCGCAGCGATCAGATCGCGGTCAGCCTGCGCGTCGACACGCCGCCAGCTTCCGGGCAGGCGCTGTTCGCCTTCCTGACGACGCTCGACGGCAGCGCGACCCAGCCGCTTGGCCCGCTGGCGATTGATGGCGGCGGCGGCGCGACGGGCACCTTTAACTCGCCCGACGGCAGCAACCTTGCGGCGCGCTTCAACCGCTTTGTAGTGAGCCAGGAGCCGGCAGGCAGCCAGCCCAGCCAGCCCAGCGGTCAGCCCGTCTTCGAGGGCGTGCTGCCCGGCCAGGCATCGCAGTTCCTCACGCAGCTGCTGGCGAACGGGCCGGGCCTGCCCACCGCGCAAGGCTACGTCACGGGCATTCGCCTGCAAACCGACGAGCTGGCGCGCCACGCGAAGTTCCTGGCCGACGCCAAAGCCGCAAACGACCTGGCCGGCGTCAAGCGCCATGCCGAGCATGTCTATAACCTGATCGCCGGCTCGCTCGACCCCAAGTTTGGTGACCTCGATGGCGACGGGCGCTCGCAGAACCCGGGCGATGGCTTTGGGCTGCTGCAGAACGGCGCACAGAATGGCTACCTGCGCGCAGCCGGCGACGCCGCCACCGCCGCGAAGGCCGCCCCCGACGCCAGCGACAGCGTCAAGGCGCACTCCGAGCATGTGCTGATCTGCACCGAGAACATGCAGGAATGGGCGGTCGAGGCGCGCGCGCTGGCGCTGCAGGTGGCGCAGGCCACCGACCTGGCCGCCACCGGCGATGCGATCACGCACCTGGGCCAGCTTAGCGAGTGGATCCAGCGCGGCGACGACGCCAATGGCGACGGCGAGATCGCGCCCGTTCCCGGCGAGGGCGGCGGCGTGGTGGCCTACGAGCACGCGCAGTTTATGGCCGGCTTTGGCCTGTTCCCGTTCAAGGCCGCCAGCGCGCCCGGCGAACCGCTGGCCTTCGCGGTCTTCGCGGTGCAGCCCGCCACCAGCGCAAGCGCGCACGAACACCACCATTAGGAGAGTTCGCGGGTTGCAGGTTTTCAGGTTGACAGGTTGTGCGACGAACGACTTCGTCCTGAGTAGCGGCGTCAGCCGCGTATCGAAGGGCGACGACCGAGAGAATCAACCACAAAGGACGCAATGGGCGCCGAAGAGTTGCGGGTTGGAAGGTTTCACGTTGCAGGTTGCGGGTTGTTGCCCAATCCCAAAACCCCAAACCCTAACCCCTCACGCGGTTCTCGTGTCTCGGTTCTGCGGTTTTTGGTTCTCGGTTCTCGGTTCTCAGTCTAACTTGCCAACTTTCAAACTTTCGAACCTGCAACCGATACAGAGGAGAAACCCATGCTTTCGCCAGGCACACAAAAACTCACGTATCTCACCGCCGGACTTTTTGCGCTCATGGGCGTTGCGCTGTTTGCCGCGCCCGGCTGGTCTTCCGCCAACGCCGCCTGGAAGATCACGCCCTTCGCCGCCATGACGCTGGGCGGCGCCTACCTCGGCGGCGGGGTGATGGCCCTTGAGGCGGCGCGCAACTGGAACTGGTCGGTCAACCACACGCCGCTGATCTTCACCTGGGCGTTCAGTGGGCTGGAAGCGGCGCTGCTGCTGCTGCACCGCCAGACGCTCAACTTCAACAGCGGCTTCGGCATCGCCTACACCATTGCGCTAGGCATCAGCGCCGTGGCGACGCTGGCGAGCCTGGCCGACTGGGCGCGCACCCGGCCGCGCATCACACCGGCCGGCGAACCTGCCCCGCGCTGGGCGCGCATGCTGGCCGCCACCTTTACGCTTGTAATCGCTGCGTTCGCACTGCTGCTGACCGTTGGCGTGGCGCGCGGCGGCACGATCTGGCCGGGCGAAATGACGCTGCTGACAGCGCGCACGTTTGGCGTGTTTCTGCTGGCGCTGGCGCTCAGCCTGGCCCCGCTGGTGTTTTCGCGCAGCATGGCCCCGGTGGTGTCCGAAATGCGCCCCGGCATCGTGATGGCGGTGCTGATCGCGCTGGCGGCAATCGTATTCATTGGCGATTTCAATTTTGCCGCCCAGCCGCTTGGGCTCGTCTATATCGGCGGCTGCGTGGCGGCAATTGCTGGCGCGGCCGCACTGCTGGCCTTTGATCGCACGCACCGCCTGCAAACGCAGACGCACGCCAGCCGCAGCGCATAACGCGCCATCGCTGAAACTTGGAAACAAGGCATAGTATCGATGTCCCGTGAAAGGAGCAAACTCTTGAAATTCCGCATTGTAATCGCAAGCGCGCTACTCGCGCTCGTGCTGGCCGCCTGTGGTGGCGGCGCGCCGGCCCCCGCCGAGGCCCCCACCGCCGCGCCTGCCGCCGCCCAGCCCACCGCCGCCTTCGAGCCGGCCCAGGACGCCGAGCCAACCGTTGGCGCGCTGCCCACCGCCGCGCCCGCTGCCGAGGCACCCACCGCCGCGCCCGCCGCCCCGGCTGCCGCTGGCAGTGGCGCGCTGGCCTGGCGCGACCAGGTGCTGCGCAACGACCAGGTGCTGGTGTCGATCACCGGCCTGCAAGCCCCGCCTTCCGGGCAGGTCTATGCCGCGTGGCTCGGTGGCGCGAGCGCCAGCCTGCCGCTCGGCAAGCTCAGCCTGGGCAGCGACCCCGCAACCCTGACCTTTGTGTCGCCCACTAACGACAACCTGCTTGGCGCGTTCAATCAGGTCTACGTCACGCAATCCAGCGAGGCCGACGCACAGACCAACAACCAGAATGTCGTGCTGGCTGGCGCGCTGCCGGAAAAGGCGCTGGTACACATCCGCCACGTCCTCTTCAGCATTGGCAACACCCCGAACAAGATCGGCTTTGCGCTTGGGCTGCGCCAGGAAGCCGACGAGCTGCAGCGCCACGCCCAATTCCTGAACGACGCGCTTCAGGCCGGCGACTTTCGCCTGGTGAAAGTGCACGCCGAGCATATTGCGAACATCATCGACGGCTCGGGCGCGCAGGACCTGAACGGCGACGGCAAGGTGCAAAACCCCGGCGACGGCTTTGGGCTGCTTGAAAACGGCACGCAGCAGGGCTACATCCAGGGCATGATCGACCATGCCAAGCTCGCCGCCGACGCGCCCGACGCCACCGACGCGATCAAGCTTCACGCCGGGCACGTTCAGATCGCTGGCGAAAACACGCGCCTGCGCATCCAGGACATTCACGACCGCGCGCTGAAAATTGCCGCCGCCGCCGGCATTGCCGACACCCAGCAGGATGTGCTGAGCATTGTGGCGCTGGCGCAGCAAGCCATCCAGGGCGTCGACACTAACCTCGACGAGCAGATCGGCCCGATCCCCGGCGAGGGCGGTGTGCTTACCGCCTACCAGCACGCCCAGCTTATGGCTGGCATTGCGCTTGCCCCAGGCCAGCCCGCCGCCGCGCCTGCCGCCGCCGAGGCCCCCGCCGCCGCTGCCGCGCAGACGGTCAACGTCGATATTGTGGACAACAAGTTCGAGCCGAACAAAGTGACCGTGCCGGTGGGCGCGACCGTGGTGTGGACCTACAAAGGCCAGAAGCCGCACACCGTCACCGCCGACGACGGCTCGTTCAGCAGTGGCCAGCTTGGCGCGGGCGGCAGCTTCAAGCAAACCTTTGACAAGGCGGGCACCTTCCCTTACTTCTGCGAGTTCCACGGCGGCAAGGGCAGCGAAGGCATGGCCGGCAGCATCGTCGTCGCCGATCAGTCGGCCGCGCAGGCACCGCCCGCCGCAGCTGCCGCACCCACCGCCGCCGCGCAAGCGCCCGCGCCCGCCCCGGCGGCTGGCAATGCCGAAGTGGCAATTGGCGACAACACCTTCACGCCTAAAGAGCTGAGCGTGGCGGTTGGCACCACGGTGGTGTGGAACCACGCCGGCCAGCGCAAGCACACCGTCACCGCCGACGACAACTCATTCAACAGTGGCACGCTTGAGGCGGGTGGCAGCTTCAAGCAGACCTTCGACAAGCCCGGCACCTTCGCCTACTTCTGCGAGTTCCACGGCGGCGCGGGCGGTGGCGGCATGGCCGGCGTGATCAAAGTGGGCGATGGTGGCGGAGCCGCCCAGCCCGCCGCGCAGGCACCCGCGCCGCAAACGGTTGGCGTATCGATGAAGGATTTTGAGTTCGGGCCGGTTGAGATCAAAGTCAAGGTGGGCGACACAATCGCCTGGAAGAACGATGGCGCCAAGCCGCACTCGGCCACCGCCAGCGACGCCTCGTTCGACACGGCGATCTTCCAGCCGGGCGACACAAAAAGCGTGACCTTCAGCAAGGCCGGCACCTTTAAGTACTACTGCCAGCTCCACGGCACGCCCGACGGCAATGGCATGGTGGGAGCTGTGATCGTCGAGTAATACCAATTTCGGCTAATTGCTTACAAAATTGGGATTTCGGGGGTGGCTTGGCCGCCCCCGAATTTTCTTTTTCTGGTGCTGCACCCGGCAAAGCCAGGTGCAGCACCAGAAAAAGTGATCAAACGGAGTTGATATAAGAATGACAATACGTTCACATTTGTTCATCTTCGCGCACTTGCCTCGGAGCCGATTAGAATGCGTTTGGCGTGGATGCCACGCGCCTGCAGGGCGCAGTTGGGCAGTGGCAATTGCGTACGCGATGGTGTAGTATACGGGGCGATTGCAAAAAACATAGCAGCAGGCCGTGAAACCATAGCGTGCGCCCGTTCGTCTCAACAGCAAAGGCCGCTACCGGGCCCACAATGATGCGCGCCGCACGCGCCTTAACGAGGTGAAGAATGCTTGCGGAACAGTATCGAGTCCTGATAATCGACGACGATGCAAACCTGCGAACGCTGCTCAAGCTCTTGTTCGAGCACGAAGGATATGAAGTCCTGCTTGCGCCCGACGGCGAGGTTGGTGTGATGCTCGCCGAGGGTGGCCGCCCCGACGTTATTCTGCTCGACGTGGCAATGCCCCACCGCAGCGGCCTGGATGTCTACCTCGACCTGCAAAACAACCCGCTGACCTCGGGCATGCCGGTGCTGGTGTGTTCGGCTGCGCTCACCCGCGACGAGGAGCGGCGCTGGTACCACCTGCCAAACGTGCTGCAGGTCATCTCGAAGCCATTCGATATCAACGCCCTGATCGTGCAGATCAAGCAGATCTGCCAGCAGCGCGCGCTCGCTGCATAACAACCGCCCACAGCGAATCGCACAAGGCCCGCTGGCGTCATTGCCAACGGGCTTTGCTGTGCTTGGTGCAGGCAGTCACGCCGTTGTGGCTGGCCGCGTTGGCCGCAAGCGATAGGGTTGCGACGCGGGAAAGGAGATGCCATTCACTGTAGCGCCGCAAGATAAGCGCGAAATGAGCAAAGCGTAAAGTATGGCTAAGAAAAGTTCTCAAGCAATCATTACACATAGCTCATTTTCTTTTTAGCTTCGCGATCTAGCATTATGGCGATAGTTTTGTGTGCGGCAGTATTGTATGCGCAGCGCGATCATCACAATCTTTTTCTGCACCACAATCGCCGGCTGCGCGCCCAGCGCACGTGTTGCGCCAACAAGCGCGCCCGCCACACAACGCCCAACGAACACCGCCAGCGCCACACCAGCACCCGCGCCTACCAGCACGCCAAGCGCCACACCCACACCCGCACCAACCGCGATACCGACGGCCACGCCAATGCCCACGCCCACCAGCACGCCCGGCCCCACCGCCTGCGGCGAGCAGCACGGCGCGGTCGCGCGCATGCACGCCTTCAGCAGCGCCCTGGGCCGCGACGAGCGCTGGCGCGTGTATACGCCGCCCTGCTATGCGCAACAGCTCAACCGGCGCTACCCGGTGCTCTACCTGCTGCACGGCGGCGAGCACAACGACGAGCATTGGGACGACATTGGCGTCGACACGGCCGCCGACGCGCTGATCGCCAGCGGCGACATCCCGCCCCTGCTGATCGTGCTGCCCGACGGCGGCCAGGATTTCGGCCCGCTCGGCGGCAACCCACCGCCCTTCGCGCAGTTCATGCAAAGCACGCTCATCCCGCAGATCGACCGCGACGAGCGCACGATTGCCGACCGCGATCATCGCCGCCTGGGCGGCATTTCCTATGGCGCGGCCTGGGCGCTGCTGCTGGCGGCGCGCTTCCCCGAGCTGTGGAGCGCGGTCGGCGCGCACAGCCCGGCAATCGGCTCGTTCAACGGCATCTATCCCGACGCGGCGGCGCTGGCGCGCGGCCATGTGCGCGCCTACCTCGACGTCGGCGACCACGACGGCCTGCGCAAGCCCACCGAAACTTTCGCCAGCCAGCTTCAGCAGGCCGGCGCCGACTACGAGCTGCACATCTTCCCTGGCCGCCACACCGACGCCTACTGGCGCGCGCACCTGGCCGATTATCTGCACTTCTACACTGCTGGATGGTGAGAAGAAAGCGAGCATACACAATGATCAAGCATTCGCCATATGCCCCGCCAGTGCCCACGCGCCCATCCCGCCGGCACAGCTGGCTGCGTTCAGTGGTGGTTGTGCTTGCCCTGATCGGCGGTCTGGCCGGCGCGACGCTCTACGCCCGCCCCGAGCTTGTGCCGCAAGCCGTCGACATGGCGCGCGCTGCGTTTGGCGCGCAAGCCGTCGCGCAGGTTGAGTCGTGGGCCTTCCAGGCGCAAGACAGCGTGCGGCAGGCGCGCTACCACGCCACCGGCAACGCGCCTGCCATTAGCTGGGCCGCGCCGGCAGCACCTGGCGCTTCGCAGCCAGCCACTGCTGCCGCAACACCGCCGCCCGCCCAGCCGACCGCCAGCGCCGCACCGAGTGGCGCAACTGGCCCGGCCGCGCTCAACTGGTCGCCGTTTATGTCCACCGCGAGCGGCGCGCCCGCACTCGAGCGCGCCATCGTCACGCCCGACCCGGCGCGGCCGTATGTTGCCACCGCGCTGGTACGCATCGACCTGCGCGCAACACAGCTGCACCTCGTGGCTGGCACGCAGGAGCCGATCTCAAGCGTGAAAACAGCGCGGCCCGGCATTATCCCAGTTGCTGATCAACGCTCGGGCGCGCTGCTGGCTGCCTTCAACGGCGGCTTCAAGGCGGCCAATGGCGCGTTCGGCATGGGCGTGGGCAACACCGTGCTGCTGCCGCCCACCGACAACCTGGCGACGCTGGCGATCTACCGCGACGGCAGCGTGCGCCTCGGCGCGTGGGGCAGCGACATCACCGCCTCACCTAATCTTGTGGCGTGGCGACAAAACTGCCCGCTGCTGCTCGACGGCGGCCTGCCCACTGGCGCAGCCGACCAGGAAGACCCGAAGCTGTGGGGCAAAACGGTGCACAATGTCGTGGCGACCTGGCGCAGCGGGCTGGGCCTCAGCGCCGACGGGCGCTACCTGATCTACGCTGCTGGCGACGGCCTGACCATTTCTTCGCTTGCGAATGCGCTCGCCAGCGGCGGGGCCAGCCGCGCCATGCAGCTCGACATCAATAGCTGGTGGGTGCGCTTCGTTACCTATGCGCCGGGCGCGGGCGGGCATCTCGTCGCGCAGAAGCTGCTCACCGACATGGTGGGCGACACGCGCCAGTTTCTCGCCCCCGACACCCGCGATTTCTTCTACCTCACGGCACGCGCCTAGCGGGCGAGCGGCGAGTTTGCAGGTTGCAAGTTTGAATGTTGAGTTTTGCGTTTGCATGGACCAGCCGACCTTCCGCACGAGGGTTTAGGGTCTGGGGTTTTGGGATTGGGCCAACAACCTATAACTTGCAACTCACAAAACCTCCGTGCCTCTGTGTCTCCGTGGTGATATTTCTGGTCGCCGCCCTTCGATACGCGGCTAGCGCCGCTACTCAGGACGCTAGCGGCACCTAAAACCTCCGTGCCTCGGTGCCTCCGTGGTGAATAATCCAGTCGTCGGCAATTGGCACCAACTGTGGTACACTGCCTGTGTTCGCCGCTACACGAGGTGCCTGCGTGCCCATCGCAATCGAGATTCAACCCTTCGTCCCATCCGACGCGGCCTACGCTGCGCTGGCCGCCATCGGCGCGAGCACGCCCCCGCAGTACGCCCTCGACTACGAGTTCCGCGACGCCGACGACTGGCGCGCATTCGATGCCTCGTTTGCCGAGCTTGGCCGCCCGCTGCGGCGCTACCTTGCGGTCGAGCCCGGTGGCGCGACCCTAGGCTATGCCTACTGGTTCGACGTTGCGTGGGCAGCGCCAACCGGCCGCGCATGGTGCGTCGTGCGCGTGCTGCCCGCGCAGCAGCGCCAGGGCATCGGCGCGGCGCTGTACGAGCGCGCCCAGGCCGATGTTGCGGCGCACGGCTACCGCGAGCTGCTGCTCGAAGTGGACGACACGCTGGCCGAGCTGCACCCCGCGCTGGCGCGGCGCGGCTTCCGCGAGCTGCTGCACAGCTGGGCCTTCGCGCTCGACCCGCGCAGCTGCGATCCGTCGCGCTTTGCCGGCGCTTACGCAAAGCTGGGCGGCCTGACAATCACCACCCTCGCGGCCGAGATCGCGCGCGGCGCGGACTGGCTGCCGCCACTTCACGCGCTCTACGCACTGGTCGCGGGCGATGTGCCAATTCCGCTGCACCCGCACGCCGACGCGCCGCCGAGCTGGCTGGCCCAGCAAGCCACTGGCCTGCCCGAGTCGATGCCCGAGGCGTTTTTCATTGTGCGCGACGGCCCGCGCTACGTGGGCATGAGCTTTTTGCACGCCGACACAGCCCGCCCCGAGCGGCTCTACCAGCGCATCACCGCCATTCACCCGGGGTATCGCGGGCGGGGCGTCGCAATGGCGCTCAAGCTCGAAACGATTGCCTACGCGCGTGAGCGCGGCTGCCACGAGCTGCGCACCGCCGTCGAGTCGAACAACCCGAGCATGCTGGCGATCAATCGCAAGCTTGGCTTCGAAGCGCGCGAGGGTTTGGCCCTGATGGGGCAAACTCTGGCCGCGCCTGGGGAAAAGAGAAATAACCGCAAAGACGCAAAGTGCGCAGAGATTTACGATTGATGATAGAGACAGAAACAAGGGCTGTAAGATTCACCACAGAGGCACAGAGGCACGGAGATTTTGAATGTTGCAGGTTAGCAGGTTTGAAGGTTCCAGGTTACTGCTATCTGCCGGCTGCCGACTGCTTGCGGTTCCGTGGTTCCGCAGTTTAGCGGTTTTGTGGTTCTCGGTTCTACACAACCTGCCGGCTGCCTACTGCCAACTGCTTGCGGTTCCGTGGTTCCGCAGTTTAGCGGTTTTGTAGTTCTTGGTTCTACACAACCTGCCGGCTGCCTACTGCCGACTGCTTGCAGTTCCGTGGTTCCGCAGTTCAGCGGTTTTGTGGTTCTCGGTTCTTGGTTCTATACCTCCTGCCGGCTGCCTACTGCCAACTGCTTGCGGTTCCGTGGTTCCGTTGGTTCTACACAACCTGCAACCTGCAAACCTGTAACCTGTTAACTTCCCAGTAACTCAGCCCTGATCAGGAACACCAATGGCAACACAACCGCTCGCTGCAACAATCCCCGGCCCGCGCGCGCGCTTTGGCTGGCGCGGCCAGGCAATCACCTTCCTGCGCGACCCGATTGCGCTGATGGGCGCGCTGCGCCGCGACTACGGCGACCTTGCGGGTGTGATGCAAAATCACCCTTGGTGGATGTTCGCATTTGGCCCGGCCCTCAACCAGCAGGTGCTGTCCGACGCGGCGCTGTTCCACTCCGCACCAATCGCGCCGCTCACCACACCGCCCGGCTCGGCGCTGGCCCGCCTCACGCGCAACCTGCTCAGCATGAATGGCGACACGCACCGCCAGCAGCGCCGCCTGATGCTGCCGGCCTTCCACCGCAAGCGCGTCGAAGGCTACCGCGACGAGATGGTAGCAATTACCGAGGCGGCGCTGGCGCGCTGGCGGGTGGGCCAGCAGATCGACATGGCCCGCGCCATGCAGCACCTGACGCTCTGCATCGCCTCGCAAACGCTGTTTGGTGTGGATGCAACACGCGATGTCGGCGGCGTCGGTTCGCTTATTCATCGCTGGATGGATGGCCTGGAGTCGGGCGGCGTGATGCTCTTGCCGAAAGACCTGCCCGCCACGCCCTTCCGCCGTCTGCTGCGCCTGTCCGACCAGCTGGAGGCGCGGATCGTGGCGATGATCGCGCACAAGCGCGCCAACCCGGCCGCGCAGCACGACGTTCTTTCCATGCTGCTGGCCGCCCGCGATGAAGATGGCGCGGCGCTTTCCGACGACGAGCTGATCGGCCAGGCCAGCGTGATTTTTGTGGCCGGGCACGAAACCAGCTCGAACGCGCTGACGTGGGCGCTGTTTCTGCTGGCGCAGCACCCGCGCGTGCTCGCGGATGTGCAGGACGAGCTGGCCGCCGTGCTCGGCGGCGCCGCGCCCACGGTCGAGCAGCTTGGCAAGCTGCCGCTGCTGGAGCGCGTGATCAAGGAAAGCATGCGCCTGCTGCCGCCCGCAACCTTTATGATGCGCTACACAACCCGCGCCACGCAGCTTGGCCCCTACGCGCTGCCGGCCGGCGCAACCGTGACGCTCAGCCCCTACATGACGCACCATTCGCCCGCGCTCTACCCCGCGCCCGAGCGCTTCGACCCGGCGCGCTGGGAAACGATCGCGCCCGGCACCTACGAGTACATGCCTTTTGGCGCAGGCTCGCATATGTGCCTCGGCTCGACCTTCGCGATGATGGAGATCAAGATCGTGCTGGCAATGCTGTTGCAGCGCTTCCGCTTCGAGCTGCGGCCCAATGCGCGAATCGACCGCCGCGTGAAGATCACGATGTCGCCGCGCTGGGGCATGCCAATGGTTGCGCGCCCGCGCGACGCAGCACTACGGCCCGCGCAGGTGCGCGGCAATATTCGCGAGATGGTGGATTTGGGGTAGTTGAAGGTTTGCAGGTTGGAATGTTGCAGGTTTGAATGTTGCAGTTACGCTCACTGCCAACTGCCAGCTGCAGACTGTTCGGTTCTTGCTGCTTGACATTCCCCAAAACAAAACGTACAGTAGTGCTGTACATTTTTCGCAAGGAGTGGTGTCGTGGCGATTGAAACGACTTACACCCAGGCCCGCGCGCATCTGGCATCTTTGCTCGACAAAGTCACCGATGATCGTGAGGTCATTATTATTCAGCGACGCGGGGCCGAGGATGTGGCGCTGATCGCAGCCGACGAGCTCGCCAGCCTGTTAGAAACCGCGCACCTCCTGCGTTCGCCCGCCAACGCCGAACGGCTGCTTGCCGCGCTCACCCGCGCGCGCCAGGGTGCTGGAGAAAGTCAATCCGTTGCCGAGCTTCGCGACGAGGTGAGGCTTGGCGAAGAAGCGTAAATCGTCCGAGGCCGCGCCGGCAGCCAGGTTTGCCGTGTTTCAGGATGAATTTCGCGAAGACCTGCGATGGTGGGTAGAAACTGATCGGCGCACAGCGCTGCGCGTTCTCGATTTAGTCGAAGCGGTTCTGCGCGACCCGTTCATGGGGATCGGCAAGCCCGAGCCACTGAAGTACCTTGGCGCGGATGTCTGGTCGCGCCGGATCACGCAAGAACACCGCCTGGTTTACCTCGTTCAGGGCGAGCGTATCGACTTTCTCCAAGCCCGATACCATTACGCTTAAGCGCGGTATTTCACTCACAGAATCGTTCATCCGTGCCGCAGCATCGTTCCGACACGCCGCATTGTCTTTCATCCGCGCCGCAGCGTCGTTCATCCGCGCCGCAGTGTCCTTCATCCGTGCCGCAGTGTCTTTCATCCGCGCCGCAGAGTCCTTCATCCGTGCCGCAGCATCGTTCCGACACGCCGCACTGTCTTTCCGCTATGCCCCCAACTCTTTGAGCGCGCGCGCAGCGGCTTCCAGCAGCGCCGCATCGTCTTCGTTCGCGCCCAGGCCGGCAATCGCCTGCGCAACCGGCGCAATGCCTGCCGGCACGGGCGCGGCTGCTTCTGGCGCTGGCGCAGGCGTGCGTGCCTCGCTCACGTTTGCATCGCGACCTTCTGCCCCCGGCAGCTCCCACAGCGGCGGGCGCAGCTTCGGCATGTCGCCCCAGCCATAGCGCGCCGCCAGAAAGCGCATATAGCCGCTGGCCGCGCCATCGAGCGAGTGCTCGCGGGCGACATATGCGCGCGCCGATGCGCCCATTGCGGCGGCCAGCGCGGGCTGCCCGGCCAAAAGGCGGCAGTAGGCCAGAATGAGATCGCCCTCGCTGCGGTCGAGATCGACCTGGGCGGCGACGCCGGGCGGCAGCTCGGCAAACGAGCCGCTGGCCGTGACCAGCGTGGGCTTGCCCGCGCCCAGCAGCCGCAGCAGGCTGGCCGAGGTTTCGCCGGCAGTGGGGTGGCGCAGGTTCACGCAAATGTCGGCGGCGGCGACATAATCCTCAAATGCGGCGCGGCTGACATAGCCTGTGGCGGTGGCGGCGGATTCCAGCCCGGCGCGCGCAATTGCCGAGCGCAGATCGTAGTTTGGCGAGACGCTGCCAACCAGCACGTAACGCGCGTCGGCGTGCTCGGCGCGCAGGGTTTTCAAGGCGCGCAGCACCGCCTCGACGCGCTTGTAGGGGTTGATATGCCCGAACGACGCGAGAATCAGCGCGTCGGCGGGCAGGCCCAGCCGGGCGCGCGCCGCCGCCCTGGGGATTGCGGGCGGCAATGGCACGCCCATTGGCACATGCGCGGCGGGCAAGCCGGGTGCCAGGGCGGCGGCGCGCGCCAGCACCCAGCGGCTGTGCGCGATCAGGCCCTCGGCTGCGCCCAGCACGTCTTCGGAAAAGGGCAGCTCAAAGGCCGCCTCGACAAAACGCCCGCGCAGCATCAGTTCGGCCACGCGCGCGCCTTCTTCGCCATAGCGGCGGCCCGCCTCGGCGCGGTAGCGCTCGATGTCGCGCTGCACGGTGGCGGCGTAGTTCAGCATGAAATGGTGCAGCACAAACTCGTGGAGCACCAGCACGCCCGGCACGCGCTGCATGGCGCGCCAGATCTGGGCGTGCACCGGGCTGTTGCCCATGTGGTACAGCACCGCATCGAAGCGGCGGCGGCGCTGGTCGCGCTCGAGCTGGCCAACCGGGCGCACCTCCATGTGGCGCAGCAGCGCCTCGTTGGAGAGTTTCAGGCCGTCATCGACATAGGCCACCACCTCGGCGTACTGCGCGAGAAAGGGCAGCAGTTCTTCGCTATAGTCGGAAATACCGGAGGGCGCGGGGTTGAGCGGGCTGGCGTAAGCAATGCGCTTCATGGCTTAGTCGAACATGCCATAGCGCCCGGCAAAGGCGTCGCGCAGCATGCGCGTGCAGCGCGGCATGATCGAGGGCATGGCTTGCTCGGGGAAGTAGCGCAGATCGGTGAACTCGGTGTAGTCGGGCTTGAGCGTGCCGCCTTCCACCACGCACTCGAAGAAGCTCGTGACGATCTGCGCCTGATCGCCGTTCGGGTAGGTCCACTCGAACTCGGGGCCGGTATACAGCCCAATCAGGCGCTCGATCCGCACATCAAGCCCGGTTTCTTCACGCACCTCGCGCAACAATGTTTGTGCGGGCGTTTCGCCCAGCTCCACCACGCCCGAAGGCGGTGCCCAGAGCATCACATCCTTGCGGCGGCCCAGCAGCACCTGGCCCTGCTCATCGCGAATAAACGCGCTGGCCGCGAGCTGCAACACGCGCTGGTGGCCCACATAACTGCGCAACCAGCGCACATAGTTCACGGTCATCGGCTGCCTCCCGGGTAGGGGCGATCTCTGGGGCGCATTATACTCGCTTTTCTCGCAGCCTTTTTGGTGCTACAATCTCGGGCGGCAAGCCCGAATACGGAGGAGTAATCCCATGGAATACATCATTCCAACCGTGAAATATATCTTCGTTGTGGCGGTTGGCGTCGAAGTCGCGCTGATCCTGCGCGCGCTCTACCAGCTCGCCCGCGAGAAGGCCCAGGTTTCGGCCATGCCCGCGCCAGCGGCGGAGGAATAGGCTGTGCGCTATGTCCTGATGCATGTGTCCGACCTGCACGCCGGGCCGCCGTTTCGCGCCCAGCTCGCCGAGCAGGTTGCCCGCGAAGCGCACGCGCTCAAGCCCGACCTGCTGGTGGCCTCGGGCGATTTCGTGCAGCGCGCCGATTTCGCCAGGCAGTGGAAGACGATCACGGCCTTTCTGAAGACCCTGCCCGAGCCGCGCCTGGTGGTGGCGGGCAACCACGACGTGCCGATGTTCAATGTCTACCGGCGGCTGTTTCGCTCCTACGACACCTACAAGAAGCACATTTCGCCCAACCTCAACCCGGTGTTCGAGCTGCCCGGCCTGATGGTCGTGGGCGGCTGCACCGCGCATGGCCGCACCATCGACGGCGGCTACCTCACGCCTGAGCAGCTCGCAACAATGGAACAGCGCTTCCAGGCCGCCCCGCCCGGCACCTGCAAGGTCGCCGTGCTGCATCACCACGTCGTCAACCCGCCCGGCTCGGAAGGGCGCAACATGATCAAAAACGCCGACGAGGCGGTGGCGATGCTCGACCGCTGCGGCGTGGAACTGATGCTGTGCGGGCACATCCATGTGTCCTACGTCGGCACCACGCTCGACGTGCGGCCCGATCTGCGCCAGGGCACAATCATCTGCCAGAGCGGCACCACTACGTCGCGGCGCGGCAAGGGGCGCGAGCACGGCAAGAACTCGTACAACGTGATCGAGATCGAAGACGAGGTGATTCGCATTGGCCAGCATATGTTTATGGAAGATGCCGGCGAGTTTGTCGCGATTGCCGAGCATGTCTTCCCGCGCCGCTCGGCGGGCGTGTACAAGCTGCCGCGCGCCAAACGCGTGATCGAAGCCGACATGGATACCGAGTAGCGACGGCCGACGAACGACGAACGACGACCGAATAGTTCACCACAGAGACACAGAGGCACGGGGTTTTTGGGAGTTGCAGGTTAGAAGGTTGCAGGTTGCGGGTTGTTGCCCAATCCCAAAACCCCAGACCCTAAACCCTGCTGCGATTCTCGGTTCTCCCTTCGTCACTCATCGTATACTCACACTCCGACGCAACTTCGCCCAGCTGGTTGGCGTATCCTTAGTAACACGATTGTGTGGTGACGCGCTGTATGGCACAGGAACCAGGCACCCGCAAACCAACCACCCAGCCGCTGCCGGCCCTGCCCGAGCCGCTGGCCCCGCGCGCTGAGCCGCGCGCTCCCTTGCCGCGCTGGTGGCGCTGGGCGCTGCTTGCTGCCGGGCTGCTGCTGGCTGGCGGCGTGGCGCTGCTGCTGATGCGCGTGAACGACCCAAGCAGGGACGCGCGCCCGATCGAGGTGGTGAAAGGCTTTGTTGGCGCGATTGAAGCGAAAAACGCCGACGCCATGCTCCAGTTTGTCGAGCCGACGATTGCACGCCGCGAGATCAGCCCCGAGCTGCGCTCGTATGTTGAGTACCTGCGCGAAGTGCGCTTCGACAACCCGCGCTACGAGCTGCTCGACAACGACGGCGAGCAGGCGCATGTGCGCTGGACTGCCAGCATGCACTATGTGCTCGATCTCGGCGACGAGCAGAAAACCGGCGACCGCCCGATCGACACGACCTTCACGCTCACCAAGTTCGAGGGCACATGGTACCTGACCGACGCATCCCTGCCGCGGTAGGAGTTGCACGTTAGAAAGTTAGAAAGTTTACAAGTTGCAGGTTGCTGAACACTGCCAACCTGCAACCTGTAACCCGCCAACTTGCAACCTGCAAACCCGCCAACCCGTAACCTGCAACCTGCAAACCTGCAAACCTGTAACCTGCCAACTCAAAACTATCATGAAACGCACGCTTCCCGCCATTCTGCTCGCCCTCGCGCTCGCGCCCACGCTGACGCAAGCCAGCCCCGACGCGCCCAACGACCCGCAGTTTGGCGATCAGTGGGGCTTGCAGCAAATTGGCGCGCAGTGCGCGTGGGCCGTCACCACCGGCAGCGCCGACGTGACGGTGGCGGTGGTAGATAGCGGCGTGGACCTGAACCACCCCGATCTGGTTGATCGGCTGCGCACCGACGGGCGCGATTTTGTGGATGGCGACAACGACCCGAGCGACGAAAACGGCCACGGCACGAATGTCGCTGGCATTGTTGCCGCCACGCTCGACAACAACGAAGGAATTGTGGGTCTTGCGCCGGGGGTTCGCATTCTGCCCATTCGCGTGATGAACGCGCGCGGCGCCGGCTCGGATCGCGCAATTGCGCGGGGCGTGCGCTACGCCGCCGACAAAGGCGCGCAGGTGATCAACCTGAGCCTGGGCGCCTCGCTCACCATCGACGCCGACACCGTTTCCGAGCAGGTCACCAGTGCGATTCGCTATGCGCAAAGCAAGGGCTCGCTGGTGATTGTGGCGGCTGGCAACGACTTCCTGCCGCTTGAGAATGCGATTGTTGGCGATAACCCCGATGTGGTTGTGGTGGCCGCCACCGACGATAACGACATCAAAGCCGACTTCTCGAACTCGGGGCGGTGGATCACCGTTACCGCGCCGGGCGTGCACATCCTCTCGACCATGCCGACCTACGACGTCTACCTGACCAGCCAGGTCCCGCGCGACGAGCGCTTCCAGAAGGGCTACGACTACATGAGCGGCACGTCGCAGGCCACGCCATTTGTGTCGGCCCTGGCGGCGCTGCTGTTTTCGGCGCACCCCGACTGGGATTGGCGGCAGGTCGAGGCGGCGCTGAAAGAGTATGTGGTCGATATTTCGGCCCAGAACGCCACGCTGGCCGAAAAGAACTATCTTGGCAGCGGGCGCATCGACGCCTGCAAGGCGCTGAGCGTTTCCACCGCCGCCGCGCCCACGGCCACGCAGCCGCCCGAAAACACGCCCGCTGCGCGCCCCACGCCCCGCCCGACCGCCGAGCCAGCAGCCGAGCCAACCGCTCGCCCAACGCCGCTCGCCGTCGACATCCCCGGCACGAATGACACTGGCGCGGCGCGCAACTTTGGCCGCGACCTGCTGCTGATCGCAGGCGTGCTGGCGTGCGGCATGGTGCTGCTGATTGCGCTGGTGCTGTTTGCGCTGTTCCGCCTGCTGCGCGGGCCGCGCCGCGTGGCCGCAACCCCGGCCAGCCCGGTTGCCGCGCCCGCCTACACGCCGCCAGCCTACCAGCCCGCCCCGCCGCCGGTGTATCAGCCGCCAACGCCGGCTGTACAAGCCTGGGGCGCGCTGCGCGTGATCGCCGGGCCGGCCCAGCCGCTGATCTACCCGCTGGTTGGCGCGGGCGCGCTGATCGGGCGCGGCGAAGATTGCGCGGTGCTCATTCTTGGCGATGCCGCAGTTTCGCGCCGGCACGCGATTATTCGCGGCAACAGTGCGCAGGCCACGATTGAAGATGCCGGCAGCACGCACGGCACCTACCTGGGTGGGCAGCGAATCATGGGGGCCACGCCACTCCGGCGCGGCGATGTCGTGCAGGTTGGGCAGACGCTGCTGCGCTTTGAGTAGCGCTACTCCACGCCCGCGTCGAGGTCGATCAGCCGCAGCCCGCCATACTCCTGGTAGGCCACTTCACGCAGCGCCATGATCTTGCGCACCACCGTGGCAATCCGCTTCGCCGAATCAATCGCAATCTGCAGCGCGGCCGGCTCGATCGGTTCGCCCCCTTCGCGCAGCTGGAGCTGCAGCTCGCCCATGAGGATGGCGAGCGGGTTGTTGATCTCGTGCGCCAGCGTGAGCGCCACTTCGGCAACATGGCGCAAATGCTCGGCGCGCTCGCGCTCGTGTTCCAGCGCAACGGCAGTGCGGGCGCGCACCAGCGCCGCTTCCAGCTCGGTTGGCACCACCGGCTTCAGCAGAAAATCATACGCGCCCTGCCGCAGCGCCTCGATTGCGCTATCCAGCGAGGCGTAGGCCGTCATCACCACCACGGGTGGCGGCTGGCGGCGCGCCTGCGCCCAGCGCATGATCGCGTAGGAAGGCTGATCGGGCAGCATCAGGTCGGTCAGCACCACCTGTGCCGGAACGCGCTCAAGCTCGGCCAGCGCCGCGCCCACAGTAGCGACCACGCGCGTGCGATAGCCCCACAGCTCGACAAGCTGGCCGATCTGCCCGCGCAGCGCGTCGTCGTCTTCGACAATTAAAACGTCGATATCGCCCGGTGTCATACGCACCCCCACCGCACATATTTGCCGTTAGTATACCACTCAGCCTGCGCCGCAAGCTCTGCTATAATACGCCCGGCAAACGAACGTCAACGGAGCAGAACCCACCATGGCCGACGAGGAGCGACGCCTTGTAGCAGCCGGCCAGCGCGGCGATGTCGAAAGCTTCAACGCGCTGGTGCGCCTCTACGAGGGCCGCGTCTACAACCTGTGCTACCGCATGCTCGGCGACCCCGACAGCGCCGCCGATGCCGCGCAGGATGCGTTTCTCTCGGCATTCCGCAACCTGCGCAGCTTTCGTGGCGGCTCGTTCCGCTCGTGGATGCTGCGAATCGCCACCAACGCCTGCTACGACACGCTGCGCCAGCGCAAGCGCCGCCCCGCCGTCTCGCTCGATATCGAAGCCGACGACGAAGACTCCGCGCCCCTGCAAATTGCCGACACCGGCGAAACGCCCACCGACTTTGCGCTGCGGCGCGAGCTGGCGGCGGCGATCGAGCGCGGCCTGGGCGAGCTGCCCGAAGATCAGCGCGTGGTGCTCATTCTGAGTGATATTGAAGGGCTGGCCTATGATGAAATCGCCCAGATCACCAATACCAACCTTGGCACGGTGAAATCGCGCCTGAGCCGCGGGCGCGCCCGCCTGCGCGACGTGCTGCGTGCCGGGGAACTTCTGCCGGCGCGTTACCGTCATGAGGGCGAAGGTTTATAAACAGTTGCTAGGTGCGAATCCCGCGGCACTCGCGTAATCCGCACTTCCATAGGCGAATGACGAATTTCAACCCACAACCGAATGACGCCGACCTGGAACTCCTCTCGGCATATATCGACGGCCAGCTCAATGGCCCCGAGCGCGCCACGCTTGAGCAGCGCCTGGAGCGCGAGCCGGCACTCAACGCCGCGCTCGACGATCTGCGCGCAACGGTGGGGCTGCTGCGCCAGCTGCCGCCCGCCCGCCCGCCGCGCTCGTTCGCGCTCGACGCGCAGGCCGTGGCGCCACGGCGCGCATGGGTATTTCCCTGGGGGCAGTTCGCTTCCGGCCTGATTGCGGTTGCGCTGGTGGTGGTGTTTGGCTATGCGCTGACGCGCACCAGCAGCGGTGGGGGCATGTCCGCCAGCGCGCCCGTTTCGCAGCAGGAAGCCGCAGGGGTCACAGCAGCTCCCGCCGAAGCGCCGCTCGGCGCAGGTGCAGCCGCCGCTGCCGAGGCAACCGCCGCCCCAGCTGCCGACACTATGCCAATGGCTGCATCCGCGCCAACTTCCGCCCCTGCCGCCGCAGCGCCGATGGCGGCTGCCGCAACCGCTGAGCCGCAAGCAACCGCAGCGCCAGCAGCCGAAGCAGCACCAGCCGCAGCCGAGCCAACCGCAGCAGCGGCAGCCCCTGCGGCGGGGGCTGCGCTCGCACCAAGCCCCGACGCGCGCACGGCCGCCGAGGCCACGGCCGAGCCAGCGGCGAGCGGTGCCGAAGCCTACGATGCAGCCACCGCCGCGCCCGAGCAGCCACGCGAGAAAACCGCCGAAACGGCTGCCAGCGGCGATGCCGCCAACAGCGCCGGCGGTGCCGCACTAGCCGCCCCCACCGGTACGCCAGTGTTCTCCGCGCAGCTTGCCACCTCGGGCAGCACCTCGCCCGACACCACCACGCTGGCGACGCCGACGGGCGTGCCAACAAATGGCGGGAACGGGCCGGGCTGGCTGGTGGCGGGCGTGCTGGCCCTGATCATCGCGCTGGCCGCCTGGCTCGCCACGCGCCGGCGATAAGCTATGGCTCCCGAATCGCTCGAACCAACGGCAAGCGCCGCAACCCCGCCAGCGCGTGTGGGGCTGCGGCGCTGGCTGCGCCCGGCGCTGGCGATCCTGTTTGCGCTGGTGCTCAACCTGGGCTTCTTTGTGCTCTTGCGTGGGGAAACCGGGCGCTTCTGGCTGGCGCAGCTACGCGACTACAGCTACATCGGCGTGTTTCTGGTGACGATGCTGGCCAACGCCACTACCATCGTGCCCACGCCCTATATTCCAATTGTCGCGTGCATCGCCGCGCAAAGCCCGAACCTGCCGCTGGTGGTTGTGCTTGGCGCGCTTGGCTCGGCAATCGGCGAATCGCTGGCGTTCTTTATTGGCCGCTCGGGGCGCGGCCTGGTGCAGGAGAGCTGGCTGTACCGCTGGGTGCACCAGCAGATGCGCCACCCCTGGCGCGCATTTGCTGTGCTGTTTCTGTTTGGTGCGCCGCCCAACCCTGCCTTCGATGTGGCAGGTCTCGCCGCTGGCGCGCTGGGTCTGCCCTTCTGGCTGTTCTTTAGCGCCGTGTTTCTGGCGCGCATCGTCCGCATCTACATCATCGCGCTGATTGGCATGCAGGCGTGCGGCATGCTGCCGTGAGACGAACGAAATTTCACCACAGAGACACAGAGGCACGGAGAATTTGAATTACAGGTTGCATGTTTTCAGGTTGAAGGTTTGCAGGACCGACGACCGGTAATGAACCGCAAAGTGCGCAAAGAACGCGAAGGTTTTGAAGGTCGCAGGTTGCAGACACAATCCCAAAACCCCAGACCCTAAACCCTCAAGCGGTTGCAGGTCACTGCAAACTCAACATGCAACATTCAAACCTGCAACTTGCAAACTCACCCTTTCACTCTAACCCGCTCTCCGCTTCTACAGCATTCGTCACAATGGATGAGCCGTCAATCTTGTACGCGATAGCTTTCTGATGCCTTAGTGCTGCTGCCGGCTGGCTTCTGCTGACTGCCGACTGCTCTAATGCTGATGTTCGTGGCGCATGTGGAAGTGCGCGTGCGCGTGGATCTCTTCGCCGTGCAGGTGGCGGTGTGCGTGAATGAGGTTGCTGTTTTGCAGCAGTGGCTCGTTGCTCAGAATAACGTCGGGCGTGCCCTCGGCCTGCACCGTGCCGGTCTGAAACACAAAGCAGCGGTCAGCGATCTCGCTCACAATGTCGAGATCGTGCGTGGCGGTGATGACCGTCTTTGCGCCGCCGCTCCAGCCGATCAGGAAATCGACGACCATGCTCTGGCTTTTCGGGTCGAGCGCGGCAGTTGGCTCGTCCATCAGCAGCACCTCGGGGTCGAGCACCAGCACCGACGCCAGCGCCACACGCTTCTTCTCGCCACCCGAAAGCCGGTGCGGCGAACGATCCTTCAGATGCGTGATCTCCAGCAGATCGAGTGTTTCGTTCACTTTGCGACGAATTTCATCTTTCTGCCAGCGGAGTTGCAGCGGCCCAAACGCTACTTCATCAAACACCGTTGGGCTAAATAGCTGCACGTCCGGGTTCTGAAAGACCAGCGCCACGCGCCGGCGAAACGCAAATGCCGTCTCGTCATCCTGCAGGGCTTCTTCGGTCAGCGGCGCGCCAAACGCGCTGATGCTGCCCGAATCGGGGAAGTACAGGCCATCCAGCAGCCGCAGCAGTGTCGATTTGCCCGAGCCGTTTGCGCCCAGGATGGCCACGCGCTCGCCGCGCGCAACCTGCAGCGACAGGCCCTTGAGCGCGGTGACTTCGGCATTGTAGCGATACACGACGTTCTGCACGTCGAAAACAATTTCTGCCATACCCTCCAGCCTTGTTATGGAATTAACGGCCAAACCACGCAGCCAGCGCCGCCAGCGCCAGGAACAGCGCCAGCGCCAGCCAGTCGCGCCCCTGCATGGCGAACTCGTCGAGCGTGTACACTTCGCCGCGAAAACCACGCGACTGCATCGCCATATACACGTCGCTGCTCAGGCTGAGCGTTTTGCTCAGCAGCACGCCCACGCTCGAGGCCGCCACGCGCCGCCGCTCGGCCGCTTCAAGGGTGCCAACCATGCGGCTTTGGCGCGACTCAAACATATCGCGCGCAGTTTGCAGCAGCAGAAAGATGTAGCGAAAGGTCATGCCGAGGATGACCACAAACACCACCGGCACGCGCAGCACGCGCAGCGCCTTGAGCACATGCGTCCACGGCGTGCATAAAATAAGCAGCAGCGCCAGCGTGGCCGACGTTTCGACGCGCGCGATCAGGTAGGTTGCGCTGCCCAGGCCCTGCGCCGTGATCGGCCAGCCCAGCACGGGCAGGCGATACAGCACCTGCCCGGGCGTGATGAAAATCGCCGGCAGCGCGATTGTGCCGGTGAACAGCAGCGCGCCGACCCACACACGCGTGGCCAGCGTGCGGAATGGTACCCGCGACAGGAGCGCCAGCGCCAGCGCCACCGCAAATAGCGCCAGTATCACAAGGATATTGCGCGCCAGCGCCGCCGCGACGATCAGCGCCAGCAGGCCCACGACTTTGACGCGGGGATCGAGCCGCTGGAGCAGGCCGTCGGTGTGCGCCAGCTCTTCGGCGTAGAGCGAGCGCTCCATTGCGCCGGCCAGATCGCCAATCGTGCGCTCGACAAAGCTGGCGCGGCGCTTATGCGTGTGGGCAGGGCCGGCCGCCTGGTTGGAAACAGCCATCGCGTTCCTCAGCTAGAGCGATCTGCCGGGTGATGGCGGGCTTGGTTCGGGGTCGCGGCCGCGCACCGCCCGCGCAATCCAGCTAATCAGCAGGAAGGTCAGCAGGATCAGGCCCGCGCCAAACACCGCCGAGAGGATGTAGCCGAACTCCGCGCTTTGCATAAACGCCGGCGCGTAGCCCGAGATTGGCGCGGTCCACACCGACGACAAACGCTCCAGACCGGCAGGAGCCTGCGCGGGCGCCTGCGCATTCAGCGAGCCGCTTTCGATCGCCTGACGCGCCTGGTGGTCGGCAAAATCTTCTGGCGCCCACTCGCCCCATGCCGTGCCGGCCGCCAGCAGGCCCAGCGGCGAAATCACCATCAGCACCGCCAGCCCAATCAGCAGCGGGCGCACGGTGCGCCAGCCGCCGCGCCGCTCGACCGTCTCGATCCCTTCGGCGCTTTCCTGCGCGTTGGGCGCGGTGAGCTTCAGCAGCGAAGGGTCGGAGCGCTGCAGGTAGGCCACAACACCGCCCGTCACAACCAGCTCGGCCAGGCCAGCAATCGTCAGGTGGCCAAGCATCATTGCGGGGATGGCGACGCTCAGCGGGTAGGGCGCATACAAAGGCGCGCCGCTTGCGTCGGTGAACAGCATCGGCTGAATGCCAAACTCGATTGCCGCCAGCAGCGCCGCGACATTGATCGCGACATAGCCGGCAATCGCGCCAGCGACCACGCGCCGCGAGCTGCTGATCGCCGTGCGGCCGGCAATTGCGCGGTAAACCCAGTAGGCCACCAGCGAGCCAACAATCGCCATGTTGAAGCAGTTCGCGCCAAAGGCTGTGATGCCGCCATCGCCAAAAAACAGCGCCTGAATGAGCAGCGCCACCGAAACCGCCAGCATCGAGGCCCACGGCCCCAGCACAATCGAGGCAATGCCCATGCCCACGGCGTGGCCAGTCGTTCCACCGGGCAGCGGCAGGTTGAACATCATAATAACAAACGAAAATGCAGCAAACAGCGAAAGCAGGGGAACCAGCCTGGTGCTCAGCAGCCGCTTCACGCGCTGCAGCGCAACATACCAAAACGGCGCCGCCGCTACATACAGTGTCGCGCAGGTTGCCGGGCTCAGGTATCCATCGGGAATGTGCATGCCTACCTCCTCACATGTGCGCCGGGCCGCGCAGGCCGCAGCCGGTACACCAGGTACCGCTAGTTGCAATTATTACTTTCTGCAATTAGTTGCAATACTATACTGCTGTGAAATCCGCTTGTCAACAAAACAGCACTCGGACGCAGAACGTTTGTACGGCACCATTCGCGCCGCTGTGCAAGCAGGCGGAAGTGGTGCACATCATTGTGCTAGCGTGGTAGAATGAAAACATGTGTACTAGAATGATACGACTTTTGCGTTATACTGGATGCCTGATGATACGTATAAATGCTCCGCCATTTGGCTGATCTTTTGGGCATCCGCATTTGGTAAATATTTCGTAATGCCTGACAACGTAATCTTCGTGCATGCTATAATAACTGTCGCGCTTCCTCCTGTAGCGTTACACAATGGTGTGTTGAGATATGCGCAAGCATCTCGTGATGCGCCCTTTACCAGGCCACCGAAGTCCCTATGAACGACCAACTTTTGCTTCCCGCAGCCGATGTAAGCGACCAGGCACTGCACGATTCAGCGCGCCTGGCGACCTTACGCCGCACCGAACTGCTCGACAGCCTGGCCGAAGAAGAATTTGATCGTTTGGTGCGCCTGGCCGTGCGCGTGCTGCGCGTGCCGGTCGCGCTGGTTTCGCTGGTCGACAGCGATCGGCAGTTCTTCAAAAGCTGCGTTGGCCTGGGCGAACCCTGGGCTTCCGAGCGCGAAACGCCGCTTTCACATTCCTTCTGCCAGCACGCCGTGATCTCGCGCGAGCCGCTGATCATCGAAGATGCGCGCGAGCACCCGCTGGTGCGCGACAACCTCGCCATCCCCGACCTGCATGTCATTGCCTACGCTGGCATCCCGCTAATCACGCGCGATGGCGCGGCGCTTGGCTCGTTCTGCGCAATCGACACGGTGCCGCGCATCTGGAGCGCCGACGAGATCGCGATCCTGAAAGACCTGGCTGCGGCGGTGATGACCGAGATCGAATTGCGCCTGGCGATGCGCGAGTCGGAATTGCGGCTGGCCGAGGCCGAGCGCGAGCGCGCTGAGAAGGCTGCAATGCTCGACAGCAACGCCTCAGGTACCGTATTTTTGAACAAGCACTGTGAAATTGTATTTGCCAACAGCGCCGCCGAGCAGATCCTCGGGCTGGCACCCAACACGCTGATTGGCGCATCGGCAGAAATGTTCGACTGGAAGTTCGAAACGGCTGGCGGCCAGCCGCTGGATAGGGAAGCACTTCCCTTTATCAAGGCGCTTCGCATTGGCAAGCCGGTGCACGATGCGGAGTTTGCGTTTGTGCGCCCCGACGGCCAGCGCGTGATTCTGGTGCTGAATGCCGCGCCAGTACGCCATGCCGACGGGCATATCGAAGGCGTGGTGGTCTCGTTCATCGACCAGACGGCGCGCAGGCGCGAGAGTGAAACACAGCGCTTTCTGGCCCGCGCCGCCGCGCTGCTCAATTCGTCGCTCGATTACGAAATAACAATGGCGCAGCTTGCCGCGCTGGTGGTACCAGAGCTGGCCGACTGGTGCACGGTGCATCTGGTAAGGGCCAGCGGCGTGCAGGAGGTCGCCGCTGCGCATATCGATGCAGGCAAGGTTCCACTGATTCACGCCCTGCACGCGTCCTACCCCTATGAAAGTGCGCAGCAACCGTCAATCGCGGATGGGTTGCGCCTGGGCCAAACCGTGTTTGTTCCATCGCTGGCAACCTCGGAGCACGCCCCGCTGCTCAGCCGTGGCCGCGAAGCCGAATTGCGCGAGCTGGGCTGGGAATCGCTGATTGCGGTGCCGCTGGTGGCGCGCGGCCAGATGCTGGGCATGATCTCGTTTGTGCGCGCCCACCCGCAGCACTGTTATTCCGAAGAAGATCGAAAGCTGGCCGAGGAATTGGCAGGCCGCGCGGCTGTGGCCGTAGATAATGCGCTGCTCTATCAGCAATCGCGGCAGGCTGTGAACGCGCGCGATGCTTTGTTCTCGATGGTTACGCACGATCTGAAAAACCCGCTGACCAGCATCAAAGGCTATGCCGAGCTGATCAAGCGGCGCGTGGCGCGCGGCGACACCGACCCGGCGCGCTTCAATAGTGCATTGGCAAATATCGAGTCGTCGGTCGCGAAGATCGAGCGCCAGCTTGGCGAGCTGGGCGATACCTCGCTGCTGCACAGTGGCCGCCCGCTCGATCTGGCGTACATGCCACGCGATGTGGGCGCGATTGTGCGCCAGGTGGCCGACGAAATGCGGCCCAGCACGCGCCAGCACACAATCGAGGTGCATGGCACTGCCGAGCCGCTGCTTGGCATGGTCGACCCGGCACGCATCGAGCGCGTGTTTGCGAACCTGCTGGCGAACGCGATCAAATACAGCCCGAAGGGTGGCGCGGTAACCATCACGCTGGCAAGCGAAATGGGCAACGGCGGGCGGCAGGCAGTGATTGGCGTGCGCGACCAGGGCATTGGCATCCCGGCAGCCGAGCTTGGCCGCATTTTCGAGCAGTTTACGCGCGCCAGCAATGTTGGCGCGGTGGCGGGCACCGGCGTGGGCCTGGCGAGCGCGCGCCAGATCGTTGAGCAGCATGGCGGCATAATTGAGGCGTGGAGCAGCGAAGGTGTTGGCTCAACCTTTACGGTGCGGCTGCCGCTGTGCGAAGAGGAAACGCGAGCAAAGGCCGGCTAGCAGCGCTTCATCCTAATATGCCTCAAACGAGAACGCGAAGGGCGTTTACCACGAAGACACGAAGGCACGAAGAACTTTCGCCTTCGTGTCTTTGTGACTATAGAATGCTCTTACGCTTCAGGGTCATATCAACGTTGAAATCGGAACGCGATCTATCCACAGATTATGCAGATTACACCAAATAAAGTGTAAGAGTTTATCCGAACTTGGTATACACAGATAGAGGTCTCTCATCTGCGGCATCTGTGTAATCTGTGGATGAATTTTTGGACCTTTGACCTGACCCTGTTTGTATTTAAACTGGTTTGTTTTTCGGGTGGGCGCGCTTGCCTGGCGCCCGCCCGTTTTTGTTGGCGGCGCGCACCTGCTCCAGCGCGGCTGCAATCGCGCTGTCTTCGGTGGCGATCTGCGCGGCGTAGGCTTCGAGCTGCGCACTGCGGCGCTGGCGCAACGCCAGGGGCGCGATGGTAATCACATCGGCAACGCTCGCCTCGCGGCGGCTGTCGGCGGCGGCGCGGGCGCGGGCAGCCTCGAGCAAGGCAATTTCGGCGCGGTGGGAAGGGATGTTGAGCGCCTGGATGCAGGCCAGCGCAAACTCTTCGGCGGCGGGCGCAATAACAACCTCGGGCAGGATGGCGCGGGCGTTGGCCACTTCGTCGCGCAATCGCGCCAGCTCATCGAGGTAGCTCGCGCGAAAAGCCTCGGGGTCGGTGCGAAAGGCGTGATTATGGCGATAGATCGCCAGGCGCTGCTGCCGCTCGGCCAGCGGCGCGACCCACACGCGCAGCCCAAAGCGGTCGAGGATCTGCGGGCGCAGCGTGCCTTCTTCCGGGTTCATCGAGCCGATCAGCACAAACTGCGAAGGGAATAGGCGCGTCATCGGCCCGCGCCGGACAAAGGTGCGCCCCTGGGCGGCGGCGTCGAGGATCGCATCCACCACCCGCGCCTCGAGCATGTTGATCTCGTCGATGTAGAGCAGGTTGCGGTGCGCGCGCGCCAGCACGCCTTCTTCGAGCAGAATCCGCTGCTGCTCGAGCGCCACGCGCTCGTTGATGCCGCCTACCACGTCTTCCAGCCGCGCATTCAGCGGCAGCTCGATAATGCGCATCGGGCCGCGCCGCAGCACCGCCTTGCCCTCGTCGTCGCGCTCTTCGCGCTCGATCGTCGGCATCATGTCGGTGAGCGCGCGCACAGCGGTGGTTTTGCCCACGCCATATGGCCCGGTCAGCAGCACGCCACCAACCTGCGGGTTCACCAGCGCCAGCACCAGCGCGGTTTTCATTTCGGTTTGCCCAACGATTGCTGGGAAGGGGTAGAGCAGCAGTTCATCCATGAAGTTTTAAGCGTTGAGTGCTTTGTTTTGGGTTAACAGGTTACAAGTTCACAGGTTTACAGGTTCGCGCGATTGAGCGTTGACAAGATGACAGGAACGCTTACCACAGAGGCACAGAGGGCTTTTGAATGCCACAAAACCTTGGTGCCTTGGTGATTATTTGAACGGTCTTGTGATTGAGTCTACAACCTGCAACTTCAAAACCTTCAAACCTGCAACCTTCCGACATGCAACCCCGCTAACCCGCGCCGGCTACAGCAGTTCGATCTCGTAGTCGAGCACGGGCGCGTCGGGGCGGTTTTCTTCCAGCCAGCGCACCACCGCGTCGAGCTGGCCGCGCGCATATTCCGCCGAGCCCGAGACGCAGGCCACGCCAATCACCGCGCGGGTATGCTGATCCTGCGCATCCACCTCGGCGGTGGAGACATTAAATTCATTACGCAGGCGCGCCAGCACCGATTTCACAATGCTGCGCTTTTCCTTCAGCGAAAACACGCCCGGCAGGTGGAGAACAATTGTGCAAGCGCCAATGATCATAGGCAGAACCACAGAACCGAGAACCACAGAACTGAGAACCGAGAACGCATAAGGGTTTGGGGTTTTGGGATTGAGTCTGCAACCGGCAACCTGCAAACCTGCAACGTTCAACGTGCCAACTTGCAGAGGTTTTGGGATTGAGTCTGCAACCGGCAACCTGCAAACCTGAACGTTCAACGTGCCAACTTGCAACCGAGAACCAACCCCTATACCCTATTCCCCATACCCTTGTGCCCTAATTCCACGAACCCGGGCCACCACGCTCGTGCTCGCCCGGCTCGGTGCTGGGCAGCAGCGCCAGCTCGGCGCGCAGGGCGGCGCTCATTTCGCGCAGGCGCGTAGCGGCGTCGGTTTCCAGCCAGCGCTGCTTCTGCTCGTTCTCGACTTGCAGGCGATGCGCCATCCAGTAGGTAAGATCGACGACGTTTTCGGGCAAGGTTTCGCTGGGTGGCTCGCTGCCCGTGAGCGCGCTGACTGCCCGCCAGTAGCGCGTGTACACGCTGCGCAGCTGCGCGTCGGTTCCAGGCGCGAGGCCGGCGCTTTCTTCCGGCAGGTAGGCCACCGAGGCGATATAGTAGGGCTGGCGCTGCACCATATACTGGATGCGAAAGCGCCGCTGGCCATGGGCCACCAGGTAGTAGCGCCCGTCGTCGAGGCGCGAGCTTTCGCCAGTGCTGATCTGCGCGCTGGTGCCAACCGGGTGCGGCACAGCACTGCCGCCAAGCTGGCGGCGCAGGCGGTCGAGCTCGGGGTCGCCGCCGCCAGCCGCCTCGATCTGCTGGCGAAACCACGGGTCGTCGGGGTTAACTTCGCTGCCCGAGCGGATGAGCACCACGCCAAACGGGGTACCTTGCTCGATGCAGCGGGCCACCATCAGGCGGTAGCGCTCTTCGAAAATGTGCAGCTGGATCGGCGCGCCGGGAAAGAGCACCGTGTTGAGCGGGAAAATGGGCAGCTTCTGTGTCATACGTTTTCGGTGGCAGCGCCGTGCACAGGCACGCGCCGCAGCTATTCGGCAGGCGTGGTGCAGCCCCAGGCGCTTGCGCTGTATGGCCCGAGGTGCAGATCAACCGCCAGCTCGACTTCGGGGCCAGAAAGCGACTGAACCGCCGCCGCATTGTCAAAGCGCGCCGCCGCGCCATCAATCATCACGGTCACCGCACCCATGCGCAGTTCGAGCACGTCGGGGCGCAGCTCGATGCCGCTGGCACCAACCGACGCCAGCAGCCCGCCCCAATCGGCCACGCCCTGCGCGCAGGCCCAGCGCACCGCCGACGAGCGGGCCACCGCGTGGGCAAGCTGGCGGGCGCTTTCTTCGCTGGCCGCGCCGCGCACATGCACGCCAATCAGTTTGCTGCCGGTGGCTGCATCGCGCAGTACCTGCTGCGCAAGGTCGGCGCACAGCACATCAAGCGCTTCCTGCCACGCGCCAAACTCCCACGAGCTGGCCTCGACAATCGGGCTGTTGCCGGCCGCGCCATTTGCCAGCACCAGAATCGCGTCGGCGGGGTGGGGCGAATGTTCCAGCGCCAGCCGCCCAAACGACTGCGCGGCGCTGTGTTCAATCGAGCGCGCCAGCAGCCGGGCATCGATCACAACATCGGAGGTAATGACTGCCAGCGTGTTCGACATATGCGGGCTGCCCATGCGCCCGCTTTTCGCCATGCTGCCCAGCGTTACGCTCTTGCCCTCGCGCAGCGACACCACCAGGGCGCGCTCTTTCGGGCGTGTGTCGGTGGTGAGCAGCGCCAGCGCGGCCCGCCGCCCGCCGCCACTGTCGAGCTCGGAAACGGCGCGGCGCACAGCATCTTTCATGCGGTTCATCACCAGCGGCACGCCAATCTGGCCGGTGGAAAGCAGCAGCACGCTGTCGCGCGGAATCTCAAGCTCGTCGGCGGCGAGCTTGGCGCACTCAACCGCGTCATTCAAACCCTGCTGGCCGGTGCCCGCGTTGGCCTGCCCGGCATTTGCCAGCACCGCGCGGATCTGCTCGCGATTGCGCGCCAGAATGGCCTGATCGAAGAAAACGGGCGCGGCCACAACTGTGCTGGTGGTGAAAACGCCAGCAGCGCGGCAGGCCTGTTGCGAATACACCAGCGCCAGGTCGCGCGCGCGCACTTCCTTCAGGCCGCCAGCAATGCCAGTGGCGCGAAAGCCGTTCGGGCTGGAAACATGCCCATCTTCGAGAATGTTGTAGCTCATAGCGATGTGCGATTCAGCTATAAAAAATTCGATGTATCGCCGCCCAACATCGGGCGCGCACCGCAGATCGGCTATAAAACGCGGCAGATCAGGCCCTTCAGGTACTCGCCCTCGGGGAAGGTGAGCAGCACCGGGTGATCGGGCGATTGGGTCAGGCGCTCGATCACCTGCACGTCGCGGTGGGCGTCGAGGGCCGCGCCAAACACGACTTTCTGGAACAGGTCGGCGGAAACCAGGCCCGAGCAGGAGAAGCTTGCCAGCACGCCGCCCGGCCGCAGCAGCTGCATGGCGATCAGGTTGATGTCTTTGTAGCCGCGTGTGGCGCGCTCGATCTGGTTGTTGGCGTGCGCAAACTTGGGCGGGTCGAGAATAATCACGTCGAACTGGCGGTTTTCGTAGCGATACTGGCGCAGCAGCTTGAACACATCGGCCTCGACCGGCTCGATGCCCGCAACGCCATTGGCGTCGGCGTTCGCCCCAAGCATCGCCAGCGCGGGCGCACTGCTGTCGGCGGCGACGACACTCGCAGCGCCGGCGCGCGCGGCTGCAATGCTGAAGCCGCCCGTGTAGCAGAAGCAGTCGAGCACATTCTGGCCAGCGCAGTAGGCCGCGACGCGCAGGCGATTGTGCGCCTGATCGAGGTACGCGCCCGTTTTCTGGCCGGCGCGTAAGTCGGCAAGAAAGGCCAGCCCGCCGGGCTGCTCGGTGCGAATCTGCTCGGGCGGCGGCTCGCCCCACAGCACGCCTTCGCCGGGCGGCAAGCCTTCTTTTTCGCGCATCTCGGGGTCGCTGCGCTCGTAGATGCCGCGTGGCTGCACCATTTCGGCCAGCAACTGGCTGATCGTTTCGGCGCGGGCGGCCATGCCCTGCGTGAGCAGCTGCACCGCCAGGTAAGGGCCATAGCGATCGACGATCAGGCCGGGCAGACCATCCGACTCGGCATAGACCAGCCGGCAGGCGGCTGCGTCGCCGGTGTGGCCCAGCCAGGCGCGGGTGGCGATTGCGCGCTCCAGGCGGCTGCGCAGCAAGGTTTCGTCCAGCGCCTCGTCGGCCTCCCAGGTGAACAGGCGCGCGCGGATCTGCGAGCCGCTGCTCCAGGTGCCGCGCGCCAGCCACTCGCCATCCGCGCCGCACACATCCACCGCGTCGCCGCGGCCAACGTAGCCCTGCACACCCTTGATGGCCCCCGAGAAAATCCAGGGGTGGCGCTGTTGCACCGGGCGATCTTTTCCTGGGTTGAGCGTGATCGTAGCCATTGCGTTATCTGCCCATTACAGCGGGTTTTTCTGGCCGTAACTGTAACACAGCGATGAGGGGATGGTCAAGGATGGGCGTGAGCGGATGACGGGACGGCAAGATGAAGGGGTGGGTTGCAGGTTGCAGGTTTGAATATTGAGTTTGCACGAACTTGCCACCCTGCAACCCAAACATCTCCGTGATCATGCTTCAAGTGCGCCGTCGGGCTGGTAGGCGAAACCCATGCGGTCGCGGAAGCGCCGCAGTGCGCGCAGCACGGGCGCGCCAAACAGCACGATCAGCAGGACATTGCCGAACGCGCCAAAGGCATCCCAGGCCAGCGAGGTCAGCACATAAAAGGCCAGGTAGCGCCGCAGCGTGTCGGCCGGGCTGGTGCCGGGCGCCCAGTATTGCGCGGCCGGGCCGGTGGCATAGGGCCAGAACGAGATGTTCATGATCGCGCCATAGGCGAAGCCCCACAGCGCGCCCAGCACCGCCAGCACCACCAGCTCGGCCGCGCGGCCCTCGCCGCCGAGCGCGCGCACCAGCGGGCGGGCCAGCGGCGCGGAAAGCCCGACCCAGCCAGCGGTGAACATCTGGTAGGGCAGCCACGGACCCACCCCACCCGTGATTACCGCCGAGACGAGCAGGGTCATTGCGCCCATCAGGAAGCCGAAGCGCCCGCCAAACACATAGCCCGCCAGAATGACGAGCATGAAGATCGGCGTGAAACCGCCCGGCCCGGGAATGGCGACCTCGGCAAAGCGCGCCGCCGCATTGATCGCGACCAGCACGCCCAGCAAGGCCACCGATTTGGCGCTTAGCTCGGAGCCCTGCACTTCGAGCAGCAGCGCGACGAAGCACAGCCCGACCAGCGCGGTAAGCAGCAACGGGGCAGTGGCGGCGCCGGCCTGTTGCTGGCTGTTCTGCTGCACGGTTGCGGCGAAAAAAGGCGCGAGAAAGGCCGCAACGCCGAGCAAGGTGCTGAGCACGTAGATCGCGCCGCTCAGGGTGCGCTGGATCATGGGCGCCTCCGGCGCAGCAGCGCCCAGGCCAGCAGGAGCAGCGCGGCCAGGCCAGCAAAGATTGGGTAGCTGCGCGTGGGGCTGGCAGCTGGCGCGGGCGCTGCCGACCCTGGCGCAATGGCTGTGGGCACAGGCGGCGGACTGGCGGCGACGCTGGGTGCTGGCGCGGCGCTTGGCTCGGCTGCCAGCGCCCCATTTTGCGCTATCGGAATCTGCACGCGCACGTCGCGCATGGGCGTGCTTGAAGGAAGGGGCGTGGCCGTCGGCGGCGGCGCGGGCGTGGCGCTTGGCGCGCTGGCCAGCACCGCTGTGCGAACGGGCGCGGCGCTTGGCGCAGGTGCGATACTTGGCGCGGCTGGCGCAAGCGTGGGCGGCGCGGCGGGCGTGGCACTTGGCTGTGCCAGCGCAAGCGGCGGCGTGCTGGTGGCGGTGGGCGAGCTGGCGGGCGTGGCGCTTGGCACCACCGTGAAGAACTGCTGCGACGGCGCGCTGGGCTGCGCCTGTGGCGGGCGGGTGGCGCTGGCGGTGGGCGTGGGCGCGGCGCAGATCTGGCCGAAGGTGCGAACAGGCGGTTTTGCCCCGTCGTCGACACTGCTTTCGCCCCAGGCCCAGCCAAACACCTCGCCCTGGTGAACCGGGCTGCTTGCGCCAACGTTTAGCTGCTGCCATGCGCCGTTCACAAGCTGCGAATACACCCAGTAGACGCACGGCTCGCCGGGGCGCAGCGTGCAGCGCGCGAAGCATGGCTCGTCGGGGAAGTTGGTGCCGGTGTTGCCGATTTTGCACACAGCCCCGCCCAGCCCGCTGTACTCGATTATGACCGGGAGCTGGCTGGCGCGCAGCAGTTCTTCGCCGCTCATCTCGCCCCCCGCGCCCAGGTCGATGCAGAACGATTCCACGCGCCCGTCGCCAAAGTCGATCACCAGCCCGGCGCGTGGCGCGTTTTGCTGCGCAGCCACTTCTTGCGCGGCTTTGCAGCGCGTTGCCCCGGGCGCGCGGGCGGCGGCTTGCAGCGCGGGCAAGCTCGGCGATTGGGCAAGCGCGGCGGCGGTGGCAGGCTCGACGCAGAGGGTCAGTGCCGCGCCGCCCAGGCTGAAGCGCACCCACGCCTGCGGGCGCTCAGCCGCCTGGAGCGGCGCAACGGCAAGGAGTGCCAGCAGCACGCCCAGCCAGAGCAGCAATATGTGGTGGCGTTTGTTCACATTATTTCCGACGAACGACGAACGAAAAATTCACCACAGAGACGCAGAGGCACGGAGATTTGAGAGACGAACGACCGACGAAGGACGAACGACCACCGACGACGAGATTATTCACCGCAAAGAACACAAAGGGCGCGAAGATTGACGATGAACGAATGGCTGCGTCCTGAGTGCGGCCTTAGCCGCGTATCGAAGGGCGCGAGCGGCGAACGACGAACGAAAAATTCACCACAGAGACACAGAGGCACGGAGTTTTTGAGAGACGAACGACCACCGACGACGGGATTATTCACCGCAAAGAACGCAAAGGGCGCGAAGATTGACGAATAATGATCAGTCGTTGCCGGCGGGTGATCAGTCGTTCCCGGCAGGTGATCACTCGTTCCCGACAGGTGATCAGTCGTTCCCGGCAGGTGATCACTCGTTCCCGACAGGTGATCAGCCGTTCCCGGCAGGTGATCACTCGTTCCCGGCAGGTGATCACTCGTTCCCGGCAGGTGATCAGCCGTTCCCGGCAGGTGATCAGCCGTTCCCGGCAGGTGATCAGTCGTTCCCGGCAGGTGATCACTCGTTCCCGGCAGGTGATCAGCCGTTGCCGGCAGGTGATCAGCCGTTCCCGGCAGGTGATCAGCCGTTCCCGGCAGGTGATCAGCCGTTCCCGACAGGTGATCACTCGTTCCCGGCAGGTGATCAGCCGTTCCCGGCAGGTGATCTGTCGTTCCCGGCAGGTGATCACTCGTTCCCGACAGGTGATCAGCCGTTGCCGGGCGTATGCGATACGCCCTAACAGTGACCAATCAACCGTTCGCCCACTCGCAGGGGCAAAGACAAGCCTTGCCCCTACGCCAAACCTGCAACCTGACAACATGCAACCTGCCAACTAACCTCGCCCGCTCACAAACCTAGCGTCGCGCCAGCGGCACGAACTGTTGCCAGCGAATGCTGGCCGGGAAGGCGCGCGCCAGCAAGCCCGGCAGCGCCTGGTAGGTCGCGTCGGGGTCGTTTGGCCCGCCAAAGCCCGGGAAGCCGCCCGCTGTGGTCTGCAAGCCCAGCAGCGTATCGACCGGGTTGTGCAGCGTGATCGCGCTCGCCGCGCCGTCGGTGATGGTGGTCGTCCAGCTCAGGGCGCGCGCCGGCTCATGGAAGGCCGCCAGCCCCTGCAAGGCCAGCCCGGTCGAGCTGGCGCTGGTGGGGCCGCCAAAGCCCGGGAAGCCGCCGTCGGGGTTTTGCACCGCGCGCAGGAAGGCCAGCCCGGCCATCACCGCCGGGTCTTTGCTGCCCGGGCCGGTTGTGCAGCTTGCCCCGTCGTGGCGCTGCGCATGGGCGGCGGCCAGCGCCTGTAGCGCCAGCCCGGTGCTGTCGGGGTCGGGCGCGGGGTCGTTCGCGCCGAAGCCCCAGCCGCCGCCAGCCGACGCAATTGCCTGCAAGTGCTCGGTCGCGCTGAGCGGCAGCGTATAGCCCGCCGCCGCCAGGCCAATCATCGCCCAGGCCTGGTCGAAGGTGCTGCTGCCAAACGCGCCGGTGCTGGCATCGTAGCGCAGCGTCGTGCTGATCACCAGGTTCAGCCCGGCGAAGTGGCGCGGGTCGGCGTCGGCGGCGACTACGCCCGCCAGGAGCTTGCCGCTGGCGGCGGCCGAGTTGGCGGCGTAGGCGGCGGCCTTGCTGGCCAGGAAGTCGAGCGGGCGCTTGCCGGCGCTGCTTGCGAACTGCTGCGGCTTGCCGCCAGCCGCGTCAATCGCCAGCACCGCGTCGATGGTCGAGCCGGTGCCAAAGCCGGCAAAGCTGCCGTCGGCCTGCTGCTGCGCGCGAATGAAGCTCAGGGCGAGGCGCTGCGCAGTGGCGCGGCTCAGGAACGGGAAGGCGCGGCCAGCCAGCGCCGGGATGGCCTGCTGTGTCGCAAGCAGGCTGGCCTGCCCGCCAAAGGTGAACGCGCCCTCGGGCTGCTGTAAAGTCAGCAGGTAGCTAATCGGGTTGCTGGCGGTTGGCTTCCAGCGCGCAGCCTGCGGGTCGGCACCGCTGGCGAGAATGCCCTGCACGGCAAAGGCAGTTGAGTTGGCGTTGCTGCCGGTGTCGGCGGGCGCGTTCGGGAAGCCTCCGTCGCTTTTCTGCACGCCATCGAGGAAGGCCAGCGCTTTGGTGACGGCGGCGTTGTTGCCCGGCACGCCAGCGGCGGCGAGCGCCTGAAGCATCAGGCCAGTGCTGTCGATGTCGCTGCTGCCGGGCGTGGCAAAGCCCCAGCCGCCATCGCTGTTCTGGCGCGATGTGAGCAGGCTGGCAGCGGCGGCAGGCACGCTTTCGCCCGCTGCACGCAGGCCCAGCATGGCAAAGGCGTGATCCCAGTTGGTTGCGCCATACGCGCCCGTGCCAGTGTCGAGCGTGGCGGTCGTGCTGATCACAAGGTTCAGCCCGCCAAACGCGCGCGGGTCGAGGTCGGCGGCGGCGACGCCCAGCGCGAGCTTGCCGATCTGCGCGGTGCCCTGTTTGGCGTAGCTGGCGGCGCGCGTTCGCAGCGCGTCAACCAGCGATTTCCCTGCGCTGCTCTGCCAGCCTGCCGCGTCGTGGCCGAACGCTCGCGCCGCCAGCAGGGTGTCGATGGTTGCGCCGGCATTGCCGCCCGAGCCACCATAGCTGCCGTCGGCATTCTGCTGCGGGCGGAGCCACTGCAAGCCCGCTTCGCCACCGAGAATCGGCTCGGTTACTGGCGGAATGGCGCGACCCCATGCCCAGCCCTCCACCGCGCCGTCGGTCACGGTTGTCGCGCCCGCGCCCTGCATCGACTCAACCCAGGCGTGGCCATCCCAGCGCTGGTAGCTCCAGAACAGGCAGGGCGAGAAGGGAGGAGGGCAGGCGCAGAAGCAATCTTCGCCGCTGGCGCAGCCAGTATCGTCGATCCGGCACACGCCGCCGCTTTTTTCCACCAGCGGCAGGCCAGCCAGGCGCAGCGCCTGCAAGCCCGAGATCGTGCCAGTGAAGGTGATGTGCCTGGTGACCACGCGACCGTTGCCGAACTGCACCACCACATCGGCACTGTGGGGCGGGTCGGCGGCGCGGGCGGCGGCAGGCAGCAGCGCGCCGAGCGCGGCCAGCAGCAGCAGGGCTGAGGCGGCGCGGCGCAGCAGTGTTGACAAGAGCATGAAGTGTTCGCTTTCCATAAAAAAAGCACCCGATGCCTCGGGTGCCTGGATCAATCAAAACCGTTGGACGAATGCCAGCAGGTAGCCCCACCTACGGTTCTTGCATGATTCCGCCTCCCTTTCGCGCGAAGGTAGTACACGGACCACAGCGTTGGGCGACCTGACTTAGCCAGCGCAAGGCTGGCATCACAGTTGCGGGACAGTGCCGGATTCTCACCGGCTTCGCCATAAGGCCTGGTAAACACCAGGCGCCGCTGTGAAATACGCTCTCGATTGTACAAAGTGCTGCCCGTCGGCGCGCTGAACCGGCGGCCGGAGCCGCGAACATACTGCCAGAGGCGGGAATGCCGCGCTATAGTACCACGACCGCGCCGGCTGTCAAGCGCGCTGCGAATGGGGCAGAAGTCAAAATTCATCCACAGATGACGCAGATTACGCAGATTATGGCTCTTATTCCGACGTTGACATGCCCTGCCAATGGGGCGGGCTACCTGTGGCGAAGCCCGCCTGCACGGGCTGCCCAGACGTGACTATACAAACAGGTAGCCCGCTGCTTCAGCGGCGGGCAGAGCACGGCAGAAACGTACGCCACCTCGCGAAAGAGGGTATAATACTCGCTACACCAACAACGGCCCAATCACGCGCAGCCCGCCCCGCACCGCCATGTGGCCGCGCGCACGCACGCACCGCCGCGCAGGAGGCACCGCATGCCCTACAAAGTCTTTCTGGTCGAAGATGAGATCGTCACCCGCGAGGGCATCCGCGACACCATCGACTGGGCGGCGGCCGGCTACCAGTTTTGCGGCGAAGCGCCTGACGGCGAGATGGCCCTGCCGCTGATCCGCGAGCGCCAGCCCGAAACCGTGATTACCGACATCAAAATGCCGTTTATGGATGGCCTGCAGCTCTGCCGAATTCTGCGCGAAACGCTCCCTTCCACCAAAATCATTATTCTCAGCGGTCACGACGAATTCAAGTATGCGCAGGAAGCGATCAAGATCGGCGTGACCGAATACCTGCTCAAGCCGATTGTGCCGCACGATCTGATCGCAGCGCTGCGCAAGGTCGCCCAGCAGATCAGCGAAGAGCGCGAAACCAGCGCCTACGTCGAGTCGCTGCAGGAGCAGATGGCCGGCCACCGCGCCACCCTGCGCGAGCGCTGCCTGCTCGATCTGCTGGCGGGCAACAGCGCGCCGGCCGAGTTCATCGAGCAGGCGAACGCGCTTGGCATCGACCTGCTCGCGCCCTGGTATCAGGTGCTGGTGGTGCGCGCGGTTCTGTGCGCGGGCGCGCCCGACACGCCGCTCTACGCGGTGTGCGGCCAGATCGACGCGATCATCGCGGGCATCACCGCCGAGTTTGATTCGCTTGTGTCGTTCAAGCAAGGGCTGGAAGAAACTGTGCTGATCGTCAAGGGCGACAGCCCGGCGGCGCTGGAGCGGCAGGTTCGGCTGCTGGCCGACACGATTCGCCGGCAGGTGGCCGCGCAAACAAGCTGCCTGGCCGCGATTGGCGTGGGCGAGCCAACCGAGCGCCTGGGCACTATCGCCCAGTCGTTTGCGCAGGCGCTGGCGCATTTTGGCGCGGGCGAGCGCCAGCCCGCCACCAGCAGCGCGCCCGCCGCCGACGACGCTCAGCCCGAGCAGCGCCGCACCGCCGACCTGATCGCCCGCGCGCAGGCGTATATCGGCGCGCACTACGCCGACCCCGAGATGTCGCTGAGCCAGGTGGCGGCGCATGTGCTGCTTAGCCCGGCTTATTTCAGCGCAATGTTCGGGCGCGAAGTTGGCGAAACCTTTGTGGAATATTTGACCAGCGTGCGCATTCGCAAGGCCACCGAGCTGCTGCGCACCACCTCGCTCACCTCCAGCGAGATCGCCTACCAGGTGGGCTACAGCAACCCGCGCTATTTCTACTCGGTGTTTCGCAAGGTCGCCGGCCTGCCGCCGAACGAGTACCGCCGGCAGGGGTAAATTGTTGTTTCCTCTGTGAAATGGAGTGTCTTTGCCGAACAATACACAACGAGCGCTGGTTCTGGGCGGCGGCGGATTCGTGGCGAGTTCCTGGATCACCGGGCTCATCACCGGCATGGCCGAGGCGGGTATTGACGTACGCGATGCTGATCTGCTGATTGGCACGTCGTCTGGCGCGCGGGTGGCCTTACAGCTGGCGAGCGCTGCGCCGCTGGAAGAGGTGTTTGCGCGACAGGCAGGCGCGGCGCGGCACTTCGGCGCGGCTCCGCAGGCCGGGCGCGCGCCGGGCGCGATGGACATGCGCCAGGTGCAGCAGGAAGTGGCGCAGGCGAAAGCGCTGGGCGGCAGCCGGGCCGAGATCCTGCAACGCTATGGGCAGCTCGCTCTCACGCTGGCGGGGCCTGAGCCACAGGCGAGAACCCAATTGCCAGTGGAAGATTGGCCCGAGCGGCGCGTGCAGCTGATCGCACTAAACGCCGAGACTGGCGTCCGCCGGGCGTTCGACCGGGCCAGCGGCATTGCTCTGGCGGACGCCCTGCGAGCCACGACGGCCTCGTTCGGTGCCGCGCCGGTCTGGTTCGAGGGGCAGCCCTATATCGATGGCGGCTACTATTCGAGCGACAACGCCGACCTTGCTTCTGAATGCGCACAGGTGCTTGTGCTGGCCCTGAAGCCGCCGCCGTGGGCAATGCGCCTGGTGTCGGTGGAAGAAGGCATCGCGGAATTGCGGGCGGCTGGCGCTAAGGTTGAGCTGATTCAGCCGGACGACGAAGCGATGGCGGTGATCGCTCAGGTCGGCAGCCCGATGAACCCGGCGGTTTTCGAGCCAGTGACGCATGCCGGGCGGGCGCAGGGGCTGCGAGTGGCGGCGCAGCGCGGGCGGGCAGGCTTCTGGCAGGCGTAAAAACACCTAATCAACAATTGGCTTTGATGTTCCAAAAAAGGCGCTTATTACTCTGGAAAATAAATTTCCCTGTACTCAGCTTCCAGGAAGCTCAAGCCAGTTTTGCTTCAACCTGATAACCAGATGAGCTTCCTGGAAGCTTGCCGGTTGTATGAAATAACCTATTTTCCAGAGTCTTATGCTGACTCCTGACTCCTGACTCCTATTACCTCCCCGAGGGCTGTATGGACGAAAATCTCCCCTTGCTTGAGCAGATCCGCGCACAGACCGACGCACCGCCTGCGGGCGCGCTGCGCGTGGGCCAGCGCCTGAACCGCTTGTTTCGCGCTCGCCTCTCGATCCGCGAGAAAATTCTGCTCGCCCTGCTGATCGTTGTCGTGCTGATGACCGCGCCCTACGCCTTTCTGATCGCGCCCGGCCTCCAGTACAAAGCGCAGTACGACGCGATCATTCAGAACATCACCACGGCCAACAGCATCAACGGCTATATCAAACCCACAATTGACGCCGAAATGTGGGAGATCGTCGCGGGCAAAAAGCCCTTTAGCCAGGGCACGCAATACACCGTGCTCGACGATGTGGGCCAGCGCGTGCAGCAGATGATCAGCAACACCGACTCGGAGAAGGGGCGCGTCAAGCTCAATGTCATTCAGCGCACGCTGCAAACCCTGCGCGGCCAGATCGACCAGATGGGCATTCAGATCGCCGAGCACCGCACCTTCAAGGAAAATCTCGCGCTGATCGACCAGATTCGCGATGTCACGCAGCTGATTGAAGACAATGTGCAGGAATATGCGCTGTTCGAAGTGAACCGCACGCAGCAGCAATACCTGGTGCTGCAAGCCGGCCTGGCGCGCTGGGCGATTGCCGGGCTGGTCGTGATCGTCGCGGCGATTCTGTTCTCAATCGTCGCGGCCTGGCGCATCTCCAAAAGCATCTACGTGCCGATCAAGAAGCTCCACGACGTCACCACCACCATTGCCCGCCACGACCTCGAAACGCTGGTGACGGCCAAAAACGCCGACGAGATCACCGAGCTGGGCCTGAGCTTCAATATCATGGTTGGCAAGATCAAAGAGCTGCTCGCCGCCAAGATCGAAGAGCACGAAAACCTCAAGAAGGCCGAATTGCGCGCGCTGCAGGCGCAGATCAACCCGCATTTCCTGTACAACACGCTCGACACGATCATCTGGATGGCCGAGGCCCGCCGCATGGACCAGGTGGTTGAACTGGTGCGGGTGCTGTCGCGCTTTTTCCGCATTACACTCAGCAAAGGGAAAGACTGGATCACAGTGCGCGACGAGTTCGAGCATGCCGAAAGCTACCTGGCCATCCAGAAAATGCGCTACCGCGACATTCTCGACTACCGCATCGACCTGCCCGCCGACATGCGTGACGGCCAGATGCTCAAGCTGACATTGCAGCCGCTGGTGGAAAATGCGCTCTACCACGGCATCAAGAACAAGCGCAGCGGCGGCACCATCACGGTGCGCGGGGCGCGGCTGCCCGGCGACCTGCTGCAAATCCAGGTCGAGGATAATGGCGCGGGCATTGCGCCCGAGCGGCTGGCCGAAATTCGCACGCTTTTGGCGAGCGACTCGGGCGACACCGTGATTGGCGAAGGCGGCTATGGCATCAGCAATGTTAACCAGCGCATCAAGCTCTACTACGGCGAAGAATATGGCCTGAGCATCGACAGCGAGTTCCGGCATGGCACGCGCGTCACGCTGGTCATTCCCTTGCAGCGCGTGCCAGCCTATCGCGGCGCGCTGGCGCTTGGCACGTAGTGCGCGTGAACGCGCAGGGGTTAGGGGTTAGGGGCTGGGGGTTGGGGGCTGAGGATTGCGATGCGTAGCGAGACCCTTCACCGCCCGAAAACGTCGCCTGGAATTGCACTGGGTATGGCGAAATTCGAGATTCGGCACCGATGCGGGGCGGCAAAACCGTCCCGCACATTTTTGCCCATGGCTCGTCTGCAAGGGGCATGCTTCGCTTTTCGTAATACACAATGAGCTGCTTTCGGTATCCGCATACGCGATGAAAATAGATCCACTCCACCGCCTTGTGTACAGTTTCCGCGCATAGCGCGGAAACTGTACACAAAATAATCGGAAAGTACCATGCTGCCGAACTTCCTGAGCTTGTCGAAGGGCAGGCAACAAGCACGGCGTCACACGATGCCGTCGCGCAAACCGCATAATCAAATAGAACATAACAATGATCAAAAAAAACCTGACACCACAAAAAATTGAACATCGCACCCGTAAAGAGAGCGTAAAAAAGCAGATACTTTCCAAAAGAAACGGCATTGTTTCTGCGCGCGCTTTCTCTATAATAGGCAGCATCCCACGTCACCACTGCCATAGCCCGGCCGGCCGCCGGGCAGATCGCGCCAAAGGGGGCGCCGCCTGATGAACATGCGCACACTCTGTCGCTGCACCGTCCTGCTGGCTGTGCTGTGCCAGCTTTCGGCGTGCGGTTCGTCTGCGCAGGGCTCTGGGCTGGTCACAGTGACGTCGGGCGCGCACGCCAAGACCTACGACACGCTGGTGGTTGGCTTTGCGCAGATCGGCGCGGAAAGCGAGTGGCGCAGCGCCAACACGCGCTCGATTCAGGACACCGCGCGCAGCCTGGGCGTCGAGCTGAAGTTCTCGGATGCGCAGCAGGAGCAGGAAAACCAGATCAAGGCCATCCGCTCGTTTATCGCGCAGCGCGTCGATGTGATCGGCATCTCGCCCGTGGTGGAAAACGGCTGGGACGAGGTGTTTGCCGAGGCGAAGGCGGCGGGCATCCCGCTCATCCTGCTCGACCGCCACGCAAACGTGCCGCCTGACCTGTTCAGCGCGTTTATTGGCTCGGATTTTGTGCAGGAAGGCGAGCGCGCCTGCAAGGAAGTGGCGCGGCTGCTGAACAACCAGGGCAATATTGTGGTACTGGAAGGCACCGACGGCTCCGCGCCAACGATTGATCGCCTCAGTGGCTTTCAGCAGTGTTTGAAGCAGCACAATGGGCTGCACATCATTGCGCAGCAGTCGGGCGAGTTCATCCGGGCGCGCGGCAAAGAGGTGATGAAGAGCTTTCTGCGCGAGCACGGCACGGCAATCAACGCACTGTTTGCGCAGAACGACGACATGGCGCTGGGCGCAATCGAGGCGATTGAGGAGGCTGGCCTGAAGCCCGGCGTGGACATCAAAATCGTGTCGGTCGATGCAGTGCGCGCCGCTTTTGAAGCGATGATCGCGGGCAAGCTCAACGTCACGATCGAATGTAACCCGCTGCTCGGCCCGCAATTTTTCGAAACCGCGCTAAACCTCGCGAATGGCGTGCCCGTCGAAAAATGGGTGAAATCGAAAGAAGATATTTTTCGCCAGGATACCGCCGCCCAGGAGCTGCCCACGCGACAGTATTAGTTATAAATGTTGAATGCTGAGTTTTGAGTTTTCCGTCTCGCCATTTAAGCCAGATAATTCAGTATTTAGAAGCCATATCATCCATCATTCTGGAACCCACGCCGCGTAACTCAACGAACTAACCAACCTTACGCCGAAACGACGCGCTCTGGCGCGTGCCGCGTGCTTTGCTGTGCCCAAAATCGCAAAAAGGAGGTGCGACCGGCGACTACAGATGACAGACGACCGACGACGGGATGTTTTACCGCAAAGAGCGCGAAGAGCGCAAAGGGTTGGGAGGTTGGGAAGTTGAAAGTTGCAAGTTTGCGCAAACTCAACACTCAACATTCAACTTTCAAACCTGCAAACTGCTGACTCCTGACTTCTGAATCCTGATACGTGGTTTCACTATGGCGTGCCAAATACACAAAGGAGTTGCCCATGCGAACCTCACGATTCTTCTCCACACTCGCGGCTGGCGCGATGGCGCTGGCCCTGCTAGCCGGCTGCGGCGGCGCACCTGCCGCCTCCGCGCCCACGGCAAGCACCGGCGCGGCCCAGCCCGCGGCCTCGGGCGGCGCAAAAACCTACAAAGACATGACGCTGTGCTACCCGCAGCTTGGCGCCGAAAGCGACTGGCGCACGGCCAACACCGCATCGATCAAGGAAACCGCCACCTCGCTCGGCGTCAAGCAACTGGTCTTCTCGGATGCGCAGCAGAAGCAGGAAAACCAGATCTCCGCCATGCGCGCCTGCATCCAGCAGGGCGTGGATGTGATCGCGCTGCCGCCGGTGGTGGAGGACGGCTGGGACGCCGTTCTGACCGAGGCCAAAAATGCCAACATCCCGGTGATCGTGGTCGACCGCAGCGTGAGCGCCGATAAGTCGCTGTACGCCGCGCACATCGGCTCGAACATGCAGCTTGAAGGCGAGCGCGCCGCTGCCGAGTTCAACAAGCTGCTGCCCAGCGGCGGCGCGATCCTTGAGCTTTCGGGCACCACTGGCTCGGGCGCTGCAACTGGTCGCGCCCAGGGTCTGCGCAACAAGATCAACGCCAACATCAAAATCCTCGACTCGCAGACCGGCAACTTCACCCGCGCCGAGGCCCTGCCGGTGATGCAGGCCTTCCTGAAGAAGTACAAGCCCGGCACCGACTTCCAGGGCATCTTCATCCACAACGACGACATGGGCATTGGCGCAATTGAGGCGCTGAAGGCGGCTGGCGTCAAACCCGGCGACCTCAAGATCGTCTCGGTGGACGGCACGCGCGGCGGCTTCCAGGCGATGGTCGACGGCTGGTTCCAGGCCGATGTCGAGTGCAACCCGCTGCTTGGCCCGCAGGTCTTCGATATGGCCCTGAAGCTGATGAACGGCCAGAAGATCGACCCCGAGGTGCTGACCAACGAAACCGTCTACTACCCCGACAAAGCCAAGGAGCTGCTGCCCTCGCGCAAGTACTAGCGCGCTTTCAGCGCGGGGTTTGGGGGTTGGGGAATAGGGTTTGGTGATTACAATGCGAAAATTATTTCCTGACTTCCACGTCGCTTTCTTGAAACTGCGCTAGCGGTAGTGGGGCGACAAGAATGTAGTCCACAGATTTCGCAGATTAGAAACCACTTAATCTGCGAAATCTGTGTAATCTGTGGATATAGAGAATCCAGGCACTTTTTGCGCTTTTTATTCAAAAAAAACGCATGCCCAAAACCAAAAATCTATGTAAACTATAGATTTTGTATTCTAAATCTTCGTACCTTCGCTTCTTCGTGGTTTCGTAATTTTCCTGAAACTTTATAAATCTGTGTAATCTGCGTAATCTGTGGATTATATATTTCGTTTCTTCGTGTTTACGGTGACTTTTCAGCAAATAGGTTGCACTATGGACGAAACAGCGCCGCTGGTTGGCATGGCCGGCATATCGAAATCCTTTCCCGGCGTCGTCGCCCTGCAAAACGTCGATTTCACGCTCCGCAAAGGCGAAATCCACGCGCTGATGGGCGAAAACGGCGCGGGCAAATCGACTCTGATCAAAATTCTCACTGGCGCTGAGCACCCCGACAGCGGCACGATCACGCTGGAAGGGCAGCCGGTGCAGGTGCGCTCGCCGCAGCACTCGCAGGAGCTGGGCATCAGCACGGTGTACCAGGAGATCAACCTGTGCACCAATATCTCGGTGGCCGAAAATATCATGCTGGGCCGCGAGCCGCGCCGTTTTGGCCGGATCGACTGGAAGCGGATGAACCAGCAGGCGAGCGCTGCAATCGGGCGGCTGGGCATCGACATCGACGTCACGCGCCCACTGGGCGCCTACTCGGTCGCCATCCAGCAGATGGTGGCGATCACCCGCGCGCTGGAGCTGCTGGCTGCCAAAGTGCTCATTCTCGACGAGCCAACTTCCAGCCTGGATGCCCACGAAACCGGCCTGCTTTTCGACGTGATGCGCAAGCTGCGCAGCGAAGGCATCGGCATTATTTTCATCACCCACTTTCTCGACCAGGTCTACCAGATCACCGACCGCATCACAGTGCTGCGGAATGGCGCGCTGGTTGGCACATTCGAAACGGCCTCGCTCCTGCGGATCGAGCTGGTGGCGAAAATGCTTGGCCGCAGCGTGAATGAGCTGGACGCGCTTGCGAAGGCGCGCTCGGCGCAGGAAAACGCGCCAGCCGGCGCGCCCGTGGCGGCGGCGCAGGGTCTGGGGCTGGCCGGCTTCCTCGAGCCCACCGACCTGGAATTGCATGCCGGCGAGGTGCTTGGGGTGGCGGGCCTGCTTGGCTCGGGCCGCACCGAGCTGGCGAGCCTGCTGTTTGGCGTGGCCGCGCCCGACACCGGCACGCTCAGCGTCGGCGGGCGCAAAGTCGAACAATTTTCGCCCGGCGAGTCGCTCCGGCGCGGCGTGGCCCTGTGCCCGGAAGATCGCAAGGCTGCCGGCATCGTTGGCGACCTGACCATCCGCGAGAATATTATTCTGGCATTGCAGGCGCGCTACGGCTGGTTCCGCTTCCTGAACACGCCCAAGCAGTACGCAATCGCCCAGAAATATATCGACCTGCTGGGCATCCGCACGCCCTCGCCCGACCAGCTTGTGAAAAACCTGAGCGGCGGCAACCAGCAAAAGGTCATTCTGGCGCGCTGGCTGGTCACCGAGCCGCAACTCTTCATTCTCGACGAACCCACGCGCGGCATCGACGTGGGCGCGAAAGCCGAGATCCAGAAACTGGTGCTTGAGCTGGCGAAAGAAGGCATGGCGGTGGTGTTTATTTCGTCCGAGCTTGACGAAGTGCTGCGCATCAGCGACCGCATTGCCGTGCTGCGCGACCGGCGCAAGGCGGCCGAGTATGCCGGCGGCGTGAGCGACCAGACGATTATGCACACCATCGCGGGGGATCTATGAACGACGTGACCATGCAAAATCCCAAGTCGGTGGGCAACGCGAGCCTGCTCCGGCGCATGCGCGAAAGCCGGCTGTTCTGGCCGCTGGCCGCATGGGCAGTCATTCTCGCCTTCGACGCGATTTTCATCCCGGGCTTCTTCAAAATCGGCATTCAGGATGGCCACCTCTACGGCAACCTGATCGACGTGCTGAACAATGGCGCGCCGCTGATGCTCGTGGCAATCGGCATGACGCTGGTGATCGCCACGGGCGGCGTCGACCTCTCGGTTGGCGCAGTGATCGCGATTTCGGCGGCCATGGGCGCGGTGCTGATCAACCCGGCGCTGGGCGACAAGCTGATCAGCAACGACATTCTGACTAAAGACGCGACCAACACCCCGCTGCTGCTGATCATCCTGGCCGACCTGGCGGCTGGCACGTTGTGCGGGCTGTGGAATGGCCTGCTGGTGTCGCGCGCGCGCATTCAGCCGATGGTCGCCACGCTGATCCTGATGGTGGCCGGGCGCGGCATCGCGCAGCTCATCACTAATGGCCAGATTATGACAATCTACTACACGCCCTACTTCTGGTTCGGCAATGGCTTCATCCTCGGCCTGCCGGTGTCGATCTACATCGTGGCGGTGATGTTTGTGCTGGCGTGGCTGGCCGTGCGCAAAACCTCAATCGGCCTGTTTGTCGAGGCGGTGGGCGTGAACGCGCGCGCAAGCTACTACAGTGGCATCAGCGAGCGCAACATCAAGCTGCTGGCCTACACCTTCTGCGGCTTTTGCAGCGCGATTGCGGGCCTGCTGCTCAGCTCCTACGTCCACAGCGCCGACGGCAACAACAACGGCCTGAACTACGAGCTCGACGCGATTCTGGCCGTGGTGATGGGCGGCACGCTGATGTCGGGCGGGCGCTTTTCGTTTCTGGCGAGCATGATTGGCGCGCTGGTGATCTGGACCTTCACGCTCTCGATGTACACACTGGGCGTGCCGGCGAACGCGCTGCTGGCCGGCCGGGCGGTGCTGGTGCTGGTGGTGATTCTGCTCTACTCCGAGCAGTTTCGCCATGTTCTCAATCGTGTGTTTGATCGGAAAGGCGCGCGCCATGACGCTGCGAGTTAGACCCTTCCTGCTCCATAATGGCCCCTTGCTGACGACGATTGTGATCTTTGTGCTGGCCTATGCCACGGGCGCGCTGATGTACCCGGCCATGCAGCGCCCGCAGGTATTCTTCAACCTGTTCATCAACAATGGCGCGCTGCTGATCGTCAGCATTGGCATGACCTTTGTGATCCTCACGGGCGGGATCGACCTGTCGGTTGGCGGGGTGCTGGCGCTTACCACGGCTGCGTCGGCGGCCTTGCTGGAGGCGGGAGCAAGCCCGTTTGTGGTGATGCCACTGATGCTGCTGATGGGCACGGCGCTGGGCGCAATTCTGGGCAGCATCATTCATTTCTTCAAGGTGCAGGCGTTTATTGCCACGCTGATGGGCCTGTTTCTGGCGCGCGGCCTGGCCTACATCATCAGCCTGACCTCGGTGACGATCAACGACCCGGTCTATCAGTCGCTGGCGCTGACGCAGATTTTCATTCCGTTCGTGCCGAAAGCCTACCTCTACCCGCCCTCGCTGGTCGGCCCGCTGCTGCTGCTGGTCGCGGTCTACATCGCTTTCTACACGCGCTTTGGCCGCACAATCTACGCGATCGGCAACAACGAGCAGTCGGCGCGGCTGATGGGCCTGCCGGTTGGGCGCACCAAGATTATTGTGTATGCGTTCAGCGGTTTCTGCTCGGCGCTGGCGGGGATTGTGTTCAGCATTTCGCTGCTGGCGGGCTATGGGCAGTTTGCGACTGGCCTTGAGCTCGACACGATTGCCTCGGTGGTGATGGGCGGCACGCTGCTGACCGGCGGCGTGGGGAATGTGATTGGCAGCCTGTTTGGCGTGCTGATCGAGGGCACGATCATTTCGATTTTGCAGTATAACGGCACGCTTAGCTCGTGGTGGACGCGCATTGGCGTGGGTGTGCTGACGCTGGTCTTTATTGGCATTCAGAGCCTGTTCTACCTGCGCCGCAAGAACGCGTGAGGCGCGGACGGCGACCGGGAGATTCACCACAGAGGCACAGAGAGTTTGCGGGTTGCAGGTTTGCGGGTTGCAGGTTGAAAAGTTTGAACGTTGCAGGTTCCATGTTTGCAGGTCGGCAGGTTGCAGGTTTGAAAGTTGGCAGGTTTGAAAGTTTGCAGGTTGTAGGTTTACAAGTTTGCGGGTTGCAGATCACGCTCCCTGCCAACTGCCAACTGCCGACTGCTTGGTTCTGTGGTTCTGCGGTTCTATTCCCCTTCGTGTCTTCGTGCCTTCGTGGTTACGGTTCTTGGTTCGCGGTTCTGCTGACATTTGGAAACTCAACATTCAGCACTCAACACTCAAAACTTCCCCACAAACTCCCTCTTGACAAAGGCGCGGGCGCTCCGCTATAATCGCCGCATCCCTGCAAACGTCTGCATAACAACCGAGCTAGCCACAGTGCAAACGTCTGCACTGCGCTTCTTGCTATCGTTTTCAGCAAAGGCGGCGCGAGCAGCATGAGCCGTCGCAGCCCGTCAATTGAAGACATTGCGCGGGCGGCGGGCGTCGCCAATTCAACGGTTTCGCGCGCGCTGCGCGACAACCCGCTGATCAGCAGCGACGTGCGCGCCCATATTCAGCAGCTTGCCCGCGAGATGGGTTATACGCCCAATGCCATCGCGCAGAGCTTGCAGAACCGGCGCACGAACACCGTTGGCCTGATTGTCACGTCAATTGCCGACCCATTTTTTGGCGATGTAGCGAAGGGCGTTGAGCAGGGCGCGCAAGCCGCCGGCCTGAGCGTGGTGCTCAGCGCATCGCACAACGACCCGGCGCAAGAGCAGGCGATTATCGAGACGTTCCAGCGGCGGCGGGTGGATGGCATCATCGTGGCCGATTCGCAGATCAGCCGCAACCATGCCGGCCCGCTGGCCCGCGCCGATGTGCCAACCGTGCTGATCAACAGCCAGGCCGAACAGGCTTCGTTGCTGCACTCGGTGGCGGTGGACGACGCATATGGCGCGCAGCTGGCGACCGAGCACCTGCTGCACCTGGGGCATCGCAAGGTTGGCTACATTGGCGTCAGCAACCGCCCGAAATCGAACCGCGATCGCCAGGAAAGCTTTTGTAATGCGCTTGGCGCGGCGGGCGCAGCGCCCCGGCCCGAGCAGATTGTGATCGCTCCGGCCGAAGAAGGGCTGAACGACGACGTCGCAACCGGCCATGCCCTGCTCGCGCCGCTGCTGCATGCCGATGTTACGGCGGTGTTCTGCTACAACGACATGATTGCGATTGGCGTGCTGATGGCCTGCCGCGATGAAGGCATTCGCGTGCCGCACGAGCTGAGCGTGGTGGGCTTTGACGATATCGCGCTGGCGCAGTATGTCACGCCGCCGCTCACAACCATTCACCAGCCCAAAATCGAGCTTGGCCGCCTGGCAATCGAAACGCTCCTGAACCTGGTGGATGAGCGCCCGGCCCAGAATCATGTGGTTCGCCCGACGCTTGTGCAGCGCGCCAGCACTGCGCGCCTGATCTAAACGCAGCCTGCGCTGCCCGCCATGGCCAGGAGCGTGGCACGCTGTTCGGTTCTTTGCAGACGTTTGCATTGATTGTTTCCGACAATCGTTAGCGAGGATGCTTGTGCAACAATACACCGCGCAGAATCTGGTGGTCCACCCTGGCGGCAGCGCCGACCCAGACGTAGTGGTGGAGGTGACGCCAGTGCTGGCGGGCTGGGATTTCATTCATTTTCAGGTGCGCCGCCTCGGGCCGGGCGCGAGCTGGCAGTTCGAAACGGGCGCGCACGAGCTGGCGCTGGTGCCGCTCAGCGGCGTGATCAGCGTCGAATCGAATCGCGGCGCGTGGCCGGCGGTTGGCGGGCGCGCGAATGTCTTCGCCGGGCTGCCGCACGCGCTCTACCTGCCGCGCAACACCACGTTCACCGTGCGCGCCGACGCGCCGGCCGAGTTCGCGGCCGCCTGGGCCGCCGCCGACCAGGATTTCGCGCCCTGCCTCGTCACTCCCGCCGACGTGCCGACCGAGATTCGCGGCGGCGACCACGCCACGCGCCAGATCAATGGCATTCTGCCAGCCGGCTTCCCCTGCCAGCGTCTGGTAGTCGTCGAGGTTTACACCCCCGCCGGCAACTGGTCGAGCTACCCGCCGCACAAGCACGACATCCACAAAACCGGGCCGGACGGCACGGTGCTGGAAGCCGACCTGGAAGAAATCTACTACTACAAAATCGACCGGCCCGGTGGCTTTGCGCTCCAGCGCATCTACACCGAGCCCGAGTCGCCGCTGCACCAAGGCGGCATGCCCATCGACACGGCGCTGGTGCTGCATTCTGATGACGCAGTGGTTGTGCCGGAGGGTCACCACCCCGTGTCGAGCCCGCCCGGCTATACCACCTACTACCTGAATGTGTTGGCCGGCAGCGCGCAATCGCTCGCCAACAGCGAAGATCAGGCCCACGCCTGGGTGAAAGACACCTACGCCGGGCAAGACCCGCGCGTGCCACTCTACCCAATCAACCAGCGCGATAGCCAGAAGTAACACGAGCAGGCCCGAAACCATCTGAAACGTAACCACCAAGACACCAAGACACCAGGAAATTACTGATACCTGCTTGGCAGATGTTGAAGGCTTTCCGTGCAATTTCGCGCCATCATTTCCTGATGGTGAAACGTCGCAGATAGCGTCTGAAAGAATGGTCAAAACTCGGAGTCCTCTGTGTGCTCTGTGGCTCCATAATTCAGCTCAATGAGGCGAAAGCATGACAAAGACGTACGACCTGCTTGCGATGGGGCGCTCCTCGATCGACCTGTACTCCAGCGATATTGGCGCGCCGTTCGAGCAGATCAGCGGCTTCGCGGCCTACGTGGGCGGCTGCCCGCTCAACATCAGCGTGGGCGCGCAGCGGCTGGGGGCACGCGCGGCGCTGCTGACGGCAGTGGGCGAAGACAAGGTGGGCGACTTTGTGCTGCACTTCCTTCACGGCGAACAGGTCGACACCAGCTTCATCCCACGCAAGCCCGGCCACCGCACCAGCGCGGTCATCCTCGGCATCGAGCCGCCCGACCGCTTCCCGCTCACCTACTACCGCGACAATTGCGCCGACATCGAGCTGACAATTGACGATGTGCTCCGTGCGCCAGTGGCCGAAAGTCGCGTGCTGCTGATCTCGGGCACCGGGCTGAGCAAGGAACCAAGCCGCAGCGCGACGCTGTTTGCGGCCGAGCAGGCCCGCGCCGCCGGCACCACCGTTGTGCTCGACATCGACTTTCGCCCTGACCAGTGGCACGATCCGCGCGCCTTTGGCGTGACGCTGCGCGCGGCGATGCGGCTGGTCGATATTGTGCTTGGCACCGAGGACGAGATCAACGCCGCGCTGCTCACCGACCCAAGCCAGATCACCCTAACGCACTCGCAGGTTTCGGACACGCGGGTTGGCGGCGATGTGGACGCGGCAATCGGGCGGGTGCTGGCGCTGGGACCGGGCGTGCTGCTACAAAAGCGCGGCGCCGACGGCTCGCGGGTACATCTCGCCAGCGGCGAGAAGATCGACGCGCCCGGCTTCCCGGTGCAGGTGGCGAATATCCTCGGCGCGGGCGATGCCTTCGCGGCCGGGGCGATCTACGGCCTTGTGCAGGGCTGGGACTGGTATCGCGCGGCGCGGATGGCGAATGCCTGCGGCGCGATTGTGGTGACGCAGCCCGGCTGCGCGAACTTCACGCCAACGCTGGATGAGGCGATGGCGTTTATTGATTCGCACGGCGGCTTCTGAGTCTGGGCGAATTGCATTCGCCCTTTAGCTCTGGGCGAATTGCATTACATGCTGTCTCGTTATTCAACGCAGATTGCTCAGGCCGCAAGGTGCCTTTCCTAAATGCCTACGCCTATTCAACGCAGATTGCTCAGGCCGCAAGGTGCCTTTCCTAAATGCCTACGCCTATTCAACGCAGATTGCTCAGGCCGCAAGGCCGCTGGGGCTCCCGCCCCAGCACCCCGGCCGGGGCTATCGCCCCTGGACCCCGAATTTTAGGTGGCTGTTATTTTCAATGTTGAGCGCTCATGCCTCCGTTGTGCCAAAAGCTGGCAGCTGCTGAAAGAATTATTACTGGTTATACACTTTGCGGAAGGCATGATAACGGGCGCTTTGCTTGATACGAGCACCTTTTGCCGGAGGGGTTTTAGGGGAACCGGCTTCGGTTCCCCTAATCGGGGGCACGGGGGCGAAGCGCCCCGGAAAGAGCCAAAAAGCGGCTCAATTGGGACACGGGGCAAAGTATCCCTCTAAAAAATACGAAACGAAACAATCGGGGCGTGGGGCGCAGCCCTACATATTGGAAGGAGCCAGAATGAGCCAGCCAAGCACGATCCGCCTGACCATGGCGCAGGCGCTGATCGCCTTCCTCAAGCAGCAGCACGTCGCGCGCGATGGCGCGGAGAACCCATTTTTCGCCGGCTGCTTCGGCATCTTCGGCCACGGCAACGTCGCGGGCATCGGGCAGGCGCTCCAGCAGAACCCCGACTTCCGTTTCTACCAGACGCGCAACGAGCAGGCCATGGTGCACAGCGCCACCGCCTACGCCAAGGTGAAAAACCGCCTGCAGGCCTTTGCATGCACCACGTCGATCGGCCCGGGCGCGACCAACATGATTACCGGCGCGGCGACTGCCACTGTCAACCGCCTGCCGGTGCTGCTGCTGCCCGGCGACATCTTTGCGCGGCGGAATGTCGCGCCCGTGCTCCAGCAGATCGAGTCCGAGCTGTCGCAGGATTTTTCAGCGAACGATTGCTTCAAGCCGGTGAGCCGCTACTGGGATCGTATCAACCGCCCCGATCAGCTGCTCACTGCGCTGCCCGAAGCCATGCGCGTGCTCACCAGCCCGGCCGAAACCGGCGCGGTGACGCTGGCGCTGCCGCAGGATGTGCAGACCGAAGCCTTCGACTACCCGGCAGAATTGTTCCGCAAGCGCGTGTGGAACGTCGCCCGCAACCGCCCCGACCGCGCCGCGCTCGAAACCGCTACGCAGTGGATTCGCGCGAGCAAGCAGCCGCTGATTGTGGCGGGCGGCGGCGTGATCTATAGCGAAGCGACTGGCGCGCTGCGTGAGTTTGTCGATGCAACCGGCATCCCCGTGGGCGAGACCATGGCCGGCAAGGGCAGCCTGCCCTTCGACCACGCGCTATGCATGGGCGCGGTTGGCGCGACCGGCACGCTGGCCGCCAACCGTCTCGCGCGCGATGCCGATCTGGTGATTGGCATTGGCACGCGCTATAGCGACTTCACCACCGCCTCGAAGACGGCGTTTCAGAACCCCGATCTGCGCTTTATCAACATCAACGTCACCGGCTTCGACGCCGCCAAGCACAGCGCGCTTGGGCTGTTGGGCGACGCCCGCGCCACGCTGGATGAACTGGCCGCCCTGCTCGGCGGCTGGCATGTCGCGAACGAGTACGAAGCCGCTGCCCGCCGCCTGCACGACGAGTGGGATGCCGAGGTGCAGCGCATCTACGACGTGCGGCTTGCGCCACTGCCCAGCCAGGGCGAGCTGATTGGCGCGGTGAACGAGGGCAGCGACCCCGATGCGATTATGGTCTGCGCGGCGGGCAGCCTGCCGGGCGATCTGCACAAGCTCTGGCGCGCGCGCAGCCCAAAGAACTACCACATGGAATATGGCAACTCGTGCATGGGCTACGAGATCGCGGGCGGGCTGGGCGCAAAAATGGCCGCGCCCGAGCGCGACGTGTATGTGATGGTTGGCGACGGCTCGTACCTGATGCTGGCGCAGGAAATCGTGACTTCGATTCAGGAAGACCGCAAGCTGATCGTCACGCTGTTCGACAACAGCGGCTACAAGAGCATTGGTTCGCTCAGCCGCTCGCTCGGCCAGCAGGGCTTTGGCACGCGCTACGCCTTCCCGCAGAACAATGTGCTGCCCGACGACAGCGCCGACGAAATTGCCGAACTGCCGGTTGATCTGGCCGCCAATGCCGCCAGCCTGGGCGCGCATGTCATCCGCTGCGAGACATACGACGACTTTGTGGCGGCGCTGCAGGCCGCCCGCGACATCGAGCGCACCACGGTGATCTATATTCGCAACGACCGCTTGCAGGGCGTGCCGGGCTACGAAAGCTGGTGGGACGTGCCGGTGGCCGAGGTCAGCGAGAGCGCGAGCGTGCAGGCGCAGCGCGCCGAGTGGGAGCAGATGCGCGCCCGGGAGCGGCTGTTTTAGTCGCCCATTGGCGAGCGGGATTTCACCACGGAGGCGCGGAGACACGGAGTTTAAGAAGAGATTGGGAGACAGGAGGCAAGGAGAAGGCCTGTCTTGTCACCCTTTCGCATACTGCCGACTTGCTGCGTTTTGCGCTGCTGCTGGTTCTCCTGAGCCTGTCGAAGGGGCAGGCTACAACAGATTGACTCAAAAATAGCGTGCCATAAACAGAAAGCATAGATGTATGACTGATTTCAATGTTGCCTTTCTTGGCGCGGGCCGCATGGGCCGCACGCACCTGCGCAACCTCGCCGGCATCCCTGGCGTGCATGTGCGCGCCGTTGCCGACGCCGACCTGGCGAGCGCGCAGGCGGGCGCGGCGCTGGTGCGCGCCGACCGCGCCACCAACGACATTGCCGGCGCGATCGCGGCAGCCGATGTCGACGTGGTGCTGATCTCCACACCCACGCCCACGCACGCCACACTGCTGGAGCAGTGCGCGCAGGCGGGCAAGCCGGTCTGGTGCGAGAAGCCGGTGGCCGCCACGCTGGCCGAAACCGAGCGCGTGCTGGCGAGCGTCGAGGCGGCTGGCATCCCGGCCATGATCGGCTTTATGCGCCGCTTCGACCCCGGCTATGCCGCTGCCCGGCGCGCAATCGACGCGGGCGAGGTTGGCACAATCGAGCGTTTCCGCGCAATCAGCTGCGACTACACCCTGCCGCCGATCGAGTATATTCGCACCAGCGGCGGCATTTTCGTCGACATGAGCGTGCACGACTTCGATCTGGCGCGCTTTCTGGTGGGCGAAGTGGAAGAAGTGAGCGCCTGGGGCGCGGCCCTGATCGACCCGGCCTACACCGAGATGGGCGATGTCGATAGCGCGGTGGCGATGCTGCGCTTCACGAATGGCGCGCTGGGCGTGCTGGAAGCCAGCCGCCGCACGACCTGGGGCTACGACATCCGCACCGAAGTGGCGGGCAGCCGCGCGCGGCTGGTGATCGAGGCGCAGCAGAAAACGCCGCTGCTCAGCTCGCACGGCCTGGGCTACCACGGCGGGCATTTCGAAAGCTTCCCCGACCGCTTCGAGGCCGCCTACCGCAATGAGCTGGCCTACTTCTTCGAGTGCCTGCGCGCGGGCGAACCACCCATGCCCAGCGTCCGCGATGCGCTCGAAACACTGCGCGTGGCGCTGGCCGCGACCAAAAGTTTGCGCGAAGGCCGGCCCGTGCGCGTGAGCGAGATAGCGTGAATTTATCCCCAGATGGCGCAGATGCCTGAGATTATTTTCTACGCACTACGCCCTATGGCTTTGTAGTGCGTAGTGCGTAGCGCCAGTACAGTTTCAGATGGCTGTGATTTGTACTTCTATCTGTGTAATCTGCGGATCGTAAACCCAGCCAGAAAGGGAGCGTGGCGATGCAAGAAATCCGCGTAGGCGTAATTGGCGCGGGCGGCAACACCGTGGCGCGGCACATCCCAAACCTGCAAGCCATCGAAGGCGTCACAATCGCCGCCGTGTGCAACCGCAGCCGCGCCTCGTCGGAGCGCGTGGCCGGGCGCTTTGGCATTGCGCAGGTCTACGAGCACTGGCAGGAGCTGGCCGCCGCGTCCGATCTCGACGCCGTGGTGATCGGCACCTGGCCGTACCTGCACGCTCCCGCCACGCTGGCCGCGCTGGCAGCCGGCAAGCACGTGCTGTGCGAGGCGCGCATGGCCATGAACCTGGCCGAAGCCCGCGCCATGCGCGACGCCGCCCGCGCCCGCCCCAATCTGGTCGCGCAGGTCGTGCCCTCGCCCTACACGCTGCCCGCCGACACAACCGTGCGGCGGCTGCTGGCCGAGGGCTACCTGGGCGAGGTGCTGGCCGCCAGCGTGCGCGATGGCAATCGCTTTCTCGACCGCGACAGCCCGCTGCACTGGCGGCAGGACGCCGACCTGAGTGGCTACAACATACTGAGCCTGGGGATCTGGTACGAGGCGCTGATGCGCTGGATTGGCGAGGCGGCGCGCGTGCAGGCACTTGGCCGCGTGTTTGTGAAGCAGCGCCGCGACGAGCAGGGCGGCCTGCGGGCGGTGCGCGTGCCCGAGCACCTCGACGTGCTGGCCGACATGGTCTGCGGCGCGCAGGCCCACATTCAGGTGTCGGCGGTGACGGGGCATGCCGGCCCGCCCGAGATGTGCCTGTATGGCAGCGACGGCACCCTGCGCTACAGCGAGGGCCAGCTCTGGGGCGGGCGGCGCGACGACGCCGAGCTTGCGCCGATCGCCATTCCCGACAATGAGCGCGGCGGCTGGCGCGTCGAAGACGAGTTCGTTGGCGCGATTCGTGGCGAGGAAGCAGTGAAGTTCACGACTTTCGACACGGGCGTGAAATACATGGCCTTCACCGAAGCGGTTGCGCACAGCGCCGTCACTGGCGCGGCCGTGCCCATCGCGTTATAACGACAGGTTTGAGGGTTGCGTAACCACGAAGGCACGAAGACACGAAGCTTTCGGTATTTATGGCTTCCAGTACGCAAGCTGACGCTTATTTCTTCCACCACGAAGGCCCGAAGGCACGAAGATTTCGGTATCTACGGCTTCCAATATCCAAGCTGACGCTTACCTCATCGCCTTGGTCAATTTTGCGCTACGCGCAAAATTGACCAAGAATAAATCAGAAATACCTTGCTGCCGCAGGCTCATTCGTTTACTGTTGAGTAGCGCAACACACGGAAGTGGAGGTAATCTATGGCAACCGAACAGCTCGCCAACTATATCAACGGCACGTTCCAGCACTCGCAGGCCAGCGAATTCCTCGACGTGCGCAACCCCGCCACCACCGAAACCCTTGTGCGCGTGCCCGTCACGCCGCGCGCCGAGGTGGATGCTGCCGCGCAGGCCGCCCTGGCTGCCTGGGATGGCTGGCGGCGCACGCCCGCGCTGGAACGCATCCAGTACATGTTTCGCCTGAAAAACCTGCTCGAAGAAAACTACAGGGACATCGCCCGCGTGATCACGCAGGAATGCGGCAAAACGCTGGCCGAGGCCGAGGCCGAAATGCGCCGTGGCATCGAGAACGTCGAAGTCGCGTGCGGCATCCCGACCCTGATGCAGGGCTATAACAACGAAGATATCGCGAGCGGCATCGACGAGCACATGATCCGCCAGCCCGTCGGCGTGGTCGCGGCGATCACGCCCTTCAACTTCCCCGGCATGATCCCGCTGTGGTTCCTGCCCTATGCAGTGGCTTGCGGCAACTGCTTCATCCTCAAGCCCTCCGAAAAAGTGCCAATGACCAGCGCCAAGCTGGCCGAAATGATCGACCGCGCCGGCTTCCCGAAGGGCGTGTTTCAGGTGGTAAATGGAAGCAAGGAAACGGTCGACGCCATACTCGATCACCCCGCAATACGCGCAGTGTCGTTTGTTGGCTCAACGGGGGTAGCCCGCTATGTCTACGGTCGCGCCACCGCGAACGGCAAACGCGCCCAATGCCAGGGCGGCGCGAAAAACCCCGTGATCGTCCTGCCCGACGCCGACATGGACATGACGACCAAGATCGTCGCGGATTCCTCGTTCGGCTGCGCGGGCCAGCGCTGCCTGGCCTCTTCCATCGCCATCACCGTGGGCGAGGCGCGCGACATGTTCCGCGAAAGCATTGCCGACGCGGCCAGCTCGCGCAAGGTTGGCTATGGCCTCGATGCCGCCACCGAGATGGGCCCGGTGATCACCGACGAAAGCCGCCAGCGCATTGAGATGCTGATTGGCAAGGGCGCGAGCGAGGGCGCCGACGTGCTGGTGGACGGTCGCGCCCCCTCAATCGCCGGCTACGAGCAGGGCTTCTTCGTGCGCCCCACCATCCTCGACAACGTCGACCCGCGCAGTGAGATTGCGCGCACCGAGATTTTTGGCCCGGTGCTCAGCCTCATGCACGTGAATACTATCGACGACGCGATCGCGCTGGTGAACGAGGGCAACTACGGCAATATGGCCTGTTTGTTCACCAACAGTGGCCCGGCCGCGCGCAAGTTCCGCTACGAAGCGCGCGCGGGCAATATCGGCATCAACGTTGGCGTGGCCGCGCCCATGGCCTTCTTCCCCTTCTCGGGCTGGAAGGACAGCTTCTTTGGCGACCTGCACGCGCAGGGGCGGCACGGCGTCGAGTTCTACACCGAAACCAAGGTCGTCGTCGAGCGCTGGCCGAAGGAGTGGAGTCGCAAATTCTAGGGGTTGGTTTTATGTTGGGGCCTGCGCGGCCCCATACCCCGCGCCAGGATGCGCTTGAGCGAGGGCTACGCGCCTTCGCGCTCTGCGGCAAGAGGCTGCCGCCAGCCTCCTGCACCTCGGGCGCCGGGGCGATGCCCCGGACCCCGTAAAGAGCGTGGTCGGCGTGCAAGATGCTCGTTGTCATGGCTCCGTTATGGGCAAAGCAGGCATCAGACGATCCAGTGCGTGCCAGATTGACGGCCTGCATAAACAACGATTCTTTGCTCGTTCGCTGCCAGCGGTCGACACAACGGAGGCATGATCGCAAGGCATTGCAAACAATACCAGCATCAAATTTGGGGTCCAGGGGCGAAAGCCCCGGCCGGGGTGCTGGGGCGGGAGCCCCGGCGGCCCTGCGGCCCAAGCAAACTGCATTAATGCAAGCGAGGCTTTCAATTTCAGCTGCCAGCTTTTTGGCACAACGGAGGCATGGCCGCAAGGCATTGTAAACAATACCGGCATCAAATTTGGGGTCTGGGGCGATAGCCCCAGTGCCGGGTGCCGGGGCGGCGCGAGCCCCGGCGGCCCTGCGGCCCGAGCAGCCAGCGCTCGATAGCAGTACAGGTAAATATTACAGCAATCGTCTTGTGGCCGGGGCAAACTGCTACAAAAGCCTGCATGGCTTTGAGTGCAAGCTGGCCCTGTGGCCCGAGCAAAAATGAATGGCGAATCGCATTCGCCCACAAAAAGAAGGAAACCCAATGGCACCAGCCATCCATATCGGCAACGCCCCCTGCTCGTGGGGGTCGCTTGAGTTCGAAGGCATGCAAGGCAAATCAATCGGCTACACGCAAATGCTCGACGAGCTGCGCGACACCGGCTACACCGGCAGCGAGCTGGGCGACTGGGGCTTCATGCCCACCGAGCCTGGCCCTCTGCGCGACGAGCTGGCGCGGCGCGGGCTGGCGCTCACTGGCGCCTTTGTGCCCGTGGCCCTGCGCGATCCTGCTGCTCACGCGCCCGGCCAGGCCGACGCGGTCAAGGTTGCGCGCCTGCTGGCGGCGGCCGGCGGCACGCCCGCGCCCTTTCTGGTGCTGGCCGACGCCAATGGCTCCGACCCGGCGCGCACCCAGAATGCCGGCCGCATCACGCCCGCGCAGGGCCTGAGCGACGACGAGTGGCGCACTTTTGCACGTGGCGCCGAGGCGGTGGCGCGGGCGGTGCGCGACGAAACCGGGCTGCGCACGGTGTTTCATCACCACTGCGCCGGCCTTGTCGAAACGCCCGACGAGATCGCGCGCCTGCTCGACCTGACCGACCCTGCGCTGCTCGGGCTGGTGTTCGACACGGGCCACTACGTCTATGGCAGCGGCACTAATGACGGCGCGGGCATTGGCGCGGCGCTCCAGCGCTATGGCGACCGGATCTGGTACATGCACTACAAGGATTGCGAGCCACAGGTGGCCGAGCAGGCCCGCGCCGAAGGCTGGGATTACTTCACCGCTGTGGGGCGGGGCGTGTTTTGCGAGCTGGGGCGCGGCTGCGTGGATTTTGCGGCGGCGACCAAGTGGTTGCGCGCCCGCGACTACAGCGGCTTCGTCACCGTCGAGCAGGATGTTCTGCCCGGCATGGGCGAACCGCGCGCCAGCGCCCAGCGCAACCGCGACTACCTGGCGACGCTCGGTTTGTAGTCTCATATGTGTTCAATATCTTGAAATAGGACGCAGATGAACGCCGACGATCGCTTCATGCACTTCCCTCCGCGCTCTCCGCGTGCATCTGCGTCCAATGCACTCGTACAAATAGCTTTCTAAACACTGGAGCATGCAATGAGCAGTCAGACCCTGAATATTGGCGTGCTGGGCGCGGGCCGAATTGGCCGCGTGCATGCCGCCAACCTCGCCACGCGCATCAGCAGCGCGCGCGTGCTGGCCGTGGCCGACCCAATTGAAGAAGCGGCGCAGCGCTGCGCGCACGATTTCGGCATTCCCGCCGCGCTGACCGACTACCGCGCCGTGCTGGTCAACCCCGACATCGAAGCTGTGCTGATCTGCACCGCCACCGACACGCACGCCCAGATCATCGAGGAAGCTGCGCAGGCCGGCAAGCAGATTTTCTGTGAGAAGCCGATTGCCCTGAGTCTGGCGACCATCGACCGGGCGCTGGCGGCAGTTGAGCGCGCCGGCGTGACGCTGCAGATTGGCTTCAACCGCCGCTTCGACGCCAATTTCCGCCGCGTGCGCCAGGCGATTGTGCAGGGCGAAATTGGCACGCCCGAGCTGCTGCATATCATCAGCCGCGACCCCGCGCCGCCGCCGATTTCGTACATCAAAGTCTCGGGCGGCATTTTTGTCGACATGACGATCCACGACTTCGACATGGCGCGCTTTCTGGTCGGCAGCGAGGTGGATGAAGTCTACGTCGCAGGCGCGGTGATGGTCGACCCGGCGATTGGCGCGGCTGGCGATATCGACACCGCGCTGACGGTGCTGCGTTTCGCGAATGGCGCAATTGGCACGATCGACAACAGCCGCCGCGCCGTGTACGGATACGACCAGCGCGTCGAGGTGTTTGGCAGCGGTGGCGCGATTGCGGTTTCGAACAACTACCCAAACAACACCACCATCAGCGACGCCAGCAGCATCCGGCGCGATCTGCCGCTCAACTTCTTCATGGATCGCTACACCGAGAGTTTTGTTTCCGAGCTGAGCGAGTTTGTGGCAGCGGTGACGAGCGGCGCGCCCGTGCCCGTGACCGGCCGCGATGGCCGCGCCCCGGTGGTAATGGCGCTGGCCGCGCGCAAATCGTACGACGAAGGCCGCCCGGTGAAGCTGAGTGAAGTCGATTTGGCTGCATAGCAAAGGGAAGAAACATCATGCCCATTGTTCAAAGTGTTTCGTGGTGGTGCTTCTCGCCGCGCCTCATGCCGCCCGAGGAGTTTGTGCGCGCTGCCGCCGAGGCGGGCTACTCCGCGCTCGATCTGGTGCCGCCCGAGCACTGGGAGCTGGTGCGCGCCCACGGCCTCACGATCTCGTCGGTGCAGGGCCATATGCCGCTGGAAGTGGGGCTGAACCAGCGCGGCTTGCACGCCCAGCTTGAGCGCGACATCCGCACGCGCCTGGAGCAGGCCGCGCAGTTTGGCATCCCGACCGTGCTGTGTTTCAGCGGCAACCGCAATGGCCTGAGCGACACCGACGGCGCGGCGGCCATGGCCGAGTCGCTCGGGCGGCTTGCGCCCGCCGCCGAGGATGCTGGCGTGACGCTGGTGATCGAGTTGCTGAACAGCAAGGTTGACCACCACGACTACCAGGCCGACCATACCGCCTGGGGCGCGGAGGTGTGCGCCACCGTCGGCTCGCCGCGCATCAAGCTGCTCTACGACATCTACCACATGCAGATCATGGAAGGCGACGTCATCCGCACGATTCGCGATTACCATCAGCACATCGGCCACTACCACACGGCCGGAAATCCTGGCCGCAACGACCTGGACGACGAGCAGGAGCTGTTCTACCCCGCGATCATGCGCGCCATCCGCGACACCGGCTTCAGCGGCTATGTGGCGCACGAGTTCCTGCCCAAAGGCGATCCGAAAGCGGCCCTGCGCGCCGCCTTCGAGCTGTGCGCGCCGCATCTGGGTGGGGGTTAGTGTATTGTTGCGTGCGATTTTCCTGCGCATAGCGCAGGAAAATCGCACACAACAAAAGAAGAGAAAGGGCAAGGCTACAAGCCTTGCCCCTTCTGCGTGAACTGGAAACAAACGCTACTTGCCCACGTTCTCGCGGCTCCACGCTTCCTGCGTGTTCTTCACGGCCTGGTCCTTGACCTCGGGCGCAATCGTCACTTCCTCGTCCTTCAAATCCTGAATGACAATGCCCGGGATGGCCTCGCTGATCTTCACCACAATCGGCGTCAGCTCCTTGAGCGCAGCCAGCGCCATGTTCGCAACACCGTCGTGCTTGAGGGCCAGGCCAGTGGTGTGCAGCATGGTGTAGCCAATCGAGGCCAGGCTCAGCGCGGTGTAGTCGTCGCGCAGCATCTTTGATACCGGGTCGTGGCGAACTTTGTCGTACAGGCCGGCTGCCACACCCGCAATTGCGCTCAGCGTTTCCTTCACTGGGCCACTGGCCTCGCCACCGACGCTGGCAAGCTGCTGCTCGAGCGCGCTGCTCTGGCTTGTAAGCGCGGTTTTGATCGACGTGATCACCGTGCGGGTGCCAATATAAGCGTCGATTCGGTCGTCGCCCAGCTGGCGCTCGATCGCCTCAAGGATGTGCTTGTCCAGCGAAATCATGTCGCTGACATACTGCTGCAAAATGTCCTGATTGTCTCGCATCTCCGATTCCTCTCATTCTAGATGTGCGATGGTTTCTTTCTCCTCGCAGCACATAAGAGCAAGAGGCGTGCCAAAAGTTGTGCATTATATTTGCAGAAGGTTTGCAATTACGCACAGGAATGCTTGCCAGCAGAGTGCGTGTTTGAAGCTACGCACTACGCATTACGCACTATGGCGCCAAAAAGCAGTGCAATGTTTCAGTTATGATGCAGTTGGCTCGGCAGTGGGTGGCGTTTCGGTGGGAAGGGGCGCGAGCGCGGATTCGAGCACATCGCCCATGCGGTCGGCCAGCACGAATGTCAGCTCGGCGCGCACCTCGGGCGGGATCTCGTCGAGGTCGGGCGCGTTGCGCTGCGGCAGGATGACGGTGCGCAGCCCGGCGCGGTGGGCGGCCAGCACTTTTTCCTTCACGCCGCCGATGGGCAGCACCTTGCCGCGCAGTGTGATCTCGCCCGTCATTGCCACGCTGTCGCGCACTGGCCGCCCGCTCAGCAGGGAAACCAGCGCGGTGGCCATGACAGTGCCGGCAGAAGGCCCATCCTTGGGAATCGCGCCGGCCGGCACATGCAGGTGGATGTCGCTGCTGTCGAAGAAGCGCGGGTCGATGCCCAGGCGCTCGGCTTCTGCGCGCACATACGAAAGCGCGGCGCGTGCCGATTCCTGCATCACCTCGCCCAGCTGCCCGGTGACGGCGAAGCCCTTGCCACCCGGCATGCGCGTCGCTTCGATAAAAATAATATCACCGCCCACCGGCGTCCACACCAGCCCGGTGGCAATGCCCGGCCGGTCGATGCGCTCGGACGCCTCGGCGAAGTAGCGCTGGCGGCCCAGGTATTCGCGCGCCTTTTCCGCATCCACAACGATGGGGGATGAAGAGTTGGAGGTAGAGGATGGTGTTTCGGTGCGCGAAGCGATTTCTACCGCGACTTTGCGGCAGAGTGTCGCGATCTCGCGTTCGAGGTTGCGCACGCCCGCCTCGCGGGTGTATTCCTCAATCGCCACTTGCAGCGCCGCGTCGGTGATGTCGGCGTCGGCGGGGGTGAGCGCGTGCTCGTGCATTTGCTCGGGCAAGAGATAGCGCCGGGCGATTTCGAGCTTTTCGCGCAGCGTGTAGCCCGAAAGCTGAATGACCTCCATGCGGTCGAGCAGCGGCGGCGGGATGGTTTGCAGCGTGTTGGCGGTGGCGATAAACATCACCGGCGCGAGGTCCCACGCCACGTCGAGATAATGGTCGCGGAAGGAATTATTCTGCTCGGGGTCGAGCACTTCGAGCAGGGCGGAAGACGGGTCGCCGCGAAAATCCGCGCCGAGCTTGTCGATCTCGTCGAGCATAAACACCGGGTTGTTCACGCCTGCGCGCCGGATGGTCTGGATGATCGTGCCGGGCAGCGCGCCAATGTAGGTGCGGCGGTGCCCGCGAATTTCGGCTTCGTCGCGCACGCCACCCAGCGAAAGGCGAATGAACTCGCGGCCCATTGCGCGCGCGATCGAGCGGCCCAGGCTGGTTTTGCCCACGCCGGGCGGCCCGACAAAGCACAGGATCGCGCCACGCGGGTTGGCCGTCAGGCCCAGGCGCTGCTGGCGCAGCGCACGCACGGCCAGGTATTCGAGAATGCGCGCCTTGATGCGCTCAAGGTCGTAGTGGTCTTCGTCGAGCACGCGCTGGGCGTGCGCAATGTCGAGCTGGTCGTCGCTGTGCTGTTTCCAGGGCAGCGCCAGCAGCGTTTCGAGGTAGGTGCGAATCACGCCATACTCGGCGGCGGCGGGCGGCATCTGCGCCAGCCGGCCCAGCTCGCGCTCGGCCTGCGCCTCGGCTTCGGCGCTCATGCCAGCTTCGGCGACGGCCTGGCGCAGGCGCGCGATCTCGGCGGCATTTTCGTCGCCCTCGCCAAGCTCCTCGCGAATGGCGCGCAGCTGCTCGCGCAGCAGATACTCGCGCTGGTTCTTGTCGATGCCGCTCTGCACCTGCGACTGGATGCGCTGGCCAAGTTGCAGCACACTCAGCTCGCGGGTGAGGATTTCGGTCAGGCGGGCGAGCTTGGCGTGCACGCTGCCGAGCGCGAGGATTTCCTGCCGCTCGGCGACGGTGCTGCGGAACAGCAGCGAGACCGCCAGCAGGTAGACGAGCTGGCGCGGGTCGTCTTCGTTCAGCAGCTGGGTTTGCAGCTCTTCGGAAGGGTTGGGCAGCAGCTGGAGGATCTGCTGGGCCAGGCCGACGAGGTTGCGCATCAGCGCCTGGGTTTCGAGATCGTCGCTGCTTTCGTCGGCCAGCACGCGCACGCGCGCGCGGATGTATGGCTCGGTTTGCAGCACCTCGACGATCTCGATCTTCTCAAGACCCTGCACCGCCACACGCAATGTGTTGTCGGGCAGGCGCAAGAGCCGGTGCACCATCGCCGCCGTGCCGACCTCGTAGTAGTCGCCAGCGGCAATGACGGGCGGGCGCTCCTGCTCGTTTCGCAGCGTCACCAGGCCGATCATCCGCTCGGCCAGCACGGCATCGTCGATCAGCTTGATCGACTGCTCCTGCCCGACCGCCAGCGGGATCACCGTCATGGGGTAGATCACCATATTGAAGAGCGGCAGGATGGCCAGCTCGTCGGGGATGGGCGGCGCGGGCGCGCGCGCCTCGTCGAGCGGCTGTTCATAGAAGTCCTGGTCGTCGCCCTCGCTCATGGGGTTCTCCACCGCGCCGCGCACTGCGCGGGGCGCGCTACAACGGATTCGACGGGGTGATCGCGACCCGGGTAGGCGCCACGCGCGGCAGCTCGACGATCAGAAAGCCGTCGTCGTAGCGGGCGCTGACGCGCTCGATATCAAAGGGCTGGCCGACAAACACCTCGACGGCAAACGCGCCGTAGTTGATGCCCATCTGGCGGTAGCCCAGCGGCGGCTGCTCGTGCTGCTCGGGGCGCTGGCCCTCGATGCGCAGGCCGTGCTCATCGAGCGTAATCGCGATCTCGGCGTCGCGCATTCCGGCCAGCTCCAGGCGCACCACAAAAGCCTGCGCGGTTTCGTAGGCATCGGTGGGCGGCTGCCAGATCTCGTGGCGCGGCGACACCACCAGCAGCGCGCCGGGGCTGGCCCACTGGTGCTGAAATGCGCGTTCGAGCTGCTGTTGCAGGCTGCGCTGATCGCGGCGGCTGGGCGCACGGCGCAGGTAGACCACGCGCTGCATCGCGTTCTCCTTTGGCATTTGGGTACCGAGCGGGCATTATAGCATTGGGGCGGGGTTGAAGGCAATGGGTATAAAAAAACAGGCCGCCGTGCAGCGCCTGCTTTTTGCCGGGGCGAATGCGCGCCTACTCGGCGCTTGATGAGCCAAGCGCGCTGGTGCGGATGGGCAGCAAGGCGCGGGCAACGTCGATCATCTCGTCGATCATAAATGGCTTGGCGATAAAGCGCGAAACACCGGCATTGCGCGCTGCGCGCCGTACTGCGGCGTCGTCATAGGCGGTGAAAATGACTGTCGGCAGGTCGGGCGCTTTTTCCTTCAGCTGCTCGATCATGACAATGCCATTCATGCCGCGCAGGTTATAATCGCTCAGCACCAGGTCGTAGCCCACAGCTCCAGCCCTTCTTCGGCAGAATATGCCTGATCAAGCTGGTAGGGCTGCCCAAAGCCCTGCATTGCGATTGCTATCACGCGCGCAATGCTGCCGTCGTCTTCCACAAGTAATATTCGCAGCGGTCGATTTTCCATACGCTCAGAGCTCTTCACTAGCCCCGCCCAAAAAAGGGGGATGTTTATGGTACCATGCGCCTGGCGCACTTCCAACTAACGATCTCGTCATTTGACGGGCATGGCGATAACAAAAATGCAAGCTGTGGCACGCATGCTGGAGCGGGATGTCGTTCGGCGGCGGTGAAAGTCGATGTGTTTTATAAACGCAAAATTCATCTGTTTTTCGCGCAGCGCCGTATAAGCCATAGCGAGTGTATGTCGTAGCGATACGACCGTTCGGTTGCAGGTTGCAGGCGTGGCGTATTGCATACGCCTGTTGCAGGTTGCAGGTTGAAGGTTGCAGGCGTGGCGTATTGCATACGCCTGTTGAAGGTTGCAGGCGTGGCGTATTGCATACGCCTGTTGCAGCTTACTGGCGACTGCCTACTGCCAACTGTTTGGTTCTCGGTTCTGAGGGAGTTTCTATGCAGATCAACTGGAATACGCGCGACTGGGCCGGCGACGCCCTGCGCATCACCACGCTCGACGCGCACGCGGCCGGCGAGCCGCTGCGGATTGTGACGGGCGGGCTGCCCGGGCTGCCCGGCGCGACGATCCTGGAGCGGCGGCGCTATATGCGCGAGAACCTCGACCATGTGCGGCGCGCGCTGATGTGGGAGCCACGCGGCCACTACGACATGTATGGCTGCGTGCTGACGCCGCCGGTTTCGCCCGAGGCGCATTTTGGCGTGCTGTTTTTGCATAACGAGGGCTACAGCACCATGTGCGGCCACGGCGTGATCGCACTGGTGACCGCGCTGCTCGAAACGGGCGCGTTTCCCGCCGACGGCGCGCGCACTGCCGTAAACCTCGATACCCCCGCCGGGCTGGTGCGTGCCACGGCGCATCTTGGCGCGGGCGGGCGCGTCGAGCGCGTGAGCTTCCTGAATGTCGCGTCGTTTCTGTATGCGCGCGATGTGCCGTTGGACGTGCCGGGCTATGGCGCGCTGCACACCGACGTGGCCTTTGGCGGCGCGTTCTACGCCGTGCTGCCGGCCGAGCGCGTGGGTCTGCATGTCGCGCCCGAGTTTGCGGCGCAGCTTGTCGCGGCTGGCTCGGCCATCACCGCCGCCGTGAATGCCACGCTGCCAATTCGCCACCCGTATGAGCCCGACCTGGGCTTTCTCTACGGCACCATCCTGACCAGCCCGCCCGAAGACCCGGCGCACCACAGCCGCAACGTCTGCATCTTTGCCCACGCCGAGGTCGACCGCTCGCCCACCGGCACGGGCGTCTCGGCGCGGCTGGCGCTCCACGCGGCGCGCGGCGAGCTTGCGCCCGGCGAAGAAATTGTGATCGAAAGCATTCTGGGGCGGCGCAGCGCGTTTCGCGGGCGGGTGGCCGGCGCGGCGCAGGTGGGCGAGTTCGCCGCGATTGTGCCGGAAGTGGCCGGCACGGCCTTCATCACCGGGCGGCACGAATATGTGCTCGACCCGCGCGACGAGCTGGGCCAGGGGTTTTTGCTGGGGCGATAGCACTACAGGAGTCAGGAGTCAGGAGTCAGCAAAATCTTCTGAATACTGGACACTCATCACTATATTCGCGGAGTTCTATGAACCTTGCTCGAAAGCTGGCCGCAGGCTTGTTTCTGCTCTACCTTGCGGTCTTTCCCGGCTCGGCGGTTGTGGTGGCGCTGGATCGCGTGCCGGCCTGGGGCGGCTGGATGGGTGGCGCGCTGCTGCTGGCGCAGGGCGCGGCCGCGCTGTTCTGGCTCGTCGGCTTTTATGGGCGGCGCGGCGCGCTGGCCGGGCTGGCGGTGCTTCTGCTGGCCTGGGGCGTCGAACACCTGGGCGTGCGCAGCGGCTTCCCGTTCGGGCGCTACACCTACACCACCATGCTCCAGCCGCAGCTGTTTGGCGTGGTGCCGCTGCCAATCGCCTGCGCGTGGCTGATGGTGGCGGCGGGCAGCTGGCAGATCGCGGGCGCGGTGGCGCGCACAGAAGCCATGCGCGCGCCGCTGGTGGCGACGCTGGTGCTGCTGCTCGATCTTCAGATCGAAACCGTGGCCACGCGCGTGAATAGCTACTGGACATGGCACGACAGCGGCTGGTATTATGGCGTGCCCGGCGCAAATTTCGTGGCGTGGTGGCTGGTGGGCCTGCTGATGGCGTTCGCGGTGGCGCGCATTCTGCCGCGTGCCGAAGCCGCGCCGCTGCGGGCGGGCCGGCGCTTTCCGCCCAGCGCGGATGGCATCCCGGCGGCGCTGTATATGCTCAGCACGCTGATGTTCACCGTAGTGAACCTGGCGCGTGGCTACCCGCTGGCCGGCCTGATCGGGCTGGGCGTGCTGCTGGGCGCGGCGCTGTGGCTGCTGCCACTGCGCATCCGCGTGCCGCTGCCCGCCCGCGACGCGCGCGAGGCTGAGTAGAAACGCATCCTGAGCCACGCGAAGCGTGTGCCGAGCAGAAACGCATTCTGAGCCACGCGAAGCGTGTATCGAAGGGTGCGTCATTTCCCACTACACACCCTGGAAGGAGCATTGCGATGCGACAAGGCACTGCCAAACTGCCGCTCCATGGCGGCCACGCGCCGCGCTGGCTGTTCGAGCGCATGGTCACGATTTCTGCCGAAGTCGCAAGCTGGATCGTGGCCGAGCACGGCACCGCCGAGCTGTTCCGCCGCCTGTCCGACCCGATCTGGTTTCAGGCGTTTGGCGCGGTGATGGGCATGGACTGGCATTCCAGCGGCGTGACGACCACCGTCTGTGGCGCGCTCAAGCAGGGCATCGCTGGCCGCACGCGCGAGCTGGGCTTTGTGGTGGCGGGCGGCAAGGGCCGCACCTCGCGCGCCACCCCTGGCGAGCTGACCGCCGCTGGCATGTGGATGGGCGTCGACCCCGCGCCCTACATCCAGGCCAGCCGCATGGCCGCGAAAGTCGATAACAACGCCTTGCAGGACGGCTACCAGATCTACCACCACGTCTTTCTGCTCGACCGCGCCGGGCACTGGGCGGTGGTGCAGCAGGGCATGAACGACGCGGCCGGCTATGCGCGGCGCTACCACTGGTTCAGCGACGACGTGCAGAGCTTTGTGAGCGACCCGCACGCAGCCATCGCCAGCGAGACGACCGGCGAGGTTTGGAACCTGGTGGCGGGCGAAAGCGCCGCCGCCCGCGATGTCACGGCGGCGCTGGCGCGCGAGCAGCCCGAGAAGGTCGTGGCCGAGATCGGCAAGATTCGCGAGCTGACGCTGCCCGCGCACCACGACGTCAAAGGTGCAGATGTCGATCCCAAACGGCTGCACCGCATTCTGCTGAAAACCTACGAGCGCCAGCCCGAAGATTTCGCCACGCTGCTCGGCATGGAAGGCGTGGGCGCGCGCACGCTCCGCGCACTAAGCCTGGTGGGCGAGCTGGTGTATGGCGCGCCCGTCAGCATCAAGGACCCGGCGCGCTTCTCGTTTGCGCACGGCGGCAAAGACGGCCACCCCTACCCGGTCGATAAGAAAACCTACGACACGAGCATTGCGACGCTGCAACAGGCCGTGCGCAAGGCCAAAATCGGCCAGCGCGAGCAGATGGATGCTCTGAAGCGGCTGACGCAATGGACCGATGGGGCGAGCTAGCGCCACGACGTTGCCGTGCGAATTTCCCAAAGGATAAAGCGAAGATGGAACCATCGCATGCCCGGCGCGCAGTTGCGGCCGCGCAATCGGCTGCGCGCCGGCTCGGCTTGCAAGCCAACGACTCGGCTATTATCTACAATTCCGACCGCATTGCAGTGCGCCTCATCCCATGCGACACGCTTGCCCGCGTTGCGCCGCAGGCGTGGCGAGACGAGTTTGGGTTCGAAGCGGAAGTTGCGCGCCGCCTTGCCGAAACCGGCAGCCCGGTTGGCGCGCTCGAACCGCTGGCAGGGTCGCGCGTGTATGTGGAAGACGGCTTCGCGCTGACGCTGTGGCGCTACTACGAACCGATGGGAGAAATCGCGCCCGCCGCCTATGCCGACGCGCTCATTCGCCTGCATGCTGGTCTGCGCCAGCTCGATCTGGCAGCGCCGCACGTCAAGACGCGAATTGCTGCCTGGGTTGCCGAGCTTGCCGATCACGCGCAGAACCCAGACCTACCCCACGCTGATCGCGACTTTCTCAACAGTACATTTGCACGATTGCGCGACACAATTGGGCAATGGGACGTTGCGGATCAACTCCTGCACGGCGAGCCACACCCAGGAAACGTGCTCAGCACCAGGAGCGGGCCGCTTTTCATCGACTTCCACACCTGCCAGCGCGGCCCGGTCGAGTACGACATTGCGTTCCTGCCCGAAGACGCTGCGGCGCGCTACCCGGGCGCAAATCACGCTCTGGTTCAGCAGTTTCGCGCCCTGATGTGGGCCGGCTTCACCACCATGCGCTGGCGCGCAGAAGATCAGTTTCCCGACCGGGCTCACTGGAGGATCGAGGGGTTCAGGCTGCTCCGCGCGGCACTGGAACGCGCCTGAGGACTGCCGTGGATTTGGCGCTATGGCGAAACTGTCGGCGCGGTGGTTGGCGCAGGCGACCCCTCGGGCGTAGGCGTGCCAACCGACAGCGGGCGCGGGCGGTCGGGCATGGTGGCGCGCAGGATCTGGCCGCCATTCACCATGTAGATCACCGGGCGCGGGCCGCTGGTATCGACATACAGGCTGGTAAGCTGCTCAAGCTTGAACGGGCTATCGGGCCGGGCGCGGATCTGCTGGATCAGCGCGCCGGTCTTTTTATCGATCTCCAGCACGCGCTGGCTGAAATCGATCAGGAAAATCGACCCGCTGCCCGTGTCGGCGTCGCCCGTCACAAAAAAGCCGGCCGGCGTTGTCAGCGGCGGGTTGATGCCCTGCGGCTTGATTTCATTCTGAAAGGTGCCCGCCTGGAAATGCAGCACGCGGCTGTCCGGCTGCAACAGGTAGACATCGCCGTCGATCGCCAGGTCGAGCGCGTTGTTGGTGCGCTGCCCACCAAAATCCTTGATCCACGGGTCGGGAAACTGGCCGTAGTTGCCGCTGATGTACTTCTGAATTTGGTCGGATGACTCGCCCGCGCCCCAGATGTACAGGTTGCCGGCGTAGTTCACGGCGCGGAAGCGCTCGGGCACGCGGCCCCAGGTTTCGCTGCCGGCCAGCGCGCTGTAGCCCCAGTTCTCGCCATTGCGGAAGTAGAAGGTGAACGGCCCGGCCTCGCCGCTCTGCGCCACCGCCACAATATTATCTTCGCGCCATGCCTGTGCCTTGACCTTGCCCACAACCGTTGGGCCAATCGTCTGGTTTGGGCTGAGCAGCGGCTCCAGCGCGCCGCCATTGCGCGGCATGTGGTAGAGCACGCCGGCATTACTGTCGAGAATATAGATACTGGCGAACGCGGCGGTGTTTGTAATGCCCTGCGGCGGCGGCGGCACTACCACACTGGTGAACAGGCCAGCCGGCGTCGGGTGTTGCGCCACCAGCGAGAGGTCGTCGAAGTAGGTGAGCTTTTGCAGCGCGGCCTGCACGCGCTCGTACTCGCGCTCAAGCTCGTCGTAGCGCTGGCGGTTTTCGAGCGTGGTGGTGATCGTGCCGGCGGAGCGCACGTCGGCCAGCGCGATCGAGGCCGCGTCGAGCAGTTGCGGCGCGCTTTGCTCGTTGGCGTTGCGCAGCGCGCCCACAGCAGTTGCGGCGCGCTCAAGCGTGTCGTTGGCGCGGCGCTGCGCAATGTCGCGCGAAAGGTTAATGCCGTACAGCACGGCAGCCGAAACGATCAGCACCATCACCAGCAGCCACTGCCAGGGAAAGGGCGGCGCCTGGCGGCGGTAGGTGAGCCCGCCACCCCGGCGCGGCAGGGCGCGTGGCGGCGGCCGGCGCAGGCGGCGGCGGCGGTTCATGCTGCCCACCGCGCCGGCAAGCTGCTCGAACGGCTGGGCCATACGTTCGCCAAACGTTTGATCGTTCCCGCGCGAACTTTCGCTATGCGTGCTGTGCGTGCGGCTGTAGCTTGCCGCCATGCCGGGCGTGTCGCTCAGGTCGATGCGCCGCTCGGCGCGCGCCGGGTCGATATAGTCGTCCTCGCCAAGCGTGCGCGACGGCGCGGGCGTTTCGTCTTCGGTTTCGCGCGGCGGGGCTGCGCCCAGCCGTCGGCGGCGCTCGTAGCGCTCCTGCTCAAGCCGCTCGTCCAGGCTTTCACCCAGCTCCAGCGGGGGCATGGTTGGCTGCGGCAGCGGCGGGGCCGTATCGGGCGGCAGCTCGGCCAGCTGCTCGCGGCTGCGGATTTCCTGCTCGTGGCGCTCGACGGCGCGGCGCTGCCGGGTGCGCGTGTTGGTGCCACGCAGCAGCAGCGTGGCGTCGCCCGTGATGCGGCCCGCCCACGCGCCCGCGCGGCGCAGGGCCAGCCGGCCGCGCTCACTCACCCCTGCGCGGCTCAGCGGGTCGGCCTGGGCGGCCGGGCTGAGCATGGGGCGGATCATCACCACCAGGCCGTGCGCGTCGCTGACGGCATTTTCGGCGCATAGCTCGGAAAGCGTGCTGGCAATATCGTCGGTGCCGCTGCCGCGCAGCAGCTGCCGGCCAGTGTCGGCGTCGATCAGGCGGCCAAGCGCCGTGGTGCCAAGCAGCAGCACATCGCCAGGGTTGAGCGTGGCGCGGTAGAATTCCGGCTCGATCGACAGGCTCGCGCCGACCGCGCCCGGCTTGAAGCCCACGCTGCCCGCCGACGAGCCGCCCGGCAGCGGTGGCAGCGGGCGCAGCTTGGTGCCCGCCAGAATATAGGCCTGGGCCGGCTGCACCTGCGCGATATACAGATCGTTGCCCTTCAGCACAGCGCAGCTTACGCCCAGCACGGCGCGCTTAGCTGCCGGCATGTTGAAGTTCTGCTCGTACAGCGCCTTGTTTGCCGCGCTAATCGCCTTGCGCAGGGCCGATGTCACACTGTAGGAGCTGTCGTCGTAGAACAGCCGGCAGATGATCTGCATCGCCATTTTGCAGGCATCGCGCGTGCGGGGCACATCCTGCTCGGCCTCGGCCAGAATGTACAGGTTGCCCTTGCGGCCTTCGGGCGCAAAAAAGCTCGCCGGCACGGTTTCGAGAACCATGTCGCTGCTGGGCTGCTGGATGCCGCTGATCAGGCTAAACTGGCTCGACTGGGCTTGGAACGGGGGCATGGCCTTCTTTCGGGAACTGGCTGAGCGGGGCAATTATACCACGGCGAGTTAGATGGATTTACGATTGACGATTTACGATTTACGATTGGGCGAATGACGAACGATAGCCACGAGATTCACCACAGAGACACAGAGGCACGGAGGTTTTGGGGTTGCGGGTTTACAGGTTTCAGGTTGACCATCGAACGACGACTGACGACTGACGACCGAAAATTCACCACAGAGATATTACGTTGAAGAACGGGTCGGGCCAAGGACTTTGTTTGGGTCAAAGGGCGTTTTATGCTTGAGTACACCATAGACCACGTGCAACAACTTGCGCATCACCGCACCGATGATCACACCCTTGGCTTTGCCGCGCGCTGCCAGCCGTTCCGCAAACGCCTTGAACCCTTCGCATCGTCGCATCGCCACAATTGCCGGCCAGTACAGCGCCGCTCGCACGCTCGCCTTGCCCACTTTCGAGAGGTGTGTTCGCCGCCGCACACTCGTTCCCGATCTGTGCTGCGCCGGTGTTACTCCCGCGTCTGCCGCCAGCGCCTTGGCCGATGTATACGCGTCGATATCGCAGAACTCCCCCCAGCAACTTAGCGGCAGTGATTGTACCTATTCCGACAATCGCCGTGAGAAGCGCAGCTTGCTCGCCCAGGTCACGCTCGTCTTTGAGATGCTGTTTGAGTTGTGCCTCGACGCTTGTGATCTGCTCCTCTACGCTTGCCAGAACCGTTTCAAGCGACGTGCGCACCACCGTGTCGCTGGTATCGCCCAAGCGATTGGACAGTTGCGTGCGCGTTTGGAGCAAGTCGTCGCGATGGCGTGTGAGCGCACGCAAGCGGCGCTGGGCGGCAGAGGGTGGTGTCCAGGCTTCGGGCTGGCATTGCAAGCAGAACAACGCAATGATGCGGCTATCCTGTTTGTCGGTCTTGGTGCGCATCATCTGGCTTTGGGCAAAACCCTTGATACGGGCAGGGTTAACCACACTGACGATGTGCTGAGCATCGGCGAGGAAGGCAGCCAGCGCTTCCCAATAGACATTGGTTGCCTCCATACAGGCATGCACGTGCTCAATGTGCTGGGAGCGAAGCCACTGCTGGAGCTGCTCAAAACCAGCGGAGGTGTTCGGAAACTGCTTGTGGCGACGGTCGCCACCCTCACGCAGCAGGGTGACATCGAAGGTGAGTTTGGCGAGGTCAATGCCGAGAATGTGCATGATAGCTCTCCAAAGGACAAGAAAAAGGAGCTTGTTTCGGACCAGTCTTGAGGCTACGTGCTCGTGGGCACTGGGATCTTACACGGTCTTGTGAAACAAGCGATACGATGCATCGAAAGCCATTCTCTGTGACAGCGTCGAGCGCATCGGTCTTTTGCGGCCTTGAGATGCATCAAGGCATAGGATAGCAGAGCCAAGCCACTTCTGCGAGCCTTCATTGGTCTTTTGTTGACCCGCCCCACTTGGCGGCTTTTTAGACAAGACACAGAGGCACGGAGACCGGGAGACAAGGAGATGGGCAGACACGAGAGGGGAGACAAGGAGATGGGGAGACAAGGAGATGGGGAGTGCGAACAATAGCGTCCTAAGTAGCCCGCGTGTCTCGTGTCTCGTGTCTCGGTTCTATGGTTCAGCGGTTCTGTAGTTTCGTGGTTCAGCGGTTCCGCCCTACGGCAGTCGCACGCGCTCGCCTTCCAGCACCAGCAGGCCATCGCGCGCCAGGCCGGCCATCAGTGTTTCGAGCCAGGGCATGTCGGCGTCGGCGAAATCGGGTTTGAGCGCGCGCCCCAGATCAGGCAGCGCCAGCGACTCGCCCGCCGGCAGGGCGCGCAGCGCGGCAATTGCGCGCCCGCGAAAAAAGCGGTTCGAGCCGGAAAAAGGCTCTTCGCGGCGCTCGGCGACTTTACGCGCGCGCGCTGGTGGGGGCGGCGGCGCGGCCCCAACGCTGAACGCCTGCTCGTCGGCGGCGCGGCGCGCAGCGTAGGCGCGGCACCAGCCCTGCACCGGGCAGCGCCAGCAGGCGGGAGCAGCGGCGGTGCAGAGCAGCGCGCCCAGCTCCATGATCGCCTGGTTCCAGGCCCAGCCCTGCCCGGGCGGCACGGCAGCAGCGGCCAGCGCCAGCAGCTGCGCCTCGCCGGCCACGCCCTGTTCTTCCGGGCCAAGCAGCAGGCGCTGCACCACCCGGCGAATATTTGTGTCGACAAAGCCAACATCCTGCTCGAATGCGAAGCAGGCAATTGCGCCAGCCGTGTAGCGCCCAATGCCCGGCAGCTTCAGCAGGGTGTCGAGGTCGCGTGGGAAAACGCCGCCGTGCTCTTCCAGCACCGCTCGCGCGGCGCGCTGGAGATTGAGCGCGCGGCGGTTGTAGCCCAGCCCGGCCCAGGCGCGAATCACGTCGGCGGTGGGCGCGGCGGCCAGCGCTTCGAGGGTGGGAAACTCGGCCAGAAAGGCGTGAAACTTGGGGATCACCCGGTCGACCTGGGTTTGCTGGAGCATGATCTCCGACACCATGATCGTGTAGGGGTCGCGTGTGTGCCGCCAGGGCAGGTCGCGCCCGCCAGTGGCAAACCAGGCCAGCAGCGCGGCGCGGATGCCTTCCAGATCGGGCGCGGCGCCAGCAGATTCGAAAATTTGTTGCATGGGTGTATTATATCGTAAGAGCACACTATTGTGCCCGCGCCACTGTTTATGCGACTGTCACATTATCGTAATGCATACGGCGGCGCGCGCTCGTATAATGCAACTGTTTGCCGCGCAACGTTCGTGCTTTTTCTTCGCAACTCACGACTTTTGACTTCGCTCACTACTGCTGTGGCATCTGAATCGCTTCAACCTGCGCCCGAAGAACCGTTCGCCAGTGCTCGCCTCGGCACTCCTGCGCCGCGTGGGCAGTTTTTTGGCTGGGCGGGCGTGCTGCTGCTTGGCCCGCTCTTGCTCGCCGCCGCGCCCTTTGCAACCTGGCTGAATATGCCGTGGCTGCACAACCCCCTGTTTCACTTCATCATCGGCTTGCTCGCGGCGGTGGCCGGCGTGGGGCTGGCGCTGCTGGTGCTGCACGTTGCGCGGCGCGCGCGCGATGGCCGGGTGTTTCTGGTTGGGCTGGCGTTTCTGGCCATGGCGAGCATCTTCTTCACGCACGCGGTCTCCACGCCAAATATTCTGATCAGCGGGCGCAACCTGGCCGCATCCTACTCAGCGATGTTCAGCCTCTGGCTGGGCAGCATCTTTTTTGCGCTCAGCGGCCTGAACCTTTCGGCGCACGCCAACGCCCGCCTGATGCGCGCCGCGCGCTGGATTCTGCTGCTCTTTTTCGTTTTCTGGCTCTTCTACAACTGGCTGTTCCTGGCGGTGCTGGTCGAGCCGCCAGTGGCACAAAATCAGCCCGCAGCAGCTGCCTCGGCGGGCGGGCGCGACGACTATGGCGCGGGCTATGGCAGCGAGGCTGCAACCGCTGCCTCGGCGGGCGGGCGCGACGACTATGGCGCGGGCTATGGCAGCGCGCCAGCTGAACCCGCGCACGACATGCCCGCGCCAGCCGATGCAAGCGGCATCACTGCCAGCGCAAGCGATCTGCTGAGCCGCTCGCGCGCGTGGGTGGTGGCAGTGGGCGTGGCCTGCTACCTGTTTGCCGTGCTGCGCCTGGCCCGCCTGTACCGGCAAACGCCGTCGCCATTTGGCCTGGCGCTGGTCTGCGGCGCGGCGCTGTTTGGCGAAGCCCTGCTGACGCAATTCTACGCCGTGGTGTTTAGCCCGCTGTTCTGGCTCTACCATGTGCAGGAATCGTTTGGCTTCGGCATGATCAGCTATGCCGTTCTGGTGGGCTACTGGCGCGGCCACAGCCGCGAAAGCCTGATCGACAGCCTGCTGCTTTCGGGCACGCGCGCGCGCCTGCAAACCGAGTATATCGAAGCGATGGACGCGCTTGTTGACGCGCTGGCACATGGCGACCGCCCAACGCCCGAGCTGCGCGCCATGCTCCGCGAGCGGGTGGGCCTTGCCGAAGGGCAGGTGCAGGTGTTCGAGCGGGCCGCGCGCGCGATTGCCGACGAGCGCCGCCAGCGCAAAGAGCTTGAAGAGCTGAACGCCGCGCTGCGCCAGCTGGAAATGCACAAAACCCAGCTTACGCAGATGGTTGTGCACGACCTGAAGAACCCGCTTACCGCGCTGATCGCCTACCTCGAAGTGCTGAGCATCAGCCAGCTTTCCGACGACCAGCACGAGCTGCTGACGGGCGCGCTGCGCAGCAGCCGCAATCTTTCGGCGCTGATTGGCGACCTGCTCGACATTGCGCGGCTGGAGGAAGGGCAGCTTGAGCTGGAACTGAGCACCTTCGCGGCGCACGACCTGCTGCGCGAGTGCGTCGATTCAATGGAGATCTGGCTGCAGCAGGAGCACAAGAACGTTGAGGTGCGCGCGCCAACCGCGACTCTGCTGCTCGACGCCGACTTGCGGCTGCTGCGGCGCGTGCTGGCAAACCTGCTTTCCAATGCGATCAAGCACACCCCCCCCGGCACGCACATTCGCCTGAGCGCCGAAACCGTGCCGGCGGCGGAAGGCCAGCCGCCAATGGTCGCGATCGATGTGGCCGACGACGGGCCGGGCATCCCGCCCGAAAGGCTGGGCCGCATCTTCGACCGCTTTGGCAGCTTTGCCGAGCCAAAAAACGGCACCCGCCAGGGCAGCACCGGCCTGGGGTTAACGCTGTGCCGGCTGGTGGCTGAGGCCCACGGCGGCGCGGTGACGGTCAGCAGCAGCGTGGGCCAGGGCGCGACCTTCCGCGTGCTGCTGCCCAACCGCGAATTGTCGGCTTGAACCAATATCTTTTCTTTTGAAAGGCAGTCAGGAGCATCAGACCACGAAGGCACGAACGCACGAAGAGGTTCAGGGCACTAAAATCTTGTTACATTCGGGTCTTTGTGGCGATTCGAAAGGCACCAAGTTACCAAGAATTCGAGAGCATTCTACAGCATTCGTCACAATGGATGAGCCGTCAATCTTGTACGCGATAGCTTTCTGATGCCTTAGTGCTGCTGCCGACTGGCTTCTGCTAACTGCCGACTGCTCTAAAGTCCTCCGTGCCTCTGTGTCTCTGTGGTGAACCTTCCGAATAGTCTTGGGCTTAAATCCCCACCACTTCGCCATCGGCTTCGGTGCGGTAGGCGTAGGCCATGCGCGGCGTGTTGAAGGCAAAGCCCGGCCGGCCCTGCGCATCCAGCAGGATGCAGCCGCCCAGCCCGCCCACGCGCCCTGCCAGCACATCCACTGCCGCGCGCGCCGCCGCCATCGGGTCGTGCCCCGCGCCAATCAGGTCGGTGGCGGTTTTCGCCAGCAGCACCTTCATGATCGACTCGCCCCAGCCCGTGGTGGAGCAGCCACCCGTCGCGTTGTCGGCGTACAGGCCCGCGCCAATCAGCGGCGAATCGCCCACGCGGCCGGGTAGCTTGTTGGCGGTGCCGCCGGTCGAAGTGCCAGCCGCCAGCCGCCCCTGGCTGTCGAGCGCGACGCAGCCAACTGTGTCGCTGGGGTGGGCCAGCTTGGGCAAAGCGGCGTCGTCTTTTGTCGCGCCAAACGCATCCTGCGTGCGGTAGCTGCCCTGCTGCTGCAAGGCTTCCCAGCGCAGCCGCTCGCGCTCCACAATCAGCTCAGCCGGGTCGCAGAATGGAATGCCAACCGACTCGGCAAAGCGCTCGGCGCCCTGCGCCACCAGCAGAATCACCTGGCTTTCGAGCACGCGCCGCGCCAGCGCGATCGGGTTGCGCACGCGCCGCACCGCCGCCACCGCGCCCGAGCGCAGCGTGAAGCCATCCATCACCGCCGCATCCAGCTCCACATCACCGTCGCGGTTGAGCACGCTGCCCACGCCCGCGTCAAAGATCGGCGCGTCTTCCAGCACGCGCACCGCCGCTTCAACCGCTTCAAGCGCGCTGCCCCCCGCTTCGAGCACGCGCCAGCCGGCCGCCAGCGCCTGCCGGCAGCCTTCCTGGTGTTCAGCAACTTCAGTATCGGGAATATCCCAGGCCCCGCCGTGGACGATCAGCGCCAATGGCATAGCAACCTCGCTCTTGTGCAGAATGCCGCATTGCAGACACACGTCGGCGGGCGCTATTATAGCAAATCATAGCTGGGGCAGAACTGCGTGGGCCATCAGTTCAAGCGTGTCGGTGTCGTCGAGGTCGAAGCGCTGCCACATCACGCGCTGCGCGCCGAGCGCGGCAAGCTGGCCAAGCTGTTCAACAATTGCGCTGGCGGTGCCGAACAACACGCCCTTGGCCCGCAGCTCGTCGGCCGTGCGCCCGCCGGCGGCAATCTGCTGCTGCACGTCAGCGTCGTCGCGTCCGAGCAGAATGCTGGTCATAAACGAGCGCCGCACACTCGCGTGATCGCGGCCGGCCGCCTGGAGCATGTCGCCGAAGTGGCTGTTCAGCCCGCCAAACTGCTCGACGGCGATGTTGTGCGCGTTCCACTCGTCGGCAAAGCGCGCGGCCAGCGGCAGGGTGCGGCGCAGCCCGTTCCCGCCGATCAGGATGCGCGGGCCGCCCGGTCGCGCTGGGCGCGGCAGCAGCACGGCTTCGTTCAGCTGGAAGTAGCGCCCCGCGAAGCTGCTGGGTGTGTCGCTGCGCAGCAGCCGCGCCACGATTTCCACGCCCTCGGTGAAGCGCGCAAAGCGCTCGGGTAATTCGAGCAGCGGGAAGCCATTGACGGCATGCTCGCGCACCTGCCAGCCCGCGCCCAAGCCTACGGTCAGCCGCCCGCCCGCAAGGTCGTCGACGGCGGCGGCCTGGCGGGCCATGATATTGGGGTGGCGAAACGAAACCGGCGCGACCAGCGGGCCAAACTCGATGCGCTTGGTGTGGCTCGCCAGCCAGGCCAGCGACACCCACAGCTCCAGCGCGTCCTGATCGGGCGGCTCCGGCGGCGTGAGGTGATCGGAGCGATACATCCCGGCGTAGCCCAGCTGCTCGGCGGCCTGCGCCAGCCGCTGCCAGCGCGGCCACGTCAGCCCGGCCTGCCCTTCGATGAATAGCGCCAGCTCCACCGCACCGCTCCATTCGCTTACAGCAGATTGCCTGTGTGTTGAGCCACAGAGGACACAGAGAGACGGAGTACAAAACCGATCTTGATGTTATCTGTACCTCAAAGGTCGCTGCTGGCCTTGCATCAGCCATATATCTGCGTAATCTGCGTAATCTGCGGATGATTCTAGTTCTTTACCGCCTCGCCCGCCATCGCCCCAGTCATAATCGCCACCGCGTCGGACATGCTGAACTCGTGGGGTTTGATCACCGCTACGCGCCGGCCCAGGCGCTGAATATGCACGCGGTCGGCCACTTCAAACACATTCGGCATGTTGTGGCTGATCAGAATCACCGGCAGGCCGCGCTCGCGCACGCGCAGGATCAAATCGAGCACCATGCGCGTTTCCTTCACGCCCAGCGCGGCGGTCGGCTCGTCCATAATCACCACGTGCCGCGCAAAGGCCGCCGAGCGCGCCACCGCCACACCCTGGCGCTGCCCGCCCGAAAGCGTCTCGACCGCCTGCTTCATCGAGCGGATGCCGATCTTGAGATCCTGCATATGGCCGACCGATTCTTCAAGCATGCGGCGCTTGTCGAGCATGCGAAACACCGAGCCAAGAATGCCAGCACGGCGCAGCTCGCGGCCCAGAAACAGGTTCTCGGCAATGTCGAGCGCGGGCGCAACCGCTAAGTCCTGGTACACCGTCTCGATCCCGGCGTGGCGCGCGTCGATTGGGCTGCGGAAATGCACAGGCCTGCCATCCAGCAGAATCTCGCCTTCGTCGGGCGTAATTGCGCCCGAAAGCGCCTTGATCAGCGTGCTCTTGCCCGCGCCATTGTCGCCAATCACCGCCATGATCTCGCCGGGCAGCAGCTCGAAATCGCAGCCATCCATGGCCGTGACCTGGCCGTAGCGCTTGACCAGGCCGCGCGCTTCCAGCACTGGCGTTGGGCGTTGTTCCGTGCTCATTTCTGCCTCCTGCGGGCCAGCTGGTCGACGGTGACGGCAAGAATAACCAGAATACCGGTGATCAGCACCTGATAGATCGACTGAACGCCCATCAGCTGCAAGCCGTTGCGCACAATACCCACGATCAGCGCGCCCACCAGCGTGCCCATCACGCTGCCGCGCCCGCCGAACAGGCTGGTGCCGCCCAGCACCACGGCGGTAATGCTGTCGAGGTTCTCGGTCTGGCCGGCGTTCGGGTCGCCCACGCCGGTGCGCGCCACCAGCAGCAGGCCGGCAATGCCGTAGATAATTGCCGCCGTGGTGTACACAAACAGCAGCATCGACGACACGCGAATACCCGTCAGGCGCGCGGCCTCGGGGTTGTTGCCGATTGCGTAGACATGCCGCCCACCGGCTGTTTCGCGCAGGATGAACCAGGTGACCAGAAACAGCAGAAACATCAGCACCGAGCCGTAGGTCACCGACGTCTGGCCGACCTTAAAGGTATTGCCAAAAAAGGTCAGCGCGTCGGGCAGGCTCGAAACGGTTTCTTCGCGCGAGTAGATGTGTGTCAGCGCAAAGGCAATATTCAGCGTGCCCAGCGTGACAATGAATGGCGGCAGACGCAGCCGCGTGATCAGCGTGCCGTTCAGCAAGCCAAAGGCCGCGCACACCAGCAGGCCGGCCAGCACCGCCACCACTGGCGGCAAGCCATAGGACGTGGCGAATTTCGTGATCACAATCGAGCTAAGCGCCATCACCGCGCCGTTCGAAAGGTCGATGCCCGCCGTGAGAATAACCAGCGTCTGGCCGATCGCCAGCGTGCCAACCACCATCACCTGCTGAACGACCAGCGAGAGGTTTGGCCCGGTCAGGAAGCGATCCGACTGCGAAGAGAAGAAAATGATTGCGATCAGAAGCGCGAGCAGCGGGCCGAGGGTTGAAACAATGTTGCCGCGCATGATCATCGCGCGGGCGCGCTGCAGGCGATCGGCTTCCGCCTGTTGAGTGGTGCTGACATTGCTCATAGCAGATTCCTCAATGAACCGCGCGGCGACAAAACCGGCAGGCCCGATCCGCAGATCGGGCCTGCCTGGCCGGCCGGGCGCCTAGCCCCAGCAGTTCTCGGTGCCGAACTTGGTGTCCTTGCTGTCCACGCCGGTGGCCGCCTTGTCGGTGATCAGCGTCACGCCCGTGTCGGTGTAGCCCGACACTTTGGTGCCCTTGCTGGCGAAATCGTACACCGCGTTGACGCCCAGCTCGGCCATCTTCAGCGGGTACTGCTGCGATGTCGCGACAATCTGGCCGTCGACAACACCCTTCACGCCCTGGCAGCCGCCGTCAACCGAAACGATCAGCACGTCCTTTTCCTTGCCTGCAGCCTTCAGCGCGGTGTAGGCGCCAAACGCGGCCGGCTCGTTGATTGTGTAGACGAGGTTGATGTCGGGGTTCTTCTGGAGGCAGTTTTCCATGGCCGTCTGGCCCTTGGCTTGGTTGCCCTCGGTGTCCTGGCTGCACACTACCTGCGCGTTTTCGGCGTAGGTGCCGGCCTTGGGGTCGACGTTCGGCGTGCCAAAGCCCGAAAGGAAGCCGTTGTGGCGCAGCACGCCAACCGTGATGCCCGGCAGCAGGTCGAGCGTGGCGATCTTGGCGCTGGCGGCCTTGTCGCCCAGCGTGGCCTTGGCATACTGGCCAATCAGCACGCCAGCCTTGAAGTTATCGGTGGCGAACAGGGCGTCGGTCGCGTCCTGCGGATCGGTCGGGGTGTCGAGCGCGATCACCAGCACACCTGCATCGCGCGCCTTCTTGATCGCCGGCACAATCGCCTTGGTGTCGCTCGGGGTGATCAGAATGCCCTTGACGCCAGCCGTCACCATGTTTTCGATTGCGGTGACCTGGCTTTGATTATCGCCATCGGTTTTGCCGGCGGCGGTCATCAGTTTCATGCCCTTGGCATCAGCGGCTTTCTGGGCGCCTTCTTTCATCTTTACGAAGAAGGGGTTGGTATCTGTCTTGGTGATAAGCCCAACGGTGATGTCGCCGCCCGCTGGCGCAGCCGCGCCGCCGCTGGCGCTGGTGGGCGCAGCCGCGCCACCAGTGGGCGCTGCCGAGCTGCCACATGCAGCCAGAAACGCCAGCATTGCGATCACTAACCACGCCGCGCCAACACGCCTTACCCAACGATGGGCCGGGGTCCGATACGCCATGATCGTCCTCCTTGTGCTATTTACTTAAGCCATGACAACGTTGTCAGATTAAATCATGAATCGGGCGACTTGTCAAGCGGCAAAATACCAATTATACTGATTGCAAAGATATTTGTTTTTTGCTTCAGAAGTTGGAGGCAGCCGATGACAACGTTGCCAAAGAAGGAAGAAACCACACGCCGTTTGGCGACCATGCGAGATGTCGCTGCGCTTGCAGGTGTCAGCATAAAAACTGTGTCGCGCGTCGTTAATCAGGAGCCCGGCGTATCGCCCGAGCTGGTAGAACGTGTGATGAATGCAGTGAGGTTGCTGGATTACCACCATAATACCACAGCTAGCAATCTTCGGCGAGCGGATCAGCGCACTTCGACGATTGGATTATTGCTCGACGATGTGTCGAACCCGTTTTCGTCGGCCCTGCACCGCGCAATTGAAGAAGTAGCGCGCGAGCACGATACTTTGCTGCTTGCCAGCAGCAGCGACCAGGATGCCGAGCGCGAAGAAAAAATTGCGCTGACGCTGGCGGCGCGCCGGATCGACGGCCTGATTGTCGTGCCAACTCCGCGCAGCCAGAGTGGCCTGCACCATATCCAGAGCCTGGGCCGGCCAATGGTTTTTGTCGACCGCCCGGCGGTTTTTCACGACGCCGATAGCGTGACTGTCGATAACCGCTATAGCGCCGGCCAGGCGGTGCAGCATATGGCCCGCCACGGGCATCGGCGGATCGCGTTCCTGGGCGATAACCACATGGTCTGGACGGCTTCGGAGCGCTATCTGGGCTATGTCGATGGCATGGCAATCGCGGGTTTGCCGCTCGACGAGGGGATTGTGCGGCAGGATTTGTCGAATATCGAGCTGGCGCAGGCCGCAGCGGAAGAATTGCTGGCAAGCCCAGCTCCGCCTACCGCTTTTTTCACTGGCCAGAACCTGGTTACAATCGGCGCGCTGCGGGCCTTGCAACACCATCATTTGCAGCATCGGGTTGCCTTAGTTGGCTTCGACGATTTCCTGCTGGCCGATCTGCTCGCCCCGGCAATCACGGTGATTGCCCAGGACCCGGCGCAGTTGGGCAAAACTGCTGCCGAGCTGCTTTTTGCGCGCATTGCCGGCGACACCTCCCTGCCGCGCCGCATTGAAGTGCCAACCACGCTGGTTGTGCGCGGCTCGGGCGAAATACCGCTGGTGTAATAGTAGCCAGAACCAAGAACCACGTGGGGTTTAGGGTCTGGGGTTTTGGGGTTGGGCCTGCAACCTGCAACAGAACCGCAGAACCAGGAAACGCAGAACAGCGTCAGGAACCTCGTCCTGAGTAGCGCGCAGCGCGTATCGAAGGGCGAGAATTGCAGAACCAGGAACCAGGGACGAAGGTGTATTGCAATACGCCAAGATTGGCCAGCCGTGCATCTCTGGCCTGATTTTGAGCATAATAGAAGCCGCCTAACCAGCTAAGGTTGGGCGGCTTCTATTATGTGAACTGTTGCGAAGACTTTATGGCGCGTTTCAGTTGTAGGGCGGAAAATGTAGCCGCCTTCTGCATCCTGCCGACTGCAAACTCCAATTATACTGGCGCGTGGTTCAGGCCATCACGGCGTGCGGCAGGCTCGCCAGCGGCGATTGCTGCTCGGCCAGGGCCAGCTGCGCAACCACCAGAAACTTGTGCATCCAGCGGTCGAAGCTGGCGATGGTGTGGGCGCTGGCCCGCCGGGCGAGCGCGGCGCGCGCCTGCGCAATATGGCGCAGCTCGCGCCCGGCCGTCGATGAGTTCATCTGCTGCTGAAGCGTGCGGAGCAGGTGGGTCGAAAAACCATGCTCGCTCAAGATGGCCGCGAGCTGTGGGTGGGCAGCAATGCTTTCGTGCAGCTCACGGGCGTGCGATTGCCAGAGCCTGATTTCACGATGGCGCGGCAGCTTCAGGTTGACTGCGTCAATAAAGGCAGGGTTATCGCGAATCACCCGACGCACGATCTGAAAGCAGCGCCGGTACATGAGGAATGCCCGCTCCTGCACCACGGCATCCATATGCCGCGCCGCCGCCAGCGTACGCTCGCAGTGATGGTGGTGTAAAAGCCTTCTGCTGGCGATCGCCAGCCGCCGGTGGCCATCCTGCAGCACTTTCGCGTCGTAGCCGTGCTTGCTGAGTGCGGCACACGCCGCTTCATCGTGCATGATCATGTCAAAGGCGGTGCGCGCCACACGTAGCCGACGCTCTGGGTGCATGGGGGCTGTATAGGTGCCGAGAAAGCGGCGCAGCGCGCTGTGGGTGCGCGGCATTGCGGCAGCGTGCGGCGGTGAGGGGGAGGTGTGCGGGGCAGAAACAGCTTTTGGGGCGGCAGTACGATGGCGGCGCATGATCATCTCCAGGTACGCGGTGGCAGCGGATACTGCAACAACTCGTATTTTAGCCGCTGGAGGGCGCGCAGGGGAGGTACAGAATGATTGCGTTTGTTTGACAAGATGCAGGCCGCAAACTTACGCACACCTAACGCATGGAATGGAGCAGCTGACGCGCGTATATGGCAACCGAGGCGCCAAATGGCAGCAGCGCGGCATACAGCACTGGCTTGCCGCTGCGCGGGCCGTCGGCCAGGTAGAGCAGCATGGCGGCGGCAAGCGTGAGGGTCGTGGCTTTGCCAGCCGGGTGCGAGGGAATAATTACGGTGCGGCGGCGGAACAGCAGCGCGCTGCCCGCCACAATCGCGGCGTCGCGGGCGAGCAGCAGGCCGGTGGCCCACCACGGAAAGCCGCGCGTGCGCGACAGCGCCACGGCGGTGATGTCGATCATCAGCTTGTCGGCGATTGGGTCGAGCACTTTGCCGAGCGGCGAAACTTCGTCGCGCATGCGCGCCACCGGGCCGTCGAACAGGTCGGTAGCCATTGCCACGCCAAACACCGCCAGCGCGCGCCAGCGGCCTTCTGGCTGATGCAGGTAGCGAATCGCGGCCGGCAGCATCAGCAGGCGCGCCAGCGTGAGCAAATTGGCGGGGTAGGCCAGCTCGCGCAGTTGCGGGGTGTCTTTCATGAATTTAATCCACAGATTGCGCAGATTACGCAGATTGAGTGAATAGCATCATCTGTGTAATCTGCGTAATCTGTGGATATAATCGCTTTAGCTCTCAGCAGCTTGCTTTGGCAGCGATTGTAGCAAGAGTTCGGCCACGTCTTTGCGCGCCAGCGTTTCGTCCACACCCGTGTTCTTGGCAGCATCCTCGAACATGACCATGCAGAAGGGGCAGGCTACCGCAAGCGTCGTCGGCTCAGCCTTCTGCATCTGCTCCAGGCGAATGACGTTGATGCCCTTCTTGCCCCAGCCTTCCATCCAGACATTGCCGCCGCCGCCGCCGCAGCACATGGCGCGCTCGCGGTTCCAGTCGGGCGCTTCCACCAGCTCAAGGCCGGGGATGGCTTGCAGCACGCTGCGTGGCGCATCGTACACGTCGTTGTAGCGGCCGATGTAGCAGGGGTCGTGGTAGGCCACGCGCTGGTCGACCTTTTCGGTGGGCGTGAGCTTGCCGTCGGCCACCAGCTGCGCGAGGAAATCGGTGTGGTGAATGACCTCGTAGTCGATGCCGGCGCGCCCGCCAAACTGGTTGTACTCGTTCTTGATGGTGTTGTAGCAGTGCGCGCAGGTGGTGACCAGCCGCTTGAAGGTGTACTGGCCGAAGGTGCCGACATTGGTTTTCGCCATTTCCTGGAACAGCAGCTCCTCGCCCATGCGGCGGGCCGGGTCGCCGGTGCAGGTTTCTTCCTCGCCCAGCACCGCAAAATCCACGCCCGCGCGCGCGAATAGCTCGATCATGGTGCGGGCCACGCGCTTGGAGCGATCGTCGTAGCTGGGCGCGCAGCCCACCCAGTAGAGCACGTCGACGTTTTCTTTCTCGGCCATGCTTGGCACGTCCAGGCCCTCGGCCCAGGCCATGCGGTCGCGCGCGGGCAGGCGCCAGGGGTTGCCCTGCCGCTCAATCCCTTCGAGCACGCGCTTGACACCGCTTGGAACTTCGCTCTGAATCATGGTCAGGTTGCGCCGGAAGCCAACGATCTCGTCGACATGCTCGATCATGGCCGGGCATTCTTCCATGCAGGCGCGGCAGGTCGTGCAGCTCCACAGCTCGTTCTCGGTGAACAGGCCGTGCTCGTAGAGCGGGATGGTTTCGGGGTCGCCCGTGATGATGCGATACTTCTCGCGCCCGTCGGCGGGCTGGCCAGCTTCGCCCTTTTCGCTGGTGCCGTCGGCCACAACATTCTGGTGCACGCGCGCCACGCTACCGTCGCGCAGCAGGATGGGCTCGCCGCGCATCAGGTCGGCCATCTTGGTAATCAGGAACTTGGGCGACAGCTCGGAACCCGAGGCATAGGCCGGGCATTTGCTCTGGCAGCGCCCGCACTGCATGCACGCGTCGAAGTCGAGCCGCTGCTTCCATGTGAAGTCGGCCAGTGTCGCCAGACCCAGCGCCGGCTCGTCCTTCTCGATCTCGGCTTCCAGATCGGGGATGGGCATGAGCGCGCCTTTGGGCTCGGTGTCGCGGAAAAAGGTGTTGAGCGGCGTGTAGAAAATGTGCTTGAACTTCGAAAAGGGGATGCTGGCGATAAACGCGAAGGTCACCAGCATGTGCGTGTACCAGAACAGGCCGTGCAAGCCGAGCGCGATGCCGCTGCCGCCGCCCAGGCCGATTGCGCGGAAGATCGTTGCCAGGCCGTAGCCAAAGTAGGAGTTGCCGACCCAGGCTTGCTGGTACACCGGGATGTCGCCGATGCTCTGGTTCGCGAGGCGCAAGCCTTCGAGCAGAAAACCGGTGGCAGTGATGTAGAGCAGCGTCGCGAGCACCCACAGGTCGGTCTGGCGGTTGTTCAGCCGGTCGGGTTTGGTCTGGTAGCGCCGCCACGCCGCCCACACCAGGCCGGCCAGAAACACCAGGCCCATGGTGTCGAGGATCAGCTCGTACCACTGGTAGAAGCTGCCCGCCAGGATCTGGCCGGCCTGCGGCCCCATCAGCGGGATGCTGAAATCTTCTTCGACGGCAATAATGTCGGTGCCGATAAACAGCGCCAGAAAGCCAAAAAAGATCAGCGCATGCATGGTGCCGGGCCGCCGGTCTTTCAGCACGCGCTTTTGCCCAAACACCTGCGCAAGCGACTCGACCAGGCGCGCGGGCAGCTCGGAAATGCGCGCGTCGGGCTTGCCGCGCCGCCACCGCGCGACATCGCGCAGCATGCCCCAGGTCATGACGGCCAGGGCTGCCAGCGCGCACAGGTAGAGCGCGAGTGGCGCGAATCCTTCGCCAACATTCCAGTAGATCTGGCGGACTGCTTCCGTCATCGAAGTTCTCCCCAGGGCCAACGGCCTATCGGTTTTGCAGGATACAGGTATACACGGTGCGGTAGGAGGCGAGCAGATAATAGCATTTTTGATGCAGTGCGTCAAACAGAGCGGCCTGTACTTCCCGAAAAGAAGAATTGCTGCGGTGGCGCTTTGCGATGCGCTAGAAAGCTGGCGTAGCCCGATGCGGCCAATGGCGAAGATACGTCATTTCTACGATGCGATTTCTTCACCAGGTGCTATACTTGCGCTCGTACCCACCCTTACACCTCCAAACCTGCCGCATTGTCTTCGTTCTCACCTGCGACGCCCATTTGGGCTGGCCAGGCGTGCGGCCCCACTGTGGGTTTTGTTGGCTGTTTCTTTTGTAGTGAAAGGATTGGCCCGAATGCACCACATCGCCAGGATGCTCCACCTGTCAACTGTCGGCTTGCTGTGTATCGGCACGCTGCTGCTCGCGGCACCGGCCGGCGCTACGCCCGCACGTGTGCCAGCCGCTGCCACAGCACACGCCCCACTTGGCCCGGCCTTTGCCGCCGCTGCGCGTGAGTTTGGCGTGCCCGAGCGCGTGCTGCTCGCGGTTTCGTACAACCTGTCGCGCTGGGATGATCACGCTGGCGCGCCAAGCGTTGCGGGCGGCTATGGCCCCATGCACCTGACACACGTTGACGCCGTGCCGAACTTCGATGCGCGTGGCGACGACGCCCGCGCCGCCCGCACGCCCGCCAGCCAGCCCGGCCTGCACACGCTCGACGCGGCTGCTGCGCTGCTGCGCCTGCCCGCCGACACGCTCAAGCGCGACGCGGCGCAGAATATTCGTGGCGGCGCGGCCCTGCTGGCGCAGCTTGCGCGTGGCGCAGGTGGCGCGCCGCCCGCCAGCGAGGCCGATTGGTACGCGGCAGTGGCGGCCTACAGCTACGCCAGCGACCCGGCCACCGCCGCCGATTTCGCCGACGCGGTGTATGCGACCATCCAGCAGGGCGCGGCGCGCACGCTCGCCAGTGGCGAAACCATCACCCTCGCGCCCGCGAATGTCGTGCCGAACCGCCCGCAAGCCCTGGCCGCAGCCGCCCGCCGCGACCGCACGGTCGATTGCCCGCAGCGCATGCCCTGCGAGTGGGTGCCAGCCGCCTATGTTCCGAACAACCCGGCCGACCCGAGCGACTACGGCAACTACGACCTGGCCAATCGGCCCAAGGACGGGCTGGACATTCGCTACATCGTGATTCACGACACCGAAGTCGATTACGCCACCACGCTCCAGATCTTCCAGAACCCGCTCAACTACGTCAGCACCCACTATGTTGTGCGCTCATCGGATGGGCATGTGGCGCAAATGGTGCGCACGCAGAATGTCGCCTGGCACGCCGGCAACTGGTATGTGAACGGCCACTCAATCGGCATCGAGCACGAAGGCTTTGCGATTGCCGGCGCAGCATGGTACACCGAGGCGATGTACCGCGCTTCGGCGCGGCTGGTGCACTACCTGGCGGTGCGCTACCACATCCCGCTCGACCGGGCGCATATCATCGGGCACGACGACATCCCGCACCCCACGCAGCTTCAGAATGTGATGCACTGGGACCCCGGCCCTTTCTGGGATTGGGCGCACTACATGGAGCTGCTGGGCGCGCCGTTTGACGAAGCGCGCGACCGTGGCAGCAGCCGCGGCGTGGTGACGATTGCGCCCGACTTCGCAGAAAACGTGCAAAGCGTGCTCGATTGCGAGGGCGGCACGACGGTTGCGCCGCAGGCCAGCAACTTCGTCTTCCTGCGCACCGCGCCCAGCACCGACGCGCCTTACGTTGCCAACCCCTACCTGCCCGGCGTCGACCCGCTGTGCGCAAACAACTGGGGCGACAAAGCCGTGGCCGGGCAGCAGTTCTACCGCTTTGCGCGGCAGGGCAGCTGGGACGGCATTTATTTCGGTGGGCAGGAAGCGTGGTTCTACAACCCGGGCCGCCACAACACCGCCACTGGCGCGGGCGTGCTCATCCAGCCGCGCGCGGGTTTGGCGAGCATTCCCGTGTATGGGCGCGCCTACCCCGAGGATGCTGCCTACCCGGCCGGCACCACCCCGCAGGCGGTCGTGCCAATCGGCTCGTACAGCATCCCCGCCGGGCAGCGCTACGTGGCAACCGGGCCATTCAACAGCGCCTACTACTGGGCGCCAACTTACGCGCCCACGCTGGAAGGCTCGGATCATGTGGTGGTGAAGGGCCAAACGCAGTACTACCAGATTTCGTTCAACCACCGCTTTGCGTTTGTGCAGGCTGCCGATGTTGAGGTGGTGAAGTAATCTCTTCGTTGTGTGCGATTTTCCGTGCAAGGCGCGGAAAACGGTATACAAAAAGATCAAAGAAGCTCGGGGCGGCAAGCTGCCCCGAGCTTCTTTGCGCAGAAGAAATTGCTATACTTTGGTGAGCTGCCGCGTGGGCGCGCCCGCGCTGCTGTCGCGCAGCATGGGCGGCTGCGCCTGCGCGGGCGGGTTGAGCGGCAGCGCGATGGTAAACACCGTGCCGCCGCCCTCGCCGGGCGCGACCGAGATCGTGCCGCCGTGCGCCTCGACAATCGCCTTGGTGATCGCCAGCCCCAGGCCCGACGATGTGTCGGAGGTGCTGCGCTGGCGCGATTTATCGGCGCGGTAGAAGCGGTCGAAAATGAACGGCATGTCTTCCGCCGGGATACCGCTGCCGGTGTCGCGCACTTGCAGGTACACGCGTTCGGCGTCGGCCTGCGCGCCCAGCACAATTTCGCCTTCGGTGGTGTAGCGCAGCGCGTTCGAGACGAGATTATTCAGCACCTGCGTCATGCGGTCGGTGTCGACCTCGACCGACGGCAATGCTTCTTCGGCATCGACGCGCAGGCCAATGCCCTGCTCTTCCGCCTGCACGATATACGCCAGCCCGGTGCGCTCCAGCAGCGCGGCGGGGTCCACTGCGCGCCGGTTGATCGGCAGCTCGCCCGCGTCGGCCAGCGAGAGGATGCGCAGGTCGTCGACCAGCCGCTGCAAGTGCTCGACCTCGCCGTGCATGATTGTGTAGAGGCGCGGCGCGCCCTGCAGCCGGCCATCCTGCAGGCCCTCGGTGTAGCCGCGCAGAATGCTGAGCGGCGTGCGCAGGTCGTGCGCGAGGTCGGCAGTCATCTGCTTGCGCAGCTGGCTGGCGCGCGACAGGTCGGCGCTCATCTGGTTGAAGGAATGCGCCAGCTCACCGATCTCGTCGCGCGAGCGCACCACCACCTGCTGGCCAAGCTGGCCGCGCGCCATCGCCTCGGTTGCCAGCGTCAGCTCGCGCACGGGCCGCGTGAGTGTGCGCGCCAGCAGCACGCCCAGGATGAGCGCGATCAGCGCGGCAATACCGGCACTCATCAGCGCCGCCGACGTCACGCGCTCGCGGAACTGCACGTCGGGCGAGGGGCCGTTGGGCCGAAACACTGGCTGCGTGTTCGTGGGCGGGAACAGTGCGTAGCCAACCGTCTGCCCGTTCACCTGAATTGGTGAGCTGTTGGTGCGCCAGTCGGGCGGCAGCGGCACATCCGAGCCGGTTTTGCCACTGTCGAGCACAACCGTGCCGGCCGGGTCGATCAGTTTCATCGAGCGGCTATAGAGGTTCAGCGGCGGCGTATCGGCCAGCATGGTATCGACGCCAGTCCAGCTGTTGTGGCTTTCGTAGTAGCCGGTCAGCGCCTGCACCAGCGCGTCCTGGTCGCGCTGCGACACAAAGCGATCGAACTCGCTGCGGGTGCGCAGGCCAACCAGCACGGCCACCAGGCTCGCGCCAATCGCGCCAATCAGCAGGAATGCCAGCGTGAGTTTTACAGTGAGCGAACGCATGGGAACTCCGTTCAGCGTTGAACTATGCGCCTGCGGGCTTGCGCACCGCAAAGCGGTAGCCCATGCCATAGACGGTATCGACATAGATCGGGTTTTTGGGGTCGGGTTCGATCTTGGTGCGCAGGTTGCGAATATGCACGTCGATCGTGCGCTCGTAGCCCTCGTAGGCCTCGCCCGACACGCGGTCGAGCAGGTCGAGCCGCGAGAATACCTGCCCCGGCGCGGCGATCAGCGTGGCCAGAATGGCAAACTCCGACGGCGTCAGATCGACATAGTGTTCGCCAACCTTCACCGTGCGGCCAGCGCGGTCGAGCACAATATCGGCGGCGCGCAGCAGGTCGGGTTCGGTGGCGGCCTTGGTGCTGCGGCGCAGCACGGCCCGCACGCGCGCAATCAGCTCGCGCACATTGAAGGGCTTGGTGATGTAGTCGTCGGCGCCTAGCTCCAGGCCCAGGATCTTGTCCTGATCTTCGAGCTTGGCGGTGAGCATAATCACCGGTGTTTCGGCCTCTTTGCTGAAGGCGCGCATGAAATCGTAGCCGCCCATCTCGGGCATCATCAGGTCGAGGATGATCAGGTCGGGCTTTTCGACGCGGGCTACATACAGCGCCTCGCGGCCGTGGCCGGCCTCAACGACGCGATAGCCTTCCTGCTCAAGGTAGACGCGAATCAGGTCGCGGAGCTTGGCTTCGTCGTCAACAACCATAATTGTCTGACTCATGGCGTTCCTCGCTGATGATCATGCTTGGTGTTTGTGGCGTGTATTATCGAACCTTCTGGCCCTGGCTGCAACCTGCAACCGCAGAACCGGGAACCACGGAACCGAGAACCAAACAGTTGGCAGTTGGCAGTTGGCAGTTGGCAGTTGGCAGTTGGCAGGGAGTGTGATCTGCAACCCGCAAACCTGCGAACCTGCAACCACAGAACTGAGAACCGCAGAACCGCAGAACCGAGAACCACGGAACCACAGAACCGAGAACCGAGAACCAAACAGTCGGCAGTTGGCAGTTGGCAGGGAGTGTGATCTGCAACCCGCAAACCTGCGAACCTGCAACCTGCCAACTTTCAAACCTGCGAACTCGCAACCTGCCAACTTTCAAACCTGCGAACTCGCAACCTGCCTACGCCGGTGGGGCCTGGGGCTGCGGGCCGCCGCTGCGCGGGTTGTGCCGCGTGAACAGCCGCTTGATGCCCACCACCACGGCGGTGATAACGCCGACAATCACGAGGTTCTTGAGCACTTCCACCAGGCCAAACATGCTGGCCGACTCGTTGTGATCGCCGCCGGGGCCGCGCTGCGGGCGCGCCGCGCTGGTGCTTGTGCTGCTGCCGTCCGTGCTGGTGCTGGCGGCTTGCGCGAACTCGGGCGGCATGTCGCGCTGGGCGCTGGCGGTTGCGCTGCCCGAATGGTTGAGCGCAAACGCGACCCCGACGACAACCAGCGCGGCGGCGAGAATGGCGAGCGTGCGTGCAATGATCTTCATTAGTTGGCCTCTTTCTGGGAAGCGGCGGCGAGCTGCGGGGCGCGGCGGCCAGTGATTGGGGCAATCACGAAGCGCTTGAACATATTCGCGATCCACTGCCAGTGCAGCGCGACATGCAGGCCGACGAGCAGCAGGAACAGGTTCGCGGTGGTTTCGTGAATGCCGCGCCAGCTGCCGCCCAGCGTCGCTGTGATGCCAAGCGCGGGCAGCGCAGAGCGCGAGATCATCAGGCCGCTGAAGATGATGAGCGTCACGTCGATAAAGAGCAGCGCGTTCAGCACATAGTTGACGCGGGCCGACGGCGCGGCCTTGCTGAAAAAGCGCTTGGTTACTTCGACCAGCCACTGCCAGTGCAGCAGCAGGTGCGTGACGATCGCCGCGCCGAACGCGATGCCAAGCCATTCGTGCACCGGCACGCCGCTGAAGCGCGGGGCCATTGCGACCAGAAAGGCGATGAAGATGGCAATATCGACGATCAGGTTGGTTTTATTGCGGCTGGGCTGTGTTGCTGAGGCTTTCATTGCTTTCCCTTGCTTGCTACAGGTGTTTACTTTCAATGGCTGTATGGTAGCAAGAAGGTTTTTAGAGATTGTTAAGAAGCAATGTGGAGAGTGTGTGCGTGGGGAGCGAAGCGGGAAACTGCATGTCACCGCAAAGGGCGCAAAGGACGCAAAGGTGGGAATGAGGACGAATGACGGCGCTTAGTCGTTCGTCCTTCGTCCTTCGTCGGTGGTGGGTGGTTAGCGTTGCGGCGCGGGGGCGGTTGCGTCGGCGGCGTCGGCGCTGGTGGCGGCTGGCGGGCGGCGTGCCCAGCGCAGCAGCGCAAACACGCCAACGCCGGCGATGGCCAGGCCCACCAGCACGCCGCTGAAATCGCTGATAAAGGTGCTTACCGCTTCCCACTGGCTGCCGAACACGTAGCCGAGCGTGCCATACATCAGCAGCCAGGTGAGCTCGCCGGCGGCGGCATAGCCAACAAAGCGCTGGGTGGCATAGCCGCTGCTGCCCGCCACCAGGTTGAGCGGCACGGCGATGGGCGTGAGCACACAGCGCGTGAGGTAGATCGCCAGGCCGCCGCGTTTTTGAAAATAGTCTTCGGCGCGCAGCCAGGCGGGCGAGCCGCCAAAGCGCCGATTGATCGGCCCGCGCAGCAGGCGGCCCATGCCATAGCTCAGCGTATCGCCCACCACCACAAAGACCAGCCCCACCAGCAGCGCCGAAGTCAGATCGAGCACGCCCTGCTGCACAAATGCCCCGCTCGCCAGCACCACAAATGTGCTTGGCACCGGCAAACCCACCGCCGCCAGCATCAGGATCAGCCCGAGCGCAAACGCGCCATAGGTGACGATATAGGTGAGCGCGGAGTCGCTTAGGTCGGAAATGCTCATTATTGCCCCTGATGCGCGTCGAGTGCGCGCTGAACGGCCTGCTCAAAGGCGCGCGGGCCACCTGGGTAGTGCTGCTCGTCGCTCAGCAGGATGAGCGGCTTGGTATCGTTGCCCTCCTGGGGAATGCCAAGCTGCTGGAAAATAAAACTTTCCGGCACGCCGCTGCTGTTGGCAATGTAGCGGATGCTCATCCACGGGCGCACATCGCGCAGGCCCGTAACCACCGGGTTGGCGCGGTATTCGGTGATACCTTTTTTCAGCCGCTCGGCAGCCTCCGAGCGCGCGTCGGTGAACGAATCGTCGATGTGGTAGATCTTCTCGATGTCGCGCAGGGTGCTGTTGGCGTTGCGCTGGTTGTAGGGCACGGCCAGCTCGCTGAAGAGGTATTCTTCCGGCACGGCATAGGCCACCGCCACAAAGCGCACCGTCATCCACGGGCGAATGGCGTCTACGCTGGCGGTGCCGCGATCGAGGCCCTGCTGCTGAATGTAGCGCAGCTGGCGAAACGATTGCACCGAGCGTATTCCATATATTGCCGCCACCGCGAGGCCAATGACGATCACCACAATCGTCACGAGCATGCGCACACGCGGGCGTGCCAGCCATGTTCGAAGCCGTGCGATCATCCCGAGCCTTCCTTATACGATAGAGATGCCCGCCGCTGCATCGCCTGCGGGCACGCGCACGTGCGCAGCTTCATTATACTGTACTTGCCACGGGTATTATGCCACCGGGCCGCCGCCGAGCTGCCCATACGATTGCGGGGCCAGCAGCGAGTAAAGCAGGCCGGTGATCGCACCATACACGAGGTGCTGGATCAGCAGCGATGCGGTTGCGATGGTGAGAATGGCCGGCACAAGCAGTGGCGCAATCGCAAAATAGATAATCCCCCAGACCAGCAGGCCATACAGCGGCCCGGCGACCTCGGGCGTACCCATGCTCGACGGTAATGGCGCCGCCCGCCGCATCAGCAGCGCGAACAGCACGCCCAGCAGCGCGGAGGCCGCCAGATGCAGCGCCACGCCCAGCAGCACCGGGCCAGCTGCAAAACCAGTGGTAGCGGTGGCGCTTGTTCCCAGCAGAATGCTGGCGATCAGCTTGAGCTGGAGCCAGCGCTCCTGGTTCAGTACCATTGTGAGCAGCGCGGCCAGCACCAGCATCGCCGTGCCGCCAGCCAGCCCGGCCAGCGCGCCCGCCAGCGCAGGGCGTGGGTTCCATCTATACGAGCTATGGCGGCAATGCCGCCGGTGTGCCATGTGCAAACTGTTCATTGCCCGCTCCTTTGCGCGCCATGTGCGGCGCGACGCTTCTGGCCGGGCCGCAGCGGTTGCGGTAGTGCCGTGTATAGTGATATCCTAACAGGTGCCTCTTTAGAGATTGTGAAGAAACAATGAGGAGTGTGTGTGGCCTGGCGGCGGCGCTGGCGGTCGCTTTCTTGCTGCATACGGCGGCGTTGATGTGCCGGGCGCAGGTCCGGCCGTAGTATGGAGGTAGCACGAATGGCGGATCTCAATCGTAACGCAACGTCCACCTGGCGCGGCGACCTGAAGAGTGGCGCGGGTGTGGTTTCGACCGAGAGCGGCGCGGTGAAGGATGTGAAGCTGAACTTCGTTTCGCGCTTTGAGAATGGTGGCGGCAGCAACCCCGAGGAGCTGATCGCGGCCGCGCACGCGGGCTGCTACAGCATGGCGCTGGCGAATGGCCTGAGCGGCGACGGGCACGTGCCCGATTATGTCACGACCAAGGCCACGGTAACGCTGCGCACGGGCGCGGGCGGGCCGAAAGTAGCGAAGATTCACCTGGATGTGGAAGGCAAGGTGCCGGGAATCGACGCGGCTACGTTCCAGGCGGCTGCTGAGAAAACCAAGGAAACCTGCCCGATTTCGCGCCTGCTGCTGCCCGGCCTGGAGGAAGTGACGCTGACGGCAACGCTGGCGGAGTAAACCCAGGGCTTCTGTTGCTGGGAAATGACGAAAGACAAAGGACGAATGACCAGCCTGGTCGTTCATCCTTTGTCTTTTGTCATACCAAGTTCGGGTAAAGTCTTGCATTCTGTCATTCTGAACGGAGCGTTCGCGGAGTGAAGAAACTCCTATTCGAAACAGGAAGAGATTCTTCGCTTCGCTCAGTATGACAATCCGTAAGCAATCATCCGTATTCGGTATTACGCACTACGCATTACGCATTAGAGAGCGGAGTGCGTAGTGCGCTATTCCTCTTGGTGTCTTCGTGACTTCGTGGTGAAAACGAGTACGACTCAGCCTAGCGCCTCACCGACTGCCTGCGCCGTGCCGAGTGCTGAGCCAGCCGCCCACGCCCGCGCAAATGCATCGTCGCCCAGCGCGGCGCGCGCCAGCGCCACCGCCCGCTCGTAGGTGGCGCGGGCGGCCGGCGCCGGGCGGCAGCCAATGGAAGTGCGCAATGCCTCGGCCGCACCCCACAGGCGGGCGGCGCGCTCGGGCTCTTCGTCGAGCGCGGCGGCGGTGCCAAGCCCGGCCAGCGCATAGCTTGTGCAGGCGCGGTCGCCCTGCCGCCAGCTATGCGCCAGCCCTTTGCGCAGCCAGCCCGCCGCTTCGTTGGGGCGGCCCAGCCCCAGCAGCGATTCGCCCATCCCCAGCTGCGCCCAGAACACGCCAACATAGTTCTCGCCCACCGGGTAGCCCAAGCTGTCCTGGTGAAGCTGTGCCGCGCGCGCAAAATCGCCACGCAGCTGCGCGACATGCCCCAGGTGGTTGACCGTCCAGAATTGTGTGTCAACCTCGAGCTGGTGCTGCTCGGCGAAAGCCTGGTTTTCGGCCAGCAGCTCTTCGGCGCGGTCGGCATCTTCTTCGAGAATGGCGATGCCAGCCAGGCTATTGAGTGTGTTGCTAATCAGCCAGCTAAATTCTTGCTGGCGAGCGAACACGAGTGCCTCGTTCATGCGCGCCCAGGCCGTGGCGCTGTCGCCCTGCTCGCGCGCTACCCAGCCCAGGCGCTCGGTTACCCAGGCGCGGAAACCTTCGTCCTTTGCCGCCGCTTCGGAAGCGATAGCTCGTTCGAAGTTAGCACGCGCTGCCGCGAAGCTGCCAGTGAGCGAGCGGAAACAGCCAAGCTCGGCACATGCGCTCGCATACAGATCCGACGCTGTATCGTTGCGCGGGTCGCTCAGGGCGCGCTCCAGCGCACTGATGCCTTCCTGCCAGGTGCCATGCCTGTGCCAGAGTGGCACGAGCGCGGTAACGATAAGCTGCAGCGCGGTGATGAGGTCGCCGCCGGCGCGGTTGGTGTGTTCCAGTGCCGCGCGCAAGTTCTCGTACTCGGAGTTGATGCGTGCCTGCCAGGTATCCTCATCTTCCCCCGAACGATTATCCGCCAGCGCCAGGTAGAACTGTGCATGCGCGTCGCGCAGGGCCGGCGCTTCGCCACTCGCTTCCAGCTGCTCGGCCGCGTAGACGCGCACGGTTTCGAGCATGCCGAAACGCGGCTCGCCGTCGGGGTGGGCGCGGCGGCGCAGCAGGCTATGTTCGAGCAGCGTTGCCACGCCCGCGACCACATCGGGCGAAGCGCCATTGCCGCCACAGATCGCCTCGATTGCTGCAAGCGTGCCGCCGCCCACAAACACCCCGAGCCGGCGAAACAGCACCTGCTCAGGTTCGGGCAGCAGCGCGTGGCTCCAGCCAATCGTGTCGCGGATGGTTTGCTGGCGCGCGGGCAGGTCGCGCGGGCCGCCGCTGAGCAGTTGCAGGCGGCTGCTCAGCCGCACGAGCAGCGCAGCTGGCGGAAACAGCTTGATGCGCGCGGCAGCCAGCTCGATCGCCAGCGGCAGGCCATCCAGGCGCGTGCAGATTTCGGCCACGGCGGCGGCATTCTCGGCGTTGAGCTGGAAGCTGGGCTGGGCATCCTGCGCGCGCGCCACGAACAGCGCCACCGCTGCGTAGTGCGCCAGCCGCTCGGCCTGTGTGTCGGTTGTGTCGGGCAGTGCCAGCGGCTCGACGGCAGATTCTTTTTCGCCGCGCAGGCGCAGCGCCGCCCGGCTGGTCGCCAGCACTTTCAGGCCCGGCGCGGCGGCCAGCAGGTTGGCCACCAGCGGCGCACCCGGCAACAGGTGCTCGAAGTTGTCGAGCAGCAGCATGGCGCGGCGCGCGCGCAGCTCGTCTTTCAGCGTTTCGGAAAATGGGCGCACACCAGCCTGCGGCAAGCCCAACGCCAGCGCAATCGCCGCGCCAACCTGATGGTGGTCGTTCACCGGGGCGAGATCGACGAAAAAGACGCCGTCGGGAAATTCGCTTTGCAACCCTGCCGCAATTTCCAGCGCCAAACGAGTTTTGCCCACGCCACCTGGCCCGGTCAGCGTTAGCAGGCGCGTAGTGGGCTGGCGCAGCTGCGCATTCAGGGTGGCAAGCTCGCCGCCGCGCCCGATCAGCTCGGTTGGGGGCAGGGGCAGGGCGTTTGGTGAGAGTGGTGAAATGGCCGGCGCGGTGGCAGGCGCGGCCGCGATTTCAAGCGTGTCGGCGGCGCGCTCGGCGCGGGCGGCTTGAATAAAGGCGGCGCGCTCGTCGGGCGCGATGCCCAGCACCTCGGCCAGCTTCTCGGCCAGCGCACGCGACGGCCGGCGCGCATCGGCCTCGATCTTGCGCACCAGATCGAGCGAGCAGCTTGCGCGCTGCGCCAGATCGGCCTGCGTCAGGTCGAGCGCTTTGCGCCGCCGCCGCAGCCAGTAGCCAAACGAGTGCGTGCGCTCCATAGCCCTCCTGTTCAGGTAGCGATAAAGCTTCTACACCTTCCTGAAGCCGTACACAGCCAGCAGGCAGCCGCCTGGGCGCGAAAGAGCGTGCTGTGGCGCCCCATCCTGGCCTTGCAGAATTTTCCCCGGTGTACTTAGAACGTTTGAAATACACGAATTTGCGGGTTTGTTTGCTGCCGGGCCGCGGTTGCGCCTGTCGTGTTTTTTGTACCAGAAAGTAATACCCGTGGCGCGGCCAATCGTGGTGTCATGAGCGCGTCGATGAAAGGAGTTCGCGAATGCAGAAACGCACAATTTTCACGCGCGCCGCCCATTCCATGCGCCGGTGGAAACGATGGCGAATCAGTTTCGTGCTGGCGCTGGTGCTGCTTGGGGCGGGCGCATATGGTTTCGGCGGGCTGGAACCGGCCGTTGCCTCCTCGCCACGCACAGCCCACGACCCAGCCATGCAAAGTATTGTCGATTACCTGCGGGCGCACACGAATGTTCACACGCCCGTGCCGGTGAGCACGCCTGCCGACGCGGCGCAGCAAGCGGTGATGAGCTATGTGCGCGTGCATTCCGCCCCGACGCCGGAGCCTGCTTCGCTCTGGGAGGCGGCGGCGCAAGCGGTGCGCGAGTATCTGCGCGCCCACAATCCCTAGTGCGCTTTCAGCGCAGGGTTGAGGGTAAGGGAATAGGGATTTGGCGGTTGCAATGCTGGGGTTCTTCCCTAGATTTCCGCATCGCTTTCTTGATACTGCTCAGCGCCGCTGCCGCCCAATCAGGTTTATCTGCTGGCCCGCACGAGCTTCACCGGGTCGCCGGTTTGCACGGTGGCCTCGGCCAGCACGCGCCCGTACAGGCGGCTCCAGCCGGGGTGCAGCTTCTGCGAAATGCGCTTGGAAAGGCCATCGGCGAATGAGCCGGCAATGTTGCTGCACGGCGCGGCATAACTGGTGATCTCAACCAGCAGATCGCCAATCCGCAGCTGGTCGCCTACGGCCAGCTCGCCCCAGTCGATGCCGCTAATCGTCAGGTTTTCGCCAGTGCTGCCCGGCGCGATTGGGTGGCCTTCCGCTTGCAGGGCGGCGATGCGCTCCAGCGAGTACAGCGAAACGGCGCGTTCGGGGCCACCGTGGAAACGCCGGTCGCGCTGCTTGTCGCCGGCGACGCCCTGCGTGCCAATTTGTGTGTTTGGGACAGCATGCTTGGGCACGCCGCCGCGCGGGTTGACATTGATCGAGGCGACATATGCGCCAGTGGGTTCGCTTGCCATGCAATCCTTCTCTGCCTGTGAATGCGCGCTGCTTGTACAACTTTTTCGGAAATCTGCTGCTTGTTATGACGAATGACGAATGGCCAGGGTGGTTTCGTCCTTCGTCTCTCCAATCGGCCCCTACGCCCCGCGCTCGACAGCCGCGCCCGGAAAGCGCGTTTGCAGCTCGGCCAGCAGCCAGTCGAGCGCGGCCGACTGCGCGTCGTTTGCGCCCGCGCCGGTCGGCTCGACGCCAATGCTGAGCGCGTCGTTCACGCCAGCCGACTGTGTGTCGGCCAGAAGCTGGAAGATCGCGCCGGCGCTGTCGATATAATACCCGAAGCGCGCCGTTTCTGCTGCTGCCGCCAGGTCGGATGCGGCCGGGCCAGCTGCCATTTCCACCACAATCCGCTGAACTGCCGCGTCGCCGCGCGCGCTGCCCGGCGCGGTGCTGGCGCTCACATCGCTGAGCGCGGGCGCGGGCACCTCGCGGCCAAGCAGCCCGCCGCGGTAGATGCGCCCCGGCAGCACCGCGCTGGCATCCTCATCATCCGAAAGCACCGCCGGCCCGCCGTCGTCGGGGTCGCTCTGCTTTAGCAGCACGCTGAGCTGCGCGAGCTTGTCATCTTCCTCGCTCAAAGTGACGGGCAGCTGGCCGATCACGATTTTGCTCCAGTCGCCATCGGCCGGGATCTGGCAGTACAGCACGTCGAGGGCATAGGGCATTGCCACCAGGCGGTTGCCTTCGAGTATTTGAATTTCGGCCTTGCCCATGGGCGCGCCCATGCCGTGCGCAATCGCGTAGCGGCAGAACAGGGCGTTCGGGTCGAAGTTGCGGCCGGTGCGTGCGGTGTACAGGTCGTTCAGCACCAGCGTGCGCAGCTCGCGGTCGGCGGGGCTGTGCGGGTCGCCGCTGTACATGTTGCTGGTCAGCTCGCTCAGGCGCGTTACTTTGCCCGTCCAGATCAGCGTGTCGAGGGCGTAGTGCTGGCACGAAATTTTGCCGCCCGGCAAAATATGGTCGGGGCCAATCGGCACGCCAATATCGGTCATGTGGTTGAGGAAGAATTGGTGAAAGGCCTGGTCGGGCCGGAAGCCTTTGACTGGATCGACCGACTGGAACAGCAGCTGCAAGAGCGCGTCGCGCTGCGGGCCACCGGGCGTGGCGCTCAGCTTCTGCACCTGCTCGGGCGTGTCGGGCGCGGCGAAAAACAGGTCGCGCCCATAGGCTTCGACGATCAGCGACTGGCCGTTTACCGTTACCGCGCGCTGCTGGTCGTCTTCGCCCTGGCCGTCGCCGCTGGCGGGCGGCGTGATGACGGCGATGGGCATGCCGGTGCTTTGCGACACGGCTTGTTTCAGCAGCGGCCAGGCGAACGGGCGGGCAGCGCCGGCTGCGCGGTAGGCCAGATCGACCAGGAATTTGCGCAGTTGCTGCGGGGCCGCGAGCGGCTGGGGCGTGGGCGCGGGCACGGCTGGCTCGGCGGGTGGCGGCGTGGGCGGCGGGCCGGCGCTAAACACCTCGGCCACGAAACGCTCCCACGGAAAGCCGGCCGGGTCGGTTTTGCGCTTAGGCGCGATGTCGAGGTGGCGCACCACCTGGCGGCGCGGAATATTATATTTCGACACAAGGTAGCGCACCAGATCCAGCGCGGCGGTGTACTGCGCGGGTGGGTAAGGGTCGCGCCCGTTGTTCAGGTTTTCCAGCTCGATGCCAACCGAAATCGGGTTGCACGACGGCGACACGCGCTTGCCATCGACTGTCCAGCTGCTGGCGCCGGCCTGCCAGGCAATATCTTTATCTTCCACCATCTGCGAAACAACGCCGGCCTTGCTGATGTAATAGTGAATCGAGACGCGGCGGCTTGGTTCGCCACCTCGCCGCAGGTAGTTGTAGTCGCCCGGGCCGCGCGCTGCGGTGGCGTGCATTACAACCATACGGACGCGGCTGGCATTGCCCGGCTCGAAGCTATTGCCGAGCAGACCGACTTTGTTGATCTGCATGCATATTCTCCTGCTAGTGCGAGGCCGATGGCGGAGATGTGGGGTGGGGATGCGAACGACTTAGTATAGCACGCCAAACGGTGGAAAAATGTCGGCGAGCTGATTGCGTTTTAGTGGCGGGTTTGGTGGGAAAGCGTTCGCTCGTGCATTATCAAGAAAGCGATGCGGAAATCAGGGAAGAGTTTCTGCATTGTGGTCACGAAACCCTATTCCCTATTTCCTATTCCCTGCACTGAAAGCGCACTAGAGGTGGGCAACCAGGCTGAGCAGCCAGGATGTGAAGGGCCATAAAGACTGGCTTAGGGCGCGGCGGCTCGGCGCAACTGGCCCAGGCGGTGTGTCGGTTGGCACCGGCGTGTTGGTGGGCGCGGGCGTGTCGGTTGGCACCGGCGTGTTGGTTGGCACCGGCGTGTTGGTTGGCACCGGCGTGTCGGTTGGCACCGGCGTGTTGGTGGGCACGGGCGTGCTGCTTGGCGGCACAGCCGTATTCGTGGGCACGGGCGTGCTGCTTGGCGGCACAGCCGTATTCGTGGGCACCGGCGTGTTGGTGGGCGTATTGGTTGGCGTGCGCGTGTTGGTCGGCGTGCGCGTCGGCGTATTGGTTGGCGTGCGCGTGTTGGTCGGCGTGCGCGTCGGCGTGTTGGTTGGTGTGCGCGTGTTGGTCGGCGTGCGCGTGTTGGTCGGCGTGCGCGTCGGCGTGTTGGTTGGTGTGCGCGTGTTCGTTGGCGTGCGCGTGTTCGTTGGCGTGCGCGTCGGCGTACGCGTGTTGGTTGGCGTGCGCGTGTTCGTTGGCGTGCGCGTGTTCGTTGGCGTAATCGGCAGCGGCGTCTTTGTGGGCTTGGGCGTGCTTGTAGGAGTGTTGGTTGGCGTGCGCGTATTCGTTGGCGTGCGCAGGGGCGTGCCAGTGGGCGAAGGCGTTTTCGCTGGCACACTGGGGGCTTGTGTCGCTGTGCTTGGCGCTGCGGGCGCGGATGTTGGGTTGCGCGGTTGCGCCGTCGAACGGGCTGGCGCGCGGGTGGGCGCTTCGGCAGCGATTGGCGTTGCCTCGGGGCGGCTGTCGTTGCCGGGCTGCCCACCCGGCTGTGCCGGCTGGCTAGCGGGCGTCGCGCTTGGCCGCCGCGCAATTGGGCCAGCACTCCCCGCCGTTGGGCGCGAAGGTGCCAGGGTTGGCGTTTCGGTGGGCAGGGCGGTTGGCTGCGGCAGCACCGCCACCGGCACGATCTCGGGCGTTTCGCGCACAGTCCTCTGCCCGGCGGTGCGGGCGTCGGCGGCGTCGCGCTCGACGGCAACAGCGGCGGCAGGATTGAGCGGCGCAAGCGCAACTGCGGGGGCCTGCCACGCTTCGTAATCGGCCTGAACCTGGGCCAGCAGGCTATGAGGATACACAACACCATAGGGCGAAACCGCCAGCAGCATCCAGCGTGCCAGTATCGCCACACCAACCGCGCCAACGCCCAGCGCAAGGTAGATAAGCAAAAGCAGCGCAATGCGGTCGAGCCGATCACGATATTTGAAGCGAAGCCGCTGCAATTCTGAGTTGATGCGCGCCATCTCGACCGCTACCCTTCATCCCTGCTGCGCTGTGTGCGTGCTGCTGGCCGTGTGTTGCTCATCTTATGCCGCCGTTGCCATGCTTTGGTCGTGCGAAACCGGTGCAACCTGCATATACGGCAAGGTCAGGCTGAAGGTCGTCCCTGCCGGCGAAGTATGTTCGAGCCAGATATGGCCGCCCTGCCGCTCGATCAGCTCGCGCGCGATTGCCAGGCCCAGGCCAATGCCGCGCTCGGCGGAATTGATGCCCTGCGCGCCGCGCGCAAAGCGAGTAAACAGGTGCTCGCAGAAATCGGGGCTGATGCCCGGCCCGGTGTCGGAAACATCGATACGCACGAGTCCGTGCTCGGCGCGCGCGCTTACGGTGACGCTGCCCGCCTCGGTGTAGCGCCGCGCATTATCCAGCAGCTGCTGAATCACAATCCGCAGGTGCTGCTCGTCGGCCAGAATACCGGGCAGGTCGTCGGGCAATTCAAGAACAAGCTCAAGCTCTTTCGCGGCCATGGCCTTGCGAATCGGCCAGATCATTGCATCGAGCAGGTGGCGCAACTCAACTGGCTCAAGCACCATGTGCAGCGTGCCCGATTCAAGCCCCGCAATCGTGATGACATTATTCAGCAGCGCCGTCACCGTCTGGGCGTTTTTGCGCATGGCTTCCAGCAGCGTGCGCTGCTCATCGGGGATGGGGCCGGCCAGGTTGCGCAGCAGCAGCTCGGAGGTGCCGCCAAGCACCATCAGCGGCGTGCGCAGCTCGTGCGAAATGGTGGCGATGAAGTTGGTTTTGGCGCGGTCGACCGCAACTTCGCTGGTGAGGTCTTGCAGCACAAACACATCGCCCAGTGGCGCGCCGTTGTCGCTTTCCACCAGGGCGGAGTTCACGCGCACCACCCGGTCGCCAAGCGTGAACAGGTCGGCTGCGCGGGTGCCACCAAAGGCCAGCGCATTGCTCTCAAACGGCTCAAGTGGCAGCTCGGTGAAATGCTGTGGCAGGGGCTGATCGTCGGGCAGGGCCAGCAGCTGGCGCGTGGCCCGGTTGATAATCATAATATTGCCGTTTGGGTCGCACACCACCACGCCATCGGTGATGCTTTCGACAATCGCGGCGCGCTGGCTGGCTACCGAATCTACCGCCCGGTAGAGGTTCAGCAGGTCGCCAGTCATGTTGTTGAACGATTGCGAGAGCATGCCAACTTCGTCGATGCCCTGCACCTTGCTGCGCCGCCCGAAATCGCCAGCCGAAACTGCCTGCGCGGTGCTCACCAGCTCTTGCAGCGGGCGCGTTATCTGCTGGGCGATGAAGATGCCCAGGCCAATGATCGCCAGCATCAGCACCAGCGTCAGGATCATCAGCGGCCAGCGCACATCGCTCCACGTTCCATTGACATAGTCGCGCGAAAGCGCAACCGAAAGAATGCCAACCACATCGCCGCGCACGCGCAGGGGGGCGTAGGCAAACTGGTACTCGCGCTGGTTCACCGACACAACATCAAAGATCGCCTGCTGCTGATTTTCTTCCAGGCCACGAATGCCATCGATCAGGTCGCGCCGGATGTTCATTTCGGCCAGGCCGTTATTGGCCGGCAGCGTGCTTTCCAGCGCAACGCCATCTTCGGCCTGGTACAGCGCCAGAATGGCAGCTTGCGACTGATCGCGCAGGTCTTGCAGCAGCGTGTCGAGCTGGGTGGCGACGAGGATGCCGCCCACAATCTTGCCATTCTGCACAACGGGTGCGACAGTGAACAGATAGCGCGTCTTGTTGGTGCCAAGCTGAAGCAGGCCGGCATATTTGTCGCCGCGTGCGTCTTGCTGGCCGGCCAGAATGCGCGGCACAAACCACAGCTCCTGCACTGGGCGTTCGGGGTTGCTTATGCGCGCATTGGGCTGGCTGGGCTGGCGCTCCCAGTCGATCAGCGCGCGCCCACTGGTGTCGAACGCGATCATGCGATCGATGCGCTGGCTGCTGCGCTGGCTGCCAATGCGGAAATACGGGTCGAGCGCGCGCTCCAGGCTGGCGCGATCGCTGGCGGCCAGGGCATCGGCCACGGCGGGGGCGTTGGCCTGCGGGTTCGCCTGCGCAAACACAATCACGCGCAGCGACACCAGGTTTTCGCTTTCCTGCTGCACCAGCCGGTCGTTCACGTCGCGCGCGGCCTGGGCAAGCTGGTTGTTCAGCCGTTCCTGGGCGTTGCTGGTAATGAAGAAGAAGGCCACCGCCGAACCGGCCAGCGCCACCACCAGCGTCAGCAGAAGAAAGGGAAGGATGATCTTATATTGCAAATGTGAGCGCAGCTCACGAAACAGGCGCATTGGCAGTACCCCTTTTCCGAGGCACAATCGATATGACTGTAATGTTGAATTTAATGCGGCTGGTAGCGCCAATTTGAGTATAAAGGCTGCACATTGGCGTCGCAATAGAATTAGCCGGGTGCAGGATTACAATTTTTATACATATTCATGGGCTTCTGGCGGCACCGTAACGCCGAAAAGCGGTTTTTGACGGCTTTGGGAAGCGATGAATAAACTGTTGCGTCGGCAGCATGCCCGAAAAAAGGCGCGCTTTTTCTTATGAATAAACGTATGTATTTGTGTCATACGATGCTTTGTCTCAATCTCTGCTGCGCGCGGGCGATTTACGCATGGGGATGCTGTGTTTGGCATGTGGCGCGCTCTCCGCGAACGGCGCGGAAGCGCGCTTATTGAAGAACAGGTTATTTACGAAAATTTGACGATTACATGCAGCCGTGGTATTCTCCGCGACCGTTGGCGGCCATGTGTTGCCACCCACGTATTCTGCAAGCCCAGGAGGTTGCATGCCCCGATCGCCGCATGTGCCATGTTCGCACACCGACGCATCACAACACAGCATTCATCCCACTCTTACGCGAATTCAGTTTCTTCTTTTTCTCTTTGTTCTCGCGCCCGTTCTCGCCTTCGCCGCGCCCGCTGCCCCGGCCTCCGCTGCGCCGTCCCTTTCGCTCCCCATTCCCCCCGGCGAAACCTGGAAGATCATCCAGGGCTATGGCTGTGGCTCGCACAATAGCTGGGATCGCTACTCCCTCGACATGGTGAACGCTGATGGCCGCACATTTGGCGCGCCCGTGCACGCCGCTGCCGATGGCACGATCTGGTCGTGGACCGGGAAAAGCGGCACGCTGATCCTGTCGCACGGCGGCGGGTTCTACACCATGTACACGCATATGGACAGCGCGGTGTCGACCAGGCTCGACCGCGCGGTGAAGCGCGGCGACGTGATTGGCTATGCCGGCGAGCGCGCGGCCCACGGCCTGCCGCACCTGCATTTCACTGCCTTCACCGGCCAGGGCATTGCCGCGAGCGGACGCAAGTCGGTGCCGCTGAGCTTTGCCGAGGGCTACGACCTGCCCGACACTGGCGGCTGCAACCAGCACGGCGGCGAAAAGCTTACCGCCACCGGCGAGCGCGCCGCGCCGATCACACAGGTGCAGTTCCGCACCGCCGCACAGGCCGAGCACTGGTACAACACCGACGAGCGGATCGAGTTCCAGCTGCCCGATGGCGCGCACGCCTTTAGCCAGGGCTGGGATCTTGCGCCGGCCAGCGATACCCCGCAGTTCAGCGACGCAAGCGCGGGCTATGTGCAGGGCGCGTGGGCGGGCGAAGGCTTGCACACGCTGCATGTGCGCTACTGGGATGCGGCCGGCGCTCCGCAGCTGGCCAGCTTCGGCCCGATTGGCTACGACACCACCGCGCCAAGCGCGCCAGCCGCCGCAGGGAAGCAGGTGCTACGCGCCGGCCAGCCGGCGACGCTGCGCTGGGCACCCGCCACCGACAGTGCCTCGGGCGTGGCGGGCTACCGCGTCTACCTCGGTGCCGACCCGAATGGCACTGCCGACGCGCAGGTAGGCGCCCCTGAGCTGGCCGTGCCAGACCTTGCACCGGGCGCGTATGTCCTGCGCGTTCAGGCGCTCGACTACGCCGGCAACGCCAGCGCGTGGGCCACCATCGCAACGGTGGCTGTGGCGAAATAGCGTTCGCGCTGGAAGAAATGTTCATGGCCGCGCCCAGGCAGGTATTGCCCGGGCGCGGCCTTTTTATTAAGTACTCTGGAAAATAAATTTCCTTGTACTCAGCTTCCAGGAAGCTCAAGCCAGTTTTCTTTCAACCTGATACTCAGATAAGCTTCCTGGAAGCTTGCCCGTTGTATGAAGTAACGTATTTTCCAGAGTATTAAGGTTTGTTTACTCCTGCTTGTGGCTTCTTCTCCCGCTCAACCGGCCATGCGCGTATCATCCCTGGTAACCGCAGCAATTCGCGCACAAGCATGCGCCGCGACGGCTTGCGCAGCCATCGGCGCCAGGGAAGGAGCATGGCCATGCGAGTTTCCGATCGAATGAGCGTCCCAGTTCTTTCTATTTCGCCCGAAACAACCCACCACGATGCCCTGCGCCTGATGCAGGAGCAAAGCGTGCATCACCTGCCGGTTGCCGACCTGCGCGGCCAGCTGCTGGGCATTGTGGCCGAGCGCGACCTGCTGCTGGCGGCGGCGCATTATGTTCAGGCCGCGATCGAAGTTTCCGAAATCATGCAGCGCGATGTCGTCGCCGTTACGCCCGAAACGCCGCTCACCGAGGCGGCTGGGCTGATGGTGCGCTATAAAATCGGCGGCTTGCCGGTGCTGAATGCCGAGCTGCAACTGGTGGGTATGATCACCGAAACCGACCTGTTTAGCCTGCTGGTTTCGCTGGTCGAAAGCAGCGATCTGCTGTCGCGCGTGCAGGGGGCGTAGCGCGCTTTGGGGGCAGGGGTTGGCGGATGGGGAGTAGGGATTGGCGGCTCGGCCACGGCAGTAAGTGCGTAGTCGGTTGTCCGTCGTCTGTGGCCATTCAGCAAGGCTGCACGTGCGCAGTTTCACCGAAAACCGGCTGGGCCTGGGGTTTGCCATTGCGCGGTACAATAGCAAGCCCCGGGCTTGGCTGCGCCTGGGCCGATTCGCGCTTGCAGGAGGGTTCCGATGAGCAAGGTTACGCATTTCGCCGCGCAGGGTGCTGCCGCCACACTGCCCTTTTCCGAAGCCGTGCTGGTGGATCGCACGCTCTACCTTTCGGGGCAGCTCGGCACCGACGCGGAGCTTCAGCTGGTGCCCGGTGGCGTCGAGGCCGAAACGCGCCAGACGCTTGAAAATATTCGCGCAGTGCTGGCGCGCCACAGCGCAACGCTCGACAATGTGGTGAAGTGCACGGTGATGATGGCAGATATGGCCGAGTGGCCGGCCATGAATGCGGTGTACCGCACGTTTTTCAGCGCAAAGCTGCCGGCGCGCAGCGCGTTTGGCGCGAATGGGCTGGCGCTGGGCGCGCGGCTGGAAATCGAGGTCATTGCGGTGCTGCCCGAGTAAAAGGTACGCACTAAGTTCCTGGCTTTGTAAAGCGCAGAACGTAGCACAGCATGCCAAATGTTTGGTGTTGGTTGTAGTCGGCAGCCGGCAGTGAGCAGTCACCATCATTACTGCCAACTGGCAACTGCCTACTGCAAGCCAAGCAAAATGCATCGCCCGGCTAGCCCTGCCCCGACGACGGCGGGCCGCCCGGCCCCGAGATCGTCTGCGTAAGCGTCTTCCAGATGTCTTGCACGGTTGTTTGCACCGTCGCAATCGTCTGGCGAATTGGGTCGGGCGACAGGCGCGCGTCGATGCGGGTGCGCGCGTCGTTGAACACTTCGTTGAGCATCTGGTGGGCGTAATCGCCGTGCAGGCGCACAAATTCTTCGACATATACTTCCAGCATCACGTCGCCGTTGGGCGTGGTTTTAGCCTCGGCAAGCATTTGCTGGAGCAGCGCGCGCACGTCGCTGCGGAAATCTTCTGCTGGCATGTTCTTCTCCTTCGGCGTAAGCCGCCGTTCCTGGTAAGACGGGTGCGCGCGCTGGCTTGTTGCAGCCTAGCGGCGCGGCCCGCTCGCCAGCGTCTGGTGGCGGTATTTGCAGTGTTCGCAGTAGGCCACGCGGTAGCCGGCCAGCGTGGCGAATTGCAGCGGGTGGCCGCAGTTCGGGCAGCCCTCGGGGGCGCGGAACTGAACGCCCGGCGCGGCAGGCGCTGGCTCGGCTGGCGCGGCAGAAGCTGCTGGCGCGGCGACGCTGCGCGCCAGATCGGGCGCAACCGGCGTGGCCGGTTGGTCGCCATTGCTGGCACGCCCGCCCGGCCGAAAGCTGAACATCGCGCCCATGCGCTCGACCAGCAGCGCATAATCGACTGCGCCGCGCGAGCGTGGGTCGTACTCGTAGATCGTTTTGCCAAGGGTTGGCGCTTCGGAAAGGCGCACATTCACACGGATCGGCTCGGCCACCAGCGGGCCGAAACGCGCCTTGAGCGCGCCCAGCAGCTCGCCCGACTGGCGCACACGTGGGTCGAACAGCGTGGGAATGATCAGGCGGATGCAGCTACTATTGCCCTTCACGCGGGCCACCTGCGCAAACAGCAGGTCGATGCTCTTGAGCGAGAAATGCTCGATTGCCGTGGGAACGATCACATCGGTGGCGCAGGCCAGCGCATTGGTGCTGAGCGTGGTAAGCGAGCCGCCGCTGTCGATCAGCACCAGGTCGTAGTTCCCATAGATCGGGCGCAGGCTTTGGTCGAGCGCGCGGCTCCAGTCGGCGCGGCGCGCCAGAATGGGCTGAACGTTCAGCAGCGTGTCGTCGGCGGCGAGCAGATCGAGGTTGGGGCGGGCGGCAACCACGCACTCGGCGGCGGCCACACCATCGGCCAGCACGTCGTAGAGCGTGCGGCGCGGGCGCACACCCAGCGCCAGGGACAGGTTGCCCTGCGGGTCGGCATCCACCAGCAGCACGCGCGCGCCTTTCAGCGCAAAACCCGCGCCGATGTTCACCACAGTGGTGGTTTTGCCGATGCCGCCCTTGGCGTTGGCGATCGCGATCACACGGCCCATATGCCCGCTTGTTCTCGGCGTCCTGCCGCTTTGTATCGAGATATTTACTAGTGTATCACAACTGCATAGAGCATGCTTTCTCAGCATTTTACTTTCGTAAGTAATGTGCGTATAATTAGGGGCATCAATTCTGCATGAATTGCGGTGTCCAAGGCGATGCCGAGTTTTACGGAGGAACCCCTGATGTCGGACTCAACAATTACGATGTATGGTACAACCTGGTGTGGCGACTGCCGGCGCGCCAAGCGCGTGTTCGAGCAGCACGAGGTCGCGATTAACTACGTGAATATCGAGGAGAACGAAACTGCACGGCATTATGTCGAGCAGGTGAATAACGGCTACCAGAGCGTGCCAACGATTGTTTTCCCCGATGGCTCGATCCTGGTCGAGCCCTCGACTTCGGCACTGACGCAGAAGCTGGCGACCCTGAAGTAGCCCGTTTTCTCGCGCGCCATACTGGCAACAAGAAAGCTCCTGCACCTGAGCGTAATGCCCGGGCGCAGGAGCTTTCTCGTTGCCAGAACCACGGAACTACGGAACCGCAGAACCGAGAACCGTTGCTGGTTCTTGGTTCTGCGGTTCTCGTACTTGTCTTTTACGCGTTGATGCCCACCGTCAGCTCGATCGTGTAGCCATTGGTGGTATCGCCCGTCACAGTCGCCAGCTGCTTGTCGACGCCATCGCTAAAGATGTTGTCGGTGGCGAGGCTGAGCTGCGACAGATTGCGCACGCTCTGCGAATAGCCATCGGTTGCGTAGACGGTTTCGCACACATCCTGCGGCAGCGCGAGCTGCGAGGTGTGGACGGCATTCGACGAAGCGGTGGCCTTGTCCAGCGACGGGTAGATTTCGAAATGGACGTGCGGCCAGCGCCCCTGGTAGCAGGCCGGGAAGATCGACGTGAATGTGAGCTTGCCGTTGCTGTCGGCGGCCTGCACGCCGCGCAGATAATCTTCGCTGGTGACGCCATTGCTGTAGAGCGAATAGTTGCCGTCACGGTCGCAGTGCCACAGGTAGACGGCGTAGTTCGCCAGCGGCGTGCAGTTGTTGCCGGAATCGACCAGGTTCAGCACAATCGTGGCGGGGATGCCGGCGGCGACGTTCTTGGTGCCCAGGCTGGTGCGAATGTCGCTGCGCACAATTCCCGACAGCGCCAGCGCGTTGAGCGACTGGTTCGAGGCGTTCGAGCCATCGGCCGGGTAGGGGCCAGCCGTCTCCTCGGGAATTTCGCCAACGCAGGCCGCCGCGCTGCTGCCAGTGGCGGTCGCGCTTGTGCTGGCCGCGCCGCTGCTGGCCGCCGTGGGCGAGGTAGAGCCAGACGAGGCGGCGGTTGGTGACGACGACGAAGACGAGCCCGACGTGGCGTTTGCGCCGCAGCCGGCCAGCAGCAGGCCGATGCCAACCGCGCCCATCTTCAGAATTTGTCGGCGCGCAATTGGCGTGCGCGTGAACATGGCCAGGTCGGCCTGCAAACCCAGGTCGTAAATATCGCGATCTTCCACGGGCGTTCCTTTCTCGAACTATTCCTGCCAATTCATCGTGCCAGCGTTCAGTAGCTGGCAAGTATCTGCGATGCGGCTGTCTGTGATAGTGCAAGAATACACGGTCGCTTTGTGGGAATTGTTAAGACGCGGTGTGGAAAGTGTTGGGTTGAGTATAGCAAGCTCTTTTGATTCTTGTGTTGCTGCGCTTGGCCATGCCGAGCGCAGCAACACAAAAAGAAAGCTCGGGGCGGCAAGCCGACCCCGAACTCCCTAACCCCTGCGCTCCAGACGTGCTAAATGCCTTTCGCCAGGTGGTAGTACAGGTCGTTCCAGCGCAGTTCTTTCTTGAAGCCCGCCACCGTGGTGCTGTTGTCGATCAGCAGGTATTCCATGCCGGCCATCTCGGCAAAATCGGCCATATGCTCGGCGGTGAGGTCGTAGCTGTAGCCGGTGTGGTGCGCGCCACCCGCGTAGATCCAGGCGGCGGCGGCAGTCTTCAGGTCGGGCTGGGGCAGCCACAGCGCGCGCGCCACCGGCAGTTTCGGCAGCGGCTCGTCGGTTGGCACTGCGTCGACGGCGTTGACGACCATGCGCAGGCGGTTGCCCATTTCCATCACCGAAACGTTGATCGCCGGGCCGGTTTTCGCGTCGAACACCAGGCGCACCGGGTCGGCCTTGCCGCCGATGCCAAGCGGGTGAACTTCGATGCGCGGCTTGCCGCTCGCAATCGTCGGGCAGATCTCGAGCATGTGCGCGCCAAGCACTTTTTGCCCGCTCGGGCTGAGGTGGTAGGTGTAATCTTCCATGAACGAGGTGCCCTTGGGCAGCCCGGCGGCCATGACCTTCATGGCGCGCACCAGCGCGGATGTCTTCCAGTCGCCTTCGCCCGCGAAGCCATAGCCGTCGGCCATCAGGCGCTGCGGGCCGAGGCCGGGCAATTGCACCAGGCCGTGCAGGTCCTCGAAGGTGGTAGTGAAGCCTTTGAAGCCGCCTTGTTCGAGGAAGCGGCGGATGGCCAGCTCGATCCGGGCGCCTTCGCGCAGCGATTGCGCTTGCGCGCCGCCGGGGCGCAGCGCCTCGACTACCTCGTACTGGTCGCCATACTCTTCGATCAGCGTGTCGACATCCGAGTCGGCAACCTCGTTCAGCACCTTCACCAGATCGCCCACACCGTAGCCGTTCACGCTATAGCCCAGCCGCATCTGCGCGTTGACCTTGTCGCCCTCGGTGACGGCCACTTCGCGCATGTTGTCGCCAAAGCGGGCAAAACGCGCGCCCTGCGCATCGGCCCAGGCGCACGCGGCGCGCGACCACGCGCCCAGGCTAGCCTGTACCTCGGGGTCTTGCCAGTGGCCGACGATCACCTTGCGGTCCAGGCGCATGCGGCTGCCAATAAAGCCAAACTCGCGGTCGCCGTGCGCCGACTGGTTCAGGTTCATGAAGTCCATGTCGATCGACGACCACGGGATGTCCTGGTTGAACTGGGTGTGCAGGTGCGCCAGCGGCTTCTGCAGGGCGCGCAGGCCGGCGATCCACATCTTGGCGGGCGAGAAGGTGTGCATCCAGGCAACAATGCCCACGCAATTCTTGGTGGCGTTGGCCTCCAGCACCAGCTGGTAGATTTCGTCGGGCGTTTTCACCACCGGTTTGAACACCACGCCAACCGGGATGGCGCTGGCCTCGCCCAGGGCGGCGGCAATCGCGCGCGAGTGCTCGGCCACTTGCTCAAGCGTTTCGGGGCCGTACAGGTGCTGGCTGCCAGTGACAAACCAGACCTCGTATTGCGACAGGTCGATTTTCATTGAAACCATCCTTATTTCAAATCACCACAGAGACGCAGAGGGCGCAGAGGTTGTCAGGTTACTATGTTGTGGGTTGTAGGCTCAATCCCAAAACCCCAGACCCTAAACCCTCATGTGGCTCAGCGGTCTGGGCGTATTGCTATACGCCCTTCGTGGCTCAGCGGTCTGGGCGTATTGCTATACGCCCTTCGTGGCTCAGCGCTGCCCGTACACGTTTGTATAGCGGTCGTGCAGCTTCTTCACATCGTCGGGCGCGATTTCGTCGGGCGTGCCGAGCTGCAGCGCATACCAGACCGTGCGCGCCACGTCTTCGGTCATTACGGCGGCCTTGACGGCGGCCTTAGCCGACTTGCCAACGGTGAACACGCCGTGGTTTTTCAGCAGCACCGCCGGCGAGTTGCCGATGTGCTCGATCACCTGCTGGCCGATCTCCTCGCCGCCGATCAGCGCAAAACCAGCGCAGGGGATCGGCCCGCCAAACTCGTCGGCGATAGCGGTGAGGTAGACCGGGATGGGCCGATTGAGCGCGGCGAAGGCGGTGGCGTAGGGCGAGTGCGTGTGCACAATGCCGTTGACGTCGGGGCGGTGGCGGTAGATGTACAGGTGGCTGGCGGTGTCGGAGGACGGCGAGAGCGTGCCTTCAACCACATCGCCCTCCAGGTCGAGCACGACATGATCTTCGGGGCGCAGGTCGTCGTACATCACGCCGCTGGGCTTGATGACCACCAGCCCGGTCTCGGGGTCGCGCGCGCTGACGTTGCCGCCCGTCCAGGTCACCAGACCGTTTTTCGGGAGTTCGAGGTGCAGCTTGTGGAGCTGCTCTTTGAGTGCTTCCAGCATAGTTATTCCTTTTTGCCTGCGGCAGCAAGGTATTTTCGTCTTATTGTGTGGTATTTTCCGCGCTACGCGCGGAAAATACCACACAGCAGGGGAAAGAAGTCGTTATGCCGCTCTACGGAATAGATATCGGTATTTTGTACTTTCGTAGTTTCCGAAACCGCTCGAAACTTCGTGTCTTCGTGCCTTCGTGGTTTCCGAAACCTTTCTAACCTTCGTGCCTTCGTGTCTTCGTGGTTACGTTTATTTCAGCGAATCAACAGCAGCGCGCTCAATTGGCAAGCCCTGCCTGTAGCGCTCCATGAACGCCGCGAAGCCCGCCACGTCGGCGGGGTCGGGCGCGACGGTGGTGCCCTGCTCGCCGGCAAAGACCTTCTCGGACAGGTAGCTCGCCAGCGGCTCGCCAGCCTCCTTGCGCAGCATATAGGCGGCCAGCAGCGCCATGCCCCACGCTCCGCCCTCGCCGGCAGTTTCCATCACCGAAACCGGCACGTTCATCGCCGCCGCCATCATCTTCTGGCCGACCTCGCGCGTCTTGAAGAAGCCGCCGTGGCCGAGGATCTGGTCGATACGCACGTTTTCGCGCTCGAACAGAATGTCGAGGCCGATCTTGAGCGCGCCAAGCGCGGCAAACAAGTGCGTGCGCATAAAGTTCGCCAGCGTGAAGCGACTTTCGGGCGTGCGCACGAACAGCGGGCGGCCCGCTTCCATGTGCGTCAGGTGCTCGCCCGAGATGTAGTTGTAGGCCAGCAGCCCGCCGCCGTCGGCCTCGCCGGCCAGCGCCCGCTGGTAGAGCATTTCGAAAAGCTTCGACTCGCTGATTTCCACGCCCAGCGCCTGCGTAAACTCGTGAAACAGATCGACCCAGGCGTTCAGATCAGATGTGCAGTTGTTGCTGTGCACCATTGCGACGGGCTTGCCAGCCGGGGTCGTGACCATGTCGATCTCGGGGTAGAGCTGCGAGAGCGCTTTTTCCAGCACGATCATGGCGAAGACCGAAGTGCCGGCCGACACGTTGCCGGTGCGCTCGCCCACGCTGTTGGTGGCGACCATGCCAGTGCCGGCGTCGCCCTCGGGTGGGCAGAACGGGATGCCGGCCTGCAAGCCGCCGCTCGGGTCGATCAGGCGCGCGCCTTCGGCGGTGAGCGTGCCAGCCGCCTCGCCAGCCACCAGCACTTTCGGCAGAATGTCGCCTAACTGCCACGCGACCCCGGCATCCTTCAGGCGCGCATTGAACTGCGCCAGCCGCGCCTGATCGTAGTCGTTGGTGGTGCTGTCGATCGGGAACATGCCCGACGCCTCGCCAATGCCCATGACCTTCTCGCCGGTCAGCTTCCAGTGGACATAGCCGGCCAGCGTGGTGAGGTGGGCGATGTCGCTGACGTGCGCCTCGCCGTTGAGAATCGCCTGATCGAGGTGGGCGATGCTCCAGCGCTGCGGGATGTTGAACTGGAACAGCTCGGTGAGCTGCTCGGCGGCCTGGCCGGTGGTGGTGTTGCGCCAGGTGCGAAACGGCGCAAGCAGCTCGCCAGCCGCGTCGAAGGGCAGGTAGCCGTGCATCATGCCGCTGAAGCCGATTGCGCCGACGGTGCGCAGCGGCACGCCATATTGCGCCTGCACATCGCCAGCAAGCTCGCGGTAGCTGGCCTGCAAGCCCGCCCACACCTCGTCGATGTGGTAGGTCCACACGCCGTTTTCGTAGCGGTTTTCCCACTCGTAGCTGCCCGACGCGATTGGCGCGTGGCCCGCGCCCAGCAGCATGGCCTTGATGCGCGTTGAGCCGAACTCAATACCAAGAACCGTCTGGCCGCCCTCGATGGCCTGCCGTGTGTCATTTTGATTCATGGTCAGCTCCGTGCAGCAAAAAACGTTTACAGTTTGCTTTGAAAGAACATATGTGATCATCGCCAAGCGGGAGGTTTGGAGGGCGTCAGCCCTCCAAGAATCTTTCTTTCAGGCGGCTCTTGGCCACGGCTGTGGCCGAGAGCCGCCTGAAAGGAGATTTTCGGGGGCGGCGAGCCGCCCCCGAACCCCCACCGCAAGGTTCTGATGTTGAAAAACGATGCGCTGGCTGGATGCGCAGATTATAGATCGACATGCCCGCCACCAGTGCAACGCGCCCGCGCTTATTTTTGCGGAATATTTGGCACCACCGGCCAGCCCTGATCATCCCATTGCAAATCGCGAATCTGGAGCTTGGGCAGGCCGAAATTCTGGATGTCGTAGGTGTGGTAGATCATGCGGTAGGTGTCGGCGCTGTCTTCGTGGCGCACGGTTTGCCCGCCCGGGCCGCGCAGCAGCGCGTAGTTGCCCAGGATCTTGGTGCCGCCGCCGCCCAGCATCTGCGTGCCGTCTTTGTCGACGTACGGCCCGGTGATCTTTTCCGCCCGCCCAACGCGAATATTGTAGTTGCTGGCCGCGCCCCGGCAGCAGAAATCGAACGACACAAACAGGTAGTAATAGCCCTTGCGCTCGACAATCGAGGGCGCTTCGACGGCGCCGCCGCCACGCGAGGCCAGCGAGTAGAGCTGCGTGTCGGTTTTGTCGAGCATGCCGGTGGCCGCGTCGATCTTCCGCAGCTTGATGCCGCTCCAGTACGAGCCAAACACCATCCACATTCCGCCATCGGCGTCGCTCACCAGGCTGGGATCAATCGCGTTCCAGTCGTTGTTGCTGAACGAGCGCAGCACCATGCCATGATCGACCCACTTGTAATCGGGGCTGGCCGGGTCGAGCGTGGTGTTGGTGGCCAGGCCGATCACGGAGTTGTTCGAGCCAAAAGTCGAGCCGACGTAGTAGAGGTAGAAGGTGCCGTTGACGAGCGCGATGTCGGGCGCCCACAGGTTGGGTGGCCAGCCGCCCAGCTCGCGCGCGACCCACTCGGGGGTGCGCTCGAACACGGTGCCAAGCAGCTCCCACTCGGCCATGTCCTTCGAGCGGCGGATCTGGATGCTGCCGCCGCCGATGCCTTTTTCGTCGCCGGTGGAAAACACATAATAGGCGTCACCCGCGTGGATCAGACAGGGATCATGCGCGCGGGTGTCGCCACGCACGTCGGCCGGGGCGGGAACGGCGGTGGGGCCGCTGCCGCCCGGCAGACCTGCTACGCTGGCGCACGCGGCCAGCCCGAATGTGAGCAGGGTTATGAAGATGGCTTGGCGCGGTTGCACGCGCTACCCCTTGCTGCTGTAGCCAGCCGTTGCCACCACCGTGAACGAGAGCGGCGGCAGGGTCAGGCTGATTTTGCCATTATCCACCGGCACGGTCGCCAGCTCCTTGGTGACGATTGTGTCGGGCTGCTCGAAGGTGTTCACCGCCTTGATGTCGGTGCCGGCGAGCTGATAGACGCCTGTGACGCTGCCGGGGGCCGCGCCGGTCCACGCCACGTCGGTCGTGATCGATTCGGTCTGGCTGCGATTGACAATAAACACTGCGCCGCGATCATTGTCGGCGTCGTAGCTGGCCGAAACGTCGAGCAGCGACATTGCGCCAAACTGCGGCGTGTCGTACTCGGGCGCGCTGGTGAGCGGCTGAAGCGCGACGCCCGAGGCGTGCTGGCCGAACAGCACAAACGGGTAGTAGGTGGTCTGCTTCAGCAAGCCGTCGCGCGTGGTCGTCAGCGGCGAAATCGTGTTGACGATCTGGGCGAGGCAGGCGATCTCAAGGATGTCGCAGCGGCGCAGGAACACGCTCATCCACTGCGCAACCACCAGCGCGTCTTCGAGGTTGTACACCTCTTCGCTCAGCGGCGGCGCAACCTGCCAGTTGCCGCGGCCCGAGCGGTCTTTGTACCAGACATTCCACTCATCCCACGAAAGCTTGACATCATGGTTCGAGCGCAGCTTGGCCTTCACGTAGCGCAGCAGGCCGCCCAGCGTGTCGAGATGCGATTCGAACTGCGCGGCCTGGGCGAGGTAGCTGGCGGTGTCGTTCGTGTCGTTGATGGCGTAGTAGTGCAGCGCAAGGTAGTCAACCTGGTTCCAGCAGTGTTCAAGCACCACGCGATCCCACTCGGGGTAAGTCGGCATGGTGGTGTTGGAAGAACCGCACAGCACCAGCTTCAGGCTGGGATCCTGCCAGCGCATCATTTTGGCGGCTTCGCGGGCCTTGCGCGCATATTCCTCGGCGGAAAGGTGGCCGATCTGCCAGGGGCCGTCCATCTCGTTGCCGACGCACCAGTACTTGACGTTGTGCGGCTCTTTGTAGCCGTGCGCCACGCGCATGTCGGCGTATTTAGTTCCGGCCGGGGCGTTGCAGTATTCCACCAGCGCGGCCGCGTCGGCAATCGTGCCGGTGCCCATGTTCACGCCCAGCATCGGCTCGATGCCGGTGGCGCGGCAGTATTCGATGAACTCGTTCGTGCCGAACTGGTTGGTCTCAATCGACTGCCAGGCCAGCTCGCGGCGGCGCGGGCGCTGATCTTTCGGCCCAACACCGTCGCGCCAGTCGTAGCCGCTGAGCATATTGCCGCCGGGGTAGCGCAGAATGCTGATGCCCATTTCGCGCAGCGCCGCCTGCACGTCGCGGCGAAAGCCCTGCTCGTCGGCCTGGGGCGACTCGGGGTCGTACATGCCGCCATAGACGCAGCGGCCCATGTGCTCGGCAAAGCCGCCAAACAGGAAGGGCGAGATCGCGCCAACCACGCGCTCGTTGTCAAGCGTGATGCGCGCAGAAGAAGAACCCTGGGTCATGTTTCACCTCGTGCTATAGAAGTTTTGAGTCTTGAAACGAAGGGCGTATGCAATACGCCCAGACCAAGGGCGTATGCAATACGCCCAGACCGAGAATCGCCTGAGGGTTTGGGGTTTTGGGATTGAGCCTGCAACCCGCAACCCGCAACCTGCAACCCGCAACCTGCAACCTGACAACCTGCAACCTGACAACCTGACAACCTGCAACCTGCGAACTTTAACCCGGCAGCAGGCGGAAGCGCTGGCAGAAGTTGTTCAGCCAAATCCACTGCTGCGCGCGCGTGCCATTGGCCGACAGGCAGTTTGCGATGTCGATGACCTTGCCGGTGTCGCTGGCAACCAGTCGGATCGTGCCGTCGTTGAGCATATCGAAGCGCCAGAGCTGCGTGGCGTCGCTGCCGCACGTTTGGCGGGTAAGGCCCGCGCTGGAAGCGGCGCGCGTCAGGCAGCCGCCCTCCTGCACGACGTGGTAGTAGCCGTCGGCCTGATGTTCCCACTGCCAGGCCGCGGCGGGCGTGCCGGCCTTGCCCGACTGAACAATGCTGTCGTCGCCCTGCGCTTTCGCCAGCGGTTTGCCGCTATTCACATTGGCGATGGCGAGCGCGCCAAGCGGTTGCAGGCGAAACTGCTGGCAGGCGGTGCCAGCCTTGAACGTGAGCTGTTTCAGCCCGTCGCAGGTGGCGAGTGCGCGGCCACTCACCCGCGCGTCGATGCGCGACCAGCCTTTTTCGGTGTTGGAAATTTTCCACTGCTGGTTGTTTGCGTGCGTCCACGCGCCCAGCTCGATCGCTGCCCCTTCGGCCCGGTCGTCGCCGCCGACGGTGAGCGCGCCGCCGCCAGGGCTGGTGATGTTGGAGTAGCCGTTGCCCAGGTAGGTGATATTCCACTGCTGGCCCGCGCCGTTGTCGCATGCGGCCAGCGCAAGCTCGCCACCCTGCGCGGCCAGGCACTGCCCGCCATCGCGCCCAACCAGCGCGTAGGCCGTGGAGCTAGCTGCCGGCGCGGCGGCCTGCTCGCCCGACGGCACCGGGATCGGCGCGTCGAGTGGGAGTGGGGTGCCGAAGTTGGGCGTGCCGTCGGCATTCCATGTGAAGGGCTGTACGCGGGTGGTGCGCAGGTTGCCGCAGCCGTCGGCCGGCAAGGAGTTGGCGTGGTAGACGATCCAGTTTTCTTTCCCATCGGGCGAGGTGAAGAAGCCGTTGTGGCCGGGCGCGTAGACGTTGTCTTTGTCATTGCGCTCGAACACGGGCTTGTCCTGCTTCTGCCACGATTTCGCGTCCAGCACATCGCCGCCGGCGTAGCGCAGCAGGCCGAGCTTGTAATCCGGCCCCCAGCACGCGCTGGCCGAGTAGATGATAAAGGTGTCGCTGCCGTGCTGCAGCACCTCGGGGCCTTCATTCACATTGCCGGTGGCGCGCTCCCACGGGTAAGTCGGCGTCGAAAGCAGCACGCGCGCGCCGCTGATCGTCCACGGGTCGCTCATGGGCGCGATAAACATGTTCTGGTTGTCGCCAACCCACGACGAAAACAGAAAGTAGAGCTTGTTGTCCGGCATACTCAGGATGCTGCCGTCGATCGCCCAGCCGTTGTTGCTCGGGTCGAAAATCTGCGCCTTGTAGGTGTAAGGGCCGAGCGGATCGGTGCCGGCGCTTTCGAGCACGTGGGTGTGCTGTTTGTCGAGCGTGCCGTCGCTGCCGGCGGTGTAATACAGGTACCAGTGCTTGCCGTTCGGGCCGTCGAGCAGGTGGAACTCGGGCGCCCACATATTGCAGCAGCGCGTCGGCTCGTCATCCGACCATACGACCGCTGGCGCGGCAGTGGCCAGCCCGGCCAGCGTTGGCGATTTCCACATGCGGATGTCGCCAACCTGCGTGGCGGTGAGGTAGTAGTTGCCGTCGTAGTATTGCAGCCACGGGTCGGCGCCATTGGCCTGGTTCAGCGGGTTGAAGAACGTGGCCGGCGCGCTGGCCGGGGCGTTGGTTGGCGCGCTGGCCGGGGCAGCCGTGGGCTGCGGGCTGGCTGGCGCGCTGGCGCAGCCGGCAAGCAGCCAGGCCAGCGCAAACCAGCGAAGATGGCGGGCGAAGTGTCGCATCAGCGCAGCACAATGGTCGCGAGCGAGTGGGCTGGCAGCTCAACCAGCAGGCTGTCACCGTCGTGCGAAACGGCCAGGCTGGCGGGCGCAACCGCATCGGGCGCGTCGGCGGTGTTGGCGGCGCTGGCGCTCGCGCCCGCCAGCAGGGTTGCGCTGGCCTCGGCACCGCGTGCAATCCCGGCGATGCGCACCGTGGCAGCCTGCTCGTGGTGGCGGTTCATCACCGTCACGGCGTAGCCCTCGGCCCCCTGCGAAGCCGTGCCGGTCACGGCCGGGCGACCGTTCGGCAGGCTCCCGCCGCGCGTTGCCTCCACCGGCAGCGCGGTTGCGCCAAGGTGCGGCGCGTGCATGCGCAGGACATGGTAGGTGGGCGTGAGCCACATGCGCGCGCCTTCGGTGTTCACCACCGACTGCAGCACATTCACGATCTGGGCGAGGTTGGCGAGTGTCAGCACCTTGCACTGGCGATGGAAAGCCTCCAGCGCCGCGCCAGCCGCCAGTGCGTCGCGCAGGGTGTTGGCCTGCTCATACGTCACCGGGTCGCGGCTAGTGGCGCTGCCGCGCGGCCCCCACGGGCGCGCCTCGGGGTGCCACACGCCCCACTCATCCAGCGCCAGCCCGATCTGGCGTTTGCCGCCAGTAGCGTCGTTCGCAATCGCGGCGGTGCGCGTAATGAAGTCTTCGGTCTCGTCGGCCTCGGCCAGCAGCCCGTAATACTCGTCGGCGCTGAAGTTGCTTTCTGGCCCGCCATTGATCCAGTAGCGATGGATCGACAGGTGATCGACCAGGCCGAGATGCTTGCCAATCGTTTCGAGCAGGATGGCGTTCCACTCATCTTCCTGGCCGCACACCACCAGCTCGGCAGAAGGATCGACGTGGCGCAGCATGGTTGCGTAGCGCACATACTCGCGGGCGTAGGTCGCCGCCTCGTAGTTGCCGCCGCAGCCCCAGTTCTCGTTGCCCACGCCCCACAGCTTCACGCCATATGGCGCGGCATGACCGTTGGCGGCGCGCTCGCGGGCCAGCTTGGTGCGCACCGCCGAGTTGCAGTATTCCATCCAGTCGCACAGCTCCTGCGGCGTGCCAGTGCCAACATTCCCGGCCAGGTAGGGCTCGGCGCCAAGCTGCTCGCACAGCCACAGAAACTCGTGCGTGCCCAGGCTGTTGTCGTCTTCCACCTGCAGCCCGCACGACATGCCCAGGCGAATCGCGCGCTCTTCCGCCGGGCCAATGCCATCGCGCCAGTGGTAGTGGTCGGCGTAGCAGCCGCCCGGCCAGCGCAGCATCGGCACCGGCAGCGCCTTCAGTGCCGCGAGCACATCGCTGCGGAAGCCATTAGTGTGCGGGATGGACGTGTTCTGGTTGCCAATCCACAGGCCATCGTAGCAGCAGCGGCCCAGGTGCTCGGCGAAATGGCCGTACAGGCGCGGCGAAATCGTGCCAATTGGCGCGTCGGCGCGAACCGTAAGCATGGTTTCCACGGCAGTATTCCTTATAGCGTTAGGTTTACAAACAAAGCTGGCAAATTCAGGGCGCACAAAACCATGCGGTCGTGCCGCCACACTGTGCGCTCAGCGCATCTTCACTTTTCGGGGGCTTTAGCGCCCGCCCATACCGGTCAGCGTAATGCCGGCGATAATCCGGCGCTGGAAAATAATGTACAGAATCAGCGGCGGGGTGGAAGCCAGCGCTGCGGCGGCCATTGTCACGCCGCGCTGCACATAGTTGCCACCGCCCAGCACCTGCAGGCCCACCGGCAGCGTCAGCGTATTGCGATCGCTCAAAATCACCAGCGGCCAGAACAGGTCGTTCCAGTTGCCCAGGAAGGTAAAGATCGCCAGCGCGACCATAGCCGACGACACCAGCGGCAGGCAGATCTGCCAGTACAGGCGGAAGCGCCCGGCACCGTCGACAATCGCGGCTTCCTCAAGCTCTTTCGGGATTGTCTGGAAGTGCTGGCGCAGCAGAAACACACCAAACACATTCGCGCCATGCAGCCAGATCAAGCCGTTGTAGTTGTTCAGCCAGCCCAGGTTGCGCATCAGGATGAAGTTCGGGATGAACGTCACCGCGCCCGGCACCATCAGGCTAATCAGCAGCAGGAAGAAGATGATGTCGCGGCCGGGGAACTGCAGACGCGCATAGGCGTAGGCCGTGAGCGAGCAGACGAACAGCACCAGCGCCGTCACGGAGGTGGCGACAAAAATGCTGTTCAGCAGCCAGCGAAACACTGGCAGCGTCGGGTCGGAAAAGATACGCTGGAAGTTGGCAATCGTTGGCGTTTCGGGGATCCAGCGGATCGGCCAGCGCATCGTCTGCGACTCGGGCGTGAACGCCTGCGAGAACATATACGCGATCGGCATGAGCGTGGCGGCAGCGCCGAGGATCAGCGCGGCGTAAAGCACAATTCGGCCAGGCGAGAAGCGCCCCGCTGCCGGTCGGAACGAACGAGCTGTAGCAGCCATCGGCGGCCTCCTAATACTCAGCTTGGTTGCGCAGCAGCCGGAACTGCAGCAGCGTGATCGCCATCATGATAATCGCCAGCACCACCGCCATCGCCGACGCATAGCCCATACGGAAGAACGACCATGCGGTCTGGAACAGGTAGACCAGCACCGTGCGCGATTCGTGGCCCGGCCCGCCGCCTGTCATGATCAGCGGCTGGCCAAAGACCTGCATCTGCGCCAGGAACTGCGTCACGCCAACAAACAGCATGGTTGGGCGCAGCAGCGGCAGCGTGATGTGCCAGAAGGTCTGGCGGTTGTTTGCGCCGTCGATCTTGGCGGCTTCGTACAGCGATTCGGGGATGCCCTGCAAGCCGGCCAGGAAGGTCAGCATTGGCGCGCCGAACGTCCACCACACGGTGGCAATCGAGATCGCCGGGATAACGATTTTCGCGTCGCCCAGCCACACAATGCGCGGGCCGTGAAACAGGTCGGTGATGTAGTAGTTCAGCAGGCCGCGCGTCGGATCGAACACGCGCTGCATCACCAGCGCCATTGCCGACACCGAGAGGATGACGGGAACGTAGTAGACGGTGCGGAAGAAGTGGCTGCCGAAAATGCGCTGCTTAACGGCCACGGCGGCGGCGAGCGACACCGCGATATTGAGGGCCATGGTCAGCGCCGCGAAGTAGAAGGTGTTAGTCAGCGTTTTCCACCACAGCGGGTCGCTCATCAGGCGGCTGTAGTTTGCAAAGCCGACCCAGGTTTGCGTCTTGGCCATGATCTTCCAATCGTACAGGCTCATACGCAAGCCGAAAACGATCGGCCACAGCAGAAAGACGCAGAAGAAAATCAGGTGCGGCAGAATAAACAGGTAGTTCGGCAGCTGTTTGCGAAGCAGGCGCGCCCGCTTTGCCCGGTCCTGCGTAGCGGTCGCTTCCCGCCCCGCAGAGGTTGTGGTGGCCATCTCCACTCCTTTCATTGGGGGGGTGCGGGGCAGTTGCGCCCCGCACCCGTCGCAAACTCCGGCTTAGCCGCGATCGAGGATCGCCTGCACGGCAGTGTGGGCTTCGTTCATCGCCTGATCGGGCGGGGTGGTGCCCGCCAGCGCGGCGCTGAAGCCGGCCTCGTACGCCGTCACGATCTCGTTGATGGCCTTGTGCGACTGGCCCGGCCGGCCGATTTCGAGGAACTGCGCGGCGGCAGCCTTGCCAGACGGGATCTCCTGCACCTTCGGGCTCTTCTGCACCGAGAGGCGCGCGGGAACCTGGCCCGAGGTAGCCCAGGTCTCGCCATTGTCCGAGAGCCACTTGACCAGATCCTTGCCAGCGGCCAGGTTCGGGTCGGCCACGCCGTTCGGCACCACCAGCATGTGCGAGTCGAAGCGCACTGCCTGCTTGCCATCCGGCGCGAGCGAGTTGATGTACGACGGCTGCACCACAGCCTGGGCGTCGGGGTTGTCCTTGAAGAAGTTCAGGCTCCAGGTGCCGTCCCACATCAGCGCAATCGAGTTGCTCTTGAACAGGTCGGGCGGGCTGGCGATACCGGGCACGGCCGGCGGCGCAACGTGGTGCTTGAAGATCAGGTCGGTCCAGTACTGAACCGCCGCGATCGTCTTGGGATCGTTCACCAGCGAGGTCTTGCCGTCGTCGGTGAACAGGCCGCCGCCAAACTGCCAGATGGTCGAAACCATCGTGAAGCGCTGCCACGAGCTGTGCGTCGCCCACACCTTGACGCGGTCGGGGTTGAAGCCGTCCTCGTCGGGGTGCTTGCCGGCATCGTCGACCACGATCTTCTTGGCCCAGGGGATGAACTCATCGCCGTTCTTTGGCAGGTTGGCCGGGTCGAGGCCAGCGTCCTTGATGACTTTGGTGTTGACCCAGTTCAGCCAGCCGTGGTTGTCGAACGGCACGGCCTGGGTTTTGCCATCGACGGTGATCGCCTCGATCAGCGTGGGGTTGAAGTCGTCCTTCGGCACGACGCCGCCGCTGAAGAACAGCGTATCGGCATCCTGCAGAATGCCCTGGTCGGCGAACTGCTTGATCGCCCAGCTGTGCATAATGCCCACGTCCGGCGGGGTGCCCGCTGCGGTGGCCGTCGGCAGCTTCTGGTAGAACACGCCCCAGTCGCTGAACAGCTCGGAGCTAAGGGTGATGTCGGGCTTGGATGCCGAGTAGGTGCCCAGCATCTGCACGAAGGTCGCGCCGTCGGCGCCGGCCAGGCCGTGCCAGATCGTGACCTTCTGGCCGCCGGTGCCGAGCACGAGCGGCGTGGGGGTGGGAACCTCGGTGGGCAGCGCATTTGCGTCGGGGGCGGCGGTAGCGGCCTCGGCTGCGGGGGCAGTGGCGGCGGCAGGTGCCTCGCCAGCGGCGGTGGCGGCCGGCGCGGGGGCGGCCCCACCGGCAGTCGGGGCGGCGGCATCGGGTGTAGCGCTGCCGCCACAGGCGGCCAGCGCCAGCGTGCCGAAGCCGGCTGCGGCTACGGCCAGAAACTTGCGACGGCTAACCAGGCGTCGCTCGTTTTCATTTTCCATGTGCAGAACTCCTCTGTGCTGATTACTCTACCAAACCGGGTAGAAACTGCCTCAACGTCGTGAGCGGGACATCTGCGAAGCTTGTTTGAACCGACTGAAGTGATCGCTGATCGTGATTACAGGCACACCTCCTTTCTCAGAGGGTACAGGGTGCGCGCTATTTGCTTCGCGTTTCAAACACTGTCACGAAGGCCTGGCCGTTGCCAGGGTCGATCGGCCAGATTTCGATCGTTGGGCCATTGCCGGCGTCGCCGCTCTGCCGGTACACATCAATTGCTTCGGCCGGCCGGTCGATCAGCTTCGGCAGGTTGGTGCAGCCCGCTGTGGCCTGCGTGCCACAGTAGCTCCAGCCCCGCCCCGGCAGCGCCTGCCGGTAGAAGGCGCGAATGGCCTTGGGCGCGCTGGCGATGCGGTAGGTCGTTTGCCGAATATCGACAATCAGCGTTGTGTTGATCTGCTGCGCGCCTTCCGGCAGCGGCGGGTGGCGCCAGCGCTCCCAGAACAGCCCGCCCGCAATCACGGCAGCGACAAGCACCAGCAGGAGCAGGCGCCACCCGCCAAACCACTCGCGCAGGCCGTGGAATGCGCGGCCAAATGTTCCTGCCATAGTCCCTCGCGGTGATGCGCGCTAGCAGCGCACCACGTCGCCGGCCAGCATGCCCGCCAGCAGCGCTGCGCCTTCCCCGGGCACAGCCAGGGCGCTCACGCCCGCGCGCGGCGCGGCGGGCCAGGCTTGCCAGCTCGCATCGCCATCGCGCGAAACAAGCGGCGTGTCGTTCAGCAGCACCAGGATTTCGCCCGTGCCCTGCCCGAGCGGCACAATTGCGTTGATCGCGCCGTCGAGCGCGCCCGCGCCAGGCACCTGCCAGCGCTGCCCCATATCGTCCGAGCGAAACAGCCCCGCGCTTTCGGTTCCCACCAGCAGCGCGCCATCGGCCAGCGCCAGGCTCAGCACGTCGGCAAAGCCGCATGGCAGCTCAAGCGCGCGCCAGCTGCGCCCGGTGTTGGTGCTGCGAAACACGCCACTGCTGGTGCCGGCAAACAGCGTCTGGTCGCTGGCAAAGGTGGGCGAAACCGCCAGCGCCAGCACGCACGGGTCGGTCAGGCCGAAGTTCCAGGCCGCCCAGGTGCGCCCGCCATCGCCCGAGCGAAACACGCCATCTTCCATGGTGCCGGCGAACACCAGCCCGTCGCTGGCAAAATTGGGCGAAACCGCCAGCGCCATCACCAGCGGGGCCGGTTCGGGCAGGGTAATAATTTGCCAGGTTGCGCCGCCATCGCCCGAGCGCAGCACGCCGCCGCTCGCGCCCGCAAACACGGTGCGGTCGCGGCCAAAGGCAGGCGAAAGCGCCACAGAAGTTGCCCCGAGCGGGGCGGCCAGCGCCAGTGTGGCGTAGGCATCCTGCCAGCTTGCGCCGCCATCGTCCGAGCGGCGCAGCCCCGAGTTGCAGGCCGCGAAGCACAGGCCGTCGCGCGCAAACTCGGGCGAGCATGCCAGGGCGTTGACGGTATCGGTTGCGGTTTCAGTCGTCATAGCGCTTCCTTATGGGTGGGTCGACGCGACGGGCGTGCGCGTATGCACCACGGCGTCCACGGTCAGCATCGTTGCCGCGCCCGAAATGGCCGAGCGCAGCGCGATCTTCTGGACTTCGGCCACGTCGAGGATGCCCGCCGCCGCCATGTCGGCCAGCTCGCCGCTGCGTGCATCGAAGCCCTGGCCGGGCGCGGCGCGCTCGACCAGCGCCTGCACAGCCGAGGCATCGTGCCCGGCGTTGGCGGCGATGGTGCGCAGCGGCTCGGCAATCGCGTGCAGAAGGATGCGGAAGGCCGCGCGCTCGTCGGTGTCGGAGCTGGCGGCAATACGCTGGCGCAGCAGCTCGCGGCAGGCCAGCAGCGCCACGCCGCCGCCGGGCAGCACCCCGCCGCGCATGGCGGCGCGCACGAGGCTGGCCGTCTTGCGGGCATTTTCCTGCCGCGCGGTGATCTCGCTCTCGGTGCTGCCGCCAATGATCACCGCCGCCGCGCCGTTCTGGAGCTTGCCAATGCGCTTTTGGAGGGCGGTGCGCTTGGCGTCTTCCTCGGTGGCGTCGAAGGCCGCGCGCAGCTTGCTGATCTGGCGCTGAATGGCGCGCGGGTCGCCTTTCCCGCCAATAATGCCCAGGTACGAGCGATCGGCCCAGGCGCGGCGCGCGTGCCCGAGGTCGTCGGCGCGCAGGGTGCGCAAGGTGTCGCCAGCCGCCTGGATGAGCGGGCGGCCGCCAGTGAGCAAGGCCAGTTCTTCCAGCGCCATGGCCTGCTCGGCCGTGCCAGTGCCGGGCGTTTGCACCGCTGCCACCTGCAGGTTCTTGTGCGCGCGCGCCGCGCCAAGCAGCATTGCAACCGCCTGGTCGGAAAGCTTGTTGGCAACCACCAGCACCGCCGGGTAGTGCTGCTCGAACACAAGATCGAACAAGGGCATCAGCTGGCGGGCGTCGTCAATCTCAAGGTCGGTGAGCAGAATTACTGGCTCGGTCAGCTCGGTGCGGTAGCGCCCCTGATCGGCGACGAGGTGGGGCGAAAGCAGGCCGCCAGCCCAGTAGCTGCCTTCGATATACTGGCGCTCAAGCGCGCGCCCGTGGCCCAGGCGCACATCGACCAAGCCGTGCTCGCCCACAATATCGAAAATTTCGCCCAGCATGCGCGCCAGCTCCTGGTCGAAGCAGAGCGACTCGGCCAGGTGGGCGAGCTGCGCCGCGCCGGCGACGGGCCGGGTTTGCCGGTCTAGCTCTTGCAGCAGCAGCGCCAGGCCGCGCTCGAGGTGGCGGCGCAGCATCAGCGGGTTGCCGCCGGCCGCCACATACGTCAGGCCGCGGCTGTACACTGCCTGAAACAGCACCGCCGCCGTGGCCGTGCCATCGCCAGCGGCTTCCTGCACGCGCCACAGCACATTGCGCAGCAGCATCGCGCCCATGTCGGCCCCGCGATCGGCCAGCTGAATGATGCGGCGGCTGATCAGGCCCGCGCTGTCGAGCAGCTCGGGTGTTTTGGCACGGAAGGTATTTTCAACCGCGACAATGCGCGGGCACGGCCCCAGCGTCGGGCGCACAACGTCGACGATCTGGTTGACGCCACGCTGCATGCGCCGCTGAGCGTGCGGTTCGAAAACAACGCCGGGAAACTCTGGCATGCTCTGCTTCCTTACAGGTGTGTTGCTGGCCGCTGTGCGCAGCAGCCCACGGCAGGGCAACGCCCGCCTGCCGAATGGGCACGCGCGAAAACGCAAGAAAATACGAGCGCTGGGAGGGAATAGTGCTTCAGCATCGGGGCCGGCGGGCAAGCCAGCCACCATTGCAGATCAGATCGCTGGTTCGACTGGTGACGAGCAATCATTGCTCTGCCCCCTCGGTGACGTCGGGCACATGCCGCCGGGCAAACGAGACCCGTGCCGCGTTATGCGGCAAGTATAGACACCTGTGCGCGTATAGTGGCGCAGGTGCAAGCACGAGTAAAATCAGATGAAGTGGTTGCTGATAACAAAAATGATTCTAGCAGAGCCCAATGATTTTGTCAAGTATAATTTTACTATAATTGTCTAGAAGGTTGTTCAACGCAATATCAGGCATTCTAATGCCAATTTGCGGTTTGTGCAGTGCTGTCTAGTTGCATAGTTCCTCGCAGATGGCTAAACAGTACATAAATTTCTACTTGACATTTAGTGTAATCGAGCTATGATTGAGCAACCGAGAAACGCATGTCGTAGCGCATACGTCATTGAACTGCAGATGCTGCCAGGGGTGGTTGCCGCCTGGCTATGCATGTTCTTTCACACAGTACCTCCGTTTCTGTGCGGTTTCCTGCGCTGCTCGATTGCGGACCGCTTCGTGTCACGGCGCAGCGCCTGGCCCTGTGGGAGGGCAGGCACACTTCAGCAGTCTGAAGGTGGCGAATGAGAAAGCGCAAAGCAAGCATGCGCGATGTAGCCGAGCTGGCGAATGTGTCAGTCTCGGCGGTTTCGCTGGTTGTGCGCAACAAACCCGGCGTTGCCGACGAAACGCGCGAGCGCGTGTGGGAAGCGATTGCCCAGCTTGGCTATGTGGTGGCCGAGCCGCAGGACGACGGGCGCGCGCCGGCGGTGGGCCTGCTGATCGAGCGCGGGTCGATGCCCGCCATCCTCGATATTTTCTATGGCGAGGTTATTCGCGGCTTCCAGACCGAGGCGCAGCGCCTGGGCTACCAGGTGGTGCTGCATATGTTTGATCGCGGCGAAGAGCGCTTCGACCGGATGTACAGCAGCCTGGCGAGCGATGTCCAGGGCTTTGTAATCGCGAACGACGGCGACATTACGTCGGCAATGGTCGAGCAGGCGCAGAGTGCGCAGCTGCCTCTGGTGCTGATCGAGAGCTATGTGCAGGGCCAGCACCTGCCCTGCGTGATCGGCGATAACTTCACCGCTGGCTATACCGTCACCCGCCACCTGCTGGCGCAGGGCCACCGCGATATTGCGCTGCTGCGCGGGCTCGACAAATACAGCAGCCTGGTGGATCGCGGGCGCGGCTTCCTGGCCGCAATGGCCGAGGCGCAGGCGCCAATTGTGCCAGAATGGATGCCCCTGCCGACTGGCACACTGTTCCAGCGCGGCTATGCCCAGATGCGCGAGCTGCTGAAGCTGGCCCACCGCCCCACCGCCGTGGTCGCGATCAGCGACAAGACGGCATTTGGCGCGCTGGAGGCTATTCGCGAGGCGGGGCTGCGCATCCCCGACGACATGGCGGTCGCCAGCATCGACGATGTGGCCGAAAGCGCGCACACCCGCCCGCCGCTCACCAGCTACCACATTGCGCGGGCGGATATGGGCGTGCTGGCGATGCAGAAGCTGCACCGCCTGATCGCGGGCGAGCCCGAGCTGCCGGTAAAGAGCCTGGTGTATGGCGAGCTTGTGGTGCGCGAGTCGTGCGGGGCGATGCGCCAGGCCGCCAGCAATGTGGTGCAAGAACCGGCCGACGCAGTGGCGAGCTAGGCCGGGGACGAAAGACCGAGGACGAAGGGCCAAAGCATGATTGGTCGTTCGTCCTTTGTTGTTGGCAGAACCGAGAACCGACCAGTTGGCAGTGGGCAGTTGGCAGTGGGCAGTTGGCAGTGGGCAGTTGGCAGTGGGCAGTTGGCAGTAAGCAGGAGCCATCACCGTGCAAATGTGGAACCTGTAACCTTCTAACCTGCAACCTGCAAACCTTATAGTGGAACCTGTAACCTTCTAACCTGCAACCTGCAAACCTTCTAACCGAACCCCAAAACCTCCGTGCCTCTGTGTCCCTGTGGTGAATTCTTTCGGTCGTCCCCGCGCTACGGGTCGTCGCGGAGGGCGGTTTGCGCCGCGAAGTAGCCGCACAGGCCGTGCACGCCGCCGCCCGGGGGCGTGGCCGACGAGCAGAGATAGATGCCGCGCGCCGCAGTGCGGTAGGGTGTCAGGCTCCATGTTGGCCGCGTAAAGAGCTGCCCGAGGTCTTGCACGCCGCCGTTGATGTCGCCGCCAATGTAGTTCGCGTTATACATCTCCATCGCGGCCGGGCTGAGCACACTCCGCTCAAGAATGCGGTCGCGGAAACCGGGCGCGAAACGCTCGATCTGCGCCTCGATGCGCGCGGTCATGTCGTGGGTGGAGCCGTGGGGGACGTGGCAGTAGGCCCAGGCAGTGTGCTTGCCAGCCGGCGCGCGCGATGGGTCGAACAGGCTGGGCTGTGCCAGCAGCACAAACGGCCGCTCGGCGGGCGCGCTGCCCCACACGGCCCGCTCCGATGCGGCGATCTCGGCCAGGGTGCCGCCGAGGTGCACGGTGGCGGCTTGCGCGCAGGCCGGGTCGCGCCAGGGAATCGGCCCATCCAGCGCCCAATCGAGCTTGAACACGCCCGGGCCGTAGCGGTAGCGCCCGAGCGCCCGCCGGTAGCCAGCGGGCAGCTGCTCCCCGGCGATGCGCAAGAGCTGGCGCGGCGTGATGTCGAGCAGGATGGAGCGGGCGGGCGGCAGCTGCGCCAGCGAATCGACGCGCTCGTCGGTGCGGATCTCGCCGCCGAGGCTGCGCAGGTAGGCGGCGAGCGCATTGGCCAGCGATTGCGACCCGCCACGGGGAATGGGCCAGCCGAAGCGATGACCAAGCGCGATCAGCACCAGCCCGACGGCGGCGCTGGGCATACGCTCAAGCGGCAGAATAGCGTGCGCGGCCATTCCTGCAAACAAGGCCCGCGCTCGTTCGCCCCGGAAGCACGTTTCGGCAAGCATGCGCGCCGGCCACAGCCCGCGCAGCCCAAAGCTGGCCATGCTGAAGGGGTAGCGCGGCCAGCGCAGCGGGGCCAGCGCGCCGTCGGCAATCCGCTCCCAGCGCCGCACCACCGGCGCGACCAGCCGCCAGTAGGCGTCGGCGTCTGCGCCGAGGGCCGCGCCCGTCGCGCCCACGCTGCGGTCGAACAGAATCGCGTCGCCGTCGTCGAGCGGGTGGGCCAGCGGCGCGGGCGAGTAGATCCATTCCAGGCCGTATTCGTGCAGCGGCAGGCTGCGGAAAAACGACGAGCCGACGCCCAGCGGATGCACCGCCGAGCAGATGTCGTGCGTGAAGCCGGGCAGCGTCAGTTCGCCCGAGCGCGTGCCGCCGCCCACGGTCGAGGCGGCTTCGAGCACCAGCACCGAGCGGCCGGCACGCGCCAGCGTGATCGCGGCGGCCAGGCCATTTGGCCCCGCGCCAACAATAATTGCGTCGTAGGATGATCGGTCTGTATCCACAGAACCCCCCTGGAAGTCAGGAGAAAGAATTTGGGCATCAGAAAGCACGGCTGCCTGACATGTGATCTGGCTCGATCCCTTGCTTGCGGCATCAGTATAGCATGGGGCGTGCCGCGCAAGCTGAATCTGCGGGGAATAAGTGAAATAAGCAGGGGCTGGTGGAACAGACGCTTCTTGCATATATTGCCCCCATTCTTGCATATGTTCCCCTGCGTCTGCTCATTATTTCCCCTGACATGCCGGGTATTTCCCTCGGTATGGTGTGCAAGCCCCCTGGTGTGATATATATGCCCCTCGGTATGGTGTGGAAGCCCCCTGGTGTTTTCCCTCACCCCCTAGCCCCCCTCTCCCAGGCCGGGCGAGGCGGAACAGGTAGCGCAATACCCTACTCCCCTCGCCCCTTGTGGAAGAGGCCTGTCCTGAGCGTAGCCGAAGGGGGCCGGGGGTGAGGGCGAAAGGCGTGCTACAATGGCGCGCATCGTGTCCGCCACCAGATGGCAGGCCGCTTGCTTCACAAGGACTGTGCAATGAGTGAATGGACCATTCCCGACGGCGCGATTGTGCCGCGCTCGCTGACCGAGCACGCCGGCAGCACCTTTTTCCTGGCGAACCTGGATGCTGGCGAGCGCGTGCTTGGCGTGGCCGGCCCGGCAGCGTCGAGCTTCAGCGGCGCGCTGGACGAAACGTCCGAAGGCGCGACGCTGTTTCCCTGCACGCCGCGCAATGCCGCCGCGCTGCGCGAGCAACTGCCCTGGCTGCGGCCAGTGGCACTGGGAACCCAAACGTCGTTCGGTTTTGGCGACCGTATGGGGCTGGCGACGCCCGGCCACGTCCAGGCCATGCGCTCCACCGGCGCAGAAACGACCATCGCCGCGATCTACGCCCAGCAATCGGTGCGCGAAAACACCCGCACGGGCCGCACGCCGCTGCAAGTGCTCGACGATGCCATGTGGGCGGTATTTGTCGAGGGCTGGCGCGCGCCGTGGGGCGCGGATGCCGACCACGTCAAGGAGACCACCGACCTGCCGCCCTTTGTGGCGGCCGGCTACACCTTCTTCACCATCGACCCGAGCGACTACGTGGACAATGCCGCGCAGACCGACGCGCCCGACACCCTGCGCGAGAAAGTGGCCGCGCTGCCGTGGGATGCGCTCGGCACCAGCTACGACGCGCTGCGGGAAGAATACTGCGCCGCGCCCATCCAGCTTGGCGATCTGACGGTGGAGTTTCGCGAAACCGACCTGCTGCGCGCCCTGGCGAAATATGGCCGCGCGCTGGCGCACACCGCCGCGATTGCCGAGGCGCTGACCGCGCAGCTTGGCGGCCAGCCCTACGACATCGAGATGTCGGTGGACGAAACCGACACGCCGACGTCGATTCAGGAGCACTACTTTATTGCCCGCCAGCTTCAGGCGCTGGCCGTGCCGGTGGTGAGTCTTGCGCCGCGCTTTGTGGGCAAGTTCCAGAAGGGCGTTGACTACATTGGCGACGTGAACGAATTCGCCGCCGAGTTTGCGCGCCACGCCGCGATCATGCGCCACTTCGGCATCTACAAGCTCAGCATCCACACCGGGTCGGACAAATTCAGCCTGTACCCGGCGATTGCCGAGCACACCGGCGGGCGCGTGCATGTGAAAACCGCCGGCACCAGCTACCTCGAAGCGCTGCGCATCGCCGCCGAGCGCCAGCCCGCGCTGTTCCGCGCCATGCTCGACTATGCGCGCGAGCACTTTGCGCACGACCGCAAAACCTACTTTCTCGACGCGCAGCTTGAAAAGGTGCCGGCCGGCGCAGACGTGGCCGACGCCGACCTGCCCGCGCTGCTCGACCAGTTCGACACGCGCCAGGTGCTGCACGTCTGCTTCGGCTCGATCCTCGACGCCTTTGGCGACGACCTGCGCGCCATGATCGCAGACGACCCCGACGCCTACCGCGCCGGGCTGGAGCGCCACTTCACGCGGCATTTGCAGCCCTTTGTGGGATGATCATACGGGCGTATTGCTATACGCCCCCGAACAACGACAGAAGATTCACCACAGAGACACAGAGGCACGGAGAAGTTGCGGGTTGCAGTTGGCAGTTGGCACTATCTTAAAATCAGCGTGCTGTACGTGATATTCAGTTTGCGCTACGCGCAAACTGAATATCAAATAAAAAATCTTCCTTGCCCGCCGCAGGCGAACACGAAGCGCGCGCATTTTAGCGCGGCCCAAGCGGAGAAATCGCAATGACATCACTCTTTTCGCTGGAAGGAAAAACCGCCATTGTCACGGGCGGCACGGGCGTGCTGGGCGGCGCGATTGCCCGCGGGCTGGCGGCGGCGGGCGCGCGCGTGGGCATCCTCGGGCGGCGCGCCGAGCTGGCCGCGCAGGTGGCCCACTCCATCGAGCAGGCAGGTGGCGCGGCCCTGCCCCTCGCCGCCGACGTGCTCGACCCGGCGCAGCTTGCGGCGGCTCGTGAGCGCGCCCTGGCCGAATGGGGCGGCATCGATATTCTGGTGAACGCGGCCGGCGGCAACATCCCCGCCGCCACCATTGTTGGCGAGCGCAGCTTCTTCGACATGACGCCCGACGCGCTCGATCAGGTGGTGCGCCTGAACTTTCACGGCAGCGTGCTGCCTTCGCAGGTGTTTGGCGCGGCAATGGCCGAGCGCGGCGCGGGCGCGATCATCAACATCTCATCGATGGCCGCGCAGAAGCCGCTTACCCGCGTGCTGGGCTACGCCGCCGCCAAGTCCGCAATCGACAACTTCACGCGCTGGCTGGCGGCCGAGCTGGCGCTGAAATACGGCCCGCGCATGCGCGTCAACGCCATCGCGCCCGGCTTCTTCATTGGCGAGCAGAACCGCTCGCTGCTGCTGAACGACGACAACTCGCTCACCGCGCGCGGCCAGCTAATCATCGACCACACGCCGCTGCGGCGCTTTGGCGAACCCGACGAGCTGGTGGGCGCGGCGGTGTGGCTGGCTAGCGATGCCGCGCGCTTCGTGACTGGCATCGTCGTGCCGGTGGACGGCGGATTCTCGGCGTTTGGCGGGATATAGAGCTATTTACGATTGACGATTTGCGATTTACGATTGCGGCGGGCGACGAGCGAGAGAGTACACCACGGAGGCACGGAGGTACGGAGACGGCGAGACAAGGAGATCGGGAGAGCAAACAATAGCGTCCTGAGTGCGGCGTAGCCGCGTATCGAAGGGCGCCGGAAAATCACCACAGAGACACAGAGGCACGGAGTTTTTGAGAAATGACGACGGGCGACTGACCAACGACGAATGATCATCGTCAACCCGCAACCTGCAACTTTCAAACAGGCGTATACGATACGCCCCGGCGAAAACCTGCAACTTTCAAACAGGCGTATACGATACGCCCCGGCGAAAACCTGCAACTTTCAAACAGGCGTATACGATACGCCCCGGCGAAAACCTGCAACTCAAACCTTCGCGTTCTTTGCGGTTCAAATTCCTGTCGTCGGTCGTCAGTTGTCGGTAGTCTCCATAGAAAACGAGAAAGGCCGAATCAATGCCATCTTCACTAGCCACGCGCCGCTTTGGCAGCAGCGACATCCTCGTCACGCCCCTGTGCGTTGGCTGCGCGCCGCTCGGCAGCATGCCCGACACCTTTGGCTATGGCGTGTCCGTCGAGCAGGCGCTCGATACCCTGCGCGCCGTGTTTAGCAGCCCGATCAACTACATCGACACGGCGGCATCCTACGGCGACGGCGAGAGCGAGCGGCGCATTGGCCTGATGCTGCGCGAGCTGGGCGGTATCCCCGACGGCTATGTGCTTGGCACCAAAGTCGACCGCGACGCGAAGACGGGTGACTTCAGCGGCGATCAGATGAAGCGCTCGCTGGAGCGCAGCCTGCAACTGCTAGGCCTCGACCGCCTACAGATCGTGTTTCTGCACGACCCCGAGCACACCACGTTTGAGAATGTGATGGGGCCGGGCGGCCCGCTCGAAGTGCTGCAGGACTACCAGCGCCAGGGCGTGATCGACCAGCTTGGCGTGGCGGGCGGGCCGGTCGATATGATGATTCGCTATGTCGAAACGGGCGCGTTCGGCTCCATGATCACCCACAACCGCTACACGCTGCTGAACCGCTCGGCCGCGCCACTGCTCGAAGCATCTGCGCAGCGCGGCATGGCGGTGCTGAACGCCGCGCCCTATGGCAGCGGCATTCTGGCGAAAGGGCCTTCGGCCTATGCGCGCTACGCCTACCAGGAGGCAGACGCCACAACACTTCGGCGCGCACAGCATATGGAAGCGGTGTGCAATGAACATGGCGTGCCGCTGGCCGCTGCCGCGCTGCAGTTCTCGCTGCGCGACCCGCGCATCACGTCCACCATTATCGGCATGACCCGCCCTGAGCGCGTGGCGCAAACGGTCGAGCTGGCGCAGCACGCCATTCCCGACGAGCTGTGGCCGCTGCTCGACGCCGAGGGCTACGACGAGAGCGACCCCGAGGCCAATCGGTTCAAGTAGAAATGAGTTGCGGGTTGGCGGGTTGCAGGTTTGCATGTTCAGCAGTGGCGAACGTGTTTCGCCCTGAGACCATCAACCTGCAACCTTCAAACTTGTAACTGCATCAGGGTCTGGGGTCTGGGGTTTTGGGATTGGGCGCCTTGTAACCTGCGAACCTTCCAACCGATCCTCAAAATCTCCGTGCCTCTGTGCCTCCGTGGTGAATTTTTCTCCACGCTTGGGAAGGCAAACCTTCAAACCTGCCAACCTGCAACCTTCAAACCTGCCAACATGAAACAGGGAAATCGATGCAAACAATCATCCTCGATCACCCCGGCTATTTACGACTGGACAGCACGCCCGAGCCAGCCGCGCCCGGCCCCGGCGAGGCGCTGGTGCGCGTGCGGCGCGTCGGCATCTGCGGCACCGACATCCACGCCTTTCACGGGCGGCAGCCATTCTTCAGCTACCCGCGCATTCTCGGCCACGAGCTGGGCGTCGAGCTGCTGGCGCTTGGCCCTGGCACCGAAGGCCCACCACCCGGCGCAATCTGCGCTGTTGAGCCCTACCTGAACTGCGGCACCTGCATCGCCTGCCGGCGCGGCCGAACGAATTGCTGCACGAGCCTGCAGGTGCTTGGCGTACACACCGACGGCGGCATGCGCGAGTGCATCCTCGTGCCGGCCAGCAAGCTTCACGCTTCGGAAAAGCTCTCGCTTGAGCAGCTCGCGCTGGTGGAAACGCTGGGCATTGGCGCGCATGCCGTGCGCCGCGCCGCGCTCGATCCCGGCGAGCAGGTGCTGGTGGTGGGCGCGGGGCCGATTGGCCTGACGGTGATGCAGTTTGCCAGGCTGGCCGGCGCAGAAGTGATCGCGCTCGACATCAGCGCCGAGCGGCTCGCATTTGCGCAGGCGCAGGGCCTGGCCGACCATGCCGTCGTTGCAGGGGCGGATTCCGACGCAGCGATTGGCGCACTTACGCATGGCGACCTGCCGACGGCCGTGTTCGATGCGACTGGCAACGCCGCTTCGATGATGCGCGGCTTCGAGCTGGTGGCGAACGGCGGTCGGCTGATCTTCGTCGGCCTGATGCAGGGCGACATTACTTTCAACGACCCGAACTTCCACCGCCGCGAGATTTCGCTGCTGGCCAGCCGCAACGCCACACCGGGCGATCTGCGCGGCGTGATTGCGCAGATCGAGGCCGGCGCGATCGACACACAGCCGTGGATCACGCACCGCGCCACCAGCGACGAATTTGCCGAGCAGTTCCCGGGCTGGCTCGCGCCCGACACCGGCCTGATCAAAGGCATGCTGCTGTTTGGCGACTCATAGCGTAGGGCCGAACGACTGAGCCGCCGAGAACACAGAGATCACAGAGCAGGAAAATTAAACTCTGTGCTCTCTGTGTGCTCGGTGGCCAATAGCTCGTTCCCGGCAGTAGCCGAAACGCCGAAGCTGTGTCACAATACGGGTGTGGGCGTGTTTCCCGCGCCGCCCGAGTGCCAACCCGAGAGCGCCCGCAGAAAGAAACGCCATGCTTCTCGACCAGCTTCTGCCCGTTGCGCGCGGCGAGCGCCCCGCCGACCTTCTGCTGCGCAATGCGCGCGTCGTCAACGTTTTCACTGGCGAACTCGAAACTAGCGACGTCGCCATTTCTGGCGGCGTGATCGTTGGCATGGGGCCGGGCTACCGCGCCGCGCAGGAGCGCGACCTGGCCGGCCGCGTGCTGGCGCCCGGCTTCATGGACGCGCACATGCACGTGGAAAGCGCGATGGTGCCGCCAGCCGAGTTCGCCCGCGCCGTGGTGCCGCAGGGCACGACCACGGTGGTGATCGACCCGCACGAGATCGCGAATGTCTTCGGCGCGGCCGGCATCGATTACCTGCTCGCGGCGCGCGAAGGAATTCCGCTCGACGTCTTTGTGATGCTGCCCTCCGCCGTTCCGGCTTCGCACATGGAAACCGCTGGCGCGGCGCTCAGTGCCGCCGATCTCGCGCCTTTCATGCAGCACCCGGCCGTGCTTGGCGTTGGCGAAATGATGAATTTCCCCGGCGTGATTGCGGGCGACGCCGAGGTGCTGCGGCGCGCGGCCATTGCTGGCACAAAGCGTGTGGACGGCCATGCGCCCGGCGTGCGCGACCAGGCGCTGAACGCCTACATTCTCGCGGGCGTCGGCTCGGATCACGAGTGCACCACCGTGGCCGAAGCCGAGCAGCGCCTGCGCCGTGGCATGTACCTGATGATCCGCGAAGCCTCGAACGCGCGCAACCTCGCCGCGCTGCTGCCGGCTGTCACGCCCGCAAACAGCCGCCGCTGCCTGCTCGTCACCGACGACCGCACGCCCGCCGATCTGCTCGACGAAGGGCATATCAATTTTCTCGTGCGCAAGGCGATTGGCCTGGGCCTCGACCCGGCAGTTGCCGTGCAGATGGCAACGCTGAATGTGGCCGAATACTTCGGGCTGCGCGGGCGTGGCGCGATTGCGCCCGGCTACCGCGCCGACATGGTCGTGCTGGATGATCTCAGCGCCGATTTCGCAGTGCTGGAAGTGTATCGCGACGGCGCGCTGGTGGCCGCCAACGGGCGACTGCTGGCCGAATCGCGCACCAGTGTGCCGCCGCTGCCGAACTCGGTGCATCTGCCCGCGCTCACAGCCGCCAGCTTCGCCATCCCCGCAGCGGGCGGGCGGGCGCGCATCATTGGCCTGGTGCCCGACCAGATCGTCACGCGGGCGCTCAGCGATGCCGTGCGCGTTGAGAACGGCATGGCCGTGGCCGACCCTGAGCGCGACATTCTCAAGCTCGCGGTGATCGAGCGGCACGGGCGTGGCGGAGCGGTTGGTTTGGGCTTTGTGCAGGGTTTTGGGCTGCGGGAAGGCGCGCTGGCCTCGTCGGTCGCGCACGATTCGCACAACATTATTGCCGTGGGCACGAACGACGCCGATATGCTGGCGGCGGCACAGGCCCTGGCCGACATGCAGGGCGGGCAGGTCGCGGTGGCGGGCGGCACCGTGCTGGCGGCGGTTCCCCTGCCAATTGCCGGGCTGATGAGCGACCAGCCGGTTGAAACCGTGCGCATGGAGGTCGATGCGCTCAACGCCGCAACGCGCGGCCTGGGCTGCCCGCTTCATGCGCCGTTCATGGCGCTGTCGTTTCTGGCGCTGCCGGTCATCCCGTCGCTCAAGCTCACCGATCAGGGCGTGGTCGATGTTGAGCAGTTCGCGCTGGTGCCGCTGTTTGAAGTTAATGAGCGATAATCCACAGATTACGCAGATTACGCAGATGACATACGCTGCGATGAAAGAGGCCGCTAGCGGTTCTCGGTTCTGTGGTTCTCAGTTCTGCGGTTCTATTTTCAGGGAGAATATTCTATGGCGACCTTGCTGCTGAAAAACGCCGCGCTGCTGGCAACCATGGACGACGCCGACACGCGCTACGCCGACGGCGGCATCTTTGTCGACGGGAATGAAATCCGCCAGATCGGCCCGAGCGCCAGCCTGCCCGCCAGCGCCGACACCGTGATCGACGCGCGCAACATGGTCGTGCTGCCGGGCCTGGTGAACACACACCACCACTTCTACCAGACCCTGACGCGCAACATTCCCGCCGCGCAGGACGCCAACCTGTTCACATGGCTGCGCACGCTCTACCCGATCTGGGCCGGCATGACGCCCGAGGCAATTCATGTCAGCACGCAGGTTGCGATTGCCGAGCTGATGCTCTCGGGTTGCACCACCGCCAGCGATCACACCTACATCTGGCCGAACGGCGCGCGCCTCGACGACCAGATCGCGGCGGCGCAGGCGCTGGGTTTCCGCTTTCACGCCGCGCGCGGCTCGATGTCGGTGGGCGAAAGCAAGGGCGGCCTGCCGCCCGACCGCGTGGTCGAGGAGGAAGAATTCATTCTGCGCGACTCGCGCCGCCTGATTGAGGAATATCACGACGCGGCGCGCTTCAGCATGCTGCGCGTGGTGCTGGCGCCCTGCTCGCCCTTCTCGGTTTCGCCCGACCTGATGCGCGAAAGTGTCGCGCTGGCGCGCAGCTATGGCGTGCACTCGCACACGCACCTGGCCGAAACGCAGGACGAGCACACCTACTGCCTGCAAGCCTTTGGGCGCACGCCCGTAGAGCTGGCCGAAGACCTCGGCTGGGTCGGGCCGGACGTGTGGCACGCGCATATGGTCCACCCGTCCGACGCGGAAGTGACGCGCCTGGGCCGCACGCAGACCGGCGTGGCGCACTGCCCAAGCTCGAACATGCGCCTGGCTTCGGGCGTTGCGCCGCTGCGGGCGCTGCAACGCGCCGGCGCGCGCGTGGGCCTGGGCGTGGATGGCTCGGCCTCAAACGACGGCTCGCACATGCTGGCCGAAGCGCGCCAGGCCCTGCTGCTGCATCGTCTCGCCGACGCAATTGGGCCGGCAGCGTACGGGCGCAGCAGCGCCGCCAGCGACCCAAATCAGCCGCCCGCTGCTGCGCCCCTGCTACGGGCGGATGATGCCCTGCGCCTGGCCACGCGTGGGGGCGCGGCCGTGCTCGGCCGCGACGACATTGGCATGCTTGCGCCGGGCATGGCCGCCGACTTCGTGGGCTTCCGCATCGACACGCTCGGTTTCGCGGGCGGCGCCGTGCACGATCCGCTGGCCGCGCTGGTGTTCTGCCAGCCGCCACAGGTCGATCTGAGCGTGATCAATGGGCGCGTGCGCGTGCAGGATGGTCACTTGCTTGGCGTCGATCTGCCCGCGCTGGTGGCGCGCCACAACACGATTGCGCGAGCCCTCGCGCGCGGCGAGCTGCGCTAGCGCAGGGTGACGAAGGACGAAAGACGAATGACCAACCTGTTACTGGTCGTTCGTCTTTCGCCCTTCGACGTTCGGGCGTATCGCATACGCCCTTCGACGTTCGGGCGTATCGCATACGCCCACTCTCCACTAAAAATCTCATAAAAATCTAAAATTTTAATATTGACCCCGCGCGCCTCCCCGCCTATAGTGAGAACACACAACGTCTCTTGGAACACACCCGCCGGCGTGCCCTGTATGCACGTGAGCCACCCTCACGCAGCCGGCAAATGGCATCGCAGCCAAACCCGACGTGAAGGAACCCGTCATGCCTCAGCGCGTCACGCTCGAAGACATTGCGCGCGCGAGCGGCGTATCGCTGGCGACTGTGTCGCTGGTGCTGCGCGACAAGCCCGGCATTCACCCCGAAACGCGCCAGCGCGTGCTCGGTGTTGCCCGCCAGCTTGGCTACCAGCGCAAGATCAGCGACGCCGCGCCCCAGCAGTCGCCGCTGCGCCAGATCGGCGTGCTGATCAAATCGCGCGCCGACGACGAACCGCAGACCAATCCCTTCTACGCGCCCGTGCTGGCCGGCATCGAAACCGCCTGCCGCCGCCAGCAGATCAACATGCTCTACGCCACCGTGCCGGTGGACGCAGATAACTTCCCGCAGGAACTGCCGCGCATGCTTGTCGACGACGCGCTCGACGGCGTGCTGCTGGTGGGCGCGTTTGTCGACAGCACGATTGCGCGCCTGATGCAGCGCCGCGCCATCCCGGCCGTGCTGGTCGATTCCTACGCCGCCGACAACCGCTACGACTCGGTCGTTTCGGATAATTTTCGCGGCGCGTACCAGGCCGCTTCCTACCTGATCCGGCGCGGGCACCAGCACATCGGCCTCGTCGGCACGCTGCCGCACGCCTACCCCAGCATTGAAGAACGACGGCGCGGCTTTTTGCAGGCGCTTGGCGAGCACAAGCTGCCCGGCCCTTACTTCGCCGATTGCCATCTCGGCGACGTGGAAGCCGGAACCGCCGCCGAAGCATTGCTGCGCCGCGCGCCGCAGATCACCGCCGTGTTTTGCGCGAACGACCATGTGGCGGTAGGGGTGGCGCACGCCGCGCGCTGCATGGGCCTGCAGCTGCCGAACGAGCTGTCGATCATCGGCTTCGACGATATCGACCTTTCGGCGCAGGCCCAGCCGCCGCTCACAACCATGCAGGTGGACAAAGTGAACATGGGGCGCATGGCAGTGCAGCTGCTGGCCAACCGCGTCGAGCAGCCCAGCGCCGGCGGCGTGACACTGATGCTGCGCCCAACCCTGATCGAGCGCCAGTCGGTGCACGCGCTTGCCGGGCTGGTGGCGCTGTGAGCGCGGGCGACAGAAGGGCGTATGCAATACGCCCAGACCAAGCACTGCAAGGGCGTATCGCATGCGCTCACCGCAGAACGGTGCGAGAGAAAATACTATGAAACACGCCCGCGCCAACTTGCTCCTTTGCTTCCTGCTCGGCACAATGCTTGCCGCATGCAGCAGCGCGCCCGCAATTGCTCCAACGCCCTCCACCGAATGTCCGGGCGGAGCTACGTGTCCGCCCAGCGCAACTGCAACGCAAAACAACGCCTGTCCGGGCGGACCTACGTGTCCGCCCACGCCCTGCGCACCTACGTGCCCCACCGAATGTCCGGGCGGACCTGCGTGTCCGCCCACGCCCTGCGCACCTGCGTGTCCGCCCACGCCCTGCGCACCTACGTGTCCGCCCAACGCGCCCACCCTCACCCTCAACACCAACACCCTGCCCGCCTACGAAAAGCTCGAACTCACGCTCGACCTGCACACCACCTACCGCAATCCCTTCGACCCGGCCCAGATCGACGTGCAGGCACATTTCACCGGGCCGGATGGGAAAACGCTCACGGTGCCGGGCTTCTTCTGGCAGGATTTCACGAGCGCGCTGGAGGGCGGCAAGGAAGTGCTTGCGCCGCGCGGCCAGCCCGCCTGGAAGGTGCGTTTTTCGCCACCCGCGCCCGGCGCGTGGAGCGTGGTGGTAGACGCGAAAACGCCCGCCGGCAGCGCTCGGAGCACGCCCGCGCAGTTCACCGTCACGGCGGCGCGGCGCCACGGCTCGGTGCGCATCGACCCGCGCGACCCGGCCTACTTCGCGTTTGGCGACGGCACGCCCTTTCTCGCAATTGGCCAGAACGTGGGCTGGTATGGCGCGGGCGGCACCCACGACTACGAGCGCTGGTTCGGGAACATGCACGCGCAGGGCGCAAACTTCGCGCGGCTGTGGATGGCAAGCTGGGCCTTTGGCATCGAGTGGAACGACACCGGGCTGGGCGACTACACCAGGCGGCTCGACCGCGCCTGGCAGCTCGACCGCGCCTTCGAGCTGGCCGAGCAGAACGACATCTACATTATGCTGGCGCTGCTCAACCACGGCGCGTTCAACACTGGCGTGAACCCCGAGTGGGCCAATAACCCCTACAGCGCCGCAAACGGCGGCCCGCTGGCGAAGCCCGAAGAGTTCGCCAGCAACGCCCAGGCGCGCGACCTGTTCAAGCGCCGGCTGCGCTACATTGCGGCGCGCTGGGGCTACAGCCCGAACCTGCTGGCCTGGGAGTGGTGGAACGAGGTCGACTGGACGCCGATGAAAGACACCGCCATCCAGCAGCCGTGGATCAGGGAAATGAGCGCCGAGCTGGCGAAATACGACCCCTACCCGCACCTGCGCACCACCAGCTACGCCGGCAGCGACGACGCGGTGTTCGCCATGCCCGAGATCGACATCGCCCAGCGCCACATCTACAACCCCGCTGACCCGGCCGAGACTTTTGCGCGCGCCATGAAGGAAATGACGCCGCTTGGCAAGCCCGCGCTGGTGGGCGAGTTCGGCACGGGCGCCGATAGCGCCGACGCCACGATCGACCCGCAGGGCGTGCATATTCACAATGGCCTGTGGGCCGGGCTGCTCACCAAAGGCGCGGGCACCGGCATGACGTGGTGGTGGGATTCGTACATCGACCCGCTGAATTTGTACCCGCTGTTTCATGGCGCGGCGGCCTTTTTCCAGGATGAAGACCTGGCCGCAAGTAGCTACAAAACCCGCCGCCCGGTCGTCGCCGGCGCGCCCGCCACACTGCTCCTGCTCGGCGCGCCCGACCGCATGCTTGGCTGGGTGCGCAGCAACGCCTTTTCCTACGATGGCTTGCGGGCGGCCTATTCGAAGGCGCTGCGCCAGGCCATGGCCGAAAAGCGCACGCTCGGCACATTCACGCCCGAGTTTGCGCCGGTGGAAGGGGCAACGTGGAAGCTGAACGGCCTGAACCCCGGCACCTATACCGTCGAATGGTGGGACACCGCTGCTGGCACGGTGATCGCCCGCGACACGCTCGACGTCACCGCCGACGGCGCGACGCTGGCCTTCCCGCCCTTCGCGCGCGACCTCGCCTTCAAAATCAAGCCGGCGTGAGAGACGTAACCACGAAGACCAAAGACACGAAGGTGTGAATAAGGAGAACGTAACCACCAAGGCACCAAGACACCAAGGCTGGGAGAACGAAACCTCGAAGACACGAAGGCACGAAGGTTTGGAGAACGGAACCACGAAGACACGAAGACACGAAGGTTTGAAGAACTGAAGCAAAGATTGCATCAGGCAAACTGAATGTGAAAAAAGTATGTCATCCGAAGTTTCAACGGAGGCATGACAGCACTCCATAACATCTGATACTAGCGCCCTTTGCCGGAAGGGTTTTAGGGAAACCGGCTAGGGTTTCCCTAATCGGGGGCACGGGGGCGAAGCGCCCCGAAAAAAGCAAACAGGCATTGTATCGGGGCACGGGGGCGAAGCGCCCCGAAAAAAGCAAACAGGCATTGTATCGGGGCACGGGGGCGAAGCGCCCCGAAAAGAAAGAGTACAAATGAACCAGCAATCACTCAATGGCGCGTGGCAATTTCGGCAGGCCGGCGACGGCGAATGGCTCCCGGCCACGGTGCCGGGCGGCGTGCACACCGATCTCCTCGCGCTTGGCCGCATCGGCGACCCGTTTGTGGGCGACGAGGAAAAGCGCGTGCAGTGGGTCGCCGAGCGCGATTGGGAATACCGCCACACCTTCACGCCCGACGCGGCCCTGCTTGCCGCGCCGCACATGTTCCTGGTGTGCGATGGCCTCGACACCCTGGCCGAGCTGTGGCTGAACGAGCAGCCGATTGGCCGCGCCGAGAATATGTTCCGCCAGTACCGCTTCGACGTGGCTGGCGCGCTGCGACCCGGCGCGAATGAGCTGCGCGTGCGCTTCACCTCGCCGGTGCGCGCAGCCGCCGAGCGCGATGCCCAGCGCCCCATGATTGTGGTTGGCGACCCGTTTGTGATCCACGGCGGCCCGCACTTGCGCAAAGCGCCCTGCCACTTCGGCTGGGACTGGGGCCCCATGCTGCCGGCAATCGGCGTGTGGCGCGACATCCGCTTGGAAGGCTACGGCGCGGCGCGCATCGATGACGTACACCTGCGCCAGCGCCACGCCGACGGCCGCGTGTCGCTCAGCGTCGGCGTGCGCGCCGAGCGCTGGAGCGATGCGCCACTGCGTGCCACGCTACATCTGACCGCGCCCGATGGCCGCACCCAGAGCGCCGAGATCGCGCTTGATGGCGCGACGGGCACGCTGGAGCTGGATGTCGACCAGCCGCAATTGTGGTGGCCAAACGACCTCGGCGCGCAGCCGCTGTACCAAGCCGAAATGAGTCTCCACGCGGGCGACGAGCTGCTCGACCGCCGCGCCATGCAAGTCGGCTTGCGCACGCTTGAGCTGCGCCGCCAGCCCGACGAATGGGGCGAGTCGTTCACGTTTGTGGTGAATGGCGTGCGCGTGTTCGCCAAGGGCGCAAACTGGATTCCCGCCGATTCCTTCCCCACCCGCGTTGCCGCCCGCGAGTACAAGCAGTTGCTTGGCGCGGCGGCCGAAGCGCACCACACCATGGTGCGCGTGTGGGGCGGCGGCTACTACGAAGATGAAGCCTTCTACGACGCCTGCGACCGCCTCGGGCTGCTGGTGTGGCAGGATTTCATGTTTGCCTGTTCGAGCTACCCGCTCGACGAGCAGCCATTCCTGGACAATGTGGAAATCGAGGTGCAGCAGAATGTCGCCCGCCTGCGGCACCGCGCCTGCATGGCGCTGTGGTGCGGCAACAACGAAATCGAGGGCGCGTGGGTCGAATGGGGCGGCTGGGACACGCCCGCGCACGCCGACCTGAAGGCGGCCTACAACCAGTTCTTCCAGCACACGCTGGCCGCCTGGGTCGCTGCCGCCGACCCCGACCTGCCCTACTGGCCCAGCTCGCCTTCCTCGGGTGGCAACTTCGACAAGCCCGGCGACGGCACGCGCGGCGACATTCACCAGTGGAGCGTGTGGCACCACATGCACCCCTTCGAGCGCTACCGCGACACGCGCGCGCGTTTTATCAGCGAGTTTGGCTTCCAGTCGCTGCCGGGCATGTCCACTGTGGCGCGCTATGCCGCGCCCGAAGACTGGAACCTGACTTCGTACATCATGGAGCACCACCAGCGCAACCTGGCTGGCAACGGCAAAATCATCACCTACACCGCCGCGCACTTTCGCCTGCCGCACGATTTCGCGTCGCTGGCCTACCTGAGCCAGGTGCTGCAGCTCGAAGGCATGCGCATTGGCGTGGAGCACTGGCGGCGCGACCCGATGTGCAGCGGCACGCTGTACTGGCAGCTCAACGACTGCTGGCCGGTCGCGTCGTGGTCGAGCATCGACTATTTTGGGCGCTGGAAAGCATTGCAGTACGGCTCGCGCCGCTTCTTCGCGCCGGTTGCCCTTTCGGTGGAAGAAAGCGCCGACGGTGCCAGCCTGTTTGTGGCGAACGACGGCGCCAAGCCCTGGTTTGGCGAACTGCGCTGGACGCTCGAAACACTGGCCGGCGAGGCGCTGCGCAGCGGGCGTATCCCGGTGCAGGCCGCGCCGCTGGCCACCACAGCGCTCGAAACGCTCGATTTCGCGGCCGAGCTGGCGGGCGATGCGCGCCGCGACGCCGTGCTGGTGTGCGAGCTGTGGTGCGGCGGCGAATGTCGCCAGCGCAGCGTCACGCCCTTCATCCCCAGCAAGCACCTGCGCCTGGCCGCGCCGCAGATCGCCGTCGATATTGATCCGGTCGGCCAGCAGCTGATGATCGAGCTGAAGGCGCGCTCGCTGGCGCGGTTTGTCGAGCTTTCGCTGGAAGGTGCCGACGTGGTGTTCAGCGACAACTATTTCGACCTGCCGGCCGCGCGTTTTGTGGGCGTGGCATGCCCACTGCCGCAGGGCTGGACGATTGAGCAGGCGCGGGCGGCGCTGCGCGTGCGCTCGCTGTGGGATACGTTTGGAGAAGGTGGGCAGGGGTAAGGGATTTTGGATTTACGATTTTCGATTTACGCTCGTGCGCAATCGCCACGATACGCGGCGCTGGGCGCATGCGGCAGGTGCCACCAAGCTACTAGCTGAGTTACGCGGTGTGCTATTGCCGTGGGGCTGAAGCCCTCGGCTCCATTGAGCGAAGGCCACCTTCGTGGCCTTTTGGAGCCCGCCAGCTACCGTTTGTGTGGGCTTTGTACCAGCAGCCCGCGAAGGCGGGCTTTGCCGCAACCTAGCCCGCCCGTTCACGGGCCAGGGCGAACGCGATAACCGGGTTACTTTGTAGCTATTCATTACGGGCTGGGAACCGCGTAAGCGTGTTATTCACAAAACAGAACCGAGGCTGTGTATGCGCGAAATGATTGCCCTGGCCGAGCCAGCCGCTACCACACAAGCCGGCCTGCGCGCCCGGATCGAGCGCGAGCTGCGCGGGAACATCCTGCCCTTCTGGAGCGCGCATGTCGTCGATCATCGCAAGGGCGGATTCTACGGCGCGCTTAGCAACAGCCTCTGCCTGCGCGACGACCAGCCGCGCTCGGCGGTGCTGTGCGCGCGCATCCTGTGGACCTACGCCGAAGCCTACCGCCTGTACCGCCACGCCGGCTATCTCGCCACCGCGCGCCACGCCCTCGATGCGCTGTGCAACCACTTCTGGGATGCGCGCAACGGCGGCGTGCACTGGATGCTCGATCCTTTCAACCGCCCGCTAAGCACGCGCAAACACAGCTACGCCCAGGCATTCGCGATCTACGCGCTGGCCGCCTTTCACCGCGCCACCGGCGACGCCGTGAGCCTGCGCCTGGCGCGCACGCTGTTTGTGCTGCTCGAGCGCCACGCCCACGAGCCGCGCCACGGCGGCTACGTCGAAGGCTGCGCCGGCGACTGGGGCGCGCTGGCCGATATGCGTCTGAGCGACAAGGAGCCAAACTGCCGCAAGTCGATGAATACGCTGCTGCACATGCTGGAAGCCTACACCGCGCTGCTCCATGTCTGGGAACATCCACGTCTGCGCCGCAGGTTGGCCGAGCTGGTGCATATTTTCCTCGACCATGTGATCGACTACGAGACGGCGAGCTTCCATCTGTTCTTCGACGACGCCTGGAATACCCTTCCCGCGCCGCGCTCCTACGGCCACGATATTGAAGGGAGCTGGCTGCTCGTGCGCGCCGCCGAGGCGCTGGGCGACGCGCCCCTGCTGGCGCGCACGCAGGCCGTCGCCGTGCGAATCGCGCAATCGGTGTACGCGGCTGGCCGCGCCCCCGACGGCAGCGTGCGCTACGAAGATGCCGACGCCGACCGGCACTGGTGGGTGCAGGCCGAGGCACTGGTTGGCTTCTACAACGCTTATCAGCTGAGCGGGCAGCCGCACTTCCGCGCCGCCGCCGAAGATGTGTGGGCCTACATCGAAACGCACTTCGTCGATGCGCGCCACGGCGAGTGGTACAAAATCCTCGACCCGCTGGGCCGCCCGCGCGCCACCCACCCCAAGACGGGGCCGTGGGAATGCCCCTACCACCACAGCCGCGCCTGCTACGAGCTGCTCGCGCGCATGCGGTGAGTTGGCAGGTTTGAAGGTTGCTGGTTGCAGGTTTGCAGGTTGCAGGTTGGCAGGTTGCTGGTTGCAGGTTGGCAGGTTGCTGGTTGCAGGTTGCTGGTGCCCAATCCCAAGACCCCAGACCCTAAACCCTTATGCGATTGCAGCTCACTGCCAACTGCCAACTGCCACCTGCGGGCCGCTCCGCTCACGCCGATGCGCGGATGACGACCGAGAGCGCCAGCGGCGACGCCTCATCAAACGCCTCACCCCAGCTCACCGCCAAAATATTCGCGATCACCCGGTCGAGAAAGTGCTGATTGTGGAAGCCAATCGTCGTCAGCGCGGGGACGCTGAACTCGGCCAGCGGAATATCGTCACACCCAATCACCGCAACCTGCTCGGGGATTGCGACCCTGGCATCGGATAGCGCAGCCATAACCGCAAAGGCCACTTCGTCGTTGTAGCAGCAAATCCCGAATGGTGACGCCTGCTGGGCCAGCATCTGCGCAATAGCTGCGCGCGCGCCTTCGCGCGAGGCAGGCACAACCTGCACCAGGGGTGGCGCCAGCCCCAGCTCGGCACATCCCTGCCGCACCCCATCGAGGCGAACCTGCGCCAGCTGCTGCACATCGTGCCGCTCGGTAGAGGCAAACACGATCTGCCGCTGGCCGCGCTGGGCGAGGTAGGTGACCTGGGCCTTCCCCACCGCCTCGCGCGCCGCCGGGTTGCTCATCGAAAGGATCGGGACGCTGAACTGCTGCAAGAACGACGTAACTGCGGCGTCGCGCTCATCCACATACGAAACAATCACCGCCGGGGTCAGGTTGGTCGAAGGGTGCGTGGACTCGTGCGCCGTGTGCCGGCCCACATACCAGATCAGCGTAAAACCCTGCGCATTGAGCCCTGCTTCCAAGTACTTAAGATCGCGCGCCATCCCTGGGTCGACCTGTTCGAACTGAATCACGGCGAGCACAAGGTTGCTGTACCCGGCGCGGAGGATGCGCGCGGCCGCAAAGGGCTGGTAACCCAGCTCGCGCGCGGCGTTGAGCACGCGCTCGCGTGTTTCGTCGGGGATGGTTTGCCGCGGGTCGTTGTTGAGCACGTAGCTCACAGTTGCCCGCGAAACGCCACTCGCCCGCGCGACATCGGCGCTTGTGACGCGGCGCTGCTTGTTTGCCATTATTGCTCCTTGACAACGACCTTCGGTTCCAGTATAGTTGACTTACACGAGTAAGTCAACGCACTCGTATTCTTTTCGGTCGCAACTTACACGTGTAAGCCCAGGAAGAATTCAGGGCCGGGCCGTACAGCAAGACACTGCCTGCCCCAACACTTTTGAATGGAAATTGCCATGAACGCAGAAACACTCGTCGCACTCGAATTGCTCCATGCCCTCCAGCACCGCCGCAGCAAACAGCGCGCCACGCCTGCCGGCAATCAGCAGAATGGCCCATCGGTGCGCGTGCCGGCGCATCAGCAACTGGCCCGACGTCTCCACATGATCGCCCGCCAGCTGCCCACGCGCGGCGAAACCTTCGACTGGCTTGGCCGCCGCCTGATTACCTGGGGCTGGCAGCTGCGCACGCGGCATGGTCTGCCACGGCGGTAGCACAAACGCTGGAAGCATCAGCAAGCATAATGAAGCGAGAAGAACATGGTGCAGGAACAACAAGCGGTCGTTGCCGCGCAGCAGCCAGATCCGCCCATTCACGAACCCGCCGCCCTCGCACTCGCGCTGCCACCGGCTGCGTCGCGCTGGATCGAGCTGGTGCCGCTGGTTCTCGCATTCGGAGGCTTTATTGGCCTTGGCCTGGTGAGCAGCCGCCTCGGTGTGGCCTGGACATATATTCGCGCCACATTCGGCATGCCAATCGATGCCATCAGCGCCTTGCTGATCGCCCAGCTCCTCGGCTCGGTTATGGTCAGCGCCAACAGCGGGCGCCTGACGGCCCGCCTGAATATCGGCGTGATGGCAGCCTGGAGCTGTGGCATCACCGCAGTTGCCTTGGTAGGCTCCAGCGTGGCGCCAGCATGGGCTGTGCTGGTCGTGCTGGGCTGCTTTACCGGCATCGGCGCGGGTTTGATCGAAGCGAGCCTGAACACCTACGCGGCAACGCACTTCAGCCCGCGCTCGATGAACTGGCTGCACGCGAGCTTCGGCGTTGGGGCAACCCTCGGCCTTGCGATCATGACGGCGATTGTGGCGGGCAGCTTTGGCTGGCGGCTGGGATTTCTCATTATTGGAATAATCGAGCTGCTGCTGGCGCTTTGCTTCAGCCTCACGCGCCACCGCTGGCGCAGCCCGGCCCCCGCGCAGCCGCAATCGCCGCGCGCGCCCAGCACGCCCCTGGCCGAGACATTTCGGCTGCCGGCGGCATGGCTTGGCATTCTGTTGTTTGCGGCCTTCACGGGCGCGCAGGTTGGCGCGGGGCAATGGTTTTACACCTTGCTGACCGAACAGCGCGGCGTATCGGCAGCGCTGGCCGGGGCATGGGTGAGCTTTTTCTGGGCCAGCCTGACGATTGGGCGAATTCTGTTTGGCTTCCTGGTGCAGCGCGTGGCACCCACGAAACTTCTTCGGGCAAGCATTGGCGCAGTGCTGGTGGGCACAATTGTATTTTCTCTCAACCTCACGCTCTGGCTGAGCCTGGCAAGCATTTTGCTGCTGGGGCTTGCAATGGCGCCGCTGTATCCACTTCTTACCTCTGCAACGCCCCAATACCTGGGCAAACAGCACGCCGCGAACGGGATTGGGCTTCAGGCGGCGGCGGCTGGGCTGGGCGGCGTGCTGGTAACCAGCCTGCTTGGCGTGCTGGCCGAGACGTTTGGCCTGGCGGCGATTGCGCCGGCACTGGTTGTTGCAGCCGTGATCATGGTGTTCCTGTTTGAGCTGCTTGCCCGCCATATCGCGCGGGAGCTTTAGGCGCAGCTTGCCTTCACCCAAGCGTGGGGAAATTTGAACCGCAAAGAGCGCAAAGAACGCAGAGGTTTTGGGGTTGGCAGGGTCTTTGACGGTTAGAAGGTTGCGGGTTAGAAGGTTGCGGGTTGATGGCCCAATCCCAAAACCCCAGACCCTAAACCCTCATATGGTTCTGCGGTTCTTGGTCTGGGCATATAGCAATACGCCCTTCCTCGCTTCCGCCGCGCAGCACAACTCCCCAAGTGCGTATATAATTTTGCCCCATGCATGGCCGCGCCGCCATTGGCATACGCAGAAACGGGGGAGGAATGCGAACGCTGGATGAACTCAGACCTGCTGACGGAAGCACGCCGCGCACCAACCTGGCGCTGCCACGCAGCAACCGGCTCAACCGCGCGCTGACGCGTGTGAGCGATGCGCCGCTGCGCGAGGGCAACAGCCTGACGCTGCTGCAAAACGGCTCGGAAACCTACGCCGACTGGCTCAGCGCCATTAAGAACGCCAAGCGCTGGGTGCACCTCGAAAACTATATTTTCCAGAACGACGGCATTGGCCAGCGTTTCGCCGAAGCCCTGGCCGAGCGCGCTGCGGCGGGCGTGCGCGTGCGCGTGCTCTACGACTGGTTCGGCTCGCTCGACGTGTCGCGCTCGTTCTGGCGGCACATGCGGCAGAACGGCGTGGATGTGCGCGTGTTCAATCCGCTTGCCTTTACCTCACCCTTCGACGTGGTCAACCGCGATCACCGCAAGCTGCTGGCGGTCGATGGCGAGTACGCTTCGATTGGTGGCGTGTGCATCGCCGACCCCTGGCTCGACAAGTCGCCGGTGACGGGTTTGCCCTACCGCGACACGGCGGTGCGCGTGCTTGGCCCGGCCATTGCCGACATCGAGCGCGCCTTTGCGGATGTGTGGCGCCACGCTGGCACGCCCCTGCCGCCCGACGAACACCCGCCCCACGGCAGCCTGCAGCCCACCGGCAGCGTCTCGGCGCGTGTGATTGTGCAGGAACCCGAGCGCATGCGCATGCTGCGCGTCTTTCAGGTAATGCTCGCCGCCGTCGAAAAGCGCGTATGGCTGGCCGACGCTTACTTCCTGGCCGCCCCGATCCTGCGCGAGGCGCTCATGGCTTCGGCCCGCGATGGCATCGATGTGCGCATTCTGCTGCCTTCCACGAACGACCTGCCCATGGTTGGCGCGCTGTCGCGCTATGGCTACCAGCCGCTGATCGAAGCTGGCGTGCAGATCTGGGAATATGCCGGCCTGATGATGCACGCCAAAACCACCGTCGCCGACGGCTGGTGGTCGAAGGTTGGCTCGACGAATCTGAACGTCACCGGGCTGGAAACAAACTGGGAGATCGACCTGGTGGCCGAGGATTGGGAATTTGGCGCGGCGATGGAGAAGATGTACGAGGAAGACCTTGCGCACGCCCGCGAGATCTGCCTGAGCGGCAAGCGGCGGCTGCGCCCACGCCCCGAGCGCCCCGAAAGCCGCGCCGAGCGGCAGGCCCGCCGCCACCGCACCGACGGGCGAGCAAAGGCCAGCGTGGCGATGGCGCGCGTGGGCGCGGCCATTCAGACGGCCGGCAGCGAGACTTTGAAGAACAACGATCGCACAATTGGCGCGACATTTGGCGGCGCGCTGCTGGCCCTTTCGCTGCTGGCGGCGCGCTGGCCGCGCGTGCTGGCCTGGCCGCTGGCGCTGATTGGCGCGCTTGTCGGCGGCATCAGCCTGTCGCGCGCGATTGCTGGCCCGCAGCCAAAGGGGCGCTCGGTCTTCCGCCACCCCCGGCCCGATTTCCGCCCGCAGACCTGGCGGCTCACGCAGCGACGACCACGCGGGCGCAGGCGCCAGCTCGATCTGGATTAAGCGATGGAATGGCAAAAAATCGGCCCGGTGCTGATCTCGATCCTGCTGATTGTCGTGATCGCGGTGGCGCGTGCCTACTCGCGCACACTGGCCGCCATTGCGGCAACCATGCCGGTGAATATCACGCTGGCGCTGTGGATTGTGGCGAGCGCCGAAGGTGGCCGCGCCGAGGCCATGAGCGATTTCGCCGGCTCGATGGTGCGCGGCATTGCGGCGACGCTGGTGTTTGTGCTGGTGGCCTGGCTGGCCGCGCGCGCCGGCTGGTCGTTTGTGGCGGTGCTGCTGGTGAGCTACGCGGTCTGGGCGGCGGTGCTGGGCGCGCTGTTCTGGTTCACGCGCTAGGGCGCTGGCCGACGAACGACGGAAGAACATAAACCGCAAAGCGCGCGATGGGCTGGCCCCAAAGCCGCTGCGTGGATGCGCACCAAGCTCGCGCGAAAGGTGCATGCGCCATGGGGCAGGGAGCCTTGCGTCAGCTTGGCTAGCGTTCCTGCGTGCCGCGTCTACGCCACCGCAAGGCCGAGCCTGGGGTTCAGGAGCAGTTAAAAACGCTTCTGCAGGCGCTCGCCTGGACCGAAGCCGAGCACCCCGACGCCAGCGTGGAGGTCAGGGGCGGGGATGAACATCCCGATCCTGCGGCGAATCTGGTGCAAGAAAGGGCAACGCCCACTCGTGACGGTTCAGCCACGCTACAGCGGAATGCTGCCGTCGCTTGTGCGACCAGCCTGAGATCATTCGCGGCGATGAAAGCGCGCTAGGGCAGGGGCTTCAGCTCGTGGACGACGATGTGCTGGCTGGCGATTGGGGCGGGCGCGGTGCAGCCGGGCAGCGCGAGATGTTGGGCGGCGTAGCTCCAGTAGCCGAAACCCTGCCAGTTAGCCTGCCAGCTCAGCTGCGAGTCGATTTCGCGCGGGAAGCCCAGCGCAGCGTCGTACTGGATGCGCGTGGCGGCAGCATAGACACACAGGCAACCAGCCGAGGGGTCGTAAAGCGCACACGGCGCAATTGGCGTGCTGGCGCGCTCGGCGGCGCGAAACAGCCAGCCGACCGTCCACAGGTTGGGGTGCTGGCAGCTGTTGTGCAGAATGCCGACAATCGTTTCGCCGCGCACCTCGACGGTCTGGTCGCACGAGTGCCCGGCGATGATGTCGGTGGTGCGCAGGCGGTAGTGTGGCACCGGCGCAGATTGCCAGCGCGCCTGCGCGGCGGCGTAGCGTGTGTCGGGGCCGCAGCCGGCGAGCGCGGCCAGCAGGAAAAGAATGGCGGTGCGTTTGAGCGTCATAGCAGCATAGTGTGCGGATAGGCGTGATTCGCACGCACCCTTCGATACGCGCTGCGCGCTACTCAGGATGCGTCTCTGGTCCCTTACGCGCTGCGCGCTACTCAGGATGCGTCTCTGGTCTGTTCCCTGTTCGTTTCACAAAGATGGAACTGCGAAGCGAATATCACTGTAGCGTTGCGGGTGGCGCTTGTCAACACGGCCGCGAGAAACGCCCCGTTGGGCGGTTATGTGCCGGGATATTGAGCACGACGTTGGCGCTTCGGCACGCGACAGCTTGACATACTGAAACAGATGTACTATTCTACAGCCATCCACGGAACTGCGACCGCACTGGAATGCGATGCGTGCCGCCCGACCACGCACACGGAAGGAAGCCCGCGATGGCACTTGATCTTTCGGCGCTGAGCCGCCAGGTGCGCGCCATGAGCGGCTCGCTGGCGAGCGAGGCCAGCGACAAGCAGGGCCGCCAGACGCTGGCGCTCGGGCGCTACCTTGAGTCGGCCGATGCGCCCGAGCTGTGGGCCGAGGCCGCCGACCTGAGCCGCGAAAACTCGGCCTGGCTGCTGGCCCGCCCGGTCGAGCCGCTGAACACCACCCACGACGCGCCCGCCCGCCCAGCCGAATACGCGCTGATCGCGACCGACGGCTCGCAGATCGATGTCGAGCGGCACGGCATGGCGGCCTGCTATGTGATCAATATCGGGCGGGTGTTTCTGCGCTATGGCCCGCGCGCCAGCGCGCGGCTGACCTCGCGCCCGGCGCTGTATTACCGCGAAGAAGACCTGTATTTGTCCGATGGGGTGCGGCGCGTGGCAATCGAGGGCAACTACCTGAGCTCGCGCCGCGATGTCGAAGAAGGGCAGGCGCTGGTCGAGATGGCCGACGAATTCCTGCCGCGGCCCGCCACGCGCCGCACGCCACGCGATGGCAGCTTCGACGCGCTGATCGACCCGCCGGCCGACGCGCCGCCGCCCGCGATTGCGCTGCAGGATGGCACGCTGGTGCGCTGGACGCTGGCGAATGCCGAGAAGTTTGTGCAGGATCATTTTCTGCAACCCTACCTGCGCTACCTCGACGCGATGCGGGCGCGCGGCGTGCCGGTGGCCTCGTATATCAGCCGGCCGCGCGCGCCCGAGGTGGCTGGCACCATTCGCCTGATGTTCTGCCCGGATGTGGATGTGGCGCAGGGGCGCGGCGCGAAATGCAGCGCGTGCAGCGACGTGGCCGCCAACCGCGAGCCCTCGTGCATGGTCTGCCAGGGGCTCACCGACGCCGACATTCTGGCGGATATGCTGGCCGAGGGGCAGCGCGGCCCGCTGTTCGCCTCGCTTTCGCGCATCAATGTCGAGGCCTATGGCGAGCACCTGATCCACTTCTTCTATATGCGCGTGGGCCGCGAAATTGCGCGGGTGGAAATTCCGCGCTGGGTGGCCGAAGATCGCGCGCAGGTTGACCTGGTGCACGCGCTTGTGTACGACCAGTGCCTGAAAGGGCAGGGCTACCCGGTGGCGCTGGCCCGCGCCCACGAGCAGGCAATAGTGCGCGCGGCAGACCGGCGGGCATTTCTGGGGATTGTGGAAGGCAGCCTGCTGCGCGCCGAGCTGCCCGCCAGCGATTCGCGCAAGCGCGAGAGCAAAGAGCGCCAGGCGCTGTAGGGCGCGGCGACGACCGACGATCGTTCACCACAGAGACACAGAGGCACGGAGATTTAAGGATTTACGATTTACGATTGAGGGCCAACAACCAACAACTTCGTCCTGAACCCAGGGGTACCCCACGCGAAGCGCGTATCGAATGGCGACGACCGAAAATAAACCGCAAAGGACGCAGAGGACGCGAAGAATTGCAGGTTGGCAAGTTCGCGCAAAGTCAACATTCAACATTCAAACTTGCAACCTGCAAACCACCCCTTCACCATGTCACCCCGTCACCCCGTCACCCGCTGAATAGCGCAGCCCAAAGCCAAACGGAAACAGCGGATCGCCAGTATCGAACGGCACATCCGAGCGCTGGCGCAGCACCGCTTCCTGCGAGGACGGCAGCTCGAAGGGCAGCGTGCCGCTCGGTGCGGCGCGACCGAATAGGACATCCAGCAGGGCCGCATCGCTCGCGCCGAAGTTCGCCAGCAGCGCGGCACTGCCCGCCGCCAGCTCAGGAATGATTGCCGGCCGGTCGAGGTAGATATCGACAATCGTTGGCACCTGTGCCATCAGCGCGATCAGGCGGCCCAGCACATCGGGCTTGAAGCGCAGATCGCCGGCGTGGAAGAAACCCTCAAGGAAATTGCCATTGCGCGGGTCGAAGGGTGCCTGCAAGCGCACAATCGCGAAATCGGCCGCGCGCGGGCTGCTCACCACCTCGCCATACTCGCCCGCCACCTCGGGCGCAACGCCTTCGACATAGATGCGCGGCCGGCCAGACAGCGGCAGCACGGGCGCGGCGTCAGCACCATTTTTCAGCAGCACAAAGGCCCGCCGCTGTGCCGCCGCGCCCGCCGCCAGAAAGTCAGCATTGCCCACCACGCGCTCGGCCGCGTCGGGGTCGACATACGGGTTGTCGAACAGGCCCAGGCGGAACTTCTCGCGCAAAATGCGCCGCACCGACACGTCGATGCGCGATTCGGCCACTGCCCCGCCGCGCACCAATTCGACAATCAGCTCAGGACATTCTTCGCCGCCAAACTGGTCGACGCCCGCGTCGAGCGCCTTCTGCACACGCTCCAGCGGCGTGAGGTCTTCAACGCCCCAGGCGCGCGCCGGGAAGGGCTTGCCCATGATTTCGGCGTCGTTGATCAGGCCCCAGTCGGTGCAGACCAGCCCGTCGAAGCCGTAGTGCTCGCGCAGCAGCCCAGTCACGATTTCCTTGCTGAAGCTGAAGCCAACTTCTTCGTACTTCAGGCCAACCGGCATGCCGTAGTAGGGCATGATCTGCGAGGTGCCGGCAGCAAACGCCGCTTCAAATGGCCCCAGGTGGTAGTCGAAGTTGTCGCCGGGGTAGACCTGCTCGCGGCCATATTCGAAGTGTGGGTCTTCGCCGTCCTTTTGCGGGCCGCCGCCGGGGAAGTGCTTGGTCATGCAGGCGACGCTGGCGGGGCCGAGTGTTGCGCCCTGAAAGCCGCGAATGTAGGCGGCGGTTTGCTGCGCGCTGTGCCCGGCGTCTTCGCCAAAGGTGCCGTTGATGCGCGCCCAGCGCGGCTCGGTCGCAAGGTCGGCCATGGGGTGCAGGGCCACGCGAATGCCGACGGCGGTGTACTCCTGGCGGGCGATCTCGCCAAACTGCTCGGTCAGCGCGGCATCGCCAATCGCGCCCAGGCCAATCGGCTCGGGCCACTGCGAGAAGCCGCCCGATGTCAGGCTGACCACCGGGTTGCTCGAAAAGCCGTGGCGCGGGTCGGACGAAACCGTGACCGGGATGCCCAGGCGCGTCGCTTCGGCCAGCGCCTGGATGCGGTTGTGCCACTCGGCGGCCACGCGCGGCGCAGGCAGGCCATGAACATTGAAGTGGTTCATCAGCTTGCTGTTCACCAGGTCTTCGGGCGAGCCGCCAAAGCCCGCCGCCGCAAGCGAGCCGTCGGAGGCCACGCCCAGAATGGTGTGGAACATCAGGCCAGCTTTTTCTTCCAGCGTCATCTGCGCCAGCAGGTCGTCCACGCGCTCGTCAATCGGGCGCGACGGGTCTTCGTAGGGGTCGAGCCGCCCGTTCTTGTTGAGGTCGCGGAAAGCTGCTTGCTTGTTTGTATCCATCGGAAAACCTTTTCATTATGGAGAACAAAGTCACAGCATTGCGGCGTACTTGTTCGCGATTTGGCGAAGCGATCGGACACAGACACACGCGGAGAACACGGATACGCATGCCATGAAGCCATATGTCTGCGCTCGTCGGCGTTTATCTGCGTCCCAGTTCAAGCTATATGAACAGAGGCACTCCGCTTTATTCTTGCATATGCAGCTCGCGGTGCACTTCGATATTCACCACACTCGGGTCGTGCGGGTCGCCGCCCACCACGGCGCTTTCGAGGATTTGGATCGGGCCGAAGCTGTAGGTGCGGGTGTACCAGGTGAGCGTGAAGGTACGCGTGACGCCAAAGGTGTAGTCGCGGCCCTGCCAGCCGTGCGCCACCAGCTGCTTGTAGATATCGGCCTGCCACTCGCTGGTGCGCGTTGGCACGCGGTACGAAACCCGCAGCGCCGTGAAGCTGCGCGAAGTGACGTTTACGCCCACACCGTTGGGCAGCACCAGCGCGCCAACCAGGCTCGCCTGCGAGGCCCACAGCCCGGCAGCGCAGGCGGCCAGCAGGCCAAGCACAAGCACAATCGCGAGCCAGCGGCGCATGGCGTTCCCATGAGTTGCAGGTTTGAAGGTTACAGGTTGGAATGTTTTTATTTACCGCCAAGACACCAGCAGTTAAGAAATTTTTCTTGGTGCCTTGGTGTCTTGGTGGTAAGGTTTCTGCGCTTCCACAGGGCAGCACATTAGCCAGCGGTATCGAAGCCGTTGTCGGCAATCACCTGCCGGTACCACAGCGCGCTGTCTTTCGGGATGCGCTCCTGCGTGTCGTAATCGACCCACACGATACCAAAGCGCTGCGTGTAGCCCTTCGCCCACTCGAAATTGTCCATCAGCGACCAGACGAAATAGCCGGCCAGCGGCACGCCCGCCGCCATGGCGCGGTGGCTGGCGGCAAAATGGTCGCGCAGAAAAGTGCGGCGGCGCTCGTCGTGCACCAGACCATCGGGGCCGGGCGGGTCGGAATAGCTCGCGCCATTCTCGGTGACATACAGCTTGGCTGGCTGGTAATCGGTGTGCAGGCGCACGAGCAGGTGCTCAAGCCCTTCGGGGTAGACTTCCCAGTCCATCTCGGTGCGCGCCAGCTCCTGATTGGGCACGCCACCGCCCTGCTCCAGCGTGCTGGCGCTGATCACCGCGCGGGTGTAGTAGTTCACGCCCAGGAAGTCGGTTGGAACGGCGATGGTGGTCATATCGCCCGACTGCACGAACTCCAGGCCGCCAGCGGGCAAGCGCCCATCGGCCTTGTAGAACTCGACCATGTCGTCGGGGTAGGTCGCGCGGTACAGCGGGTCGAGGAACCAGCGGTTGAAGAAGCCATCGAAGGCGCGCGTGGCGGCCACGTCTTCGGCGCGCTCGGATGCCGAGACGGCCTGCGTGAAGTTGAGCGTAATGCCAACCTCGGCGCCCGGGCTGTTGGCGCGGATCACCGGCACCGCCATGCCGTGCGAAAGCAGGATGTGGTGCGCGGCGGCCAGCGCGGCGTGCCAGTCGTGCAGGCCGGGCGCGTGCTCACCGATCTGGTAGCTCAGCAGGCTGGCGCACCAGGGCTCGTTGTGGGTGATCCAGTGCTTCACCCGGTCGCCAAGCGCGCGCGTGACCACATCGGCGTATTCGACAAACGCCTCGGCGGTGGCGCGCGCCGGCCAGCCGCCCGCGTCCTGCAGCACCTGCGGCAGGTCCCAGTGGTAGAGCGTGGCGAAAGGCGTAATGCCGGCTTCGAGCAGGCCATCGACCAGGCGGCTGTAAAAATCGATGCCGGCCTGGTTCACCGCGCCACGCCCATTGGGCAGAATGCGCGGCCAGGCGATGCTGAAGCGGTAGGCCTGCATGCCCAGCCCCTTCATCAGCGCAATATCGTCCTGCCAGCGGTGGTAGTGATCGCAGGCCACGTCGCCGCTGCTGCCATCGAGAATTTTGCCGGGCGTGTGCGAGAAGCGATCCCAGATCGACTCGCTGCGCCCGTCTTCCTGCGCCGCGCCCTCAATCTGATAGGACGCCGTGGCCGTCCCCCAGACAAAGCCTGTGGGGAAGTGAATCTGTGTCATCGACGTTGCTTTCTACTGTGCTTCGGCGGCTGCGCCCGGGCCAAACAGGTGGCAGCGCACCCAGTGGTCGTTGCCAAGCTGCTCGGTGCCCGGCATCACCTGGCGGCACACGTCCATCACCTTGGGGCAGCGCGCCGCAAACGGGCAGCCGGGCGGCGGGTCGATCAGCGAAGGGATTTCGCCACGCGCTTCGGTTTTGCGCGTTGCCAGGCCGGCGCGCGGGTTGGGCACCGCCGAGAGCAGGAGTTGCGTGTAGGGGTGCGCCGGGTTGTGCATTAGCTCGTCGCTCGCGGCACCCTCGACCATGCGACCCGCGTACATCACAATCGTCTTGTCGCCAATATAGCGCGCGCTGGCGATGTCGTGCGTGATGTAGAGGTAGCCGATGCCGCGCTCTTCCTTCAGGCGCTCCATCAGGTTGAGCACGCCCATGCGGATCGAAACGTCGAGCATGGAGATCGGCTCGTCGGCCAGAATGACCTCGGGGTCGACCGCGAGGGCGCGGGCGATGGCGACGCGCTGGCGCTGCCCGCCCGAAAGCTGGTATGGGAACTTGGTGGCGAAGTCGCTGGCCGGGTTGAGGCCCACGGTCGTCAGCAGGCTCAGCACTTTTTCGCGCAGGTCGTTGCCGCTGCTGGCCTTTTTGTGAATGAGCAGCGGGCGCTCCAGATGGTAGCCGATTGTGTGGGTCGGGTTCAGCGAGCCAAACGGGTCCTGAAAGATCATCTGAACATCGCTGCGGTAGGCGCGCGAGGCGGCGTGCGGCTCGGCCTTGACCATGTCGGTGCCTTTGAAGATGATCTCGCCCGAGGTCGGCGGCATCAGGCGCGCAATCAGGCGCGCGGTGGTGCTTTTGCCGCTGCCCGACTCGCCCACCAGCGCAATCACCTCGCCGCGATGAATGGCAAACGAGGCGTCTTCGAGCGCGTGGACGCTGCGCTTGTCGAACAGGCCGCCCACCGGGAAGCGCTTGGTGAGGTGGCGCACTTCGAGCACCGGGGCCTCGTCGGCGCTGGCCCGGCCTTGGGTTTCTGATGCTGGTGCGGTCATATGTCTAACCTTCTGCGATAGATCAATTCAGTTGGCGTATGCGATACGCCCCGGCGGCAACCTGCAAACCTGCGGCGTATGCGATACGCCCCGGCGGGCGATACGCCCCGGCGGCAACCTGCAAACCTAATACAGATGGCAGGCCACGAAATGGCCGGGCTTAACCTCTTGCAGGCGCGGCACAATTGCGCTGCACTTCTCCATGGCGTGCGGGCAGCGCGGGTGGAAGCGGCAGCCCGACGGCGGCTCGACCATGTCGGGCGGCGCGCCGGGAATGCCCGTGAGCTTCACCTTCGGGCCGGTGATCGACGGGAAGGAGTTCATCAGGCCCTGCGTGTAGGGATGCATCGGGTTCTCGAACAGCTCCTTGGCGGGCGCAAGCTCGACGATCTCGCCAGCGTACATCACGCCAATGCGGTCGGAGAACTCGACCATCAGCGAAAGGTCGTGGGTGATGAACAGGATCGAGAAGCCCATTTTCTCTTTGAGCTGCTCGATCTGCTGCATGATCTCTTTCTGCACCACCACGTCGAGCGCGGTCGTCGGCTCGTCCATGATCATCAGCGGCGGGTTGAGCGCGAGCGCAATCGCAATGACGACGCGCTGGCGCATGCCGCCCGAAAGCTGGTGCGGGTAGGAATCGATGCGCTTGGCCTCGATGCCCACCAGATCGAGCAGGAAGGCGGCGCGGTCGCGGGCTTCCTTTTTGGGCAGGTGCAGGTGCCGGTCGATCACGTCGGTGATCTGTTCGCCCACGGTCAGCACCGGGTTGAGCGCGTTCATGGCGCTCTGGAAGACCATCGAGACCTGGCCCCAGCGGAATTCGTTCAGCTCGTCGTCGTTCATGTCGAGCACGTCGTCGCCACCGAAGCGCACCTGCCCGCCCGTGATCACCGCCGGCGGGTGCAGCAGGCGCATGATCGCGTGGGCAATTGTGCTTTTGCCGCTGCCCGACTCGCCGGCCAGGCCAAACACCTCGCCCGGCGCAAGCGTGAAGGTGACATCGTCCACCGCGCGCACCGGGCCACGCGGCGTCAGGTAGCGCACGCGCAAGTTTTCAACTTCGAGCAGCGGCTTGCCCGGCGCGACCTTACTGGGCGTCGCGGATGACAGGAGTGGCGCGGACACGGCGCCGCTGTTGCTTCTTGAAGACATGGCTCACTTCCTTTTCGGCACGCAGGCGCGGGTTCGTAATCTCGTCCATCGCGTAGTTGATCAGCGAAAGCGCAAATGCCACCAGCGCCACGCACAAGCCCGAGGGGATGATCGTCCACCACGCGCCCACCAGCAGGCCGGCGTTGTTCTGCGCCCAGTAGAGGTTCGTGCCCCAGCTTACATCGCTCACGTTCGTCAGGCCCAGGAAGCTCAGCGCCGTCTCAGCGCCAATCGCATACGTCACCGAGCCGATCATACCGCCGACGATCAGCGAGGTGAGGTTGGGCAGCAGCTCGCGGAAAATAATGCGGAAGTGGTTTTCGCCGCTCACAATCGCTGCCGATGCGAAATCTTTCTCGCGCAGCGAAAGCGTCTGGGCGCGCACCACGCGGGCGGGCCAGGCCCAGCCCACCACCGAGAGCACAAATATGATCGTAAGCAAGCCTGGTTTGAGGAACGAGGCCAGCACCACCAGCAGCGGCAGGCCCGGGATGATCAGCACGACGTTGGTGAAGAGCGACAGCACGTCGTCCACGCGCCCGCCAAAATAGCCGCCAATCATGCCGATCGCCACGCCGACCGCCGTGGTCAGCAGGCCGGTCGCAAAGCCCACTGCCAGTGAGTTGCGCGCGCCCCAGACCGTCTGCCGGAAGACATCTTTGCCCTGGCCTTCGGTGCCAAACCAATGCGTGGCGGAAGGCTCCTGGTGCGGCACATCCACGAACTCGTTCGGGTCGCCGGGCGCAACCAGCGGCGCAAACACGGCTGCGAAAATAAACAGCAGCAGAATGGCGCCGCCAACTGTGGCCTTGGGGTTGCGCAGCAGCGTGCGGAACAAGGTGCGCCGCGCGCGCCCGCTTGGCACGCTGGTTGGCACTGCGGCCATCTGGCCGGCGGGGGTTGGCTGGATATCGACTGGCTGATCTTTTGCCTGCATCTTGGCCTCCCACTAGCGCGCGCGAACGCGCGGGTCGAGCCGCACGTACAGCAAATCAATTATCAAATTGGCCCCCAGCACCGCCAGCGTGATCATCAGGAACAAGCCCTGCATCAGCGGGTAGTCGAGGTTGCTCACGGCTTTGGTGAGCTGGTAGCCCAAACCGGGGTAGGAGAACACCGTTTCGACAATAATCTGGCCGCCCAGCACAAAGCCCAGCGCCATACCAAAGGCGGTGATGTTCGGCAGCAAGGCGTTGCGCGCGGCATAGGCGAACATAATACGGTTTTGTGAAAGGCCCTTGGCCTCGGCCATGGTGATGTAATCTTCGCCAAGCATGTTGATCATGATGTTGCGCATGCCCAGCAGCCAGCCGCCCACCGAAACCACAATAATCGCGCCGGCCGGCAAGATCAGGTGCGAAATAATGCTTTGAATAAAAGGCCAGCTCCAGCCGGGGCGCAGCGTGTCGCTGTAGGCGTGGCGCAGCGGGAACCAGCCGAACTGGAAGCCCAGGAAGTACAGCGCCACCAGCGCCAGCCAGAAGAACGGAAACGAGCCAACGAAGATCAGGATCGGCGGCAGGAAGTTGTCGAGCACGCTGCCGCGCCGCCACGCGCTAAAAATGCCCAGAATATTGCCAAGCAAAAAGCTCACGATCAGGGCCGTGCCGCCGAGCAGCAGCGTCCACAGCAAGCCAGTGGAGATTACGGCAGTGACGGGCGAGGGGAAGGCCGAGATCGAAATGCCGAGGTTGCCGCGCAGCATGCTGCCGACATACTGAACATACTGGACGTAGAGTGGCGCGTCGGTGAGGCCATAGGCCTCGCGCATGGCCTGGATCTGCTCGGGCTGAAGCTGGCCGCGAAAGCGCGCGAAAATGGCAGCGGCCGGGTCGCCCGGCATAAAGCGTGGCAGAAGGAAGTTAATGGTCAGCGAAAGCCAGGCTGCCAGCGCATAAAAGCCGAGCCGGCGGAGGATATACTGCATCCCGCGCTCCTTTCCTCATTGAACGGTCACAGCTGTTAAGAGCGGCGCGCTGTTTGCCAGGCAAGCAGCGCGCCGCACCGAAATGAGCTTACTTGGGCTTGATGCTGGTCATCAGCAGCAACTGCTCGGTCGCGCCGAACGGCGAGCCGACCACATAAGGGTCGTCCTTGCTCGGCCAGCCGGTGAAGCGGGTCGAGTTGTACTCATACCACGCCGGGCCAGGGAACAGCGGCACAGCCGGCGCGTTGTCGGAGAAGAGCTGCTGCAGCTGCTCGGCAACCTTCTTCTGCTCGGCGGCATCCGAGGTGGCGGCAAACTGCGCCAGCAGCTTGTCGGCGTCGGCGCTGCCGAAGCGGTGCCAGTTCTCATCCGAGGTTTCGCCAACCGGCTTGACCTTGGTGGTCGCCATCTGGCCGCGGTAGTAGTTCAGCGGCGTTGCGCCACCGCTCGACCAGCCGATCGACATGTCGAAGTCGCCCTTCTGCACGCGGTCGAACCAGGCGCTGAAGTCGTAGCTCTTCACGGTCGCGTTGATGCCAACGGCCTTCAGGTTCTGCGCCATGATGTTGCAGGCCGACACCCAGTCGCTCCAGCCCGACACCACGTTGATGTCGTAGGTCATCGGCTGGCCGTCCACGGTGCGAATGCCATCGCCGCCCTTGGTCAGGCCGGCCGCATCCAGCATCTTGTTGGCTTCTTCGACGTTCAGCGAGACCCAGCTCTTGCCAGCGTCAGCAATCGACTGGCTCTTGTAGCTCGGGTAGGCGTCGCTCAGGCCGGTCGCGTCGGCGGGCTTGGTGTAGCTGTACATGGCAACCTTCACGATCTGGTCGCGGTTGATCGCCATGCTGATCGCCTTGCGCACGTTCACGTCGCTGAACGGCTTCTTGGTGGTGTTCAGGTAGAGCATCACGGTCGCGCCGGTTGGCGGGAAGAAGTAGCCGTTGGTTTCCGGGTTCTTGGAAACAAAGGTCTTCTCGATGTCGGGGATGAAGTTACCGACCCAGTCGTTCTCGCCGTTGATCGTCGCCAGGTTGGCCTGGTCGTTGCCGGGGTAGGCTGGGAAGCGCAGGCCCTCAACCATCGGCTTGCCGGGCTGCCAGTAGTTCGGGTTCTTGTGAACTTCGTAGATCTGGTTCTGGAAGTTCTTCACCTCGGTGAACGGGCCGGTGCCGACCGGGTTCTCGTTGGTGAAGGTCACCGGGTCGCCGACATCCTTCCACACGTGCTCAGGCACGATGTTCTGACCGACGATGTCGTACAGACCGACGGTGTAGACCTCCTTGAAGGTGAAGTCAACCGCCGTATCGCTGCTGGCGGCAACGCTGTCGAGGTAGGCCCAGGCGTTCTGGCCGCCACCAACCAGGCCCTTGTTGGCCTTCTGCAGGTTGAAGGTGTAGGCAACGTCCTTGGCGGTGAAGGGCTGGCCATCCGACCACTTCACGTCGGTGCGGTAGGTCAGCGTCAGCTTCTTGTTGTCGCTGCTCCACTCATACTTCGTGGCCAGCCACGGCAGCAACTCGCCCTTGATGGTGTTGTAGATCATCGAAGGCTCGTACACGCCGTTAGCCGTCGGGAAGCGATTGTCGGAGACAAACGGGTTGAAGTTGCGCGTCCAGGTGGCCTGCTGCTGGGCCGAAACAGTTACCAGGCCCTCGCCACTGGCGGCCGGCTCAGCGGCAGGCGCAGCAGTGGCTTCGCCCGCTGCGGGGGCAGCGGTGGCTTCGGCGGGGGCGGCCGGGGCTGCTGTGGCCTCGGCGGCCGGGGCGGCCGCGCTGGTGGGCGCTGCGCTGGGCTACGCAGCGGGCTGGCCGCCACACGCGGCAATGACAAGCATCGCTACGACCCAGAAGGGGAGCATCTTGAGCAGAGTTCCGCTTCGTCGGAGATTAAACATCTGTGTTCCTCTCTACGAAATACATTATACGACAACACCGTCCAGTAGAATTTTGCCGTGCCTGGCGTTCACCCCCTTTCGAGGAAAATTCTGGGCTGCCAATTGTTCTACGCGCCTGTGCGCAGCAAAGCCCCGCACGAGTCGCGAATAATGAGCTTGGTGGGCATGCGGCGGAATGTCGGCGTGAAATCCTGCCGTTCGAGCTGGTCAATCAGAATATCGGTAGCGTTCAGGCCAATGTCGCGGATGGGCTGGTGCACGGTGGTGAGCGGCACATCGGCAAAATGCGCGGCCGGCAGATCATCGAAGCTGACGATTGCCATGTCGTGGGGCACGCGCAGCCCGGCCGCACGCAGCGCCCGCATCGCGCCAATTGCCATCAGGTCGCTGGCAATAAACATCGCCGTGGGCGGGTCGGGCAGCTGCAGCAGGCGCTGCATGCCAGCAAAACCGCCATCGGGATGGTAATCGCCTTCGACGATCAGCTCGGGAGCGATCCCAATGCCATGTTCCAGCAAAGCCTGCTTGTAGCCATCGCGCCGCTCCACCCCCGACGAGGTATTCAGCGGGCCGGTGATCGTCCCGATGCGGCGATGCCCAAGCTTCAGAAGGTGCAGCACCGCCTCGCGCGCGCTTTCGCGATTATCGATCTCGATCCAGGAAATATTGCGCAGGTAGGGGTGGCGCTCGCACAGCACAAATGGAATATGATCGCGCAGCAGCATGGGCAGCAGCGGGTCGTCTTCCACCGAAGCCAGCATGATCAGGCCGTCGAACGGGCGGCTGCGCAGCACCTTTCGGTAGAAATCCTGCTCCATATCGGGCGCCACTGCCGAGAGCATCACAAAATAGCCGCGCCGGTTGGCAATGTCGAGCATTCCCTGCATCAGCATGGCAAAGAATGGATCTTCAAACACGCTGCTGGTTTTGTTGGGGAAAAGAAAGCAGAGACTCTGCGTGCGATTGTTGGCGAGGCTGCGCGCCGCTGCGCGGGGCGCATAATTATGGTCGCTGATCACCTGCAGCACGCGCTCGCGCACACTTGCGCGCACGTTTGGGTGCTCATTCAGCACGCGCGATACTGTCGAGCGCGATACCTGTGCAATGGATGCAATTTCTTCGATTGTGAGAGAAGATGGCATTGGAACCGCTTCCAACTATGCAAGCGTACCACAAGCCCGTGAGCCAGGCTATTTCGAGCTGAATAGCACCCAAAATCGAAAGAATGAGCTCATTCGTGTGAACAGCGCAAGAAGCGAAAGTAGTGTCGGCTTTTTGAGTGTGCAACAAAGCTAGCATGCGGGTTTGCCGCTTGCCAGTGGTTTGTGCAACGAAGCAGAATTGGGAGCGCTCTCAAAAGTATAGTTAGTATATGGTCAAAAAATCGCCTTGTCAAGATTGTGTTTTTTTGCGCAGTCGGCTGGCTGGCGGAACTGTTCTTGCCGAAGCAGGCTGTGCCTGTGGTAGCATGCCACGGGGCAAGCGAGATGTGGAGGTTCTTGGCATGGAAACACGCGCAATTGGCAGCCTGCACGTGCCAGTGGTTGGCCTGGGCTGCAACAACTTTGGCCGGCGCCTGAACGCCGAGCAGACCGCTGGGGTGGTGGACGCGGCGCTGGCCGCCGGGGTGACGTTTTTCGACACGGCCGATATTTACGGGCAGGGCCAGAGCGAAGAATACCTGGGCCGCGCGCTCGGCCAGCGCCGCCGCGACGTGCTGATCGCAACGAAATTTGGCAATCGCATGGATGGTGCTGGGCAGGGCGCGCACCCCGACTATATTCACAAAGCCGTGGACGCCAGCCTGCGCCGCCTCGGCACCGACTATATCGACCTCTACCAGCTGCACACGCCCGACACATCCGTGCCAATTGCGGAAACACTGGGCGCGCTCGACGAGCTGGTGCGCGCTGGCAAAGTGCGCGAGATCGGCAGCTCGAACTTTTCGGCCAAGCAGATCGACGCGGCTGAGCAGGCCCGCCCGGCGGAAGCAGCGCGCTTTGTGAGCGTGCAGAACGAGTACAGCCTGCTCAAGCGCGCGCCCGAGGATGGCGTGCTGGCGGCCTGCGAGCGGCTGGGGCTGGCGTTCCTGCCCTACTTTCCGCTGGCGAGTGGCTTGCTCACGGGCAAGTATCGGCGCGGCCAGCCAGCGCCCGAAGGCACGCGACTGGGCGGCCCCGACGCCAAGCCGCTCGACGACGCGCAGCTTGCCACCGTGGAAAAGCTCATCCAGTTTGCCGAGTCGCGCGAGCACACTATTCTGGAGCTTGCCTTTGCGTGGCTGCTCAGCCGCCCGGCCGTCGCGTCGGTAATTGCGGGCGCAACCAAGCCCGAGCAGGTGCGCGCCAATGCGGCTGCGGCCGACTGGCAGCTGAGTGCGGCCGATTTGAGCGAGATCGATGCGGTGCTTGGCAACAGGTAGCGCGATCAGTAAATTCAGTTGAGCCACAGAGCGCACTGAGCGCACTGAGTTTGATTCTCTTGCTCGGTAACCTCGGTGTTCTCTGTGGCCCGATCGTTTTACTCCTCAGCTATAGCATTTCATAGGAAAAAAAACGCGGGCCGAAGCAAAACTTCGGCCCGCGTTTTTGTGCCTGCGAGTGGCGCAGGTTTTAAGCCAGAACTCATTTCCACGCGCCGCTTTTGTGCTATTATTCCAGCACACCAATTGGGAGCGGTTGCAACACAGCGGGGCAAGGCGCCGGTATTCTTCTGGAAAGGATACAACCATGGACGTGAACCGCGTGCAGCTCGGCCAGCCGGCGATTCCAGCGCATATGCGGCTGATGGAGGCGCGTGTCACGCTGGAAGTGCAAAACGCCATGCTCGCTGCCCAGCGCCGCACCGACGCAGAGCTTGAGCACCTGCTGCGCGTGGTGCGCTGTATGCGCCGCAAGCTCACCAACCTCAATGCCTATATCGACCTCGACCTCGAATTGCACCTACGGATTGCCCGCGCCACCCATAACCTCATGCTGGTGGAGCTGCTCGACACCATTCGCCCCGACATGCGCGCCGTGATGTACGATGGCCTGTCGCGCTGCTGGACGATCCAGCAACGCGAGCATATCCAGGGCGTGCACGAGGCGCTAATTCAGCAGATCGGGAACCGCGACGCCGATGCGGCTGGCAAGCTTATGCGCCTGCATTTTTCCGAGGCGATTGTGCGCCTGGGCGGCGCGCTGGCCCCATAAAAAACCAGCGGCGCGCACCTGCGCACCGCCGGCATTGGAACACAGCAAAGAACTACAGATCGAGCGCCTTGCTGGCTGGCTGACGCGCGCGGCTCGCAATCGCATAGGCTACCCCGGCCTCCAGGTTGCTGCGGATCGCAATCTGCGACAGATCGACCCCCAGCTGCACCAGTGTCTGCGCCACCTCCGGCGTAATTCCCACCAGCACTGTCTCCGCACCAAGCAAGCTCACTGCCCGCACTGTCTGGATCAGATTGCCCGCCACCAGGGTATCGATCAGCGAGACGCCGGTTATGTCAATAATAACGGTTCTGGCGCGCTGCTGCTCGACATGCTGAAGCAACGTACTCATCATTTGCTGGCTGCGCTCGCCGGTAATATTGCCAATCAGCGGCATCAGCAGCACGCGATCATGCACGGGCAGCACCGGCATCGAGAGCTGCTGGATGGTTTCGAGCAGCTGGTGCTGCTGCTCGACCATGGCCTGAAGCTCCCCTTTGTTGCGCTGAAGCGCATCCAGGGCGCGCGCGCGCTCGGTGATGTCGGTGCCGATTGCGAACACGCCCACAATCTGTCCTTCGATCACCAGCGGAACGTTGCGCATATGCAGCAGGGTTTTCTGATTGGGCGCTGGCGTTAGCGCCAGCTCATATTCCTGCAGTTCGCCATCAATGGCGCGGCGCAGGTGCTGCGAAAAGCACGCCGTATCGTCGGGCGTGAGCAGCGGAACCAGCCCTTCGCGGCGCAGCGCCGCGACATCGCGCCGCAGAATGCGGCCAGCGGCCAGGTTGGCATCCAGCAGGTTTCCGCTGAGGTCGTATTCCAGCACCGCGTCGGAATGATAGTGCAGCAGCGACTGGTAGCGCGCCGCGCTATCGGCCAGCGCCTGCCCCTGCACGGTGAAGCGCCGGTCGAACAAGGCCGATAGGAGCGTGAAGCCAAGGATCACCAGCGTGCCGCAGACGATTGCGAGCGCCAGCGGCAGCGTGCTCATGCTGCCCGACGCAGGGGTGGCACCGGGGTTGGGCATGAAATGCGCGGCAGCCATGCCGGTGTAGTGCATGCCAACAATCGCAACGCCCATCACGAAGGCGCTGGCAAATTTCAGGCGCTGCCCGCGAATATTGAGCGCCGTGTCGCCGCGAAACTGAAATGCCAGCCAGAGCGCCGCGCATGCCGCGCCGATGGCAATCGCAATCGAGAGGATCACCAGCCCGGCGTTGTAGCTGAGCATGGCGTTCATTTCCATGGCCGCCATGCCAATATAGTGCATTGCGGCAATGCCGCCACCAACCAGCGGGCCACCAATCGCAAGGTGCGCCAGGCGGGGATGTGGCTGGCTCATAGTAAGCAGCGCGCCAGCCGAGGCCAGGATCACCACCAGCAGCGAAAGCGCTACCAGCCCAACATCGTATTCGATCGGCATGCCATCGAGGTGAAAGGCCAGCATGCCAATAAAGTGCATCGCCCAGATGCCCAGGCCCATGGAAAACGCGCCACCGGCAAGCCACAGCCGGCGCGCCAGGCCACGCGCCCATGTCACGCGCCCAGCCAGATCCAGCGCGGTATACGAGGCAATTGTTGCAACAATATAGGAAAGAACTACCAGCCGAAGATCGTAATATCCCGCCATCGCTCCACGCTCCCAGAAACAACCGTTTGGCACATCGCCATGCTGAAGTATATGCCGCCGACGCGGGCGCAGTTATGCCAATCGCGTTACAATTCAGCGGCATTCGGCACTACGGCGCGTATGCGTAGCAGCGCAGTATTACGGTTCTTTGTGGCGGGAAGCGTGAGGTTTTGCGCCAGCGCAGGCGTCAAGCGTTGCCAGCCAAATGCAGCACATAATCGCCATAGCGCAGCTCGCGCGGGTCGTTGGTGGCAATGACGGTGATGCCCCGCAGGCGCTGGCGCTGCACGATCTGCTCAACCACGGCCGCGCCGCGCTCGTCGAGGGTGACGGTGGGCTCGTCGAGCAGGAGGACGGGCGGGCGGTGCAGCAGCGCGTAGGCGTAGCGCAGGCGCTGGGCCATGCCCGAAGAATAGGCCGCCAGCAGGTCGTTGCCGCGCCCGCCCAGGCCCACCTCTTCCAGCAGTTTTTCGAGCGCGGCCGGTGCCAGCCGCAGCCCGCGCACCTGCGCGAAGAACTGCAGATTTTCCAGCGCGGTCAACTCGCGGTAGAGCTGCAAATCGGGCGCAACCCAGCCCACCAGGCCGCGCGCTTGCTCGGGAGCGTAGCGCTGGCCGCCCTGGGTGTAGACGATCGTGCCCGCGCTGGGGCGCTGCAGGCCACACAGCAAGCGCAGCAGTGTGCTTTTGCCAATGCCGTTCTGCCCGGCCACCACCAGCGTTTCGCCCGCATGGAGCGTCAGCGAAACGCCGGCCAGCACGCGCCGCGCGCCATAGCCCGCGCCAATGTTTTCAAGCTCAAGGATGATGTCTTCGGGTGCTTGCATGGGGCGTATTGTAGCGCAGGTTGCGCATAGGGGCGAACAGCACCAAGAAGCAGAATACTTCAAGCCACAGAGAGCACAGAGGACACCGAGTTTTGTTTCTCTACTCAGTGCTCTCTGCGCTCTTTGTGGCTGGCTCTTTGCGCTGTGGAAAGCTTCCTTCACGCAAATTCAACCAAGCTTTAAGTCATCCACAGATTACGCCAGATACGGATGCCATCTGTGTAATCTGTGTCATCTGTGGATGGTTTTCCTACCGCTTGATCGCCACCGGCACGAACAGCTCGGGCACGCCGTCGATGGCGGCCTGACGCGCGGGCGGGCCACCAACGATTGGCTTGGGTGTGGTGGCTGCTGGTGCCGCCGCTGCGGCCGCCGGGCGCGCCCCATTCACCACCGTGCTGGCTGCAATGGTGAAGCGGCTGTTCACCACGGCGCGCACTTCCACCTGGAACAAGGTGTCGTTGGCGGAAGAAGTGAGCGTGACCTTTTCTTCTTGCGTGCCGCTGTTTGCGCTGGCATTCTGGAAGCTGCCATTGCTGAACACCAGCACGTCGATGTCGCCAACCGAGGGCTTGAAGGTGAGCGAGAGGCTCTGGCCGGCGTCGAGCGTGAAGCGGAAGATCGTCGTGTCGTTGCGGTCGATCTCGAAGCTGCGCCCGGTTGGGATGTAGCTGATCACGTCGAAGCCCGGCGTGCGCGAGATATTGCCGGCCTTGTCTTTCACCCACACGAATGCGTAGGCGGTGCCAACCTTCTCGGGCAGCCTGGCGCTGAGCGTGAAGCTGTTGCCGCTGCCGCCGTCGGGCGTGACGCTCTTGAAGTTGCAGTCTTCCTCGACCCAGCGGCGCTCGCGGGTGCTGTACGAGTAGCGCACCACGCAGGCCGCATCAACGCCGCTGCCGCCGGTGTCGGTGGCCTGGAAGCGCACCTTGACCTCGCGCGAGGTAGCGATCTGGTCGTTCGGGTTGAACGGATCGTCGTCGCTGATGCTCACGCTGCCCTCCACAATCACGGGTGCGGCGGTGTCGGGCGCGGGCTTGCTGATCTGCACGCGTCGCCGTGCCGTGTTGTCGCGATCGTTGTCTTCGAGCACAACATCGCCGCTATCGACCTGCACGACAATCGCCACACGCCCGGTGGTATTGGGCACGTTCCATGTCGTCGTTACGCGCGCCTGCCCGAAGTCCTGGTTGAAGTCGTCGGCTGTGATTGTTTCTTCGGCGTTCAGGCCCGGCCCGGTGAACTTCACCGTCAGGCTGCCGCCATTCAGCAGGTCGGCCAGATCGGCCTTGGTGCCAAACAGCGAAACGTTCGCGCCCACAGTAACGCTGGTGCCCTGCACCACGCGCGGCGGGTCGAAGAAAATGTCGTGCCGGTTGACGTACAGGTTGCTTGGGAAGGCCGTTTCGGCGTCGAGCGATTGCAGGAAGGCAACGATCTGGGCCTGCTGCACGCCGCTGATCGAGCTGCGGCCCGGCGCGCGGTGGTTGGTGTCGGCCAGCACGCAGTTCAGCGTTTCGCAGCCGCCGTTGTGGTAGTAGGGCGGCAGCGACCAGATGCCGAGCAGCGAGGGGATGTTGAAGCCATCGCCCTTGCCGTCGCCGTTATGATCCTTGCCCAGCGCGTCTTTGCCATCCTGGGCTTTTTCATTCCCGCCAATGCCGCCGCTGGCGAAGCCAAACGACTTGACGTTGCGCAGCTTCTCGAACAGGAACTGCGCGCCCACCGGGTTGACGCCCGCTGGCGCGGCCGGGTTGGTTTCGGTTGCGATCGTCGCGGCGTCGGGCGGGGGTGCGAAATCGCGGCTGCTGAGCGTCCACTTCGTGCCGCCGTGACAGGTTTGGCAGCCGGCGCGGAAGAACAGCCGCCGCCCGGCAGCGACATCCGAGCTGCTGATGCCGCCAGTCACCTCGGTGTCGTCGAGCGCGCCATTCGGCGTGCGCACGGCAAAGCGCACCCACTCCTTCATGGCGTCGAGCGCGGGCCAGGCGGTGTTGCTGCCCGGCAGCGTGACGGTTTGCTGCGGGCGGCCGGCATTGGGCTTGTTGAAGGCCACAATATCGGTCAGCGCAGTGCTGTCGGGGATGATCAGGCCGTGGTTGGCGTCGAGCGCGCCATCCTTCGGGCCAGGGCCGGAAACGTTGCGGATGTTCAGCTCGAAGTCCTGCACTTCGTCGAAGATCGCCGAGTAGTTCAGCGCGCGCTGGTCGTCGGGGTTGTGCGGGCTCCAGGTAGCATTCAGCGGCACCGATTTGCGCGGGCCGGCGTTGAAGCTCCACACCACGCTGTCGGTCAGGCCGTTGAAGTGGCAGCTTGCGCAGTTCTGCCAGCCCTCGCTCGAAAGCCGGTTGCGCGTGCCATTGTCGAACACGCCGCGCGACGAGAAGAAGATTTCCTTGCCGACGTGAAGCTGTTCTTCCTGCGTGCCGGCGGGCGGCTGCGCAGCGGTAGCCTTGACGGCAATCACTTCGTCGGTGGCGGTGTTGACGACCGAGATATTGCGCGAAACATAGTTCATCACGTAGGCGCGGCCAGCGCATGCGCCGCTATCGCAGATCGTGATGCCAAGCGGGTTCTTGCCCGCGTTCGCGCCGCTGGTTTGCGGGTCGGTCGAGTCGTTCAGGTCGACGTAGCGCGTGGTGGATGCGCCGCCCGTGAAGCTCACCGTGCCGTCGGCGGCGACATTCAGCTTCACCAGCAGGTCGCTGCCCGCCGAGGCGACATACGCCGCGCCCGCGCCAGCCTGATTGGTGAAGGCGATCGCCCACGGGTTGGCGAAGAACAGTTTTTCCTTGCCAGCCTCGGGTGTGCGCGCGCCCAGGTGCAGGTTCAGCGCGCCAGCATCGGCTTCGCCCGTGCCCACGCCGCTGATCTGGTTGAGAAATGCCTGCGTATCCACGTTAAATTTCAGCGGGCCGGTTGGCGATGCCGCGATGTTCGGCAGGTAGGCGCGGCTGCCACGAATCACAACACTTTGCAGCTGGTTCGGGTAGGCCGAGGTATCGGTGTCGCCCACGCCGTCGCCATTCGTGTCGATCTTGAAGCCGGTGATCTGCGGCGCCAGCGTGATCTTGCTGGGCGCGCTCAGCACCGCGCCGGCATTCGCGCCGCCGGTGTTCACATTGAAGCGGCACACGACGCCAACTTTGCCGTTGTCGGTGGCCTGCTTGGGCGCGTTGCCGCCTGTGAACGAGAAGAAGCGCGTCACAAACAGGCGCGTGTTGTCCTGCGTTACGGCCAGGCCGCGCGGCTGGAAGTGGTAGTTCGCGTCGCCGACGTTGTCGCCCGTCACGTCGTTGCAGGCGGTGGTGCGCAGGTTCACTGCACCAATCACCACATTGGTGTCGGTGCGCAGCACGCTGATGGTGTCTTGCGCGCTGTTCGCCACAAACACGCGGTTGCCGTCGGGCGAGATCACAATATTCCACGGCTCGGCGCCAGTGATGATCTCGCCGCCCGGGCCGACGGTGGTGTCGGGCGCGGCGCGAAAGCTGTTCACGCTTGCGTTCGTGATTTTAATGACGGTGATGCTGTTGCCGGCGGCGTTCGCCACATAGGCAAAGGTGTTGTTGGGGTTGAGCGCGATGCTCTGCGGCTCGTCGCCCACCGGGATGTCGCTGATAACCTTGGTATTGTCGCTGGTGCGAAACACCGAGACGGTGTCGCTGTCGGGGTTGACGGCCCACAGCAGCTCGTTGCTGGCAGAAAGTGCGATCGGGCTGGAGTTGGTGGGCTTGTTGAAAACCGCCAGGCCCGGCGCGAGCGTGCGCTCGGAAGCGCCGGCACCGCGCGTGATCGCAAAGGCAATCGCCACAACTAAGTAGGTGGCGAAGCCGCCAATAAACCAGCTTTTTCGTCCGCTCAAAAACCTCATCATGCCTCCTTAGCGCTGGATGTTGCGTGTAATGGCACTAGCGGATCGGGCTAGGATTGATCGGGCCTCCTTTGGTTATGGTGCGCGCACCTGAGCAATGCGCGCAGCTGCGGGGCAAGCACAGCGCCAGTGTAGGCGTGGCGTGTCGTACCGGTATCGTTGCGGGCGCGGGCGCGGCCAACTGGTACGACATTTTGCAAAGCCGCTGTGAAGATTCACCACCAAGACACCAGGACACCAATCCCGCGCGGGGCTGAAGCCGCCGCGCTACCGAGCGACGCCCGCTCAAGCGGGCTTGATGCTGGCTTCCTTCAGCCCGCACAGGCGGGCTTCGTAGTTTGTAGCCCGGTCGTTCACGGCCGGGCGTGGCGTGGGGCTGAAGCCGGAGCGAAGATTCACCACCAAGACACCAGGGCACCAATCCCGCGCGGGGCTGAAGCCGCCGCGCTACCGAGCGACGCCCGCTCAAGCGGGCTTGATGCTGGCTTCCTTCAGCCCGCACAGGCGGGCTTCGTAGTTTGTAGCCCGGTCGTTCACGGCCGGGCGTGGCGCGATTGCCACAATGGCGCATTGGTAGAATCCGGCATTTTGCGCTATCCTACGCGCGTCCGAAACCATCCTCCATTCTCACGTTCCACGCACTGAAGAAGGAGAAGGGAATGAGCCCTACCACCGCGACGTTTGGCCTCGCCGCCTACAGCTTCCCGTGCAGCTGCGGTTTTCTCCGCCGCGACGGGCAGCCGTCCGTGGCCGAGCCGCTGGGGGCGCGCGGGCTGATCGGCCTGGCGCAGCAGTACAACCTGCGCGGCGTCGAGATGCCGCTGGCCAGCACGCTCCCCGATACCGAGCCCGCCACGATCGACGCGCTTCGCGCAACGCTGGAAGAATCGAACCTGACCCTGCTGGTCGACACCGGGCTGGTCGATGTCGATGCGATCAGCGCGCTCCTGCCGCTGGCGCGCCGCGCTGGCGCAGGCATCGTTCGCACCACGCTCAGCAACATCCTCGAAGGTGCGCGCGCAACCATCCCCGGCGGCTGGGCCGCGCACCAGGCCGAGAATGTGCGGCGCGTGGCGGCGCTGCGCCCAGCGCTCGAACAGCACGACATGCGGCTGGCGCTGGAAAACCATCAGGACGTGACATCCGACGATTTGCTGGAACTGTGCGAAGCCGGCGGCCCGCGCGTCGGTGTGACCTTCGACGTCGTCAACCCGCTGGCGGTGGGCGAGGAGCCATTCATCTTTGCGCGCAAGCTCGGCGACCGCATTTTCAACGTGCACCTGAAGGACTACACGATTGTTCCGACCGAATCGGGCTACCTGCTGGTGCGCGCCGCGCTTGGCGAGGGCGTGATCGACTGGGCTGCTATGCGGGCGCTGCTGGCCGAGGTCGCCCCCGACGCGCCGCACCATATCGAGCTGGCGGCGCTGTTCGCCCGCCACATTCGCTTGTTCGAAGATGGCTGGTGGGAAGGCTACCCGCCGCGCGACGCGCGCGATTTGGTGCCCGCGCTGCGCATGATGGCGCGCAACGCCCGCCTGGCCAACGACCCCTGGCAATCGCCGTGGGAGCAGGGCTTGCCCGGCAACGAGGTAAGCATGTGGGAACTCGATCAGTTCGCGCGCAGCGTGCAGCACCTGCGCAGCCTTGAGGAGCAGGCATGAATTTCCCCTTGAATCAGTTCGACCTGAGCGGGCGCGTGGCACTGCTGACCGGCGGCGCGGGCGGGCTGGGCCTGGTGTTCGCGCGGGCGCTGGCTGGCGCGGGCGCAACCGTGGCGCTGCTGGGCCGCCGGCTCGACGCCGCGCAAACCGCAGCCGACGCGATCGCCGCCGAGTTTGGCGGGCGCGCGCTCGCCATCGCCGCCGACGTGACCGACGCCGAGCAGGTGCAGGCGGCGGTTGCCCAGGTGCAGCGCGAGGCTGGCAAGCTCGACATTCTGGTGAACAGCGCGGGCGTGAATTTCCGCAAGCCCACGCTGGAATTCCCGCTGGAAGAATGGCGCCGCCTGATCGACATCAACCTGACCGGCACGTTTCTGTGCTGCCAGGCCGCCGCCCCGCAGATGCTCGAGGCGGGCTGGGGCCGCATTATTAACGTTAGCTCGATGCTGGGGCAGGTGGGCCTGGGCGAGCGGCCGGCCTACACGGCGGCCAAGGGCGGCGTGATTCAGCTGACGCGCACGCTGGCGCTGGAGTGGGCCGCACAGGGCGTGACGGTGAACACGCTTGCGCCCGGCCCGTTCATGACCGAGCTGAACCGCCCGCTAATGAACAACCCGGCCGCGTATCAGGCCTTTGTCGACAAAATCCCGCTGGGCCGCTGGGGCAACCCCGACGAGCTGGGCGGCGCGATGGTGTTTCTGGCGTCCGAGGCGTCGAGCTTTATGACCGGCGCGGTGCTGACAATCGATGGCGGGTGGACCGCCCAGTAGCGAGGTGTGCTATGGCGAAGGGAACGCGCGCGGTGATGCCGCGCCCCTACGAGGTCGAAATCGAGGAGTACGATATTCCCGAGCCAGGGCCGGGCCAGGCGCTGATCGAGAACGAGGCCAGCGCGATTAGCGCCGGCACCGAGCTGGCGGTTTATACGGGCATTCACCAGTGGCTGAACGACCCGACGCGCACATGGCCGCGCTTCCCGTTTGTGCCGGGCTATAGCGGCGTTGGGCGCGTGCTGGCGGTGGGCGAGGGCGTGAACAAGGTTGCGGTTGGCGACCGCGTGATCTACGAGGCCCGCCACGAAACGCACGGCCTGGCGAATATGGCCGGCATCATCACGCCAATCGGGCCGGATGTGTCGGCCAAAGTCGCTGCGTTCGCAGTGCTGGCGCGCTTCCCGCTCACCGCGCTGGTGCAAAGCGGCCCGCTGATCGGCCAGACCGTCGCGGTGTTCGGGCAGGGCCTGATCGGCCAGATCGCGCTGCGCCTGTTTTCGGCGGCCGGTGCCTACCCGCTGATTGGCATCGACCCGGTGGCGCGCCGCCGCGAGCTAGCCGAGCGCACGCCCGGCGTCGTCGCTGTTGACCCGGTGGCGGCCGGCTCGAATGATGGCCTGCGCGTGGTGCTGCGCGAGCTGAATAACGGCCAGCTCCCCGACATTGTGGTGGACGCGACCGGCGTGCCGAATGCGGTGAACGCGGCCATGCACGTCGTGGCCGACGGCGGCAAGGTGGTGATGGTGGGCAGCCCACGCGGCGTGGCCGGCGATGTCGATTTCTACTGGAACCTGCATGGCCGCTCGATCCAGCTGATCGGCGCGCATGGCTCGGCAATCGGCAACGAGCCGCGCGAGAAGTTCCCGTTTGTGCGCGAGCGCGCCATGCGTCTGCTGGTGCACTTCCTCGAAAGCGGCAAGCTCCAGATCGACGACATCATCACGCACTTCATCAACGGCTCGGAGTCCAAGGCCATGTATGACGGCCTGCTGAACCAGCGCGACGACTTTATTGGCGTGGCGATCCACTGGTAGGCGCGAGACGCGGGACGGGAAGACAGGAGACAAGGAGACACGGGACGAGAAAAGCGTCTCGTGTCTCCTTGTTTTGTAGTTTGGCAGAAACGGGCGTATGCGATTCGCCCTTTGAGTTTCATTTTGATGGGCGAAGCCGCGCCTCCAGGCGTGCGATCTCGGCTTTGATCTCGTCGATTTCGATCATTATATGGGGCGGTGTATAGAACCCCTCAAGTGCGGCGCGCTGCTCAAGGTGTTGCAGGCGTTGCCGATGCGTTTGCAGCAACCGGCGGGCATGTTCTGCCTGATTGCGTGGCGAGCCAGCAGGCAAGGGCCTGGCTTCGTCGTTTGCGCCATACGATTTATTGATGTCGCCCATCGCCTGATCGCCCGTTTGTACGCTGCCAACCTGCGCGCTGCCAAAATCAAAGAATGTGTTTGCGCGCGCTTGCTTCGGCTGTGCAATATGCGTCACGAGCAGCGGGCGGTCGCGAGTGTCGCACAGCATAAAACCATCGGGCGGGATGGCTTCCACATACAGCAGCGGGCCAAGCCCGGCGATTGCCAGGTTGCGGCGCAATTGCTCGTTGGCAGAAGCAAGCGGCAGCGTGCCAGCAGCAGTTTGCTCAAGCAGCATTGCAATCTGCTCGACCAGTGGGTCGTTGCTATCGCGCCCAAGTTGCGCGCCAACCAGGTCCAGCCATTGCTGATTCACGGCTTCCTCCTGCTTAAATTGGCATCACCGAAATGCCAATCGGCGTGCTGCTGACGGTATATGTTGTTCGCGCAAAGGTGCCGTTTGCCTGTAGTCGCAATGCCTCCACCGCAACTGGGCCAGCCGGCAATTGACTCTGTGCAGCCTCAAACGCTGTAGCATTTGGTGTCGGCAAGCCGCCCAGCACGAGTACAATATCTCCCACCTGCAATCCCGCCTGCTGCCCTGTGCTGCCCGCCGGCACATCGTAGATATACATCGCGCTTTCGACGCCGAGCGCGCCGGCCTGCGGCGTAAACGCCTGCGCCACCGAGGAATACTGCGCGGCGGTGGGGTCGCTGGCCGCGAACATCGCGCCATACTGCTTAAACGCCGCCACCGACTGCTCGATTGCGCCGAGTTTGCGAAGCGCAATTGCCTTGCCCACCACTTTGTCCCAGGTATCGTCGGGCTTGATCTGGAGCGATTCATCAAGCGCCTGCTGATTACCCCCACGCTGCGCGCCACGTTCCTTCACCAGAGCATCCATGGTATTACTTTCCGCATCAATAGCCGCCAGCAGGCTTTCTTGTGGCATATAGTCGCGTGGCATGAGGTGTTTCATCTGCCCAAAGCGAATGGAGATCTCGTCGTGCGGCATACCCATGCTATCGAGCGCAAGCATGCCCGACAGGTAGGCGAGCTGCGCGCTGCTGGCAAATATGCGCCGCTGGAGATCGATCTCTTTCAGGCGCTCGGCGCGGTCGTTCGCATTGTTAAGATTGGCCAGCCCACTCATACGTTCAAGCAGCGATTGGGTGGTGTCGTGCGCCGCTTTCACATTGCTGTAGAAATCTTGAACCGCTGATGGGTCTGCCTTGCTGTCGATCAGCACCTGCAGCAGCGCCGAGTCTGGCGCGACCGCGAGCGAGCGACTGTTGAATGCCTGCTGCAAACCGCTCACGCGCTGGCGCACATTATTTTCCCACATGCTGGAAACAGCGTTGTTATCGAGCGGATCAGCCAACGCCACCTGAGCGAAATCAACCTGCGCGTCGAGGTTCGACATATTGGTGGCGATATCCGCCGCGAGCGCCAGCCTGGTCTGGTTCAGTCGCTTGCCTTGCCCATTCACATACATAAATAACAGGGTCGCCACCAACACCAGCAACACCGCAATCCCACCCAGGCTGAGCATCAGCCGCCGATTGGTCCGCTTGCTTTCAGGGAACTGGATGGTCAGCTTGAGCACGCCGCCGCCCGCCACATCGCCAATTTCCACCTTGCCAATCTGGCTGCCATCGCCAAAATGGATCATCGTCTGGCCGGCCTCGACACGCCGACCGGCCAGGTATTCCAGCAGGGGGCGCAGCTCGGCATTGGCATTTGCGGGGGCTTGCCCGGTGCGTGACGATTCTTCGAGCAATCGCGCGAGCGTGGGAATGTGTGGGTACAATTCCTGCGGTAATTGCCCATACAACGCTGCCGCAATGTCTTTCTGGCTCATCATTGGCGTGTCTTTCGTGAATGCGCGAATGCTGGAACAGGTGCTTATATATGAAACGCATCAGTCGGCAAAAATCGTACACCAAAATTCGATTTCTCGCCGCATCGGTCTGGCATCCTCCCCGACAATCGGGTACACTGTAGCGCGCAGCCGGAGGCAGTTTTGAGTGTTGAATGTTGAGTGTTGAGTTTTCAGTCACGTGCGGCCGGCACACTTCGAACCTGCAACTCAAAACCTCTGTGTCTCTGTGGTAAATTTTCGTCGTTCGTCATTCGTCCCAATCGTACATCTTCGCGCCCTTTGCGCTCTTTGCGGTGAATATTCTGGTCGTCGCCCTTCGATACGCGGCTAACGTCGCTACTCAGGACGCCAATGGTCGTCGGTTATCCTGCCTGAGCTTGTCGAAGGGTCGGTGGTCGCTTGTCCCAATCGTAAATCTCAAATCGTCAATCGTAAATCTTTGCGCCCTTTGCGCTGAATATTCTGGTCGTCGCCCTTCGATACGCGGCTAACGCCGCTACTCAGGACGCCAATGGTCGTCGGTTATCCTCCCTGAGCTTGTCGAAGGGTCGGTGGTCGCTTGTCCCAATCGTAAATCTCAAATCGTCAATCGTAAATCTTTGCGCTCTTTGCGGTAAAACATTCCGTTTTTCGTCTTCTAAACCTTCGTGTCTTCGTGTCTTCGTGGTTTGGTAAACTTGCGCCGTTCGCCGGTGAGGCGTATGCGATACGCCCCGGCTCCAACCTGCAACCTGCAACCTGCAACCTGCAACCTGCAACCTGTAAACCTGTAAACCCCAAAGGACCTGCCATGACGCGATCCCGCCGCTTTGCCATTCTGGATGAGCGCGACATCAATCGCGAAACCTTTGTCGAGCCCTGGCCCGAGGCCGGCCTGGTCGTCGCCGACAGCCCCTTCGACCCCGCGCCCAGCCTCGTGCTCGAAAACGGGCGCGTGACCGAGCTGGATGGCCGCGCCCGCGCCGACTTCGACGTGCTCGATCAGTTCATCGCCGACCACGCGCTCGACCTGGCGGTGGCCGCCGAGGCGATGGCGACGCCCTCGATTGAGATTGCGCGCATGCTGGCCGACATCAACGTGCCGCGCCAGGATGTGCTGCGCCTGGCGCTTGGCTGCACGCCCGCCAAGCTGGTCGAGATCATGCGCCACATGAACGTGCTGGAGATGATGAACGGCCTCGCGAAGATGCGCGTGCGCCGCCAGCCCGCCAACCAGGCCCACGTCACCAACAAGCGCGAGCACCCCGCCCTGCTGGCCGCCGATGCCGCCGAGGCCGCTGCGCGCGGCTTTGCCGAGGTCGAAACGACCGTGGGCGTGGCGCGCTATGCGCCCTTCAACGCGCTGGCTATTTTGGTTGGCACGCAGACTGGGCGCGGCGGCGTGCTCACTCAATGCTCGGTCGAGGAGTCGCTTGGGCTGCGGCTGGCGATGAAAGGGCTGACAACCTACGCCGAAACGCTTTCCGTCTACGGCACCGAGCGCTCATTTGCCGACGGCGACGACACGCCCTGGTCGAAGGCGTTTCTGGCTTCGGCCTACGCCTCGCGTGGCGTCAAGGTGCGCTTCACCTCTGGGACAGGCTCGGAAGCGCTGATGGGCCACGCCGAAGGCCGCTCGATGCTGTATCTCGAAGCGCGCTGCCTGCTGGTGACGCGTGGTGCGGGCAGCCAGGGCGTGCAGAATGGCTCGATCTCCTGCATCGCCCTGCCCGAGTCGCTGCCGGGCGGCGTGCGCGCCGTGCTGGCCGAAAACCTGCTCGCCGCCATGCTCGGGCTGGAAGTCGCCTCGGGCAACGACGCGCTGGCCTCGCACTCGGCCATCCGCAAAACCGCCAAGCTCATGCTGCAGTTCATTCCCGGCGCGGATTTCATTTTCTCGGGCTACAGCGCCATCCCCAAGCGCGACAACCTGTTCGGCGGCGGGAATTTCGACGCCGAGGATTTCGACGACTATAACGTGCTGCAGCGCGACATGCAGATCGACGGCGGCACGCGCTCGATCACCGAGGAAGAAGCGCTCGCGGTGCGTCGCGAAGGCGCGCGCGCCATCCAGGCCGTCTATGCCGAACTGGGCTTCCCGCCAATCAGCGACACCGAGATCGAGGCCGCCGTGGTCGCGCACGCCAGCGAAGACATGCCAGCCCGCAATGTCGTGGCCGATCTCCAGGCTGCCGACGCATTTCTGGCCGGCGACCAGACCATCCTGGCGGCGGTGGCGGGCTTGCAGCGGCGCGGCTTCGCGCAAGTCGCCGCCAACATTCTCGAAATGGGCCGCCAGCGCGTCGCGGCCGACTACCTCCAGCCAGCCGCGCTGTTCGACCACGAGTTTCGCGTACAGAGCGCGATCAACCAGCCGAACGACTACGTTGGCCCTGGCAGCGGCTACCGCGTGGATGGCCCGCGCTGGGACGAAATTCAGCAGATTCGCCAGCAGCGCTCGCCCCGCGATTTCATTGCCGAGCAGCTTGGCGCACCCGTCGCGCAGCTTGCGCCAATCGGCCCGGCCCGCGCCGGCAGCGCCCGCGAGGTTATTGTGGCGGTCGGGCCGGCCTTTGGCACCGCGCTCACCCGCACCATCGGCGGCATTCCCCACGAAGACGTGCTGGCGGCCATTCTCACCGGCGTCGCCCGCGAAGGGCTGACGGCGCGCATCGTCAAGGTTCACCACACCTCCGACTGCGCGGCAATCGGGCATATTGGCGCGCAGCTCAGCGGCTCGGGCATCGCCATCGGCCTGCAATCGCGTGGCACTACCGTCATTCATAAGCGTGGCCTGGCGCGGCTGAACAACCTCGAGCTGTTCCCGCAATCGCCTAGCCTGACGCTCGCCACCTACGAGCAGATCGGCCGCAACGCCGCCCGCTATGCGCTGGGCCAGCAGCCCACGCCCGTGCCCGTGCAGGTCGACAACTGGGCGCGCCTGCGGCTGATCGTCAAAACCGCTCTGCTGCATCGCCGCGAAACCGAGCAGGTGCGCGACGACCTGCCCGACGAACTGGCCTTCGACTGGGAACCAGACGTGTAAACCTGAATATCATCCACAGATTACGCAGATTATATGTACCCTAATCTGCGTAATCTGCGTAATCTGTGGATAAATTTGGAGATAAAGAATGGCTGAATCACATCCGAACTATCCGCTGATCGATCACGCTGAAGCCCTCGCGGCTGCCAGCGGGCGCGCGCTTCCCGAGGTCACCGTTGATGCCCTGGCGGCAGGCGAACTCAGCATTGCCGACCTGCAAGTCAGCGCCGCGACCTTGCGCGCCCAGGCCGATGTCGCGCGCGCGGCGGGCTACACGCAGCTGGCCGCCAACCTCACGCGCGCCGCTGAGCTTGCCGCCGTGCCTAACGCCGAGGTCCTGCGCATGTACGACATGCTGCGGCCCGGCCGCGCCACCATCGCCGAGCTGGCCGAGCTGGCCGCAACGCTGGAAAACACCTACGCCGCGCCCACATGCGCCGCGCTGGTGCGCGAAGCCGCCGACGCCTACCGCCGCCGCAACCTCGCCCGCCGCTGAGCAGGGTGACGGGGTGAGCGCAGTTGGCAGTCGGCAGGTGGCAGTTGGCAGTGAGCTGCAACCGCATAAGGGTTTAGGGTCTGGGGTCTTGGGATTGGGCACCAGCAACCTGCAACCTGCAACCTGCCAACCTGCAACCTGCAACCTGCAAACCTGCAACTTTCAAATGTTCAAACCTGCAACGCTTCGCGCCCTTTGCGGTGAAATTTCTTTGGTCGTCCATTCCACAGTTGGCAACCAGCAGGAGGCAGTAACCTGCAACTTTCAAACTTGCAACCTGCAAACTACAACTCTCTGTGCCTCCGTGTCTTGTCTAAAAAGCCGCCAAGTGGGGCGGGTCAACAAAAGACCAATGAAGGCTCGCAGAAGTGGCTTGGCTCTGCTATCCTATGCCTTGATGCATCTCAAGGCCGCAAAAGACCGATGCGCTCGACGCTGTCACAGAGAATGGCTTTCGATGCATCGTATCGCTTGTTTCACAAGACCGTGTAAGATCCCAGTGCCCACGAGCACGTAGCCTCAAGACTGGTCCGAAACAAGCTCCTTTTCTTGTCCTTTGGAGAGCTATCATGCACATTCTCGGCATTGACCTCGCCAAACTCACCTTCGATGTCACCCTGCTGCGTGAGGGTGGCGACCGTCGCCACAAGCAGTTTCCGAACACCTCCGCTGGTTTTGAGCAGCTCCAGCAGTGGCTTCGCTCCCAGCACATTGAGCACGTGCATGCCTGTATGGAGGCAACCAATGTCTATTGGGAAGCGCTGGCTGCCTTCCTCGCCGATGCTCAGCACATCGTCAGTGTGGTTAACCCTGCCCGTATCAAGGGTTTTGCCCAAAGCCAGATGATGCGCACCAAGACCGACAAACAGGATAGCCGCATCATTGCGTTGTTCTGCTTGCAATGCCAGCCCGAAGCCTGGACACCACCCTCTGCCGCCCAGCGCCGCTTGCGTGCGCTCACACGCCATCGCGACGACTTGCTCCAAACGCGCACGCAACTGTCCAATCGCTTGGGCGATACCAGCGACACGGTGGTGCGCACGTCGCTTGAAACGGTTCTGGCAAGCGTAGAGGAGCAGATCACAAGCGTCGAGGCACAACTCAAACAGCATCTCAAAGACGAGCGTGACCTGGGCGAGCAAGCTGCGCTTCTCACGGCGATTGTCGGAATAGGTACAATCACTGCCGCTAAGTTGCTGGGGGAGTTCTGCGATATCGACGCGTATACATCGGCCAAGGCGCTGGCGGCAGACGCGGGAGTAACACCGGCGCAGCACAGATCGGGAACGAGTGTGCGGCGGCGAACACACCTCTCGAAAGTGGGCAAGGCGAGCGTGCGAGCGGCGCTGTACTGGCCGGCAATTGTGGCGATGCGACGATGCGAAGGGTTCAAGGCGTTTGCGGAACGGCTGGCAGCGCGCGGCAAAGCCAAGGGTGTGATCATCGGTGCGGTGATGCGCAAGTTGTTGCACGTGGTCTATGGTGTACTCAAGCATAAAACGCCCTTTGACCCAAACAAAGTCCTTGGCCCGACCCGTTCTTCAACGTAATATCTCTGTGGTAAATCTTTTCGTCAGTCGTCCGTTCTTCGGGAAAACAATGACAACACTTTTCACCGTCGGCTATCAGGGCCACTCAATCGAAACATTCCTCGATCTTGTGCAGGCGCATGGCGTCGCCCACATCATCGACGTGCGCGAGCGGCCCTTTAGCCGCAAGCCCGATTTCTCTAAAAAGCGCTTCAGCGCGCGCCTGGCGGATGCGGGCATCGGCTACACGCATCTTGCTGCGCTTGGCACGCCCAAACCGCTGCGCGACGAAGTGCGCCGCACTCACGACTACCCAACATTCTTCGCCGAAATGGATGCACTCATGGCCGCGCAGCCCGAGGCGCTGCACGCCGCGCTCGAACTGGCGCGCGCCCAGCCGGCGGCCGTGCTCTGCTTCGAGGCCAAGCCCGAAGAATGCCACCGCATGTCGGTCGTGCGCGCGATGCAGGGCGTTGCCGCCGAGCCGCTGGAGATTATTCACCTGTAAATCAGCCTTTCGCATCTGTCTCTGCTACCACCGAGACTGTATAGTTGCGGTGCGCGCCGCCGCGCACTTCTTTTCATTCAGCTAAACTGCAAGAAAGAACCACACTATGTCTTCCCCCGAGGTCACCGCCACCCGCCACGACCCGTTCGCCGCGCTGCGCTTTCGCGATTTTCGCCTGCTGATTGGCGGCACCTTTCTCACCGTCGTTGGCGAGCAGATGCTGAATGTCGCGCTGGGCTGGGAGCTGTACGAGCGCACCAGTTCGCCGCTGGTTCTGGGGTTGGTTGGCCTGGTGCAGGTGCTGCCCGTCATCGGCCTGTCGCTCGTGGCCGGCCACGCCGCCGACCGCTTCGACCGCAAGCGCATCGCAGTGCTCACAATGATGGCAGTCGCACTGGGCGCGCTGGGCCTGGCGCTGCTATCGTACCTCAGTGGGCCGCTCGTGCTGATCTTTGGCTGCCTGCTGATCATTGGCGTGGCGCGCGCCTTCCAAAGCCCCGCGCTTTCCTCGCTGATCGCGCAGGTCGTGCCATCCGAGCACTTCAGCAATGCCGCAACCTGGGAAAGCAGCACATGGCAGGCGTCGTCGATCCTCGGCCCGGCGCTGGGTGGCCTGCTGATCGCGCTCCAGCACAGCGCCACCGGCGTTTACGCGCTCGACGCGGTGGTGCTGCTGGTGGTGGCCCTGATGTTTGGGCTGCTGCGCCCGCGCCCGGTGCCGCCGAGCGACGAAAAGCTCTCGACCGAGTCGTTGCTGGCGGGGGCGCGCTTTATCTGGAAAACCAAGATCATCCTGGCATCGATCACGCTCGATATGTTTGCCGTGCTGCTGGGCGGCGCCACCGCGCTGCTGCCAGTCTTCGCGCGCGACATCCTGCATGTCGGTGCGGAGGGCCTGGGCTGGCTGCGCGCCGCGCCCGCGATCGGCGCGATGCTGGCCGGGGTGTCGCTGGCCTTCTTGCCGCCATTTAAGCGTGCCGGCCGCGTGCTGCTGCTGGTGGTGGCCGGCTTTGGCCTGGTCACAATCGTCTTCGGCCTGTCGAAGTCATTCCTGCTCTCGCTGCTGATGCTCGGGCTGCTTGGCGCGCTCGACAACATCAGTGTCGTGATTCGCAGCACCCTCGTGCTCACGCGTACCCCCGACACCATGCGCGGCCGGGTCAATGCGGTGCATTTTGTGTTTATTGGCATCTCGAACGAGCTGGGCGCGTTTGAGTCGGGCGTGGCTGCCGCGCTCTTCGGCACGGTTGGCGCGGTGGTGGGCGGCGGCATCGGCACCATGCTGGTGGTGGCTGCCGTGGCGCTGGCCTGGCCCGAGGTGCGCCGCCTGGGCCGCCTGAACGCGCCCGACGAGTAGAAGCGCAGAGCTGTGGAGCGCAGAGCATGTGAACAAAATCGCCCTGCGCTCCTTCGTCTCTCGCGCTTTCGCCCTACCTTCCCCACGCCCGCCACACCCACAGCCCCACACCCGCCGCCAGCGCCAGCCAGATCACCACAATCACTGCGGCGGCAAGCCAGCTGCGCGGCTTGCTGCCCGCCATGCGCTCGCGTGCCTGCACGCGGCAATCTTCCATAAGCTCGGGCGGGATAAGGCGCAGCGCAATGCTCAGCCCAAGTGGCACCACGATCAGGTCGTCGAGGTAGCCCAGCACTGGCACGAAATCGGGGATCAGGTCGATTGGGCTGAGCGCATAGCCCACGACACAGGCCACGAAAACACGCGCATACCACGGCACACGCGGGTCGCGGCAGGCCAGGTAGAGCGCATAGATTTCGGCTTTGAGATGCCGCGCCCGCTGCTTCAGTTCGTTCAGCACCACGCTCCCATTGCCACGCCTGCCCCGAAACTGCTATGCCTATGAGGACCGGCGTACTATTGCCCACAATGGTTAAAAATTATACACTATTGCGCGGCGGGCTACCTAGCAAAACACTGTTGTCATTGCATCCGACGTTCTACATTGCCCGCTAGCAAGGGAGTTTAGGATATGAAGCATCGTTTGAGCCGCGCTATTCTGTGCGCGGCTTTATCATTTTTTATTGCCAGCACATACCCGAACCCAGCCAGCGCGCAAAACACCGCCGCCCTGCACGAAGTGTTTGTGCCACTGGCGCAATCCTTTACACCGCCGCCCACCCCCGAGCAGCAGGTGCTGGCGCTGATCAATCAGGCCCGGCGCGATAATGGCTGCAATGTTGATCTGGTCATGTCGAGCAAGCTCACCGCCGCCGCCTACAATCACAGCCGCGACATGGCAATCAACAACTACTTCAGCCACACCGGCAGCGACGGCTCGACGATGGTAACGCGCGCGCAGGCAGCAGGCTATTCGTTCAGCTGGCTGGCCGAAAATATCGCGGCAGGCTATTCTACCCCGAAAGATGCGGTCGATGGCTGGATGAACAGCTCCGGCCACCGCGCCAACATTCTCAACTGCAACCTGCGCGAAACGGGCATTGGCTACTACTACGAAGGCGACGACCAGTCGAACGTTCACCTCGACGGTGGCAGCACGGGCGGGCCATACGGCTACTACTGGACACAAGATTTCGGCACGCCATAAGCCAGCCGCATCTCGCAACCAGGCCGGAACATGCTGCAGCATGTTCCGGCTTTGTTATGCTCCAGAACAATGGCACGCTACCTGCACTGGCCCAACGTAGCTTGCAGCCAGATCTGGCTGATTGCTGGAGTGGAGAGAAGCGAGGAACAATGCGGTTCACCAGCGTTGCGATTGCCCTGTGTGCGGCGGCCCTGTGCGCGGCCTGCGGCCAGCCGCCGAGCGCGCCCGCCGAGCCGGCGCAGCTGCCAACCGCCAACATAGCAGTGCCAAGCCCGGCCAGCGCCGCCGAAGCCAGCCCGGGCGCGATCCGCATTCAGGCCAGCGTTCCCACCTCCACCCCCGCGCCAACTACGGCCCCGCCAGGCGCAACACTCGCGCCTGAGCCTACGCTGGCTGAGCTTCCCACTGCGGAGGCGCAGCCCAGCGCCACAAACGAAGACCCAGTGGCAATGCGCGAGGCCATGCTGGTTGTGGAAATAAATCGCATACGCGCCGAGAACAACTTGCCAGCCTACCGCGCCAGTGCCGAGCTAAGCGCCGCCGCACGTGCCCACAGCTGCGACCTCGCTACGCACCATACGATCTCACACGTTTCTTCCGATGGCCGCACTCTCACCGAGCGGCTGGCAGGCAGCACGCCCGCCTGGGAGTGGCCCAGCGAGAGCATCGCGGCCGGCACCGACGACCCGGCAGAAGTTGTGGCGCTGTGGATGGATGAGCCACCCGAGGGCTGGCACCGCCGCAATATTCTCGACCCTGACCAGCAGGAGGTTGGCGCGGGCTACTGCGCATCGCCAGACGACCCAAGCGGCAACCAGTTCTACTGGACAGCCGATTTCTCGCGTCGCGCCGCACCGTAATCATCGCACAGCACAAAGCCGGCGTGGGACGAACCCACGCCGGCTTGTGCTGCAACTGTGTGCGCAATTTACGACTTGTTGCGGTCGTTCTCGCTGCGGTTGCGGAACGGGAAGCCGGTGCGCCGCGCGCCGCCGCCACGCGGGCCAAAGCGCGACTGCTGGCGTGGGTAGCCTTCGCGGTTGCCGCGCCGCTGCTCCTGGCTTGCGCGCTCCTGCCACTCGCGGCTCGGCCCGCGCTTTTCTTCAAACTGCGCGCCAGCCGGCGGCCGCCGATTCCCACGGTTGTCGTTTTCGTCGAAGTTTTCTTCGGGGCGTGGCCCACGCTCGTTGAAGTTCGGCCGATCATCGCGCTGGAAACGATCATCGCGGCGTGGCCCGCGCGGCGAAAAGCCGCCACGGTCGTCGCGGCGTGGCCCACGATCATTGAAGCTCGGCCGGTCATCGCGCCGTGGCCCGCGCTCGTTGAAGCTCGGTCGGTCATCCCGCCGTGGCCCGCCTGGCGAAAAGCCTCCGCGATCATCCCGGCGCGGCCCGCCTGGCGAAAAGCCTCCGCGATCATCCCGGCGTGGCCCGCGCTCGTTGAAGCTCGGTCGGTCATCCCGGCGCGGCCCGCGCTCGTTAAAGCTCGGCCGGTCATCCCGGCGCGGCCCGCGCTCGTTGAAGCTCGGCCGGTCATCCCGCCGTGGCCCGCGTGGCGAAAAACCACCACGGTCGTCCCGGCGCGGCCCGCGCTCGTTGAAGCTCGGTCGGTCATCCCGGCGCGGCCCGCGATCGCCAAAGCTCGGGCGGTCATCCCGGCGCGGCCCGCGCTCGTTGAAGCTCGGCCGGTCATCCCGGCGTGGCCCGCGCTCGCTGAAGCTCGGGCGATCATCCCGGCGTGGCCCGCGCTCGTTGAAGCTCGGTCGCTCGTCTCGTCGCGGCCCACGCTCGTTGAAGCTCGGCCGGTCGTCTCGTCGCGGCCCGCGCTCGTTGAAGCTCGGTCGCTCGTCGCGCTGGAAATTATCATCCCGGCGCGGCCCGCGTGGCGAAAAGCCTCCGCGATCGTCCCGGCGTGGCCCGCGCTCGTTGAAGCTCGGCCGGTCGTCGCGCTGGAAATTATCATCCCGGCGCGGCCCGCGTGGTGAAAAGCCTCCGCGATCAGCTCCTTCGGCGCGCGCTGGGCGCTTGCTGGGGCGCGGTGTACGCACTTCCGGCTCAGGAATGACCGAATCACGGCCGCCAACATGCGACCAGAGCGCCTCAACCTCGGCTTCGGTCAGCGGGCGCCACTCGCCCAGCGGCAGCGCGCCCAGCGCCACCGGCCCTTCACGCACGCGGATCAGGCGCAACACATCGTAGCCCAGCAGGCGCGCAACTTCGCGGATCTGGCGCTTGCGGCCTTCGTGCAGCACCACGCGCACCCACACGCCTTCGTCGCTGCGCTCAAGCACTTCGACCCAGGCAGGCGCGGTGGGTGCATCGTCGAGCATCACACCTGTGCGCCACTCGCGCAGCGCGTCGGCCGAAGGCACATCGTTCAGCAATGCGCGGTATTCTTTCTCAACCTGGAAGCTCGGGTGCGTCAGGCGCTGCGTCAGCTCACCGTCGTCGGTCAGCAGCAGCAAGCCCTCGCTGTCGTAATCGAGCCGGCCAACCGGGAAAAGGCGCACCGGCAGATCAACCATCGACACCACGGTTGGCCGGCCCTGCGGGTCGCTGGCGGTGGACACCACGCCAACCGGCTTGTGGAGAATCACATATGTGCGCGGGTTGATCGCGCCAATCGGCTGGCCATCAACGGTAATCGCGTCTTCCGCAGGGTCGACGCGGGTGCCCGGCACCACCACGACCTTGCCATTCACCGAAACCCGGCCGGCGGCGATCATCTCTTCGCATTCGCGCCGCGAGGCAATGCCAGCGCTGGCCAGCACCTTTTGTAATCGTTCAGCACTCAATTGTTTTGTCCTTAAGTAAGGTTGTGGGGAAAGCTGCACCACGTTCCAGCCCGCATACCTGCGAGCGCGCAGCTTCCTGATCATTGTGGAATTCCGCCCTGATAAAAAGGGGTTACAAGCTCACCACTGCCTGAACGGCATTGCACCATCACGATGCACAGATTGGCCTTCACCTGTTCGAATAATGCGAGTGTGCAGCCTCACGGCTGGTATTGCTGGGCTCAGCTCGCGCTGTGCCCTGGCCGCTATACGGTCGCTGGATGCGGCAAGGGTTCTGGCAAATCGCTCGCGCCAAAACAATGGGGCCACACGCAGTGGAACCTGCCCAGTATACCACATGTTGCAGCCGTTTGATCGGGGAATTTTGCCCTGTTTCTACGCCTCCCACACGCTGCCGAACAGAAACAGCGAGGCAGTGAACAGCGCCACGGTGTAGGCCAGCAGCACTTGCAGCGGCGCGAGGCCGCGCGCCCACGGCGCACCTTCAAGCGCCAGCGCCGTTCCTTTGATCGCGATCACCAGCAGCGGCGCAAGCAGCGGGAACGAGAGCACCGCGAACAGCGCGCCCTTGACGCTGGCGCGCGCAATAATCGCCGCGATCAGCGTGGTGGCGGCCACCAGGCCCAGGCTGCCGGCCAGCAGCAGCGCAATGAACATGCCCACGTTCCCTACCTGCACGCGCAGCAGCACCACAAACAGCCCGGCGGTCAGTGTGTCGAGGAACAGGAGCAGCACAAGGTTGAAGAGCAGCTTGCCAAAGTATACGGCCAGCGGCGGCGCAGACAGGCGCAGCGCGGCGGCAGTGCGCGCTTCTTCTTCTTGCACAAAGGCGCGCGCCAGCCCGGTGAAGGCCGCAAACAGAATAGCCACCCACAGCAGCGCCGCGTGGATCAGCGGCAGGTCGGCGCTGCGGGTGAGCGGGCCAAGCCCCAGGCTCAGCGCCACCACGGTGCTGACGGCAAACAGCGCTACGGCGTTGAGTGCGTAGCGCGTGCGCAGCTCGGCGCGCAGATCTTTGCGGAATACGGCCCACGCCGCTGTGGCGAGGCCGGGCGGGGCGCTGGCAGGTTGGGCTTGTTCGGTTTGTTCGGTCAGCATGGTGCCGATCGTAGCGCAGAATGCCGAAATCGTAAAGCGGCCAAGCTGAGCAAAATGTTAGCTCAGACTCATCTGATCTTTAGGTTTCGGGGCTACAGTGGCCTGGTTCATATCAGAACCCGCCGATTGACGGCGCTCGCAGGATAGACGTTATGAACAGCCCAATGATTCCGTTTACGCTGATCGTGCTCGCGGTGCTGCTGGCCGCGTTTGGGCCGGCGCGGGTTGGCGCGGTCGGCTCGGCGCTGGCGCGCCACGTGCGCGAGGCGCTGGCGCATTTCCAGCGTGGGCGTAGGAATCACCTGCGTGAACCAGGCAAGCGTGTACGGTAGTGTGCTTTCAGCGTGTGGTTTAAGTGTGGGGAATAGGGGTTGGCAATCCCAATACTGATCTTCTTGCCTGATTTCCCTATTCCCCTCTCGATAATGCGCCAGGTATCCAAACAAGCAGGGAGTGCAGCGCCATGCTGCACTCCCTGTTCGCTTTGCCGAATCGCGAGCTAGCGCAGCGCAAAAGTCGCTTGCACATCCACGCTCAGGGTTTGCTCGCCGGCCTGCACCGGCACCGCCGCCCCACCTTCTGCCGCTGCCGCGCGATCCATCATGGGCATGGGCACAGGCGGCGCGCTCACGTTCTCGCTGATCACCAGCACATCGCCCACCGACGCGCCGCCCGCCGTGGCAAGCTGGCTGGCCCGCGCTTTGGCGTCGGCCACCGCAGCCTTACGGGCCTGCTCCATCAGCGCGTTGGTGTCGGCCACGCTGAAGTTGATGCCATAGATACTGTTCGCGCCGGCCTGCACCACCTGATCAAGCAGCGCGCCCGCGCTGTCGAGGTTGCGGATCGTGACGGTCACGGTGTTGCTGACGCGGTAGCCAGTGACTTGCCGGCCATCGGCGCCATACACCGAGGAGATCGAGAAGTTGCTGGTCTGAATGTCCTTGCTTTCGACTTTCAGCTCGGCCAGTTTGGCCTGCAGTGCCTGCGCCTGCGCGCTGTTCTGCGCCAGGGCTTCTTTCGCGCTGGCGGCCTCGGTTTCCACGCCAATCTGCACGGTTGCCGTGTCGGGGCGGGCTTTCACCTCGCCGTGGCCCAGCACCGACACCTGGCGCATGCCCGGCACGCCGGTGCTCGTTTGCGCCGCCGCCGGGCGCGTGTAAAGCAGCGCGCCTAATCCCGCCAGCACGGCCACCACGAGCAGCCCGGCTACCACACCTACCCATGTATTTGTTCGCTGTGTCATTGCATGCCTCCTCAGGGCCTGACAGCCTGCGCACCACGCGCCGACTGGTTATTTGCTTACCCTGAAGACGGCAGCGCCGCCCGATTTGTTCCCGGCCGATCCGCTACGAGAACGAGCTGCTCAGTGCGGGCTGACGATTCTGGCGCAGCAGAATGCCGCCAAACAGCGCCGCGCTCAGCGCGCAGAACGCAAACCACACCCATGTCGACACGCCGGGGCTGAAGCGCGACAGGTGCAGCAGCGAAACCACCAGCACCAGCAGGTTGACAAAGCAATTCGCGATCACAAAGATACGCACACCTTCCCAGCGCGGCTCGCGCGCGGCCAGCCATGCGCAGGCGGCCATGCCCAGCAGAAAGGTGCTGTACAGCTGGCCGAGAATGGCGGGCAGTTCCCACGGCCAGAGCTGCGCGGCCAACCCCGGCAGCGCCAGCAGCACCGCGCCAACAACCCCTGCCACGGCGGCATAGCCAAGAAACACAGTGCGGAAGCGATTCCACCCTGCCTCAGCCGGGTCGCGCCCGCGCACAAGCCAGAGCAGCACACCCACCAGCGCCGGGTCGGCAATGTAGGAAACGAGCCAGCCCCACGGGAAAGGTCGCGGCGGCACAAACTCGCCCAGGCGCGGCAGCGTCACGAGCAGGAGCAGCAGCGTCACCAGCCCAATCTCGATCAGCACAATGCGCGTTTCGGCATAATGACGCGCGCGCAGGCACAGCAGCGCGCTCAGGCAGCCCATGGCGTAGAGCGCGGCAATAAAGCGCGCGTTGAGCGGGCTGGCGTCCCAGGGCATCAGCCGGGGGATGAGGTTGGGCGCGACCACGCCAGCCGCGACAACCAGTGCCTGCACCGTCACCAGCAGAAAGAATGCGCGCAGCCAACCCGGAACGGAGCGATCCATGCCTGGCCTCCTTGCTACAACGATTTCGTGCAGAGGGAGAATAGCCGCGCCGTGTCGTACTGGCGTCGAATGCACGCAGGGCGGCGCAAAGCGGCACGACAAAATACCGCGATGAATCGATGGGTTTATTCCACGCGCGCGATCAGCTCAACAATGCGGAAATCGGGCAGGGTGGCGCGCGCCAGCGCGGGCATGCCGAGGCTGCGCCAGAATGGTTCGGCGGCGAGGCCATTTTGCTGCGCGAGGAACAGCGCCAGCACGGTGCCGTGCGTGACTATCGCCAATCGTCGGCCGGGGTGAGCAAGCAAGGCTGCACGCACGCCAGCGGCAAAACGCTCGCGCGCAGCAATGGCCGTTTCTTCGCCAAACACCAGCTCGTCGGGCCGGGCGAACAGCGCCGCCACCGCGCGCGCAAATTCGTCATCATTCAGCCAGCCAACCTGCTCGCGGGCGTGCTCGTGCAGGCCGGGCGCAACCGTGTGCGGCACGCCCAGCTGCTCCGCAAGCAGCGCGCCGGTTTCGCGCGTCTTTCGCTCCTTGCTGCACACAATCAGCTCAGGAAGATTCGTTTGCTCGGCGCGCATGCGCTCGGCCAGCGCACCGCAGCGCCGCCGCCCAGTTTCGGTGAGCGGCCACTGGCTGGGCGGCTGCCCCGGCGCCGTGCGCGACTGCGAGTGGCGTATAAAGATAATTTCGTTCATTTCGGTTGGCTGGTGCGGCTTTCGCGCCCTGTCTGGGCGGACCTGTCTGGGCGGACCACCGACCTGCGAGGGCTACGCGCCCTCGCGCTCCGCGGTTAGGGGCCGCCGCCGGCCCCTAACAACCCCGCCGTCGGGGCCTTGCCCCGAACCCCATAAAGAGCGTGGCTTGCTTTTGGGAAGTTGTGCTGTCATGCCTCCGTTGTGCCAAAAGCGGGCATCGGACGAGATACGTATGGGTTTACTGGAAAGCGCTCAAACTGGCAAATACTCTATCGGCAGCTGCCAGCGTTCAGCACAACGGAGGCATGAGCACGGACTTTCAACCTATCGACCACATTCTTTTTGGGTTCCAAGGGCGATAGCCCTGGCCGGGGTGCAGGGGCGGGTAGCCCCTGCGGCCGTGCGGCCTGAGCAAACAAGGCGGGGCGGACACGTAGGTCCGCCCAGACAGTGGCTTTGCGGCACAAGTAAACTGGCTTGAAGCCCATACTGCTCAAGCAAACACTCGCCCGCCGCGCAGGCGAAATCACTTTTATGATAAGGTAATGTTTATGGGAGGGCTGCGCGCCCTCGCGCTCCGCGGTTAGGGGCCGCCGCCGGCCCCTAACAACCCCGCCGTCGGGGCCTTGCCCCGAACCCCATAAAGAGCGTGGCTTGCTTTTGGGAAGTTGTGCTGTCATGCCTCCGTTGTGCCAAAAGCGGGCATCGGGCGAGATACGTATGGGTTTACTGGAAAGCGCTCAAACTGGCAAATACTCTATCGGCAGCTGCCAGCGTTCAGCACAACGGAGGCATGAGCACGGACTTTCAACCTATCGACCACATTCTTTTTGGGTTCCAAGGGCGATAGCCCTGGCCGGGGTGCAGGGGCGGGTAGCCCCTGCGGCCGTGCGGCCCGAGCAAACTGCTTTTATAAGCCACTGGCTTGAAATAAGAATCCCTGCGGCCGTGCGGCCCGAGCAAACAAGGCGGGGCGGACACGTAGGTCCGCCCAGACAGTGGCTTTGCGGCACAAGTAAACTGGCTTGAAGCCCATACTGCTCAAGCAAACACACGCCCGCCGCGCAGGCGAAAATGAATACCTACACCCCATCACGAATCGCACGCGCCTGTGCGCGCAAAATATCGATTGGCTGGCTGGGCTGGCCGGGCGCGCGGAAGAACCACACCTCCCAGCCGTTGCAGGGCGCGTCAAGCAGCGCGCGCCCCACTTCGTGGATCGAGCCAAGCAGCGCGCCACACTTGATCTGACCGTTCGCCAGCACCTGCGCCGGGCGCGCGTCGTCGTCGCGGAAGTAGAGCGTCTGGCCGGGCTGAAGCAAGCCCTGCTCAAGCAGCACGCCAAAGGGCAGCCGCGCCTGCGCGCGCTTGCGCGGGAACACAAACAGCTCGCGGGCGAGGTCGCCGGGCTCGATCTGCGCGATGCGCTCGCTCGCAACCTGCACATACTGCGGGTCGCGCTCGATGCCGACCCAGCGGCGGTGCAGCTTCTTCGCCACCGCGCCGCTGGTGCCCGTGCCGAAAAACGGGTCGAGCACCACGTCGCCCGGCTCGGAAGCGGCTGCCAGCACGCGGTAGAGCAGTGCCTCGGGCTTTTGCGTGGCGTGCGCCTTGGTGCCGTTCAGCTTCAGGCGTTCCGCGCCAGTGCAGATCGGCAGCTCCCAGTCGCTGCGCATCTGCAGGCCATCGTTCAGCGCCTTCATCGCCTCGTAGTTGAAGGTGTAGCGCGCACCACGTTCTTTCTGCGCCCAGATCAGCGTCTCGTGGGCGTTGGTGAAGCGCACGCCACGAAAGTTCGGCATGGGGTTGGTTTTCACCCACACCACATCGTTCAAAATCCAGTAGCCCAGGTCCATCAGAATTGCGCCAACGCGGTAGATGTTGTGGTACGAGCCGATCACCCAGAGCGTGCCGGTGTCTTTCAGCACGCGCCGGCAGGCCGCCAGCCACGCGCGCGTAAAGCGGTCGTAGGCCGCGAAATCGTCGAAGCGATCCCACTCGTCGTCCACGGCGTCGACGCGCGTCATGTTTGGGCGCCACAGCTCCTGCTGGAGCTGCAAGTTGTAGGGCGGGTCGGCAAACACAAGGTCGACCGAGCGCTCGGGCAGGGAGTTGAGGATTTCGACGCAATCGCCCTGGTAGATGTGATCGAGCTGCACGGCTGGCTCCTGCTGGGCGGCATTTCGCGATGCGCAGATAGTACCACAGGATGCGGGCGTTTGCGGAAAGCACGGCGCGGCTGTCAGGGCGGTATTGTATCCACAGATTTCGCAGATTATGCAGATACGACCGCATTCGCTACGAATTCACCTATAAAGCACTACGCACTACACAATTTCACGTGTAGTGCGTAGTATTTTGCGATCAGCCGTTATTACACCAACGGCAATCTGCGAAATCTGTGTAATCTGCGGATTATTTCCTCTTACGCCGCCGTATGGCGCGCCAGCGCCTGCCGCAGCGCCGAGGCTGGCTGCGCGCCTACCAGCCGCTCGACCACCTGCCCGCGCCGGAAGATATATAGCGCCGGGATGCCGCTGATGCCGAAGCGCCGCGCGGTGTGCGGGTTCTCGTCTACATTCAGCTTTGCCACCACGGCGCGGCCCGCAAATTCCTCGGCCATGCGCTCCACCGTAGGCGCGACAGCGCGGCACGGCCCGCACCACGCGGCCCAGAAATCCACCAGCACCGGCTTGTCGCTCGTGCCAATAATCCGGTCGAAGTTCGCGTCGGTCAGTGCAATTGGCTGGGCCGCGCGATTGCCACTCGCAGGCGGGTTCGTCGGCGCGGGTTGCGGCACGGGCGCTGCACGCCCCGCAAGCGGCTCGCTCGGGCCGCCGGGCAGCGGCGGGCGCGCGCCACCTTCCGTCAGGTAGCGCAGCCACGCCTCCAGCGCGGCCTCGGGCGCAGCGCCATCGGCCTGCGCGATCGGCTGGCCGCCGCGCACAAATACCAGGCCGGGCAGCTGCGCCACGCCAAAGCGCCGCGCCAGCGCCGGGCTGTCGGCCATGTCGATCCTGGCGATCAGTGCGCGCCCGGCATAGGCCTTCGCCAGGCGGCCAAGCGCCGGCTCAAGCTGCTGGCAGGCCGCGCTGCCCTTGCGCCAGAATACGAGCAGCACGGGAGCCCCGGCGCTCAGCACGCGCTCGATGCTCTGCTCGTTGGTATGAATTGGTGTATCTATTGGCATTCGCTGCTCCTTGTTGTTGCTACCATCTATTCTAGCGAGCGCGCATTAGAATTGCAGCAGCGCAGTATCAGCGAAGTATTAACGTGGGTATTGCTTGTTTCGCCTGCGCGGCGGGCGTCGTTCTTTTATTTGATTTTCTGTCATTACCTGTTTCAAGGCAGTTTGCTCAGACCGCATGGCCACTGTCTGGGCGGACCTGCGTGTCCGCCCCGCCTTGTTTGCTCGGGCCGCATGGCCACTGTCTGGGCGGACCTGCGTGTCCGCCCCGCCTTGTTTGCTTAGGCCGCATGGCCGCAGGCGTTTCTTATTTCAAGCCAGTGGCTTATAAAAAGCAGTTTGCTCAGGCCGCACGGCCGCAGGGGCTGCGCCGCCCCTGCACCCCGCGCTGGGGCTTGCGCCCCAGACCCCAAATTTTAGGTGTTCAGCATATTCGATGTCTATTTGTCATGCCTCCGTTGTGCCAAACAGCTGGCAACTAACAATCAGTCCTGTTGCTGTTTACAACACTTTATATCATCATCCTAACTTTGATTTTCTGATGCCTTGCCTTCATCCACAACGGAGGCATGACAATCCAGTTTTACAAGTGCGTACCACGCTCTTTACGGGGTTCGGGGCAAGGCCCCGACGCCGGGGTTGTCAGGGGCGGGCGGCCGCCCCTGACCGCGGAGCGCGAGGGCGCGCAGCCCTCGCAGGAATGAGAGGCAAGGACAAACATGACCGCGGAGCGCGAGGGCGCGCAGCCCTCGCAGGAATGAGAGGCAAGGACAAACATGACCGCGGAGCGCGAGGGCGCGCAGCCCTCGCAGGAATGAGAGGCAAGGACAAACATGACCGCGGAGCGCGAGGGCGCGCAGCCCTCGCAAATCACTCCCAAAAATCACCTATAATCGCGCCGACGCACACACCAAAGGAGCAAGGAATGTCGGGATTGGTGATAGGCATTGGGCTGATCGCGCTGGTGCTGCTGGTATCGGCGCTGGCCTCGGGCCTGATCGAGCGCGCGCCGCTGTCGTTCCCCATGATTTTCCTCGGGCTGGGCCTGCTGCTCGGCGCGAACGGCCTGGGCGTGCTGCATCTGGATGCGCACGACCCGCTGATCGAAACGGTGGCGATCGTCAGCCTGTCGCTGGTGCTGTTTCTCGACGCCGTCAACCTCCAGGTCGACGAGCTGCGCAGCGATTGGTATGTGCCGGCGCTGGCGCTCGGGCCGGGCACGCTGCTGATCATTGCGGGCGTGGCGCTCGCTGCCGCGCTGCTGGCTGGCACCACGCCGCTGCAGTCGCTCTTGCTTGGCGCCATCCTCGCCTCGACCGACCCGGTGGTGCTGCGCGATATTGTGCGCGACGAGCGCATCCCGCGCTCGGTGCGGCGCGCGCTCGGCATCGAGGCCGGCATGAACGACATTGTGGTGCTGCCGATCGTGCTGATTCTGATCGCGCTGCTCCAGGAGCCGCTGGGCGGCGCGCTGGCGTGGATCATCTTTCTCGCAAAGCTTCTGCTGCTCAGCCCTGCGATTGGTATGCTGGTGGGCGGCGGCGGCGCGTGGCTCATGGGCAAGGCCGACGCGCGCTGGGGTATTCGGCGCGAGTACCAGGCGCTCTATGGCATTGGCCTGGTGCTGGCGGCCTACGCAGCCGGCCAGATGGTGCAGGGCGACGGCTTTCTGGCGGCCTACTTCGGCGGCCTGGCCGTCACGCTGTTCAACGTCTCGCTGTGCGAGTGCTTTCTGGAGTATGGCGAGGTCACGGCCGAGATGGCGATGCTCCTGGCGTTTGTGCTGTTCGGCGCGGTGCTTTCGACATTGCTCGTCACGGTGCCGATTTTGCCCGCGCTGGCGCTGGCCGTGATTGTGATCGGCGTGGTGCGCCCGCTTGGCCTCGGCCTGGTGCTGCGCCGCGCCCGCATGAGCAACACCGCGCGCGGCTTTATTGGCTGGTTCGGCCCGCGCGGCCTTAGCTCGCTGCTGCTGGCGCTGCTGGCCGTGCAGGCGGATGTGCCCGGTGCCGAATATCTCATGGCGCTCACCGGGGCGGTTGTGCTGGTGTCAGTGGTGCTCCACGGCGCGTCGGCAACGCCGCTTTCGGCGTGGTATGGCCGCCGCGTGGCGCGGCAAACGCTTGAAGAAGAGCGCGAGGCCAGTGTGGTTGGGCTGTTCCGCCAGTCGCCCGGCCAGGTGCCACGCATCAGCCCGCCCGACCTGGCTGCGCTGCTGGCGGGCGATGCCCCGCCAACCGTGCTCGATGTGCGCTCGCGCTCGCAGTACGACCAGAGCGACGCGCAGATTCCCGGCAGCGTGCGCGTGCTGGCCGACGATGTCGCAGAGTGGGCAGCCGACGAAGATCGCGCCCGCGCAATTGTCGCCTACTGTACCTGACCGAGCGAAGGCACCAGCGCCCGTGTGGCGCGGCAGCTTCAGTCGCTCGGCTTCACGGCGGCGGCGCTCCAGGGCGGTTTCAACGCCTGGCAGAAGGATTTCCCCGTCGAGCCGAAGCAATAAGCACACAGGCTCGCAGCTCGGTGCCTGCGCGGATTGCTTACGATGGCATGCGGGCAAACGCCGACGGGCACTGATTGATGGGCTTTATTCCGCGTTCTCTGCGCGTGTTTGTGCCTACTCACTTCTTGCTTACGATGGCACGCGGGCAAACGCCGGCAAACGCTGACTGCTGTATTCATTCCGCGCTCTCTGCGTGTGTCTGTGTCCAATCAACCTCAAGAAACAAATTCGCGCACTCAAATTCCTTTATCGCGCGCTCAAATCCTTTTATAGCGCCCACGAGTTTCATTATCGACAGATCAAGGGCGTTTACGCACCGCGCTTGCTCCTTCCCGCGCCACGCCAGCCAGCCAGGCATGGCGCATGAGCCGACCCGCACCCGCGATTCACGGCCACGCGCCCGCGATTCGCACCCTCGCAGCCAACCTATCTGTTCTCGGCACCGCTATATTCAAATTTGAGCGTTCGAATTTCAATATAGCGGCGTCGAATTTGAAATTCGCGGCCTCGAATTTCAAATTTGAGTGCTCAAGACGCAATGCGCGACGGGGCGGCAAGATGTGGTAGTGTAGATTTTTATCGTTAGGTAGGATCACAACAAACGTTTGAAATTTTACGCAAGCCGGGTTATACTGATACCGTTAGCGATCGCACAATAGCAATATGATACTGCTTCATGGCTTCGTTTCGTGAGATCGACATCCCATCTTTCCTCGATACCTCCGCCCATGATTTGACGAAGGATCTGTTTGCACCCTTGCTTTCGCGGGCGGTGCGGTATGATCGCGGTGTGGGCTTTTTTAGTTCTGGTTGGTTGCGCATCAACGCCAAGGGCATGGGGGCGTTTGCGCAAAATAGCGGGCGCGCACGCTGGGTAACAAGCCCGATTCTTGACGAGAATGATTGGGAAGCACTACGTATTGGCGATGCTGCTCGAACTGACTCAATATTGCGCGAAGCCCTCGCACTAAACATTCATGATTTAGCGCAGCAGATAGAGCGCAACACCCTTTCGGCGTTGGCCTGGATGATTGCGGATGAAATACTTACGTTTAAACTAGCCTTGCCGCGCAATAAACTAGAGCAAGGCGATTTTCATGATAAGTTTGGTATTTTCACTGACGCTAATGGCGACCAAGTAAGTTTCAACGGTTCATATAACGATAGCATTCAAGGCACGCGTAATTACGAGTCGATCAAAGTGTTTTGTTCGTGGGAAGCGTCATTCAAACAATTTACGCAAGCCGACGGAGAACGTTTTGAGCGGCTCTGGAATAATTTCGACCCAAATGTTCGCGTCTTTGACCTTCCTGAAGCGGCGCGTGAGCAAATCTTGCAATTACGCGTAGGCGACCGACCATACCCAAAGCCGGAATGGCTTAGCAAACGCTTGCACGAGGCTGATATACAGTACCGCCCTGCACGACCAAACGTCCCCGGCACTGTGGTGCTACGCGATTATCAACTCGAGGCAATCAACGCTTGGTTTGAACACGAATGCCGAGGTTTGCTAGAGATGGCAACCGGCACGGGTAAGACAATCACTGCCTTGGCAGCTTCAGCCAGACTCTACGAGCGCGAAAATCATTTGGCAGTGGTGATTGCCGTCCCATATCAGCATTTAGTCGATCAATGGAATGATGAGGCGCGCGCATTCGGCTATGCGCCAGTTCTTGCCTACCAGAGTAAATCACGCTGGCTCAATGACCTTAACCACCAAATCATGGATTTCAATGCCGGCTACCGGCGTTTCGTTTCTGTGATTGTCACACACGATACCTTTGCCAGCCCTGATTTTCAGCGCAGCCTTGCTCGTCTTCAAGGCCCAGCACTATTGATTGCCGATGAAGCGCATCATCTCGGCGCGGAGCAGCGGCGCCAAGCATACCCTGAAAATATTCCATTTCGGCTCGCACTATCTGCCACACCCGATCGTTGGTTCGACGATATTGGGACGCTGGCACTGCGCGAGTTCTTTGGCGAAACGGTGTTTTCGTTTACGCTTGAACAGGCGATTGGGCTGAGCTTAACGCCATACTACTACCATCCCCATCGCGTCGCGCTTACCGACGATGAGATGGAGCGCTATGCCGAGCTTTCGGCAAAGATTGCGCGCTTGGCGCACCGCGATGATAGCGATGCGCAAGAAGCATTGCGCATGCTGCTGATCAAGCGGGCTGATCTCCTGAATAATGCGGCGAACAAACTCCCAACACTACTCAGTTTAGTTAACCACGCCGACGATGTTGAGTATACACTCTTTTATTGTGCTCCCGGCCACATTGATGCAGTGTTACGCTCACTCGGCATTGAAAAGGGCGTGCGCGTAAAAAACTATACAGTGTATAATTGCCACCACAGTGGAAGTGCACATCACGGGTTCTCGGTTCCTGGTTCTCAATCCTCACACAATCAGGTATAGTGCATTTATGAGTGATTCTGTCTATGCCCAACCATTCGCCCGCTTACGGAGCGATGTAAAGCCCTACTGGCCTGAGGCGACCTTCAATCGTGCCCCGCATAAGCCCATTCTACTGCTAACCATCATGGATTTGATTGCTAACCAGCGTATCAAGTCCAACTTTATTGAGCTTGATGTCGAGTTGAGCGACATATTTGATCTTTACTGGCACAAAGTTTTTGGCGATGAGCGTGATAGCAATATTCTCATGCCATTTTGGCATATGACGAGTGAGGGTTTTTGGCATCTTGTTGCTGTTCCAGGCAAAGAAATAGCACTTGCATCAGTCGGAAAAATCCGATCGTTTCGTCAATATTCACAACTCGCGCTGGGTGCACGATTTGACGACGAGCTTTTTGCATTACTAGAAAAGCCAAGTACACGCGACGAACTACGACGCATCTTGATTGAAAAATATTTCGCGCCAAATTTGCGCCCAGATATTGTACATGTCGGTGTTATAACGTCAGAATCTTTTGAGTATGGCCGCGAACTAATTAATCGCGCAAAAAGGCGTTTTACACTCAAGGAAGCGCCATCAACCGAAACATATATAACAGAAGTACGTTCAGTGGCTTTTCGGCGTGTGGTTATTAGTGCATACAAGCAGACCTGCGCGTTTTGTAACATACGAATCGTTACGCCAGATGGACGCGCAGGGGTCGATGCAGCGCACATTGTACCGTGGAGCCACAGTCACAATGATGACCCACGCAACGGGATAGCGTTGTGTGGACTACACCACTGGAGTTTTGATCAGGGGTTGATAGGAATCAAAGACGATTATCATATTATGGTGTCACCAGTGGTTAGCGTAGAAGAAAATGCAGCTGAAGCGCTGCTCAAACTTGATCATCAGCCAATATATTTACCCATTGACCAAATTCTTCAACCAGCACGTTCAGCTTTAATTTGGCATCGAGAAAATGTCTTCTGGCGCGAAATACCCCCGCGTTTGTTATAAACGGATCAGCCGATTTTCCATCTCTTTCTCTTTTTCGGTTAGGTCTAACTTGAGCGCACGTTTGATTGCAATTGTAGTCAAGGCAATACTGTCATGTGCTTTGCTCATTTTGCCGCGTACCATCGCCCGTCCTTCCCACAATTCCGCGTTAGTTCTTGACCAGTCAATACTGCCAAGTTGGCTTAGTCGGTCACGCCAATCGTTAGGATAATCAGCTATCAAATTTTTCCCAGCCCGTCCAATTGCTATGAGCATTACTGTGTGAGAATGAACATAATTTTCGCGTAGATATGCTGAAGTAGTTTCATCTTGTAAAAGCCTACGCCACTCAGGAATAATTTTCCCCAACTCGTTCCAGAAATCATATGCTATTTTTTCATGCTGTGTCTCTACATCAGCATTTTTGGACAAACCTAGTAAAGATTGAGTAGCTTGATACACACCACTAAGCGTAAACAATGCCGTGGATCTATTCGAGATTGTCGTTTTTTCTAGCTCGACACGTTGTCGAAAAAGCGGTACATCGTCTATTAAGCGACGCACTAGTGCAGCTATATCGCTGCTTTCATACAGAACACGCTCAGAGCGCGATCTCGGAATCTGTACATGGTTCAAGCCGTCAAATAATCGCTCTGATCGATCTAACAAAGCATCAGGGACAAGCATTACTGCAATTGTGTCAGACTGCAAAAAAGCACGCGCTGATAGTACCTGTTGAATGGCAGCACTGCGATGCTGGCCGTGATGAATAATTAAGCGAGCAGTTAATGGTATTTGGATTCGTCCTATTTCGGGAAATTTTTCGTCTAAAGGTTCAAATGTGATATTTTCATCAACAGTAGCAACCAGAGGCGGAAGTATGTAGCTTTCAGGCTGGGAAATTAAGTGGTTTACAATCTCAGTTGTTTTTGCTGCGTTAAGCGCCCGTGATTGGCGCAACTGTGTTGATATTTCACTTTCGCCGAATAAAAATATGCGCGGTATCAATCGCATGGGGCATTGAATAATATAATATTTATGCGAGCCCTGATGCCCTTCTATAGCAATGAATGAGATTGTGCCTAAAGTCATATATAATCCTTTTGGAAGTATAGTGAAAGTGTTTTTACAACTTTTATACTATACCATAATATGCCTAGAATGAAGAAAAGTAGTACATAGATCAAATCAACATTCCCCGCGCCAGCGCTGTGGGCTAACCATGCGCGAGCTTGCCGACGAGCTTGGGTATAAATCCCACGGCTTTATGGCGATCTCGAAAGCGGGCGCAAGCATCCGTCATTGGAGCTGGCCGTGGCGCTCGCGGATTATTTCGGTGTATCGGTGGATCAGCTGGCGCGGGATGAGCTGGAGGTTGAGTGAAAAGATTTTTACTCGGTGCGACCTAACAAGCGCCTGAGTAATTCGCGCTGTTGCTGAAGGAGTGTGCGCTGCTCGTCGCACGCAGGAAGAGCCTGAGCTAAAAGATGCTCTTCTTGCCAATCTTGGCGGGCATACCTTGCCTTCGCAGTGGGTTGCTGTCCGCACGCTTTCCGATCATGTCATTGCTGGAAGTACCTGTTACTCATATCTGCGTTCTCAATGCAGTTTGCGCAGGTGCTCACACTGGTTTTTAGTTTTTCACGCTTATCAGCTAGGACAGTATGCTATACTATTTCATAGTGACACGTCAGTCTCAAACATTATAACAGTGCTGAACATATCTCTGCTCATTTGGTAAGCATGAAATTATATCTCGACACTTGTAGTCTGAACCGTCCGCTCGACGATAAATCACAGGTGCGAATCGCGTTGGAGGCGGAGGCTATTCTAGCCATATTGACGCTATGGGAATCAAATACCGTCATTCTCGTGTCGTCAGAAATATTGCAATTCGAGCTTGCACGCAATCCGCATCCACAACGGCGAGCATTCGTATCCGAAATCTTATCTCGCACAACAATAACAATTGAATTGATTGACTCGATCGAGCAGCGGGCAAAAGAATTAGAAGATCGTGGTTTCAAAGCGCTTGATGCTTTGCACCTTGCTTCCGCAGAAGCTGGTGAGGTCGATTATTTTTGCACTTGCGATGATCGTCTGCTCAAAAAAGCTAAAGCGCAAACCGATCTGCAAATAATCACGGTTTCACCACTTGAACTTGCTCAGGAGATAACGCCATGACAACAACAGCTATGCCGTTAGCTGAACTGACACGCTCCGCCATTCATCTCCTATGTCAGGAAATCGGCGTCGTTAATACTGCGCGATTTCTCAATCAGTTTTCTCTTGGCTATGGAAACTATACAGCTGACCGTGAGCAGTTATTTGAAGCGCTGACTGTTGAAGACATTGCGGCCGAAATCAAGCGCAAACGAGTATCGGAACAATAAAGCAGAACTTTTTACTGCAACCTGTGCAACTGCTCCACGCGCTTTGCTACCAATCCCACTGCGTGTTCCACTTGTTGCGCATCGTTCCCGCGCCCCAGGCCAAAGCGCAGCGATCCATGTGCGCGCTGTTCGCCAAACCCAAGCGCGGTAATGACATGCGAAGGTTCTACCGATGCACTGGTGCAGGCCGAGCCGGTAGCAATTGCCAGCTCTTTCAGGCCGGCAATAAAAGCGCGGCTCTCAATGCCAGGAATATACACATTCAAGTTATGCGGCAGCCGTTCGCTTGGGTGGCCATTGCGCTCGACGCCATCGATTCGCTCGCGTAGCCCTTCCCATAGCATCTCGCTCAGGTCGCGCAGCCGCGCTGCTTCGCATTTCATCTCCTGCTTCGCTAGCTCTGCCGCCGCGCCAAAGCCAACAATCCCCGGCACATTCAATGTGCCCGAACGCAGGCCTCGCTCGTGCCCGCCGCCATAGAACACGGGGGCCAGGCGCACGCGCGGGTTGCTGCGCCGCACATACAGCGCGCCAACGCCCTTTGGCCCATACATCTTGTGCGCCGAAAGCGACAGCAGATCGATCTTCATCTTCTGCACATCGAGCGGCACATAGCCAGACGCCTGCGTCGCATCAGTGTGGAAGAGTACGTCGTGCTCGCGCGCAATTGCGCCGATTTCGGCCAGCGGCGCCAGCGTACCAATCTCATTATTCGCCGCCATAATTGAGATCAGGATCGTCTGCGAGGTTATTGCTGCGCGTAGCTCATCGAGATCGGCGCGGCCATACTGATCCACACCCAGATATGTCACACGCTTGCCAAGCTGCTCCAAACGTTTCGCAGCATCGAGTATCGCCTTGTGCTCGGTCACACAGGTAATGATGTGGTCGCCGCGGTTGGCGTAGCGCTCGGCAACACCAAACAGCGCCAGGTTATCCGACTCGGTCGCACCACTTGTGAAAATAATTTCGTCAGGGCGAGCATTGATGAGTTTCGCAATTTGTTCGCGCGCGCGCTCAACCGCTTGGCTGGCCTGGTAGCCAAACTCGTGATCTTTGCTGGCGGCATTGCCAAATTCTTCGGTAAAGTATGGCAGCATCACATCAAGCACGCGCCGATCAACCGGCGTGGTTGCGTGGTGATCCATGTAGATTGGCAAGCGAAGCATAGGTTGAGCCTTTCGATTATTCCTCGTCGTCGCTTGCAACAGCCGCTAGCTCAAGCGAAGCGTCTTCAGTTTGCAATGCATTTGGCGCAGCAGGCATGCCAACCTTTAAATAGTCAAGCGGTGTTTTCACGCGCTGATACAACATCATCACGCCGCGATTCATATGCGCGCGAAACTGCTCTTCAAAAACCGAACCATCGGTATCTATGCCGTCTTTGGCGCAACGCTCGCGCAGCAAGGCTAAGAACAAACCATCGTATTGCCCGGTTAACGTAGGCCGGTCGATCTCGCGCGAACTATTTTCGGGGTATTTTGCTGGGTCAGGAATGGTCGGATCGTCGAGCGACAAGCAGAAACCAATCCGGCAGAGCAGGTTTGCGGTCAGTGTTGTACGGCCTTTGAGCTGGCGCAAACGCTGATCGGCCTCATCACAAAAACGAAGGCGCGTGAGTTTCATGCCGTCGCCACTTTCTGCTCATCAATCTCAGCAAGCTCCCAGAAATACCCTTCGGCTACATGTGCGCTCGCTTCGGCTACATTGTAATCAAGCCGGTATGTGCGCGAAACAGCTGGTTCCAGTGCCGCAAAAAGCTCTGCGTCAATCTCGGTATCGGTTGAAAGCAGAATAACCTGGTGGCTTGCCTGTGGAAAGTAGCGCTCGATCAAACGCTGGCGATGATCGCTATCAAGCCGGCCAAGCGGCGTGTCGACAATAATTGGCAAGGCCCGTTTCGAAACAATGCGGAGCGCCCATAGCACGGCCACTGCATAAATCTGCTTCTCACCGGCCGAAAGCTGCTCGCGTGGCAGATCGTCGCCTTTATTGTTGTAAAGTGTGGTTTCGAATGTCTTTGGATCAATCGAAACCCGCCGAATATAGTTTCCTTTCCGGCTAAGGCGCCCAAAGCACTCTACGATTTTCTGTTCTAGCTCGGTAATTTTGGCCTGCTGCAGCGCTTCTTCATATTTTTTCAGCGCGCCCTGTGCGCGGCCAGCCAGGCGCAGGCGATACGTAGAATCATCGCTGCGCATCAAGCGCGTATACAGTTCATGCTCGCGCCGCTCAAGATCATCGCGCTTCGCTCGCCATTGCTGAACAACTGTTTCGTGCTGGCGTCGCTGTTGCTCAAGCGCGCCAACCTGGCGGTTGAGTTCGGCCAGCCGCTGCATGATCGGCTGAATCGCTTCTTCGCTTGGCAGTTGCTGAAGCGTCGTTTCGATCTGCGCCAATTCCTGTGTGGCCGTTTCAAACTGCGCGGCGAGCATAGCCATTTCTTTGGGCACAGTTGTGCTGGCCTGGTCAAGCCAGCTCACAAGCCCATAGCGCTCGTTTTTTGAAATATCGTGGCGTATAGCATCATCAGGATCTTCTACACTTGGCCCGCCAAGCTCATTAGCTATCTCGGTAATAGCGTTTGCCAGCCCACCCACAATATACGGAACATGAGTCGAACCAACCCAAATGCCCCCGAGCCATTTGGTATCGTTGGTAAGGCGGCCAAGCAATTGGTCAGCAAAAGTATTTGCCACCGTTCGTATGGCCTGTTGTCGCTCAAGCTGTTCTTCGTGCAGCAGGCGCGTGCGCAATTGCGCGGCCAAATTTGGCACAACCGCAAACGGCAATAGGCCAGCAGCCTGCTCGCTTATAGCTCGCTCATAGCGGCGAAGATCTTCGCGTAATACCTCGGCACGCTGAGCGAATTCTTTTCTTCGCTGGAGAATATTGCCACCCTCGCTTGCCAAAGCTCGTTCTTCTTCTTCCACTTTCCCTTGCTGGAAGAGCAAGTCACGAACGATACCACTAAGCGCTATGTTGGCGCTCTCTAAACCCTCTTCAATCGCCTCACGCTCGGCTTTCAAATCATCGAGCTGTTCTTCCAGGCTGGTATCGCCGGCTCGCTTTTGGCGCGCAACATACACTGCAAGGTCGCCACGGAGCCGGCTGAGCAGGTCAAGCCCAAGCAAGGCGCGTATCGAAGAGCCCAACACGGTGTAATCAGGATCGTCAGCCAGGGCTTGGATTTGTTCGCCATCGAAGAAGAAAAGGTTGGCAAGGCCGGGCGGCAGCAGGTCGTGGAGAAATTGCTCCCATGCCGGGTATTCATGCTCGTCAAGTGCTACGCCATCGCGCCGCACTTCGCGCATTTCCTCAACACCACGGCGCTTGCGCTGCCAGCTGCGCCCTACATCAAAGCGGTGGGTAGTGCCGCTGATGCTATGTACAAAGCTAACCCCAACGCCAGCAAAGGTGTTGTTGAGTGGCGCGCCGATCTGGCGATGAATTCGGCTCAGCAAATAGGTTTCATATTCCTGCCGGCGAACGCCAGCGCCAAGCGCAAATGAGCCATACAGGCACAGCTTCACCGCTTCTAACAGCGTTGTTTTACCCGCGCCATTTTTGCCGCCAATCAGCACAATCGGCCTGTCATTGGCACCAGGCACGATGCGTTGCGGCTGTAAGTCGATGATGTGTTCGCCACTATACTGGCCGAAATTGGTCAGGCGTATTTTGGTAAAGTGCATGCTTATTCCTGCCCAATACCAAGCGCGATACGTCGCTGCTGATGCGTTGACACAGCCTCAATAACTTCGGTTTCGCTCCGCCACTCACTCCGTAGGATCTCATCGACTCGCGCATGCACCGCTGCCCGGCTGCTAGTTCCTTCGTGCTGGCGCTGGCCTTCGATAAGCGCAACCATCAAGTCCAGCGGTACGTCTTCTTCGGCACAAATCTGCGCAAGCAGCGCCCGCTCATCTGCGCCGAAAAGCGCCGCATCATCTTCGGGCCATTGCAGTTGCGCGTCGGGCATCACCTGCTGGCAAATTGCGCGCACACTATCTTCCCAATCTTGCGCCTCAACACGCCACAGGCGGCGGATCTCAAAAAGCTCTTCTGGCGAGATCAGGGTAAGATCCGTTTCGGGGCCATCGCGCTGCACGCTTTTCTGCACGCCCAATAGCTTGCGCAATAATGTTTTGCGGAACTCCAGCGTATATGGCCCACGAATCAGCGTGCCTTGTTTCTTGCGGATTTTGATCTGGCCATCGCGGCGCCGGTAATCGCGGATCTCTTTCTTGCGCTCGGGGTCTTGCGTCTCGGCGAGGAAATCGCGGAAATTGAGCATGGGCTCCATCCACTCTTCGCCGTTATCGATCATCGCCTCCATCGAACGGTCGCGCTCAACCACCGTGCACACCCAGCAGCCAAAACGGCTCCCACCGCACGATGGCGTCGAAAGATCGACCACTAGCGGGCATTCGCCCGATTGCGCGCTGCGATAGAGTGAAGCCAGGTCGCGATTTTCGCCACCCCAGGGTGCGGGAACGCTCAACAAATAGGTCCATACATCATCGGTCGAAAAATCTTCGATCGGCGTATACACGTAAGCCCTTGGAAGTGTTGAATGGCGCGATAGCCGGTGCCCAGTGATTCGGTATTCTTCCATCACTTGCGCGCGCGTTACGCTTTCACTGCGTCGCTGCCCCAAGATCAGAACAACTTCGCCATGTTGCGCAACTTTGCTCAAAATAAATCGGTCAGCTGGCTTGATCTTCATACGCTCGGTACACCAGCGGAATTTGCTGTGTGGCGCCGGGTAGCCGCGACCGATCATATTTACCCAAAAGCTATCGGTCACTTCCGGGGTTAATCTATGGACACTAATCGGCAAACCCTGTTCTTGTGCGCTCTTCCCAATTTTGCCCAGGTTGTCGTTAACATGGTTTACGATTACCGGCGTCTCAACCAGGGTGTCAGTCGCGATGACATAGATTGGCTTGGTCAATCGCTCAGCGGGCAGATCGCGCAGTGCATACCAAATAAGCTGAAGCGAGACGGTTGAGTCTTTACCGCCGCTATAGCCAATGACCCAGGGCATTGAATTGGAAAGATATACCTCGCGAATCTCGGCATACAGCGCTTCCTTACTGCGCCGCTCAAAAATCGATGCATTTGTGTTTTGTGCTGTATCAGTCATACAGATGCTTCCTGTAGTTTCTGCGAAAGAATAACCGGCGGGGCGTTACGTTCCAGGCGTTCTTCCTGTGGGGAAAGAGGCAGGCCGAGGATTTGTTTCAGCGCGCTAGCAGTTCGGGTAATATTATTCCGCGCCTTGCTCATCTGCCCGCCGATCATGGCGCGGCCTTCCCATAGCGCGATATTTGAGCGCGACCAATCAACCGTCGAGAGCCGCTGTAAATATTTTTTCCAATCACGTGGGCGTGCCGCGATTAAGTCAGCACCCGCAATCCCAATTGCTTGCAAAGTCACACTATGCACATGAATATAATCGCGGCGCAATTCTGCACTCGCCACCGAGCGTACCACTCGCTCGTTCCATTCAGGAATAATCGAGCAAAGCTCAGTCCAAAACTCGACGGCAAGCTGCTCTTCACCAGGGGTAATTTCATCCTGAGCAGCTTTGCGTAACAATGCGGCATTCGCATGAAAGATGCCACTTAGGGTAAACAGCTTGATCGAGCGATTCGGGATTGTTGATCGCTCCATATCAGTAAGCCCTTTGAACACAGGAACCTGTGTTGCCACAGTGCGAGCAACCTGGGATAAAGGGTCGCGAAAATCGTAGAGAATGCCTATTGAAGAGCTGGCACGTACTGCGTGGGTATTTAAGTCTGCGAACAATTGTTGGCTGCGTCGTAAGCCGGCATCAACAAAAAAGACAACTGCTAGCGTTTCGTCGGCAAGTTCGGGGCGTTCTTTTAGCGCTTCTTCAATCGCCGCGCGCCGGTGTTGTCCATCATTCACAACAAACGTAGCCGACATAGGAACAACCAACTGACCAATATTGCGTAAGCGGCCTTTTTCGGCATAGGGTTGAAATTCTATTTCACCATTGATCGATGCTGTGATTGCTGAAAAAACATAATCATCAGGGTTGTCGGCTAAATAACGAGCAATTGCAGGAATGCGGGCTCGGTTCAAAACGCGCTGTGCTCGTAACTCCGGCGGTATTTCTTCTTCGTTAAAAAAGAAAATCTTTGGAATGAGACGAAGCGGACACATTGCAACAAAATATTCACGCTGCGCCTGGATGCCACGCAGCGCGGCAAAAGTATAATTGAAACTATCCATCGCTTGCATCCTTCTTTATTCAATTTCGAATCGAACAACCTTGTGGAAGTATGTACCGAGGCGGATGGAAGTATAAATAATACGTGCTGAACAAGGAATGATTATATCAGTCGCCATGAGGGAAGTCAACCTTTAGGTTGTTTAACGATTTTGAGTTAATTGTACTCACACGATAACCGCACAACACCATAGCATTGTGCGGACTATTGTAGTGATGTGTTAAAGGAAAGAAGGTTGACTCGTTTTGAGGAAGAAAATCTTACAATGTAGCACGACAAAGAATAAGGATATTAGGAGACACGATGATCTAGCCGTTAATAAGCTGCATCGCGAATATCTTCAAGTAGCTTTAGCGTCCTAGGCTGCATAGAGCACCCGTCGATCCTGGTTGATCGAGCGTAGCAAGTACGGGTTGCGTACGCTTTTCGCCATCGTCAGGTCGACCTTACGCCCGAGCAATACTTCAAGCCGCGCCTGTAGTTCAAAGAAGCGCGCCATCCAAGGGCCAAGATTGGTGCCGGGTGCAAATTCCACCAGAAGATCCACATCAGAACGCTCAGGATCGAAATCACCTCTCGTCGATGAACCAAAGACATCCAAACGCGTAACATCATACTCAATGCATAGTGCGTGGATCGATTCAAGATGTTGTTCGATCAGATCAAGCATTGCCAATCCTCAATAATTTGCTTTGGAAGCTCGCGTCATTCATGTACAGTGGCTGGGTCATTATATTTGGATAAAGGCACGACTGAAAAAGCATTGCTGCATTACTCAGCCGAGGTGTAGTAGGGGAATAGATCATCGACTGCGATCGACCAGCCCGGCACAGCCGGTTCGGCTTCGGCCTGCTCGCCGCGACGGTACACAGTCGGTGCGGTGGGCGTTTCTGCACGGTAGACGCGAATAATCTCATCGCTCAAGATATCCACATCCCACACAACCAGCGTGCCAGCAGCAAAATAGTCTGCGCGCTTCTCGGCCATCTCGCGCTCGGCGCTGCGGCCATAATCGTGCTCGCTGCGAACTTCCACAGCAAACACCGGGGCACCTTCCAGAAAGCGCATTCCCGTTGATTTTCCAATGTAAAAGGCTGCATCCGGGCTGAACGACGTGCGATGGGGCAGATCGACAATAAAGCCGGCGTTATCGCCAATCGCGTAGCCCGAGCGCGTTCGGCGCGCGTAGTCGCGCAGGCTGGCGTAGATCTCACCAGCTACATAATTGGGAAGAAAACCGGTTGGCGACATCGAAACAATCGTTCCGTCTATTAATTCGGCTTTGCCATGCTCTGCAACACGCGCCAGATCGTCAATTGTAGCAGTCTTGCTCTGTGTCATTCAACACCTCAGCCAGGCGAAACAGCAACCTGATCATTCTCATAATATCACCTATGTGCAAGTCATTCCGTGCAAGCTTTGCGCGCCTACTCGGACGGGATGTAACATAATTGCCAATGTGGCTTCGTCATTCGTCATTTGTCTTTGATCAGAACCAGCAGCGCATTCGCGCAAGGCTGAACTAATCACCCCTCAACAGCGCAGCGTCGTCCTCGGGCAGCGAAGAATTGATGCGAATGCCCGAGGCATTACAAAGCCCGCGCTGCTCAAGCCGAACAGCGCGCTCATGTATTCCAATACCGTCCGCATGTTGATTTTGGAAAGACCGAAGGGCCAGCTAAGGCCTGCCTTGTTGCCTTAGTCAGCCGGTTTACTCAGTGGAACGGCGCATCAAGCAGCTTTGTCGTTCGCATTGGTTTTGGGCATTGTGGCAATCAATGCGCGCAGCACAGCGTTGACAGCCTCAGGCGTGGTGAAGACCTGGGCAATATCTGGATCGAGGATGACCAGCCGCCCACCTTCGGGGATCTTTGGGGCAAAGCGATTGGAGCGGGCTTTTGAGTAATCGAGCTGATACTCCGCTTGCATGTCGTCGTTGGTTTCGTGGTTAGAATCGGGTGTTTTCTTCATAATCGCGTTGCTCCCGTTTCGTTGCGCGCCGAGCACTAATGATCCGAACCACACGTTCCGCCCGCTCCACGAATGCAATAATGAGCAATTCGCCATTGGCAGAATGCCCAATAATGAGTTCGCGTTCCTCTTCTTCAGAATGGGCTTCATCATCGAAAATAACAGCTAACGGATTATCGAACACTGTTTGGGCTGCTTCGAACGAAACTCCATGCTTGGCGAGATTATTTGTCGCCTTCTGGTCATCCCATTCAAACTGTGCTGGCATTTTAGTCTCATCATGCCGACATTTTCTTGTGGCATTATATCCGAAACGTTATGCGTCCCGCAACCAAAACAGATCCCAGGCAATGTATCGCAGCTCGCGAAACTGTTCCGTTCTTTTTGCGGTTGTCTGTAGTCTGTCGTCTTTGGGCAGAACCAGCAGCGCATTCCCGCAAGGCTGAACTAATCACCCCTCAACAGCGCAGCGTCGTCCTCGGGCAGCGAAGGGTTGATGCGAATGCCCGAGCCGATCTCAAAGCCCGCGCGCGTTACCAGGCGCGGGCGCACGCGCACATACCAGTGCAGGTACTCATCCGCGCCACGGCGAATCGACGTGATAATCATCGAGTTGTAGTCGGGGTCATCGAGCGCGTCGCGCAGCCGCACCAGGAAGCTATGCAGCGTCGTCGCCAGGTCGTGCTGCTCGGCCTCGGTGATCTGCTCGAAGTCGGCGTGGTGGCGCTTCGGCACGATCCACGTCTCGAACGGAACTTCGGCGGCATAGGGCACAAACGCCAGGAAGTGCGGCGTCTCCATAATCACGCGCCGCCGGTCGTTCGCCTCGAAGGCCAGCACATCGCAGTAAATACAGCGCCCCCACTCATCGAAATAGCGGCGCGCCTCGTCTTCCTGCCAGCGAATATGGCGCGGAATAATGCCCGTCGCAATCAGCTGCGAGTGCGGGTGCGTCAGCGACGCGCCGGCGCGAGGGCCGTGGTTGCGAAACAGCAGCACCAGCGTGTTGCGCGCATCCTGCCGCATCATCGTATAGCGCGCGCGGTAGGTCGTCAGCACCATATTCATCTCGGGCAAGGTCAGGCTGGCCAGGTCGGCGTTGTGGTGCGGGCTTTCGATAATCACTTCGTGGTGGCCGTAGCCGGGCATATGCAGGTAGAAGCCGTCGGAGATATGCTCGCTTGAGTTTTCGGGCACCAGCGCCGGGTACTTATTTGGCACCACGCGCGTCTGCCAGGCGCCCTGCGTCTGCGGCGGCCACTGCGCGATCACATACGGCAGCATGTGCTCGTTGCCGGGGCAGAACGGGCAATTCGCGGCGAATGTTGGCGTTGCGGGCAGCGCGGGGCGGTTGTCGTGCGGGCGGCGGCCGCGGCTCGGCGCAACAATCACCCATTCTTTGGTAAGTTTATTCTGGCGCAGCTCGTTGCTCATCGGCGGTTCTCCTTCTTCGTGCGGCTGGCATACCAGCCAACTATGCCGCAGAAACGCGCCGCCAGTGTAGCACTTCGCCCCGCGTCCGTGAATATTCGGCTACTGCTCAAATAGCCACAAAGACTCGAAGACACTAAGTTTGCATAGCATCATGTTGCTCTTCGTGCCTTTGAGTCTTCGTGGCAATCGTTCTTTGCCGCCTTATTTATTTGGAAAAAAATGCAGGAGCTACACAACGCCCGCCTGCACCAGCGCGCCATACGCAATTGCAAACCCCGCCGCCGTCACAAACAGTGCGCTCGCCACCGGCAGGGCGCGCAGCAGCCGACCATCGGTGGGGAAGTGCTCGAACAAGCGCCGCGCATACACCAGCAGCAAGCCAATCCCCGTCAGCACGCCCGCCAGCCCCACACTAAACGCCACAATCAGCAGCATCCCAAAGGCCACGCGGTGCAGTGCAATCGCGCTGAGCAGCACCACCAGCGCCGAAGGGCAGGGCAGCAATCCGCCCGAAATACCCAGCGCCAGCAGACTGCGCCAGCTCACCGGCTGGCCATCTGCGCCAGGCGGCATGTGCGTGTGCGTGTGCGGCCCGTGCTCATGGTCGTGCGCGTGGTCGTGATCGTGGTGGTGGTGATCGTGTTCGTGGGAATGATCGTGATCATGCGTATGGTCGTGGTCGTGGTCGTGATCGTGATCATGGTGATGATGATCGTGCTCGTGGCTGGCATGCATGGCTGCGCCGCGCCGGAACAGCCCAAGCAGCCGCGTGCGAAACAGCATGATGCCGATGCCAACTACCATCACGCCGCTCAAAAATTCCAGCCAGGGGTACAATTGCTCGGGCAAGAAGTAGTTCGAGATCCACAGCGTCACAAAGCCCAGCGCAAACACGCCCGCCGTATGCGTGATCGTCGTCGTCAGCCCGAGGAAGACGGCGTGGCGGGCGGTGCCGCGCGCGCCCACCAGGTAGGCCGCCACAATCGTTTTGCCGTGGCCGGGAGTGAGCGCGTGGCCGGCGCCAAGCAACAAGGCCAGCAGCAACGCCAATGCGATCACGGGGGGTGTGAGCTCGGTGGTTGCGATCAAGCTGGCGAACTGGTCGGGTACGCGCGTGCCGGCAGGGGCAGCGGCATTTTGCGCCAGCGCAGGGCTTGCGCTCCCCGCAACAAACGACACGCTCGCCTGCGCTGCACGCACATCCAGCGGGCTGCTGAGCATGTCTTGCGGGTAATTGCGCAGCTCGTCGGTCTGGTCGGTGGCAGGCGCGCTGGCGTCCTTCAGCGCCACGCCAGCGTCGGCGCGCAGCACAATCTCGCGCCAGCCGATCCGCTCGGGGAAATTGCTGTCGCGGTAGCTCAGCGCGACCGGCTGCGACCCTGCCATGGGCGCGGCCAAGTCGAGCTGCAGGCGCTGAGTGAGCAGGCCGCCCTGCCCGGCCGGGTAGCTCAGCTCCTGCGCAACGACATCGAGCGCGGCCGGGCTGCCGTTCACGCTGAGCTGCAGGTTCGCCAGCAGCGCGGGCACTTCCTGCGCCAGGTAGGCGTCGCGCTCGCCGTCGCTGATCTCCCCGTCGCCGTCGCCGTCGATGCGCTGGCGCTCCTGGAAGGCTGGGATCTCGGCCATATCGACGATATAGCGCAGCCGCACCGTATCGCGCCCAACGTCCAGCCGGCTGTACTGGTTGACGGTGAAATTGCCAAGCGGGTGGGCTTCGGCGCGGGCGGGCGCGAGTGCCAGCAGCAGCGCCAGCGCAAGCGGCAGGGAAAGCAGCCATCGTTTCATCGTGTACCTCGATCAGTATTCAAAAGTCAGAAGACAGGAGTCAGTCGGCAGGTGGCAGTATGCAGGTAGCAGTGAACCTTTGAACTACGGAACCACAGAACCGAGAATCTCTGAACTTTCAAACGTGCAACCTGTAAACCTGCAACCCTGCTATCGGCTGGCGGCGGCGCTGAGCGCGGCGAGCGCCTGGCGGGCCTGTGGCGCAAACAAGGGCGAGAAGTGCGGGTTCAGCGCCAGCGCGGCGTCGAGCCACTCGCGCGCGGCGGATGCATCGCCCTGCGCCTGCGCAATCATTCCCGCGTGGAAAAGCAGCGTCGCGTCCTGCGTCTTCAGGCGCAGCGCCTCGTCGGCGTAGCGGCGTGCCTCGGGCAGGTTGCCATTTTTGAACAAGGCCCACGCCAGCGTGTCGGCGGCCTTGATGCCTGGGCGGCGCGCATAGGCTGCCCGCGCCAGCGCCACCGTTGCGTTCGCATCCGCGCCGTGGTCGGCATCGAACAGCGCCAGCTCAAGGTCGGTGTCGACGGCATTCGCCTTAAACAGCTGCTGCATGGCGCGCACCAGATCGTACTGTTTGGCGGCGTCGGCGGGCTTGCCGCTGGCCTGGTACAGCTCGCCCAGGCCAATCACGAATTCGGGCAGGGGCATGCGCGCAATTGCCTGCTGGTAGAGGCCGATTGCCTCGTCGGTTTTGCCCTGCGCGGCGCGCACGCGGGCCAGCCCGGCCTGCGCATACACATAATCGGGCAGGATTTCCAGCGTGCCGTTGTACTGCCGCTCGGCGGCGGCGAGGTCGCCCCGGTTGAAGAAGAGATTGCCAAGCTGCACGCGCACCCAGGCACTGTTTTCGGTGGCCGGGCCGCCGGCCTGTACCGCAGCCCGCATCATCTCCACCGCGCCGTCGAGGTCACCGTGTAATTCACGCGCATACGAGATGCGGCTGAACGAGCTAAGGTCAGGCCGCATGTCGATCATCGTCTGCAAGGTGGCTACGGCCTCGTCGTACATGCCCAGCTCGGTTTGCGCGTCGGCGATGACGCCATACACACGCGGCACGCTCGGGTTCAGCGCGCGGGCCTGCTCGCCCAGGTGCAATGCCTCGCTGAACTGGTGGCGGGCGTTTGCCAGCGTGCCCGCGCCGATCAGCGCCTCGACGTTCTGTGGGTCGCGGCGCAGCGCCTCATCGATCACGGCCTGAGCCTTGCCGTAGAAGGTCGGGTCGCCAGTGTCGCGCGCTTTTTGCAGGTAGGCCGCGCCAAGCACCGCATAGCCCTGCACGTCGGCGGGGTTTTGCTTTACGCGCTGCTGGTAATCCCAGATCAGCTGGTCGGTTTTGTCGACCGGACGCTGGGCGGCTGCGTCGGCCAGGCGCTGCGTGGCGAGGGCGGGCACCTGCGCAGCCGTGTTTGCGCGCCATAACGCGTATGAGCCGCCAGCCGCGAGGGCTATCGCGAGGCCCAGCAGTAGGGCTTTGATTGGTGGTAGGTGCATCTTTTTCCTTCTCTTACTTTCTCAGGGCGCTTCGCCCCCCCTGCCTAGCGAGTGGGCGTATGCTATACGCCCTTGGGGCGGGGCGCTTCGCCCCCCTGCCTTAGCGAGTGGGCGTATGCTATACGCCCTTGGGGCGGGGCGCTTCGCCCCCCCTGCCTTAGCGAGTGGGCGTATGCTATACGCCCTTGGGGCGGGGCGCTTCGCCCCCCCTGCCCCCGATTAGGGAAACCCTGGCCAGTTTCCCTAAAACCCTTCCGGCAAAGGGCGCTGCCTCATTTTCAACGTAAGCCGCTCATGCCCCGATCAAACAAGAGGTTCTTTGCGATTAAATAAATATTTTCAAAAGCACTGAAAGATATTTCTCAAAAGGTTAGTTTGTCTTTTTGCATCGGATCTTGGGTTGCAGATGGGCATATGCCTCAATCATTTCGCTCGGTATCGCGTTCTTTCTGGGGTCCGGGGCAACGCCCCGGCCGCGCGGTCGGGTACCCTCTGGGTGTGGTACGCGGCCGTACCCCTGGCGCGGGTCTGGGGGCGCGCAGCCCCCAGACCACACAGCGTAAGCCTTACTTGATGGCCGGGGTGGATGCGCTGCCCACCTTGTGATGCGTGTGCTCGTAGCCCTGGTGCGGCGTCGCGACATACGGGAAGCTGCTCAGGAAGGGCATGTCGTTCTCGTTTACGCCATCACCGACCGCGTTGTTCGGGCTGTTGTTCGGCAGGCCGAACGCGCCGTTGAGGAACGAGCCGTAGCCATCAGCGACGGCGCGCAGCTCGATGTCGGTCACGTCGTCTTCCAAGCGGCGGCCATTCGGGAAGCCGGCCAGGTCGCCATTCAGCACGCCCAGCACATCACCCTTGCCGACATCGGCGGTTGGCGCGATGCCCACGTTCAGGCGCAGCAGGTCGGCCGGGGTTTTGCCCGTGTAGTTCAGGCCCGGCACGCCCGTGAGCAGAATGAGCGAGAGATCGGTGCGGCCGGTGGTGCGGGCTGGCGCGCCGCCCAGCGAGCCAAGCGCCGTGCCGTAGAGCAGGTTGACAATGCCAGCCAGCTCGGGCGTTTCGTAGTTCTTCAGGAACTGCTTGTCCTTCGCGGGGTCGCTGGCGTTCCAGTAGTCCTTCTTGCCGACGGGGATGATAACTTCGTTGATCAGCGGGTTGCCCAGGCGCGAGACCTGCACGTAGTTGCCGTAGTCGCGGGTGGTGCCGTCGGCGCGCAGCACGCGGTGGCTCATGCGGCTGGCGCTGGCGTAGATACCAAGCGCGGCGGCGGGGTCGTCGGCCTTGGGCTTTTTGCCGGTGCGCGTCAGGTCCTTGATCGGCACCTGGATGGCGATGGTGTGCGTGTTGTAGCCGCCCACGCCATCAACGCCGGGCGCGGTGGCAAGCGGGATCAGGTGCGCGCCGTTGAAGGGCCGCAGGCCGCCCAGATCGAAGATCGAGCCAAGATCGACAAAGAAAGGATCGTCGCGCTGGCCGGCAAAGACCATGGTGTTGTCGGAAATTTTGCGCACGGCAGCGGCGGCCAGGGCTTCGTAGTTGGGCGTCGAGCGCGGGCCAACGTTCACTGGCGGCGTGGGGATGTCGTTGCCGATCTTGCTGGATTTGCCGTTCTTGATGCGTGTTACATCGTAGTACTGCGGCATGTTCCAGTTTTTGTCGTCGAGCGACGAGATCGGGCCGACATTGTACAGGAAGGTGTTCGGGTTGCGCACTTTGGTCTTGAAGCGGAACTGGTAGGTAATATCTTCCTTGCTGTCGCCGCTGTTATCGATCTTGATCTCGTACAGCACGTCGTCGTCGAAGGTGGCGAAGTTCGGGCCACCGGCCGGCTCTTCGAGCGGGATGTAGTTCGCAATGATCGTCACGGTGTCGGGCTTGTCGGGGCTGACGAACGCGTACAGGTCGGTATTGTCGGCGCCCGGGTCCTTGCTGATCAGCGGGGCTTCGCGGTGGCTGGAGGCATAGGTGCCGGCCGGCGCAATTGCGACCAGCATGGCAACAATGCCAAACAGCGCGAAGATCGAGAGAATAGCCTTGCGTCTCACGTGTTAGTGCTCCTTATTGCATGAATACAGAGATCGCGTCAATTTCCCGAGATAAACACCACGAATGTTCAAATACACCTCCTTCTGCGATTGCCACACCGATTTCCGGCAATGCAGCGGCGAAGCTGGCATGTTTGCAGCTTTCCGCGCGCAATAAGCGATGTCACAGGCACGCCGAGGCAGGTATGCACATGTGTATCTGCATACAGTTCTTTGTTGCGGGTACCGTTGGTTGCTTATTGATTTGCTATTGGTGTTGCTCTGTCAGTCTATGCGAAGGACATATCGAATATGGATGTATCGATATAAAAACTCGTGGTTTTTGGCAAAATATAACGAAATTCTTACATAATTAAGAATTAGTAAATAAATTTCATGTTCCTTATACGCATTGTAGTTGTTTGCAATAGCAATTATAACCTCCCCATTTGCGCTATTGTGCATACCACCGCTGTGCTTTCGCCTGCCACAGCAAGGTAGAAACAACCGTTCACAAAGAGGAAACATTGAGTATCGAACTGAAGAGTTGGCAAAAGCACGCCGCTGAAATGCCGGAAAAACAGGGCGCAATTTGGGCAATTTAATCGAAAGTAAGGGTCGTGTACGACATGGTCAAGAGTGCGCTAGGAAGGCCAGGCTACACTAGCGCCATCACACGTGCCGATACACACCTTGATCAACCCGCAAGCCCTGTTTCGTGAACGGCATCGCCACGGGGCCGCGATACCAGAAAGGCAGGTTTTCCATGCTGAATGCGGTAGCGATCACACCATCAAGAAGCCGCAAAGAAGGGAAAAAAGGCGTGGAATCATTGCAACCAACACCGAAGCCCCGAGCGCTTGCCGTGGGCATGCCGTCCGACGAGGAACTCATTGCGCGCGTGTGCTGGCGCGAGGAGCCGGCACTTGGCACAATCTACGATCGCTATCACCGTTTGATTTTCAGCATTGCCCTGCGCGTCGTGGGCGACCGCGACCTGGCCGAGGAAGTGGTGCAGGATGTGTTTCAGGCCGTCTGGGTGTCGGCAAGCAGCTTCCAGCCCGACGGCAGCTTTTCGGCATGGCTGGTGGGTATCGCCCGCCACCGCGCGATCGACGCCACGCGCACGCGGCGCTTTCGGGCACGCGCCCGCGAAGACATGCTCGACGATGCACGCCTCGCGCCCGCTGGTCTGGCGCACGAGGCCGGCACCGACGCGCTGATGCTGCGCACGGTGATGCGTGCGGCGCTGGCGCAACTTCCCCCCGCGCAGCGCCAGGCGATTGAGCTGGGCTACTACGGCGGGCTGACGCACGCGGAGATCGCTGCGCGCCTGGGCGAGCCGGTTGGCACGATCAAGTCGCGCGTGCGGATGGGCCTGCTGAAGCTGCGCGAGCTGCTGGAGAACGAGGGAGCGTAGAGCGAGGGAGCGTAGAGCGAGGGAGCGATGGTTCGAGGAGAGCAACCACCGCATCCTGAGTGGCCACAGGCCGTATCGAAGGATGCGACTGGCGGATTGATAGCACATTCTGAATCCTGACTCCTCGCTCCTGACTCCTGAATCAAAACACGAGACAGGCAAGGCCCATCTCGTGTCTACAGTTCGTGTCACTTGGCCAGTAGACCCAAAGTTATACAAGGCGAACGTTTTACCTTCTATTCCTTCGTGTCTTCGTGCCTTCGTGGTAAAAACATCGGCGTACTTCGGCTGTTCTAGCGCTCTGCGAAGCGCCCCGACACGCTCAGCACCTCGCCGGCAGCGGCGCGCTGGCGCAGCTCGGTGAGCATGGCATCGACTTTCTCGGGCGTGTCGATGTTGCGGTAGTACTCAAGGTTAGCCTGCAGCATCGGCGCGCGGTCGCAGTCGGCCAGGCACTTCACGCGCTGCAGCGTAAACATCTTGTCGTCGGTGGTCTGCTCGGCGACGATGCCCAGCTTCTGCTCAAGCGTATCGACAAGCTGTTCGGCACCAAGGAAGCAGCACGGCACGTCGTCGCAGACCTGCAGCACCCATGTACCAACCTGCCTGCTGTAGAACAGCGTGTAGAAGCCCACGACCTCGAAGACATCGGTTTCGGGCAGACCAAGAATGCCGGCAACCTCGCGGATAGCTTCGTCGGTCAGGTGGCCGTATGCGTCCTGCGCGACATACAGCAGCGGAATGACCGCGCTGCGCGGCTGGGCATAGCGCGACAGAATATCGTCGATCTCAGGGCCGTGTTGTTCTCGCAATGGCATCTGTTATTCCTACGCAAATTGCAGATTGCAGCTAGCGGGTTTCTATCTGCACAAATGTTAGCGGTCGACCTCGCCAAGCACCGGGTCCATCGACGCGATCAGGGCCACCAGGTCGGCCATCAGGCGGCCCTTGGCCGAGTGCGGCAGCGCCTGCAGGTTGATGAACGATGGCGCGCGGAAGTGGCAGCGGTAGGGCTTGGGGCTGCCATCGCTGACGATATACGTGCCAAGCTCGCCGCGCGGCGACTCGATCCCGACATAGGCATCGCCAACCGGCGGCTTGAAGCCCTCGGTCCACAGCTTGAAGTGGTGGATGAGCGACTCCATGCTGTGCGTGATTTCGCTCTTTGGCGGCGGCGAGATCTTGCGGTCGGTGGTGGTGAACGGCCCCGGCCCGATATCTTTCAGGCGCTGAAGGCCCTGGCGGCAGATTTTTACGCTTTCGCGGATCTCGGCCATGCGCACGAGGTAGCGGTCGTAGATATCGCCCTTCCTGGCAATCGGGATATCGAAGTCGTACTGCTCATAGCCCGAGTAGGGCATATCCTTGCGCAAATCCCACGGGATGCCGGCGGCGCGCAGCATCGGCCCGCTGATGCCAAAGGCAATCGCGGCGTCGGCGTCGATCACGCCCACGTCGACGGTGCGCTCAAGCCACACCGGGTTGCCGCTCAGCAGCGATTCGTACTCGTCGGCCGCGCCGGGCATGATGTCGAGAAAGGCCTCAACGGTGGGAATGAAGTCGTCGGGCAGGTCGTAGGCCAGGCCACCCACACGGAAGTAGCTGGTCATCAGGCGCGCGCCCGACACAAGCTCGAAGATGTCGAGAATCTGCTCGCGCTCGCGGAAGGCGTAGAGGAACACGCTCATCGCCGACAGGTCGAGCGCGTGCGTGCCAAGCCACACCAGGTGGCTGGCGATGCGCTGCAGCTCGGTCAGGATGACGCGGCCCGTTTGTGCGCGGGCCGGGATCTCGCAGTTCAGCAGCTTCTCAACCGCCAGCACATAGCTCAGGTTGTTCGACAGCGGCGCGAGGTAGTCCATCCGGTCGGTCAAAACCACCGCTTTCTGGTAGGTCTTGCTTTCCATGGTCTTCTCGATGCCGGTGTGCAGGAAGCCAACGTCGGGCGCGACATTCACCACCGTCTCGCCGTCGAGCTCGACCACCAGGCGCAATACACCGTGGGTGCTGGGGTGGTGCGGGCCCATGTTCAGCACCATGGTATCCTGCTTGCCTTCCAGCGCCGGCTTGGTGATCTCCTGCGGCGAGGGCACGCTATAGGGGTAGGGCAGCGCGAGCGTAGGCGGTTCGGCGGTTGCTGTCATAACGAACCCTTTCGGGAGTTTTGAATTTTAAATTCTCAGTGTTGAGTTAGCCGGTCTTTGACGCGACACATAGCTCAAAACTCGAAATTCAAAATTGAGAATTATTCTTTCGCAAACGGCTTGTGGGCGTAAATCTCGTCCTGGTTGAAGGTGAACGCAACCTCTTCGCCACCCAGCGGCACGTCTTTCCGCAGCGGGTAGCCTTCCCAGTCTTCGGGCATCAGGATGCGCTGCAAGCCCGGGTGGCCCGAAAACGGAATGCCCAGCAGGTCGTAGGTTTCGCGCTCCTGCCAGTTGGCGGTGGCCCACAGGCCCGTGAGCGTTGGCACAGACTCATTTTCGCTCACGCCGACTTTCAGGCAGACGCGGTGGCGGTTCGCGTGCGAGAGCAGGTGGTACACGATCTCGAAGCGGGGCGTGCGGCCAAGGTAATCGACGCCACACAGGTTTTCGAGGAAGTTATAGCTCAGCGCAGGGTCGTCGCGCAGCGCGCGCGCCACCTCGACAATTGCGCCGGGCTTGACGAAAATGCTCAGATCGCCGCGGTACTCGCTGGTGCTGTCAATTGCGTCGGGCAGCGCGCCGCGCAGCCGCTCGATCACCGTTGCGTTATCCATACAACCCCGTTAATGATTTACGATTTACGATTTTGGATTTACGAGTGGAAGGCCCTAATCGTAAATCGGAAATCGCAAATCAAAAATTGCTAGGCAAAAATCTTCTCGCGCTTCTCGAGCGGGCGAACCTCGCCGGTGATGCGCATGCGCTTGACTTTTTCGTGGAGCTGAATGATGCCGTCGATCAGCGCCTCGGGGCGCGGCGGGCAGCCCGCCACATACACATCGACTGGCACAACCTCATCGACGCCCTGGACGATTGCGTAGTTGTTGAACACGCCCGCGCACGATGCGCAGTCGCCCATCGCAATCACCCACTTCGGGTCGCTCATCTGGTCGTACAGGCGGCGCACCACCGGGGCCATCTTGCGCGACACGCGCCCGGCCACGATGATCAGGTCGGCCTGGCGGGGCGAGGCGCGGTTGATCTCCATACCGAAGCGCGAAAGGTCGTAGTTCGCGCCCTGCGAGCCCATCATCTCGATCGCGCAGCAGGCCAGCCCGAACAGGAGCGGCCACATGGCGTTGGTACGGCCCCAGTTCACCACCGTTTCAAGCGAGGTGGTGACAATGCCCATATCGCCGGCTTTTTCTTCTAATCCCATTCGAGTGCCCCTTTTTTCCAGATGTAGATGAAGCCGATCAGCAGGATGAGCATGAAGACGCCGATTTCGATCAGGCCAAACACACCCAGCCGCTTGTAGACAAGCGCGTAGGGGAAGAAAAAGATGACCTCGATATCGAACAGGATGAAGATCATCGCCACGAGGTTGAACTTGATCGGGAAACGCCGCTGGGCCGAGCCGATCGGCTCCATGCCCGACTCATACGGCATCAGCTTGCGCTTGGATGGGCGCTGCGGGCCAAGCACACCCGAGGCCACAATCACAAATACAGCGATGAACGTGGCGACCAGGAACAAGACCAATATCGGCAGGTAATCCGAGAGCATCGCTCAAGCTCCTTGTGGCTGGGATGCGCAGCGCGCTGGCGTGCTGCCCGACCAGGTTCGCAATTGCGCGGGTGCGAGTTTTTGGGTACGCTTTGCGCCCTGCATTATACTCTGTTTGCCACTTGTGTCAAGAAGAACAAAGTTCGGAATAGGGCATCCTGATCGCGGCGCGGGCGCCTGGGTGGCAATAAAAAACGAGGGCGCAAAGGATGCGAACATCCCTTGCGCCCTCGCGCCTTGCCGTGTGCGTGCTTACGCGCTGGCCTCGGCCGTGGCACCGCGGTCGTTCTCGCCGACGCGGCGCAGGCTCAGGCCCATGCGCTGGCGCTGCTTGTCGAGGCTGATGATCTTGGCCGTGACGATCTGGCCCGGCTGGAGCAGATCGCGCGGCTGCGCCTGCGGGTCGACATCCAGCTCGCTGGCATGGATCAAACCCTCGACCGCTTCTTCGATCTGGACGAAGGCACCGAACGGCGCAACATTCGTCACCGGCCCGCTCACAACCTGACCCAGGCTGTAGCGCTGGTCGATCGACTCCCACGGGTTCGACTGCAGGCGGCGCAGGCTCAGGCCAATGCGCTCGCGCTCGGCGTCGATCTCGACGACCATGACCTTCACTTCCTGGCCGGGGGTCAGCACCTCGCGCGGGTGATTGACGCGCTGCCACGACAGCTCGGAAATGTGCGCCAGGCCGTCGGCGCCGCCCAGGTCGATGAACGCGCCGAAGTTCGTCAGCTGGTTCACGCGGCCGGTCAGAATATCGCCGGGCTGCAGCTCGGTGAGCAGCCGGTGCTTCTGCGCCTTGCGCCACTCCTGCGTCGCCGAACGCTCCGAAAGCACCAGGCGGTTGCGCTCGCGGTCGACCTCGATCACCTTCAGCGGGATGGTCTGGCCGACCATGCGCTGCAGCGCCTGCTGGCGCTCTTCCGAGGCGGTGCGGCCGTGGAGCTGCGCGACCTGTGAGGCCGGCACAAAGCCACGGATGCGGTTGAACTGCACCAGCAGACCGCCCTTGTTGTAGCCGATGACCTGGCCCTGGATGATGCCGCCCTCGCCTTGCAGACGCCCGGCCTCTTCCCAGTCCTTCGCGACCTGAACCATGGTCAGCGAAAGCACCAGATCGCCTTCTTTATTCTCGGGATCCTGGACGTAGACCTGGATCGGCGCGCCGACCTTCAGCGTGCTCAGGTACTCATCGCCCATCTGGCGCAGATCCTGCTGCGGAATAACGCCTTCGCGCTTGGTGCCAATCGACACCAGCACGCCGTTATCCTCGATCTGCATCACCACGCCATCGCGCAGCTCACCGCGCTGCGGGCGAGCGTAATCGTACTCGTCGAGCAGCTGAGTCCAGTCAAGATCTTCAACGTCAAACATTTCGTTGCCAGAAGACACCGTCATTCGAGAAACCTCCGAGGTTGTGTTTTGAAATAGCCTGCCGCCCGCTTCACACGACAGTGGCCAATAGCGCCTTCACAAAGCGGAAGAGGCACGCACGAGCGAGGCCGTGAAGCCTGTTGCGGGAAGTTCAACCCCACATGGCGTTGAACAAGCCCTGCTGACGCCCAGTGCCGGTGCCTGCGAAGGCTCCGCGCTGGCCGGCTAGCTCCTGGTGATCTCGTCGTCTTGGCGTGCGAGGTGCGGGAGGTGAGCCGCTAGCGGAGTAAAAATAAGTTTTACACCGGGCGCATTATACTGCAATGGCTAGGGGCTGTCAAATGTTGCGCATCGCTATGCAATGGCCTATACTGCCCCAAAAGTTTTGAGTTCCGGGTGTTGAATTTTGAATTGCGTGCCACTGAACTTAAAACTCAGCATTCAATATTCAAAACTCAGAACTGCTTATGAGCGTGATCTTTGTCTTTCTCGACGGGGTTGGTCTGGCCCCTGCCAGCGCCGATAACCCGCTCGCCAGCGCCGATACGCCCGCGCTCCATGCGCTGCTGGGCGGCCCGCTCACACTGGAGCAGGTCGGGGGATTCATTTCTAGTCCCTATCCCCCATCCCCCATCCCCCATCCCCTCTTCAAGCCAATCGACGCGACGCTGGGCGTGCCGGGCTTGCCGCAAAGCGGCACCGGCCATGTCGCGCTGCTGGCGGGCGTGAATGCCCCCGCGCTGCATGGCCGCCACCAGCCGCACTTCCCGCCCGTCGCGCTGCGCCCGCTGCTGGCCCAGCAGAGTATTTTTCGCAAAGTGACCGAGCGCGGCGGGCGCGCAACCTTTGCCAATGCGTTTGGGCCGGGCTACTGGCAGGCCGTCGCCGCGCGGCGCATCCGCAAGTCGGCCAGCGTAATCGCCGCCGAGGGCGCGGGGCTGCGCTTCCGCGACGGCGCCGATTTGCGCGACGGGCGGGCGGTGTCGTGGGATGTGACGAACGCTGCCATGCGCGCGCGCGAGCCGGGCGTCGAAACGCCGCTCGTTTCGCCGGCCACGGCGGGCGCAAACCTCGCCGCGCTTGCGCACGACCACGAATTCGTGTTCTACGAGAGCTTCCTGCCCGACCTTGCCGGCCACGGGCGGCTGGGCGCCGAGCGCGCCATGCAGGATTCCGCCGGCAAAGAAGCGATTGTTACCGAGCAAGTGCACGCCGCCCTGGCGCTGCTGGATGGCCTGGTTGGCGGCTTGCTGGCGGCGCTGCGCCCGGGCGACACACTGCTCGTCACCAGTGACCACGGCAACATCGAAAGCCTGGCGGCGCCAGCCCACACGCGCAACCCCGTGCCGCTGCTGGTGGCTGGCCCGGGCGCGCCCGCCTTTGCGGATGTTGCGGATATTGCGGGCATCGCGGGGGCTATTCTGGCCGCGCTGTAGTGCGCGCATTGCAGAATATCCATATCCCTCTATAATCTACCCAATCCCAAACGAAAGCCTGCAACCAAGGAAGCGCCCATGCAACGCGTCGGTGTGCTGTACAACCCCTTCTCCGAGGCGTCCACGCGCATCTCGGGCGAAGTGGCCGATTGGCTGAATGCGCGCGGCGTCGCCACCTGGCGCGGCCTCTCGCATGAAGTGCGCGAAGATCCACATAATATCGAAGGGCTCGATCTGCTGATTGCGCTGGGTGGCGACGGCACCGTGCTGCGCGCCGCGCGCCTGGGCATCCCGTATGGCGTGCCGGTGCTGCCAGTGGCGCTGGGTCGCCTGAGTTTCATGGCCGAACTGCGGCCCGAGGAGCTGTTTGACGGCTTGCAGCAGCTGCTGGAAGGCGGCGGCTGGCACGACGAGCGCACGCTGATCGAGGCAACTATTCGCCACGACGGGCATGGCGGCGAAGACGAAACCGTGCTGGCGCTGAACGAAATTCTGGTGGCGCGCGGCGAGATCAACCGCGTGGTAACCATCGAGGTGGAGATCTACAACGCGCCGCTCACGACCTACCACGCCGACGGTATTATCGCCGCGACTGCCACCGGCTCAACCGCCTACGCGCTGGCGGCGGGCGGCCCGATTGTCGACCCGCGCTCGCACGCGCTGGTGCTGGTGCCAATCGCCGCGCACCTCACCAACATCCCCTCGCTGGTGCTGCACGAAGATGCGGTGGTGCGCCTGAATCTGCGCAGCCGCCATGCCGCCGCCTTTTCGGCGGATGGGCGCAGCAGTGTGCCACTCCACGAAGGCGATATTGTGGAAATTCGCCGCGCCCGCCAGACCTGTTTGTTCGCGCGTGTGCACCCGCCCAGCACCTTCTACGCCCGCCTCACGCAGCGCCTGCGCCGGAATGAGTGAGCAAAAATCACGCTTGTTTGGTACGATGAGTTGTCCTATAATCGGTATGTTTATGCAAACCAGCCGCATGTAAAGGATAACGCGCCGTATGGCCCGCCGCAGCAGCGCCTTCCCCGAAAAAATCGCGCACGACCTGATGCAGCGCATTCTGGCCGGCGAATTCGACACCACGAACATCCTGCCATCCGAGCGCGCCCTGCAAGAGTCGTACAGCGTCAGCCGCACGGTTGTGCGCGAGGCGCTGAAGCTGCTGGCGGCGCGCGGCCTGGTGATCACCGGCAGCGGGCAGGGCGCGGTGGTGAGCAAAAATCTGACCGCGCCGGCAATCGACGCGCTGCTGCTGGCGTTTCACCACGCAAATGTGCGCGTGGAAGACCTGCTGAACACGCGCCTGATGATCGAGCCGGAAGTTGCCGCGCTGGCCGCCCAGCACGCCACGCCGCTGCAAATTCGCCGCCTGTATGAGCTAAGTCAGGCCATGGCCGAGCTGGCGAATTCCGACCAGCCAGTGCGCGCCGCAACCCTCAGCTACGACGTGAATGCCCAGTTTCATGGCTTGCTGGCGCAGGCCAGCCAGAACCCAGTGCTGGAAATTCTGATCAACATGCTGGTTGGCATCATCTGGCGGCAACAAAATACCATCGACCTGCGCCAGCCACCCGAGCTGCACACCCAAACCGCCGCCCAGCACGAAGCGATCACCCGCGCCGTCGCCGCGCACGACCCCGAGGCGGCCCGCCGCGCCATGGCCGAGCACCTCTCGACCACGCGCCAGAACCTGGCCAACACCTCCGGCAGCCTCAACAGCCTGATCCAGAATCTCTACACGCCACAGGGCGCGTGAACGCGCAGGGTTGGGGTTTGTGCTCAATCCTTTCGTGTCTTCGCGCCATCGTTCCTACCAACCAGTTCGAGCGATATTTCCCCGCCGTCAGGGCCATGCCAAAATCCCTGAATTCATCCACAGATTACGCAGATTCCGCAGATGAGAGACCTCGTACCAAGTTCGGGTAAACACTTGCATTTTGTCATTCTGAACGGAGCGTCAGCGGAGTGAAGAATCTCTTTTTCATGCAACGAGAGATGCTTCGCTGCACTCAGCATGACAATTCAGAAGTAATCATCCGTATTTGTCATCATATCTGTGTAATCTGCGTAATCTGTGGATCGATCTCGTTCTTATTCCAACGTCGACAGAACCTTTACCTATTTGTCCAAAACGATTGACAAATTTTTCGCCCTCAATTATAGTATGGATTGTCTGACCAGTAACCAGCCCATACCACCATCGCGCAGGCCAGCCCGTCACGGGCGGCCCGCTTGAGTATTCGCTATTCCACGCACCACAGCGCGCCACAACCAGCACCCAAACACCGCACTGTTGCAGTGGATCAATGACGAAACGAATGCCTGGCTGTTGGTGAAGCATCGCGCATCTCTCCACTTTTCGCACCGCGAGCACCCGCCACCATCTGAATCCTGAATAGCTGCCTGGCGCTGCCGGGCACGCGCACGACCGAATCGGCAAGACACGCAGGCGATTCTCTCGCCCTTGCGTTGCTTGAATGCTGGGTTCTCGCTAGCGAAAGGATCTTCACGATGCGGTGTACGGTCTCCCCACGGCGTCACAAATTCCTGGCGGCGCTGACGCTTGTTGCAGCGCTCGTGCTCAGCGCGTGCGGCGGCGCTGCTCCCGCCACCGAGCAGCCCACCAGCGCCCCGGCGGCAGCGCCCACGGCGGCGCCCGCAGCCGAACAGCCCACGGCAGCACCTGCAGCCGAACAGCCAACTGCCGCAGCCGCCGAGCAGCCCACGGCAGCGCCCGCGCCTACAGCCGCCGCTGCCGCCCCCGCTCCGACGCTCGCCCCGCTTCCGCCCCCGGCCGAAGGCACCTTCACCTACTGGGGCGGCCTGATCTTCTCGGAAGAAGCCAACAAAATGCTGGTGGACCGCGTGAAGCAGTGGGGCCAGGAAAAAGGCATTCCGGTTGACGTCGTGATGATCAACCAGAACGAAACCACGCAGCGCGTCTCGGCGGCGATTGAGGCCGGCACCATGCCCGACGCGCTCGACATGGGCCGCGACCTGATGCTGCTGCTCAGCCAGAGCGGCAAGCTTGAAAAGCTCGACGACCTGTATGGCACCATCGGCAGCGCCCACGGCGGCTGGCTGAAATCGGCCGACAGCGCGAACGACCCGAAGGACTTTGGCGGCAGTCGCTACGGCATTCCCTTCGGCACCTCGGGCAACCTGATCAACCGGCGCGCCGACCAGCTCGAGCCAGCCGGCTTCACCGACGCACCCAAAACATGGCAGGAAATCGGGGAGATGGCGCTGAAAGCCCAGAAGCCACCCGAAACCTACGGCATGGGCTTTGCGCTCTCGAATGTGGGCGACGGCAACCTGACCACCTCGATGCTGCAATCGTGGGGCGGGCGCATTGCCGACGACGCCGGCAAGATGTGTACAATCGACAGCCAGCCCACCCGCGATTTCCTCGGCTGGATCACTGACCTCTACAAGCAGGGCGCGTTCCCGCCCGGCGTGACCACCTGGGACGGCGCGGGCGATAATACCGCGTACCAGTCGGGCAACGCCTTGTTCATCGCCAACCCCGGCAGCGTCTACCTTAACCTGGTGAAGAACGACCCCGAGCTGGCGCAGGCAACCAAGTTCTCGGCGCTGCCTTCCGGCCCGAAGATGCAGGTCGCGCCGCAAGGCCCGAACCTGCGCGTCATCCCCACCACCAGCCGCTTCAAAGATCAGGCGAAGGATCTGCTGGCCTACCTGGCCGACGACGCCTTTATGACCGAATACTACGCCAAGGCGATCTATGGCCCGGTGCTGAACAGCCAGACCGGCTTCCCGATCTTCAAGGACGACCCGGTGCATGTGGGCTTGCTCGACCTGGCGCAGAACGGCACGCCGCCCGGCTACCCGGATGTCAACAACGCGGCCTTTGCTGAATACCAGACCAACTTCCTCACGCCGAAAATGATCCAGCGCATCGTAGTCGACAACAAGAGCATCGACGATGCGATCAAGGAAACGCAGGCGGCCTGCCAGGCAATTTACGACAAGTACAAATAGCATATAGGAGCCATGAGACAAGCGGCAGGAGACAAGCAACCCCTTCTCGTATCTCCTTGTCTCTTGTCTCATGGCTTTCAGGTGGTTCATGGCTGAACAAGCCGTTCCTAAAACGCGAGAACGCGCCCGCGCCGGCAACGCGCTCAGCCGCAGTGAGGCGCGGCTTGGCTACATGCTCGTCGCGCCAGTGCTGATCTGTCTGCTGGTGCTGGTGTTCTACCCGTTTGTGTTCGCGATCTGGATCAGCTTCACCGACCGCATGATTGGCCGGCCCGGGCGCTTTATCGGGCTGGCGAACTATGCCTACCTGTTCGGCCAGCCGAGCTTCCGCGCCACCATCCGCAACACGATTGTGCTGGTGGTGGTGGTGCAAGCGCTGAAACTCGTGTTTGGGCTGGGCATTGCCGTGCTGCTCAACCAGCCGATTCGCGGGCGCAATATGTGGCGCGCGCTTATTCTGCTGCCCTGGGCCATGCCCGCCTTTGTCGCCTACCTGACATGGAAGCTGCTCTATGCCCCGCAGGGCGGCGCATTCAACATGATCCTGATCGGCAGCGGGCTTGTGAAAACCCATGTCGATTTCCTCAGCTCGCCGCAGCTTGCCATGCCCAGCGTCATTGTCGCAACCTTCTGGCGCGGCTTTCCCTTCTGGGTGATCTCGTTTCTGGCAGCCATGCAGAACGTGCCTGCCGAGCTGTACGAAGCCGCCGCCATCGATGGCGCGGGCGCGTGGCAGCGCTTCCGCCATATCACGCTGCCGGGCATTCGCCATGTTGTGCTGGTGGTCGTGCTGCTTTCAACCATCTGGACGACCAATGGATTTGAGAATATCTGGCTGCTGACGCAGGGCGGCCCATCCGACGCCACCATGACCTTCCCGGTGCTGGCGTATTTCGGCATGCAAAGCCTGCGCATTGGCGAAGCCTCGGCTGTGTCGGTGGCGATGCTGCCCGTGTTTGCCATGCTGGCCCTGATCGTCGTGCGCCTACTGCAAGAAGATTAACCCAACGGTAGAGTGTGAACGCTTATGATTGGACGCATCAGCACCCCGCAGAAGATCCTGTACTACAGCTTGCTGGCGCTGCTCGCGCTGGTCATTCTGTTCCCGATCTACTATATGATCATCATCTCGCTCAAGCTGCCGCGCGACATTTATCGCCTGCCGTCGCTGCTGCCGCTCAACCCCACGCTGCGCAACTACAGCGACCTGCTGGTTGGCAATAACTTCCTAACCAACATCCTCAACAGCATTATTGTCGCCGGGCTGGCTACGGCGATCTCGGTGGCGGTGAGCTGCATGGCCGCGTACAGCCTGGTACGGCTGAAATATCGCTACCGCACCCTGGCCGGGCGCCTGATTCTACTGGCCTACCTGACGCCTTCGGCACTCTTGTTCATCCCGCTGTCGGTGATCGTTGCGCAGTTGCGGCTCGGCAATACCCTGCACGGCCTGATTTTCGTGTACCTGACCTTTGCCGCGCCGCTCAGCACATGGCTGCTGATGGGCTTCTTCCGCAGCATCCCGGCCGACCTTGAGGAGCAGGCGATGGTCGATGGCGCGACGCGCGTGCAGGCCATGACGCGCGTGCTGCTGCCGCTTTCGACGCCGGGGCTGATTGCAGTGAGTGTGTTTACGTTCACCGGCGCGTGGAACGAGCTGCTGCTGGCACTGATCTTCATCACCTCGCCCGACAAGCAGACCGTGCCGGTGGCGTTGCAATACCTGATCACCGGCGATGTGTTCCGCTGGGGCCTGATCATGGCCGGCTCGGTGGTGGCAGCCGTGCCGGTGATGGTGCTCTACTACCTGGCACAGCGCTTTGTGGTGCAGGGTCTGGCGGCCGGCGCGGTGAAAGGCTAGCACAGCTTGGTTGACATTCGTTTCTCGTTGCTGAGACCAAGGACGAAGGACGAGTGACCAACGTGGCTTCGTCATCCGTCATCCGTCTTTGGTCAGAAACAGAAGCGGACTTCAGCGGCACTACACTCGTTCTCAACAACATACACAACACAGAGGCTTCGATGAGTGACACCATGCGCGTGGCGATCGGCCAGTTCAACGAGCTGACCCATGAGCGCCTGACCTTTGCGCAGCAGCTTGGCGCGAGCGGCGTGCTGCTGAATACTCCCGTCATGCCGACCGAGCAGCGCTGGGAACAGGCCGATCTTGCCTGGTTGCGGCGGCGCTGCGACAGCTACGGGCTGCGGCTAGAAGCGCTTGAGAACGTGCCGGTAAGCTTTTACGAGCGCGCCATGCTTGGGCTCGACGGCCGCGATGAGCAGATTGCGCACTACCAGGCCACCATTCGCAACATGGGCGCGGCCGGCATCACGGTGCTGGGCTACCACTGGATGCCCAACGGCGTGTGGCGCACGCCCGATGCGCGCGGGCGCGGCGGCGCGATTGTCACCGCCTTCGACGAGGCGCTGGTAGATGCGCAGCCGCTGCGGGCCGGCGTGCGCGAGCACCCGCTGGCGGGTGGGCGCAGCTTCAGCGCCGCGCAGATGTGGGACAACTACTGCTACTTTATGGAGCGCGTGCTGCCTGTGGCCGAAGAAGCTGGCGTGCGGCTGGCGCTCCACCCCGACGACCCGCCGCTGCCCGAGCTTGGCGGCATCGCCCGGCTCTTTCACGATTTCGACGGCTTCGAGCGCGCCATGACGACCTTTCGCAGCCCGAATCATGGTCTGGATTTCTGCATGGGCTGCTGGTCGGAAATGGGGCCAGACCCAATCACGGCGATTCGGCATTTTGGCGGTCGCGGCCAGATCGTGTACGTACACCTGCGCGACGTGCAGGGCTGCGTGCCGAAGTTTCAGGAGTGCTTTCTGGGCGAAGGGAATGTCGATGTTGTTGCGGCAGTGCAGGCGCTCAAGCAGGCGAATTTCACCGGCTTTATTATCGACGACCATGTGCCGCGCCTGATCGACGACACCGAATGGTGCCACCGTGGCCGCGCCCACGCAACCGGCTACATTCAGGCGCTGGTCGATGCGGTGAACAAGCTAGGTTAGTGCGCGTGAGCGCGCAGGGGTTAGGGTTTGGGGGTTGGGGGTTGGGAATTGCGATGCGCAACGAGGGCACCCCTGCGCTAAAACCTCGCCTGGAATTGCACTTGCGCAACTCTATTTAGATGAGGAAGCTGGACCTTTACCACGAAGGCACGAAGACACGAAGGGCTCTTCACAATACCACATAATTCTTGGTGCCTTGGTGTCTTGGTGGTTATTTGAAAGGTACTGGGTCTAGGCGTGCTCGTGCAGCAGCGCCACTAACCCCTCGGCGGCAGCGGAAAGCGCCCGCCCGGCGCGGCAGGCATAGTTGTAGGTGCGCGTATCGTCCGCGCCGCGCAGTGGCAGCGCCCGCAGGTTGCCCTGCGCGACCTCGCGCTCGACAGCGATGCCCTGCACCAGCGCTGTGCCCAGCCCGGCCTCGACGCTGCGCTTGATCGCTTCAGTTTCGCCCAGCAGAATCACGTTGTCGCTTTCCATCGCGGCCACGCCCAAAATCCGCTCGACCGAGGCGTGCAGCGCCGAGCCCGGCTCACGCGTGAAGAACACGCGCCCGGCAAGCTCCTCGGCGGGGATGCCATCGCGCGCGGCCCACTCGTCGCCCGGCGCAACAATGACCACAAGCTGATCGTGCCTGAACGGCGTGACATCGAGCTGCGGGTGCACGGCCGGCGAGCCAACCAGCGCCAGCTCAACCGCGCCGCTGGCAACCTGTTCGAGCAGCTCGGCGGTGTTGCCCACACTGATGCGCACCAGCCGCTGCGGATAGAGTGCGCGGTAGCTGCCCAGCAACTCCGGCAGCAGGTAGGTCGCCAGCGCGTGGCCCGCCCCCAGTCGCAGCGTGCGGTCGGCCAGGCCGGCGGCGGCGCGAGCGGCCTCGGTGGCCTCGGCGGCCAGCGCCAGGATCTGCTCGGCGTAGGGCAGCAGCGCCGCGCCGGCCGGCGTCAGGCGCAGCCGCCGCGGCAGCCGCTCGATCAGGGGCGCGCCGATCTGCGCCTCCAGCGTCGCAAGCTGCTGCGAGACGGTCGGCTGCGTGAGGTAAAGGCGCTCGGCTGCATGGGTAAAATTCCCCACCCGCGCCACCGTCGCAAAGATCCGCAGTTTTGAAATATCCATTACTCCCCTCGCCCTTCATTCTGAATGTGCGAGCAAGATTACGCACTACGCACTACGTTTTTAGCATCATAGTGCGTAGTGCGTACATCAGCTTCTGCACATCGACGCCATATAATTTCTATCTATCGCAAAGATTGAATTCATCAGTTTGAATAATGGTACACGTGCCGCTATACTTTGTCTAGCTGGCCGATTGGGCCACAGAAAGGAGACCGGCATGGAATCTGAGCAGATCAAGCGGCGCGTGCAGGAGCAGTTTGGCGCGGTGGCCGAAAGCTATGTTACCAGCGTGAGCCACGCCCACGGCCCCGACCTTGCGCGCATGATTGAGCTGGCGCAGCCGCGCGGCCACGAGCGCATGCTCGACATTGCGACTGGCGGCGGGCATACTGCGCTGGCTTTCGCGCCGCTCGTTGCCGAAGTGGTGGCAACCGACCTGACGCCCGAGATGCTGGCCGCCGCCGAGCGCTTCATCCGCAAGCAGGGTGCAGAAAATGTGCGCTTCGAGCTGGCCGACGCCGAGGCGCTGCCCTTTCCCGACGCGAGCTTCGACCTGGTGACGACGCGAATCGCGCCGCATCACTTCCCGAACCCGGCGCAATATATTCGCGAAGTGGGGCGCGTGCTGCGGCCCGGCGGGCAGTTCGTGCTCGACGACAACATGGCCCCCGAGGACGACGCGCTCGACGCCTTTATGAACCGCTTCGAGCAGTGGCGCGACCCCAGCCATGTGCGCGCCTGCCGCCTGAGCGAGTGGCAGGGCTGGATCGAGGCGGCGGGCATGGAGGTGGCGCACACCGACCCGCTGCGCAGCAAGTCGTTTGGCTTTGCGCCGTGGGTGGAGCGCATGCCAATGCCGCCCGGCGAGCGCGAGCGCTTCGAGGCGTGGCTGCTGGGCGCGCCCGAGGAATGCCGCGAGGCGTTTGGCCTCCGCGTGTCGAATGGTGAAATCACGGCGATTGCGACAATGTACGCGATTGTGCTGGCGCGCAAGCTGGAAGTGCCAGCGTAGGTAGGCTTCAATTGCTGGCAAATATGGATACAAACGACTAGCCACAGAGGGCACCGAGAACACAGAGAAGAAAATTAAACTCGGTGTCCTCTGTGCGCTCTGTGGCCCAAACGATCTATTGTTCGCTGGATGCGCACCCTTCGATAAGCGCTTCGCGCGGAGTACCCTCTGGGTCCAGGATGCGGCTCAGGTTTGCGCCATTCCTTCATTTTCTACACTACCCCAGCAGCAGCGAAACGCTGTAGATCAGCAGGCCGGCCAGGCCGCCCACCAGCGTGCCGTTGATGCGAATGAACTGGAGGTCGCGCCCGATCTGCAATTCGATTTTGCGCGAGGTTGCGTCGGGGTCCCAGCGGCTGACGGTCTGCGCGATCAGGTGGCCGAACTGGTGGCGATATTCGTGGCTGGCATACACCACCACCCGCTCAACGCCGCGCTCGACGCGGGCAGCCAGCGCCTCGTCGCGCTGCAACAGATCGCCAAACTGCTGCACGCCGCGCTCGATTGCGCGCCGCAGCGTCGAGTCGGGGCGCTCGCTCTGCGCCATCAGCGCGGCCTTGATGTCGAGCCAGAGCGAGGCGGAAAAATCGCGCACAATCGGGTTCGCCAGCAGGTCGTCCTTGAGCGCCTCGCCGCGCGCGATTGTCTCGGGGTCGTGCTGCAAACGCTCAATGAAATCGTAGAGCAGCGTGTTGAAGCGCTCGTGAAACGGGTGGTTCGGGTCGGCGCGCACGGCGTCGAGCGTGGTTTCGATCGTGCCAAACAGCCGCTCGGCGATGTGCGAATCGACCGAGCGCGGCAGCCACCACGGCGTTTCCTTGCTGATCTTGATGCGAATCGCTTCTTTATTTTCATCGAGCAGCCGGCCGGTCAGGTTTACCAGCTCATTCACCAGCTCGGTCTGCCGCCGGCCGGCCAGCACCGCCGCCAGCCCACGGCCCAGCAGCGGCGCGGGCTGCACATCGCGCACACGCGTCACTACCGTGTGCTCCACCAGCGCCTGCAGGTCGGCGTCGTTGACGAGCCGCAGGGCGTTGTGCAGCGCAGTGGCGGCGTGGCGGGCAATCTGCTGCTTGAGGTCGGTTTCGCTCAGCGCCACCGCCACGCGCTCGACCACATGCTGCCCGCGCAGGCGGCCCACCAGCACTTCTTCCGACAGGAAATTGTCGGCCACAAAGCGCCCAATGCTCGCGCCAATACTGTCTTTGCGGCGCGGGATGATCGCGGTGTGCGGGATGGGCAGGCCCAGTGGGTGGCGGAACAGCGCCGTGACGGCGAACCAGTCGGCCAGCGCGCCAACCATGGCCGCCTCGGCAAAGGCGCGCACAAAGCCAACCCAGGGGTACTGCCGCTCAAACAGGCGCGCGACCACGAATATCACCGCCACCAGCACCAGCAGCCCGGTGGCGAACCACTTCATGCGATTCAGCTCGCGCTGGCGGTCGCGCTCGATTTGCGATTGCATAGCCAGGATGTGCCTTTCTTCGTATCTCTGCGGCGCGTGCGCCGTGCTGTTTAGACGACCAGATGCGACCGCTTGACGCAGCCAAGCGTCATGCTTGCAAGAACGCAGCCGCCCGCATGCAGCTATAATAGGTGCCGACAAGCGCGAAAGGAGCGAGCATGCCTGCACCCTACGATAGTATTACGTTCGATTGCTATGGAACGTTGATCGACTGGCGACGCGGCATTTCGCGCGCCTTTCTGGACGAAGCCAGCGCGGCGGGCGTGGCCGACGAGCTGGAACTGGATGCCGAGCGCGTGCTGGGCATTTACCACGAGGTCGAACCACAGGTCCAGGCCGAGTCATTCCGATCTTACCGCGCCGTGCTGGCCGAAACCGCGCTGCGCGTGGCTGAGTTTGTTGGTTGGGAAATGGACGCAGCGGCGGCCGAACGCTTTGCCGCCAGCGTACCGAGTTGGCCTCCGTTCGCCGATACCGACGCGGCCTTGCAGCGGCTGGCAGCTGCTGGCTATGCCCTCGGTATTCTTTCGAATGTCGACGACGACCTGCTGGCTGGCACGCTCCAGCACTTCAGCGCACCGTTTGAGCTGATTGTGACGGCTGAGCAGGTGCGCAGCTACAAGCCCGGCCACGCGCACTTCGAAGCGGCGCGCGAGCGCATTGGCGGGCGGCGCTGGCTGCATGCCGCGCAAAGCCTGTTTCACGACATTCGGCCCTGCAACGAGCTGAACCAGCTGGCGGTGTGGGTCAACCGCCTGAACGAAACCCGCGCGCCGGGCGACCCCACGCCGCTGCACACCGTGCCCTCGCTTGCCGCCCTGGCCGATTGGCTGGAAAGCCAGTAGCGCATGTCGTGCAGGTTTGGCACGCCCTAGCCCATTCGAGAGCGAGCCGAGAGCCGTGCCCTACACTCATGCTCGGGTGATGCGCCTGCTGCATGGGGGAGTGGTGACGCGGTGCTGGCAGCGGCGCATTGCCCGTTTGTCTCATCGTTTGCTCATCAAAACCAAACGTAGTATCATATCGTCGCCATTTAGCGCGCACAGAAGCCTAGAAAAGAGGTCGCGATGGCTTTGACAACGCCGCTCGCGCAGGCTGCCAAGCTCTTCCTGGGGCTTTGGATTGCCGGCGTCGTCGTGGCCATGTTCCTCGTCGTGCCCCAGTACGTTGGGCTGGGCGACGCCGGGCGCATCATTATTATGCATGTGCCAACCGCCTGGGTCACCTCGGTGGCGTTTACTGTTTCGGCAGTTTACAGCGCCCTGTACCTGTGGCGGCGCAACCCCGCCCACGATGCCAGCGCAGTTGCCGCGGCCGAAGTTGGCTTTGTGTTCTGCATCCTCGCCACCATTACCGGCGCGATCTTCGCGCAGCTGGTGTGGGGCGTTTTCTGGAACTGGGACCCGCGCGAAACCTCGATCCTGGTGCTGCTGCTGATCTACGCCGCCTATTTCGCGCTGCGCTCGGCCATCGACGACACCGACCGGCGCAGGCGGCTTTCGGCTGCGTACAATATTTTCGCGGCGGTGACCATGCCCTTTCTGCTGTTTGTCGCGCCGCGCGTGGCCGAAAGCTCGCTGCACCCGAACTGCGCATTTATTCAGGGCAGCAAGTGCGACGGCATCACGCTTTCCACGCAGCCCGGTGGCGCAAAGCTCGGCCAGCTCGGCAATTCCGATATTGTGCTCGAGCTGCTCACCCTTGAGCGGCGCGGCGACCTGGCCGTGGCCACCGTGAATGTACGCGGCATGGGCGGGCGCTCGCTGGGCACGCTCGAACCCACGCTGGAGCTGAGCAGCGGCAAGCCCGCCGACCGGCCTTCCTTCCAGGGCGAGCGTTTCACGCTGGCGCTTGAGGCGGCCGACCTCGCCACCGGCAGCGCGCGCCTGAACATGGAAGCGCCCGGCACTGGCCTGCTGAGCAATGGCCGCACGCTGTGGACGTTCCTGGCCTCAATTATTGGCTTCACTGCGCTGTTTTTCTGGATGTATCGCCTGCGCGCCGCCATGCTGATCCTGCACGAGCGGCTGGCGGAGCGGGAGGGAAGCTATGCCGAATTTCCTGCTTGACCCGGGCGTGGCGATCTACGCCGCGCTGGCGGTGGCGCTGGTGGTGTGGCTGGGTATTTTCGCGTTCCTGTGGCGGCTCGACCGCCAGGCGCAGGAATTGCGCCGCCGGCTCGACCAGCCGGCCCGGCCCGAGGCTGCCGCGCCGCGCGCAACCCTAGAGGCGCGCAACGCACATCCACCCGCGCGCGTCGTAACGAATGATGAATAACACGGTTTCATGCGTTTGGCTGCGCGCCAGGCGCGGTTGAAATCTTTTCGAGGAGCAGCTATGGCAACCGCTTCCAGTGATTTTGGCCGGCGCGGCTTCGCGCTCAAGCCGCTGCATATGATCGGTATCGCAATTATTGTGCTGGCGATTGTGCTGGGCTACTATGGCCTCACCAGCGCGCTGCGACCCTACACCACCAGCGTCGCTGAGGCGATGAGCAGCGGGCGCGGCGTGCAGCTGGCTGGCTTCCTGGTGCCCGGTGAGCAGGGCCACTACGACGCCAATAACAATTTCACCTTCCAGATGCAGGATAACACCGGCAAAATCGTGCAGGTGGTCTACCCCAAGGTCAAGCCCGCCAACTTCGAGCAGGCGATCAGCATTGTGGCGATTGGCCACTACGACAGCGCCAACAACGTCTTTCAGGCTGAAGACATGCTGGTGAAATGCCCCTCGAAATACCAGGAGCAGCTCGATCAGTCGCAGGGCTAGGCAACGGGCGAAATTACTTGTTCGCGCTGGCCAGTTCTGCGGTTCAGTAGTTCTGCGGTTCTTTGCGCACATAGCTGCCGAACCACGAAACTACGGAACCAGGAATGTATCCCCCACGATCAGAGGCATAAACCTCACGTTTGGAGCAGCGTATGTACCTCTTTGGCACCATCCTGATCATTTGCGGCATTGTCGCGGCGGCCATCGCCACGGTGAGCTACACGCTGGTGACGCGCGGCAACACTGCCGCGCTGGCCTATGGCCGTGCCGGCACACGCGGCGCGCTCTTTGCGGTGCTGGGGGTGGTGGCGCTGATTATGTACCTGTTCCTGGCGCGCCGCTACGACATCCAGTATGTTTACGACTACAGCTCGGCCGACCTTGAGTTTGGCTTCCGCATGGCCGCGATGTGGGCCGGCCAGCCCGGATCATTTGTGGTGTGGGCACTGTGGGGCCTGCTGGCCGCGCAGCTGCTGGTGCGCCGCACGCGCCACAACGAGCCCTATGTGCTGGCCGTGCTGATGCTGATCCAGGCCGCGCTGCTGGTGTTTATGCTGGTGCGCAACCCCTTCATCCCCTTCACCGACCCGGCGACCGGCGCGCACTCCGTGCCGGCCGACGGCAAAGGGCTGAACGAGCTGCTGCACAACCCCTGGATGATCATCCACCCGCCCATCCTGTTTATTGGCTATGCGCTGATGGCGGTGCCGTTTGCGTTTGCGATTGGCGGGCTGTGGCGGCGCGACTACGACGGCTGGGGGCGCGCTGCGCTGCCGTGGGCGCTGGCGGCATGGTCGTTCCTTGGGCTGGCGCTGCTGCTGGGCGGCTACTGGGCCTACGAAACGCTGAACTGGGGCGGCTACTGGGGCTGGGACCCGGTGGAGAATTCGTCGCTGGTGCCCTGGCTGACAACCACGGCCCTGATCCACACCCTGCTGATTCAGCGCACCAGTGGCGGCATGCGGCGCGCCAATTTCGCGCTGGCCATTCTGACCTATGTGCTGGTGTTCTACGCCACCTTCCTGACGCGCACCGGCGTGCTGTCGTCGTTCTCGGTGCACTCGTTTGTGGCCGAGGGCCTGAAGACGATTATGACCAGCTTTCTGGCGGTGCTGGCGGTGGCGAGCTTTGGCTTTCTGGCGCTGCGCTGGCGCGATATCCCGAGCCGGCCGATTTCGGAGAAGCTGCTTTCGCGCGATAGCTTCTTCGTGCTGCTCTCGCTGGGCCTGATCGTCATTGCCACGGTGGTCTCGATTGGCACCTCCATGCCGGTGATCTCGTCCATTCCGGGCGTCGGCAATGCGCTGCAAAGCTTCTTTGGCGCGGCCTTCGAGTTGGATCGCGGGCAGGCGCTCGACCCGAACGCGCCCGCCTTCACCGATGGTCGCTTCGGTCTGGTGGCGAGCTTCTACCACGCCACCGTGCCGCCGCTGGCAATCATTCTTGTTGTGCTGATGATCATCGGCCCGCTGCTGGGCTGGCGCGACACCAATGTGCGCCACCTGCTGCGCGCACTGCGCTGGCCGGCGCTGGCGGCGGTGCTGGTGGCCTGCATTGGCCTGGTGCTTGGCGCGCGCGACCCGCTGCCGCTGGCCTACCTGGGCCTGGGTGCATTTGCTGCCGGCACAAACATTCTGATGATTATCCGCACTGTCAAGGGCGGCTGGCTGCGCATTGGCGGCTACATGGCGCACGTTGGCCTGGCGGTGCTGCTGGCCGGCGTGGTTGGTTCGAGCTTCTACGCCACGCCCGAGCTGCGCGTCTCGCTGCCGCAGGGCGAGTCGGTCAATGTCTATGGCTACGACATGAGTTTCAGCGACTGGAAGACCAACGAGCAGGGGCGCGGCGTGCTCGACCTGACCCTGACGCGCAATGGCAAGACCTGGAGCGCGCAGCCGAACCTGTATTTCAACCCGCGCATGGGCGCGACCATGGCCACGCCCGCGATCAAGAGCGACCTGTACGAAGATGTGTACATTTCGCCGCAGGAGTACCAGCCGCCGATCGACCGCAACACTGCGCAGCTCAGCGTGGGCGACAAGCGCGACATCGGGCCGTACAGCATCACCTTCCAGGGCTTCGACGCAGTGGAAACGCACGGTGGCAGTGGCGACATTGGGGCCAAGCTGCTGGTGCAGTACGAAGGCAAAGAAAGCACTGTTGTGCCGGTGATCCGGCTGGTGGCGAACGAAACCGACCCGGCCAAAGCCCTGCAGCGCGTTCCGGTCGACCTGCCCGGCGGCAAAACTGCCGTGTTCGAGGATTTCAACCCGCTGCAGCGCTGGGTGGTCGTGCGCGTCACCGGCCTGAACCTGCCAGTCGACTCGGGCAAGGCCGTGGTGACGGTCAGCGTCAAGCCGGGCATTGTGCTGGTGTGGCTGGGCGTGATTATTGGCGTGCTGGGCGGCCTGATTGCGATTGTGCGGCGCACGCTGGAAGGGCGCTGGCAGCCGGGCGGCGCGCGTTCGCGTTTGCCGCGCGGGCTGGGTGTGTTCGCGCGCTTTGTAGGAAGCAAATAGCGACGGGGCCGGGGAAACCGTGTTTCTCTGGCCCCTGTCTGTTTCGATAGAATCATGGCTCAGGACCACTACGAGACCCTGCAAGTCCACCCCCGCGCCGACGCTGCCGCGATCGATGCTGCCTATGCGCGGCTAAGCGAGCGCTACGACCCGGCCAAGCTCGATGGCGCGGCCGACGAATTGCTGGAGCTGGCGCGTGCCCGCCGCGACGCGATCGAGCGCGCCTACGCGGTGCTGCGCGACCCGACCCTGCGCGAGCGCTACGATGCCGAGCAGCGCGCAGCCCAACAGCCGGGTGACAAGCAGCAGGTGGAGGCATCCCCAGTTGTTGGTCGTCAGTCGCCGGTCGTCAACACCGACACACCGCTCGACTACCGCCCGCTGCCGCCCGCCCGCCGCCAGGAGCGTGCCAAAGGCTCCGCTGAGCCAACCCTTGCCCCCAGCATGCCCGGCCGGGCAGCGCCAGCCAGGCCCGCCAGCCGCCTGGCCCAGCGGCTGACGCTGCCAGTGACTCTGGGAGCCGTGCTGGCCCTGATCATCACCGCCAGCTTGTTTGTCACTGGCGGCGGCGGCCCACCCGCGCCCGCGCCAACGCCCACCGTCTCGCAGTTTGACATCTACGAATCGAGCATTCCGCAGGCGCAAGCCTTTGCCGAGCAAAACCCGAAGAACGCGCAAGCCTGGATCGACCTGGGCAATGTGCTGTACGACAGCGCGCAGATCGTGCGCGAGCAAGCCCCCGAAAGCCCGGTCTACCAGCAGCGCCTGGGGCGCTGGCTCCAGGCGACGAATGCCTACAGCGAAGCGCTCGCGCTCGAACCCGACAATGCCCCGGCACGCGCCGACATGGGCGCCAGCTCGTGCTTCTATGGCGCGGGCACCGGCGACCAGAGCTTTGTGCGTCAGGGCCTGGCCGAAGTCGAGCGCGCCGCCAGCGCCGCCCCCGACGACGCCCGCGTGCTGCTGAGCATGGGCCACTGCCTGGTGAGCACCGCGCCGCCCCAGACCGACGAAGCCATCAAAACATGGCAGCGCATCATCGACCGCAACCCCTCTTCGCCACTGGTCGGGCAGGCCCAACTGCTGATCGCAAAGTACAAGACAAAATAGGCTGCTATTTACTTTCCAGCATATACGAGTTGAGGCACAGAGCGCACAGTAGTCATGGAGTTTGGGCTTTGCCATGCCCTTGTGGGTCAACCTGCGTTGCACATTCCTGCGCCGCAGTGCCTTGCTGAACGCACAGAAGATAGCGCTCGGTCACGTCCTGCGCGTGTGCCAGCGCCCGCTCCAGATCTTTGCTATCCAGCGACTGGTTAATTGCGTCGAATAGCCAGTAGGTATCAAGTCGTGCGTCGAGGGTAGCAGCCTCGTCGGGCGACGAGGAGGCTCTGGCTGTTCGGTAGGCGTCGAATACGCTCGCCGCGCCACCAGGCGCATGCTCCTGGAAACTGGCCGACTGCGCAAGCGAACTACGCGCCGGGAAGCCGCCAGCCAGCACCGTCGGCTCCTGGCTGAGAAATTTGAGCCAGCGCCAGCATTGCTCGGCGTGCTGTGTCTTCGCGGAGATAGACAGGCCGATTGGATTCACAATGCCAGCATTAGCCGGCGCGCCACCCGGCAGCGGCGCGAGTGCGGCAGCGAATGCTGCGCGATTCTGTTCTTGAGATAGGTCGGCGCTCAACCACATACCCACCTGCCCGAGTTCCCGCAAGCGCGCAGACTCAGCCTGGTAGGCCAGGTCCACGCCGCCCAGCGATTGGCGGGGCGGCGCGGTATGGAGCAGCGCGGCATAGAAACGTGCTGCGCTGACGACGTTTGGGTCGGTCAGGTTCGCGTGGAGCGTGCCATTGACGCTGTTGGTAGCTTTTGCACCAAACAGGCTGAGAACAAATGCCAGCGTCGCCTGCGGATCGGCGTCGGCAAAGCCATAGCGCGGCAGGTCCCCGCGTGTGTTCGTCAGCTGTTGCGCCGCAAGCAGCATGTCTTCGGGCGTCCAGCCCGCGGCGGGGTACGCCACTCCAACTGCGTCAAAGGCATCGCGGTTATACGCCAGCGCGCGCAGCGACACTGTGTACGGCAGCCCGTACAGGCCCGCGCCCTGACGAAACGGTGCCAGAAAGCCGGGCGGATAATCCTGAAGATTGAATGTCGTGTCGGCGTCGATCAGCGGCTGGAGATCAAGCGTTCCAATGTCGGGCGGTTGGCCAGGCAGCAACGGCGTTGCGAAACAATCGGCTGAGTCGGGCACGTCGCCAGGCTGCGCCCCGCCATCCCCGCCGGCTGGCTCGCTGATCTGAACAAATATATCAGGATTAGCTTGATTAAACGCCTGCCCGAGCCGGCGCAGCCCTTCCTGATCAAAACCCCAGGCGCTAAACGTCAGCGCGCTCGCGCCGGGAGGTGCGCTTTCCGGCAGAGGCGTTGCGACCGACGGAGGGATGTTCGTGGCAGCGGGCGCTGGAAGTTGCGCAAGCTGTTCGCTCAGCCGTGCCTGGGCGTTTTGCAACGCTTGATCGACTGGCTCGTGATTGTCTATGACCGCATGAAGCGCCAGGCTGAGCGCCTCGAAAACCTCGGGCTGTTGCTTGCCAATCGGGATTAGGGATGAGGGGCGGCGCAGCGCGGTTTCGACCGCCTGGCGTGTTTCTGCATCGAAGTTCTTCCAGTAACCAGAACTTTCGGCCAGCGACCGTCGCGGTGGCACTGGCGCGGCTGCCGCTACCGCATACTGAACGCCGAGCGACTGCTGGCTGAGAAACGAAAGCCAGCGCCACGCCTGCTGCGGGTAGCGCGTACCACTGCTCATGATGTAGCCGCCGGGCGCAAGCACCACATCAGAATATGGCAGCGGCAGCGACGGCATGGGCACGGTGCCAATGTCGAATGGAGGAGCAGGCGCGTTCGATGCGTTCGGGCGAAAGTATTGCGGCCACCAGATCGCTGCGTGCTGATCAAAGATTAGCTGATATGGATTGTCGTTCTCGACGGTTCCACGCGCCGAAGGGCTTGTGAGCGCGACTGCCCCGCTCTCAACCAGCGCGCGAACGCGTTCGATCGCTTGCGCGACCTTTGGCTCATCCAGCCGAAACTGTCCCACAGGCGTCGCAAATGGCAGAATCCCGGCGCTCGCTAACTCGCCAAGCAGCGCATAACGCCCATCGCCGCCGTCGAAAAGACCATACACGTCGATCGTATCGCCTTGTTTGCGCGCCAATTGTGTAGCCGCCGCCGCAAGATCTTGCCATGTCCAATCTGGTTGCGGTGGCGGCAAGCCTCGGCTGGCCCACAGTTGCTTGTTATACGCAAGCAGCGGCAGCGGCGCGCTGCGCGGCAGCATAAACAGGCGATTATCCACCGTGAACATATCCAGCGTACCAGGGTACCAGTCATCGCGTGCGAATGTGGCGTCGGCGTCGGCGAGTGGCGCAAGATCGAACAAGCGTCCGCTCGTCATGTCGGCGCGGCTGACGGAATCCACAGCGGCCGTGTCGGCAGCACGCGTCGCCCGCCCAACCACTTCGTTAGAATCGCCATCTGTGCTAATCCCAACCATTTGCACGCGCATGTCGGGGTTTTGCTCGTTGAACGTCGCGACCAATGGCTGATAAAGGGCGCGCTCTGCTGGCGGCACGCCAAAGCCAATCGTCACCACGCCGTCCGAGCGCGTCAGATCGGGCGGCCGCTCGTCGCTTGTACAGGCGGCGAGGAGGCTGGAAAGAAGCAAAAGTGTTATCAGCAGACGGCATATGCCTGCTCGGCGCGAACGAGTATTCTTCATGAAGAACCTTGACGTACAAACAAACTTCACACCACAGTAATGTATCTATCGCTTATTATCACAAGAAAAGAAGTGTTTAGGTATGTTTCAAAGAACACCTGAGCAGCTAAAAGTATAGCAGGCCCAACAATGAATATTTTGCATTACTATATTTCGGTAAACACCCGCTGTGATTCCATGTGTAACACAATTCAGCATTGCTGTTGCGCGCTTAACAACTCCACGTCAAAGGCGACAGCGCGAATAAAATGGCCTCCTGCGGGCGCTCCGCGAATTGGTTAAAATTGCCCCTACACACGGCGGGGCGAATATGTTAAAATGACGGCTGCTTACGTTTCTTATAGTAAACATATGGAAACTTATTACACTCTGCTCGATATTCCGGTGCAGGCAAGCGCCGCCGAGATCGAGACGGCGTATCAGCGCCAGCGCGCACGCTACAGCCCCGAGCGGGTTGCCGAGCTGGGCGAAGAATTCCGGCAGGTGGCCGAATCGCGCAGCAGCGAGCTTGCCAACGCCCACGCCGTGCTCGCCGACCCGGCTCGCCGCCGCGCCTACGACGCCAGCATTGGCGGCGTAGCGCCTTCCGCTCCCCAAGCCGTCCCGCGCCGCACTGGCCTGAGCCGCCGCGAGATCATCATGGCGGCGGGCGGCGCGCTGGTTGGCTTGATTGTCATTGCAATTGTGTGGGTGGTTTCGGGCCAGAACGCCAGCGCCACGCTGCCGCCCGCCGCCAAAGTCGACCGGCCCGCGATTGATTTTGCCCTGCCCGCGATCGACGGCGGGGACGTGCAGCTCAGTGCCTACCGTGGCAAAGTCGTGCTGCTGAACTTCTGGTACACCGGCTGCGCGCCCTGCCGCGAAGAAACACCTGCCCTGCAAGCCGCCTACCAGAAGCTCAACGCCCAGGGCCTGGAGATTGTTGGCGTGAATGTGCGCGACAACGAGCGCAATGGCGCCGACGGCGAAACCGACATTCGTAAATTCATGGCTGATCATAAGGTTACCTACCCGATCGCGCTGGACGCCGGCAGCAAGGTCAACCGCGACTACCAGGTCTATGTGCTGCCCACCAGCGTGATGATCGACCGGGCGGGCAAGGTGCGCTACCTGTTATTCAGCGCCGTGACAGCGAGCGATGTTGAAGCGCTCTTCAATACACTGCAACAAGAAACATCAGCGCAACGCTGATGAAGAAGCGAGGGGTGCATGCAAGAAAGAAAGATTCTCATCGTTGATGATGAAGCGGGCTTGCGCGAGCTCGTGCGCATCAATCTTGAGCACGAGGGCTTCGCGGTGATCCAGGCCGAAAATGGCGCACAGGGCCTGGCGATGGCGCGTGAAGAACTGCCCGATCTTGTGATCATGGACGTGATGATGCCCGAGATGGACGGCTGGGAAGCCTGCCGCCAGCTCCGCGAGTTTTCGCAGGTGCCGGTGCTGATGCTCACCGCCCGCGTGCAGAGCCAGGATATCGTGACCGGCCTCGACAGCGGCGCGGACGACTACCTTGGCAAGCCGTTCAATATGGACGAGCTGATGGCGCGTGTGCGGGCGCTGCTGCGCCGCGTGCCCTCGCCCAACCGCCCGCTTGTGGCCGGCAACGCCGAAATTCAGATCGAAAAGCAGAAGCGCGAGGTGCTGGTGCGCAACGACGCGGTCGACCTCACGCCGACTGAGTACGATCTGCTCTTGCTGCTGGCCGAAAATGCCGGCGCGGTGATGGAGCACGAAACGCTGCTGCGCGGCGTGTGGGGCCAGGAATACACCAAGGACAACGACTACCTGAAGGTTTATATCTGGCATCTGCGCCGCAAGATCGAAATGGACCCGCGCGACCCAAAGCTCCTGCTGACTGAGTGGGGCGTTGGCTATCGCATGGTTCCCTAATCGCACAGAAGGGGCCAGGAGTCAGCAGGCAGGGCAGCGACGCCACGCGCATTCGCCACCCGCTGCTGATTCCTGGCCTTTGATTTTTATTATGACAACAACGACCACAACACCCCGCCGCATTGTCATCAAGCTGGGCACGAACGTGCTCACCGCCGGCACCGATCACCTCCATCGCCCGCGCATGGTCGAGCTGGTACGCCAGATCGCTGAAGCACGCGCCCAGGGCGTCGAGATCGTGCTGGTAAGCTCGGGCGCTGTGGCGGCTGGCCGCGAACGGCTGCAATTCCCGCCGCGCCGCAAAGACCTGCCATTCAAGCAGTTGCTGGCCGCCGTGGGCCAAAGCCGCCTGATGCACATCTACGAGCAGATTTTCGATCTGTACAGCATCCCGGTGGCGCAAACACTGCTCACCCGCGAAGACCTGCGCGACCGCCACCGCTACCTGAACGCGCGCAACACCCTGCTGGCCTGCCTGCTGCATGGCGTTCTGCCGATTATTAACGAAAATGACGTGGTCGCGGTCGACGAAATTCGCCTGGGCGACAACGACACGCTTTCGGCGCTGGTGGCGAACCTGGTGGATGCTGAGCTGCTGCTGATCTTAAGCGACATCGAAGGGCTGTACAGCGCCGACCCACGCCGCGACCCGCAGGCCACGCTCATCCCCGAGGTGCGCGCCATCGACGATGCGATCTACGCGCTGGCAGGCGGCAGCAATACGCGCGGCACGGGCGGCATGACCACCAAAATCCACGCCGCCGATCTGGCGACGCACAGTGGCACGGCTGTCGTCATCACCAGCGGCGCGACGCCGGGCGTGCTGGCGCGGGTGCTGAATGGCGAGCGCTTGGGCACGCGCTTCCCAGCAATTGCCAGCCGCCTGGAAAGCCGCAAGCGCTGGGTGCTGGCCGAAACCGCCCGCCGCAGCCGCGTGATTGCCGACCAGGGCGCGGCGCGGGCGCTCACCGAGGGCGGCAAGAGCCTCTTGCCCGCCGGGGTCGTCGGCGTCGAGGGCGATTTCGAGCGCGGGCAGACGATCCGCATCTACAACAGCGACGGGCAGGAGCTGGCGCGCGGTCTTGCGCAGTATGGAGCGCGCGACCTGCGGCAGATCAAAGGGCTGCGCTCGGCGCAAATTGCCGAAACATTGGGCTACGACTACGGCCCCGAGGTCGTGCATCGCGACGACATGGTGCTCATGTAGGGTTGCAGGTTGGAAGGTTGGAAAGTTGCAGGTTTGCGCCGACGACCGACGAGATATTAAACCGCAAAGAGCGCAAAGGGCGCAAAGATTTATAAATTTACGATTGACGATTGCCGATTAGGACGACCGACGACAGGCGAACGACGGCTGAAGAAAATAATCTATCTGCGTCCTGAGCAGTGGCGTAGCCGCGTATCGAAGGGCGCAAGCGTTAACCGACGACCCAAGTATTCACCGCAAAGAGCGCAAATGGCGCAAAGATTTATAAATTTACGATTGACGATTGACGATTGACGATTAGGACGACCGACGACAGGCGAACGACGGCTGAAGAAAATAATCTATCTGCGTCCTGAGCAGTGGCGTAGCCGCGTATCGAAGGGCGCAAGCACTAACCGGCGACCAAACTATTCACCGCAAAGAGCGCAAATGGCGCAAAGATAGAAATTACTGCCGACTGCCGACTGCCGACTGCCGACTGCTAACTGTCATCTGTTTACTCGCTCTGCGCTCGCAGTTCACTTGCAACCTGTAAACTTATACCAGCCAAACTCAACACTCAGCACTTAAAATTCAACACTTCGCAACAGGAGTTGATATGCTCGACCTGAACGCCATGGGCCAGCGCGCGCGCCGGGCCGCCCGCGCCCTTTCGCTCGCCAGCACCGCGCAGAAAAACGCCGCGCTTGAGGCGCTCGCCGCCGCGCTGACCGAGCGCGCCAGCGATGTGCTCGCCGCTAACGCCATCGACATGGAGCGCGCGCGCGCCGCCGGCACCGCCGCATCGCTGCTCGACCGCATGCTGCTGACCGAGGCGCGCCTGGCCGCGATCGCTGCCGATGTGCGCAAGGTCGCGCAGCTGGACGACCCGGTGGGCGAGCAGTTCGACGCGAGCGTGCTGCCGAATGGCCTGCGCGTGCATCGCCGCCGCGTGCCGCTGGGCGTGGTGGGCGTGATCTACGAGGCCCGCCCGAACGTCACCGTCGACATTGCGGCGCTGTGCCTGAAATCGGGCAATGCGGCGATCCTGCGCGGCGGCAAGGAAATCATGCACTCATGCGCGGCGCTGACCGAAATTATTCGCGATGCGCTCCTCGCCGCCGACCTGCCCGCCGACGCCATGCAGGTGATCGACGACCCCGACCGCGCGCTGGTCGAGCAGCTGCTGCGCCTGGATGCCTATGTTGACGTGATCATTCCGCGCGGCGGCGCGGCGCTCCATACGTTCTGCCGCGAGAAGGCGACCATTCCAGTGATCACCGGCGGCATTGGCGTGTGTCACGTCTATATCGACTCGGCAGCCGACATGGCCAAGGTGGTGCCGATTGTGCGCAACGCCAAAGTGCAGCGCCCAAGTGTCTGCAATGCGCTCGACACCGTGCTGGTGCATCGCAGCGTCGCGCCCGAGGTGCTGCCCGCAATTGCCCGCGACCTGCTTCCTCTGCATGTTGAACTCCGCGCCGACGAGAAGTCGCTGGCGATTTTGCAGACGGCTGGCCTCGCCGCCGAGGGCGTCGTTCCCGCCCAGGCCAGCGACTTCGGCACCGAGTTTATGGCGCTAATTCTTTCGGCACGCGTGGTGGATGGCCTGGACGAAGCGCTCGACCATATTGCGCGCTTTGGCGATCACTCCGACGCGATCATCACCGAGGATCGCGCCGCCGCCGACCAGTTTGTCGCCGCGGTCGATTCGGCCGCCGTGTTTGTAAACGCCTCCACGCGCTTCAACGATGGCGGGCAGTTGGGCCTGGGTGCGGAGATCGCCGTCAGCACGCAGAAGCTGCATGTGCGCGGCCCGATGGCGCTGCGCGAGCTAACGACCTATAAGTGGGTTGTCGAGGGCGACGGGCAGATTCGACCGTAGAAGTGTTGAGTTTTGAATTTTGAGTTTTGAATTGGTGAATGTCATTCAAAACTCAACACTCAACACTCAACATTTACCAAGCATGATTAGCAAAGCAAACGCCGAACACTATACCTGGGGCGAAGTCTGCGATGGCTGGCGGCTGGTCGACCGGCCCGAGCTGAGCGTGATCCACGAGCGCGTGCCGCCCGGCGCGGCCGAGGTGCGCCACTACCACACGCAATCGCGCCAGTTCTTTTTTGTGCTGACCGGCACCGCCACGCTGGAGCTAGGCGGCACGCGCGAGATGCTTGGCCCGGGGCAGGGGCTGGAAGTGCCGCCCGGCGTGCCGCACCAGCTGCTCAACCTTTCCGACGCCGACATCGAGTTTCTTGTCATCTCGCACCCAACGACGCGCGGCGACCGCGTACTCGCGCCTGACGAGGAATAGATTTCACTGCAGAGGCGCAGAGGGTGCGGAGGTTTTGGGATCGCAGGTTTGCAGGTTGCAGGTTGCAAGTTAGAGAGTGCTCATTGCCTCCTGCCTCCTGCCAACTGCCTACTGTTTCGTTCTGCGGTTCTTGGTCTGGGCGTATAGCAATACACCCTTCGTTGGTTCTCGGCTCTGCTGACTCCTGACGTCTGACTCCTGAACAACTATGGACGATTTTCAATCCTATCGCCCGCTGCTGTTCTCCATCGCCTACCGCATGACCGGCAGCGCCAGCGAAGCCGAAGACATCGTGCAGGAAACCTTTCTGCGCGCCCGCGCCGCCGCGCCCGCCGACCTGCGCTCGGCCAAAGCCTACCTCAGCACCATCACCTCGCGCCTCTGCCTCGACTACCTGAAGTCGGCGCGGGCGCAGCGCGAGCAGTACATTGGGCCGTGGCTGCCCGAGCCGCTGCTGACGGTCGATTTTGCGCCCGAGCTGGCCGCCGTCGAGCGGCGCGACACGATCAGCACCGCCTTTCTGGTGCTTCTGGAAGCGCTCAGCCCGCCCGAGCGCGCCGTGTTTCTGCTGCGCGAAGTGTTTGAGTACGAGTATGGCGAAATCGCAGCCATGCTCGGGCTGAGCCAGGCCAACTGCCGCCAGCTCTTTCACCGCGCGCAGACGCGGCTGGCCGAGCGCCGCCCGCGCTTCGAGCCATCGCGCGAGGCGCAGACGCGCCTGGTCGAGCGCTTCATGCGCGCCTGCGGCGAAGGCGATGTTGGCGCGCTGGCCGACGTGCTGGCGCAAGATGTGACCGCATGGTCGGATGGCGGCGGCAAGGTCACAGCGGCGCGCAACCCGATCTACGGGCGCGAAAACGTCATTCGCCTGCTGTTTGGCACGCTGCAAAAGGCCGGAACCATTCGCGCCAGCCTGCTGGAGCTGAACGGCGGCCCGGCCATCCTGCTGTTCAGCGACGACATACTGATCAGCGCCACGACCTTCACGATTGTCGATGGGTGTATTCTGGGCATGCATATTGTGCGCAACCCCGACAAGCTCGGCTACCTCGAACAGCAACTACGCGTGATTGGCGAGTAACAATGCAGCAACTTGGCAAATACCAGCTCCTTGAGCTACTCGGCCAGGGCGGCATGGGCGCAGTCTATCGCTCGTTCCACCCCGTGCTCAGCCAGCCCGTCGCCGTGAAGGTCATGCAGGCTGGCATGGCCGCCGACCCGCAGGCCGGGCCGCGCTTTCTGCGCGAGGCGCAGGTGGTGGCCGGCCTTTCGCACCCCGGCATTGTCAATATTTTCGATGTCGATGTGCAGGATGGCCAGCCCTATATTGTGATGGAGCTGCTGCCCGCTGGCAGCCTGGCTGCGCGCCTGCAATCCGGCCCGCTGCCACTGGCCGAGGCGCTGGCCCTGGCTGCTTCGCTGGCCGACGCACTGGAATATGCCCACGCGCAGGGCTTGGTACACCGCGACCTCAAGCCCGCGAATGTGCTGCTGCGCGCCGATGGCAGCCCGGTGCTGGCCGATTTCGGGCTGGCGCGGCCGGTGCAGCCGAACAGCGCCGCCCAGCTTACCGCCACCGGCGCGGTGATGGGCACGCTGGCGTATATGGCACCCGAGCAGTTCAGCGGCCAGCCCACCGACGCCCGCGCCGACGTGTATGCCTTCGGCGTGATGCTGTACGAAATGCTGACCGGGCAGCTTCCCTTCACCGGCGACTCGGCGCAGATCATGTACGGCCACCTCCAGCAGCCGCCCCCGCCGCTGCGCGTTGCGCGCCCCGACCTGCCCGAATCGATCGAGCAGCTTGTGCTGCGCATGCTCTCGAAAAACCCCGCCTGGCGCCCGCAGCGCATGGCCGACGTTGCCACGGCCCTGCGCGCAATTGCCAGCGGCGCGCCCGCCCCCGCCACCGGCCCGACCATTGCCGTCACGCCGCTGCCGCAGCCCGGTGTCACCACCAGGAATGGGCTGATCCTCGGCCTGGCTGGCGTGGGCATTGTGCTGGTTATCACGGCGGCGGTGCTGCTGTTCGCCCCGGCGCGTGTTTCCGTCACGCCCACGGCCACGCCAAGCGCGCTGCGCCTGCAGCTCACCCCACTCCCAACCTTCGCCGAGTTCGACCCGCCCGCCACGCCCGCGCCCGCCGGCACGGCAGAGCCGCCGCTGGCCGCAGTGCCCGCGCCGCAGCTTGCCAATGCGCAGCAGGTTGGCCCCGAGCCATTCACGATTGGCGGGGTGAGCGTGCGGCGCGACGAGGATTCGGTCTGGTTTTTTGGCGAGCTGCGCAACGACGGTGACGAGCCGCGCGAAAGCATCGAGGTGCGCGTGGTGCTGCGCGACAAATCCGGCGCGGAAGTTGGCAGCAAAAGCGGCTTTGTCGACATGCACTACCTCGAACCGCAGCAGATTGCGCCATTCAGCGTGCTCTTTTCCAAAGACGACGCGCCGCCGCCTTACGATTCGTATGATTTCGAGGTGATCAGCGCCAAGGCCGATTTCCAGCTTGGCTATTCCTACCGCGATCTCGAGCTGGCCGACGTGGCTGCGCGGCGCACCAGCCTCGGCTTTGTCCAGATCAGCGGGCGCGTGCGCAACAGTGGCGCGGCCCCAACACAGTTTGTGGAAGTGATGGCAGTGTTCTACGACGCGGCGGGCAACGTGGTTGGGATCAGCTCGGGCTACGCGCAAACGCCTGGGAAAGAGCCGCTGGCAGCCGGCGCAACGGCGCGCTTTGATATCAGCGGCATTGTGTTTAGCGCGCCGCCGGCACAATATCGCCTGGAGGTGCAGGGCAGCCGGATCAGCTAGGGAAAAAAGCGCCGGCCACGTTCGCGGCTGATCTGCCGTGTGAACGTGGCCGGCGTGTTGTTCGCCCGCCGCCGATGCCGAGATTCTTTGCGCCTAACCAAATACCTCTAGGGCCAAAGGCTCCAAGACGCCAAGATCTGTAGCATCCTGAAACTCTCTGTGCCTTCGAGTCTTCGTGGCAATTCTTGCTGTCCCTTCAATCAGCAATCGGCAATCGTAAATACGCTACCCACCCTTACTCTTCGCGGTGAAGAAATCGACCAGCGCCTGGTAGCTCTTGAGCTGATCCTGCGTGGCGCTTTGCTGCTGGGCCAGCGCCTTCAAACTTTCCGCCGACGCCGCCGCCTGCGCATACTGCTGCGTTTCGCTCAGCACCAGTGTGTAGTTGCGGCGCGCTTCCAGGCTCTGCGGCTGAAGCTGCGTCCATTGCGCAAAGGCTTCCGCCGCGCGCGGCATATCGTCCAGCCGCACCGACATAATCCCCACAAACGACTGCAGCGTGCCATCCTTGGGGTTTTGCGCCACAATCTCCGCGTAGGCGTCGCGCAGTCGGCGCAGTTGGTCGGGCTGGCTGCGCAGGCCATCGGCCAGCTGCGATGCCTGGTTGTCGAGCGCGTGCGGGTTGGCTTTCAGCAGCGCCAGATAGGTATCGACGGCGGCAGCGGTGTTGCCTTGCAGGCGCAATACCTCGCCCTGGCGCAGCGCCGTGTCGGGGTAGTTCGGGTCGAGCCGCTTCGACTCGGCCAGCAGGTCGGTCGCTTGCTGGTAGTAGGTCTGCGCCTCGGCGGTTTTCTGCTGGTTGGCGAGGTAGTTGCCCATCAGCGCGACCGCGCTGGCATACTCGTTCAGGATGGTCACATCCTGCGGCGCGATCTCGTGCCCGCGCTTGTACCAGTCGATCGCCTCGGTCAGCTGCGCGGGGTCCTGGTTGAGCCGGCCAAACCAGAAGTTATGCAGGCGCGCCAGGTTGGCGTAGTGATCCTTGTTCAGCGAGTTGAGCTGCTGGGCGCGTTCAAGCACGGCCTGCGCGTAGCTCATCGTTTCCAGCGGGGTTTGCTGCAACACCGCCTGCTCAGCCGCCTCGATGCTCGGCATGTCCAGCAGGTCGTTGACGCTAGCGTTAGCCTTCGGTTGCCCAAGCTGGCCGTTGTTCTGCTGGCGTTTGATATCGGCAATGCTCATCAGGCTGCGCCCGAGGTTGAGGTAGTAGAAATCCTGGCGTCTTTCCATACCAACCGCGTCGAGGTAGTAGCCCATGCCCAGCAACTGCTGCTCGTAGCCCGAGTTCGGGTTATCGCCAAGCAGCTGGCCCTGCTGAAAGCGCATGTCGGCCAGAATATTGTCGAGGTTTGTGCTCCACACCGCCCACAGCGCCGCCACGGCCACAATGCCATAGATCAGCCAGTTGAGCGGGTTGCTGGCGCTGGCCGAGCCACTGCGGCCACGGGCGGCGCGCGCCTGCGCGGCCCCGCGCGCCACCGCGCCGCCTTGCCGGCGGTTGCCGCTGCGCGCTGGCTGATTCTTGGCGGGCTGCGATGGGGTGGCTTCTGGTGCGGGCTCGGGCGCGGGCACGGCTTCGGCAGCGCCAATTGTGTACTGGCCGGCCAGCGCGCCCGCTACCACAATCACCGCCATCGTCACCCACAGCATCATCAGGCTGGAAACGATTGGAATGCCGGTGAGCCCTTCGACGCTATGGCCCACCACAATTGATATGCCCGCAATGCACAGCACCTGCGTGCGCCAGTTGCCCGAGCGCTGCATGAGCCGCCACGCCAGCACGAAAAAGCTGATGATCACAAAGAGGTAGCTCGCCAGCCCAAGCACGCCCTTGGTCACCAGCTCGTCGAGGTAGGCTTCGTGCGAGCGGTCGGGCGATGCGCCACGCGCCTCGATATTCGCCAGCGCGGGCGGGTAGAATTTGTTGTAGGCCACAAACATGCTCTCGGGGCCCCAGCCGATCACGGCGCGCAGCGGGTCGGACGTAATCAGCCCAATCGCGCCGCCGGCCTTGTCGTCGCCGCGCCAGATCAGGGTGCGCACCAGGCCGGTGCCGGTTTCGGTTTCGAGCAGCGTGCCCATGCGGCCAATATACGGCACCCGCCGCAGGCTTTCGAACATGGGCGCGGTGGAAAGATTGAACGCGGCCAGAAAGCCACCAAGCACGAGCGCCAGCGCCACCCAGCCCACCAGCAGGTTGCGGTAGAGGCCGGCCTGCGCCGCGCCCGACTCGCGCGCGTGGCGAAAGGCGCGCCACAGCAGCAGCGTAAAGAACACAAACAGCGCCGCTGCCGCGCCAATCCACGGCCCACGGCTCTGCGTGTAGAAAATCGTCAGCAGCAGGAAGAACGTGATCACCAGCATGCCCACGCCCTGCAACTGCAACAAGCGGCGCGACGGCGCGGCCCGGCGCGGCAGGGTCATTAGCAAGCCATACGCGCCAACCACCAGCACCAGCGCGCCAATCAGCCAGAACGGCCAGTCGGTGTCGCTGCGGCCCGGGCGCGACTGCGAGATCTGCGCGCCGGAAGCCTGCCCGGCCAGGTAGCTCAGGCCCAGCAGCAGCACAAAGCCCAGCATCAGAATGCCCGGCCACCACATCCCCAGCGTGATGCGCTCGGCGGTATGCGGGCGCAGCGTCGGCAGGATGTAGAGCGCACAGGTGACGATCAGGCCAAACGGGAAGATCCACCAGTAGCGCAGGTCGGGCACGTTCGTGCTTGTGTCAAACGAGCGCACCACCGCGCCGAATTTCGTCACCGCAAACATCAGCAGCAGGCTGCCAAGCACCAGCAGCAGGTAGGCCGCGCCCCACCCAAAATCCGCGCCATCGCCTGGCTCGGCGGCGCGGCGCGCTTCGGCAAAAGCGGTGATGGCGCGATACAGCGCGAACGGCACGATCATCAGCAGGTAGGCCGCAACAAAAATCGAGTTACCCATGGTCGAGGCCACGCGTGAGATCACGTCGCCCTTCCACGGCAGCGGGTCGATCTGGTAGTGCTGCACCAGGCCATAGCCAATCGCCGGCAGGCTGCCCAGCACCGCCACCGTAATCAGGCGCTCAAGCTGCTCGCGGCGGCGCAGGGTCAGCACAATCAGCGTCGCCAGGCCCATATATGCGAGGTTGGTGTAGGTGCCTTGCAGGCGCTGGTACGAGCCCCAGAAGCTGGTTCCGGGCACCACCGAGGTCACGGTGGCGAAAAGGAACACCAGCGCATACAGCACAGTTGGCAGCGCCAGCGGCACGCTTGTGAAGCGCCGCCACCAGCTTGTCCCGGCCGGCGCAGTTCCACTCGGGCGCGCGCCGCGCTCCAGCAGGCGAATGATGCCAGCCGCCGCCATGATCAGCACAATGGCGCGCAGCGAAGTGGCTTTGTCGGGCTCGAAGTGGCGGGAAGAAAGGAGATTGAAGTAGCTGGGGATGAGCACCAGGGCCAGCAGCCAGCCGCCCTCGATCACACGCTCGCACCACGCGGCAATGCTGCTTTGTCGTTGCAAACCGGGGCCTCCTCTATGGGTGACATGCTGACACGGTGAAGGGGCGCGCAAGGGCAGGAAGGGTTGCCACCTGCTCGGCAAGCAGGCAGGGCTTGCGGCGTAGCAAGCTGGGGCCAGAACCTGTCAGCGTGAAAAGCGTAAACACTAATTTGCGGTTGCGACTGGCTCGGCGTCGCGCTGGGCCTGGGTTTTGAAGCCAGCCGCGCGCTCCAGCATTTCCTGCGCGCTGCGGCGGCTGTGGTCGCTGATCGGCACGCCATCGAGCATGGCAGCCAGCTCGTCGGCGCGCTGCTCGTCGCTCAGGCGCTGCACCAGCGTGCGCGTGCGCTCGGCGTCGAACGATTTTGCGATGGCGTAGTGCGAATCGCCAAACGAGGCGACCTGCGGCAGGTGCGTGATGCAGATCACCTGGTGGCGGTCGCTGATGCCCCACAGTTTTTCGCCCACCACATGGCCGGCACGCCCGCCCACGCCCACATCCACTTCGTCGAACACCAGCGTCGGCACGTCGTCCACGCGCGACAGGATGGATTTGAGCGCCAGCAAGAGGCGCGCGCTTTCGCCGCCCGACGCAATGCGCGCCAGCGGTTTGAGCGGCTCGCCGGGGTTGGGCGAGAGCAGAAATTCGATCTTGTCGATGCCGGTTTTGTCGAAGGCCCAGCGCTCGCCGCCCGAGCCATTGCCGTTGGCGGCTTCGTCGATGGCGGGCACGCCATGGGCGTCGGGCTGGCGCTCCAGGCTCACGGCGAAGCGCACATGCGGCATCGCCAGGTCGCGCATCGCGCCCGTCACCGCTGCCGCGAGCTGGTCGCCCATGGCGCGGCGCTTGCGCGAAAGCTCGCCGGCCAGCCGGCCAATCACGCCCAGCAGGCGCGCTTCCTGCTGCTCAAGGTCGGCCAGGTGCTCGGCGCTGTGCGCCAGCCGCTCGATCTCGGCCTCGGCCGAGGCGGCGCGCGTGAGGATCTCGTCAATCGAGCCGTGGTATTTGCGCTGCATATCGCGGATCAGCGTCAGCCGGTCTTCGATTGCGTCAAGGCGCGAGGAGTCGAACTCCATGGCGTCGCGGTAGGCGCGCACCTGCGCCGAAAGGTCTTCGAGCGCATACAGCAACTCGCTGGCCTGCTCGGCCGCGCGCGCCACCTGCGGGTCGAGCCGCGCCAGCTCGCCCAGCGCGTCGTTGACCGTGCCCATGGTTTCGACCATGGGTTTGGCCGGGCGGCGGCCGGCTTCGTCGCCAGCATACAGCAGCGCGTAGGTGGAAGTGACGAGGTCAGTGATACGCGCGCCATTCTGCACCAGCGTGCGCTCTTGCAGCAGCTCGGCTTCTTCGCCCGGGCGCAGCTTGGCCTGCCCAACGTCTTCCAGCAGAAAGCGCAGCTCTTCGATCCGCTCGGCGCGGCTGGCGGCGGCCTTGCGCAGCGCGCTCAGCTCGTCGCGCACGCGGCGCAGCTCGGTCACCTTCTCGGCCACCTGCCCGCGCAGCGGCACCAGCCCGCCATAGCGATCAAGCATGTCGCCGTGCGTGCGGGTGTTGAACAGCGACAGGCCCTCGTGCTGGCCGTGGATGTCGACCAGCCGACCGCCCACTTCGCGCAGCACCGAGGCGTTAACCGCCCGGCCGTTGATGCGCGCCACGCTGCGGCCACTCTCGGCGCTGACTTCGCGCGTCAGAATGACCTGCTCGTCGTCGTCTTCCCAGAGACCATATTCCGAAAGCAGGGGAATAATGTCGCGGCAGTCGGCGATGCTAAACACGCCCTCGACGCGGGCGCGCTCGGAGCCAGCGCGCACAAACGTCGGGTCGACCCGCTCGCCGCGCAGCGAGCCCAGCGCGTCGATAATAATCGACTTGCCCGCGCCGGTTTCGCCCGTGAGCACGTTGAAGCCCGCTTCCAGGCGCAGGCTCAGCCGATCGATGATCGCGAAATCGCGAATATTCAGCTCAAGTAGCATGCGTTATGGTGTAAGTAGCTCATATTTCGTTCAACAGGCACAAATGCCTTGTATCAGCCCGCCGGCCGCGCGCCAGAATTGCACTGTGTGGTTGCCTGCGAGTGTGCGCATTGTACCATAAGGGCAAGGGCGCGGCAATAAATATTCGGTGAGAAAAGGCCGTTTCAGCGCATTAGAATCAGGGAAGCGAACACCTGTTCGGCAAAGATTATATGCGGTTTTCGCGCAGAAAACAACAGGGATCGAGCACAATGCCCGATCCCTGCTTCTGTCCTCTCAGAACAAATTCCGGCTCGTTACGGCGTCACCAGCGGCGGCGTGCCAAAGCGGTAGCCCTGGCCCTGAACTTCCTGAATATAGCCCGGTGCTGTGGCTGGTTCGATCTTGGCGCGCAGGCGCTGCATCGCGCGCACAACCAGGCGTTTCTGCCCACGGTAATGCCGGCCCCACACACTCTCGATAATCTGCTCGGCCGAAATCACCCGGCCAGCGTTCTGCATCAGGAAGTACAGCAGGCGTGCCTCGGTGGCGCGGAGCGTGGTTCGCCGCGCGCCCAGCTTCACCACGCGCGCAATCGGGTCGAGCGAGATTGTGCCATGCTGCAAGGTTGCAACCTCCGATGTTTGTACGCGCCGGCTGCGCACAATGCGGTAGGCCAGCAGCGCCAGCAGAGCCACGCCGCTCAGGATGTACAGCGCCTGCCCCCACCACGTGCTCGTGTCGCTGCCGGCGAACATTCCGTGGATCAGGCCGAGCATAAACACCGCAAAGCTCAGGTAGTGAATGCGCCGCCACCAGCGCCCGCCAACCCACTTGCGCACATAGAAGCTCGCCCACACAACCAGCATCAGGTAGAGCGACATCTTGCCCACCAGGCCGACCCAGAACGCGCGGTAGCTGCCGCCCACCCAGGGCAGCAGTGCTTTCCCCAGGCCGTAGCCCAGCCGTGGCTCGGCCAGCAGGCTGAAGACGTGCGCCAGCGCGAACAGCAAACCCAGCAGGCTGAACTGCTGATGCAGCTCGAGCATTGCTGGCCCGCCCGGCCACATGCGCGTGGACTTCGAGCTGATGGCCAGGCCAAACATCATCGCAAGCCAGAGCGTGACGTAGCTCATCAGCGCGGTAGCGCGCGAAATCGTCAGGAAGGACGGCGGGTTGGCCACAAACGGCAGGGCTACCAGCCACTGCCACAGCGCCGCCATGCTGGGCGCTGCCCAGGTGATTGCAAAGGCCAGAATGGGCTGCCAGATATGCAGCACCGCGCTGATCAGCAGGCCAATCACGGCGGCCAGCAGCAGCGTGCCGACGATATGCAGCGCGTGCGGGATGCGCCAGGGCGAAGCGTTGCCGGTTGCGACTGCCAGCGGCATGCCCATGTTGGGTGCGGGCAGCGCCACAGCAACAGCCTCGGGTGCGGGCACAGGTTCAGTTTGTGTATGTGCAGCGGCTTTGCGGGCATTGGCCTCGCGAATGGCCGCCAAACGTGCAGCTTTATCAGCCGACATGGTGTTGAAGCCTCCTCGTGATGAGAAATTTCCCCGAGCAGATCCAAACCAGGCAACGGCATGGTTGCCGGCCAGATCATTCAAAACGCTTGCGAATGGGTAGTTAGTGGAGCGAGGATGCAGGCGCGCAGGCCGGCGCATTCCCGCCTTCCAGCGACGACAGCAGCGCGGCGAAATCCCAGGATTGGGCGGAGTTGCCCGCCAGTCTGGCAGCGCCAGCGGGTGGGCTTATGGTGGGTTGCATCGCAATCTCGTCGAGCGACACGGTGATGATGCTGGCGATAACGAGTGCCATGGCAGTGGTTGTGATCTTCATGCGCCACGGAGCGCGCTTTGGGCGCTGGGGCGCGCGAGAAGAAACCATTGTCCGTTCCTCCAGATATACTTGGCGGCTACGCAAGCCCAACTGTATCGCGGGCCAGTGCGGGCGTAAACCGGCATTCGCTTCAGTGATACAGCGCGTATCACCTGTGACACGAAAATGTGCCGACATGCTTATACCATGCGGAGGCGGCGGCGGTAAGAGGGTAGAAACCCAGGCCGGGCTAGGGCTTTCTCCTAGGTGAAAACACACGGGTGGCGGCGTGCAAACCACACGCAGCACAGCGTGTTTGCCGCAAAAAACCGCAGGCGGCTGGCTTTGCTCCAGCAGCAGCATATCGCGAATGTTACACTTCGTATCATTCCCCAGCGTAGTGACAGCTTGGCATTTTTCGGATATACTAGCGCAACAGTACTGGTGGCAAAATAATTGGCTTTGGTTCCCGGGTACCATTCAGCGGGCCGCTCGCGCATGGCACCCCGAACACGGGCCATGCGTTGCGCGGCACTTGCCGCCAATACACAAAGCAATCATTCGCCGGGAATGCGAGTTGAGGTGTGGAATGGCAGCAACGCGTGTGTTGGTAGTGGATCCTCACCCCGTATTGGCCGATAGCCTCTCCGCCTCGCTCGATGAAGATGGCAACTTCAGCGCCCAGGCCTGCACCTCCTACCTCGACGTTCCCGGCTGCCTCGATTCCTTCCACCCGGAAATTATTGTCATCAATGTCTACCAGGGCTCAAGCGCCGACGCGCTGCTTGCCTGCCGCGAGATAGCCGCGCTGCCGGGCGAGCATGTGATTGTGCTGATCGCGCCGCGCAGCGTGGTGGCGGGGGAGCTATTTTCGCTCGACGCGCTGGAGGCTGGCGCGGATGGTGTGCTGATCTCGGAAGAGCTTGACCTGGCGAAATTGCGCAAGGCGCTGACCGATGTCGAAGCCGGCCACAGCCTGCTCGATCCCAAGCAGCTGCGCGAAGCGCTGGCGCTGCGCCGCGTCCAGTCGCGTGCCATCCCGGCTGAGCTGGCCGAACTGAGCGAGCTGACGCCGCGCGAGCTTGAGATCGCTGACCTGATTATTGGCGGCAGCTCGACGCTGGAAATTGCCGAGCAGCTGGGCATCAGCGAGCGCACCGTGCAGAATCACATCAGCAACATTCTCACCAAGCTCAATGTTCGCACGCGCGCCGAAGCGATTGCGCTGCTGTACCGCTGGCGGCACGCAGGCGACGCGCCGGCCCGCACTCGCGACGCAGTGGCGTAAATTTTCCCACCAACGCATGGCGGCCAGTGCAGAAGCTTCCGCACTGGCCGCCATGCCGATTTCCTGCCCGCACTACTGGTAGGTTGGCGGCGGGCCGTAGTTCACTGGCGCAGGATCAGCAGCCGCCATACCCTGCTGCACCACCGTCTGCCCGAGCGCGTGCCCGATCACGCACTGCGCGTAGAAGCCGGTGAACAGCGCGCCCACACCACAGGCAATTGCGCCCAGGCCGCCAACAAAGCTGGCCAGGATCGCCACCACCAGCATCATTGCCCACGCGCCGATGCTTTTGCGCACCATCCCAACCACTTCGCCAATGCGCAGCGCCGCGCCCAGGTTGTTCGTGGCAACAAAACGCCCCAGCGCCGCATAAGCGACAATCGCAATCGCAAAGCCCAGCACCAGCATGATCGGCACCAGGCAAATGCCCAGCAGGCCAAACAATGCGCCCACGCGCTCCTGCGCGCGCTGGCTGGACGCCCCGCCACCGGCCAGACCGCCCACGCAGGCAAACAGCAGCGCGATCACCAGGATCGGCAGGCTATACACCAGGCGAATCACCAGATCGTACAGGCCGCGCATCAGGTGCTCGCCAAACTCGCCCCAGCGCGGCAGCGGGCGCGGGTTGCCCTGCGCTACGTTCTGGGCAACTTTCAGCGCGTAGCCCATCACGGCGAGCTGCCCAACCAGCGGGATGAGCGCGATCAGGCCGCCGATCAGGATCTTGCTGACCCACTCCTCATCCTCGAACACGAAGCTAAATGCCTTGCCAATATCCACGAGCTTGCTCCTTCCTTAGCCGCTAAACTCCCGCTCCAGCTCAATCACGCGCACGCGCCGCGTCCACAGGCAGGTGCCGGCCCAGCAATGCTTTTGCTCGCAATATCGTCATTGCGCTGATGTCGGGCAGGTCCTGGCTGGCGTTCACCACGTCGATGGTGCGGCCATGGTAGCTGAACGGGCCAACGTATATATTTACATGATACGCGCGATCGACCGATAAGTCGCGTTTTCCATAGAATGATAATAAGGAAGGAATGGCGCGTGGGCTGGGGCCATTCCGCAGGAAAGAGGCGACACGGCAATGCTACCCGAACAGAACATCGCTTTCGGCGGCGGCGTAGAGCTGCATCGCCGCCAGGTGCGCGTAGAGCAACGCGCTGAGCGCCAGCCAGATCGCGGCGAGCGCCCAGGGCCAGGGCAGCAGCCAGGCGAGGCCGGCCAGCAGCAGCGCGGGCAGGTAGGCCGGCAGCGAGCGCAGGCGCGCCTGCCCGTAGATCGACCGTGCGCGTGGGGCCAGCGCCGCGCGCACCGTGCGCATGTCGAGCGCGTCTTCCGGGCGGCCACTTTCGACAAAGCGCAGGCGGCCAACTGGCGCGATGCTGGCGGCAAACACGCCAAGCTCATACAGCGCCAGCGCGCCAATCAGCACGAATGCCACCACCTGCGTCGCCCCGCCCGCGCCAAGCAGCGCCAGCCCGAGGCACAGAAACAGCAGCCCGCCACCAAAGATCGGCAGCCCGAAGAACAGCATGTCGATCAGCACCGCGAACAGGCCGATCACATAGCGATTGCCCCATTCGCGCCAGGCTGGCAGCGGCGTCGGGAAGCCCTTGCGCGTCGCCTCCAGGCTTTCCATCACCAGGCCCGCAGCCCACGGGTAGCCAATAATCGTGAGCATCAGCGCCCCACCAATCAGGATTTTTCGCCACCACTGCGGGTCGCGGTGGATGTTGGCCAGCGCTGTGCGTAGGTTCATAGGAAGTTGCAGGTTGGCAGGTTACAAGTTAGCAGGTTATAAGACGGCCCAATAGAAATTCACCACGGAGACACAGAGGCACGGAGATGTAAGGATTGACGATTGACGATTGACGACTGAGGCGAACGACGGCGGGATGTTTCACGCAAAGAACGCAAAGAGCGCGAAGGGTTATAAAATTGCAGGTTAGCAAGTTGACAGGTTTGTGCGAACTCAAAACTCAACATTCAACATTCAGAACTTGCAACCTGCCAACTGCATACTGCCGACTGCTGGCGCATGCGCTTCACCCCGTCACCCTTTCACCCCTTCACCTTGCCACCTCCCCGCCTACACGCCGCCTTTGTTCGCCAGCCGTGCGCGGAACTCGTCCCACATCTCGCGCTCGTGGGCGGTGCGGGCCTTGCGCGCCACGTCGAGCGTGTCGTTCGCCAGCTGCCGAATGCCGTCGCGCGAGTCTTCCAGCGTGCCGCGAATGCCCTGGCGCGTGGCCGAGCCCGAGCGCGGCGCGGTCAGGATCACGGTTGCCGCGCCAATGGCCGCGCCAATCGCAAAGCCCAATAGAAAACGTCCCATTGCGTGCTCCTTTTCCTGTATGAGAAGCGGGCTGCGCCAATTTCGAATGTTTGAACGATCACCACCAGGGCACCAAAATTCATCCACAGATTTCGCAGATTACGCAGATTATAGACCTCATATCTATGGAATTTGCATCATCTGTGGATACATCTCGTTCTCATTCCAATGCTGACATTGCCCTGTCGTGGTTCAGAATAATTCTGTGCGCGGCGCCGGGAAGCAAGCTCCACAGCGCCGCGCACATCATACACCAAATTTCCTACGCCCGCGCGTCGATCTCGCCCCGCGCCCGCGCAATGAACGCGTCCAGCGGCATCGCGCCCAGGTCTTCGCCGCTGCGCAGGCGCACCGCCACCGCGCCGGCTTCCTGCTCTTTGCCACCCACCACCAGCATGTATGGCACTTTCTGCAGCTGCGCGCGGCGGATCTTGGCCTGCATGCGATCCTTGCTTTCGTCCAGCTCAACGCGCAGGCCGGCAGCTTCGAGCTTCTGCTTCACTTCGCGGCCATACACGCCGTGCTTTTCATCCGAGATCGGGATGATCTGCGCCTGCACGGGCGCGAGCCATGCCGGGAATGCGCCCGCAAAGTGCTCGATAATCACGCCCAGGAAGCGCTCCGTCGAGCCCGTCACGGCGCGGTGGATGAGCACGGGCGTGTGCGCCTGCCCGTCCTCAGCGATGTACTCCACGCCCAGGCGCGCCGGCTGGATGAAGTCGATCTGGATCGTGGAAAGCTGCCACTCGCGGCCCAGCGCGTCCTTCGCCATGAAGTCGGCCTTCGGGCCATAGAACGCTGCCTCGCCCTCAACCGCCTCGTAGGCTACGCCATTCGTGTCGAGCGCCGTTTTGAGCGCGGCAATCGCCTTCTGCCATTTCTCGTCGTCGCGCACATACTTGCCCTCGGCGGCCGGCAACGAAAGCTGCACGCGGTAATCCGTCATCTGGTAGGCGGCCAGCACCTCGCGAATGAGCTGCAGCGCCAGGCTGAACTCTTCCTGAATCTGGTCTTCCGTGCAAAACACATGGCAGTCGTCCTGCGTCAGCGAGCGCACGCGCGTCAGGCCGCTGAGCGTGCCCGTCGGCTCGTAGCGGTAGAGCGTGGCGAACTCGGCAAAGCGCAGTGGCAACTCGCGGTACGAGTGCACGCCCATTTCCTTGAACAGTGTCATGTGGCTCGGGCAGTTCATCGGCTTGAGCCGGTAGACCACGCCTTCATCTTCCATCGGCGGGAACATGACGTCGGAATAGTTCTCGTAGTGGCCGGATTTGTGGTACAGCGTTTCCTTGACCATGTGGCCCGTCCAGACGTGCTGGTAGCCATAGCGCGTCTGCGTGTCGCGCACAAACTTTTCCATCGTGTAGCGCAGCAACTCGCCTTTGGGCGTGAACAGCGGCAGGCCCGGCCCAACGTCTTCGGAGAAGAAGAACAGCCCCAGCTCTTTGCCGAGCTTGCGGTGATCGCGGCGCTTGGCTTCTTCCAGCCGGAACAGGTAGGCATCCAGCTCGTCCTTGCTGTTCCAGGCCGTGCCGTAGATCCGCTGCAGCATCGGTTTTTCAGAATCGCCGCGCCAGTATGCGCCAGCCACGCTCAGCAGCTTGAAGCCATCCGACGGCACTCCGCCCGTGCTCGCCACATGCGGGCCGCGGCACAGGTCTTCAAACGTGTCGTGCTTATACGTCGAGATCACCGTGTCGCCGTGGTGCGTTTCGCCATACTCGTCGAGGCCATGCGCCAGCCCGTCGATCAATTCAACCTTGTAGGGCTGACTTTTGAACAGCTCGCGCGCGGCGGCGGCGCTGACCTCGCGATACTCGAAGGGGTGGTTTTCCCTGATGATCCGGCGCATGCGCTCCTCGATCGCCGCCAGATCTTCGGGCGTGAGCGAGCGCGGCAGGTCGAAATCGTAGTAGAAGCCATCCTCGATCGGCGGGCCAATCGCGATCTTGCCTTCGGGGAACTCCTCCAGCACGGCCTCGGCCATGATATGCGCGGCCGAGTGGCGTAGTTTGTAATATGGATCTTTGTCGGGTGAAACTGGCATGGCAGGCTCCTTTATTCGATATACGATTGACGATTTTGGATTTATGATTGAGCTGTTTCGCCTAACCCAATCGTAAATAGTTTATTCGCTGGTGACGACGATGGCGCCCTGCTCGACGCGCACCGCCGTGATTGTGCGGCCCTGAATGGCAAGCTGGTCGTTGAGCTGCCGTTCCAGCGAGGCGGTCAGCGAGGGTAGCGACACCACCTGCCCGAGCGGGCCACTCAATGTCGGGGCGACGGCGATGATGCGCCCATCCTGCACGGCCAGCCCAAGCTTGGCGGTGCTGGTCGTTCCAAGCGCGCGCAGGTCGGCCTGCACCTGGCCCGGCACGAAGTGCACGGTGATGCTCTCAATCGGCTTGAAATCGTCGGATCGGCTGGCCAGAAATTCATTCGCCTGCGCCTCGGTCACGCGCACCTCGCCGGAAGGCAGCGCGGCAATAGCGGTCGGCAGGGTGCTTTGCGCGGCCTGATCGACCTGCTGCTGCACATCGCCGTTGTCGCGCAGCTGGCTGCCAATCTGGTCGCCCAGGTAGCGGCTCACCTGCGGGCGCAGAAAGAAGTAGTACAGCACGCCAGCGATCAGCAGCACCCACACCAGCGCCACGAGCGCGGCCAGGCAGCCATTGCCACGGCGGCGTCGCTCGGGCGGGCGGCTTGTTCGGTAACTCATTACATCCCCTTGTGATAACAAAAAACCCTCGCCCCGCGATCGGGACGAAGGCATGCTTCGTGGTTCCACCCAAACTTTATTTCAGTTCAGCGATAGCTGTGCGCAGCACGCGCTACCGAAAACCTGAAATCTCAGGGCCATATAACGGTGGCTGGCCGCGCTGCCTTAGTAGCCGGGGTGTTCAGGCAGCGGCTCGGAGGTGGTATCATCCTGGCTCGGGGCCGGTCGCGCTCGCAGTCGGTGGCGCTTCCTCTCTGGGGGCTGTGGCCAGGCGATGTGTCCTCGTCAAAGCATTTGATATTGCGTGGAATCATAGCACGCGTCTTGCAGATGTCAAGTCGTTCGCAGGGCGGAGATGGCGGCGGGCAGTAGGCAGTAGGCAGTTGGCAGGTTGCAAGTTCTGAATGTTGAATGTTGAATGCTGAGTTTTGAGTTCGCACAAACTTGTCAACCTTCTAACCTGCCAACATATAACTCGATGTCTCCGTGCCTCTGTGGTAAAATTTCTCGTCGTCTCGCCAACCCATACTGTATGACCGAAAGGCGCGCACCAATGGCAAACAACAAGCGGCAACGAAGCCAGGCCCGGGCCAAGCACACGCACCGCTCGCTTAACCGCGCCGCAATCAGCGGCAAGCCCACCGAGGACGAACGGCTGCTCGCCACGCCGCCCGCCCAACCCGAGTTCACCCACTCCGACCCCTGGCGCGTGCTGCGGATCATGGGCGAGTTTGTCGATGGCTTCGACGCGCTGGCCGGGCTGGGCGACGCAGTGACGATCTTTGGCTCAGCGCGCGTGCGCGAGGGCGACGCCATGTACGAGGCGACGGTGGAGACGGCGCGGCTGCTGGGCGAGGCCGGCCTGACGATCATCACGGGCGGCGGGCCGGGCATTATGCAGGCGGGCAACAAGGGCGCGCGCGCCGCTGGCGCGAAGTCGGTGGGCCTGAACATCGAGTTGCCGTTCGAGCAGAACGTCAACCCGTATGTCGATATCGCCATTGAGTTTCGCTACTTCTTTGTGCGCAAGACGATGTTTGTGAAGTATGCGCAGGCCTTTGTGATCTTTCCCGGCGGCTTCGGCACCATGGACGAGCTGTTCGAGGCGCTGACGCTCATCCAGACCGGCAAAGTTCAGAATTTCCCGGTGATCCTGTTTGGCACCGCCTACTGGCAAGGGCTGATCGACTGGCTGCGCGCGACGATGCTGCCCGAGAAGAAGATCGCCGAGCCAGATCTCGACCTGCTGGTGCTGTGCGATTCGCCCGAGGAAGTGCGCGACCTGATCGTTAAATCGATTCGCGAGCGGCGCTGGCGCAGCGAGCACGAGGCCGCCGCCCGCGATGTGACGCGCCAGGTGCTGAGCGAAGAGGATGAGTAGGCGAGGGTTGAATGCTGAGTGTTGAGTTGGCAGAATTCAACCGCAAAGAGCGCAAAGGACGCGGAGCGTGACAAGATGTCGAGATGACAAGGTGAAGGGGTGCCTGTAGGGGCGAAGCTCGCCTGCCCTGAGCGCGGCCTGCAGAACAATTGAACACTCATATGCTGGCGAGAAGGCGTTGCAGCGCGGAAAATTCAACTGCCTACTGCGTCCTGCCGACTGCAAACTGCTGTAAATCTTCGCGCTCTTTGCGTCCTTTGCGGTTCATTACACATTTGTCGCGCGGTCATAACAACCTGCAACCTGCAACTTGCAAACATGTAACCCTCGGTGGTTTGGCTATTCCTACAGCGCGGCGAACAGGTCGACCACGGTGCCATCGGGGTCGGCAACCTGGGCGTAGCGCTGGCCCCAGAAGGCATCCCACGGCTCCTTGTGGCCGCTATACCCCGCCGCGACAATCTGCGAGTACAGGGCGTCCACCTCGGCCGGGCTGTCACATTTGAAGGCCAGCGAGATGCGGTGGCCCACTGGCGCCTGCCAGTTCGGGTAGATGTCGCGCATCATCTGCTCGCTGTCCCACGCGATGCGGTAGCCGTTCGGGGTAGAAACCTCGACGTGCGGCTCGTTGTCCTGCCCGCTGGGAATATCCAGACCAAGCAGACGGTAGAACCCCAGCGCCGCCGCCATATCGCTCACCACAATGCCGATCATATCGGGTTGAACTGCCATTGCTGCCTCCTTCTGCGGGCACCTGCGTGCGGCGCCCGGTGTGATACAAGCGTAGTGTAGCAGAGGAACGGTGACAAGAGTATGTCACCATTTTTCTCCTCTTTTTTGCCTGCGGCAGCAAGGTGTTTTCTATTCTTTTTATGTGCAGTTTTCCGCGCAAAGCGCGGAAAACTGCACATAAGAAAAAGATAAATACCGTGGTTCCCGAACCTGATGAGGGGCTGCCGAAGGCTCAGCATGCCAACTGCGTAACTCCTATAAATAGTGAGAGGTTTTCGCGCTGGGTGCGAAAACCTCTCATCAAACCCACTTTCCTGAACCATACGAAGCAGAAAACTACTCCATCATCACGGCCGGCGCGGGGCCGTTGGTGCGGCGCAGCGGCAGCTCGGGGATGAACAGGGCGATGATGAATGCCAGCAGCACCAGCGGAATGGCGTACCAGTAGAGCTGCGTGACGCTCTCGGTGAAGGCTTGCTTCACGCCCGCGCTGATCTCGCTGCCAAGCTCCATTCCCTGCGCCTGCGCATCGGCCTCGGCGGTGTCGAGCGCGGCGAGCGCCTGCGCCAGCGCCTGCTTGCGCGTGGCTTCGGGCAGCTTGGCCGCCAGCAGCTGGCGCAGCGAGTCGGGCGTCTGCGGGTTCGCGCTCAGCTCCTTGATCGCGGCTGGGTCATTCTCGCCCAGGGCCTTGGTGAGCAGTGCGCGCTGCGCGTCGAAGCGCTGGCTGATCGCGTCGGCAATGCGCTGCTCGGCAGAAACCGGCTCGCCGGCCGCGCCCTCGCTGGCGGTGCCATTTTTCAGCTTGCTGGTGTCGAACTGCGCCGCCATCTCGGCCGGCAGCTTGGCCTTCACCGGCGCGAGGTTCGCTTCGATTGAGCTGGTGAGCGTGGTGGTGAGGATCGCGCCAAAGATCGCCGCGCCCAATACCTGCCCAAGCTGCTGAAAGAACTGCCGCGCCGCCGTAGCCGTGCCGATGTTCTCAAAGGGCACCGCATTCTGAAGCGCCAGAGTGAGCGTTGGCATGGCCGGCCCAAGGCCCACGCCGAGCACAATCATGCGCCAGCGCACGTCGGCCAGCGTGGTGTTGACATCCAGCGTCGTCAGCCACCAGTAGCCAACCGCCATCAGCAGCAGGCCGCCGAGCACCATGAATTTGTAGCGGCCCATGCGCTGCACGATCTGCGACGAGACGATCGAGCTGATGACCATGCCGCCCATCAGCGGGATGAGCGTGCTGCCAGCGGCGGTGGCGCTGACGCCCAGCACATTCACCAGGTAGAGCGAGAGGAACAGCACGGCAGTGAACAGGCACGCGCCCAGCAGCGGCGAGGCCAGCATGGTCAGCGCGAAGGTGCGGTTGCGGAACAACTGCAAGGGCAAAATTGGCCCGGCCGCGCGGCGCTCGACAGCGACGAACAGCACCAGGCCGACCACCGCCAGGGCCAGCATGCCCAGGATCAGCGGCGAAGTCCACGGGTGGATGGTTTTGTCGAGCGTGAGCGCGAGCAGCATGGGCACTACCGCCAGCATCAGCGTCGCCGCGCCCAGGTAATCGACCGGGGTGCGCAGGCCGCTGTGCATCCGCGGCATTTTCAGCATAATGAACGCCAGCGCCAGCACGCCGAGCGGCAGGTTCACATAAAACACCCAGCGCCAGCCCGGCCCGTCGGTCAGCAGGCCGCCAACAAACGGCCCGATTACGCTGGCGAGGCCGAACACGCCCATGAAAATGCCCTGGTAGCGCGGGCGCTCAGCCGGCACAAACAGGTCGGCTGGAACGGCAAAGGCGGTGGACGTGAGCGCGGCCGCGCCAAAGCCCTGAATGCCGCGAAATACCACCAGCATGAGCATTGTTGGCGCAATGCCGCACAGGATCGAGCCAAGCAGAAAGACCACAATGCCGAAGATCAGAATGATCTTGCGGCCATACAGGTCGGAAAGCTTGCCATAGATCGGCACCATCGCCGTACTGGCGAGCAGGTACGAGGTCGTCACCCACGAAAGCAGGTCGAGCCCTTGCAGCTCGGCCACGATGCGCGGCATGGCGGTGGAGACGATGGTCTGGTCGAGCGCGGCCAGCAGCAAGCCAAGCAGCACGCCCACCAGAATGACGGCCTTGCTGCGCCCGTCGAGCGTGCTGGCATAATCGATGCGCTGCGGCGTGGGCAGCGCCTGGGTGGTTGTCGCCATAACAGGGCGTTCCTTTCATCGGTACGAAAAACAGCGCTGTGCCGGGCATGCGCGCAGCATACACATGCGGCGGAATGCCTACGGGCCAGCGCTGGCGCGGAATGCATTTTCTAGGAGTTGAGCCGGATTCGTTCGAGCACCAATTCCAGCACGCCTTCGAGCTGCTCGCGCAGATCGTCGGGCAGGCTGGTGAGGATCGGGTCGGTTTCGGCAAGGCGGGCGGCCACCAGGCGTTCGATCAGCCCCTGGCCGCTGGGCGTCAGCGCCACCAGCTTCTGGCGGCGGTCGGATGCGTCTTCGGTGCGCGCCACAAAGCCAAGCTGAACCATACGGTCGACAAGGTGGCTGGTGGCGGCCAGCGACAGGCGCAGGTTGTCGGCCAGGGCCGAGATTGTTAATGCCCCGCGCTTGCCCAGCAGATGCAGTGTCACCATCTGCGGCATCGAGAGATTTGCCTCGCACATGACGCGCAGGTTTTCGCCTGCCGAGCGATGCAAAATGTAACTTATCAGCTCGCGCAGCAGGGCCGATGTCCGTGTGCTGGCCGGCGGCGCGCTCACATCCTCCATAATCATTCCAATCATTGAATAGTTCGAACTTTCGAAGTATATCACCCTTTGAATGATTGTCAAGTTCGAACTAATTTTCAGCAACGTTACAATAGGAACCGAGCTGTCCACAGATTACACAGATTACGCAGATAATAAGAGCCATAATCTGTGTCATCTGTGTAATCTGCGGATGAATTTGGAACCTTGACATAGCTCTGAGAGCGTGGAGCAAATCCTGCAACCGCCATACCTACGGGGTATAATAGCGCCGGCGCGCTCAACGCCCGCGCAAGCAACAGGAAAAGGAAAACCACTATGGCAATGAAACTTCGGCCGGAAACGGCGCTCACCTTCGACGATGTGCTGCTGGTGCCGAAACGCTCATCGATCCGCTCGCGCCACGCTGTCACGACGCAGACGCAGTTCAGCCGCTCGATTGGGCTGGCGGTGCCGCTGATCTCCGCGAATATGGACACGGTGACCGAGGCGGCGATGGCGCTGGCGATGGCGCGCATGGGCGGCATTGGCGTGATCCACCGCTTTATGACAAGTGAGCGCCAGGCCGCCGAGGTCGAGCGCGTGAAGCGCGCCGAGGGCTTTATGGTCGAGCAGCCGCACAGCATCCCGGCCGACGCCACCGTGCAGGAAGCGCGCGCCCAGCTTGCGCGCCACGATATTGGCGGGCTGCTGGTGTGTGGCCCGGGCGACGAGATCGTGGGCCTGGTGACGACACGCGATCTCTTGTTCGAGCCCGACGCCAATCGCCCGGTGCGCGACGTGATGACGCCACGCGAGCGGCTGGTGACGGGCGACCCAAGCGGCTCGATCGACGATGCGCGTAATATGCTGCGCAGCCACCGGCTGGAAAAGCTGCCGGTCTTTGACCGCGAAGGCGCGCTGCAGGGCCTGATCACCGCGCAGGACATTATCAAGATCGAGCAGTGGCCGCAAGCGACGAAAGACTCGCGCGGGCGCTTGCGCGTGGCCGCCGCCGTTGGCATTCGCCCCAGCGACATGGATCGCGCGGCGGCATGTGTGGCGGCCGGCGCTGATGCGCTGGTGGTCGACATCGCGCACGGCCACTCCGACGGCGCGCTCGACATGGTGCGCGCGCTCAAGCAGCGCTTCCCGAACGTCGATGTCGTGGGCGGCAACGTCGCCACCGCCGAGGGCGTGCGCGACATGGTGCTGGCGGGCGCGGACGCGGTGAAAGTGGGCGTTGGCGCAGGCTCGATCTGCATCACGCGCATCGTCACCGGCTTTGGCGTGCCGCAGCTCACCGCCGTGGCCGAATGCGCCGAAGCCGGGCGCGGGCTGGGCGTGCCAGTCATTGCCGACGGCGGCATCCGCACCTCGGGCGACATTACCAAGGCGCTGGCGGTGGGATCGAGCACGGTGATGCTTGGCAGCCTGCTGGCCGGCACCGACGAAAGCCCGGGCGCGAATGTGGTGCGCGGCGGGCGGCGCTATAAAGTCGTGCGCGGCATGGCGTCGCTCACCGCCAACATCGACCGGCAGGCCGTCGAAGCGCACCGCGAAGTCGACCCGGAGGATTGGGAGCGCGTGGTGCCCGAGGGCGTCGAGGCAATGGTGCCCACGCGCGGCCCGGTGAAGGATGTCGTCTATCAGCTGGTTGGCGGCCTGCGCTCGGGGCTGAGCTATGCCGGCGCGGCAACTATTGCCGAGCTGTGGGACAACGCCGAGTTTGTGCGGATCACCTCGGCGGGCAAGCAGGAAAGCGGCGCGCACGATGTCGAAACGCGCTAGCGTGCCCTGACAACCGAAAACCGGCGACCGACGAACGGCCAATCACTTGATTGGTCGTTCGCCGTTTTTACGACTCTCCATCAGAATCTGCTTTTTCTTCACCATAGGTAGTACGTGGCTCAGGAAGTACCACGCCTTTCTTCACAGTCCATAGCGTTCCAATGCGCAAATCTTTGTGCACCGCTAGGCGGCTAGTACCACCGCACAACACATGGCCTACCAGGCCATAGGACTGAATCGCTGTTGTACGACACAAATACGCAGGAATACAGTCGTATAGCTTGCTATGTGCAGGCGCATCACGAGATTGGAGACTTCAATGCTTCGTTTTCGCAACCTCTCCACCCGTACACTCGCTCTGTTTGGCCTGGTGCTGCTCCTTTCGCTGGCTGCCTACGGCTTCGCAGCAAGCAACACCGTCCCGGCGACGGCGGCAGGCGATGGGCAAGGCACCATCAGCGGCTACACGGTGTCGAGCATTTCGTACACGCTCAACGCCACCACGCCCTCAACGATCGACAGCGTGAGCTTCTCGATTTCGCCCACCTCGGGTGGCAGCGCCCCCGCAACCGTGAAAGCCAAACTGGTGAGCGGCAGCAGCACCTGGTTTAGCTGCTCGAACACGTCTGGCACGACCTGGAGCTGCACCCTGACCGGCATCACGGCCAGCGCCGCCGACGAGCTGCGCATCATTGCGGCCCAGTAAGATGAGCAAAGCGCGGCGCCAGAGCTCCACGCTCGTAACCGGAAGCATGATCGTGCTTTTGCTTGCAGCCTGGCTTGCGCTGGCGCCGCCGCAGCTGGGTGGCAGCACACGCCTGATTATCATCAACGGCAACAGCATGGAACCGGGCCTGCACCGCGGCGACCTGGTATTTGTACGGGCCGCCGACAGCTACACAATCGGGCAGATTGCGACCTACCAGCACCCACAGATCGGGCCGGTGATCCATCGCATCGTTGGGCGCGACGGACCACGCTACATCTTCAAGGGCGACCATAACGACTGGATCGACTCATACCACCCTGCCGAACGTGAGCTTCTGGGCGCCTACTGGCTGTACGTTCCAAAGGTCGGCAGCGCCATCGAGTGGCTGCGGGTGCCCGCGCATATGGCGTTGCTGGTATTTCTGATCGGGGGAACGAGTATGCTGACCACTGCACACGAACACGAGCGCCGGCGCCAGCGCCTGCAACGCTACGCCGAGGAACTGCGCGCCAGCGCGCCCGCGCCGCAGCGCCCACGCCGGCAGGCGGCCACCCGCGCCGCGCCCAGCCAGCTGCCCGCCCCGGGCGGTATGCAGCGCGGCAGCCTCGAAATCGCCCAGATCGCCATTTTTGCACTTCTCGGCGCGGCACTGCTGCTGGCCGGGCTAGCCTTCACGCGCCCAACCGAGCGCAGCGCCGACAGCCCGCTTCCCTACATGCAGCGCGGCATTTTCAGCTACAGCGCATCCGCGCCCGGCAGCGTGTACGACACCGGCGCGGCGCAGTCGGGCCAGCCAATTTTCCGCGCACTGGTGCGCCAGGTGCCGTTTGAATTCCACTACAGCGCCAGCGCCGAACAGCCACACCAGTGGGGCGGCAGCTACCGCCTGCTTGCCGAGCTCGGGGCAAACGACGGCTGGAAGCGCACGCTCGAATTGCAACCGCGCACCAGCTTCACCGGCGGCCAGTTTGCCGCGCAGGGCACGCTCGATCTGGCAAGCATCAAGACACTGACCGACCAGATTGAAGCGCAAACTGGCGTGAAGCACGAATTTTTCACCGTAGCAATCTTCCCGCAGATCGAGCTGGCGGGCACGCTGGCCGGCCAGCCGCTGCGCGACACAAGCTTTGCGCCGCGCCTGCGCTTCCGCCTCGACGACCTTGAAATGCAAGTGCAGCGCGACACCACCAGCGATGCCGACCCGTTTGCGCCGGCGCAGGATGGCGCGCTGCCGCATATGGTTGTAGAGCCGAACACCATTGCACTGTTCGGCTTGCAGCTTGGTGTGCTTCCCGCCCGCTGGATCGCGCTGGCGGTGGCCGTGCTGGCGCTGGCAGCGGGCGTGTGGCTGGCGCGCAAACACGCGCTCGCCGGCCTGGCCGACGAACCGGCGCGCATTCAGTTCGAGTATGGGCCGCGCCTGATTGCCGTGCAGGACAGCGACGTGCTGATTGCCGACGATACCGTCGAGGTGGCTAACTTCAGCGACCTGGCGCGGCTGGCCGAGCGCGAAGAACGCATGATCCTGTACGAGCGCTGCGGCCCCATTCACCATTATGTCGTGCAGATCGCCGGCACGCGCTACCACTACCGCGTGGTTGAGGCGAGCAGCGTACCCCGCGAGGCACGTGTATGATGCACCGATTCTTGCGCGGCGTGGCACTGGGCGCGCTGCTTGTGCTGCTGGTGAGCATTGGCGTGGCCTCGGCCACAGCCAATAGCGTGCCAAAATCCGGCGTGGGCAGCTTTACGCAAATCATCAACGCCAATGCGCTAAAGCCCGCCATATGCAGCGGTCTCAATCTCAGCTCGGTAGTGACGGGGAGCGGCATTTTCCTGGGAAACAGCGGCAACACGCTCATCCTCGGCAGTTCCGGCATCGACACGATTACGGGCGGCAGCGGGGCCGATTGCATTCTGGGCGGCGGCGGCGCGGATGTGCTCGACGGCGGGGCGGGCAACGATGTGCTGATTGGCGGGCCAGGGCTCGACATATGCACCGGCGGCCTGGGTACCGACACCTTCGACGCCTCGTGCGAGACGCAGATTCAGTAAGATGGGGACCGAGAACCGACGAAGGGCATATTGCTATACGCCCAGACCGGGAACCGACGAAGGGCGTATTGCTATACGCCCAGACCGGGAACCGACGAAGGGCGTATTGCTATACGCCCAGACCGCAGAACCAAGAACCGCGGAACTCATAACTTTCTAACCTGCAAACTTGCGACATGCAACCGCAAAACCAATTGGCGCACAGCCACGCGGGCATCTGCGGCCGGGCTGGCACACAGCGCACGCCCGCGCCACGCGAACAACGCTCACGCTGGCACTGGCTTCTTTTCCCCTATTGTAAACAGCAGATTAGTTTAGCCACAGAGTGCACTGAGGTCACCGAGTTAGGTTTCTTGCTCAGTGCTCTCTGTGTGCTCTGTGGCTCAGTTGTTGTGCTTTCGGGATAGTAAACCTGATACGCCGCTGAAGAACCGCACAAAGGGGTTGGCAAGAAGCACGCGAACCGCTATACTAGCGCCGTGAAGAAGCGACGACGGACGCGAGCGGAGGTGCAAGGAGCCAATAACGGGAAGCCAAGCGCATGAGCTGAGGCGCATGCTTCAGCCGACGAGGTGGAGGTTCCCTGGCGCGAGCCGGGGCTAATGCGGGCCTGAGTGCAGTAACGGAGCGCTCAGCAGCCGCAAAAAATCGACAGATCAGCGGATGCCTCCCAGGCGCGCCACCGCCTGCAAGCGGCCAGCCAAACCTGCCCGGCGACGGGCGGAACAACGCGGCCAGCAGTGAGCACCACAAGCAGTTGCAGCATTCCCGGGCCACTTTTGCGTCCCCTGGCCCGCGCTGCACAATCCCTTTTTGTCGCGCCGTATCGATGACGATCGCCGTTTCGCACGGTTGATTGTGGTATGCGCAAGCAGCAGCCCAATGCGCTGGAGCGTTTTTCGCGCTCCTTTTGCGCCGCTGTGCCAGGCTGCGCTGATATGGCTTCATTTCACTATTTCGCCAAATTCGTAAGCGAGAATACAGCACTACGGCTCCAAATACTCTGGAAAATAAATTTCCCTGCACTCAGCTTCCAGGAAGCTCAAGCCAGTTTTACTTCAATCTCATACTCAGATGAGCTTCCTGGAAGCTTGCCCGTTGTAGAAAAGAACTTTCCTTCCAGAGTGCTAAGCATCGTAGTGCTGCGGGCTCTCCCGAATTGGTTTTACAGGAGAATCCTCTATGTGCGGCATTGTTGGATACATTGGCGGGCGCGAGGCCACCGAAGTGGTGGTTGGCGGCCTGAAGCGGCTGGAATATCGCGGCTACGATTCGGCTGGCATCGCGATTGAGAACGACGGCGCGCTGCAACTGCGCCGCAGCGTTGGCAAGCTGGGCAACCTGGTTTCGCAGCTGCGCGAGCAGCCCACCCACGGCCACGCCGGCATCGGCCACACCCGCTGGGCCACACACGGCGGCGTCACCGAAGCGAACGCCCACCCGCACCGCGACGCCTCGGGCGATATTGTGGTCATTCAGAACGGCATTGTCGAAAACTACCTTGAGCTGAAGCACGAGCTGACCGCGCGCGGCCACACCTTCCACTCGCAAACCGACACCGAAGTGATTGCGCTGCTGCTTGGCGATTTCTATGCTGAAACCGGCTCGCTGGAGCAGGCCATGCGCCGCACGCTTGCGCGCCTGCGCGGCGGCAACGCGGTGGTGGCGATGTCGCGCCGCGAGCCGGGCCGCCTGGTGGCTGCGCGCCTGGGCAACGCCGGCGGCATTGTGGTGGGCCTGGGTGAAGGCGAGATGTTCCTGGCTTCGGATGTGCCCGCCATCCTCGACTACACGCAGCGCATGGTCTTCCTTGAAGATCGCGAGCTGGTAGTGCTGACGGCCGACGGCGCCGAGGTTTCGCTGCTCGACGGCACGCCCGTGCAGAAACTGCCCACCACCATGCCCTGGGACCCGGTCGCCGCCGCCAAGGGCGACTACAAGCACTTCATGCAGAAAGAAATTTTCGAGCAGCCGCGCGCACTGACCGACGCCCTGCGCGGGCGGGTCGACCTGGACGACGGCGCGGTGCTGCTCGACGACCTGCGCATGAGCGACGGCGAGCTGTGGCGTTTGGGGCGGATCTACGCCGTCGCGTGCGGCACGGCATGGCACGCCGCACTGATCGGCAAGTATATGATTGAAACGCTGGCGAAGGTGCGCGTCGATGTCGACTACGGCTCGGAATTCCGCTACCGCCAGCCACTGCTGGGCAGCGACACCCTGCTGCTGGCGATCACGCAGAGCGGCGAAACGGTTGACACACTGGCGGCAATGGAAGAAGCGCGCGCACAGGGCGTGAAGAGCGCCGCAATCGTGAATGCGGTTGGCTCGCAGGCCGCGCGCCTGGCCGACGCGGGCGCGCTCTACCTGCACGCCGGCCCGGAAATTGGCGTGGCCTCGACCAAGGCGTTCACGTCCATGCTGATGGTGCAGTATCTGCTGGCGCTGCGGCTGGCGCAGGCGCGCGGCACGCTCAAGCCCGACGAGATCCGCCAGCATTTGCAGGGGCTGGTCGAGCTGCCGGGCAAGGTTGGCGCGCTGCTGGAGAGCCAGAGCATCTACAAAGAGCTGGCCGAGCGCTACCACCGCGCCGGAGATGCGCTGTTCCTGGGGCGGCAGATCAATTACCCGGTGGCGCTGGAAGGCGCGCTGAAGCTGAAAGAGATCAGCTACATTCACGCCGAGGGCTACCCGGCCGGCGAGATGAAGCACGGGCCGATTGCGCTGATCGATGAGGACCTGCCAGTGGTGTGTGTGGCGGTGCGCGACGCCATCTACGAAAAGATGCTCTCGAATGTGGAGCAGGTGAAGGCACGCGGCGGGCATGTGATCGCGATTGCGACAGCGGGCGACACACTCATTCACAGCAAGGCCGATTATGTGATTGAGGTGCCGGAAACGCTGCCGCTGCTGACGCCGCTGCTCACCAGCATTCCGATGCAGCTGATCGCCTACCACTTCGCGCTGCGGCGCGGCGCGGATGTCGACCAGCCGCGCAACCTCGCCAAAAGCGTGACGGTGGAGTAAAGAGTTTTTGGGCAGGGCGCTGGTAGTGTGCCAGCGCCCTTCATCTTTTCGCAGCCGGCGCAGCTACGCCCTGGCGCTGCCCGTCTCGTAGATCCCGCGCACAATCCCCTCAATCGCCGGCTCTTCCAGCGTCAGGTCGCGCACGCGGTAGCGCGCCGCCACCTCGGCAATCAGCGCCGCCGCCGTGGTCGCGTCGCGGTCGAAGCGCAGCCAAGCGCGCGGCCCTTCGCGGCGCACCACCTCGGCGCGCGGCACCTCAAGCGCGCGCACGTCTTCGTCGAGATCGACCACCAGCGTGCGGCTGTGGCCGAAGCGCGCCCGCAGCTGCTCGATCCCGCCGTCGTAGATCACATGCCCGTGGTCGATCAGCACCACGCGCTGACACAAGCGCGTGATGTCCTCCAGGTCGTGCGTGGTCAGGATCACCGTCACGCCTTGCTCGCGGTTGATCTGCTGCAGAAACTGGCGGATGCGCTCTTTCGCCACCACGTCCAGCCCGATGGTTGGCTCGTCGAGAAACAGGATTTTCGGCTCGTGCAGCAGCGCGGCAGCCAGGTCGGCGCGCATGCGCTGGCCCAGTGAAAGCTGGCGCACCGGCGTTTCGAGAAACGGGCCAAGATCGAGCAATTCGGTGAACTCGTGCATGCGGGCGCGCCAGTGTTCCAGCGGGATGCGGTAGATATGGCGCAGCAGCTCAAACGACTCGATGGTCGGCAGATCCCACCAGAGCTGCGTGCGCTGCCCAAACACCACGCCGATCTGGCGCACATGCGCAACGCGCTGCTGGTGCGGCACGCGCCCATCGATCTCGATCCGCCCGCCGCTCGGCACCAGAATGCCAGTCAGCATTTTGATGGTGGTGGATTTCCCCGCGCCGTTCGGGCCAATGTAGCCAACCATCTCGCCGGCGCCGAGCGCGAACGACACGCCATCCACCGCGCTCACCTCGCGATACTCGCGCGCGAGCAGGGTTTTCACGGCGGCAAAGCGCCCACTGCGCCGCGCCGCAACGCGAAATGTCTTGCGCAGGTTTTCGACCTCGATCAGGCTCATGGTTCGCTCCTTTTCTCTGGCACACTTACATCACCGATGATGCGAGATTGTTGTCAAAGTGTATATTTTTTCCTTCGCACTACCCCGTATCATAGGCGGTATAGGCGTGTGTTTTGCTCTGCCCACCTTCCTCTAGCGTAGGAAAGAACAGCTATGGATATTACGATCTCGGCGGCATACGCAACCTCGGTCGCGCAGCTTTTCAACAAAGCCATCCAGGAGAACCCGCCACACTTGCAGGCCACGCTGCCCGCCGAGCGCTGGATGATGCCGCTTGGCGCCTACCTCGTTTCGCTCGGTTACCTTTCGCAGCATACGCTCGATCTTGTGCTTGCCGAGCAGCTCGAAGCGCGCCAGCAGGGCACGAGCCAGCCACTTGGCACGCTGCTTGTGCAGAAAAGCCTGGTTCCAGCCCAGGTTGTCGCCGCCGTCATTCTTGTGCAGATGGTCGACCGCCTGATGTTCCACGCAATCAGCACCCCCGCGCCCGAAGAAGTTGGCAGCTGATACGCTTCCAGCAGCCTTCGCATTCCACGCCTAGGTTCCTGTCGACGCATATTTCGTTACCCCCACGCGCCAGAATGCCAGCGCCACGCCAAAAAACAGCGCGGCAACGGCGGGCGCGAGCCATGCTGCCCAGGCGGGCAAGCCAAACGGGTCGGCGCGGCCAAGCACATACAGCGCGGCCGGGTAGTTCGCGAAGGCGATCGGGATCACTAGCAGGAACACATTCCGCACCAGCCCGCCGTAAATGCTCAGCGGGTAGCTCGCCGCCTCCGAGCCGCCGACGGTAAAGACATTAATCACCTCGGGCGTCTTGATCGTCCAGAAGCAGAGCGTCCCACCCATCACCACCAGGCCAATGTAGATCACCGCGCCCGACAGCAGCGAAAGCAGCAGCACCACGACTTTGTCGGCGCTCCACACGATTGGCAGGCGCAGCAGCCCGTAGCCCAGCACCGCCAGCGCCTGCGTCATGCGGCCCAGCCGCATCAGCTGAAATTCCGACGCCAGCACGCTAAAGAAGCTGCCGAGCGGGCGCGTCAAAACGGTGTCGAACGTGCCCTGCTGCATCATGCGCTCGAAGGGCGCATCGAAGCCACGCCCCACCATCTCGGCAATGCCAAAGGCCAGCGACGACAGGCCGTAGAGCAGGGCAACCTCGGCCAGCGACCACCCAGCGATGGTATTGAAGCGCGCAAGCAGGATCGCGACCGCCCCAAACTCCAGGCCCGTCACCAGCCCAAAGCCCACCAGCTCCATCCAGAACGAGGTTTTATACTGCATCTGGGCACGAATTCGCGCGCCAATCAGGCGAAAATACAGCGCGAGCATGCGACCTCCTTTGCGCAGAAAGATTCACCACAGAGACACGGAGGCACCGAGGGTTTGCAGGTTCGAATGTTTGAAAGTTGCAGGTTTCCGTAATAGCGAAGCTCGTTTTCGCCCGATGCTCCAATAGAAATTCACCGCAAAGAACGCAAAGAGCGCGAAGGGTTTGAGAAACGACAACGGACAACGTGCAACCTTCAACGTGCTACCTGCCTGCTGCTGGCGTATGCGATACGCCTCGTCACCCCGTCACCCTTTCACCCCGTCACCCTTTCACCCCGTCACCCTTTCACCCCGTCACCCTTTCACCCCGTCACCCCTTCACCGTGTCATCTTGCCTTCCCGCTCACCCGCCCTGAACAATCACTTTCTGCATTGCAGCGCGCAGCATGAAGAGGCCAAGGGCAACCAGCGCCACCACCCACGCGAGCTGTAACAGCAGCACCTGGCCCAGCGCCGCGCCTGTGATCTGCCCCAGGAAAATCTGCGCCGGCAGACCTGTGATTGCCTGGAAGGGCAGCGCGCGCGCGACCGCCGCCAGCGGGGCAGGAAAAAACGCAATCGGCAGCAGGAAGCCCGAGAAGAAGCTGAGCATGATATTGCCGATCATCATCACGCCGTTGCTGTCGAGCAGCCAGAAGGCGCTCATGTTCATAACAAAGCTGAATGCAAAGGAGAGGATGAGCGCCAGCACAAGCGTCGCAATGATACCCGGCCACTGCGCCGGCCCAGGCACATAGGCCCCAAAGTAGAGCACGCCAAGCAGGTAGGTGGTCGTGCCGCGCACCAGCAGGTTGAAGCCGCGCTCACCAATCGACTGGCTGAGCCAGTAGCCATAGAAATTCCACGGCCGCGACAGGTCGGTGATGACATCGCCTGTGCGGATGGAGGTCGTCAGTTCGCGCGAAAATACCCAGCCCGCGCCAATCGAGATCAGCGCCTGCGTGACCCACGTGTACGAAACAGCGTCGGCCAGCGTGAAGCCCGCGACTGCCCCGCCTGCGCCATACAGCGCGATAAACGTATACGAGCGGAGCACGCCGAAAAAAGCGTTGGTCAAAATTCCCGCGACATACGAGCTGCGGTAGATCGTGGCGCGCCGAAACGAGCGCCGGGCGATTTCGTAGTACAGGCGCACGCAAATACCCCCTTTTCGCTTCAAATCAGGCGCATGAGCACGCCGAAACGCGCCTGGGCAGCCCATGGGGGGCCTGCCGAGGCGCACCGTTTTCTATGTCGCGCGACTGCGCTAGAGGATACCGCAGCTTGCGGGTTGGGGCATCGGTCTTTCGGCGGAGGGTAGTGCGCGCCTATTCGTAGCGCAGCGCCTCGATCGGGGGCAGCAGTGCGGCGCGGCGGGCCGGGTAGAAGCCAAAGCCCACACCAATTACAGAGGCGAAAACCAGCGCCAGCGCCACCGCCAGCCAGGAGATTGGCGCGGCAAAGCCGGCAATCGCGCCCACCAGCAGCACCAGGCCAATCGCCAGGCTCACGCCAATCGCGCCACCCACCAGGCTGATCGCCACCGCTTCGAGCACAAACTGGCCGAGCACATCGCCGTCGGTGGCGCCAAGCGCCTTGCGCACGCCAATCTCGCGGGTGCGCTCGGTGACGGCCACCAGCATGATGTTCATGATGCCAATGCCGCCCACCACCAGGCTGATGCCCGCCACCAGCGCAATAAAGCCCGTGATCGCGCCATTGATGCCGGCCAGCACATTCAGCGCCTGGGTGGGCAGATCGAGCTGGAAGTCATCAATTGCGCCGGCCGGCACATCGCGCGACTGGCGCAGCGCGGCGGTGATCAGGCTGGCAGCGCGCTCGGTGTCCTGCTCGCTGTTTAGCCCCAGCAGAATGCTGGTCAATTGCAGGCCGCGCCCGGGAAGATCGAGATCGCCCACCAGACGCAGGCGCACCGTGCCAAGCGGCGCGTACACACGCCGGTCGGTCGAGAAGGGGCCGCCGTTTTCTTTCAGCACGCCAATCACCTGAATGGCCTGGCCATCTACCTCCACGGTTTTGCCAATGGCGGCGCGCAGCGCGTCGGGGCTTTCGCCAAACAGGTCTTTGGCCGTCAGGTAGCCAATCACGCCAACGCGGGCCAGCGCCTGCTCGTCGGCATCGGTCAGAAAGCGCCCATACGCTACCGGCGTGGTTTGCACCTGCTTGTAGGGCGCAGTTGTGCCGGTGAGCGTCGTTTCGACGGCGACGGTGCCGGCGCGCACTTCGGTGGGAAGCGCAACCTCGGGCACGATCACGCGGAAGATCGCGGGATGCTGCGCCACCAGCCGCTCAAGGGCGCGGTAATCTTCGATTGAGAGCAGGCCATAGCCCGGCACATCGCGCGCGCCTTTGGCGTTTGGGTCGCCCGGCTTCACGGCTACGCGGCGCGTGCCCAGGTCGATAAACTGCTCGAACACCTGCCCCTGCACGGCATTACCAAGCGAAAGCACCGCCACCAGCGTGCTCGCGCCAATAATAATGCCCAGCATGGTCAGCAGCGAGCGGAATTTGTTGGCGCGCAGGCTGTCGAGCGCCATGAAAAACTGTTCTTTAAGCATATTGGTGCTTCTTCTCAGGTTGTGCTAGCTGGCAATCGCCAGCGACGGCGCGACGTTGTAGTAGTCGTGCAGAATGTTCGGGCTGAGCCGCCCGTCGCGCAGGCCAATCACGCGATCCATCTGCCGGCCAATCTCGGGGTCGTGCGTCACAATGATGATCGTCATGCCCTGCTCGCGGTTGAGATCACGGAAGATCTGCATGATTTCCGCGCCGGTGCGGGTGTCGAGCGCGCCGGTAGGCTCGTCGGCCAGGATCAGGCTGGGCGCGCCGACCAGGGCCCGCGCCACGGCCACGCGCTGCTTCTGGCCGCCAGAAAGCTCGTTCGGGCGGTTGCCGAGCTTGTCGCCCAGGCCCACCGCCTCCAGCGCGGCGCGCGCGCGCTGCTCGCGTTCACGCGCATCCGTGCGGGCATACACCAGCGGCAGCTCGACATTTTTGAGCGCAGAAAGGCGCGGCAGCAGGTTGAAGTTCTGGAATACAAAGCCAATTTTGGCGTTGCGCACCCGCGCCTGCTCAAAGCGACCAAGCTGGCCCACATCCTGACCGTCGAGGTAGTAGCTCCCGCTGCTCGGGCTGTCGAGCAGGCCCAGCAGCGTCATCAGGGTGCTTTTGCCACTGCCCGAAGGCCCCATAATCGCCACCATCTCGCCGCGATGGATTTCAACCGACACGTCGTCAAGTGCGCGAAAGCTGCTGTCGCCGGTGGCAAAATCCTTGATCAGGCGCTCGGCGCGCACCACCGGCTCGGTCACATAGTCGGTGCCGGCGGGCTCGGTTATATAGTCGATCGTCATCGTCGTTCCTTTCGCGCACTTATTCTTTGACAAGCACCTGCTGGCCGTCGCTCAGCCCGCTCAAAATCTCAACCTGGTCGCTGGCGCGCAGACCAAGCTCGACCGGCTGGGTTGTGACGGTCTGCTTGCCATCCTTGCCGGTGCTCACCACGCTCACGACGTTCGCGCCATTTTCGCTGCGCACCGCCGCAGCCGGAACGTGCAGCGCGTTGTCGCGCCGGTCGCTCACGATGCTGGCGCTGGCGGTCATGCCCGGCTTGAGCGGGCGATTGCCCGGGTCGATCTCGATGGTAACCTGGTAGGACGTAACGCTCTTGTCGGCTTCCGACTGGGGCGAAATGCGGCGCACCGTGCCTTGCAGCGCCGGCGCGCCCAGCGCGTCGATCAGCACGTCGGCAGTCTGGCCTACGGCCACGCGCGCCACGTCGACTTCATCCACAGTAACTTTCACCTGGAAGCGGCTGGTGTCGAGCAGTTCAACCGGTGCTTGCTGGCCCAGCGCTTCGCCCGGCACTACGTTGACCGCCGCAACCGTGCCAGCAAATGGCGCGCGCAGGGTCGCGTCGTCGCGCTGGATGGTGGCCTGATCAAGCTGGGCCTGCGCCTGGGCGACTTTCGCCTCGGCGCGCGCCAGGTCGCTTGATTTCGGGCTGGCCAGCAGCTGGTCGAGCTGGGCCTGCGCGGCACTGACATTGCCTTCCTGCGCCTGAAGCGCGCCAGCACGCTGCGCGCCGGTAAGCTGTGCCAGGCGGGCTTCGGCGCTGGCCAGAGCGGCGCGGGCGGCGGCGACGGTTTCCGCGCCGGGGTGCAGCAGCGTGTCGAGCGTGCTTTGCGCCTGGGCTACTTTTGCCTCGGCATCTTGCAGGCCCGTGATCTCGTTCTGGCGGGCTGTGTCGTAGTCGATGCGCGCCTGGGCGAGCGCCGTGTCGGCATCCTGCATGGCGCGCTCGGCGGTGACGGCGGCGTTGGCATACGCTTCTTTGCCCGAGTCGGTCAGCGGCGCGCCGGTGCGCGGGTCCTTTTCGTCGTCCAGGGCGCGCTGACGGTCGCGCTCGGCCTGAGCGTAGGCGGCCTGGGCATCGCGCAGGGCGTTGGCACGCGTTTCAACGGCGCGGCTGGCTTGTTCTTTTGCGGCAGAAAGGGCGCTGCGCTGGCGATCAAGGTTGGCCTGGGCGGCGGTCAGCGCGGATTGCGCGTTTGCCAGCGCATCGGCGGCGGGCGTGCCACTCGCGGCAGCCAGCCGCGCGCGTGCTTCATCCACACTGGCGCGGGCGGCCTGAATGTCGGCTGGCGTGACGCTGCCCGTGGTCTGGCGCAGCGCGCCCTGCGCGGCGGCTACCTGGGCGCGGGCGGCGGCGATCTGCTCGGGCGTTGCGCCTTCCTGCAGCGCCTGAAGGTCGGCTTTTGCCTGCGAGAGCGCGGCCTCGGCAGCCGCAACCGCCGCATCGAGCTGGCGCGCATCGAGCTGTACCAGCGGCGCGCCCTGCGCTACAGAATCGCCTTCGTTCACCAGCACGTCGGTGACGCGGCCACTCGGGTTGGCAAAGGCCAGTTCGGCCTGGCGGCGCGGCTCGACCTTGCCGGTGGCGTTGATGCCAGCCACCAGCGGGCCGCGCTCGACCGCCACGACCGAGCCGCCCGCCAGCGGGTCGGCGGTGCGCGCCCCGGCAAAGCGCGCGATGAGCGCAATAATGGCGGCAAGCACCAGCACTGCGGCCAGAATGACCGGCAGCGACGGCCGCGTGAAGCGCCCGCGCAGCCGCGATTGCGGAAGGGTTGTCATTGTGTTTCTCCCTGGCCCGCCTGCGGGGCCACGCCATGCAAAAATGTTTCGACCAGCGCGGCAGGCGCGAATACCGCCGGCCGCAGCGCACCCAGCGCGGGCGGGATGCGCATGCGATCAATCTGGGCCGGGTAGCCATGAAAGGCTTCCATCAGGCCCAGAAACAGCATCGTCAGCTCGGCGGCCGAGTGGCGTGCCAATTCGCCGCGCTCAGCGCCCGCCTGCATCACATCGTGAATGGGCATAAATAAGTGCTCGTGAAAGGCCATGCCCAGCCGCGCCTGATGCTCAGCCGGCAGGTGCTCGGCCATTTCGTGGCGCAGCATGCGCATGTCGCCGTCGTCGGCGTTGAGCAGCACGCCCGCAAAGGCAGCCAGCCGCGCCGCCGTATCGCCCGAGCGGGCCAGCGCGGCGTCGAGCGCGTGGTGCAGCTTGACCAACTGCTGCAGAGCCATCTGCGTAAATAGCTCGGCCTTGTCGGGGAAGTAGTAGTAGAGCGTTGGCTTGGTTACTTCGGCGCCCGTCACAATGTCGTTGATCGACACCGCGCTGTAGCCAAGCTGCATAAACAGCCGCGCAGCCGTGTCGAGGATTTTGAGCGCCGTCGGGTTGTAGCTTGTTTCTGTCATTTCGCCCATTGCACAGGTTTTGCAATCAAAGCTTTCTTACTGACCGGTATATAAGATATCTTGTTTTCAAGATTTTGTCAATAGTTTGAAAAGAAATATGGGCAAAGAAAAACTCCCCGCGACTGACGCGAGGAGTTTTCGGGCTGTGGAGAACTGGGGCAGCTACCGCACTTGCCATAATCGGGCTGTTCCGTCGAGCGATGCGCTCAGCAGGATCGTGCCATCGGGCGAAAATGCCACATCGCTCATGGGCTCGGTGTGCCCGGTGAGCTGCATGCGGGCTTGTGGCTCGGCATCGAGCAACCAGATATCGGCCACGCAATCGTGGACAAGCGCAACCTGGCTAAGGTCGGCAGCGATCACAACCCGCTGCGCGGTGGCAGGTATTTCGCAGCGATAGGCGTGCTTCGCAATATCCCAGAAACGCACCTGCGATGACAGAATAATTGCTACAAGTGCCCCATTTGGCGCCAGGGCAATGCCTTGTGCCATAGCATCATTGTCTAGCCCAAGATCGGCAAAATTAAGCGAGACAAGCAGCGCAGCGCTGGCAACATCATAGATCTCGAGTAATTCCTCGGTCAAAATCGCAAACAGTCGCCCATCGGCAGACAAGGCCATATCATAGGTATCGAGTGAGTACGGTATCGATCCCGTCTTTTCCTGGTCGGAAAGACGATACACTTCGCATTCGCCGGCTATAATCGCGACATGCTGGCCATCGGCTAACCAGGCGAGCGAAAAGGCCTGGGCAGGTAGCGCTGGCAGCTCATGGAGCACCTGCCCATTATTGATATCGAGAATTCGCGCGCCACCATTTGATGCAACAGCCAGCATTGTTCCGTCGGGCGCAACCGCCAGGCCGGCCTGCTTGCTTGCCTGCGCGGCGAATACCTGCGCACGCTGAAGCATACCTTCGTGATACTGAAGTATTTGCAAGGTTTCGCCAAACACAGCTGCGCGCTGGCCCTCGGGCAGCCAGGCCACCGCGCTGAGCACATTACTGTGGGCAGAATTACTTGCCACGGCCCGGCCATCGGCGCTGCGCCAGGTTGCCAGCCCGGCCGGCGAGAAACCAGCCAGCATTTTGCCATCGGGGCTGAATCCCAGGCGCACAACTGGCTGCGGCAAGGGAATGGCCTTGCTGATCGAGCTTTCTTCTGCTAAACGAATCAACAGCAGCTCATCTGCGAAGGCAACCGCAAGCGCGGCGTTATCGGGCGCGAGCGCGGCATAAAGTGCTGGGCTAGGTAGCTGTGCCAGCGTCTCGATTAGCTCGCCATCGCTTATGCGCCGCTTCTGAACCACGCGTTCCCACACCAGCAGAAGCTCGTTCCCCACAAAAAAAGCACCAATGCTGCGCGAGCCTGCTTCCTGCGCAATATGCAGCAGCTGGCCATCGGAAGCGCGCCAAACCTGCGCGACATTGCTACCCAGCGCAGCCAGGAAATCGCCGTCGGGCGAGAAAGCCAGCTGGGCAATGCGCCCCTGCGCGCTGTGCAATTGCTGGAGCACGCGCCCATCCTCGGCGCCCCACAGCACAATATCGGAGCCAAAAGCACCCGCAGCGACCGCGCCACCCGGCGCAAAAACGATGGCCCGGCAGCGCTCGCTGGCGCTGTGCTGGCAGATCAGCGCGGCGGTTGCGCCCGAAAGCCGCCAGATCTGCACAAAATCTTCGGCGGCAACCACCAGGCGCTGCCGGTCGGGGCTGGGCGCCGCCGCAATGATGGGGCCAGGGAATGAGCAAAGCGTTTTGAGCGGCGCAGCATCGGCTGCGCGGTAGAGCCGCGCCTGCGTGGCGCTGATCGCCAGCACGCTTGCGCCGCCCGGCATGGCTGCCAGCCAGCGCAGCGGCTGATCGGCGCGCGCATACGCCTGTTCGGCCAGGGTAGCGGCATCGTAGCTAAATAAACCAATCGACGATGCGGCAAAAAGGCGCGACGTTTCGGCTGGCCCCCAGATCGCATCGTAGAGCCGGCCGCTGCCGTAGCGCGCCAGCGCCGCGCTGGGCTGATCGGGAACCGTAATGGTGGCCTGCTCGGTTGGCGTGCTTGGCTGCACTGGCGCGTCGAGCTCGGCCAGCGCCGCGCGGGCCTCGTCGGGGCGCTTTTCTGGGTCAAGCTCCAGCATATGAACAATCGCCCGCTCGAACTGCGGTGGAAGATCGGAGACAAACTGGCTGGGCGGTACCAGCTGCTGGCCAGCCTGGCGATCCAGCGCGGTGGCGGGCTGCCTGGCGGTCAAGAGCTGGTAGGTCGTCACCGCCAGGCTGTACAGGTCGGAACGCTGATCGGTGCGCCGGTCGCGCTGCATTTGTTCAGGGGGCGCATAATCAAGCGTCATCGCCTTGATCGAGCTCGTGTCGATGCCGCGCTTGGCGATGCCAAAATCAAGCAGCACATAGCGCCCTTCGTCGGTGCGTTTGATGTTCACCGGCTTGATATCCCGATGTACGATTTCGGCGTCGTGCAGCTGGGCCAGGTTTTCGAGCATAATGCGCAGGAAGTGCTCGACCTCGGCCGGCCGCCAGGGCCGGGGCGTGATCTGATCGAGCGTCTGGCCGCTGATATACTCCATTGCGATGTAGTAGCGCCCGCCCTCGCGCCAGTGCTCGTAGACAGCAGGAATAAAGTGCAATTGCCCAGCATGCTCGACGAGCATGTCGACTTCCCGGTGCACCTGCATTTCATCAAGTGATGAGCGCTCGATTGTTTTGATTGCGCAGCGCCGCTGTTCCTGCCGATCAAAGGCTTCGTACACCAGCCCAAAGCCGCCGCGCCCGAGATCGCGCAGCACCTGGTAGTGCCCATGCAGCATAAACACTGGCCGGCCGCACGTTGGGCAGCGCAGGTCTTCGGGCGCAAGTGGGGCTGCGCAACCGTAATAGCAAGTAAATGTGAGCATGGCGGCCTTTTTATTCTGTTGGTTCGTTCACGGCCAGCGCGCGCGGCAGGGCCAGGCTGCGCAGCTTGAACAGCAGATTCTGCTGGAGCGACGCGGGGAAACCATCGCGCGGCAGCTGATACTCGCTGTTGCCCAGCAGGCGCATCACGCTTTCGTAGATGGCGTTGGCCGCCTCGAAGCTCGCATCGCTCAGGTACGCCTCTTTGCTGTCGCGCAGGTAGAAGGAACCAGGCACGCCGCGCAACATGCAGCGCACAATAATTTCCAGAATATCGCGTGGGATGGGCACGCCGCGCCGGTCGCGCAGCAGGTCGTTCACCATGTCGAAGCTGCGGAAGCGGTAGTTGCGCAGTTCTTCGGTCAGCTTGGCTTTTTGCTCGCCCAGCGCGTCCTTATGCCGCGCATTGAGCGTCGTTTCGAGAATGGAGCTCAGCAGGGCGTCGAGGTCGTGGGCCGACAACACCAGCGGCATCAGGCGGCCGCGCTCGCCGAACGAAAGGCGGTCGCTTTCGTACTTGCCGTTTTCGCCCACGCGCAGCGGCGAAAGGATTTCGAGCACATCGGCGATGGTGGTGTCGAACTGAACGCCGAAGCGCCCGGTGAAGCTCATGAGGCAGTAGGTGTAGAACAGCTCGGGATTCTTGCCGCCGCTCACCAGGTCGTAGAGAATCGCGCCCAGGCTGAAGCCATCGGTGTGAAAGCCGGTGGCGCGCGTGATCTGGGCCTGCAAATCCTCGCTGATCGCGCTGACGATTGGTTTGTCGAGCCCGAGGTAGTAGCAGCCTTCGGCCTGCTCGTACTTGACCTCCATGATTTTAAAAAGGCCGGGGTTCGGCTCGCCGGGCAGGATGGCATTGTCGCCAAACAGGTCGCCAAGCTGCAGCCAGTCGTGCAGCTCGATCGTGCTGATCTTGCTGCCGCGAATACGCACGCGCTGGTTGTCGTCGGGCAGCACATCCACGCGCACTTCGACGGGCAGCTCGGCCTGCTCGGGCGCGCGGTAGAACTGGCTGCCGGGGGCAAGGTAGTCAGCGCCGCGCTGGCCGCCGATCATGGTCTGTTCACCAACGCCAATCTGGTAGCTTGTTGTGACATAGCCCAGGTCGGCCAGGCGGATCTTGATGTTTTCAATGCCATCGGCCTCGGCCGAGTGATCGAAAAACAGGTTGCCGGGCTTGAGGTCGCGGTGCGCCAGTGGGCCACTATCTTTTTTCTTGGTGTGAAGCTGCGCCACCGTGCGGCAGATTGCCCCAAACAGCTCGAGCACGGCGAAGTTGCGCACGCGGTTCGCTACCGGCTCGATTTTGAAGTCGTTCAGGATATCGTAGCCCGATTTGCCGAATGCAGGAGTATTGAGATAGCGCGCGGTTACTTCTTCGATATCGTCAGTGGTTTTTTTGGCCTGCGCTTCCAGGCTTTCGCAATATTTTTCGACGGTATAGGGCGGCAAGTCGTCCCACTTGACGTTTTTATCGAGCAGATCCTGCAGTGTACCCTGGCACAGATCGAGCACATAGAAGGGGCCTTGCAGCTTGAAATGCTGGCGCATGTGCTCGAATTCGGGGCCATCGGTGCGGATGGTAGCACCATAGCGCTGGAACTGTGTATCCCACCAGAAATCGCGCCGCTGGCCGGTGTCGGTCAGCTCGTTGCTTGGCGCGCCGATCGCGCCCCAGCCATAGTATTTTACAAAGGCGGCATGCAGGCGGCCAAAGCCCTGCGATTTGCCGGCTTCTTCGAAAAAGCGGTTGGCCGCCGCAAGGGCATACTGCTTGTCGATATCGTCGCGCAGAAACTTAATTGCGCGATATTCGGCGGCTGTGTTATCGCTATCTGCGGTTGTAGTGGCTAGCAATACCACGGCGTTGCGCCCGGTGCCAAGCACCAGCGGCAGCCGTTCGGGGCCACGCAGCTGGATGTAGTACGAGGCAATTTGATCGGCCTGATTCACAGCTTTGAGCTCAAGCACATCGGGCGTTGCTTGGATTATCTTGGTTTTGTTGGCAGCCATGGAGCGCTTCCTTTCGTATGCGAGGGCAGGTTATGCGGGCAGTGGGAACAGGCCAATGCTGCGGGCCAGCAGCTGTTTGTTTCGGTCGAAAATGCTTGTTTCGAGGATGCGCAGCGGCAGATCGGGCGCGATGTGCAGCGCCACACGGTCGCCTTCGAGCGCGCCATCGAGCGTTAGCGGCGCGGTGGCGATTGTGCCAAGCACCAGCGAGCGCGCGTTATACAGCTCAAGTGTGTAGTCTGCACTGTCTTTCTGCTGCCAGGCCATGCGCGTGTTGGCAAAGGGCGCGCTTTCGCCCTGCGATGGCGTGTTGATCGTCAGCAGCGGGTAGGGGCTGCCCGGCTCGTAGGCCAGCTCGATGCGGTCGAGCAGGCTGTGCTTGCTGAAGTTGACGGTGATGCGCTCCGATGATGCGGGCAGCGAGCACAGCACCACGTCGCCGCTTGCGGTGCGCAGCTGGATCTGGCGGATCAGTTGCAGCATGGCCAGCGACGGCTGCAGCGCCAGGCGCGTCTGGGCGGTGCTGAACAAGGCGCGCTGCAGCATCAGCAGGTCGCGAATCGCTTCGTCGGTCTGCGATGTTTGCCGGCTGAGGCCAGTGTCTTCGGCCAGGCGGCGGCGCAGTGGTGCTAGCTGCTCGCTTAGCGCGGCCAGCCCGCTGGCGATGTCGTTGCGGCCAAATGTGATCGAGCGCAGCCCGCTGGCAATGGTTGCGTATTCGTCGGGCTGGAGCGATTGCCCGAAGCAGATCGGCAGCATGTCTTCGATCGGGGCAACCATCAGCGGGTCGCCGGGGCTGGGCGGCGTGGCAGCGAGCCGCAGCATGTCGATCACCGTGCGCGAAAGAATGTCCATCGCTTCCTCTTTAAAACTTGGCTGCTACGAGCCGTTCGGCGGGGCAATAATCAGCCAGCATGTGTTGTCAAGATTACGATTCGTGCTTATATCGGGGCGTGCTGTGCAGAATGTCTGCCCTTGCTCGGGCAGTATTTCCACCTGTGTGGCAGTGCGCTTGCCCACATGCACCGGCACCAGCCGGTCGTGCGGGATTTTCGCAACCCACAGGTTGGTTACGCTGCGCACCCAGACTTTAGGCACCTCGCCGCTGTTCACGAGATAGCCGACCGGGATCGAAGTTGTGTTGGCGACGAGTGTGATATTGGCAGAAATATCGACCACGCTGCCAGCCGCGCCAGTGAACAGCCCTGGCCTGTCGAGCGTGAAGCGGGCACTGGCCGGTGTGTCGCTGGTGGCAGTGCCGCTGGCTAACGGGGCCGCCGCGATCTGGCGTAGTGTTGCGCTTGCGGAGGTGCTGTTGCTGGTCTTCGCATCAATGCTCACCTTCTGGCCAGGGGCAAGCTGCTGCATCTGCGCCGCCGAAAGATCGGCCCCAACCTCGACGCTATCGGGGCTGGCGAGCTGGATGATCGGCGCTTGCGCCTGCGCCATGCCGCCCGTAATAACCGCTGTGCTGAGCACCCGGCCATCGGCCGGCGCGAGGATGCGCCCCTGCGCGAGCTTGGCGCGCGCATCGTCGAGGGCGCGGGCTGCGTCGGAAACGGCTTTGAGCTGCGCACTCAGGTCGGGCGATTGCAGCGTTTCGAGCTTGAGCTGCGCGGCATCGAGCGCGCTTTTGGCGGCGCTCTGCTCGGCGGTGCTGTTGCCACCCTTCAGCGCGTCGAGCTGTTCCTGTGCGGTTTGCACGCTGTCGTTCGAGGCTTTGAACGTGACGAACTGGGCGGTGTTGGCGCGCTCCAGTGTTTGCTCGGCCACATTGAGCAGATCCTGCGTTGTAGTAATCGCGCGCGCTGCGGTGTTGAGCTTGTCGATAAACGCCTGGCGCTGCACCTCGTTCAGCTGCGGAGCTTCGGTTTGTGTGCTGTTACCGCTAGTGCCATCAGCCTGGGTCGTATTCTGCTTTTGCGAGACGAAATTCGGGTCGGTGCCATACTTCTGCACATAGATCCATTCCCAGCTGGCGCGGCTGTATTTTTGCTGGGCTTCATCCAGCGCGCGCCGGGCATCGGCCCACTGTGCTTCGGCTTTTTTCACCGCCAGCGCCTGATCGGCCCCGCCGGCCTCAGCGGCGCGCTGGGCGGCGTCGAGCTCGCGCTGCGCCTTGCGGGCCGGGTCGTCGGCGCCGCCGGGCGCGATTCGTGCCGCATCGGCCTGGGCCTTTTCGAGCGCAATTTTTGCTTCGGCCTGGGCAAGCTCATTCTGCCTGCGTGCCTGGTCGAGCGCGGCCTGGGCATCTTTCAGGGCGTCTTCGGCGGCGCGAATTGCCCGCAACTGCTCGTAGTAGCGCAGGTGCGCCAGCTCGTCGCCCTGCTTCACCAGCGTACCAGCGGGCAAAATAGCTTCAACCACGCCCTCGCGCTCGAAGGCAATCGGCAGCACCGCCGCCGGCACGATCTGGCCATTCAGCTGCAGCGTTTCGGTGAGCGGCCCCTGCTGGAGAAAAGTGTTCGGCGGCACCGGGCGCAGCAGATCGACAATTGGCTGGAGCAGCAGCAGCGCCAGCAGGAGCAATGGCAGCAGCACGAAAGGCCAGAGCGGCAGCCAGCGCAGGGCCAGCGTGCCCTGATGCTTATTTTCCTGCTGGGCAACACCGTGCGGGGCCAGCGCAATTGTGAAATTATAATGTTCGCGCTGGCCAAACCACTGCCCCTTGCGCGGCTGAACAAGCAGGTTGACGGGCAGCTGCGCGCCAGGCGCAAGCTCAGGGTTGGGCGGCTGAAACGTAAAATTCAGCAGTTCCTTGCTATCGTGGGCGCGCATATCGAGCAGCACCGGCGCGTTGCCCAGGTTGTTTGCCTTGATGGTGTAGTTTTTGCGGAAGCGCGCAGTAGAATCTGTCGGGCTGAGGTTGGTGATCAGCTTCACGAATGGCAGCACTGTTATCGTGGTTGCGGCTACCTCCATGACATCGCTTTGCTGTGTCAGCCGGGCGCGCAATGTGCATGGGTAATCGCCGGCCAGACTGCCTGGTTCGGGCGGCGGGCAGATAGCAACCTTCAGCTCGCCGATTTGGTTGGGCATCAGCGAAATGTCGCCCGAAGGCATGAGGGTATATTGCTGCTGGCGCTGGCCGTGCTCGTCGATCAGCGCCGCTGGCGTGATGGTGACCCATTCCTGCGGCACTCCTTCGAGCATCAGCACCGTGGGATCGACGAGATCGGTGCGATTCGTGATTTGAACTGTAAACTCAGCAGGCTCGCCCGGCACCACCTCGATGTCGGCCGGCTCTAATGTCATCAAAATGCCTGGCGCGGTGGTGAAGCTGGCGGCGGGCTCTGGCAGGGCAGCAGGTTCCGGCTGCGCAACTGGCGCAGCTGCTGGTGGCACGCTTTCGGGCACGGCCCGCTCAAGCAGCGGCGGCGCTTCTGCCACACTCACGCCATTGCCGGGCATGTCGGGGGGAATAACGCGCGTGCCTGCCGGGCTGCTCATGACGCTGATATCGCGGTTGTATAAGCCATCCTGCCGCGCCGAAAGCAGCACCAGCTGCACCCGCCCAATCGTGAACGCTGCGCCATTTTCGAGTGGGCGGGGCTGCATGGGCAGAATGCGTTCGCCGCCCATCCACACGCCATTCGCGCTCGACAGATCCATCACATGGATGCTGTGCCGCCCGCACTGAAGCTCGGCGTGGTGGCGCGAAACCTGCAAATCGTCCAGCACAATATCATTGCCTTCGGCCGAACGGCCAATGCGCACCGTAGCCTTTGTGAGCGGCAATTTGTCCTCACGCCCATCCGCGTAACTCACTTGTACTTCGCCAAACAACATAAGCGCCTCGTCGTTATCTTCATGGGTTGTTAGCGGCGGCGATGGTTCACTTCAACCTTGGTAATCAGCAATGGGCCTTGCAGGAACGCAGTTCGGCCCTGGATCTGCTGGCCAGAAATAATGACCTGTCGGATGGCCTGTGGCGCGGTAACGCTCAGGGTGTATGGCCCGGGCACGCCCAGAGCCTGCTCGGCGGTGCCGACCACCGCGCCACTCGCATCAAGCGCATCGACGTGGTAGGTCATCGTTGCCGGGCCGGCATGGTAAATATTGATCCGCACATCGGTTGCATCTTCAAGCAGAGTAATCACGCCGAAGAGGTTGTCGCGGAACTCATTCTGGCCCTGGTCGGCGGTGATGAACGGCGCGGTTGAATTGACCACCTGCTGCGTTGGGAAGGCCGGATACACTACTGGCGAATATGCCTGCAGCAGCCCGCTGGAGCTCGTGTTCTGCGGCGGCCGGCAGCGCGCAACTTCCGCATTATTCACTCCAATTGGGTATGCGCTGTCCGTCGGCTCTTCCAGGCCAAAGAAGCAGATCGACACGCCATTACTCAGATATTCGTTGCCGCTCAGTTCGGTGCGCGCAGCCACGGGCGTGCCCTGAATGCTGTCAAAGCCAACTTCGGTATCGGCGCGCGGCGTAGCAGTGAAGGTTGGCGTATCCGACGGAATGGGCGTTTGCGATGGTGTTGGCGTGGGCGTGCTGGTTGGGATGGCCATCTGCGTCTGCGTGGCATACAGGCTGGCGGCGGTCTGCGTCTGGCTGAACTGCGTTTGCTGCTCGGCCAGCTGCGCGGCGCTGGTTTGCGCTGCGCTGGTGGAAGCTTGTGCCTGGCCGATAGCGAGCACAGTGGCAGTGATCGAATATTGCAGCGCCAGCGCAGTTTTCTGGTCGTCGCTCTGGCCGGCGATTTCGGTCTTCTTGGCGTTCAGCTCATTGGCTAGCTCGGTTTTGCGCGGCGCGAACGCAGCCTCGACATCCTGCGTGGGCGGCGGGGTGGGCGGCACCAGCGTTGGCGGCGGTGGCTCTGTTGGGGCAAGGGCAGGAAGCGCGGGCGTGAGAGAGGGGGTTGCGGCCTCGGGCAGCACGGCCCCAACCACGGGCGCGATCGAGCGGTTGTACAGGTCTGGTGCAAAACGGGCAAGCACCATGGCCAGCACTACGCACAGGCACGAAAGCAGCGTAAAGCCCAGGGCCAGCAAGCTCACCCACTGGCTCAGCGGCGGCTGCTGCGTAAGCGTGCCCGAAACGCGCAGCGCCGGCTTGGCGCTCTGATCGGCCAGACGCCCGGTGGCGGTGCCGGTTGCCTGCTCAGGCGCGGCATCCACCACAAAGTTGTAGTCTTTGCGGTCGCCAAACAGGCGGCGGTGCTCGCGCGCGAAGCTGGCCAGCACCTGCACTTCCTGGCGGCGGCCCGGCCCCAGCGTCACGCTCGGCGGTACGAACGCGAAATCGATTGCGCGCTCGCGCTCGCGGCCGCGCAGGGTGAAGAACTGCGGGTGGTTGCTGTCGTTGCGAATGGTGAACAGGTAGCTCCCATTGCGCCAGGCCCGCCGGCTTTCGGGGTCGAGCGGCTCGATCTTGAAATCGTCGAAGGGCTCGACTTCGATCAGCCGCTCGTCGCTGGTGCTGATGCTTTTTTGCGTATCGAAGCGCGCCACAATGCGCAGGGGATAGGTTTCGGCCACGCTGGCGGCGGCGCGCGGCGGGCGCACTCGCAGCTCGAACTGGCCGGCCTGCCCGATATGCAGCTGGCGGCGCAGCGGCAAAATCGTGACCCAGTTGGTTGGTATACCTTCGACACTGAGCAGCGCCGCGTCAACAAGCTGCGAGCGGTTGAGCACCTCGACCACGTAGGAGATCGACTGGTCGGTTTTCACGATCTCGCTGGGCGGGCGCTCTTTCAGTGTCATTTCGATTTGCGGGCCGGTATCGGCCGGAGCGTCCTGCGCAGGAATGGCTGGCAGAACTGGCGCGACGACCTGCGTGGGGGCCACATTCAGGCGCGGCGTGACGCCCGGGGCGCGTGGCGCAGGGGCAATCGTGCGCTGAAACACCAGGCTGGTTTCGCCAATGAAAATGCGGCTGATTGGCTTGAGCGCCACTATCTGCCCGCGCGTGACGGATCGGCCATCTACGCGCGTCGCAGACGAATCGACCAGCAGCATAAACTCGCTGCCACGCGCATCGCTGGCGATCTGCGCATGGACGGCAGCGGCGAGTGAGTCCTTCAGCACAATGTCGCAATCGGCCGCGCTGCCAACCGTAATTGTTGGGCGCGCAATTTCCGCTTCCTGCGAGGTTCCGGCACTGGTGATAATTAAGAGTGTTCCAAAGCTCATATGCGCTCACTAGCTTTTCTTGGTGTTTGGTGCGGCAAACTCAAGATAATAGCTGGTATGGGCTGGCTTTTCGCTATCGATAATTGCTTCAATGAAAGAGCGCTCGAAATTTTTCGGATCTTCAGGAACGATCACTAAAAACACATGCTCGGGCAGCGCGGCATAGCTTGGGATTGGAATCTTCTGCCAGCGCTCGACAATCAGTGGTTCCACGCCAGTGTAGATTTTCAGGTACTCGCTTAGCCCTTTGCGTGTGCCGCGCAGGCGATACAGCTCGGCTGCCCGGCGCATGAGGGTGCGGCGCGCAAGCGTATCCCAGTTCTCGTTGAGCACCAGGCTCAGCCAGGTCGCCAGCCATTGCATCAGTTCGTTAGGTGTAGTAAGCGGGTTAAGCACGTAGTAGAACTGGCCGATTGTTCGCTCAACTGGCGCAAGCAAGGACTCAAAGATCAGCAGGAAGCGATTCAGAAAGTTTTCGGGGCCGGCCTGGTAGTGCCCGGGCAGGTAGGGCATATAGCGGCTCAGGTGCCCGCGCCGTGGGGCAGCCAGATCGCGCAGCGGATATCTGTTGTCGGTATCGCGCTGCTGGGGCGGCCGTGGCAGCGCAACAGGTTTACTCGCAGGCGGCGGGCCGGGCTGCGGGCGCGGCGGGGCTGGCGGCCTGGGCGGCGTTGGCGTGGCTGGTGTTTTTGGCGGCACTGCTGGCGGCTGTGCCGATGCCGGCGCGGGCCATTCCAATGCCTGGGAAGCGGCCGCCTCGTAGCGCAGCACCGCCCGCCCCAGCCGGATTTCGTCGCCGTGGCGCAGCGGCACCGGCTCGTCGGTTTGCAGGCGCGTGTTGTTCAGCACGGTGCCGTTGGTGCTGCTCAGGTTGCGGATCTGGCAGCCATCGGGCGTGCAGTAGATGCGCGCATGCTCGCGCGACACACCCTCGGCTTTGAGCACCAGCTCGTTGCTCGAAGCGCTGCCGATGGCGTAGCTGCCGATGCGCAGTGGGAAGCGCTCTTCCTTGCCATCCTGCTGGTAGATCAAATAGCCGTGGTTCGTTGCCATCGCTTTACCCGATCAGTGTGATTTCATGCTGGCCCGACATCAGCAGCTCGTCTTCGGCCAGGGCAATGCTAATTTGCGCCTTTGGGTCGTCGCCGGCAAAAAGCTGCACGTCGCCAAGCTCGCGAATACCCGGCAGTGTTTGCAGCTGCCCAATCAGCTGCGCCAGGTTGAGCGTGCGGCCAAAGGGCCAGCCCTGCCCGTCGGGGCCGCCAACCAGCGGGTTCAGGTAGGTATTCAGTCGCTGCTCGACGCTTTGGGCGAGCTGGGTGGAATCAACTGCGCGGTCGGGGCGAATTTGCACTCTGACGCGCACCGGAATGTAGCGCGGCGCTTCAACCGACACGAAGACGGTCAGCAATCGCCGCTCGTCGAGGTACTCCTGCACGGTTTTGCTCAGCTCGGGCGTAAGCGCCAGCTCCTGCGCGGAAAGCTGGCGCGCCGGGGCATTCACGCTTGGCACGATCAGCACGCGCACAGTGCCGGGCTGCGGGCCGCTGCCGCGCGAACCGCTGGCGCTGGCCATTGCGCGCGGCTGGATGCAGCGGGCGCGCGCAACATAGCGCGATGCCTTGCGCGCAAAATGCTCGAAATCATCGGCCACCACGGCGCGCGAACTGCTGCGCAGCTCGCGTGGGGCGCGCAATTTGGCGTGTTCGAGTGTTTCGGCATCGAGGCCGTTATCGACATCGAAGCGGTTGGTGACGCGATCGATGCGCTTGACGGCGGTTTTCAGCAGGGTGATGGTGTGCTTGCCCACATTGCCCACCACGCCGCCGCCAGTGCGGTAGCTGGTCATGCACACCACGCCGCGCGCATCGGGCCGGGCGCCAAACTGCCGCTCGCGCCCGGATGGCTCGCGGATCAGTGGGCCAAAGCGCACTTCGCCGCTCACGCTATCGAGCGTGTAGTGCTGGTCGCTCGCGCGCGACGTGCCGAAATCGCTAACTTCCTGCCATGGTTCCCAGCTGCCATCGGCAGGGTTTTGCACTTCAATATGCTCTTCCGGGCGGCGCGCAAGCACTGGGGCATATTCCAGCCGGAAGATCTGGCCGGGGTCGCCTGTGCTTGTGCCTAAAATTTCGCGCTTGATGGTAGTGGAGTGGGTGGCGGGCACGCTGCCACCAAGCGATGCCGTGCGAATGGTGTAGACCTCGGGCGAAGCCGAGTAGCCTGGGCGTTCAGCGCTAGGCCCCAAATACACACAGCGCAGCCAGTAGGCAGTTTTGCGGGCAAGCTCACGTGGCTGCATCTCGTCGGGCAGGTACAGAACGATCTTGCCGTCCTGGTTCAATGCTTTGGTGCTGTCGCTTTCAACCACGGCTGGCTGCCACTGTTTGGTATCGCCGCACCAGGCTTCCCAGCGCAGGGGCGGGCGCTCGGGGCGCACGCCGGTGCCGCCGGCACCCTTCAGGTGCAGTGTCAGCTCAAGAATATGCGCGCTGATATCACTTGGATCGCCTATATAAAACGCATCATCGACGAGCGGGGTTGCCGCGAAGAGTGGAATTGCGCCGCTACTCGCATTATTCTGGCTTTTATTTTCAAACTTACCGCTGGCGGGCTGTACCAGGAAAATTGGCTCTGCGATGGTAGCAAACACGGCGAAGTCGCGGTCGGTGCTGAAGCGAATTTCCACCGCTGGCGACCCACCCTCTGCTGTCACGAGCGCAGCTTCCTGGCTATTTCCTCCGCGCAGTGCCAGCCAGCGATCGGCTTCCACAATCGTGTCGCGCGGGATCGGCACCGGATCGTCGCCCGGCTTGCTCGGCGTCGAAAGCCAGAAGGTCAGCGTGGTGGTGGCGGCAACCGGCGGCTCGAGCTGCATGCCCAGCAGGTTCATAAAGGCGACATAGTTCTTTTCGGGCACGCGATTGAGCTGGAACAGCAGCGATTCCATCATGTGCGCAAACAGCTCGATCAGCGTGATGCCGGGGTCGCTGACGTTGTGGTCAGTCCATTCCGGGCAGTATTGCGGAATGCGCCGCTTGGCCTCGTCAACCAGATCCTGAAAATGGCGCGTATCGAGATTTGCAAGTGGTAATGGCATCTAGGTCTCCGGCGGAATGGTATAGAACGGATACACAAGCGACCGTTCGTCGTGCGTGGCCTTGATGCGGTAGTGAATTGTGATCAGCAGCTGGTGCCCGGCACCGGGCGCGGGCTGCACCAGAATGTCTTCAACGTCGATGCGTGGCTCCCAGTAGCCAAGCGCTTCTTCGGTGTAGTGGCGCGCGTCGCTGAAAGTGCCGGCGTTCATGGGCGCGAATACCAGCTCGTGCAGGCGGCTGCCAAACTCGGGGCGCATCACGCGCTGGCCCACTGGCGTGCTTAAAATCTGGAAGATCGCCTCGGCAATCTCGTCGTCGCCGCGCACGCGCCGCAGCCCGCCGCGCTCGTCGATATCGATTGGGAAGGCCCAGCCCACGCCAATAATTGCGTCGACACTGCGCATGGCTAGCCTCCAATATTCACGGTTGGGCAGCCCGGCCCGGTGATCATTCCGCCATGCGCGGTTGGGTCGAGCAGGCGCGCCGCCGGCATGCCGCCAATCATCACGGTGGCGCTGCCTTTCATCACCGTGGCTGGGCCGCCCGCGCAAAAGGCCATGGTGCCAACCACGGCGGCGGGCATCCCGCCGATCAGCACAGTTGGCACGCCGGGTGGCAGCAGCGGCCCGCCAACATGGGGCACCAAGCCCGTCACTGCCGGGCAAACGTGCTGATCGGTAACGCGTGCAGCAGGTGGCATAGACGTTCCTTTTAGTTAATATTGACCATCGAGCCTTTGATGTTGAGCACGCCCGACGCCTGAACGTCGAGCATGGCGCTGGCCTGCACCTTTAGCGACGATTGCGAGCGCAGCTCGACGCCCTGCGCGCTGATGCTGAGCGCGCCGCCCGTGCCTTTCAGCTCTATATCGCCGCCCGACTCAAAGGTAATTTTTCCTGCTCCCGCGTCGTCGAGCGTGACGGTGTGCCTGGCAGTTTTGATCTCAACCTTCCCGGTACCCGCATCGTCGAGCGTGACAGTGTGTTTGGCGCTTTTAATCTCGATCTTGCCCGCGCCGTCGTCGTCGCAGAGGGTGATGCTGTGGCCGGCGCGCGTGGTGAGCGTGCGCTTCTGCACCTTGCCCGCCTGCACTGCCTCCAGCGGCGGCTGATCTTTGCCGTTCCACAGGCCGCCCAGCACATACGGGCGGTTGACATCGCCCTGCTCAAAGGCCAGCAGCACCTCGTCGTCCACCTCGGGCACAATCTGCCAGCCACGTCCCGCGCCCGCGCCGGCCTGCGCCACACGCACCCAGTCGGTTTCGTGCTGCTCGCTGAGCCAGGGGAAGGTGACGCGCACGCGGCCGAGCTTGTCGGGGTCGTTGATATTCGTCACCAGGCCGATTACCACGCCGGCAGCGGCGGCGCGCGCCTGCTCGGTTTGCAGGCTGGCGAACAGGCTGGTTGGGCGGCGCCCACTGGCGTAGAAGGTCGTCATGTAGCCGTCGTGCGCGGTGTACTCGTGGCGCGTGGCCGTGATGAAATAGCGCCCTTTGAACTGTTTGCCCAGGTTTTCGATCGCCACGGTGCTGCCAGCGCGCAGGGTCGGCTCGCCAAGCGCGCGGCCCTCGGCAGTAAGATAATCGCCGGTGTGCTCGTCGAGCAGCGCCTGGGCATACAATTCGGCCTCGGCCTGCGTGCCAACCGGCAAGTCGGTGACGATCAGGGCGGCAGGCGCGCCAAAAGCCTGCTGGGCAGCCTCGCCGCCATTCTTTGGGCCGCCAACCGCCGTGGCGTGCGCCGGGCGCTTGGCCGTGCCAACAATCGCCTGCTTGAGCTGCGGGTCCCAGCCGCGCACCTGCACTTCGTCGGCCTGGGCTACGGCGCTAAGCCGCACCTGGAATGAGAGCAGTGTTATGCCCCATTCCTGCGCCTTGGCGGCGGGCGGCGACTGTTCGGCGCGGCGGAAGCGCAGGGTGCGATCTTCCACGCTCATCTGGTAGCCAATTCGGGCGGCGCGCTCGCGCAAAAAGTCGAAGTCGGTCTGGTTGTGCTGCACCATATACTCGTAGCGCGTGCCAGGCGACTCAACATCGGCGCGCAGGCCGTTTTCGCGCGCGATCTGGCGCACAATGTCGTCGTCGCCCTGCTTGAGGAAGGTGCGCACCCTGCTGCTGCGGCGCAGGCGGTGGGCGCGGTCGTAGCCGCGCACCGTGAGCGTGATATGGTTCTGCTCGAAGCGCGGCTCCAGCGCCGTCACCTCGCCAATCAGCAGCGGCTGGCGCTCGCCGGCCGGGTTGGCGGCCGCAAGCTTCACCTCACTGCCCAGGCGGAAGGTTTCGCCATTCATCAGGTTGAGCTGCGGGTCGTTGAAGCGCAGGGCAAACATGGCCGGCTGCTCAAGGTCATCTTCCACCAGCGCATCATCGAGCTGATCCATCACCTCGGGCGCAACGGTGCGGCCACCCACTTCAATGAAAAACTGGCCAATCCGACTTTTCGGCTCGGTCATGGTCGCCTCCGCTACTTCAATGGCTTGATCAGCAGCACCTGGCCCACGCGCAGCGCCAGCGGGTCGTCGAGCTGGTTCAGGTCGGCCAGGTAGCGCCAGTGGCGGGCATCGCCAAACTCTTCGTAGGCAATCAGCGACAGGCGGTCGCCCTGCTGCACGATGCGCAGGCGCTCGTCGGGCATGCCGCCGGATGTGGGATTCGTGCGCGGGTACTGGCCTTCGTCGCGCACCTGCCGAAACGAAACATCGAGAATTGCGCGCAGCGGCGTTCCATCTTCCTTGAATAAAACGAATTTTTGCGAAATACTATCGATCACCGCCTCGAATGCCCACATTTCGCCCCATTTGAAGGTACAATGCGGCGGCTCGCCTTTTTTCGTGTCAGGGTTTACTTTATTTTTGTTCACTTTCATCATTTCCCACAGGCCTTTGGTGCATTTACGCACGTCGTCGCCAGCTTTCAGCGGCGATCCTCCAAATGTTTGTGGTTCGGTGGTATCGAAGAAGAGTTGCAATTTCAGCGAAGCAGCGTCGCCGCCACCAAACTCAAGATGCGATACATTCTTGCCTTTGGCGGTTTTTTCCGACCATTTATTTTGTTTGCTGAATGTGTATTCTTTTGGGTTGAACATGCACGGTACACGCTCGCCAGTGTCTTTATTGATAATGACTGCTTTTTCCATCGCTATTCCTCACAATGCAATATCTTTCGCCTACCACAACCCGCGCCGCTCGCGGTCGATCAGCAGGCGTCGGCGCAGGTGGTCGTAGACCTGGTTGGCGATCTGCTCGACCTGCTGCGGGCTGGGCGGTGCGCCTGCCTGCGCCGGCGCGCTGCCGCGTGGTCCATTCCCTGCCGGCGGCGGCTGGCTGTCGGGCGCGGGCTCGGCCTGGCGCTGCACTAGGGCAGCAGTGTGTTGCGCCACCAGCGCGGCCGGCGTGGCGAGATCCAATTCGCCGCCAGACGATTGCGGATATCCTGCTTCGGGCGCGCTGGTGCTGCGCTGCACGGCCAGCGCCAGGCTGCCAAAACTGCCCGCGCGATCTGGCATGCGCTGGGCCTGCGCCGAAACGGCGGTTCGCGCAACTGGCGTGCCGGGCCGGGCGAACGCGGGCCATTCAGGGCCAGCACCCGCCGCGCCATGCGCTTCAGGCGCAGACCAGGCTGGTGGCTGCGGCCAGGCCGAACTGATATCGGTAGCTTCTTCTGCTTCGCCCGGCGCTGCCTGCCGCGCAATATCGGGGCTTGGGCGTGTTTCTGCTGCGGGCCAGCCGCCCGGCGCCGTATCGCCGCCCGCTGAGGCGAAGAAGCTGCGTTGTGCAGCAATTGGGAGCTCGCCCGAAATCGCGCCGGGCTGGGCAAAAGCAATATTCCGGGCACCATTTCGCGGCAGTATCGGCTGCGCCGTTTGGGCTATCCAGCTATCGCCTAACTCAGGCAAGCGTGAAACGTCGCCACTCGCCGCTGCGGGCGATGGGCGATTGCCGCTCAATACACGCTGCACCACGCGCGCGGCAAACGCGCCCGGCACGCTCCGCACTGCGGCCGCAACCGGAACGATCGTGACGCGGCGCAGCGGCAGTTCCCCCGCCAGCGCGTCGCTCGTTGCGGGCGCAGCAGGCAGGCCCGCGCTGGCTGGCAATTCAGGCATGCGCGCAATGGCCGGCTGCGCCGCGCCGGTGTCGGTCGTCGCTTCCGAAACGGCCAAATCCCGTGAAGCTGCGTCGCTCAGCACCGGCGATTCGGCTGCACTAGCTTGTTGGGTCTCCGGCGTGTCAGGCGCTTCTTCCAGCGCAAGCGGCGCGCTCGTGCGAGCCACCACTGCACCCGCTTGCCCGGGCATCGCTGGCGCAAGCAACCCATGCAGCGTTGCTGTGTCTGCAACCGACCGGGCAAGGCTCGGCGCAGCCGTGGCAGGTGCATCTGGCCCGCTGGCTGGCGCAAAACCCATGCGCGCCAATGGATCGGCCACGCGCATGCTCACCAGCGCGGTTGGGCGCAGGGTCGCTGGCCGCAGGGTCAGCTCGGCGGTGCGCGCCAGGGTCGTTGGGCTGGCGGGCAGAAGCTGGCCCGACGCCAACAGCTCTGCGGGTGCTCCGGGCATTGCCTGTTCTTGGCCATGTGGCGCGGCATTGGCACTGGCTTCGGGCGCGCTGGTTTCGCGCACAAATGGCGTGGTGGCAGCTTCTGGCTCGGCGGCGCGGGCAATTTTGGCAGGCGCAGGTGCGTCTGAAAGTGGCTGCGCCGCCGTTGCCTCGGGCTGTTCCACCTGAATGTGAAGCGCAGTATCGGCGCTGCGCGGCACTTTTTCGCTTCTTTGCGCCACAGCCGGCACGCGGCGCAGAGTCGTTGGCTGGGCAGGCGTGGCGGCAGGCGCCGCCTGTTGATCGGGCAGGCGCTGCGCGAGTGGCAGCGCGGAGCCACCGGCGGGCGGCGGAGGCATGGGTAGATCGTGCCCGCCCTGCTGCGGCTGCGCGTCGCCCCAGCCAGCTCCAGCCAGGTCGTGCTGCAGCGCGCTGGCCGCTGGCATCGCGGGCGCATTCGGCTCCGCGCTGGCGCGCTGCAGCGGTGTGGTCGGCCAGCGCGGGCCGGCCCAGCGCGCCGTGGCCGGCTGGTGCGGGCGCGGCGCAAAAGGCAGCAGCAAGTCGATCGGCGCAGCCGCGTGCTCGCCTGGCGCGTAGCGCTGCGCAATCTGCCCGGCCAGCACGCCCGGCGCGCCGGCGACACTCAGCCGCCGCGATATTTGCCTGCTCAGCGCGTGGCTGGCCGGCGGCCGGCTATGCGCCAGCGGGCCAGTGGCAAACGTCATCAGGCGCTCGGCGGCGGCGCTGCGCTGCGCAAACACCGGCGACAATATTGGCATTGTCAGGTCGGGCACGGCCATTCTCGCACCTATTTCGTGAACTCAATCCCGTGATGCGCCAGCTCCAGCGTTTCCAGCGCCACCTCGGTCGAACCGCTTTTGAAGGTCGGCCCAACCCACTTCACCGGCAGCGCTTCCTTGACACTCCAGCGCAGCTCGGGGCTGCCGGCATAGCCGTGCAAAATGATCGACAGGGTGATGCGCGTAAATTCCTGGCCAAGCCGAAATTTCTGGTACCAATCGAGTAATTCTTTACTCACCACCCCGCGCTTGAGCACAATATTGCTGTATTTGCGCCGGCCAAGCAGGCGGTGCTTGTGGTCGTTCCAGCCGCCTTCTTCCCACTCAAAAATCTCGTTCTCGATTTGCAGCCCGCTGCATTCGCTAAACGCGCCCTCGGTGACATCCTTAAACTCCACCCAGAAGCGGTAGGCCGTATACACTGGCGAAGGGTTTGTCATGCCGTCCTCACGTTTCAAGCGCTTCGTTCAGTCGCCGGTTGATCGCGGCAATCTGCGCGGCCCAGGCTTGCCGCTCGCGATGCTCAAGGGCGAGAATCGCGTCGGGCGACCAGTGGAAGTGGTACGCGATGTAGGCTACCTCCTCGTACAGCCGCTCGAGCGGGTAGCCAATTACCCCCCCAGGCGGCCCATGTCGATCTCGAAATGGCCGCTGCAATCGGGGCATACCACCTCGACCGCGCTGGTGCCGGTTTCGTTGATGCGTCGGTAGAAATCCTGCAGGTAGGCCAGATCGGCCGAGAACAAGCCCTCGACTACGCCGGGGTTGACGTCGGAAAGCTCGCCCAGCTCGGTGATCACCCGCGCCAGCAGGATGATGACAAGGTAGGCCTGATTCGAGCGCACGCGCGGGTCGCGCATGGGCGTGATCTCGTCGAGCGCGGTTGCGAGGCGCATGCGGCCGTGGCGGTGCAGCGTGCCCTCGCGATCGACATAGCCGCGCGGCAGGGTAAATTCGAACTCTGTCTGAAGAGCCATGGTTTCCTCGGCATTGGGTGCGGCGTGCTGAGCGTGGCGCGCCATTCTTCAGCACGCCGCACCGGGCGCTGCTACTTCACGCGCTTGAGCCCCTCGTGCGCGATCGTCACTTCTTCAATCGCAATGTCGTTGTTGTTGGCGTTGAGCTGCGGGCCAGTGATCTTCGACGGCCAGCCAAACTCGAAGTTATAGCGCGCAATTTCGTTGTTGGATTGGTCGTAGAGCACGATCGAGCCATTTTTGCGCGATTTGTCGACATCGCCGTCTTCGATCTTCTTGCGCCATTCCCACAGCTTCATGTCGCCGGTAATACCGCGCTTCAGCACGATATTCGACCATTTCATCTCGCCGGGTACTTTTTTGATGATTGTCTGCCCATTCTTGCCCGACGACTTGTATTCGATGACGTTCGACTCGGAATCGAGCCCGCTGCACTCGCGAAACTGCGCTTCGGCAATGCCATCGAGCTCAAGGTAGAAGTGATAGCCGGTTAGTGGGTAATCAGCAGTAGCCATTGATCGCCTCCTTTCTGTTCAGATTATTCAGAAACTTCACCACCATCACTGATCTGCTGGAAGCGGATAATGACAAACTCGGCCGGCTTGACTGGCGCAAGCCCAACTTCAACAATCAGCATGCCCGCGTCGCGCACCGAGGCCGGGTTGAGCGATTCGTCGCAGCGCACAAAGAAGGCTTGCTCGGGGGTAGCGCCGAACAGCGCGCCATCGCGCCACAGATTCACCAGAAAGGCCGAGAGCGTGCGCTTGACGCGCTCCCACAGATCCATGTCGTTTGGCTCGAATACCACCCACTGCGTGCCGTTAAAGATCGATTCCTCGATGTAGTTGAACAGCCGCCGCACGTTGATATAGGTCCACTCGGTATCGCTCGACAGCGTGCGCGCGCCCCACACCCGTATGCCGCGCCCAGGGAAGCCACGCAGGCAGTTAATGCCGTGCGGGTTGAGCCGACCCTGTTCTTCGTTATTGATTTGAAGCGAAAGCGCGGTAACACCGCGAATGGTTTCATTGGCCGGCGCCTTCCACACGCCGCGCTCGCCATCGACGCGGGCGTAGATACCGGCAATGTGGCCAGAAGGTGGGATGGTGAGCTGGCCACGCCCGGCCGGGTTCTGGATCACGATCCACGGGTAGTACAGCGCGGCAAACTTCGAATCGTAGTTCGCGCCGTCGGGCTTGTTTTCGAATTTGTCTTCGCCGCGCCGCCAGTTGCGCACTTCCTGCACCGACATGCCGAACGGCGAGTCGAGAATCGCAAGCCGGTCTTTTTTCTTCTCGCAGTGGGCAATCAGCGCATTCTGCAACCCCACCGCATCGGCCAGCGAGAGCTTGCCACTGCGCTGCCATTCCATCAGGTCGGGCATGCACACCATGGTAATTTCCTCGATCGCCTCAAGGCCCTCAATGCCAACGCGCTCGGCCAGGCTGCCTTTGATGTCTTTGATATTCTGCGGCGTGAGCGGCGCCATGCCAGCGGTGACGAGCGGCGCAGGGATGGGGTAGCTGTCGATAGCTGGCCGCCGATCAGCCAGCGCAGCCTGGCTTTCGAGCTCGCGCACATTGACGAGTTTGGAGGTTTTGAGCTGCTGGGCGACGTTGTTTTTGCCGCCTTTGAATGTCACATTGTCGTAGAGTTCTTCGCCACTGGCCCCTTGCAGAATAACTTTGAAGAATTCGTCGGTTGGGTCGCTCGCATCGGCAATAATCACCATGACTGGCGCAGGCGATTTTGATTCGAGCTCGAGCACGGGCGCGCCGCCAGCACCCCGGCTGGGCAGCTGGACCTTGGGCTTTTCGCTGGCGGCTGCGGCGGCTTTGCCATTGGTTGCCGGGGCCGTCATCAGGCTTTCGACATAGCACACGCCACCGCCATTCTGGAAAAAGCCATACACGGCATAGGGCAGGGTTGCGCCTTCGATAAACCCGCCAAACGATTGCTTGTACTGCTCCCAGTTTGTCACAAGCAGCGGGTAGCCAACCAACTGCTGGCCGTTTTCGCCCAAGGGGCATTTTTCGGTCATGCCAAGAAACGCGCCAATGGCGGTGCCAACGCCTTGAATTGGGCGACTGCCGGCTGCAACTTCCTCGATGTAGACACCCGGGGTTTCATACGGGCCTGGCATGGATTTCCTCCTTTGATGCGATTGAGGCCTCAAATTTCACTGGCAGATATGGGCAGGCGATGCGGCAGCTAGGCCACGCTACGGTGTTTCGGCTTTGCTGATGCTTGCTGGCGGCACGCCCCCATAGTGAAGATAGAGCTGATAGGCTGGCGAGCGAATGCTGATCTCGCGGCGCTGCGCCCAGCCGGGCAGCTGGATGCGCAGGGTATAGCGGCCAGGCGCGAGGTTCAGCTCGAACCAGCCGTGCTCATCGGTGCTGGCGCGCATGCTGGTGCCTTCGACCTCGACAGCAATATTGGCGAGCGCCACGCCGTCCTGGTCGGTAATGCGCTCGCGAAACGGGACGCTTTGTCCGCTATGTTTGTCGCGAACAAGCACCATGCGCTGAAGCGTGCCACTTGCCAGCTGCGCGCTCGCCAGGTAGCGGCCGGCCTTCAGCGCCGAGGTATCGATCCGGCCGTCAGCGTCGGTTTTGATTGTCGCGCTGCCGCCCAGGCTTTCAAATTGCACTGGCACACCCGCCACCGAAGCGCCAGCTGGAACAGTGACAATATCGCTCAGGTAGAAGCCGATCGCAGCCAGCGACTCGGGCAGCCGCAAACTCAGGCCCGTCGCCAGCACGGGCGGGCCGGCGCGCATTGCCTGCCGGTCGAGCCCGAGCGTGACGACATAGCTCAGCGAGGGCTTGAGATGATTCTCCAGCGCCGTCCAGAACTCGCCCGGGCTTTTCAGCACGCCTTCCAGCTGCGCAATCTGCGCGGTGATCGGCCAGGAATAGTTGGCCAGATCGCCATGCAAACACTCCGTCAGGCGCGGGCGCGTGTCGGTGTTGGGCGGAAGTGCGGCGGCTGCCTCGGCCCAGCGGTTGGTGCGCATGTCCTCGCGCGGCTTGCGCTCAAGTACGACGTTCGGGTCGTTCAGGGTCGGGAAGCGCACCAGCGTTTCGAGCACTTCCCACAGCAGCATGTGCTCATCCTCGATATTGCGCGTCCACGCCGTGATCAGGTAGGTCAGCTCGAAGAACAGGGGCGGCTGGCGGCGCGCCTCTTTGCGGTTTTCCGGGCGCCAGCCTTCCTCGCGCAGCGCGCGCCGCTCGTGGATGTCGAACAGATAGCAGTTGAGCGTTGGGCGCTGCACTTCTTTTTCCGACCACTCGCGGTTCGGGATTTTGAAGCTGATGTCGACCTGGTTTGGGTCGAAATTGCCAGCTTTGGTCAGCAGGTTTTTGATGGTCTCATCGAGATCGCGCAGCATGGCCTACCCCGCCATTTCCTCTTCTTCTTCGCCACCTTCGCGCTGCGCCAGCATGCGCTGGGCCTGTGCCTCGTCGGCTTCGCGCTGGGCCTGCGCCGCCGCACCCGACGTGACAGCCGTGGAGGCGGCGTCGGCCTGCTGCTCGTGGCTGTCGCCGGCCGGCCCGACGGTCATCCCGCCGCCACCGCCACCCGACGAGCGCTGCTGAACGACGTGCGTCAGCTCGTGCGCCAGCAGGCTGTGGTCGCCCGGGCTGGTGTCCTTGCGGAAGAAAATATCGCTGCCGGTGGTAAACGCCTTGGCGCTGATGCTGCGATTCAGCGCGTCGGACTCGGCGTCGGTGTGGACGCGCACATCCTCGAAGCTGGTGCCGAAGCCCTGCTCCATCGTCGCGCGCGTGCCACCGTCGAGCGATGCGCCCGCGCCGCGCCGCGAATTGATGCGGCCCGACAGGTCGGCGCTGAGCGGCCCACCCTCCAGCCCGACCTCGGGCTTGGCCTGCACTTCCTCTTCTTCCTCGCCCTCGCGCTGAGCGATGTCGTGCTTGGCCTGAACCTCTTCTTCTTCCTCGCCCTCGCGCTGAGCGAGGTCGTGCTTGGCCTGCACTTCCTCTTCTTCCTCACCCTCACGCTGAGCGAGGTCGTGCTTGGCCTGAACTTCCTCTTCTTCCTCGCCCTCGCGCTGGGCCAGCATGCGCGCCACCTGCGCATTGCCAAGCTGCGTCCCAAGCGTAATCAGCGGGTGCGGCGCGCGCTCGGCGTCGGCGGCCTCGGCGCCATCGCGAGCGGCGGCGCGGCGCAGGGCGAGTGCGCGCTCAGTTGTTTCGCGTGTGTGCTGTTGGGGCATTTACGGCCTCCTGTTTTCTCTTCGATTTATCATTCGCAGACAGGTTTTTTCGTAAAGCCCGCCTGGTCAATCGTTGTGCCCACGCAATCGGTGCGCTGCGTGCTGAAGGCTTCCATATCCTTGGCGTACGTTTTGATGAGATGATTAAACGTCTTCACTGCGTCTTTATAGTCAGCACTGCTCATCCCCACTGTTGCTTGTAAGCCGGGCGGGTTTTTCTGAATAAAAGTGATGTAATCGAGGCCATGGCTGCCTTCGTGAAACTGTAAGGACGTATGCCCGGCCTGTTTATCTTCCGCTGTGGTGCCCTTGCCGTACGCCGAATCTGCGTCGGGATCGGCTTTTGGCCCATAGGTCGTTTGAATAGTGACAGTGATTTTAGGCGGCACCAGCGCCACAAGCTCGCCTTTCTTAAAGGTTGGCTTTGGCGCGCGCCGGCTCAGCCGAAATCGAGTAACCGCGCCCTTGAGCTTTTTATTTTTGCTGACGCGATCAGGCTTGACGACGACCTGTACATCGGCAATTGCCAGCAGCGCAGCGCCATCTTTGCGCATCTCAACATCATTGGGAAGCGGGGTCGAAATTTCCCGCTGTGCATGCTCGCGCTCTTCGCACGCACAGCGCGCCAGCTCGCGCCCCACGCGCGCATTCCCGACCACGCGCTGCATTCCCAGCGCAACCCGCGCTCGCTCAGCGCCGCTGATCTGCGGCTGGCGCAGCGATGCCAGGATCTGCGCTGGAGTCGCGGTGTGCTCGCCGCTTGGCACGGCGGCTTCGTCGTGAGCGCGGCGTTTGCGGTGCGAGCGGTGATGGGTTGTGGGGGTGTGAGATTTCATTGATATTCCGTGTTATTCATCGCATTTCAATGCCGTCGACGCATCATTGCCAGCCCGTTGTGAGACGATGATAGCGTCGGGGCGCAACAGCCAGAAAGTATCTTGTTTATCGATGCATGTGTGGCTGTTGCGCCCCTCCATCACTGCGTCCCCATCGCCGATTTGCTGTGCCATCTGGTTGACGGGCAGCGCTTGCGCGCTGGCACAGGGTGATATTGGCGTTGGTTCATCTTCATACTGTTTCGCATGGTATTACTCTACAGCAAGCGGCTACGCCGATCTGTGAACTGCTTCGCGCTGGCGTGGACGGTGGGTTGATGGCAGCGTTTGCATCATTGTCATCGTCGGCGTTTATCATCGTGCCGAGGTGGATGTGGCTATTAGCCTGCGTTAATACATTATTGCCTTTCAGTACGGTTGTCGAAAAGTGCGTTAGGTTTCATCTATGTTTCTATCCTCTCAGACGAGCAACATCTACATCATCCACGCAGCCAATCAATATTTTCATCGACTAAATGAGGACGTACATATGTCACCCACGAGCGCGACGCTTGGTCTGCAAGAGGCCGTCCTTCCTTCTCAAACACATGCTCTTGATGTTTTTTCTGCTGTTTCTCGGAGCCAAGTGCGCTCCGTCCTGTTGTTTTCCAATCTATTGCTATAAGCCCCCCATCTGGCTTTACAATATACAGATCGATTCTGCTCCCACCTTTTCCAGCTTTCACTGTGTATTCTGCCTGAACTTTATAGCCCGATGGAATAGCTTTTGAGTTGGACGCCACCATTGCTCGCGCTACCTCAGCAGCAATACTATGAAATCTCGTTCCAGCCGCAGTCCACTTCTTTGCCTTGCAGAGCGCAACGAAATCTGATGTTTCAGCAGCTTGCTTACCGGCATCCTGCGCAATCTTTTCTATCAGCGTTGCAGTATCATCAAGAGCATCGCTTGGCATTGCCATCGACAGGGCTGCTTTATATTGATCCGGCGAGAGCTTGACGATTTCGGGGCTGAGATCGGCACCTTGCGCCGGACTCGCAACAGCTTCAACATGAACCTTGCCTGTCTTTTGCCCTCCCTTAGCAGTCAGCGACTTTAAACCCTTACTGCTGTACTTACTATACACAGTGCTGATCATTGCGCTAAACTCACTGATGTTTGTAAATCTTCCTCCACCGCGGGATTGAACCTCCATCAGTGCATCTTGCTTTACTTTGAGGCTTTGCACAGAGTCTTTAGCTTTATCCTTCTTCCCAAACGCCCCCTTGACCTTCCCCATCACCTTACTCGCAAAGCCCTTGGCCTTGCCCAGCACCCAGCCCATAGCCTTCTTAATCGGTGCCTGGATCTTCTCGATCACGCCCTTGATTTTCTGGCTCAGGTTGCCCAGGCCCAGCAGGTTCGCCAGCAGGCCCAGCAGCACTGGCACGCTGTTGCTCAGCGCGGTCTCGATAAACTTGGCGGCTTGTCCTACCGCGCCATTCGCGATTGCGCCAATCGAGTCGCCGATTGAGCCGATAAGCTCGGTCAGCCGGCTGGCGTTGTTCACAAACCACATCACCACGTTGTAGATCGTCTGGATGGCCTTGACCAGCGCGCCAGCCGGCCCGCCCAGCATGCCAATCAGCCACTGAATACCGGCCTGCACCACCTGCGAGGTAACCAGCTCCTTGATGCCGTCGATAACCATGTCCTTGAGATTGCCAATCTGTTCCTTGATGTATTCCCACAGCCCACCAATACCCTGCTCGCTAACGATCTTGAAGATTTTGAAGCCTGCCACCGCGCCGGACTCAAGCCGGGCGACCGTTTTTTCGCCAAGAACTTTGGCGGCCTGCGCGCGCAGATTCGTCCAGGTCAGACCCAGCACCTGCATCACCAATTCAAGAATGCCCTTGAGATCAAAGCTCTTCGGCAGAGTAATGCCTCCTGCCGCAAGCTCGCCGAATAGCCAGGTCATCAGCCCTTTTCCCAAATGGCTCAGAATGTGCTCCTTGAAATTCAGGAAGCCCTGCTTGACGCCACTGAGCAGGTTCGACAGGAAGCCAATCGGGTCTTTGATAATCTGTTTGAGCGCGCTGCCTGCCTTTTGGAGCATGCCCATCACTGGCCCGCCGCCGAGCTTGGTCATCACACCTTCAAAAACGAACTCCAGCACTTTTTCGCCAATTGCGGTCACGAAGTTCTTCAGGCGGATGATTGGCTCAACAAAGATTGATTTGATCTTTTCGAATGCGCCAAACGGATCGGCCAGGTCGGTGAGCGAAAGTGCGTCCCACGCGCGCTTGAATAGCCCTTTGATGGTGTCGAAGTTCAGGCCAAGCTGGGCGAACTGCTCTTCCAGCCAGGCAAACGCCTTGTCAATCGCGCCCGACTCATCCAGGCTGGCGAAGATTTTTTCGCCGCCGGGCACCATGCCCAGTACGGCGTGAAAGACGTTTTTCGCGTTGCGCTCGACGGCGTTGCCGCTGATTGGGTCTTTGCCAAGCGCCAGGGTGAGCATAGTGTAGCCAGGAATGTTTTTGGCGAAATCGGCCGCCTTGCTCAAAAATGCCTTGCGCGGGTCGGCCACTGCGCTGGCAACATCGCCCACAGCGTCGCCCAAATCACCCAGGATATTGCGCTGCACAGCTTGCCCTTGCAAATGAGTCTCGACACTTGCAGATTGTTCAGGTGCGAGTGATTTTTCTTCAGGCATGTGCGTCGTTTCGGCTGGCGCGCGCTGAGCGATTGTGCTGCTTTGCGCCCGCGCCATCGCCCGCGCCACGTGCCCGTTGCCATAGCCGCGCTGGAGCTGGCGCACCAGCCCGGCGCGCTGGCCCACGCTCATCCGCCCGATGCGTGCGTCGCCCAAGAGCCCGGCGTGGCGTGCGCTTGGGTCGTCGCCCGCGCCCGCAGCCGCCAGCGGCACACGCTCGGCCAGCGCCACCGCAGCCTCAGCCGACTGCGGCTCGCGGGGCTGGCTTTCGCGCTTTTCCTGCGCTTTGCTGGTTTTTGCTGCTTGCTCGGGCATACAGTCTTCGGAATGCTACTTTTGCACCAGGCTCACCCAACGGCCAAACTCGGCTTCGGTCACCAGCTTGCCGATCTTCTGGTACTCACGGCGAATCGCCCGCATCACCTGCCCCATGCCGATCGTGCTGCCATCCTCGGCGGCGAGAAAGGCCGCCAGCAGCGCGACGTTGCGAATGTTGCCGCCGGCCAGCCGGAACTGCCGCGCCAGCAGCGCCAGGTCGATATCGGCGGCCAGCGGTGCCTCGGCGGGAAATACGCGCGCCCAGATCTGCCGGCGGTAGGCTTCTTCGGGAAACGGGAAGTCGATCGTCATATGCAGCCGCCGCACGAATGCGTCGTCGAGGTTGTTGAGCAGGTTGGTGGCAAGAATGACCACGCCGTCGTACTCTTCCATTTTTTGCAGCAGGTAGCCCACCTCGATATTCGCGTAGCGGTCGTGCGCGTCTTTCACTTCGCTGCGCTTGCCGAAAATTGCGTCGGCCTCGTCGAAGAACAGGATTGCGTTGGCCTCGCGCGCCGCGCTAAACACCCGGTCGAGGTTCTTCTCGGTCTCGCCAATGTATTTGCTCACCATGCTGGACAGGTCGATTTTGTAGAGTTCCAGCCCCAGCTCGGCGGCAATGATCTCGGCGGCCATAGTTTTGCCCGTGCCCGAAGGGCCAGCGAACAGCACATTCACGCCCTTGCCCATCGCCAGGTGCCGGTCGAAGCCCCAGCGCTCCAGCACGGTGCGGCGGTGGCGCACCTGCGCGGTGATCTCGCGCAGCTGGGCAACCTGATCGGGCGGCAGCACCAGATCGTCCCAGGTGTAGCTGGCGCTGATTTTGTGCGCCAAGCTGGCCAGCCGGCCGCTCGACTGGGCGCGGCAGGCGGCGAACAGATCGTGCGGTGCGATGCGCGCGCCTTCGGCATTGCGCCAGCGCGCCAGCGCCCGCGCCATGGCTGCCGCGTCGCGGATCTGGCCGCCGCTCAGGCGAAAAGTGCTCGCCAGCGCCTGAAGCGTTGCGTCGTCGGGCCGCTCGCCATTCAGGCGGCGCTGCCACAGCTGCTCGCGCTCGCTGTAGGAAAGCGCCGGCAGCTCGACGCGCAGGTAGCGGCTGTGCGGCAGCGCGCCATTTGTTTCCCAACCGTGGCTTAGCAGCACAAACTGCGGCCCGCGAAACTCGTCGATGATTGGCAGCAGGGCGGCGCGCCACGCGCCAGCGTGCTCTTCGTGCAGCAGCCGGTCCGCGCCCTGCCAGGCGATCGCCGCGCCGCGCAGGGTCGCCTCGCGCACGATTCGGCGGGCCAGCTCGAACTGCGTCGGCGCGTGCGACACGTCGGCGCCATCAGACGCGATCAGCCGCTCAAGATCGACGGTGAGCAGGGGCAGGCTGTCTTCGCTGCACAGGCTTTCGGCAATTGCTTTGCGCCCGCTGCCATAGCCGCCTTGCAGCGCCAGCACCAGCCCGTCGTCCGGCCGAAAGGCGTGCCGCAGGCGCGCGGTCAGGTCTTCCGCCAGCAGCAGGGAGCCAAGCGCCCGCTGCGGGTGTTCGAGCGCGGCGAACGGCATTAGCTCGGCATCCAGGGCGGGCGCGCCGGTATTGCCCAATTCCGCCACCACGCGGTCGTCGAGCTTGATGAAGCGCGCAAGCAGCGGCGGCTGGCGCTGGCCATCTTCAAAAAGCTGGATCAGGCGGTGGCGGCGCAGCGGTGCGTCGGGCGCAAAGGCGCGCACCAGCGTTGCGCTCGCAGCATCGCCGCCGGCCAGCAGGCGAATGGCGAGATCGACGGTTGGGCGTTTACGCGTGACATCGTCCTGAACGTAGGCATACAGCCGCTCGTAGCGCAGATCGAGCTCGGGCACCAACGCCACCAGCACAATGTCCTGCTCGAATTCTGCAAGGCCAAACAAGCGCGCCATGCGGCTCATGCGCGATTCCTGGCCGGCGTGGGCCAGCGCGGCCGCCTGTGCGGCAATCGCCCGGCGCTCGGCCTGGAGCGCGGCGCGCTCGGCAAGCAGGGTCGGCGAAAAGCCCGCATCCGCCGCGCTCAGAATGTCCACCTCGGCGTCGGGGATGTACAGGCCGCGATAGCTATCGTCGGCCAGCGCGCCAAACATCTCGCGCGTGGCGGCAATTTGCACCTGCAACCGGCGGTGCAGCCAGTCGCGCAGCGCCGCCACATGCCCGGCGCTATCGGTAAATCTCGGCGTGTTGGTCGCAATAGCGAAATCAGCTGGCATCATGCTCCGGCTTCGTGTTCTGCTGCGGGCGGGGCCGTTTCGGGCCGCAGCCACTCGCGCAGCAGGTCGAGCAATTGCACATTTCCCTGGATGGACGCGACATGCTGGCTGCCGTGAAGCTGAATAGTGCCGCGCACAACCTTGGTAGTGTTCGAGCGCCACAGCTTCACCACAAAAGTCGCGGGCAGCAGCGGCAGCGCTTCAAGCGTGCTGGTGCCGTCGATATGCAGCAGCCACTGCCCATCGGCGGATGCGCGCAGGCGAATAACCAGGGCCATCGTCTCACCGATTGGCGTCGGCTCCACGGATTCCTCCAGAATGCGAGAGCATCCCGATTGCCGCTATGAATGGGCACGGCGGCGCAGCAGGCCACCAAACAGCAGGAGCACAAGCGCGAGCAAGGCGAGGGGCTGGAATGAGGGCTGGGAAGTGCTGGTGCGAGGTAGCTCGCTTGGCCGGTTGATAACAGCATCCTTCACAATTTTCACGTCGATTGTGCTCTGCTGCGACAGTGTTTTGAGAATAAACATGCTTTGCAGCGTGCCGTCGCTGGCTTGGAACGCGGTTGGCGTATTGAGCGCCAGGTAGTCAATTGTTGCCGGCATCACCGTCAGGGCATAGCTGCCGGCAGGAATGGGCAAGTAACCACTGCCATTTGCAAACCCAACATTTGCAATCAGCAGGTCGGGCACGCTGCCGGGCGCGGCTGCTGGGTCAGCGCGGCGCACGTCTACCGCTGGCGCATCGGGCGAAAAATTGTACACGCGCAGCTGCGGGCCTTTTTCGCTCGGCGGAATAGGGTGATCCGCAATCGTCGCCAGCCGCAGCTCGGGCAGCTGGCCAACCAGCCCAATTGTATAGACGCCATCGGCCGCCGCGCTTAATTCAAGCGCTTGCGCAATGCCCGCGCTGGCGATTGTGATGCGAACCTTGTGCTTGCCAGCTGGAACAGTGGAATATTCAGTAATCGTGCCAAATGCCAGCGGTTGATCGGCGCTTTTGCCATCAATCGTAATATCCACCGCCGGCACGTCGGGCGCGGCGTGAACAAAGCGAACATTTGCGGGCCTGGCTGCGCTTGCAGGTGTGGCAGGCAGCGCCAGCATAAGCATGGCGAGGGCGCCCAACGCCCAGAGCCAGGAATGTGTGATTCGCAGCATTGCTTTCGCTCTTTTGCGATATTTACGCCAGGAATGAGAACAGCACGAGCATAGCACAGGCATATCGTCTGCCTGTCGTTTCATACGCGCGATTGACATACTTTTGTGCAATTATTATTTTTGCGCTTCGTAATGCGTAGTATGGAAATACAATCTATGGAGAAACGGAACTCTTGTGCAATTTTATTTGCGCCGCCGGGTGGTGCAGGCGATTCCTTGCGCCCGTAGTAGCGCGATATCGGCAATGATGGTACGCTGCGAAACCTGAAGCGCCTGTGCCAGATCGCGGTCGGTGGGTGCCGCGCCCTGCGCCTGTGCCTCGGCAAGCAGGCGAACGATGCGCGCGTGGCGAAGCGCTATTTTTCCGTGCATACGCGCAAAGCGGGTGTCGTCTGCGCCTGCATGGATCGTCCACTGCACCAGCACGCGCTCGCGCGGGGCCAATGGCCGACCAAGCGGTGCATCAAGGCGCGCAAGCTCAACCGCGATCTGCGCGGGCTGCTGCGCGCCGGATTCGGCTGCGGCCTGGCGCAGGGCGGCCGCGTGGGTCGCCGCAAGCTGCTCCAAAGCAGCGGCATCGCGGCCTGCGCGCCGAGCCGCCGCCAGTGCGCGGGCATAGAACTGGCTCGCTTGGGCTGGGTTTGCTTGCTCAAGCGCGCTTGTACCTGCCGCCGCAAATGCATCGCTGGCAGCATTCCAATGCTCGGCCTGCTCGTAGTGAAGTGCATACTGCTCAGGCGGCGCGCCGAGCCAGGCCAGGTGGCGGGCGGCCTGGGCGTGCATGGCCCGGCGGCGCGCGGGCGGCAGGTTCGTGTAGATATAGTCGCGCACCAGGCCGGCACAAAATGCCAGCACTCCGTGCTGCTCGGCCAGCCAGCCATCGGCCAGCAGGGCAGGCACCTGCGCCAGCATGGCAGCATCGAGCAGGCCATTGAGCACTGCCAAGGCTGGCTGCGTCTCCAGAATGCTCAGCCATTCCAGCAGGCGCAGCGCCGGGGTTGCGAGCAAAGCACACTGCTGCTCGGCCCACTGGCGGGCGGCTGGCGGCAAAGGTTCATTCGGTGCAGCCTGCGCGAGCGCCTGCACCAGCAGCGGGTTTCCGCCACTCTGAAGCACCAGCGCGCCGAGCTGTGCGGGGTTGTTGGCAGCGCCCGCCAGCTGCGCAATTTCCTCACATGCATCGCTTGGAAGATCCCCAAGAGGAATGCGCGCGACAGACTGCTCGCGCTCAAGTGCGCGCGCTGCGCGCCATGCCGCCTGGTTCGCGCGCAGCTCGCGCCCGCGATAGCTGAGCACCAGCAGTGTCCGGCTATTCCGCAGCGCGGCGGCACAATCATGGACGAGCTGCCACAGCGCAGGCGCGGCCAGGTGCATGCCTTCCAGCACAAAAACATGGGTTTGGGCATCGCCAAGCGCCTGGGCAGCTTGCGCAAACTGCACTGCTATGGCCACTGTTCCCGGGCCCTGCTGAGCATGTGGCTGCCCAAAAACGAGCGCCATTTCCTCGGCCAGCTGCGTATGAATCACCTGGCCCCACACACCTGCCAGTGCCTGGCGCAGTATGGCTTCAAGCGGCGCAAAGGGCTGTGTGGCAGCTGCTTCGATTTCCAACGCAATCACACGCGCCTGCCGCCAGCGCGCGCCTTCTGCAAATGCATCAATCAGGTGGCTTTTACCAACACCGGCCGCGCCTTCCAGCAGCACAATTGCGCCCTGCCCGGCATGGGCCCGGTCGAGCATGCCCAGCAGCGCGGCGCGCTCGGCCTCGCGCCCAAGCAGGGGTGGCACGCCTGGCAGGGCTGGCGCATAATAGGCGGCCCGAATGCTATTCGCCAGCGCGCGCGTTTCGGGCAGCGGTGTGCTTTGAAACTCGTCTTCCAGCAGCTCGACCAGCTGATCATACGTTTGTAACGCTTCGGCATGCCGGCCAAGCTGCGCCGCAAGGCGCATCACCACCTGGTACGACGTTTCGTTCAGCGGGTCGGCCAGCATCCAGCGATGCGCATAGGCAAGCGCTTCGGCAAATTGCGCGTCTTTTATCAGCGCATCGCACACTTTTGCCAGCGTCGTGAGGTACAGGTCGCGCAGGGCAACGCGCGGCACAAGCAACCACTCGGCATCAATTCCATCTAAAAGCTCGCCGGTATAGTACTCAATTGCGCTTTTCCAATCGTTTAGTGAATCAGAAGCAGCCAAAACTTTGAACTCGGCCACATCGCTTGAAATGTTTGTCAGGCGAATGTTGCTGTGGTCGGCTTCGAGCCAGTCTGGCGCAGTGTCAAGGCTCTGGCGCAGCCGGTACAGCGTGTCGTTCAGGCGCAGGCGCGCAAGCGCCCCCGGCAGGTGCGGCCAGAGTCGTTCGGCAACCAGTGTGCGCGGCACAGCGCGCCCGGCTGGCGCATTCAGGGCCAGGTAGCCAAGCAAAGGAGGAATAAGCGAGCCAGAAAACATCAGCGAGCGATTTGCAGCATGGACGTGTAGCGGGCCAAATAACATCATGCGCGCAATACTCATACTTTTTCGTGATGCGCACCAACTGTTTCCACACCCGTGCGCCGTTCGTTATCGAGTGATTTTCCGATATTGAGTATGGGCGAAGTTCATTTTTGCAACAGTGATCTCGTTCACATATCGTCCTCCTCAGCAGTATGTGCATCCTGGCCTCACGCAATGACTCAAAAACTTTCTTTAAGTAGTAGCTTTTTCGGGTGGTTTTCCGTTGCGCGGTGAGCAGCCGAGAAAGCGCGGGAGGATCATCGGCGATGGGCACGACGAGCCGGAAAGAACAGCGTAGTTGGGCCATTCTTGTCGAGCTGAATACACAATTAGGCTGGGGGCTAGGAAACGATACGCTTGCAGGCTATGCTCAATCGTTGAATAGATGCATAGTAGATGGAGATAGCGATGCCCAACTGCGGCGCGTGATGTATAACTACCACACAGATCATGTGTTAGTCGAGGCGCTCTCGCAGCACGACCATCGCGAACACGCGGCCATGTGGGAACGGTGGGCTACGCTGGCGCGGCCAATTGTGCGGCGCGCTGGGCTGATCTGGGAATTCGATAGCGCGGTAAGCCTGGAAGACCTGGTGCAGGTTGCCAGCATGGAGCTGGCGCGCGCGCTGCCGCGTTATCGCTACGCCAGCCGCTTTTCTACCTGGGCACATCAGGTGGTGGTGCAAAGTGTGCTGCGCTACCTGCGTGGATTGCGTGCCCAGAAACGCTATAATCCACTCGGCACTACCGAGAACTCAATCGCGCAGTTCGCCCCAGCGCACCTTGATCCTGAAGCCCACATGCAAGGCAGCGCGCTGTTTGAGCTGGTGTGTGATTTACTGCGCGCACAGGCAGATCCACGCCTGACGCATATTTTCTTCCTGTGGGCCGTCGCCGATTGCCGCGTCAGCGATATTGGGCCGCAGGTGGGGCTAAGCGAATCGCGCGTGCGGGTGCTGCTCAATCAGTCGCGCCGCATTCTGGCCGCTTCGCCTGCAGTGCGCGAGTGGGCCGGCGCTGGCAACTATAGCGAAGTGCAGAAATAGTGAGCCACAGAGAACACGGAGAACACCGAGCTTTTGAATATCGTCCTCAGTGCCTTTGTGCACTCTGTGGCTCAACCATTTTGCTCTCTGCCACAATGCGCTTTCGGCGCAGAGGTTCGGAGATGAAGGATAGGAATAGAGCGATAGCTATAATGATTTGTCAAAAAGAGAATAGGCGGCTGCGCTGGCAAGTTCTCCGTTCTGGTGGGTTTGTTATCGCCATTCTCACACAGTGCTCATCCTGCTCTCTTGCCTTTCTCAGTTTCTGACGCTATATTCTCCACAACGAACTGTGCAGACAGCTCGTGATTAGCGTAGATATTGGCGCGATGATTTGGCCGGCTGGGCCGCGAAAGTGGCCTTTCCGGCCAAAAAAATAGCCTGAAACAGGAGGGATGTATGGCTGAGAGCAAGCGGATGCAGCGGCGCGCATTTCTGCACACCTGCCTGGCGTTGCCGGCCACCTACCTGCTGGCGGCCTGCGCTGGCAGCACCGCCAGCGCGCCAACCGCAGCGCCGGCTGCCGCGCCGGCCAGCACCAGCGCGCCAACCGCTGCGCCAGCTGCCGCGCCAGCCAGCACCAGCGCGCCGACGCTTGCGCCCACGGCTCAGCCCGCTGCACCGACAGCAGCGCCCGCGCCGACCGCTCTGCCCGCGTCCACCGCGCCGGCAGTGGCAGCCTTGCAGCCCACGCCCGCCTGCGGCGACGACGACGACGAGCCAACGCCAGCGCAGACCGAAGGGCCGTACTACACGCCCAACACGCCCGAGCGCGCCTCGCTGATCGAGCCGGGGATGGCCGGTACGACGCTGATCGTCACCGGGCAGGTGCTAAGCACTGGCTGCCAGCCCGTCGCGCGCGCCCTGCTCGATTTCTGGCACGCCGACGACGCCGGCCAGTACGATAATGCAGGCTTTCGGCTGCGCGGCCACCAGTTCACCGACGAGCAGGGCCAGTTTCGCCTTGAAACGATCCGGCCCGGGCTTTATACTGGCCGCACGCGCCACATCCATGTCAAGGTGCAGGCGCCCAACGGCCCGGTGCTGACCACGCAGCTCTACTTTCCCAACGAACCCGCAAACGATCGGGATTCGATCTTCAACCCAGCGTTGCTGCTGGGCGAACGCGACACCGAGGATGGCAAGGCCGCAACATTTGATTTTGTTGTGCAGGCCGGCGCGTAAGGCAACCGTGAGGGAGAACGTTCGCCATATACAGGAGAAGCATTGTGAAGAACCGGAACTTACTCTACCTGGGCGGCGCGGCGGTGGTGATCGTCGCCGTGGTCGCATATGTGATCTTTGGCGTGCTGCTGCGCGCGCCCGAGGCGGCCAGCGGCCCCATCCAGGCGATCCCGCTCGCCACGGGCGCCCCAGCCGCCGCCACGAACGCCCCGGCCGCAGCCGAGGCCACCGCCGCGCCCGCCGCGCCCGCCAGCGGCGAAGCGACTGCCGCGCCAGCGGCGGCCAGCGGCGGCCAGCTGCTGTTCCAGATCGTGCCCGATCAGTCCGAGGCGCGCTTCAAGCTTACCGAAGAGCTGCGCGGCGCGCCCACCAATGTGGTCGGCACAACCGACCAGGTCGCCGGGCAGATCGAGATCAACCCGAACGACCTGAGCGCCACCAAGCTCGGCACCATCCAGATCAACGCGCGCACGCTCGCCACCGACAGCTCGCAGCGCAATCGCGCCATCAACAACTTCATTCTCAACACGTCGAGCTTCGAGTTCATTACCTTCAAGCCCACTGCCGTGAGCGGGCTGAGCGGCAGCGCGGCGCTGGGCCAAACCTACAGCTTCGAGATCACCGGCGACCTGACGATCAAGGACGTGACGAAGTCGGTGGTGTTCAAGGCGACGGCCACGCCCGAAACCGAGCAAAAGCTTAGCGGCACGGCCTCGACCGTGATCAACCGCGACGACTACGGCCTGACCATCCCGAACGTGCCGTTTGTGGCAAATGTGAGCCAGGATGTGACCTTGGAGCTGGATTTCGTGGCAGCGCCAACGTCGTAAGCGCGCTGAAGCCCACGCCCAACGCACACAGCGCCGGCCTTGGGGCCGGCGCTGTGCTATTGGCTGTTTGAAGCGAGGTTTCAGAGAAGAGAAGCGCATCCTGAGTGGCGCATCGCGCGTATCGAAGGGTGCGCCGCCCCGCTACAAGCACACTATGACGCCTTCTTCTCAGCGATGCTCTTGCCCTGCATAAACAGCAGCAGGTAGTCGGGGCCGCCACCCTTCGAGTCGGTGCCCGACATATTGAAGCCGCCAAAGGGGTGCACGCCCACCATCGCGCCGGTGATCTTGCGGTTGAGGTAGAGGTTGCCGACATGCAGGTCTTCGCGGGCGCGCTCAAGGCGCTCGGGTACGTTCGAGAACAGGCCGCCCGTCAGGCCGAACTCGGTGTTGTTCGCCACCTCCATCGCCTCATCGAAGTCGCCCGCCTTGATAAAGGCCAGCACCGGGCCAAAGATTTCTTCCTGCGACAGCCGCGCGTCGGGCGCAATGTCGGCGAAGATCGTTGGCGGCGCGAAATAGCCCTCGCTCTCGGGGTCGTTGGGCAGCTCGCCGCCCAGCACCAGCCGGCCTTCCTGCTTGCCAATCTCAATGTACTGCCGAATCTTGTCGAGCGAGCGGCCATCGATCACCGCGCCCAGCGCGCTCTCGCGCTTGGCCGGGTCGCCCACAGTCAGCGTGCGGGCGCGCTCCACCACCTTTTCCAGCAGCTCATCGTACACGGGCGCAACCGCCACCACGCGCGAGCAGGCCGAGCACTTCTGGCCCTGGAAGCCAAAGGCTGCAGCCACAATCGCCTGCGCGGCCGCGTCGATGTCGGCGGTTTCATCCACCACCGTCGTGTCTTTGCCGCCCATTTCCAGCACGGTGCGCTTGAGCCAGCGCTGGCCGGGGTGTACCTTGGCGGCGCGCTCGTAGATGCGCAGGCCGATCTCTTTCGAGCCGGTGAAGCCAATAAAGCGCGTCTTCGGGTGGTCGACCAGCAGGTCGCCGATCACGGCGTCGTCGCCCGTGACGAAGTTGACGACGCCGGCCGGCACGCCCACCTCGGCCAGGATTTCCATGAGCTTATAGGCGATCACTGGCGAGCGCGGCGAGGGCTTGAGCACCACCGTATTGCCCGTCACCAGCGGGGCCACCACCAGGCCGGTGGTGATCGCCAGCGCGAAGTTCCACGGCGGGATGGCCAGGCCCGCGCCCAGCGGGATGTACTGCATTTCGGCGTGCTCGCCCGGCAGCTGATAGACCTGCTGCGGCCCGGCCAGGCGCTGCATCTCGCGCGCGTAGTACTCGCAGAAGTCGATCGCCTCGGCCACGTCGGCATAGGCTTCGGCCCAGTTCTTGTTGACCTCGTAAATCATCCAGGCGCTCAGCTCGTAGATGCGGCTGCGCATGATCGCGGCGGTTTTCACCAAGTAGCCCACGCGCTCTTCGGCACTGGTTTTGCGCCAGGTGTCGAAGCGGGCGTGCGCCACTTCCAGCGCGCGCGTGGCCTGCTCGGCCGAGGCGCTCGATGCGTAGCCCACCACATCGCCCGGGCGGGCGGGGTTGCGCGAGGCAATCGTCTTCTCAGTGACGATCTGCTCGCCGTCGATCACCAGCGGGTATGTTTTGCCGAACTGAGCCCTGACATCGGCCAGCGCGCGCTCCATTGCGTCGGCGTGGGCGGGGTCGTTGAAATCGACATACGGCTCGTTGCGGTATTCGGGCAGCTCCATCGGATACTCCTTATGTCAGCAGCTGTTTGCGCTGCACAGACGCGCCTGCCAACCGATAACGACCGGCCCCCAAGCAGCGCCTGTGGTCGGTCGTCGATCGCGCGCGGTGCGCATGTGCCGCCCGCATTATAACACTGCCAGCGAAGCGGAGTTGCAGGTTTGAAGGTTTGCAGGTTGCAGGTTCCACGTTTGCCGGTTGCAGGTTGAATGAACCGCAGAGAGCGCAAAGGGCGCGAAGGGTTGTAAGATTGGCAGGTGCCAGATTTGAAGGTTGACCAACGAACAGGAATTCTAACCGCAGAGAGCGCAAAGAACGCAAAGGTTTCGCAGGTTGCGGGCCTAATCCCAAAACCCCAGACCCTAAACCCTCACAAGGTTCTCGGTTCTGTGGTTCCGCAGTTCGTGGTTTTATTTACTCAACACTCAGCATTCAAAACTCAACACTCACCCCTCGCCGGCCATGCCCAGCAGGCGCGCCCACTGCTCGGGGGAAACTGGCACCACCGAGAGGCGGCCCTGGCGCACCAGCGCAAAGTCGGCAAAGGCCGGGTCGGCCTTGATCGCGGCAAGCGTGACCGGGCGGGGGAGCGGGCGCAGTGGCGCGACATCGACCACCACGAGCTTGGGGGTATCGAGCTTGGGGTCGGCGTAGGGCGCGCTGGTGATGGTGGCAATGCCCACGGCCTGGCGCTCGTCGCCGGTGTGGTAGATCAGCGCCTGGTCGCCGGGCTGCATGGCGCGCAAATGGATCAGGGCGGCGTTGTTGCTCACCCCATCCCACACCGTGCCCCCGTCCCGCGTCAGGTCGGCGAAGGCGTAATCGTTGGGCTCGGTCTTCAGCAGCCAGTACTGCGTCATTTTTCTCCCTCCTTTAGTGGCAGGGTCACGCGAAAGGTGCTGCCCTGCCCGAGCGTGCTTTCGACATTGATCGTGCCGCCGTGCAGCTCAACCAGTTCTTTGACAATATAAAGGCCCATGCCCAGGCCGCTGATCTGCTCGCCGTTGATGTTGCGGGCGCGGTAGAAGCGCTCGTACACGCGCTCGCGTTCGTCTTCGGGGATGCCCATCCCCTCGTCGGCGATAGTTATGACTGCCTGATCATCCACGGCGCGCAGCCGCATGGTGATCATGCCGCCGGCCGGGCTGTATTTGATCGCGTTCTGAACCAGATTGTAAAACACTTGCTCAAGCGCCTGATCGTCGCCATCGATCATCAGCGGCACGGCCGGCAGCTCGGTGGTAAGTGGATGCTGGTCGGTCAGCAGCTCAAGCTGCGAGGCAACGCGCGCCAGCTCGAAGCGCAGATCGATCGGCTCGCGTTTGAGCTTCAGCGAGTCTTCGGCCAGACGATACATACTAATCATGGTGTTTGTCAGCCGGTTGATCCGCTCGCCCTGCACAAGGATGGCCTGAATAATACGCTGGTCGCGCTCGGGGTTGGCGTGGCCGTGATCGAAATGGCGGCGCATCATCTGGCCGTAGCCCAGCAGCGCGGTAATTGGCGTGCGCAGCTCGTGGGCCACGGCGATCAGAAATTCGTCGCGGCTGCGCAGCGTGGCCTCGATCTGGGTGCGCGCCTCCTGCTCCAGCTCAAGCTGGCGGTTGCGCAGCCGCAGCTGCTCGCGCATGTCTTCGGCGCGGCGGCGCTCGGTGAGGTCGCGCGTAACCTTGCCAAAGCCGCGCAGGTTTCCATCGGTGTCGAACAGGGCGGTGATCAGCACATTGGCCCAGAAGCGCGAGCCATCTTTGCGCAGCCGCCAGCCTTCTTCTTCGTAGCGGCCTTCGCGCGTGGCAATTTCCAGCTCGCGGGCGGGCTTGCCAGCGGCGAGGTCTTCGTCCGGGTAGAAGATCGAGAAGTGCTTGCCAATGATTTCGCTGGCGGAATAACCTTTGAGCAGTTGGGCGCCGAGGTTCCAGCTGCCAATATAACCCTGCTGGTCGAGCATGAAAATGGCGTAATCGCGCACGCCGCCCACCAGCATGCGGAAGCGCTCTTCGCTCAGGCGCAGTGCTTCTTCGGCCGCCACGGCCCGGTCGATCAGGCCGCCAATGTCGTCGAGCGCCTTGCGCAGTTCGTGCAGCCGCACCCGCAGCGATTCCGCATCATCTTGCCCGGGGTTGCCTGTGCTCATGCCGTTTCCTCGCTGGCTTGCGCGCCTTCAACCTGCTCCAGGCGCAGCCGTGTAATGCCCAGGCGCAGCTCGTCGCCGGGCGCAATCGCCCGCTCACGCCGCACGCGCTCTTCAGCGCCGCCGGGTGAAGCAACCCATGTGCCGTTTTTACTGGCGTCGCGCACAAGCACCTGATCGCCGTCGCCAACCGTGAAAATCGCGTGATCGGCCGAGATCAGCTCGTCGCCGCCGAGTGTGAGCCGGCGCTCGTGCTGCTGCGGGGCGCGCCGCCGGCCGATCAGGTTTTCGCCTTCCATAAGCTGCAGCAGCCTGGCCGGGCGCGTGCCATTGCTCAGCACGCGCAGCTGGAAGCGCGGCGCGGCCAGCTCGAAGAGAAAGCGCGTGCCGTCGTGCCAGAGCCGGCCGCCAAACAGCTCGCTGGCGATGGCGCGCATGGCCTCGGGGGCGAGCTGTGTGCCCAGGCGCAGCATGCCCGCCACGGCTGGCAATTCGTCGAGCCCCAGCACCTTCAGCTGGCGGCGGTGCTCGCTGATCGTCAGCGAGATATGCGAGTCGGGGTGGGTGATTGGCGCGCAGATCAGCGCGCCGGCCATGCGCTCGAACGGCTGGGCTTCGGGCATGGTGCCAAGCAGCGCCGGCGCGGCATCGTCGAGGCGCTCGCGCACCGCATTGCGCAGGGCATCCACAAGCTGAATCGGCGTGATCCCACCAGCTTCGGCCAGGGGCACGCCACTGTCGCGCATGGCCCAGCGCCCGCCCGGCTGCGCCGCAATCGGCCCGGTGTAGGCGCGCACCGCGCCAACAATGGCGGCGGCTGGCTGGAGCAGCAGCAGGTCGGCGGGCGCGGCACCGGGCGCGGGCGCAAAGTGCAGCAGCAGCATGCTTGGCGTGTCGGTGCGGGCGGCCCCGAGGCGGGCGCGCAGATCGAGCGCCAGCGCGCGCAAAGCCAGGCGTTCCGCACTGGTGTCTGGAATGGTGCCGAGGTAGATCTGGGGATACACTGCGCCTCTCCACAGCTGAACTCAATGCTGTGAGAGTATAGCGGGATGCGGATCGAACGTCAATAGCGCGGGCTATTGGCCTGGCTATGTCAAAGCCCCAAAACTTATCCACAGATTCCGCAGATTACACAGATATAAGGTCTATTATCTGCGTAATCTGCGCAATCTGTGGATAAATCACTCGTTCCTATTTCAATGTTGAAATGGCTCTGCTGTTTGGGAGTAATGGCTCTTTCTACTGATCAAGCACCACCGATTCCAGGCCAAGCTCGGTGCGCAGCGCGCCGATCAGGTCTTCGCTGCAATGCACTTTGTGGCGCGGCTGAAGCAGCACCGTCGTTTCGCCATTCGGGATGTGCAGGATGACGCTGGCGTCGCCTTCGCTCTGGCGCAGCAGCCGGTCCACGCGGTGCATACGCACCACGTCGGCGTCGAGGTCGCCGGTGCGGGGCAGGAACAGCCGCAGCTGCTGCACAAAGGCAGGCACGGGCGGGGGAGCCGCGCCGTTGCCATTGCCGTTCGCGTGGCCGTTGCCGTTGCCATTGCCATTCGCGCCCACTTTCATGCGCGAGCGGATCACGCTTATCGGGCTTTCGAGCGCGGGTGGCTCGCTTGGCGCAGGTGGCTCAGTTGGCGCAGGAGCGGGCGCAGCGCCAAGCGCGCGCGAATCCAGGCCGGCTGGGTGCGGCGCGTCGTCGTGCGGGGCAGCCATAGCTATAGCCTCCTCGATTGCCGGCGGCAGCGCCTCGGCACGGTTTTCCAGGTCCATCTGCGGAGCGATCTCGGGCGCTTCGGCCGGCGCTGCCGCAAGGTCGAGCGTTTCGGCGCTTTCCAGCAGCAGCTGAATGCTTTCGTTGCGCTTGTCGACTTTGGCCATCAGCCGCAGCAGCGCGTCGTCCTGCAGCAGCTCGCGATACTTCTCGAAGCTCTTGGGGAAGACCACCAGCTCGACCGATGATTCGAGGTCTTCCAGCGTGGCAACAAGCATGCTGTCGCCTTTTTTGGTCGCCAGCCGCTTTGTTGCACTAAGCATGCCAACAAAGGTGTGCACCTTGCCCACCAGCTCGTCGCCAAGCTGGCTCAGCGGCGTGATGCCCGTCAGGTCGCGGCCGTCGAGCGCCTTGGCGATCGGGTGGTCGGAAACGTACATGCCCAGCAGTTCTTTTTCCCAGGCCAGTCGCTCTTTGTCGTGCTGCGGCTCGGGGCGAATGATCGGCAGCGGAATGGATTGCACCGACACGCCACCACTGCTGCCGCCGCCGCCAAACAGGTCGAACATGCTGACCTGGCCGGATTCGCGGGCGCGCTGCGCTTCGACGCCAGCGGAAAGCGCCGCATCGAGGATCTGGAGCTTCTGGTGGCGCGTGCCGGGCATCGCATCCATTGCGCCGCACTTGATCAGGCTTTCCAGCACGCGCTTGTTCAGCGCCACGCGGTCGACCCGGTCGCAGAAGTCTTCCAGCCCTTTGAACATGCCGCCATTCTCGCGCGTGCCAATCACGGCGTGCACCGGGCCGCTGCCCACGTTGCGAATAGCCGAAAGGCCGAAACGAATGCCCTGGCGATTCGCGAAGTCGGCGAGGTGGCCGTCGGGCAAATTCTCGATGGTGAAGCCCTCGCTGCTGCGGTTCACATCGGCCGGCAGCACCGCCACGCCCAGGCGGCCACACTCGGCCACGCTCTTCGCCACTTCGCCAATTTCGCCAGCCGCAGCCGTGAGCACCGCCGCCATATACTCGGTCGGGTGGTTGGTTTTGAGCCAGGCGGTCTGGTAGGAAAGCAGGCCGTACAGCGTTGCGTGCGGGCGGTTGAACGAGTAGCCGGCGAAGGGCAGGATCAGCTCCCACAGCTGCGTGGCGATCTCCTGGCTAATGCCCTTCTTGCCACAGCCTTCCTTGAAGCGGATTTCGTTCTCGCCCATCAGCTCTTTGTTCTTCTTGCTGATGGCCTTGATGACGATGTACGCTTCGCCCAGCGTGTAGCCCGCAATCGTCTGGAGCAGCTGCATGATCTGCTCCTGGTAGACGATCACGCCATAGGTGTCTTCCAGAATAGGCTTGAGAATCGGGTGCAGGTATTTAATCGCGTGCGGGTTGTTTTTGTTCTGAATATAGACTGGGATTTGCTCAAGCGGGCCGGGGCGATACAGCGCAACCATGGCGTACAGGTCGTCGACGCGGGTCGGGCGCAGCTGCATCAGGTAGCGGGTCATGCCCGCGCTTTCAAGCTGGAAGACGTTGGTGGTTTCGCCGCGGCCCAGGCTTTCAAAGGTCGCGCGATCTTCCAGCGGGATGTCGGCCAACTCAAGCTTTTTGCCAGTGGTTTGCTGAACGTATTTCAGCGCCTCGGCCACGATCGAGAGGTTTGCAAGGCCCAGGATGTCCATTTTCAGCAGGCCCATCTTGGCCAGGGTCGGGCCTTCGAACGCCGCCATTACGGCGTTTTCGTCCTTCGAGGTGCGCTGCAGCGGCACCATTTCGTCGAGCGGGTTGCGGCTCACCACCACGCCACATGCGTGCGTGCCAACGCTTTTCATGCGGCCTTCGACCTTGCGCGCCCAGTCGATCAGGTTGTGCAGCTCGGGGTTGCCTTCATAGATCTGTTTCAGCTCAGGCACGCGCTCCAGCGCCTGCGCGATCGTGGTGCCAACCGGCAGCGAGGGGATGAGCTTGGCGACGCGATCGACCTCGCTCAGCGGGATGTCGAGCACGCGCGCCATGTCGCGCAGCGCGGCTTTTGCGCCCAGCGTGCCATAGGTAATGATCTGCGCAACGTTCTCGCGGCCATAGGTGCTGGCGATATAGTCGAGAATTTCGCCGCGCCGCGAGTCGGCAAAGTCCGTGTCGATGTCGGGCATCTCAAGGCGCTCGCGCGACAGGAAGCGCTCGAACAGCAGCTTGTTTTTGATCGGGTCGACGTCGGTGATGTAGAGGCAGTACAGCACCAGCGACGCGCCGGCCGAACCGCGCGGCAGCGCGGGAATGCCGTTGGTGCGGGCGAATTTCACATAGTCCCACACAATCAGCATGTAGTCGGGGAAGCCGGTGGCGTTGATCACATCCAGCTCGTAGTCGAGCCGGCGCACATATTCTTCGGTCGGGCTGCCGCCGGTGCGCTTCATCAGGCCTTCTTCGCACACAAATTTCAGGTACGAAGCGGCGTCGTGTCCTTCGGGAATGAAGTTGAGCTGCGGCAGCTGCACGCGCCCGAAGTCCATTTTCAGGTGGCACATGTCGGCGATGCGGCGGGTATTTTCCAGTGGCGCGGTGCCGTAGCGCTTGAAGAGCTGCCACATTTCCTCGCCCGACGTGATGTGGTAGCTGTCGTCCATCTGGTAGTTTTTGGTGCAGAAGTCTTTCATGGTCAGGTTGAAACCCATGGCCATGACATGCTTCTGCGCCTCGAGGTCTTCGCGCCGCACAAAGTGCGTGTCGTTGGTCGCCACCAGCGGGATGCCCAGCTCCTTGCCGATGCGCATCAGCTCGTCGTTGATCGGCTCCAGCTCGGGCGTGTTGCCGTGGAGCTGCAATTCCAGGTAGTAGTTGTCGGGGCCGAACAGGTCGCGGTACCAGGCCGCCACTTCGCGCGCTTCTTTTTTCTGCTGGATGGTCAGGTGCTGAATGACTTCGCCAGCAATGCACGACGAGGTAGCGATTACGCCTTCGTGGTACTTTTCGAGCATGGCGCGGTCGATGCGCGGGCGGGCGAACACGCCACGGCCCATGCCGTCGAGGTGGGCGCGCGAGGTGAGCTTAACCAGGTTGGCGTAGCCGACTTCGTTCTGCGCCAGCAGCAGCATGTGGAAGTAGTTCTTGCCGCCTTTGACCATCGGGTCTTTTGCCGAGCCAGGCGCCATGTAGGCTTCCACGCCAATGATCGGCTTGATGCCAACCTTTTTCGCGGCGGCGTAGAAGTCCATCGCGCCATACATCACGCCGTGGTCGGTCAGCGCAATGCTGTCCATCCCCAGTTCCGCCGCACGCTCGACAATGCCTTTGGTGGTGGCATAGCCGTCGAGCAGGCTGTATTCCGAATGGACATGGAGATGGGTGAAATCGCTCATGCTGTGCTCCGAACAAAGCAGGCCGCCGCCGTAGCGAGAAATAGTTTACACTTCACAAAAACGCCGGCCAAGGCAAAGAGTCTTACCATGCCGCAAAACCATGCTCGCGCATGGCGGGTGTGTCAGCAAATCTCGCACTTTTCCGCACTGTGTGAACATAATGCAGCAGCGGGGTGTTCCTGATCCAACGGCTGTTTTGCATTATAGCACAGTCATGCGATTTCTTGTGGTGGATAACCAGTGAAGAGTGTAAGCCATTCTTGGGGATAACCTGTGTATAATGTGGATGAAATTTTTGTTCTAACGCAGGAGTCAGGTTTCAGAAGACAGAAATCAGAATAGGAAAACTACCGACTAACAGTTTCTTCACCGCAAAAAGCGCAAAGGGCGCAGAGAGCTGAATGTTTACAGGTTGCTCTGATGCCTCCTGCCTCCTGCCTCCTGCCTCCTGCCTCCTGCCGCCTGCCTCCTGCCGCCTGCCTCCTGCCGCCTGCCTCCTGCCTCCTGCCTCCTGCCGCCTGCCTCCTGCCTCCTGCCTCCTGCCTCCTGCCTCCTGCCTCCTGCCTCCTGCCTCCTGCCTCCTGCCTCCTGACTTCTCCGTCCCCTGGCACAGCGCTTGCTCGCTTTCTTCAACAGTGCGATTTGCGCAAAGGAGGCTACGATGTGTGGTGGTATTCGCTTCAAGTACGACGAAACGCTTGAGCCCGCGCTGGCTGAGATGATCAGCCCGGCGCAGCTCGATCAGGCCCGCACGAGCGGCGTGGTCGAGAGCGTGTTCTGGGGCGCGCGCCCAATCCTGCCCGCGATTGTCGACGACAAGCTCCAGCTCTACGACTGGGGCAACCGCGACGACAGCCTCAAGCTGCCGAAGACCGGCTGGCTGCGCATCGAGAGCCTGGAAGCCGGCAAGTGGAACTACCTGCGCCCGCGCGAGGTCGTTATTCCGGCATTCCAGGGCGTGGAAAAAAAGGTCTGGTTTGGCATCGAGCACGGCATTCGCGGCTTTCTTGTCATGCGCGGCGACCAGGCACGCGTGTATATGCTCACGCTGCCGCCCACGCCCGAGTACCGCGCGCTCACCGGCCACGACCGCATGCCCGCGCTGATTGAGCAGGACGCAGTTGTGCCGCTTGTGGGCGCGGCGCAGCAGAAAAGCTTTGGCGCATAGCATACTCATGCTGGCAGTTTCCAGCCGCATAAAAAGTAAAAATACGGTATAATGCACCTAACTACGGGGCTACATCGTAGTTCAAAACAAAGAAGCCCTTCCTCCACGCCCTCACCACCTTCCCGAGGATTGAAGCCAATGCTGAGTGCAATGGTGCGCAGCCTTGAACTGCGCACTTTGTGTTTTGAAGGGGCAATTTTCCTATGATGTCGCAGCATACGCGCGAACAACTGCGCTTTTCTGGTGCAAGCGTACAAACGTCGCACATCGACGATGTGCTTATCACTGATCTGCGCCATGTTATTGCTGCACTCGGTACCGATGGTGGCATGAACAGCCCTTCGATCTACGACACGGCCCAGGTATTGCGTTTCGCGCCGCCGCAGGGCTTGATCTGGCCGGCCCTGGAATGGCTGGCCGAGCAGCAATACCCCGACGGCGGCTGGGGCGACCCGGCGGTGCCACGCGCGCGCGATGTTTCCACGCTTGCCGCCATTCTGGCCTTGCAGAAATATGGTGCCCGCCTGCAAGAGCGCCGCGCCATCCACGCCGGGCTGTCATTTTTGCGTCACCAGGCACCCTACTGGACGCACCTTTCGGATGATCTGCCGGTTGGCGTGGAGCTATTGCTGCCACAACTGCTGCGAGAAGCGTCGGCAGCTGGTTTGCCCGTTCAGGCCGCGCCGTATACGCAGCTCATCGAGCTGGGCGAAAAGCGCCGGAAGATGATCGAGTCGCGCCGCTGGCCGGCCGGCACGCCGCCAGTGCATTCCTGGGAGGCGTGGGGCACAACGCCCTATGCAGCAGAACTTGATGGCAGCGGCGGCGTGGGCCATAGCTCGGCGGCAACTGCGGCCTGGCTCGATGCGGCTCGCGCGAAACCAGAGCTGGCAGCCGAAAGCAAGCGCGCCGAGCGCTACCTGCAATGCGCCGCATCGATGACGGGCGTTGATCTGCCGGGTGTGGTGCCGGGCGTGTGGCCGCTCACGTGGTTTGAGCTGGTATTCAGCCTGTATATGCTCAGCACCGCGAACCTGCTCGATCACCCGGCCCTGCAGGATGTTATCGAGCCGCAAATCAGGGCGTTAAGCCAGGCATTTACGCCACACGGCATTGGCTTTAGCGATTATTTTATGCCCGATGGCGACGACACCGCCGCCGCGCTCGTGATCCTGCACAGCGCCGGCTTTCCCGTGTCGGCCGCGCCGCTGCGCCGCTTCGAGGCGGGCGATCATTTCTGCGCATTCCCCGGCGAGCTGCAGCCCTCGCTGTCGGTGGTGGCGCACGCGGCCCACGCGCTCCAGGCGCTGGGCGAGCCCGCCGATACGGCCTACGCCTATATCGCCCGCCAACAGGAAAGCGATGGGCGCTGGCTGGGCGATAAGTGGCAGAGCGCGTGGTTCTACACCACCAGCCAGGCAATTATTGCGCTGCCCTACGGGCCTTACGAGGATGCAATCAATCGCGCCGTCGAGCAGCTGATCAGCTACCAGTCGCCCGACGGCGGGCTGGGCGGCTACCACGGCTCAACCACCGAAGAAACTGCCTATATGGTGCTGGGCCTGCGCCATCTGCGGCGTCAGGGCGTGCTGTTCGAGGAAGGCATGCTGGCGCTGGCCGCCGCCGAGCGCTGGATGCTCGACAACTACCGACCGTTCCGCCAGCGCGCGCCACAGCTCTGGCTCGACAAAGATGCCTACCGCCCGCCGCGCCTGGTGCGCATCGTCGAGCTGGCCGCAACCCTGCCCGAGCGTTCGTAGGGCCTGCCTGGCTGGCGCTTGCCGAAGGGTAAAAAGAAAGGACGAAGGGCGTATGATAGCCCTTCGTCCTTTTCGTTGGTTTTGGCTCGCGTTATGCGCCCTGCCGCGCGCCGCAGTTCGGGCAGAACATTGCCGAGTTCGGCATCTGGAAGCGGCAGTTTGGGCAGAACTTGTTGCCCGCCACCGGCCCGGCCGCGCCCATTGGCGGCTGCGCTGGCTCGCTGCTGATCGGCACGTTCTGCGCCACGGGCGGCGCAGCTTGCGCGGGTGGCTCAACAAACACGTCCGCCTGCGCGCGCTTCAGCTCTTCTTCCTTCACGGTGATATTGCCTTGCAGGGCATCAAGCGCCTTCAGCAGCTCGCCCAGCGTCGGCGACTGAATCTGCCCGGCGCGGTACAGCTGAATCGCACGGTCGCCAAACTCGATCCGGTTGGCGTCGATCTGCCGCTTCAGGTCGTTGATCTCGCTTTGCAGCTTGGTCGTTCGCTGAAATTTGTCGGCCTCGAACTTTGCGCGGTCGCCTACCTGCGAAATCGTCTTGCTTAAATTATCGAGCAGCCCCATAGCGCCTCCATATAGCACATTGGCACGCCGCATTTGCGCGGCGTCACTGCTGCTTAGACGAGCGCAGCGCCTCGTTTGATGCAGCTATTGTACCAGAGTGCGCCCGAATTCGTTATGCTGGGAGACCAGCTAGAAAAGTCCTAACCACCAAGACACCAGGGCACCAAGAATTTATGACTCTTGGTGCCCTGGTGTCTTGGTGGTTATCTAAAAAATATTGCTGTTAAGCTGTCGGCACCAGCGGCACGCGCCGCCGCCGCCCTTCGCGCAGAAATGCCACCTGCCACGGGCTGCGTCCGTGCAACTCCTGCACCGCCTGGCGCAGCGCATCGACGCTGTCGGTCGTGCGGTCGCCCAGCGCCAGAATCATGTCGCCGCTTTGCAGGCTGGCGCGCGCCGCCGCCCCGCCCGGCGCAACATCCAGCAGCAGCACGCCGCGCTTCTGCTCAAGTGAAAGCGCCCGCTGCACCTCTTCGTCAATCGGCACATCCAGCCCGCTGATGCCTAGCGTGCCACGCGCAATGCTCTCGCGGTGCGCGGCCGTAATCTGCCCAATCGCGTCGAGCACGGCGCTGGCCGGGATGGCGAAACCAAGCCCCTGCGCAAACGGCAGAATCGCGGTGGTGATGCCAACCACGCGCCCCTGCACATCCACCAGCGGCCCGCCCGAGTTGCCCGGGTTGATCGGCGTGTCGGTCTGGATCAGCTCGCCCAGGTTGGTGTTGCGGTCGAGCGGCAGCGAGCGATTGAGTGCGCTCACCACGCCCGCCGTTACGGTGAAATCAAGCCCATACGGGTTGCCAATTGCCAGCACGAGCTGGCCCACGCGCAATGGCGCCGCCCGCAGCTCGGCCACCGGCAGGCCGCCCTGCCCCACGCGCAGCAGCGCCAGGTCGCGCTCGGGCCGCGAACCGATCACGCCTGCTGGCAGCGAGCGACCGTCGGGCAGCGTTACTTTCACACGCGAGGCGCCAGCGACCACGTGCGCATTCGTCACAATCGCGCCGTCGCTGCCATAGATCACGCCCGAGCCAATGCCCTGGCCGCGCCCGCGCCCGTCGCCGCGCCCCGTTTCCACTTTCACAACTGCCGGCCCGGCGCGCTCGGCTGCGCTGCTTATTGCGTGCGAATAGGCATCCATTGCTTCGCGTTCCTGCGCCACTGTACTCATTGCCTTCGCCTTTCTGCCCTCTGCGCCAGCCCAGCGCTCAGGGGAATGTTCTGTTGCAGTAGTATAGCTGCCTGTAATGTCGAAGTCAACGTAATTTTAGTTACACAATTACATTTCTTACAAAACTCTAGCACAAAAAAAGACGCGCAGCATGGTGCTGCACGCCTTTCGGTTTTGGGGAAAAGAAATGCCTACGGCTCGGCCAGCTTGTACCCAACACCACGCACCGTCACAATAATGCGCGGGCGCGATGCCTCGATCTCAACCTTCTCACGCAGGCGGCGCACGCACACATCGACAAGGTTGGTTTCGCCAACGTAGTCGTAGCCCCACACCTCGCGGAACAGCGTTTCACGGTCGAAGACCTGCCCGTAGTTGGCAGCCAGGAAGTACAGCAGCTCGAACTCCATCGGCGTCAGGTTCACGCTCTGCCCGCGCACGCTCACGCGGTGGCGCGGCTCGTCGATCTCCAGCTCGCCCACGCGCACAATCGGCGGCGCGGCGCGGTGCTTGTAGCCTTCCACGCGCCGCAAAATCGACTCGACGCGCGCGATCAGTTCGGCGGTTTTGAAGGGCTTGATGATATAGTCGTCGGCCCCAAGCTCGAAGCCATGCACCACATCCTCGGTGCCGTCGCGCGACGTCAGGATCACAATCGGCACGTCCGAGCGCTCGCGGATGCGCTGGCAGGCTTCAAAGCCATCGACATAGGGCATCATCACGTCGAGGATCACGACATCGAAGCTGCCGCCCTCGAAGGCTTTCAGCGCCTCCAGGCCGTTCTTCACCGCCACAATCTCGTAGCGTGGGTCTTTCAGGGTCACCTGTATAAGGGTGGCAATCGAGGGGTCGTCGTCGGCCACCAGAATGCGGCGGGTGGCGTTGCCTTCGTCCTGAGTGCGATCAGAGGTTCGTCGGATCAGTCGCATAGTTATTATGATTTACGGTTGACGATTTCGGATTTACGATTGCGAGGTTTTGGGCTTTGCAATCGTAAATCGAAAATCATAAATCGTAAATTGACTAGACGGCTTCTTCCAGCCGGCGGCGGTACTCGGTGCGCTCGGGCGCGCGGGGCACCATAATCGGGTGGCCGCGTTTTTCCACCACCTCGGCGTTGATGATACAGCGCCCGATATGCTCTTGCGATGGCACATCGTACATAATATCGATCAACACTTCTTCCACCACGCTGCGCAGCGCCCGCGCGCCCGTGCGCGAGGCCAGCGCCCGCGCGGCAATCGCGTCCAGCGCGTCGGGCGTGATCTCCAGCTCGACATGATCGAGCGCCAGCATTTTCTGGTATTGCTTGACAATCGCGTTGCGCGGCTCGGTCAGGATGCGGATCATGGCGTCTTTGTCGAGCGGTTGCAGCGCAGCCACCACCGGGATTCGCCCAATGAACTCGGGAATAAAGCCGTAGCGCAGCAGGTCGTCGGCGGTGCACTGTGACAGGAGGTATTCCTGGTCGAGCGTGCCTTCCTCGGCTGCGTGCTGGAAGCCCAGCGTGCGCCGCCCGCCAACCCGCCGGCTGATGATCTGGTCGATCCCTTCAAACGCGCCGCCGCAGATAAACAGGACGTGCGAGGTGTCGAAGGCGATGTATTCCTGCTGGGGGTGCTTGCGGCCCGGCAGCGGCGGCACATGCGCCACGCAGCCTTCGAGAATTTTGAGCAGCGCCTGCTGCACGCCCTCGCCCGAAACGTCGCGCGTGATCGAGGGGTTGTCGGCCTTGCGCGCAATTTTGTCGATCTCGTCGATGTAGATGATGCCGGTTTGCGCCCGCTCGACATCGCCATCGGCGGCCTGGATCAGGCGCAGCAGGATGTTCTCGACATCTTCGCCAACATAGCCCGCCTCGGTTAGGGCGGTGGCGTCGGCGATTGCGAACGGCACGTCGAGCACGCGCGCCAGGGTTTGCGCCAGCAGCGTTTTGCCGCTGCCGGTCGGGCCAAGCAGCAGCACATTGCTTTTGCCCAACTCAACTTCGTCGGGCTGGTGCGCCGAGCGCAGACGCTTGTAGTGGTTGTACACCGCCACCGCCAGCACAATCTTGGCGCGATCCTGCCCGATCACATACTGGTCGAGGCGCTCGCGCATGCGGCGCGGCACGGGCAGGCGGTGCGGCCCGGTGGCAATATGGCGCGTGGCCTGGGGCTGCGCTTCGGCTTCCTCAGCAATAATCGCGCTGCACAGGCCAACACACTCGTCGCAGATACACACAGTGCCGGGGCCAGCGATCAGGCGTTGCACCTCTTCCTGGCCCCGGCCACAGAATGAACAGACATACGCCCCGCGTCCGGTATTGCTGCTGCGAGTGCGGGCCATGGTAGCTCCTACATAAAAGGTAGCAGGCAGCAGGCAGAATCAATGCTTTTCTGCCCGCTGCCTACTGCTTGTCCTGGTGCTGGTTAGCGCTTGTCGGCGAGGTTCGCCATATCTTCACGCGTCAGGATTTCGTCAATAATACCGTAGTCTTTGGCCTGCTCGGGCGTCATAAACAGGTCGCGGTCGAAGTCGCGGGCAATGCGCTCAACCGTCTGCCCCGTGTCGCTGGACATGAGCTGGCGACCAAGCTGCTGCATGCGCAAAAGCTCACGCGCCTGGATCTCAACGTCGGGGCCGGAGCCGCGCGCGCCACCAATGGCTGGGTGCATGTGAATGGTTGAGTGCGGCAGGCTGTAGCGCTTACCCTTTGTGCCACCGGCCAGAACAATCGTTGCCATGCTGGCGGCCATGCCCACGCACACCGTCGAGACGCTCGGGCGAATGGCGCGCATGGTGTCGTAGATCGCCAGGCCGGCGTAGATTGAGCCGCCCGGGCTGTTGATATACAGCGAAATATCGCGTTCGGGGTCGTCGTGCTCAAGGAACAACAGCTGTGCAACAATAAGGTTGGCGATCTGGTCGTCAATCGGTGTGCCCAGCAGAATAATGCGTTCCTTCAGCAGGCGCGAAAAAATGTCGAAGGCGCGCTCGCCACGGTTGGTGCTTTCCACCACCATTGGGATCAGCGACTGAGGTTGCGGGGCGATCCACTCAACTTTGTTATTTGATGTCCAGTCCATTGCTGTCACTCCATCCTAGGAGGCAGTGAATGCAGGCGACGCGCTGTTCGGCAACGCCGCCTGTACTCGCTGCGGGTTCACCTACTCATCGGCCACAACATCGGCGGGTTCGGCTGCGGGCTCGGCGGCGGGTGCGGCTTCTTCGGCGGGCGCGGCGGGCGCGGTGCCCGTGGCGATCTCGAACAGCCGCTCGCGCAGCTTCTTATCAATGACCGTGCTGGCAACCGACGCGCGCAACTGCGTGCTGAGCAGCTCGCGGGCGCGGTCGCGCTCGGCTTCGTCATAGGTTTCGATCATGCGGTCCACCTCGGCGTCGACTTCATCTTCGCCGGCGGTGAGCCCCTCGGCCTTGACGATCTCGCGCAGGGCCAAGGTCGTCTTCAGGCGCTCTTCGGCCTCGGGCTTCAGCTCGTCCACGGCGTCGTCGTGCGTCTGGCCGCGATACTGCAGCATTTGCTCAAGGGTGATGCCATAGCGCTCAAGCTCGTGGCCGCGCTGGTGCAGCAACTGGTCGGCTTCCTGCTCGATCAGCGCGTCGGGAATGTCGTACTCGGTCTGCTCGACAAGCTGCTTGAGGTAGGCGTCGATCGCCTCGCGCTCCTGGTTGCTGCGCAGGGTTTCGGCCAGCTCGCCGCGTGTTTTCTCGCGCAGTTCGTCGAGCGTGCTTTCGCTTTCTTCCAGCACCGGCAGCTCGTCCCACTCGGGCAGGATGCGCTCTTGCAGGCGCTTCATCGTGACCTTGAAGGTCACGTCTTTGTCACGCACGCGCTCGTTTTCGTGATCCTCGGGCATGTGCGCAACGATCTCGCGCGTTTCGTCGGGCTCGATGCCGAGCAGGCCCTCGTACAGGCCTGGGATCAGGCGACCTTCTTCAAGCACGACATTGGTTTCGGGCACCTCGGTGCCTTCTTCGCGCTCTTCCAGCGGCTCGCCATCCAGGAAGCTTTCGAGCTGAACGGTCAGCTGGTCGCTCTGCTTGGCGGCGCGTGGCTCTTCCGGCTCGCGCAGCACCACATGCCGCTCGCGCCGCGAGTCCATCGCCTCGGTGAGCATTTCGTCGGTTACTTCTTTGGCTTCGTAGGGCACGCGAATCGCCCGGTAGTCGGGCAGCGTCAGCGAGGGATCAACCGGCACAGTCACGCGGAAGCTGAACGGCGGTTCGTCGAACTGCACCGTTTCGAGGTTGGCGCGGCCCACCGGCTCGATCTTTTCCTGGTCGAGCGCTTCTTTGAATGCTTTATTGACCAGATCTTCCGAGGCTTCTTCGATCAGGGCCGGGCGGCCGAAATAGTTTTCGACAATAAAGCGCGGGGCCTTGCCTTTGCGGAAGCCGGGGATGTTGTACTTTTGAGAAAGCCGCCGCGCCGCGCGGTCGAGCCCTTTCTCAACCTGCTCTTTGTCGAGCTCGATGTCGAGTGCCAGCAGGCTTTTTGGCAATTTTTCAGAGGAAACCTTCACAGGTGCTGCTCCAATGCTGAGTCACCATTTATAAGCGGTGCAATGATACTTCGGCACATTATAGCATGAAGGGGAAGTGCTGCAAAATATTTTCGGCATGCTGCTGCGGCGGCACCTGTAGCCAAGGGCCAAACGGTAGAGCCACAGAGAACACCGGGATCACGGAGCAGCGCAACCAAACTCTGTGCGCTCTGTTGCGTAACTTATGTACTCTTCGCTATTGGGCGACGCCGGTTTGGCCATGTTCGCATCGTTTCTAACAAATCTTTTACCATTACGGCGCGTGCTTGTCATCAAGCTGTCACGTCATGTTGGTACAGTATTCCTGCGGGCGGGAGAGCTGCTCACCACAAGGCTGGCAACAGCGGCGGGGTGGGCAGCCTCCATTTTATTTGCCCGGAAACGCACAATACAGTATCATAGCGCCAGCATCCACCGGCTTCAATAGTAGTCAGAGGGGAGATGGGCCATGCTCGAGGCGATTTTCGCCCCGCAGTCGGTTGCCATCGTTGGCGCCTCACCCGATCCAAGCAAGCTTGGGCATCGCGTTCTTCGGAATGTTGTCGATAACGGCTTCACTGGTCGCGTCATTCCCATCCACCCCACCGCCGATCAGGTTCTCGATCTTCCCGCTTTTCCTTCTATCTCTGCCGTGCCCGACCCGATCGACCTTGCGGTGATTGTGGTGCCAGCGGCGGCGGTGCTGGCCGTGGTGGAAGAATGCGGGCGCAAGGGCGTGCGCGGCCTGGTGGTCATTTCGGCGGGCTTTAAAGAGGTTGGCGGCGCGGGCAAGGAGCTTGAGCGCAAGCTGATTGCGCTGGTGCGCAGCTACAATATGCATATGGTTGGGCCGAACTGCCTGGGCATTATCGACACCACTACCAAGCTCAACGCCTCGTTCGCCGCGCTCATGCCAAACCCCGGCCAGATCGCGTTTATGTCGCAGTCGGGCGCGCTCTGCACCGCCATTCTCGATTGGAGCAAGAGCGAGGGCATTGGCTTTTCGCGCTTTGTCAGCCTGGGCAATAAAGGCGATGTCGACGAAGTTTCGCTCTTGCAGGAATGGGGCGGCGACGACGACAATCGCGTGATCCTGGCCTACTTGGAAGGCATCAACGACGGCGCGGCCTTCATCAAAACCGCCCGCGAAGTCACCCGCGAAACGCCAGTAATCGCGATCAAGAGCGGCACGACGCAGGCCGGCACGCGCGCGATCTCGTCGCACACCGGCTCGCTGGCCGGATCGGAAAATGCCTACGAGGCCGCCTTCAACCAGAGCGGCATTCTGCGCGCGCGTTCAATGGAAGAATTATTCGATTACGCGCTGGCCTTTGCCTACCAGCCACTGATCCCCGGCAAGCGCGTGGCGATTGTCACCAACGCCGGCGGGCCGGGCATTATCGCCACCGACGCGGCCGAGCGCAGTGGGCTGGCGCTGGCACAATTCACGCCCGAAACGATCACGCTGCTCCAGCGCGACCTGCCACCCGCCGCAAGCGTGTTCAACCCGATTGACGTGATTGGCGATGCGCGTTCAGATCGCTATCGCGTGGCGCTCAAGGCCGCGCTGGCCGACCCGAATGTCGATGCGGTGGTGGTGCTGTTCACGCCGCAGGCCGGCAGCGAGCCCGAAGAAACTGCGCGCGTGGTCGCCGAGCTTTCGGCCAACCAGCCCAAGCCAGTCGTCACCAGCTACATGGGCGCGGCCAGCCTCGGCCCGGCGCTCAAGCTGCTGAACGAACATCGCATCCCGAACTACGCTTTCCCCGAGCGCGCAATCGCCGCCCTGCGCGCCATGGCCCGCCAGCGCGAGTGGAGCGAGCATCCCGCCGGCGAATACGTGCGCTACGATGTCGATGGCGAGCGGGTGCGCGAGGTGTTTGCCCGCGTGCGCGCAGCCGGGCGCGTCGAGCTGGGCGAGATCGAGGCGCGCGAGGTGATCGAAGCCTATGGCATGCGCCTGCCGAAGTCGAAGCTGGCGCGCTCGCCCGACGAAGCCGCCGCAATCGGCACCGAGTTCGGCTTCCCGGTGGTGATGAAAATCTCGTCGCCCGATATTCTGCACAAGAGCGACATTGGCGGCGTGAAGGTGGGCGTGCCCGACGCCAGCACCGCCCGCGATATCTATGAGCTGATCGAGTATCGCGCCCGCAAGTACAACCCCGACGCAACGATCTGGGGCGTGCTGGTGCAGGAACAGGTGCGCAAGGGCCGCGAGGTGCTGGTGGGCGTGAACCGCGACCCGCAGTTCGGCCCGCTGGTGGTGTTTGGTCTGGGCGGCATTTATGTCGAGGTGCTGAAGGACGTGGCATTCCGCCTGGCCCCAATCACACGCGAAGAGGCGCACGAGCAAATCCGCGAGATCCGCACCTTCCCGCTCCTGCGGGGCGTGCGCGGCGAGGCGCCGGCCGATCTGGTGGCCGCCGAGGAAATCATCCTGCGCGTGTCGCAGCTTGTCACCGATTTCCCCGAAATTGTGGAGATGGATATCAACCCGCTGGTGATCCACAATCAGGGCGAGGGCGCGATCGTGCTCGACGCCCGTATTATTCTGCAGGGATAATCTGAGTTTTGAATTTTAAGTGTTGAGTTTTGAATTGTTTAGACGCTATCTCAAAATTCAAAACTCAAAACTCAAAACTTAAAACTGAGCGCTTGTGAAGAAGGAGACCGCGATGGCAACCCTCTACGTCGCCTCGACCGAGACCTTTGTCGGCAAAAGCGCCACCTGCGTCGGCTTGCTCGACCGGGCGCGGCGCGATGGGTTTACCGCCGGCTACATGAAGCCGGTGAGCGTCTCGGTCACCCGCACCGAAGACGCGACCATCGACGAAGATGCCGCGTTTATTCGCAAACACTTCGGCCTGACCGACCCGCTCGACAAAATGGCCCCGGTGCTGGTCACGCAGCGCGTGGTCGAGTCGATCATTCGCGGGCAGGGCGTGGATTTCGCGCGCCGCCTGAACGAAGCCTACCTGAGCGTCTCGCGCGACAAAGACATTATGATCCTCGAAGGCGCGAACCACTGGGCCGAAGGCTCGCTGGTCGAACTCTCAGCCGATCAGGTTTCCGACATGCTGCAGGCTCCTGTGCTGCTGATCTCGCGCTACCGCCCTAAAGTCGCGCTCGACGCGATTCTGGCGGTGCAACGCTACCTGGGCGACCGGCTGCTGGGTGTGCTGATCAACGGCGTCGACGAGCCGCAGCTCGATTTCGTACGCACGCGCGTGGTGCCATTCCTCGAAAAGCGCGCCATCCCGGTGTTCGCCACACTCACGCAAGACGCGCAGCTCGCCGGCGTGACGGTGGCCGACCTGCACGAACATCTTGGCGGCCAGCTCATTGGCAACCCGGCCTGGACAAGCAAGCTGATCGAGCACCTGCTGATCGGCGCGATGGGTGCCGACGCCGCGCTGTCGCACTTCCGCCGCCGCACAAACAAAGCCGTGTTCACCGGCGGCGATCGGGTTGATCTGCAGTTGGCCGCGCTCGAAACATCGACCTCGGCGCTGGTGCTCACAGGCAATATTCGCCCTTCGCCCGCCGTACTCGACCGCGCCGAAGATCGCGAAGTGCCGATCATCCTTGTCACCGACGACACGCTCACCACCGTCGAGCGCGCTGAGGGCATTTTCGGCCAGGTCCGTTTCAAGCAGGATGCGAAGATTGCCCGATTCATCAGCCTGCTCGACGAAAACTTCGATTTCGCCCGCCTGTACGACCAGCTCGGGCTGAGCGTCGCGTAGCGGTTTCATCACTAACACCGACGAAGGCGTTACTGAATAACCCAGACATTTCGGCCATAATAAGGCGGTTTGCCCGGCACCTGGAAAAATAGCTGACCGTCCACGCAGGCACCGCCGCCAGCGCGACGCGCTGGCGGCTGGTGTCGCTGTGGTTTCTATACGGCCTGTCCATACCCTAGCAAGGAGATTTTATGTCAAGCATTATCGAAGAAATTGTCGCGCGCGAAATCCTCGACTCGCGCGGCAACCCGACGGTGGAAGTGGACGTATTGCTGGAAAGTGGCGACCTCGGGCGCGCAATCGTGCCGTCAGGCGCATCCACAGGCGCGCACGAAGCGATTGAGCTGCGCGACGGCGACAAGAAGCGTTTTGGCGGCAAAGGCGTGCTGAAAGCGGTCGAGAACGTCAACTCGACAATTGCCGAAGCGCTGGTGGGCCTGGATGCCGCCGATCAGGTTGGCATCGACGCCGAGCTGATCGAGCTTGACGGCACCGACACCAAAAGCAAGATCGGCGCAAACGCGATTCTGGGCGTCTCGCTGGCCTGCGCCAAGGCGGCGGCCGCTGCTACCGGCCTGCCGCTCTATCGCTACCTGGGCGGCGTCAACGCGCACGTGCTGCCTGTTCCGATGATGAACATCATGAATGGCGGCCAGCACGCCACCAACAGCACCGACTTCCAGGAATTTATGGTCATGCCGGTCGGCGCAGAAACCTTCCGCGAAGGCCTGCGCTGGGGCGCGGAAATCTACCAGAGCCTGAAGAAAGTGCTCCACGACCGCGGCCTCACCACCACCGTTGGCGACGAAGGCGGTTTCGCGCCGAGCCTGCCCAGCAACGAAGCGCCGCTCCAGGTCATCATGGAGGCGATTGAAAAGGCTGGCTACAAGCCCGGCGAGCAGATCATGCTGGCGATGGACCCGGCCTGCACCGAGCTGTACAAGGATGGCAAGTACCACCTGGCACGCGAGAATAAAGTGCTTTCCAGCGCCGAAATGGTGGACTACTGGGCCGACATTGCCGCCCGCTATCCGCTGATCTCGCTCGAAGATGGCCTGGCCGAAGACGACTGGGAAGGCTGGTCGATGCTGCGCGCCAAGATTGGCGATCGCGTGCAGCTGGTGGGCGACGACCTGCTGGTGACCAACGTCAAGCGCCTGAAGCGCGCCATCGACGAGCGCGTCGCCAACTCCATCCTGATCAAGCTCAACCAGATCGGCTCGCTCACCGAAACGATGAACGCGATCAGCATGGCCCAGCGCGCCGGCTGGACGGCAATCGTCTCGCACCGCTCGGGCGAAACCGAGGACGTGACGATCGCGGACCTTGTGGTGGCAACCAACGCCGGCCAGATCAAAACCGGCGCGCCCGCCCGCACCGACCGCGTGGCGAAGTACAACCAGCTGCTGCGCATCGAGGAAGAGCTGGGCGACATTGCGCGCTACGCCGGCCGCCAGGCCTTCAACGTCACGCGCTAAACATCACTCGGCTTCCGAACCTGCCGCGCGCCCATGTTTCAAGCCGAAACATGGGCGCGCACTATTCGTCTATACTTTGCATGAACCAATCTCCATCAAATCGTGTCGGCTCAGCGAGCCGTGGCTTGTGGCGCGAAGCCCTTGTGCTTGGCGCGACGCTGGCCTTGAGCGTGCTGCTGGTCGTTCTGGTCGTCTTTGCGCCCGCTTCCTTCCACAACTACGGCTACAACAACCCCGCCGGCCTGCGCAGCTACACGCAGGCGATTGCTGAGTATGTTGCAAACCTGCTCCAGGGCCAGCTTGCAACTACGCGCGGCAACGCGCAGGCGTGGCGGTTGCTGCTCGAAAGCGCCCGCCGCACGCTGGAGCTGCTTGGCGTCAGCCTGCTGGCCGCCATTCCGCTCGGCCTGGGCTGGGCCGGCCTGATCGCCTCGCCGCGCTGGCCACGCCTGCGCCCGGCACTGCTGGCGCTCAACACCCTGGTGCTCTCGCTGCCAGCCGTCGCCATTCTGCTGCTCTCGGCCGAAATGGTCGCAAACGTCACCTTCCGCACCGGCATTCAGCTCACCTACGTGCAGGGCTACGGCTTTGATCGCCACCTGATCCTGCCTGCCGGCACGCTGGCGCTGCGCGGGGCCGCCGCAATGGCCTATGCGCTCGCAATCGCCCAGGAAGATATTCTGCGCCAGGAATGGATTCGTGCGGCGCGCGCGCGTGGGCTGGGCGGTTTGCAGCTCTGGTGGCGGCATATCATGCCCGCCTTGCGCCTGCCCACGGTTGGCATTCTGCTTAGCATGCTGCGCCAGATGGTCAGCAGTATCATTATTGTGGAATATGTGTATGGCTGGAATGGGATGGGCCGCCGCATGCTCGATTACGACGTCAGCGCGATCAACCGCCCCGAAAACGCCGTCGCCCTCACCTCCGCGCTGATCCTGGTCACGCTCTTCGTTCTGGTCGATTCGCTTGGCCGCATCGCCCTGCGCTACGCCGACCCGCGCCTGCGCGAGCGGGAGAGCCAGCCATGATCGCAGGCCTGCGCCGGCGCGCGCGCATCATTCGTTTCACCCTGAATGGCCCGCTCATCGCTGGCGCGCTGCTGGCGCTATTGATTATTGCCGCGCTTGCCTGCGCGCCCCTGCTCACCAGCAGCGATCCCCTGCGCGTGCGCGTTTCGGGCGCATACGGCGACTCGATTAAATTCCCCGCGCCGCCCGGCACGCCCGGCTACCCGCTTGGCACCGACTCGCAGGGCCGCGATATGCTGGCGCGCTTGCTGTATGGCGGGCGCTATACCCTGATCATCTGCGCGATCACCGCGCTGGCGCGCATTCTGCTCGGCTCGGTGCTTGGGCTGCTGGCGGGCTGGTACCCGCGCGCGCGCTGGCTGCTGAACAGCCTGATCAGCGCGTGGTCGGCCATTCCGCCCTTGTTTCTCGCGCTGTTCATGCTCGAAATATTGCGCCTGGTCATTTTTAATCAGCCGCGCTTTGGCCCGAAAAACACCACGGTGCTCTTCACCGACGCGGTGATTTTCACCATTCTGATGAGCCTGACTGGCTGGCCCGAAATCGCGGTGCGCTGCCAGACAGCCACGCTCGGCCTGAGCCGCCAGCCTTTCGTCGAAGCCGCGCAGGTGATTGGCCTGCGTCGCAGCGCAATACTCTGGCGGCACATTCTGCCCAACCTGCGCGACATCCTGCTGCCCGAGGCGGCGGCCGCGCTGGCCGGGGCGCTCCTGCTTCTTGCCGAGCTTGGTTTCTTCCAGATTTTCATTGGTGGCGGCACCGAAGACCTGAACGGCAGCAAATACCTCGTGCCGCTCTACTCCGAGTGGGGCAGCATGGTTGCGCTCAGCCTGCGCCAGCGCAATAGTGGCTACTGGATCCTGCTTGAGCCGCTGCTGGCCTTCACCGTCTCGATCGTGGCATTCAACCTGCTGGCCGAAGGGCTGCGTCGCCGCAATAGGTAGCCAGGAATCAAACAGGGCGGGCTGTGCGCCCGCCCTGTCTTTCATTATGTAGTGTGGCAAAACGCATCCTGAGCAGGCCGCCGGCCGTATCGAAGGGTGCGCCGTTACAGAGTATCTACAAAGTAATCTGCCGCCCGCGAAAGCTGAACTGCAGGTTCGCCTTGTCGAGCACCGCCCACAGCACCGCCACCAGCAGCAGCCACATCAGCTGCACGCGCACGCGCAGCAGGAAATCAACTGCGTAGCGCGCCTGCGGCAACTTCGCGATCAGGTAGGTCAGGCCCTGCTGCGGCAGCGCCAGCAGCTGGGTCAGAATCGCACCAGGCTCGACCTGCGCCAGCAGCGCGCCAACCACTTGCCAGGCCACCAGCAGCGAAAGCGCAATAATCATCAGCGTCAGCGCGTACACTACGCCCACGAACCATGTTTTCGGGCGTGCGGGCACTGGCTGTGCCATGCGAGGCAGCACCGGCACAACCGGCGCTTCAAGCGCCGCCGCGGGGTTGGCCGCAATCGCCAGCAGCCGCGCAGTCAGCGCGGCCGGGGCCTCCCAGCTTATCTCGGCACGCAGCACCACATCAAGCGACTGGTGCTGGCGGCGGTAGCGCTCGCACTGCGCGCAGCCGTCGAGGTGGGCCTGCACCTGCGGATCTTCGGTCATTGGTTCAAGCGCCAGCGTTTCGCGAATTGTTACACACGAATTCATCACACACCTCCGCGCCCAAGCTGCATCGACAGGCGTGCAAACGGGCTCACGAAGCGCTGCGGCACACGCTCGGCTTTGGCGGGCTGAGCAACTGCCCGTGCTGCTGGTGCTGGCGGCTCCTCGGTGCTTAGCAGCGCAGCCAGGCGCTCCTTGCCGCGCCGGATATGGCTCTTCACCGTGTTCAGCGGCAAATCCATGATTTCGGCAATGTCGGTGTATTTCATGTCATCGAAATAATATAGCGTCAGCACCAGCCGGTGGTGCTCGTCGAGTTGCGCAAGCGCGCGGCGCACGTCGCTGCGCAGCTCCTGCGAATCAAGTGCCTGCGCCGGGTCAGCCCAGCGATCATCGTCGGCCACGCTGGCCATCGGGTCCTGGTCGTCGGCGTCGTCGCTCGGCGGCGCGATTGGCACCTGCCGGCCGCGCCGGCGCAGTTCATCGCGCCCCAGGTTCACTACCAGCCGGTACAGCCAGGTGGTAAACCGGCTTTCGCCTGTATACTGAGGCAAGGCGCGTACCAGGCGAATAAAGGCGTCCTGCGTCAGGTCGGCAGCGTCTTCCGGGTTCTTGAGCACGCTCATCGCAATACTGTAAACGTAATGCTGCTGGCCGATAATGAGCTGCGTAAGCGCCTCGGAATCGCCTGCCTGTGCGCGCTGGATTGTATCAGCAGATGGCTCAGCCACCGTTCAACTCCCTCATCAGGGCGGCGCGGGTTGCACGCCGGCACGTATGATATCTACCATACATACGATCAAGGTGCGCGCAATGTTGCAGCTTTATTGTAGGTCGTCGCGCAATTCCTGTCCACTTTGCGCAAGAAGCAGCAGGCAATGCTCGATCCGCAGTTTCGTTTTGCTCTCTACGAACGCTGATATTAATTACGAAACCATCACATTGCCGAAGAATCGCCCGCACATTATTGACCGATAGAAGCACAGCCCGTATAATCGATCAGCGCCTTCCGTCTCTGCGGAAGGGCACATTTTGCCACTATGCCAGGGGGTTTCATGCGAATCCTTGTGGTTGATGATAACCGCGATATTCTCGACCTTGTTCAGCGCGTCCTGATCACCTATGGCTATGATGTTGTGATCGCGCGCGATGGCATGGAAGCGCTCCAGCAGGAAACAACCAGCCAGCCCGATCTGGTTGTGCTCGATGTCAACCTGCCCATGCTCGATGGCTGGGAAGTGTGCCGCCGCATCAAGGCGCGCCGTGCCGTGCCCGTGCTTCTGCTGACAGTGCGCGCCGAGCGCGCCGACATCGAGCGCAGCCACGAGGCCGGCGCCGACGACCACTTGCCCAAGCCGTTCGATATCACCGAATTTCTCGGCCGCATCAAAAAGCTGCTTGCACAACCATCGCAGGCCCCATCTCCCTCTGCCTGATACGCGCTCACCTGCACCACAAACATACACAGCCGGCCGCCAGGCCGGCTACGGCGTTTTCTTGCAAAAGAAAACCGCCCACGTATGGGCGGCGCGATGTCGTTGCTTACGCTAACCAATTATGGTAAAGTTGTAATACCGGAACAGGGTTAGCGCACGCGCTCCGTTACATGCGCCATTTCCGGCAGGTAATTGTCGTCCCAACCCCTTCTTGTGATCGAATCTCGAACTCATCCATCAGCCGCTTGGCGCCGGGCAGGCCCATACCCATGCCGCGCGACGTGCTGTAGCCATCCTGCATCACAATATCGATATTCGCGATGCCAGGCCCCTGATCTTCGCAGACAATCTCAATCCCCCGCCGCCCGGTGCGCTCGATTTCGCGCACCGTCACCGTGCCGGTGCCAGCGTACAGGAAGATGTTACGAGCTAATTCGCTTACAGCAGTGGCAATGCGCGCCTGATCGATTGCGCCGAAGCCCATGTTTTTCGCGGTATCGCGAGCGAGGGTGCGGGCAATGACGATATCAAGGTCGCTGCGGATCACTGCCGCCTTACCTTGAGGCATCGCCGCTCTCCTCAATTTGCCGCTGCAAAGCCGCCAGGCCCTTCTCGAGGTTCAATGCTGTCAGAACTTGCGGAAGCTCAAGCCCAAGCTCCACCAGGGTAATCGCGACGGCAGGCTGCAAGCCAGTAATCACGACGCGCGTTCCCATCAGGCCCGCCATCGAAGCAATATCGCTAATCAAGCGCGCAATAAAGCTATCGACAACTTCAACCGCCGTCAGGTCGACGATCAGGCCGCGCGCACGTGTTTCAAAAATGCGCTGGAGCAGATCGTCTTTGAATTGCACCGCCGACGAGTCGTGCAGAGTCGTCTGGATCGATGCAATGAGGACTTCGCCGATTTTGAGAATTGGGATTCGGAGGCTTTCCAAACCCGACCTCCTGCCACGTTATGACGATATCAATAAAAACCGCGCCAAGACTCGTGTAGAAATCTTTCACGATTATATGCAGCGCCCGGTGCTTCGTCTATATAACGACAGTACTATTGCACTTATAGGTATAAGCGGGCGAGCACACGACTATGATTTTACGATCATAATATCGTGAAATTGATGCCACGGAGCGCGCTAAAATCCCTTCAGCAAGCGCTTCCTGGCGCAACAAAAACAGTATAGCATATGTCGATGTGCGGGATAATGGTATAATCGAAGCGGCAAAAGAACATTTTCGTTTACTTGCACTATTTGAAGCGCGCTACGATAGTCTATGGCACTTACCCGCGATTTCACCGCCACAACATTTGTCGTCGCCGACGACAAAACGCTCCTGCTGCTCCACCGTAAGCTTGGCAAATGGTTCCCTCCCGGCGGCCATATCGAGCCTGGCGAGTTGCCCGACGAGGCAGCGCTGCGCGAAGTGCGCGAAGAGTCTGGGTTCGATGTTGAGCTGCTCGACGCGGGGCGGCCCATCGGCACGATTCGCATGCTTCCGCAGCCTTTTTGCATCTTGCTCGAAGATATCAGCGCCGATCACCAGCACATTGATCTGATTTACTTCGCACGGGTGCGTGGGGGCTCGCTTGCGCCAGCCGAGCGCGAGGCTTCTGCTGCGCGCTGGTTCAGCTGGGACGACCTGGGCGCGCCCGATATTGCCGAAGATATTCGCGAGCTGGGGCGGCGGGCTATCGAGCGTTGCCGCTAAGCATACAGGGCGAAACCCAGTCTATGGACATACGATGCGCTGCGAAACAGAGGTGGGAAGACAGCCGGGAGAAGGGGTGAAAAAAGGCGCCGCAGAACACCCAGAGGAACTCACCGACCGTTGCTGCCTTTCGGCCCTGGCGGGGTTAAGCAAGTATCTGCCGTTCTTTGGCACCGCAGGGTATTATACTAAATTCGGCACATATGTCAATTTCCCAATTCGCGCTATACAAGGGTTTTTCCCTGTGGGGGGAAAGTTCCTTCATGTTTATTATTTGAATAAGAATTCCGTTGTTTTAGTAGGGCATGTGGATTCGTGGAAAACAGTTTTTCATGGCATATGAGCGCCTTCCGGACACTAGAAAAACATGTGGAGGGATTTGCACAAATTCCACGGGCACGGCGCTTCTCTGCACGCCTGCAGGGGTTGTTCACATGTTTCGCGCTCGTTCTCCCCATGAATTATCCACAAAGCGATCTACTTATCCACATAACATTGCCACTTATCCACATCTTTATGTTGAGCGTGGAAAATAAGGCCGGTATAAGAAAGAGCCGGTGCTTGCACAGCACCGGCTCTTTCTTGTAAGACGAAATCGGAGAAGGGCTACTTTTTATCTTTGCCGCCTTCATCTTCATCGACATCGAGCGTATTAATGAAATCGCGAAAAAGATTGAGTCCTTCGTCGGTGGTTTCTTTTTCGGGCTCCTCGGTTGGGGCCGGTTCTTCTTCAGCAGTTGCGTTTTCTTCTTCGTCGAGGGGAACGCCCGCCTGATCGAGAACGTGCTGCTCGACAAAGATTGGCACTTCGGTGCGCACCGCTAAGGCGATAGCATCGCTGGGGCGCGCATCGATTTCGAGAGTGTGACCGGCTTGTTCGATGATAATGCGAGCATAAAATGTACTATCGTGAATATCGTTCACAATAATATGGCTAATAGCCGCGCCCAGCTCGCCAAAAACCGTTTTGAGCAGATCGTGGGTCATTGGGCGCTGTGGCTCGTGGCCCTGCAGAGCAAGCGCGATAGCGTCGGCCTCGAATGCGCCGATCCAGATGGGAATATATTTCCGGCTATCAGCTTCGCGCAGAACTACTACACGATGTTGTGTCAGCAGGCTCACGCGGATACTGTCAACAGTTACACGAATCATGAAATCGGCCTTTCCGCGGGAAGCGCAGGTAACAGCCGGTGCGTCTCCCTAACTTTTGGGGGATGTAAGGCTGAACAACCGCATTGCACCCGTAATAGTAACACGCCCGGAAAGGGTACGTCAAGAATTATGTAGGCGTGCGGGCCATGTAATTAGCCCAAGCATAGCCCGCGATTACGTGTGCCATATGAATGATTGGTGCCGGAGATAGCGTATGTACATGCAATCGGGCACCGAGGGGTGTAGAGCGAATTTCGTGTATCAGTTGTAGTATCTGTGTCGTTATCTCCATGAAAATTGCTGAGTGAATACGCGATACGTTTGACAAAAGGGGCGCATCGTATTATCTTTGCCGCGGCAAGGAATATACCGTTCATATGGCGCGCGTGCTGACTTCTCAGCTTTATGTCAAGCGCTTTTGTGCCTACAGCATACATGGCCGCGATGCCAGCAGTATGCGGTGTGAGTGAGCGCAGGATATGGCTCAACCAGCGCGGGCGGTGCGGGTGCGGCGATCACGCTCCCAACGTCGCCCGACATCTGGCAAGCGTCCAGACCAACTTCCAAATATACGCGTATTCTCACAGACCGAGTGGTTCTGGAATGCGTGGATTATTCAGTGTGTTTCTGCAATAGCGCCGCGCGCCTCTTCATCGCGGCGGGCAGTTTCCGAAGCCCGGCTGACTCTTTCTGGCGATGCATCTTCCCCGCTTACAAAAACGCCGCGTTTGCCTTTGCGATCACGCCTGGCAGTGCGCCGCCCCAGCCTGGCATCGTTTCGGCTTGCCGCACATCTGGTTACAGCAAGTATTGTGGTGCTTGCCCTTCTAGTCGCCCAAATCGGCCCAGAGCTGGTGTATGGCCAGATCGCGGCGGTTTCGCGCGTACGCAGCGAGGCCAATAGTGATTTTTCGTTTCAGCGCACAGTTGGGCAGGAAGTTGAAGCGGCGTCTGCGGCCGAGCATTTGCCTGAAGCGCGGCAGTTCGATCCTGCTTTCGCGCCGGCCTATTCCGAAAGCCATGTGGTAGCTGAGGGTGAAACGCTTGCGCAGATCGCAGGGCAGTATCATATAAGTGTTGCAACTCTCTTCTGGGCCAACGATTTGGCCAGCGAGAATGTGTTCGCTGTTGGCCAGGAGCTGCGCATTCCGCGCATGGAAGGCGTACCATATACAGTGGCGGAAGGTGATACAGTCCAAACTATTGCCGAGCGTTTTCAGGTACGCCCGCAAGCGATAACACTATTCAAGGCGAATGGCCTCCAGTCGGATGAGTCGTTATTTGCCGGGCAGGAACTATTTGTTCCCAATGGCACCGAAGCGTATCCCGAAGATGTGCTTTCACGCCTGGGGGGCGAGACGGGTATTGGGCAGCTTCAGGCAGTTGCTGCTGGCACGGTACGCGAAAGCGAAACGAACCTGCGCGCTGGCCCCGGCCGCGGCTATGAAAAAATTGGTGTGCTCGACGCCGGCCGCCGCCTGAAGTTGCTTGCTCGCCACGATGTGTGGGTGAAGGTCGAAGACGGTTCGGGGCAGGCTGGCTGGGTGCGCTCCGACTTGCTTGGACTAAGTGCAGCCGCGCTGAACGGTGTGGCAGAAACAAATGATTTCCCGGCGCTCCCACCAGTATGGATCTGGCCAACGCAAGGTCGAATCACCTCGCCGTTTGGCTGGCGGCGCGCGCCATTCCGCAGCTTCCACGATGGCCTTGATATCGCGAATGCAGCATGGACCAAAATCTATGCGGCGCGCAGCGGCGAGGTATACCAAGCGGGATGGTGCAGCGGATTTGGCTACTGTGTCAAAATTGACCACGGCGGCGGTGTTGTAACGATTTACGGCCATTTAATCAAAAAGCCGCCGGTGAAGGTTGGCCAGGTAGTAGATGTTGGCGACCTGATCGGATATATGGGTAGCACGTTTGATCGCAGCGGTGGCGGGTATTCGACCGGTGTGCATTTGCATTTCACGGTCAAAGTAAATGGCAAAGCAGTCAACCCGATGCAATTCCTGCCATAACCGGCATCGTCATCTTACGAACAGATTGGAAATATAGTCAGCGCAGATGAATGTCGGCGCTGATTTTTATTGGCGTGATATTCACCACCATGCTACAATAGAGCCGCCGCCTCGTTGTATTTATAGTATTTTGAGTTGAGTTGCCAGTGTTTGCCCTAATACGCCTTCCTGACAGGCTCTGGCGACAAGTGCTGCGGCACTGTTTCACGTGAAACAGGAATGTTTGGTAAATGTTGTAATTATTTGCTGTGGATGTTTCACGTGAAACACGAGCAGCCGAGCATAAAAAGTTTACAGAGCAGCAGGTGCGGATGTGGCAAAAACTGAGAATCCAGTCGTTATAGCAGTTTCTAATCAGAAAGGCGGTGTGGGTAAAACCACGACGTCGGTGAATGTTGCGGGGATACTCGCGCAGGGCGGGCAGCGGGTTCTATTAGTCGACTGCGACCCGCAGGGAAATGCTACGACAAGTCTGGGCATTGCGAAGAGTGATTTGGAACATACGACGTATGAAGTTCTGATGGGCCTTGCGGAAGCACATGACGCTATTTTGAGCACTGGGCGTGAGCATTATGACATTTTGCCTGCTGGTGAGCACCTTGCTGGCGCGATGATTGAACTGACCAGCGCCGAGAAACGTGAGTGGCGGATGCTTTCGCTGGTTGAGCAACTTGCTGGTAAGTACGATTATGTGCTGATCGATTGCCCGCCATCGCTGGGCCTGCTTACGCTCAATGCCTTATGTGCCGCTGATTATGTGCTCATTCCCTTGCAGTGCGAATATCTGGCGCTTGAAGGGTTAGCGCAGCTCAAAGGGACAATTGACCGTGTGCAGCAGCAATTCAATTCGCGTCTTTCGATACTGGGCGTGGTGATGACGATGTATGATGGGCGAACGAACCTTGCACAGCAGGTCGTTGAAGAAGTTCGCCGATACTTTCCGCAGCGCATTTTCAATACACTCATCCCGCGCAGCGTGCGTGTCAGCGAGGCCCCAAGCTATGGCCAGCTTATCGCGGAGTACGACCCGCAGAGCCGTGCCGGGCTTGCCTATGCCCAGCTTGGCCAGGAAATGCTGCGACGGATTGGGAAGAAGGTGGCGGCATGAACAAGCGTGTACGTGGAGGAATGGGCCGCGGGCTGGATTCCCTGTTTACGCCGGCTGCGCCGAGCACGGGCGTTCGCGAAGTTGCGACCACCAGCATCCAGCAGAACCCGCGCCAGCCACGCACTTATTTCGACGAGCAGGCCCTGGAAGAGCTTGCATCTTCAATCCGCGAGCATGGCATCATCCAGCCCCTGATTGTCAGCAAGCGCGACGAAGATACGTTTGAGCTTATTGCCGGCGAGCGGCGCTGGCGGGCGGCGCAGCGCGCTGGCCTTGAGCGCGTGCCGGTGATTGTGCGCGAAACCACGCCCCAGCAACTTCTTGAGCTGGCCCTGATCGAAAATGTTCAGCGATCTGACCTGAACGCGCTTGAAGAAGCATATGCCTACCAGGCGCTGAAAGACGACTTTGGGTTGAGCGACGAAGCAATTGCGCAGCGCCTGGGCAAGCAAAGCCGCGAAGCAATTGCCAACACCCGCCGTCTGCTCCAGCTTGCGCCCGACGCACAGCAGGCACTGCTGAAAGGCACACTGAGCGCCGGACACGGCCGGGCTTTGCTGAAGCTGAAAGACGCCGGCCAGCAGGCGCGGGCGCTGCAGATGATTGTGGAAAACGAGCTGTCGGTGCGCGAAGTGGAGCGGCTGGGCGACCTGGTGAAAGCAAACGGCGACAATCTGGACCTCGCCCTGGCTGCGTTGCGCGAGCAGCGCACCACGAATAGCACGACGCGCAAAACAGCGCCAAAAGCGCCAACACAAGCAAGCCAACCGCGCGAACAATCACCGGAAGATCTGGATGTGAAGCGCGAAATGGAGCGCGTGCTGGGAACGCCGGTGCAGCTTGCGCGTACCGAGAAAGACCTGCGCATCACAATCGTTTTCCATACTGAAGAAAAACTTCAGGAATTCTTCGACATGCTCCGTTCAGCATCCTAGTGCGTTATTAAGAAAGTAATGCGGAAATCAGGGAAGAGTTTCTGCATTGTAATCACGGAAACCCTATCCCCATGCCCTAAACCCTGCGCTGAAAGCGCACTAAGCATAATCTTCGAGTGATCATACGGGCGGCTATTTTGCTTTAGAATACTGCACCTGTATAATCTGAGGCTGCTTTGCCCGAAAGCACACAGCGCTTGTGATGCGTAGAAAGCTCTTGTATGATCTTTGCGTTTGGCAACCCGGTCTACGACTATATAAAGACACCTGCTATTACGACCGGCGAGCGCGTGCTTTCCGGTTGCTCTACCAATGGATGCCTGGCGCTGGCGCGCCTGGGGCATCGCACCACGTTGGTGGGCCGCATCGGCGCGGATTATGCCGAACGCTTCCAGGCTGATATGGCGCGCTACCAAATTGCTGAACAGGCTGAGCTCTGCGAGCAGACCGGCGGCTTTGGGCTGATCTACGATGCCATGGGTAATCGTACGCTGGATGTGCTTGGGGTGGCCGCACCGATTGAAAATGTACCGCCCACTGTGGCAGCGGCACAGGCCGTGATTATTGGCCCAATTTTGCAGGAAACGTCGTTCGAACTGATCGAGCGTGTGCGCGCTGCCACGCCTGCGCCGCTGCTTCTCGACCCGCAGGGATTGCTGCGACGCATCGGCCCGAACGGTCGCATCGAACATTTCTTCCCACCCGAGCTGGCGCAGATTGCCCCACTATTTCATGTCATCAAGGCGAACGAGCTTGAAACCGAAGTGATTACTGGGGTGAACCCGCGCGAAGATGGCCCGGAAGCCGCCCGCCGCCTGAAGGCGCTTGGCTGCACGATTGCGATTGTCACGCTGGCCGAAGCTGGCTCGCTGATCGACGACGGCTCGCAGCTGCTTTGCATCCCTGCCTACGCCACCGACGCGCGCGACCCAACCGGCGCTGGCGATACCTACATGGCGGGCTTTCTTCATGCCTATTTGAGCGATCCTGCGGATCTCTACCGGGCTGGCTGCTACGGCTCGGCAACATCGTCGATCTGGATCGAGTATACTGGCCCCGATGCGCCGATCTCGCTTGCCGATGTTGAGCGGCGGGCAGCGACGTTGCTTGCTCTGTAACGGAGGGAGTATGAAACCAACGCTCACACGCTTTCGGAAGGGGTATGAGCAGTTTACCATCCCGCTTGGCGTCTTGTGTACACGCGCTGGAATTACTGCCGACATGCTCACGCTGCTGAGCCTGTGCCTCGGCGGCGCGGCGGCGTTTGCGATCTCGCGGCGCGCATTCTTGCTGGGCGTGGCGCTGATCCTGCTGATGACCGCCGCCGACGTGCTCGATGGCGCGACCGCCCGCGCTGGCGGGACATCCAGCCCGGCGGGCATGCTCTTCGACCATGTGGTGGATCGCTATGCCGAGTTCTTTATTCTGCTGGGAATCATGCTGAGCGGGGCGGCCACCCCGGGCTGGGCGATGTTTGCACTGTTTGGCATGGTGATGGCCAGCTATGTGCGGGCGCGCGCCGAAGCCAGCGGCAAAGTCGCGTCGTGCGATGTGGGCTTTGCCGGCCGGCCCGAAAAGATCACTATGCTGTGCATCGGCCTGTTTTTGCAGCCGTTTTTCCCGCAGCTTCGGCTGCTGCAATGGGCCGTCATTGCGGTTGGCGTGTTTTCGCATATTACGGCGGTGCAGCGGCTACTGTACGCGCGGCGGGTTATTCTGGGCGACCAGGGGCGGCCACGCTTTCGCAAGGGGCAGGGCGTGATATAGTGCGCGCGAACGCGCAGGGGATGGGGTGTGGGGAATAGGGGTTGAGGATTGAGAAGCGCAACGAGGCTTTCTCTGCCCTGCAACATCATTTGGAATTGCACTGGCGGCGGCTTAGCAAGTTGAATCGAGCGCACTGGCGTGTGGATGCCAGTGCGCTTTTTTTGCGCGCAGTAACCTGGGTATCAGCGGCGGGGCATGGGGCTGGCAGGTGCTGCGAGTAATGGGAAAACGTTTGGAACATGCATGGTTTATTTGACATAATAATTAGAATGGGCTTTTTACGACCGTGAGTCGGACGCGGAGACGTGACAATCGGCGGCGCATGGTACGTTTATTATCATGGGTTCGGCTGTGTACTGATCGGGCCTCATCACAAAATTGTATACTTCAACGGGGCGCATTGTGATACCATTTCTGGGCAGTCTTTTTTCCAGCATACGCTTCGATTGCTGGCGCCCGTTCTGTGGCATCGATACGCAAAGTCCCACTAATAAGGAATGCCGTTGTGACCCAACAGGACCACACGCGCCTTGCTAATATTGCGCGTCTGCGACCATATATCGCCCCCGAATTCTACCGCCAGCTCCACGAAACCGGCGACCTCCCCGGCGAGCAGATCGCTGCCGAGGTGGCGCGGCTGCGCGGCGAGCTGAGCGCGGTCGCAACATATATTCCTTCGGCGCTGGTGCGCGAGCAGCTGGCCGCGCCGGCACCGGGCCGCGTGCGCGGAACCTACTGGCATGGCTCGGTGCTGTTTGCCGACCTGTCGGGGTTTACGGCGCTTTCGGGCACGCTGAGCGCGCTTGGCAAACAAGGCGCGGAAGAAGTGTCGGCAATCATCAATGCCTTGTTTGGCGCGCTGGTAGACGAAGTGCATCGCTACCGGGGCGGGCTGCTGAAGTTTGGCGGCGATGCGCTGACGGCCTTTTTCGACGCGGCGGTGCTGGAAGAAGATCACGCCCGGCTGGCGAGCCGCGCCGCGCTGGCGATGCAAGCGCGCATGCAGGAGTTTGGCGCACTGCAAACGCGCGCAGGCACCTTCCAGCTGCGGCTGCGCATTGGCGTACACAGCGGGCATGTGTTTGCCGCCGAGGTTGGCGATTCCGAGCATATCGAGCTGGTGGTGACCGGGCGGAACATCAACCAGGTGGCGCTGGCGCAGGAAATTGCCGAGCCGGGCGAAGTGGTGATCTCGCGGCAAACGCGCGCGCTGGTGCCCGATGCCGTGGTCGAGCCCCGCCAATCGAACTTTTCGTTGCTGCGCTCGATGGCGCGGATCGACCCGCCGCCGCCGTTTAGCCGCTGGGGGCGCGGGCTTGGCCGCAGCGACATGCGCGAGCTGATGACGCTGGCCAGTCAGCTCGATGCCTTGCGGCCCTACCTGCCGCGCAACCTCCCTCGGCGCTTTCTCGAACCCGATGATCAGCAGGCCGCCGGCGAGTTCCGGCCGGTGACAGTGCTGTTCGCGCATTTTTACCCCTTCACCAGCGTGCTGGATATGGTCGGCGACGACTGCGACACGGCGGTGGACGTGCTGAACGCCTACTACCGGCGCGCCCAGGAAGTTGTGCACCGCTACGGCGGCATTATCAACAAAGTCGACATGTACACCTATGGCGACAAGCTGATGGCCTTGTTTGGCGCGCCGATGGCGAATGAAGACGACCCGCTGCGGGCGGTGCGGGCGGCATTCGAGCTGAACGATGTGGTTGCCGAAACCAACGCCGAGGTGTTTGCTCTGCTAAATCCCAAGGTTGGCCGGCTGCTGCAAGTGGACCCGCAGCTGTTTAAGCAGCGCATTGGCATCAACACGGGCGTGGTGTTTGCCGGCAAGGTTGGATCCGAGCAGCGCCACGAATACACCGTGATGGGACAGCATGTCAACCTTGCGGCACGCCTGATGTCAACCGCGGAAGAGCGCGCGATTATTGTTTCGCCCTCGACGCGGCGGGCGGTTGAGCGCCATATTGAAGTGCAGGCGCTTGCGCCGGTGCTGCTCAAGGGCGTGACTGAACCCGTGCCGATTGGGCGGGCGCTGCGCGCCTATGGCGTTTCGCAGGGCCAGCAGCGCAGCCTGGCGCGCCCCGAGCTGGTTGGGCGCGACGCCGAAGTGGGCCAGATCATTGCGCAGGCCCGGCGCGCATTTAATGAGCAGCAGGGCGGCGTAGTGGCGCTGGCGGGCGAGGCCGGCGCGGGCAAAACGCGCCTGATCGAAGCGGCGCTGCAGCAGATGGTGCTGCAATCGGGTGTGAACGAGGGGCTGGCGGCGTTTTTTCCGTATAGCGTCGAAGCGCAGAGCTACGACCAGAACAACGCCTACGCGCTGGTGCGCGAGCTGCTGGTGCAATTCTTCAACCTGAACCTGGCGCAAGCGCCCAGCCAGCTCTTTGCCATGGTCGAGCGGCGCGTGCGCGAGCTTGCGCCCGACCTGCTGCGCTTTGCGCCGCTGCTGGGCGACCTGCTTGGCGCGGCGTTTGACGACACCCCGCTCACGGCGGCACTGACCCCACAGCAGCGCTACGAGCGCACACTCGATCTCTTCGAAGCGATGCTGCTGGCCGAGGCGCGCGCCCACCCAATCGCGCTGATCGCCGACGACCTGCACTGGGCCGACGCCTCGTCGCGCGAGCTGCTGGCGCGCCTGGCCGGGCGGGTGGCGCAGGCACCGCTGCTGCTGATCCTGGGCTATCGGCTCGACCCGCCCATTCCTGAGCCGTGGAGTGCGCAGCCGAACTGCCTGCGGCTGGAGCTGCACGAACTTTCGGCTGAAAGCTGCGCCCAATTGCTGCGCGAGCTGCTGCGTGGCGAGCCGCCGCCCGATCTGGCTAACCTGCTTGACAAAACGCAGGGCAACCCATTCTTTATTGAAGAAGTCGTGCGCGGGCTGGTGGAAAGCGGCGCGCTTGTGCGGGTTGGCGAGGAATGGCGGCTCACGCGCCCGCTTGACGACACCAGCGTGCCCGATAGTGTCGAAGGCGTGATCACCGCGCGGCTCGACCGGCTCGACGACCGCAACCGCGATGTGCTGCAAACCGCCGCCGTGGTTGGGCGGCGTTTTCCGTTTGCAGTGCTTTCGGGTGTCGTGCAGCGCAGCCAGGAACTGCCCACCCGCCTGCAAACCCTTACCGACAGCGACCTGATCACCAACGAAGAGGCTGAGCGCGAGCTGGCCTACCTGTTCCGCCACGCGCTCACCCGCGATGTCGCCTACGAGGCGATTCTGTATGCGCGCCGCCGCGACCTGCACCGGCGCGTGGCGCAGCGCATCGAGGCGGTGCACGCCGAGCGGCTGGACGACCACCTGGCGCTGCTGGCGCGGCACTACCTGCTGGCGGAAGAATGGCCGGCTGCGTTTGCGTACCACCTGCGGGCGGGGCGGCGTGCCCAGGCGCGCTACGCCAACCGCGAAGCAATTGCGCTGCTGGAGCGCGCCCTGCAGATTGCCGAAAAGCTCGACCCCGCCACCGTGCCCGACGCACAGCGCGTGGAGCTGAATGAGCGCCTGGGTGTGGTGCATATGCTGATCGGCGAGTACGACGCCGCGCTTGATCGCTATGCACTCGCGCTCGAACGCCTGCAGCAGCTCCCTGACGCCACAATCGACGAGCTGGTGCGGCTGCACCACCATATTGCGCGCGTGCATGGCCTGCGCGCCAACTTCGAAGTGGCGCTGGAATGGGTCGAGCGGGCGCTTACGCTGGCGGGTGGCGTGCCGAGCCTGGAGCTGGCGCGCTGCCTCGACCTGGGCGCAGGGCTGCACCAGCGCCAGGGCCGCAACGCCAAAGCAATCGAGTGGGGCGAGCAATCGCTGGCGATGGCCGAGCAACTGAGCAGCGCGCGCCTGCAGGCGGCGGCGCTGAAACGCCTGGGCGGCACATACCGTAACTTAGGCGAGAACAATCGCGCGCTTGAGCTGCTTGAACGATGCCTCGAACTTTATACACTTGCGAACGACCTCGGCGGTTTGGGCGATGCGCATAACGACACTGCCAATGCCTTTTACCAGCTTGGCAGGCTGGCCGAATCGCGCCGCCACTATGAAGCGGGGGCCAGCATCAAAGAAGCGATTGGCGATATTTACGGCCAGGCAATGATTGCCAACAACCTGGGCGATGTCCTCAAGCTGCAGAATGATATTGATGAAGCGATTGCGCAGTATCAGCGCAGCCTCGAAATTTTCGAGAAGCTTGGCTCGCTGTACGCAACTGGCGTGCTGCATATGAACCTGGGCGCGGCCTACCTGCTGCGCGGCGACATGCAGTCGGCAGAAATGCGCCTGCAGCGCAGCGCGACATTGTTCAATCAGGCCGGGGCCGAAGATTTCCTGCCCGAGCTTGAGCGCTATATGGCCGCGCTGCACCTGCAACGCGGCGAACTGCCCAAAGCGCGGCTGAGCTGTGAACTTTCGCTTGAAACGGCCTTGCGCCTGGAAGCGCGCGCCGAAGAAGGCATGACCCGCCGGCTGATGGCGCATATCCTGGTGCTGGATGGAGATCCAGCCACGGCCTGGGAAGAACTTCAGCACAGCCTGCGCATTCTGCGCGAGGCGACTGGCCCGCACGAAATTGCGCGCACGCTGGTAGCCATTGCTGACCTGGCACCCACGCTTGCGCGGCACGAAGAAGGCAGGGCGGCAATTGCCGAAGCACTACCGGCGCTTCGCGATGTCGGCGCACAGCGCGACTTGAACGAAGCACTGGCGGTTGCGCGCCGCTACAACTATGAGGAGGCACAATGAAGCTCGATCCGCGTTCAATATTATCCCGGCCCATCGTGCTTTTGCTGCTGGCGGCGCTGGCAATTTCCAGCGCGCTGCCTGGAAACCTGCAACATCAGCTGGCGCGCGCGCAGGGCACCGCCCAGACCTGCACTGATTTCACCAAAGAATGTGAATCGAATAACACCATCGAACAAGCAACGATGGTGTTTTTGGATCCGCAAACCCTGACGCGCACCCTCACCGGCACGATCGACTCGGTGAACGACCAGCAGGCCCAGCGCGGCGACTGGTATAAGTTTATTGCCAAAAAAGGCGGCGCGTCGGTTTCGATTGCGCTGAATAACCTGCCCGCCGATTATGATATTGCGCTGCTGAACGACCCAATGGCCTCTACGCTGACCGTCAGCGATGGCCTGGAGCTCGATAATATTGCCGATCTTGGGCAGATCAACTCGCTTGGGCAGATCAACTCGCTTGGGCAGATCAACTCGCTTGGGCAGATCAACTCGCTCGGGCAGATCAACTCGCTTGGGCAGATCAACTCGCTCGGGCAGATCAACTCGCTTTCGACCAACCCAGGCACACAGAGCGAGACGATTGACGCATTTCTGCCGCGCGCGGGCACCTACTACCTTTTCGTGTACAGCCCTGGTGGCGCGTACAGCGACTCGCCCTACCAGCTGAGCGTCAAGCTTACCGAGGGCAGCCTGGCCGAACCGACCGTGCGCGCCATCCCCGTCACGAACTTCTCGGGCCAAACCGGCCCCGATACCGGCGTGCGAACGCTGTACATCTATAACAGCAAGGCAATAGCTGATCGGTACCCGGCCGCTTCAGGCGAAACCGCTGTGATTAGCGCTTTGGAAGCGATTCTCGCTAATCCCAGCAGCCAACTGATGTTGGTTAGCGGCGGCAAGGTGATCGACCTGGGGGGTAATAGCCGCTTTGGCGTGCTGAATCAGACAGGCGACACAGCACTGTTGAATAACATTCAAGCCTTGTACGACCAATGGGATGGCGACTCGGGCCAGCCGCTGCTGGCAAATGAGCTTGCGCGCCAGATCCAGTTTGTGATCAACCGCGCGCTCGACAGCTACTACCCCGCCGTTGAAAATATTGTGCTGATCGGCGGCGATAACCTCATCCCCTTCTTCCGCATACCCGACGAAACCAAGATCGCAAATGAGTCGGAATACTTCACCCAGCTCAACAATCTTGGCGTCCTCAACAAGAATACGGGCGCGGCGAAAACCTACCTGGGCGGCAGCACCTTCTACCGCACCATCCTGACTGACAACTACTATGGCGATCGCTTTCCAACCGCATGGCGCGGGCGTGGCCTGTACCTGCCCGAGCTGGGCATTGGTCGCCTGGTCGAAACGCCAACCGACATCTGGCGCTACCTGCAAGCTTACGAAGCGTATACAGCTGGCGGCGACCCGTATGTGATCGACGCGGCCAAGCTGCCGGGCGGAAATTCGCCTCAGAATCACGCGGGTGCCGCATTTGTGACCGGCTATGACTTCGTGAAGGACGAAGCATCGAACATCGCTAATTTGTATAAGCAGTATGGTTTTTCGCCCAACGGCACGCTGAGCAGCACGCTCACGCTCGATACTCTGATTAGCGACGGCTGGACGCAGAATAACCTGACGAACACCTGGTTCACGGGCCAGCTGCCGCAGCTCACCACGCCCTACAGCACGGTGAACACCTTCTACCACCTGATGTCGATCAATGGGCATTTCGATCATCATCAGGCCATCCCGGCCAATGGCACAGGTGGCTTCTCGGCCCAACGCCTCTACCAGCCGACGGTGGCGAACGGCCTGGAGCGAAACGCCTATTTCATCGACCCGAGTGGCGATACCAGCAATGCGCCATCGACTTCGCTGGCCTACTCGATTGGCTGCCATTCGGGCCTGACGGTGATCAACGGCGACATTGCGACCAGCGCGCCCGCCTACCAGTACGACTTCCCGAGCGCCGTGCTGAAGCAGGGTGGCAACTGGATTGGCAACACCGGCTTTGGCTATGGCGACAGCGACCTGGTGGCATACAGCGAAAAGCTGGCAGTGCTGTTTACCAAAGCAATTGGGCGCAAAATCACGAATGTCGATAACACGTATGAAGGCGCGCCGCTCGGCGAGTCGCTGGCGCGGGCCAAGCGCGAATACCTGCGCCAGGCCGGCCCGGGCAGCTTTGGTGTGTATGATGAAAAGGCGCTGCTGGAAATGACGTTGTACGGCCTGCCGTTCATTCGCGTCTTCGTGCCGAACGCGACGCCGGCACCATACATTGATGGCTCTAACCAAACGTTCGACCCGCCGCCGCAGCCGGTCGACCCGCAGGCGCTGGCGTCGCTCAACTCGGCGCACCCGACCTTTACGCGCATCATCACACTGACCGATGTGGTGTATGGCGAGCAGGTGCTGGGCGGTGATCGGGTGCCCACGGTAAACAGCGCCGCTATTTCCGACAGCTTCCGCAACGGCGAGCAGATCGCGCCAACGATCGACTCGCTCATCGCGGCGGGCAAGCCGGTGGTGCCGCTGCTGAGCTACGATATCACGCTGAACGAAACTGAGAAGAACTCAAACAGCGCCGACACACGCATCCCGCAACCACGCGGTGTGCGCCTGCTCAGCGCGACCATGCTGCCCGAGCAAAACGGCTTCAATCCGCACATCACGACGATCACCACCGACACAACCTTCCCGCAGCAGCAGGACGACCCGAACCTGAACGCGCGCGGGCGCTGGCTGCCTGAGCAGCCCTTCACCTACCAGCGCAGCGCGCAGAATGGCACGTTTACCGACCGGCTGCTGATCACGCCGGCGCAGTTCTGGGGCAACAATACGCGCACGGGCAAGCTGCGCCGCTTCTCGCAAATGGTGTTTGAAGTGAGCTACCTCGACCCGCAGAGCGCAACGCCCGAGACGCTTGACGACACAACCCCGCCGGAGATTAGCGATGTGTCGATTCAGCTGCCGTCGGCGGGTGTGTTCCGCATTGCCAGCGCGGGCAAGGTGACGATCACTGCAAACGTGAACGACTCGTCTGGCTCGCTGGATGTCGATGCAGCGTATAGCAGCGACGGCGTACAGTGGACGCACGTGCCGCTGCAGCCAAACGGCACCGGCACGTTCACCACGCAGCTGGATGCGCCAACTGGTGGCAAGAATATTTCTGTCATCGTGAGCGCAACCGACGAGTCGGGCAATGTGGCGACCTACACAGCGAAAGGCTCGTTGCTGGCCTATGGCTACATCTACCTGCCCGTGACGCGGCGTTAGGCGCACGCCGCTATTCACACCTCTGGCGAAGCTCGGGAGCGGCGATGCTGCCCCCGAGCTTTTTTTGTGCGCGCGGCAGCCAATTTGGTATGATATGGCGGTTAGGCATTGAAGCGTGAAGGAGGCTCGCCATGCTCTGGCCCGCCGATGATGAGCTGAATGCGCTGATCCGCCGCTACTATGCCGGCGAAGCCGGTTTGTGGGGCGCGATCCAGCAGCATGTTGACGACGAACTGCGCCGCCGTGGTGTGCAGGTTGGCGCATACCACCTGCGCCTGCGCGCCCGACCCGATGGCGGCTACGACGTGCAGCTCGATGACGCGGAAGCTTACGCCAAACCCGCTTGACATCTCGCCACCCTTGAGTATTATTCTGTATATATCAAATATGTGAACATTGGAATATTTGTATATTCCAATGTTTGTTCGCAAGGCGGGTTTTATGAATCAGGCGATCCATCGTTTCAAGGCGGAATTCTTCAAGGCGCTCAGCCACCCCATGCGCATTGTGCTTCTCAACGAGCTGCGTGGCGGCGAAAAATCGGTGAACGAACTCCAGGTCGCGCTCGGCATCGACCAGTCGAGTGTGTCGCGGCAGCTGGCGGTGCTGCGCACGCGCAACATCGTGGATGATCGCAAAGAAGGCACGAGCGTATTCTACAGCGTGCGCGACCCAGCCGTGTTTCAGCTGCTCGATGTCGCCCGCGAGATTTTTAACAACCACCTGATCGACACCCACGCTATGCTCCAGCAGCTTGCCGAAGAGGAAACAAACGCATGACACCCACGCGTCGTCGTATCAAGCTTCTTTCGCTTTACCAGCGTGAATTCGCTGATTATAGCTGGCAAGCATTTCAGCGCGATCTGCTGGCCGGGCTGACGGTGGGCGCGGTGGCGCTGCCGCTGGCGCTGGCCTTTGGCGTCGCCAGCGGGGCGACTGCCGCTGCGGGGATGGTTACGGCCATTCTTGCGGGCGTGCTGATCGCCGGGCTGGGCGGCGCGCCGTACCAGATCAGCGGGCCGACCGGCGCAATGTCGGCGGTGCTGGTTGTGCTGGCGCAGCGCTACGGCCTGCCGGGCGTGTGGGTGGCGGGCGTGATGGCGGGCATATTCCTGGTGCTGCTGGGCGTGTTCCGGCTGGGTCGTTACATTGCCTTTATTCCCTCGCCGGTGATTACCGGCTTCACCAGCGGCATTGCGCTGATCATCGCAATCGGCCAGATCGACAACGTTCTGGGCGTGCAGACGCCAAAAGCCGAGAATTCGCTCGCCAAGCTGCTGTTCTACTTCACGCACCTGGTTGTGCCCGACTGGCACGCGCTCGCGCTGGGCGGGCTGGTAATCGCAGTGATGCTGATCGCGCCACGCCTGAGCAAAACGATCCCCGGCTCGCTGCTCGGCTTGATCCTGGCGGCGCTGGTGGCGGCAGTGGCGGGCTGGCAGGTGCCGATCATTGGCGATATTCCGCGCACCATCCTTCTCAGTGATCGCCTGACACTCAGCGCAATTCCGTGGGATTCACTTTCGGGCCTGCTGACGCCGGCGATCTCAATCGCGGCACTGGGCGGAATTGAAAGCCTCCTGTGCGGCGCGGTTGGTTCGACCATGACGGGCAAGCCAATCGACAGCAATCAGGAATTGATCGGCCAGGGCATTGGGAACATCCTGATCCCGTTTTTTGGCGGCGTGCCGGCCACGGCGGCAATTGCGCGCACCAGCGTGGGCGTGAAGAGCGGCGGCCTGACGCGCGTGATGAGCTTTGTGCACGCGGGCGTGCTGCTGCTGAGCGTGCTTGCGCTTGCGCCACTGATTGGGCGCATCCCGATGGCCGCGCTGGCAGGCGTGCTGATGATGACGGCGTGGCGCATGAACGAGTGGGAATCCATTCGCTTCTTCACGCGGGCGCGGCTGAAGCACGCGCTGGTGGGCATGCTGGTGACGATGGTTGCGACTGTCGCGCTCGACCTCACGCAGGCGATTCTGATCGGCATTGCGATTTCGGCGCTAATCTACCTGCGCCAGTCGGCTGGCAGCATGGGCGTGACGCGCGAGCCGGTCGACCCGGCGCGGCTGCGGCAGATCGGCCACCGCCTGCTTACGACCGACGCCTCGGTGCATATTTTCTACCTGACCGGCCCGCTGTTTTTTGGCAGCGTGAACACCGTGCTGGAGGCGTTCAAGAATGCGGGCGACTGGCGCGCGCTGATCATTAGCATGCGCGGCGTGCCGCTGATCGACGCAATGGGCATTCAGGCGCTGGAGCAGATTGTGGAAACCGAGCGGCACCGTGGCGCGCAGGTGTGCTTCAGCAGCTTGCAGCCGGCCGTGCGCGAGATGTTTGCGCGCACGGGGCTGCTGGCGAAGGTGGGCGAAGAAAATATTTTCTGGAGCGCTGACCAGGCGATTGTGGCGGTGCATGGGAATAGCGCGCCGGTGGAGGAAGTGGTGGCAGAGCAGTAGAGCGCAGAACCAAGAACCGAGAACCGAGAACCGCAGAGCGCAGAGCCTGCAACCGCGTGAGGGTTTAGGGTCTGGGGTTTTGGGATTGAGCCAACAACCCGTAACCTGCAACCTGCAACCTGCAAACCTGCAGGCCTCTGCGCTCTTTGCGGTTCAAAATCCTTCGTTTGTCGTCAATCGTCGTTAATACGGTGGCTCGGCTGGCCCGGTGTAGCCGCACATTCCCAGGCGTGGCGAATTCACCAGCTCGACTGGCTCGCCGTAATCTTCGTGCGGGTGATTTTGGGCGTGCTGTTCACATAATGTGCCTGGCGTTTCGTCTTCGATCATGCACTCCATGCAAAAATATTTGGCGGGCTGATCGCATTCGATGCATTGCGCTTCGGGCATGAGATTGCGCGCCATAAGCGCCATTGGCCGTGTGCTCAATGGCACCCCCGCGCGCTGGCCAAGCGCCTTGATTTTTGTCTGCGATGATGTGCCAAAATCGTAGATGTGCGTTATTTCCACAACGCCCTTGAAGAGCGCATCGACGCGGCGCGATTTGCCGATTTCTGAGCCCGACCAGCCGCCAACCGAAAATTGGCTGAGGTGCCCACAGCATTCGAGCCAGATGGCGCGCAAGTAGGAATCGATATCTTTCAGCGTGGCCGAGCCGCGAACTTCAAGGTCGAGCCAGAAGTCTGGGCCGTAGGCATCGTACATGCGCAGGTAGAAGAGTGTTTCGGGCTTGCGCTTCGATTGCGCGGCAGCGGCGATCTGAGCTTGCCGCTGCGGGCAGGACGCCAGGTGCTTGGCCATGCCAGCCTTGGTGGTCTCGAAGCCACAAAACGTACACTGCCCACGCGATTGTTTTTCTCGCGGCATTGTTTGCTCCTTCCCAGAGCAGCTTCCTCGGCCGCTCTGCAATCGTGCAGCATGATACCACTGAAGCGCGGAGCCGACGAAGGGCGTATTGCTATACGCCCAGACCGAGAACCGAGAACGGCATGAGGGTATAGGGTCTGGGGTTTTGGGATTGAGCTTGCAACCTGCAAACCTGCAACCGTCCTACCCGCAAACCCGCCACGCAAACGTGGTATCATGCCGCGGCAGCAAGACGCCAGATACTAGACGATGGGAGGACGCGCTATGACGACGGCGAGCACCCGCAGCATCACCATTCGCACCGAGATCCCTGGCCCGCGCTCGCGCGAGATCGTGGCGCGGCGCGAGGCGGCCGTGCCGAATGGCCTGTACAAAGCCCACCAGATTGCGGTCGAGAGCGGCGCGGGCGCGCTGGTGACCGATGCCGACGGCAACGTTTTTATCGACTTCATTGGCGGCATTGGCGTGCTCAACGCCGGCCACTGCCCGCCCGAGGTTGTGGCAGCGATTCAGGCGCAGGCCGCCAGGCTGCTGCACTTTTCGGCGCTGGTAGGCACCTACGAATCCTATGTCGAGCTGTGCGAGCGCATCAACGCGGCCGTGCCGATCAGCGGGCCGTGCAAGACGATTCTCTCCAACAGCGGGGCCGAAGGCGTCGAGAACGCAATTAAGTTTGCGCGTGCTGCGACGGGGCGTCAGGCGATCATTGCGTTCGAGGGCGGCTACCACGGTCGCACGCTGATGACGCTTTCCCTAACCAGCAAAACCAGCTTCAAAAAGACCTTTGGGCCATTCGCGCCCGAAATCTACCGCGCGCCCTTCCCTTCCGCCTACCGCATGGGCCTGAGCGAAGCCGAGGCGACCGAGCGCTGCTGGGAGGCGTTTGAGCGAATGCTGGTGGCGGGCGTTGGCCCCGAGGCGATTGCGGGCGTGATCATCGAGCCGGTGCAGGGCGAGGGCGGCTTTATTCCGGTGCCGGCCGAGTTCATGCGGCGGCTGCGCGAATTCTGCACAAGCAACGGCAGCGTGCTGATCGCCGACGAAGTGCAGTGTGGCTTTGGCCGCACCGGCACGCTGTTTGCGAGCGAGCAGCTCGGCGTCGAGCCCGACATCCTGGTGAGCGCGAAGTCGATTGCGGCGGGTATGCCGCTGGCCGCCACCACCGGGCGCGCCTCGATTTTGGACAAGGCGCATGTGGGCGGGATTGGCGGCACCTATGGCGGCAACCCGCTGGCCTGTGTGGCCGCGATCGAGGTGCTGAAATGGATGCAGCAGCCCGGCATGCTCGACCGCGCCAACGCGATTGGGCGGGCGGTGCGCGAGCGCGCGGCGGGCTGGCAGCGCGAGATGCCGCGCATTGGCGACGTGCGCGGCGTGGGCGGGATGATCGCGCTGGAGCTGGTGCGCGACGCTGAGTCGCGCGAGCCGACCGCCGACGACGTGCTGGCAGTGGTGAAATACTGCGCCGAGCACGGCGTGCTGACCATGCGCGCCGGCCTGTACGCCAACTGTCTGCGCCTGCTGATGCCGCTGACGATCAGCGACGACCAGCTTCAGGAAGGGCTGGATGTGCTGGAAGATGGCTTGCGCGCGGTGATTGGGTAGGCAGCGATGCCGCGCGTCTGCGCCTGATTCTTACCCGGAGGCACACACGATGAGCACAATCGACACACCATCCCGGCAGCGAATCGATTACCCTGAAAGCGATGGCAAGCCTATGGGCGAAACCGATGTGCATCGTCGCGAGATCGCGCAGATCATCGAGATGCTGACACTGCACTTTCAGGCCGCCGCCAGGGTGTATGTGAGCGGCAACCTGATGTTCTACTACGAAAAAGGCAACCCGGGCGCCGTGATCTCGCCCGATGTGTTTGTGGTGAAAGGCGTGGAAAATATGCTGCGCCGCACCTACAAGCTGTGGGAAGAAAAGCGCGCGCCCTGCGCCGTGTTCGAGATCAGTTCGCGGGCGACCCGCCTGGAAGATAAGGGCAACAAGCGCGCCCTGTATGCCATGCTGGGCGTGCAGGAATATTTTCTGTTCGACCCGCTGGCCGAATATCTCAAACCGCCGCTGCAAGGCTTCCGCCTGCTGGGCGAAGAATACGCCCCGATCGATCAGGACGCCGATGGCGCGCTGATCAGTCAGGAGCTGGGGCTGCGCCTGTGGAGCGAGGGCAGCTACCTGCGCCTTGCCGACAGCGCAAGCGGGCAGGCACTACTGCGCCCGGCCGAGCTAGAGGCTGCACGTCAGGCAGAAGTGCGGGCGCGCCAGGCAGAAGCAACTGCGCGCCAGCGCGCCGAGCGGGAGATCGAGCGGCTGCGGGCTGAAATCGAACGCCTGAAACATGGATTAGAGCACCAATGAGCGACATAACGATCACCAATGCGCGGCCCGAGCACGCCGCCGCGCTGGCCGAGCACCAGAAGATCTGCTTCCCAACGCTCGACCCGGACGCGTGGATGAGCGCCGAGGACTTTCTGGCGCAGATGCGCGTGTTCCCCGAAGGGCAGCATGTGGCGCTTGATGGCGAGCGCGTGGTGGGTCAGAGCAGTACCCTGCGCGTGCGTGAAGATCAGGCTTTTGCCCAGCACAGCTTTCTTGGCATCACCGGCAACGTGACGTTTAGCACGCACGACCCGCAGGGCGAGTGGCTGTATGGCGCCGACATGAGCGTGCATCCCGACTATCGCGGGCGCAAAATCTCGAAGCTGCTGTACAACGCCCGCAAAGACCTGATCCGCCAGCTCGGTTTGCGCGGCATGGTCGCGGGCGGGCAGCTTTCGGGCTACCACGACTACCGCGTGCAAATGGGCATCGAGGAATATATCGACAAGGTCGTGCGCGGCGAGCTGGCCGACCCGACGCTGACGCCGCAGCTGCGCAGCGGCTTTGCGGTGCGCGACATCCTGTGGCACTACCTCGACGACGCCGAGCATGGCGCGGAGGCCAGCCTGATTGTGTGGGAGAACCCCGACCTGTAGCGCCAGATGAGAATGAATAAGTACGAATACACACTACGCACCACAGCGAATTTCGAATCACATGAGCCATACATACTAGCAGGATTGCCCTCGCACTCTGTGGCTCAGGTATTGACAGTCTGCTATAAGTACTCTGGAAAATAACTTTCCCTGTACTCAGCTTCCAGGAAGCTAAAGCCAGTTTTTCTTCAGCCTGATAATCAGATGAGCTTCCTGGAAGCTTGCCCATTGTAGAAAAAATTTCTTTCCAGAATAATAAGGAGCATCGCAATGCCCGAACAGTATCGTAATTTCATTGGCGGCGAGTGGGCCGCAGCCTCAGGCGGCGACTGGATCGACGTGCGCAATCCCGCCGACACCGACGACGTGCTGGGGAGCGTGCCGGCCTCAACGGTGGCGGATGTGCAGGCCGCAATTGCCGCTGCGCGCACCGCCTTCCCGAAATGGGCCGGCCTGACGCCGCCCGAGCGCGGGCGCGTGATGCACCGCGCCGCCAACCTCATGGAAAGCAAAATCGACGAGTGGGCCAGCGCCCTGACGCGCGAAGAAGGCAAAACGCGCCTGGAAGCACAGCGCGAAGTGGTGCGCTCGGTCGAGCTGTTGCGCTATTTCGCGGGCGAGGCCTGGCGCGTGGGCGGCGACATGCTGCCCGCCGACACGCCCAACACGCTGTTGTACAGCACGCGCGTGCCGCTGGGCGTATGCGCGATCATCACGCCGTGGAACTTCCCGCTTTCCATCCCGGTGTGGAAGATCGCGCCGGCCCTGGTGGTGGGCAATACGGTCGTGTTCAAGCCCGCCTCGGCCACGCCAATCATGGCGATCATGCTCACGCAGCTGCTGCACGAGGCGGGCCTGCCCGGCGGTGTGCTGAATGTCGTGACGGGCGCGGGCGGCGCGCTGGGCGATGCGCTGGTGACGGATGCCGGCATCGACGCGGTCTCGTTCACCGGCTCGTACAGCGTGGGCCACGCGCTCTACCAGAAAACCGCGCCGCGCCTGACGCGCACGCACCTTGAGATGGGCGGCAAGAACCCGGTGATCGTCGCCGCCGACGCCGACCTCGACAAGGCCGTGCAGATTGTGGCGGCCAGCGGCTTTGGCCTGACCGGACAGGCGTGTACTGCGGCCAGCCGCGTGATCGTCGAGCGGCCAGTGCTGCGCGAGTTTACCGACCGCCTGGTGGCGGCGGCGCGCAGCCTGAAAGTTGGCCCGGGCCTGAGCGATGGTGTGCAGATGGGGCCGGCGGTGAGCAAGGGCCAGCGCGCCACCGACCTTGAGTATATCGAGATCGCGCGCGGCGAAGGCGCCGAGGTGCTGGCCGGCGGCGGCCCGCCCGACGGCAGCGCGTTTGCGCGTGGCCACTTCGTGCAGCCCACTGTGCTCGCCAAGATCACGCCCGACATGCGTATTGCGCAGGAAGAAGTGTTTGGCCCGGTGGTTGGCCTGCTCGAAGCCGGCGACCTTGAAGAAGCGCTGGCGATTGCCAACAACACCAGCTACGGCCTGTCGGCGGGCATTGTCACCACCGACTTGCGCCGGGCCATCCGCTTTGCCGAGCGCGCCGAAGCTGGCATGGTGAAAGTCAACCAGGGCACGGTTGGCGCGTCGATCCAGGCACCCTTCGGCGGCTTCAAGAACAGCGGCTCGGGCATGTTCCGCGAAATGGGCAAGGGCGCGGTCGAATTCTTTACCAAGGTCAAAACTGTCTATATCGACGGGCAGTAAGCCATTTTTTGCAGGATACAGCGTCGTATTCTGGCATTACTGGGCCGCCTTTCAAACATTTTGGGCATAGGGATGATACAATAGCGTCGTGCTTCTGGGGATCAGGGTATTCTACAATAGCCAGGCAGCTTTACACAGGCTGCCTGGCTTTCTTTCTGGCAATTGGCGGCGGCAAAATCAGGAAGCATGCTGACTGGCCGCCTGTTGCCCAATGTGCCGAAATAAAAACTGCCTGGGCGCATCTGTATAAGTATTTCGCGCCCACTCCCTGGCAATTCAGAATGAGGTTTGTATGCGGAAACGCCTGCGTCGCTGGATCAACGATGCTGCAATTCGCGATCCAATCGAGGTTCGGAAAGCCGAGTTCCTGACGGTTATGATCATCGGCCTGTTCGTGCTTGGTTTGATTGGCACGCCGATTTCGTTTTTTACGCCCTTATCGCCCGTACAAAAATTGCTGACCGTCAGCGCCGATCTCACAATGTCGGCCTTTATGGCGGTGGCGCTGCTGACCCTGCGCCGTGGCCGCCTGAACAACGCAGTATTGCTTACGAACTGCGGCATGCTCGTGCCGCTGGCCATGACATTTTCGGCGCTGGGTGCTGCGCGGGGCGGCTATGTGCTGGTTGCGTTTCTGCTGCCGGTTGTGGTGGCCGGGGTTATGGCGAATGGTGTGGGTCTGGCCTTTATAATCGCGGTAAGTTCCGGAATCGTGTTTTTCACCTTTGCCGACCCGTTCATTCCACAGCCCGAATTGCCCTTGCCGGCCGCCGCAATAATGAGCGTGTACACACTGGTCGCGATTGTGCTGGGCATATTCTTGCACCGCTTTTCGCGTGTGCTCGAACGGACGATTGCTGAAATGCTTATTCGCGAGCGCGAGTTAGAGCATAACCGCGTGGTGCTGGAACACAACATGAGCGCGCTGGAGCGCGAAATCATCGAGCGGCGACGGGTTGAATTTGCGCTGCGCGAAAGCGATGACAAATTCCGCGCGCTGGTGACACATTCGCCAGTGGGGATTTTTCAGGCAACGCAGAGTGGCGATTTCTTGTTTGTCAATAAGCAATGGAGCGATTTGGTTGGCCTGCCGCCCGAAGCCGCGCTTGGCCAGGGCTGGCAGGCTGGGCTGCACCCCGACGACGCCACGCAGGTTATTGAAAATTGGCAGGCCTGTATTGCCAATGGCTGCTCGTTTGCGCAGGAATATCGCTTTCTGCTGCCCAATGGGCAGGTGCGCTGGGTGTTCAGCACCGCCGAGCCATTGCGCGACCGCGCCGATGCCGTGCTGGGCTATTTTGGCATTATCAGCGACATTACAGAAAACAAGCTCACCCGCGAGGCGCTGTACGAAAGCGAAGAGCGCTACCGCCTGATTACCGAAAACACCGACGACCTGATCAATATGTTCCTGCTTGGCCGGCAAGTGACGGCGGTGTACTCAAGCCCTTCGTACCAGCGCGTGCTTGGCTATGTGCCGGGCAGCGGCGGGCGCGGCCTGCCCCCCGACCTGTTTCACCCCGACGACCTGCCGGATGTTATGAAGCATTTTGCGTTTATGCGTATCCATGCAGCAACACAGCTCACCGTGCGCGTGCGGCACGCCGATGGCTCGTGGCGCTGGATCGAAGCCAAGGCCTCGGCGCTGGTGCGCGATGGGCAGCGCTATGTGATTACTGTTGGGCGCGATATTACCGACCGCAAACGCCTGGAAGCGCAGTTTCTTCAGTCGCAGAAAATGGAAGGCGTGGGCCAGCTGGCGGGCGGCATTGCGCACGATTTCAATAACTTGCTCACGGCGATTCTTGGCAACACTGATCTTGCGCTCGACAGCCTGGCACCCAACGACCCAGTGCGCGCCGATGTACGCGAGATCGCCAGTGCCGCCGAGCGCGCCGTGGGGCTGACACAGCAGCTCCTGGCGTTTGCGCGCAAGCAAATTCTCGAGCCACGCGTGATCGATGCGAACCGCCTGATCCTCGAAATGGATACCCTGCTGCGCCGCCTGATCGGCGAAGATATCGAGCTGCGCACGCGTGTGCTCCCACAGCTCTGGCATGTCAAAGGCGACCCGACGCAGCTCGAGCAGGTGATTGTGAACATGGCCGTAAATGCCCGCGACGCTATGCCGCGCGGTGGCCGCCTGGTCATCGATACTGCGAACAGCCAGCTCGACGACCTTGCGCAGGAATATATTGGCGTGGCGCCCGGCTCGTATGTCGCGATCTCGATCACCGACACCGGGATGGGCATGGATGAAGAAACACAGCGCCGCGCCTTTGAGCCGTTTTTTACTACCAAGCCGCCGGGGCGCGGCACCGGCCTGGGGCTGGCCACCAGCTATGGCATCATTAAACAGCACGGCGGGACGATTGTGCTGCACAGCACGCTGGGCGTTGGCACGCGCTTCACGATCTATCTGCCGGGCATCGACGCACCAACCGAAGAACTTGCTGCTGCGCCGCTTTCCGATGAGTTGCCACGCGGCAGCGAAACCATCCTGCTCATCGAGGACGAGGCGGCCGTGCGCTCGCTGGCCGCGCGCGTGCTGCGCAGCCACGGCTACCATGTTTACGATGCGCCGCATGGACGGGCTGCCCTGGAGCTTGTGGACACAACGCCCAGGCTGGAGCCTGGCCTGGTGATCACCGATGTTGTGATGCCGCAAATGAGCGGGCGCGAGGTTGCCGAACAGCTCGAACATCGCTTCCCCCGTGTGAAAGTGTTGTATATTTCCGGCTATACCGATCGGGCGATTGTTCATGAGGGCCAGCTGAACCCGGGTATTGAATTTTTGCACAAGCCCTTTACCCCCAGCGCGCTGCTGCGGAAGGTGCACGATGTGCTGAACAACGGCGGCTGAAGCGGAATCGCGAAGGTGTACCACTATAGCAGGTCGCAGTCGGCATGATGCAGGAGGCAATTGCATTTCCGCTCTGCAATGCGTTTCTCACCAGCACATGAATGGTCAATAGTTCTGCAAACCGCTGTAAGACACGAAGAAGATACCAAGATTTAGGAAAGTTTCTGGCTGTCTTTGTACTCTGGAAAATAAAATTCCTTGTACTCAGCTTCCAGGAAGCTTGCCCGTTGTGAACTTATTTCCCAGAGCATTCAGTGGCCTCTGTGGGCTCTGTGGCTCAACTGTTTTGCGCTTGGGTATGTTGAAATGAAGGAAGGCCATGCACGCTGACACGATTTTCACTGGCGGCACGATTCACACGATGGACCCGGCGCGCCCACAGGCAAGCGCGCTGGCAATTGCGGGCGAGACGATCCTGGCGCTGGGCGATGACGCGGCGATTGAGCGGCTGGCTGGCCCAGGCACCCGCCGCGTGGCGCTGGGCGGGCGCGCGCTGGTGCCGGGCTTCAACGATTGCCACGTGCACCTGTGGAAGGAAGGCATGCTGCTGAGCCAGGTGAACGCCCGCCCGGCCCATGCTCCCTCCATCCCGGCGCTGGTAGAAGCCTTTGCCGCCCGCGCCGCGCAAACCCCCGCCGGCCAGTGGATCGAAGGGCGCGGCTACGACGACACGCGCCTGCCCGAGCTGCGCCACCCCAACCGCTACGACCTCGATCGCGCCTCGGCCACGCACCCGATCCTGCTGGGCCGCACCTGCGGGCATGTCATCGCCGTGAACAGCCGCGCGCTGGAGCTGGCCGGCATCACTGCGAACACGCCCGACCCGGCCGGCGGCGAGATCGACCGCGACGAGCGCGGCGAGCCAACCGGCGTGCTGCGCGAAACGGCTATGGCGCTGGTGCGCTCCATCCAGCCTCCGCCGAGCGAAGACGAGCTGGCGCGCGCGCTGATTGGCGCGGGCCGCAACTGCCTGGCGATGGGCATCACCGCGATTGGCGAGCCGGGTGTGGACCCGCGCACCGTGGCGGTGTACCAGCAGCTCGACGCCGACGGACGCCTGCCGCTGCGCTGCGACATCATGGCAATGACGATCCTGCCCAACGGCACGCGCGCCGCGCCGCCCGCCGCATGGCGTGGCCGGCTCGCCAAGTGCGACACCGTCAAGCTGTTCAGCGATGGCGGCCTGAGCAGCGGCACCGCCGCGCTGAGCATCCCCTACCGCAACCGCCACGACTGCGGCCTGCCGCGCTTCCCCGCCGAGCAGCTCGCCAACGAAGTGCGCCTGGTGTACGATGCTGGCCTGACCGTGGCGGTGCATTCAATCGGCGACCGTGTGATTGGCGAGCTGCTGGAAGCCTTTGCCAGCGCGCGCGCTTCTGGCCAGCCACACGCCGAGCAGCGTTTGCGCATCGAGCATTTTGGCCTGCCGAATGCCGCGCAACTCGCCCGCGCCAGCGAGATCGGCGTGATGGTCGCCACGCAGCCGTCCTTCCTCTACGACATTGGCGACACCATCCTGTATCACCTGCCCGAGGCGCTGGTGCCGCAGTGCTACCCTTTCCGCGCCATGTTCGAAGCCGGCATAACCGTGGCATTCAGCTCGGATGGCCCGGTGATCAGCGACGCCAACCCGGTGCTGGGCATGCAATCAGCCGCGTTGCGCCGCACGCGCGCGGGCCGCGTGATCGCGCCTGAGCAGGCGATTGCCGTGGAGCAGGCGCTGTGGGCATTCACGGCTGGCAGCGCCCTGGTGAGCGGCGAAAGCGCGCGCCTGGGCCAGCTCGCGCCCGGCTTCCATGCCGATATGGTGCTGCTCAGCGGCGACCCGCTGGCGCTGCCGCCTGAGCGCCTGCTGGAGATTACCGCCGAGCAGACCTGGCTGGCCGGCGCGCTGGCCTATGAGGCGTAGCGCCGTTTGGGGTTGCAGGTTGCAGGTTGCAGGTTTGCAGGTTGCAGGTTAAATGCTGAGTTCGCACAAACCTGTCAACCTTTCAACATGCAACTTGCCAACATTACAACGCGCCATGCCATTCTGCTGCGGAACATGGGCGGCATGGCACTTGCTAAAGAAGAAAGCGGGTTCAAGGCAGTGGGCTGCGAACACATGATCTAATTTGTGCAAAATTTCCTTATTGGAGGGTCGTAAACCTGATTGTAATGCGGTATAAACGTGATTTGGCTTTCTGATGCGGTAAAACGCGAGTTGGAAAGCGAAAAACGGCTTCCAGGGCGTCCTAATCAGCTAGGGGGCTTGACACATGGAGTATACTGCATATGCACGCGGTTTTCCGCACAAACGTACATAGTGAGGAGACACAGTAATGCAAAAGACCGACTTCGTTAAATCGGTGGCCGAGCGGGCAGGCGTTTCGCAGAAAGAGGCCAAGATGGTTGTCGACGCAGCGCTCGACATCATCACCGAGACGCTGAAGGACGGCGAGAAGGTTACCCTGACCGGCTTCGGCACCTTTGAAGTGCGCCAGCGCCAGGAGCGCGAGGGTGTGAACCCGCAGACGCGCCAGAAGATCAAGATCGCGGCGACCAAGACCCCTGGCTTCAGCGCCAGCAGCACCCTGAAGGAAGCCGTCAAGGGCAGCTAATTCGCTTCACCTACGGCAACGGCCGCGGCGAGGAACTTCCTCGCTGCGGCTTTTCTTTTACCCAGCGTGTACTGCGCAGCAAATACTCATGTTCAGTATTTACTGATCGAAAATAAACCTTTTGGTGTTGATTATGGTATAATCGCCTAACCCAACCGTTTGCGGACCTTCCGCTCATAGAGGAATGAGGAGGCTGCTTGTGAGAAGCATTGTTGCTCGCACAGTCGCGCTGCTGACGCTCCTCGGCGCCCTGGCTGCCTGTGGTGGCACGCCTGCGGCTGCGCCGACGGCGGCACCGGCTGCTGCTGAGCCCACTGCCGCATCCGCGGCTGCGCCTACCGCCGCAACTGCGGCCGAGCCCACCGCTGCTACAGGTTCCACCGGCGCCACGTCTGGCGACCCGATCCCGATCGGCATTGGCGTTGCGCAAACCAGTAACGTCGCGCTGCTTGGCCAGGAAGAAGTGATTGGCGCGCAGATTGCCGAAGAGTTCTTTAACTCGCGCGGCGGCGTCAATGGCCGCCCGATCAAGCTGGTGTTTCAGGACACTGGCGGCGACGAGCAGGGCGCGATCAATTCCTTCAACACCCTGATCAATAACGACAATGTGGTTGGCATCGTTGGCCCAACGCTTTCGCAGCAGGCCTTCTCGGCCGACCCAATCGCCGACCGCGCCAAGGTGCCGGTGCTTGGCCCTTCGAACACCGCCAAAGGCATCCCGCAGATTGGCGACTACATTGCGCGCGTTTCGGCTCCGGTGGCGGTGGTTGCGCCCAACGCCGTAAAAGCCGCGCTGGCGCAAAACCCGAACATCAAGAAAGTGGCCGTGCTGTTTGCGCAGAACGACGCCTTCAGCAAGTCGGAAACCGCAACCTTCCAGCAGACTGTGACCGACACCTTCAAGCTTGAGCTGGCGACGGTGCAGACTTTCCAGACCACCGACACCGACTTCACCGCCCAGGCAACCAACGTGCTTGGCGTGCAGCCCGATCTGGTGATCATTTCGGGCCTGGCGGCCGATGGCGGCAACCTGGTGAAGCAGCTGCGCGACCTAGGCTACACTGGCCCGATCATCGGCGGCAACGGCCTGAACACCGCCAACATCTTCCCGGTGTGTCAGGCGCAGTGCGATGGCATTCTGATCGCGCAGGCTTACAGCTACGAGGCCGATACCGAGATCAATAAAGCCTTCCGCGACGCCTACAAGGCCAAGCAGAACAAAGAGCCGCCGCAGTTCAGCGCGCAGGCCTTCACTGGCGTGCAGGTGTTTGTCGACGCGCTGAACGCGCTTGATAAGAGCAAGAAGATCGCCGACATGGACCTGGCGACCCTGCGCACCGAGCTGAACACGCAGGTGCTGGCCGGCTCGTACGACACGCCGCTGGGCAAGATCTCGTTCACCCCCGAAGGCGAGATCAAGCAGGAGCAGTTCTATGTCGCGCAGATCAAGATGGACGCCGACGGCAAGAATGGCACGTTTACCTTTGTGAAGTAGCCTTCGCAGCGAACGGTCGCGCGCTTTGATGCTTTGAAGTGCGCGACCGTTCGCGCCAGATACACACTGCATGAATACCACCCTGCTGCTTCAGCAGTTCCTGAATGGCCTGGCGATCGGCGGCGTGTACGCGATTTTCGCGCTTGGTTACACGCTGGTTTTTTCGATCCTGCGGATTATTAACTTCGCGCACGGCGCGGTGTTCACGCTGGGCGCCTACTTCACCTACCTGCTCACTGGCTCGTCGATCAACACGAATGGCGTACTGTACGGCCTGTTCAGCCGCCTGTTTGGCCAGCCGGCCCTGCCAATCAGCATGCCCTTTGCGCTGGCCATGCTGCTGGGCGCGGCGCTGGCCGGCCTGACGAGCGTGCTGATCGAGCGGGTGGCGTTTCGCCCGCTGCGCCGGCGTGGGGCCGACCCGCTGCTGACTCTGGTTTCCAGCCTGGGCGTGGCAATTGCGCTGGTGAACATCATTCAGTACCTGTTTGGCGCCGAGATCTACACCTTTCCTGCCAACCCCTTTGGCGCGATGCCCGCAGCCATCAACTTTGGCGTGCCGGGCCGGCCCATCCCGGTGCGCACGGTGCAGATCATTATTTTTGGCGTCTCGATGGTGATTGTGGCGGTGCTGACCTTTTTGATCAACGCTACGCGCACCGGCAAGGCATTGCTTGCCGTGGCCGAAGATGGCGTGACCGCCAGCCTGCTTGGCATCAACACCGACCGGCTGATTGTGCTGACCTTCTTCCTGAGCGGCTTTCTGGGCGGCATCGCCGGCACGCTGGTGGGCCTGAGCGTGAGCATCGCCGGCCCCTACTTCGGCATTGCCTTTGGCCTGAAAGGGCTGGCCGTGATCGTGCTGGGCGGCCTGGGCGACATTCCCGGCGCGGTGGTGGGCGGCTTTGTAATCGGTCTGGCCGAGGCATTTGTGCCGGCGCAGTATGTTGCCTACAAAGATGCCGTGGCGTTTGCGCTGCTGTTTCTGATGCTGCTGGCCCGCCCGCAGGGTTTGCTGGGCCGCGCGCTTGTGCAGAAAGTGTAGCCGCCCAATGACCGCATTTATCAACACCTACGGCTTTCTGCTTACTTCGATGGTGCTGGCGGCCTCGTTGGCGCTGTCGCTCTACCTGCCGCTTATGGCCGGGCAGCTTTCGCTGGCCAGCCCGGGCTTTTACGCGCTGGGTGGCTACATCGCGGCCGTGATGTCCACCAAGTATTTCGCGCCGTCGGCTGGTCTGTTCCCGCTCTGGCAGCTGCTGGCCGAGATGCTGCTGGCCGCGCTGGCTTCGGGCGCGCTGGCCGTGCTGGTGGGCGTGCCGGCGCTGCGTCTGCGCGGCATCTACCTGGCGCTCGCCACAATCGCGTTTGTGGAAATTCTGCGCGTGCTTTCGCTGAACCTGACGATCACCGGCGGCGCGGTTGGCATTTTCGGCATCCCGCAGCCCTTTGGCACGCAGGTGGGCTATTTATGGGTGGCCGGGCCGCTGCTGCTGCTGAGCATGCTGTTCGCTTACCGGCTGGAGCGCATTCGTGTGGGGCGGGCGTTTGTGGCGCTGCGCGAAGACGAGCTGGCCGCCGATGCAATGGGCATCAGCCCGACGCGCTACAAGGTGCTGGCGTTTACGCTGGGCGCGATGCTGGCGGGCGTGGTTGGCGCGATCAGCGCGCATTTCCTCAATACCTGGAACGCGCGCCAGGGCACCTTCGACGCCAGCATCAGCTACCTGGCCTTTGTGCTGATCGGCGGCTCGCGCACGTTTGTCGGGCCGGTTGTGGGCGGCCTGGTGCTGACCGCGCTGCCCGAGGTGTTGCGCGCGCTGGCCGGCATTGGCGCGCTGCCCGACTGGTTCGGCCAGTTTCTGCGCGATGGCCGCCTGATTATTTTTGGCGCGCTGATCGCAATTGGCGCGGTGTTCTTCCCGCAAGGTCTGATCACGCCCGAGCTGCTGAGCGGGCGGCGGAGGCAGGCGCCATGAGCGAAACACCCGCGCCCGCCGATGTCGTGCTGGAGGTGCGCGGCATGACCCGCCGCTTCGGTGGGCTGGTTGCGGTGAACGACGTTTCGTTTGGCGTGCGGCGCGGCGAGTTGTTTGGCCTGATCGGCCCGAACGGCGCGGGCAAGACCACGCTGTTCAATCTGATCACCGGGCTGACGCCCCCCAGCAGCGGCGCGCTCCTGCATCGCGGCGAAACGATTACCGGCCTGCGCCCGCACCGCATTGCCGCGCGCGGAATCGCCCGTACCTTCCAGAATATTCGCTTGTTTGGCGAGCTTTCGGCGCTGCAAAATGTGATGATTGCGCAGCATGTGCATGGCCGCTCGAATATGCTGGCGAGCCTGCTGGGCCTGCCGCCCGCGCCGCAGGAAGAGCGCGCCATGCGCGAGCGCGCGCTGGAGCTGCTGGAGCTGGTGGGGCTGGCAAATCGCGCGCAGAACAAGGCGCGCAACTTCGCGTATGGCGACCAGCGGCGGCTGGAGATTGCCCGCGCCCTGGCGCTGCGCCCGCAGGTGCTGCTGCTCGACGAGCCCGCCGCCGGCATGAACCCGAACGAGAAGGCTGGCCTGACCGAGTTCATCCGCAGCATCCGCGCGCAGTTCGACCTGACGGTGCTGCTGATCGAGCACCATGTGCCGCTGGTGATGGGCCTGTGCGATCGCGTGGCGGTGCTGGATTTTGGGCAGATGATCGCGCTGGGCGACCCCGCGCATGTCCAGAACGACCCGGCCGTGATCGAGGCGTACCTGGGGGAATAGGAATCGGTTGCAGGTTGCCGCCGGGGCGTATTGCATACGACTGTTTGCAGGTTGCCGCCGGGGCGCATTGCAATACGCCCTTCAATCGGTTTTGAAGAAACGCTCATATGACAGCACTGCTCGAAATCAAAAACCTGAGCGTCAACTACGGCGGCATTCAGGCGCTGCAAGACATCAACCTGACGGTGCAGGCCGGCGAGGTGGTGACGCTGATTGGCGCGAATGGCGCGGGCAAAACCACCACGCTGCGCGCGATTTCGCGGCTGGTGCCGCCGCGCGCGGGCGCGATTGCCTACGACGGGCGCGACATCAGCCGCGCGCGACCCGACGAGGTGGTGCGTCTTGGAATCGCACAAAGCCCCGAGGGCCGGCGCATGCTGGGCCGGCAAAGCGTGCTCGACAACCTGAAGCTGGGCGCATACACGCGCAGTGACCGCGCCGCCATTGCTGAGGATATCGAGCAGCAGTTCCGGCGCTTCCCACGCCTGGCCGAGCGGCGCAACCAGCTGGCGGCCACGCTTTCGGGCGGCGAGCAGCAGATGCTGGCGATTGCGCGCGCGCTGATGAGCCGGCCGCGCCTGCTGCTGCTCGACGAGCCATCGCTCGGGCTGGCGCCACTGGTGGTGCGCGAGATTTTTGCGATCATCAGCGAGCTGCACGCGGCTGGCGTGACGATCCTGCTGGTCGAGCAGAACGCCAACCTGGCATTGCAAAGCGCCGACCGGGGCTATGTGCTGGAGGCGGGGCGGCTGACGATTGAGGGGCCGGCGCAGGAGCTGCTGAACGACGAGCGCGTCAAGCGCGCCTACCTGGGCTGAGATCGAGTCATTTCTATAACCACGAAGACACGAAGACACGAAGGACGAAGAGTGGAATCATTCTTCGTCCTTCGTGTTTTCTGCTTCTGAATAGTGTTGTATCGCTCGCGTGCGATTACGTCTCGTCGTCTTCGCGGCGCTGAAGCTGCTCGGCATTCTGCTGCTGCACCCACAGCGGCGGCACACCATACAGCGCGCGCTGCGCATCGGTGACGCGCGGATCGACTTTGCCGAGCGACCAGCGCCCGCCTTCGCGCACAAACTGCGTGCCAAAGCGCTGCGGCCGGCCGCGCCCAAGCAACGAGCGATCCCACGAGGCCGCGATCACCGACCAGGCGCGCGGCTCGCCAAGCGCGCTTGACCGTTGGGCGAATGTCTTCGCCAGCTCGAAATGTGCAATATCATCGCCATAGAGCATAATAAGCGATGCATAATAATTATCTTGAGCCGAGCGTAACGCACCCTGGCCATACAACGCCAGCACGCGCTCGCGGCGTTCTTTCCCGCGCCGTGAGCGTTCGTCGCCGGTGGTATCGAGATCATTGATCTGTTCTTCTGCCAGCCGTTCAAGCTCGGCGCTGGGCTCTTCGAAGCTGTTCTGCTCCATTCCCCGCACCTCCTGCGCGCCCAGGCGGGCCGCCGGGCAGCGTGTTTCTGTGCCGCCATTATAGCACGCCTGAGTGCATATGCGCCCTGCCGCGGTGATGCTATAATGCGCGCGGAAGGCCCACAGCCGCCACAACGAAGTTCGAACTAGTGGGAGCAACCATGAGTTTGTATACCAGCCGCCACCCGATTGCGCGCATTGGGCTGCCGTCGCGGCTCTTTCTTGCGTTTGTGCGATTTTACTGCCGGCTCGAAATCGACGGGCTGGAGCATGTGCCGTCATCGGGCGCGTTTATTCTGGCGGCGAACCACGCCAGCCACGCCGACACTGCCGTGATCTTTGCGGCGCTGCCGCGTGCCTTGCGCAAGCGCGTGGTGGCCGCCGCTGCGCAGGATTATTTCTTCGACAATGGGCCGCGCCAGTTTGTTTCGCGCGTGCTGTTCAACACTGTGCCAGTGCCGCGCAACATCGCCTCGGCCACCGACCCGCTGCGCCATGTGGTGCGTGCGCTGCGCGAGGGCTATGGCGTGGTGCTGTACCCCGAAGGCACGCGCAGCCGCACGGGCGAGATCGGGCCGTTTCGCAGCGGCATTGGGCGGCTGGCGGCGGAATTCCCCGATGTGCCGATTGTGCCGGTGTGGCTGGAAGGCACCGCCCGCGTGCTGCCGAAAAATGGCCTGCCCATCCCGCGCCCGGTAAAGGTGAAGGTGCATTTCGGTGAGCCGCTGAAAAGCGAGCGTGCCTGGCTGGCCGACAAAGCCTCGTGGAAGGTGATGTCGGCGCGCGTGCGCGATGCGGTGATGCGCCTGCGCAGCCGCTCGGGCGGCGAGCACAAACCCGAATAAGCGCTACTGGCGCAGCTGATCGGGCTCGGCGTTGTCGCCCATGATGTACAAAAAGCCCGCCCACATGCCACGCGACGAGCGGTAGAAGGCGATTGGGAACAGCACCGCGAACGCGCCCAGCCCCACCAGCAGCGGCATGAGCGGCACGCTGGTATTTAGCCCGAATATAAACGAGCAGACTGTGATCACGGTGAGCGTGACGACGGTGTTGATGCCCATGCCGCCAGTCACCTCGCCCACCGCGCGCTCGAACTCCAGCCCGCACACCGGGCAGGTGCGGTACATGGTGAAGCCGCGCTCGAACATATGGCCGCGATGGCAGCGCGGGCAGCGCAGCAGCAAGCCATCGAGCAGGGCACGAATAAGACGAAACATTGTTTCCCTCCCTTTGCGAATGGCCCATTATACTGCGCAGATTTACGATTGACGATTTGCGATTTACGATTGGGGCGACCGACGAAAGATGACAGGGGAGATTTAACCGCAAAGAACGCAAAGGGCGCGGAGGGGTGGGAGGTTTGCAGGTTTGCAGGTTGCAGGTTCGTAAGTTACGGGTTTGCAGGTTGCAGGTTCTTGGTTCTCGGTTCTCGGTTCCGTGGTTCCGTGGTTCCGTGGTTCTCGGTCCGTGGTTCTCGGTTCTGTGGTTCCGTGGTTCTGTGGTTCCGTGGTTCTGTGGTTCCGTGGTTCTTGGTTCCGTGGTTCTTGGTTCTGTGCTGGTGCGTTTGACAGCGCCTGGGCCGCGTGGTATCGTACCGACCGAGCAAAATGAATATTGCTAGGGGAGCCAGGAGAGCCTGGCTGAGAGCGCGGCCCAAGCAATGCCGCTGACCCTTCGAACCTGACCTGGGTTATACCAGCGTAGGGAAGCGCCAGCGCGACATCGATCGCTGACTATTCTCCCAGGTCGGCGGTCTTTTTTGTGCCACGCGGCACGCCAACCGAAAGGGAGAAGCAATGAACCGACGCCTGATTGCCCTGCTGCTGGGCATGCTGCTGGCGGCCTGTGGCGGGCAGGCCAGCACCGGCGCGCCCACGAGCGCGCCCGCAGCTACGAACGCGCCCGTGGCAACCGCCGCTGCCGAGCCAACTGCCGCTCCAGAAGCCACTGCCGCGCCAGCCGCTGGTGAAACCGTGCTGACCGTCATGACCCACGATAGCTTCAGCGTGAGCGAAGATGTTCTGAAAGCGTTCGAGCAGCAATCGGGCGCGACCGTGCAGGTGCTGAAGTCGGGCGATGCCGGCCAGGCGCTGAACAAAGCCGCACTCAGCAAAGATGCCCCGCTGGCAGACGTGTTTTTTGGCGTCGACAATACCTTCCTGACGCGCGCGCTCAAGGCCGGCATTTTCGAGCCATACGCCGCGCCCGCGCTTGGCCAGGTGCCTGCGCAGTACAAGCTCGACCCGAGCAACAGCCTGCTGCCAATCGACTACGGCTACGTCGCGATCAACTACGACCGCGCCTACATGGATCAGAACAAACTCACGCCACCCACCACCTTGGAAGAGCTGACCAAGCCCGAGTGGAAGGGCAAGCTCGTGGTCGAAAACGCGGCCACGTCCTCGCCGGGCCTGACATTTCTGCTTGCCACAATCGGTCATTTCGGCACGGAAGGCAGCTACACCTGGCTGGATTACTGGAAGGATCTGCGCGCGAACGATGTGCTGGTTTCCGACAGCTGGAGCGATGCCTACTACACACAGTTCAGCGGCTCCAGCGGCAAAGGCCCGCGCCCGCTGGTAGTTTCCTACGCCAGCAGCCCGCCCGCCGAGGTTTTCTTCAGCGAGGGCAAGCTCACCGACGCGCCAACCGCTGTGATGAGCGGCGGCAACTTCCTGCAGATCGAGTTTGCCGGCATCCTGAAGGGCACGAAGAATCGCAAGCTGGCCGAGCAGTTCATTGATTTTATGTATAGCAAGGCATTTCAGGAAGACATGCCGCTGCAAATGTTTGTTTACCCGGTGGTGCCCGGCAGCACCCTGCCCGAGGTGTTCACCAAATTCTCGGCGGTGCCAAGCGAACCCGTCAGCGTGCCGCCCGAGCAGATCGACCAGAACCGCGACCAGTGGCTGGATGCATGGACCAAAGCGGTGCTGCGCTAATGCGCTTTCAGCGCAGGGTTTGGGGGATAGGGTTTGGGGATTACAATGAGGAAATTCCTCCAAGATGTCAGTATTGCTTTTTTAATAGGGCGCGAACGAGCCGTGTGGCACGCTACTTGCATGAACAGGCAGTGGAATGAATAACGGCCGGCACAACAGCTTTTGCCTACCGAGGCAAACAACTACTTCATCGGTCGTGTAAGAGGAGGATTTTATGGAAGACAATGGCTACACAAAATACTTTGGCCTAGCCGCTGCGCTGGGTTTGGCCGCATTTGGCATCACCAAGCTCTTGCAGCGCGAGCGCAAGCCGCGCAGCTTCCGCGAAGATCCGATTGGCGCGCTGAAAGACCACAGCGAAATTTTCGCAAACAAGGCGCAGTCCGCTGGCGAAGATGCGCTTGAGCGCTTGCAGACCACGCTGGAAGAGATCCGCGACCGCCTGCCCGAAGTGGACAAGAAGCAGCTTCGCCGCACGCAGAAGGACCTCAACAAGCGCGTGGCCGACCTGAACAGCCAGGCCCAGGATCTGATCAAGGAACTGCGCGCCAACAGCATGTTCAGCCGCTAGGGTATTTACGATTGACGATTTTGGATTTACGCTTGCGCATTACTGCATAGCGGAAACCAAAACGTTTCGTGAGTGGCGCTGGAAAATCGAACGCAAACAAAAGCCGGGGCCTGAAGTGGCTCCGGCTTTTTGTTTCTTTTGCCACGAAGACGCGAAGGTTGAAGATGAAAGGACAAAGGACCACGACCAAGTTGCGCTTCGTCCTTCGTCATTCGTCTTTCGTCATAACCAGGGTAGTATTGCCGCGAAAAGAGAATTACACCGTCTGCCGCCACTCGGCCGGGCGGCCCAGCGAGCCCGCGATGATATGCGCGCCCGAGAGCAGCAGCCCGAGCGTGCCGAGCAGACCAATCGCGCCCGCCCACGATTGCGCCTGCAAGATCAGTGCGGTGTAGAGCGGCGCGCCCAGCAGACCGTGTACCAGCAGGCTCAGCGCAAAGGGGATGGGCATCACAATCCAGAGCAGGCTTGCCAGTGAGTAGCGCCGCGTAAGCAGAATAGCTGCCAGTGTTCCCAGCCCAACCAGCCCATTCATGATTGCCGAAAGCAGCAGCTGCGGCACGCCCAGCGGCAGCAACACACTGTTGTGGTAGAGCAGCCAGCCCTGGCGCTGCACAATCACTTCGACCAGCATGTAATACACGACAAAGAGCGTGAAGGTCAGCACGTTGGTGACATACCCGGGGAACCACCAGCGGTGCCGGTAAAGGTAGAACACCAGCAGCGCGGGCAGAATATTCAGCCAGCCGCCGAGGAACACCGGGCGCGGCAGGGCATACTCCTGCAAGCGCGTGAGCGACTGCAGGCGCTCATCGATGCTCAGGCGGTAGATCGCGGCCATGGTTGGGTCGTAGCTAAAGCCATACAGCGCCTGCCAGAACGGCGAAAGCAGCGTGGCCAGATGCCCACCCAACAGCGCCACCACGTAGTTGGGTGAACCCTCGCGCACCCACAAGAAAATCGCCAGTCCGTAGACGAACACGGTCAGCAGAACGACGCCAACTTCCATACTGCGCCTTACTCCCAGCTATATTCCTTTACAATGCCATTTTCCAGGGTAAACAGCTGCTCGGTCAGGCCATATTGCTGCTGCACAGCATCGGCCTGCACCTGCGCGGCCACGGCGCGCAAAATCTCGGGGTTCACATCGCTGAATGCGATCAGGAAATCGCGGTTCGGGATGCCAATCACGAGCTGGCCGGGCAGATCGCGCGCCCAGCCCGAAAGCACATCGGACAGCAGCAGGCGCGCGGCGTCGTAGCCATCGCCGCTATTATAGATGAACAGGCGCTGCTCGCCCGCGCCGACGGTGGTGTATTTCACATTTGCGTCGGTGCGGCGGCGCAGGTTTGCAACTGCCTGCGCGTGCAGATCGTGCATGCTGACGCCCCAGCGCTCCAGATGCTCCTCGTTGATATAGGCGACACTGCGGTCCTCGTCGATCACATACGCGATCATCAGGTCGCCCAGGAATTCGCGGTAGGCCAGCATGGGCAGCCGCCGCTCGCGCACTTCCAGCAGCATCGCCAGCGGCTTGATCATCGGGTAGATGCGCTCGGACAAGTCGCTGTAGGTGCTGGTGCTGCGGTCGGGCTGGATGCCCAGCACCGTGCGCACAAATGTCTCGAACACCACGTCGAGCTGGCCTGGGTCGCGCATGTAGGCGGCATAGAAGGTGCCGAGGTCGGCGGCCACATCCGCGCCGCTGGCGCGCAGCCGCAGCTCAAAGCCTTCGCGGTCGAGCACCTCAATATCGTCGTAGATGCTAAGGCGCTGTTCTACATAGCTGGCGAACTGCTCGCCGCTCATGGCGTGCGCGTGGCCGTTCCCGTTTCCGTTGGTCATGTCTCCATTCCTTTTGCCCGTATTTATTGTTGGCAAGTCGCAGGTTTGAAAGTTCGCAGGTTATTTCTGAACCTGCAACCTGCAACACAGGCGTATGCAATACGCCCCGGTGGCAATTCGCAACCCCTACTATACCACGGCGGTGCCCTGCCATGCCGCTTTCAGCTCGGCAATTGGCGCGCGCACGATTTCTTCGCCCGCCGTGCCGGTGATGACGAGCTCGGGCGTGGCGCTGGCGGTGCCAACGCGCGCGCAGGGCAGGCCAGCCAGCGCGGCCTCGAAGGCGGGCGCATTGTCAGGGCGCACCTCCACCAGAAAGCGCGTGGCCGATTCGCTGAACAGGAGGGTTGTGTCGTCGTCGAGGCCGGCCGGGCGCGGCAGCGTCGCCAGCTCGAGCTGCAAGCCCAGCGCGCCGGCGAAGGCCATTTCCGCAGCAGCAACTGCCAGCCCGCCTTCGCTCAGGTCGTGGCAGGCGCGCACCAGCCCGCCGGCAATCGCGCCGTGGAGCGCGGCCATGATTTTCGGCGCGCGGGCCAGATCGACCTTGGGAACCGACGAAGGACGAGCGACAAAGGCCGAAGGATCATCGTTGGTCGTTTGCAGCCCGTTGTAGTGGCTTCCGCCCAGCTCGTCGCGGGTTTCGCCCACGATGTAGACGAAATTGCCGGCTTCTTTCAGGTCCATCGTCGCGGAGCGGCGCACGTCGGGCACGTGCGCGAGCGCGGTGATCAGCAGGGTGGGCGGGATGGGCGTGCGCTCGCCATTTGCGTCGCGGTACTCGTTGTTGAGCGAGTCTTTGCCCGAGACGAATGGCGTGCCAAAGGCCAGCGCCGCGTCGTAGCAGCCGGCCGATGCGCGCACCAGTCCAGCCATGCGATCGGGCTGGCGCGGGTCGCCCCAGCAGAAGTTGTCGAGGATCGCGGTGCGGCGCGGATCGCCGCCAACTGCCACTACATTGCGCAGCGCCTCGTCCACACAGGCCAGCGCCATCCAGTAGGGGTCGATCAGGCCGTAGCGCGGGTTGATGCCGCTGCCGAGCGCCAGCCCTTCGAGCGAGCTGCGCAGCGGCTGAAGCACTGCCGCGTCGCCCGGGCCGTCGGCGGACGCGCCCACCAGCGGCTTGACGACCGTGCCGCCGCGCACTTCGTGGTCGTAGGTGCGCACAATTGGCTCTTTCGAGGCGATGTTGGGGTGGGCCAGCAGGCGAAGCAGAGCTTCGCGGGGGGTGGGGGATGGGGTGTGGGGGGTGGAAGGGCGCGTCCCATCGCCCATCTCCAAACCCCCATCCCCCGCCCAGATGGCTTCCAGCACGCGCTGCGGGATGCCTTTATGCAGGAAGTGCATCGACAGATCGACCACGCGCGCGCCGCGATGTGTGACGGTCAGCCGCCCGTCGCCGGTGAACTGGCCGATCACGGTGGCTTCCACATCTTCGCCAGCGCAGAGCGCCAGCAGCGCGGGCAGGTGCGGCTGCGGAACGGCCAGCACCATGCGTTCCTGCGCTTCGGAAAGCCAGATCTCCCAGGGTTGCAGGCCGGCATATTTCAGGGTCACATCGTCGAGCGCGACCGCCGCGCCCGTGTCGGCGCCCATTTCGCCCACCGCCGACGAAAGCCCGCCCGCGCCACAGTCGGTGATCGCGCTGTAGAGCTCGGCGTCGCGCGCTTGCAGCAGCACGTCGAGCACTTTCTTCTCGGTGATCGGGTCGCCAATCTGCACGGCGCTGCCGACATCGGTGGCCGTGGTGTGGGTCAGCTCGGCAGAAGAAAACGTCGCGCCGTGAATGCCGTCGCGGCCGGTACGCCCGCCCAGCACCACAATTGCGTCGCCGGGCTGCGTGTTGTGCGGGTTGCTGCCACGCGGCGCAAGACCGACCGTGCCGCAAAACACCAGCGGGTTGGCGGTGTAGCCGGGGTCGTACAGCACTGCGCCATTGACGGTAGGAATGCCGAGCTTGTTGCCATAATCGCGCACGCCGGCCACCACGCCCGCCGCGACGCGCCGTGGGTGCAGCACACCGGCAGAAACCGCGTCGTCCGGCAGGTCGAGCGGGCCGAAGCACAGCACGTCGGTGTTGGCGATTGGCAGCGCCGAAACGCCCAGGACATCGCGCACGACGCCACCCACGCCCGTGTTTGCGCCGCCGAACGGTTCCAGCGCGGAAGGGTGGTTGTGCGTTTCGACCTTGATCGAAACTTCGTGGTTTTCGCCAAAGGCCAGAATGCCGGCATTGTCGACAAAGGCGGAAAGAACCCAGGGGTTGGGGGTTGGGGGTTGGGAGCTAGATTGATCCAAAATCTTTTGGGTAGCCACCATCAGAAATGTTTTAATGAGACTATCGATATCACAATCGCGCTGGAGCATGTGATAGGCAGTGTAGTGTTCGGCGGAGAGTTGTGCGTCTTCGTCCTTCGTCTTTTGTCCTTCGTCGTGGTAACGTACTCGCGCCTTGAAGGTTTTGTGCGAACAATGCTCGCTCCAGGTTTGCGCCAGCGTTTCCAGCTCGCCATCGGTGGGCAGGCGTTCTTCGCCGCGAAAGTATGCCTGAATGGCGCGCATCTCGTCGAGATCGAGCGAAAGCACACCCTCGCGGCTGATGCGCATGAGCGCGTCGTCGCCCGCGTCGATCAGCGGCACTTCCGCAATATGCGGTGTGGTGTCGGCCGGCGGGCGCAGCAGGTCGGCGTAGAACTCGCCGCGCTCCATGTCGTCGTTGGGCGTATGCAGCAGGATGGTTTCGATCAGCGGGTTGTAGAGCCCGGCTGGCGCTGTTTCGCCCGCGCCGAGCGGGTAGCGGCGCAGGGTTTTCACGCTGCGCAGCCCGCCGATGCCCAGCCGCCGCGCGCCGATCAGAATGCTTTCGGCTTCGTTGTCGGTCACGCCGGGCTTGAAGGCGACCTCGGCGGCTGCGCCGGGCGCGGAATCGAGCTGCGGCAGAGTGTGCCATTCGGCCTGCTGCACCACCGGGTCGTGCAACAACTCGCCCGCAAGCTGGTCAACCTCGGGCGCGGCAAGCTCGCCATCGAGCAGGTATACGTGCTGCGGTGCCGCTGCGTCGTGGCGCGCCTGCACGGTGACGAGATATTGAGGCATTGGTCTCCTGCTTGTGTTAACGACGACGGACGACCGTAAGATTCACCACTGAGGCACGGAGTTTGGGAGTTGCAGGTTTGCAAGTTGCAGGTTGCAAGTCCAGCAGTTCAGCGGTTCCCGGTTCCGTGGTTCAGCGGTTCTCGGTTCCGTGGTTTTGCGGTTCTTGGCTAGGCGTATGCGATACGCCTGTGCGTCTGGGCGTATTGCATACGCCCTTCTACGCCCCCGTTTTACCCGATCAGAATGGCCTCGCCGCTCACGCCATCGCCGGCCGGGCTGGCCAGGCGCAGCGCCTCGGCGGCCACTTCTTCCGGCGCGATCACGCGCTGCTGGCCGGCCAGGGCCAGAATGCCGGCGCGCGCTTCGCCTTCGCTGCGGCCGGTTTTTTCGATAATATTTGCCACTGCGTCGCGCACCATGTCGGTTTCGACCCAGCCGGGGCAGATTGCGTTGGCCGTGATGTTGTAGCGCGCCAGCTCGAGCGCCAGTGAGCGCGTCAGGCCCACCAGCGCGTGCTTCGAGGCGCTATAGGCCGAAGAAAACGGAATGCCGCTCAGGCCAGCGTACGACGCGATGTTGATGATGCGTCCCCACTTGCGGGCGATCATGTTGGGCACGGCGGCGCGGCAGCAGAAGAACGGGCCATTCGCATTCACGCGCATGATCCGCTCCCAGGTTGCGTCGTTGGTGTCGGCAAACTTGATGCTGGCGGTGATGCCGGCGTTGTTCACCAGAATGTCGATTGGGCCGAGCGCGGCGCGGGCCTCGGCAAAGGCGCGATTCACCGCCGCCGAGTCGGACACATCGCCGGGCAGGGCCAGGGCTGCGCGCCCCAGGGCGGTGATTTCGGCCTGCACCGCTGTGAGCCGCTCGGCGTCGCGCCCGGTGATGGCCACCGCCGCGCCCGCGCCGGCCAGCGCCAGCGCAATCGCCCGGCCAATGCCGCGCCCGCCGCCCGTAACAAGCGCAACTTTTCCTTCGAGCACAGTCATACTAGCGCTTCTCCTTCGCATTGCGCAGTCTACCGCAGGCAACCCGCATGGTCAAGCGCAGGGACGACGGCAAGCGCGGCGCGAGCGTGGTACACTGCCCGCGATCCGATTTTGGGCGCAAAGGCGATGCTACACGACGACGTACTGAGCTACATTCTGAACGGCCAGCCGCACCCGCTGGCCGCGCCGCTGGCGGAATGGCTGGCCGCCTCGCGCCGCTTTGCCGCCTTTGCCGACACCTTCCGCGACAAAATTCGCAAGAAACTGCGCGCACCCCAGGACGAAGCGAGCATGCTCGACCTGCGGCTTGAGCTGGAAACGGCGTTTCTGCTGCTGCGCGAGCGGGCGCTGAGCCTGGTGTATGAGCCGCAGCAGCCCGGCGGCGCGCGCACGCCCGATTTTGCCGTGGCCTTCACCACCAGCACGACGTTTATGGCCGAAGTAACGCGTCTGCGCGCCGCTACCGAATCGAGCGCCGCGCCGCCCGCCGAGCGCCTGGCCGATACGATCTTTGGCAAGCTTGGCCAGCTGCTGCCGCAGCGCAGCAATGTGCTGATAGTTGGTGTGGAAGGCGTGGCACCACCCGCCGAACATGTGCGCGCGGCAATGGCGCGGCTGCTCCAGCGCGTCGAAGGGGGCGACGAACTGGTGCTGCGGCGGCACCACGCCCGCGACCGCGCCGAATTCTTCCGGCGCTACCGCCGACTGAGCGAAGTGCTGGTGCGCAGTCTGCCGGGCAGTGGCGCGGCTACATTCGCGTGGGCCAACCCGCAGGCGCAATCCCCGCTGCCGGGTAAGGCACGCGCCGCGCTGTATCGCAGCCACAGCTTGCAGGCGTAGGGGTAGAGAAGCTGCTTCTTTATTTACCACGAAGACACGAAGACACGAAGGGAAGAGAAAGCAAATGATAGTGCTTTTCTCAGTGCTCTCCGTGCGCTCTGTGGCTCAACTATTTTGCCATTGGTAATAGCTGAAAAGTCTCAATCGTTTGCAGCGTGTCGCGCGACATATACCAGTCGTTGAATACCAGTTCAAGCGTGGCAACTTCGGTTCGGCCAAATGGCGTGTTGCGAAACTCGGCCAGCGCCTGCGCGAAACGCTCGGGCGCGCTGAGTGGCGCGGCAAAGCGCACAAGCGTGGAATGTGCCGCCACCAGGCGATAGCGCTGGTCGAGCCCGGCGCCCAGCCCGCGCTTGCGCAGCTCGGCGCGCAAACCATCACGCAGGGTGCCAAGCGCGGGGCCGTGCGGGAAGCCCTGCGCCAGCACCGCGCCCGCCGCCAGCGTGATCCCAACCATGTCGAGGGTGAAGGCTGGCGTGGAGGCAAGCGCCGCCGCTGCATCGCGGTACTCGCCCAGATGCGCGAGGCGCGGCGCGAAATCTTCGGTGGCGGTGAAGAGCGAGAGCACCGTCAGGTGCAGATCGGATTGCGGGTAGTAATATTGCCCCGGCTCCAGCGCGGCCAGCGTGCGCAGCATTTTCTCAATGTTGGCAGCGACGGCGGGCGCGGGCCGAACGATCACCGTCAGGCCGCGCCGGCCATCGCTGGCCTTGTGCGCAAGCAGTGGGTCGGTGGCAACGGCGCCGCGCCGAATGTTGGGCCAGTGTTCTTCCCAAAGCGCATTGTAGTGCGGGCGGAGCGGATGCTGGCTGTGGTGCATAAGGTGTGTGGGCCTTATTTCTGATTGAGATCCTGAATCAGCGCCTTCATCTCGTCGATCTCTTTGCGCTGTGCAGTAATAATACCATCGGCAAGCTGGCGCACGCGTGGGTCGGTGATATTGGCGCGCTCGCTGGTGAGGATGGCGATCGAATGGTGCGGAATCATTGCGCGCATCCAGGCAACATCGCCAACCGTGGCCTGGCTGCGCACCAGCCAGAGCGCCAGCATGAACACCAGCGCGCTGCCCGCAAAAATCCCGGCATTGACGCGCTTATTTTTATACATGCCCTGCATAAACGCAAGCATAATAATCGCCATCGTTGCACCCATTATCAGCGCCATGTACAATCGTGTCTGGCTGAAAAAGACATGATCCAGCTCGTAGGTATTCAGATACATCAGCCCAAACATCACAACAGTTGATGTGGCGATCATTGCGGCGAATTTCTTGTACGAACCCATGAGTTGCGCTCCTTATGCAAGACTTTCTGTTCACATTTTGCGATATGCGCTACCCAACCTTATGCATCCAGCTACCGAGACATACTGTCGCACAACGCTCTATATCACACAGTTATGTCTTGCAACAATTGTTCCACCAGCGGGCTGTTTTTTGGCTATGCAAGGCTTCTTGTATAATGCGGACGATTGCAATTGGCGAATGAGCGCGGGCGGAGCGCGCCGAAAAGGAGGTTCCGATGAACTGCTGGCACTGCGAGCGCCCGGCGCATGGCGCGTGCATCTTCTGCGGGCGGGCGGTTTGCCGCGAGCATGTGCAGGAAATGCCGCATATTGTCGCGCTTTATCGCGACGCGAAGGGTAACCAGAAAGCGGTAGTAACTGCCCGCGCGGTGTTCTGCGGCGTGTGCGAGCCGCGTGAAGACCCAGTGGAGATGCCGGAGCTGAAATAAGCCAATCGAAGGGTCGGTGAGCACTGCTCACCGACCCTTCGATTAGCTGCGTCGTTGCGAAAGGACGCACGCATTATTGTCTGGCGCGGGCTGTTTATTTGCAGCCTGTGCCTGGCAGGTTGTAAAGCTTTTGCTGCTCGCAGCTTAGTGCCGGGAACTGGCGATTTTCCTTCGCCCAGGCAATAATATCGGCAAGTTTCTCAATGCGCCAGACGCGGGTGGTGCCATCAACCGATGCCGACATAAGTTGCTTGTCGTCGGTGCTGAACAGCATCTTGTTCACGCCACGCGTATGGCCCACAAAGCTGCGCACCTTCTGCTGCAACCCTATGTCCCACAGCTCCACTTCGCCTTCGGACGATGCCGCCACAAACTTCCCATCCGACGAGATGCTTACTGAGGTCACCGCCGCCGAGTGCGAAGGCGACGTGTAGATAACCTCGCCAAACTTGCCCTTGCTCAGATCCCACACCATAAAGTTGGTGCCGGTCGTGCCTGCGACCAGGAACTTGCCGTCTGGTGTCATCGCGATCTGTGTTGCGCGGCCGTTTTTCTCCAGCGAAAGCTCGCCCAGGCGCGTACCGCTTTCCAGGTCGTAGATCAGAATGTCCGATCCCGCGCCGGTTGAGGCGTAGATTCGCGTGCTATCGGGCGTGATCAACACCGTGTTCAGCGAGTCGGAGCGCGTTTCATCAACCGCCACATCGGTGATTTGATGAATTGCCTTGCCGCTCGCGAAATCCCAGATCACCATGCTGAGCTTCTTCAGATCCAGGTTGCTGACGCGCCCGTCGCTGTAGTCGTCGTCGCCGGGGATGGCCTGGCCCGTCACCACACGCTTGCCGTCGGGTGTGAACACAATGCTGTTGGTGCCAAATACTGGGTCGACGAACTTCCGCTCGAACGCGCCGGTTTCCAGGTTCGTGACAATGATGGCCGCATCGGCATTGCCGCCGCCGGTGAGCAGGTATTTGCCATCGGGGCTGAGCGCCACCGACGCAACATCGCGCTCGTGGAAGCGGAACTCTTGCGGCGTGCCTTCGACCTGGCCGTCTTTCAGCTTCCACACAAGCGCCGCGCCACTGTCGGTGCCGACGGCAATCGTGCTGCCATCGGCACTGACCGCCGCATCTTTCGCCTCGGCGATGCTGTTCAGGCGCAGGGCCTCGGCGCCATTGGCCAGGTCCCACAGGCGGATGGTACGATCCTGCGAGGCCGAAAGCGCGTGCTTGCCATCTTTGCTGAATACGGCCTGGCGAATGTAGCCGCCGTGGCCGCGCAGCACGATCTGCGGAATGTTCTTTTCGAGATCCCACACGATCACGCTGTTGTCGCCGCCGCCCGAGATCGCGCGCGTGCCGTCACTGCTCATCCCGACATAGTAAACTGTGCCTTTGTGGCCGCGCAGCTGGTCGACTACCTGGCCGGTGGTCAGGTCCCACTTGGCGATCACGCCAGCCGCGCCGCCAGCCAGCACAAAGCGGTCGCCCGGCAGCACGGCCACGCCGCGCAGCTCGGCCTTGTTCGGGTCTTGCATGCGCTGGACAACCTGGCCGGTTTCGGCATCCCACTGGACAAGATACGTGTCTTCTGAGGTTGAAAGCACATACTTGCCATCCGAGGTGAAAGTGAGCAGGTTGGCTTCCTGGGTGTGGCCACCGGAGAAAATACGCTTGGGTGTGTTACAGGTGGTGCAGTCGATATCCCACATCTTGAGCGTAAAGTCGGATGTGGCAACGACGAACTCACTGTGGCCGGGCCGCAGGGCAATACCCTTCACCTCGAAGTTCTTGGCGGCAAAGCCAGCGTCGTCGCTATAGGTGCGCACGGGCGTATCGCACTCGGTGGCGGTGGGCGTGGCGCAGCTGACATCCCAGAGGCGGATGGTTCCGTCTTCAGCAGCGGTGAGCACGCGCTTGCCGTCGGGCAGGAAGGCGACCTCGCGGATGCGGCCTTCGTGGCCGACAAAGCGCTTGATCTCCTTGCCAGTGGCGAGATCCCACAGAATGCCGATTTTGTCGTTGCGACCGCCCGAGAAGGCCATGGTCTCGTCGGGGCTATACACCACGCTGTTGATCACATCGGTGAAGCCGCGCTGCGCGCCGTTTTCGTCGGTATAGCCACGCAGCACCTTGCGCGCGCCGGGGTTATACACAACGCTCGCCAGCACCTGCTCGGACAACGGGCCGGGGTTGGGCTGCTCGGCGGCGGCCAGCGCCAGCGTGCCGGCCAGGTCGATATTGCTCTGGTTATAGGCGGCCTGCGCGCCCTGTGTCAGCGCAAGGTTTTGCGCCTCGGCCTGGGCGGCGAGTGCATCTTTGGCGCTTTGGTCGGCCCGATCGGCGTTGCTTTGTGCTTCCTGGGCGTTTTGCTCGGCGCGGGCAGCATTATCTTTCGCCTCCTGCGCGCTGGTGTTCGCCTGGCTGCGCTGCGAGAAGGCGAACAGCGCCAGCAGAATGCCCGCCACCGCTGCCACACTTGCCACCCCCACCAGCGCCCGCAGGAACGTCTTCGACTGCGCTTCCAGCCGCGCCTCGCGCGCCGCCCGTGCCGTTTCCGCCGCCGTCCGCTCATCGCGCGCTGCCACGCTCGCCGCCAGGTAGGCCTGCTCTTCCGCGTTCAGCGCCAGCGGCGTTTCCGCCGCCCAGCCTGCCAGCTGCTCCAGCCGCGCCCCGCTCGCCAGGAAGCTGCGCTCCTGGCCGCTCGCCGCCCACTCGGTTGCCGCGCTCGCCAGCCGCCGCTGCTGCCGCACATCTTCGCGGCTCGTGTCCAGCCAGCCGCGCAGCCGCGACCAGGTGCGGATCAGCGCCTCGTGCGCCACTTCCACCGTCGGCGCGCGCGTCTGCGGGTCCACATCCAGCGTCAGCAGCCGGAACTGCACATAGGTGTCGATCACCCGGTCGATCGCCGCTGCATCGCCGCCGACTGGCAGCAGCTCGGTGCGCCGCACGCGCCGGCGCGTGTCTTCCACGCCTTCGCCCAGCGTCACCAGTCGCAGGAACAGCTGCTGCGCCACGGCTTGCTCAGCCGGGTTCAGGCTGGTGTAGATTTCTTCTGCGCGCCGCGCCAGCGCGCCAAGCACGCCGCCGCTGCCGTGGTAGGGTGTCAGCGTCAGGGTCCGGCCATTGCGCCGCTCGAACACTTCGGTCAGCGCATACTGCAAGAGCGGCAGCGCGCCGGGCTGTTCGCCCACATCGCTGACAATCGCCTCGACCAGCTCGGGGTCGACGCGCAAGCCCGCGCGCTCGGCCGGCTGAACAATCGCCTGCTTCAGCTCGCTTTCGGTGAGCGGAATGACCACCTCGGTGCGGGCGCGCATCAGCTCGCTCAGGCCGGGGTAGAGCAGCGGGCGGTCGTAGAAGTCGGCACGCAAGGTGGCAATCACGCGCACGCGCGAGTAGGGGTCGGTCACGGCGGTGATCAGGCTGTCGAGGAACAGCGTGCGTGTGGCTTCATCTTCGACCTGGGTGAATAATTCCTCGAACTGGTCGATCACCAGCACGACTTCGGTTTCGTCGCCGCCGGGCACGACCTGATCGACGACGCGCAGCAGGCCGCCACGGTCGAGCGTGAGCGGCTCGACGAGATTGTTGGGCGGGTCGACGGCGATGCGCAAGAGCGCCTGAGCCAGCTCTTCAAATGGGCGCGCGCCGGGGAAGAACTCGAGCACATACCACTTGTCGGAGCCGGGGATGGCGCCGTGCTTGAGGGCAGGAACCACACCAGCGCGCACGACCGAGGACTTGCCCGAGCCGGAGGGACCGACGACGGCGAGAAAGCGCTGGAAAGGGCCGGGCTGGTTGAGGCGGTCGAGCAGCGTGTCGATCAGGGCATCGCGGCCGAAGAAGTCGCTGGCATCGGCTTCCTGAAAGGCGCGCAAGCCTTTGTAGGGGTTGTCGAAGACCAGCTGGTCGCCAATGGGCTCGAAGAAGGTGGGCAGGTAGATGACGTTCGTTTCGTAGGTCGAGCGCCGCCCGCCGGTGGTGGTGCCGCCGGTGGGAGGTGGCGTGGTGGGCGAGGGGCTGCCACCAAAGGCCAGCGCCGCGCCAGAGGAAGGCGCGATGTTCAGGGCCAGCCGCAGCTCGGCGAGCATGGTGGCAACATCGGCATAGCGGTCGGCCGGGTTCTTGGCGGTGGCCTTCTGGATAACGGCGTTGACGCCTGCGGAAAGGGCGGGATGCACGGGCACCGGCTCGTTGATGTGCTTGAACATCAGAGCGATGGGCGTGGGCGCCTGAAAGGGCAGCGCGCCGGTCAGGATCTCATAGAGCATCACGCCGAGCGAGTAGATGTCGGTCTGGGGGGTGATGGTCTCGGCGCGCACCTGCTCGGGGGAGATGTAGGCGGGCGAGCCGACGACGCTGGTCTGGTCGGTCTGGTAGGGCGAGACCTTCTTGCCCAAATCTTTGGCGATGCCGAAATCGGCCAGGTAGGCGTTGCCGTCTTCGTCGAGCAGAATATTGGCGGGCTTGAGGTCGCGGTGGATGACGCTGCGGCGGTGGGCAGCGGAAAGCGCGCCGCCGATCTGGTCGAGCAGGCGGGGCAGGGCGTCGGCGGGGAGCGGGCCGCGCTGCAAGGTTTCGTACAAACTGCCGCCGCGCAGCCAGCGCATGACAAGAAAGGCGCCATCGGGCTCGCGCCAGTAGTCGTAGAGCGGGACGATATAGGGATGTTCGAGGCGGGCGACGAGCTGGGCTTCGCTCTCGAAGCGGCGAATGAACTCGGGGTGGTTGGCGTACTGGGGCAGAATGATCTTGATGGCGACCTCGCGGCCGACCTGCGGCTGGTAAGCGCGATACACCGCGCCATAGCCGCCTTCCCCCAGCTGGGCGCGCAACTCGTAGCCCTTCACAGCCTGCGACAATCGTTCTTCAATCATATACCAGCCCTCCACAGCGCCCAGGTGGCGTCTTTTCAGCTATGGCCGGGCATGCCCAGCCGATGGGATTTGCCTCAGTTGCACTATCATAATACTGATAGCGCATATCGTAGCCTGAAAGCTCTGTATAGTGAACGTAAGAGACTGATCTTTTTGGTAAGATCGAGTCGTCTGAGCACTGATCAAGACATAACTAGTGTGGGAGTTCAGGGGCATCATACACTAAATTGTGCGGAATTTCTACTACCTGGCCTTAACAGAATGGGTTGAGCGTGGTCTTCTGCCAAACGCGGGCTGCGCGCTCAAAGGCTCACATCGTGAAGAGCGATACATGCTTGGCTGAGACTATGCTTGTATAGTAAACGGAGCACACGGCGATTTTGGGAAGCAGATCGGGCAGCAGGCAGAAAATAGTGCGCGTGCCACACAGCTGCAATGCGCGCCTCATATGCTTTTCAGATGCTCGGCAGAGCGCGCGTGCTACAATAAGGTCGGCATTGCCGCCTGCCCAGGCACAAAGAAAGGGTCGCTATGAATGTTCGCCGCACTCTGCTGCTGAGTATGGTGGCCGCGCTGCTGGCTGCGTGCGGCGGCACCCCAGGCCAACCACAAACAGTCAGCCCACAGATCACACTGCCGCCAGCCGCCACGGTTGCGCCAAGCGAAATACCCACCGCCGCGCCCGAGCCGACGGCTGCGCCTGAACCCAGCGCCGTGCCAGCAGAACCAACAGCCGCGCCCAAACCAACCGATGCGCCCGAGCCGACGGCTGCCCCTGCCCCTAGCGCCGCGCCCCAGCCCACCAGCGCGCCCGCAGTGGCTGGCCCTGGCGAGCTGCTGTTCCTGCGCGAAAATGCCCTCGTCGCGCTCGACCTGCGCACGCGCGTCGAGCGCACGATTGCGGCGAATGTGATCGATTTTGCGCCTGCGCCCGGCGGCAACACCATCGCGCTGATCCGCGACCTGGGCAAGGGTTCCGATGCCAGCGGCATCGACCTGTGGCTGGTTGGACGCGATGGCAGTGGGCTGCGCCAGCTTACCAGCGACAGCTATGACCTGATCGAAGCGACGCCGGCGTGGGCGCCCGATGGGCAGGCGCTGGCCTATGCCGCCTCGGGCACCAGCGACCCCTATGCCCGCACGTGGCAGGAATGGTCAACGTGGTGCGCCGCCAGCGAGGTGCATGTGCGCGTGCTGAGCGAATCCGCCGCGCAGAGCTTTGGCCCCGGCTGCGACCCGGCGATCTCGCCGGATGGCAAGCGCATTGCCTACGCCACGCCGCCTTCCACCCGCGCCGAAGGCGAAAACGCGCCCAACGCCAGCAACGCCATTCGCCTGATCAACCGGCAGGGCCAGAATGGCTGGAACTTCGCCGTTAGCAGCCAGCCGAGCGCCCCACCCGAAAAGCAGGGCCTGCTGGTCTACGCGCCGGCATGGTCGCCCGATGGCACCAAACTTACCTACCAGCGTTTTCTTGGCTACCGCACGCTGGTCGATCTGGGCATGACCGAGATCGGCGGCTCGTTCGAGGGCAAGGGCCAGCCGCTGAGCGATGGCGCGGGCTGGCTGCTGCCGGCGCAATTTTCGCCCGACGGCCAGCGGGTGGCGGTGGTGGAAAATAACTATGGCGACGCGCGTGGCTTTGGCGGCTACGACGACTGGTCGGTTCGGGTGTTGCAGCTTGGCGGCACGCACGACGTAGCGCTGCCCGAAGGCATCATCACCGCGCAGGGCCAGCCGGTTGGCGCGGTGCCGCGCGCCCGCGCCGCCGCGTGGTCGCCAGCAGGGGGGGCAATGGCGCTGCTGCTGCCGCCCGGCTGGAAGGCTGGCGTCGCGCCCAGCGAACCCTACGGCCACAACGACGAGCCGGGCGAGATCTGGCGCTGGCAGCCGGGCGGCGAGCCAGCCGAGCAGCTTGCGCAGAATGTCGGCCCGGCGTCGCCGCTGGCGTGGCTGCCGTAGCGCGCAGCAGTGACGAAGGACGAAGGACGGGAGGCGACATAACGACGCTGCCAGGACCGAGAACCTGAAACTGCGAACCAGCCAGTTTCTATCTCCACTACCATTCAGCTCAGAACGCCAAGAACGTTTACCACCAAGCCGCCCACGCGGCTGCACCGCACACCGAGCGATGAAAAGAAACGCGATCTGGTTCTGTGGTTTCTGGTTGTATAGTGGTTTGCAGAATAATTGGCCACGCAAGTGCCACCGGGCAGCGCACTGGGCGCAGAAAATGCAACTGCATCCTGCCAACTGCAGACAGCTATGGTTTTATATCAGGCAGTCCATTCGAGCAGAAGCTGGGTCACTTCTTCATTTAGCCCTGTTTCGCGCACATCTACAAGCCAGGTGCGTCGCCCGGAGCGCAGGCGCTCGGCGGCCCAGGCGTGCACCTCGGCTGTAAAGCCATCTTCCACCCACGCGATTGGCCCGTGCCAATCGGCAAAAGTGCGCCGCGCCGCCAGGGCTTTCCAGCTTGCGTTTCCATCTTCTTCCGGCAGCGGCTCGATCAGCGGGCGTGGCCCCAACCCCCACGCTGCCGCCATGTCGCGGTTCACCAGCGCGCCCCACTGCGAGCACCACACAAGCGTGTACGCCTCGTCGAGCCGGGCCAGCCAGTCGTTCAGGCCGGGCAGCAGCTTCAGCGCGGGCAGGTGGGGCGCGATCTGCGTTTCGCGGGCGAGCGAGCACTGGAAAACGTTGATCACGCCATCGATATCGAGCAGCAGTACCGGGCGCTGCGGCTCCAGCACAAGCGGCGGGCCTGCTGTCATGCTGCCTCCTCCTTCTGCGGCGCGGCGTAGCGCTCCAGCAGGGTGCGGGCGTGGCTGGCGATTGCGTCGCGCAGCGTGGGCGGGGCTTGCACCTCGGCCTCGGCGCCCAGGCTGGCGAAGTAGCGCGCATACCAGGCCAGCTCAGAAGGCGGGCAGCGGAACTGCAAGCGCCCGCTGCCGCCGGGCTGGCGCGCGATCTGCTGGCCGAGCTGCGGCTCGCTTTCCACCAGCGCCACGCCGCGTGGAGTAAGCGTGGCACGCACTTCCGGGTGGTCGGGGTGGGCGTAGGGTTTGGGCGCAAGCGGCGCGGCGGGCGCGAAATCGGGCGCGGGCGCGGCCACGCTGCGGATGCGGTCGACGCGAAACGTGCGCTCTTCGGCTGGCTCGTGGGCAAAGGCGCGGCAGTACCAGAAGCCGCCCTGCGCGCTGACCTGAAGCGGCAGAATATGCAGCGCCGAAGCGCGCGCCGCCGACTGATATTCGATCCGCAGCCACTCGCCCGCCTGCGCCGCAGCCACCACCCGGTCGAGCCAGGGCGCGCGCTGCTCGCGGCGCGGCGTGTCGATCGCCACCGCGCTCAGCAGCTGCTCGACCTCGGCGAGCTGGCCGGGCGGCAGCAGCGCGCGCAGTTTCGCCAGCAGTGTGGCGCGCTCGGCGGCAAACGGCGCGTCGGCCAGGCGCGCAATCGACTCGAGCGCGAGCAGCAGCAGAAAGCTTTCGCGGGCATTGAGCTGCGGCGGCGCGATGGTGTAATCGAGCGGCAGCGAGTAGCCGCCACCCACGCCTTCGCGCGCCACCACCGGCACGCCGATCTCGCAGAGCGCCTGCACATCGCGCAAAATCGTGCGGCGCGAAACCTCGAACTGCTCAGCGATCGAGCTGGCGGTGCGCGGGCGCTCCTGCAAGATCAGCACAATCGCGGTCATGCGGTCGATGCGGTTCATGAATTACCTTCGCGCCACCGGCACAAATAGCGCGTCTTCCGGCGGCCCTGGTGCCGGGGCGGGCGGCAGCGCAAGCGCCACCTTCCCCAAACGAAAGCGCCCCGCCGCCGACCGCGTATTATCGCCGAAAAACAGGAAGTTGGACGTTTTGTAGGGGTTGGGCGTGCCCTGAAAGGCAGTATAGTCGCGTACTGGCCCGCCAAATAGCAGCACACCATCGGCGCGCAGATCATAGGTGTCGCCGTGGATCGTCAGGTCGTAGCGCGTCAGCGCCGCGCCAGTGGCGTAGCTCGCGCCTTCGGCCTGCGTGAACAGCGCGTCGGTGCCGCCTTCCTGCGCCCACACCCTGTTCTGCCAGAAGCCCAGCTCGATGCCGCGCGCATCGCTGCCGAGCGCAATAATGCTGAAGCCGGCGCGGCTGTTGCGGTTGTGTTGTTCGTCGAGCAGTTGCATGGTGAAGGTGAGCGTAAAGCCCGCTGTGCGACTAAGCACTGGAACGGGCGCAGTGCTGCCAAAGAAGCCGGCCTGGCTGGCGAAATAGCCAGCAATGATCGCTGCGGTGCTTCTGGTGTCGAGCAGTGCTGCGCCCGCATCCATTGCCTGCGGTGGCGGCCCTTTTGTGAACAGAAAGACCCAGCCCTGCGCGGACGGCAGCGTATCTTGCGCGCCATCGTAGAGCGTTACTGGGATGGTGGGTTGCGTGGTGCTGGCGTTCACCTGTGCTGCGAACAGGCTGGCCAGCAGGCACAGCGCTGCGCAAACCAGCCGGCGATGAAACATGCTCACCCCTGGGTTGATTGGCTGCGAATATGTGCGGGGTGCAGGTAGTATACCATAGCGGGCCGCGCAAAATCGTCCGAAAGTCCGAGCGCGCACGCCTTGACTCGGGCGTGGCCAGCGGCTATGCTGCGGCTGTATTTTTCCGAACCATAGCAACGCCGATGAAGTCTGCCGAAACAACATTACTAGAGGCGCTGGCGCACGCATTTTCGGCGTGTGTAGCACCTGAGCGCGCGCGCGGTGTTCCGATCTTCTCCGCTGAAGATAGGGATACTGCGCCCAATTTTCGGCGGCTTCTAGCGTTCTAGCACTCAATAGTCTGTGCAAACGGCCGTGGGCGAGTATTGCGCCTGCGGCCGTTTTGCGTTGGCCGCGGGCGGGTGTGGCGCCTGCGGCCGCGTGTTTGTGCGTGTGCGGCAGGCGGGCGGGGAACAACACACGCGGAGGCACACTATGCAACGAGAATATGGCGCGGGGCAGGCGGCGATTTCAAGCCGCAACAACCCGCTGATCAAGGCAATTCGCGCGCTGGCGGGCCGCAAGGAGCGCGAGCGCAGCGAGACATATTTCGTGGATGGGCTGCATCTGGTGGCGGCGGCCGTGCAGCAGGGCGCGCCAATCGAGCGATGCGTGGTCGCGCCGGAATTGCTCGACAGCACGTTTGGCCGCGAGCTGTTGGGGGAAATCGTGGCGCGTGGCGTGGCGCGGCTCGATGTAACTGCGGATGTTTTCGCCAGCCTGGCGGCGCGCGAGCACGCGCAGGGGCTGGGCCTGGTGCTGCGGCAGCGCTGGCACGCGCTCGATCAGCTCGACGCGGCGGCGGGGCGCTGCTGGGTGGCGCTCGACACCGTGCAGTATCCCGGCAACCTGGGCGCGATCCTGCGCACCTGCGACGCCGTGGGCGCGGCCGGGGCGATACTGCTTGGCAACACTGCCGACCCCTACGACCCGGCGGCGGTGCGCGCCAGCGTCGGCGCGATCTTTGCGCAGCGCCTGGGGCGGGCCAGCTTTGACGAATTTCGCGCGTGGGCGGGCCAGCACGGCGCGCAGGTGGTTGGCACCTCGCCGGCCGCGCCGCGCGACTACCGCAGCGTGGCGTACCGCGCGCCGGTGGTGCTGCTGATGGGCAGCGAGCCGCGCGGTTTTGTGGCGGCCCAGCAGGATGGGTGCGACGAGATCGTGAACATTCCCATGGTCGGCCAGGGCGACTCGCTCAACCTGGCGGTGGCGGCGGGCGTGGTGCTGTACGAAATTTTCAACCAGCTTCGGGCGGGCGCGTGACGGCCACGCTGGTGCCGCCAGTGAGCGCAAGCAGGTCGGCGGTGGCGAGCGAGATCAGCACAGCAGGGTTGCCGGTGCCGCCATACACGCGGGGCAGCGCAAGCACCGCCGGGTCGATCAGCGTGGGCAAGGGCGTGCGATGGCCGAAGGAGGGCATGCAGCCCACCACAAAGCCAGAAATCGCGTAGGCCTGGTCGGGGCGTGCCAGCCCGACTTTCTTGCGCCCAACGCCAAAATGCTGGGCCAGTGCCCGGTCGTCGATGCGTGCGGTGCCCGCAGCAATCACCAGCACCGCCGAATCGCCAATCATGCACACGATGTTTTTAGTCATCGCGCTGACCTCAATACCCATGGCTGCGGCGGCATCTTCCACCGTGGGCATGGGGCGGTTGGCCGGGTGCAGGGTGGCGGCGACGCCGTGTGCGGCGGCAATGTCGCGCAGCTCTTCGGGGCTGCGCAGCGATTCGGTCATGGCGGTGCGTCTCCGTGCGAAACAAAAGGAGCGAGATGCCTATGATACCAAACATCGGGCTATGAAATGCACAAGACCGGGCGCGACGCGCCCGGTCTTGTGGGTGTTAAAACCGATTGGAATGCCTAGGGTAGCTTGCCATCCAGCTTATCGCCTTCGGCAGGGTTGTAGTCGGTCGCGGTATCGGTGCCATCGCCACCCTTGAAGGTGTCCTTGCCGGCGTTGCCAGTTAACGTATCGTTGCCTTTGTCACCGTCGAGCTTGTCGTTGCCGGCGCCGCCGATCAACGTATCGTTGCCTTCGTCGCCGTCGAGCTTGTCGTCGTTGTCGCCGCCGATCAGTGTGTCGTTGCCGGCACTGCCCTTGAGATCATCCTTGCCAGCACCGCCATCAAGGTAGTCGTTCCCACTATCGCCGGTGAGCTTGTCGTCGCCGCCCAAGCCGCAGACCGTATCGTCGCCGCTCTTGGCGTCAATCGAATCTTTGCCCTCGGTGCCGACGATCACGTCGTTGCCAGTGGTGCCTTTCAGCGAGCCTTTGTAGGTCTTGCCATTGTCCGGCCCGCCGACGATCTTGCCGTTCAGCACGTAGATCGTTGCCGCAAGGCCGTTGCAGGTGAGTGTGTTGGTGCCGCCGTTGACGGTGTGCGGCGCGCCGGCCGAGGTGCTGCCGTTGTAGCTGCTGTCGCCGCTGTAGGTGGCGGTGAGCGTGCGCGCACCAACCGTGGTCAGCGTAATACTGCATTGGCCCGCCGCAACCGTGCCGGTGCAGCTATTCACCCCGTCGGTCACGGTGACGTTGCCCATGGGCGTGCCGCTGCCACTGGCCGGAACGACGGTGTAGCTTACCGTCACGGCCTGGCCCGCCGTCGATGGGTCGGGCGTGTCGGCGGTGATCGTCGTGGTGGTGTTGATCTTGGCCGCCGTTGTGATTGTGGTCGGGTCGCTGGCGGTGTTGTTGCCGCTGTTGGTTTCGCCGCCGCCCGACACCGTCGCGCTATTCGTCACGCTCGCCGGCGCATTGCTCGCAACATTAACGGTGAGTGTGATGTTCGGGTAGCTGCCGCCCGCTGCCAGCGCGTCGGAGCGCGTGCAGGTGAGCGTGCTGGTGGTGCAGGTCCAGCCGCTGCCGCTGATCGCGGTGGCAGTCAGGCCCGCCGGCAGGGTATCGACGGCGGTTACCGTGCCGCTGGATGCGCCGTTGCCCACATTCGCTACCGTGATGGTGTACTGCGCGCCCGACTGACCCTGAGTAAAGGTGCCGCTGTGGCTCTTGCTTATTGTCAGGTCGGGCGTGAGCACCACCGGCACACTGTAGGTCACGGTGTTGTCGGTGCTGGTGCTGGTGGTGTTGGCGTTGCCAGCTGCATCCGCCGCCTTGTTCGCCCCAACCGTGGCGATCACGGTGCCATCGGCGTTCATGCCGCTCACCGCCACGTCGTAGGTTGTGCCATCGTTGGGCGCGATCTCGGTCACGGTTGCGCTCGTCGCGCCGGCCGTGCCACTCAGGCTCACATCTGCGCCGGTGAAGCCACTCACCGGCTCGTCGAACACAACGGTGAAGTGGATCGGGCTGGCGCTGGTCGGGTCGGCCTGGCCACTGGCCTGGTTGATCGTCACGCCTGGCGCAGTGGTATCGACCACCCAGGTATACGAAGCCGGGGTTGGGTCGGCATTGCCCGCGCCGTCGATCGCGCGCACCTGGAAGGTGTGCTGGCCGTCCGCTAAGCCGCTGTAGCTCTGCGCGCTGGTGCAGGCCGTGAAGCTGCTGCCGTCGAGCTTGCACTCGAACGAGGCCACGCCGGTGCCGCTGTCGCTTCCGCTAAAGGAGAAGCTGGCCGAGCTGCTGTTGCTCGGGTTCGACGGCATGCTGGTGATTGTCGTGTCGGGCGGCGTGTTGTCCGTGTCGATGGTGGTTGGGTCGTTCGATGTGTTGTCGGAAGCGTTGCTGTCGCCACTGATCGACACGGTTGCGCTGTTCGTCACGCTTGCGGGGGCGTTGCTCGCAACATTGACGGTGAGCATGATGTCGGGGTAGCTGCTGCCCGCTGCCAGCGCGTCGGAGCGCGTGCAGGTGAGTGTGCTGGCCGAGCAGCTCCAGCCGCTGCCGCTGATCGCGGTGGCGGTCAGGCCGGCTGGCAGGGTATCGACCACGCTCACGGTATCGTTCGCATCGGCCGTGCCCGTGTTCGACACTTTGATGGTGTACTGCGCGCCGCTCTGGCCCTGGGTGAAGTTGCCGCTGTGGGTCTTCAGCACGGCCAGGTTCAACGCCATCGGGATGTTAACGACGTGCGGCGTTGTGTCCGAGCTGCCGAGGAAGTTGTTATCGCCAGCATAGGTCGCTGTAATGGTGCGATTGCCCGAGGTGGTGAATGTAATGTCGCACTGGCCAGTGGCTACGCTGGCGGTGCAGTTATCGACGCCGTCGCTCACGGTGACGCTGCCGGTGGGCGTGCCTGCGCCCGGCGCTTTCGCCACCACGGTGAACGCCACTGTCACCGGCTGATTGACAGTCGAGGGATCCGGTGTTTCCGACGTGATTGTGGTGATCGTTTCGGCCTTGTTGACCGTGTGCGGCGCGCTGGCCGAGGTGCTGCCGTTGAAGTTGGCATCGCCCGAGTAGGTCGCCGTCAGGGTTTTCGCGCCCGCGCTGGTGAAGACGATGCTGCACGATCCGGCAGCAACCGTGCCAGTACAGGTTTGCGTGCCATCGCTGACGGTGACATCGCCGGTGGGCGTGCCGCTGCTGGCCGTGACGGTGAAGTTAATCGTCACGCTCTGGCCGACGACCGAAGGATCGGGGTTGTCGGACGTGATTGTCGTGGTCGTGTCGGCCTTGGCGGGCGGGTTGACGGTGTGCGCGACACTCGCCGAGGTGCTGCCGTTGAAGTTGCCGTCGCCCTCGTAGGTGGCAGTCAGCGTTTTTGCGCCTGCGCTGCTGAAGGTGATGCTGCACGAGCCAACCGCGACGGAGGCAGTGCAGGTTTGCGTGCCATCGCTCACGGTCACGTTGCCAGTGGGCGTGCCTGCGCCCGGCGCGTTCGCCGCCACCGAGAAGTTAATCGTCACCGCCTCGCCCACGGTTGAGGGATCGGGCGTGTCGGACGTAATTGTGGTGGTGGTGTCGGCCTTATTGACCGTGTGCGCCACACCCGCCGAAGTGCTGCCAGTGAAGGTGCCGTCGCCAGCATACGTTGCGGTGAGCGTTTTGGCCCCGGCGCTGGTGAATGTGATGCTGCACGAGCCGGCCGCCACCGTGCCAGTACACATGTTTGTGCCATCACTCACAGTGACATTGCCGGTCGGCGTACCACCACTTGACGTGACGGTGAAGTTAATCGTCACGCTCTGGCCGACGACCGAAGGATCGGGCGTGTCGCTGATGATGCTTGTGGTCGTTGCCGTCGAGGTGACGGTGTGCGCCACACCGGCCGATGCGCTGCCGTTGAAGTTGGTATCGCCGGCATAGGTGGCAGTCAGCGTGCGCGCGCCAGCGGTGGTCAGCGTGATCGAGCAGGTGCCGGCTGCAACTGCTGCGGTGCAATTATCGACGCCGTCGCTCACGGTGACGGTGCCAGTGGGCGTGCCCGCGCCCGGCGAGCTGACAACCACACTGAAGTTGACGGTCACTGCCTGGCCTGTTGTCGAAGGATCGGGCGTGTCGCTGATGATGCTTGTGGTCGTGCTGGCCTTGCTGACGGTGTGCGCCGCACCCGCCGACGTGCTGCCGTTGAAGTTGGTATCGCCGGCATAGGTAGCGGCCAGGGTTTTTGCGCCCGCGCTGGTAAAGGTGATGCTGCACGAGCCGGCCGCCACCGTGCCAGTGCACATGTTTGTGCCGTCGCTGACGGTGACATTGCCGGTTGGCGTGCCACTGCTTGCCGTCACGGTATAGTTCACGACCACCGGTTGGCCGACGACCGAAGGATCGGGGTTGTCGCTGGTGATGCTTGTGGTCGTGCTGGCCTTGCTGACGGTGTGCGCCACACCCGCCGAGGTGCTGCCGTTGAAGTTGGCATCACCGGCATAGGTAGCGGTCAGGGTTTTCGCGCCCACAGTTGTGGATGTGAGCGAGCACGAGCCAGCCGCCACTGTGCCCGTACACGTGTTTGTGCCATCGCTCACGGTCACGTTGCCGGTTGGCGCGGTTGGCGAATTGCCACTGCTGCCAGCAACCGTGTAGCTGACGGTGTAGGCCTGCCCAACACCACTTGGGTCGGGCGAGTCGCCGGTGATGCTTGTGGTGGTATTCGCCTTAGAAACGGTGAAGCTCACGACGTTCGAGCCGCTGGCCGTGCCGTCGTTGTCGACTTTCGCCGCCGCGCGATTGCTGGCCGCAGCTGCACTCGCCGTATAGGTGGCAGTGGCGGTGCCATTCGACTGGATCGTCGTTTGCGCGCCGGAGATCGTGCCGCCGACCGCACTCCACGTCACCGGCAAGCCCTTCAGCACATCCACATTGGCCGAAACGTCCTGGCCGGCCGAGTTGGTGTTGACGCTGGCCGTCAGGCTGGTGCTCTGGTTGGTGACGAGTGTGGTGCTCGCTGCTGTCAGCAGCACGCGCAGCCAGGGCGTGAAGTTCGCCGTGCCGGTACCATCGACTTTGGCAATATCACAGGGCGCAGCGCTTGGGCCGGTGCTGCAACCCCACCAGTTATTCGTCGCATTGGCCGTGCCGCCGTTGACCGACAGGCCACTGCCGGTGCCAGCCGGGCTGGTGTTGTTCACAATCCGCGAGAAGCTCATGTTGAGCGTGCCCACTTCAAAGCGAATCGCGCCGCCCGCGCCACCCGCAGCGGCGGTGTTGCCCGTAAACGTCACTTTGCTGATCGTTGAGGTTCCGCTGGTATGACTCAGGCGAATACCACCGCCGAAACGCCCGGAGGTGTTATTGTTGATTGCGCTGCTCTGGTCGATCGTCAGCGGCGCGGTCGAGTAGATGCCGCCGCCGTCGCTGCCCGAGGCGTTGCCGGTGATGGTAACACCATGCAACTGGTAATTCTGCGTAGCCGAGCCGCCGCACGAGCCAAAGAAGAACAGGCCGCCGCCCTGGCCGTTGTTCGTCCCGCCGACCGAGCGCGTGCTGTTGCCTTGTATGGTTGAGTTGCTGATCGTCACGTTCGCGGTTTTGCTGCTATTGACGCAGAATACCGACATGCCGCCGCCGTTGCCCCAGTTCGGGCCAGCACGGCTGGCGATGTTGTTCTGAATGGTCGAACCGCTGATATTGACCGTGCCGCCGTTTGATAAGAACAGCGCGAAACCGCCGGCATCGCCGTCAGTCGTTTCGCAGTTGCTGACGGTAACGCTGCTCAGGCTCAGATTGCCCGCGCCGTTTGTGCCACCATCGAAATCGAAGCAGCCCCCATCGCTTTCAAAGGTGGAAAAAGCGTTCGGGTTCTTGCCATTGCGAACGGTCAGGTTGTTCAGCGAAACCGCAAAACCAGCCAAGCTGCCGAGCGGGTTGAACGAGAAAACCCGGTCGATCGCCGCGCTGCTGCTGGCGCCGGCCTGAATGATCGCGCCGTTGCCATTGATGGTGATTGGCCCGGTGACATCCAGGTCGCCATTGGCGGCGTTGTTGTCTACACCGGTGCGGGTGAGCGTGTAGGTCGTGGCGGACAGGCTGATCGAGTCGGCCCCGGAAAGGGCGTTGGCTTCCATAACTGCCGCGCGCAGCGAGCACTGGCCGCCTGCATCAGCGCACACGCCGTTGCCGGGGCTTGCGTCCACCGTATCGGCGGTGGTGGTGACAATTAAGCCGGCTGCCAAGGCGGTGCCGGCAGGTATGGCCGCAAGCATCCCCACAGCCAGCGCCAATGCGAGTGCGAGCCGTCCGCCCCGCAAAGCAAGCGCCATACGTTTAGAAAAATTCCGTACCATTGTATCCATCCTCGTGTATGGCGCCGCCTGCGACGCCGTATGAAAGGGACAAGTGCGGGCGGAAGAACAGGCTATTTGCTGCGAAATAGCGGAAATGGCGCAGATACTATGTGTATCTGCGCCGCGTACGTTCTCTTGTGCTTATGGCCGCGATGGGTAGATCCCCTGGAGCGCGATACAGAAATTGACGGTCAGGTAGGGCGGCATGTTGTTGTGTGGCTGGCTGCCGCCCGCCGGGCCAAAGGCGGCCCCGCTCATTGGCGTGTTTGGCGGGTTCGCAGAATAGGCCGAGGGCCGGCCGCGCCCACCGCTTGCCCACATGCCATTGATTGGCGCGGCAACGCTCCCCGGCCCCGAGTCACACCCGACAGGGTGATTGTGTGCCGCCATTTCGCTCTGGATGAGCGTCACCGTCTGCACACCGCCGACTTCGCCCAGGCTGCGCGGCGTGAGGCCCGGCCCCTGGCCCTGGTGCATGGGCGCGCTGGCCTGCAAATTCGGCAGCGCAAAGGTTGTTGTGCCATTGCCGCCGTAAAACGTGCCCAGCAGCGAGAACAAGGCCGTGTTCTGCGCTATCGACATAATCTGGCCGTTGCAGAATGCCCAGCCCCGTGGGGCGAAGTTGAAACCGAACATCCTGATTTCGGCCAAAAAGGGCTCTGACATGATTTCGGCTCCTTCTTACGTGCGCGATGGGAAAACACCCACAAGAGCAATACAATAGCTAATGGTGAGGTAGGGCGAAAGGTTGGGGTGTGGCTGGCTGCCGCCGGCCGCGCCAGTGGCCGAGGGCAGCATCGTGGTGTTGATCGACGTGCTGTACGGGTTGGCTTCCTGTGCAGCCCAGGTTCCGCCCACGGGCGTGCCCGAACCGGCGGCATTGCCGTCGGCCATGGGCGTGTGGCCGTGTGCCGGCATCTCGGTGATGATGAGCGTATGGTTTTCTTCGCCGGCGCGCTGGCCCTGAACGAAGCCATTGCCCATATGGAGCGCGGTGCGGCTGCGGAAATCGGGCAGCGCAAAGGTCGTGCGGCCATCGCCGCCATACATGGTGCCAAGCAGTGAGAACAGCGCCTGGTTCTGGTTGATCGGCAACAGCTGACCGTTACACAAGGCCCAGCCCTTGGGCGGGAAGCCGAAACTCATAAGTTTGATCTCGCCCAAAAATGGATCCGACATAGGAATGCCTCCTTCGAGTTCGGATGCTCAATCTATTGGCAGCACTAACCCTGGCTTGGGAAGATACCTTCGAGACAAATAATGAAGCTGATGCACTCGAACGGCAGCATGTTCTCGTGCGGCTGGCTGCCACCGCTGAGCGTCATCGCCTGGGGGCTCATGGCGGAGTTCGCGGGGTTGTTGGAAAACTGGCTCAGGTTCGAGCTTGCCCACACGCCGCCACTTGGCGAGGCCTGGCCGCCTTGCCCGCTCTGCGCCTGGGCGCTGTGAGCATGCGAGGGCAGCTGGTTGGTGATCAGCGTGACGGTTTCCGAGCCGCCGTTCTGGCCGATGGTGTAGTTCGACAAACCCGCGCCCTGGCCCTGATGCACCGGCACGCGCCCACGCAGGTCGGGCAGCGCAAAGGTGTTCTGGCCATCGCCGCCGTAGGTTGTGCCAATCAGGGCGAACAGCGCGTCGTACTGCGCGATCGCCAGCAATGAACCATCGCAGAACGACCAACCTACCGGGGCAAAATTACCGCCAAACATGCGGATCTCACCAATGTACGCTTCAGCCATGTGTGCCGTCCTTCCTTTCACAATGCCCAAAACCAAGCACCTGTGCCGCGCACAGCGCACCACAAAGCCGCCGTCTTGCGACAGCTACGAGCGAAAAGAGTGTTGCGGGGCGGGAAAGCTACGCGTGGGCGAAAGCCTGGCCTACTGCTACGGCCGGCATCCATTCCATGAACCAGTAGATGCCGCGATCTTCGAGTTCGGTAAAGCCAAAGCGCTGGTACCAGCGCAACGCCGGGTTGAACTTCTCGACATGAATGCGCACCGGGCGGGTATAGCGTAATGCTTCATCGAGCACGCCGTCCATCAGTTCCGAGCCAATGCCCTGGCCGCGATACTCAGGAAGCAGCGTGATGTCGATCAGGCGTATTTCGTGGGGCCAGCGCGCCACATACAGGCGGCCAACTGGCGTGTTGTTCTGCAAAACCACCTGAAAGCGGGCGTTGGTGTAGAAATTCTGGTAGTGATAGTGCTGCGCGTCGAACTGCTGGCGCAGGAAAATTTCCTGTTGTTGCGCGCTCCAGCCAAGCGGCTCGAGCTCGGCGGCGCGGGTGCTGGCATACACTTTACGCAGGAAAGGAATATCGTTCGGCTGGATGGGGCGGAGTGTGATGCTGCTCATGCGGCTACCTCGGCGTGCAAAATGTTAAAGGCGGCTTCGTAATACAGGCCCTGCTGGTCCTGGCGGATCGGCACAATAAACAGTTCGATATCGCCCAGCGCGTCGTGCTCGAAGCAATAATTCGCCTGTGGAATGTATGTGCCGGCCGGCCCGCGCAGCACGATTGAGAAGCTGTCGAATGGGCCGTTCTCGCGCTGGGCCGAAACTTCGATCAGCTCCAATGCCAGCGGGCCACCCACTGCGGGCAGCCGAAAGACAGTTTCGATGTGCTCAGCAAATACGGCGTGCGAGTATGGGGCGCTCATTCAGTCCTCCGAGCCTTTATCGCCTTCCAGAGCCTTAGGTGTGGCTTTGTTTGTTCTTGTGCGGGGTGCATACACAGTAGCAGATTAGGCCGCCTGGCACATCAGGTAAATTACGTATATTTGCGAGTACGTAGCAGGGCTTAAGTACGTATGTCGTAGCTGCGCGCGGGCGCGGGGCGATATGGGCTATAATGCGGCCAGAATTGTTGCCCTGCCCGTCGCTCGATTGTCTCTGTCTGTCTGTGCCGCTGGCTGCTATACTCTGCGTGTGGCCGCCCTGGGGCAAGGAGCCACCATGTTTTTTACTCGCATTGGCGCGCCAGAATGCCTGATCATTCTGGTAGTGCTGCTGATTGTGGCCGGGCTCGCCTTTCGCGGTGGTTTTTTCCGCGGCCGGCGGCGCCAGTAGCACGGCCCAGCGGAGAACCGTATGACACATGCATCCCCCACCACTACCACCGATCTGTGGGAATCGCACTGGGCCTCGGCTGTTGCGAACGTCAGCAGCTCGGCCATCCGCGAGCTGCTGAAAGTCACCGAAGAACCCGGCGTGATCTCGTTTGCGGGCGGCCTGCCCGCGCCCGATTGCTTCCCAGCTGAAGAAATTGAGCTTGCTGCCGAGCGCGTGCTCTCGCGCGAGGCCGGGCGCGTGCTGCAATATGGCCCCACCGAGGGCTTCCCGCCGCTGCGCGATTTCCTGGTGGAGATGATGGCCGGGCGCAAGCTGCCGATTTCGCGCGACAACCTGCTGGTGACCAATGGCTCGCAGCAGGGCCTCGACATGATCGCCAAGCTGCTGGTCGACCCGGGCGATGTGGTGCTGGTCGAGGAGCCAACCTATGTTGGTGCGCTGCAGGCGTTTCGGCCCTACCAGCCGCGCTTTGTGACGCTGCCAATGGACGACGAGGGCTTGCGGATCGAGGGCGTCGAGCAGGCACTGGCCGGGCTGGCCGCCGAAGGGCGCACGCCCAAGTTTCTCTACACCGTCGCGAGCTTCCAGAACCCGACTGGCGTCACGCTTTCCGCCGAGCGGCGGCACGCCTTGTTAGAACTGGCCGCGCGCTACAACCTGCCGATCGTCGAGGACGACCCGTATGGCGAATTGCGCTATAGTGGCGAAGCGCCGCCGCTGCTGGCCGCGCTCGATATTGCGCGCTTCGGCGCGCCGCGCCATGTTCTCTACCTGAGCACCTTCTCCAAGCTGCTGGTGCCGGGCCTGCGCGTGGGCTGGGCCGTCGCGCCCGAGCCGCTGCTGCGCCGCATGGTGCAGGTCAAGCAGGGCCTCGATCTCCATACCAGCTCGCTGGCGCAGGCAATCGCCTACGAAGCCTGCCGCGATGGCCTGCTCGCCCGCCAGATCCCGCGCATCTGCGGCGTGTACCAGGCGCGGCGCGACGCGATGCTGGGCGCGCTGGAGCAGTATATGCCCGCTGGCACGCGCTGGACCAAGCCCGACGGCGGGATGTTTCTGTGGATCACGCTGCCCGAGGGCTATAACACCACCGAACTGCTGGCGCGCGCACTGGAGCGGCAGGTGGCGTTTGTGCCGGGCGGCGCGTTCCACGCCAATGGCGGCGGCGCGAACACCATGCGCCTGAATTTCTCGTTCTCAACGCCCGAGCAGATCGTCACTGGCGTGCAGCGCCTGGCCGAGGTGTTTCGCGACGCGCTGGCATAAGGCCAGGAAAGGGAAGTATCACCGAGCTTCTGTTTCAAACCGACGCCTACATGCGCGAATTTTCCGCCGAGGTGACGGCTGCCGAAGGCCAGGCGGTCGCGCTTGATCGCACCGCTTTTTATGCCACCGGGGGCGGCCAGCCGCACGACACCGGCACGCTCAGCGCAAGTGATGGGCGCACATGGCGCGTGACCGAAGTGCGCAAGCAGGGCGAGCAGGTCTGGCATACGCTGGAAGGCGAGCCGCCCGCGTCCGGCACCGCCGTGCACGGCACGATCGACTGGGCGCGCCGGCACAAGCTGATGCGCACGCATACGGCGCTGCACCTGCTGTGCGGCGTGATCTGGCGCGACTACCAGGCGCCGGTGACGGGCGGCAACATGGACACCGACGAAGGCCGGCTCGACTTCGAGCTACCCAACTTCTCGAACGAGCTGGCGCAGGAGATCGTGGCGAAGGTGAACGCCGAGATCGCCGCCGCCCGCCCGATTGAGGTGCGCATCCTGCCGCGCGAAGAAGCCTTCGCCATCCCCGACCTGATCCGCACCAAGATCAACCTGCTGCCCGAAGGAATCCGCCAGGTGCGCACGGTGAACATCGTTGGGCTTGATTTACAGGCCGACGGCGGCACACACGTGGCCGACACGGGCGAGGTTGGGCGCGTGGTGCTGCTGAAAACCCGCAGCAAAGGCGCAAACAATAAGCGCATTGTGATTGGGATTGAGGACGCGGGGTGAGCAGTAGGCGGTAGGCAGTTTGCAGTCGGCAGGAGGGAGCGTAGAGCGCAGAGCGATGAAATGCTCACCCAATCGTCAATCGTAAATTCTTGGCTCTTTGCGTCCTTTGCGCCCTTTGCGGTTCAAGATGAGGGTTTTGGGTCTGGGGTTTTGGGATTGGGCCTGCTAACCTGCTAACCTGCAACCTGCCAACCCTCCGCGCCTCTGTGTCTCTGTGGTGAGTCTTCCGGTCGTCATTCGTCGGTGGTCGGTCGTCGAATAGAGGGGGGAAGGAATGCCAACACCAGTTGCATTTGGTGTGTTTCTGTCTGCGGCGATTTTGCTGGCAGTGACGCCCGGCCCAGGCATTTTCTACGTGCTGGCGCGCAGCCTGAAGGGCGGCGCACGCGATGGCATTGCATCCACAGCGGGCACGGCGATTGGCGGGCTGGGGCACGTACTCGCTGCCGCGTTCGGGCTTTCGGCGCTGCTGGCCACCTCGGCGCTGGCGTTTAGCGTGGTGAAATATGCCGGCGCAGCCTACCTGATCTACCTCGGCGTGCGCACGCTGCTGGCGCGCGAGCCAGCCACGCACACAGCCGACGTGCCTGCCGAAAGCACGCGCCGCATTCTGATGCAGGGCATGGCCACCGAGCTGCTGAACCCCAAGACGACGCTGTTTTTTCTGGCCTTCATCCCCCACTTCATCAACCCCGCCGGGTCGGTCGCGCTGCAGTTCATTCTGCTGGGCAGCATTTCCGTGCTGCTCAACAGCAGCGCCGACCTCGTCGTGGCAGCCTTTGCCGGCCCGATTGGTCGCGCATTGCGGGGCAGCGCACGCCTGCGGCGCGGCCAGCGCTGGTTTACAGGCAGCGCGCTGATTGCGCTTGGCGTGTACGCCGCCGTGGCCGACGAGCGCAGCTAGTGCGTGGTATACTATCGCTCCATCTTTTGGAATAAACGAATGCCGTTTGGCGCTGTTGTGAGGCCGGCAATGGGCATTGTGTTTGGCCTTGCGGCTGCGCTGTGCTGGGGCGTTTCCGATTTCGCGGTGACGTGGGTGGCGCGCCGGCTGGGCGTGGTGCAGGCATTTTTCTATGTGCAGCTCTGGGGCCTGCTGCTCACCGCTGCGCTGCTGGCGCTGCAGCCGGGCGCGCCCGCGCCAACTGCGGCGGCGTGGCTGCTGGCAGCAGGAATTGCGCTATTCAACCTCGCCGGCACACTGCTGCTCTACCGCTCGTTTGCGATTGGCACGCTGGCGCTGGTGTCGCCGATTGCGTCGGGCTTTGCGGTGGTAAGCGCGCTGCTGGCCCTGCTGGCGGGCGAGCGACCGGCGGCCCTGACGCTGCTGGGCGCGGCGCTGCTGATCGGCGGCGTGATGGCGGTTTCGCGCGGGCAGGCCGGTGCCGGGCGGGCGACGCTGGCGGGCGTGCCCGAGGCGTTTGGCGTGGCGCTGTGCTTTGGCATTTCGTTCTGGGCGCTCGATTTTGTGACGCCCGCACTGGGCCTGCTCTGGCCGGTGCTGGCGGTGCGAATGCTTGAGTTTCTGTGCGCGCTTGCGCTGCTGGCGGGCCGTCGCACCCGCCCGGCGCGGCTGGGCGGCAGGGGCTGGCTGCTGGTGGCTGCGGCGGCGCTGCTCGACACCCTGGCGTTTGTGGCGTTCAACCTGGGCGTGAGCAGCGCCTACACCACCATCGTCACGGCGCTGGCCTCGCTGTTTAGCGCAGTAACGGTTGTGCTGGCCTGGCTGTTTCTGCGCGAACGGCTGGCGCTGGCGCAGTGGGCTGGCGTGGCGGTTATTTTGCTGGGAGTTCTGCTGGTGAGCCTGTAGCTGTGCCAGCGTGCGATTGGAATCTTGAAAGGCGCAACGATCATGTCCGACATCAAGAATGCCGTCGAGCGGCAGTTCAGCCCGGTAGCCGCGAACTATGCCACCAGCGCCGTGCATGCCGCCGGCCCCGACCTGGTTGCCATGCTGGCGGTTGCCGCGCTGCAAGGGAACGAGCGCGTGCTCGACGCTGGCTCGGGCGCGGGCCACACCGCGCTGGCCTTTGCCGCGCAGGCCGCCGAGGTTGTGGCGCTCGATTTGTCCGATGCCATGCTGGCGCAGGGGCGCAAGCTGGCGCGCGACCGCAAGCTGGAAAATATGTCCTTCAAGCGCGGCGATGTCGAGCAGTTGCCCTTCGCGGATGCCTCATTCGACATCGTGACTTCGCGCTACAGCGCGCACCACTACCCGCACCCGCAGGCCGCGCTGCGCGAGTTTGCGCGCGTGCTGAAGCCCGGTGGCCGGCTGCTGCTGGCCGATGTCGTTTCGCCCGAGCCGCCCGCGCCTGATACCTTCCTGAACGCAATCGAGCTGCTGCGCGACCCTTCGCACGTGCGCGATCATACAATCAACCAGTGGTTAAGAATGTGCGCCGAGGCCGGCCTGCCCGCCGAGACAATGGGCGAGTGGCCGCTGCGGCTGGAGTTTGAGTCGTGGGTGGCGCGCATGAACACGCCCTTTCTGGCGATCACGCAGATCCGCGCGCTGATCGATGGCGCGCCGCGCGAGGTGCGTGCCGCCCTGGCGCTGGAAGAAGGCTATTCGTTCAGCGTGCCCACCGCGCTCATTCGTGGCGTGAAGGGGTGAGCGGGCGAGGTTGCAAGTTGCACGTTTTGAATGTTGCATGTTGGGTTTGCGCGAACCCATAAGCCTGTAGCATTCCAACCTGAAAATGTGCAACCTGCAAACCTGCGAACCTGCAACCCGCAACCTGAACCTCAAAATCTCCGTGCCTCTGTGGTGATCTTTTCGGCCTCATGCGCCCGGCCACTCGCTGCGCAGAATCGCGTAGATGTGCGTGTCGCGGCGCGCGCCGGCCACGTCGAGCGCATCGGCGCGCAGCGTGCCCTCGCGCCGCAGCCCATTCTTTTCGGCCACGCGCGCGCTGGCGATGTTGCGCGTGTCGCAGCGCCATTCGAGCCGCTGCCAGCCCCACTCGGTAAAGCCCCATGTTAGCAGCGCACCCAGCACGCGGGTGCCAAGCCCGCTGCCAGCGCGCGCCCCGCTGATCCACATGCCAACCTCGGCATAGCGCAATTCGAGCGGGCCGCCGCGCAGGTGGAAGCCCGTGCCGCCGGCAAGCTCATCACCAATCCAGATGCCAAGTGTGAAATCCTCGTTCAGCAGGTAGCGTGCGGCCCCGCGCCGGCAAATCACCTCCGACTCTTCCACGCTTTGGTCGGGCCGCGCCCACAGCATCCACGGCCGCAGATGATCGTAGGAGGCGGTGGCGGCGCGCTGAAGGGCTGCGCCGTCGCCGGGGCGGTAGGCGCGCACAATGAACTCGCCGGCATCATAGGCGGCGGGGGCGAAAAAAGGCTCCTTGTTCATAAAAATCTCCTGCGCATGGGCCATACTTGCGGCCCTGATTTCTGCTATCATATGCGCACCCAGCGATTCTTCGCAACTTTGGTGCCTGCCCTTTCTTTGCATTGTTTGCGCGCAATGTCTCGGTGTACTCGCACGCACACATACGAGGCCAACCATGACGACAATTGCCGAGCTGGATAAGAAAATTGCCGAGTTCGAAGCGACCCTGAGCCAGCCGCTCCCTGAGTCGGTGCTTGCGTCGCTGCGGGCGCAAATTGCCGAGCTTCGTGAGGAACGCGCGCGCCTGACGAATGCGGGCGCAGGCGTGCAGGGCACAGTCAATAACAGTGGCACGCTAAACGGCAACGCAGTAGGCGTGAATTACGGCACGACGACGAGCACAACAAACAATCATTATTATGGGCCAGGTTCGCCTGCGCCCACGCGCCCGCCCACGCGCGACGAAGAGATTGCTGAGCAGCAAGAGCTGCTGGCGCGGCATCGCGGCACACTGAGTGCGCACCTGCGGCGGCTGGCGATTGTGGGCAGCGCCTTTGCGCCACCCGAGGTGTTCTTTGGCATTCGCGAGGCGCGCACTGGCATTGCGCGGGCGCGCGCCGCGCTCGATGGCTACGGCGTCGCTACCGAGGCCCACCCCGACGATGTAGAGCGGTAGGGGCGGACACGTAGGTTATGGGGCGGACACGTAGGTCCGCCGGGACACGTAGGTTATGGGGCGGACACATAGGTCCGCCTGGACACGTAGGTTGTGGGGCGGAGACGTAGGTTCGCCGGGACATGCTGGATGGGCAGGGGCATGCGAGGCAGGCGTTCAGCACGCCGACCACATCAAATTTTCATTACAATCCAGCGCACGAGTGCCGCCCGTACAGGCCGGCTGCATGCCGCGCCGAGCGCAGCACAAAGCCCAACCTGGCCCACCGCGCCGCGTATGGTATAATGCGCAACCTGAAAGACGCCGTGAATGGGGGGAAGCGTGACCTATTCGCTGGCGCTGGGGCCATTTCATCCCGCGTGGCGCGGCCCCCAGCGCTTTGACTTGCAGGTTGCCGGCGAGCGCATCGCCGATGTTGAATATCACGATGGCTTCAACGAGCGGGCCTGCGCCGAGCGGCTGCCGCGACTCGACCTACCCCAGGCGCTTCACCTCGTTACCCGTGTGTGCGGCACATGCTCGTTTGCGCACTCGCTGGCCTTCTGCCAGGCGATCGAGCAACTGTGCGGCACGGATGTTTCCGAACGCGCCCAGCTGCTGCGCTGCGTCGTTGCCGAGTTCGAGCGCATCGCGTCGCACACGCGCGCGGCGGCTGGCATTCTGGCCGCGCTGGGAATGGACGCCTACGCCGCCGACCTGGGCAACCTGCGCGAGCAGGCACAGCACGCCCTGCTGGCGATCAGCGGCTCGCGCACCATCCCCGATCTGTGCGTGCCGGGCGGGCTGCGGCGCGACCTGGCCGCGCGCGACCGCGAAGAATTGCTGGTGGCGCTGCCCAAGCTCAATCGCGGCTTGTTCCGCTTTCTCGACCGCCTGATCGATCATCGCCCACTGCTGGCGCGCACCGTGGAAGTGGGCGCGCTGGCGCGCGCCGCCGCCGAGCAGTTTGGCGTGCGCGGCCCGCTGGCGCGTGCTTCGGGCATCGCGCGCGACACGCGCGCCGACGCGCCCTACGCCGCTTATGCGCGCCTGGGCTTCAAGCCGATCACGCAGGAAGGTGGCGATGTGTATGCGCGCCTGATGCTGCTGCTGCTCGAAGCCTTTGAAAGTATCAAGCTCGTCGAGGCGGCGCTGGCCGATCTGCCGAGCGGCGAGTGGCGCGGCGAGCTGCCCGAAACCCTGCCGAAAGGCCGCGCCAGCGCCGCTGTTGAAGGCCCGCGTGGCATGATCCGCTACCAGATCGAAGGCGATGGCCGCCGCCTGGGCAGCGCGCAGATCGACGCGCCGCGCCAGCTCGACCGCCTGCTGACGCGCACGCTGCTGTCAGGGGCGCTGCTTGACAATGTCGTGGCGATTATCGCCTCAACCGACCCGTGCGCGGCCTGTGCCGAGCGCTGACGTATACCTATGCTCGTTCTTATTATCACCCTGCCATTTCTTGTCGCGCTGGCCTGCCTGAGCCTGAACCAGGCCGTGCCCACGCGCCGGCTTGGGCTGCTGGCCGCCGCCACCCTGCTGGCCTATGGCGTCGCCCTGCTGGTTGCGCGCGTGCGTGGCGGGCTGCCGCTCGACCTGGCCTCGCTGACGTGGATGGTGATCGACAACCAGCCGCTGATGCTGGTGCTGCGCTTTGATGCGCTCAGCTGGGCGCTGTCGCTGGCGGCGCTGCTGGGCGGCGGCTTGTCGCTGCTGGTGCTTGCGCTGGCGCTGCCGGCCGGGCTGCGCGGCTTTGGCGGCTTGTTTGCGGCGGCGGAACTGGCGATTGTGGTGGTTGTGGCCGGGCTGGCGAACTTCAACGCCGCGCTGCTGCCGTTTGCCTGGGCGCTGGTGGCGCTGCTGACCTTCCTGGCGCTGCGTGCCAGCGGCGCGCTGACGGGGTCGGACGCGCCGGTGGTGGTGCTGCTGGCCGGCCTGTGCAGCGCGCTGGTGCTGCTTGGCGCGGTGCTGCTTGGGCCGGCGCTGCCCGGCACGCCGGTGGTGCTGGCCGCGCTGATCTGCTGGGCGCTGCTGGGCCTGCTGGCCTTTGGCGCGCCACCATTTCATACCGCCCTGCAACAGCTTGCCGAAGCGCCCGCCGCGCTGGCTGGCGCGCTGCTGACGCTTGGCCTGCCGCTGCTCGGCGGCGCGGCGCTCATCCGCTTTATGGCCGGGCAGGGCGCGGCGGTGCCCGATGGCTGGCGAATAGCTTTTACGCTGCTTGGCTTGCTGACGCTGTTCGCAGGCGCGGCGGGCGCGCTGGGCGCGGGACGCCTGCGGCGCTGGCTGGCCTGGCAGTTTTCCGCGCAGATGGGTGTGCTGCTGCTGGCCGTGGGCCAGGGCGGCGCGTCGCTGACGCTGGCGGCCCCGGCGCTCTTGCTGAATGGCGTGCTGTCGACGCTACTGTGCTTTCTGGCGGTTGCGCTGCTGGAGCGCCGCACCGGCACCGACGTGCTGGCCGAAACCGCGCTTTCCGAGCCGCTGACCGGGCCGGGCGCGCTCTTGCTCGTTGGCGCGGCCTCGGCGGTGGGCCTGCCGGGTGTGTGGGGCTTCTGGGCGCGCTGCTGGCTGTTTGAAGATGTGCTGACGCGCGCGCCGTGGGCGGTGGCTCCGCTGCTGGCGGGCAGCACGCTGCTTGGGCTGGCCTTCCTGCCGCCGCTGGCGGTGTTCTGGCGGCGCGACGCGAGCCGCGAGCTGGCGCAGCCCTTGCCCACGCAGGCGGGCGAACAGCGCCAGGCGCTGCTGGTGGGCGCGCTGGTCGCCCTGCCCTTGCTGGTGCTGGGCATCGCGCCACAGCTTGCGTGGCGCTTCTGGCTGAATGATCTGCAGGCGCTGCTGGGTGGCGCGAACCTGCTGCCGCACCTGCCCGGCCCGCTCGGCCTGGCCGCCTGCGCCGTGGCTGCCCTGATGCTGGCAGTTGGCATCCCGCTGCTGGTGCGCGCGCGCGCGCCGCAAGCGCCGGCCGAATCGCCCGCCGGTGGCGCGCTGGTGCCGCAAGGCCTGGGCGAAAGCCTGGGCGGGCTGGCGCGGCTGGGCGCCCCAGCCGACGCATTTTCGGCGGCGTGGCACGCGCTGCTGCGCGCGAGCGATGTGCTGCGGCGCGGGCTGGCGCTTTTCGAGCAGCGCTACTACCTGGCCGGCCTGCTGCTCGCGGTAATCGTGATTGTGCTGCTGTTTATTCAGTAGAGCTACTCGTTTTCCGAACAGGCGCGCTGGGCCTAGCGATTTGCTATGCTGAACTCAAAACTCAACATTCAGCATTCAAAATTTGATACACAATGAGCACACTTCTTCACAACCTGCCAGTTTTCCTGATCGCGCTTTCGGGTGCGGTGATCCTGCTGCTGCGCGACTGGCGCATTATTGTGCCGGCGCTGCTGCTGAGCTACATCGGCGTGGCGGCGTTTCTTGCCCAGCAGCAATTTATCACGCCCGATTTGCGTGTCGGCGGGCTGGCGATCAGCACGACGGTGCTGGTGAAGCTGATCTCGGGCATTGCTGCGACGGCGATTCTTGCGATTACCGGGGCGACCTTTGGGCGCGACTATAACCTGGAAGAGCTGGACGAATTTTCGCTGGCCGAGCTGCGCCGCGCCGGTCGCCGCGCCCAGCGGCAGCGCGCCGCCGAGCCGTTGCGCTTTTCCGACTATATCATCCCGTTCTGGACGCTGATGCTGGCAATTCTGGCGAGCGTCGCGCTGCCGCGCCTGTACCCGATTGGCAACACCACCACGATTGATTTTGTGTGGTACTGGCTCGGCCTGATCGGCCTGTTCACCATGGTTGTGGCGGGCGATACCCTGAAAGTTGGGCTGGGGCTGCTGCTATGCATTGGCAGCATCGACGTGCTGTACACCGCGATTTCGAGCACGGTGCAGGTATTCCCGCTGGCGCTGCTTGGGTTGGTGGAAATTGTGCTGGCCCTGTCGATCGCCTACCTGAGCGGCCTGTTGTATGGCCGGCTCAAAACGCTTGAGCTGAACGAACTGTATAAGCGATAATTCACGCGGGCAAGGCGCACACGGCCCCGAAAGCCGCTGCCCTGCGCCCAACGCACGAGCATATGATATACCTGCTGCTTATTTTTTTCCCTATAGCCATGGGCGCCGGCTGCTTTGTGCTGCGCAAGCAGACCGAGCTGGTCATTCTCGGCGCGGTGGGCACGCTGCTGATGCAGATTGGGCTGGTGCTCAGCTTGCCGCTCGATCAGCCTGCCCGCCTGCTGGGCCTGACGCTCACGCTCGACCCGCTGGGCCGGCTGTTTCTGCTGACCTTTCTGGCGATTGGCGTGCTGGCGCTGCTGGCCTCGTGGCGCATCCCGCACGGCGAGAATTTCGTGCCGATCGCGCTGTTCATCCTCGGCCTGATCAGCTCGACCCTGCTGCTGCTGCAAGAGCCGTTTGTCGCCTCGCTGCTGCTGATCAGCACTGGCCTGCTCGCTGTGCTGGCGATTGTCGACCTGCCGACCGGCAGTTCGGCGCTGGTGGGCCGCGCCACAATCGCCACCGCGCTGAAATACCTGGTGATGATGCTGATCGCGGGCGTGATGATGTACATGGGCTTTGTGCTCGTCAGCATTGCGCAGCCCGCGACGGTGAACACCAGCATTTCGCCCACGCACCTCGTGCTGGCGCTGATTGTGGTCGGCTTCGGCCTGCGCCTGGCGATTGCGCCTTTCCACTCGTGGCTGCCCGACCTTGCGGAAGACGCCGCGCCGATGGTGTCGGTGCTGGTGGTGGCCGTGATCAATGTCACCTGCCTCTTGTTCCTGATCATGGCGTTTCAGTTTGTGTTCTTCCCGTTTGAAATTGTGGGCGGGCCGGGCAACGAACGCAACATGTGGCTGCTGATGGTGCTGGGCGTGGCCACCGCGCTGCTGGGCGGGCTGCTGGCGCTGGCGCAAACCTCAATGCGGCGCATGGTTGGCTATCTGGTGGTGTACAATGCCGGCATGGTCTTGTTTGGCCTGGCCACGCTCGACAAGGTTGGCGTCACGGGCGCGCTGTTCGAGGCATGGAACCAGACGATTGTGGTGCTGCTGCTGTTTGTGAGCATTGGCATGCTGGAACGGCCCGATGGCCGGCCGGCCAATGTCGTGCGGCGCGACCTGCTGTGGCGCTGGCCGGTAGCCGGGGCTGGCCTGCTGGGTGGCGGAATGGCGCTGCTTGGTTTGCCGCCGTTCAATGGCTTTGCCAGCAAGCTGCTGCTGTACGAAGCGGCGGCGCGGCAGGGCGGCATCTACCTGGTGCTGCTGCTGGCCTCCACCGCGCTGGCGCTGCTGGCCCTTATTCGCCTGGCGCGCGAGCGCTTGTTCGGCCCAAGCGAAGATCAGCCGGTTGAGGCCGCGCCGGTGCTGCTTGGCACCACCGAGCTGGATCAGCCCGCCGACCGGCGGCTGGAACCCGAGCCGCGCGGCATGGCGCTGCTCACTGCGCTGCTGCTGGCGGTATGTCTTGGAATTGGTTTGTATCCGCAGCCGCTGCTTGCCACCATCAACGAGGTGATGCGCGGACTGACCTTTATTCAATCGTTCTGAGTATGGCGACGATCAAAATTTTCCGCGTGAATACTGGCTCGTGCGGCGGCTGCGATGTTGAGATCGCCGCCGCGCTTGAGGAATACGCCGATCTGGCCTGGGCCGAAACGCCCGCGCAGGCCGATCTGTTGCTGCTCACTGGCCCGCTGACGGTGAGCGCGCGGCCGGCCTTCCAGGCGTTCTACGATGCGCTGGGCGGGCGCGTGCCGGTGCTGGCGGTTGGGCGCTGCGCTATCGATGGGCACCCGTTTGGGCGCGGCGGCGTGGCTGAATTGCCGGCGATTCACGCCCGCACACTGGATGGCTGCCCGCCCACGCCCGAAGCAATCGCCGACGCCGTTCGGCAGCTTGTGACGGAAGGCGGCGCGGCGCGCCCCGAAAAGCTATGAATATCACGAATATCCTGCTGACACTTCTGGTTTACCCGGGCCTGCTCTTTACGCTGGCGCTTGGCGTGCTGTTCGCCTGGCTGTTCGAGCGCCGCCTGCCCGCGCTTGCGCCAAGCGCCGCGCCGCTGCGCACGCTCCACGGCGTGGCCGCGCTGGCGAGCCTGCTGCTGGCCGCGCTGGGTCTGGCGCTGCTGCCGTGGCCCTACCACCCGTTTAGCGGCTGGCGGGCGATTGGTGTGCCGGCGACGCTGTGGGTGCTGTTTGAAGGTGCGTTTCTCTTGCCGCTGCTGCCGGGTTTTCTATCATCCGATCCGCTGGCCGCCCGCGCAGCTTCGCGCGAAGCCCAGATCGGCGCGGCCGGGCGCTGCGTGTTCTGGCTGGCTGCCGGCAGCGGTCTGTGGAGCCTCGCCGGGCTTTCGGCCTTCCGCGCGCCGGGGCACCTGCTGCTGGCCTTGGGCGGCCTGCTGGCCCTGCCCGCCGCAATTGGCCTCGGGCCGTTTGGCGCCGAGCGCAGCCTGAGCGCGGCCGGTGCCGAATCCGGGCTTGACGCCCCTACGGTCGCTCTGGTACGCTTTGCACGGCTCACGCGCGGCGCGGCGCTGCTGGCGGCCCTGAGCGTGGCGGTGCTGCCCGATTTCGATGGCTCAAGCGTGCCGCCGGCGCTGACCGGGCGCGCCACCAGCGCGATCATGCCGTGGGCCGGGCTGGCGATTATTGCGGGCCTGTTTGTGGTATTTGCGCTGGTGCTGCGGCAGATCAGCGTGCTGACGCCGCGCATGACGCTGCCGGGCGCGCTGCGCTGGTGCTGGCGCTGGGCGCTGCCGCTGGCGCTGGCCGGGGCGGTTTATCTGGCGGTGATAACGCGATAAACTATATTTGCAGGAAACGCGATGTACGCAATCGAAGCCGAAAACCTGCACAAATCGTACGACGACGTGAGCGTGCTGCGCGGGCTGGATCTGCGCGTGCCGACCGGGCAGGTCTATGGTCTGCTCGGGCCAAACGGCTCGGGTAAATCCACGCTCATTCACCTTATGCTTGGCTTCCTGCGGCCCAGCCAGGGTACGCTGAAACTGTTCGGCGAACGGGATCTTGAGCTGGTGCGCGGGCGGCTCGGCTACCTGCCCGAGCGGCTGCGCTACCACCTGCGCTTCACTGCCCGCGAGTACCTGCGCTACCTCGGGCGCTTCAGCGACCTGCGGGCGAGCGAGCTTGCCGGCCGCGTCGATGAAGCGCTTGCAATCGTTGGGCTGAGCGATGTTGCCGACCGCGTGCTGGCAGCCTATTCCAAGGGCATGTTGCAGCGCTTTGGGATCGCGCAGGCGCTGCTGGCAAACCCCGACATGCTGCTGATCGACGAGCCGACCAGCGGGCTCGACCCGGCCGGCCAGCGCGAAATGCTCAATCTGCTGGGCGAACTGGCCCGCCGCAACCACACGATCTTCCTGGCCACGCACTATCTCGACGAGATCGACCAGCTCTGTGATACGGTGGGCATTTTGTATAATGGCCGGCTGGCCGCCCAGATCGATGTCTCGGCCCTGCGCGTGCCGGGCAGCGCGGCGGTGCTGAAAGTTGGCCCGCTGACGCCCGAAATGCAGGCGCGGCTGGCACAGCTTGGGCCGGGCGTGCGCGCCACTGCCCGCGAGATCGTGCTCAGCCCGAACACGCCCGCGCTGCAAGCCCAGGTGTTGCGCGCCCTGCTCGACGCAGGCGTAGCGATTATTTCGCTGGAGCCGCAAAACCGCCCGCTTGAAGAAATGTATATGCGCGTGGTGCGCGGCGAAACGCTCGACAGCGCGCCCGCCGCTTCGCCATCTGCGCTGCCCGCAGCACGCGAGCCAGACATGCCCACAGATACCACAATGTTCATGCCGCCCGCAACGCCTGCGCCAGATGCACCTGCCGAAAGCGTTGCATCCCCTGGCCGGCCACGTGGCGATACGCTCCTGCGCGAGCTGCTGGGCGGCGCGGGCGAAGCCCCCAAAGCACCGGACGAACGCCGCGACGCATAGCCCTGGCCCGGCAACGGGCCGCTGAATACCAAGAAACTGCATATGATCGCGCGAACCCTGCGCTTCACCCAATTCACACTGATCGAATACGCGCGCTCGGCCCGCATTCTCGTCGAGCTGATCGCCAGCGTGGTTTTCTTTTATATCTTCTTGCGACGCTGGACATCCGCGCTCCAGCCCGAGTACTTCTTCTCGGTCGTGGGCATCTTCTCGCTGGCGCTGGTGTTCTACACTTCCACCTCGATCCTTTCGTTAGGCGACCGACCACAGGGCTATTTGCTGCTCGCGCGGCGGCTTGGCCGCGGTGGCTACCTCGTTGGCCTGTACCTCGCCATTCTTGCGGTCGCGTGGACGATTTACGGCCTGATCAGCATTGCCACAGCACTCTATAACCCGGTGGAGGGCCTGACGATTGGCGGCTGGCTGCTGGGCACAGTGCCGCTGCTGCTGAATGTGGCGCTGCTTGCCGCCATGATGGTATTGATGGCGCCGATGGTGCTGCCCGCTGGCATGCGCCTGGTGCTGCTGGCCCTGGTCGCGATTGCCTTCTCGGGCGGGCTGATCGGCGGCCAGACGCTGTCTGAGCTGCCGAGCGCGCTTACCGCAACCCTGAATGTCCTGCGCACGATTTTCAGCACACCGCTGCTGCCTGCATTCACCGGCTTCGCGCTCTCGGTCAGCCGCGACTACACCGGGCTGGGTTTCGCTATTCCAGTTGCACAGTTCTTCCTCGCGCTTGGCCTGCTGGTGCTGGCCGTCTACGCCTTTAGCCGCCGCGAGCTGATTTTCAGCGGCGCATAAAGCCAGCGCATTGCCTTCCGGTAGCGAAACACTGCTCACCCCTTGACAAGCGCCCCCGCATGCGAGTACAGTTGGTGCACGCAGGAGGCTTGCGATGGTGACAGCGCACTGTGAGCGAGACGACCAACGCCTCTTCCGATTGCTCAAGGCACTCGGCAACCCTGTGCGGCTGCAAATTGTGCGTTTTATACAAAAACATCCGCGCTGTATTGGCAATCAAATCCAACTCCAGCTCCCCAGTGACGTTATCCGCGCACAGTCCACTCTTTCGCAACATTTAAAGATTCTGCGCTCTGCTGGCATAATTCAAGCCTGCGACGACGGTTCGGCAACTTGTTATAATATTAACCCCGAGATTTTTGCATGGTTGCGCGAGCAACTCGACGATATGTAAGGTTTGCACAGTCTTGACCACCGTAAGGCGATTGTGCTACAATGAACAATCAAAGGGGTTAACCTTTTCACAACTATCAAATGAACACAGCGTGCGCCCAGTGCGATCCAGGATGATCGAACGTGCACGAACAACTACATGAGGAGTACGGTTATGGCTCAACAGTTGCGTCTTGTGATCGCCGACGACGAATCGCTCATCCGAATGAACCTCAAGGAAACCCTGGTGGGGTTGGGTTATCTGGTGGTAGGCGAGGCCGGGGATGGCGTCAGTGTGGTGAATCTGGCGCGCGAGCTGCGCCCCGACCTGGTGGTGATGGACATCAAGATGCCCAAGCTCGATGGCATCCAGGCGGCTAAGGTGCTTACGGAAGACAAGATCGCGCCGGTGCTGCTGCTCACTGCCTACTCGGATCGCGAGCTGGTCGAGCGCGCGCGCGAGGCTGGTGTAGTGAACTACATCGTCAAGCCCTTCCGCGACGCCGAGCTGCTGCCCGCCATTGAGATCGCGATGGCGCGCTACGCCGAGTTCCAGGATATGGACAAGAAAATTGGCGACTTGCAGGAAACCCTGGAAACGCGCAAGCTGGTCGAGCGCGCCAAGGGTGTGCTGATGGACACACAGGGCCTGAAGGAACAGGAAGCCTTCCGCAAGATCCAGCAGCTTTCGATGAACACGCGCAAGTCGATGCGCGAAATTGCCCAGGCCATTCTGCTCACCGCCCAAATCGAGAAGTAGGAGCGGCGTTTGGACGCCCCGGCCCCCGAACAAGGCGCGCCTGTCTCTCCACCGAGGGCGGGCGCGCTGTTGCGTTTCCTGCGCGCCGCGCTGCCCTATGCGCTCACGGCGCTGGTTGCGGTTGCGCTGAGCATTGGCGCGCAGCAGCTCTGGCCTGCGCCCCAGCAGCCGGCCATTCGCGTGCCCACCAGCCCGCCACTTCCTTCCCCCGCGCCTTCTCCAACCGCTGCCGCGCGGCCCACTGCCCCACCGCTCTCGGCCGGCATCACCGAGCAGGAAATTGCCGATGTGCGCGCCGAGGGCGATCGCAAGCAGGCGCAAATTTATTTGTTGCTCGCCATAGTGCAGATCGACGATGCTGAAGCCGCACTGCGCGCTAACGAACTCGCCAGTGTCGACCAGTCGCTGGTGGCGATTGATAACTCACTTCAGCTGGCGTATGGGCGCTACGAGCGGGCCGGCGACTCCGCGCGCGACGCGGTGGCCCAGCGGCGCATGGAGGTGGGCAAAATGCACGACGATCTCTACCTTTACCCCGAGAATATGGACCAGCGGCTCAACACCTTGCGCCAGCTTACTCTCGCCCTGATTACCGAGCAGCCGTGAGGCAGTCGGCAGTCGGCAGTCGGCAGGAGGCAGGAGGCAGGAGGCAGGAGGCAGGAGGCAGGAGGCAGGAGGCAGGAGGCAGGAGGCAGGAGGCAGGAGGCAGGAGGTTTTTGCCGCCGAAACTCACTGTTTGCTAGAGCGGATTTCAGAACCATACCATGATCACCAAACCCTATCCCCCATTCCCCAAACCCCGCGCTGAAAGCGCACTAATGTTCCCCCGCCCAACTCGCCGCGTCGGGCAGGCGCACGTCGCGCAGAACGCCGTCGTCGTCGATCTGTAGCGCGCTGTCACTCTCGCTCTGCGGCGTAGCCGCTGGCTCCTCGCTTGGGCGCAGCTCGCACAAACGCTCCACAGCATCGCGCCGGTACAGGCGCTTGCGCCCCACCGCCTGCCGAAATGAGTCGAGCAGCCCACGGCTGACATAGGCGTAGAGCGTCGCCTTTTTCACCCCAAGCAGCGCCACTGCCTCGTCGCCATCCAGATACTCAACGCCGTCGATGATCTGCATGCATCAAATCCTCCTGCCGCGATAGTATACGCGGCCCGATTCGCTTCGTCAATAATCAATATATATCAAGTAATATTGATATATATAGAGCATTGTGCTAGAATGGCCGTACGGCATTTCTGGCGTGGCGCGCCTTGCCCGGGCGTAGCGCCAGTTGAAGCAACAATTTCTACCAGGAGGACATAGCCATGACAAGCGAAGCACCCGTGCGCGGGCTCGACAATGTGGTGGTGGCGAGCACGCGGCTCAGCGCCATTGATGGCACGGCCGGCAAGCTCATCTACACCGGCTACACAATTCACGATTTGGCCGAGCAGGCATCGTTCGAAGAAGTGGCCTACCTGCTGTGGTACGGCGAGCTGCCGAGCGCCGAGCAGCTTGCCGTATTTCGCGGGCGGCTGGCTGCCGAGCGCGCGCTGAGCGCAGCCGAGCTGGCCTTGGTGCGGGGCGTGCCGGCCGGCGGGCATGGCCTGGATGCGCTGCGTACCCTGGTTTCAGGCCTGGGCCAGCTTGACACCGAGGCCGACGCCCTGGACAGCGCAGCAGTCGAGCGGATTGGCGTGCGCGTGCTGGCCAAGGCGCCAACCCTGATTGCGGGGTGGGACCGGGCGCGGCGCGGGCTGGAGCCGGTTGCGCCTGACGCGGCGCTGGGCCACGCGGCCAACTTCCTCTATATGCTGCACGGCGCAGCACCCGCGCCCGAAGCGGCGCGCGCCTTCGACACCTACCTGGTGCTGCTGGCCGAACATGGCCTGAACGCCTCGACCTTTGCGGCGCGGGTGGCGATTGGCGCGGGCGCGGATGTGTACTGCGCGCTGGTGGCGGCAATTGGCACGCTGAAGGGCTTGCTGCACGGCGGCGCAAACCAGAAGGCCATGGAAACCTTTCTGGCGATTGGCGCGCCCGAACATGCTGCCAGCGCCATCGACGCGATGCTGGCGCGCCGCGAGCGCCTGATGGGGGTGGGCCACCGCATTTACAAGGTTGAAGACCCGCGCGTGCGGCACCTGCGGCGCTGCGTAAGCACCCTGGCCGGCCTGAACGCCGATGCCGAGCGCTGGCAGGCGATTGCCGACGCGGTGGGCGGCGTGGTGGCGACGCACCCGCACTTCACGCAGCGCCAGCTCAACCCGAACGTTGAGTTTTATAGCGCGCCGCTGCTGTATAGCCTGGGCTTGCCGCTCGATCTGTTTACGGCGGCGTTTGCGCTGAGCCGCACGGTTGGCTGGATGGGCCACATTCGCGAGCAGCTGGCCGACAACCGGCTGATCCGCCCGAAATCGGAGTACGCCGGGCCAGTGTTGCACGCCTTCACGCCACTGGCCGAGCGAAGTTAAAGTCAAACTCATTGCGGCAGGTGATCGCGCAGTACGGCCCCGACTCGCACGCAGTGCAGCTGCTGGGCCTCAAGCGCAAATCGGAACGCAAGCGCACCACGCGCAAAGCGGCTGCTTCCCCAGAAGAATAGATCGCGAAGCAGATATTCCCCATAGACACAGCCAGCGAGCGCCATTGCAGCGGGCACCCCTGCTGCAGTGGCGCTCGCCGCATTGCTTCCTCGCGAGCTACCTCAGTGAATTCCAGGCCAGTTTGAGCCACAAAACGTCGAAACTGGTCTCATACTCCGTGCTCTCGGTGTCCTCTGTGGCTCAACTCCTGTGCAATCTCCTGGAAGCGCTCGCTCGCATACTTGCACAGGCACATGCTTGCCCGCCAGATGCATGTGCAGCACCGTGTTGGCGCGAAATTGTTCTCGTATTGCGATCTCCTGGCGCGTATCTTCTTGCTATACTCAATCGCAATGTTTGGCGAATCAGCGTCGCGAAGGAGGATGACGTGGGTATTGATTCGCGGCGCTTGCTTCTTGCGCTTGTTTGTGCCGCCATTGCAACGTTTTCGGCCACGCCAGCCCGGGCCGCCGGGCCGCCGCCCCCACCACTCAGCGCCCCTTCATCGCTGCGCTTCCGCCACCTCAACAACGACAACGGCCTGCCAGGCAACAGCGTTGGCCCAATCGTGCAGGATCAGCGCGGCTTTATGTGGTTCGGCACCAGCGATGGTCTGGTGCGCTACGATGGCTACACCGCCACGCCCTATCGCAATGCCCCCGGCGACCGAAGCACCCTGGCCAGCAACAATATCAGTGCGCTGCTGGAAGATGCCAGCGGCACGCTCTGGCTTGGCACGCGCCGCGGCCTTGATCGCTTCGACACGAGCACCGAAACCATTACGCACATCCCCGGCGGCGAGCATGGCATCGCCAGCGTTGCGGCGCTTGCGGGCGGCCAGAACGGCACCATCTGGGCTTTTGGCAGCCGCCAGCTCTTTGCAATCAACGCGGCAACAAACGATGTTGCGCGCTATGCCCTGCCAGCCTGTGGCGCGCTCCGCACCGCCAGCATGCTTGTCAGCGCGTCGGGGCGTGTGTGGGTGGCAAGCGGCGGCCTGCTCGCGTTTGATCCACGCAGCGGGCAGGCACAGTGCTTTCGGCCCGCAGCAGCCACGCCCAGCCCAGCGCCAGCGGCAGCGGGCGCGCAAGCTCCGCTTGCCGAGTTTACCGGCGTAGCCGAAACACCCGACGGCCATCTGTGGCTTTCGGCCAACAATGGCCTGTATGAGTTCGACCCGGGCAGCGCGCGCTTCACCCGCTACCAGCCGCCACGCGACCCAGCACCACTCTCGGCCGCCCCCAACGGCCCAAACTTCTTCGGCGGCCTTGCGCTCGGCGCGGATGGCAGCGGCAATCTGCTGGTCGGCACGGTGATCAATGGCGTGTACACTTTCAACCTGGCACAGCGGCAGTTTACCGCCAGCTACCGGCCCGATCCCGTCAACCCCGACAGCCTGAGCAGTGCGCCAATCAACTCGATCTATCGCAGCCGCGACGGCATCCTCTGGTTTGGCACTGCCTTCGCTGGCGTCGATCGGCTCGACCCTTTGCAGAAACAGTTCACCTTCTACCGGCACGACCCCTCCAACAACAACAATTTGCCCGATGTGCCGATGCGCGCTTTGGCGCAAGCCCCCGATGGCACGCTCTGGCTCGGCGCGGGCGACGGGCTGCTGTATTTCAACCCGGCGCGCAGCGAGTTCACGCGCTATCCCATTCGCCAGGGGCCGCGCCCTTCGATCGATAATGCTGCCGCAATCGACATCAACTTCATCTCGCTCGACGAGCAGGGCAAGGTCTGGTTCGATGGCCTCGATGGCATTGGCCGACTCGACCCGCGCACAGAGGAGATCGCATTTTTTCGCCCTGCCGGTGCCGACCCACAGCGATTCATTATTAACGCAATGGCCGAAGATGCCGATCATGGCCTGTGGGCGCTGGCGCTGGGCGACATGACCCTCTACCGCTTTGATCGTGAGCGCCAGCAGTTCGCAGCGTTTGCCAACACCAGCCAGAGCGCCGAGCAGCTTGCGCGTGCCAACCTGCGCACCCTTGCGCTTGCGCCCGACGGGCGGGTCTGGCTGGGCGGCACAGCTGCGCTCAGCGTTTTTGATCCCCTCACGCAGCGCTTCACCAGCTACAGAAACGACCCGGCGCAGCCGCAGGGCCTTCCCTTTGTGGAAATTCAGGCCATCCACCCCGACGCACACGGCACGATCTGGCTGGCGACGAACAGCGGCCTGCTGGCGTTCGATGCGCAGCGCGCCACCAGCACAAGCTACACCAGAAAGGATGGCCTGGCGAGCGACTCGGTCAGTGGCATTCTTGAAGATGCGCAGGGCGCGCTGTGGCTCAGCACCAGCGGGGGTATTTCGCGCTTCGTGCCAGCGCAGCGCAACTTCCACAGCTACGACAAATCCGATGGCCTGCAGGGCAACGAGTTCACCGTGGCGCGCGCCGGCCGCGATGGCACGCTCTTCTTTGGCGGGCGCGGCGGCCTGACGGCCTTTCAGCCCAACAAGATCGCGCCGCGCCAGTACCAGCCCGCGGTGGTGTTCACCGAGCTGAAAATCGCAAACAAAGCCGTTCCGATCGGGAACGACTCCCCGCTGCACGCATCGATCTGGGCAAGCTCCGCGCTCAGCCTGCCCTACGATCAAGACACGATTTCGCTTGAATTCGCGGCCCTGAGCTACGCCGCGCCCGAGCACAACCAGTATCGCTACAAGCTCGACGGGGTCGATAGCGACTGGATCGCCGCCGATAGCGCGCACCGCTTTGTCATGTACCCGCGCCTGCAACCCGGCAGCTATGTGTTCCATGTGCAAGGCAGCAACGACGACGGCGTGTGGAGCGGGCAGGAAGCGACCTTGCACATCACGATCGCGCCGCCGTGGTGGGAAGCATTGTGGTTTCGCGGGCTGGCGATCATTATGCTGCTCGCGCTGCTGCTTGCCAGCTTGCTCTGGCGCGAGCGGGTGGTCAAGCGTAACAGCCACAAGCTCGAACAGCAAGTTGCCGCGCGCACGCGCGAGCTGGCGATTGCAACGCGCCAGGCCGAAGCCGCCAGCCAGGCCAAGAGCGAATTTCTTGCCACCATGAGCCACGAGCTGCGCACGCCCCTGAATGGCATCCTCGGCTACGCCCAACTGCTCCAGCGCGGGCAGGGCCTGACGGTCGCGCAGCGCGATGGGCTGCACACCATCCACACCAGCGGGCACCACCTGCTGACCCTGATCAACGACGTGCTCGACCTGGCCAAGATCGAAGCGCGCAAGCTCGAACTCGACCCGCAGCCGCTGCAGCTCACGCCATTCCTCGATGGCATCGTGGGCATTATGGTGATGTCCGCCCAGCAGAAGCAGCTCGCCTTTGTGTATAGCGCCTCGCCCACCATGCCTGAATGGATCATTGCCGACGGAAAGCGCCTGCGCCAGGTGCTGCTGAACCTGCTGGGCAACGCGGTGAAGTTCACTGATCGCGGGCAGGTTGCGCTGCGCATCGAGCGCGAGCCGCTGCCGCTTAGGCAGGGCGCGCCCGCATGCGCGCGGCTGCGCTTCACCGTGGCCGATACAGGCATTGGCATTCAGGCAGACGAGCGTGCGCGTATCTTTCAGCCCTTCGAGCAGCTTGGCAGCGCCCGCCGACAGTCAGGCGGCACCGGCCTGGGCCTTGCGATCAGCCAGCAGCTTGTGGAGCAGATGGGCGGGCATATCGAGCTTGAGAGCGCGCCAGGCAGTGGCAGCACCTTCTGGTTCACCGCCGACTTCCAGCTTGCTTCGGCCGAGGTGGCAAGGCCAGCAGCCGCGCAGCCCCCGCCAGTGAGCGGCTACCACGGCCCGCGCCGTCGCGTGCTGGTGGTGGATGATCGCCGCGAGAACCGGATGGTCTTTCTAAGCCTGCTGGAGCCGCTGGGCTTTGAAGTGATGCTGGCGGAAGACGGCGCGGAAGGAGTGGAACAGGCGCAGTTGCACCGGCCCGATATCATCTTCATGGACCTGGTAATGCCGGTGATGATGGGCTTTGAAGCGGTGCCAGCCATTCGGCGCATTCCTGGCCTCGCCAGCGTGCCAATCGTCGCCGTCACAGCCAGCCTGCTGCAGCTCGACCGCGAGCAGGTGCACAGCGCGGGCTTTGAAACATGCGTCGCCAAGCCGATCGACATTGCACAGATCCTTGGCTTGCTCCAGCACTACCTGGCTCTGGAGTGGGACTATGAAGCGGAAGCCGCCGCCATGCCCGAGCCACGGCCAACGCATGTAGCGGCCCGCCGCGCTGCGCCAATGGTGCCGCCGCCCGCCGAAGAGCTGGCTGCGATCTATGAATTAGCGCGCTTTGGCAATATGGCTGGCGTGGTGGAGCATGCGCTGGCGCTCGAACAACTTGCGCCCGAATACCTGCCCTTTGCGCAGCAGATTCATCACCTGGCCCAATCATTCGACGACGAGCAGATTCAAGCCTTTGTTCAGCAGTTCATTCAGCAGCCACAGGGGAAAGAAGCGACGCTGGTGGAGGAAGAAGACTATGCAGCGTGAGCGCGATGCGGCGACAATCCTGATCATCGACGACACCAGCGCCAACCTCAAGGTTGCGGCCGATCACCTGCACGCGCATGGCTTTGTGGTGCTCACCGCCCGCACTGGCGAAACCGGCATCGAGCGCGCGCGGCTGGCCCAGCCCGAAATCATCCTGCTCGATGTGCAAATGCCCGGCATCGACGGCTTCGAAACCTGCCGGCGCATCAAAGCCGACATGCGCACATGCGACATCCCGGTGATCTTTATGACCGTGCTGAACGACGTGCAAGACAAGCTCAGTGGCTTTGCCGCCGGCGGTGTCGATTATGTCGCCAAGCCGTTTCAGGTCGAAGAGCTGCTGGCGCGCGTGGGCACGCATCTGGCGCTTTACCGCCTGCAGCGCGAGTTGCAGCGCGAAATTGGCGAGCGGCGGCAGGCCGAGGCTGCGCTGCGCAAAGCCAACCTGGAGCTCACGCGCCTGGCGGTGCTCGACGGCCTGACCCAGATCGCCAACCGCCGCCGCTTCGATCAGTATCTTCAGCTTCAGTGGGAGCAAACGCAGGGCAAAATGCTCAGCCTGCTGCTGTGCGATATCGACTACTTCAAGCAGTACAACGACACCTACGGGCACCCGGCTGGCGACAGCTGCCTGCGGCACGTTGCGCACGCGATTGGGCGGGCGGTGGGGCATGTGAAGGATTTGGCGGCGCGCTATGGCGGCGAGGAGTTTGCGATCATTCTGCCCGAAACCGACCTGCCGGGCGCGCTGCGTGTGGCCGAAGCCGTGCAGGACGAAGTGCGCCGAATCGCATTGCCACACACAAGCTCACGCGCAAATGCGCTGGTGACGCTGAGCATTGGTGCGGCCAGCACGGTTCCCAAGCCCGGCAACAGCATCCCCGCGCTGGTCGCCGCCGCCGACGGCGCGCTCTACGCCGCGAAAGCGCAGGGGCGCAATCGCGTCGTTGCGTCGATTGGGTGAGGACCGACGAAGGACGAAGGACGACCCAATAACTAACCACAGAGACACAGAGGCACGGAGATTTAAGGATTTACGATTGACGATTTGCGATTTACGATTGGGGGCGACCGACGAACGATGAATAAACCGCAAAGAACGCAAAGGGCGCAGAGGTTTTGAAAGACGATTTGCGATTTACGATTGGGGCAACCGACGAACGATGAATAAACCGCAAAGAACGCAAAGGGCGCAGAGGTTTTGAAGGTTGCAGGTTTGCAAGGTGGAAGTTTGCGCGTTGCAGGCTGTTGGCCCAATCCCAAAACCCCAGACCCTAAACCCTCATGCAGTTGCAGCTTCGTACAAACTCAAAACTCAACATTCAACATTCAAAACGTGCAACCTGCAACCCAAAGGCTGCTACAGCGCCGGGCAGGTATCGGCGAAGCCACGCACCGCTGCGGCTGGCGCATCGGGTGTGGGGAAGATGTGCGTGAAGGAAAAGGCGCGCGGCGTGTCGCCATTGGTGCGCAACTCCTCTAGCCGCGCCGTTGCCTCCTGAACGGAAGGCTCGTGGCCGGCCGGCACCCACCACAGCGCGTAATACATCCCCGCAAAGCGCTCAAACCACTCGCGGCGCTGGCGCATCACGCTGGCATGCGCGCTGCGATAGACATAATTGCGCAGCGCCTCGGGCGTTTCCCACACCGACAGGTTCACAATAATCAGGTCGTCGTCGTAGGGGCGCAGCTCGGTGGCATTGCCAACCGGCGTCTGCAAGCGCCAGACGTAGCCGGGGCTGCCCTCGGCCAGCGCGTTGATCTCATCGAGCCGCGCCACAAAGCCAGCGATCTGCGGATCGTCGATGGGCGCGCGCAGGCGGCCAATGTTGATCTGCGCAAGATGGTAGCTGTTTGCCATAGCGATACCTCTTTTTGGTTGCAAGTTACAGGTTGGAAGGTTGACAGGTTCGTGCAAACTCAACATTCAACCTGCAACTTTTAACCTGCGAACATTTAACCTGCAACGTGCGAACATTCAACTTGCAAACCTGCAAACCCGCGAACCTGCAACCCAATCACATCTTCACAATCAGCTCGAACAGGCGGCGGCGGTAGGTTCCGCTGTCGACGCGATCCCACAGGCGCGGCAGCTCGGCGAGCTTGGGGGCGCGCTCGGTGGTGCGCGTGGCGAGGTAGGCTTGCGCGCCCGTGTCGTCGGTGAGGCCGAGGGCGGCCAGGTGCTCGCGCGCTGTCACGCCATCCTGCAAATCGCCCAGGCACTCCTGCAGGGCGATCAGCGGGTCGAGCACGGTGTCGGTGCGGTCGCCCAGCACCTCGGCGAAGAACTCCAGCGTGTAGCGGAAGCGCTTGCCGGCGATGCGCGCCTGATGCAGGGTGGCGTCGTCGCCGTTGGCGAGAACCGTTTCGTAGGCGCGCCACAGCTCGTAGCGCCGCCAGACAGCCGAGCCGGCAAAATCGCGCACGCGCTGCGTGACACCCGGCTCGGGCGGGGGCAGCGCGCCAGCGCCAGGCGTGCTGAGGAACTCGCCAAACTCGCGCTTGAATGCGCGGTAGCGCCTGGAGGCCAGATCGTCGAGCAGGGCGCGGCGCGCGCTGGTGCGCTCTGCCGTCACTGCCGCGAGCAGCGTGTCGAGCGCGGGGCGCTCGTCTTCGGGCAGGGCGTCGCGGTGGTCGTGCAAGTGTTCGAGGAAGACATCGCCGTCGCGCACCGCGCCAAGCGATTGCGCGATGCGGCGCAGGCCCTTGCGATAACGGCGGATAACCTCGGGCTCGAACACGCCTTCAACCGTTTGTAAAGCCGCGCGCAGCCTGCGGGTCGCCACGCGCATCTGGTGCACATCCTCGATGTCTTCGTCTTTGCTGACGGCTTCTTCGCGGGCCAGCATTTTGTCGAAGAAGCGGCGCAGCGTGCGGCGGGCCAGCTCGGCAATCGGCTCGCTGCCCAGGTCGGCGGCGAGCGGCTGGAGCTGCGACTGCGCCGGCAGCGGCCCGGGCTCGGCGGCAGGAACGAGCAGATCAGTTTCGTCGCTGGCGGGGGCGCGCACCGCCAGCGGGCCAAGCGCCTCGCGCCAGGCCGTGGCAGCTTCGTTGGCGGCAGGGACGTTGCCGGCCACCAGCGTGGGCGGCTCGTCGCCCAGCGCAGGGAGCAGGCGGGCCGGCGCACCATCGAGCGCGCGCGCCAGCCGCAGGATCGCTGCCAGCGCCAGGGCAGTGCGCTGATCGCGCTCGCGCAGCCACACAAACGACGACTCGCGGCGCGGGCGCAGCTTTTCGCGCTGCAATGCCACGGCGCACGCAACGATCGATTGCTGGGCGGCGCTCAGCCCTTCAAGCGGCGCGGCCAGCACAATATCGCGCCCGACGCGGTCGCCGCGCTCTGCGCCAGCATCGGCGGCCAGCGTGTAGGCGTGCGCAGCCACCTGGAGCAGCTTGCGTGCCTTGCCGGGCAGGGCCTGGGCTTCAGCGGCGGCGTCGAACAAGGCCAGCGCGTTTGCCACCAGCGACGAGGCCTGGCCCAGATTCAGGCGTTCATTTGATTCACTCATGATGATCCGTCCTTCTCTTACCACATACGCAGCGCGCTGAAGCTTTTGAGGCTTTACAAAGCCACAGAACTAACTCGTCGCCCCGCCGCCACCCGCTTCTGCTGCGTCGAGCAGTGCCAGGCCGCGCGCCAGCTTGCTTTGCGATTCGGGTTGCAGCGCAAAGCGCGCGCGCAGCAGCTCAACCAGTTCGTCGAAGGCGGCGCGGCTTGCGCCCGCCAGCAGCTCGATTTCAAGCTCGCGAAACATCTGCGCAAGGCCGCCCGCGTTCATGCTGCCGGTGTCGAGGCTGATCTCGGCCACACGCGCGCCATCGCGCTCGGCGTAGATATGCCGGCGGCGCGTGCGCATTGCCAGGGTTGGGGCCAGTGGCGCGCCGCCCGCAAGCGCCAGCGTGCGCTCGCGCACCTCGCCAGCCGGCCAGGTCTGCGGGTCGTCGCTTGGGCCAACATCAACCTCCCACTCGTCGCGCTCGTAGGTGCCGTCGCTTACTTTCGCCTCGCCTTTGAGCGTTGCAATGCGGCGCGCGCCGATGGTGCGCACGCGCAGGCCATAGCGCGCCTGGCGCAGCCGCCGGTCGGCCGTGTCGAAATACACATTGCGCTGATCTTCTTCACCGGGTTCGGCAGCCAGCTGAAAAGGGCCAATCGCTGCCAGGGCCAGCAGATCGCTGAAAACCTGCTCGCTGTCGACGCGGAACTTTGCTTCGATTTCCATACTGGGCCTCGCGCTAAGAAGGGATTTGCAGGCGTAAGTATAGCACAACGGTGTGTTTAAGCGTTTGCAAAGCGGTTTCATTAAGCGAATGTTAAGCGATCGAGGCGGTTTTCCGAAATCGCAAAAATCGTGTAAGATACACGCGCTCTTGTTGCACGATTTCACTACTCTCGCAGGCGCGTACTGCCCCGTTGCCCGGCCCCTGGCCGCAGGCGCAACACGGGAGTCGGCGCCACACGGACTCGCTCTGGTTATAGAGGCTGTGCATGAACGACCGATTTGTACAGCGTTTGGCGCTGCCCTTGCTGCTGCTGGTGATGCTGGCTGCGCTGCCGGCTGGCGCAGGCGCAGCCACGCCGGCCAGCCCCGCGCCATCGCTGCCGGCCGGGCGCGCCGCCCGCGAAACAACGCTGCGCGTGCTCCAGGCGCATACCGCCGCGCCATTGAACATCCATACTGACGCTGCCACGGGCGCGGCGGATTTTCTGGCCGCCGCCGATGCGCATGTTCCGCTGGCCTACACGCCAGGCCCTGCCGAGGCTGGCAACCCCGAGGCAACGGCGCGCGGCTTTCTGAACGCCTACCGCGCACTATTTGGCCTGCGCAGCGCCCAGAGCGAGCTCGCGCTTGTTCGCATTGAAGCCGACAAGCAGCTTGGCTACAGCCATGTGCGGCTTGGGCAGGTCTACCAGGGCATCCCGGTTTTTGGCAAGCAGCTGATTGTGCATGTCGATCCGCAGGGCCGGGTCGCCAGCGTCAATGGGCAGTTCTTCCCCGGCATCGAGCTCAAGACGCGGCCTGTGGTTGGCGTGGACGCAGCCGAGCAGGCGGCGCTGCGCTACATCCCCGGCGAGCTGGATGAGAATGAGCGCGCGACGGTGCAGCTAAACCTGCGCCACGACCGCACCCGCCTGATGATTTATGTCGAGCCAAACGGCACGCCACGCCTGACGTGGAGTGTTTCGGTGGCGACGGCGCGACCGCTCGGGCAGTGGCAGGTCTTTGTAAACGCGAATCGGGCGCGCGTGGTGCATGGCATCGACAGCCTGGCGAACGCCAAGCGCCGCGTGACCTTCAGCGCCGACAACACCACCGAGCTGCCCGGCCGCCAGCTGATCGACGAAGGCGAGCGCTCGCGCGACCCGGTGGCGCAGGCCGCGCACGATGGCGCGGGCACAGTGTACGACTACTACGCCAACACCTTCAAGCGCGATAGTATCGACGACCGCGGCAGCCCAATCGTCTCGACCGTGCACTTCGGCAGCGACCCTTCCGAGCAGGAAAATGCCGCCTGGATCGGCGAAGCGCAGCAGATGGTGTATGGCGACGGCGGGCAAATCTTCGAGCCGCTGGCCTATGGCCTGGATGTGATTGGCCACGAGCTGACCCACGGCATCACCGACAACACCGCCCAGCTCATCTACGAAAGCCAGTCGGGCGCGCTGAACGAATCGTACTCCGACATTTTTGGCGCGATGATTGACCGCGACAACTGGACGATCGGCGAAACGGTGGTGAAATCGCCGCCCTTCCCCGCGCCATTCATGCGCAGCCTGGAAGACCCGAACATGGGCGGCCTGTACCGCCCCAGCAACCCGCTGCGCGGCGTGGGCCAGCCCGCCAGCGTCAGCGAGTATGCCGACCTGCCGGTGAGCCGCCGCGCCGACAATGGCGGCGTGCATATCAACAGCGGCATCACCAATCACGCGGCCTATCTGGTGGCGCAGGCGATCAGCAAAGAAAAAATGGAGCAGATCTACTACCGAACGCTGACGCAATACCTGTCGCCGGAATCTGATTTTTACGACGCCGCCCGCGCCACCGTGCGTTCCGCCCAGGAGCTGTATGGCCAGGCCGAGGTTACGGCGGTACAGAACGCCTTCGGCCAGGTTGGCATCGACGTGGGCGGCAGCGACAATGTGCCCGAGCCGCAGCAGCAGCCCGCGCCCTCGGGTGGCACCACGCCGCCGCCAAGCAGCCCGCAGCTGCCCACCGGCTGCACCGATGTGATCATCAACGGCACGTTTGAGCAGAACGGCGGCTGGACCGAAGAAGCCCAGGGCGCGTCGATCATCGACCCCGAGCTGCCGCACACCGGCAAGCGCAGCGCCTGGCTTGGCGGCACCGACCAGGAAACCGTGCAGTACATCTACCAGGATGTGCGCCTGCCCGCCAACGCCACCAGCGTGCAGCTCAGCTACTACCGCCTCATCCACAAAGAACTGTCCGGCCTGCTGGGCATCCTGGCAGAAGATGCGAAATTCAGCGTGCTGATCGCCAACACCAGCGGCGACGTTCAGGCCACGGTTGAGGAGCTAAGCTCGGCGCAGGGCGACGACGCCTGGAAGCAGGCGCGCTTCAACATCAACAAGTTCGCCGGCAAGAGCGTGCGCCTGGTGTTTGCGGCCGAAAACCCGCGCGGCAACATCAGCAGCCTGTTTGTCGACGACGTGAGCATGGCGGTGTGTACGAGCAACGCCACGCCGAACACGCCCGCGCCGGCCCCCGCGCCCTCGCAGGCCACGGGCATCAGCATCGAAGGCACGATCAGCGATGTGAACACCGGGCGCGGCATCGAGGGCGCCGAGGTCTACTTCATAAAAGCCGGCCTGAGCGCCAGCGACGCCGCCGCCGACGACTCGCTCACCCGCGACGAAGTGCTGACCAGCGGCGTGACCGACGGCGACGGCTACTACCAGCTCGACGATCCGGTGCCCGCCAGCCAGACCTATAGCGTGATTGTGGTAGCCTCGGGCTACCGCCCGATCATCGCCGACGACGGCGTCGATGTCTCGTCGGACGCGACCAGCCCGTTTGTGGTCGACGCTACCATGCGGCGCGGCAACTAAGCGCGCGCGTGGAACCTGCAACCCGGTACGGAGTTTTCGATGGACGAACAAGTCAGGTGCTGCATCTGCGGCGACCCGGTATCGCCGCCCTACCATATCGTTGGGCAGCGCGCCTACTGCGACCGGCACTTTGCCACGCTGAGCAAGCCCAACCGCGGCTTCTGGCGGGCCGGCGTTATGCAGCTGGCGCTGATCGCCATTTTCAGCGCGGTGGTGGCCCTGCTGGCGAACTACGTAGGGCCGCTCGACCATACTGCGCTGCTGCTGTTTGGCGTTTTTCTGGCGATTGTGCCGTCGGCGCTCTGGCTGGCCTTTTTCTACGACCAGGACCGGCTTGAGCCCGAGCCAAAAAGCCAGATCGCCAAAGTGTTCCTGCTGGCCCTGCTGCTCACCGACGTGCTGGCGCTGCGCCTGTTCAACGATTGGTTTGCGCTGGCAAGCTGGGCACCCGCCGAAACGCTCAACTCGCTGCTTGCGAATGTGCTGATTGTTGGCTTTACCATCGCCGGAATCGTTTATGCCTCGGTGCGCCTGATCGTCTATGCCACGCCCGAGTTCGACGAGCGGATGGACGGCATTGTCTACGGCACGGTGGCCGGGCTGGGCGTGGCAACGCTGCTGAACCTGCACTATGTGATCGACAACGGCGGCGTGGCGCTTGGCCCCGGCGTCATCCATGTCGTCACCACTGCGCTGGCGCAGGCCTCGTTTGGCGGCTTGCTGGGCTACTTCATGGCGCAGGCCAAGTTCGAGCACAAGCCCGGCTGGTGGGTGCCGATCGGCGTGGTGGTTTCAGCGGTGCTGAATGGCGTGTTTAGCTGGCTGATGAGCGAGATCAGCGCCGCAGGCCTGGGTGTGCAGCCGTGGCGCTCGCTGGTGCTGGGCCTGGTGCTCGCGCTGGCAGTGTTCGGTATTTTGCTGGCGCTGATGCGCCGCGCCATCCAGGCCACACTGGCGCAAGCCGCCCCCTGAGTTTCGCGGCGTATTTTCGAGAACGAGAAGCGAATGATACAAACAACCGATCAGGGCGCGCTCTACCGAATGCGCCTGGCGCGCAAGGACATTGGCGTGGCGGTGGTGGTGCTGCTGGCGCTGGCGCTTGGCTGGCTGCTGCGCATGCAGGTCGAAAGTCGCACGCGCCAGTTTGCCGAAGAAGGCGCGACGTTCAGCATGACCTACCCGGCAACCTGGAATGCCACCGACACGCTGCAAGACGCGCTGCTGAAAATTTCCGATCCGCTGACCGCTTCGGCCTTCAAAACCAGCCTGACAATCGAGCGCCGCGACGCCGACCCGGCCAGCCCGCTCGATCTGCAAACCCTGCTCGACCGGCGGGTGGAGCAGCACGGCGCGCTCACCGGCTACCATTTCCTGGACAACAGCGACACAACCGTTGGCGGCGTGAATAGCAGCGCAATCGACTATGCCTACGTCGTGCAGCCGATCGACCAGCCGCGCCGCCCTTCTTTGCCGGTGGTCGTGCAGGCGCGCGAGTATATTGTCGCCGCAGCCGGCCGCACCTACTACATCACGCTGGCAGCCCCGGCCGAAGAGTTCGACGCGGCCCGCGCGCAGTTCGAGCGCATGATACAAACGGTGAAAATACAATGAGCGACACACCCGAAACCCCAGACACACCGCCCGAGCGCCCCGCCGACGAAGTGGCGCATCTCGACCATAGCGCGGCCGATACGGGCCTGCACGCGCCGCACACCGACACCAGCCACCACAAAAAAGCGCCAGCGCCTGCCGCCCCCGCCGACTCCATGGCGCGGCCACGCGGTGCGCTGGTAGCCATGCGCAAAAGCGGCGGTCTGGTCTTCACGTGGCGGCTGCTGGTGGTGCACCAGGATGGACGGCTGATCTACAAGAGCAACGAGATCGGCGCGCCCGAAAAGGCCCGCGTGATTGGCGCGCTCGACGCCGCGCAGAAAGCCGCGCTCGAAGCCGCGCTCGCCGCCACCGATTTCGGGGCGCGGGCGTATGGCGCGCGCCAGAACCCCGACGCCTTTGCCTACGAGATTATTGCGCGGGTGGGCGACGACAACCACTATGCTGAGGCGTTCCAGGGCAGCATCCCGGCCGCGCTCCAGCCGCTGATCACGCAGCTCAACGCGCTGCTTCCCGGCGCTGCGCCCGCTGCCCCCACCACCAGCGGCGACTAGCAAATCCGCCCATGGGCGGATGGTTCGGCGCGGCGCGGCATGGTATGCTGTGCGCGTCTGAAATCGCTACCAAAACTACTGAGGCACAGAACGACATGATGCTGCAGGCACACAACCGGAAGAACTAAGGATCGTCGTCTGACGATTCGGGGGCGTGGGGCATGCCACGGGCATAGCTCAGCGCCGCACTTCTGGCTGGTCGCACTGCGCTCATCTCGACGCTATTGCTTCAGTTTCTTCTGAACATAGCCGTGAGCGTTTGCGAACGCCCACGGCTCTTTTGTGCCCACGGCGCGCACACACCCCTACCGGTAGATCGGCACAGCCGCGCGGCGCAATCGGCACGTATTTATCCACAATTGGGCGGGGTTATCCACATCGATTGTGCGCGAACGAACGCGAATCTAAACTGAATCGAAAACATGATGGATCGCATCCCTATGGCTCAAACCATGATACAGGTTTCGCCCAAATGTTGCACGGAATCACGCGCTGGCGCAAAAAATCGCCCAGGTTATCCACACTCGAAATTCTGCCGAGCCTAACACACAAAGGAGGCGCGCTATGCATTCTTTACACAATTCTGTAACACTCCGAGCCGGCACGCTGGGCGATCTGCCCGCCGTGGTTGAGATTGCCAACGCCTGCTCACGCGAAACCGGCGACGGCGAAATGCTCACCGCTGAAGCCTACGCCGAAGAATGGAACGACCCGTCGATCAACCTCGACACGAATACGCGTGTGGCGGTTTTGCCCGACGGCACGGTTGGCGGCTGCGTGGAAGTGTGGAGCGGCAGCCCATATGTGAGCCACTGGGTGTGGGGGCGCGTGCACCCCGAATTGCGCGGCCAGGGCATTGGCAGCGCGCTGATGGAATGGGCCGAATCCCGCACCCGCGAAACCATTGCGCAGGCACCCGCAGGTGCGCGCGTCGTGATCGACACCGCCAGCCCGAGCGGGCACCAGCCCACCATCGACCTGATGCTTGATCGCGGCTTTGCGCAGGTGCGCGACTCGCTGCGCATGGCTCGCCCGCTCGATGGCGCGCTGCCTGCGCCACGCTGGCCGGCCGGCATCACGCTGCGCCCCATGCGCGACGAGCACCACCGCGCGCTCTACCGCGCCATCGACGAGGCGTGGCGCGACCACTGGGGCTATGTCGCCAAGCCGGAAGAAGAAGGTTTCACCACCTGGATGTATCGCCTGACCCAGCGCGCCGAGTACGACCCCGCACTCTGGATGGTGGCATGGGATGGCGACCAGATCGCCGGCGCGGCGCTATGCTACCCGTCCTACAGCGGCGACCCGACCTACGGCTGGGTGAGCCGGCTGGCGGTGCGGCGCGCGTGGCGCAAGCGCGGCCTGGGCGAGGCGCTGCTCTATGCAGGCTTTGCCGCTTTACAAAGCCACGGATGCACCCAGGTCGGGCTGGGCGTCGATGCGCAAAGCCTCACTGGCGCAACCCGCCTGTACGAAAAAGTTGGCCTGCGTACCGTTCACAGCATGATCGCGTTTGAGAAAGAAATTCGCCCCGGCCACGACCTCTCGACGCAGGATCTCAGCGCGAGCGACGAAGAATAAATCGCCACTCGCCAGCTATCGCCGCAAAGGAACGACAATGAACGCTTCGCTTGGTAATCAGCAGAATCTGCTCGCGACCTACCTGCGGCCCTTGCGCGGGCATGTTGCCCTGCTGGCCGCGCTGCTGCTTGGCGGCATTGGCCTGGAGCTGCTCAACCCACAAATCCTGCGCTCGTTTATCGACACCGCCGCGCAGGGCGGCGCCACCAGCCAGCTTTTCCGCGCCGCGCTGCTCTTTATTGGCGTGGCGCTGTTCCAGCAGCTTGTCACAGTGGCCGCAACGTATATGAGCCAGAGCGTGGGCTGGAGCGCCACCAACGCCCTGCGCGCCGACCTGATCGCGCACTGCCTGGGGCTGGATATGACCTTCCACAAGGCGCACACCCCCGGCGAGCTGATCGAGCGCGTCGATGGCGACGTGACCGCGCTGGCAACCTTCTTCTCGCAGTTCGTCATTCTGGTGCTGGGCAACGGCCTCTTGCTGATCGGCGTGCTGGCCTTGCTGTTCCGTGAAGATTGGCGCGTCGGCACGGTGATGGCGATCTTCTTCCTGGTGGCAATTGCTGTGCTCACGCGCCTGCGTGGCCTGGCCGTGCCGCAAATGACGGCCGAGCGCGAAGCCAGCGCCGAGGTGTTTGGCTTTCTGGAAGAGCGTTTGGCCGGCCTCGACGACATTCGCGCAAATGGGGCAGGCGCGCATGTGCTGCGCCAGTTCGCGTATGTTGGCGAGAAGCTGTTTCGGAAAGGGCGACGCGCCGGCATTCAGGGTACGTTTGTGTGGGGCGCAAGCATGGGCCTGTTCACGCTGGGCTACACGCTGGCGCTGGGCATGGGCGCGTACCTTTACAGCGCCGGCGCAATTACCATCGGCACGGTGTATCTGTTCTTTCAGTACACCGAGTTGCTGCGCCGCCCGCTTGAGCAAATTGCCGACCAGTTGCGCGAGTTTCAGCGCGCCGCCGCCGGCGCGGCCCGCATTGGCCAGCTTGCGCGCACTGCCCCCACGCTCCACGACGGCGCGGGCGCTGCGCTGCCACCCGGTGCGCTGGGCGTCGGCTTCGAGCGCGTGATGTTTGCGTACCAGGACGAAGGGCCAATGACGAAAGACGAAAGCAATGCCGATGCGCCTTCCGTCCTCAGTCCTTCACCGAGCGCCGTTCTCACCGATATTTCGTTTGCGCTTGAGCCCGGGCGAGTGCTGGGCCTGCTGGGCCGCACTGGCAGCGGAAAAACCACCCTGACGCGCCTGCTGTTCCGCCTGTACGACCCCAGCGGGGGCACCATTCGCCTGGGCGGCGCGGATTTGCGCGAGCTGCCGCTGGCCGACCTGCGGGCGCGCGTGGGCATTGTGACGCAGGATGTCCAGCTGTTTGGCGCAAGCATTCGCGACAACCTGACCTTGTTCGACCGCACAATCGACGATGCGCGGATCATGGCGGCGCTGGGCGAGCTTGGCCTGCACCCCTGGCTTGGCGCGCTGCCGCGTGGCCTTGACACCGAGCTGGGCGCGGGCGGCACCGGCCTTTCGGCTGGCGAATCGCAGCTGCTGGCCTTTGCGCGTGTGTTCCTGCGCGACCCCGGGCTGGTCATTCTGGATGAAGCGTCGTCGCGGCTCGACCCGGCCACCGAGCGCCTGATCGAGCAGGCCGTCAGCCGATTGCTGCGCGGGCGCACGGGCATTATCATCGCGCACCGGCTGGCAACCGTGCAGCGCGCCGACGAGATTATGATCCTTGATGCCGGGCGGATTGTGGAGCACGGCCCGCGCGCCGCGCTGGCAGCAACCCCCGATTCGCGCTTTGCCACGCTGCTGCGCGTGGGAATGGCGGAGGTGCTGGTATGAACAAGTGGCAAACCGCGCTGCGCCTGGCGCGCACGCGCCCGTGGCTGTTCGCTATTTCGTTTATTTTGTGGGTGCTGTTCGCGTTCATGCCGCTGGCGGTGGGTCTGGTAATGCGCGCCTTTTTCGACGCGCTCACCAACCCGGCGGCGGCGCAGCTTTCGCCGCTGGAGCTGCTCGGCGTGCTGCTTGGCTCCGAAAGCATGCGCATCGTAGTTCTGCTGCTGTGCCTGGCCTGCTGGACGACCTTTTGGAACGCGAGCGAGTGGCTGCTGCGCACCAACATGCTGCGCTGGCTGGTCGAAGGCCCGGGCGCGCGCGTGCTGCCCGAAAACCCCGGCGCGATCGTCAGCCGCTTCCGCGAGGATGTGCACGAGCTGATGCTGTTCCTCGACACATGGCTCGATCTGACCGGCGAGCTGGTGTTTTCGGCCGTGGCGCTGGCGATTATGATGCAAATCAACGCGCTGATCACCGTGGTGGTGTTCCTGCCCATGGTCGGCATCGTCGCGGTGACGCATATCGCCGGCACGCGCATCAGCAGCTACCGCAAATCCAGCCGCGCCAGCACCAGCCGCGTCACCGGCTTTATTGGCGAGGTCTTTGGCGCGGCGCAGGCGATCAAGGTAGCCGCCGCCGAAGGGCAGGTGGTGGCGCACTTCCGCGAGCTAAGCGAAACGCGGCGGCAGGCGGCACTGAAAGACCAGCTGCTCAGCTCGCTGCTCGATTCATTCAATGTGAATACGGTGAACCTGGGCATCGGCCTGATCCTGGTGCTTTCGGCCGGGGCGATGCGCGACGGCAGCTTTGGCCTGGGCGATTTTGCGCTGTTCGCAAGCTATATTGGCTGGGTGGCGGGGCTGCCGCGCTGGGCCGGGCGCTTGCTGACACGCGCGCGCCAGGTGGCGGTGTCGCTGCGGCGCATGGAAGAATTGCTGGCGGGCGCACCAGCCGGCGCGCTGGTGGAACCCATGGCCGGCACGCCGCGCCTGGAACTGCCCGCTCCTGCGCCGCTGGAAACGCTCGAAGCGCGCGGGCTGCGCTTCTATTTCCCCGACAGCGGGCGCGGCGTCGGCCCGGTCGATCTGACAATTGCGCGCGGCTCGTTCACGGTGATCACCGGGCGGGTGGGCGCGGGCAAAACCACGCTGCTGCGCGCGCTGCTGGGCTTGCTGCCCGCCAATGCCGGCGTGCTGCGCTGGAACGGCGTGCCCGTCGCCGACCCGGCCAGCTTTCTGACCCCGCCGCGCTGCGCCTACACGCCGCAGGTGCCGCACCTGTTTAGCGAAAGCCTGCGCGCAAATCTCGATCTGGGCCAGCAGCTCGCGCCGGACGCGTTGGGCGGCGCTATTCACACAGCCGTGCTCGACCGCGACATCGCCGCCATGCCGCAGGGCCTCGAGTCGCTGGTTGGCTCGCGGGGCGTGCGCCTTTCGGGTGGGCAGGTGCAGCGCAGCGCCGCCGCGCGCATGTTCGCGCGCAACGCCGACCTGCTGGTGTTCGACGACCTGTCGAGCGCGCTGGATGTGGAAACCGAGCAGGCGCTGTGGGAGCGACTGGCGCGGGGAGCTAGGGAATGGGGTTTAGGGATTAGGGCTAACGATGGACTCCAGACCCCAGACCCTAATCCCCAGACCCCGACTATTCTTGCGGTGTCGCACCGCCGGGCCGCGCTGCGCCGCGCCGACCAGATTATAGTGCTCAAGAATGGCCGAATCGAGGCGCAGGGAACGCTCGAAGAACTGCTGGCAAGCTGTGCCGAAATGCGCTACCTGTGGGATGGCGAGGCAACCGAGGAGGCCGAGGCTGAGGAAATCGCCGAAGCGGTTCTATAAAATCTATCGTGTTGCGTGACAGAGTAACGCCGTTTCCATGTTTATGCGGAAACTGCGTTACTCTGTTTCGATAGTCGATTTACACGCTGAACTACCAAATAAGCGAAATAAAGCCAATCATACCATAGCAAAAGGTCGCGAAAGATCAAAATTGTATTTTCTCCGATCTTCATATATTATTCGCAAGCATATTGAAGATCAAGGAGAATTATATGCCTGTAAATTATCTACGAACGCAACTCGAAAATCAGCTAAAACACGTACTTTTGCGTATAACAAGCTCACCATTACTCGGATACCTGCCACCATTCGTTCCATACGCAGGCAGCCGGAACACATATATGATTCCAGTTCCGGTGTATCAGGATGGAAGACGTGCATCCAGCGACTTTCCTGTGCCGCCAAAAGAGCTATGGCTTGGTTATGGATCGACGGCCGATGTTTATCTGGAGGCGGGGCAACACCACACCAACCGCATGCTGCACGTACTAGAGGAAACTGGGTGGTCGCTGGCTGCTGATGCGCGCGTTCTTGATTTCGGCTGTGGGGCTGGCCGAATGGCGCGCTGGCTGTTGGAGAAAGTGCCCAGTGGGGAGATTTGGGGCACCGATATTAGCGCATCGCACATTACCTGGTGTCAACAGAACCTGACGCCACCAATGCATTTTGTCACCACCACGACGATTCCGCACCTGCCATTTGAAGATAATTCGTTTGATCTGATTTATGCTGGTTCGGTCTTTTCGCATCTCGACGACCTCGCCGATGCGTGGCTGCTTGAACTGCGCCGCATTTCCCGGCCTGGCGGCAGGATCTTCATCACAATTATGGATCAAACGAGCATTTCATCGTTTTCACAAGAAAAATGGAAAGATTTCTGGCTTCGCTGGTATCTTCTGGCTCATCGTGAATATCGGGCATATATCACTTCGCAATTCAGCAAATTCACGATAGGCCGCGCTTTGCAGGCGCAGGTATTTTATAATCGCGATGAGCTTGCCCGCAAACTTGCCCGCTGGTTTACCGTCCACAGCGTTGTGCCAGAAGCATATGCCTTCCAAACAGCGCTTGTTCTTGAGAAATTTTCCGCCACACCGCTTACAAATCAAGCCGCCGAAGCAAACGCTACTCAACTGTCGGCATAAAGCCCAGACGCGCGAAACTACATGGCGCCCAACGCCTACAACCCGGCCGGGCGGACCTATGTGTCCGCCCGAACTACCTGCGAGCCCGCCCGAACGCCCTACAAACTCGCCGCGTAGCGCACCGCATTGCGGAAAATCACCAGCCCATCACCTTCGGCGCGGGCGGGCTCGCGCGTCCAGCGCGGGTGCTGGTGTGGCAGGATGGCATCCTCGGGGTGCGGCATCAGGCCGAGCACATTGCCCTGCGGGTTGCACACCCCGGCAATCGCGTCGTCGGAGCCGTTGGGGTTGGCAGGATAGCTGGCCGCGCCGCCGTCTGGGGCGGCATAGCGCAATGCCACCTGGCCGTTCGCGCGCAGCGCCGCCAGCACAGCCGCATCGCGCGCCACAAAGCGCCCTTCTCCATGCGCCACTGGCACCTCAATCGGCTGCTCGATGCCCTGCGTGAAGATGCAGCGGCTGGCTGGCTCGGCGGCGAGGTGCACCCAGCGGCACTCGAACTGACCCGAGGCGTTGTCGGTGAGCGTGGCAGCCGCGCCCTGCTCAGTTTCTACACCCGGCAGAATGCCCGACTTCACCAGCACCTGAAAGCCATTGCACACGCCAATCACCGGGCGGGCGTCGGCCACAAAGGCGGCGAGCTGCTCGGCCAGGCGGTGCAGCAGGTCGACGGCGAGCAGCTTGCCCGCGCCGAGATGATCGCCATAGGAAAAGCCGCCGGGGATGATCAGCAGCGCATAGTCGGCCAGGCGCACCGCCCCATCGACAACACGATTGACATGGACGCGCTCGGCCTGCCCGCCGGCAAGCTCGATTGCGGCGGCGGCGTCTTCGTCGCGGTTGATGCCGGGCGCGCGCAGAACCAGGGCTTTCGGGGTCATATGCTTCCTTCACAGGTGGGCGGCACACAAACGCGACGGCCAGCACAGCAGCCATCGCGTCGTCGCGACGCATGTTCGCAAAAAAACCGGCCGATGTGGGAAAACTCAAGGTTTCTTGTTCGGCCTTCGAGTCTTTGAGTCTTTGTGGAAATAGGCAAGCCCGGCTAGCTGCCGCGAAATTCCATCTCAACCTCGCCAATCTTGATCCGATCGCCGGGGCGCAGGCGCTGCGGCTGGCGCGGCACGACCTGCTTGCCATTCAGCAGCGTGCCATTGGTCGAACCCAGGTCGGTGAGCGTGTAATAATCGCCATTGCGCTCCAGCAGCGCGTGGTTGCGCGACGCAATGCCGCGATCGTGCTCGGCCAGGTCGATCTCGGGGTAGTGATTCTGGCGCGGGTCGCGCCGGCCAATCCGCACGGGCGAGCGGTCGAGCTTCTGCTCCCAGGCGGCGCGTGGCGAGGTGATCAGCATGCGCGCCACTGGCGGCGCGCCCAGCGGTGCGCCACAGCCCGCGCAGAACCGCGCACCGGCCTTGTTCACGCGCCCACAGCGGCTGCATGTCACGCCGTCGGCTGGGAGGGCGGGCATGGGCACCGGCACCGGCTGCACCGACGGCTGGGCGCTGGGCAGGGTTGCGGGCTGCGTTGGCACCGGCGACGAGCTGAGGGTCGAGGGCGAGGGGCGCACCGGCGGCGGCGGCGGCGCCCGATCGATCGGGTTGACGAACGGCGCATCGAGGCAGCCGGCCATTGCCTGCTCGAACTCATGCATGTTCTGAAAGCGCACATTCGGGTCGAGCGCCATGGCGCGAATGATCACGCCTTCGGTGCGATCATCGACCGAAGGGTTCATTTTGCGGATGGAGCCAACCGCCGGGGTTTGCAGCGGAATGGGCGGCATGTTTGTCAGCAGGTGCAGCAGCGTTGCGCCAAGCGCATAGACATCCGAGCGCGCGTCGGTCTGGCCTTTGCCATACTGCTCGGGCGGCGCGTAGCCAGCCGAGCCCATCGCCACGGTGTCTTTCGATTTGCCGCGCTTGTGGGTACGCGCCACGCCAAAGTCGATCAGCTTCAGCACGCCGTCGGGCGTGAGCATAATGTTGGAAGGCTTGAGATCGCGATAGATAATTGGCTCGGGGCGGCTGTGCAGGTAGTTCAGCACCCGCGCAACCTGGATGCCATAGCCCAGCACCTGCTGCTCCAGCAGCGGCGCATTGGCTTCGTGCATGCGGTCTTCGAGCGTTTTGCCGGGCACGAACTCCATGACCATGGCGGGCCGGCCCTGGAAGGAGAAAAGCTCGGCGACGACGGGCAGGTTAGGGTAGTGCAGCGATTCAAGCAAGCGCGCTTCCTGCTCAAACAGGCGGCGGTTTTCCTCGACCTCGGGCACGGGCGCGTCGGGCTGCGAGCGCATTTCTTTCAGCGCCCAGACGGTGCCGTCGGAAAGCCGTTGGGCGCGATACACCGCACCCATACCACCGCGGCCAATCAGGGCCAAAATTTTGTATTGGTCGCGCTGGCCGGGCACAACTGTTTCAGGGGTGAGCAAATCGTTCAAAGCGATCATAAGAGCCACCAACTCTATCGCATGCATCGCGGATGCGGCGCGTACCTGATTGTACCATACTGCGCGCGTCTGTGGTGCACTGGCATGCGCTCACGCAAGCGCGGGGGTAGTGAGGGGCAGCCAGAGAGTGAAGGTGCTGCCTTCGCCGGGCGCGCTGCGCACGTTTACGCCGCCGCCGTGCGCTTCTGCCACCCACTTGACGATTGCCAGGCCCAGGCCCGCGCCGCCCGCCGCCCGCGAGCGTGCCCGGTCGGCGCGAAAAAAACGCTCGAACACATACGGCAGCGCGTCGGCGTCGATGCCCACGCCCGTGTCGCGCACTTCGAGCGCGGCGTGGCCGCCCGCGCGCGCGACCGCCAGGGTTACGCTGCCGCCGGGCGGGGTGTGCTGCAAGGCGTTGGCAGCCATATTCAGCAGGGCCTGCTTGAGGCGATCGCGGTCGCCAATCACCTCAACCTGCTCGGTAATCGCGGGCCGGAGCGTAAGCCCCTGCGCCAGCGGCGCCAGGTCGCGCACCACTTCCAGCACCAGCTCGTCCAGCGCCACCGGCTCGTTCCGCAGATGCACGCCCGACTCGGCCTGCGCCAGCAGCAGCAGGTCGCTCGACATGCGCACCAGCCGGTTGACCTCGCGCTCCATCGCCGCCAGCGAGGGGCCGATCTCGGCGGGGGCGTGCTGGCTGGTGCGGCGCAGCAGCTCGAGGTTGCCACGCATGGCGGTGAGCGGTGTGCGCAGCTCGTGCGACACGTCGGCAACAAAGCGGCGCTGCGAGCTAAACAGCACTTCCAGGCGCTCGAGCATCTCGTTCACAGTGGCGGTAAGCTGGGCCAGCTCGTCGCTGCCCTGGGCGGCTGGCACGCGCTGCCCGAGGTCTTCGGCGCGCACGATCTGGCGGGCGGTTGCCGCCACCTGCCCCACCGGCACCAGCGCGCGCTCGGCCAGCCATGTGCCGCCGCGCAAGGCCGCCAGCAAGGCAATCAGGCTGATCAGGACGAGGCTAATGCTCAGCAGTTGAATGGTGCGATTGATCTCGCGCAGCGGCTGCGCCACCAGCAGCACGCCAACCACCGCGGTGTCGTCGCGCAGCGGGCTGGCCAGCATGAGCACTGGCGAGTCGCCCAGCATTGTTTCGGCCGCTTGTTCCCGGCCAGCAATGACAGCCGAGCGAAGCGTAAAATCAAGGGGAAGCTGCTGCTGCTTCAGGCTGGCCGAGGTGACCACCATGCGCCCGGCAATATTGACAGCCTGAACATACAGCGAAGGCGTTTCCAGGCCTTCGACGCTGAGCGGGCGTGTGCGATCAAGAAAGGAAGGGTTATTGAAATAATCGTCAAGCTTGATGCCGGTATTATCGAAGTCACGTTGAATCAGATCGCTGCTCGACTGCAGCTCGCGCACCATCTCGGCGCGCAGTTCCGAGCGCACTGTCAGCACCACGCCGATGCCCAGCAGAACGAGCACCGCGCCAAAAAACGCAGTGTAGCCCAGCGCCAGGCGCGCGCGGAGCGAAAATCGCGACGTTCGGGGCACGGCGCTCAGGTGTCGTCGCGCAGAACGTAGCCCACGCCGCGAATGGTGTGAATCAAGCGTGGCGTGCCGGCGGCTTCGAGCTTCTGGCGCAGCGCGCGCACATAGACTTCGATCACATTGCTTTCGCCACCAAAGTCGTAGCCCCAGATCCGCTCGTACAGCAGATCGCGGGTGAGCACCTGGCGCGGGTGGCGCATAAACAGCTCGAGCAGCTCGAACTCCTTGGCAGTGAAGGACACGCGGGCGGCCCCGGCGCGTACTTCGTGCGCCACCAGATCGAGCGTTACCGGGCCAAACTGCAGCACCTCGCCGCTGGCCTGCGCCTGGTGGCGGCGCAGCTGCACCCGCACGCGCGCCAGCAATTCTTCAAAGGCGAAGGGTTTGACGAGGTAGTCGTCGGCGCCGCACTCCAGGCCCGCCACCCGATCGGCAACAGACTCGCGGGCGGTTAACATAATGATTGGAACATTCGAGCCAGCGCGCAGGCGGCGGGCCACTTCCATGCCATCCAGCCCTGGCAGCATCAGGTCGAGCACAACGACATCGGGCGGGCGCTCGCGGGCAGCGCCGAGCGCCGACAGCCCATCCTCGCAGATCTCGGTTGCAAAGCCTTCGAATGCCAGCCCGCGGCGCAGGTAGTCGGCGATCTCGGCTTCATCTTCGACAATAAGAATGCGCTGGCCCATACGCTTTCCTCACATTGGCTGCCTGCCCGCATCCTAGCACAAAGGCACGGGCGGCACAACTAAAGCGCAGATGAGCGAGAGTTGCGCATTCGCCCAAGCTGCCGTACACTGCCGCGTATCTGTTACATTGTGTAGCTGAATATTTGAGATCGTATGATCTATCGCTCGCGAATCAATGGCCTGCCAGTCTGCACTGGCGATATTATCTGCACCACCGACGGCTCGGCGGCCACAACCATGGGCAAGATCTGGCAGGCGCTGGGCTTGCTGGTGCCGGGCGAAGTTGATCACGCTGCGCTGTATCTGGGGCCGGGCGGGCGCTGCGTGGAAGCGGGCGCGCGTGGCGTGGTGCTGTTCGATGTGCCGGAAGAGCGCTGGGAGGCCGAGCGCATGGCCAGCGAGCGCTGGCTGGTCGATACGCTGGTTGGCGTGGCCTACCCGCTGGCCGATCGCGACGCGCCCGGCCTGAACGACGAGCATCTGCGCGCAGCAGTGGCCGACTACTGCATGCTGCAGGCCGCCGAAGATAAGCCGTATAATGTGAACTTCTTCGATCCGAACACCGACGCGGCATTCTATTGCAGCCAGCTGATCTACAAGGCCTATCTTGAATTCGGGCTGGATGTCAGCGTTCCACCCGGCACAGCTTCAGGCACCCCACCGCGCATTGTGGTGCCGCAAATGCTCTGGCAGAGCAACCAGCAGCTGCGCGCCGGGAATGCAGCACTGGAGCAGGATCGTTAGCCCGGCGCCTCAGAAATGCGGTTTGGCGCCTGGGCAGGGCATCGCAGCCTGCGTACATTCTTGCTTGGCTGGCAAACAGCGCGCATTTTTACGTAATTTATACGATGTTCAGGGGCGGAAAGCTGGCTATACTCAGCGCATACTTATGTGGAAGCAAGTAGAAGCGCTTCCAGCCTATGCGAGCCAACCATGCTTCATTCTCTCCGCCTCGCCGGTTCTGTTCATTACCCAGCCGCCCCAATGATGGAGCAGCACACCTTGCCCGATTTTGAGCAAGCCCGAACCTATGCAATCGCGCGCCTTACCCACGAACTGCCGCCCGCGCTGACCTACCACTCGATTGCACATACCTGCGACGAGGTTGTGCCTGCTGCCGAGCGCATTGCGGCGCTTGCGGGCATCGGCGATGACGACCTGCTCCTGCTGCGTACCGCCGCCTACTACCACGATCTAGGCTTTATTACGCTCTACGCCGGCCACGAAGAAGCGAGTGTGGCGATTGCGCGCGCGGCGCTGCCGAGGTTTGGCTACCAGCCCCAGCAGATCGAGCGCATCGCCGGCATGATTCGCGCCACCAAGCTCCCGCAATCGCCAACAACCCTGCTAGAGCAAATTCTGGCCGATGCCGACCTCGACGTGCTGGGCAGCGACGATTTCTTCGAGCGCAATAGCGCGCTGCGCACCGAGATGGCGAATTTTGGCGGCGCGATGACCGACGAAGGCTGGTATGCCAACCAGCTGAAGTTTGTGCAAACTCACAGCTACTGGACGCCCGCCGCCGCGCAGCTGCGCGACACCGGCAAGCTGCGCAGCATCGCCACCCTGAACGACAAGCTGGCACACACCAAGCGCACGCCCTGGCGCGTCAGAACCTAGCCACGGCGCGGGCGCAGCGTGGCAAACAGGCGCTCGCCTGGCAGCACCTGCCGATGCTGGCGGCGCGCCGCAGCCTGTGTGGGCCAGAACGAAAGCACACCCTGCCCGGCGTAGGCTACGCGCAGCGCCGCCAGCACATGCTTGCAGTTAATGCCGCCGTGCTGCGCCCAGCGGCACGTGCAGTGCCCCGCCAGCTCGCCCGGGTAGAGCGCAACCTCATAGTGCTGCCCAGAATCCCGCGCGCTTTCCACAAGGTAGCGCCCATGCGCCGCATCGCGCTCAATAACCTGCAGCTGGCGGCTGGCATCCTGCAAGGCCTTTATATGAACAACATTTCGTGTCGTAACCGTCGTCTGCTCAATCGTCATCGTACCCTCTCGTATTTATTTACACTTTTGCCGCTCGAAACGCCACCGAATAAAGCCCATTCACACGCCTGATTGGAGCCAGTATAGTGCCTTTGCAAAGCGCAATTCTCGTCTTCTATAGTATACCAGAATTTTGCTTTTATGTAAATAAAAAATATGTTAGATTCGTAATTCTTTTATGCAAAAAATCCTAACGACGAGGCAGCGCGCCGCACAGCTGAGGGGGGGCACGGCGCGCAGGAATGCGAAAAATTACCACGGGATCACGCCCATGGTTGCGTGCGTAAACGTGCCGGTTGGGCCATCCGGGCCAAGCAGCGCCACGCGCACTGCCTCGCGCGCGCCTTCTTCAACGGTTTCGGTGCCTGCGTAGTTGTTGAGGTTGGTTTTGGTGAAGCCCGGCGAGACGGCATTGACCTTGATGCCCTCGGGCTCCAGCTCGATCGCCATTGCAAGCGTGAGCGCGTTGAGCGCCGTTTTGGAGGCCGGGTAGACCGGGCCGAAGATTGCGCGATGCGGGTTCGTGGGATCTGAATTTCGCGTCAGCGAGCCAGCCCCGCTCGACACGTTGACGATGCGGGCGGCAGGTGCGGCGCGCAGCAGCGGCAGCATAGCCTGATACACCGCCAGCACCCCAAAGACGTTGGTTTCCCACACGGCGCGCATTTCGTCGAACGACACATTGCTCGGGCGGGTTTGCTGCGCATATTCCTCGACCGACATACCCGGCTTCATGCCCGTGGTTGAGATCGCCGCGTTGTTGATCAGCACGTCGAGGCGGCCAAACTCGTTGCGAATACGCTCCGCCGCAGCGGCAATCGAGGCGTGGTCGGTCACGTCAAGCTGGATCGCAATGGCATTGGGCCCAACTTCTTTGGCTGCCGCCTCGCCGCGACCGAAATTGCGCGACCCAAGCAGCACCGTGAAGCCGTGCGCCACAAGGTCTTTTGCTATTTGCAGGCCGATGCCCTGGTTCGCCCCGGTGACGAGAGCGATGGATTTGGTAGTCATACGAGATCCTCTCTTGTTTCTCTTTGTATGCAGTTTTCCGCGCGTAGCGCGGAAAACTGCATACAAAAAGATCATTTCTACCTTGCTGCCGTAGGCAAAACGAACCCTACGCCATCGGCATGCCCGCTTCGGCAGGCTCGTTGATCGCAGCCTCGACGATGTTGCGCGCCACATCTTCGGCCGTGTCGGGCGCGCGCCGGGGCTGGCCGGGCGCATGGCGCGGGCCGTCGCTGGGGTGCTCAATCAGCGCGTTCTTCCCAAAGTCAGTGCTGGTCTGGCCGGGGTGAAACAGCACCACGCGAATATTATCGGGGGCCAGCTCGTTGCGGGCGGTCAGGCTCAGGCCGTTGAGCGCGTATTTTGTCGAAGCGTATGCGCCGATCATAGGAATGGCCATCTTGCTCACATTCGAGCTGATGTTGATGATCACGCCGCCACCCTGCTCGCGCATCTTCGGCACAATCGCCTGCATGGCGTGGAGCGGGCCAAACAGGTTCAGTTCGATGATCTGGTGGTAGTGATCGGGATTGATCGTCGCCACGCTGCCCGCCGCTGCCTGCCCGGCGTTGTTGATCAGAAGATCGACGCGGCCAAAGCGCTCGTAGGCGGCATTGATCAGCGCCTGCACCTGCGTCCGGTCGGTCATGTCGGTTGGCACGATCAGTGGCTCGGCGCTGGCGGGCAGGCTTTGCGCCACCGCTTCGAGCTTATCGGCCGATCGCGCCGCCAGCACCAGCTTCGCGCCCGCATCGGCGAAGGCGCGGGCAGTTGCCGCGCCAATACCCATCGATGCGCCGGTAATCACCACAACTGCACCCTTGATATCCATAATGGGAACCTCCTGTTTCTGCGTTGGTGCTTGCCAAGTTGGCATGGTTTCGGTAAAATGGAGCAATGTTCCGTATCGTGATTGATTATACGGAACATTGTTCCGTTTGTCAACTGCTTACGTTTGAATGAGCGTGGAGTCAGCGTTTTTAGCCTTCGGCAGAGTGGTACTTTACGATTAAGGTGTGCCGATTTTGGCGCAGAGCGCCAAAATCGGCACACAAAGCTGCCGCAGGCTAACGGCTAGGCCACGTGGGACACCGCGTAAATCCTATAAAATCATGAACAAAGGCAAGATGGTAGCTGAAGAAAACAATGAACCTGAGCGCGAGGAAACCGTAGCGCGGCCGTTGCGCGCCGACGCGCAGCGCAGTGCCGACGCAATTGTGGATGCGGCGCTGGAAGTGTTTGCGCGCTCGGGGGTGGAAGCGCCAGTGCGCGAAATCGCGGCGCGGGCGGGCGTGGGGATTGGCACGCTGTACCGGCGTTTCCCGCAACGCTCCGACCTAATCGTCGCCGTGTTTCGCCAGCAGGTCGATGCCTGCGCCGATGCCGCAACACTGCTTGCAGCCGAGCACGCGCCCGCCCAGGCCCTGGCGCTGTGGTTGCAGCGCTATGTCGATTTCATCGCGACCAAGCGCGGGCTTGCAAGTGCCCTGCACTCCGGCGACCCGGCATATGCCAGCTTGCCCGCCTACTTCGATGCGCGCCTGCGACCGGCGCTGCGCACACTGCTCGATGCGGCGGTGAATGCCGGCGAAGTGCGCGGCGATGCCGAATCCGACGACCTGCTGCGTGCGGTGAATAGCCTGTGCTTCTCAGCGCAGGGCGACCTTGCCTACGCGCGGCGTATGATTGCGCTGCTTGTGGATGGGTTGCGATACACCAGGGGGAGCTAAACGCACGGGGAAGCGAGCGGGAAGCTCGTACAGATCGATTGCAGTTCGCTTCTCGTTGCTAGACGAAGGACGAAGGACGAATGACCAATGTGTCTTCGTCATTCGTCCTTCGTTTTTCGTCACAAGCAGCACCGATTTCCGATGCGCTATATGAGAATGGCAAGCATGTCGCAATGCCTGCCATTCTCGCTTTTCAGAAACCCTGCGTTGTTTTCCTCTGCGTCGCGCCGTGCAATGCTGAATTATTCCTCCGCCCACAGAAAGCTCTCCAGCCCGCGATGCTGCGCCTGAAGTGATGCCAGGTGGGCGCGCTCCAGGCGCACAGCCCGGCGAAACCCCATGTATGCCAGCACAACCGCCGCCAGACACGGCGGCACTGGCAATGTCCAGCCCGCAATCGTCAGCAGCAGGCCCAGGTAGATCGGGTGCTCGAAGCGATACACGCCATCGCGCGAAAGCTTTGTTGCGGCAGTCGGATGAATGCCAAACGATTGCTTCCGCGCAAGCTGTGCCATCCCGGCGATCTCAAGCGACCAGCCGAGCACTTGCAGCAGCAAGGCCACCCGTTCCAGCCAGCGCGGCACAAAGCTCTTCAGCACCAGCGGCGCAAGCAGCGACACGCCGAACACAGCGGGCGCGGGCGGCAGGGGCGCATTGGCGCGCTCTTCCGGGCTGGCTCGCAGAAATACGATCCCTTCCTGAACCAGAAACGCCACAAACAGCAAGCGCTGAGTCGTGCGGATGCGCATCCCACTCTCCTTCTTCTCTTCTCCTTTACGATGGGTGGCGCAATCTTACCACGGTTGATAGCAACTTCGTTTGATCTCTTTTTTCTGATGCTGTGCCCCGGCGAAGCCGGGGCGCAGCATCAGAAAATAAAAGTTTGGGGGCGACTTTGTCGCCCCCCATCCCCTACGCCGAAAGCGCGTCACTCGTGCGCGGCCCAACTGTAGGGGTAGCGCGCGTCTTCGATGCTTGTGGCGGCGCGGGCGACGCGCAGCGGGTGGAACGTATCAACCATCACGGCCAGCTCTTCGGTGCCTTCCTTGCCGATGCTCGCCTCGGCCGCGCCGGGATGCGGGCCGTGCGGCAAGCCGCTCGGGTGCAGCGAGATGCTGCCCGGCTCGATGCCACGCCGCGACATAAAATTCCCCTCGACATAAAACAGCACTTCGTCGCTATCGACATTCGAGTGGTTGTAGGGCGCGGGGATCGCCAGCGGGTGGTAGTCGTACTTGCGCGGCACGAATGAACAGACCACGAAATTCGGGCCTTTGAAGGTCTGATGTACCGGTGGCGGCTGGTGTACGCGCCCAGTAATTGGCTCGAAGTCTTCGATGTTGAGCGCCCACGGGTACAGGCAGCCATCCCAGCCCACCGCGTCGAGCGGGTGGTGGGCGAGTGTGTGCATGGTGTAGCGGTCGCGGGCGCGCACGAGCACCGGGAACTCGCCGCGCTCGTCGTGGGCGGGCAGCTCGTGCGGCACGCGGATGTCGCGCTCGCAGAAGGGCGAATGTTCGAGCAGCTGGCCATACTCATTGCGGTAGCGGCGCGGCGTGTCGATGTTGCCGCGCATGTCGAGCACCAGCAGCGTGCACGGGCCGTTTGCGACCAGCCGGTAGGTCGTGCCAATCGGGATGACGATGTAGTCGCCACGGCGAAAATCGAGTGTGCCAAACAAACTCTCGATGCGGCCCTCGCCCGCATTCACAAACAGCAGCTCGTCGCCCTGGCCGTTGCGGTAGTGGTAGTCCATTGGCGCGGTCGGCTGGGCAATGCTCAGCGTCACATCGGCATTGTGCAGCAGCACGCGCCGCCCGCTGATCGGGTCGCCGCCGGGGGCAAGCTGTGCGGTGCGGAAGTGGCGGTGGCGCAGCGCGCCGGGCTCTTCCAACTCGATCTGCACCGGCCCGCGATCTTCGGCCTTGAGGATGGCAGTGGGCGGGCGGCGGTGGTAGACGATCGACTGAATTCCCTCGAAGCCGCGCGTGCCCATCACCTGCTCGGCATAGAGCGCGCCGTCGGGCTGGCGGAATTGCGTGTGGCGCTTGTGGGGCAGCTCGCCCAGGCGGTGGTAGAAGGGCATCGTTGACCTCCTGTTGATTTACGATTTTGGATTGACGATTGACGATTGCTGTGCCTTTCGTCCATCCAAAAAATCGTCAGTTGATTTGCGATTCTGGATTGACGATTGACGCTTGTTGTATCTGTCGTAAATCCAAAATCGTCAATCGTAAATCGCTACGGAATGATCTGGTTTTTCAGCACGCCCAGGCCGGCGATCTCCAGCTCGATCAGGTCGTCGGGCAGGAGCCACGGCCCCTGGCCAGCGGTGAGCTCCAGCAGACAGCCCGTGCCAACCGTGCCGCTGCCAATCACGTCGCCGGGGTAGAGCGTGGCGTCGCGCGAGGCGCGGGCGATCATCTGGGCGAAGGTGTAGTAGATGTCGCGGAAGTTGCCGCGCGAGCGTTCTTCGCCATTCACGCGCGCGACCATCGGCATGTTGTAGCGACCATCGCCCAGCGCGAAATCCGCCAGCTCGTCGGGCGTCACCAGCCACGGCCCGAGCGAGGTGGCAAAGTCCTTGCCCTTGGCCGGGCCGAGGCCCACGCTCATCTCTTCGCGCTGCACATCGCGCGCGCTCCAGTCGTTCATAATCGTGAAGCCAGCGATGTACTCTTCGGCGTCTTCCTCAAGAATGTCGCGGCCAGCGCGCCCGATCACACAGGCGATCTCCAGCTCGTAGTCGAGCGCCTCGGTGCGCGGCAGCGGGATGTCGGCGCCGGGGCCATAGATCGCCATGTGGTTGCCGAAGTAGAAGACCGGCATTTCATACCAGGCGTAAGGCACATCGCGGCCACGGTTGCGGTTGGCGGTGGCGACGTGATCTTCAAAGGCGTAGAAGTCGCGCAGGCTGTTTGGGCGCGGCAGCGGCGCGACCAGGCGCACCTCGTCGAGCGGTAGCACCATATCCACCCCGCCAATCGTGATCGCGCCCGACATGCCATAGCTCGACGCGACCAGCTCGCCAAATTCGTCCACGTCGCTGACGCCGAGCTGGTCGAACACGGCGGTGGCGATCTCGACCGCGCCTTCCAGGCCCATGCCCTCGGGCGCGCCGCGCAGGATGTCGAGCAGCTCCCAGCGCTGGGCGTCGGTCTGCTCGAACATCAGCGGCGCGGCGGCGGCAAGATCGATCACCGCGCCGCCCAGCAGCACGCCCGCGCGCGGAAACTGGTCGATATAGTTGAAGCTGACAAAGCGCATCTTGACTCCATTTACGATTTCAGATTTACGATTGACGATTGACGAGCATATCGTAAATCCAAAATCGTAAATCGTAAATCTAGAGATTTCCCCGCCGTTCCTGCTCGCGCTCGATCGCTTCAAACAGCGCCTTGAAATTGCCCTTGCCGAAGCCACGGCTGCCCTTGCGCTGAATGATCTCGACAAACAGCGTCGGGCGGTCCTGCAGCGGCTGGCTGAAGATTTGCAGCAGGTAGCCTTCCTCGTCGCGGTCGACCAGCACGCCGCGCCGGGCCAGTTCGTGCACGTCTTCGGGGATGGAGCCAACGCGCGCGGGCAGCTCGTCGTAGTACGATTGCGGCACGCGCAGGAAGGGGATGCCCGCCGCGCGCAGCGCATCCACGCTCTTCATGATGTCGCCGGTCGCCAGCGCGATATGCTGCACGCCCGGCCCGCCGTAATATTCCAGATATTCTTCGATCTGGCTTTTGCGGCGACCGTCGGCCGGCTCGTTGATCGGGAACTTGATGCGCCCGCTGCCGTTCTGCATCACCTTGCTCATCAGCGCCGAGTATTCGGTCGAAATATCCTGATCGTCGAAGTGGATCATCTGCCTGAAGCCCAGAATGTCGCGGTAGTAGCCAACCCATTCGTCCATGCGGCCCAGCTCGACATTGCCAACAATATGATCGATCGCGGCCAGGCCAGTGTCGGGCGTGGGCAGCTGTGTGTCGAATGGGCGGAAGCCGGGCATAAACGCGCCCTCGTAGCCGTCGCGCTGAATGAAGCTGTGGATCGTGTCGCCATACGCGGCGATGCTGGCCTTCACGACCGTGCCGTGCTCGTCGGTGGCGGGGGTGGGCGGCTGCACGCTCTGCGCGCCACGGCGCAGCGCCTCGTTGTAGGCGGCTGTGGCGTCGGCCACGCGCAGCGCGATGTCGCGCACGCCGTCGCCGTGGCGCGCAACATGCATTGCAATCGGGTCGGCGGGGTTGGGGCGCAGGGGCGCGCTCAGCACGAAGCGAATGTTGCGGCGCTGCAGCACCCACGCGGCGCGGTCTCGCACTCCCGTTTCGAGCCCGGCGTAGGCAACTGGCTGCAAGCCCAGCGCAGTGCGGTAGAAGTGGGCCGCCTGGCGCGCGTTCGAGACGTAAAACTCGATGTGGTCGATGCCCTGCAGGTCGAGTGGATCAGACGTCATTGTCTTCCTCCTTGTATGTTTTTGGGTTGCAGGTTGGCGGGTTAGAAGGTTGCAGGTTTGCGAGTTGAAAGTTAGAAGGTTGCAGGTTTACAGGTTGCAGGTTATGCGGTTCTGTGGTTCCGCGGTTCTCGGTTCTTGGTTCTTGGTTCTGCGCTCGCCCGCTGCTTTGAGTATAAAAGATCGGCCCGCAAATCGACAGGGCATGGCGAAAAGATTGTGCCAGCTGGTGCAATGAATTTAAGGTAAAATGCCCGCATGAGTTTGCATTCTGAAGCGCTGCTCGACGACATCAACTGGAAGCTGCTGCGCCTGCTGCAGCAGAATGCCCGCAGCTCGTTCAGCGAGCTCGGGCGCGCAGTTGGCCTTTCGCCGCCCGCCGTGGCCGAGCGTGTGCGCCGTTTGGAAGAAGCTGGCGTGATCAGCGGCTACCACGCGCAGGTCGATCCAGCCAGGGCGGGCCTGCCGCTGCTGGCATTCATGCGCCTGGCCGAAGTTGGCGAGCGCGGCGAGCGCGTGGCCGCGCTGGTGCAGGGCATGCCCGAGGTGCTGGAATGCCATCGCGTCACCGGCAGCGACAGCTTTATTCTGAAAATCCTTGCCACGTCGATTGCGCACCTCGAAGCGCTGATCGACCGCTTCACGCCTTACGGACAGGTGACGACCTCGCTGGTGCTGTCGTCGGCGGTGTCGCGCCACACGATTGAACGGCCTGAGTAGCGTAACGCTGAACAGGGCTTTAGAGCAGTCGGCAGTCAGCAGAAGCCAGTCGGCAGCAGCACTAAGGCATCAGAAAGCTATCGCGTACAATATTGACGGCTCATCCATTGTGACGAATACTAGAGATTATCACGATTTAAGTATAAAATGGCATCAGGGAGCCTTAAACTGCTTGCCTGGCAAACGTCTGTGCTAATGCCTTTTCTGGCGTCCTAAAGAGCCAGATGGTATTTGCGAATTTAAATCGTGATAATCTCTACTGTACTATCAGTCGCGCATCCTGAGTAGCGCGAAGCGCGTATCGAAGGGTGCGCGTACTATTTCGCCCAACGCAGCGGCGGCCGGAGCTTGCGCCCCGGCCGCCGTGTTGTATGTTTTCAAGTAGCGAAACTACTCGACGGTATACTCGCCCTCGACCACGCCCTCGTCGCCGCCCTTGCCGCCCGAAGGCTGGCCCTGCGGGTCGGAATAGCTGCTCTGGCCGATCTGCATCATCAGCTGCTGCAGCTCGCCCGAGAGCGAACGCATGCGATCCTCGTCCTCTTGCGAAACGGCCTCGCGCAGATCCTTGATCAGTGTCTCAGCGCGCTCCTTCTGCACCGAGTCGACCTTGTCGCCCAGGTCGCTGAGCGTTTTCTCGCTCTGGTAGGCCAGGCTGTCGCTCTGGTTCTTCAGCTCCACCGTCTCGCGGCGGCGCTGATCCTCGGCGGCGTGCGCCTCGGCATCGCGCACCATGCGGTCAACCTCGTCCTTGTTCAGGTTCGTGCTGGCCGTGATGGTGATGCGCTGCTCCTTGCCGGTGGCCTTGTCCTTGGCGTGCACGTTCAGAATGCCGTTGGCGTCGATGTCGAACGTAACCTCGACCTGCGGCACGCCGCGCGGCGCGGGCGGGATGCCCTCGAGCCGGAACTTGCCCAGCGTCATGTTGTCGCCGGCCATCTCGCGCTCGCCCTGCAGGATGTGGATGTCCACCGCCGTCTGGCTATCGGCCGCCGTCGAGAAAATCTCGCTCTTGCGGGTCGGGATGGTTGTGTTGCGGTCGATCAGCTTGGTCATCACGCCGCCCAGCGTCTCAACGCCCAGCGACAGCGGCGTCACATCCAGCAGCACCACGTCCTTGACGTCGCCGCCGAGCACGCCGGCCTGGATGGCCGCGCCAATCGCCACCACCTCGTCGGGGTTGACGCTCTTGTTCGGCTCCTTGTTGGTGATCTTGCGCACCAGCTCCTGCACCACCGGCATGCGGGTGCTACCACCCACCAGCACCACCTCGTCGAGCTGGCTGGCCTGCATGCCCGCGTCCTTCAGCGCCTTGGTGAACGGGCCGCGCAGCCGCTCGGTCAGGTCGGCGGTGAGCTGCTCGAACTTGCTGCGGTTCAGCTTGATCTGCAGGTGCTTCGGGCCACTCGCGTCGGCGGTGATGAACGGCAGGTTCACTTCCGTTTCGCTCATGCTCGACAGCTCGATCTTGGCCTTCTCAGCGGCTTCCTTCAAGCGCTGCAGCGCCTGGCGATCCTTGCCCAGGTCGATACCCTGGTCCTTGCGGAACTCTTCGATCAGCCAGTTCACAACCTTCTGGTCGTAGTCGTCGCCGCCGAGGTGGGTGTCGCCGTTGGTGGCTTTCACCTCAACCACGCCGTCGCCAACCTCCAGCACCGACACGTCGAACGTGCCGCCGCCCAGGTCGAACACCAGAATGGTCTCGTCCTTCTTCTTGTCGAGGCCATAGGCCAGCGCGGCGGCGGTCGGCTCGTTGATGATGCGCAGCACTTCCAGGCCGGCGATCTTGCCCGCGTCCTTGGTGGCCTGGCGCTGGCTGTCGTTGAAGTAGGCCGGAACCGTGATCACAGCCTGCGTGACCGTCTCGCCCAGGTAGGCTTCGGCGTCGGCCTTGAGCTTCTGCAGCACCATGGCCGAAATTTCCTGCGGCGCGTATTCCTTGCCGGTCTGGTTCGAGTGGATGCGAACATCGGCGCGCGAACCTTTGGTTACCTGGAAAGGCACCATGGCGCGCTCGACGTCGGTTTCGTCGTAGTTGCGGCCAATAAAGCGCTTGATCGAGAAAAATGTATTTTCAGGGTTGATCGTGGCCTGGCGCTTGGCCGTCTGGCCAACCAGCCGCTCGCCATTCTTGGTGAAAGCCACCACCGACGGCGTGGTGCGATTGCCCTCGGCGTTCGGGATGACCACGGCGTCGCCGGCTTCCATCACCGCCACACACGAGTTCGTCGTACCCAGGTCGATACCAACTATTTTAGCCATGCTAGTTCCTCACTTCTATGAACTACGAGTTGCGCTTCGGGCGCGAGCGGCGTGTATATTCACTCGCTCCACTGCAACTCGCGCTGTGAATAGTGTACCCCAATCGCGCTAGCAGGCTATAAGATTGGCGTTAGAAGAATGTTAGATTTTGGCATGGCGCAGCCCTTTGCCGACACCGAGCGCATAGATGCCGTAAATCGCGCCCGGCCACAGTGTTGGTATAATATCCGTCCATCACTGCAATCTTGCCATAGGCAATCTTCTTGCGCTCGCGCCACGCCGGGGGATGAGCGAGTGGCGCGCCGCCCTGTTCGCAGCAGAAAGGCGGGTATGGACGACCTCGAACGACAACATTCAGAAGATCAGGAAATTGTGGCGCTGCGCGCGCGTATCGCTGCGCTTGAGCAAGCGCTTGCAGCCGAGCACCAGAATCGCGTATACCACGAGCATCTTCTGGCAAACGTCAACGATTCAGTTATTGTGCTTAACCCCGAATTTCGCATTCAGGAATGGAATGCCGGTGCCGAGCGAATGTATGGCTGGGCTGCGGATGAAGTGCGCGGCAAGCAGCTCAGCGCAGTGGTGCGCCAGCGCTACCTGGATTCATCAATCACCAGCGCGAGCGCGTTTAGCACACTGCTTGCGCAGGGCAGCTGGACGGGCATGGTGGCGCAGCTGCACCGCGACGGCCGTGAGCTGATCGTCGACTCGGCGGTGCGGGCGCTGCACGACGCGCAAGGCACGCTGACTGGCCTGATCGGCATCAACCGCGATGTAACCGACCGCTACCAGGCGCTGGCCGCGCTGGAGCGCAGCGATGCCACGCTGCGCGCGTTTTTCGACAGCTCGCCGCAGCAGCTTTATCTGCTCGATCAGGACTACAGTATTCTTGCCTTCAACCGCGTGGCGGCCCACGAGATCAGGCAGGCCCTGGAAAGCGATATTGCAGTGGGTGAGTCGGTTCTTCGCTACCTCACGCCAGCCAGCCAGGAACGCTTTGTGGCCTACTTCCACCGCTGCCTCCAGGGCGAGCAAATTTACTACGAAAGCCAGGTTGAGCACCCCAGCGGCATACCCAAATGGTATGGCCTTTCGTACATCCCGATCTACCAATCTGAAAAAACCATCACCGGCGTTGCCTTTGGCAGCCTGGACATCACCAGGCAAAAGCTTTCCGAGCTGGCGCTGCGCGAGGCCGAAACCAAGTATCGCACGCTGGTCGAGCAGATCCCGGCGGTGACGTATATTGTTGAATTTGGCGACGGCGATAATCGTACAACCTACATGAACCCGCAGCTTGAGGCCATGCTTGGCTACACCACCGAAGAATGGCTGAGCGATCCATCGCTCTGGTTTGGCAGAATTCACCTCGCCGACTACGCCGCGATCAAGCCCTTCTTCCGCGAAAACAGCGACGACCCGCGCCCGCTGGATATTGAGTATCGCATGCTGGCGCGCGATGGCCGCACGGTGTGGGTGCACAACACGGCCTCGCCGATCATCACGGTGCCGGGGCAAACGCCTTTTTCCATTGGCATCATGTTCGACATCACGGCGCGGAAACAGGCGGAAGAAGAAAAAACGCAGTTCGATGCCAAGCTCCAGCAGACGCAGAAGCTCGAAAGCCTGGGTATGCTGGCCGGCGGCATTGCCCACGATTTCAACAACCTGCTCACCAGCATCCTGGGCTACGCCGACCTTGCACTGCTCGAGCTGCCGCCGCGCTCGCCGGCCCTGCCCCTGATTGGCGAGGCGGTGAATGGCGCGCGGCGCGCCGCCGAGCTTACGGCGCAGATGCTGGCATACTCGGGCAAAGGGCGCTTTGTGGTCGAACAGCTCGACATTTCGCGGCTGATCGACGATATCACACGCCTGCTTGAGATCTCGATCTCGAAAAAATGTGTGCTCAAATATAATTTACTGCCCAACCTGCCCAGCATCTCGGCCGACGCGACGCAGATTCGCCAGGTGATTATGAACCTGGTGATCAACGCGTCCGAGGCGATTGGCGACCGCAGTGGCGTGATCATGCTCACCACCGGCGCGATGTACTGCGACAGCGCGTATTTGTCGGAAACCTACCTGGACGAGAACCTGCCCGAAGGCTTGTATGTCTACCTCGAAGTTGCCGACAATGGCGCGGGCATGAGCGAAGAAACGCGCGCCCGCGTCTTCGAGCCGTTTTTCACCACCAAGTTCACCGGGCGCGGCCTGGGCCTGGCGGCGGTGCTGGGTATCGTGCGCGGGCACCACGGCGCGCTTAAGATCTACAGCGAGCAGGGCGTTGGCTCCACCTTCAAAGCGCTGTTCCCCGCCACCGATCTGCCCGCCAGCATGGCCGAAAGTCCTGAGGCGCAGGCTTTGGAATGGCGCGGCGGCGGCGTGGTGCTGGTGGTCGATGATGAAGAAACGGCGCGCGGCCTGGCAGTTCATATGCTTGAACGTATGGGCTTTGAGGTTCTGGCCGCGGCCGACGGGCGCGAGGGTGTCGAGATTTTCCGCGCCAGCAAGGCGAATATTCGCCTGGTGCTGCTCGACATGACCATGCCGCACATGGACGGCGAAGAAACGTTCCGCGAGCTGCGCCGCATCCGCATCGATGTGCGCGTGGTGCTGACCAGCGGCTACAACGAGCAGACCGCGACAAGCCGCTTTGCTGGCAAGGGCCTGGCCGCCTTCATCCAGAAGCCCTATCGCTTTGAAGAGCTGCGCGCCGTTGTGCGCAATGTGCTGGGCTAGTGTATTTGCGATTTGCGATTTGCGATATATGCATCCTGATATGCTGCCATCACCTGATCGCAAAAACAACACACCGCCGACATTATGTCGGCGGTGTGTTGCTGAAAAGCGCCGCAGCAAACCGTGCATACGTTATAGCACGCGCTGGGCGAGCTGTGGTATGCGAAACATAGGCGAAAGAGTTTCATATATTGCCTCGCTGCAGCGTGCTTAAAAATCGATAGTCATGCTGTGATATTCTGCGAAAGATCTAGAAAGCCGATAATACTGAAACCTGAAATCCTACTTCTGAATACTGGAAAGCGACGCAACTATCAGCCTTTTGTAATCGAAATATCAGATTTGGAATCGGGCCTGCGGTGTATGATAGCAGGGCTTACAACGTTCTTTTCATCGCTTAACTATGCGGAGATTGCTACCATGCTCTGGTTGATCTGGATCGCGATTATGCTGGTGACGCCGATTCTTGCGGGCTTGAATGTATGGTGGGAGACGCGTTCCACCGCTGAGGCCCTGGCTTCAGATATTCCTGGCGAGCAGATCCAGGCATAGCCGGTACGCCCGGCACAACACGTGATGCAACAGCCCGCAGGCGCGCGCCTGCGGGTTTGGTGTGCTATAGTGGCACATTGCAAGGCCGGGTGAAGGAGAAACGATTGGCTGGAACAAGCTCGATCATTGGCATGGCGCTTGGCGCATATGAAGTAGAGGCATTGCTGGGCAGCGGCGGCATGGCTTCGGTCTACCGCGCGCTCGACCGGCGTTTGCAGCGCCAGGTGGCGGTAAAGGTGCTGTCGCCAGCGGCGGCGCACACGCCCGGCCTGCCCGAGCGATTCTTGCAGGAAGCGCGCCTGGTGGCCAGCCTGCGCCACCCGAATATTGTGACGGTGTACGACTACGGCGAGCAGGGCGATCTCACCTACATGGTGCAGGAGCTACTCGCCGGGCCGACGCTGGCTGACCAGCTGAAGACGCTGGCCGGGCAGGGGCAGGTGTTCAGCCGCGAGCAGGTGCTGGCGATTGTGCGCCAGCTGGCCGCCGCGCTCGATGCCGCGCACGCCGCCGGTATCATCCACCGCGATGTCAAGCCCAGCAACGCGATCTGGAACCAGCGCGGCGAGCTTGTGCTCACTGATTTCGGCATTGCAAAAAATACCCAGCTGCCCACGGAATATACGCAGGCGGGCATGGTGATCGGCACGCCCGACTACCTTTCGCCCGAGCAGGCGCGCAACCTGCCGCTCACGCCCAGCAGCGACCTGTACTCGCTTGGCGTGGTGCTGTTCGAGCTGCTGGCCGGCCAGACACCTTTTCACAACGACACGCCCATGGCGGCGATGCTGGGCCATATGCAGGAAGCCCCGCCGCCACTGCGCCCGCGCCGCCCCGATCTGCCGCCCACCGTCGAGCGCGTGGTGCTGCAGGCGCTGGCGAAAGATCCGGCGCAGCGCTTTCGCAGCGGCGGCGCGCTGGTGCGCGCGCTTGAGCAGGCGTGGAACATGGTGCCCGCAGCTGGTGCCGCCGCGCCTGCGCTGCACGACCAGACGACGCATGTGTGGGCCAGCCCGGCGCGCCCGGCAACGCCAATTCCTGTTGCGCTGCCGCCCGCCCCGCCGCAGCCACAAGCCACAGCGCCGCGCCCGCAGCCCACAATGCCGCCCCCCCGCGCCGCCGCGCCCGCTCCTGCAGCTCCGGCCCGCTCCGGCCATGCTGGCGGGCGCTGCATGCTGATCGCACTGCTGCTGCTGGGCCTGCTTGGCCTGGGTGCGGTTGGCGCGGCCTTGTTTTTCAATGGTGGGCTGGGCAGCCAAACGGGCGATAATGGCGGCCTGCCGGTGGTGGCGACCCAGGCGCCCGCCGAGCAGCCGACCGAAGTGCCGACCGAGCAACCCACTGCTGCGCCAGCGGAACAGCCAACCGAAGTGCCGCCTGAGGTTCCTACCGAAACACCCGCGCCGATCCCAACCGAGCCGCCGCCACCGACTGAGACGCCCGCGCCGATCCCCACTGAGCCGCCGCCTGCGCCCACCGAAGCACCGCCCACGCAGCTCGATCCGTCGGTCGATCAGCTGCGCGAGCTGGTGCTGGCCGGGCAGGCAAACGGCCAGGCCGGCAAACACGCCGACGAGCTGGTTTCGCGCGCCGACGACGTGGCCCAGGCGCTTGCCGACGGCAACAAGGGCCGCGCCACCAGCCAGCTGCGCAACATGCAGCGCCGCATCGCCGAAGATGCCCGCGACAAAGACATCGATCTCGACTTCGCGCAGCGCCTGCTTGACGCGATTGATGCGGTGGCGCGCGCCTACGACCTGAAACTGCCCGACGTGAAGCTCAAGAATTGACGGAAGGCCGAGAACCAAGAACCGCAGAACCCTGTGAGTGTTTAGGGTCTGGGGTTTTGGGATTGGGCAACAACCTGTAACTTTCAAACCTTCCAACTCGCAAACCTCCAAACCTGCAACCTCGCGTTTCCCGCCCAGCTTTGCGTGCCGGTGCGCTCGTGCTATACTAACCCGCGTTCGCTGGCAGCCGCGATGGCGCGCCGCCGTGGGGTTTCCACGCGCGCGCTCGTTGCAAAGGAGCGTTCGTGCGCATCCTGCGCTGGGCTGGTCGCATCTGGACGGGATTGCTGGTGGTTACTGTTGCGCTTGCCGGCGTGCTGCTGGCCTTGCGCGCCGTGCTGCCGATCTTCGCCGCGCCACCCGCGCTGCGTTCGGCTGTGCCCGCCAATGGCGCCGCCGATGTTGCCACCCGCGCCGCGATCCAGCTTCATTTCGATCAGGCGATGAACGCGCCCAGCGTCGAGGCGGCGCTTGCGATTAGCCCGCCGCTGGCGTGGAAATCAACCTGGGATGCCAGCCGAACCACGCTCACGATTTCGCCCACCGAGCCGCTGCGCCCCGCCACCGACTACCAGATCACACTCAGCCGCGATGCGCTGAACCAGCGGTTTCGCGCCTTGCCCGAGCCGCTCGAACTGCGCTTTCGTACCGCCCAGGCCCCCGCCGTTGTCGCGGCGCTGCCCGCCAATGGCACTGCCAACGTGCCGCTCGACAGCCCGATCAGCCTGAGCTTCAGCCGCGAAATTGTGCGCCCCGACGCGCTTCAGCAACCCGGCGCGCTGCCGGCGCTGCGCTTCGAGCCGCCGCTGGCCGGGCAGGCCACCTGGCTCGATACCACCACCGTGCTGTTTCGCCCATCCTCGCCGCTGCACGCTGGCACGCGCTACCGCGCCACGCTGGAAGCGACCCTGGCCGACATCAATGGCGGGCAGCTTGGCAGCGCGTATAGCTGGGAATTCAGCACAGCCGCGCCACGCGTGCTGGTGCTCGATCCCGCCAATGGCGCGCGCCTGGTGCCGCCCGATGCAACGCTCGCCATCACGCTTTCGCAGCCGCTCGAACTCGACTCCCTGCGCGCCACGCTCCAAATTTCGCCGACGATCAGTGGCGCGTTTGCTACTACCACGCTGCCCAATGGGCGGCAGCGCGTCACATTCACGCCCGACACACCGCTGCGCGCCGACACGACCTACACTGGCACACTGCGCGCCGATTCAGCCGAAAGCGCGCCGCTGATTGAGCCAGCGCAGTGGCGCTTCCGCACCGCGCCACGCCCGACACTGACGGCGCGCTTCCCGGGCGAAGGCCAAACGCTGCCCAACGGCCAGGAAGTGCGCCTGGTCTTCACCACGCCGATGGACAGCGACGCCGTGCAAGCGGCGCTCGTGCTCGACCCGCCCGCGCCAAATGTGCGTGTGAGCGCCAGCGCCGCCGAGGTGCGTATGAGCGCCGACCTGCGCGCCGCCACGGTCTACACGCTCACCCTGCCCGCCGACCTGACCGACCGCAACGGAATCGCGCTGGGCCAGCCGTACCAGATGCGCTTTGTCACCGCGCCAGCCGGCCCGGCGCTGGAGCTTCCCGAGCTGCAAGGCAACCTCGCCCAGGTGCCGCCCGATGCGACCGATGGCGTGCTGCTGCGGCGCACCAATCTTTCATCGATCCAGTTCGATCTCTACCAGCTCGACGAGCCGACGCTGGTGCGCCTGCTTGATTTCCGCGCCGAAGACTGGCCGAGCTTCCAGCCCGAGCGCTACGGCCAGCAGCAGCTTCGCACCTGGCGCACCGCCCTGAGCGACCCGCTGAATACGCCGGTTGAAGAGCGCCTGCCGCTGAAGAATGAGGGCGGCGAGCCACTGGCCCCAGGCATCTACTACCTGCGCCTGCGCACGCTGGAAGGGCCACACGCCGACCTTGTGCTGCTGGTGTCGCGCGCGCGGCTGAGCGCCGTGGCCGGGCAGCAAGCCAGCGGCGCTGGCGCGGCGCAGGTGTGGGCCACCGACATCACCACTGGCGAGGCGCTGGCCGGCCTGCCGATTGCGCTCTACCAGGGCGGCGCGCTGGTGCAGCAGGCAACAACCAACGCGCAGGGGTTGGCTGCATTTACTGGGCTGGCTGGCGCGGAAGGCTATACGGCAATTGCTGGCGGCCAGCAGCCGGGCGCAGCTTCTCTGCCGCCCGGGCGGCCCCGCCCGCAGCCGCGCCTGTTCCTCGCCGCCGACCGTGCCGCCTACGCGCCCGGCGAAACCGTGCAGCTGGCTGGCTTTGTGCGCGACGCGCAGGTGGGCGCTTTCCCCGGTATCAACGTGGTAGCGACCGGCCCGGATGGCAGCCGCGCCTACCAGCAAACTGCGCAGCCCGCCGCAACTGGCATTTTTACTGCAAGCGTGGTGCTGCCCGCCGATGCGGTTGCTGGAACGTACACCATCAGCGCCCGCGCCGGCACGGGCAGCGCGATTGTGCGCGTGGCTGTGCAGCCGCCGCCCGCTGCGCCCCTGCGTGTCGATGTGCAAACTCCCGGCGCGCTCGTCGGCGGAGATGACATAACGGCGCAGGTAGAAGTATCAACGCCCGAGGGCTTGCCGCTGGCCGGCGCGCCGATCACATGGACGCTGCTGGCCGAGCGCGAACCTTTTGCCGGCGCGGGCGAATTTGTGTTTGGCGATGGCGAGCGCAGCACTGCGCCAATTGAGGCGCGCAGCGGCGTGGCCCAGAGCGACGCCGATGGTCGGTTCACCCTCTCGATTTCCGACGCCGACCTGGCCGATGTGCCGCTGCGCTACCGACTCGTGGCCGAGGCCAGCGGGCCAGGCGGCGCAACCGGCATCGGCGCAGGCGAGTTTAGCGTCGCCCCGGCCGAGCGCTCGGCTGGCGTGGCCTTGCCCAGCCAGATCTTCGCGGTTGGCCGGCCCAGCCCGATTGAGTTGCTGGCGCTCGACGCTGCCGGCCAGCCCGCGCCGCGCACTCCCATCCGCCTCGAGGTGTACACACGCAGCTGGGAAGCAGCCGAGCCGGGCAGCGCCGCCTGGGTGCCGCGCGACCGCATTGCCTTCACGCGCAGCGCCGTTTCGGGCGCGGATGGCCGGGCGCGCGTGCAGCTCACACTGCCGCGCGGCGGTGCCTACCGCCTGCGCGTCAGTACGCCCGAAAGCGCGGACAATGCTGCCTACAGCGCCGCTTCGGCCTGGGCCAGCGCGCCGGGTTTTGCCGCCTGGGGCGCGCTGCCAAACGAGCAGCCGCTGCTGGTGGCCGGCCGCGCCAGCTACCGCCCCGGCGAAACCGCCACGCTCTTGCTGGCCGGCTTGCAGAATGATGCAACCGTGCTGCTGACCTGGGGCAGCACTGCCGGCCCGCGCGCCGAAACCCGCACCATTCGCGCTGGCCAGCCTTTCACGCTCACGCTGCCCACCGATGCCAGCGCGTCGGTTGCGGTGCGCGCCCTGATCGCCACGGGCGCTGCGAATGCGCCAGCGGCAGCCACGCCTGCGCCGCTGCCCAGCGCCGCCACCGACCTGCCGATCAGCAACGAGCGCGCAACACTGCAGCTTGCCATTGCCGCCGACCGCGCCGCCTACTTGCCCGGCGGCACCGCCACGCTCACCATCACCACCACCGACTCGAATGGCGAGGGCGTGCCCGCCGACATAATTCTGGCGCTGGGCGGCGCCCGCCCGCCAGCTTCCGCGCCAATTGAGGCGGCGCTGCGCGTGCTCCCTGCCGCATTGCAAAGCGGTGCGCCGCCGAGTCTCGCAGCGGCAGCGCTGCCCGGCGCGGCCCGTGCCATCGCCACCCCGCCCGAGCCGCCGGGCGCATGGCGCGCTGGCCTGCGCACGGATGCCAGCGGCGTGCTGACGGTCACGCTCAAATTACCCGATGAGCCGGCGCTTGCCATCGCACAGGTGTGGGCTGCCAGCGCCGACCGCGCCGGGCAAGCGCGCGCGACCCTGCCGATCTCGCAGCCGGTCGACCTTGCGCTGCTTGCGCCGCCCGCTGCCCGCCCCGGCGACGAGGTGCTGCTGCTGGCGCGCGCCCGCAACACCGACGCCGTCACGCATACCGTCGGCGCGCAGCTCAGCGTCGCCGGCCTGGAGCTGAGCAACCCAAGCGAAACCAGCCAGCAGGCCACGCTTGCGCCCGGCGCGCAGCACCTCTTCATCTGGCGTACCCGTGCGATCGACGCCGCTGGCATTCGGGGCACAGTTACCGTAAGGGTTGAAGGAGCACTGTTTCAAACCGAACCAATCGAGCTTCCGATTATCGCCAACGCCGTGCCAGCGCCCGCCAATCGCGGCCTCGCCATCGCGCGCGACTACCACGACGCCCAGACTGGCCGCCCGCTCGACCTGGCCGCGCTGCGCCCCGGCCAGCTTGTGCGCGCCCGCATCACGGTCGTTGCGCCCGCCGCCGTGCCCGCCCTGAGCATCACCGAATCGCTGCCCGCCAGCGCCACGCTGCTCGGCGCCCCGCCTGGCGCACTTGGCGCACTTGGCGCGCCCGCCAGCCTGATTTTCACCGTCGCGCAGCTTGGCCCGGGCATCGCCCAGTACGAATATACCTTCCGGCTTGGCGCGGCTGGACGTTACCACGCGCCCGCCACAATCGCCCGCAGCGCCGCTGGCGCGCAGGCCGCTACCCCCGCCGCCGACTTTGTGGTTGCCACCCCGTAGCGGGAGTTTGACCCGCAAAGGATGCAGAGGTGAGATACAAGCGATGACACGATGACAAGATGAAGGGGTGAACTAGCGACACCCTTCGATACGGCCTCCGGCCTACTCAGGATGCCGCAAGTCGTCAATCGTCAATCGTCAATCGTAAATTCTAAAACCTCCGTGCCTCTGTGTCTCTGTGGTAAAATTTCCGTTCGTCCTTCGTCCTTCGTCCTTTGAGGAGCTTATGGAAACCGAAGACCCCGATATTCTCCACCTGCGCGCGGCCATCGTCGCCGCCGCCAGCGCCCGCGCGCGTGGCAACCACCCCTTTGGCGCGGTGCTGGTCGGCCCGCAGGGGCAGCAGCTCTTCGCCGCCGAGAACACCGTCGTCACCGAGCGCGACGTCACTGGCCATGCCGAATCGAACCTTGTGCGCATTGCCGCGCAGCAGATGAACGCCGAAGATCTGGCCGCATGCACGCTCTACACCAGCACCGAGCCATGCCCCATGTGCGCGGGCGCGATCTACTGGGCCGGCATCGGGCGGGTGGTCTACGCCTGCTCGGAAGAGCAGCTGCTGGCGCTCACCGCCCATAACCCCGACAACGACTCGCTCATGCTGGGCTGCCGCGAGGTCTTTGCGCATGGGCGGCGCACTGTTGCCGTGCGTGGCCCGCTGCTCGAAGAAGAGGCGCGTGCCGTACACGAAGGCTTCTGGTAGGCGCAGCGCGGTTCAGCCAAATGTGACGATATCGTCACCCGCCCGCGCTCGACACGCGCCTGCCGCTGAACTATAATCCCGCTACGTGCACCCTCCCGCAAGTAACGGAAGCCCAGTGCCTCATCGCCCAACGAACATCCTGCTCATCATTCTGATCCTGATCGGCTGGATTGTGGTGCCCCGCCCCGCACCAGCCGAGGGCGAGCCGCTGCCCACCGAGCTGGCCGAAACGCCCTTTGGCCTGAACACCCACCTCGCCAGCCGCTACACCAGCACCGATATGAGCATCCCTGCCGACCTGGTGGCGCAGTCTGGCGCGGCGTGGGCGCGCGAAGACATCCAGTGGCAGCGCGTGCAGCCCACGCCCGACACCTGGGACTGGAGCTACACCGACGCAGCATTTCGCGCCCTGCTCCAGCGCGACATCAAGATCGTCGCGGTGCTGGGCCACCCGCCCGGCTGGGCCACACCCGACCCAAACGACACGCCCTATGACCTGTCGTTCGCCGCGCCCGACCCGGCGGCATTTGCGGCCTTTGCGGCGGCGGCGGCGCAGCGCTACGGGCGCTACATCCACCACTGGGAAATCTGGAACGAGCCCGATAATCCTCTGTTCTGGAAGCCCGCGCCCGACCCGGCTGCCTACGCGCTGCTGCTGAATCGCGCCAGCAGCGCCATTCGCGCCGCTGCGCCCGACGCGAAGATCCTGCTCGGCGGCATCAACCCCTTCAGTACGACATTTCTGCGGCAGCTTGCGCAGGCTGGCGCGTGGGGCAGCTTCGACATCCTCGCCATCCACCCCTATGTCGACCCGGCCACGCCCGAAAGCGGCAACCTCGCCGCCGCCGCCGATGGCGTGCGCGCGCTTGCGGCGCAGTGGGGGCCGCGCCCGATCTGGGTGACCGAAGTGGGCTGGGCCAGCGGGCGGAGCGACCACGACGACGTTGGCACGCTCGACGAGCCGGGGCAGGCCAACATGCTGGTGCGCGCCATGCTGCTGCTGTGGCGCTCAGGCGTCGAGCGGATCTTCTGGTACACCTTGAAAGACGATGTCAACAACCCCTACGGGCTGGTTGCGCTGGGCAGCGGTCGCGCCGACTACAGCCGCCTGAAGCCGGCCTACTACGCATTCCAAACACTCGCGCGCCAAACCGCCGGCACCGAGTTTGTGGCCTTGCGCGACCTGTTCGAGCGCACGGGCGTGCTGGATTTCGAAACGCTTGGCACCTGGCGGCGCGGCGACCAGCCCAACGGCACGCTTGCGCCAACCTATGTCAGCACGCACAGCGGGCAGGCGGGGGCGCGCCTGAGCTACAACTTCCCCACCCCCGTCAATGATTATGTGGTGTTTCGGCGCGAACGGCCGGCCGCGATCCCTGGCGAACCATACGCGCTCGGCCTGTGGGTGAATGGCGACGGCTCGGGCCATGCGCTCAAAATATGGCTGCAGGATGCGGAGGGCGAGCTGCTCCAGTTCACACTTGGCACGGTTGGCCCGCCCGGCTGGCGCCTGCTCGAAGCGCCGATTGGCGGCACGGTTGCGCCCTGGAACCGCATCAGCAGCGGCGGCAACAGCCGGGTCGATTTCCCCGCGCGCCTGGCAGCAATCGTGCTCGATGACGGCGACGACACCTTTACTGGCAGCGGCTCGATTGTGCTGGACGACATGATCGCGCTGAGCGGGCCCGAAGCCTTCGACATGCAACTGCGCCAGGGCAGCACCTACGTCGACGTGCTGTGGTCGCCCACGGGGCTGCGCGCCGCCATCCGCACCCGCGCCGCCAGTGGCGTCGTTACCAGCATCGCGGGCGCGGCCAGCAGCGCCGCCGCCGCCGATGGCAAGCTCTCGTTTGCGCTTGGCCCCGCGCCAATTTTTGTTCGCCACAGCGAATAGCTTCGGCGCGCGGCAGACATCGCTCGTTCATCTTTCTTCACGAACCGCACCGCATCAGAATGCGGCAAAATCCTCGCTTCGCGCCAAAGGGCGAATGTAACGCATCCGTTAACTCAGGCGCGCCCATCGCTTGGCACTACGTGCTATAATTTTCGGAAGGGAAGAACGCTCGCACGCGCTGTGCCACCCACTATTCCCGCTGGAAAAGGCGATGTTTGATCAAGCCACCTGGCGACGGCAGATTGCCGACCAACTGAATGGTTTTGCGCGCAACCCCCGGCAGGAAATGCAGCTTGCCGGCGCGCCGACCTTGCTTGCCTACCTGGTGGCCCGCACGCTCGCGCCTTTTCTCGAAGCCTTCCAGCACGAGCCCATCGCCGCAGTGCTCACGCTCGCCGCGATCAGCCACACCCCCGGCGCCGACCAGATTGTGCAGCGCGCCACCCGCCTGCGCTACCAGTCGGCTGCGCAGGTCGACCGCGAGCTGCGCGCCAGCCGCGAGCTGCGCATCACCGTCGAGCAACTGCTGCTGGAGCTGCAAACCATTGCGCTGGTGCGGCAGCGCCTGAACGGCAGCCGCGAAGAATGGGTGCGCATCACGCTCGACCGCGACCTTGAGTTTTTCGCCAGCGAGTTTGCCCAGCTGCGCCGCGCCCTGAGCGACCCAGGCTGGCAAACGCGCTCGGATGCACTGCGCGCACTGCGCAGCCGCAAAGGGCGCTACACCCCCGCCGACCTGGTGCTCATCCACGATGGCCTGACCGACAGTGCCGCGCATGTGCGCGCCGCCGCCGCCCGCATGCTTGGCCTGATCGCCGAGCCGCCCGGCGCGCTGCTGCAAAAAACGCTGGTGCGCGTGGCCCTGAACGACTCCGATGCCGAAACACGCGTTGCGGCTGCCCGCGCAACCGGCATGCTGCGCGAACACCTGACCTCGCCGCAACTGCTCGACCAGATTTCGGGCTGTATGTTTAGCGACGACAGTTTTGTGCGCTCGGCGGCTGCCCTGGTGCTGGGCGAACTGGGCGACATGGTCAGCGCGCCGATGCTGATCAAAAATCTTGCCTGCCTGCTTGGCGACTCCGACGCCTATGCGCGCGAAGCCGCCGCCCGGGCGCTTGGGCGCATTGGCCTTGCCGCCGCCACGCCCGACGTGCTTGAGGCGCTCACCCGCGCCGTTGAGGACGACGAGGTGACGGTGCACGAGGCCGCCAGCGATGCGCTCAACCGATTGCGCGAAGTGCGGCCTGTGCAGGTGCTGGCGGTGGGCGCGCAGCGTTAGCGCACCCAAACAGAAAACAAAAAGGACGAAGGCACGCGCCTTCGTCCTTCCGTTTTGGCCAGTATGCCGCTACTCGGCCTCTGCACGCCGTTTCGGCTCACGCGGGCGGCGCGGCCCTTCGGGCGTTGGGCGCAGCATCCGCATCGTCAGCAGCACCAGCACTGTGCTGCACAGCAGCGCCAGCAAAATGTAGACGATCCACGGGCTGGGCACCAGAATGCCGCCCGCTGCATCGGGGCCAAGCGGCACGCGTGTGTAGAATGCGCTTTCGCCGCCGCTGATCTGTAACTCGGTCATTTGCAGCGCGATAAACGGGTGTACATACAGAAACGCGCCTGCTGCGAACTTAAACACGAGTGAGTTGATCCATTCGGGCGAAAGCTCGCGCCCAAAGATTAGCGTGAACATCAGCGCAATAAAGGGAATGCCAAGCAGCATCAGGATGACGCTGCCGAGCGCAAGGCTGTTTGCGCCAAGCGTGGTGCGCAGCGCCGCCGACCAGAACACGCCAATCGAGGCATAGAAGAATGCCGTTGTGACCAGGCCGGCCAGCGCGATCAGCACTTCCGTCAGGCTCACGCCACCAAACAGAAAGGCCAGGCTCATCATTGGCACGATTGCGAGGATGAGCAGCAGCGCGAACGACAGCGCCGCCGCGAGCTTGCCCCACACAATCTGCCAGGGCGAAAGCAGCGAGGCGATCAGCAGATCGTACGATTGGCGCTCGCGCTCGCCGGCGATGCTGCCCGCAGTGAGCGCCGGGGTGATGATGCAGACCTCAATCAGCGCGACTGCGGCGATGAGCAGAAACAGGCTTTTGCCAATTGTGCGCCCACTGTTCAGGTCGGAAGCCGACACATCGGCAATGGCGGCGTAAAACAGCAGCGACACGCCGCTCAGGATCAGCAGGTAGATGGTGAGCAGCACAAAGGCGCGTGCCCCGCGCATGCGGCCACGCAGCTCTTTCACAAGCACCGGGTTGAACTCGGCCATGGCTTGAACTTTCGTGTGCGGCTAGCGGGACGAATGCCCGGCAGCGCGAGCGGCGCGTGATGGGTGTGCACCCATTATAGCAGAGGCCGCAATCTGCTACTGGCGCGCTCATTTGCCGGTATCGCACAGGTAAAAAGAGCGATTCACAGGGCCACGGGCCTGCTGGCGCCTGAACCACACGTTTTGAATAGGGCTATAATAGGCACCAGAACACAGGCATAGACTTTGCTTGCTGTAATAGAGTCGTAAGCCGTGTGGCGAGCATTGCCCTGGCTTCGCGCTACAATATGCGGAGCGGGCCGCGTTGCAGCGGCGTTGGGAGTAATCGGGCGCGCTGCCCTATCGGTATGTCGGCCAGCACCTGCGCCGGCCTTCCCGGAAGCGAGGACCAATGTGGACTTTGGCATAATTACGATCATTGCACAGCTCGTGTTTCTTGAGTGTATTCTTTCTATCGATAATGCTGCGGTGATTGGCGCCATGGTGACGCGCCTGCCGAAAGATCTGCCTACCCCCTGGCCGGCTGCCCTCAAGCCCGTCATGAGCCGTTTCGACCGTATTCTCGGCTCGCAGCGCGAGGCGGCGCTGAAAGTGGGGTTGTTTGGTGCCTATGCCGGGCGCATCCTGATGCTGGCGCTGGCAAGCATTATCATTCGCAACCCGTGGATGCAAATTCTCGGCGCGCTCTACCTGATCTACCTCGCGGTGAAGCATTTCATCGACCGGCTGCAGCACCACCAGCAGCAGCGCGCCAACCCCGAAAACCCGCCCGCGCCCAAGGCCAGCAAGGGCTTCTGGAGTGTTGTGCTCACCATCGAGCTGGCCGATCTGGCGTTTAGCCTCGACAATGTGGTGGCGGCGGTGTCACTTTCCGAGCGCCTGTGGGTCGTAATCGCTGGCGTGGCAATTGGCATTGTCGTTATTCGCTTTGCAGCAACGCTCTTCACCCGCCTGATTTCCTGGGAGCCGGCGCTTGAGCATGCCGCCTACCTGCTGCTGGTGGCAATTGGCGGCGAGCTGATCTTGCAGGAAGTCACCGGCGTCGAGATCAACGACCTGGTGAAGTTTGCCATTTCAGTGTCCATTCTGGTGCTCACGGTGGTGGTGGCGCGGCTGTATGCCTGGGCCACTGCGGCGCGCTCGGCCGAAATGAAGGGTGACGCCAGCTAGGCTTTTTGCTGCGAACGGAACATACAGCCCGGGGTGCGTGCATCCCGGGCTTTCTGCTGCCCGGAATATTTGTGGCAAGCAATTTGCTTTGACACTCGGTAGTAAAGCTGTGGTCGTTCGTCACACTCGCTCGGTGCCCCGTTCTGGCCCGCGCAGCATTCTCGCCCACGGCCTGAAAAACGAGTACGGCTATGCAAACACAAGAGTATAACGAGCAGGGCTGCCCGCTGCGCAACCAGCAAGGCAGCGACGGTGTGAAGGATTTTGCCGCCATTCTGGCCCGCCTGGCCCCCGAGCAGTACGCCGCCTTCCAGGCCGAGCGCACCGCCCGCCAGAACGAGCTGAACCAGTATGTTGCGCGTTACGGCTACCGAACATAGCGCGAAACCATCCACAGATTTCACAGATTGTCGTATTACTTTTCAAACCCTCATCTGTGCAATCTGCGTAATCTGTGGATTGTCCAGGTTCCCTATGTTTATTAAGGTCACAGGAATAAAGCAATATTTCCGGGCAATGGCGCCATCACGCGGTGGCGTCTTTATTTTCCCAGTCTGCGCGTTCTTTCTTGGTGCGCCAACGGCACATTCCGTGCTAGGAGTTGCGCGAGAAGAGAGGAGAAATTCCATGCAACTGGAGAATAAAGTCGCCCTTATTACTGGCGCGGGCTCGGGCATTGGCAAGGCCGCCGCGCTTGCCCTGGCCAAGGCTGGCGCGCGTGTCGCCGCGCTGGGCCGCACCCCCGACGAGCTGCAAAAAACCGTCGATGCGATCAAGCGGGCTGGCGGCGAGGCAATGGTCGTGCAAGCCGATGTTTCCAGGCCCGCCGATATGGAGCGCGCGGCGGCCGAAGTAATCGAAGCGTGGGATCGCATTGACATCGTGTTTGCGAACGCCGGCATCAATGGCGTGTGGGCACCGATCGAGGAGCTGACGCCTGAAGAATGGCAGAAAACCATTGACATCAACCTGACCGGCACCTTTCTGACGATCAAATATACTGCGCCCTATCTGAAGCGGCGTGGCGGCTCAGTGATCGTGACTGCGTCGGTGAACGGCACGCGCATTTTCAGCAACACCGGCGCGACTGCCTATTCTTCCACCAAGGCCGCGCAGGTGGCGATGACCAAAATGCTCGCGCTTGAGCTGGCCCCGCAAAAAGTGCGCGTGAATGTGATCTGCCCGGGCGCGATCGAAACTGAGATCGACGACAACACCGAGCAGCGCGATCTCGACAAAGTCCGCATCCCGGCCGAGTTTCCCGAAGGCTCGCAGCCGCTCACCGGTGGCAAGCCCGGCACCGCCGCGCAAGTGGCCGACCTGGTGCTGTTCCTGGCCTCCGACGCGGCCAGCCATATCACCGGCACCGAAATCTGGATCGACGGCGCGGAGTCGCTGCTGCGCGGCTAGAAAGGAGCGATTGCTATGAAACGACCATATTATGCAACCTCAAACGCTGTGCGCAATGTTGGCTTTTACGAGCGGCTGGCGGGCGTGATCGCCGGCCCCTGGCTGCTGCTGGGCGGCATGCGCAACCGCTCGTTTGGCGGGCTGGGCATGGTGCTGCTGGGCGGCACGCTGCTGTATCGCGGCGCCACTGCCCACTGCCCGGTTTACTACCAGCTGGGCCTGAGCAGCGCCAACCCGCAGCGCGGCCCGATCCGCGTGCAGAAGAGCATCGGCATCGCGCGCCCGCCCGCAGAGGTGTATGCCTTCTTCCGCAACTTCGAAAACCTGCCGCGCTTCATGAAGCACCTGCAGGAAGTGCGCGAAAACGACAAGCGCTTTTCGCACTGGGTGGCGAATGGCCCGGCTGGCACACACGTTGAGTGGGATGCCGAGCTGACGCAGGACCAGCCGGCCCAACTGCTGAGCTGGCGCTCGCTGCCGGGCGCGCAGGTGACGAACAGCGGCACGGTGCGCTTCGAGGAAGCGCCCGCCGAGCGCGGCACGATTGTGCATGTCGAGCTGAGCTACGACCCGCCGGCTGGCCCACTCGGCGCGGCAGTGGCGGCGCTGTTTGGCGAGGCACCCGGCCAGCAGATCGAAGGCGACCTGCGGCGGCTGCGCAATATTGTGGAAGCGGGCGAGATCCCGACTACGGCCGGCCAGCCGAACGGCCAGCGCTCGCTGCTTGGCGCGCTGCTGGAGCCTTCACCCGCGCCCGGCCAGCCCGCCCCAGCCGAGGCCAGCAGCGCCACGCAATCCATCGTCGACGAAGCCTTGGACGAGTCGTTCCCGGCGAGCGACGCGCCCGGCTGGATCGGCGGCACGACCGAAGACGAAAACGAGATCGGCGCGAAGGAGCAGGTATGAAAGCCTTATGCTGGCACGGCAAGTATGATGTGCGCGTCGAAACCGTGCCCGATCCCATCATCCTGAACCCGCGCGACGCGATTATCAAAGTCACCAGCACTGCGATCTGCGGCTCGGATCTGCACCTGTACGACGGCTATATTCCGACCATGGAGTCTGGCGATATCCTCGGCCACGAGTTTATGGGCGAGGTGGTTGAGCTGGGCAGCGAGGTGCGCAACCTTGCGATTGGCGATCGCGTGGTAGTGCCATTTACCATCGCCTGTGGCAACTGCTTCTTCTGCAAGAACCAGATGTGGTCGCTGTGCGACAACTCAAACCCGAACGCCTGGATGCTCGAAAAGCTGTATGGCGCGTCGGCCTCGGGCTTGTTTGGCTACTCGCACATGATGGGCGGCTACGCTGGCGGGCAGGCCGAGTATGTGCGCGTGCCCTATGCCGACGTTGGGCCGATCAAAATACCCGAAGGTCTGGACGACGAGCGGGTGCTGTTTCTTTCCGACATCTTCCCAACGGGCTATATGGCTGCCGAAAACTGCAACATCCAGCGCGGCGACACCGTAGCCGTGTGGGGTTGCGGGCCGGTCGGCCAGTTCGCTATTCGTAGCGCATTGCTGCTTGGTGCCGAGCGCGTGATTGCCATCGACGAAGTGCCCGAGCGCCTGGCGCTGGCGCAAAAAGGCGGCGAGGTCGAAACAATTGATTTCGCGAAAGAATCGACGCTTGAGCGCCTGAAGGAAATGACCGGCGGGCGCGGCCCCGACGCCGTGATCGACGCGGTCGGGCTGGAAGCGCACGGCACCAGCATCGACGCCATGTATGATCGCGTGAAGGCGGCGGCGTGGATGGCGACCGACCGGCCGCACGCGCTGCGCGAGGCGATCATGGCCTGCCGCAAGGGCGGCACCGTCTCGATCCCGGGCGTGTATGGCGGCTTTCTCGACAAAGTGCCGCTCGGCGCGGCCTTCAGCAAAGGGCTGACCTTCAAGATGGGCCAGACCCATGTGCATAAATACCTGCCCAAACTGCTCGATCACATCCAGCGCGGCGATATCGACCCATCGTTTGTGATCACGCACCGCCTGCGGCTCGACGACGCGGCCAAGGGCTATGATGTGTTCAGCCACAAGGACGACGGCTGCATCAAGGTTGTGCTGAAGCCATAGCATGGCCCAATACTTGCTTTCTCGCCTGCATATTGTAAGGAGAAACGCAATGAAATTCCTGACGAAACTTGCACTGTTGGCCGCCGCCGGGGCGGGCGTGGCGGTTGTGCGCCGGCGCCTGAACCCGCCGCTGCCATACGATTTTCGCGGCAAGTCGGTGCTGATCACCGGCGGATCGCGTGGGCTGGGCCTGGTGCTGGCGCGCGAATTTGCCGCCGAGGGCGCGCTGCTCACCCTGGTGGCGCGCGACAGCGAGGAGCTTGAGCAGGCCCGCCAGGAGCTGGCTGCCAGCGGCGCAGACGTGCTGGCCTTCACCTGCGATGTGCGCGACGAGCGCGAAGCCGCGAACGCGATCGAGCGGGCGGTGGCGCGCTATGGCGGCATCGACGTGCTGGTAAACAACGCTGGCGTGATTCAGGCCGGCCCGGTCGAGCATATGCAGACCACCGACTTCGAGGATGCGCTGGCGACGCATATGTGGGGGCCGCTCTACACCATGCGCGCCGCCGCACCGCACATGCGCCGGCAGGGCCAGGGCCGCATCGTGAACATTTCGTCGATTGGCGGCAAGGTAGCGGTGCCGCACCTGGTGCCCTACACCACCAGCAAGTTTGCGCTGGCCGGCCTTTCCGACGGCATGCGCGCCGAGCTGGCGAAGGACGGCATTAGCGTCACCACGGTGTTCCCCGGCCTGATGCGCACCGGCTCGCATTTCAATGCGATGTTCAAGGGCCAGCATGGCAAGGAGTTCACATGGTTCTCGATTATCGACGCGCTGCCCGTTAGCTCAACCGATGCGCAGACGGCCGCGCGCCAGATTGTTGAGGCCGCGCGTGCAGGTTCGCCGCAGCTGGTGATTTCGTTCCAGGCCAAGGCGCTGGCGGCCTTGCAGGCGCTGTTCCCGCACGCAATGTCGGGCGCGCTCAAGGCAATCAACTGGTTCCTGCCCGCGCCCACCGACGACTTCAGCGGCGATTTTAATCGCACCGGCTGGGAAAGCCAGACGCCGCTCGCGCCTTCGGTGCTGACGCAACTGGCCGACCGGGCGACCGAGGACAATAATGGCATGCACGGCCAGCCGGCTGTGAGCTAATCGACCCTTTTCACTGCGCGGGCGTGGCAGGTGCTGCGCCCGCGTTTTTGCTTTGCTGTAAAATTCACCACGGAGGCACGGAGGGTTGAGTTGCAGGTTTGAATGTTGCAAGTTTGCAAGTTCGCAGATTGTTGGCCCAATCCCAAAACCCCAGACCCCAAACCCTTGTGCGGTTCCTGGCCCTGCCCACACAAAAGGCGGGCGCCGCGCAGGCACCCGCCTTTTTATAATGACGCGCGGGAAAACCGGGTGGATGGAGGCCCCAACCCGGTGCCGCGTCGATTCTCACGCCTATGCAGCGCGCTCCAGCGTTTGCAGCACACCTAAGGATTCGAGCATCGCCTCGGTGACATGGTCAATCGGGCGCAGGCCGTCGAGTTCGACCAGCTTGCCCAGGCTGCGGTAGTAGCTGATCAGCGGGCGAGTCTGCGCAAAATACACTTCCAGGCGGTGGCGCGCAGTTTCCAGATTGTCGTCGCTGCGCTGATACAGCGCGTCGCCGCAGGCGTCGCAAATGCCATTGCGCTTGGAAGGAAAGAAGTAAATATTGTGGATCGCGCCGCAGGTGGCGCACATCTGGCGGCCAGCCATGCGCTTCAGCAGCACGTCGCCGGGCACATTCAGAAACAGCACCGTGTCGATCTGGCGGCCATGTTCGCGCAGCGCGGTGTCGAGGGCGGCCGCCTGCGCCTCAGTGCGCGGGAAACCGTCGAACAGCACGCCATCGGCGCAATCGTCGCACGTCACCCGCTCGATGATCATGCGGATCACCAGCTCGTCGGGCACCAGTTCGCCGCGGCTCATATAGCCCTGCGCCTGCTTGCCGAGCGGTGTGCCTTCCTTGATCGCCGCACGAAACAGGTCGCCGCTGGCGATATGCTTTACCCCAACGTGATGCTCAATGGCGAGTGCTTGCGTCCCTTTGCCGGCTCCGGGTGGTCCGAGAAGAATAATATCCATCGCTTCACCTCATGAGTCGCCGTCGACGCAAAATGCGCCGCCTGGCTAACCGTAAACGCCCTTGTTCCGATCAGCGCGAATAACACAAACCAATAGCGTGCCTGTGATGGCTCTAGTGTCGCTGCAAATAGTTACAAATCAGTTATTGGCTTTGTGGTGGCCTGGTTTCCTAGACGCGCCACCTGCTGCAAGAAGCGGGCCATTAAATGCGGGGCAGCAGAAAGAGGAAAAGAAGGGTGCGGCAGGCGCAACCTGAAAGTGTTTTCGCCCAGTGGGGTGATGAGAGGATGAACCACTAAGGCACTGAGGACACTGGGGAAGGAAAGCAACTCTAAAAATCTCTGTGCCCTCTGTGTCTCTGTGGTGCCATTTTCTGGCCGGTTTCAACCTCCGTGCCTCCGTGTCTCCCCGGTTCAAACTCCTGTCAGCGCAACGACGGATGGCGCAGGAAGTCGAAATCCGCGCCCAGATTCGCCTGCTGTGTGTGCTGCTGATATAGCAGCTCGTATCCGCGCGCGGGCGGCGCAGGTCGCGGCGGCAGTTCGGCGCGGCGGCGCTCCAGTTCGCGGTCATCGACCAGCAGATTCAGTTCGCGCCGGTCGACGCTCAACTCGATCTGGTCGCCGTCGCGCACCAGCGCCAGGTTTCCGCCCGCTGCCGCTTCCGGCGTGACGTGGAGCACAATCGTGCCGAAGGCGGTGCCGCTCATGCGCGCGTCGGAAATGCGCACCATGTCCTTGACGCCGGCCAGCTTTTTCGGGATGGGGAGATAGCCCGCTTCGGGCATGCCGGGCGCGCCAAGCGGGCCAGCGTTTTGCAGCACCAGAAAGTCGTCAGGCGTCACGTCGAGTTCGGGGCTGTCGATGCGCGCCGCGAGGTCGTCGAGCGAGGTGAACACCACCGCGCGCCCGGTGCGATTGAGCAGCGCGGGCGTCGCCGCCGAGCGCTTGATCACCGCGCCGTCGGGACACAGGTTGCCCCGTAGCGCCAGCAGCGCGCCCTGCGGCTGCAACGGCTCGGCGAAGGGCCGCACGACGCGCTGCCAGTGCGGAAACGTGTGCGGCACGTCCAAGACCTCGCGCCACCTCTGGCCCGTCACGGTGCGCTCGTCGAGGTTCAGCACACCCTTCAGTTCCTGCATCAGCACGGGCATGCCGCCAGCGCGGTAGAAATCTTCCATGTAGCCTTCGCCGGTCGGTTTGAGGTCGATCAGCACCGGCGTGGTTTCGGCCAGCTCGTTCAGGCGCTCTAGATCGAGCTTGATGCCGACGCGCCCGGCAATCGCCGTCAGGTGAATTACGGCGTTGGTCGAGCCGCCGACTGCCTGAAGGACGCGCAGGGCGTTGTCGAACGCGCCGGGTGTGAGAATCTGATCGGGCGTCAGCCGCGACTCGGCCAGGCGGCAGGCATGCTTGCCCGCCTCCTCGGCGTGGCGCATCCGGTCGGCGTACACGGCGGGGATCGCCGCGCCGCCGGGCAGCGTCATCCCCAGCGCCTCGGTGATGCACGCCATGGTGCTGGCGGTGCCCATCACGCCGCAGGTGCCCGGCGTCGGGGCGAGGCGACCCTCGACATCGCCGATCTGCGCGCGGTCGATCTCGCTGCGTCGGTACATCGCCCAGTAGCGTCGGCAGTCGGTGCACGCGCCGATGCGCTCACCCTGGTACTGGTTCGCCAGCATCGGCCCCGCGATTACGGCGATGGCAGGCACGCCCGCGCTGGCCGCGCCCATCAGCAGCGCGGGGAGCGTTTTGTCGCAGCCGCCGGTCAGCACCACCGCGTCGAGCGGCTGGGCGCGCAGCATCGTTTCGACGTCCAGCGCCATCAGGTTGCGATAGAGCATACTGGTGGGCGACAGGAATACTTCGCCAAGCGAAATCGTCGGGAACTCCAGCGGCAGCCCGCCAGCCTGCCACACGCCGCGTTTCACCGCATCGACGACCTGCGGAAGCTGGCGGTGGCAGTTGTTCAGCTCGCTGTAGGTGTTCAGAATGCCGATCACCGGCTTGCCGAGCGCCTCGTCGCTGAAGCCCATCGCCTTGGCGAAGGAGCGCCGCAGGTACAGCGCGAACTCGCTGTCGCCGTATTCGGTCAGGCTGTTGGCTAGTCCTTTGGGGCTCATTGTGCTGCTTTCTGTTGCGGCTCAGGTCGTGTGGTATACTTCAGTTGCACTGACTCTCGTATGGTCAGAAATAGCGGAATGGAGCGGGATATGGCTGTATCGACGCTCGAACGAATTGAGACTGATATCGCGCAATTGTCCTTCGCCGATCAGCTTTTGCTGATGGAGCGACTGGCCCAGCGCATTCGTAAGCAGGCTTCGCCTTTGCCAATATCTGATCTCGATCTCGCCGAAATGGCTGTGGATCCAGCGATTCAGCAGGAAATTCAGCAGATCGAAGCGGAGTTTGCTGTCGCCGATATGGATGGACTTGAGCGTGAGCAATGACGTTCCACAGCGCGGCGACATTTTCTTTGTCGATCTGAATCCCGTTCAAGGCCACGAGCAAGCTGGTCAGCGCCCTGTACTCGTGCTCTCGATTGACGCGATTAACCGCCTCCCGCTCGTGGTCACGGTCGTTGTCGGCACCAAGGGCGCAAATGTTCCGCGCGATTATCCCACCAATGTTCGTGTATCTCCAGCGGAAAGTGGTCTGACGCTCGAAAGCGTCTTTTTGTGCTTCCAGATTCGCTCAATCGATGCCAAACGTTTCCCTGCCCGACGAGCAGGAGCGCTTAACGCGCCAGCAATGGAGCGAGTCGAGGCAGCGGTGCGCTACTGCCTCGGCCTCTAAAAAGCCTCAAATCCCGATCGACACGAACTTCGTCTCCAGGTATTCCGCCAGCCCTTCCTGCGAGTTTTCGCGCCCAAAGCCACTCTGTTTCATACCGCCGAACGGCCCCTCCGCAGTCGCCGGCGTCAGGTCGTTCACGCCGACGATGCCGAAGCGCAAGCCCTCGGCGGCGCGGATGAGCGCGGACATGTCGCGGCCCAGCACGTAGCCAGCCAGGCCATAGGGCGTGCCGTTGGCTTGCTCCAGCGCGTCTTCCAGCGATTCCACGTTCGCGCACGAGCATGACCGGGCCGAACACTTCTTCGCGCATTGCACGCATATCGTCGTGCAGATTGTACAGCAGTGTGGGCTGAAGGAAAAAGCCTGCCCGATCCACGCGCCCGCCGCCGCACACCACCCGTGCGCCCTGCGCCGTCGCGTCAGCCACAAATTCCTCGACACGCTCGCGTCCGGCGCCCGTGATCATCGGGCCAGTCGTCACGCCGGATTCGCGCCGGTCGATATACATGCGAGTGTTCATACCGTTTCCTCGATTGCAGTGAATGTCAGCAGCGAAATGCCATGCACCGGGATGGTGAATGTGAGCCGCAGCGTACCGTCGGCGGTTTCGACTGCGCGCGGCGCTTCCAGCAACTCCAGCCCGTCGCGCGCTTTGATCGCGGCGCGCTGGCCGGGCGCAGGGTAGTTCGGTTTGTCCTGGCGCACCCACTCGGCGTAGGCGTTGCTGTGCTCGGCGTCCACGCGCTGGTGCGTGACTTTCACAGTCTTGCCCGCGAACGGCAGCCCGGCGACTTCCAGTTCGACCGTGTATTCCTCGCGCATGTCCCAGTCGTCGTGGTGGTTGTAGACGAGCACGTCGAGTTTTTTACTGCCGTTTAGCGCCGCAAATCCGGCGATGTCGGGCTTCTCGCCGCGCCCGTTGTGGTCGGCGTAGTCGAGCGGGTTTTTCGCCTCGGAACTTTCGAACGCGACCTGCTGCGTGCCAATCTGCGCGTACATGCGGAACAGGTTCATGATCGCCTTGTCGATGCCCTGCGTCGAGAACACGCGCGTACCCTCGAAGCACCGCTCGCCGACGAACATAAACGCCCATGTCAGCAGCCGCAGATCCCAATTGTTCTGCTTGGCGAAGCGGTTCACCTTGTCGAACGCGGCGGCGGTGAAGCTGGCGTAATACTCGGTGTTGCGGAAATTCAGGTTGGCGTTGTCGTGCGCGCCGCCCGCTGCCCAGCCGTCGGGGTCGATCTCCGACAGAATGCATTCCAGCCCCTGAAACTGCGGGTATTTGCTGATGATCTCGTAGCCGTTTTTGGTGTCGCGCAGCACCTGCTTGACCGACGGCGGATTTTGTTTGCGGTGGCGCGGGTCGGCGCGGTATCCTCCCCCCTTGACGTGAAAGGTGATGAAGTCGAGCGGCGCGCCGGTTTCGCCGGTGTACTCGTTCGTGCCGTTCGCGCAGTGCTCCAAGAAGCCTTCGAGGTAGGCGGCGGCGTGGCTGTCGGGGCGCGGGTTGGTGGTGGCCGGGCCGCCCACGCGCGCGGTTGGGCTGGCGGCGCGCACGGCGGCGGCGGTGTAGTCGTACAGTTTGTTGAACTCTTCCGGCGTGCCGCGCCAGTAGCTGATGTCCGGCTCGTTCCACAGCTCCCAGTACCACGAATTAATCTCGTCCTCGCCGTAGCGCTCTTTGGAATGCTGCACCAGCGCGTACACCAGGTTGTACCACTTCTGGTAATCCTTCGGCGGCACGGCCCAGCCGGTCGCGCGATACTGCGCCCCGTTCCAGGCATCTGCGCCGATGTCGTAATGCGCGGGGTCGGCCAGATCCTGCGGCATGAAGCCCAGTTCGACGAAGGGCTTGCACTTATACTTCAGAATCGTGTCGAACACCTGATCGACGATCGTCCAGTCGTAGATCGGCGTGCCGTCGTCGTCCTCAAGATAGGCGTTGGTCGAACCCCACTTGTAGAAGCCGTGGCCGTTGCCGGTGCAGAACAGGTGGTGCGGGCGCACAAAATACGGCTTTTCCTGCATCGCCATAAACTTCGCCAGCAGCTCCTCGCCTTCGGGCGTGGTGGTGTAGTTGATCTCGTCGTAGCCGATGTAGTTCCAGCTGTGGGCCAGTTCGCCCTGCCATGCGCTTGCGTCGACACGCACCTGCGCGGTTCGTGGGGAAGACATACATTTGCTCCTTTTGGGATGACGAACGACGACCGAATATTTCACCACAGAGACACGGAGGCACGGAGGATTTACGATTGCCGATTTACGATTTACGATTGGCGATTGGGATAAACGCTCATCTTGTCATCTTGTCGCCCTTCACCCCTTCACCTTGCCACCCTTCACCCTTTGCGTTCTTCGCGCGCTTTGCGGTTTAAGCTGCCAACTGCCGCCTGCTCAACTCACCCTTTCACCCTTTGCGGTTCAAGCTCCCGCCGCCCGCACCATAGAAGATGTTCGCGGAATTGTCAAAAGGCGCTATTCGATCTATGCTACTTTTAATTGTGCCAGACGGAGAGCGCCATGACTACCGAACCGATCACGCTTGTGCGCGGGGCCTGCCCGCACGACTGCCCCGATACCTGCGCGACAATCACCGAAGTGCAAGCCGGCCGCGCCGTGCGCTTTCGCGCCGACCCGGCCCACCCGGTGACGCAGGGCTGGCTGTGCGCCAAGGTGCGCCCCTACCTCGGCCGCGTTTATGCGCCCGACCGGCTGCTCTACCCGCTGCGGCGCGCTGGCCCCAAGGGCAGCGACCAGTGGGAGCGCATCGGCTGGGATGCGGCGATTGCCGAAATTGCGGCGCGCTGGCAGGGCATCGTTGCCGAATATGGCGCGGCCGCGATTCTGCCCTATTCCTACAGCGGCACGCTCGGCCTGCTCCAGCTTGGCATCTGCAATGCGCGCCTGTGGAACCGCATGGGCGCGAGCGACCTCGACCGGGCGATCTGCGGGGCCGCTGCCGAGCTGGCGGTGGAATCGACGCTTGGCGCGCGCATGGCGCCCGACCCGGCCGACGTGCTGGCGAGCGAATTGGTGCTGATCTGGGGCCACAACCCGGCCAGCACCGGCCCGCACTTCATGCCGCTGCTGCGCCAGGCCCAGAAGCGCGGCGCGCATGTGGTGGTGATCGACCCGCGCCGCACGCTGACGGCCCGCAGCGCCGACGAGCATATTCGCCCGCGTCCCGCCACCGATGGCGCGCTTGCGCTCGGCCTGATCCACGTCATTTTTGCCGAAAACCTGCACGCCGAAGCCTGGCTCGAAGCGCATAGCCTCGGCTGGCGCGAGCTGCGCGAGCGCGCCGCCGAGTTCCCGCCCGAGCGCGTGGCCGCGATCACGGGCGTGCCGGCCGAAACAATTGTCGCGCTGGCGCGGCGCTACGCCACGGCGCGGCCGGCGCTGCTGAAAACTGCCGACGGCATCCAGCGCCACGGCAATGGCGGGCAAACCTTCCGCGCCCTGTGCTGCCTGCCCGCCGTTGCCGGCCACTACGGCGTGCGCGGCGGCGGGCTGGCTTACAGCACCAGCGGCTATGTGCGCTGGGATGCCGAGGCGGTGGGCCACGCGAGCGAGTGCCCGCCCGTTCCGCGCACGATCAACATGAACCGCCTGGGCGCGGCGCTGGCGGGCGAGGCCGCTGACCCGCCAATCAAGGCGCTGTATGTCTTCGCCGCCAACCCGGTCACGTCCTCGCCCAACGCCGGCCTGATCGTGCAGGGCTTGCAGCGCGACGACCTGTTTACCGTGGTGCACGAGCAGTTCATGACCGACACGGCGCGCTATGCCGACATTGTGCTGCCCGCCACCACCCAGCTTGAGCATATCGACCTGCACAAGGCCTACGGCCATCGCAACCTGCAGTTCAACCAGCCCGCGATTGCGCCGCTGGGCGAAGCCCGCAGCAACTGGGATGTTATGCGCGCGCTGGCCCGCGCAATGGGCTACGCCGAGCCGTGGCTGCACGAATCGGCCGAGGACGCGCTTCGCGGCGTGATCGACGCCACGCGGGCGACGAACCCGCGCCTGGCGGGCGTGACGCTGGAGCGCCTGCAGGCCGAGGGAACCGTGCCGCTCAGCTTTGCCGAGCACGAGCGCGTGCCCTTCGCCGATGGGCACTTCCCCACGCCCTCCGGCAAGGTCGAGCTGCGCTGCGACGCCATGCGCGCCCACGGCCTCGACCCGCTGCCCGATTTCGCGCTGCCGGAGGAGCTGGCTAGTAAGGGCGAAGCATCGCCCACGACTACAAGCCGGCTACCGCTCGCCGCAGGCGATGCTTCGCCTTTGTTGACGCTGATATCCGGCGCGTCGCACCACTACGTTTCCAGCAGCTTCGCCAACCAGCCCGGCCTGATGGCCAAAGAAGGCACGCCCTTTGTCGAGATCAACCCGGCCGACGCGGACGCGCGCGGCATTGCCGACGGCGACACGGTGCGCGTTGCCAGCGCGCGCGGCTGGTGCGATCTGCGCGCCGTTGTCACCGACGACGTGCCGCCCGGCGTGGCGGTTGCGCCGAAGGGGCCGTGGGCTAGTCGCTCGCCCGGTGGCCGCAACATCAACTGGACCACGCCCGACGCGCTGGGCGATATGGCCGGGCAAAGCACTTTCCACAGCAACATGGTGGAGATTCGGCGCGCGGATTATAGCCAGGAGCAAAACGCTTGAGCCACAGAGCGTACAGAGGCGACTGAGGATGAGAGTCAAAAACTCGGAGTTCTCGGTGTCCTCTGTGGCCCAACACTGGCGGTTGAAGGAGGGCGTATGGACATAACCACCTGGCTGCTGGTCATTGCGGGTGCGCTGCTCGTGCTGGCGTTTGCCGTGCTGATGCTGCGGCGCGCCTGGGGCAATTCCGACGACGTTGGGCGGCTGCGGCTCGACATTCCGCCGCCCGCCGTGGTGCGCAGCGTGCGCCCGCTGCCCGAAAGTGAGCGCCCGGCAATCGTGGCGCTGCTGGCGCGTGGCAGCAAGCTCGAAGCGATCAAGCGGGTGCGTGAGCTGACCGGGCTGGGCCTGAAAGAAGCCAAAGACATGGTCGAAGCGTGGGATGTTGGCGGCGCAATGCCTGCCCAGCCCGCCGCCACGCCAGCCACCCCGCGTGGCGACATGGCCGAGGCGCGCGCGCTGGCGCAGGCCGGCAATAAGATCGCGGCGATCAAGCGGGTGCGTGAGCTGACTGGGCTGGGCCTGAAAGAAGCCAAAGACATGGTCGAAGCCTGGGATGTTGGCGGCGCAATGCCTGCCCAGCCCGCCGCCACGCCAGCCACCCCGCGTGGCGACATGGCCGAGGTGCGCGCAATCTTGTTCGGCGGCAACAAAATCGCCGCGATCAAGCGCTATCGCGAGATCACCGGCGCAGGGTTAAAAGAAGCCAAAGATGCAGTCGAGCGCATGGAGCAGGGCAATTAACCCTGCCGCAATCATTCGCCCCGCCGCCGATGCCGACGCGCCTGCCCTGAGCGTGCTGGCTCTGCGCTCCAAGGCGTTCTGGGGCTACGACCACGCCTTCATGCGCGCCTGCATTCCCGAAATGGCGATCACCCCGGCCGACCTGGCGCGCTGCCCGACTTTTGTGCTGGCTGCGGGCGCGGTGCTGCTGGGCTTCGCCACATTAGCCCATCACAGCGGCGCGCGCATCACCCTCGACGCGCTGTTTGTCGCGCCCGAGGCGATTGGCAGCGGCGCGGGCCGGCGCTTGTTCGAGCACGCCGCCGCGCAGGCGCGGGCGCTGGGCGCGCACACCATGCACATCCCCGCCGACCCCAACGCCGAGCCGTTCTACCTGCATATGGGCGCGCGGCGCACTGGCGCAACGCCGTCGGGGAGCATCGCCGGGCGCATGCTGCCGCTGCTGGAATATGATCTTGCAGCATCAGAATGATGAATAATCCACAGATTACGCAGATTTCGCAGAGAGCCTGAATATCATTTCGTTTCAAACAATAATCAAGGTTTTATTCATCCTGATGACCTTGGTGTCTTGGTGCCTTGGTGGTAAACGTTCTCAAATGCCTGAAAGTAAGGAAATTCTATGACGATACAATTTGCCCGCGCCGACAACGACACCTGCGGCGACGCAACCGGCGCGGTGGTCGTGATCGACGTGATTCGCGCGTTTACCACGGCGGCATTTGCCTTTGCCGCTGGCGCATCCGAGATCCTGCTGGTCAGCACAGTGGAAGAAGCGCTGGCGCTGCGCGATCGTTTCCCCGGCAGCTATGTGATGGGCGAAGTCGATGGCCTGCCCGTCAGGGGCTTTGATTTCAGCAACTCGCCCGGCGATCTGTTTGGGCGCGATTTCAGGGGCGCGCGCTTTATCCAGCGCACCAGCGCGGGCACGCAGGGCGTGGTGCGCAGCATTGGCGCGGCCCCGCTGCTAGCCAGCAGCTTTGTGGTGGCTGGCGCGACGGCGCGCTATGTGCGGCAGCTCGCGCCCGAGTGCGTGACTTTTGTGGTCACTGGCATCTACCCGCCCGAGCGCGACGGCGACGAGGATGCCGCCTGCGCAGATTACCTGGCCGCGCTGCTGGCCGGCGACGCGCCCGACCCGACGCCCTTTCTCCAGCGCGTGCGCAACTCCGCGCCCGGCCTGATTTTCGCCGACCCGGCCCACCCCGAGTTCCCCGCCATCGACCTCGGCTACGCCACCGACCTCGACCGCTTCGATTTTGCGATGCTGGTCGAGCGGCGCGATGGCTTGCTGGTGATGCGCCCGGTGCATGTTTGAACCGCAAAGAGCGCAAAGGACGCAAATGGGTGAGCGGGCGAGTTTGCAGGTTGCAAGTTTCGAAAGTTGAATGTTGAGTGTTGAGTTACGAAGGCATTATTACTCTGGAAAATACGTTATTTCATACAACGGGCAAGCTTCCAGGAAGCTCATCTGGTTATCAGGTTGAAAGAAAACTGGCTTGAGCTTCCTGGAAGCTGAGAGCAGGGAAATTTATTTTCCAGAGTACTCAACACGCAGCCCAATCGCAAATCGTAAATTCGTAATCCTCTGCGCCCTTAGCGCTCTTTGCGGTAAATTATTCGTCCGTCGTCCGTCAGTCGTTGTAACCTGCAACCTTCAAACTTTCAAACCTGCAATGGCATCGGGCAGCTCGGCCAGCGTCTCGATGCGAAGGTGCGCCCGCGCCGCCCCCGGCAGATTGGCGTGGAGCACGCCCCACGGCCCGCGCCGCAGGAACACCGCCGTCATGCCCGCGTCGGCGGCTGGCACAATGTCATTGTCCACCCGGTCGCCCACATAGGCGATGGCTGCGGGGGACACCCCGGCCAGCGCCACCACGCGCGCAAAAAACTCCGCCGCGGGCTTTTCCACGCCCCACCCCGCCGACGACGCGATGAACTCGACCGGCAGCGCCATTGCCCGCAGCGCAGCTTCGGCGGCCTCGGGCTGATTGCCGGCCAGGCCAATGCGGTAGCCGCGCCGCCGCAGCTCGTGGAGGCATGGCAGCGCGTCGGGGTAGAAATCGCGCGCATCGAAGACATCGGCCTGGCCGGCGGCGGTGCGTGCTGCCCGCTCGCGCTCCATGTCGATGCCCAGGCGCAGCAGCTCAAACACGCGGCGGTGATGCTCGCCACGCGCGATCACGCCGCCAAGCGCGCCAAAGAAGGTCAACCGCGGAATGGCTAACCAGTCGGCCCAGCCGCCCCACTGGCGCGTCTCGTCCACCAGCGTCTCGCCCACGTCGAAGAAAATTGTGTTGATATGCATGGCGGAATTATACGAGCTTCCCCGATTACCGACTACTGACCACCGACGACAGGAAATTCACCACGGAGACACAGAGGCACGGAGAATTTGAGTTGCAGGTTGAATGTTCGCAAGTTGCAGGTTATCCCCACGACGGACGAATGCCGATTTTATTCACCGCGAAGGGCGCGGAGGACGCTGAGAAGGTTTGCGTGTTTGAAGGTTGCGAGTTCCACGCTCCCACGCTGAAGACTACTGCTGACTGCCTACTGGCTACTGTCACCTTGTCATCTTGTCATCTTGTCACCCGCTGCCGATTGTTTGATTTTGGTTCTCGGTTCTGCGGTTCTGCGGTTCTCGGTTCTCGGTTCTGCGGTTCTCGGTTCTCGGTTCTGCGGTTCTGCGGTTCTGCGGTTCTCGGTTCTGCGCCCGCTTTGTCCCAATTGGCCCGCTACAAGCAGCAGTATTGTCACTGTATGCACCTGCTTGTTCATGCTATACTCGCGCCCATTGTTCTTGCACCATGCGTCGCATCACGCGCAAGCCCACTCGAAATTTGGCATCGCAATACGGTAAAGGCACTATGGCAAGCGAATCTCCTGCGATCCCGGCCAGCGCCGCGCCCGGCGGCGACACCTTTCGCGCCGGCTTTCTGGCTACCCTCCCGCTCTGGCTTGGCGTTGCGCCCTTTGGCGCGATCTATGCGGTAAGCGCGCTCGCTGCTGGTCTTTCGCCCGCCCAAACGCTGGCGATGTCGCTCTTTGTGTTTGCGGGCGCGTCGCAGTTCACGGCCGCGGGCCTGTTTGCAGCCGGCGTCGCCCCGCTGACGATTGTGATCACCACGCTGGTCATTAATGCGCGCCACCTGCTGCTGGCCGCCGCGCTTGCGCCACACGTGCGCCGCGCCAGCCCGCTTGCGCGCGCGGGCATTGCCGCACAGCTCACCGACGAAACCTTTGCCGTGGGCATGCGCCGCTTTCTGGCGGGCAAGGGCAGCCCAGCATACCAGTTCGGCGCGAACATCAGCCTGTATTTGATCTGGCAGCTCAGCACCATCGGCGGCATGCTGCTGGGCGCGCTCATCCCCGACCCGGCCACGTACGGCCTCGATCTTGTCTTCCCACTGACCTTTATTGGCCTGCTGGTGCCGCTGCTGCGCGACCGCGTGAGCGGGCTGGTGGCCGCGCTGGCGGCCGCGCTGACGCTGGCTGGCGCGATGCTGCTGCCGGGTAGCTGGTACATTCTGATCGCCGGCATTCTCGCCAGCGGTGTAGGCGCGTGGCTCACGCGTGGGCGTGGTATGCGGAAGGAAAAAGAATGAATCTGCCAGCCCTGCAGACACAGCGGCACGGAGGGTTTCAGGTTTGAAGGTTGCAGGTTGGCAGGTTCTTGCGCCTGATGACTGGGTTTAGGGATTGTGGCCGTCATCTTATCACCCTTTCACCCTTTCACTCGCTGCCTTCTTCAACCTGCGAACGTGCAACTTGCCAACCTGCTAACAATATATTTCGCACTCAACACTCCCAACGAGGCGTTATGACGATCTGGCTGACAATTCTGGGGATGGCGCTGGCAACCTACGCCACGCGCGTCACGGCCATGCTGGCGCTGCGCGGCGAGCTTGCGCCCTGGCTGCAACGCTGGCTGGGCTACGTGCCGGCTGCCGTGTTTGTCGCGCTGATTCTGCCGCCGCTGCTGCTGCATGAGCAGAACGGCGCGCGTCTGCTGGCGCTTGGCCCGGCCCTGCCCGCCGGCATCGTCGGGGCGCTGGTGGCCTGGCGCACGGAAAATGTCCTGCTCACGATCATCGCCGGGTTGCTGGCCTTCTGGGCGCTGCGCTGGCTCGGCATGTAAGATTCATGCGGGTTTTGCACACCTCATGTGGATAAGTTCTGGAAATGTGGAGAACGACCGTGCAGAAACTGTTTGGCTCGCGGCTGCACTACGGCTGGGTGGTGGTTGCCATCACCGCGCTGACCCTGATCATCTCGGCGGGCGTGCGCTCGGCGCCCGGCGTGATGGTGGTGCCGCTGGAACACGATATGGGCTGGAGCCGCGGGGCGATCTCGCTGGCGGTGTCGATTGGCCTGCTCTGCTACGGGCTTACCGCGCCGCTGAGCGGCTGGGTGATCGACCGGATCGGGCCGCGCCTGGTGATCCTGCTGGGCCTGGTAGTGATTGCGGCCAGCATGCTCGCCAGCGCGTGGATGACGAGCATGTGGCAGCTGAACTTCTTCTGGGGCGCGCTCAGCGGCGTGGGCACAGGCATTGTGGCGCTGGTGCTGGGCGCAGCGGTGGCGAACCGCTGGTTTGTGGCGCGGCGCGGCCTGATCACCGGTATTTTTGGCGCGTCGACTTCGGCCGGCCAGCTGATTTTTTACCCGCTGCTGGTCTGGATGATCGAGGTGTATGGCTGGCGCACCAGCACGCTGGTGATGGCGGCCGCCGCTGCCGTGCTGATCGTCCCGGTGCTTCTGCTGATGCGCAACAGCCCGGCCGATGTGGGCCTGCAACCCTATGGCGCAACCGCCCTCCAGCCTGGCGCGTCGGCCGCGCCCGCCGCAGAAGCGGAGCGGGGCGTTATGCGCCGGGCGCTGGTGACGCCGGCCTTCTGGCTGCTGACGATCACCTTTTTCATCTGCGGCGCAACCTCGAACGGCCTGATTGGCACGCATTTCATTCCGCACGTTGGCGACCACGGTATTTCGCCGGGAATTGCGGCTGGCCTGCTGGCGATCATGGGCGCAATGAACTTTGTTGGCACGATCCTTTCGGGCTGGCTGACCGACCGCTTCAACCCGCGCAAGCTGCTGGCGTGGTATTATAGCTTCCGCGGCCTGTCGCTCCTGCTGCTTCCGTTCGTCACCAGCTACGCCGGGCTGACGGTTTTTGCCGTGCTGTTCGGGCTCGATTATATTGCCACGGTGCCGCCAACCACTGCGCTGGTGGCCGATACGTTCGGGCGCAAGCACGTCGGCACGGTGTTCGGCTGGATCTTCTGCGCGCACCAGATCGGCGCGGCTTCGGCGGCGTGGCTGGGTGGCCTCGCGCACGACCGGCTGGGCCACTACGGCACGGCCTTTCTGGTGGCGGGCGTGCTGGCAATTCTGGCGGGCGGGCTGGCGCTGCGCATTGGCTCGGCGCGCACGGCCCCGCAGCTTGATCCGTCGGCAGCATAAGAGGTTGCAGGTTGAATGTTGGAAAGTTCGCAAGTTGCTGCCGGGGCGTATACAATACGCCCCGGCATACTGCACACTGCCAACTGCCGACTGCACACTGCCGACTGCACACTGCCGACTGCACACTGCACACTGCCAACTGCCGGCTGCACACTGCCGACTGCACACTGCCGACTGCATACTGCCGACTGCACACTGCCAACTGCCGACTGCCGACTGCCGACTGCCTGCTGCTAACCGAGGAACTATGGAACTCGACCCCACCGCCATGAAGCGCATTGTGCAGGGTACGCTGGCCGAGCTGCTGGGCATTACGCTCACGCACGCCAGCCCTGAGCGCGTGGCCGGCTTCATGCCCATGCGGCCCGACCTGACGCAGCCGTTTGGTTTCATCCACGGCGGCGCGGTGATGACGCTGCTCGACACGCTGGCCGGGATTGGCTCGGCGCTGAATGTGCCGCCCGCCGAGAGCTTCACCACCGTCGAGTTCAAGGTCAACTTCCTGCGCAGCATTCGCGAAGGCAGCGTGACGGGCGAGGCGACGATTGTGCACCTCGGGCGGCGCACGCATGTGTGGCAGGTGGTCGCGCACGATGGGCAGGGCCGCCAGATGGCGCTGGCGACGCTGACGCAGATGATTATTGAGCGGCGAGCGAGTTAAGAGTTGTCCACAGATTACGCAGATTACGCAGATGAGAATTGCGAAAGTTAATCTGTGGTATCTGCGAAATCTGTGGATAAAACCGAGCTGCTTATAGCGTGCAATAGGAACGAAAGCAATCGCATGGAAATCCGAACCATCACAGCCGGTGCGAATGAGGCCGATATCGAGCGGGCGGCGCAGGCCGCCCTGGCTGCGCGTGAACGGCTCATCGCGGCTGGCTACGCGGTGCAGACGCTGCGGCTGGCGCTTTCGGCCACGGGCGCGAACCGCTGCGGCGATTTTGCCACCATTGCGCAGGGCGTTGAGGAGCAGGCGCTGGCCGCTGGCTTCGATTATGTTGCGATCAGCGTGGGCGATGCCGAGCGGCTGGCCGCCCTGCCCGACGCGATTGTCGCCACCGAGGCGCTGTTCGCCTCCGCGCCGCTCACCGGGCCGGACGGGCAGGTGCGCCCCGAGATGATCGAGGGCGCGGCGGCGGCAATCGCGGCGATTGGCGCGCGCACGGAAAACGGCTTCGGCAACCTGCGCTTCGCAGCAGCGGCGATGGTCGCGCCCGGCTCGCCATTCTTCCCCGCCGCCGCGCACGATGGCGGCGCGCCCTGGCTGGCGGTCGGGCCTGAGGCGGCCGCGCTGGCGGTTGAGGCAGGAAGCGATGCCAGCGCGCTCACGGCGCTGATCGAGCAGCACGACGCCCGTATCGGCGCGGCGCTTGCCGACGTGAAAACCGAAGGCGTGCAATTCGCCGGCTGCGACTGGTCGCTTGCGCCGCACCCCGACCCGGCGCGCAGCGTTGGCGCGGCGGTCGAGGCGCTGGCGGGCGTACCGTTTGGCGCGTGGGGCACGCTGGCGGGCGTGCGCGCGCTCACCGCCGCAATTCGCGCCGCCCACGTGACCCAGCTTGGCTTCAGCGGCGTGATGCTGCCGGTGCTGGAAGATGCCATCCTTGCGCAGCGCAATGCCGAAGGGCGCTACACGCTGCGCGACCTGCTGGCATTCAGCGCGGTCTGCGGCACTGGGCTCGATACCATTCCGCTGGCGGGGGATGTTGCGCCTGCTCGTATCGCGGGCGTGCTGCGCGAGGTCGCCACGCTTGCCGCCACGCTGCGCAAGCCGCTCACCGCGCGCTTGCTGCCCATCCCCGGCATGGTCGCTGGCGATATGACCACCTTCGACTTCCCGTATTTCGTGAACACGCGCGTGATGGACGTGTAAGCCCGATTTATCAGGACGCCGGGAATTTGTACCACGAAGGCACGAAGACACGAAGGCTTTCAGAATACGCTAAAATCCTGATATCCTGGTATTTATTTGAACGCCATTGCCGCAGATTTTTCCTTGCTTTATTGGGATTGCAGAACAGATTGATTGTTCATATATTAGCGCGAAACGCCTTGTATTGCGCAAAACGCATCGGCCTTCTGCGCCCTGCCAACTGCAAACTGCTATCGTGCTCCTGACTCCTGAAAACTGAAACATGAGGCCCGCAATGCCCAAGCCCCAGGCTTACATCACCCGCCGCATCCCGCAGGCCGCAATCGATATTGTTGCGGCGGCGTGCGACTACCGCGTCTGGGAATCGGACGACCAGCCGGTGCCGCGCGACGTGCTGCTGCGCGAAGCCGCCAGCGCCGATGGCGTGCTGGCCATGCTGTCGGACAGGATCGACGGCGAGTTTGTGGCGGCCGCGCCGCGCTGCCGCGCCGTGGCAAATATGGCGGTGGGCTACGACAATGTGGATGTGCCGGCGCTCACGGCCGGTGGCGTGCTGCTGACCAACACGCCCGGCGTGCTTACCGACACCACCGCCGACCTGGCGTGGGCGCTGCTCATGGCGGCTGCGCGCCGCATCGTCGAGGGTCACAAACTGATCGAAGCCGGCGAGTGGAAAAGCTGGTCGCCCATGTTTATGGTCGGGCAGGATATCAGCGGCGCGACGCTGGGGATTGTGGGCGCGGGCCGAATTGGCTCGGCGGTGGCGCGGCGCGCGCGTGGCTTCGACATGCGCCTGCTGTACCACAACCGCCGCCCCGCGCCCGAGCTGGAAGCTGAAACCGGCGCGCAGTACCGCCCGCTCGACGCGCTGCTGCGCGAGGCCGATTTCGTGGTGGTGCTGGTGCCGCTCACCGCCGAAACGCGCGGCATGTTTGGCGCGCGCGAGTTCGCGCTGATGAAGCCCAGCGCCGTGTTCGTCAATGCCGCGCGCGGGCCGATTGTGCAAGAGCTGGAGCTGGCCGAGGCGCTGAAGCGCGGGCAGCCCGCCGCCGCCGGGCTGGATGTGTTCGAGCGCGAGCCGATTGGTGCCGACCACCCACTACTTGCGCTGCCGAACGTTGTGGCTGTGCCGCATATTGGCAGCGCGACCGTGGCCACCCGCGTGCGCATGGCCACCACGGCGGCGCGCAATCTGGTGGCGGCGCTCACGGGCCAGCCCGTGCCCAACCCCGTCAATCCGGAGGTGCTTGGGAATGGCGAATGAACTGCGCGCCCTGCTGCCCGCCGATGTCGAGGCGGCCGACGGTGTGCTGCGCGCTGCCTATGGCGGTGGCAGCCGCCGCGATCGGCTGGAACGCTACATGGCGCTGCAGCCCGACGGCTGGATGCTGGCCGAGGCCGACGGCGAGGTGGCGGGCGTGGCTGGCGCGATGCACTACGGCCCACTCGCCTATATCGGCCTGGTTGGTGTTAGCCCGGCCTTCCGGCGGCGCGGCATTGCCCTGTCGCTGATGCAGTACCTGCTGGCATGGCTGGCCGAGCGTGGCGATCCGGTGGTGGTGCTGGAAGCCAGCCCCTCCGGCGCGCCGCTGTACGAAAAGCTTGGCTTCATCGACGACGGCCACACCATCTCGTTCGAGTTCGAAGGGCCGCCGCGCCAGCACCCGCCCGCGCCGGGCGTGCAGCCGCTCACCCCCGCCGACCTGCCCGACATCGCCGCCTTTGACGCGCCAATTTTCGGGGCCGCGCGCCAGCCCGTGTTCGAGCTGCTGCTGCGCGAAGAGCCGGCCCGCGCCTTTGTGCTGCGCGATGGCGAAGGCCAGGTCGCCGGCTTTCTGTTCGCCCAGAGCGATAAGCTTGGCCCCTGGGCCGCCACAAGCCCCGCCGCCGCCGAAGCGCTGCTTGCTGCTGCGCTCGCGCTGCGCTACTCCGCAGGCCCCTACGTGCTCGCGCCCGGCAACAACCCCAACATTGCGCCGCTGCTTGTGCGCCACGGCTTTGTGGCCGTGCGCGCGCTTCGGCACATGCACCTCGGCGGCGACCGCTCGCCCGGCCAGGCCGAATTGCTGTATGGCCGCGCCAGCTTTGCCATCGGCTAAACGCGCCTGCCAAACCACCACCTCGCCGCACACGAACAAGAACCAAGAACCAGGAACTATAGCAGTTTGCAGTCGGCAGGATGCAGAAGGCAGCTGTATTTTCCGCACTCTACCACGCTTCTTTCCAGTGCATCTGTGGTCAATTGTTCTGCAAACGGCTATAAAAACCCAGACATCAGGAGCCGCAGACGCTCTTTTCATTCGTCAGAGTGCGGCGCAGCCGCATGGACATCTGGTATGGAGAGCAGATCGACTTCACAGCGGCCTGCCGAGCCTCGATTCGCCCTCTGCGATCTCGGTGTCTCTGTAGCCCTTCCTTTCCTGCTCGCTAAACAGTCGCAGCGCTGCGCCACCAACCCAGGCATGGTATACTGGTGTCCGCCCGAATGGAACCACACTGCCGCTACCTGGCCCCGAAAGGATCGTACGTGAGCCAACCCGACGAAGTAGCGCCCAACGCTGTGCAGCCCCTGGTGCGGCTGCCCAGTGGAGTGCCGGGCCTCGACCGAGTGCTGAATGGCGGGCTGTTCCGTGGTGGTATGTATATGATTATGGGGGCGCCAGGCACTGGAAAAACCGTTCTTGCGAACCAGATCTGCTTTAGCCACATCGCCGAGGGCGGCCGCGCCGTCTATGTCACCCTGCTGACCGAATCGCATACGCGCCTGCTGGCACACCTGCACGCCTTTAGCTTCTTCGATCAGGCGGTGGTGGGCGAAGACATTTTGTTCTTCAGCGGCTACAGCGTGTTTGTGCAGGAAGGGATGGATGGGCTGTACACTATGCTGCGGCAGACCATGCGCAGCCACCACGCCACGCTGCTGGTGCTCGACGGCCTGGATACCGTGCTGATGGGCGGTGCCACCGAGCTATCTTTCAAAACGTTTCTGCAGCGCGTCCAAACGCTTGGCGAACTTCAGCAATGCACCACGCTGCTGATCTCGCACCAGCCCACGCGCAACTCGTCTTCCGAGCAGATGATGGCCGACGGCCTGCTGGAGCTAACGCACTTCCATGTTGGCCTGCGCATGGCCCGCAAGCTCGAAATCTGGAAGCTGCGCGGCAGCGCCTATATCGAAGGCCGGCACCCGTGTGCTATCACCGACGATGGCATAATCATCTATCCGCGCACCGAATCGCTGCTGGAACAAAACGATGTGCCCGACAGCGTGCCGATGGGCGTGGTGGAATTCGATGTCTCGAAGCTCGATGCCATGCTCGGCGGTGGCCTGCCTGCCGCGTCGATCAGCATGGTGTTTGGCGGGCCGGGCACTGGCAAAACCGTTCTCGGCCTGCATTTTTTGTCCGCAGGCCTGGCGAAAGGTGAGCCCTGCCTGTATTTCGGCTTTCAGGAAACACCCTCGCGGCTTGTCAATAAGGCCGCCCGCCTGGGCATGAATCTCAGCAGCGACGAAGCGCATCGTCTGCTCACCTTGCGCTGGCACTCGCCGGCTGAAAATATCCCCGAGGCGCTGGTGAGCGAAATGCTGGACATCATCGACACTCAGCAGATCAAGCGCCTGTTTATCGACGGGCTCGACGACATTCTGACCATGCTGTTCGATCCCGACCGTGTGCATGGCTTTTTTGCTGTGCTGGCAAATGTGCTGCGCCAGCGCGGCGTTACCACGGTGTTTGCCATGGAAATGCGCAATGCCACGACTGGGCAAGTGGCAGCTCCGCGCATTGGCGTTTCGGAAACAACCGACAATATCATCTGCCTGCGCTCGCAAGAAGAAGGCGCCCAACTGGTGCGCTCGCTCTCGATCGTAAAAATGCGCGACGTGGGCTACGACCCAATAGCTCGCCCATTTGAAATAGCTACCAATCAGGGCATTATTATTGCTAATATGCCATTACGCATTGGAGCAACCTCAAATGCTTCTACAATGGTAGCCGATACACAGGCAGAGACACATGACCCCTAAGCTCGAGCAGGCCACGATTCTTGTTGTTGATGATGAACAAGCTATCGTGACATTGCTTGTTGATATTCTTACAGATGCAGGCTACCGAGTGATCACGGCGCGCAATGGCCGGGAAGCGCTTGCCTGCCTGGATCGCGAACGCGCCGATCTCATCCTTTCCGACGTTATGATGCCGGTGATGGATGGCCTTGCCCTTTATCAGACGGTGCAGGTATCCCCAGCCCTGCAATCGATCCCCATCATTCTTATGAGCGCAGTTGCATCATTCAACTCGCAAATTCGCGGTAACAGCAACACGCAGCTGATCACAAAGCCATTTGATCTCGATATGCTGCTTGCAACAATTGACCGCTACCTGGCCCAGCAGTAGAAAAGCGAATACTGCGCTTCCCTAAGCGGCACACACTTACCCATAAGCACTACTATGCGGAAGCGTCCACCGAATCCTAAGCTTCGCTCTCGCCGGCTGCTACAGCTGGCGCGCGCACAGGAGGCGCAAATCTTCCGTGCCAGCTGGGAGCATTGCGCCGACGCCATGGTTCTTTCCAACCAGCATGGCACGGTGCTGGCTGCCAACCCGGCCTATCTTGCGCTGCACGGCTTCCCAGCCGAAGAAGTGATCGGCAAGCATTTCAGCGTTATCTACCCGCCCGAGCGCCGGGCCGCTGCCAGGGAACGCTATGCCGAGATTTTCCGCACGGGCACGCTGCAGCCCATCTATGAAGCGCAGGTGCTGCACAACGATGGCCACATCCGTAATGTGGCGTCGCATGTCACCTTTATCTACGAACACGGCCAGCCGGTTGCGCTGCTCTCGATCACTCGTGACATCACCGAACAAAAAGCGCTTGAGCTTGCCTACACCGATATGCTGGCGCGCGAGCAGCACGCGCTGGCCGAGGCGCAGCGCGCGGTCAGTGTGCGCGATAATTTCCTCTCGATCGCGTCGCACGAGCTGCGCGGGCAGCTGACGATCCTGAGCGGGAATGCCCAGTTGCTCCACCGGCGGCTGAGCGCGCGCGAGCTTGCGCCCGCCGAAGCACAACTGCTGAAAATGGTGATCGACCAGACGAGCTACCTGACTGAGGCGCTCGACGGTTTGTTCGATCTTTCGCTGATTGAGCAGGGGCGCATTTCGCTGAATCGCATGGAGATCGATCTGGGCATTCTGGTGCGCCAGATCGTCGCCCGCGTATCGCCCACGCTCACCAAGCACACCCTGATCTGCGAAGCGCCACAAGAAACGCTCACCATTGAGGGCGACCCGATGCGGCTTGAGCAGGTATTCCAAAACCTTATTCAGAACGCTGTAAAATACAGCCCGCAGGGCGGGCGCATTCTTGTCGGTCTTGAGAAACATGGCCAGCGTGCGCACATTAGTATCGCTGACGAGGGCATTGGCATCCCAGCTTCAGCCCTTCCTCATTTGTTCAATCAGTTTTACCGCGCAGTAAACACACGCCAGCAGAATATCAGCGGTACCGGCATCGGCCTGTATGTGGCCAAGGAGATTGTCGCCTCGCATAACGGCTCGATTCGGGCGGCGAGCGTGGAAGGGCAGGGCAGCACCTTCACAATTGAGCTGCCGCTGGTTGCCAGTAACAGCGTGGCAGAATAGCGCCTCCTCACCCATATTTCACCGGTTTGTCCTGGCAAATTGTCCAGCATTGTCCCTCGGCTCGCCACGGGCCGGGTGATACAATGCGCTTTTCAGCCGGGAGAACATATATGCGCAATCTGGGTGTGTTGCTGCTGCTGGGCGCGGTGTGGGGCGCGTCGTTTCTGTTCATCAAGATCGGCGTGAGCGAGCTGGCGCCGGTTTCGCTGGTGGCCTTGCGCGTTGGCACGGCGGCGCTGCTGTTGCTGGGCCTTCTGTTTGCGCGTGGCCTGCGCCTGCCGCGCAGCTGGCGGCTGTGGGGCCATTTTGTTTTCACCGGCTTTGTTGGCCTGGTCGTGCCCTATATGCTGATCACCTGGGGCGAACAGTCCATCCCCAGTGGGATGGCCGCCATCCTCAACGCCACCACACCGCTGTTCACGCTGCTGCTGGCCTATGTCTGGACGCGCGAAGAAGCGCTTTCGGGGCTGCGGCTGCTGGGCGTGGCGATTGGCTTTGCAGGGGTGGTGGTGGCGGTGGGCGTGGAAGATCTCAATCTGTCGAACGCCAGCACGCAGGGCCAGCTGGCCGTGCTGGTGGCAGCCGCCGCCTATGGCGTGAACGGCGTGTATAGCCGGCGCGCATTTCGTGGCCTGCCGCCGCTGCTGCCCGCCACTGGCCAGATGACCACCGCCGCGCTGATGATCACGCCATTTGCGCTGGCCTCGCATGGCTTCCCTATGCCCTCGGCGCATGTCTGGGCTGCCGTGCTGGCGCTGGCGGTGCTGGGCACCGCGCTGGCGTATGTGCTGCTCTACTGGCTGATCGAGCGCGTGGGCGCGACGCGCAGCTCAATGGTGACCTACCTGCTGCCGCCGTTTGCGCTGGTGTATGGCGCGCTGTTTCTGGGCGAGCCAATCGCGCTGAGCGCGCTGGCGGGGCTGGCGCTGGTGGTGCTGGGCATCCTGCTGGCCAATGGCGTGATTCGCTGGCCAGCTGCGCGGCCGGCGGTGGCGCGCTCGGCGGCGAGCAAACAGTAAGGCGCTCGGGCCGCGCGGCCGCTGGGTGCGCTTGGGCCGCTGGGTTGCGCTATAAACTCGTAACACTCGAACGTGGTTTTGCTCGGGCCGCAAGGCCGCTGAGTTGCGCTTGGGCCGCGAGGCCGCCGCGATATCTGGGCTTCGAAGCAGTACCAGCTTGAACGCTTGTTGCTCGGGCCGCAAGGCCGCTGGGGCTGCCCGCCCCAGCACCCCGGCCGGGGCTATCGCCCCTGGACCCCAAAAAGAACGTGGCCGGCAAGCGAGATACCTTTTGTCATGCCTCCGTTGTGCTAAAAAGCTGGCAGTTGACGAGTAAACTGGTACTCGCTTCCGCCGTTGCCGCAAGGCATGATAACCTGAATATCAATCGATACCAGCGCTCTTTGCCGGAAGGGTTTCCCTAATCGGGGGTACGGGGGCGAAGCGCCCCGCAAAAAGCCAAAAGCGAATGTACTGGGGCACGAGCAAAGCGCCCACAAAATAAACAATGCAAGCTGATGCACTCGATACCTTTCGCTGGCTGCTGAGCGCCGAAGGGCAGCTGCTGCTCGCGGCGGCGCAGGGCGGCGACCTGAGCGACGCGGGGCGGCTCCGTGCGCTGGAATCGCTGCGCCGCCAGGCCGCGCCCGTGCGCGCCGCCGCCGCCTATGAGATCGCGTGGTTGCGCGCGCGCGCGGCTGCCAAGTTCGGCGGCGCGGCGGGCATGTACTTCACGCGCGAGGCGCTGGAGCAAGCCTCGGGCGAGCTGATCGCGGGCTACCGTGCCCGGCGCTACACGCCCTACGCGCGCGTTGCCGATCTGTGCTGCGGCGCGGGCGGCGATACGCTGGCGCTGGCGCGCGTGGCCGATGTGACGGCGGTGGATCGCGACCCGCTGCGCCTGGCGATGGCAGAAGCCAATGCCCGCGCCGCTAGCCTGGCTGGGCGCGTGACGACAACCCTGGCCGACCTTGAGCGCGAGCCGCCGCCTGCCGCTGATGCGATCTTCTTCGACCCGGCGCGGCGCAGCGCGGGCCGGCGCGTGTTTGCGCTGGCCGAGTACCAGCCGCCGGTGGCATTGCTGGCGCAGTGGCAGCAGCACACGCCCGCCATTGGCATGAAAGCCGCGCCGGGCGTGGCCGACGACGACCTGGATGCGCTCGTTCAACAGTTGGGCGGTGCGCCATTCGAGGCCGAGTTTATTTCGGTGGGCGGCGAGCTGAAAGAAGCGGCGATCTGGCTTGGCCCGCTCGGGCAGCCTGGCCGCCGCGCAACGCTGCTGGCGGCTGGCGCGCCGCCCCACACGATGTTCCGCGCCCACGGCGCTGCGCCGCCCGTGCCGCCGCTGACCGAACCGCAGGGTTATTTATACGAGCCCGACCCGGCCGTGATCCGCGCGCACCTCGTGGCCGAGCTTGCGGCGCAGCTTGGCGCGGCCCAGCTCGACCGCGAGATTGCCTACCTGACGGGCGCGCAGCCGCTGCCAACGCCCTTTGCGCGCTGCTGGCAGATCCACGAATGGCTGCCCTTCAGCCTCAAGCGGCTGCGCGCCCGCCTGCGCGCACTGGGCGCGGGCGCGGTGACGGTGAAAAAGCGTGGATCGCCGCTCGACACCGATGCGCTGGCGCGGCAGCTTTCGGGCGCGGGCGCGCAGCCGCTGGTAGTGGTGCTGACGCAGGTGGCGGGCCGCCCCGCCGCGCTGATCTGCAGCGGGCCAATCGCACAGTAACCCCACCTGCAGCCAGCCACCTCGGCACATGCGCCTGCGCCAGGCATGCAGCTGGCGCCGCCACTGCGTATGCTTTTCATGCTGGCAAGACTCTCATTAAAACCACATAAAAAGGTCTTGCATGGCGCGGCATAGTGTGCTAGAGTATGCACAACTAATGTTCACCCCTTGCACAGCATCCCCGCCACAACATTATCTCCATAGATGGCCGCGCGCTCGCCGGCTTGCAACACGACTGGACCACAGGAAAGGAACCACGTCGATGATGAATCATGGAGCACAATCCCCGAACGGGCAGCGCCCGTCCACCCCTGCGCTTTCGAGCAGTTTGCCAAATGTTCCTGGCCTTGGCGGCGCGATTGCTGGCCTGGGCGGCGGGGCCGCAATGATGGTTGTGGCCGCGATGCTTTCGATCGCCACCGGGCAGGATATGTGGCGCGAGCCGCGTGAGATCGCCGCGCCCTTCCTGGGCGGCGTGGCGAATGGCGCTGCCGCCGTGCTGCTTGGCACCATCCTGCACTTCCTGACGTCGGGTTTGCTCGGCGCGGCGTTTGGCATTCTGTCGCGGCGCGTGCTGCGTTTGCCCTCCGATTACGGGGTGCCGGTGCTGGGCGGCATGCTGTATGGCCTGCTGATCTGGGCGCTGGCCTATTTCGTAGTGGTACCAGTGCTGAACCCGGCGCTGCTCGACAGCTACGGGCCCTCGTTTGTCATTCAGCACCTGGTGTATGGCATGGTGACGGGCCTGCTTTACTCGCAGCTGCGGCCCGCGCCGTACAACCCCACCAGCGCCGATCCGGCCTGGGAAGCGGTGCCAAATCGGGTCTAGGCAGCTTCGGCGGATTGTGTGATCCACAGATTACGCAGATTACACAGATAGGCTCATAACGAACGAGCACCTGTGAGATATTCTGCAGGTGTAACAACGCCCCGGTGTGCATATGCGCGCCGGGGCGTTGCTGTGCCTGTTTCGTTATTGTGCCGGCTATCGGGCAGATTCTAAGCAACCAGCGCTAGAACTTGCCGTTATCGTTTTTCCACTCGCTGCGCGTGGGAATAGGCTCGATCGTATCCCAGTGCTCGGCAATAGCCCCATTTTCGACGCGGAACAGATCGTAGAACGATGTATGCTGCCCGCCAAAGCTGCCTTCGCTGACAACCAGCACAAAATTGCCCTCACCGAACACGCGATGAATGTGGTCGTACTGCATCGCAATGCCCTGTGCTGCCAGCGCCTGCAAGGCGGCGCTCAGCCCCGACAGCCCGTCGCCAATCTGTGGGTTATGCTGGGTGTAGCTGTCGCCGTCATAGTAGCTTGCCAGCTTTTCCAGCCGGCCATTCACCAGAATATCGCTGACAAACTGGCGCACCAGCGCCTTGTTCTGCTCAGTTTTATCACGATCGCTCGCAACCTCAGGCCCATCGATCATGGTGTGCCCGCTCGGGTTGGGGCCAGCCGTTTCCTGCAGGTTGTCCCAGTGCTCGACGATCTGGCCGTTTTCAAAGCGAAAAATGTCGAAGCCAATCTTTGGGCCAAAGAAGTTGTAGTCGGTATGCGCGAAAACAAAGTCGCCATCTTCAAATACACGTACCGTGTGAACTTTCGCAGAGCCAGCCGGGAGCAAGCTCATCAGCTCGCCAAAGCCTTGCAAACCATCGGCCGCCCCAAGATTGTGCTGTATATATTTTTGTGGGTTGATCACGCTGACGGCTGCGGCGTCGCCGGTTTCGATACTCTTGAGCAAGGCAAGAACGCGCTGCTTGTTCCCGGAATTGGTGGTCATGGAATGCCTCCTACTGTTGATGTCTCCCGTCGAGACAGTTGACAGTATAGAGCGAGAGTATATAATTGCAAGTATGCACTTTTTTGTAACGTAGTAACCTGAAAGTAACACTGGTATCAAATGGAAACTAATTCACTAGCACGCTGGAATGTGTACGACGATACCTGCCCCACGCGCCTGGTGCTCGACCGCATTGCCGATAAGTGGACGGTGCTGATCATCGGGCGGCTGGCCAGCAAGAAGCGGCGCTTTGGCGAGCTGCGGCGGGAGATCGCAAATATTTCGCCCAAGGTGCTGACGCAAAAGCTGCGCGAACTCGAACGCGACGGCATTATCACCCGCCGCGTGTATGCAAGCGTTCCGCCAAAAGTCGAATACAGCCTGACACCGCTTGGCAGCACGCTGATCGGCCTGCTCGACGCTATTCGCGTCTGGTCGGAAACACACATCGAAGCCGTGCTGGAAGCGCAGCAGACATTTGATCATCAGGTGCGCGATGACGAGGCGAGCTAAGCGCGTGGAACCGGATGCCTGGCGATTGACAAGCCCGCACCGGCGGGTATAATCGTGGCCGCGTGCATCGCGCCAACACCCCTGTAACTCATCTGAGTCGGCTGCACATATACTTACCCTGGCACCCCTGATCTTCAGCATAGCAAAGGAGCTCGTGCGCATGAGCAAGCACCAGTATTCCGCCGGGATCGAGATCCTGGGCGCTGTCAGCGATGATTTTGCGACCGTGCTGACGCCCGAGGCCGTGGATTTTGTCGCCAGGCTTCAGCGCGCCTTTAACGCCCGCCGCGAAGCGCTGCTCGAAGCGCGCGAAGCCCGCCAGGCCGCGATTGACGCCGGCACCCTGCCCGACTTCCTGCCCGAAACCGCCGACATCCGCGCTGGCGACTGGGTGGCCGCGCCCATCCCCGCTGATTTGCAGGATCGCCGCGTGGAGATCACCGGGCCGGTCGATCGCAAGATGGTGATCAACGCGCTGAACTCGGGTGCGAAAGTGTTTATGGCCGACTTCGAGGATGCCAACTCGCCCACCTGGGACAACAACATCCAGGGGCATATCAACCTGCGCGACGCAATCAACCGCCGGATTGAGTTCACCAACCCCGATGGCCGCGAGTACCGCCTGAACAGCACGGTAGCGACGCTGCTGGTGCGCCCGCGCGGCTGGCACCTGCTGGAAAAGCACATGCGCGTGGATGGCAAGCCCATGTCGGGCAGCCTGTTTGATTTTGGCATGTACTTCTTTCACAACGCCAAAACCCTGCTGGCGAACGGCAGCGGGCCGTACTTCTACCTGCCCAAGATGGAAAGCCACCTTGAGGCGCGGCTGTGGAACGACGTGTTTGTAATGGCGCAGAACGAGCTGGGCGTGCCGCAGGGCTCGGTGCGCGCCACCGTGCTGATCGAAACGATCCTGGCCGCGTTCGAGATGGACGAAATTCTGTACGAGTTGCGCGAGCACTCGGCCGGGCTGAACTGCGGGCGCTGGGACTATATTTTCAGCTGCATCAAGAAGTTCCGCAACCACGAGCATGTCTTCCCCGACCGCGCGCTGGTGACGATGACCACGCACTTCATGCGCTCCTACTCGCTGCTGGCGATCAAAACCTGCCATCGCCGTAACATCCACGCAATCGGCGGCATGTCGGCCTTTATCCCGGTGAAGAACGACCCCGCCGCTAACGATCGCGCCTTTGCGCAGGTGCGCGCCGACAAGGAGCGCGAGGCCAACGACGGGCACGACGGCACGTGGGTGGCGCACCCCGGCATGGTCGCGCTGGCGCTGGAGGTGTTCGACGCGGCGATGCCACAGCCAAATCAGATCGATCGCAAGCGCGAGGACGTGCAGGTGAGCGCGGCCGACCTGCTCCAGTTCGCCGACGGGCCGATCACCGAGGCCGGGCTGCGCACGAATGTGAGCGTGGGCGTGCAGTATGTCGAGGCGTGGCTGGGCGGCCAGGGCGCGGTGCCGATCAACAACCTGATGGAAGACGCCGCCACGGCTGAGATCTCGCGTGCGCAGGTGTGGCAGTGGGTGCGGCGCGAGCGCGGCGTGCTGGACGATGGGCGCACGATCGACCTGGCGCTGTTCCGCACAGTGCTGGCCGAGGAGCTGGACAAGCTCAAGGGGCGCTATGGCGATGCGACCTACAACGGGCGCAACTTCGCCAAGGCCGGCGTGCTGTTCGACCAACTGATCTCCGACGACTCGTTTGTTGAGTTCCTGACGCTGCCGGGCTACGAGTATCTCGACTAGCCTGCGCGGTTTTGCTCACCACAAAGGCACAGAGCGCACAAAGTTTGCTTTCTCGCTCAATGATCTCTGTGCTCTCCGTGGCTACAATACCCCAGCCGGCCCTGGCAGCATTCGCACCAGGGCCGGTGTGATTCTGTCGCCGCATTCTGTGCTACCATAGCCGCAGCGCAATTTCCGGCATAATAAAAATCCACAGATTACGCAGATTACGCAGACAGTGATAATCTCTCGAGCGCATTATTCATTTAAGCCCAATTTCTTGCTTGCGAAAGCTTTGTAAAGCCAAAGATGCGCTAATTTTCATATCAAACTCAATCTGTGCAATCTGTGTAATCTGTGGATGATTTTGCTTGAGCACCGTTTCGATCACCACCAGGAGACCCCAATGACCAGATCGTCCGCCCGGCGCGTGGCCGGCTTCGGCACCACGATTTTCACTGAAATGAGCGCGCTGGCGCTGCAGCACAATGCCGTCAATCTTGGCCAGGGCTTTCCCGACTTCGCCGGCCCCGCCTTTGTGAAAGAAGCCGCCGCCGCCGCAATCGCGGCCGACCTGAACCAGTACGCGCCCATGCCTGGCACGCCGCGCCTGCGCCGCGCAGTGGCCGCGCAATGGGAGCGCGAGCACGGCCGCGCAGTTGACTGGCAGAGCGAAGTGAGCGTGACCAGCGGCGCGACCGAGGCGCTGTGCGATGCCGCCTTTGCGCTGCTCGACCCGGGCGACCGCGCAATCGTGTTCGAGCCGGCCTACGACGCCTATGTGCCCGACATCACCATGGCTGGCGCGACGCCGCTGGTGGTGCCGCTGCGCCCGCCCGCGGAAGGGCATGCGAGCTGGTGGTTCGATGCCGACGAACTGCGCGCCGCATTTCAGCAAGGCCCGAAAGCGATCTTCATCAACACGCCGCACAACCCGACCGGCAAGGTCTACACGCGCGCCGAGCTGGCGCAGATCGCCGAGCTGTGTCAGGAGTTCGATGTGCTGGCGATCACCGACGAAGTGTACGACCGGCTGCTCTACGACGCCGCCGAGCATGTGCCACTGGCGACGCTGCCGGGCATGTGGGAGCGCACGCTGACGCTCAATAGTGTCGGCAAGACGTTTAGCGTCACGGGGTGGAAGATTGGCTGGTCGGTGGGGCCGGCATGGCTGAACACCGCCCTGCGTCAGGCGCACCAGTGGGTGACGTTTGCGACCTCGACGCCAATGCAGGAGGCGGCTGGCGCGGCGATCGAGCATGCCGCCGCGAGCGATTATTATGCCGAATTGCGCACAGAATATGCCGAGCGGCGCGCGCTGCTGCGCGACATTCTCGAAGGGGTGGGCTTGCCGACGCTGCCCGCCGAGGGTTCGTACTTCATCAGCGCCGACATCAGCGCGCTCGGGTATAACGACGACCGGGCATTCTGCCGCTGGCTGACGACCGAGCTGGGCGTGGCGGCGATCCCGACCTCGGCCTTCTATTCCGATGCGGCCAGCGCGCCGCGCTTTGCGCGCTTCTGCTTCGCCAAAAAGCTCGAAACACTGCGCGCCGCTGGCGAGCGCTTGCAGAAGCTGAAAAAATAGGAGAGCAAAGGATGCTGGCATTGCGCACCCTTCGATATGCGCTTTGCGCTACTCAGGATGCGGCTGGTGCAGTTCTACGCTCGAACTATACGCACTACGCACTACGTTCCAAAGAGCGTAGTGCGTAGTGCGTAGACCGGCGATTCATCTATTCCCTAACCCTCGGCGTCAGCGCCGCGCGATTGGCACAAACACCCGCCCGTCGCGCGCGACCACCAGCGTGAACGATTGCGTCGCTGCGGGATTTTGCCCGTTGCTGGCCGAAACGACCAGCCCGCTATAGGTACCCGCGCGCGTAGGTACGCCGCTGAGCAGGCCGCTCGCACTAAGCGTGAGGCCGGGCGGCAGCGTGCCGGCTGTCAGGCTGAATGTGGGTTTTGGCACACCAGTGGCGGTGAACTGGTGGCTGTAGAACGTGCCGACCTTGGCTGCTGCCGGCGCGGCACTGGTGATCGCCAGGGGCAGCGCGTTGCACCAGCTGGTGGCCTTTTGCAGCACATTTTTCCGCCCGCTCGCGCTGGTGATCGCCTCCAACGAGAAGCCCATGTACACGCTGCGGAAGCGCCCGCCATCGTGCGCGACGCCGGCGTTGCCCTTGCTGCCGCTGAAAGCCAGCTCGGCGGGCAGCGTTGGCGTGATGATGTCGCTGTCGGTGGCGGCATAGCCCACGTCGATCTGCGTTGGGTCGAGCGTATATGGCCCGAGGCCGCCAAATACCGCGCCCGCACCCGTAACTTTGGCATGGCCAACGTCGCCGGTAGCGTTTGCTACGCCAAGGTATTGCTGCATGAACGGCGTCAGCCCGTTGTTATAAAAATACTCCTGGCTGCTGATCACCAGGCAGCCGCCGCCGTTGAGGAAGCTCGCCAGCGCTGGCTCGGTTGCTGCGGCTGGGGAGCCGTAGTGCCCGCCCGCCCACAGCACCGTCGCGTAGTTCGCCAGAGTTGCGGCGTCGGGCTCGCCAGCCTGCGTGGTGTCCCACACGTCGTAGCTGATATTGAGCGAGTCGAGCGCGGTGGTGAAGTAGGTGCGCACATCCGGGTTGTTGGCGTCGTCGTCCACCAGCAGCGTGCGCGCCACCGCGCCCACCGTGAAGCTCTGCGTCGCTGAGGTTGCGGTGCCGCAGCCGTTGAGCGCGCGCACGCGCCAGAAGTAGGTCGCGCCCGCGCTCAGGCCGCGGGGCAGGGCAAGCTGGGTGCTTTGCAGGGTCGTGCTGTACACAACAGTGCTGAACTGCGCGTCGGCGGCCAGCTCGAACTCGTAGCTAAAGGCGTTCGCCGCCGCCGACCAGCTAAAGTCGGGGCGCAGTGGCTGGCCATTTGCGCCGCTCGCGGGCGACTGGAGCGCAGCAGTAACTGGCTCGGCCTGGGCAACCGTCAGATCGACTTTGGTGCTGTAATTCTGTGTGCCGCTGCCCTGCACCTGAAAGGAATAGCTTCCCGGCAGCACGGCTGCGCTGTTTGCGAGCGTGAGGGTGGTGGCCGAGGGGCGCGCGATGCTGGCGCTGCCGAAGGAGGCGTTCAGGCCGGCGGGCAGATTGCTTGCGCTCAGGTTCACCGCGCCGTCGAAGAGCGGACCAAGCGCGACATCCAATTGCGCGCTGTTTGGCGCGCACAGCTCGGCGCGCGGCGGGTCGATCTTGACGCCACAGGCGGGCGGTACATCAAAGGCCTCGGTGCCGTCGGTCACGTCGTCGTTTGAGCCCGCCACGGCACTGTAGCCCAGGCCGCGCCTGGCGAATGCCTGCCAGATGCGGCACTCGTCGGCGCCGGCATAGTCGGCGCGGTCGGCGGCGAGGATGGCATCGCGCGATTCGGCAAAGCTGGGCTGGCAGGGCTGCATTTTCATGCCGTCGATCACGAGCTGGATGGCGCGATTGTTGCCGGCCGTGCCTGCGCGCAGATCGGCGCTGAAGCCGTGGTCGTCGACCATGTTCCAGTACATTTCCCACAGCATTGCCGCCCACACCTCGCCCACATCGTGCACCTCGCCGATCTGGCCGCCCGTCCCTGGCTGCGCCAGCGCGCCATAGGTGAGCGGGTTGGTGGCCAGGCTGGTCGAGTAGGGGTAGCGGCGCAGGTTGCCAAGCGCGGCGACGGCATACGCGCCCAGCGCGCGGTCGGTGCTGCGCGTGTCGCCTGGGCTGGGCGTGAGCGCCAGCGCCAGGAAATCGCTCCAGCCCTCGCTGCCGGTTTCCTTGTTGCCCATGCAGCTGCTATTCTGCGGCCCGCCGGTCAGGCGGTTTGAAATGCCGTGGGCGTACTCGTGGATCACAATCTCGCTGTCGAGCGAGCCGTCGAGATCGGGCGCGGTGCTGCGCTGAAGCGTGGCCGTCACTGTGCCGCTACCTAACGCAGTTTTGATTGTGGTGCCGTCGCTTTGCGTCATCGAGAGCACCGGAATGGTGACGCTGACGCTGGCGCCGCCCAGGCCCGGCGCGCTGCCGGGCTGGTTGTTCAGAATAATCGCGCCAACCGCGCCATTGTTCTGCGCATTGGTCACTTTCTGCACAAAGGTGCAGGTGCCGCGGTCGATCACGGCAATATGGCCCGCCACAGCCCCGGCATTGCTGAATGACGCCTCGCAACCATCGCTGGTGATGCCTACGCCATCGTCCACCAGCACCAGCGTGTCGGTGATCGCGAAATTGTTTGGGCCGAACGAGGCCGTGCCGTTCGCGTAGTCGGTGGGCGAGCCGGCCGGGGGCAGCACACGCAGCAAGCTGCTGGCCGGGCCATTCCACAGGTACATTTGCATACGCGGCTGCATGCCATCGGGCGGGGTGAAGAAGTTGGCGTTGTTGCGCCCGCCGCTGTCCTGCGCTTCGGCTCGCACGCTGTCGCCGCCCGCGCCGCCGCGCCCGTAGGTGTTTTGCTGGAAATTGCCGGCCGCCTCGTCGAAGCCGTAGTGGTACATCACGTCGTGGATGGTGTTGGTCCAGTAGAACAGGTTGGTCGTGGCGGCGGCGCGGTAGCTGCTCGGGGCCTGGCTGAGATCGAGCGCGGCGGTGAACACGCGACTCGCGCCGCCGTCGGGCAGGAAGTCGCCGCCGCTGAAGCCATCAATTCCATCAATGTCGGCGTAGGCCTGGGCATTGTTGCCCCAGGTGTTGGTGAACTCTGCGCCGGCCGCGCCATTCACGTCGTGCCAGCCAAATGGCGAGGCCAGCGCGTCGGCGGGGGCGCTTATGTTTGTGCGCGGGCCGCCGAGCGGGTTGCGCTGCGGTGCGGCAAATACGGCGTAGGTGTCGGGCTGGGCGGTGGCGCTGGGCGCGGGCTGTGCTGCAATAGTGCGCGGGCTGCTGGCTGCCGCGCCATTGCTCGCCGCGCCCTGCTGCTCGGAAAGCGTCCAGTTTTCGCGCGCCAGCACCTGCCCGTTCAGAGCGTCGGCGCTCATGTGCCAGTAGTCGGCGCTGCCGGCCGGCTGAATTTCCATGTCCCACGCCAGCCGCACCTGCCCGTCGGGGCGCGGCACGTAGATCGGGCGCACAGGAATGTCGTGCTGGGCAAAGCCCGCGCCGCCGACGACGTAGCTGCCCGGCGCGGCCCCGGCGCTCTGCACGAGCTTGCCGGCCACGCTTAGGCCCAGCGCGGCGGCGGCGCTGCGCACGGCATCGGCGGGCGCAAGTTTGGCGGCGCTGGCGTTCACGCGGGCGGCTAGGCCGGGCAGGAAGCGCGAGCCAAACGAGAGAATGCGACCGTCGGGCATGACGTTGATATTCAGGTCGCCGCCCGCGACGGGGATGCCATTGGCGCGCTGCCGCAGGTAGAGGTGTGTGACGCCATTGTGCTGGCTGGTGTAGCGGTCGGTCACAATGAAATCGCGCAGGTCATCACTTTCCAGCCCATAGGCGGCGGCGTGGCTGCGCGCAAAGCCAAGCGCGATATCGAGCGCATCGCCGGGGGTGGCGGGGCTGAGAAAGCCGCCGGGCGCGGGCGGTTCGTGGGCCGGGCGCGCAGCCGCGGGGAAGGCCGGCAGCAAGGCAAGCAGCAAGGCGCAGAAGCGCGCCATGCGCCCAAGACGTTGGGCGGAAAGGGCATGCGGCAAACCGAGTCGCATTGTGAGTCCTTTATTTTCTTACAGAAGCGCCAGCCGGCTCATCGGGCAGGCGCGCACAAGGGACAATGCTTTCACAATACGAGAGCGGCGCGCAGCCTTGAAGATACGTTCGGTAGCGAAAATGCAGCAAATTGCCAGCAGGCGCGGCGGTGGGGAAGGTGCCGCCGCGCCAGGGAGTAGGACCTTAGCCGCGCGCCAGCGCAGCGTGCGCTTCGTGCAGAATCCGCTCGGTCTGCTCCCAGCCGATGCAGCCATCGGTGAGCGAGACGCCATAGCGCAGCGCCGAATGGTCGGCGGTGAGCTGCTGCTTGCCCTCGAATATATTGCTTTCGACCATCAGCCCAACGATTGGCTCGTGCTGGCCGATCACCTGGGCGAGTACGTTGTTCCACACGCCTTCCTGCAAACGGTAATCGCTGCCGGTGTTGGCGTGGCTGCAATCGATCATCACGGCGGGGCGCAGGTTGGCCTTCTGCATCAGGTCGGCTGCCTCGGCCACGTAGTCGGCGGCGTAGTTCGGGCCGCCGCGCCCGCCGCGCAGGATCACAAATGCGTCGGGGTTGCCGGTTGTTTTCACCACCGCGCTGTGGCCCTGCTCGTCGATGCCCAGGAAGCTGTGCGAGCCGGCCGCCGTCAGGCAGCCGTTCACCGCCACCTGGATGCCGCCGTCGGTGCCATTCTTGAAGCCCACCGGCATCGACACGCCACTGGCCAGCGCGCGGTGCGTCTGCGCCTCGGTGGTGCGCGCGCCAATCGTCGCCAGGCTGATCTGGTCGTCGAGATACTGCGGGCTGATCGGGTCGAGCATTTCGGTGGCGACGGGCAGGCCCAGCGCGTTCATGTCGATTAGCAGGCGGCGGGCGACTTTCAGGCCCGCGCTCATGTCGAATGAGCCGTCGAGGTAGGGGTCGTTGATCAGGCCGCGCCAGCCAACCGTGGTGCGCGGCTTTTCGAGGTAGGCGCGCATGAGGATGAACAGATGATCTTCGACATCGCTGGCGAGCGCGCGCAGGCGGCGGGCGTAGTCCATGGCGGCCTCGGTGTCGTGGATCGAGCACGGGCCGATCACGACCATCAGGCGCTGGTCTTCGCCGCGCAGAATGCGCCGGATGGTGGCGCGCGCGCCCGCGACGGTGCGCGCAGCGGCTTCGGGCATGGGCAACTGAGTTTTCAGCTCGTATGGGGAAAGAAGCGGGGTGAGCTCCCGGACGTGTAGGTTGTCGAGCTGGTCCGGGTGATGCGCCGTGGTTGTCATGGGTCCTGCACTGCCTCGTGGACTGGGCTCCGCGCCGCGTGGGGCGGAAACCGCGTCATGAAGATGAATACGCATTCGTGCGGGCGCGAGCCGGGCGAACCGCGCGCAGCACGCGCCATTCCCCTGGCGTCGCAGCACTGCGCACAGGCGCCTATTATACCCCAGGAAACGCAACGAGCCGCCGCGCTGCTCTTGCCCTAACAGCGTGGCGGCTCGCCAGGAGGAACCGTGAACACGCGGCCCTGCGCCCGGCCCGAGCTTGCGCTCTCCAGCCCGGGCCCGCATTGAGCCGCATGGAGAGTATAGCCCGAACCTACCCGCCCGCGCGTGAACACACCGCTACGCGCAATAACGGTTGGGCAACCGAAGGGCCAACGAAGGGCGTATTGCTATACGCCCAGACCAAGAACCGCTAAGCGGGTGACAAGATGACAGCCGGCAGTCGGCAGTCGGCAGTAGCCTTTAACGTGCGAACGTGGAACCTGTAAACCTGCAACCTGCGAACCGCGTGAGGGTTTAGGGTCTGGGGTTTTGGGATTGGGCCTGCAACTCCAACACCTCCGTGCCTCCGTGGTGAATTTCTCATTCGTCATTCGTCGTTCGTCATTCGTCGGTCGCTAGAAGCGTGCCGGGCGGCCGCCGTATGTTTCCACCAGCACGCCATTATGGTAGGCGTCGATCAGCTTTTGCAGGTCTTCGAGCTGGCCGCGCAGCAGCTGGCCGGTGTCGGTTTCCGCGATCAGAATGCGCTGCGGGAATGTTTCGATGCGCTCGGTGTGCGGCGTCAGGTCTTCGCCCTTGCGGATCATGTCGTCGGCGGAGGTGAATGGCTCGTGCGCGGCCAGCACCAGCTCGTGCGAGTTGCCGATCAGCGTGTAGCCCGCGATGCCCGTCACCGGCTGGTAGGGCTCGCTCATCCCGCCGTCGATCACGATCATCTTGCCGTTCGCCAGCAGTGGGCGCTCGCCTTTCTTCAGGCGCACTGGCGTGTGTCCGTTGATAATGTGCCCGCGCTCGACATCGCCGCCAAAGGCCGCCAGCACCTTGCGACAGAACGCTTCGCTGGTGCGCAGTTCGTAGTAGGGGCCTTTTGGCTCGTCGTGGGTGGCAGCGTCGGCAATGAAATAGCGCTCAAAGGTGGTCATGCGCTCGCGCCCGAACAGCGGCGAAAGCGGGCCGCACCACAGGTACCACATCGCGTCCTGCCCGGCAGTGCGCGCCTGGCGGTCGTGGCTGAAAAATGCTTCGCGCGCGACCTGCTCGTAGCGCGCCAGCAGCGCCGGGCCGGCCAGCCGCTCGTCGCCAATCGGCACGTCGATGAAATCGCCCTGCTCGTCGACCGGCAGGCAGCCGTGGAAGCGCAGGTTGCCATCCTGCACCTGGAACATATTGCCGTAGCTGTACAGGAAGCGAATATGCTCCTGCAAGCGCTCGCTGTGCTGAAACGAAAAGCGCAGGTCGTCGATCACCTCGGCTTCTTCGGGCGTGAGCGCCGCGCGGTCGGCGGGGTTGAGCGTGGGCCAGCCCGTGTCGCGCAGCGGGTGGGTTTTGCCGTAGAGCGTGCATGTCCCGGCGTCGAGGTCGATGCCATTCAGCAGCAGCCGGTCGTCCATCGCATACTCGGGGTGGCGCTCAATGATCTGCGCTTCGAGCTTGAGCTGGATGATCGTCATGGCCTTGTGCATGCGCGCAATCGACTCGCGGGTGTAGTTTTCAACCGGCGCGCTTTCTTTTGGCAGGAATAGCGTGCAGGGGTCGTCGGCGTACTCGGTGTCGGCAAAATGCTGCAGCCGGCGCAGGCTGATCGAGTAGCCGTCGGTGAGGGTTTCGAGGTTGGCGTAGCGCAGCGACATGCGTATGACATTCGCGATTAGCGCCAGGCAGCCGCTGGCCGCGCCCATCCACGAAATGTCGTGATTGCCCCACTGGATGGCGACATAATGATATTCCATCAGCCGGTCCATCACGCGGTCGGCGGAAGGCCCGCGGTCGAAAATATCGCCCAGCACATACAGCCGGTCGACCACCAGGCTCTGCACCACATAGGCCAGCGTGGTGATGAAGTTCTCGCCCTCGCCCAGCTCGACAATCTGGTGCACAATGCTGGCGTAGTAGGTTTCTTTCTGCTGATGTTCCGATTTGCTTTCGGTGAGCAGCTCTTCGAGAATATAGGCCAGCTGCGGCGCGAGGCGCTTGCGCACCTTGCTGCGCGTATACTTGTGCGAGGCAGTGCGCGCCACCCGCACCAGGCGCGCAATCGTCGCGGCCATCCAGTCGCGCGGGTCGTCGAGCGTGGCCAGCACCTGGCGCAGCTTTTTCTCGGGGTAGTAGATCAGCATGGCCAGCTCGGTCTGCTGCTGCTGCGACATCTCGATGCCAAAGGTTTGCTTGATCTTGCGGCGAATCGCGCCCGAGGCGTGGCGCAGAATATGGTCGAACTGCTCGTAGGCGCCGTGAATGTCGGAGATGTAGTGGTCGGTGCCTTTGGGCAGCGCCAGAATCGCGTGGAGGTTGATCATTTCGATATGCGCGGCGGTGATGGTTGGGTAGCGGTTGCTGAGCAGCTGCAAGAGGCGCAGTTCCTGGTCGTTGTAGGGAGCCAGCGTCGTCATGGGTACTCCTTACGGCATGAATGCTGTGCAACGTCGCACAGCCGGGCGCTATGCCAAGTGTATCCCAAGATCGGGCGCGCGTAAACACTGGGGATTTACAATTTGCGATTTACGATTTACGATTTCGACAACCGACGAATAAGTATTACCACAGAGGCACGGAGGATGGCAGGTTGGAAGGTTGTACGTTGCAGCTTGCTGAAACGACCACCGGCTACTGACGAACATGCATCCTGAGAGGCCGAAGGCCGTATCGAAGGGTACAACCTGCAACCTGTGAACATTCAACCCGCAACCGGCAAACCTGCCCACTGCTGCGAGGGAGCGTATGCCCGACCTGCCCGCCGCCCGGTATGATCCGCACCGCCGCCGACGCACCGTGCTGGTGGCAGTTATTGGGGTTGCGCTGCTGCTTGTGCTGGCGTCGTGCCCGGTCGGCGCGTTTGCCATCCAGCAGCGCATGATCGCGCCGCCGGCCTTTGCCTTCTCGGTCGCTGGCGTGGAGTTTGCTGCGCCCTGCCCGCGCCACAAGTTCATCTGCGATGACACTATGGGCTGGTATGCAATCTGGCGCGGCGACCGCGAGCCCGACGGGACGATGACCTACCGGCAGCTTTTTTTCCTTTAGACATGGTTTGTAGGTACTTTACAGTTTGTGATTAGGCGGCCAGCGTCCACTCAGGCATCAGATGCGCTGGTGAATGCTCCGTGCTGGCTGGTGGATAGCCTAATGCCACCAGCCAGTCAGTCGGCGCATCGCGCATCCCGCTCAGATGCAGCGGGCTCTGACCTTTATGCTTCCCACGAGTAAACACACGATGGTTGTGCCAAACTGCCAGCAACGCCAGCATACCGTTTGTCAGCCTTCGCCGCACCGCCAGATGTGGGCGCAGGATGCTATGCCACCGCTCCACCGCGCTCGAAACCTGCACCGCCTCCTGCCAGGCTGTCAGCAGCACTCGCGCCGCCGCACGCCAGTCCACTGGCACCGCCGCTATCACCTCCGCATCGGTCCACGCCAATTCCTTCCGCCTCAGCCAAGCCCATCCCAGCAGCGCTTGCCGCTCGGCTGCCAGCACTCCACTCAGCTCCTGCTGCACCTGCTGCACCTGGGCACCAAAACTCAGCAGCTTTGGCATTTGCCTCCGAATGCGGCGCGCCAGGCGCCCCAGTTCGGCCTGCTGCTCTCCCGCGCTGCTTTCTGCCAATTCGTCCAACAAGCTCAGCAGCGCGTCCAGTTCGTCTTGCCGCTCGGCCAAGCTCAGCAACCGCTTGCGCCCGACCACCACCACCGCCAGCAATCGATGCAACTCGTCGGTCAAATAGGCCAGCGCAGCGACACCATCGGTCGCTGCCGCCAATTCCTGGCTGTGGCTCTCAAGCGTGCGCTTGGTCGGCCGACCGCGCTGACGTGTCCCAAGCTCGAGGCAGGCAGCTTGGCGCTCAACTGCCGCTGTACGCGCGTGCATCTGGCTCAGGCGGCGCTGCAGGCGAGCCTGCACCAGCGAGCAGGCTTGGAACAGATGCCAGTGGTCGAGTTGCACCAGCACATCGGGCGTGACGTGCTGGCAGGCACTGTGCATGGGTGCGCCATCGTCCATCACAACCCGCTCCCATCGCAGGCCACGCTCCTGCAAGCTCCACAACAGCAAGGTCCAACTCTCGGTATCGACCGCCAGCGGTCCTTCAGAGGCCCAAACTGCGCCGCTGTGCACATCGACCACGTTCAGATAGGCGGCTCGACCGTGAGCGGGAAAGATTTCGTCGAGCGCCAAGGCGCGAGTGGAAGAAGGAAGGTGCGTGTGCATCCAGGTCAGAGCGCGCTGCTGAGCCTGGTGCAGGACTGCGACGATGGTGGGCAAACTGAGGCCCTGTCCGAGCAATTCCTGGGTCGCGGCTTGAATGCCACGCTGAGAGGCATGCGCGATCCACAGCGTCAGAATGTGGCGAGCGCTGGAGCGGGCAGGCGCGTGAGCAGACGGCGGCGAAAAAGGCAGCCGTGATGGCGCGTCGGGCGTGCTCGCGCCAAGCATACAAGGTCGGGCGCGAGACGTGATGTATGCGGCTGAGGCGTGTCACGATACCATACTCGCCTTGATGTGCCAGCAGCAGCGCTGCGGATTGTGCACGCATCTCGGGCGTGCTAGGATGTGTGCGACCCATTGGGTTCTCCCTAGTGATTGGTTGTGGTTGGCCCTTCAACCATACCACTAGGGAGTTTGTCTGTCAGCAGGCAGGGAAAGACTGTAAAGCTGGCTTGGTCTGCCTGAAACCATGTCTTACCTGAAAAAGCCGCGCCAGTGAGCGAAGGAATAACGAACGACGCAGGGCCAGGGGTTTGCCTCCCTGGCCCTGCGTCGTTTGTCGTTCGTCCTTCGTCGCTACGCAATCGCCCAAACGCTGCCCTGCGGGGTTTTGGTGATCTCGATCTGCACCGGGAACATGTCTTTCAGCTCCTGAATGTGCGTAATCACCAGAATGTGCTTGAACTCGCCCTGCACCGAGGTAATCGCCTCGACCAGCCGCTCGCGGCCTTTGGCGTCCTGCGAGCCAAAGCCTTCGTCGATCACCAGGGTTTCGAGGCGGGCGCCAGCGCGGCGGGCCAGCAATTTCGCCAGCGCCACGCGAATCGCGAAGTTAAGGCGAAAGGCCTCGCCGCCCGAGAATGCATCGTAGTCGCGCGTGCCCAGCCCGTCGGCAATTTTGATGTCGAGCGTTTCGGCAACATCGCCCTTTTTGGTGTCGCGCTGGGTCTCAAAGGTCAGGTGCATCTGGTTGTCGGTCATGCGCGCCAGCATGGTATTCGCCTCGCGCTCGATCTCGGGAATGGCGGTTTCGATCAGCATGGCCTGCACGCCTTTTTTGCCAAACGCCACCGTCAGCTCGTCGAACAGGCCCTTGCGCTCAACCACCGCTTTGCGGCGCGCTTCGGCTGCCATCAGGTCGGCGGCGGCTTCTTCGGCGCGGCGCAAAAGCGTGTGCTTCTCGCCCAGGTCGCGCTCGGCCACCGAGAGCTCGCGGCGGCGCGCGCCCAGCGCAGCCTGCGCATTGTCGCGCTCGCGCAGCGCCTGCGCCAGGCCGCGCAACTCGTCGTCGAGCGCGGCGCGCTGCGCCTCGGCGGACTCGACGGCGGCGGCGCTGCGGCCAAGCGCCTGGGTGGCGCGCTCAAGGTCGCGCTGGTCGCGGGCTTCGCGCTCTTCGGCGCGCAGCAGCTTTTGTTCTTCTTCGGCCCAGTGCGCCAGTTGGCGCGTTGCGGCCAGCGCGGCGGCGGCCAGCTCGGGTGTGTAGCCCAGCGCGTTCAGCTCGGCATCCACGCGCTGCAGGGCCACGCGGTCGCTTCCCGCGAAATCGCCCATTTCCAGCGTGGTGGTAATTTCGCCAATGCGCTCTTCCTGCTCGTGCAGCGCGGGCGTCTCGGCGTCGATCTCTTGCAGCGTGCGGCGCTTCATCTCGATCTCGGCGCGCACACGGGCCTGCTCGCCGGTCTGCTCTTCGAGCGCGAGAATGCGCCCTTCCAGGCGGCTCAGCTCGCGGTTGAGCGTGGCCGGCTCGCCAATCGCCGCCAGCGAAGCCTCGACACGGGCCAGCTCGCTGCGCACGCCGCGCTCGTAGTCGCCCTTCATGAGTTGCAGCTGGATGTCGTCAAGGGTGCGCTGCTCTTCGGCTTGCTTGCGGCGCAGCTCATCGGCGCCGTGCAGCTCGCGCTCCAGGCGCGCAATCCGGCCTGCCAGCTCGGGCAGGCCGGCGGTGCGGCGCTCGGTGGTTTTGATCGTGCCGCGCAATTCGCCCAGGCGCGCGTCGGCACCATCGGCCTCGCGCTTGGCGCTGGTGAACTGGCCGCGCAGCTCGGCGCGCTCGCGGGCATATTCGGCCTGAATATGCGCCACGCCATCTTCGCCCAGCTCGCTTTTGCACAGCGGGCAGGTGTGCGCGTCTTCGCCGATAAGCGCCAGCTTGCGGTTGATGTCATCGCCGCGATTCTTGATCGCTTCACACTCCGAGCGGCGCGTGGCGCTGAGTTCCACCAGCTCGTGCTCCTCGACGCGCAGGTGCTCAAGCTCGGCGGCGTCGGCGTCGAGGCGGGCGCGGTCCTGCGTGGCCTGCGCCAGGTCGTTGCGCCAGCCACCTTCTTCGCGCAGGCGGTCGGCGGCGTCTTTGATCTTGCGCTTGAGTTCTTCGCGTGTGCCCACCAGCGAGTCGTGCTTGAGCTTGATCTGGCCGTCGAGCCTGGTGCGCTGCAGTTCAAGCTCGTGGGCGCTGCGCTGGCGTTCGCGCAGGTCGTCGCGCTTGATGCGGGCGTCGGCAAGCTCGCGCGCCACTGGGGCAAGCGTGTCGAGCTGGGCTTGCAGGCGGGCGATCTCGCCTTCGGTTTTGGGGCGGCGGCCGGCACGTTCGCGCAGGCCGCGCAATTCGCCTTCGGCAATTTTCAGGTCGGCCCGCAGCTGGCGCTCGGCCTCGCGCACGGCGTCGGCGTGGGTGCGGCGGCGCGCCTGCAATGTGTCGTAGGTGTTGCGCAGGCCATCCAGCCGCTCGCGATCGTGCTGGGCGGCCTGAAGCTGCGCCACGCCAGCGCGAATTTCGTCGCGGCGTGCCAGCATCTTCTGCGCCTCGGCCAGGGCGGCCTGCAAGCGGGTGACGTCGCCGGTCAGCTCGTTCTGCTCGGCGTGCAGGCTGCGCAGCTGCGTTTCGAGCGCGGCGCGCTGGGCTTTGACGCCTTCCAGCGCCTGGACGCGCCCGCCCGCGTCGGCGTAGGCGGCCTCGGCGGCAGCAACCGCCACCTGAATATATTCGACCTGCTGCTCCTGCGCGGCGACAAGTTGGGCGTAGGTTTGCTGTTTTTCGGCCTGACGCTGCAATTCGCCAATCTGCCCGTCGATGCCCTTGAGCTGCCCGTCGAGCCCGCGCGCGCGTTCTTTCGCGCCGCCTTCGAGCTTTTCGTAGGTGTTCAGGCCAAGAATGTCGGCCAGCACCTGCTTGCGGCGGCCCGGCTCCTTTTTGGTGAATTCGTCGGCATGGCCCTGGCGCAGGTAGGCGGAATTAGCGAAGATATCGTAGTCCATCCGCAGCGTCGAGATGATCGACTGCTGGGTTTCGCGGATAGTCGCGCCGCTGAGCGCCTTCCACGAGCCATTGCTGCGCACCTGGAAGTCGAGCCAGCTTTGCCCGGTTTTGCGCGCCTTGCTGCGCTTGCGGATCACGCGGTAGTCGTGCCCGTCGAGCATGAAGGTGAAGTCGACTTCCATCTCCTGCGTGCCAAGCGCGATCAGGTCGTCGTCGCTTTTCATGCGCGCCGCGCCCCAGAGCGCCCAGGTCATGGCGTCGAGAATGGCCGATTTGCCCGCGCCATTTTCGCCCGAAAGGCAGGCGATCTGGATGCCCTGGAAATCGAGCGGCGGCAGCTCGTCGCGGTAGCACATAAAGTTGCGCAGCATCAGTGAGCGTGGGATCACGAAGGGCCTCCGATATGGCAGCAGCTGCCGCGCATCGCCGGCAAACTAGAACATTCTTGCGAGAATCTGACGCGGGTATTATACGCGGTTCATACGCCATCGGCAAGGGATTCGGCAGTTTTGAAGGTTGAATGTTGAATGTTGAGTTTGCAGGTTCCAGGTTAGAAGGTTACAGGTTGGGAGCGAGGAGCGCAGAAACCAGAACCTGTAAACCTGCAACCTGCGACCTCTAAATTCTCCGCGCCTCTGTGTCTCTGTGGTGAATCGTCCAGTTGTCAGTCGTCATTCGTCATTCGTCGTCGGCCGTTCGCCCTTCGTCATTTCTCGCCCGCCTTCGGCATCGCCTGTGCCCACAAGCAGCAGCACAATCACTGTGAAGAGCGCGCTCAGCAAAGCCACGCCCAGGCTGCCCAGCCCCGCCGCAACGCCGACCGCTGCCGTCATCCACACGCCCGCAGCGGTGGTCAGGCCCTGAATGTCGCGCTGCTCGTTCAGCTTGAGGATCGAGCCAGCGCCAAGAAAGCCAATGCCCGTCACAATGCCCTGAATCACCCGTGATAATGCGTCGCTCGACATGCCGACGCTGGAGCAGGCCACCACAAACACGGCGGTGCCAAGCGCCACAAGGGTGTGTGTGCGCAGGCCGGCTGGCTTGCCCGCGCGCTCGCGCTCGAAGCCCACCACCGCGCCCAGCACCGCCGCCGACAGCAGGCGAATCAGGACATGGACAAGCTGGCGGAAGTCGGGCAGGCCAACGGTCAGCTCTTCCCAGATAATATCCATGGAGCACTCCTTTTCTTGTGAACACATCAGCCAGAGAGCAAGCTATATGCCATATTCGCAAAGATAAAGATCAGATTGGAAAACCGCTGCTTTCTGCGCATTTTAGCCTATTCTGGCATTCGGTATGCTACATCTTTGCCATAAGCGCCCGCCGTTTTGGGCATCACAAGCAGCAGGGCGCAGCCAGCGATTACGTGCGCCGGCATCACCATCCATATCTCGCGCGGCCCGATTGCATAACAAGCCGTGCGTAAACATTTTTTCGAAAATGATGCATATTCAGGAAGGAAGCCGATATGAAACTCACATGGCCGCGCCACAGTTCGGCGCGATCTGCTGGCGCGGCGCTGATGCTCGCAGCGTCGCTGGTATTTGCCGCTGGCTGCCAGTTCAACAGCAGCGCCAACACCGCCACCGCCGCGCCCGACACGGCGCAAACGCTCGCGACGAGCGCGCCTGCCGCTGCTGCTGCGGCGCCCGAACCCACCGCTGCGATTGCGGCAACTGAAGCTCCCGATCAAGCAGCCAGCATCAACCCCGCCGCCTTCACCACCGTGATTCGCGATGTCGCCAGGAACGTGCGGCCCGGCGTGGTGCAGATCACCAACCAGCAGGTGCAGCTCGACCAGTTCAATCAGGCGTTCACCGTGCCGGCTGGCGTGGGCTCGGGCGTGATCTACGACGACCAGGGGCATATTCTGACCAACAACCATGTGGTCGAGGGCGCGCAGAAGCTGCTGGTGTCGCTGCCCGATGGGCGTTCCTTCCCGGGCACGCTGGTTGGGCAAGACCCGCAGACCGACCTGGCAGTGGTGCAGATCAAAGCCGATAATCTGCCGATCGTGCCGCTGGGCAATTCGCACAACCTGCAGATTGGCGACTGGGTGGTGGCAATTGGCAATGCGTTGGCGCTGCAAGGCGGCCCAACCGTCAGCCAGGGCGTGGTAAGCGCGCTGGGCCGCACCGTGCAGGAGCCGGGCACCGACCAGAACACCGCCGGCCCGTTCCTGTTCGACGCCATCCAGACCGACGCGCCGATCAACCCGGGCAACTCGGGCGGCCCGCTGGTGAACCTGAATGGACAGGTCGTTGGCATCAACACACTGGTCGCCGGCCAGGCCGAGCCGGGCGTGCCGGCGCAGGGGATTGGCTTTGCCATCGCGATCGACACCGCCAAGCCCATCGCCGACGAGCTTGTTTCAACGGGGCATGTAGCGCACGCCTACCTGGGCATTCGCTACATCCCGCTCAACCCGGCAATCGCATCGCAGCTTGGCGTCAACACTGCCAACGGCGTCGTGATCAGCAATGTGGTGAATGGCTCGCCAGCGGCGCAGGCCGGCTTGCAGCCGCGCGATGTGATCACCGAAGTGGATGGGCAGAAGCTGAATGGCGATTCGGGCCTCGCCGATGCGACCAACGGCAAGCAGCCCGGCGATACGATCACGCTGACGGTGCTGCGCCAGGGGCAGACGGCACAGATCAAAGTGACATTGGGCACGCTGCCGTCGTAGCTGCGGGCATCCAGAATTGCGCCGTTGCGTATTTCCTGTAGAAATTATGGCTGCATTGTGCGCTCGCCTGCCCGGTTCTCAGCTCTGGCATATCATGTGCAATGCTGTTTCCCAATGAGCATAGCCGCCTGTGGCGCGGCACAGTTTGAGGAAGTTGATCATGACAACAAATATGGATGCGGGGCGCTTGCGCGCCACCGAAACGGATGAGCCGCGCGGTGGGCGCATTGGCGTGGCGTTCGACTGGGGCTTTGGCGTGCAGATGGCGGCGGTGGGCCTGCTGACGCTGGCGGGTGTGCCGAACAACGGCGTGGCTGTGCCGCGCCTGGCTGGCCTGCTGCCACTGGCGGGCGCTGCCGTGGCCTTTGCGCAGGGCGAGGCGCTCCGGCGCGGCAATGGCACGGCCTGGTGGGTGCAGGTGCTGGGCAATGGCGCGCTCACGCTTGGCGGCATCGGCGCGCTTGCCATGCTGCCGCGCATGCTTGAGCAGGGGCGCTATGGCTTTCTGTACACCACCGCGCTGCTGCTGGTGGTTTCGCCGCTGGAAGTGTGGCTGCTGACGCGCCCGGGCTCGCGGCGCTGGTTTGGCTCGGTCAATCCCGACGAGGCACGCGCGCGCCACAGCGGCCAGTGGATGACCGGCACGGTTGCGTGGGCAGTAGTGTGTGGCCTGCTGCAAACGGCGGCTGGCCTGGGCTGGATCTAGCGGCGCAAAACAGGACAAGTACTCGGCCACAGAGCGCACCGAGAGCACTGAGGAGTTGTGCCAATCCTGTCTTTGTGGCCCACTACTTCTGTTCCTGGCTGTAAACAAGCCGCCAAAACGCGCAGGCGCGAAGGATTTTGTGCTCCTTCGCGCCTGCTGATTTTTATGTTATGCCTTGAATGCCCAATCTGCGCAATCTGCGTAATCTGCGGATATGTTCTTACGCGTCGGAGTTCGCTGCCGGCAGCCGCACTGTCAGCAGCGCCAGAATCACGGCCGTGAGCGCAACCGGCCCAACATCGCTCAGCCAGACGCTCGCCGGTACGCCGCCAACGATCGCGTCGTAGGCGTGGTTAAGCGCGTGTACAACATTGCCCGCCGCTACGGCGATGAGCAGCAGCCGGTGGCGTGCCGGGTCGCGCGCGGCCAGCGCCAGCCCCACGCCCAGCCCAACCTGAAACGCGCCCAGGTCGCCGGCGTAGTGGCGGTTGAACGGCGGGAAGGTGCCAATGTTATCGAAAAACCAGCGCGGCGCAAACAGCAGCGCGGCGCCCGTCGCCAGGTGAACCAGCGCGAAGAAACCAACCAGCACCCGCGCCCACGGCAGGTTTGCGCGTGCGCGGGCCGTGCTCACGGTCGTCATTGCACTCCTCCTTCGTGGATGCTTGCAGCCGCCGGCCGCGCCGACGTGCCATAGGTTCGTTCCAGCCACTCCGCCCAGGTGATCCGCCCGCTGCGCTGCTCGGGGCAGGTGTTACGGCCAGCGCGCAGCGCCCGCAGCCGGCCTTCCAGCGCGGGCACCGGCACGATCAGCTTGCGGCGACCCTGCGCGGCCAGCCAGGCCCGCGCCATCTCGCCCAGGCGCAGCACCTCTGGCCCGCCAATGTCAGGCGCGCGCCCGCTCGGCCCGGCCAGCGCCCAGCGCGCAATCTGCTGCGCCGCCTCGCCCGTATCAATGGTTTGGAACTGCGCGCTGGCCGGCACAAGCATGAGCGGCCCGGCCACAAAGCGGCGCAGCATGCCGTCGATCAGCGTGTGGAACTGCGTGGCGCGCGCGATTGTCCAGGGCAGGCCGCCCGCCTCGATCAGGCGCTCGGCGGCGAGCTTGCTGCGGTAATACGCCATTGGGATGTGCTCAATCCCCACAATCGAAACGTACAGCAGGTGGCCCAAGCCAGCCGCACGTGCCGCTTCAATCAGCCGCTGCGTGCCGTCGACATCAACATCGTGGGTTTGGGTAGAAGGGGAGCTGGCGGCGTGCACAACCGTGTCGGCACCAGCCAGCGCCGCCGCCAGGCCCGCGCCGGTGCGCAGGTCGGCTTGCGCCCACTCGTATGGCGTGGCAGCAGACGGGGCTGGCTGCCGGCTCATCACCCGCACCGTGTGCCCCTGCGCCACGAGCTGCTGCACCAGCTCGCGCCCCAGCCCGCCGTTTCCGCCCGTCACAACTATCCGCTGCATCATTTATATCCTCCGATGCGCACAATTGCGCGCTCGGAAAGGAGACGAGCACCCTCGCGCGGCTGTGACAGCTTTTTCCAGGAGTCAGAAGTCAGGATTCAGAAGTCAGGAGTGGGCAGGTTGCAGGTTGCAGGTTTGAATGTTTGCAGGTTGCACTTTGAGTGGGCCGAAGGCCGTATCGAAAGGTGCAGGTTCGCTGAGTGGTGTTGGTGGCTCGTCCTTCGTCATTCGTCCTTCGTCAGTAGTCGCTTCAACAACGTGCAACCTTCTGATCCAAAACTCCGTGCCTCTGTGTCTCTGTGGTGAATTATTTATTGTCTTTGCCGGCCGCCGTACCTGTCCTTGCGGTCTGTTCCAACATCCGCCAAAAGTTGTACGGCATGCCCGAAACCACGGTGCTATACTGTCGGAGCTTCACCGCGCCACGAAAGATCCTGGCGCGCTTCTTGCCGTCTCCCCCTGTCCCTCACACACCCTACCGAAGGAGGTGCCTCGCTGTGGAACATTTGCGCCATCTTCTACCGTTCGTAGCGCGCTACCGCTATCGGCTGCTGTTTGGGCTTCTGTGCGCGGCCGGCTCCGCGCTGCTGACGGCGATCATCCCGCAGATCCTGCGCACGACGGTGGATAACCTGAACACGCGCGGCGTCGTTGCGGGCGACTTGCTGCGCGCTGGTGGGATCATGCTCGCGCTGGCCTTTGCCGATAGCCTGTGCCGCTATGGGCAGCGCCAGCTGGTGGCCGGCTCGGCCTACCGGGTGGAATATGACATGCGCGGCGCATTGTTTCGCCGCCTGCTCACGCTCGACCAGGGTTTCTACGGTCACGCCCACACCGGCGACCTGATGACCCGCGTGACGAACGACCTGTCGGCGGTGCGCCAGTTTCTTGGCCCGGGCGTCAACTCGCTGATGACGGCGACGCTGTTTATTGGCATCGCTGGCTCGCTGCTGTTCCTCACCAACGGCACGCTGGCGCTGATTGTGCTGGCGCTGCTGCCGATCATCACCATCCTGTTTGTGGCGATTGGCGGGCGCATGCAGCGCATCTTCCGTGGCGTGCAAGACCAGTTTGGCGATCTTTCGACGCGCGCGCAGGAAAATTTTAGCGGCATCCGCACGATCAAAGCCTACGCGCAGGAAGACGACGAGATCCGCACTTTCCTGGCCGAAAACGAACGCTACCGCGCCCAGAACGTGCGCTATGTCCTTCTGAGCGGCCTGCTGTGGCCCGCGCTCGCCGTGGTGATGGGCCTGATCGGCGCGATTGTGCTGCTGGTGGGCGGGCGCTTCGTCGCCAGTGGCACGATGTCGCTTGGCGATCTGGTGCTGTTCAACACCTACCTGGCGCTCCTCTCGTGGCCGATGGTCAACCTGGGCTGGACGGTCAACCTCTACCAGCAGGCCAGCGCCTCGATGGGGCGCATTGCCGAGGTGCTGAACCGCCGCGCCGCCATTCGCACGCCCGACGAGGCGCCAGCCGACGCAACGATTGGCGGCTCAATCGAGTTCCGCGATGTCGGCATTCGTTTCGACCACACGCTCACAGCCGAGCACCAGCTTGCGGCGGGCGGCAAAACCACGCCCGCGCCAGCCGCCAGCCCGCACTCGCAGAACTGGGTGCTGCGCCACATCTCCTTCACCGTGCCGGCCGGCTCGTCGCTGGCGATTGTTGGCGCGACGGGCGTAGGCAAAACCACGCTGGTCAACCTGCTGGCGCGCGTGCGCGACCCCGACGAAGGCCAGGTGCTGATCGACGGGCGCGACATTCGCACGCTGCCGCTGGACGATCTGCGCCGCGCGATTGGCTACGTGCCGCAGGATACCTTCCTGTTCAGCGTGCCGCTGCGCGAAAACGTCACCTTCGGGCGGCCCGACGCCACGCAGGAAGAGGTCGACCGCGCTGCCGAGGTTGCGCGCCTGAGCAACGACCTCAGCCAGTTCCCGAATGGCCTCGACACGATGATTGGCGAGCGCGGTGTGACGCTTTCGGGCGGGCAGAAACAGCGCACCGCAATTGCGCGGGCCGTGCTGCGCGACCCGGCCATTCTGGTGCTCGACGACGCGCTTTCCAGCGTCGACACGCACACCGCCGCCCAGATCCTGGCCGGCCTGCGCGATGTGATGCAGAATCGCACCAGCATCATCATCGCCCAGCGCATCGCAACGGTGAAGGATGCCGACCAGGTGGTGGTGCTGCACGAGGGCCATATCGAGGAACAGGGCGCGCACCGCGCGCTGGTGCAAGCTGGTGGGCGCTACGCAGCCATGTACCGCCGCGAGCTGCTTGAGGCCGAGCTGAGGGAAGAATAAACAGATTTGCGATTTCAGATTTACGATTTCGGATTGGCCGGGCTAATCGCAAATCGTCAATCGTCAATCGTAAATTGGAGGGAATATGGCTGGCACCAATTTCGAGGATGATGAGATCCTTGGCAAGGCCTACGACGGCCGGCTGATGCGCCGGCTGCTGGTGTTTGTGCGCCCCTACTGGAAGCGCCTGCTTGTCGCGCTGGTGCTGCTGTTCAGCGCCGCCGCCGCCGAGCTTGCGCCGCCCTACCTTGTCAGCCGCGCAATCGACGGGCCGATTGCCGCGCGCGACGCTGCGGGCCTGATCCCCCTGTTCGCCTTCTACCTGCTCGCGCTGGTGACGGCCTTTGCCTGCCGCTACGGGCAAACCTACATCATGCAATCGACCGGCCAGCAGGTGATGGTCGACATTCGCATGCGCATCTTCAGCCACATCCAGCGCATGAGCCTGTCGTTCTTCGACCGCAACCCGGTTGGGCGGCTGCTGACCCGCCTGACCAACGACGTCGACGCGCTGAACGAATTCCTGGCGCAGGGCATGGTCGCGCTGCTGGGCGATAGCGCGCGCCTGGTGTTTGTTGTCATCGCCATGCTTGTGCTGAACTGGCGGCTGGCGCTGATCAGCTTCCTGATGCTGCCGCTGATGGTGGTGGCAACCTTCTTCTTCCAGCGCTTCATGCGCGCCTCGTTTCGGGCGGTGCGCCAGCGGCTGGCGCGCATCAACGCCTACCTGAACGAGCAGATCACTGGCGTGCTGGTGACGCAGCTGTTCAACCGCGAAGGGCGCAGCCGCGATCGCTTCAACGAGCTGAGCGACGACTACCGCTCGGCGCAGTTTGGCGTGCTGCTGGCGTTCTCGCTGTTCTTCCCGGCGGTGAGCTTTCTGGGCGTGGTGGCAACCGTGCTGCTGCTGAACCTCGGCGGCGGGCTGGTGCTGGGCGGGCTGGCGACGATTGGCGTGCTGGTGGCTTTCATCCAGTACACCGACCAGATGTTTGGCCCGATCCGCCAGATTGCCGAAAACTACAACACCCTGCAAAGCGCCATGGCCTCGTCGGAGCGCATTTTCCGCATTCTCGACACCAAGGCCGACATCACCGACCCGGCCGAGCCTGTGGAACTGCCCGCCCCCGTGCGCGGCGAGATCGAGCTGAAGAACGTCTGGTTCAGCTACAACGCCGAGGCCGGGCAGCAGGCGATTGCGGAAAATGCCGCCACGCCGCCCGAGGCCGACTGGGTGCTGCGCGGCATTTCGCTTAAAATCCCGGCCGGGCAGTCGGTGGCGGTGGTGGGCGCGACCGGCGCGGGCAAAACCTCGCTGATCAGCCTGCTGGCGCGCTTCTACGACGTCCAGGGCGGCGCGATCACGCTCGACGGCATGGATATTCGCGCCCTGCGCCAGGCCGACGTGCGCCGCCATATCGCCGCCGTGCCGCAGGACCCAGTCTGCTTCAGCGGCACGATCACCTCGAACATCCGCCTGCACAACGAGCAGATCAGCGACGAGCAGGTGCGCCACGCCGCCGAAATCGCCAACGCCGCGCCCTTCATCGAGCGACTGCCGGGCGGCTACGACTACGTCGTGCGCGAGCGCGGCTCGAACCTGTCGGTTGGCCAGCGCCAGCTGCTGGCCTTCTCGCGCGCCATCGCCTTCAACCCCGAGGTGCTGCTCATTCTCGACGAGGCGACCAGCAGCGTCGATACCGAGACCGAGGCGCTCATCCAGGCCGCGCTGACGCGCCTGCTGCACGGCCGCACCAGCATTGTGATCGCGCATCGCCTGAGCACCATCCGCGATGTGGATCGCATCATTGTGCTGCACAAGGGCCGTGTCGTGGAGGATGGCAGCCACGAAGAGCTGCTGGCGCAGCGCGGTTTCTACCACCGGCTTTACCAGCTCCAGTTCGCCGAGCAGATTGGCGCGGCGGATATTTAGGATAATCGGAACTGACGAAAGACGAACGACGAACGACGAAGGGAGTGTTCCTTCGTCGTTCGTCGTTCGTCTTTTGTCGGCCTCGCGCTACGGCGTATCGTTCAGCGCCTGTTCGCCGTCGTGGCGGGCAAGGTCGCGCAGCGAAAGGTAGCCCACCAGCCGGCCATCCTGCATCACCGGCAGGCGGCGAAACTGGCGCGTCAGCATCAGCTGCGCGGCCTGCTCAAGCGTCCAGTCTGGCGCGGCGACCATCGGGTTGCGCGTCATGTGGAAATCGGCGCGCTCCATATGCGGGTCGAGCCCCTCGGCCACGACGCGCACCACAATGTCGCGGTCGGTAATAATGCCCAGCAGCTGGTCCTGATCCATCACCGGCAGCGAGCTAATGCCAAGCTGGCGCATGATCGCGGCCACGTCGGCAATCGAGAACGAAGGCGCCAGGGCGGTCACATCCTGCGTCATAATGTCGCGCACCAGCATAGCTTGCTCCTGTCACGAAAACGCCTGGCAGCGCGCTAGCGCTTCGCGCTTGAGGTGCGCAGCGTGGCCGGCACCAGCAGCCCCGCCGCAGCGATCAGGTTCAGCACAATCACAACCGCTAGAATACCATAGAACCAGACATATGATCGCCCGATCCAGTCGGCTGAGTGTTCGTCCATGCCGCTGATCCACAATGTCACCAGATTAAAGCCGAACCACAGCGCCACGAGCGCGTAAAACCCCCGCAGGGCATTGGTAATGTCAATCGCGCTTAAATGAATCGAGCTGCCGATTGAAAAGGCCAGGTAGAGAAAGATATAAAAACGCCAGTCGAGCCAGTGTGCAGGCTGGAAAATAAACGCCACCAGCGCGATGCAGTCGGTGAGCACCTGGCTGGCGAAATTGCCCGCCCCTGGCACGGTTGCGCCATTCAGCAGGTTCAGCTGGTTCACAAACTGCGCGAGCTCGCGGTCGAACAGGATCATCAGCGCCGCAAACAGAATCAGGGTGCCAAACAGCACTGGCGCAATGCCAATAAAAAACATGCCAATCGTTTTCCACAGCGTTATTTTTGTGGTGCCGGAAATAACATAGCCTAGTTCGCGGTCGCGCGGGCTGCTGGGGAAGCCCTTGAATCCCAGAATGGTGAAGCCAAACAGCAGCGACACAATTGCGTGGCCAAGCTCGTGCACCAGGGTGCCAATGCCGCCGAAGATCAGCAGATACGGCCCCATGCCAAGCGCCCGCGCGGCCAGGCGCGCCACATGCGCCGACAGCTGGCTGAGCAGCAGCACCAGCACCAGGCCCGGGCCAAACAGGGTAAAAAGCTGAACAAATGTCACTGCCGCGACGCGAACCATGTATGCAATAAATAATGTGAACGTCGAGCCCATACGCTCCTCGTTGCTGCCTGGCCCCTGCCGATTCCCCGCTTCGCACAGCCCCGCTAAGTAAACGCTAAAGCGGCCGATTTTGCAACACGGAATTGCCAGACATGCGTTTTTGTTGATTTCAACAAAAAATCATCAAAAAATAATGCACACCGCCCTGAAAAATTTGCACTATTGACAAACGCGCGCGGCATCTTTATAATCCGCGTAACTTCTCCGCAACCAATGCAACCATAACGAACAGTGAACCCGCCCGGCGCGTGCCGTCGGCTGCGTGTGTGTAGCGCGTGCCGCTCACGCTTTGAGCAATCGCAGGTGATTGTTTGAAGGCTTCTGATCGCCGTCAGCAACTGCTGGGCCTGATTCAGCGCGACCCAACGCTGCGCGTGCCCGACCTTGCCGCGCAGCTCGATGTGTCGCAGGGCACCATTCGCAACGACCTGAACGCGCTGGCTGGCGCAAAGCAGCTGGTGCGCGTGCACGGCGGCGGCGTGGCGCTGAATAATCACACATTGCCGCGCAGCCCGGCCTTTGCCGCACGCGCGCTGACGCAGGAAGACGCCAAGCAGCGCATTGGCGCGCGCGCCGCCGCGCTGGTTGTGGATGGCGATGCCCTGCTGCTCGACGCCAGCTCAACTGTCTACCATCTCGCTCACTTCCTGCTCGACCGGCGCGGCCTGCGGATTGTCACCAATGGCATCGAGGTGGCCTGCCTGCTTGCCCAAAATCCGACCAACACCGTCAACCTTGTGGGCGGCATTGTGCGCGCCGGCATCGACTCGGTAATTGGCCCGTGGAGCGAGCGCTTTCTGCACGATGTTCGCATCAGGACGGCGTTTGTCTCGTGCAGCGGCTTCACGCCCGAAGTCGGCATGACCGAGGTCGATGTCTACGAGGCGCAGTTCCGCATCAAGGCCATCGAGTCGGCCGCGCAGGTGGTGGCGCTGATCGACGCCAGCAAGTTCGGCAAGCTCGATATGACGCCCTCGGTGCGCATGGACCAGATTTCGATGCTGCTGACCGATGGCGCGCTCACCGCCGACTGGGCCGAGCGCATGCGCGCCGCAGGCATTCCATTCGAGATATGCACGTAGATTCGGTCGAATAAATAACCACAGAGATATTACGTTGAAGAACGGGTCGGGCCAAGGACTTTGTTTGGGTCAAAGGGCGTTTTATGCTTGAGTACACCATAGACCACGTGCAACAACTTGCGCATCACCGCACCGATGATCACACCCTTGGCTTTGCCGCGCGCTGCCAGCCGTTCCGCAAACGCCTTGAACCCTTCGCATCGTCGCATCGCCACAATTGCCGGCCAGTACAGCGCCGCTCGCACGCTCGCCTTGCCCACTTTCGAGAGGTGTGTTCGCCGCCGCACACTCGTTCCCGATTCTGTGCTGCGCCGGTGTTACTCCCGCGTCTGCCGCCAGCGCCTTGGCCGATGTATACGCGTCGATATCGCAGAACTCCCCCAGCAACTTAGCGGCAGTGATTGTACCTATTCCGACAATCGCCGTGAGAAGCGCAGCTTGCTCGCCCAGGTCACGCTCGTCTTTGAGATGCTGTTTGAGTTGTGCCTCGACGCTTGTGATCTGCTCCTCTACGCTTGCCAGAACCGTTTCAAGCGACGTGCGCACCACCGTGTCGCTGGTATCGCCCAAGCGATTGGACAGTTGCGTGCGCGTTTGGAGCAAGTCGTCGCGATGGCGTGTGAGCGCACGCAAGCGGCGCTGGGCGGCAGAGGGTGGTGTCCAGGCTTCGGGCTGGCATTGCAAGCAGAACAACGCAATGATGCGGCTATCCTGTTTGTCGGTCTTGGTGCGCATCATCTGGCTTTGGGCAAAACCCTTGATACGGGCAGGGTTAACCACACTGACGATGTGCTGAGCATCGGCGAGGAAGGCAGCCAGCGCTTCCCAATAGACATTGGTTGCCTCCATACAGGCATGCACGTGCTCAATGTGCTGGGAGCGAAGCCACTGCTGGAGCTGCTCAAAACCAGCGGAGGTGTTCGGAAACTGCTTGTGGCGACGGTCGCCACCCTCACGCAGCAGGGTGACATCGAAGGTGAGTTTGGCGAGGTCAATGCCGAGAATGTGCATGATAGCTCTCCAAAGGACAAGAAAAGGAGCTTGTTTCGGACCAGTCTTGAGGCTACGTGCTCGTGGGCACTGGGATCTTACACGGTCTTGTGAAACAAGCGATACGATGCATCGAAAGCCATTCTCTGTGACAGCGTCGAGCGCATCGGTCTTTTGCGGCCTTGAGATGCATCAAGGCATAGGATAGCAGAGCCAAGCCACTTCTGCGAGCCTTCATTGGTCTTTTGTTGACCCGCCCCACTTGGCGGCTTTTTAGACAAGACACAGCGGCACGAAGATTTATAGCAGTTTGCAGTCGGCAGGACGCAGTAGGCAGTTGAATTTTTCGCGCTACAACGCCTTCTCGCCAGCAGGTGAGTGTTCAATTATTCTGCAAACTGCTATAGGATTTACGATTTACGATTGGGAGCAATCGACGAACAACGACAGGATATTTCACCGCAAAGAGCGCGAAGGGCGCAGAGGGTTGCAGGTTCGCAGATTCGCAGGTTGCAGGTTCGCAGGTTTGCGAGTTGTAGATCACAGCCCGCTGCCTACTGCCTACTGCCAGCTGCTCGGCTCTGCAACCTGCTGACTCCTGACTTCTGACTTCTGACTCCTGGGTCGCAACACAACGAGGTGTTCCCGATGAGCGAATCGATCATCGATATCAGCCATGCGTTTTTCGACGAGGTGGTGCAGCCCACCCTGCTGCGCGAGTTCCCTGCCGAAGCGGGCGCGATGGTGGCGGGCGTATTCGGCTACGGCTCCGAGGTGCTGCGCCTCGACGACGCCTACTCGCGCGACCACCACTGGGGCCTGCGCATCAACGCGCTCTTGCCCGAAAGCATTTTCCGCGAGCGCGCCGAGCCGCTGATGGCGGCGCTCAGCGCGCACATGCCAGCCAGCTTTCGCGGCCACTCGCTGCGCGAAGGCTACACGCGCTGGGGCGGCATCGAGCTGAGCAGCCTGGAGCAGCATCTCCGCCAGACCATCGGCCTCGACCACCCGCCGCAGACCGCCGCCGAGTGGCTGAGCATCCCCGAAGAAGATATTACCCACATTGTCGCTGGCGAGGTCTGGCACGACCCAGCCGGGCACTTTTCGGCTATTCGCGCAACCTTGCAGGGCTACTACCCCGAGCCGGTGCGGCTGCGGCGCATCGCCCACTGGTGCCGCTACTTCTCGGGCATGGGCGCGTATGCGCTGAACCGCGCCGTGCTGCGCGACAACGAACTGTACGCCACCATCACCTTTGCGCGCGCGATTCGGCTGGGCGTGCAATTGGCCTTTCTGCTCGACCGGCGCTACTTCCCCTACGACAAGTGGCTGCTGGCCTATTTCGACCAGCTGCCGCGCATGGGCGCGCGCCTGCGCCCGCTGGTGGATGAAGCGGTGCGCCTGAACACGCCCTGGGAGCGCAAGCTGGCGCTGCTCGACCAGTTCTCGGATGTGATCGACGCCGCGCTGGTGGAAGACGGCACGATCGCGCCGCACCCGCCGCTGGCCGGCTCGTCCTCGTCGGGCTATCGCCTGCTCGAGCGCGCCTACGCCGAGATCATCCAAAAACTCCCCGCCGAGATCGTGCCGATTGTGCCGGTGTGGGATCAGGTGCACTGGGAAAGCTTCCACAGCCAGTATGTCGCCGGAATCGACATGGAAACGTGGCAGGGGTTGCTGAATTTACGGCCAGTCGGCAGTGAGCAATAGGCAGCCGGCAGGAGACGTGAGGTACTGATGAATTCTAAAGAACGCATTCTCGCGACTGTCGCACACCAGCCGACCGACCGCACCGCAATCGACTGCTGGCTCTACCAGAAGCAGTTTGTCGAGAAGCTGGCGGCCGAGTATGGCCCGCGCGAGCAGTTCCTCGACGAGTTTAATATCGACGTTTTCCTGGGCTTTGTGCCGTGGCCGAATCAGCACGGCCACCGCTTCGACATCACCGAGCTGGCGGATGCCGACCTGGGCAACCCACGCGACGCGCGCTGGCTCAACCACAGCGAGTGGAACTACGACTTCGCCGGCCTGAACGTGCAGCAGGCGCTCGACCAGCAGGGCAGCAAGCGCGCCATCGTCGCACATATGTGGGGCATGGTCGAAGGCACCAGCTCGTTTCTGGGCATTGAAAACTGCTGGATGAACCTGGGCGCCGAGCCCGAGCGCATGAACGCCTTTTTCGACCGCTACGCCGACTGGATGTGCGGCCTGGTGGATAACGTCGCCGACGCGGGCGTGGACATGATCACGCTTTCTGACGACTGGGGCAGCAACGGGCGCATGCTGTTTTCGCCGCGCATGTGGCGCCGCATGATCGCGCCCTACGCCCGCCGCATCGTGCAGCACGCCCGCTCGCGCGGCCTGCCCGTGAACCTCCACAGCGACGGCTACATCATGGACATTATGGACGACCTGATTGAGATGGGCTATACCTCGCTGCACCCATTGCAGGAAAGCGCCGGCATGGACCCGCAGACGATCAAGAATACCTATGGCGACAAGATCGCGATCTATGGCTCGCTCGACGTGATCGACGGGCTGCTGGCCTACGACGGCGAGGAGCTGGACGAATACATCACGCGGCGCTTTGCGATCTACGCGCCGGGCGGCGGCTTTATCTACAACGGCGGGCATTTCATCCAGCCCGACATCCCGCCCATGCGTCTGGTGCGCGCCTACCGCCTGGTCAACCAGCTCGCGCCGCAGTACGGGACGCTGCGAACCGAGAACTGAGAACCGCAGAACTACAGAACCGAAGGCCACGTAAGGGTTTAGGGTCTGGGGTTTTGGGATTGAACCTGCAACCTGCAAACCTGCAACCTTCTAACCCTTCGCGCCCTTTGCGTTCTTTGCGGTGAATCATCTCGTTGTCGATCGTCGCACAACCTGCAACCTGCAAACCTGCAACTTGCAACTCAAAAATCTCTGTGTCTCTGTGGTAAACCTTTCTGGTTCGTTCGTCGCACAACCTGCAACTTGCAAACCTGCAACCTTCTAACCCTTCGCGCCCTTTGCGTTCTTTGCGGTGAAATATTCCGTCGCCGCCCTTCGATACGCGGCTAACGCCGCGGGGTACCCTTAGGGTCCAGGACGGAGTCGTCAATCGCAAATCGTAAATCGTAAATCGTAAATCTCCGTGCCTCTGTGTCTCTGTGGTAAACCTTTCTGGTTCGTTCGTCGCACAACCTGCAACCTGCAAACCTGCAACCTGCAAACCTAAAGGAGCTTCCTATGGCCCGCGTTGGCTTTCTGCTCAAAGTGAAACCCGACAAAATCGACGAATACAAAGCGCACCACCAGGCCGTCTGGCCCGAGATGCTCGACGCGCTGCGCCGCACCGGCTGGCACAATTACTCGCTGTTTATGCGCCCCGACGGCATGCTGTTCGGCTATTTCGAGACGCCCGAATCTTTTGACGCGGCGCGGGCCGGCATGGCGCAGGAAGCGATCAACGACAAATGGCAGGAATTCATGGCGCCCTACTTCGAAAGCGTGGGCGGCACGCACGCCGACGAAATGATGGAAGAGCTGGTCGAGGTTTTTCATCTCGATTAGCGAAAACTCCTTGTGAAGGCGCAGCGCTGTTTTAGTTGTCAGGCAGTTTGGGCGCAGCGCGCTGCGCCCGGCCGGCACCTTGGAGAACGGCGCGCTGCGCCCGCGTTATCTTGTGAGGGCGTAGTGCTGCGCCCCGCGACTAGCGAGCAACGAATGTCAGAAACACCAAAGCTAACGCCAGTGCTCGAAATGCGCGCCATCTCCAAGCGCTTCGGCGCCACCCAGGCGCTCGACGACGTCGCGCTCGCGCTCTACCCCGGCGAGATTCACGCGCTGCTGGGCGAGAACGGCGCGGGCAAAAGCACGCTGATCAAAATCATGACCGGCATTCACCAGCCCGAACGCGGCGAATTGCTGCTCGACGGCCAGCCGCTGAGCGTGAGCAGCCCGCGCGACGCCCAGGCGCACGGCATTGCGGCCATCTACCAGGAGCCAATGGTCTTCCCCGACCTGAATGTGGCCGAAAATATCTTCATCACGCATCGCGGCAACGGCTTGTTTATGAACTGGAAGCAACTGTACCGCGACGCCGAGGCAATTCTGGCCACGCTCGATGTCAGGCTCGACGTGCGGGCGCAGGCGCGCGGCCTGACGCTGGCCGCCCAGCAAACGGTTGAGATCGCCAAGGCAATTTCGCTCAAGGTGCGCGTGCTGATTATGGACGAGCCAACCGCCTCGCTGTCGGCGCACGAGTCGGCGCAACTGTTCAAGCTGATGCGCACGCTGCGCGAACAGGGCGTGGCAATCCTCTACATCAGCCATCGCATGGAAGAAGTGTTCGCGCTGGCCGACCGCATCACCGTGTTTCGCGACGGCAAGCTGGTGTCGTCGCAGCCCGCGCCCGAGGTCACGCCCGAGGCGGCCATTCGCGCAATGGTCGGCCGCAAAGTCGAGGATTTCTTTGCGCGGCGCGAGGCGGCGCGTGGCGAGCAGCTTCTGGCCGTGCGCGACCTCGGGAAATCTGGCGCGTTTTCGGGCGTAAGCTTCGAGCTGCATCGCGGCGAGGTGCTGGGCTTCGCCGGCCTGATTGGCGCGCGCCGCACCGACGTGGGTCTGGCGCTGTTTGGCATCGCCCCGGCCGACACCGGCACAATCGAGCTGGATGGCCGCGCCGTGCAGATTCGCACGCCCGAGCAGGCGCTGCGCCTGGGCATTGCCTACGTCACCGAAGATCGCCGCCAGCTTGGCCTGGCGCTGCCGCTTTCGATCACCGCCAACATCTCGCTGCCGACACTGCGCAACTACCTTTCCGCGCTGGGCCTGATCAAGCGCAGCGAAGAAGACGCCGTGGCCGAGCAGTATCGCCAGCGGCTCGCCATTCGCACGCCTTCGGTCGAGCTGGAAGCTGGCAAGCTTTCGGGCGGCAACCAGCAGAAGGTCATGCTCAGCAAGTGGCTGAACACGCGCCCGCAGCTGCTCATTCTCGACGAGCCGACCCGCGGCATCGACGTGGGCGCGAAGGCCGAAGTACACCAGATCATTGGCGAGCTTGCCGCGCAGGGCCTGGGCATCATTCTGATCTCGTCGGACCTGCCCGAGGTATTGGCGATGAGCGACCGCATTCTGGTGATGCGCGAGGGCCGCCAGATGGGCATTTTCGACGGCGCGCAGGCCAGCCAGGAAACCGTGATGACGGCGGCAATGGGCCAGGCGGCGGGGGTGAATGGGTAAGCGCAGAGCGTAGAGCAGTAGGCAGGCACAGAACCGCAGAACCGCAGAACCGCAGAACCAAGAACTAAGAACCAAGAACCGCAGAACCTGCAACTCTACAAAATCTTCGCGTTCTTTGCGCCCTTTGCGGTTTACCATCCCGTCGGTCGTCGTTCGTTCCAATCGTAAATCGTCAATCATAAATCCAAAATCTCCGTGCCTCTGTGTCTCTGTGGTGAATTCCCGGTCGTCGTTCCAGCAACCTGCAACGTTCAAACGTGAAAACATGTAACTCATTAAGGTACAGCTATGACCGCAATCCGGCGCATGTTTCGCCCCGAGCAAGTTCGCGAGCTCAGCCTGGTGCTGATCATCCTCGCGGCGGTGCTGTTTTTCGGCTCGCAGATCGACAACTACTACAGCGGGCGCACCTTCACGCGCATCTCCACCGGCGCGGCAATCATGGCGGTGGTGGCCGTGGGCGAAACGCTGATTGTGCTGACGCGCAACATCGACCTGTCGGTTGGCTCGATTGTTGGCTTCACAGCCTACTTTGTGGGCACGCAGCTCGCCGCCCATAACGACATGGCCCCGCTTGTCGCGGTGCTGATGGCGGTGGGCGTTGGCGCGCTGATGGGCGTGCTGAATGGCCTGCTGGTGGCCTATGGCAAAGTGCCCGCGATCATCGTCACGCTTGGCACGCTGGCGATCTACCGCTCGATTCTGGTCGATTATTCGGGCGCAAAAACCGTCACCACCGAGTCGCTGCCGAAGTGGCTGGTCGATCTTTCCAGCGCCAACCTGTTCAAAATCGGCGCGCTGGAAATTCGCGTGATGGTGGTGGCGGCGCTGATCATCGTCGCGATCTTTCAGCTGATGCTGACCTATACGCGCTTTGGCCGGCGGCTCTACGCAATCGGCTCCAACCCCGACGCGGCGCAGCTGGCCGGCATGCCTGCGCAGCGCACGCTGCTGGCGGCCTATGCGCTGTGTGGCGCGCTGGCCGGGCTGGGCGGCTTTATGTTCCTGGCGCGCTTTGGCACGATTACTGTCGTGGCCGCGCAGGGCATGGAGCTGCAAGTTGTGGCGGCGGTGGTGGTTGGCGGCGTCACGACCTTTGGTGGCTCGGGCACGATGGTTGGCGCGCTGCTTGGCACGATTCTGATTAACACGCTGGAACAAAGCCTGATCCGCTGGCCCGAGATCAGCGAGTTCTGGCGCGACGCAATTCAGGGCTTGCTTATTTTGCTGGCCGTCGCCACCGATGCCGTGATTATCGAGCGGCTGCGGCGCTTTTGGGCGCGCGGCGAGGCCAAATCGCAGCCAGCCGCCGAGGCCGCGCCCGGCAAGCCAGTCTGATACCCATGGGGTTTGTGCCTGGTGTGTTTTTGCGGCAAAAATGCAAGACTGGCAATGCAATGGCAAAATTTTCGCAAAAAAATGCCAGACCGGCAATGCAATGGCAAAATTTTCGCAAAAAAATGCAAGACCGACAATACAATGACAAAATTTTTGTCAAAAAATGCAAGACCGACAATGCAATGACAAAATTTTTGTCAAAAAATGCAAGACCGGCAGTGCAATGGCAAAATTTCTGCCAAAAAATGCAAGACTGGCAATGCAATGGCAAAATTTCTGCTTGAAAGGGACTCGTATGGCGCGTGCCTGGTCGCGGCTGCGTAGCTGGGAAGGCTTGCTGCTGGCCATCCTGATCGTTATCGTGCTGATCAACGTTGCCCAGGTGCCTTCCTACCTCGGGCTCGATAACCAGATCAACCTGTTTCAGCTTTCGATCGAGAAAATCATGATCGCGCTGATTATGACGGCGATTATCGTGAATGGCGAGATCGACCTGTCGGTGGCGTCGATTATGGGCCTTTCGGCGTGCGTGCTGGCCGCCCTGCACGAGCGCGGTGTGCCGGTGCCGCTGGGCATCGCTGCCAGCCTGCTGGTGGGCTTGCTGTGCGGCGCGTTCAATGGCTACTGGGTCGCCTATGTCGGCCTGCCCTCGCTGGCGGTCACACTGGCCGGCCTGATCGGCTACCGCGGCCTGGCGCGCGTGCTGCTGGGCGACCGCTCGGTGGGCGCGTTTCCCGCGTGGTTCAACGCGCTCGGCCAGCAGCCTTTTCTCGGCCCCTTTCCGCTGGCGCTGATCCTGTTTTTCGTGCTGGTGGTGCTGGCTGTGATTGTGCTGCAACGCTCGGCCTTTGGCCGCTACACCTACGTGATCGGCATCAACCGCGACGTGGCGCGCTACTCGGCGGTGAAGGTGCCGCGCGTGAAAATGCTGCTCTACGTCGTTTCGGGCGTGGTGTCGGCGCTGGCCGGCCTGCTGCTGGCGGCGCGCCTGGGCGCGGTGCGGGGCAACACGGCAGAAGGCTTCGAGCTGGATATCATCACCATGGTGCTGCTGGGCGGCGTGAGCATTTTCGGCGGCACCGGCACGCTCGTCGGCGTGATCCTGTCGATCCTGATCATTCTGAACCTGCGCAACGGCATGTCGCTGGTGAATATCAGCGGAAACACGCAAACCGGCGTGATCGGCGCGCTGCTGATTCTTTCGGTGCTGGTGCCGAACTGGGCGCGCAGCCTGCGCGGCGCATTCGCAAAACGCGCGTAGACCGCCCGACGAAACGAAAGGAGGCTTCTGCTCATTCGTCCACCGTGTTCGCCCGCTGTCATTGCCGACATAAGTCTGAATGGACTACGAAAGGATAGGTTCATGAGCAGATTCTTGAAACTGCTAAGCCTGCTTGTTCTTGCCACGCTGGTGCTGGTGGCCTGCGGCGGCACGCCCGCTGCCGCGCCAACCAGCGCGCCGGCCCCCACCGCTGCCGCCGCCGAAGCGCCAACTGCTGCGGCTGCCCCCACCGCTGCCGCCGCCGAAGCGCCAACCGCCGCCGCTGCGGAAGCGCCCACTGCTGCATCCGCGCCGGCTGGCGGCGTGGTGAAGGCCACCCCGGGTAAATCGCTGAAGATGATCCTGCTGCCGAAGTTCCTGGGCATCGCGGTGTTCGATCAGGCGAATGATGGCGCGCAGGAAGCCGCCAAGGAGCTGCAAAACCCAGGGCCAACGCATTATGAATGAAGCATAAAACGACGTTTTGTCTGTCAAACGCTTTCAGTATGGGCGAAACAAAGCAATGTGGTTCTTTATGCTGTTTTTCGTGCACTCGTGCATCAGAGTGAGCAACTCGCCATCGCGTTTCTGATGCTATAATCACCTCTCTGAATGGTTTCCAGCAGCAGGAGGTGTGTGGTGGAATTACCGACGTCGCTTTCTCGCCATTTTGGCGATCTGCCCGACCCGCGTATCGACCGCTGTAAACACCACAAACTGATCGACATCATCTCGATTGCCATTTGCGCGGTTTTGAGCAGTGCTGATGGCTGGACCGACATCGAAGCCTATGGCCACGCCAAACACGCCTTGCTGGAGCAGTTTCTCGAGTTGCCCGCTGGCATTCCGTCGCACGACACCTTCGCCCGTGTCTTTGCGCGTCTTAATCCCACCGCGTTCCAATCCGCCTTTCTCGCCTGGGTCGACACCATTCGTGCCAAACTGCCCGGCGATGTGATTGCGATTGACGGCAAAACCGAACGTCGTACCCACGACCGTGCGATCGACCTGTCGCCACTGCATATCGTCAGCGCGTTCTCGGCGGCCAATCACCTGGTTCTCGGTCAGGTTCGCGTGAACAGCAAATCGAATGAGATCACCGCCATCCCGCTGCTGCTCTCGCTGCTCGACATCAACGATTGCATCGTGACGATTGATGCGATGGGCTGCCAGGTGGCGATTGCCGAACAGATTGTGGCGCAGGGTGGTGACTATGTGCTGGCGTGTAAAGACAACCAGCCGCAACTGGCGCGCGACATTGCACGCATCTTTGCCGAGCCGATTGAAGAGGAACACCTGGATCGATGCATCATCACAATGGAAGGTCACGGACGGAGCGAACGGCGCGAATATCGCAGCTGTGACCAAGTGGAGAGCATCGTCGACCGCGCGCGCTGGTCGCAGTTGCGCTCGGTTGTAAGGGTGCATTCGACGCGCACGTGTGATGGTGTGACGAGCGAGGAGACACATTCGTACATATCAAGTTTGCCGCTGGGAGCCGAGCGGGTTGCAGACGCCATTCGGCAGCATTGGGGGATCGAAAACCGGCTGCATTGGGTGCTGGATGTGGTGTTTGCCGCCGATGACAGCCGCGCGCGAATTGGTCACTCAGCGCATAATCTGGCAATTATTCGGCACTTGGTGTTGAACCTGCTGCGCGAGGAAACGACGTTGAAGGCGAGTGTACGTCAGAAGCGGCTGCGTGCGACTTGGGACGATGCCTATGCGATGAAAGTGCTTCAGGTTGAGCCACGTCTGTAGAACATTTGTAATGCGTTGGCCCTGCTGCAAAACCCCGAGGCGCTCAACTTCACCGGCCCGACCGCCGAGAATAGCGTCGCCGGCCAGATCGAGATCATGACCAACGCCAAAACGCAAGGCGTCAACGCCGTGATGATCTCGAACAATGCCGGCGACCAGATCGGACCCTCGGCCAAGGCGGCTGCCGACGCGGGCATCAAGGTCGTGAGCTGGGACTCACCGGTTCCCTCGGCCGATGGTGAAAGTGTCTTTGTCGCGCAGGTCGACTTCAAGGAAACCGGCACGGTGATGGCCGACATGGCGCTCGACATTCTGGGCGCGGATGGTGGCAAGTTCGCGGTGCTGTCGGCCTCACCCGACGCGGCCAACCAGAACTCGTGGATCGCGGCGATGAAGGACGCGCTCAAGGATCCGAAATACAGCAAGCTGGAGCTGCTTGATGTGGTGTATGGCAACGACCAGAGCGAGGCGAGCTACAAGCAGGCGCTGGCGCTGGTGGACAAGTACCCCGACATGAAGCTGATTATGGCCCCGACCACGGTCGGCATTGCGGCGGCGGCCAAAGCCATGCAGGACGAAAACCTGTGCGACAAAGTCAAGGTGTCGGGTCTGGGCTTGCCGGCCGAAATGGCCAGCTACACCAAAAACGGCTGCGCGCCTGAGTTCGCGCTGTGGTCGTTCAAGGACCTCGGCTACCTGACCTACTACACAACCTACCTGCTGGCGTCGGGCGCGCTGAAAGGCGAAGCGGGCGAGCAGTTCGAGGCCGGGCGGATGGGCACCTACACCATCGAGAAAGACCCGACCCGCGACAAGGGCTTGCGCGTGCTGATGGGACCGTTCACCAAATACACCAAGGACAATGTCGAGGGCGAGGCAGGCGGCACACCGGCGGCGGGCAATGTTGCGAAAGCCACGCCCGGCAAGTCGGTCAAGATGATCCTGCTGCCGAAGTTCCTGGGCATCGCGGTGTTCGATCAGGCGAATGATGGCGCGCAGGAAGCCGCCAAGGAGCTGCAAAACCCCGAGGCGCTCAACTTCACCGGCCCGACCGCCGAGAACAGTGTTGCCGGCCAGATCGAGATCATGACCAACGCCAAGACGCAGGGCGTGAATGCCGTGATGATCTCGAACAACGCCGGCGACCAGATCGGACCGTCGGCCAAGGCGGCTGCCGACGCGGGCATCAAGGTCGTGAGCTGGGACTCGCCCATTCCCTCGGCCGATGGCGAAAGCATTTTCGTCGCGCAGGTCGATTTCAAGGAAACCGGCACGGTGATGGCCGACATGGCGCTCGACATCCTGGGCGCGGATGGTGGCAAGTTCGCGGTGCTGTCGGCCTCGCCCGATGCGGCCAACCAGAACTCGTGGATCGCGGCGATGAAGGACGCGCTCAAGGATCCGAAATACAGCAAGCTGGAGCTGCTCGATGTGGTGTATGGCAACGACCAGAGCGAGGCGAGCTACAAGCAGGCGCTGGCGCTGGTCGACAAGTACCCCGACATGAAGCTGATTATGGCGCCGACGACGGTCGGTATTGCGGCGGCAGCCAAGGCCATGCAGGACGAAAACCTGTGCGACAAAGTGAAGGTGTCGGGTCTGGGCTTGCCGGCCGAAATGGCCAGCTACACCAAAAACGGCTGCGCGCCTGAGTTCGCGCTGTGGTCGTTCAAAGACCTCGGCTACCTGACCTACTACACCAGCTACATGCTCGCCACTGGCGCAATCAAGGGCGAAGCGGGCGAGCAGTTCGCGGCCGGGCGGATGGGCACCTACACCATCGAGAAAGACCCGACCCGCGACAAGGGCTTGCGTGTGCTGATGGGGCCGTTCACCAAGTACACCAAGGATAATGTCGACAAGTAGGCGGTATTCAGGCGTCAGGCGTCAGGAGTCAGGAATCAGCGTATTCCTGGCTCTCTGAAAGCTCTGGTAAGCCTCACCTGATTCGCCAGAAAACGGCAGGGCTCGCGGAAATGAATGTTTCTGCGAACCCTGCTGTTTTGGAAACTATTGTCCAACCGCAAAGAGTTGAAAGTTGTGTGTTTGAAGGTTGCAAGTTTACAAGTTCCACGTTCGCATGTTAAAGACTACTGCTGACTGCTACGTGCCAACTGGCTACTTTCACCCTTTCACCCTTTCACCCTGTCATCTTGTCACCCGCTCACTGCTTCACACGCCCTCGCGCACAACCTGCTGCGCGCCCCGCGCGGCCTGCCGGCGGTACAGCAGCAGCATGCCCGAAGCCGCCACCAGCCCCACGCTTGCGAAGGTTAGCCACGGCAAGCCCGGCATCTCGCCCGCGCGCCCCAGCCCATACAGCAGCCCACCGCTGTAGTTCCCCAAACTGCCGCCAATCGCCAGCGCCAGCGAGTTCACACCAAAGTACGAACCAAGCGCGCTTGGGTTGGCGAAACTTGCCGCCACAGTCTGCTGGCTGGGCGCGGCCAGCAACGCGCCAGCCGAAAACAGCGCCACGCACAGCAGCAGCGCCGCCGTGCTCGTCACAAACGCCACGCCGCCCAGGCCGGCCGCCATAATCGCCACGCCCAGCACCAGAATCAGCAGCGGCGGCAAGCGGCGCTCGGCCAGGCGCAGGAGCGGGTATTGCAGCAGCACGCTCATGCCGGCGTTCAGCGCATACACCCAGCTCACCGCGTCGCTGGTGCCGCTCACCGCGTGCGCCTCCAGCGGCAGCGAGATCGAAAGCTGCACCCACATAAACCAGTAGCCCATCAGCAGCACATTGAAGGCCATAAATGGCCGGTCGCGCAGCGCCAGGCCGATCCCGTAGGTCAGGTTGTGGCGCTCGGTGGCAACCTGCACCGGCGGCAGGAAGATCAGCGTCACCAGAAATGTAACGATGTAGCAGCTGGCCGCTGCCAGCACCACAATGCGGAAATCCCAGCGCAGCAGCAGCGCGCCGATCAGCGGGCCAAGCGTCATGCCCAGGCCGCTCGCCACCCCTTGCAGCGAAAAGTAGCGCCCACGATTTTCGCTGGTGGTGAGCGCAGCCACCGCAGCCGCCCGCGGCGACTCGAACAGCGAGCCGCCAAACGCTGCCAGCACCGCGCTCGCAATCAGCAGCGGCAGCGAGCTAGCCCACACCATGCTGGCGAACCCCACGCAGCGGATCAGCATGCCCGTGCAGATCAGCCCCTTCGCGCCAACGCGGTCGGCCAGCATGCCGCCCGGCAGCGTCAGACCCTGCTGCGTAAGCTGCCGCAGCGCCAGCACCAGCCCAATCGACGCCGCCGGCCAGCCCAGCCCATCCACATAGTGCACCGAAATCAGCGGCACGACCATAAAAAAGCCGCCCCACATGAAAAACACATCGACCAGGATGGTGAGCAGCCCGCGCCGCCGCGCCGCTTCGCTCAGCGTAAATGGTGGGTTCATAGGGCTATCCTGTCAGGGCCGCGAGCCGGCAAAGGGCGTATTGCTATGCGCCCAGACTGAAGGGCGTATTGCTATACGCCCAGACTGAAGGGCGTATTGCTATACGCCCAGACCGAGAACGGCAAGAGGGTTTAGGGTCTGGGGTTTTGGGATTAGGCTTGCACCTGCAACCTTCTAAACCTGCGAACCTGCAACCTTCTAACCTGCAACCTGCAAACCTTCGCGCCCTTTGCGTTCTTTGCGGTGAAATATTCGGTTGTCGGTCGTCACGCAACCTTCGAACCTGCAACCTTCTAACGTGCAACCTGCAAACCTTCGCGCCCTTTGCGTTCTTTGCGGTTAATTTTTCTGTTGTCGCTCGTCACGCAACCTGCGAACCTGCAACCTTCCAACCTGCAACCTTCCAAACTAAGGTTTTGCAGAAATAGGCGAAAGCTCAGGGTAAAGCCAAACGGAGCTTGATATCGGACAGAGTCATGCCTTGGTGCGATTGTTCGATGGCCCAAGCAAGCGTTTTGCCCAAGGTCTCGCGAGCGATGGTGCGACAGGACTCGCCAATGGTCATCAGGCGTGTGTGAGCCCATTCGAAGGCACGATCATGCTTCAATTGGCGCATCAGAGCCGTGTACGCCAGGACGACGAGGTGCATGTGCCTGGTCTGGCCCATCCCGTCCCTGAGCTGACACTCGCCCATGCCCAAATGCTGCTTCCCGTCCCGATGAAAGGTCTCCGTCCCTGTCCAGCGCTTTTTGTAGACCTTCAAAATGCGATGAGCTTCCCACTGGGTTCGGTTGCTGATCAGGATCTTGCGTGGCGTCGCAGCTTCTGCTTCTGACCACAACACCAGAATACGCACTGGGTGGTTGACATTGGGCAGACGAACGGACTTGGTGAAGCTACCATTGCGTGTGACCGCCGACCGTAAACTTGGTGCGAACAAGCGGCGTGAGCGTTTTGACCCACTCAGTCACGCTGGTCTGCTTCCCGCTGACTACAATCACTCGGTTGGCTTTCAAATCACCGATGTAGCTGCGACCTTTGGCGTGGAGGGTGTTCATAATTGGCGCGTTGGTGAAGTAACTGTCGAAGGTGAAGTCGCCCGGTATGTCCTCAGCGACAACCCAATCGATCAGTTCCTTAGCGAGGTCGGTGTGATTCTTGAACGGGCGCTCGTCGTCGCACTGCTCGCGCTTGCGGAAGCGCCGGAAATCGAGCGGATAATGCTTCCCACTCGGGTTGACGTAGTTGGCAAACAGGTAATCGTGGGCGATCAGGTGGCGTTTGTCGGCATGGTCCCAGAAATAGCCGACATCCTCTATCAGTTTGCCGTCATGATCTATCAAAGTGTTATCGATCGCGATAACGCCGTCGTGACGATAGCGCGTTGCAGCGTCCTGTTGAAGCCATTCGAGCCGGTGCGCGTTGATGCGCTGGACATCCCAGGGCGCTTCAGTCAACCATCGATTGAGAGTGGATTGGTCGGGTGGGGCGGCAAACTCTCGCGTGATACCGCTCACGGTCTTGTGCTCCGCTACAAACAGCCCGGTCAGGTATTCGGCAAAGTGGCGGCGTGAAGGCTCATTTGGAAACAGGTCGGCGAACTGGACCAGCAGTTCCTCGACCACCTGTGGTATCGCGACAATTGCTGGCACCTGTGCCTCCCAACTGGTAGACCAACGCTCGCCTGATCATATGCTCAGAAGCTTGTTGCCGCAAATCTGCAAAAGTCCAGTTCCAACCTTCGCGCCCTTTGCGTTCTTTGCGGTGAAATATTCGGTTGTCGGTCATCACGCAACCTGTAACCTGCAACCTGCAAACCTGCAACCTGTAACCTACCCGCGCATTTCCATCAAATTGCCCGACTCATAGCGGCGCAGGCCCACGTAGAACACCAGCACGCCCGCCGCCAGCACGCCCAGCGCGCCGCCAAAGGTCAGCAGCGCATAGCGCGGTGCCAGGTCGCGCAGTGCCAGGTCGCGCAGTGCCTGCACCGGCAGGTAGCTCACAAAACCGCCGGCACCAGCGTATACAGCAGCAGCTTGATCGCGCCCTCGAACAGCACCGACGGATAGGTGCTGAACGTAATCATCGCAAAGCGCCACTGGTCGGCCAGGCTCGACGCATTGCCCATGAAAAAGCTCAGGCTGCCGGTCAGCACGCCAAAACCCACAAACACCAGCATGGCCGAAAGCGTCAGCAGCACAAACAAGAGGAAATGTGGCAGATCGGGCCGCACAAACAGCAGGTACACCACATAGCCGAACAGCGCGTCGCCCCAAGCGCTGGCGTGCATGCGGCCCAGCAGCATATGCGGCAGCAGCGCGCGCGGGTAGAGCATCCATGCGTCAAGCTGGCCCTGCGCCACCATTCCTGCCAGCATCAGCACATTGCCATAGACAGCGTGCGCCAGCCCAAAGCCCGAGGCTGTGAGCGCCCAGACCGTAATCACATCGGTGATCGACCAGCCGCGCAGCACTGGGAAGCGCGTGAAAAACAGCGTCCAGAACACCAGCCACACGCCGTCGTTCAGGAACATCGCCGCCACCTGCATCACAAACGCCCCGCGATACTCCAGCTGCGCGTTCAGGTTCAGGCGTGTATATGCGCCCACCAGGCCCAGGTAATTCGCAAAGCGTTTCAGCATATTTCTACCCGCCATTCGAATGAATGCGCCGCACGCCCGCGCGATACACCAGCGCAATAACGCCCGCCAGCACCGCAATTGCCAGCACCTGCCGCAGCGCCAGGTCGGCCAGAAACGCTGCGTCGGGGTGCACAAACATGCGCGCCGGCCCATAGATAATACTCGCAAACGGCAGCGCGCGGAGCCACGGCTGCGCCGCGTCGGGAAATAATTCCAGCGGAATGAGCATGCCACCCAGGATCATCGTAATGCGCGAGTAGATCAGCAGCAAACCACTGGTATCTTCCAGCCAGAAAGCCGCCAGCCCAATCAGAAACTGGTTCATGAAATCAAGCGTGAACGCTAGTGGCAGCGCCAGCGCAAACAGCAGCAGCCCGCCCACCGAAAACACAATCGGCCCAACGAACACCAGCGCAATCAGCGACGCCACGACCGTGTTCAGCGCAAAGCGCACCACCCGCTCGCCCAATGTCGTCCACAGGCGCGCCAGCGGGTAGCTCAGCGGGCGAATCAGCTGCACCGCCAGCGCGCCCGTGCGCACATCCTGGTCTACTTCGGGCGCAATGCGTGGCGTGGAAAGCGTGAGCGTCTCGGTCATCGCCAGGTACCAGAGCATCTGCGGCAGCGTCAGCCCGCCCAGTTGCGTCGCGCCGGTTTCACCATACGTTACCTGCCACAGCCGCAGGAAGATATAGAGGATCACGCCCAGAAAGACCATGCGCGCCACCACCTCGCTCAGGTAGGCCAGGTTCGAGCGCGCCGCCGTCAAACCGATCCATGTGTATTTTCGCAGTGCAAGCATATGCGTCACGAGCCAGAAATGAGGAGCTCAGAGTCGTTCTGATTCCTGATCCCTGGCTCCTGACTCCTCCCATAAATATGCGCGATCACTTCTTCCAGCGGCGGGTCTTCAATCGCAATATCGGCCACCGAACCCGCGCGCAGCACCTCGGTCATCACCTGCTCAATCGGCGTCACGCGCGTGTCGACTTCGAGCTTCAGCGCATACTCGCTTGCCTTCAGCGTCGTCACGCCCGGCAGCGCAAATGCGGCCGGCGGCGCGTGGAACTTCACGCTCAGAATTTTCGAGCCGAGGTACTGGCGGCGCAGCATCGAAACTTTGTCGTCGAGCACCACGCGCCCGTGGTTAATCACCACCACGCGCCGCGCCACCCGCTCGATATCGCCCGCGTCGTGGCTGGTCAGGAACACTGTCACGCCTTCGTCGCGGTTCCACTCAAGGATCAGGTCGCGCAGCTCCTGGCGGGCGATCACATCCAGCCCAATCGTCGGCTCGTCGAGAAACAGCACGCGCGGTGCATGGAGCAGGCTGGCTGCCACCTCGGCGCGCATGCGCTGCCCCAGCGAGAGCTTGCGCACAGGAGTTTGCAGAAATTCGCCCAGCCCAAAGCGCTCGATCAGCATGTCGCGCCGGCGCACGAAATCCGCGCGGTCGAGGCTGTAGATCCGCGCCAGGAGTTCGAAGGTATCGCGCGGCGGCAGGTGGTACCACAGCTGCGAGCGCTGCCCGAACACCGCGCCAATATGCCGCACCAGCGTGCGGCGTTCGCGCCAGGGCGTGTAGCCCAGCACCTGCGCCTGCCCCGAGCTGGGGTGCAAAATGCCGGTCAGCATCTTGATCGTCGTCGATTTGCCCGCGCCGTTCGGCCCAATAAATGCAACCGTCTGGCCGGCCGGGATGCTCAGGCTGATGCCATCGACTGCGATCACGCTTTTACGCACGCGGTTGCGGCCCCAGCCGCTGCGCAGCTCAAAGGTTTTCGAAAGATTTGCGAGCTCGACCGCTGTGTTTTGCTGTGTCATCGTGTGGTTCTCGCTGGCTGCCGGGCGCAATACACCGCGCCCGCTTGCTCATGAGGCGTTTGAAGCGAGGAAATAGTTACTCGCCAGCGCCCGATCTTCACTTCGCATATATCGTGTCAGCGTTTGGTATTATAGCGCCATGAACGAAACACGCTACGATGTAATTGTGATCGGCGCGGGGATTGGCGGCCTGACGGCGGCGGCGCTGCTCGCGCGCGACGGCTGCCGCGTGCTGGTGCTCGAAGGGCATATCGCGCCCGGCGGCTGCGCCTCTTCCTACGAGCGCAAGCGCCCCGATGGCGGGCGCTATATCTTCGACGTGGGCGCAACGCTGTTTGCTGGCTTCACGCCCGGCGGCGCGCACCACTGGGTGGGGGAAAAACTCGGCATTCGCTGGCCGGTGCGCCCGCTCGAACCCGCCATGGAGGTCTGGCTGCCCGACCGGCGGGTGACGCGCTATGGCGATGCGCGCTGGCGCGACGAACGGCAGGCCGCCTTTCCCGCGCAGGCGTGGGAGGCCGAAAAATTTTGGCGCGAGCAGGAACAGATTGCCGACATTGCCTGGCGTTTTGCCGCGCGTCAGCCGCCGCTCCCGCCCGAGCGACCGTCTGATCTGCTCGGTATTGGCCTGCGCGCCCGCCCCGAGATGGCACGGCTGCTGCCGCACCTGTGGCGCACTGCCGGGCAGGCGCTCCGCGCGCGCGGCATCACCGACCGGCGGCTGCGCGCCTACATCGACGGGCAGTTGCTGATCAGCGCGCAAACCGTCGCCGCCGACTGCTCATGGCTCTATGGCGCGGTCGCGCTCGATTTCGCGCGCATCGGTGCGCATTATGTAGAAGGCGGGGCGTGGAACCTGGCGCGCACACTTGAAGGAGCATTTCTGCGCGATGGGGGAGCGATTCGCTACCGCAGCTGGGTGCGGCGCATTCTGACGAAGGAGCGGCGCGCTGTGGGGGTGGAAACTGAGCGCGGCGAACGATTTAGCGCCCGGCACATCATTGGTAACCTGACCCTTTGGGACGCGCGGCGCCTGCTTGAAGGCGCAGCGTCTTCGCGCTTCGGGCGGGCAATCAATACCGCGCCGCAGGGCTGGGGCGCATTCACACTGTACCTGGGTGTCGACGCCAGCGCCCTGCCTCCTGGCATGGGCGAACATCACCAGATCATTGCCGACTACAACAGGCGGTTGGGCGAGGCCAACAGCGTGTTCATCTCGGCGCACCCGCCCGACGATACCAGCCGCGCACCGGCAGGTCACCGCGCCATCACCATCTCAACCCACACCAACGCCGAACGCTGGTGGCAGCTGCGCCAGGGCGAGGCAGCGCGCTACCGCGACGAAAAAGCCGCCATGACCGAGCGCCTGCTCAGCACGGCGGCAATCGCCCTGCCTGATCTGCGGCCCAATATCCACTACATCCAGGCTGGCACGCCATTCTCGTTCTGGCGCTACACCCGCCGGCACAGCGGAATGGTCGGTGGCCTGCCACAGCACCTCGCCAACTCTGGCCTGTTTAGCTTGGGGCCGCGTGCCGCGGGTGTGGATAATTTCTGGCTCGTGGGCGACAGCACCTTCCCTGGGCAAAGCACCGCCGCCGTCAGCCAGAGCGCTATTCGCACCTACCACGCTATTCGCGGCGATCTATAGGCTGCGCACACGCCGCAGGATCGCCTGCATCAGGCGGCGGCTGGGCTGTGGGGCGCCGGCCGGAGTAGAGCCCACATACTGTGCTGGTGCTGCTGGTGCCGACATTGTTGGCTGCTTCGCTGGCTGCGCGGCCGGTGCGGGCCAGCTTGTCTGTGCTCCAAAGGCTAGTTCCAGCCCTTCCTCGCAAGGGCAGAGCTCAAAGCGCTGCCGCGTGCTTGGGCATGGCTGCCCAGCGGAAATCACGCGCGTCGCAGACAAACGCATACGCCGATACTGATTGTCAAAACGCTCCGATGCAGGGCCAAACGTGCTCAGATCGTGCGAGAACGTGCAATCGACTTTGATGGGGGAAGTAATTGATGCCATTGGGAAGGATTTACTGGCGCTCGGCCGCACCGGGCCGAGCTGCACCAGATCTTCCGCGTCGCGAAAAATCGTGACAGGGCGATACAGCGTCGACCGATCGGGTTTGAAAACAAACTGTGCATCTTCCCAGTTGAAAACCTGGGCAATTGCTTCATCGCCACAAGCGATGAGCTGCTGGTGGGGCTGTTGCACTACCACGGCATCGATAACCCGGCCCATCGTGACGTAGAGCGAGGCGCGCTGTGCTGGGGCAAAGAGCTGGAGAATTCCCGATTTGCGATCCAGGTGAAACACTTCGAGCAGATCGGTAAGGGGCATGTCCTGGAGGGTACCTTCGAGTGACATTGCAGTGCTCTCTTTCTTGGAAAGCGGGTACAGCATTTCAGGGCTGTACTAGGTCGCAAAGTTTGACAACGTTGTATCGATGAGCCTAAAGTATACCGCGGCCATACTGGGGCGCGGTTTTTACTTTAGGACAGTGGAGCATTTCCTTGGCTCCCTGGGAGTATAGCAGCTAGGAATTACAAAAACATACCATCCACCGTTGGCTCTGGGGGTGGCTCGATTGTTTCTTCGGGAATACTACGGTCGATATGATCAAGCAATGTTATCAACACGTTTTTGACGCTTTCGCGCTCGGTGGCAACGCAGGGAAGCACTGGCACTTCGAATGGCAGCTGTAGTCGCCGCCGTATGTAGCTGATTGGTAGAGCCGTTGGATCATCCTGCTTGTTTGCCGCCACGACAAACGGCGCATCTGTGATAGTAGCAAATCGTGCTAATAGATTTTGTGTTTCAACAAAATGTGCCGGGCGGCAGCTATCCACCATCACAACGTACCCTACGCAACCTTCGCTCAGAACTTCCCACATGAAATCGAAGCGCGCCTGCCCAGGGGTTCCAAATAAATAGAGAACTACCTCGTCCGATATTTCAATTTTACCAAAATCCAGCGCAACAGTCGTATGATGCTTTAACTCACGCTCTTCGGCGTCAGTAACCTCATACTCCGTTGAAACCGGATCGATATCGCTAATCGAGCGAATAAAATTGGTTTTCCCGGCGGAATACGCGCCAGTGATAACTATTTTTACGGCTTGCACCCAGCGTTCTCCTATAATCCGCGCACTCGGCGCATGATTGCATTCATCAAGCTTTTACCCGGGTGGGCAGTTGAGCCCACGGCAGCGGCAGAAAGACGCCTTTGCGGGGCTGTATCGGCCGCTTGTGGCAGTAACGACCCTACGGGTTGCCGGATGGTCGGGGTGTGCATTGCCATAGAATGTATTGATGGCTCGGTATGAACCTCGATCAATCCAATGGCTATCAGCTCGGATGCAATTCGCAGCACTTCTTCGGCAGATACACTCACGTTTGCGCAAACTTCGCGCAGCGTGCTACAGATCGAGATCTGGCTAAGAATACGCCATTGATCAAGGTTTAAATTGACACCCTGATTGGATTGGGCCGAAAGTGTGGCCATAACCAGTCGTGAATCCAGCGTCAGCTGGTTTGCCGGGGGGCACTCATCCTTCTGGCTGCGCTGACGCAACCCTTCAATAATGAGTTCTTCAGTATCGCGGAAGATGCGCTGGGGGCGAGAAAGGATTTTGTTGTCGGCATTAAAAACAAACGTGGCTTCGTCCCAGCTAAACAGCTCGAGGAGGGCAGTTTCTGCCTCCATGAGAATATGCGCGGTTGTAGCATGTAAAACAGCCGCATCGACTGGGTTGCCATTGGCGACATAAACAATTGCGCGTTCTGGCGGCTTATTTAGCAGCAGGACACCTGTTTTGGGACCCATTCGAAACACATGGAGTAGGTCGACAAGTGACATGTCCTGGACGGATCCTTCAAGTGCCATGCTGTACTCCTGCCGCCACACCACACAAAAGATATACCAGCTTCCAAGTGAATCATACGGCGAGGTGTGAAGGATTGACGCCCTTCACACCTCGGTAATTGTGCTATCAGGCGCTGCAAAGCCATAATCGCAGGCGACGATGCTGGAAATTAGAGCGCGACCGGTTCGATGACATAGACGCACTCTTTTGCGCCACACGCTACACAGGAAGTTTCGTGGCCGCGCATTGGAATACCGGTAATGGCGTGGAGCGCGCCAATAAAGACGCCCAGTGTGAATGCGCAAATCGGCGTGCTCGAGACCTGGCCGGCTGTGCAGGCACCCTCAGTCAGGTGGACCTCGTAGCTGCCTTTGCTCTTTTGAATAATGCTTTTCACCAGGCACAACCGAGTGCCTTTCGGCCCGAGCGCTTCTTCAAGCTTGCTCTGAATAAGGCCAGGGTCTTCCGATGAACCAAGCAACTGTAGACTTTCGATCAAGTCGTAGCCACGCTTGCGGCCAGCAGCGACTATCGGTGCTCGATCGGCAACTTCTTCAGTACCAACACGCAGATACTGGAAACAAGTGAGGCTCATAAAGTTGCCAAGAGTTGGACGCTCGTTGGTTGCCATAGTGCTGTCTCCTCAAAGCCGTTATGGGTTGATATGGGACGCTAACCGTAGAGAATGGACAGGGAATGCTAGATAACTTTGCTGATCTCGCTCGCAGCATCCCGCGCCTCGATTCGCACCATACCCAGGTTTGCGCCCTGCTTGAGATTGACAGCCAGCATGGCCTGGTCGCCCGCTGGCAGCACAATAAACAGCCCATTGTTCGCTTTCAGAATCGCCTCTTCAGTCAAGCCCAATTTGAGCTCGCTCGAGACGCGTCGGCTCACGCCGACCATCGTAGCTGCCACTGCGCCGACGCGGTCGGCATTGACATCGCTGGACATGCGCGAAGCCAGCACAATGCCGTCCATGCTTACCGCGACGCTGCCGGTAATGTCGGCGCCGCCATTGGATGACAGGCGATCAAGGATTGCCAAAACTTGCTCTTGCCGTGTAGCCATGTTGAGCTGTCCTTTCGATAGTATTTCGATGTTTATGAGGGGGTTTCAGTGCCGAGCGGCATGCATCGAACTGGGGCTAGTGTATGCTCGTTGGATGCATTTGTGCATGCCAATTCATCAGCGAAAAGATTTCCAAACCGGATCGGCATCGCGTGCCAAAGCTCTATTTCGAGAAGGATCTAGCCTTTGCCTGAGAGAAGGAGACGCGCCAGACGTTCGCCGCCGACAAGCTCGGCGAGGTGCTTGAGCTGGTTATCTTCGTAGGCCTGATTGAAGATCGCGATGTCGAGCGCAAGAACCTTGTGAAAGGCTTTGAGCGCCGCATCCGAGTTGGCGCTGGTTTTGGCAACCTGTTCGCCAAACGGCATAATGACATCGATCATTGCGAGCGGGTAGCGCACTGGCAGACCGATCCGAACGTGAACATCGCCGATTGTCAAACGTTTTTTGGCGTATTGCTCGTCGTATGTGCCGCTGAACAGGTCGGTAAACCAATTTGCTACAGCCGCATGCAGGCGATCCATTGAGGCTTGCTGCAGGTATTCGGCGGTGTTGCTGTGGCTGAGCAGCCGCTGGTAAAAGGCGTCGAGCAGCGCGGGGGCTTGTGCGCGCGCCGCGCCCTGAAGCGCGCCAAGAGCAGCCTTTTCTTCGGCGCTAAGGCCCATCATTGCAATCAGTTCGGTCAGGATGTGATCGCCTTTGATGTGCCAGCTTGCATGGTCCATGGACATAATTGTTTGCCTCCTTTGTATAGGCGTGAAGCCAGGATTGTGACAGTTGAGCGCGGTGCTAACGCTTTGGCGTTAGCGAGAAGTTCGGGCGAAGGTGGGCAACCCTGCCGTGGGTGAACTGCGTGTATTGTAGGCGTGAGTGGATTTATATGGCAGTAACAATTCGGCAACGAAAGAATTCCAAACCAGCACTTTTCGCGGCAAACAAAAAGCAGCACCAGCTGATGCTGCCCAGGGGGAAAGCGATTGTTGCGCCTAGAATGGCTCGGGCGGGCGAATGCGCCAGGCCAGCGCGCCCAGCCACAGCGTGGCGCTGACCCAGACGAGGTAGCCGCCCATGGCGAGCACGATCCAGCGCCCGCCGCGCCCGCTGCGCCACAGCAGGGTGGCCACGCTGGATGCGCCAACTGCAATCGCCCAGGCCGAGAACATCAGCCAGCGGGTGGAGAGCGTTGAGCCGGAGAGGAACGGCAGCATGGCAAAGAACAGCGCGATCACAAACGTTCCGCCCGCCAGCAGCGCAACTGCCCGGCGAACCGATAGATTTGCGCCGCGCGGCCACGGCAGCGCCATGCTGAGGAGCGCCAGCGGAATGGCGAACAAGCCAAAGTGCACACGGAAGCCGGCATCCCACAGGGTGTTCCACAGCAGCGTGCGATCAACTGCGCCGCGCCCGGCCAGGCCAGTGAGCCCACCCGACGCAGTGGCGCGCGCCTGATCGAGAAACAGGCCGGTGTAGGCGCTGTAGAACAAGAACACGGCAACAAGCTGCGCCGCCACAAAAACGCCCAGCAGCCGCCAGCCCACGCCCCAGGCTACGCGCCCCCGGATCGCGGCGATGAGCAAGGCCAGCAAGCCCATGCCGCTGAGCAGCGACATATTCATCCAGAAGCCAAAATGCCCCAGGAAGACCAGCGATTGCATCACAAAGAGCGTGGCGAGCGCCAGCGGCCATGCGACCTGTGCGCCTGATTTCGTGCTGGCGAGCGCGCGCCAGAGCAAAACTAGCGCGGTGATCAACAGCAGATGGGCCCACTGCGCAAAGATGTGTGTGCTGAAGTTCCAGAACGTAGTCATGAGCGTGGCGGCGCTAAAGCTGTAGATGCCGGCAGCCAGCAGTCCGCGCTGGGCATGTTCCTTCGAGTTGCGTGCGCTGAGGCTGGTGGCAATGGCATAGACGAGCACAGGGCTGGCAGCGTCGAGCAGGGCGCCGCCGAGCTGAAGCAGCACGCGCCGATCGAGGCCGGTGAGCGAGAAGGGCGCGAGCAGCAGGTAAAAGGCTGGCGGGTAGGGGAAATCGACGCCGCGATTGCGCGAAAGCAGCAGCACGTTGCCATTCAGCACGTCGAAGTAGCGATTCATGTGGAAGCCAATGTCGCCCCACATGGCGAAGGGGTAGATTTTGCCGGCGTAGTGCGTGGCAAACACTGCCAGCGCGATCAGCAAGAGGCCAGCGCGTGCAAAACCCGGCACGGGCGGGGCCAAACGCGCGTACAGCGCGCCAAGCCGTGGGCGCAGCCAGCCGGCCAGCACAAGCGCCAGCGCGGCACCAGCCAGCGTCGCGCCAATCAGCGCGCCATCGCCGCCGAGCGGGATGAAGCGCGCCACCAACGCCAGCCCGGCCGCGCCAGCGCCAGCAAGCAGCAGGCCAGCCGGCGCCACCGTGAGCAGCAGCACGAACACTAGTCCCAGCGCGCCAATGGTCAGGGCAGTGGCGCTGCCAAACGCAAAGCGCGGCGGGTCGAGCAGGGCGGCGACGCACGCCAGACCGATGATGGGCAGCACGAGCTGGAAAGCGCGTGATGCACGCAGCCCGGTGCGGCGAATTGCCAGCCACAGGAGCACCGCCGCGCCAAGCCAGGTCGCGTCGGTTTGCCAGGGTGGGGCATAGGGGCCAGCAGCGGTGGAAATGCGCAGATCGTCGACGGGGGTGCCGAGCGCGCGCAGATCGCCGCTGGGCGTATAGGTTGGGCTGCTCAGAATGATCGTGTGATCGCTGGAGCCGGGTGGCGCGGGCGGCACCAGAATGCGGTAGCTCGCGCCAGTGCGCGGACGCAGTTCCAATGCGCCCAGCGTCTGGCCGTCGGCGCTGATGGCGAGTGCTTGCGGGCCGTGCTGGGCCACTTCGTCGTTTACGGGGAGCAGGCGCAGCGTGAGTTGGAGCGGGCGCGGGCCAAGGCCGGGCAGGCTGATTGTGGATTTTTCGGATGTCCAGCGCAGGTTGAGCGTTTCGTTGTTGGCCAGCTCGAAGGGGAAGAAGCCGGTGAGCATGGGCAGGTCGCTCGCGTAGCCTTCTTCCAGGCCAACATCCACCCGGTAGTCGAGCGGGGCTTGCTGGGCGACCAGCAGCAACGCGGCGAACAAAGCCAGCGCCAGCCAGAGCTGCCGTTCGCGCAGGGCGGCCAGCGCACACCAGAATTCGGCGCGCAAGGCACGGCCACCCGAACCGAGCAGTTCCATTCATTCCTCACAGGGCATCCTGCACCGGCGGGCGATTATCGCAGGGGCGCGGGGGCTTGTCAAACACAAGCGGGCGGCCGCGTGTGCAGCCGCCCGCCGGTTATGTTCGGGAAGAACGCGCTAGAGACCGAAGAAGGCGCGATTCTTGGCGGTGAACGAGTCCTGCCCATCGGGCACGGAGTCTTCGGCGAAGATGGCGCTCACCGGGCACTCCGGCTCGCACGCGCCGCAGTCGATGCACTCGTCGGGGTTGATGTAGTACTGGTCGTCGCCCTCGTAGATGCAGTCGACCGGGCAAACCGCCACACACGCCGCGTCCTTGGTGCCGATACAGGGCTCGGTAATCACGTAGGCCATTGGGGAACCTCCTCGTTGAACACGCGAATCGGGAGAATATGCTTCAGGAACATACCGCTATGCCGAGAAAAACGTGCGGTTCTTCTCCACAAAGGGCTGCCAATCCTCAGGCACAGAATCTTCGGCGAAAATCGCCTCCACCGGGCATTCCGGCTCGCACGCGCCACAGTCGATGCACTCGTCGGGGTTGATGTAGTACTGGTCGTCGCCCTCGTAGATGCAGTCGACCGGGCAAACCGCCACGCACGAAGCGTCTTTGGTGCCGATACAGGGCTCGGTAATGATATATGCCATAGCGTTTGCTGCCTGCCCTTCCGTTCAGGGTGAAACATCGCAACGATAGCACCGAGCGCGCATCCTGTCTGCTACTTTTGTTCCATTTCGTACAGATTTTTAACCAGCTGTGGCTAGCCATTGAGGATGCGCGCGAGCCCGGCCCGGTCGAGCACGATCACGCGGCCGCGTTCCAGCCGCACAAGCCCTTCCTGGGCCAGCTGGCGCAAGGCGCGCCCTGCGATCTCGCGCACGGTGCCAGTACGCTCAGCAAGCTCCTGGTGCGTCAGCACTGCTGCCCCTTCTCCGGCTTCGTGAAGCAACTGGCGTGCCAGGCGTTCGCGCACCGAGCGGAAGGCCAGGTCTTCGACCAGCACGACCAGATCGCGGAGTTGGCCGGCCATCTCGCGCAGCGCGGCCAGCGCCAGAGCCGGGTGACGGTGCAAAAGTGAAAGGAGCGCGTCGCGCGGCAGCAGCAGGCAGTGGACCGGGCTCATTGCGCGGGCGGTGGTGGGGTTGGGGTTGTCGTCGAACAGCGGCACGGCGTTGAAATTTTCGCCCGCGCCGACCATGGCCAGCACCTGCTCGCGGCCATCGGGGGCGGTGCGCGAAAGGCGCACGCGGCCGCGCTGCACAAAGAACAGGCCGGGCGGCTGCTCGCCTTCAAACAGGATGTGCTCGCCCGGGCGGTACTCGCAGCGCTGCACTTTGCGCGCAACATCCGCCAGCGTCTGGTCGTCCAGGTCGGCAAAGAAGGCAAGCTCGCGAAGTTCGCGTGGTGGCACCATGACCAATCCCTTTGCTGGCGCGTGCGCAGCATGCCCGGCATGTGCGACTTTTCACAGATGCCAGTATACCACGCTGCTGTTCGGGCGTTGCGTGGGGTATAATGCGGCCCGGCGAGAAGAAGAGGAGTTCTTTATATGCACATACGCCCCTGCCTGGCCGCGCTGGCGCTGGCAACCCTGGCGGCTTGCGGCCCGGCCGGCGCAGGCCCGGCCCCAACCGCAGCGCCGCCTGCCGCTACAAGCGCGCCCACCAGCGCACCAACTGCTGTGCCGCCAAGCGCAGTTCCCACGCTTGCGCCAACGGCCGCACCGCCGACGGCAGTTCCCACCAGCGCGCCAACTGCGCCGCCCACAGCTGCCCCAACAGCTGCCCCGCCGACCGCAGAAGCCAGCCCGGCCGCGCAGAACAGCGCGCTTGCCCCGCTCGACCCGCAGGCGCAAACGGCGGCGCTGCGGCCCGAGTTCGCGGGCGACATGGCGCGGGCGGGCGAGTGGAACCGCTACACCATCGCGGCCGAAGCTGACCCGGCGGCGCGCACGCTGAGCGGCCAGCTGCGCCTGGAATATACCAACCGCGACAGCGCGGCGCTCGATCGGCTGTACTTCCACCTGTACCCGAACTTGCCCGATTTCGGCGGGCGGCTCGACGTGCAGAACGTCGCGGTGGACGGCGCGCCGGCCGAGGTCGTGTACGAAACCAAGCGCTACCTGCTGCGCGTGAACCTGCCGCAGCCGCTCGCGCCCGGCGCGGCCACGGTGGTGGAGCTGAGCTGGAAAACCACCACCCCGCAGAATGCCGGCGATCGGCTGTATGGCGCGTTCAACAGCGAGGCGGGGCTGATGACCCTGGCCTCGGCCTACCCGATTGCGGCGGTGGTGCGCGGCGGGCAGTGGGACATTGCCTGGCCCGACCCGAAGGGCGATTTCGTGAATAGCGAGACGGCATTGTACGACGTGACGCTGCGACTGCCCGGCGACTGGCAGGCCGTTTCGACTGGCGTGGCAATTGACCGACAGGAAGCGGGCGGCGCGCAGACCCTGCGGATTGTGAGCGGGCCGCAGCGCGATTTCACCCTGGCGCTGGCGCAGTTCCAAGTGCTGAGCGCCGAGGTGGAAGGCACGCGCATCAACTCCTACTTTCGCGCCGCCAGCGCCAGCGGCGGCCGGGGCGCGCTTGACGCGGCGGGCAAGGCGCTGAGCGCCTTCAACAAGCGCTACGGGGCCTACCCGCTGCGCGAGCTGGACGTGATTGAGATCCCGGCGAACACCTTTCTGGGCGTCGAATACCCCGGCATGATCATGATTGCCGAGGGGTTGTATGGCGGCGGGCCCGACCTTGAGTTAACGGTTGCGCATGAAGTGGGCCACCAGTGGTGGTTCAGCCAGGTGGGCAACGACGTGCAGCTCAGCTCGTGGCTGGACGAGGCGCTGGCGAGCTACTCGCAAATTGTGTATCAGGAAGAATATGGCGGCGCCGCCGCCGCCGAGCGCGAGCTGAACGGCTTCCGCGAGCGCTACCAGCGCGCGCTGGCTTCGGGCCGCGACGCGCCGGCGCAGCAGGCCAACAGCCAGTTCCAGAACAATTACGTGCTGCTGGTGTATGGCAAGGCGGTGCTGTTCTTCCAGGCGCTGCGCCAGCAGATCGGCGACGACGCCTTCGACCATTTTTTGCACGATTACTATGCCAACAACCGCTACCGCTACGTCACAGGTGCGGACCTTGTGGCGGCGGCCAATCAGGCGTGCAGCTGCGATATTCAGCCGCTCTACGACGACTGGATTACGCGGGCGGTGCCGCTGGCGGTGCCGTAAGCGCGGGGGATGGGGGATGGGAGTTGGGGGATGAGGCGGGAGCAAGTGTAGTAGTTTATCCACAGATTTCGCAGATTACGCAGATATACCCATTTTTGTAGAACCAAGAACCAAGTAGTGCTTGGTTCTTAATGCCGTCACCACGCGCTCGAGCAAGGCCAGAACCATTCATGCAGAAGCATATGCCAGACAGAAGGCATGGCTCGATTTTGCAATTATTAGCGCATCTGCGTAATCTGTGAAATCTGTGGATGTTCTCGGCTTATTCCGCCACCACGCGCTGCAGCAGCGCCCACAGCGCTTCGACATGCGCGCGCTCGGTGCTGATGCTGCCAATCGACACGCGCACCATCCACTGGCCATCCAGCACTGCCGGCGTGAGGTAGGCCGCGCCCGAGCGGTTGGCGCGCTCGGCCCAGGCTTGTGTGTGCGCGTCGAGCGCCGCGCCGGCCAGCCCGGCTGGCTCGTGGCGGATGCAGATTGTCTGGAGCGGCACCGGCGCGAGGAGCTGCCAGCCCGGCGCGGCGCGCACATGCGCGGCAAACCAATGCGCGTTGAGCATGTCGCGGCGCAAACGCGCCTGCAGGCCACTCACTCCCTGCTCGCGGATCAGGCACCACAGCTTCAGCGCCCGGAAGCGCCGCCCCAGCGGGATGCCCCAGTCGCGCAGGTTCTTCACCTGGCTGTCGACCGTGCTTTGCAGGTAGCTCGGGTTGGTGCTCATCACGCGCACCAGGTGCTGCGGGTCGCGCACATAGTAGAGCGAGCAGTCGAACGCCGCGCCGAGCCATTTGTGCGCGTTCAGCACAATCGAGTCGGCGCCTTCAATCCCTTCCCACATCCAGCGACACTCGGGCAGGATCATGGCCGAGCCAGCCATGGCCGCGTCGACATGCAGCCAGATACCTTCGCGCCCCGCGATTGCGGCAATCGCCGCCACCGGGTCGAGCGCGGTGGTTGCGGTTGTGCCGGTGGTGGCGACCACCGCGCAGGGCAGCAGGCCCGCCGCGCGGTCGGCTGCAATCGCTTCGGCCAGGGCGTCGGCGCGCATGGCGTAGGCGTCGTCGGTGGGGACGACATGCACGTTGGCGCGGCCAAAGCCCGCCAGCAGCGCGGCCTTCTCCACCGAGCTGTGGCTCTGCGCCGAGGCATACACCACCAGCGGGCGCGGCTCGGCCTGCAAGCCGCCGCGCGCCAGCGAGTAGTTGCTGGCCCGTTCGCGGGCACTCAGCAGCGCCAGCAGCGTGCTGGTCGAGGCGGTATCCTGAATCACGCCGCTCCACGCTTCCGAAAGCCCCACCATCTGGCGCATCCAGTCGGCCACCACTTCTTCCAGCTCGCTCAGCGCCGGGCTCGACTGCCACGACAGGCCCAGCACGCCCAGCCCGGTGCTCAGGTAATCGCCCAGCACCGAGGCCAGCTCGCTGTTGGAGGGGAAGTAGCCAAAAAAGCTCGGGTGCTGCCAGTGCGAAAGCCCCGGCACGATAATCGCCTCAAGGTCGCGCAGCACGCCCGCAAAGGGCTCGGGCGCGTCGGGCGGGGCAGCGGGCAGCTGCGCGCGCACCTCGCCCGGCGCAACCGGTGACATCACCGGTAGCTCGGCCACGCGGGCGCGGTAGTCGGCAATCCAATCAATCAGCTCGTGGCCGGCCTGGCGAAATTCTTCTGCATTCATCGGGCGCTCCTGTCTGGCGGTTTTGTTCGCGCCATTGTACCGCGTTCACGGCGCACGCAAAACCGGCGGCCGAGCAATCTGCTCGGCCGCCGGTGCGCAAAGGAGATTTCGGGTTATCCGGCAACTGGTTCGGGCACCAGGTGGGCGCGTCGCAGCACCTTCAGCTCAATCGGCCGGGCGAAGAAATCCAGCCCGTAGTAGCCGACCGCCACGCCGCCCGCCAGGAAGATGACCATCCCGACGACCAGCAGATTCGGGTTGGTGCTGGTGGTGCCGGCGAACAGGTAGGCCAGGTTCATCAGGATGCCCATCAGCGCCGCGAAGTGGGTGAAGATGCCCAGGATGAGCGCCGCGCCAACCAGCAGCTCGCCAAAGGCCACCATGTAGCTAAACGTCGCCGCATTCGGCAGGAACACATCGCGCACCAGGTAGGCGTACCATTCCTGCACGGCCGGGTGCGGGTTCTTCACCGGGTCGAAATCGGGGGCCAGCGCCGACTTGGCCAGCGCGCCCTTCAGGAAGCCAGCGACCGCCGTGCCCGCCTTGGGGCCAACCCACACCGCGCTGCCTTCGCCAAAAACCTTTTCATACCCCGCCATCAGCCACTCGTAGCCAAGCCAAACCCGCGCGACCATCCAGAGGATGCCGGTGAACTTCGGTTGATTGAGCGCTTTCATCGTGTTTCTCCTGTATGTTTGGTGAAGAATTGTTTGTTCCGATGGACACAGCATACGCCATGGCGGTAGCCTTGTAAGAGAAGGCCGCGCAATTGTGGGTGAAGAAAAAATAACGATTTGTGATATATTTCACTTTACTCTATTGCCCCGCCGATGCCCGCATTTCAACCCCGAAAATGGCATTTCTTCGCCGCGAATGTGGTAGGATGGCCCGCGCCGAGCATAGACAGGAGGACCGGCTCATGTTCACGATCGAGAAGCTTTCCGCCCGCATCCCCGAGATCATCGCCGCCGCCGTGCGCGACCGCAGCCCCATCGACGGGGTTGCCACCGCCGTCGCGCCCGGCCCGGTGGCGCAAAGTGCTATGGCCCCGCCGCCCGCCGCCGACGACCCGGCCTGGCACCCGCTGGCCCTGCGCGAGCTGTGGGGCGGCCCGCCCGGCGGCGACCTCAACGCCCCGCGCGAAGAAATTGGCTGGGGCATCCCGGCCAGCGGCGGCGGCAACCACTGGCTGCGCGCCAGTTTCAGCGTGCCCGAGGCATGGCGCGGCCAGTCGGTGCACCTCGCGCTCGGCTGGGAAGGGCGCGACCAGGCCAGCCTGGAGGCGATCGCATACCTCGACGGCGCGGTGCTTTCCGGGCTCGACACCTACCACCGCACGATCCTGCTGTCGCCCGCCGCCCACGAGGGCACCCATGAGCTGATCATCCGCTGCTACACGCCCTACCCGCAGCCTTTTGGCGGCCTGAGCCTCGTGCTGCGCGACGAAACGATCTTTCGCCTGGGCCAGACCATGCGCGCCATGCTCGAAGCCGCGCCCACCTTCCGCGACAGCGAGCTCGCCGGGCACGATCTGCTCACGCGCCTCAACCGCGCCTACAACACGCTCGACCTGCGCGCAGGCTGGGCAAGCCCGCAATTCGCCGCATCGGCGCAGGCAGCCTGGGATGAGTTGCAGGTTGGCACGTTGGCCGGTTCGCAAGTTGGCGGAGCCGCTTCGCACCCTTCAACCATGCCAACCGTCATCGCCACCGGCCACGCCCACCTCGACGTGGCCTGGCTGTGGCCGCTGTGGCGCACGCGCCAGAAGGTCGCGCACACGGTGGCGAACGCGCTGCACCTGATGGAGCGCTACCCGAATTACCACTTCAGCATGTCGCAGCCGCAGGTGTATTCTTACCTGAAAGAAGACGACCCCGCGCTCTACGCCCGCATGAAGGAGCGCATTGCCGAGGGGCGCTTCGAGCCGGTGGGCATGATGTGGCTCGAACCCGACTGCAACGTCACGGGCGGCGAGTCGCTGGTGCGGCAGCTGGTGCAGGGCGCGCGCTTCTTCACCGAAGAGTTTGGGCGCACCAGCGAGATTGTGTGGCTGCCCGACGTGTTTGGCTACTCGGCCGCGCTGCCGCAGATCATGCGCGGCGTGGGGATCGCCTGCTTCATGACGACCAAAATTAGCTGGAATCAGTTCAACCGCATGCCCAACGACACCTTCCGCTGGCGCGGCATCGACGGCAGCGCGGTGCTGACGCACTTCATCACGGCCTCGCCCGACCCGGTCAGGCCGCCCGCCGACGCGCAGTACTACACCTACAACGGGCGCATGTCAGGCGCGGAGTCGTTTGGCTTGTGGAACCACTACCGCCAGAAGCCGATCAACCACGAGCTGCTGTATAGCTTCGGCTGGGGCGACGGCGGCGGCGGGCCGACCGAAGAGATGCTGGAGGCGGCGGGCGCGCTCGATGCGCTGCCGGGCTTCCCACGCATCGAGCTGGGGCGCGTCGAGGGCTTTTTCGAGCGGCTGTACGAGCGCGTGTGGGACGACCCGCGCCTGCCGACGTGGTCGGGCGAGCTGTACCTCGAATATCATCGCGGCACCTACACCAGCCAGGCGCGCGCCAAGCACAACAACCGCCAGGCCGAGCTGCTGTTCCGCGAGGCCGAGTGGCTGAACGCCTGGGCGCTGAGCAATGGCGCGGACAGCCAGCAGCCCATGCTCGACGCAGCGTGGCGCACGATCCTGCTCAACCAGTTCCACGACATCCTGCCGGGCAGCAGCATCTGGCAGGTGTATGCCGACAACAACGCCGACCACGCCGAAGTGCAGCGCATTGGGCAGGAAGTGCGAGAAGAAGCGACTCGCAGCATTCTTGGTTTGAACCAGGAACCAGGCGACGAAGCAAGCAGTTCTCAGTTCTCGGTTCCTGGTTCTACCGTCGTTCTGAACAGCCTGCCGTGGTCGCGCAGCGAGCCGGTGCTGCTGCCGCTCGCGGAGGGCGCGGCCGTGCCGGAAGGCGCGCAAACGGTGGACAACAGCGACGGCACGCGCGCGCTGCTGATGGAGGCAACGGTGCCATCCTATGGCTACGCGCCACTCGCCGGCACCGAGCGCGTTCACGAAGCCATGCTGATGGTGAGCAAAACCTCGCTGGAGAATGCCGAGCTACGCCTGGAGCTGGATGAAAACGGCGAGATTGCGCGCCTGTACGACAAAATCGCGGGCCGCGAGCTGCTTGTGGCGGGCGCACCAGCCAACCAGCTGGTCGCCTACGAAGACCGGCCAATGAAGTGGGACGCCTGGGACATCGATATTTTCTACGAAGAAAAACCCTACGCTGTGCGCGAGATCACCGACTGGCGGGTGAGCGAAGAAGGCCCGCTGCGCGCCGCCATCAGCATCACGCGGCGGCTGGGCGCGAGCACGATCACGCAGCACATCCGCATGTGGCGCGACTCGCGGCGCATCGACTTTGTCACCGAGGTCGACTGGCACGAGCGCCAGACGCTGCTGCGCGCCCTGTTCCCGCTCGACATCAACGCCACGCGCGCCACCTGCGAAATTCAGTTTGGCGCGGTGGAGCGACCCACGCACCGCAACACCAGCTGGGACTGGGCGCGCTTCGAGGTTTGTGCCCAGCGCTGGGTTGACCTGGGCGAGGGCGATTATGGCGTGGCGCTGCTGAACGACGGCAAGTACGGCCATAGCCTGCTGCACAACACGCTGGGCATTTCGCTGCTCAAGGGCGCAATCTTCCCCGACGCCAACGCCGATGTTGGGCAGCATCGCTTCACCTACAGCCTGCTGCCGCACCAGGGCGACTGGCGCGCAGCTCAGGTGACACGCCGCGCCTACGAGCTGAACGCGCCGCTGCGCGCGGTTGCGGGCACAGTCAGCGCCGCCGAGTCGTTCCTCAGCACCCCAACCGACAACATCGTAGTCGAGACGGTCAAGGCCGCCGACGACGGCAACGGCCTGATCGTGCGGCTGTACGAAGCGCACAACCAGCGCGGGCCAGCGGTGCTGCGCTTTGGGCGGGCGGTCGCCAGCGCCACCGAAACCGACCTGATGGAACGCGAAGTTGGCCCGGTCGAGGTGGAGGGCAACGAAGTGCGCTTCAGCGTGCGCCCGTTCGAGATCAAGACGCTGCGCGTGCAGCTTGCCTGACGGAGTTTTTAACCACGAAGACACCAAGGCACCAAGATTTTGCATGCTCAGCATCTGCTCAGTGAGCGAGCTTGGCTTTCGGCAGAGCAGTGCCTACTTTCTTTGTGTACGTTTTCCGCGCGTAGCGCGGAAAACGTACACAAAAATAATCAAAGGTACCTTGCTGCCGAACTTCCTGAGCTTGCCGAAGGGCAGGCAAAATTCCAGGCACTGGTGAGTTGGTGGTGTAACCTAGCGGAGCGACCATGAAAATTACCGACCTGAAATGCGCAATCATTGGCAACAACCCGATTGTGCGCATCACAACCGACGAAGGCATCTACGGCCTGGGCCAGGCGGAGTCGTTCAAGCCCTACCTCAAGCCGCACGTCATGTTCTACAAAAATTACATCCTCGGCGAAGACCCGACCAACGTCGAGCGCGTAATGCAGAAGATTCGCCGCATGGGTAGCTTCAAGCCCTGGGGCGCGGCGGTAAGCGCGATCGAGATGGCGCTGTGGGACATTGCGGGCAAGGCGGCCGGCATCCCGGTGTACAAGCTGCTGGGCGGCAAAGTGCGCGACCGCGTGCGGATCTACAATGGGGGAGTGCGCTTCGAGATGCCGGGGCACACGCCCGAGGATTACGCGAACGACGTCGCCAAAATGAAGGCCGCGCCGCAGGGCTTCACGATCATCAAGCAGGCGATTGGCTTCCACAGCCCCATGCCGAGCAAGGTGCCGAACTTCTTCTATGGCGACGTAGTGACTGGCCCGCCGCACCCGAATCGCGGCCTGATGACCGAGCGCGGGCTGAACCATGTGGTGGAGTGCGTGGCGGCGATGAAGGAAGTGCTGGGCGACGAGATCGGGCTGGCGCTCGACTGCGGGCCAGGCTGGACCGTCACCGACGCGATTAGGCTCGGGCGCGCGCTGGAGCCATACCACATCCTCTGGCTCGAAGACCTGATCACCGGCGACTACACGCCCTATGCGCTGGCCGATGTCTACCGCGAGGTGACGCGCAGCAGCCCCACGCCCATCCACACCGGCGAGCAGCTGTACCTGCGCCAGAACTTCAAGGAGCTGATTGAGAAGCACGCCGTCAATGTCGTCGGCCCCGACCCGGCCGACGTAGGCGGGCTGGCCGAGCTGAAGTGGATCGCGGAGTATGCCGACCTGCACGGCATCATGATGGCGCCACACGGCGTGTTCGACGGGCTGATTGGCCTGGCCGGGCTGGTGCACGTGAGCGCGGCGATGCCCCACAACTTCATCGCCTTCGAGTGCCCGATTGCGCGGCCAGCCTGGATGGCCGACATCGTGACCGGTCTGCCCGACCCAATCGTGAAAGATGGCTTTATCGAGGTTTGGGACACGCCAGGCCTGGGCGTTGACCTGAACGAAGAAGCGACGCGCCCCTACCTGGCCGAAGACGACGCCGACTTTTTCGCGTAACCGAATATTGTTTAAATAACCACCAAGGCACCAAGACACCAAGATTTTTAAGCATCCTGAAAACCTTGGTGTCTTGGTGGTATATTTCTTGAGGCTCTTATTTGATAAGCTTGCGTGGTCGGCGTTTTAGCCTTCGGCAGAGCGGTACTTTACGATTAAGGTGTGCCAATTTTGGCGCGGAGCGCCAAAATTGGCACACAAAATCAGGTAATTACCTTGCTGCCGCAGGCTAACGGCCACGTCACGCGGGTCACCGCGTAAGCCCTGTTATTTGAAGCGTAGCGCTCGGCCTTACACAGGCGGCTTGCCGCCATGCATATCCTCCACCAGATGCGAGCGCGTCTCGACCTCGGCCAGGCGTGTCGAGGCGTAGAGCGAGGCGGCGCGCATCAGCATTTCGGCCTGCGCGGGCGGCAGCGTGGTGAGCGCCGCCAGGCTGGTGCCCTGGCTGTGCAAATACTGCTCGATGTAGGCGCGTTCGAGCTGGCCCGGCTCAAAGGGAACCGGGGTGGCAGTTGGTTCGCGTTGCATGCTGCACCTCCTTGTGACTCATGCTGCCGCAATTGCGCCAACGGCTGGCCATTTCACTATAGCGCGCCAGGGGCGGCGGCGCGATACGCTTTCTGCACGCGCCGTGAACACATGGCTACGCAGCTTCGCCCGCCAGAATGCGCTCGATCTGCGCCAGCTCGTCGGCGCTGAGCGCGAGGTTGGCAACCGTGCCCACCGCGTCGTCGATCTGCTCGGGCCGGCTTGCGCCAATCAGCGCCGAGGTGACGGCCGTGTGGCGCAGTACCCACGCCAGCGCGAGTTGCGCCAGTGTCTGGCCGCGGCCCTGCGCCAGCGCGTTGAGCTTTTCGACCTTGGCGAGCTTTTCGTCGGTGACATGCTCGGGGCGCAGGAAGCCATGCGCCTTGGAGGCGCGCGAGCCTTCCGGAATGCCACCCAGGTATTTGTCGGTCAGCAGGCCCTGCGCCAGCGGCGAAAACACGATCCCACCAATGCCTTCGTCATTCAGCGTGTCGATCAGGCCATCCTCAACCCAGCGGTTGAACATGCTGTAGCTGGGCTGGTGGATCAGGCAGGGCGTGCCGAGATCGCGCAGGATCTTGGCGGCGCGGCGCGTTTCTTCCGGGCGGTAGTTCGAGATGCCCGCGTACAGCGCCTTGCCGCTGCGCACGATCTGGTCGAGCGCGCCCATGGTTTCTTCCAGCGGCGTGTCGGGGTCGGGCCGGTGGTGGTAGAAAATGTCGACATAATCGAGCTTCATACGGCGCAGGCTCTGGTCGAGGCTGGAAATCAGGTATTTGCGCGAGCCCCACTCGCCATACGGCCCGGGCCACATGTAGTAGCCAGCCTTGCTCGAAATAATCATTTCGTCGCGCCACGGCCGCAGATCCTGTGCCATAATCTGCCCAAACGTTTCTTCGGCCGATCCGGCTGGCGGGCCATAGTTGTTCGCCAGGTCGAAGTGCGTGATGCCCAGGTCGAAGGCGCGGCGCAGCATGGCGCGCGCATTCTCCAGCCGGTCGACGCCGCCAAAATTGTGCCATAGCCCGAGCGAAATGGCGGGCAGACGCAGCCCGCTCCGGCCGCAGCGGCGGTATTGCATAGTTTCGTAGCGGTTGTCCGCTGGCGTGTACATTCTGGCCTCGCTTTGTATCAGGTGGAAACAGGTGCGGCGATTGTACCACGCTTGCGGCGGCAGGGCGCGCGGCGCGACCACCGGGCGCGTTGGGGCGTCTTACTAGCAGCACGATCTTTTGCGCGCATTCAACCACCAAGGCACGAAGGCACCAAGATTCTATTTGAATCGCTTTATTAGCTAGCTTCGTTTAACCTGATCCTTGGTGTCTTGGTGTCTTGGTGGTAAAGACGTAGAGTTTTGCGTTGGAAAAGGAGCCGCCCATGCTGTACCGCGAACTCGCCTGCCACTACACCTGGTGGCGCGGCGACCCGTTGCCCGCGCTGGCGCCACTGGCCGGGTTTCGCGCCGCGCCCTGCGCCGACCTTGCGCTGCTGGCGCGGCTGCATGGCCTGGGCGACGACGAGATGGCCCAGCGTGTAGCTGGCGCAAACCATCCCTACGTGGCGTGGCTGGGCGATGAACCGGTGGCCTACGGCTGGGCGGCAACGGTGGCGTTTGGCGTGCTCGACGCCGGGCTGCACTGGGATCTGGAGCCGGGCGAGTGCGGCCTGTGGGACTTCGCAACCCTGCCGGCGTGGCGCGGCCGTGGCGTGTACCCGCGCCTGCTCCAGGCAATTTTCGAGCAGGAAGCCGAGGCTCGGAGCTTCTGGATCGGGCACCTGGGCGAGAACACTGCGTCGCGGCGTGGCATTTGCGCGGCGGGCTTCCAGATGATCGGCCTCACGGTTACGAATGCTGCGGGCGTGTGGCTTGAAGTGCCACGCGGACCGGAAGGGCGGGCCTACGCAAACCCAATGGCGCAGGGCCTGCCCTTCACAGATGCCGACGACGAAGAGATTTTATTCTACGCAGCGGAAAATTAACGCCGCGCAATGCGCACATGCATCACCGCTGGCGAGCAGATGTGCTCAACGACATGGTAGTGCTCGGGCAGGTGCGCCAGGTCGCCAAAGAGGCGTTCGCCCGTGCCAAGCAGAACCGGCGCAATCGCGAGGTGCAGCTCGTCGATCAGGCCCGCCGCGAGATACTGGCGAACCGTGGACGCCCCGCCCGCAATCTTGACATCCTGGCCGCCAGCCGCCTCCATTGCGCGCCCAAGCACTGCTTCGATCCCGTCATCCACGAAATGGAAGGTCGTGCCGCCCTGCATTGGCATCGACGGGCGCGGATAGTGCGTGAGCACAAAAGTCGCGTGGTGGTAGGGTGGCTCGTCGCCCCACCAGCCCTGCCATCCGTCGTCGGGCCACGCGCCGCGCTGCGGCCCAAACATATTGCGCCCCATGATCGTCGCGCCCACGCCCACATCGCTCGCCAGCAGGAAGTCGTTGTCGAGGCCTGCGCTGCCACCGGTTTCGCCAACCCGCTCGTGCCAGGAACGCGTCGCAAAGACCCAATCGTGCAGATCATGGCCGTGCTCGCCAATTGGCGCGTCGAGGCTCTGGTTTGGCCCGGCCACGTAGCCGTCGAGCGAGATCGCGAGGTTGCGCACTACTACTCTTGCCATTGTGATTTCCTTTTGTATAACCGCTTTTATAACCGCAAAGAGCGCAGAGAACGCAAAGTTTCTTGTGATATTTGCGGCCTTTGCTTCCTTTGCGGTTCAACCGTAAGAATACAACCGCAAAGAACGCAGAGAGAGAGCAAAATCTCTTAATTTATAATCTTTGCGGCCTTTGCGTCCTCTGCGGTTCAAAATTACTGCGTCCTTTGCGGTTCAAACTTCTACGCCATGGTTGCGAGATGTTCGGCGAGGTGTGCCAGCGTCTGGTAGCCGATCTCGACCGCGCCAAACGCCTGGTTGGCCTCGCGCTGCGCCACGGTGGGGAAAAGAACGCGCATGGTCAGGTGGGTTTTGCTGTCCCGCTCGCTGAACGTGACCGTCACCACAAACTGCTCGGGATCGTCGTCCTTGTCCGTGCCGTGCAGGTACACGATACGCTCGGGTGGGGTGAATTCGCGGAAGGTGATGCGATTGTCGTAGTCAGTGCCGTCGGGCGCGTGCATCAGGTAGCGCCACATACCGCCCGGCCGCACATCGATTGCGAGCGTGGTAATGGTGAAGTCGCGCGGCCCCCACCAGTGCGGAAGGTGCTCGGGCTCGGTCCATGCCCGCCACACCAGCGCGCGCGGCGCATCGAAATCGCGCTCCATGATGAGTTCGCGGTCGGCTTCAGAAGTCTGATCTGCCATATGATTTCTCCCGTTTCCCTGTAGGCAGCTTTGCAGTGGTACAATACTCGTGCGCCAAAACGGCGTTATGAGGTGCCGTATGAGTGTTCTTAATGAGATGGAACAGCTGCTTGGCGAACTGAGCCGTGCGGAAAAAGCGCAGTTGCTGCAATGGGTTGTGCGCGATTTAGGCGATGCGTTTCCCGGCATCGAGAGCCTGCCAGACGTCAATGGGGGCGAGCCTTGCATTGTTCGCACGCGCATTCCCGTGTGGGTGCTTGTGCAGGCGCGGCAGCTTGGCGCATCCGAAGCCGATCTTCTTCGCAACTACCCCAGCTTACGTGCTGAGGATCTGGCAAACGCCTGGGCATATGCTCGCGCCCATCGCGACGAAATTGAGCAGCAGATTGTTGAAAACGAAGCTGCGTAAGGTATGGCGCTGATCTACGCGAACGAAAATTTACCTCTGCGGGTTGTCGCCGCGCTTCGCGTGCTTGGGCATGATGTGCTGACTACCTCGGAAGCGGGTAATGCCGGCAAAGCAATTCCTGACGATGAAGTGCTGGCGTTTGCCGTGCAATATCAGCGCATTGTAGTAACGCTCAATCGTAAGCACTTCATTCGGCTCCACAATCAGCATCCCGAACATTATGGCATTGTGGTCTGCTCGTTCGACCTTGACTACGACGCCCTGGCTCGGCGTATTCACGAAGCAATAATTGCGGAGCCCCACATTCGCAGCCGGCTACTCCGCATTAATCGCCCAGGGTAGATCCAGCCTCACCTCAGGAAAACGCCTTCGCACTGCCTTATTCGGCACGTACCATATTTGCCGTGTAGCCCCCGCCCGGCCAAACCCACCCGCCGCTCACGGCGGTGCCGTCGGCGCTGAATGTGCCGCGATAGTAAGCTGGCGAACCGCGCTGGCCGCCCCAGATCGTCAGGGTATCGCCCTCAAGCTCGTAAACATAGTCCAGCGTGTCTCCATTGCTGGCGTAGAACCGCGACTTGACATCTTCGCTCGGAGCTTCGGAGCCGAATGCGCGCTCGTGGCCGATCACTTTGAGGCCCTGAATGTGGTTGCCGCCGTGGTCGATATCGACGTGCTGGAGCAGGAAGAAACCGCCCGGCAGCCACTCGTAGCGCACCTGGCCCACCGCCTCGCCCGAAACGTTCCATGTGCCGATCAGCCGATTCAGCGCCTGCATGTCGGCGGCGGGTGCCGCGCTTGTGTGCTCATAGCTCGTCATTAGTGTGCTCCTTCCATTGCATTCAAATGCGCTTCCAGTCGATCCATCGTTTCGCGCATGCCGCCTTCCATGCCCGAGGCAACATGGCCGTCGCGATCTTCAAACGATTGATACGCGCCGTGGCTCGTCAGCGTTGTGGTGCCGTCCTGCTCCACGAACGTGAGCGTGACGAGGTATTCGTGGCCGGGCATGCCTTCGTAGCCCTCGGTATACACCAGCCGCTCGGGTGGCACGATCTCGCGATATTCGCCGCCAAAGCCGTGCTCGCTGCCATCGGGCGCGCGCAGCACATAGCGCCAGCGCCCACCGGGCCGCAGATCGATCTCGCAGGTGGTGAATGTCAGGTAGCTCGGGCCGTACCAGTGGCGCACATGCTCGGGCTCGGTCCAGGCGCGCCACACCAGCGCGCGCGGGGCGCCGAAGGTGCGCGTGATCACGACGGTTGGCTCATCTGGCGCGACGGCGATGTGGGTGGGTTTATCCATCGTTGCCCTCCTGCTGTTTCATCGTTTCGAGGTAATCGGCCAGCCGGTCGAAGCGCTCGCTCCACATGCGCTCGAAAGGCTTGACCCAATCGTAGAGCGGCTTGAGGTTCTGGCCGTTCAGGCGATAGAGGCGCTGCTGGCCGGCGCCGCGCACGCTCACCAGCCCCACTTCCTTGAGCACGCGCAGGTGCTTGGAAACCTGCGGCTGCTTCATGCCCAGCGCCTCGACGATCTCGTTCACCGAGCGCTCGCCATCGGCCAGCAGGTTCACAATTGCGCGCCGCCCCGGCTCGGCCACGGCGTTGAAGACATCGGTTGTGGTTGCGAGTCGTGCCATAGCGCAATATTCAGCCGTCAGGTGTCAGAAGACAGTATGGTTTTAGCTTTTTGAAGCCTGCTTGCAGAACAAAGCTCGTTTATTGAAGCCAAATCATCCATGCACTTATTATATTCTTATATGGGAATATGTCAAGGGCGTTTTAGCACGAATTTTCGGAAATGTGGCGGCTAGTTCTTTCGGCATAGCGCAGAAAAGCCGCTGCGGGACGATGCACGGCGCGCGGGCGCGTGCGACACTATGGGCATTCTGCCTGTTTGGAAAGCGAGAAGCCCATGTATAAGCGAATTGTGCGCGGTATTCTGGCCGGGGCATTTGCGGGGCTGAGCGAGGGGCGCATCGGCGCGGTGACGGGCAAATTTTCGCGCGACGCCGAGCACTATTTCATTGGCGAACACGCGCTGGCGGGCACGCGCCGCACGCCCGCTTCCATCCAGCGCTGGTACGAGCGGCTGCTGCTGGTGTTTCCCGATATTCGCTTCACCGTGCGGCGCATCGACGTGAGCGGGCCGCCGTGGCGCACGCTGGCAACAGTTGACTGGCAGGAAACAAATACCGGCACCGACGGCGTGCGCACCACCAACACGGGCGTGAATGTGCTGGAAATACGCTGGGGCCGGGGGCGGCGCGTGTCGATCTACACCGACACGGCAATGCTCACGCGCACGCTCGACCGGCTGGCGCTGGCGGGCAACCCACACGCCCACGCCGCGCCAATCGTTGATCCGTGAGAATGCCGCAAAGACACAAAGACTCGAAGATCATAAAACCTTCGAGTCTTCGAGCCTTTGTGGCAAACGGGAAATATCAGCTCACCCCACCACAGGCCGCACCTCGATCGGGCCGCCGCGCGCCTGGGGCATTTGCGCCGCGATCTGAATCGCCGCGTTGAGGTCGCGCGCTTCGATAAAGAACAGGCCTGCCAGTTGCTCGCGGCTTTGCGCGTGCGGGCCGGCATCAAGCTCAACAGCGCCACCCTGCACGCGCACAATGGTTGCCATTGCGCCGCTTTGTAAAGCCTCAGCCGCCAGCAGGTGGCCGCTGGCGCGCAGCGCGGCGTCGTTGGCGGCGCAGGCATCGCACAGCGCGCCGCGCTCGGCGGGTGGCAGCGCATCGAGCAGCGCGTCGTCGCTGTAGGTCAGAAACACGTATTTCATGCGATGACTCCGTGCTGCTTCGTGGAGATTTAGCCTGCCCGCCCGTAGCGCAGCAGAACCGCTCCGGCAGGGAAGGGCCGCGCTTCGAGCAGCGCCAGCTCGGCGGCTTGCGCGAACAGCGGCAGCCCACCGGCCAGCACAACCGGGTGAACAATCACAGCGTACTCGTCGATCAGGTCGCGCTCGGCCAGCGCCTGCATAAAGGTTGGCCCGCCGTGGAGCAGGATCGGCTTGCCCGGCTCCTGCTTCAGCCGCGCGACCTCTTCGGCAAGGTCGCCGCTGGCGAAGCGCGTGCCACTCCAATCGGATTCGCTGAGCGTGTGCGAGAAAACGACCTTGGGGATTTCGTTCATCGGCGGGGCGAAGGGCTCGGTGGAATTTGGCCAGTAGGTGGCCATTTCTTCGTAGAGCTTGCGCCCTATGATGTGCGTGCCAGCCGCCCACAGCGTCGCAACTTCCCATTGTTGCAGTTCGTCGTCGTAGGTTTTGAACACCCAGTCCATCACATCGCCGTCGGGGCCGCGCACATAGCCCTCGAGCGAGGCGTGGATTTTCAGGATGAGCTTGCGCATCGAACGCTCCTTTCGTTTGCCTGTTCGTCAGGTAGTCGTTCGGCGCGCACGAAAATCGACAATCGCGTGCGGTTATTTCTTGCTTTCGCGCAATGTGCTGATCGCCTTTTCGATGCGGCGCTGGCGCGTTTCGGCCGATTTCGCGCCTTCGATTGCGAGCGTGTGCTGGCGCTTGTTGCTGTAGGAAAGGCGCTCGAACGCGCTCCGCGCATCGGGGTCGGCGTCGAGTGCGGCCTGGAAATCGGGCGGAACCTCGACCTCGCGCGGCGCAGTGTCGAGCTCGACCGTCACTTCGACCTCGTCGCCGGCCTGCACGCCTGCCGCCGCGCGCACCTCGGCGCTGACCGGCAGCATAAACACGCCGCCCATTTGCGCAACGGTGCTGCGATAGGTGTAGCCATTGAGCGTGACGCTGACGGCGGGGCGCTTGCCCGCGCCAAGGGCCTCGACCACTTCGGGCGGAACTTGCATGCCGGTGGCGGTTTTGCCGTTAAGCTCGATGGTAGTGCGGAATTTCATCTGTGCCTCCGAAATACCACGAAGACACAAAGACTCAGTGCAGGCAAATTCGCTCCCTGGGGGTCTTTGTGTCTTCGTGGCAGAAATGCGTTAGGCCCCGAAAAAAGCCGCCAGCGCCGGGCCGATCACATTCGGGTCGACATTATGCTGCTGGTCGGGCAGAACCTGATATTGCGCGCCGGGAATGATTTCGGCCACTTTTTCAGCGGTTGTCACGATAAACGGGAAGCTGGCGCTGCCTGCCAGCACGATTGTTGGCGTCTGGATTTCGGCGAGCCGATCAGCAGGGATCGAATAGTCGCCCATCACCTCGGCGTCGTAGGCCAGCGTGTGCGCGATGGCTTCCTGCTGCGCCCACCAGGGCTGCGTGCGCGCAAAGGCGGCGAACTCGGGCGGCAGGCCAACCAGTTCCGTCATAAAATACTCGGCAGCTTCGCCGCGCTTGCCCTGCGCTATGAAGTCGCGGAAAACCTGGGCGGTGTTTGCTGGCGGGAAGGGGCGCGTGCCTTCGACGATGTAGGGCGGCTCCCACAGCGCAAGCTTGCTGATCGTGCCGGGAAGTGTGCGGGCCGCCTCGGCAGCCAGCGCCGCGCCCGACGAGGTGCCGTAGAGAAAGGCGGTGCCGCCAGCCGCTGCTACCATCGCGGCAATGTCGTCGATCTCGCGCTGTATGGCGTACTCGGCGTTGTCGCCGCTGTCGCCGCGGCCGCGCCGGTCGTAGTTGTAGACAGTGAAGTTCGATGCCAGCACGTCGGCCAGCCCGGCGTTCGACGTGCGGTCGACCGAGCCGCCGCAGACGAGGATGACGGCCGGGCCGCTGCCGAGCTTGTCGTAGGCGAGCGTGGTGCCGTCGGTGGAGGTGGTGTGTTCCATGGTTATGTCTCCTGTTGGGGCGCAGCAGCCTGTAGTGCTTGCTCACGCAGGCAGAATCTACGCTGCTGCGCCCGTACTTCTGCTGGTGGGGCGTCGATAGCGTCGGCGTTGTCGTTGGGGCGAAGCATTGCTGCGATTTCGTTGTCGCTGGGTCGAAGCATTGCTGCGATTTCGTCGTCGCTGGGGCGAAGCATTGCTGCGATTTCGTTGTCGTTGGGGCGAAGCATTGCTGCATAAATGTAATCATCAAATACAAAGCCACACCTGCAGCAATGCTTCGCCCTTACAACGTCGCCTCCGATGATGATCTGCGGCGATGCTTCGCTCCTACCCGATGGTGAACGGCGCTTCGCCCTCGCGGTTGGCGCGGAAGCGCAGCGCCGACCATGTGTCGTCGATGGCGATCTGCGAGTTCGGGCGCAGGCCATACTCGGCCACGATCTTCCACAGACTGTCGCGGTTGATGTCGGTTTTGTTGCCCTTCGGGTAGGCGACCCACAGGATGCCCGGTGTGGCGAGATCGTTGCGGTGCGCGTCGAGCTGCTCGCGCAGGGCGGCGGCGCTGTCGCCAAAGATGATGCCGAGCGCGGCGCTTGCCAGGGTTTCGGCCACCTGCGCGCCTGCGGGCAGCGGGCCAATCAGCGCCTGCCGGTCGGGGTGCGAAAACCAGACCGCTGTGTTCGGCTTGATCTGCAATTTCTCGGCAATTGTTTTTGCCACGCTGTTCACCTCTCTGCGCATGCGCGCTGGCCCTTACCGGCGGAACGGGAAGATTTCGCGCAGACGCGCATCGCGCAGGAACAGGCCGCCCCACACCATCAGGCCAACGAGGATGGGGAAGATGACCGAGAAGGCCGGCGAGCCAGCGCGCACATGCGTGGCCATTGCGCCGCCGAACCAGCCGGTGAGCAGGATCGCGCCAAGCACGGCGGTGCGCGGGAATGCATACAGCGCCAGGCACACCAGCTCGGCCAGCCCGAGCGTGACGATGATGCCAGCCGGGTAGCCGAGCTGCACAGTCGATTCCACGGCGGGCGCGGCCTGCACGACCTTGATGATCGAGTCGAAGAGCAGGAAGGCGATTGCGAGGCCGCTGAGCGCATAGCTAGCCCATGTCATCGGTTTCGAGCTGGTGGTGTTTGCGGTGGTGACCATGATGTTTCTCCTTGGGGCAGAGTATGCTCTGCCCTTACGCTGGGCTGGGGCGAAGCATTCTTTCATGGCACTGAGGTGCCATGAAAGAATGCTTCGCCCTTACGATGATGGTGACGATGATGCGCCGGGCCATCGCGCCCCTACGCTGAGCCCGGGTCTTCGAGGTCGGCGTCCTCGACGACCTGGCGGATTTCGAGGCGGACGTTGCCGAGCACTTCGGCGTAGCGCCGGGCCCACTCGATCGCGGCTTGTTTGGAGGGCAGGTCGACGATGACGAAGCCGGCGATGAGCTCTTTTGCCTCGGCGAAGGGGCCGTCGGTGACGGTGAACTTGCCGTTTTCGTGGGTGAGGCGCGCGCCCTTGGAGCTGGCGTGTACGCCTTCGCCGGCCAGGAAGATGCCCTGCTGGATGGCTTCGCCCAGCACCTTGCCGACACCGGCGATCATTTCTTTGCTTGGCCGGATGCCCGCCTCGTTGTCTTCGTTGCTGTTGTGAATGATCATGAACCGCATCCCTGTGCTCCTTCTTGTGTCTTTACAGCTAGTCGTTCGGGCTTCAGCGAATTCGACAGATTGCCCGATTCGTTTTTGTTGCAGTTTGTGGTTCTCGCGCCACCGGCTTCATTTTTTCCTATTCACTGTATAGTCGCTTGAGCGCGGCCGAATTCGACAGTTGCGCCGACGAGTTTTGCCAGAATGCGCCGCTTTCTTGCGAGCGCTCAGATTGTAGCGCATCCTGGCAATTGACACGCGCCGCCGCCCGGCCTATACTCGCTGCGTTACCGCCTCGCCACCTGCAAAAGCCCAATCGTAACTGTGCTGTCCACTGGCTCTGCTATGATCAGCGCCGTGTGGAAATGTTCCCCGGAACAATGTCGATCAGGAGGCCCGCATGAGCGAGATACGCACCGATTCCGGCATCGAGGTGAAGCCCGTGTACCGCGCCGAGGATGCCGGCCCACCGCCGCCCGACCCCGGCCACTACCCCTACACGCGCGGCGTGTACCCAACGATGTATCGCGGGCGGCTGTGGACGATGCGCCAGTACGCGGGTTTTGCGTCGGCGCGCGAAAGCAACCTGCGCTACCGCTACCTGCTGGAAAAAGGCCAGACCGGCCTCTCGGTCGCGTTCGACCTGCCGACGCAGCTTGGGCTCGATTCCGACGACCCGCGCGCCGAAGGTGAAATTGGCAAAGTTGGCGTGGCGATCGACAGCCTGGAAGACATGGCTGTGCTGTTTGACAGTATCCCACTCGACAAAGTCACCACCTCGATGACGATCAACGCGCCGGCTGCCGTGCTGCTGCTGCTCTACGAGCTGGTGGCCGAGCGCCAGGGCGTTGCCTCGAACCTGCTGGGCGGCACCATCCAGAACGACATCCTGAAGGAATACGCGGCGCGCGGCACCTACATCTACCCGCCGCGCCCGAGCATGCGCCTGATCACCGACACCTTCGCCTACTGCCAGCAGCACATCCCGAAGTGGAACACGATCTCGATCAGCGGCTACCACATCCGCGAGGCTGGCGCGACGGCCGCGCAGGAAATCGCCTTCACGCTGTCCGACGGCATTGCCTATGTGGATGCGGCGATCCGGGCCGGCCTGCCGGTGGATGAGTTTGCGCCGCGCTTGTCGTTCTTCTTTGTGAGCAACCCGAACCTGCTGGAAGAAGTGGCGAAGTTCCGCGCGGCGCGGCGCATGTGGGCGCGCATTATGAAGGAGCGCTTTGGCGCGAAGAAAGACGCCAGCATGATGCTGCGCTTCCACACCCAAACCTCGGGCGCGAGCCTGACGGCGCAGCAGCCGCTCAACAACGTCGTTCGCACCACCATCGAGGCGCTGGCCGCCGTGCTGGGCGGCACGCAAAGCCTGCACACCAACGGCTTCGACGAGGCGCTGGGCCTGCCCACGCAGGAGGCGGCCACGCTGGCGCTGCGCACCCAGCAGATCATTGGCTACGAAAGCGGCGTGGCCGCCACCGCCGACCCGCTGGCTGGCTCGTATGTGGTCGAGGCCATGACCGACGCGGTGGAGGAGCGCGCCTGGAAGCTGATCGAGCAGATCGACGGCATGGGCGGCGCGGTGCCCGCGATTGAGCAGGGCTGGGTGCAGGCGCAGATTGCCGACTCGGCCTACGATTTCCAGCTACGCATCGAAAGCGGCGAGCAGGTGCTGGTGGGCGTGAACCGCTTTGCCGACGCGGGCAGCGCGGGCGTGCCGATCTTTGCGCCAAACGAGACGGTGGCGCAGGAGCAGGCTGCCGGGCTGGCGCGGCTGCGCGCCGAGCGCGACAATGCGGCAGTGAGCGCGGCGCTCGATGCGCTGCGGGCGGCGGCGCAGGGCAGCGAGAATGTGCTGTACCCGATGCGCGCCGCGCTGGGGCAGCTTGCGACCGTGGGCGAGGTGTGTGGGGTGCTGCGGGAGGTGTGGGGCGAGTACCGGCCCGAGGTGAGGTTGTAGTTATATTTTTGCGCATGTCGTGGGCGGACCTATGTGTCCGCCCTCCATCTTCCTGCGAGGGCTGCGCGCCCTCGCGCTCCGCGGTTAAGGGCCGCCGCCGGCCCCTAACAACCCCGCCGTCGGGGCCTTGCCCCGAACCCCATAAAGAGCGTGGTCGATAGATGGTATGCCCGTGGTCATGCCTCCGTTGTGCCAAAGGCTGGCAACAGACGATTAAAGAATCGGTGTTGATCGAAGCTATTAATCTGGCACATGCTATATCGTCAGATGCCGGCGCGGCCCGTAACGGAGGCATGACAGCCCGACGTCGTCATAGCCGACCACATCGAATTCGGGGTTCGGGGCGAAGCCCCGACGCCGGGTGCCGGGGCGGCGCGAGCCCCGGCGGCCCTGCGGCCCGAGCAAGCAGCATAACGGGTTGGCACAGTCCGTCCAGACATGCGCAGCGCCTAACAGAGTATGGTACACTTCACCACGATCCACCGACCTGAACAGAAACGCGTACCATGAGCATAGAAACTGCCCGCGAGCTTGACTTTGCACCCTACGGAATCGACTCGCTCTGGCTCGACCGCGCGCCGCGCCCGCGCACCATCCTGATCGCCTACCCGCACCCCGACGACGAGAGCTTTGGCAATGGCGGCACGATTGCGCGCTATACCGCCGAGGGCGTGGCGGTGCACTACGCCTGCGCCACGCGCGGCGAGTGCGGCACCGTCGATGCGCCGATGCTGGAGGGCTACGCCGACATTGCCGAGCTGCGCACCGCCGAGCAAACCTGCGCCGCCCAGGCGCTGAACCTTGCGGCGGTGCACTTCCTGGGCTTCCGCGACTCGGGTATGCCTGGCACTGCCGACAACCAGCACCCAAACGCCTTTATCCAGGCGCCGCTGGAGCGCGTGGCCGGCCAGCTTGCCGCGCTCATCCGCGCGCTGCGCCCGCAGGTGGTGCTGACGTTCAATCCCTACGGCGGCTACGGCCACCCCGACCATATCCATATTCACTATGCCACGCGCGCGGCCTTTGCCGCCGCTGGCGACCCGGCCCGCTACCCCGAGCAGATCGCGGCCGGGCTGGCACCCTGGCAGCCGCAGAAGCTCTACTACCCGACCTTCAGCACGCGCTTTGTGCGCACGGCGGTGACGGCTATGCGCCTGGCTGGCCGCGACCCGCGCCGCTTCGGGCGCAACAACGACGTCGATATGGTGCGGATCATCGAGGAGACGACGCCAATTACCACCACCGTGGCGTGCGGCGACCAGCTGGAGGCGAACCTCCAGGCGCGCGCCTGCCACCGCAGCCAGGGCGGCGGAATGCCGTTCGGTGGGCGCGTGCCGCGCCCGATCCTGCGGCGCATGTTTGGTTCCGAAAGCTTTACGCGCGTGGTGCCGGCCTGGAATGGCGGCCCGATCGAGCGCGACCTGTTTGCAGGGACGACAGCATAGGAGGCAGCCATGCTTGAGATCGACACGAACTCCGAGTGGGGCGCACGCGTTGCGCGGCGTTTGCGCGACGAGACCATGATCTGGCTGACGACGGTGAACGCCAGCGGCGCGCCGCAGCCCAGCGCGGTCTGGTTTCTGTGGTATGAAGGGAATGTCCTGATCTACAGCAAGCCCGACATGCCCAAGCTGCGCAATATCGCCCAAAACCCCTCCGTGGCGCTGCATTTTGACGGCAATGGGCGCGGCGGCGACCTGATAGTAATCACGGGGAAGGCCGAGGTGGGCCCGCAGACGCCGCCCGCCGACGAGATGCCGGCCTATGTCGAGAAATATGCGCCGAACATCGCGGGAAATGGCTGGACGCCGGCGCAGTTTGCGCAGATGTACTCGGTGGCGCTGTGGGTCACGCCGCTCCGTGCGCGCGGACATTAGGGGAGGACGAACGAAAAATTTACCACAGAGGCACAGAGGTACGGAGGGTAAGGATTTACGATTGACGATTGACGATTGACGATTGGGCCGAGCGACCACTGACAAGGGACGACGAGATGTATACCGCAAAGAGCGCGAAGGGTTGCATGTTTGCGAGTTGCAGGTTGTAGACCCAATCCCAAAATCCCAGACTCTGAACCCTCATGCGTTCGCAGACCCAATCCCTAAACCCTAAACCCCAGACCCTAAACCCCGATCAGGCTGATCGCCTCGGGGCGCAGCACCAGCGCAATGCGCTCGCCCACAGCGGGCAGCGCGTCGGCGCTAAGCTCGAAGGCGAGCGGCGGGCCACCGGCGGGCTGCACCACCACGCGCGTGTGGCTGCCGCGAAATGATCGCTCGGCCAGCGTGCCGCGAATGCGGTTTGGCCCTTCCTGAAACCCCGCGCCCGCCAGCTGTGCCGCCTCGGGCCGCAGCACCAGCAGCACGCTCGACCCGCGCCCCACGCCCGGCACGGCACCGGCGCTGATGAAGCGGCCCAGCGCGGTATCGACGATTACTTCTTTTTCTCCCACCCCCTGCACCCGCCCTTCCACCAGGTTGCTATGCCCCATGAAGCGCGCCACAAAGGCGCTGACCGGCTGGCGGTACACCTCTTCGGGCGGGCCTTGCTGGGCGATCTGGCCGGCCTGCATTAGCACCAGCCAGTCGGCGATGGCGAAGGCCTCGGCCTGATCGTGGGTGACGTAGATGCTGGTGACGCCGACGCGCTTGAGGATGTCGCGCAGCTCGTCGAGCAGGCGCTCGCGCAGCGCGCGGTCGAGCGCGCCCAGCGGCTCGTCGAGCATCAGCAGGCGCGGGCTGGGCGCGAGGCTGCGCGCCAGGGCCACGCGCTGGCGCTCGCCGCCGGAAAGCTCGTAGACGCGGCGGCGCTCGTAGCCGCGCAGGCCCACAAGGTCGAGCATTTCGGCCACGCGGGCGGCGATGCGCTCGGGCGGCAGGTTTTGCATGCGCAGGCCAAACGCGACATTGCCGGCCACGTCGCGGTGCGGAAAGAGTGCGTAGTCCTGAAACATCAGCCCGAAGCCACGCCGGTGGGTTGGCGTGTCGCCCAGCACGCGCCCCTCAAACGCGAGCGTGCCGCTGTCGGGCTGCTCCAGCCCAGCGACCAGGCGCAGCAGGGTGGTTTTGCCGCATCCCGACGGGCCAAGCAGGCAGACGATTGCGCCGGGCGCAACTTCGAGGCTGACGCCACGCAGCGCGGGCGCGCCATCGTAGGCTTTGTGTACGTCGCGGATGTCGAGGATGGGCGGTTCGGTGTGGTTCATAAGCTTGTGGAGCGGGTGAAGGGAGCGAGTTTGCAGGTTGCACGTTTTGAATGTTGAATGTTGCGAAGGTTCAGGGTCTGGGGTTTTGGGATTGGGCCTGCAACTACAGCCTGCAACCTTCAAACCCTTTGCGGTTTGGGCATGATGCATCGTGCCCTGACGGACAGACGGCACCGTCGTTGGTCGTCCTTTGTCAGTCGTCGCACAACCTGCAACCTTCAAACCTGCGAACGTTCCGCCGCAAGGTCGCGAATGCCGCCCAGCCCGATCTGAAAGCCGCAGCGCTCGTAGAAACCCACGTTCTCGGGCGTGAAATCGACATGGACGATGGTGATGCCCGCCGCAGCAACGTGCGCCACGGCGCGCTCCACCAGCGCCCGGCCAACGCCGCGCCCATGCCAGCGCGGGTGCACCATCACATCGAGCAGCACCGCGTGGCGCACGCCGTCGCTTATGATTGCGCACCACGCCACCAGCGCGCCGCCGGTCGTGCGCCCCGCAACCGTGGCCCAGTAGCCAGCCAGCGCGGCGGGGTAGTCGGCTTCCAACGCGCCCCAGCCCACAGCTTCGCGCAGCGCGACGATCTCATGCGCGGCAATGGGCGAGTTGACGGCGAAGGCAACGGGTTGTGCTGGCGGGGTGTGTGTGTTCATGCGGTCGGCAGTCGGCAGTTGGCAGTCGGCAGTCGGCAGGCGGCAGTCGGCAGTTGGCAGTTGGCAGTTGGCAGTTGGCAGTTGGCAGTCGGCAGTTGGCAGTTGGCAGTTGGCAGTTGGCAGTCGGCAGTCGGCAGTCGGCAGTTGGCAGTCGGCAGTCGGCAGTTGGCGGCGAGGGAGCGCAGAACCGCGAAGGGCGTATGCCATACGCTCAGACCAGGAACCTGGCAACCTGCAACCTGCAAACTTGCAACTCCAAAAATTTATCCGTGGTGAGCCTTCTAGCCAGTGCCGCGCGCAAACACATTCGGCCAGGCCTTGAAGCGCGTGAAGAAGGTCTCGGGCGTCTTCTGCACGCCGTTTTCGGTGATCACGCGATACACCGAAATATCCATCCCGCGCCGCGCGTGGTCGGTCTGCTTCACAGTGCCAGCCGCCAGCGTGTTGTCGTCCACATACACCGGGTTGCTGGGCGCAGGCACAATTTTCGTCACCTCCGGCCCGCGCACTTCGACGGTGCGGTTGGGCTTGGTGCCATACAGGCCCACCGTCAGCACCTGCGCCGCCTCATCGACCTTGGCCTGCATCAGCAGCCAGTGGCCGGTGTCGTTGACGAATTTCAGGTCGAGCACGCCCGTGAAGATTGTCGCGTCCATGCCGGGAGCAGAGTCGTTCGGGAAGCTGAAATCGTCGTACCAGCTGATATAGAAGGGGTGCGTGTGGCGCTCGGTGATTGGCAGGCCAGCCCAGAACGCCGCCCGAAACACCGTGGTCGAGTCCTGGCAGACGCCGCCGCCCCATTCGAGCTGGGTGCGGTTGCCGATCACGGCATAGCCCTGCACAAAGCCATTGCTTTCGTCTACCGCGCCAAGCTGCGTGTTGAACGAGAACTCCTCGCCCGGCGCGATCAGCACGCCATCCATGCGCGCCGCGCCGGCCTTGATGTTGGTGACGCGGTAGTCGGCCGAGCCGGCGAAGCTGGTTTTTCCCTCGCCCACCAGCTCGAGAATGCCGAGCGACGGCAGGCTTTTCGCCGTCACCTGCGGCGCGATTTGCTCGACGGGCAGGGCGATCTCGCGCTGCGCGAGCTGCAGCGTCTGGCTGATCTCCTGCGCGGCGGCTTCCTGCTTGAGCTTCCAGCCGTCCTGGCCGGGTTTAGCGATCTGCACCTTGCCCGAGCGGAAGGCCAGGCGCGGCTCGCTGGTGCCAGTGTCGACAACCTGGGCGAGCTTCTGCACAGCCTTGTTCAGCCGGTCGGCGTCGACGCGCACGGCCAGCTGGCGGCCTTCGGGCGCAATGGCGATCAGCTCCGCGATCTTGTTCGCGTCCCACACCCACTGCTGCTCGCCCTGGCGCAGCGTGAGCGGCTGGCTGAGCAGCTGCTGCGCGGTGGCCGTGGCGGGCGCGAGCGCCGCGTCGGTGATGCGCGGCTCCAGCGTGCGCGTGCGCAATGTCACAGCTTGCGGCGCAAGGGTTTGCAGCGCGCGCGCGATCTCGGCGGTGGTGTCGCTGGCCAGCACCTGCCGGCCAATCTGCGCGGGCGTGGGCAGCACCTTGCCCTCGGCAATGCTCAGTGCCGCGTCGCGCGGCGGCTGCTCAATTGTGGTGGCGACCGTGTTGAGGTAGGCCTGGAGCGCGCGCGTGTCGAGGCTCATGCGCGGGGCCACGTCCAGGCCGCCGCGCCAGATCGCCCACAGCTCGCGGGCGCGCGTGAGCGGGCCGCCGCTGTGCCCGGCCGCCAGTACCTCGGCGGCAACGTCGGCCGGGTCGAAGCGCACCCCCAGCTGCGCGAGCGTGGGCGTCCAGCTGCGCCCTTCAAAGGTAAGCGTGATCGGGGTGCGCTGGAACGCGGCATAGCGTGTGTCGAGCAGGGCGCGCACTTCGGCGGCGCTCTTGCCGGCCATTGGGACGCCTTGCAGGCTCACTCCGTCGGCCACGCGGTCGCCCGACCAGAAGCCCAGCGCGTAGGGCAGCGTGGCGAATACTGCCACGCCGAGCAGCACCACAAACAGCAGCACGCCCAGCCCACCCCGGCGGCGCGCTCGTGGTCGCGCGCGGCGGGCCGCCTGTGGCTGCCAGCTTTCATCCTCAAACGCATCGTCGTCGAGCGGCTCGACCGTGGTGGGGGCGGGATCGTCATACGGGCGGCGCGCAGTGCGGCGGCGGCTCATCGGCCCGTATTCCTGGTAATACTTATCGGGCATTGGCGCTTCCTGGGCGACGAATGGTTGGCTGAATCAGGCTTTATGAGAACATGAATTGCGTGTGGTTGTAAAGCCTATCACGTTTGCATGGCGCTGTCAAGAATCGGACCACCTCCGCCAGCGCGGCTGTGTGCAGGCGCGGCGCGGCGATTAGCCCTTTGCTTCGTGCCAGCGCCAAACGCGATGTGTGGTACTCTGTAAGCGCATTCAGGAAGGACGCTGCCGCCTGGCACACATGCGGGCGACGCCGAGCTTGCAGAGGAGGAAACCATGAAGGTTCTGTTCATTGGCGGCACCGGGCTGATCAGTTCGGCCTGCGTCGAGCTGGCGGTTGCGCGCGGCATGGACGTTGTGCTGCTGAACCGTGGGAACGCGCCGCGCCCCGTGCCCGCTGGCGTCACGGTGCTCCAGGGCGATATTCGCGACAAAGAAGCGGCTGCGCGCGTGCTCGGCGATATGAAGTTCGACGTTGTGGCCGAGTTTATTGCCTTCACGCCCGAGCATATCGCGACTGATCTGGAGCTGTTTCGCGGGCGCACGAAACAGTATATCTTCATCAGCTCCGCGTCGGCCTACCAGACACCGCCGGCAAGCTGGCCCGCCGTCGAATCGACGCCGCTGCGCAACCCGTTCTGGGCCTACTCACGCGCCAAAATCGCCTGCGAAGACATGCTGATGAAGGCGTACCGCGACGATGGCTTCCCCGTGACGATCGTGCGGCCTTCGCACACCTACGACGAGCGCTCGGTGCCGCTGGATGGGCGCTACACCGTGCTGGATCGCTTGCGCAAGGGCAAAAAAGTGATCGTGCACGGCGATGGAACCTCGCTCTGGACATTGACGCACCACCGCGATTTCGCCAGGGCCTTTGTTGGCCTGCTGGGCAACCCGCACGCGCTGGGCGAGGCCATTCATATCACCAGCGATGAGGCGCTGACGTGGAACCAGATTGTCGATTGCCTCGCGAACGCCCTGGGTGTCGAGCCCAACGTCATTCACATTCCGTCGGATTTGATCGCGGCCTATGACGAAAACTGGGGCGCTGGCCTGCTGGGCGACAAAGCGCACAGCATGATCTTCGACAACAGCAAGGTCAAGCGCCTGGTACCCGATTACGTCGCCACGATCCCATTCCATCAGGGCGCAACCGAAATCGTCGCCTACTACGAAAGCCACCCCGAGGCGCAAAAGGTCGACGAGCGGATGGACGCGCTGATGGACACGATCATCGCCGCGTACGAAAAGGCATGGCCGAAGTCGTAAGTAGCCCGAAGCTGGTGCAAACAACAGCCCGGCTGGCTTGCGCCGCCGGGCTTGTTTGTTGTGCGGGCGAGTGCCAGCCGCGCTAGACGTTCGCTTCCCTGGCGACGGGAATGCGCGCCTCGATCCACTGCACAATATCAGCCATTACGATCTCTTTGTCGGCATCGTTCAGCAGTGGCAGCCGGGCAGGGCTGGGCCGAGCAAGCCGCGCGACTGCTGGCAGCGGCCAATGCGCTGCGCACGCACATGGGCACGCCCGTGCGCCCGGTTCATCAGGAAGCCGTGGAAGGGGCATTGGCCGCCGCGCGCGCAGCGCTTGGGGAAGCAGATTTCGCCGCTGCCTGGGCCGCCGGGCAAACGCTGCCGGTGGATGAGATCGTTGGCGCTATAGCGTGATTTCACTAAATTTACCACAGAGGCACAGAGGGCGCTGAGATGTTTATTTCTCGCGCCCTCTGTGCCTCTGCAGCTACACTTCTGGCATGGTTCTGCGCTTACCCCATCGCGGGAATCACGCCCAACTGCTGCATCAGCCCCATGTCGTCGCTGTTGCCCCAATGCTCGGCGACCTTGCCATCCACCACGCGAAAGATGTTGATGCCAGAAATTTCGCCGCTGCGCCCGGTCGGCGGGATGCCGAAGAAATCGCCGCGGTGCGTGCCGCCCGCGTGAAAGCGCTCGACCACGCGGTCGCCCTCAGCGATGACGTCATCCACCACCGAATACACATCCGGGAATGCCGTCTTGAAGATATTCACCCACACCTTCACGCCCTCCGCGCCAGCGGGCAATCCGGGCGGCGCGCTGTGCGACACGAAATCGGGCGCGACCAGCTCGTCAAGGGCGGAAAGGTCGCTGTCGGCGTTCCAGAGCGCCGTCCACTGGTGCGCAATGCTTTTGATGTCGGCCACGGTCATGAGCATGCTCCTTTCGATTGAGAAATTACAGCCGTTCATACTAAATCCGCTATTAGAGCTACGCACTACGTACTATATTCTTCGCATCATAGTGCGTAGTGCGTATATTCGAGTGTTCACTCAGATAGAGTATCACCCTTTCACCTCCGTCACCCGTCACGCCAGCACCGCCTCGATCACATGCAGCGGCGCGGGTAGCTGCACGACGCGCGCCAGATCGAAGCCCGCCGACCGCAGCAGTGCGCGGTATTCGGCTTCGTTGCGCTCGCGCCCGCCGATCAGCAGCATCTGCATGTCGAGCAGCTTGCCGGGCGAAGGCGCATTGCCCGCTGGCAGCACTTCCTGCACAATCAGCAGGCGCGCGTTCGGGCTCATCGCCCGGCGGATGCTGCGCAGAATCGCGGCGGCCGGCTCGTCGGCGAAATCGTGAATGATGTTCTTGAGCAGGTAGGCATCGCCGCCGGCAGGTACGCCCTGGAAGAAATCGCCCGCCGCCAGCTCGCAGCGATCCGCCACCCCAAAGCGGTCGAGCAGCGCGTGCGCGCCATCCACCACTGGCGGCAGGTCGAACAGCACGCCATGGAGCGCCGGGTATTTTTGCAAAACTGAGCCAAGCAGGTAGCCGTGGCCGCCACCAACATCCACCAACTGGCCGATGCCGGCAAAATCATAGCCCGCGACCACTGCGTCGGCTTCAGAAACTGAGAAACTGGTCATGGCGCGGTCGAACAGGGCGAACTGCTCGTGGTGGCTCATGAAATACTCGAACACGCTTTGCCCGGTTGCGTGCACAATCGGTGTTTCGCCGGTCTGGACGCCGTGGAGCAGGCTGTTCCACACATCGGAGTGCCAGGGCGCGCCATAGAATTGCGCCAGCGCACGCAGCGAGCCGCTTGTGTCTGAGCGCAGCGTTTCGCCCATTGGCGTGAGGCCGAAGCGGCCCTGCTCATCTTCCTCAAACACGCCAACACTCGCCAGTGCGCGCAGCACCCGCCCGAGCGCGGGCGCGAGAGCGTTGCACGCCTCGGCCAGCGCCGCCACCGAGCGTGGCCCTTCCGCAAGCTGGTCGGCCACGCCAAGCTCGGCCGCCACATACAGCGCCCGCGAGAGGAACACGCTGCCCGCAATCATCTGGCTCATCGCCACCACCGGAGGAGTTGTGTCCATGTTCAAATCTCCTTGTTCCATGTAAAAACGAGTTCGCCATGGGTTTCAGCCACCATCGCCAAATCCACGCCCAGCAGCAGCCGAATTTGCTCGCACAGCCAGCGGTCGAATGGCGTGCCGGACGCGGCCAACTCGGTCAGCGCACCGGCAGGGTGCGCGGCGTCGAGCCAGATCAGCGCGATTTCGCCACGCATGCCCGGCAGCACCCAGGCGCGCAAGGAGCGAATGCCCAGGCCGCACGCGCTGGCGGCAAATGCCTCGGCCCGCGAGCCGGCCAGCTCCTGGCACAGCCGCCGCCACGCCTCTGCGCGCCCCGGCAGGATCGGCGCTGCCAGCATCACCACCACTCGCCGCTCCTTTCCGCCGCCGCCCGGGCTGCGCTATAATGACCGCGTCCACGTTGCGGATACTAGATTTCGGGCGATACAAGAGCGTTACAATAGGCGTTACATGCCATGAGCCGCTTGCATCTGGCCCTGCTCGGCGCGCCGCAGGCCGCGCTCGATGGGCGCGCGCTCAGCTTCCCCACGCGCAAAGCGCTGGCGCTGCTGATCTACCTAGCTGTCGAGAATGGCGCGCACACCCGCGCCCAGCTTGCCGCGCTGTTCTGGCCCGGCAGCGACGCCGCGCACGGTCGCCTCTCGCTGCGCCGCGCGCTTGGGCAGGTCCGCGACACGCTGGGCCAGCGCGCCGCCGAAAGCGCCATCCTGCGCACCGACGCCGAGATCGTCCAGTTCGTCGCCCAGGAAATCACCTTCGATCTCGATCTGCTGCGCGCACAGGCCACACGCGCCGACGTTGAAGCCGCGCTGCGAGCCTACCGTAGCGATTTTCTCGACGGCTTTGCGCTGCCCGACGCGCCCGAGTTCGACACCTGGGCCGGCACCGAGCGCGAACGCTGGCACCGCCAGCTTGCCCTGCTGCTCGGGCACGCTTCGGCGGCGGCGCTTGCGGGCGGCGACACGGCCTTTGCCATTGCCGCCGCGCAGCGCTGGGCCGCGCACGACCCGCTCGACGAAGCGGCGCACCGCCGCCTGATCGAAGCCCACGCCGCAAGTGGTTCGCGCACCCTGGCCCTGCGCGCATACGACGCGCTCAAAACGCTGCTTGCGCGCGAGCTTGGCGCCGCGCCCGCCACCGAAACCGACGCGCTGATCGCCCGCGTGCGCCACGCGCCAGAAGCCAGCGCCGCGCCGCGTGCGCCGCGCAGCGCGCCCGCGCAGCTTCCCGACCTGCCAATGGTTGGGCGGGTGGGCGAGCTGGGAACATTGATCGATGCCTACCGGGCGCTCGGGGCCGGCGGCGCGCGCGTGATTGCAATCGAGGGCGAGGCGGGGATTGGCAAGACGCGGCTGGCGACCGAGTTTGCCCACTGGGCGCGCGCCGCTGGCGCGGATGTGCTTGGAGGCCGCGCATTCGAAGCGGGCGGGCGCGTGCCCTACCAGCCGCTGGTCGATGCGCTGCGCCCGCGCCTGGATCGCGAAAACGCGCCCGACGACCTGCTGGATGATGTGTGGCTGGCCGAGCTGGCGCGGCTGCTGCCCGAGCTGCGCGGGCGCTACCCCGATCTCGCGCCCGCCGACGCCGACGAAAGCACCGCCCGCGTGCGCCTGTTCGAAAGCGTGGTGGCGCTGTGCGCAAGCCTGAGCGCGCGCGCGCCGTGCGTGTGGGCCGTGGACGACGCGCAATGGGCCGACGCAGCCTCGCTCGACCTGCTGCGCTACTGCGTGCGGCGGCTGAGCGAAATTGGCGCACCTTTCCTGCTGGTATGTACGATCCGCGCCGAGGATGTGCTGGCCAACGCCGCGCTGACAAGCTGGCTGGCTGGCCTGGAGCGCGACGGCGGCTTGTTGCGCATTGAGCTGTCGCCGCTGAGTGGGAACGACACGCATGGCTTGCTGGCGGCCTTTGCCAACCGTTCGGGCGGCGAGGCCGAGCGGTTCGCGGGCTGGCTGTTTGCGGAAACTGGCGGGCAGCCGCTGTACATGGTCGAAACACTGAAAGTGCTGCTCGACCGTGGCGTGCTGGCGCTCGAAACACGCGCAGGCGAGCCGCCGCGCCTCGTGCTGGCGAACGACCTCGCGGTGCTTCGCGGGCTGGTGCCGCCAACCGTGCGCGCAATCATCCGCGCGCGCATCGGCCAGCTCGCGCCCAACGCGCAGACCTTTCTGGCGGCGGCGGCGGTGCTGGGCCACGCCAGCGGCTTCGAGCAGATCGCGCGCGTCGCGGCCCTGCCCGAAGCCGCCAGCCTCGATGCGCTTGACGAAGCGCTGGCGCGGCGGCTGCTGGTCGAGCAGGCCGCGCAGCCCGGCCAGGGCAGCCCCGCGCGCTACACGATCTCGCACGACAAAATCCGCGATGTGGCGTACACCGAGGCCGGCGACGCGCGGCGGCGCATCTACCACCAGCGCGCATTTGCCGCATTAGCAAGCGCACCGCCCGCCGAGCGCGCCCACCATGCCCTGGCCGGCGGCATGGCCGAAGAAGCGTTTCGCTTCAGTATCCTGGCGGGCGACGAAGCGATGCGGCTGTTCGCCATCGACGACGCGATTGGCGCGTACCGGCAGGCGCGCGCACTGCTCGACACACTTTCGCGCGACCATGGCACGGCTGCCGAACAGGTGCCACACCTGTTTCTCCAGCTTGGCCGCGCCCACGAACTGCTCAGCGCGCTTGATCAGGCCGCCGCAATGTATGAAGAATTGCGCACCCTGGCGCGGGCGAACGGCTGGCCGGCCGCCGAAGGCGCGGCCCTGAACCGGCTCGCCACGCTGAAGGCGCAGCGCGCGCTCGACCTCGCCGCCGCGATTGAGTTTCTGCACCAGGCCCAGGCGCTGGCCGAGCGCAGCGGCATGGCTGCCGACCTGGCCGAAACCGAGTGGAACCTGGCGCAGCTGCATTTCTACAACTCGCAGCCCGCGCTCACGCTCCAGCACGGCCAGCGCGCCCTCCAGCTTGCCCGCCAGCACGATTTGCCCGAGCTGGCCGCGCGCAGCCTGAACGTGCTGGCGCTGGCGTGGTCGGCGCTGGCGCGCCCGGCTTCCTCGCAGCGCGCCGCCGAAGAAGCGAGCGAACTTTACCAGCGCCTCGGCAACCGCGCGCTCGAAGCCGACAGCCTGACGCTGGCCGGCAGCATGCAGATCAACCAGGGGAATGTGCTGGCCGGTTTGGCGCAGGCGCGCGCAGCCTATGCGCTCAACCAGGCGATTGGCAATGTGTGGGGCATGGCCTCAAGCGCGATGACACTGGCTGGCGGGTTCTGCGATGCCGGCCATTTGAGCGAAGCGCTGCGCCACGCCGCCGAGGCGGTGCAGCTTGTGCGCGAGCGCCCGCTCACCATGCTGCAAATTCTCACGCTGGGCGTGCTTGGCGCGGCGCAGCGCGCGACCCAGCAATTCGCAAACGCCCGCACCACCCACGAAGAAGCCTGGGCGCTGGTGGTGCCGACCGGCGCGCGCCTGCTGATCGACATGATCGCCGCCGAGCTGTGCGCCGATTGCGTATTCGCCGGCGATATGCCCGCCGCCGCTGGCTATGCGCGCGCCGGCCTCGATGTGCGCGACTACATTATTACGCTGTATATGGGCCGGGCGCAGTGGCAGCAAACAGCCGCGCTGGTGTGGGCTGGCGAGGCCGAGCGCGCTCGCGATGATCTCCAGCACTTCGCGGAGCGAATTGGCGATCAGCCGCGCTACCGGGTCGGCTTCTGGTGCGCGCAGGCCGAGCTGGCCCGCCACGACGGCGACGACACGGGCGCGCTCGCCGCATTCGAGCGGGCGTTGGGCGCTGCCGATTCGCTCAATCTTCCCGGCGAGCAATGGCCGATTCTCGTGGCGTTGGCGCGGCTGCACGCGGCGCGCGGCGATATCGGACCGGCGAATGAAGCGCGGGCGCGGGCTGCTGCAATCATCCAGCGCCTTGCCGCCGCCATTGATGATGCAGCGGGGCGCGCAACGTTTCTGCGCGAAGCTGATAAAGCCCTTTTATAAGCCACAGAGCGCACAGAGATCACGGAGGAGAATTACTCAAACTCGGTGATCTCTGCGGCTTACTCTACTGGCACTCGGCTCACATCCCAATACTGTTCCGATAAAACACATGGGACGTTAACCACGAAGGGACGAAGACACGAAGGGCTTCAGGAAGCTATAAATTTGGCGCCTTGGTGTCTTGGTGGTTATTTGAAGGTATTGGCACTAATCCCGCAATGAAGGCTGGGGCACTGCCACAAAACTCAGCAGCAAGCCCACAACGCCCGCCAGCATGGCCGCGCCCGTCCACAAATTCGTCGACCAGACGAGCTCGCCGCGCGCTTTGAGCAGCAGAAAATAAATCAGGTAGAGCGCGGCTGGCAAAGCAAACGAAAACACGCGCAGCGCCAGCGGTCGAAGGTATGCGGGCCGCAGCGCAAAGACCAGCACATCGCCAAATATGCCAGCCAGCAGCGCCGTCGGCAGCAGCGCATAGGTGTCGTGCTGTGTCGTCATCAGGAGCGCGTTGAGCGTAAACAGCAGCGTGACGCCACCGGGCAGCAGCAGCCCGCGCCGCAGCGCAAACAGGGTCGCGCCCACCAGCAAGGCCGACTGAACCAGCACGCCGGCAACGCCCATCGCATGCCCCAGAATGCCATCGTCGGTTGTGCTGGCCCACACATCGACAAAGGGGTTGGCAAACTGCGTCAGAAACGTCATCACCGAGAGCGCCCAGATGAGCGCCAGCAGAGCGGGTAGACGATGGAGCATCCCGCCCGCTGCGCCATTTCTTCCAACCGCCCGCAGCGGCGCGCTCACAATCATCGCCATGCCGGTGGCCAGCAGCAGGTGCGAAGGGCTCAGCAGCGGCTCGATGCCCACTTCAAAGCCAAACATCTGGTGCCAGATCAGGTCAAACACGCCGCCAAACGCAAACAGCGGCACGCCCAGCAAGGCCAGCTCGTAGCCCGCTGGCGCAGCATCGAGCCACGCGCGGCCACGCAGCAGCGACAAGGCGGCGGCACCAAGCACCAGCAGCGCCACCGCCAGAAAACCCGAGTAGAACACGGCGTGCCAGGGCGTGAAAAAGGTATTATCGACGCGGTGGTGATTATGTGCCCAACCGTCGAGAAACAGCCCGCCCACAAACCAGCCCGACAGCACAGCCATAGCCCAGTTGAGGCGCGTGCTGGCGGCGGGCTGCGCGACTACACGCGCCGGGGCTGCCTGTTCGGCAAGCTGGCTCGTCCCATTGATCAGCATAGCAAAGCTCCTTCGCAGCTATCGAAAGCCAGGCGAACCTGGCGTTTCTGGTCGTGATCCCTGTCGTTGCTTTCTGATTCAGCATAGCTGCAAAGTCGGCTTTTGTCATCAGCACATAGTCGCGCACCACGGCCACGTCAATGTGGGAGTGAGGAGCGAGATCTATCCACAGATTACACAGATTACGCAGATTATAGATTCATATCTGTGTCATCTATGGATACATGGTAGGACTTACGTAGTTGCGTTATTTGGCATACCAGCGCCGTACTTTTCGCCTGCGGCAGCAAAGTGGAAACGATCATTTTTGTGTGCGATTTTTCCGCGCTACGCGTGGAAAAATCGCACACAAAGAAAAAATCGAGTACCGCGGTTCCCGAACTTGATGAGGGGCTGCCGAAGGCTCAGCAGGCCAACTGCGTAAATTCTACATGCATGTCGTTCAAAATCGCAATGCACATGTTTGAATCAAACGATCGCTACGGTGCGACCGCCAAGGTGCCCAGCATGCCCGCCTGGCGCTAGCCCAGCAACGTGCCGTTAAAAGGCTTGCGGGCGGCTCAGCCAGCGATTGCGTCAGGCAGTGGCGCAACCTCGCGGCGCGGGCCGGCCAGCCGCCCGCCAAGCACTGCGCCACCCACCAGCGCAGCCGCTACGTCGCCGGCAAACAATACAGTAATCATCGTAGCGCGCTCCTCGGCACCCGGCCCGCCAACCTGCCAGCCGAGCGCTTCCATCCCCAGGTTCACCGCCAGAAACGCCAGCGCCGCCGCCAGGCCAGTGCGCGCGGCCAACGCGAACGATGCCCGACCCATTCGCAGCGCCCAGCCCAGCACCAGCGCGCTCGAACCCGCAATCAAGCCAACCGATGGCACGAACAGCGCGGTGAACAGGCGGTGCACGGGCAGTTGGGCGCTAAACACAAACGGCTCTGCCAGCGTCAGGCCCGCCGACACAAGGATCGTCATTGGCACGAAGCCGAGGATGCCGGCCCACCAGACGCGCCGGGTAAGGGCAGCGCCGGCCAGGCGTGCCATTCCAACACTCCAGAGCGTGCTGCCAAGCAGCATCGCCAGGCTGGCGCTGATTGTGGCGAGCACGCGTTGCAAGCCGGTCGATACCTTGAAATCCAGCGCACTATTTACGACCGACCCGACGACAAAGGCCAGCACAAGACCGCCGACAAGCGCAAACACTGTCAGAACTGCACCAAGGATCGCCTCGCGAACACGTGATCGGTGCATGTCGCCCTGCCTTTCTGCAAGAACACGGTCCTTGCGCGCGCCGGACTTCGATAGGCCAGCTACTCAACAATCAGCGTGCCGTGCATGCCTTCGCCAGTGACTTTATTATAGTGCGGCGTGCAGTAGAACCTGTATGTGCCGGGCTGCATCGGTTTGAACAAGGCCAGGCTGTTGCGGCCCGCAAGAAGTGGCGCATTCACGCCGAGTTCATCCACCACAAAGGCGTGCGCCACCGGGTCGGTATTTTCCAGGCGGAACGCAGCAGCCTCGCCGGACTTGACGCGAATCGTGCCGCCGTCGAACGCGGCGAGTGTGATCGCGGGCAGCGCCGCCAGCGTTTCCGCGCTCACACCCGACACATCGCCGCGTTGCGGGATGGCGCTCACCGCCGCCGCGCCCACGCTCAGGCCAGCCACCAGCAGCAGCGCGCCTGCCGCCCAGCGCGGGAAACGCCGCTCAGCCGAGCAGTAGTTCTGCACCGTTGCGCCAATGCTCGCGGCAAAGCCAACCGCCACCAGCGGTATCAGCAGCAGCACCAGCGGCACGATCGGCCCGCCAGCGTGCGTCAGCGTGTAAACGACCTCGCCCCCGACGCCGCCCACCAGCAGCAGCAGGAGCAGGCCAAAGACGAACGCGCCCAGAATTGGCGCCCAGCGCCAGCCGAGCGCCACTACGCCCGTAACAAGCAACGGCAGGGCGATGATCACGACCAGCAACAGATCAACTGCGTCGGCCAGCCGGAAGAGGATAATGCCCAGGAGCAGAGCGGTTCCAAGCAGTGCGGCGATTGTCAGGATGCCAAGCCCGGCCAGCGAGCGGCGCGTTTTCTGCGCGGGGTGTGCAATTGCGTGGGTAGCCATAACGAGCCTCCTTGGCGTTTGTATGTTGCGATTGATGCCCGCAGCATACCGCCCGACCGTCGGCTAATCGTTACGTGCAGCGTTACGAGAACCCACTTCGCGCAGCCAGATCCCGAGAAACTCCGGCTGCATGGTGCTGTCCACCACGCGCGCAAGCTCAGCAGTCAATCGTTCGAGGTCGGTTTCGTCGCGGGCGGCCAGCGCAAATGCCGCCAGCACCTGCTGGGCATCGTATTTGCGGCGGTAGAAACGCCGGTCGATGATGTTCTGAATGCGGCGGCGCAGCGGCAGGAGCAGCGCGGCGATCAACAGGGTAGAGGCTACAAGCGCCAATTCCGATCTGCCGATAATTGAAGTTAAGATTGTTTGGCTGAGTAGAATGCACCCGACATACATCGTGCCCAGCGTCAGCGTCAGCGCGCCATAGATCAGCGTGCGCCGGATGAGAATGTCGATATCCCACAGGTGGTAGCGTAGTACGGAAATACCGATGCACACTGGCAGCAGGCAAAACGGCAGCACCAGCAGGAACGTTTCGCTGAAGAGCAGGTAGAGCGCGTGCGCCAGCGTTGCTTCTTGCAGCGCAGGAATAATGTTTGGCAGCAGCGCGTATGCGAAAGGGCCAGCCGCCGCGCCGGCGAAACCAAGCACAACCCACTTGGTTTGCTGCCGTTCGACATGGTTCGATACGCGCCGGTACCGATACACCTGAGCCGCAATGCCAATCAGCATTCCACCGGGTATCAGCACGCCAAACCACAACATCGACGCACCGGTATCTGTACCGCCAGTGTATGGTGTGAGCAGCGACACAATGATCCAGATAACCCAGCCAATCACCAGAAAGCGCGTCCAGCGCGGCACCAAGCGCCCATTGGGAAACAGGTAGGTCAAGATCGGGAAGAAGCCAAGCGCAGCATTTTGCAGAAAGCGCACTGGTAACAACCAGGCTGGATGCGCAGAGATGAGCGGCTCCAGTATTGGCGATCCATTTACGCCAAACAGCGCCAGCCACAACGAGATCAACCAGGTGATGCGATCGTCGGAGCGGCGCCAGAACAGCAACCCGGCGGCTGTGATGAACAGTGCCGCAAACACGGCGATCTGGGCGGTTTGATAGATTGCGTAGAAGCCGGGCGAGAACCCCCATTGCTCCAGTAGCCGCACATCGTCAATCGTCAGACCCGTCACAGACGAAGCTTGCGGGTCGATAATTGTGCGCGTGGTGCGATAGAACAACGGGAGCGCTGCGATCACTGCCACGATGCTCAGGCCAACTACCGCGAACCAGAAAGCGCGCGCCGCAATGAGCCAGCCGCCACTGAGGCGCGTGCTGGTTGCTGGTTCTGCGCTCCTATCGAAACCATCGACCATGCTCATACCCGCCTACACTTCGTCACAGCGTTTTGATACACACAGCATACTGATAGATCGTCCGCTGATCGTTACGAAACATTCTAAAGCAAAAATTCCATCTTTCGGCGGATAATAACTAACGTTACTTACGATACTATTCCCGCAGGAAATATGCTGTAAAGATGGAAAAGCTATGGCCTTGTTCACCGCCACCGACGCCGACGAGCTGTATGACATTGTTCGCCGGCATTATGCCGCGCTTGGCGGGGCGCTTGGCAGCACGCCAGCGGCTGACCCGCCCGACACCGCCAGCCCGCTGTACCGCGACATCCAGCTGCTGATCGACGTGGCGAATGGCGTGCACACGCGCACCGACGCGCTGGTTGCGCACACCGAGCAGGCGCTGCTGCGCGTGCGCAGCTTGCTGCTTGCCAATGCCTTACACGCGCCCGTCGCTTTGCCCGAAGCCTTCTGGCAAACGAGGCCGGGCTGGCTGCTTTCGCGAACAAGCTGGTGGGTGTGGATGGACGACCTGATTACGATCAGCAACGCGGCAGCGCTGGCCTTTGGCGCGAACACGCAGGCCAACCGCATGCGCATCGCCCGCGCAATCGACAGCGGCGCGCTGGACTGGGTGCCCGACCCGAGCGTTTCCAACCGCCAGCACAACCGGCGCGTGCGGCGCTCGCAGGTGGAATGGCTGGCCGAAATGCGCCAGCTGCCCGGCAGTGATTGACGCACTATATGAATAGCCACGAGCAAAACGATTAAGCCACAGAGCGCACAGAGGACATTGAGTACTCTGGAAAATAAATTTCCTTATGCTCAGCTTCCAGGAAGCTCAGGCCTGTTTGCCTTCAACCTGATACCCAGATGAGCTTCCTGGAAGCTTGCCCGTTGGTGTTCTCTGTGGCTCAGGTATTTTGTTCTCGACAACAGAAATCGAGGGTTATTATGAACGATGTTCTTGCGGCGCTGCCGGCCGAGGTGCAATCGCGCGTCGCTCAGGCCCTGGCCGCCACCTTCCCCGGCGCGCAGATCGATGCGCTCGAATCGCTGAACGGTGGGCTTTCTGGCTCGCCTATGTACAAGCTCGCGCTTGGCGGGCAAGCCTATGTGCTGCGCGTGATGATGAAGCGCAGCCTGCTCGACGACCCTGCGCGCCAGATCGCCTGCGTGCGGCTCGCATCCGAGCGCGGAATCGCGCCGCGCCTGATCTTCGCCAGCACCGAGCTGGCCGTCAGCATCAGCGAGTTTGTTGCTCAGCCACCCGGCCCGCGCAACCTGCGCGGCAATCCAGAGCAGATTATGCAATTGGGCGGCCTGCTGTGCCACCTGCACACTGGGCCAGCGTTTCCGCCATTTCTCAGCCCGTTCGACATGATTCGTGGCGGGATGCAGCACCTGGCCCAGCACGATGTTCCCCTGCCGCGCACCACGCAAACTGCGCTGGCGCAGCTCGATGCCGTGCAGAGCGCGCTCGGGCCGCACCTGGTTGCCGCGCCCTGCCACAACGACCTCAACCCCGGCAATGTGCTCGCCGATGGCGCGCGGCTCTGGCTGGTCGATTGGGAGGCGGCGGGCATGGGCGAGCCAATGTTCGACCTGGCCGGCGCGATTCACTGGTTTATGCTTGGCGCAGAACAGGAAGCGACGCTGCTGCACGCCTACTTCGGGCGCGGCCCCACCGCCCACGAGCAAGCCAAACTTGCCCTGGCCAAGCATGTGTCGTGGTGGATGTACGCCGTGACCTTCCTGCTGGTGTGTTTGCAATGCGCCGGGCCGGGCAGCTTTGCGTCGGGCGAGCCAGAAGACGCGCCGAGTTTTGCGGCAACCATGGCGGCGGTTGGGCGGGGCGAGCTGCGCATGGGCGACCCAGCCACGCAGCAGCGCATGAGTCTGGCGATTGCCCGCCAATCGCTTAATGCGATGCAGGGGCCGGAGTTTGGCGCGGCGCTGGCGCAGCTGCGCGGGGCGTAACATATTCAGGCGTGCTGTTCGGTTTCGCCGAACAGCACGCCTGAAATGAGCGGGAAACAAAAATTCTTGTACTCAGCTTCCAGGAAGCTCAAGCTAGTTTTCCTCCAAGCTGATAGCCAGACAAGCTTCCAGGAAGCTTGCCCGTTGCATAAAAGAACTTTCTTTCCAGAGTAATCATGCCGCAGCGCGGCGTTCCCTGACGGGTAGCTGCGTGCCCAGGCCCGCCGCCTCGGCCGCCAGCACGAAATACTCCGTGCCCATCATTTCGGCCAGCAGCGCGCCGGGCAGCAGATCGGGCGCGATTGGATACTGGGTGCGGTGCGCGGCCACGGCAGCCATTTTTTGTGCCATAAACTCTGCCACATCGACGGTGAGCAGCACGTCGCCAAACTGCTCGCCAGCGCCGCCACCGGCCAGCGCCAGGGCATCGGGCCGCGCGTCGGCGCCGCGCCCGGCAAACGCGCTGGGCGCGCCCGGCGCAAGCACCAGGCAGGTCACATCGCCCGCTGCGATCACGTGGGCCGTGCGCGACACCTGATGCACAATCGCCAGTTCGCCAAAGAACTCGCCCGCGCCCAAGCGGTTCAGCACCTTCTCCGCGCCGCCCTCGTCTTCCTGCACCACCTCGGCCTGCCCCGAGAGGATCAGGTAGAGCTTGGCGCCGGGCTCGTTCTGCTCGACAATATGCGCGCCGGCCGGGTACCATTCCACGTCGGCATAATCGCTGGCATAGCGCAGCGTGGTCGCTTCTTCAACAAACAGCGGCAGCGCGCGAACGAACTCGGCGGTGCCCTGAAAGCGGGCGGGCGCTTCGGCCAGCCAGTGCGCCAGCCGATCACCGAGGCGCAGCCGGCTCGGCGGAAAGTAGCTGTAGTATAATTGCCCGGCCTGGTGCGGGCGCAAACCCGCGCCGAGCTGCTCGGGGAAAGCGCGCCGGCTGCCGGCCTGCGCAAAAGCGCGCTCGGTTGCCGCGCCAATCGCAATATGATCGGGGTGGCCATACGCGCCATCTGGCCCAAAGGTTATCATGGTGTCGGGCTGGAACTCGCGAATAATCGCAACCACCGACCCGGTCAGCTCGTGCAGGTCGATTTCCTGAAGCGTTCCGTCCATGTAATCGAGCGCGCGCGCATGGCGCACACCCAGCTGCGCGCAGGCCGCGAAAAACTCGCGCCCGCGCACTTCGCCAAGCGTCCGTCGCGTCGCCGCCTGCGGATCGCGAATCTGCCCGGCTTGCCCGGTCGTCGCTGTCACCACCATCACATCCCAGCCTTCCGCCACATACTTTGCGAGCGTGCCGCCTGCGCAGAAGGTTTCGTCGTCGGGGTGGGCAAACACCGCAAGCAGGCGCGGCTGCCGCTGTTTTTGCATTGAATACTGCATATCAGTCACTCCTTGTATTTCACGAAAGCGAGGGGTGGCTGCAAAACGACGAGAATACCTCGTTGGGTACAGACGAACCACGGCTGCAAAAGGCCGCATGAAATTTCCAATTGCGTGCGACCTGCGCGGCAGCTCGTTCGTCCTACTCTGCACAGCCATTGATTCGGCAATAGCGCGGAGGAAGTGATGACCGTTCTCAAAGAGCGCGCGCGCGGCTACAGCACACCGTTTGTCGGGCGAAAAGCCGAGCTGGCCAGCCTGGCCACGCGCCTCACCGACCCCGACTGCCGCCTGCTGACGATCACCGGGCTGGGCGGCTGCGGCAAAACGCGCCTGGCGCAGGAAGTCGCCGCCGCTGAAGCCGGGCACTTCGCCGATGGCGCGACCTTTGTCGCATTGCAATCCATTCCGCGCGCCGACCTCATCCTTTCGGCGATTGCGCAAAGCCTGGGGCTGGTGTTCTATGGCGATGCCTCATTCGAGCAGCTCGCCGGCTTTCTGAGCGCGAAAGCCATGCTGCTCGTGCTCGACAATTTCGAGCACCTGCTCGACGGCGCTGCGCTCGTCAGCGATCTGCTGGCCGCCGCGCCGGGCCTGACGGTGCTGGCCACCTCGCGCGAGCCACTGCACCTGCAGGAAGAATGGCTGTTCCCATTGGGTGGCCTCTCCGCGCCGCTCAGCGTTTATTCCAGCGCGCTGATGGAGTACGAGGCAGTGCAGCTCTTTCTCGCGCATGCCCGCCGCGTGCAGCCCTCTTTCGACGCGCAAAGCGAGAACGAGGCGGTGATCCAGATCTGCATGATGACGGGCGGACTGCCGCTCGCGCTGGAGCTGGCCGCCTCGTGGCTCAAGGGCCTGCACGCCTCGCATATTGCGCAGGCCATGCGCCACAACCTCGACCTGCTTTCGACCAACATGCGCAACATCGAACCGCGCCACCGCAGCATGCGCGCCGTTTTCGACCACTCGTGGGAATTACTGAGCGAGCGCGAGCGCCAGATTTTCGCCTGGCTGTCGGTATTTCGCGGCGGCTTCGCCAGCGCAGCGGCCGAGCAGGTGGCTGGCGCAACACTGGCCGACCTGGCCGGGCTGGTGGAAAAATCGCTGCTGCAGCTCGACGCGACCGGGCGCTTTGGCATCCACGAGCTGCTGCGCCAGTATGGCACCATGCAGCTCGCCACGCGGCAGGAAACCGATGCCGCGTTCGCCGCGCACAGCGGCTTCTACGCCACGCTCATGCGCCACCACGAAGCATCGCTCAAAAGCCCGCAGCAGCTCGAAACCATGCAGGCGATCGAGCTGGATTTTGAGAACTACCGGCAAAGCTGGGAATGGGCGCTGGCAAAGCAGCACAGCGCCAACCTGCACACCATGATGCACGGCCTGTACCTGTTCGGCTTTCTTGGCAGCCGCCATGTCGATACGATCCATATGTTTCAGCAAACCCTTGCCCAGCCAATTGCCGACGAGCGCCTGCTGGGGCGCTTGCTGGCGCGGCGCTGGGGTTCGCTGCACTGGTGGTTCCAGGCCGAAACCGACTACCGCGAGGCATTTACCGCAATCGAGCGGGCGCTCGCCATCGCCCGCGCCGCCAGCGACGATTTCGAAACTGCGTTCTGCCACCTCATGGCGGGCTATGCGCTTGGCGGCATGGGTCGCCGCGCCGAGGTTGCCCCGCACCTGGATGCCAGCCGGGCCCTGTTCGAAAAACTGGGCGAGCCCTACTATGTCGCCTGGGCGCTGAGCCGCCTGGGCTACCTCTACGCCGTTTTGAACGACCCCGACAAAGAAATCGTGTACACCGAGCAGAGCCTGGCCATTGCGCGAACCATGCACAACCGCTTTGTGCTGTTTACCTGCCTGTACAACCTCGGCTCCGACTATATTCTGAATGGCGACTACAGCACGGGCAAGCAGTATGGCCCCGAGGTGCTGCAGTTCGCAACCGAAACCGGGCAGATCTGCCAGATTTCACACGCGTGGAGCCTGCTGGCCTTGCAGGCCTTCTGCGAGGGCGATTATTCGGCCTGCCAAGAATATTCCGATCAATCGGTCAAGGTGATCGAAGAGATTATTCTGGTGGTTGTGCAGCCCTACAGCCTGGCGCTGCTCACGCTGCTGGCCTGCCTGCGCGAAGATTATGCCGAGGCTACTCGCATCAACGATTTTTCGAAACATCACAGTGTCAACACCATGGCGTTTCAGCTGCACCACTGGGCAAGCGCCGCGCTGGCGTGCGGCCTGGGCAACCTGGAAGAAGCGCGCAGCGCCATTCGCAAGGGGCTGGAAAGCATCGGCAGCAACCTGACGGCCACCAGCAGCATCTGGATGGTGCCATGCGCCGCCGCAGTTCTCGCCGCAGGCAAGCCGGCCCGCGCAGTGGAGCTGCTGGCCTGGGCGCTCGGCAACCCAACCCCGGCGCTGAACTGGGCGCGCCAGTGGCCCCTGCTGGGGCGCTTGCAGGCCCAGCTCGAAGCGGCGCTTGACCACGATACTTTTGCGGCGCACTGGGGGCGCGGCGCGGCGCTTACGCTTGAAGATGTCACCGCCGAGCTGCACCGCGAGTTTGGCGCGGCCCCGCTCCCCGCGCAGGCGCACAGCTACCTGCTCACCAGTCGCGAGCGCGAAATTCTGCTGCTGCTGGCGGCGGGCAAAACCAACCCGCAGATCGCCGATCAGCTGATTATTGGCGCGGGCACGGTAAAAACCCACACGCTCAATATTTACCGCAAGCTCGAAGTTGCCAACCGCACTCAGGCGATTGTGCGCGCCCGCGAGCTGCACCTGTTGGCGGCGTAGGGCGAAAGGAGCCACAGAGCGCACGGAGGCCACCGAGCTTTTGGCTTCTGTGTTTTCATATGCCACCGACGAGAAACGCTTTCTGGCGCGGAAAATGCAACTGCCTCCTGCCAACTGCTACACTATCAACCTTGCTTCACGGCCAAGGTCGCCGCGTCGCGCACCCCAAGCAGTTGACCAGCCGCAAATGCGCCCGCAAATGCGGCCTCGCCCAGGCCAGCTCGCACGGTATCGATACACTGTTGCAGATAGTCGGCGTGCGAGCCTTCAAGAAGGTCGCGGCGGAAGTGAAACTCGCTGTAGATCTGCTTTGCCGTCCCAAGTAGTGTTGCAGCGCGCGCCGCATCATCGCTCAACCATGCCAGGTCGGCTGCTATCGCCAGCGTGTCCGCAAGCGCCTCCATGTTCCACACATCCAGAAAGGTCTGCACGCACAGCGCCATCGATGCCTGTGCCTGCGCGTAGTCGCCCCGGCGCAAGGCCACGCGCGCGAGCTGCACATGCCAGTCGGCGGCGGCCGAGCGATTATTGGCAGCGCTCGTGATCGCGATGCTTTCCTCAAATGCCGCCTGGGCCGCCGCATCGTCGCCACGCGCAAACGCGATACGCCCGAGGTTGCCGATTGGGAAAGCGATGATATCCTGGTCGCCTGACGAGCGAAATGCCACGACGCTCTCACGGTATAGCTGCTCTGCACGTGCCATATCGCCAGCGCCGCGAAAACGGTCGCCCAGGTTGTAGAGAATGTTGCCAGCGTTCCAATGGTCGCCAGCCAGGCGCGCCAGCCGCAAGGCGTCTTCGTTCATCGCAATCGCTGCTGCTGGCTCTTGTTCGAGGTAGCTGCCTGAAATGCGCGCCCAGGCCATGGTCGCCGTGTCGTTGAGCGCGTCGCTCATGGGCCACCCTTGCCTGAGCCATGCGCTGAACGTCGCAAAATCGCCCATGCGCCCCGGCAGGCTCGACACCCCCACCAGCGCCCGCGAATACCAGAGCGGGTCGGCATCGCCGGGAAGCGCAAAGACGCTGCGCGCCCATTGGGTGCCTTCGGCCCAGTGCCCGCGCCAGAACCAATAGAACCACATGCCGGCGATCAGCCGAACTCCCTGCTGCTTGTCTTCGCGTTTGATCGCCCAGGCGAGGGCGGAGCGGATATTCTCGCGCTCGGCTTCGTAGCGCGCATACCAGTGCCGCTGTTCCGCTGTGCGCAGCTGTGGCTCGGCGTGCTGAAGCAGATCGGTGAGCCAGCTCAGGTGTGTGTCGTGCGCCGCCGGTTCTTCTTCAGCCAGGCGCAGTTTCTCGTGCGCGTAGTCGCGGATCGTCTCCAGCAGCTTGTAGCGCGTTTCCTCCGCGCGCTCCTCGACCACAACCAGCGATTTATCGACCAGCGATGTCAGGAGATCCAGGCAGACAGCCGCATTGCTGTGCTGGGGTACGCGCCCGGCGACAATTGCCTCGGCTGCTTCGAGCGTCCAGCCGCCCGAAAAGACCGACAGAGCGCGCAATAGTGCTCGCTCGTCGTCATTGAGCAGGGCGTAGCTCCAGTCGATTGTGGCGCGCAGGGTTTGCTGGCGCGGCGCTGCGGTGGTGCGCGCGCTGGTCAGCAAATTCAGCCGATCAGTCAGACGTTCGGCGATTTGCTCAACCGATAAGGCCCGCACGCGCGCTGCCGCCAGCTCGATCGCGAGTGGCATGCTGTCGAGGTGGGCGCAGATAGCCGCAACGACTGGTGCATTATGCGGAGTAAGAACAAAATCATGCCGGGCGTGGCGGGCGCGGTTGGCAAATAGTTGCAGCGCATCATCGTCGCTCAGGGCAGGCACGCGCCACGTCAGCGCGCTCAGGGTGCCGAAGGCTTCGCGGCTGGTTGCCAGAATCTGGAGGTGGGGGCAGGCCCGCAGCAGAGTTTCTGCCAGATGCGCGCAGGCCATTAGCAGATGCTCGCAATTGTCGAGCACCAGCAGCGTGTGGTGTGGGCGCAGATGGTCGATCAGCACACGCTCTGCAGCCCGGTCGCTGACGTGCAGCAGACCGAGGGCGGCCGCGATTGTTTCGCTCAGGCGCGGTGGATCGCTGAGTTGGGCCAGCTCGGCAATCAGCACGCGCTTGTCGCCGTGGGAAGCCACGCGCGCGGCAAGCTCGTAGGCCAGGCGTGTTTTGCCCATGCCGCCTGCGCCAACCAGCACCAGCAGGCGCGTTTGTTCGAGCAGGTGCAAACCCTCGCGCACTTCGTCGGCGCGACCAATGAAATGCGTTAGTGCAAGCGCGTGATGCGCGAACAGGTCGGAGGCATCGTTCTGCTCGCTTGGAGTGCCAGGATTCTCCTGGCTGGCAGGGCGCGTGGTAGCACTGGCCAGCGCAATGAGCTGTTCGGCAAGGGCCGGGTTGCGTTCAAGCCCGAGCGCTTCCACAAAAAGCGAGCTAACGACATGCAGATCGGGCAATCGCTGGCCGTTTTCCAGGCGGTTGATCTGCTCGCGGCTGTAGCCTACCGCAATACCGAGGTCGCTCTGGGTCAGCCGGGCAGCGCGGCGCGCATAGCGCAACGCTTCGCCAAATGTTGTCAGTGTCGGCAGCGAGGCAGGGCGCGATGCACGATCCATAAGCTTGCCCATGTAAGCCGCACACCAACTCGATCACATGCATTGGTCACATCATGTCACCTGTGTGCGGGTGTTTGCTGCTATGCTGCTCGTGTGGCTTCGGTAAGAATGCAAGGAGTACAATACCATGACCATTCAGGAGCGGCAACTGCGTGCGGTTCGCGACGGTGAGGACACACTCTACCAGTCGATGACCGACCAGTTTCGGATCAAGGCCAGCAGCGCGGATACCGACGAGGCGTATACCGTGCTGGAGGTAATTGTGCCGCCCGGCGGCGGGCCGCCCGGATTGCACACCCACCCGCAGCAGGAAACGTTTTACATCCTTGAAGGCGAGTTCGCCATCGACACGCTGCGCGACGGCAGCCCGGCCAGCGAAGTGGTGCATGCCGGCGATGTGGTCAATGTCCCGGGAATGGCCCCGCATAACTATCGCAACGTTGGCGCAACGCCCGGTCGTTTCATGAGCGTGCAGGTTCCGGGTGGCTTTGATCGCTTCCTGCTCGAGCTGGGGGTGCCAGTCACCGACCCTGCCAACCCACCACAATTTTCCGAGGTGCCCGATATGCAGCGTGTGATGGAGATCTGTGCAAGGCATAACGTGAGCTTTGTACAACCCTAGTGCGCTTTCGGCGCAGGGATTAGGGGATGGGGAATAGGGGGTGGTGACTGCAATGCAGACGTTCTTCCATGATTTCCGCATCGCTTTATTGATAATTCACTGGCCCTCATCAAAGTCCCAAAAATTTATCCGCAGATTACGCAGATGAGAGACATCTATCTGCGTAATCTGCGTAATCTGCGGATTGATGGCGTTCCCATTCCAACCTTGACATGACCCTGATTACTGGTCGCCGCCTTGTTCGTGCCGAATACTCAGCGCGAGCGCTACCCCAGCGCAGGCATTCGGTCGGTCAGAATAAGCATGAGCTGCGAGGGATCGCGCAGCACCACGCCATCGGCGCTGCGCTCGGCCGCAATGCCCGCCGCCTGCGCGCGCTCCACCAGCCGCTCGATGTCGGCGGCGCTCGGCAGCACCAGCGTGAAGTAGCGCATTCCAAGGGCATCGGCGGGCGCTGGCGGGATATTTTCGCCCTTCCAGGTGTTGAACGCCACGACATGCGGCTGCTGCGCATCCAGGCCGACTTCGCCCATGCGAAACGCGCTGAACATCGGCCCTTGCTCGAAGCCAAGCACGCCCGCGTAAAAACGCATCGAGCTGTCGAGGCCCGCCGCGTACAGGTGCATATGCCCGATGCGCATGCCTTCGGGCAAGGGCGTATCAAGCTGGTCGCTTTCGTCCAGCTCGGCAAACAGCGCCTCGACATCGAGCGGGTCGCGCCCGCTGCCCACGCGCCCGTCGGCGTAGCGCACGCGCATCTGGCCGTTGTGTACCTCAAACACGGCGTCGTCGAGCGAGCGCACATACAGCTCGATTGTATTGCCTTCAAGATCATCCAGGTAGGTCGTTTTCGAAACGCCATGGTCGGTGGGCGAATTGGGGTAGCGCAGCGCAAACAGCCGCGCAATCGCGCGCGCCAGCTCTTTGCGGCTGGGGTAGAGAATGGCGAAGTGGTACATGCCCGTGGCGCGCTGCACGCGCCGCGCAGCCGGGTTCTCGCTCAGGCGCAGCAGCACCTCGGCGGCCGTGCCAAGTGCGGCTTCCGCACCGTCGCGCCAGTGCAGCGTGAAGCCGAGTACCTGCGTGTAAAAGGCGATCTGCCGCTCCAGGCTCGCGACGGTGAGGTGAACGTGGCCGATGCGCGTGGTGGACGGGATGCGGAACGGAATGGTTTCGGTGGATTGAATATCGCTGATCATTGTTCTATGCCCTTGAATGCTGCTGAAAGTAAACTACTGGCCCCTGATTCCTGGCCTCTGACTCCTGCCTCCTGACTCCTGGCATCATTATATCGCAGCGCGGCGGGCTGTGCTGCCCACTACGCGCCAAACGCATACCTCAGCAGCAGCCCAAGCAGGCCCGCGCCCAGCACAATCCCGGCGACGGCGGTTTTCGCCTTCCAGGTGTACACTGCCAGCAGCGCCACGCCAAAAATCAGCGCCGCCTGCCAGCTTGTGAGCGTGGCGCGCGCAATATCGAGCGCCACCGCCGCGATCAGCCCCACCACGCCCGCCGTCACACCGTCGAGAAAGGTGTGCACGCCCGGCATGGAAATCAGCCGCTCAAGGTAGTCGTGCCCGACCAGCGTGAACGCAAAGGCGGGCAGGAAAATGCCGAACGTGATCGCCAGCGCGCCGAGTGCGCCGCCGCCCGCGTAGCCAACAAATGTCGAAAAGATGATCAGCGGGGCCGGCAGAATGCCCGACAGCGCGATGCCGTCGAGGAACTGCTGGTTGCTCATCCACCCGCCAGCCACCACAGCGTCGTTCTGCAAGAAAGGGATGGCCGTGTACGCGCCGCCAAAGGTCAGCAGGCCGGCGCGCAGCCCCGAAACCAGCAAGCCCAGCGTCGAGGTTGTTCCCGGCGCGGTGGCACTGCGCGCTGCTGCTGCCGCCGCCACAGGCGCGCCTGCGCCACTGAAGAAGAACAGCGCCGCGCCGACCAGAAAAGCAATTTCCAGTGCAATGGCGGCTGCACGCCAGCCGCGCCTGGAGCACACATAGGCCGCGCCCGCCACCAGCAGCGTGATCGCAAAATGTACGCCCAACGTGCTGCCAATGCCCGCCGCCAGCGCAATCGCAAGCAGCCAGCGGTCGACGAGCGCGTGCGCGCCAATGCGATGGATGGCGCGAATGATCAGCGCGACGACGGCGGCCTGAAAGCCAAAAAACACGCCCTGAAACAGCGCCGAGCTGATGCCGTAGGTGAAATAAAACCACGACAAGGCGAACATCAGCACGAAGCCCGGCAGCATAAAGCCCAGGCCAGCCAGAAAGCCGCCGACGCGCCCGCCAGCCAGGTAGCCAAAGTACACGCACAGCTCGTGCGCTTCCGGGCCGGGCAGCACCTGATACACCGCCAGCACGCGGTTGAAGCGCTCGTTCGAGACCCAGCGCTCTTCGTCTACCAGCTCCTGGCGGATCATGGCGATCTGCGCGACCGGGCCGCCCCAGGCCAGCAGCCCAAAGCGCAGAAAACGCAGGAACAGCCGCCGGTACGATTCGCGTGGCGGCTGCTCGGCGGCAATGGCCGTTTCATGCATAGTCGTTTGTTTCTCCGCCGTTTTGCTCTCGGCTGTAGCGAATTATCAGGAAAGTTATGAGGAAGTCTGAAAAAATTTCCGCATTGTAATCACCAAAACCTATCCGCTATCCCTTATCCCCTGCGCGGAAAGCGCATTAGGGAGTGTAACGGCAGCCGCGTGCTTACGCAAATCGAAACCGACGCAAGGCGAGCACAAGGCTAGCGCTGCGTCGGTGTGCAGAGCAATATAATTTTGCGCGTATCAGAGCGTAATTGGCTGCACATCCGCGGCGGCCAGCGCGCTTTGCACTAGCCCCAAAGCCAGAAATGCTGCGCGCATCTCCCCATTCTCAAGCTCGGCAACCAGCCCTTCCAGCAGCACGGTCGCCTGCGCAAATGCCGCCTGCGCCGCGCCCGCGTCGCCCGCGTGGGCGAGGGCCTGCCCAAGCGCAACCAGCGCCTGCGCCTGGTGGAACGGGTAGCCAATCGCCTGCCATTGCGCCGCCGCCTGCTGCAAGTGTTCCACGGCGCGTGCCATATCGCCCTCGCCCCACGCGACAATCCCACGCGCTTCGCTCAGGCCGGCGGCAGTAGCCGGCGCGTGAAACTGGGCGTCGGCGCGCTCGATCTGCGCGAGGCTGGCGCATACATCCGGCTCCATCGCGTCTGCGCGCCCGGCCAGCCAGCGGCACACCACCAGGTGCGACATCTGCGTGTCCCAATACACATGCTGGCCGCACAGCGCAACAAACTGGCGTGCCGCGCTGGTGGCCTGTTCGGCCTGCCCAAGCGCCGCGAAGGTGCGGATCTGCTGGGCGAGGTGCGGCCCGGTGGTGTGCAGCTCGGCGCGGTTCGCCACCAGGCTCTGCGCTTTTTCCAGCATCTCGCCCGCCTGCCCGGTGAGGCCCAGGTCGTTGCACATCCATGCAAACGCAATATCGGCCAGCAGTTCCAGGTAGCCGCTCGACTGGCCCTGCCCGATCCACGCGACCAGCTCTTCGTAGCGCATCAGGGCGCTTTCCCAGCAGCCGCAGAGCCAATCCAGCTTGGTGAGCGAAAGCAGTGCAAGGCCGGCATTCAGGTACATATAATGGCGCATCGCGTAGGCGTGCATGTCGGTGAACACCGCGCGCGCCTCGTCGGGCATGCCGTAGTAGGCCAGGCTGACGCCCAGGTTGTTGGCCGCCCGGCACGCGTCGTTAGGCAGAATAAGCTCAACTGAGCGCTGCCAACTGCGCCGCAGCATGGCGCGGCCCTGCTCGGCATCGCCAGCGCCAAAGCAGGCCGATCCGATATTCGCCAGGGCGTGGACCGCAACTTCCTCCGCGCCTAACTGCTCGGCCACGCTCAGCGCGCGCCGCCCCCAGGCGATCGCTTCGTCGTTTTCCGAGGCGAGCATGTGCATCTGCGAGATCGAACTAACGGCCCAGGCCAGCTCGACGCTTGTGGGGCACTGCTCCAGCAGCGCCAGGGCGCGCTGGTAATGGTCCAGCGAACGCTCGCGCTGGCCCATTTCCCAGAACAAGCGGCCCAGCAGGCGTTGCATCGCGCCAGCGCCTTCCAGATTGCCCAGCTTTTCATACAGCGCGTATGCCGCTTCGATCTGCGCGCGCGCTTCTTCCAGATGCCCGCGCTGCCACTGGCATTCGCCAAGCATGCGCGTCGCGCCAGCCCGCCCGCGGAGATCGGCCTGCGGCCAGGCTGCGAGCGCCACCGCGTAGAAATGCACTGCTTCCACCAGCGCCGCCGCCCGGCGCGCCTGGTTGCCAGCTTCCAGATAGTAGGCGGCGGCCTGCGCGGGCAGCTGCGCCGCGCCGAAATGCCAGGCCAGCGAACCAGCAATTTCGGTGGCGCGCTCGCCATAGAGCGATTCGAGCGCGTGCCCAACGGTTTCGTGCTGGTAGACGCGCTCGATCTCGTCGAGTGTGTTGTAGAGGTAGCGCTGAATCAGGATGTGCTGGAAACGGTAGCGCGAAAGCCGCAGATCGCCGTCGCGCCGCACGCCCAGCGCCTGCACCAGCCGGTGCGTCTGGTCGAGCTCGCGGCTGATCTGGCGCACAATGTCGTGCTCATTGGTGCCAAGCGCGCGCGCAAGCACCTCGGCGGTGAACTCTTCGCCCTCGACGCTCGCAACTTGCAGCAGCTCGCGCAGCCGCGCATCCAGCCGCCCAACGCGCTCGCCAATCGCGCCTTCCACGCGCGCGGGCAGGCTGCTCCACACCAGCTCGGGCAGCGCTTCCCACAGCCCGGCGGCGTTGCGCGCCAGCATGCCATGCTCTTGCAGGTCGCGCAGCAATTCGATTGTGAACAGCGGGTGGCCGGCAGTTTGCTGGTACAGCGCGGCGCGAAACGCTTCGTCGAGCTGGTTTGGCTCGGTGTCGATCAGCGCATCGACAAACGCCCGCCCTTCGGCGCGGCTCAGGTCCAGCACGATCTCGCCGAAATCGCGCCGCAGCTCGTTCAGCACGCGCTGGAGCGGGTGGCGCTGCCCGTCGCGACCGATCGCAACCTCGGCGGGGCGGTACGCGCCCACAATCAGCACGCGCTGCCCGCGCAGCCGCCGCCCAAGGTGCAAGAGCAAATCGCTTGAGCCTGGGTCGGCCCACTGGAGGTCGTCGAGCAGCAGCAGCAGCGGCGCGTGGCGGGCCAGCGCCTGCAGCACGCGCGCATACTGGTCGAACAGGTCTTGCTGCTGCTGGCCGCCCGGCGCGCTGGCCCGGCGCTCGGCGAGCGCGTGCAGCTCGGGCACGAACTGCGCCGCTGCGGCCGTGCGCGTGGCGCGCTCAAGCAGGCGCGGGGCCGAAACAAAGGTTCCCACCAGATCGGGGCCAGCTTCGAGCAGGGCTTGGGTAGCGGCGGGCAGCAAGTCGCGCAATCGCTCGGATGGCCCGCCCGGCAGGTCGGCTGCGGCGTTGCGCGCTTCAACATTGCCGGTCAGCAGTTCAAGAATTTCGCGAAATGGCAGGTATGGGTCGCCGTGGCCGGTGTAGGCGTTGCAACTGCCCCAGGCCACGAGAAGATCGGGATGCGCCTGCTGGGCCTGCCTCGCAAAGGCGTGGAGCAGCGCGCTCTTGCCCTGCCCGGCGTCGCCCACCACAAAAAGCACGCCGTTGCGCCCGGCCACGGCAGCGTCGAGCAAACCGTGCAGGCGGTCGAGCTCCTGCTCGCGGGCGACATAGCGCAGCGCCCCGGTGTCGGCGGGCTGCGGCGGATTCGTGGCTGGCGCGCGCTCGATTTCGGGTGCAGGTGTGGGCGGCGGTGGCGCAGCAGCGGGTGGGAGGGCGCTCGCGGCGGGGGCTGGCGCGGCAAACTGGCGGGCACGAATGCTGGCATGCAGCGCAGTTGTTTCTTCCTCGGGGCTGGCGCCCAGCTCGGCCTCGAGAATGCGCGTGCATTCCTGATACTGCCGCAGCGCGGCGGCGTGCTGCCCGGCCCAGGCATACAAACGCATCAGCGTGCGGTGCGCCGGCTCGTGGAGCGCGTCGAGCGCCACCCAGCGCCGCCCGACCAAAATCGCCGCTTCCCATTCCTGCTGCGCGCGATACGCCTGAATAAGCTGCTCGAGCACCTGGCCGTAGAGCTGGCGCAGGCTTTCGCGCTGGAAAAACTGCCACTCATCAAAGGCCGGGCTGTCGGGCAGCGTAAAGCCTTCCAGCATGTCGTCGGCATACAGGTCGGCGGCGGCGCGCAGGCGCGCAATGCGGGCAGTTTGGTCGTCGTCGGCGGTGGCGGCCAGGCCAGCGGTGGCGTGCTGGCGAAACGCGGCGCTGTCGAGCCAGATGTCGGCGCCGGGCGCGATGCGCAGCGTTTCGCCAGCGCTTTCGATTATGCCCTCGCCAATGGCCTGGGTGAGCCGGTGCAGCGTGCGGCGCAGGCGCGTGCGGCCCTCGCGCTGATCGCTTTCGGGCCACAGCATGGTCGCAAGCGCATCGCGGCTATACACGCGACCGCTCACCGCAAGGTAGGCAAGCAGCGCGAGCGCCTTGCGCAGATTGATCTCAAGCGGCCGGCCGTCGCGTTCCAGGCGGGGCTGGCCGAGAACGAACACATTCAGACGCGCCATGATGCACTCCTGTTGTGCCGCAATCGTAGGGAATTTTCGCCATTTCGGCAACCTTCTTAAGAACGACATCTGTTGGACGCGCCAGGCGACACGCAGGGGACAGGGTCATCTTACACTAGCGATCAATCAGTGCGATGCACTATCGCTGGCTATAGAGAGGAAAACCGATGACGCAGGGGCAACAGTTCACCTCACAGCCGCCCGTCTTTCGTACCCGGCACGGCGCGTTTGTGCGCATGCACCAGGCTAACCCAAACGATGCAGTGCTGATTTATACACTGCTGAGCCAGGCATCCGAGCGCGCGCTTCAGCTGCGCTACATGCGCTCGGGGCAGTTCCATACCGAAATGCTCTGGCTCGAAGCCCAGCGCATGGCGCAAACTGCGTCGCCGGAACAAACAACGCTGCTGGCGACGACCTGGCACAATGGCTTTGAAGAGTTCATTGCTGTTGCCGAAATGGTGCGCGACACGCGGCTGGGTGGCGGGGCGGAGATCGCGTTTCTGGTGCGCGACGACATGCAGCAGCAGGGTGTGGCGACGCGCCTGTGCCGGCGATTGATCGACATCGCGCGCGGCCAGGGCATCAGCCACCTCGACACTGCAATGTTTGCCGAGAACTTCGGCATGCGTCGCCTGATCACCAGCCTGGGGCTGCCGTACACCTCCTCAACGTCGTATGGCGAAACCACCATGCGCATCGCGCTGCTGGATCATGCGAAAGAAGCGAGTGTCGCCTCTGCTGCGTACAAGCTCGCCGCATAACCATTCGTTATTCGCACAGGCAGGCGTGCACAGCGCCTAACGTACAAAAGGAAAGAAAGGCTTCTCATGAAAAGCGTTCGTTCGCTCCCGGCCAGGATCGTGATCGTTGCGATGCTGCTGCTGGCCCAGGCGCTGATGGTGCCATTCGCGGCCGCTGCCGAGCCGCCCGCCGTGCCCAGCAAAATCGCGGTGCCGGCTGGCTCTGCGCTCTTATTCAGCCGCCATGCGCGCGGTGTGCAGGTGTATGCGTGTGTGAATAGCGCGTGGGCGCTGCATGCGCCGCGTGCCATCCTGTTCAACCCCAAGAGCAATAGGGCCGATGGCTTTCACTACGGCGGGATCGACCGCGACCGGGCGGCCGGCCCGTGGTGGGAATCCATTCGCGACGGCAGCGCAGTGCGTGGCGCGCGTGTCGACGGCGTGCCCAGCCCCGACCCAAACAGCATTCCGTGGCTGTTGCTGGCCGTGGTGGAGCATAGCGGCGCGGGCGAGTTCTCGCCGGTCACGCACATTCAGCGCCTGAACACCAGCGGCGGCGCCAGCCCAAGCGGCGCATGCAAGCCCGGCATGATGCGCAGCGTGCCCTACACCGCCGATTATTTCTTTTACGCGGCGCCGTAATAGCACCGACGACTGGAACGCAAAGGCGCGAAGGGCCACGATTTTGTGGCCCTTCGCGCCTTTGCTGTCAGATCGCGCTAAAGCTAGCCAGCCGCCGGCCAGATATTCACTTTCACCGGGCGCAGGGTCACCACCACGCGGCTTTCATCCGGCCCGTCCATTGCGCGCAGGTCTGCGCCGCCATATTTCGCGCCGAGCTTGCTGGCGAAAACGTAGTCGGTGTCGGGCGCGATCTCGGCGATGGCGCGAATTTCCAGCGTGCGGTAGGGGTTCGCAGGGTCGAGCACGAAAAAGGTGCATTCGGCGTGCCGCCCGAGGTTTTTGGTCTTCTGCCGGGTGGTATTCAGCGAAAGCTTGACCAGGCCATCGTCGTCGTAGAGAAACCACAGCGCGGTGACTTGCGGGAAGCCGTCGTGGCCCTGCGTGGCAAGCATGCCAACGCCCGCCGCCAGCAGATCGGCGTGCGATCCGGGAATTGTGGGATGTGTTGTCATAAGTTTGGAAACGTCCTTCGCTGTGTTTATGCAGTAAATCGACCATAGGCCACAAAGGCAGCCAGCAATAATAATACCAGATTGACAACAAGCATCGGGTTTTCGTGGCGGCGCAGGTGCGTTGCCATCGCGCCCAGCATGGTTAGCACCAGGCCCGCCGCCGCCAAGGGCGTGAGCCAGGGCAGAATGCCGGTGACCAGCGGCAGAATCAGGCCAATCGCGCCCAGCAGCTCCAGGCCGCCGATCAGCTTCACCGTATTTGGCGCAAAATCGTTAACCCACGGCATCTGCGCGGCGAGTTTCTCTTTTGGCTGGGTGAGCTTCATCAACCCGGCCATTCCAAAGGCCAGCGCGAGAAGCCCTTGGACAACCCAGAGTGCTACGTTCATGGTACCATTCCTTTTGTTTTTTAGGCCATAGTTGTTGGCTAGGCAACAAGTGTTGTGAATAGTATGCGCGTTGCCAGTAGCGCCTGTCAACCATCAGATATGCGGCTTTGTCGCTTAGGCAACAAAACTGGTAAAATGTCGTTTAACCTGCTTCAATGTTCAGGGAATCTCGGTGGCTGGCTATTCTGGAGCTGTGTAAGCGCATTTGGCAATATCTGTTGACTAGGCAGCACGCGTCGGGTATAGTTGGTGACGACCGAAGACTGTAGGGTTCACCACGGAGACACAGAGGCACGGAGGTTTTGAGTTCTTGGTTCTCGGTTCTCGGTTCTGAGGTTCTTGGTTCGTAGCTCACTAAAAACTCAGCACTCAACATTCAAACCTGTCACGCGCCCAGGAGTTAGCCCATGATCGCTGCCGAAGCCCGCATCGACCCGCGCATCACCCGCACGCACAAGCTGCTGGTGGATGCCTTTGTCGCGCTGCTGTCCGAAAAGGACTTTGAAGACATCACCGTGCAGGACATTGCCGCGCGCGCCACGGTCAATCGCGCCACCTTCTACGCGCACTTCACCGACAAATACGCCCTGGTCGATGAGCTGACGCGCATGGGCTTCACCCAGATGCTGCAGCAGCGCCAGTCCACCCGCGCCACCAACGCGGTCGATCAGCTCCGGCAATTGTTTCTGGCTGTGTGCGACTATCTGGCCTTTCTGCAAGACCACTGCAAGCACAAGAGCGTCACCATATTTGACTCTCTGGCGGAGGTGCAGATCAAAGCGCAGCTCCGCGAGCAGGTGCGCGCGGCCATGCTCGAGCGCAGCGCGCCCCGCACGCATAGCCACCCGCGCCTGGAGCTGCTGACGACGATTGTCAGTTGGGCGATCTATGGCGCGGCAATGGAGTGGAGCCAGCGCCCCGGCGCGCAGCCTGCCGAGGCCTTTGTGGACGAGGCGCTGCCGCTGATCGCGGCCAGCATCGGCGCGTTCGAGGAGCAGGCTTGTTAGCGATGCGGAAATTGGGAAAGAACAGCTGCATTGCAATCGCCAATCCCTATTCCCCAGGGCCATGTCAAAGTTGGATTGGGGACCAGATCTATCCACAGATTACACAGATATGGGAACTATAATCTGCGTAATCTGCGTAACCTGTGGATGAATTTTGGGACTTTGGCATGACCCTGCCCATCCCCTAACCCCTGCGCTGAAAGCGCGCTAGCGTGGTATCATCTCAGGCGCAAGACGACTGGCCAGAAGAGGATGCCATGAAGCTGATCAATGCCGTGCCCGCAGGCTGGCGCGACGTGCTGGCCGAGGAATTCGAGCAGCCCTACATGCACGACCTCGCCGCCTTTGTGGCCGAAGAGCGCCGCTCCTACACCGTCTACCCGCCCAAAACCGAGGTCTTTAGCGCGCTGGCGCTTACACCCTACGACGACGTGCGCGTGGTGATTCTGGGCCAGGACCCCTACCACGGCCCGAATCAGGCCCATGGGCTGGCCTTCTCGGTGCGCAAAGGTGTGCGCCCGCCGCCCTCGCTGGTGAATATCTTCGCCGAGCTTGAAACCGACCTGGGCATCGCGCCTGCGCCGCACGGCTACCTGGCCGAGTGGGCCGAGCAGGGCGTGCTGCTGCTGAACACGGCGCTGACGGTGCGCGCTGGCGTGGCCAATTCGCACAAGGGCCACGGCTGGGAGCAGCTCACCGACCGCATCATCGAGCTGGTGAGCGCGCGCGAGCAGCCGGTGGTGTTTGTGCTGTGGGGCAGCCCGGCGCAGCGCAAAATGGCACTGATCGACACCCGCCGCCACACGATCATCCGCTCGGTGCACCCTTCGCCACTTTCCGCTGCAAATGGCTTCTTTGGCAGCCGCCCCTTTTCCAAGGTCAATGCCGCGCTGGAGCGCTATGGCGAGCCACCGATCGACTGGCAGCTTTCGCCCTGACAGTATTCAGGAAAGGTCTTACGCAGTTGCGCTACTTGGCATTCCAACGGCGTGCTTTTCGCCTGCGGCAGCAAGGTGCTTTCTATTATTTTATATGCAGTTTTCCGCGCTCCGCGCGGAAAACTGCATATAAGAAAACGTTGAGTACCGCTCTGCCGAAGGCTAAAAATGCGGACCGCGTAAGTCCTGTCAGTAAGCGGTTTTAGTACCACATGCAATCATCCGTAGCTGAGCATCAGGTGTTGACAACGTAGCAGCTTCACAATATACTCCACAAATGAATGAACGATTCATTCATTTGCGGAGTGAGCCATGCAACAGCCCGACCAACCTACACGCATACCCCCCGAAGCGCAGCGCAGCAACATTCTCGCCGCCGCCCGGCGCGTGTTTGCGCACAAGGGCAAGGCCGCCACCATGGCCGATATTGCGCAGGCGGCTGGCGTCAGCCAGGGGCTGGCCTACCGCTACTTTCCCGGCAAAGACGCAATCTTTCGCGAGCTGGTCGAACAGGCGCTGACGCAGGCGCAGATCGACACAACTTCCCCCGCCGACGCGCCATCTTCAACGCCCGGCCAGCGCCTGGCAGCCCTGGTCACGCAGATGGTCGAATACCGGCGCGACAACGTCGAGTTCTTCCAGCTGCTCGATCAGGTCGTCAACTCCGGCCAGCCGCCCGACGACATCACCGCCATGATTCGCAGCCGCCGTACGGCATTTCTGGCCGAGCTGCGCGCGCTGATCGTTGCGGCGCAGGCCAGCGGCGAGTGCGCCCCCGACGACCCCGACCAGCTTGTGCTGGCGATTGCTGCCTGTCTCGACGGGCTGACACGCTTTGGCCTGCACCAGCCCGAACGTTTCGCCGCGCTATGCCCCCGCCCAGAAATCATTCTGCGCTTGCTCAGGCCGTAAGCGCACACTAGCGAGAAAGAAACACCCATGCGCGCCAAAGGCATCAACTACGACACGGGCTTTTTCAACAAGGGCGCAAGCTCGCGCGAGCCGTTCGACCTTGCGGAGGTGCGCCGCGAACTGGCGATCATTCGTGACGATTTGCATTGCAACGCGGTGCGCGTGACTGGCGGCGACGCCGCGCGACTGGATGCGGCTGCGCAGATTGCCGCCGAGCTTGGGCTGGAGGTGTGGTTCGCGCCCTTCACATGCGACCTGAGCGAGGACGAAATGCTCGACCTGCTGGCCGATTGCGCCGAGCGCGCCGAGCGCATACGCGCACGGGGTGCGGCGCTGGTGCTGGTGCTTGGCGCTGAGATCAGCCTGCTGAACCGGGGCTATATGCCCGGCGACACCCTTGGCGAACGGGTCGAGCTGCTGGCCGACCTGCCACGCCTGCGTGCGGCCATGCCCGCTGTGCCAGCGCGTGTAAATGCGTTTTTCGCCCGCGCCGTGCCGCTGGTTCGCGCGCGCTTCGGCGGGCCGATCACCTATGCGGCCATGCCTTTCGAGCAGGTGGATTGGGCGCGCTTCGACGTCATCGCGCTCGACAACTACCGCACCGCCGAGGTGGCCGACCGCTATGCCGACGCGATGCGCGCGCTGGCTGCGCAGGGCAAGCCGGCTGCAATCACCGAGTTTGGCTGCACGACCTACCGTGGTGCGGCCAGCCGCAGCTCGCGCAGCGGGGAGATTGTGGTGTGGGACGCCGAGACGGCCATGCCGGCCGGGCTAAATGGCGACTACGTGCGCGACGAAGCCGAGCAGGCGACCTACATCCGCGAGCTGCTGGAGATCTTCGACGCGGCAGGTATCGACAGCGCGTTTGTTTTCACGTTTGTGCAGTATGTGCTGCCCCACCGCGCCAACCCGCGCGACGACCTCGACATGGGTTCGTATGGCGTGGTGAAGGTGTATGAAGACCGCTTTGGCACGACCTACCCGGATATGCGCTGGGAGCCGAAGGCCGCGTTTGCGGCGCTGGCAGAGCACTACGGGCGCTGATCGCGCAAAAGCTGTGTAATGCGCTCGATCTGCCTGAGGTGCGGGCGCTCGTGCAGGGCGAGCCGATTGGCATAGGAATGCACGGTGAGTTCAAGCGGCTTGCCCGCGCCTGTGACTGTTGCGCCGCGCTGCCAATCTGCCGCTGGTAGCGATTCCAGCGCGGCCAGCAGCTCGGCGCGCTGCGCGGTGAAGGCCCGCAGCGAGCTGAAAAACTCCTGCGCGGGGTAGTCGGTGCGCTTGATCCAGGCGCGCGGGTTGATCGCGCGAATGGTCGGGTGCTGGCTGGCGAGCATGGCCGCGATCGCGCTGCCCCACATATCGGCGCAGGCGCGCATGTGCGCCAGCACCTCGTTCACCGACCATTCGCCGGCTTTGGGCGCGGCCTGCACTTGTGCGGCGGGCAAACCGGCGCAGGCGTCGGCGATGCGCTTGGGCGCGGCGGCAAGCAGGGCGACAAGCTCGGCGCTGGGGAGTGTTTCTTTCGCGATGGTGTGCTCCTTTCCGCTTCTGCTAGCGCCCGGTGCGGCTTTCTCTGGGGCATAGTCTATCATATTGTCGGTTTCACAGCGAGGGTTGTGCTGTGGCATTGTGCGCTTCGAGCTAGTTTGCTCGGCCCGCAGGATTGCCTGCCGGCACGGCTATGCTTTGATAGTGAAGCCAGTGCCACATTCAAGGCAGTTTGCTCAGGCCGCTGGCTGGGGTTTGGGGACTAGGGTTTGGGGTTTGGTACTGCGCCTGTTGCTGCCTCCAAACCCCCAGACCCAATACCCTAAACCCAAGAGTGCAGCTTGCTCAGGCCGCTGGCTGGGGTTTGGGGACTAGGGTTTGGGGTTTGGTGCTGCGCCTGTTTCTGCCTCCAAACCCCCAGACCCAATACCCTAAACCCAAGAGTGCAGCTTGCTCAGGCCGCTGGCTGGGGTTTGGGGACTAGGGTTTGGGGTTTGGTGCTGCGCCTGTTTCTGCCTCCAAACCCCCAGACCCAATACCCTAAACCCAAGAGTGCAGCTTGCTCAGGCCGCTGGCTGGGGTTTGGGGACTAGGGTTTGGGGTTTGGTGCTGCGCCTGTTTCTGCCTCCAAACCCCAGACCCAATACCCTAAACCCAAGAGCGCAGCTTGCTCAGGCCGCTGGCTGGGGTTTGGGGACTAGGGTTTGGGGTTTGGTACTGCGCCTGTTGCTGCCTCCAAACCCCCAGACCCAATACCCTAAACCCAAGAGTGCAGCTTGCTCAGGCCGCTGGCTGGGGTTTGGGGACTAGGGTTTGGGGTTTGGTACTGCGCCTGTTGCTGCCTCCAAACCCCCAGACCCAATACCCTAAACCCAAGAGTGCAGCTTGCTCAGGCCGCAGGGCCGCAGGGGCGGCGCCCGCCCCTGCACCCCGGCGTCGGGGCTATCGCCCCGAACCCCGAATTTCAGGTGGCCGCCACAGTATAAGATTGCTTCTCATGCCTCCGTTGTGCCAAAAAGCTGGCAGCAAACGATGAACGTATCATTGTTTATAGAAGCATTCAGGCTGGCACGCACTGTATCGTGTGATGCCTTGGCTGCATCCACAACGGAGGCATGACACACAAACATTTCGTTCTTGTGCCACGTTCTTTTTGGGTTCCAGGGCAGCGCCCCGGCAGAGTAGTGAGGCGCAGAGGACCGACACACTTGCGTACAAAGAAAGCCCTTAGCCTGCTTAGTCCTTTGCCTGCCCGATCCAGCCGGGCTCGGAGCCACGCTGCTGGCCGAGGTACATACGCATTTGCGCGCCATGTTCCTGAACGTGGCGCATGTTGTAGATGAGCAGTTCTGTATAGGTTGGTTCGCCCCAGTTAAAGCGCAACCGCCGTTCGGCCTGCTCGGCGGTTAGCGTGCCGAGGGTCGTGCGGCATTTCTGCCGGCAGTAATCGAGGTAGGTGCGCAGCTCAGCCTTGGCGTACACTCGCGCGGGGAGCAGCCCATTGGGATCGAATTCCGAAAGGTCAAACGGCTCTGGCGGCGTGAATGTCTCGGCATCGCCGGAAAGATAGAAATCGAGCCAGAACAGCGTGTGGTAGGCCACATACCAGAACTCCGCGAGATCCGGCCGCTCGGAGTGCTCGCCCCACATGGACTGCTGCCACAGCTCGTCGGGGCACTCATTCATCGCCTGCCCGAACATATCGATCGTGGCACCAAACTGCCGCCAGAGTATGCTGTTCAAACTGCTTTCCATCGTGCCTCCTTTGATGTTCGCTCGTCCTTCAAAATCCCCCTGCTTCTGCCGTCAATCGTGCGGGCATCAGGTGCCGGCCTGCGCGTTAAGCTCCAGCGACGCGCGCAGATAGCTCAGCGCCGCCGCGTCGTCGCCAGCGGCGCGGGCAGCCTCGGCGGCCAGCTCCAGCGCGCGCAGGGCGCGGGCCGGCTCTTCGGCCTGAAGCCAGTGGTGTGCGAGCTGCTGCCCATTGGTGGCGGCATCGCCAGCCGCTTCATACCATTCTGCGATGGCGCGGTGAATCTGCCGCCGCTGCGCGTACAGCAGCCGCGAGTACACCAGCTCGTGCGCGGCGGCATCGGCAAAGGCCCATCGCCGCGCTGCATCCTCCGCAGTGGCCGGGATCAGCAGGCCCAGCGTGGCCAGCGCGGCCAGCTCGGCCTTGCGCACTGCGCTGTCGGCAGGAAGTGGATGCGCCACCTGCACCATCGCTTCTTCAAACACCAGGCCAAGCACGCTGGCAACCTTGAGCGTAAGCTGAATCGCTGGCTCCAGCCGATCCACAACGCCGCTCAGGGCGTCGGGGCGGCGCTCGGCGAGCGGGCGGAACACCGTGACCGGGCGGGCTTTGCCCTTGACCGTGAGCGGCGGCAGCGTTTCAAATTGAACCTGGGCGCGCGCCAGCTCGTACACAGCCTCATCGCACAGAATGTCGTCGGCGGCCTGCATGAGCCGGGCAGCGAGGTTGGTGCGGTCGCTCAGCACGCCATAGGTGCGGCGGGTTGGACCGCCATACGCGCCGGCACGCATCTGCCCGTAGCTCATGCCAATGCGTACCCGCGAGACAAACGGCAGCTCGGGTGGTGGCGTGCGCAGTTCCAGTGCCGCCCGCACCGCCCGCAGGGCATCGTTCTCGTGGGCGATTGGCGCGCCAAAGGCGGCGTACAGGTAGCTGCCCTTGTCGCCAACGCTAAGCTGGATGAGCGCCGCGCCATAGCGTGCCAGCACGCCCTGCACCCAGCGCGTGATTGCGTCGAGCCGCTGCTGGGCAGCGGGGTCGTGCTCGTGATCCACGCCGTCGAAGGCGAGAAACAGCGCCGCCGCTGGCCGCAGCTCCGACAGAAAGGCGCTTTGCCCGCTGCGTACCCGATCATAGATTGGTTCGAGCAGCCAGGGGCGGAGCGTGGCATCGGCAAGCTGGCCGGGCGCAATTGGCGACCACGGCGCGGGCCGGGCCGGTTCGCGTACCGTCACGGGCGCAAATGCCACACCCGGCAGCGCGCTTGCGCGCCATTCACCCGGCAGGGCAGCCATGCCCGCTTCTTCCAGCGATGCAGCATCGGCCAGCACTTCGCCGGGGCCTGCCAGCTGCTCGCCCGCCGCCAGCCGATCCATGATCTGCCCGGCCAGCAATTCGATCTGCTGCACTGCCGGGTCGCCAACCAGCATGCGCCGCGCGCGGCCCGCCGCCACCGCCACCTTCAGGGTAAGCTGCACTTCCAGCCCGCCCGGCGTCGTCACCTGCCCAACGGCGGCCATGGCGCGCTGGAGTGCTGCGCCACAAGTAAGCGCGCGCGCCGCCGCCCCCCCATCAGGAGCTTCGCCAAACCAGCAGGTGATCGCATCGCCAGTGAATGTGATCACGCTGCCGCCATACGCATCGACTTCGGCGATCAGCGCGCCAAAAATGCGGTTGAGCCGCCGGGTTAGTTCTTCCGCGCCGCGCTGCAAACCCATTTCGCTGGCGAGTGCTTCGGTCAGCGGGGTGAAGCCAGACAGATCGGCTTCCAGCGCTGCGCCGTTCGCGCTGGGCGGCAGGTCTGCGCCGTGCAGCAGCGCGTGGCGGCGATCCAGGGGCAGGTAGACCGACACATCTTCGCCGCTGGCCTGCCGGCGCTCTTCGATATCCATGCGCAGCTGTTCGAGCTGCAAGCGCAGGCGGCGCTCGCGGGCATAGATCTCGGTGGCCATGCGCTGGAACACGCGCGCAAGCTGGCCTAGCTCGTCGGGGCGCTCGGCCACCGGGTCGAGGCTGGCAGGCTCGAAGCTAGTGTCTTCCACGGCAGCGGCGGCGCGCGTCACGCGGGTGACATTTTGCAGGTAGGCGCGCTCCTGGTCGCGCAGGTGCTTGGCTGCCAGCGAGGTGCTGAGCCGCGCGCGCAGCAGCGCGGCATTGAAGGGCTTGTGCAGGTAGTCGGTCGCGCCAAGCTCGATGCAGCGAATCGCGCTATCCAGCTCGTCTACGGCGGTAATCATGATCACCGGCAGCTCGCGCAGCGCCGGGTCGCCTTTGATCGCGGCCAGCACTTCGTAGCCGTCAAGGCGCGGCATCAGCACGTCGAGCAGCACAAGGTCGAAGGTTTCCGGCTCGGCGCGCAGAACCTCCAGCGCCGCTTCGCCATCGGCAGCGGCCAGGGTGCGGTGGCCCAGGTCGGCCAGGGCGCGGGCGAGCAGCTTGCGATTGACGAGGTTGTCGTCAACGATCAGGATATGGCTCATGGGCGGCGCAGCTCTAGCCTTCGGGCCGGGCAGCCAGCAGGGCGGCCAGCACGCGCTCGTACTCTGCGCCCGCCTCGGCCAGCATGGGCGCGGCGCCGTCGGTGCTGCCCTGCTTGCCGATATCTTCCAGCTGGCGAGCGAGTGTGGCGAGCGTGTGCGCGCCAAAGCCGGCGCTGTTCGATTTGAGCGAGTGGGCAGAGCGGCGCAGCAGGTCGGCATTGCCGCCAGCAACGGCCTGACCCAGATCGGCCAGCAGCTGCGGGCTATCCACGAGATAGGTGTCGATCATTTCGGCCAGAAAGGCTGTATCGCCGCCCACCATTTCAAGCATTGCTTGCAGGGCGGTGGGATCGAGTACGCGGGCGTCAGTCATAGCAGTTCCTCTTCTTGGGTCAGGGCGTATGCGATACGCCTGTTCGCAGGTGTGAAAGTTCGCAGGTTGCCGCCGGGGCGTATGCGATACGCCTGTTCGCAGGTTACTTCAAACTTCCACCCCAAATCTCTGTGTCTCTGTGGTGGACGTTTCCTCGTTCGTCCTTCGTCCTTCGTCTCCCATAATCTCCGTGTCTCTGTGGTGAGCGTTTCGTCATTCGTCGTTTGTCAGTTGGCGGGCGTGGGCGCGAATCAGCGCGCCAACCAGCTCTTCGATTTTGATTGGCTTGGCGATATAGTCGTCCATTCCCGCGCCGATGCACAGCTCGCGATCGCCTTGCATGGCGTTGGCCGTCATTGCGATGATGCGGGGCTGGCCGTTCGCCAGCGCGGTTGTGCGGATGCGGCGGGTCGCTTCCAGGCCATCCAGCTCGGGCATCTGCACATCCATCAGCACCACGTCGTAGGGCTGGCGTTGCAGCGCCGCCACTGCTTCCAGGCCATTGCCAGCTACATCGGCGCGGTAGCCCATCTGCGCCAGCAGCCGCAGCGCCAGCTTCTGGTTCACCATATTATCTTCGGCCAGCAGAATGCGAAGCGGGTGGCGCTGCGCCAGGCCCGGGTCGCCGGTGGGCGGCAGGCTGGCCGGTTTGCTCGGTGTGGCGCGCGCCTCGCCATGGAACAGGGAAACCAGCGCGTCGAAGAAATGCGAGGGCTTGAAGGGCTTGGCAAGCTGCGCCGCAAACAGCTCGGGCGCGCTGCTTTCCTGCCGCCCGACCGACGACCAGAGAATGATTGGCAAGGCTGTGGCCGGCCGCAGCGAGCGGATTTCTTTTGCCAGCGCCACGCCGTCCTGCTCGGGCATGAGCATGTCGAGCACCGCCAGCTCAAACGGCTCGCCGGCACGCACCCACCCCAGCGCCTCGCTGGGCGAGGCCGTATCGCGCACCTGCATGCCCCAGCGTTCGAGCTGAAGGCGCAGAATGCGCCGGTTGGTCGCGTTGTCGTCCACCGCGAGCACGCGCTTGCCGGCCAGCGCGGGTGCGCCATGGTCCAGATCGGGGCGCGGCTTGAGCGGCGCAGCAGCCGCCGCGCTGATGGTGAAGAAAAAGGTTGTGCCCAGGCCGGGCCTGCTTTCGACCCACATGGTGCCGCCCATCATCTCGGCCAGGCGCTTCGAGATCGCCAGGCCCAGGCCGGTGCCGCCATATTTGCGCGAAGTCGAGGCATCCACCTGCGAAAAGGACTGAAACAGCCGGTTCATGCGGTCGGCCGGGATGCCAATGCCGGTGTCGCGCACAGAGAAGACCAAGGACGAAAGACCAAAGACGAAAGCCCTGCCTTGTTCGTCGTTCGTCGTTCGTCGTTCGTCGTTCGTCCGTACCGTCACAACCACTTCGCCCTTTTCGGTGAACTTGATCGCGTTGGAAAGCAGGTTGAGCAAAATCTGGCGCAGGCGCGTTACGTCGCCGGCCAGCGCGGGCGGCACCTCCGCCTCGATCTGGTAGGCCAGGTCGAGGCGCTTCTGGGCCGCCGCGCCCGCAACCAGGTCGAGCGCGCTTTCGACGCAGTCGCGCAGATCAAAGGGCTGCTGCTCCAGGTCGAGCTTGTCGGACTCGATCTTCGAGAAGTCGAGAATGTCGTTGATGATGGTGAGCAGCGCGTCGCCCGAGGCGCGAATGGTTTCGGCGAACTCGCGCTGTTCGGCGGAAAGCTCGGTGCCGAGCAGCAGGCCCGTCATGCCAATGATGCCATTCATGGGCGTGCGGATTTCGTGCGACATTGTGGCAAGAAACGCGCTCTTGGCGGCGGTGGCCTGCTCGGCGGCGGCGCGTGCCTGCTGCGCCTCGTCGAACAGGCGCGCATTCTCAATCGCCACGCCCACATGGGCGGCGATCGTGCTCAGCAGGTGTACCTCGGCCTCGCCAAAGCGGTTTTCCTGGGCGGTGCTTTGCGCGCTCAGCACGCCAATCGCCCGCTCGCCCACCAGGATCGGCACGCCAAGGTACGATTTCGCGCTGACGCCGATTGGCTGCACGCGCATGGCTTGCTGCTGCACAACGGCATTCTGGTTCAGCAGCAGCGGCTGGCGCGTCTCGATGATGCGGCTGGTCAGGCCCTCGCCAAAGCGGATGGTGGTGAGATCTTCGCCATAGGTGTAGACAAAATCGATCAGGCCGCTTTGCTGGTTGTGCAAGGCCACATACACCACATCGGCGGCGAACGTTTGGCGCACCTGCTCGCCGGCCAGCTTGATCAGCGCGCCGAGATCCAGCTCGGACACCAGCGCCTGCGTGATATGGTTGACGGTCGCCAGCTCGGCGTTGCGCTGTTCCAGGCCGGCATTGGCTGCGGCCAGCTCGGTGGTGCGCTCGGCCACACGCCGCTCCAGGTCGGCGTAGAGCTGGGCGTTTTCCAGCGCTACGGCAGCCTGGTTGCCCAGCAGAGTCAGCATATCGAGGTCGCTCGCATCCAGCTGCCCAAACAGCGTGCGTATGTCGCCATACAGCAGGCCACGCATTCGGCCTTGCGCCAGCAGCGGCACCACCAGCGCCTGGGCTGCCTCGCCACTGGGCCAGCTGATGTCGTGTAGAACCGGGCGGTACGCAGCGCTTGCAGCATCAAGCAGCGGCAGGGCGACGCTTTCCAGCTCGGCGGCACTGGCCGCGCCAAAAACACCTTCCCAGCGCCGCTCGCCATCGGCATCGAGCAGCACCAGGGCGGCGCGCTCAACGCCACTCAATTCGACCAGCTCATCGAGAATGAAGCGGGGCAGCGCCGCAGGGTCGCGCAGTTCGCCCATGCGCGTGCCGGTTTCCAGCACCCGCCGAAGCTGGGCGTGCAGGTCGGCAGGCGGGCCGGCCAGGTTGGGGGCGGCGCTGGCATCCTGCATTGCAAAAATAATCGCCCGGTTGATCTGCGGCTTGCTGAAGTAGTTGCGGCGCAGGCCAGCGTCGCCAAGCGTGCTGACGCGTTCGAGCAGCACGGCAAACACGCGCTGAAGTGCTTCTTTGGCTGCTGCATTTTCGCCAGCGGCGCGGAGCGCCCGGTAGCGCCACCAGCAAACTTCCAGCGGCCCATAGTCTTCAAAGGTGTGGCCGGCGTCGTGAAGGGCGATTGCCGCTGCGGTGCTGGCAAGCGCGCCGGGAAGATCGCCCGCCGCAAGCTGGGCAGCGCCAAGCCAGCCGAGGGCATAGGCCTGCTCGCCGAAGATCTCGCGCTCGCCAAATGCATCGGCAACCGCCCGCAGCTGCGTGGCCGCTTCGGCCGGGTTGTCGGCGAGAAGGGCGCGGGCCATGCCGGCCTGGCAGTGCAGGGCTGTGCGCGTTGCACCCTTCGCCTCGGCATTCTGGCGCCCTTCGGCAAACATTGCGCTGGCTTCACGCGGATGCCCGGTTTCGAGCAGCGCATCGCCCAGGCCAAACAGCGGATATGACATGGAGTCGTAGGAGCCAATCGCGCGCGTCAGCTGCAAGGCTTGGTGGAAGTAGGACTGCGCCTGGCCAAACAGGCCAAGTTTCTGATAGCCAATGCCAAGGTTATACCGAGCCGTCGCCTCACGCTCACGAACGCCAAGCGATTCGTACAGCAGCAGCGCCGCTTTGCTGTAGGCGATTTGCCTGGCAAGATCGGGCGCAACGATGCCAAGGAAATTAAGCGCCTGCGCTTCATTGAAGCGATCGCCCTGGGCGCGCGCCAGAGCGACATACTCCTCGCCCTGCCGCAGCGCAAGATCGAACTGGCCGGACAGGATGCTGGCCATGACCGACGTATGCGAGGCGCGCAGCATGATTTCAGGCTCGCCGATCTGGGCAGCCAGCTCTGTCAGGCGCTCGGCGGCAACATGCAGGTGCGGGTAATCGCCCAGCGAGTAGTTGCTCATCGCCAGGGCAAACTGGCATATGGCTTCGAGGCGGGGCTGCCCGGCAACCCGCCCCAGCACGGCCTGGGCTATGTCGCGCCCGTCGGCAGCCTGCCCTCTGGTGCGCCACAGCATCACCTGGCGCTCGATCACTGCGACCTCGCGCGCGAGCGTGCCCTGGGCCAGTGCTTGCAGCGCGCCGATGTCGGCATCGGCCAGCGGGTACTCGCCCCACAAAAAAGCGGAATCAGCCCGACCGGAGCGCAGCGCATACTCGCGTTCAGGATCGCCGGCTGCCGGCAGCAGGGCCAGCGCCTCGGTATACTTCGCAATCGCGGTTTCGTGGTCACCGCTGGCGCGCGCGGTGTCGGCGGCGCGGCGTAGCGCATCGATCGTGTGTGTCACAACATATCCTCGGCATGTGTGGGGGTATTATAGCATTGGGTGGGGTGTTTGCTCGGGCCGCTGGCTGGGGTTTGGGGACTAGGGTTTGGGGTTTGGTGCTGCGCCTGTTGCTGCCTCCAAACCCCCAGACCCAATACCTTAAACCCAAGAGCGCAGCTTGCTCGGGCCGCTGGCTGGGGTTTGGGGACTAGGGTTTGGGGTTTGGTGCTGCGCCTGTTTCTGCCTCCAAACCCTCAGACCCAATACGCTAAACCCAAGAGTGCAGCTTGCTCGGGCCGCTGGCTGGGGTTTGGGGACTAGGGTTTGGGGTTTGGTGCTGCGCCTGTTTCTGCCTCCAAACCCTCAGACCCAATACGCTAAACCCAAGAGCGCAGCTTGCTCAGGCCGCAGGGCCGCAGGCAGTGCCAGCTTGAAGTCAGCTTGCTCAGGCCGCAGGGCCGCCGGGGCTCGCGCCGCCCCGGCACCCGGCGTCGGGGCTATCGCCCCGAACCCCGAATTTTAGGTGGCCGCCACCGTATAAGATTGCTTCTCATGCCTCCGTTGTGCCAAAAAGCTGGCAGCAGAATATGAAAGCTAGCTCGACCTAAAACGCGGTATAACACGTATCGCTCGATGCCTTGCTTTCATCCACAACGGAGGCATGACCACGGGCATTTCGTCCGTATGCCACGTTCTTTACGGGGTCCAGGGGCAACGCCCCGGCCGGGGAGTGCAGAGGGCCGCGGCCGGCCCTTTAGCGTCTATCCTGAGCTTGTCGAAGGGCGGGGCACGGGGCCGCACAGGCCCCGACAGAATTGCGGGGCACGGGGCCGCATAGCCCCGACTGAGTCGCGGGGCACGGGGCCGCACAGGCCCCGACAGAGTCGCGGGGCGCGGGCTGCTGCTCCATCGTTACTCTCAATGAATACCTTGATCGCATCGGCGAGTATCGCACGCCAGCGCATTGTAAAGCAGCAATACAGGCGCTGGTGCTTACCTGGTAATTGCCTTCACGTATCTTCCCAGGGTACCCATCATTCGCACGGTCATCGTGCAATTATATTGGAGGAGTGCCATGTCGCACATTCTTGCTTCGTCCCGCGCCAGATCATGGCAGCGCTTCCTGGCGGTGCTGGTGTTTGCTCTTGCTCTGGTTCTCATTCCTGGCCAAACCTTCGCGGCGCTGGTAGGCTGCCGTGCCGACCCCATTATCTACCTCTCCAATGGCATGAAGATTCAGCTCCTTGTGGCCGTCACCACCGACGCTGCCTCCGTTACCGACATCACCTACACCGTTCACGTTCCTGTCGGCGTCACCGCAAGCTCGGTGCAAATGGTCCAGTCCACCACAACGCTCATCCTGGCCAGCAAAGAGCACGTCGTCATGGTGTCCGATCTGCCCGCCAAGCAGTACAGGGCCAGCACTGTCGTCACTACCACCAAGCCCGCCACCGCCACGGTTACTGCGATCTTCACGCCCGGCACAACGCTCAACGCCAGCGGGCCAAATAACACGGGCATTCCGATCAGCTACACCAGCCCATAAGATCGAGCTGTCCATGATCGTCCGGGCCGGCCTGCGTGTCCGCTCGTCTACCTCGTCGGGCCGGCCTGCGTGCCGGCCCCTGTTTGTATCGCACACGCCCGCAGCCAGGTACGCGCCGGTATTGCGGCCTCGGCCCCTCAAATGTCGCCTTGTGAGTCGCCCTGTCCACGCTGTATCACCGAATCAAAGGCCAAGCACTATACCAGATCCAGTGCCACGCAGGAACGCCTGTATCACATGTCAAATAACCGCCCCAATATCCGGCTCCGCTATGATGTGCTGTTCTGTCGATTGAAATTCTCGGTTTTGCATAGGCAACCCGCTCAGTACCTACTGCCAGCGTAAGCGCAATGAAACAAAGCAGAATAAATTGAATAAAGCGTCGTTTTAGCATCTGTTTACTCCTCACTAACGGTGGTTGATGTGAGAAGTATAGCTGCTTGGCACACATTGCATATCCAGAGATTTACGTATCTTTAGCGCAATTATGATCTGCTCATACCAGCCCAGCATCGTTTGCCTGCGCCAGACGTCCTGCGCGGGCTTCTGCCGAAAATGCCGTATCAGCCCGATTTAGAGGCTTCACTGGGCGCGGCGGGCTGCACATCAAGCAATGGAGCAAAACTTGCAGTAGCGGGTCCTATGAAAAGCGATACCCATCTTGTAGCACTTGCACGCGCATATCTTGGCCATAGCCGCGCGCTGCAAGCCCCCGATCTCTCGCCGAAGCACCACAAACACCACAGCACCCAGCGCACACTGGCGCACAATGCCCTGATTGAAGCGCTTGGGCCAGCGTATGACCGCCCATTCGACATGCAGGCATGGTGCCGCACCTATCTCTTACATTTCTTCCTTCAGCAGAGCGGAAACGAGCGTCCCGATGCGTGGCGCAGGCTTGCGGAGTAATGGTGCATTGCTCTTTTTAGGGCCGCAGGCTGGGGTTTGGGGACTAGGGTTTGGGGTTTGGTGCTGCGCCTGTTGCTGCCTCCAAACCCCCAGACCCAATACCTTAAACCCAAGAGCGCAGCTTGCTCGGGCCGCTGGCTGGGGTTTGGGGACTAGGGTTTGGGGTTTGGTGCTGCGCCTGTTTCTGCCTCCAAACCCCAGACCCAATACCCTAAACCCAAGAGCGCAGCTTGCTCAGGCCGCTGGCTGGGGTTTGGGGACTAGGGTTTGGGGTTTGGTACTGCGCCTGTTGCTGCCTCCAAACCCCCAGACCCAATACCCTAAACCCAAGAGTGCAGCTTGCTCAGGCCGCTGGCTGGGGTTTGGGGACTAGGGTTTGGGGTTTGGTGCTGCGCCTGTTTCTGCCTCCAAACCCCAGACCCAATACCCTAAACCCAAGAGCGCAGCTTGCTCAGGCCGCTGGCTGGGGTTTGGGGACTAGGGTTTGGGGTTTGGTACTGCGCCTGTTGCTGCCTCCAAACCCCCAGACCCAATACCCTAAACCCAAGAGTGCAGCTTGCTCAGGCCGCAGGGCCGCCGGGGCTCGCGCCGCCCCGGCACCCGGCGTCGGGGCTATCGCCCCGAACCCCGAATTTTAGGTGGCCGCCACCGTATAAGATTGCTTCTCATGCCTCCGTTGTGCCAAAAAGCTGGCAGCGGACAAAAGATGTCAAACCAGTTTGTGATGCTCTCTCAATGACGATGAGTATTTTGTCCGATGCCCTGGCTGCATCCACAACGGAGGCATGACACACAAACATTTCGTTCTTGTGCCACATTCTTTTTGGGGTCCAGGGGCAACGCCCCGGCCGGGGAGTGCAGAGGGCCGCGGCCGGCCCTGAGCGTCTATCCTGAGCTTGTCGAAGGGCGGGGCACGGGGCCGCACAGGCCCCGACAGAGTCGCGGGGCACGGGGCCGCACAGGCCCCGACGAACTTACAGAAGCGCCAGCGTCTTCACCATGCGCACAAACGGCCGCTCATACAGCGTCGTGTGCTCAGTCACTGCGTAGCCCACGCGCTCGTAGAGATGCCGCGCTGCCGTGTTATCCTCCGCCACGTTCAGCGCGATCCGGGGGTAGCCATGTGCGCGGGCCAGCTCCTCGGCGCGCGCGAGCAGCTGCGTGCCAACGCCCTGGCGGGCCCAGTTGCTAAACACCGCCAGCGCATCGATATACCACTCGTCGTCGTGGGCCTCGTGCTGGAGCCACGGGCCAACCGCATCGTTCAGGCGCTCCTCATCGCGCCCGCCAAAGCTCAGCAGCACGCCAGCCACCGCGCCATCCACCTCGGCCACCTCGGTGACCTGGTAGCTAAAGCGGTTGCCCGCCTGCGCGAAGTAGCGCTCGAGGTGGCCGATAAAGCTGCCCGCCGGTTCCTCGCGCAGGGGAAACGTGATCTGAACGTGCGTGTAGGCCGAGTAGAGCAGGATCGCTGCTGGCTCGGCATCGGCTGGCTGGGCGGGGCGGATCTGCATCAAAGCTCACAATCGAAGGAATATCCACAGTCTGCACAGATTACGCAGATGAATCAAATCGGAACTACGCACTACGCACTACGCACTATAGATAGTAGTGCGTAGTGCGTAGTTGAAATCTACTCTGTACGCGGTGCAATCGTAAATCGTAAATCACCTACCCCAGGTGGTGCACCTCGCCCATGCCATACACCGGCGTGTCGAGGCCCTCCATGCGCGCCTTGAGCTGGAGCGAGAGAAACTGCGAGTAGTGGCGCGACTGGTGCAGGTTGCCGCCGTGGAACCACAGCGCCTCCTGCTGCGTCGGCTTCCACATATTGCGCTGCTCGCCCTCCCACGGCCCAGGGTCCTTGGTGGTGTCGGAGCCGAGCCCCCAGCACTTGCCGACTTTGTTGGCCACGTCCTGCGAGATCAGCCGCGCCGCCCAGCCGTTCATCGAGCCATAGCCGGTGGCGTAGACGATCAGGTCGGCAGGAAGCTCGCTGCCGTCGGAAAAGACCACCGAGTGCTCCTTGATCTCCTGCACCGCCACGCCGCTCTTGAGCTTGATCTTGCCGTCGATAATCAGCTGCGACGCGCCCACATCGATGTAGTAGCCCGAGCCGCGCCGCAGATACTTCATAAACAGGCCCGAGCCATCGTCGCCCCAGTCGAGCATAAAGCCAGCTTTGGCAAGCTGATCGTAGAACTCGGCGTCGCGCTCGGCCATTTGCTGGTAGAGCGGGATCTGGAACTCGTGCAGAATGCGGTAGGGGATCGACGCGAAGATCATGTCGGCAACGTCGGTGGTGATGCCGTTGGCCACGGCCTGCTCGGAATACAGCGCGCCAAGCCCGATGTCCATCAGCGTGTCGGATTTGACGATGTGGGTAGAAGTGCGCTGCACCATCGTCACGTCCGCGCCGTGCTCCCACAGGTCGGCGCAAATGTCGTGGGCCGAGTTATTCGAGCCGATCACCACGGCCTTCTTGCCCGCATAGGCATCGCCGCCGGGGAACTTGCTGGAATGATACTGCTCGCCCTTGAAGTTCTCCATGCCGGGGAAGCTGGGCTGGTTCGGCACGCCCGACATGCCGGTGGCCAGCACGAGCTGCTTGGGGTGCAGCACAACTTCCTCGCCATCACGATTGACGACCACGGTCCATTCCTGCTTGGCCTCGTCGTAGGTGGCGCTCCTGGCCTCGCTGCGCGTCCAGTAGTTCAGCTCCATGATCTTGGTGTACATCTCGAGCCAGTCGCCGATCTTATCTTTGGGCGAAAAGATCGGCCAGTGGTCGGGGAAGGGCAGGTAGGGCAGGTGATCGTACCAGACTGGGTCGTGCAGGCAGAGCGAGCTGTAGCGCTTGCGCCACGAGTCGCCGGGGCGATCGTTCTTCTCGATAATGATGGTTGGTACGCCCAGCCGTTTGAGCCGCGCGCCCAGACCAATGCCGCCCTGCCCGCCGCCGATGATCACGGCGTAGGGCTGTTTGGTATAGCCCAGCGCGGCTTCTTCTTCCTGCTTGCGCTCCAGCCAGTTCTTGCGGTCGTTGAATGCGCCGTGCTGCACGCCCTTGGGGCGCGTCGGGCCTTTGGCCTCTTCATAGCCCTTCAGCTCAGTCATGGTGGTCAGCAGCGTCCAGCACTTCTCGCCCTTCAGGCGGATCTGGCCGCGCCCGCGCGCAACTGCCGTTTCAAACGAGAACCAGCCCTCGGCTAGGGATGCGTCGCCCGTCGCCTCGCCTTCGATCTGCCAGTTGCTGGGCTGGGTCGTCTCCAGCGTTGCGTCCAGCATGTCGCGAATCTCGGCCTTGCCTTCCACCGTCTTGATGTTCCAGGTGAATGAAACAAGATCGCGCCAGTAGCAATCGTCGGCAAACATCTCAACCGCCGCCACAATGTCGTTCTGGCTCAGCGCCGCGCCAAACGCAGAAAGCCAACCGGACACCAGCTGTGTGGGTGTGCTCATGCCGCCTCCTTGTCGTCTTCGACTATTGCCGGATCGGGATGGGCAGATTATAGCACGGCTGGATGGGGTGGCTGGCAGTGGGGCGGCCGCTTCTGCGCGGCGCGTGGCCAATGTGATCGATTTCCTTGCAATGTTGTTGTGCTACTGGCATGGAGAAAGACGTGTCGTTTTGCTAGGATCGGAAGCATGAATCAGCTGCAAACACCCCAGGTCGTCTATGATTCCGCCGAGCGGGGCGCATGGCTGCTGCGCGAGCTGCGCGAGCTGCTGGCGTACCGGAAGCTGCTGCGCATGCTTGTGCTCAACCAGCTCAAGCAGCGCTATCGCCGCTCGCTGCTGGGCATGGGCTGGGTGCTGGTGAGCCCGCTGCTGAACACGGCAGTGCTTTCTATTGCCTTCAATGCGCTGTTTAAGAATAGCGTCCTCCAGTACCCGGTGTATGTGCTGGTGGGCCTGATCGCCTGGAACTTCTTTGCGCAAACCACCACGCTGGGGATCGACACCGCTGTAAGCGGCAGCGGCCTGCTTCAGCGCGTGTATCTGCCGCGCAGCCTGTTCATCATCGCAACGCTGGGCAACGCCCTGATCAATCTTGGCATTGCGCTGGTGGCACTGGCGATTGTGCTGCTGGTCACTGGCACGCCCGTCGCGCTCACCGCCCTGCTGCTGCCGCTGGCTGTCGCGCTGCTGGCGCTGTTTACGCTTGGTGTCACGCTGGCGGTGGCTATGCTGGCGGTGTTCGTTGGCGACGTGGTGCATCTCTACCCGCTGCTGGTGCAGGCGTTGTTTTTCCTCACGCCAATCGTCTACCCGCCAGACATTGTGCCGGCGCAGTTCCGCTGGCTGGTGCAGCTCAACCCCGTCAGCGTCTTTGTCGATCTGTTCCGCGCGCTTTTGTATCGTGGCGAAGTTCCCGCGCTGCACGTCTGGGGCATGGCAGCCGCAGTTGCGCTTGCGGCCCTGCTCATTGGGTGGTCGCTTTTCAGCTGGAAAGCAGACGAGAGTGTCTACTATATCTAGCCCCCACGCTTCAGCCAGTATCCCAGCCATCACAATGGAATCGATCGCGGTGCGCTACTGGCTCTACCAGGGCCGCCGCCCGCTGCTGCAAGATTATGTCAGCAGCATCGTTGCGCGCCGGCCATTGCGCCGCGATGTCTGGGCCCTGCGCGACGTGAGCCTGTCGGTGCGCTCGGGCGAAGTGCTTGGCCTGGCCGGCTCGAATGGCTCGGGCAAGAGCACGCTGCTCAAGGTGGTGGCGCGCATTCTGCGCCCCACCGCAGGCCGTGTGCTTGTGCGCGGCCGGGTTGCGCCCCTGATCGAGCTGGGCGCGGGCTTTCAGCCCGACCTGACCGGGCGCGAAAATGTGCTGCTGAAATCGGCCATTCTTGGGCACAACCCGCACGACACCCGCCGACGGATGGGCCGGATCGTCGATTTCGCCGGCCTGCACGAGTTCATCGACGCGCCGCTGCACACCTACTCCAGCGGCATGGTCGCCCGCCTGGCTTTCGCCGTCGCCACCGACATCCAGCCCGATATTCTGATCATCGACGAGGTGCTGGCGGTGGGCGACGCCGAGTTCCGCGAGCGCTCCGAGCAGCGCATTGCCGAGCTGCGCCGCGCCGGCACCACGATCCTGCTGGTGTCGCACAACAGCGCGGCGCTGCGCCAAAGCTGCGACCGGATCGGCTGGCTGGCGTATGGCAGGCTGCAAATGCTTGGCGAGGCCGGCGATGTGCTGCACGCCTACGAAAGCGGTTTGCAGGTCAGGCCCGGCGCGGTTGGCGCGAATGGCCTGCCCATCATTCGGAACAGTGGCGCGGCGGTGCCAGCGGTCGATTTGCATGCCGACGATAAGCTGTTTGTGCTGCGCGTGCCCGGCGCTGACGATGCCGCCTTTCAGGCAGCCGTCGAGCGCCACTTCGACCCCGAGCACATCAGCCCATTCCACAGCCGCGCCGAGCTTCCCGCTGGCGCGCGCATGGCGCTGGCACCGTACCGGCTGATCAGCGGAACCTTCTTCTACGACCAGATGGCGCGCCTGCTGAACCAGGCCCCAATCTGCGCCACGCTGCTGCCAGCGCGGGCACAGGAACTATCCCCCGGCCAGCACGACAACCCACTCACGCGCTTGCTGGGCTGCGCGCTCGCGCCAGGTGGCCGCATCCTGCATAACGACGCCTACCTCGCGCAGCCCGTCAGCCGCGACGACTTCCGGCGCGCGCGCGCCACGCTCGACGCGCTGGCCTTTGTGGGGCTTGCCGCCCGCCCGCAAGAATCGCTGCTGCTGTTCTGGTATACCTTCGGCTGGATGCCCGACCAAAGCCTGGCGCAGGCGCTCCTTCCGCCAGAAACCGCGCCGCACGACCTGCCGGAAGATGCGTTTGACCGCGAGCTCTACGAGCGCGCCTGCCACCTGTTCGAGCAGCGGATTGCCCGCATGACCCACGATCTCTGCGACCGCTTCGGGCATTTGTATGCGAACGAACTCGTGCCGCCGCTGCCGCTGGAAGTGCTGATCGGGCTGCTGCGCCAGCACCACGAGCGGCGTCGGGCCGAGCGCGGCGAGCCCACCGGGCTGCGCTTCACCTTCGACCGGCCCGTGCCGGGAACTGGCTGGTATGGCGTCGAGTACAACCCGCAGCACGGCACCTTCCGCTGGACTGGCCCCGATCGCCGTTCGACGCTTCAGCTGCCGCTTGAGCCAGCCATGACCGAGCGCAAGCAGTGGCTGCGCTGCCGCATTCTGCAAGCCAGCCGGCCGGGCGCGCTCAAAAGCCTGCGCTTCTTTGTGAACGACCAGCCCGTGCCGATGCGCCAAACGCGCGTCTGGGATGGCTCGATCCTGTGCGAAGGGCCGGTGCCCGCCGCCGCGCTGCACGGTCGTTCCTTTGCAACCATCCGGCTGGAAGTCGATAAGACGGTCGTTCCCGCCGCCAGCGAGCTGGCCTACGCCGAATCGCGCCATCTGGGCGTTGCGCTGAGCTGGCTCGAGCTCGCGCCACTGGATATCCACGAGCCAGCGCCAGCGAGCGCCGAGTTTCAACCGTAGCCGAAAGGGCACACCATGGGTGAGTTGCGCGCGGAAACCGCCACTATCTGCACGATCATTGCCAAGAACTACCTCGCCCAGGCGCGCTGCCTGGCCGAATCATTCTACGCGCAGCACCCGAATGGGCGCATGTTTGCCCTGCTGATCGATCAGCCCGACGGCTGCTTCGACCCGGCGGCGGAGCCATTCACGGTTGTGCCGATGGCCGATCTGCCGCTGCCCGACGGCGTGCAGATGACCTTCCGCTACAACGTGGTCGAGCTGAGCACGGCGGTTAAGCCCTTCTTCTTGGAGTATCTGTTCGACCGCTACGCCCTCGATCACTTGATCTATCTCGACCCCGATATCTACTGCTACCGCCCGCTCGCGCCGCTGCTCGACGCCTTGCAGCACAGCCGGGTGGTGCTCACCCCGCACCTGCTCGCGCCGCTCGACGACAGCTACCGGCCCAGCGAGATCGATATTCTGCGGGTGGGCAGCTACAACCTGGGCTGCATTGGCCTGGCGCGCAGCCCCGAGCTGCACACGCTGCTCCAGTGGTGGCAGCGCCACCTCCTGCGCGATTGCGTGATCGACTTCGCGCGCGGCCTGTTTGTCGATCAGCGCTGGATCGACATGCTGCCCGCCTTATTCGAAGGCGTGGCGGTGCTGCGCCACCCGGGCTGCAATGTGGCCTACTGGAACCTGGCGCAGCGCGACGTAACGCACAGCGCCAGCGGCTGGCTGGTGAATGGCGAGCCGCTGATCTTCTTCCACTTCAGCGGGCTGATCCTTGATGATGTCGAGCAGATCTCGCTGCACCAGAACCGCTATACGCTGGCAAAACTGCCCGCGCTGCGCCCGCTGTTCCGCCACTACGGCAGCCGCCTGCAGGCCCACGGCGTGGCCAGCGTGCGCCACTGGCCCTATAGCTACAGCGCGTTTGCGAATGGCGTGCCAATTGTGGAAATGGCCCGCCAGCTCTGGCGCGACAACGACGGCGAGCGCCGCTGGCCGCAGCCATTCGATTCCGGGGGCGCGGGAAGTTTTTTCAGCTGGCTGAACCAGGAAGCGCACGCCAGCAGCGACGCCCTGCTGCTCAGCAACCTTGCGCTTGAAGTGTACCGCCAGCGCATTGATTTGCAGCAAGCCTTCCCGGATGTGGTCGCCGCGCATCGCCGCGCCTATATCGAATGGTTTGTGCGCGATGCCGCGCCGCAGCACCAGCTCGACGCGGTGTTTGTGGAGCCAATGCGCCGCGCACTGAAAGCGGCAAGCGCGCCCGCGCAGGCCAGCACGAAATCAACGCCACGTGAGCGCGCTCGGGCATTGCTGCGTCGCACGGTGGCGCTGGAGCCGCTGCCGGTTGCGCCCCTTAGCGGCGAGGCATCGCTCGCGCGGCGCATCTACTACGGCATTCGCAACCCGCTGCGCCGGCTGGGCCTGCACAAGCCGCTGCGCCGCCTGCTTGGCCGCCAGGCCGTCATTCGCATCCACGCCGCCATGGTGCTGAACTCGGCCAAAGCCACGCCGGGCACGCGCGTCGAGCAATCGCGGGCCGAGCTGTTCAGCCACGCGCCCGCCAAAAGCCCGGGCCTGAATGTGGTGGGCTACTTCGATCACCTGACCGGCGTGGGCGAAGTGGCGCGCTCGCTGCTGCACACACTCGAAACCCTGCACTACCCCACCGTCGGCATCGAAACGCCAGCATGCGACACGCGCGGCGCAGACGAGCAACATGCCCCGTATTCCTGCAACCTGCTGTGCGTCAACGCCGACATGACCCCAGCGGTGCGCCAGTCGCTGGGCGCGGCCTTCTTCGACCAGCGCTACACGATTGGCTTCTGGCACTGGGAAACCGCCAACTTCCCGAGCGAGTGGCACGACCGCTTTGGCCTGCTCCAGGAAATCTGGGTGGCCAGCGAGTTCGTTCAGCAAACACTCAGCCCGCTGGTATCCATCCCCATCCGCCGCATCCGCGTGCCTGTCGCGCTCGCCGCGCCCGCGCATGTGTGCCGCGCCGAGCTGAGCCTGCCCGAGGATCGCTTCCTCTGGCTGTTTGCCTTCGACATGCGCAGCTACATCGAGCGGAAGAATCCGTTTGGCGCGATCGACGCCTACCGCCGCGCCTTTGGCACGCACAGCAACTGCACGCACCTGGTGATCAAGGCCAGCCATCTCCATGAACATCCCGAAGCGGCGGCGCGGCTGCGCGCGAGCCTGGCCGAAGTGGGCGGCACCCTGATCGACAGCGCAATTGATCGCGCGCGCCTGACCACGCTGTTTGCGGCCTGCGATGGCTACCTGTCGCTGCACCGCAGTGAGGGGTTTGGCCTGACGATGGTGGAGGCGATGGCGCTGGGCAAGCCGGTGGTGGCGACTGGCTACTCGGGCAATATGGACTTTATGACGGCGGAAAACAGCTACCCGGTGCGCTACCGCCTGGTTGAGCTAGAGCGCGACCACGGCCCCTACCGGCGCGGCAATCTCTGGGCCGAACCCGACCTCGACCACGCCGCCGAGCTGATGCGCGCCGTCTGCGCCCAGCGCGAGGAAGCCCACCAGCGCGGGCAAGTTGCCGCGAACGACATTCTGCGCTGGTATGGCCGCCAGCCCGCCGGCCAGGCGATCATTGATCGCCTGAATGTGATTGAGGGCCGCGTATGAGCAACACAATTGCAGCAGGCACCGTGGCATTTGGCTGCGTGGCCGAGCCGACGCCCACCTTCTATGCGCAGGTGCGCCGCATGATCCAGTCGATCCGCTGGTTTGGTGGCTCGCTCGCCAGCGCCGATATTTTTGTGTGCGTGGTTGGCGCGATCGACCCGGACGCGCGGCGCGAGTTTGTTGCGCTTGGCGCGCAGGTGCGCGAGGTGGCCGAGTTCAACCCGCTCAACCGCCACAGCAACAAAATTCGCTTTTTGGAGCTGCCCGAGCTGATGCGCTACGAAACGGCGGTGCTGCTCGATTGCGATGTGGCGCTGGTGCAAGACCCCGCGCCGTATTTCGACCAGCCCGCGCTGCAGCTCAAAATCGCCGACCTGCCAACCGTGCCGAACGCAATGCTGGCTAAGCTCTGCGCGCACTTTGGCCTGCCCACGCCCGATCCCATCTACACGACCACATGCTCGCAGGAGCCGACGATCTGGTATTGCAACACCGGCGTGATGATTGTGCCCACGGCGTGGCTTGCGCAGATCGTGCCGGCATGGCGCGACTATATTTTGCAGCTCAGCCAGGAGCCAGGGCTTTTCGGCCCGCCGTTTCTGCACGCCAACCAGGCAGCCATGGCGCTGGTCTACCTGGGCGGCGACATGCCATTCCGCGAGCTGCCGGTGGCGATGAACTTCCCGCTGAACCAGACCGATCGCCGGCCAGCGCCGGCACTCCTGCACGAAGACCCAGTTATTCTGCACTACCACGACCGGGTGGACAGCGATGGTTTGCTGCTGCCGGCACCCTACCCGCTGGCACAGCGGCGCATCGAGCAGCTCAACGGTCGCCTGCGCGAAGCAAGTGCAGCGCCTGCCTCACGGGCAGCGCCAGCAGCGCCCACACTGCGCGCCAGCGAACCGCCGCCCATGCCTTTTGTAATCGGCTCGGGGCGCTCGGGCACCACGCTGCTGCGCCTGATGCTCGACAGCCACCCCGCGCTGGCAGTGCCGTCGGAAACGCACTTCATCCCCGAGCTTGTGCGGGCCTGCCAGCGCCACGCACGCCCGGCTGAGCAATTTGTGGAAACGTTAACGCAGCATGCGCGCTGGGCCGATTTCCAGATCGACGCAGCGAGCTTGCGCGAGGAGATTATGGCGCTGGCCCCGTTTACGCTTGGCGATGGGCTGCGCGCCTTCTACCGGGCCTATGCGGCGCGTTTCGGCAAGCCGCGCTGTGGCGACAAAACCCCGGCGTACAGCCTGTGCGCCGAGCAGATTCAGTTGCTGCTGCCCGAGGCGCGCTTTATCCACATCATCCGCGATGGCCGCGATGTTGCGATGTCGTTTCATTCGATCTGGGGCGCGGCCAGTTCCATTGGCGAAACTGCGCGGCTGTGGGCCGGGCGAATTCGCGCCACGCGCCGGCAGGTGCCCGAGCTGAAACACTACCTTGAGGTGCGCTACGAGAACCTGGTGCTGGAACCCGAGCCCGCCTTGCGACGAATCTGCGAGTTCCTTGAGCTGGAGTGGGACCCGGCGATGCTCGATTACCACCAGCGCGCTGCCGGGCGTCTGGAAGAGCTGAAGCGGCCAATACGAGCGATTGATGGAACCATCCATATTGGCGAGCAGCGGCTTGCCATCCACCGCATGACCAGCAAGCCGCCCCAGAGGGAGCGCGTAACGGCATGGCAACGAAGTATGTCGCCCGAGCATGTTGCCGCAGTTGAGGCCGAAGTTGGCGATGTGCTGGAAGAACTGGGCTACCCGCTCACCAGCAGCCACAAACCCCAGGCACCCAAGCGCGTTGCTGTTTGTATCACAGGCATGCACCGCTCGGGCACATCGCTGGTGGGGCAGCTTCTGCATGCCTGCGGGCCATACCTCGGCCCCTGCCGATTGCTGGCCAAACCGGCCCCCGACAACCTGGATGGCTACTGGGAGCACCCCGAGGTGCGGCAGATCAACGACGACCTTCTGGCGCATTTTGGCGGCGGCTGGGATGTTGTGCCGGCCCTGCCGGAAGGGTGGGAAACACTGGCGGAGCTGGAGCCATTCCGCGAGCGCGCGCGCGTGCTGATCGGCCAGTTCGATGCGCAGCGCTTCTGGGGCTGGAAAGACCCGCGCACTGCGCTGACCATGCCCTTCTGGCGGCAGCTCGTGCCGGGCCTGAAGGTCGTGATCTGCGTGCGCAACCCGCTGGAAGTTGCGCGCTCGCTCAGCCAGCGCGGCATGTCGTCGCTGGCGTTTGGCCTGCGCCTGTGGCACGCATACTACGAGTGCCTGCTCCGAGCCGTGCCACCCGAAGATCGCATTATCAGCCACTACGACGCCTACTTCGTCGATGCGTCTGCCGAAACGCGCCGCGTGCTGGCCGCGCTTGGCATCCCAACATCGGAAGATCTGCTCGAGCGGGCATGCGCTGGCGCGGCCACAAGCATGCGCCACCAGCGCAGCACCCTGGCCGATCTGCTTGCCGCTGGCGCGCCGGCAGCGACGCTTCGGCTGTATGGCGAATTGTGCGGTGAAGACGCGGGCGCGCCGCCCGGAGCCGCGCTGGCGGGTGTTGGCGCGCCCAATGCCAATGCTGCACCTGCACCCAACGCATCGTTGCAGGCCGCGCTAACACTCTTGCAAAGCCATGAAACCGAGCTGGCCGCATTGCGCCCGCTGGCGGCATCCACCCAGACCGAGCTGGCGATTCTGCGCCCAATTCTGGCGGCGCGCGAAAAAGAAGTCGCGTTTCTGATGCCCGCGCTGGCTGCCCGCGAAGCCGAGCTGGCCAGCTATGCGCACGAACTTGCCGCCACGCGCGCGCTGCTGGCCGCGCGCGTGGGCGAGCTTGGCGGCTACGCCCGCGAGCTAGCTGCGCTGCGTGATCTGCTGGCCGCGCGCGAAAGCGAGATCCGCGCAAGCCATGACCTGCTGACCGCGCGCGAAGCTGAAATCGCCAATTACGCCCGCGAGCTAGCTGCGCTGCGCGAGCTGCTGGCCGCGCGCGAAAGCGAGATCCGCGCAAGCCACGACCTGCTGGCCGCGTGCGAAGCTGAAATCGCCAACTACGCCCGCGAGCTTGCCGGCACCCGCGAGCTACTTGCCGCCCGCGAGGACGAGATCCACGCAAGCCATGACCTGCTGGCCGCGCGCGAGGACGAGCTAGGCAACTATGCCCGTGAGCTTGCTGCCGTGCGCAACGTGCTGGCCGCGCGCGAGGACGAGTTAGGCAACTATGCCCGCGAGCTTGCCGCTGCACACGAACTGCTCGCGGCGCGTGAAGAACTTTTTGCGGTGGTTGCCGAAGATTAGTGCGGGCGGCTGGCTCTCGGGCGATGATTGCGACCCCCTGAAATGGCCCGAGCTGGTGCGGACAGTTCGCGACACGCCGCCCGGCGCGCGAATGGCCGGCGCAGCAGTATGCGCCGCTTTCGTGCTGCACCGCCCCAGGTGCGGCCAGCCCGTCACGACCCGGCTGCTTTCAATTGAGAACCGCTGATACGTGCAGGGTCGGAGCGCCGGGCCAGCGCACGTGTGCCTCTCGCCTTATACAGGGCGCTTTTTTCGGTGCGCACTTCGCGCGGCGAATTGGCGTGCCCACCATCCTTGCCGGGTGATGTATCATAGACACAGCTACGCCGAAACGCCAATCGCCATCGCTCATGGCTCGCGCGCACGGGCTGCGCCTCGCCCGATTGAGCGGCGCTATGCGAATGGAAGCCCCATGCCTGCCGACGCTGGCCACCTCAAATCGAACCTGCCAGCCATGCTTTCGAGCTTTGTTGGGCGCGAACACGAACTGCGCGCGATTCAGCAACTGGTGCGCGAGCGCCGGCTGGTTACACTCACTGGCACAGGCGGCACCGGCAAAACGCGCCTGGCTCTGCACGCCGCATCTGCCGAACTGGAGCATTTCCCCGACGGCGTATGGCTGGCCGAGTTTGCCGGCCTTGACACGGCCGAGCCCGTGCTGCGCACGATCGCCAAAGTGTTCGCGCTGCCCGAAGCGCCCGACCGCGCGCCGCTAGAGCAGCTTGGCGCATTTCTGCACGCCCGGCAACTGCTGCTCGTGCTCGACAATTGCGAGCATGTCATCGAAGAATGTGCGCGAACGGCCGGTTTTTTGCTTGCGCGCTGCCCGCGCCTCACGCTGCTGGCCACCAGCCGCGAGCCGCTGGCAATCGGCGGCGAGGCGGTGTTGCGCGTCCCGCCACTGCATGTCCCCAGCACAACGCAGCCAGCCGAACCAGCCAGCCTGCTCGATTTCGACGCCGTTCGCCTGTTTGCCGAGCGGGCGCATGCCATCGTTCCAGCCTTTCAGCTCACCGAATACAACGCGCAGGCTGTCGTCGAAATTTGCCAGCGGCTCGACGGCATCCCGCTGGCGCTGGAGCTTGCCAGCGCGCGCGTGAATGTGCTCACGGTGGACCAGATCGCCGCACGCCTCGACGGCCGCTTTGCGCTGCTCACGAACGGGTCGCGCGCGGCGCATGTGGCGCATCACCATACGCTGCGGGCCGCAATCGACTGGAGCCATGGGCTGCTCAGCGCCGAGGAACAAACCTTGTTTCGCCGCCTGGGGGCGTTTGCGGCCGGCTTCACGCTCGACACCGCCGAGGCTGTGTGCGCGGGCGAAGGGCTTGCCAAAGCGCGTGTGCTCGACGTGCTGGCATCGCTGGTGGACAAATCGCTGGTGGTGGCGGAAACAACCAGTCGCGCCCAGGCGCGCTACCGCCTGCTGGAAACGATCCGCGAGTACGCCCGCGAAAAGCTCGACGCGGCCGGCGAAACCGGGCAGCTGCGCCAGCGCCACCTCGACTTGTTTCTTGCCCGCGCCGAAGAAGCCGCGCCAAAGCTGCACGATACCTACCAGCAGCTCTGGCTGAACTGGCTGGAAGGCGAGCACGACAATCTGCGCGCCGCGCTGGCCTGCGCGCTGGAAAGCGGGCGGATCGAGCAAGGACTGCGTATTGCCAATGCGATCATTCGGTTCTGGGAAATACGCGGCTATGTGCAGGAAGGCTTGGCGTGGTTCGAGCGCTTGTTGGCTCGGGCGGATGCCAGCGTCTCGCCGCTGGTTCGCGCTTCCGCCTATAGCTTTGCTGCATTCCTGACGGATTTTCTGGACATGGCAGCCGCAACGCAAACCTACGGGCGCGAGGCTGTGGCCATCGCCGAGGCAGCCGGCGAGGAAGGCAAGCCGGTGCTGGGGCTGGCGCTGGGCGCGCTTGGCTCTGCCGCGCGGGCCGCTGGCGATTACGAGCAGGCCTATGCGCTCGCGGAACGCTGTGTGGATCTGTATCGCGACGAGCCATTGCCCGCAGTCTATCTCGGCATGACCCTGCTGGTTCAGGGCGGCCTGGCGATCGAGCTCGGCCTCTACGCCGCCGCACGGGCTGCACTCGGCCAAAGCCTGGCGCTGGCGCGCGCGGCGGGCGATGCCTTCCGCACGGCCCACGCCTTCAACACCCTGGGAGATTTGCACCGCTGCGAAGGGCAATACCTCGCTGCGCAAACGATGTACCAGCAGAGCATTGACCTGTTTCGGGACATTGGTGCCGCCCGCGATCTGGCAGCGCCGCTGCTCAACCTGGGCCACGCTTGCCTGCACCTCGGCGAGTTGGCGCGCGCCCGCGATTTTTTTGACGAAAGCCTTGCGATCATGGAAGGCAACGCGGAACGAAGCTGGCCTGGCCAGCCGGCGGTTGTCGAATGTTTGCTGGGGTTCGCGGCGCTTGCGATTGAAGCCGGGGCCGCAGCAGCCGGTGCGCGGCTGCTGGCCGCCGTTGGAACGCTTGGCATGCAGCACGCCAAATTTTCCTGGGCAGCCACGCGCACGGAATATGATTACTATCTCGCGCTGGCTCGTGCGCGCCTGCCCGACGCCGAGCTTCAGGCCGAGCAGGCGGCCGGGCGGGCCTTCACACTCAAACAGGCGATCGAATATGCGCGGCATTTACCCGGGCCAGCAGAAGCACTGCCCACAGCGCGCGAAACACCAGGCGACTTGACCCCACGCGAGCGCGAGGTTGTCGCGCTGATCGGGCAGGGCCGCTCGAACAGCGAGATCGCAGAAACGCTCGTCCTCAGCAAGCGCACCGTCGAAAAGCATATTGCCAACATTCTCGCCAAGCTGGGCCTCGCCAGCCGCGCCCAGATCGTGCGCTGGGCACTCGACCACGCCCTGGCGTAAGTCTTCCCCCACCACCGCCACGAATCAGCAGCCAGAAGCCGGGAACTGCGTTCTTGCGGCGCAAGATACGTGCGCGGCTACGTGCACGCACGCACGACAGCTGGCGCGCAGCTGCCGTACTGTAGAACAGGAGGCAGGAGTCGGGGGTCAGAATACATTCTTCAAACGCTCATCGTGTCATCGTGTCAGCGTGTCACACTGCCAACTGCAGACTGCCGACCGGAGTTTGCCCATGCTAAACAATCAAACAAACTCACTTCTTCGCCAGCTTTTGGAAAACGCGTTCGAGCACGGCGCATTTGCAGTTGTGGACGAAGTACTCGCGCCGGGCAGCGTCACGCATACCGCAGCGTGGGGCGTGCCGCCGAATCGCGAAGGGCTCAAGCGGCTGATCGCGCTGTTCCGTTCGGCCTTCCCCGACCTGCAATGCACGGTGGAAGACGAGATTTGTTCGGGCGACAAGCTGGCAGCGCACTGGACCATGCGCGGCACGCACACGGGCGCCTTTCTGGGCCACTTGCCCACCAACCGGCCATTTGTGGTCAGGGCCATGAGCTTTGCGCGCATCGAAAACGGCCAGATCGCCGAAAACTGGATGCTTGTCGACCAGATGAGCATCTTGCAGCAGCTTGGCATCGTTCCACCAGCTGGCTGTTGAGCACAAGGAGCACACCGATGAAATTCCTTTTCGCCGCTGTCCCGGGCGACGGGCACTTCAACCCGCTCACTGGCATTGCCATGCACCTCAGGGCCAGTGGGCACGATGTGCGCTGGTACGCCGGGCCGACCTATATTCCCAAAGTCGAGCGCCTGGGAATCCCGGCCTACCCCTACAAGCGGGCCAGCGAAGTCAGCGGGGACAATATTGGCGAGCTGTTCCCCGAGCGCGTGAACTTACACGGCCCCGCGCTTATCCGCTTCGACGGCAAGAACGTGTTTGTGGCAAATGTTGGCAACTACTTCGAAGATATTCGTGAGATCGACCAATCATTCCCCTTCGACGCGCTGATCTGCGACGACGGGTTTTACGCCATGAAGCCGGTGAAAGACAAGCTCGGCAAGCGTGTCTATTGCGTCGGGATCGCGCCCTCGATGGAAAGCTCGAAAGATGTGCCGCCGAACTTTGTTGGCCTGAAACCCGCCAAAACTGTCCTCGGCAAGCTCGTCCACCGGGGCATGCGCCTGATGATGGAGCGCATGGTGATGGACGATGTCAAAAGCGCGTACAACCACATCCTGACCGAGCTTGGCGTCGCGCCCGCCCAGGGGTCGCTGTTCGATCTTTCCTACCGCAGCCCGGATGTTGTATTCCAGAGCGGTGTGCCTGGCTTTGCCTACCCGCGCCGCGAGCGCAACCCCAGGATGATCTTCGTTGGCGCGCTTCAGCCTTACAAAGCGAGCATTGCAAGGCCGTTTCCACACCCCGAGAAGCTCGAGCGCTACAAGCGGGTTATGCTCATCTCGCAGGGCACCGTCGACAACAAAGACCAGAACAAGCTGATTGTGCCCGCGCTCGAGGCGCTCAAGAACAGCGGCGCGCTGCTGGTGGTGACGACCGCGCATTACGGCACCGCCGAGCTTCGCGCGCGCTACCCGCAGAACAATATCGTGATCGAGGATTTCGTCGACTTCGACTTCATGCTGAATCACTGCGACCTGTTCATCTGCAATGGCGGCTACGGCAGCGTGCTGCTGAGCCTGAGCAAGGGCGTGCCGCTGGTCGTCGCCGGCATCCGCGAGGGCAAGAACGACATCAACGCGCACATCGACTACTTCAACGTCGGGATCGACCTGCGCACCGAAAGCCCGCAGCCCAAGGCGATTCGCCGCGCCGCCGAGCGCGTGTTGAATGAGCCGCAGTGGAAAGCAAACGCCGCCCGCCTGCGCGATGAGTTCAGTCGCTACCAGCCCTATGAAGTGATCGACGCGTACCTCGCCAGCGAATCTGTGCACCGGCAAGACGGCCCGCTGCCCACCGAAGCACTGAAAGTGGCGCTGTAAGCCCACAGCTCGTGAAACTCGACATATTCAGAAAAGCATCACACACAACCGAAGGAGCCAGCCATGTTCGACATCCCAGGAATGCTTGTGCTTGTTGTTCTGATACTTTTGTTCGGCTTCCTGACCACGCGCGCCTGGCGAGTGAACAACCGGCTGCTGAAATGGATCGGCGTGCTCGTCGCTGGCTTGCTCACGATTATTCCAGCCTTGATCGGCGCGCTGGCCGTGAACGGCTATGCCAGGCTCAACCAGCGCTACGATAACCCGGTGCCGACGCTCAAGGCAACCGGTAGCAGCGCTCAGATCGCGCGCGGCCAGCAACTGGCGCACATTTGCATGAGCTGCCATTCCACAAGCAATCAGCTTCCGCTTGCGGGCACCGATTTTCTGACCAAGTTCGGTCTGCCGCCGCTGGGCACCTTGTACTCCCCGAACCTCACGCCCGGCGGCAACATCGATGGCTGGACCGACGGCGAACTGGTTCGCGCGATTCGCGAAGGCGTCAGCAAAGACGGTCGCTCGCTGCTGATCATGCCGTCCAGCAACCTGCGCAACCTGAGCGATGAGGATGTGCTGGCGCTGGTCGCCTATCTGCGCTCGCAGCCGCCCACCGGCAGCCCGACCCCGCCCACGCGCTTCAGCTTGTTTGGCGCGGTTTTCACCAACTTAGTGGATTTCCGCACGGCGCAGCCGCCAGCAGGCACGGTGATCGCGCCGCCGCCCCTAGTTGGCGCAACCTATGGGAAATACATGGTCAGTATTCTGGGATGCAGCGATTGCCACGGCCCCCGGCTCGAAGGGAAAGTCGATACCGGCGAGCCTGGCCCGCCGCCCGGCCCAAATCTTACCCAGATTGTGCCGCAGTGGACCGAAGCGCAGTTCATGGAATTCTTCAACACGGGCACGCGCCCCGACGGCAGCACCGTGCCGATACTCACGCTGCCAAGTGGGTTTACAGAGCCGCGCATGCCCTGGCCGGAATTTCGCGCGGCGGCCACCGACGACGAGCTGCGTGCGATGTATGCCTACCTGCACAGCCTGCCGCCAATCGATGGCCCGACGCAGTGACGAAGGTGATGCGAATGATGAGGAAAGATATGAACGTTCCTGCGCTTCTTCGCGTGGCAGCCTTCATGCATTGGTTCATTGCGGTTGGCTTTGGCGTGTTCTGCATTCCAGCCATACAAAATCTTCTGAGCGGGCGCGACATTCCCATTGTCATGGGCTTTCCCGCGTATGGGCGCGGGCCGTTCGAGCGCGTTGGCATCCCCACCACCGTCCCGCTGCTGGCCGCTTTTCTGCTCGTCTGCATCCTTGAAGCTGTCGCCGGTGTTCTGCTGTGGGGCGGGTACAAGTCCGGCGCTGTTCTTGCGCTTGCGCTGATTCCGTTCGGCGCACTATTCTGGTGGGGCTTTGCCCTGCCCATCCCGCCGGTCTTTGCGGTCGTCTGGACCATTCTGATTCTTCTAAACTGGCAGGCCCTCGGGTGACAGAACGTACGCGGTGCCCCGCGTGGGGTAGCAGTTAGCCTGCGGCAGCTAAGAATATGATTCCCTGCGATGCCGACGGCATAGGCAGAAGGGAGCGGGTGCTTCATGCTGGCACCCGCTCTCTGCTGCCCAACCTCATTCGTGTGTGGCCGGCGGCGCGCCAATAAAGCCGCGCTGCCTGAACCACGCCGCGCACAGAGCTGGCCACAGCGACACGCCCATATACTCCGCGCCTAAGCCCAGGCCATGCTGGCCCTGCTCGAAAACGTGCAGCTCGAACGGGACCTTGTGCTGCCGCAGTGCCGCCGCAAAAAACAGGCTGTTCTCAACGGGCACAGCAGCATCCTCGCCTGTGTGCCACAGAAATGTCGGCGGTGTCGCGCCCGTGACGTGGCGCTCGTTCGAGAGCAGAGCGACCATTTCAGGGTCGTTTGCGCGCTCGCCAAGCAGCGCCGCCCGGCTGCCCACATGGCCAAACTCGCCCAGGCTAATCACCGCATAGCACAGCACCAGCAGATCTGGCCGGCAGCCCACGCGCTCGATCGGGTCGTCTGCGGCGGGGTCGCCCGCGTCGTTGTGGGTGCCAAGCGTTGCAGCCAGGTGGCCGCCCGCCGAGAAGCCCAGCACGCCAATACGCTCCGCATCCAGGTTCCGCTCGCGCGCCCGGTGCCGAACCAGGCGCACGGCCCGCTGCGCGTCGCCGAGCGGAACGGGGTGCTGAAATGGCGATACGCGGTAGTTCAGCACCAACGACGCGACCCCAAGCGAATTGAGCCAGCGCGCAATCGGCTCGGCTTCGTGTGGCGCGCGGCCCATGTAGCCGCCACCCGGCAGAACAATCACTGCAGGATGCGGCCCAGCGCCATCGAGCAAATACGGGGTCAGGCTTGGGCAGCCGGCGTTCGGTTCCTGTGTTTCCAGCATCTGCTCGGGCCAGAGGTTGATGTTCATTGATGCGTCCCTCGTACATATATCGCGGCGCGATCGTCGAAAGCGTTATACCATAATGGCACAAATGACGCAGCGCCCGGCCCTGCACATCACCCGCGCAATCGGCACGCCCTGAGCTTGCCGAAGGGTCGTTCGTTGCAACCAGGTGCCTGTCACAAAACGCAGCCTTCGCTGGTCTTCATGTCAGAGAATCACGAGCGAGTTTGGAGAAATCGCATGAGTACTGCCGAGGCCACGCAGTTTGAAGCACACCGCCCGCTGATGCTGTCGATTGCCTACCGCATGCTGGGCAGCGCCACCGAGGCCGAAGACATTGTGCAGGAGGCATACCTGCGCTACCAGGCAACGCCCGCAGCCGAGATCGTGTCGCACAAAGCATTCCTGAGCACAATCGTTACGCGGCTGTGCCTGAACCAGCTTCAGTCGGCGCGGGCGCAGCGCGAGGCGTATATTGGGCCGTGGCTGCCCGAACCTGTGCTCACCGGCGCGGACGAACGATTTGCGCCCACGCAGCACGCCGAGCTGCACGAGTCGCTTGCGCTGGCGTTTCTGGTGCTGCTCGAACAGCTCAGCCCGGTCGAGCGCGCCGTGTTCCTGCTGCGCGAAGTGTTCGATTACGACTATGCTGAGATCGCAGTGATTCTTGGCAAAACCGAACCGGCCTGCCGCCAGCTGTTCAGCCGCGCCAAGCGCCATATCGCCGCTGGCCGCCCGCGCTTCACATCCTCGCCCGAAGCGCAGCGCGAAATTTTTGCGCAGTTTCTGCGCGCCACCGAGCAGGGCGATCTCGACGGCCTGATGCAACTGCTGGCCGACGATGTCGAGCTGTGGGTCGATGGCGGCGGTAAGGTGCAGGGTGCCGCCACGCGCCCGGTGCAGGGGCGCAACGCCGTCGCGCAATTCCTTTCGGCGGCCGGGCGGCGGGCCAGCCCTGGCACGCGTGTGGGCGTTGCCGACGTGAATGGCGAGCCAGCCCTGATGGTGCGCGACGCCGACGGCGTGCGCCTGGTGCTTTCGATTGGCGTGGAAGCCGGCCGCATTCGCACGATGCGCGCAATTCGCAACCCCGACAAGCTCCACGACCTGAACCGGGCATTGCGCGCGGCGGAAGGCGAGGAGGGGGCAGCGGATGGCACGATGACAGGGTAAGCGCAGAACCGAGAACCGAGAACCACGGAACCGAGGAACTGCAGAACCAAGAACCAATAATCGAGAATTGCAGGAGGGTTTTAGGGTCTGGGGTTTTGGGCCTGCAAACCTGCAAACCTGCAACAGGCGTATGCGATACGCTCCGGCTGCAACTTGCAAACCTGCAAACCGTCCCCGTCGGTGTGCTAAGTGTCGCTCTTTCCCAAACCCGATTGGTGTCAGCTTCTGTAACGAAAGGAAACCATGAAATGGTGGCTCGAATCACATCGTTCATTCTGCGCCTGTGCGGCTCACTGGCAGTCATCCTCGGTCTTGTATTCTGGACGGGCAATGCCATGAACCTCATTCCGATCCATATGCTGCTGGGCATACTGGTCGTGCTTGCGCTGTGGGTGCTTGGCGTCGGGCAGGCGCTCGCGCGCGGCGGCAGCTGGCCGCTGGCGATTGGCGCGCTGCTGCTCGGCGTGATCGTTGTGTTCTTTGGCATGCGGCAATCGTCGATCATGCCCGGCCAGTACCACTGGGTGATCAAAGTCGTGCATTTGCTGCTGGGCATTGCGGCGATGGGCGTGGGGCAGAACGCGGCGGCGCGCTGGCGCAACAGCAGCCCGGTTCGCGAAGAACAGCCCAGCACAGTGGCGTAAGATCGAAGCAATCCCTTGCCCGCCGCAGCGTAAACTGGTTTGATCGAAAGCCTTAGAAAGGAAGCGCAATGACGACAGTGAATGTTCGCTACATCGTGCGCGATGTCGGGCAGGCGATTGCATTCTACACGAGTCACCTCGGCTTCGAGGTGCAGATGCATCCCGGCCCTGGCTTTGCCAGCCTTATCCGAGGCAATTTGCGCCTGCTCTTGAACACAGCGGGCGGCTCGGGAGGGGCGGCTCAGGCGATGCCAGACGGCCAGCGCCCAGAGCCTGGGGGCTGGAACCGCATCCAGATCGAAGTCGGTGATCTTTCGGCTCTGGTCGCGCAGCTTCAATCGGCAGGTGCCCAGTTTCGTAATGAGATCGTTCGCGGGAATGGTGGGCAGCAGATTCTTCTGGAAGATCCATCGGGCAACCTGATCGAACTGTTCGAGCCTTATACATAGCAAAAGCACACCCAGTTTTGGGCATCGTACTCTGTAATTGCTGTGCTTTGCGGTAGCTCTTTCCTTTTGCCCGTATTACAACGTTTCGGAAATCGGTTGCTGGCTATAGCCAAAGACGAAGGACGAATGACCCCGCCATTCGCCCTTCGTCTCAGCAAGGAAAAACGAGCGCCAGCAAAGCTGCACTGCGCTACCAGAAGCGTGTTCATCCCGCCTTGCGATACCTTGCCGGCGGCATCCCCACCTCGCGCTTGAATGCCTTGCGAAAAGCCACCTCCGACTCATAGCCCAGCGCCTCGGCAATTTTCTCCACCTCGACATTGTTTTTCAGCAGGCGCGTGGCCTTGTGCATGCGCCAGCGGGTCAGGTATTTGATCGGCGGTTCGCCCACCAGCCGCGTGAAGCGCGCCGAGAAGACCGGGCGCGAAAGCGCCACTGCCGCTGCCAGCTCCTCGACCTTCCAGGCGCGCTCGGGCGAGCCGTGCAGCAAGGCTAGCGCCGTGCCGATCGGCTCGTCGTGCAGCGCCGCCAGCCAGCCCCGTGCAGCGCCCGCCTGTTGCTGAACCCAGACCCTGATGATCTGAATAAACAGCAGCTCGGTCAGGCGCCTGAGCATCACCTCGCTTCCCAGCCGGGGCGCGGCCGCCTCGCGCGCGATCAGTTCCACAATCTCGCGAAAGCCCGGCGCGATCTGGCCGTGCTGCGCAGGAATATGGATCACGTTTGGCAGGCTGTGCAGCAGCGGAAACGCTCGGGGATGCTCCAGCCGGAACGCGCCGCACAGCACGGTCATCCCCGAGCCTTCGCCGGCATCTGGCGCGAATCGGTACTCGCGCTGTGCCGAATAGGTTACCTGTAAGAGCTGGTTCAAGGGCGAGGCGGGTTCATCGCAGATCGAGTGGGCGTGCCCAAACGGGAAAAGCAGCACCCCGCCGCCCTCGATCCGCCGCGGCACCGGCTCGCCTTCGAGCGTCAGGTAGCCGCCGCCCGCGCTGAGCAGGTGAAAGATCATATCGTTGCTGGCGGCAAAAGCGTAGTGCCAGGGCGACACAAGCGCGCGGCGCGCGGCGATGCAGCCTCGCAGTTCAAGCGCATCCAAAACATCGGCCAGCACGTCCATGCGCTGCTCCACTCTTGAGACGATCGGACATATTTGGCGGCTATTATGTCATAGATCGGCTTGGCGAACGCATGTATAGTATCACAGACAGAATATTTGTGCTAATGCACGTAGCAAGGCAGAAGGAAGCTATGACACAGCGCACCGAAGCCCTCGCCGCAGCGTTTGAGGGGGCCGCCAACCGTCTCGCGCTCGCGGTGGAAGGGTTGAGCGACAAGGCCTGGGGCACAACTCCAGCGGGCGAGCAGCGCAGCGCCAGCCAGATCGCCTGCCACATGGCAGAGGTCTACCAGAACGTTGGCAATTGGGTTCTGCAAGCCGCAGCCGGGCAGCCTCTGCCGCCCCTGACGATGGACGACATCCACAGCATGAATGCTGAGCAGGCAACCCGTTATGCCGGCGCGGAGCGGGCACGCGCCCTGGAGCTGCTGCGGCACAACAGCGCGGCCACGGCCACCATGCTCCGTTCGCTGAGCGATGCCCAGCTCGACACGGGTGCCGTGTTCGTCGGCTTTGACTTGACCGTCGAAGGCATTGTTCAGAATGCGCTTGTGCACCACATCGATGAGCACCTTGCGAGTATCCAGGCTTCTGAAAGGAACGCAGAATGAGCAATCACACCATCGCATCGCAGGAAGCGTGGCAGGCAGCACGCGCCGAACTGCTTGAGCGCGAGAAGGAACACACCCGCCTGGGCGACGAGATCGCACGCCAGCGGCGCGACCTGCCGTGGCTCCGCGTCGAGAAGGACTACCGTTTCGACACCGACGCGGGCACGCAGACGCTGGGCGAGCTGTTTGGCGACCGCTCGCAGCTCCTGATCTATCACTTCATGTTCGGCCCAAGCTACGCGGCTGGCTGCCCGGTAAACTCGTCAATTGCTGACTCTGTCAACGGCGTGCTGCCGCACCTGCACGCCCGCGACATGCGCTTCATCTTCGTGTCGCAAGCGCCGCTTGAGAAGCTGCAAGCCTACAAGCGCCGCATGGGCTGGAGCGTTCCGTGGGTCTCGTCCGCCCGCACCGACTTCAACTTCGACCAGGGCTTTTCGCATACCGAGGAAGAAGGGCGCGAGGTCGTGAGGCAGATGATGGGTGGTGGAATCCCGCCAATTGCCGAGCAGAACGCCCGCGCGTCGGGCACCGACCTGGCCGGGTATATGACCGAAAGCCCGGGATTTAGCGCCTTTATCAAAGAAGGCGACGCGGTCTGCCAGACCTACGCAACCACCTGGCGCGGCCTGGAGTTCATCATGAGCTACTACCCGATCTTCGACCACGCGCCCCAGGGCCGCGACGAGGGCGCGGACTGGCAGCTCTGGCTGCGCCGGCACGACGAGTACGAGCGCGCGTGACGGGCGTATAAGGGCATGTTCGGGGTAGGAACTGCGTTTGGCAGCGCCTGCCCCGTTTCTTTTGCTACACCTGCTGGCAAACAGTGCTGCTTGCGTAAGTAAACCTTCCCGCGCTGTTATCGTCTCTTTTCGCTCCAGCGCGCCGCTGGCGCTATACTCAGCGTGTAGAAAGCAGGCCGCCTGTGCTGGGCACCCGCCACTGTACCTGCCCTGCTCCGTCAGAAAATGCCATCCCGTTCATCCCAAGCGGTTCGGCAGAAGCGGCCAAGTGTCGTTCATGCTGCGACCCGCAGCGTGTTGTGCACGCCGTCTGCTAAGCGCGGCGAGTGGGCATATGCGCTGCGGGGAAAGGAGATGCCATGAACAGCGCAACGCGAACCAACGTCGCAACCCTGGGCGTCATTTTGGGCCTGAGCGGAATGGCCCACGGCTTTGCTGAAACGTTGCAGGGGAATAACCCAACTGGCGGCATGCTCATCAATGCAATTGCTGCTGGCAGCAGCTGGACGCGCTGGAGCGCGGGTGGCGAGGCGGCGTTTACGCTCATTCCGAACTTTCTGCTCACCGGCATCCTGGCCATGCTGGTGGGCCTCGCCGTGATCGTCTGGTCGCTTGGCTTTGTCCATTCGCGCTATGGCGCGTCGATCTATCTGCTGCTGTTTGTGCTGCTCTTTCTGGTGGGCGGCGGCATTGGGCAGGTGGCGTTCTTTATTCCGGCCTGGCTGGTTGCAACGCGCATCCACACGCCACTGAACTGGTGGCGCGATACAGTGCCCGCCAACACGCGGCGAACGCTTGCGCTGGCGTGGTCGCGGCTGCTGTCGCTCGCGTCGGTGCTGCTTCTGGCGGGCTTGATTCTTTCGTTCTTTGGCTACCTGCCCGGCATAGAGGACATGGAGCGCGTGCTCGCCATCATGCTGTCGCTGGTTGGGGCGTCGCTGCTCGGCTTTCTGCTGGCTTTCGCCGCTGGCTTTGCCTGGGATATTGAGCATACCGAGGAGCAGATCGGTCGCTTGATCGAATGCGCAGTGTAGCTTTCTCGCCGCCTGTGGTACTATTGCGCCGCAGCATGCCCGAATATTTTGGCACACATGGCGGAGAAGATCGCATGAATGATCAGGGAACAGGCCGCGTCGCGCTGGTAACTGGCGCGGGAAGCGGCATTGGCAAGCGCACCGCGCTGCGGTTTCTGGAAGCGGGCTATTCGGTGGTGCTGGCGGGTCGCCGGCTCGAACCGCTCCAGCAGGCCGTTCAGGAAGCTGGCGTGCTAGGCTCGCGCACGCTGGTGATGTCGGTCGATGTCACCGACCCACAGGCGGTCGCGTCATTATTCGCGGCAACCGAGGCGCAATTTGGGCGGCTGGATGTGTTATTCAACAATGCTGGCGTGGGCGCGCCCGCCGTTCCGCTCGAAGAGCTGAGCTACGATCAGTGGCGAACGGTGCTCGACACCTGCGTGACGGGGGCATTTCTGTGCACGCAGCACGCCTTCAAAATGATGAAGCGACAGGATCCGCGCGGCGGGCGCATCATCAACAATGGCTCGATTTCCGCGCATGTTCCGCGCCCGAATTCCGCGCCCTACACGGCGGCCAAGCATGCTATCACTGGCCTGACCCGAGCTACCTCGCTGGATGGCCGCCCGTTCGATATCGCTTGCGGGCAGATTGACATCGGCAACGCTGCCACCGACATGACCGAGCGCATGACGCAGGGCGTGCTGCAAGCCAATGGCAGCATGGCCGCCGAGCCGACCATGGATGTTGAGCATGTTGCGCAGGCGGTGCTGTACATGGCGAGCCTGCCGCTGAGCGTCAACGTGCCGTTTCTGACCGTGATGGCGAACGGCATGCCATTTATCGGCCGTGGGTAAAGGGCTGCGCCAGCTACGAACCTGCCTCGTTCTCGGTCAACGCCCTGGGTAGCTGCAGGGCCTCATCGATCGCTTGCTCCAGGGTCAGCGCCTGGCCCGCCGCCCAGGCTGCCGCAAACCCTGCATTGCCGAGCGCGGCGCGTGCGCGTGCTACGGCTCGCTCGTAGGTGGCACGCGCGGCCGGCGCGGTACGCCCGCCGATCGCCGTGCGCAACTGCTCCGCCGCGCCCCAAATGCGCGCTGCCCGCTCAGCTTGCCCGTCCAAAGCTGCCGCACTTCCCAGGCTAGCAAGGCACCAAGCGGCAGGGAGATATTCGCCGATGTCGCGACACAGCACTATATTCGCTGCTAGCTGTGCCTGCGCTTGTGTCAGATCGCCTAGGGCCAGCGCGGTCTCACCAAGACTGTGTAACACCCAGGCTTCGCCTTGGCTTCCCTCGCCGAGCAATTCGCGAAAGGCAACCAGACTCTGCTGCTGAAAATGGATTGCCTGATCATAGTTACCACGGATCTGCGCGACATGCCCCAGATGGTTGAGCAGCCATCCTATGTAGAATTGAGCGTTATTCTCCCGCGCCAGCGTCGATGCCTGGGTGAGAATTCTTTCTGCCTGCTCGGGATCCTCCTGCATGACAGTAACCTGGCCCATCGTCGTCAGCACATCGATAATACCGTATTGGTCGCCAAGCTGATGGTAAAGTGAGAGACTCTCTTCCAATTTCGACCATGCTCCGGCTGCGTCGCCGCGCTCGCGCGCCTGCCACGCACTGCGCAGCAGTGCCCGCGCATATTTTGGCCCACCTTCCAGATCGCGAAACATTGCCAAGCTGCGTTCAAAGAGCGGTTGTGCGGCATTGTAATCACAGCGCATGGCACGCAGTTCCGCCACATAGAAACAGGCCTGAGCAGATGCAAAAGTGTGGCCCAGCCCGGCCCCATACCGGAGTGCGTCCTCCAGGGCATGCTGTAGCTCATACGAATATCTGCGTGCAGAGATATAATAGGCCAGGGGCAAAGCTATTTGTAATAGCAGCTCGGGATTATGTGCCGTGCGCCTCCAGGCTAGCACCGCCTGTAGATTGTCGCTCTCGCCATCCAAGCGCGGTAGCCAGTCGGGCGCGTAATTACCGTTCTCGGAAAAATCACGCTGGGCGAAGGCAGTAAAATATTCGGCATGCCGCTCGTGCAGCGCCGTGGCCTCGCCGCTGGCCGCCAGTTTGTCCGCAGCATACTGACGAATCGTCTCCAGCATGCGGTAGCGCGCATCGCCGGCGCGCGCGTCGGACTGGACCAGCGATTTGTCGACCAGACGCGCCAGCAGATCGAGCACATCGCTACGCAACCCCTCGCCGCAGATCGCTTCGGCCGCCTCCAGCGCCCAGCCACCCGAGAAGACCGCCAGCCGCCGGAACAGCGCCTGCTCCTCCGCCTCCAGCAGATTGTGGCTCCAGTCGATTAGCGCCTGAAGGGTCTGGTGGCGTGGCAGCGCCGCGCGACTGCCGTTGGTGAGCAGCCGGAACCGGTCATCCAGTCGCGCTGCAAGCTGCTCAACGGTAAGAATTCGCAATCGGCTCGCAGCCAGCTCGATCGCCAGTGGAATGCCATCGAGCCGCTGGCAAATCTGCGCGATGGCTAAACTGTTTGCAGCGTTGGCCTGAAAGCCCGCCTGCACGGCCCTGGCTCGCTCGACGAAAAGCTGAACCGCCTCGACAGTAACAAGCTGTTCGGGCGCAGCTAGCTGATGCGCCTCGGGTACGGCGAGTGGCGGGACGCTGAAGATCGACTCGCCACTGATCCGCAGCGGTTCACGGCTGGTAGCGAGGATGCGTAGCTGCGAACAGGAAGCGAGCAGCGCATGGGCTAGTTGCGCGCAGGCATCGATTAGGTGCTCGCAGTTGTCGAGCAGCACAAGCGCTCGTTTGGCACGAAGGTATGCGGTCATGCTTGCCATCAGCGAGCGACCGGGCGCTGAGCTTACGCCAAGCACGCCCGCAAGCGCCTGCTCAACCAGTGGCGCCTGCTCAACTGGTGCCAGCTCCACCAGCCAAACGCCATCGGGAAAACGCTCCTGAATAGCTTCGGCCAATTGTAGCGAGAGGCGCGTCTTGCCCGTGCCACCTGGCCCGGTCAGCGTCAGCAGCCGCGTTGCGGCGAGCTGTTGTGCGCCATTTGCGAGTTCGCGGGCGCGGCCAACAAAGCTGGTGAACTGCGCCGGCAGTGTGTGGGGCGCGCTGCCGTTTGCCGAGACGGCGAGTGCTTCGGTGGCTGCCGGGCTGCCCGCACCACTATCTCCGTTCGTTGCTGGCGCGGCCTGCACATCAGCGCGCGCCAGAGTTCCACTGCGGATCTGCTCATACAGCGCGGTTGTCTCGTCGGAAGGCTCGACGCCAAGCTCGTCGGCCAGGACCTTGCGGCAGCGCTCGTATTGCGCCAGCGCCGCCGAGCGTTGGCCCTTGTGGGCCAGCACGCGCATCAGGCAGCGGTGCGCCGCTTCGTCCCATGCCTCCAAGCCGAGCGTGCGCCAGGCGTATTGGCGCGCCTGCTCGTCCTCGCCAGTCGCCTCGTGATAGGCAAGGAGCTGTGCCAGCGCGTCGAGCGCCTGACGGTGCAGCCGCTCGCGCTGCAGTGTGACCCATTCATCGAACGCGGCGCTGGCCCGAACTGCCAGGCCGGCAAGAAATTCGCCACGGTAAAGCTCCATACTGCTCCGCAGGCGCTCGGCACACTCGGCACACAGCGCGCCAGCATTATGCTGATGTTCCGCAGTTTGGCGCAGTAGCTCGGCGAAGGTGGCAGTGTCGAGAGCGATATCGCTGGCCGGGTTGGCCTGGAGGCTGTCGCGAGTGGCGAGCAGGAATGGAACCGGGGCGGCTTGGTCGCCGAGGGCATGGCGCAGGGTGGTGAGCGCCACGCGCAGGCTGCGGCGGGCGGCTGCGGCAGGTTGATCGGGCCATAGCAGCTCGCACAGCGCATCACGGTTGTGTGGCCCGGTTTCGACCGCCAGGTAGCACAGCAGCGCGCGAACCTTGTCGTACGACAGGCCTGCGAGCGGTTGAGCGTCCAACTGCGCCTGCAACGGCCCAAGCAGGGAGAGCGTGAGGTGCGGCATCGCCCCCTCCAGTTATCCGCGAGTTATAGATTCATGATTTCCTTCATTATAACGCCGAATCGCCCCAATCTGGCACTTTTTGATTTTCTTTTAACACTATTTTTAGCGTTCTTTTAGCGTTGCCCAGGTATACTCGCATCACCGGCCCACTTCGAATGCAACCAAACGTTTGTGATGCGCTTGCTGCGCAGAGCGATTGCTTTCCGCCAGTATGAACAAACAGGAGGAACGACCATGTCTGGAACTATCATGCAGCTCAACTTCAAATTTCACGCCACTGCACAGCAGTACGAGCAGGCAGTCGCGACTCTGGCCGATCAGTTTGCGGCGCTCGATGGCCTGCGCTGGAAGATCTGGATGATTAACGCAAGCCAGCAGGAAGCCGGCGGTATCTACATGTTTGAGGATGCTCAGGCAATCCAGGCATTTCTCGAAAGCCCGCTGGCGGCGCAAGTGACCAGCCACCCCGCGCTGAGCGATTTTAGTGTGAAGCAGTTCGACGTGATGGAAGAGTTGACGGTGATCACGCGCGGCCCGCTCCTGGCGCAGGCAACTGTGTAGCGTGTGGTCGGCACACTCGTGCGTTGTGGGGTTGTGGTGGGGTGACGCGCCGGGCTGGAACTTCCAGCTCGGCGCGTCTGCATGTTTCGCTTAAGCGCAGTTACATTGCTGAGCGCGAAACTCATCCCGCATACGCATCGAACCAACTGCACCGTGTCCCGCGCTTCGGCAACATCGCTCGGCGCTGGCACCGAACCGCCATGCTGGTAGCCACACGCTTCATGGCATCGTTCACACGAACGATGCCATTTCTGTTGCCTGCCCGCGACAGTGCTTCACCGCCGCGCCAGCGGGACGTAGGTTATGTATTCCAGGCTGACCAGGAAGCTACCCAGAGAGGTGGCGTCAAGCGGGTTTCCGGCCTCGTCGAAGATTTGGCTGGCTTCAACTCCAACGGTGTACGTCCCATTATCCACGCCATCCCAGGCCCCGCCAGGCGCTGCGATCTGGTAGGTGGCGGTGCGCTGTGTGCCATTGCCGGCTGGCGCAACGCTCACGAACGTTGCGAGCTGGCTGAAGCCATCCGGCCCAGTCACACGAATGTCATTCCCGTCGAGGCTTGTGACATCAATCGCCTGATTGTCGCTGAAGCTGACCGTAAAGCTGTAGATCGTACCGCCGCTCACCGTGATGTCGGAACCGGTCAGGCTGCCAGCTGCTGGTGCAGTTTTATCGACGGTATACAGCTCGCCAGCCGAAAAATCGCCGTTGACGGTGCCGGTTCCGCCCAGTTTGTTGGTGGCAGTGTCTGTAATCGTGTCGTTGTCCTTGACATCCAGGCGGATGCTGCCATTGCCCGAGCCGGTGCTGGCACTGATGGTGTAGATGTTCGGCCCTCCGCTCACGCCGGTGATCGATGCTCCCACCAGCCCAGAACTTGTAGTCAGGCTGAAATCGCTGGCATCCACGCCGCTCACGGCCTCAGAGAAGGTGACGACGAATTGAACGCTGGCGGCTTTGCTAGCGCTGCTACTGGCGCGCACGCTGGAAAGGACACTCGGCGCGCTGGTGTCATACGAAAGGCTCAGCTGGCTGGCGGCGCTGTTGGTGTTGAGCAGGGAATCCTGCGCCACGCCAGCAGCAATGTCTGCCGTGACCGTTCCGTCGCTGGAGGGGATGAGGTCGAAGCTGTAGCTTGCGCCACTGCCCGCGAAATTGCTCACTGTGGCATTTCCAGCCGTAATATCGCCCGCTGCGAAGTCGGTGACGCTCTCGCTAAACGTCACAGTAACAGGTATCGCGGAAGTATTCGTGGGGCTGGTGATGCTGGTGCTCATCGAAACGGTTGGGCCAGTCTTGTCGATCGTGAAGCTCTGGCCCGCCGTATAGTCGCCATTGCCGGTGCCGGTGCCGCCAAGTTTATTGCCAGCGGCGTCGGTAATCGTGTCGTCGTCCTTGAGATCCAGGCGGATGCTGCCATCGCCCGAGCCGGTGTTGACCGTCACGGTGGCCGAGGCTCCATTGGCATAGGCAACACTCGACACGGATGCCCCGCTAATCGCCCCGGTGGTGGTTAGGATAAAGTCGCTGCTATTCAGGCCAGCAAGCGAACTTTCGGAAAAAACCACAAAGAAGTCGACGCTGCTGGCATTCGTTGTGGCGCTGGCTGGCGAGAAGCGCGAAATACCAACAACGTTTGGCGCAGTCGTCTCGATCGTAAAGGTATTGGTATTGGAATCGAAACTGCTGTTGCCCGCCGCGTCGGTTGCTTTCACCTTGACCGTGTGCGATGTGTTTCCAGTCAGCGCAGACGATGGCGTGTACGACCAGTTCCCGCTCGCGTCGGCAGCGGTTGTGCCATTCAGCGAACCATCAAAGTATACGCTAATGGTGGCGTTGGCTTCGGCTGTCCCGCTCGCCGTTGGGGTCGTGTCGTTGGTCAAGCCGCTGGGAGCGGGCGAGTTCACAACCGGGGCCGGGGGCGGTGTGCCATCATACGAAAGGCTCAGCTGGCTGGCGGCGGTGTTAGTGTTCAGCACCGAATCCTGCGCCACGCCAGCAGCAATGTCTGCCGTGACCGTTCCATCACCGGCTGGAACGAGATCGAAGCTGTAGCTCGCGCCGCTGCCGGTAAAGTTGCTCACTGTGGCATTTCCAGCCGTAATATCGCCAGCCGCAAAGCCGGTGACGCTCTCGCTAAACGTCACGGTAACGGGTATCGCGGAAGTATTCGTGGGGCTGGTAGTGCTGGTGCTCATCGCAACACCGGGTCGGGCGTCCTGGCTTTCATACGCGCCCATATCGCAGGTGCTGTTATACGGGCGGGTGGAACCACGCTGATCCTGGCTGAACAGGCCAGAGCCGCAACTGTTGGTGCCACTGGGGATGGCATCCTGCGCCGCGTTGCCGCCATACAGCAGGTGCGTCGCGGTGCTTCCGCCATTATTTGCCAGCGGGCCAAGCACGCTGGAAAAGACCGTAGCGGGTGTCACCGCCACATCATGCGCGCCAGCCAGCGCGCAACCCGTGCCACTGCCAGTCAGGTTATAATCCTGCGAGCTGAGCGTCCCGGCGCAGTCGTTATCGGCGGCGCTGCTCACGCCCTTCCTGTTCCCGGCCACAATGCTGCTGTTCAGGTTGATCGTGCCAGTGATACGATTGATGCCGCCGCCATCCAGGCTGCTGTAGGCGGTCGAACCATCGGCGCTGTTGCTGGTGTTGCTGGCAATTGTGCTGTAGTTGATGTTTATCGTTGCGCCATTGCTCAACACGCCGCCGCCGCCACGTATCGCCGAGTTGCCGCTCACAGTGGTATTGTTGAGCGTGAGCGTGCCCGAGCCAGCATAGATCGCGCCGCCCGACCCGCGCACACTCGATGTCGTATCGCTGGTGGTGACGCTATTATCGCTCAGAGTGCTGTTGTTGATGGTTATCGTGCCGCCGTTGAACGAAATTGCCCCGCCGTTGAGCCCTGCACCGCCGATATCTTTCACCTGATTATCGCTCAGCGTCACCGAGTTCAGGGTAAGCGACGAGCTGGCGACATTGATCGCCCCGCCGCTGGCTTCCACGCCATAGCGAAGGGTCATGTACTCCAGGGTGGCGTTTGGCACCGGGTTTGCGCCGGGCCGGTTTATTTTCACGATTCGATATGTGGCGGTTTCGGCGCTGGCTGCCGCCTGAATAATCGTGCTGGTGGTGCCGTTACCAGTGATGGTTATGTCAGTCGTAATGTCGGGCAGACTGCTGCTCAGGGTGATGGTGTAATTCGCGGCAAAGGTGATTGTGTCGGCCCCCGATCCTGCCGTACAGTCTGGGTAGGTGGCGGCGTCAGCATTGGCGTTGGTGATGGCCTCGCGCAACGTGCACAGCGCATCGGTGGTGGTGGTGTCTGCGTTGGTGTTGACGACGATACTGGCAGCATAAACGGGCCGGGCTGCGAGGATTGAAGCAAGTGCCCCGAACAAAGCGAGCAGCAAAAGTGCGCTGGGAAGATGTTGGGTGAAGCGGCGCATTATGTTCTCCATGAAGACAATACCACGAGAGTATGCCGTGATAGTAGGGGCGTGGGCGCAGCAAGTCAACGCATAGAATAGTTTCCAATTTCAATCCAAATGATCATTGACCTAATGCACAGCACGTTCTTGTCTTTGCAGACAAACGTCAGAGTCATGTCAACGTTGGAATGGGAACGTGATCAATCCACAGATGACGCAGATTACGCAGATGCGAGACCTCTATCTGTGTAATCTGCGTCATCTGTGGATGAATTTTGAGGCTTTGACCTGGCCTAAACCAACGCAATAGCGCCCTGCTGTAGCAAACATCATAGTGATGCTCGGTGCAGCAGGGCGCTACCGTACAAATATGGGCGCGCAGGTGGCTTAGCGCTGCGCCACGGGAGAATCCTGCACGGTTGTGTTGCGCACGCGCAGCCGCGCGCCGCACGATTCGCGCACAACCAGGCTGGTGGGCAGCTCCATATGCCGTGGTGGGCCAACCTGCCCTTCAATCCGGTTGATCAGGAGGTTGCCGGCGTGCATCCCCAGATCCAGGCGCGGCTGCGCCACGGTTGTGAGTGGCGGGCTCAGGTGGGCCGAATAGTTCAGATCGTCGAAGCCAACCAGCGCCAGGTCTTCAGGCACGCGCAAACCCCGCTGCTGTGCCATGCGCAGAATATCTACCGCCACCGAATCGTTCACGGCAAACACGGCGCTCGGCCGGTCGTCGCGCGACAGCAGCTCGCTGTACGGGTCGCCGCTGGCAGCGCCCACGCCGGGCTGCTGGCAGACCAGCGTTTCGTCGTAGGGGCAGCCATACTCCTCGAGCGCCTTGCGATAGCCCATCCAGCGGTCGCGCACCGAGGTTGTCAGCAGGCTGCCTTTCGGCGAATACACAAAACCGATCCGCCGGTGGCCCAGGATCAGCAGATGCTCGGTGACACGGTAGCCGCCGCCAAGATTATCGGCCACCACGTAGTCGGTATCCAGATCGGGGAAATAGCGGTCGACCAGCACAAACGGCATTTTATCCGCCTGCAAGCGCAGGATCGACTCGTCGTAGGTGAAATCGCTGACTGGGAAGATGATCATCCCGGCGACGCGGTCGGCGCGCAGGCGGGCAATATCGCGATCCTGCTGTGCGAGGCTTTCTTCGGCATAGGTGAAGCTCACCTGGTAGCCACGCGACTTGGCAGCATTCTCCACGCCAATCATAATATCTAAATCGAGCGGGCCGTCGGCGTAGTGCAGCACCAGCCCAATGCGCTTTTCGGCAAAGCGCGGGGCGGGCGCGCTGCTTGGCGGCAGCTGGCGCACAAAAGTACCCCGCCCCGGCAGGCGCTCGAGCAGCCCTTCCTGCACCAGCACACTCATGGCCTGGCGCACGGTGCCACGGCTGATATTGTACTGCTGCGCGATCTCCAGCTCGGTTGGCAGGCGTGCACCTGCTGGCAGGCTGCCATTGAGGATGCGTTCGCGGAAATGAAGCAGGAGCTGGCTATGGAGCGCCTTCGCATTTGATCGGCGATCAAGTATGTCCACAGAAGGGCGCTCCTGCGTCGTGGGTACAGCGCGCGATCGCAGTGTACCTGCTGCATAGTGCTCAAGGGTAGACGCTGAACTGCTGTTCGCCAGTGGGATAGGATGCGGGCAATATACGACATATACAGCCCTCCAGTGATCTTACCATTCCGGTGGTGCAGTGTCAAGCGTTTCTCGCTGTACAAAGTGATCGGGCATGTTCATACAAATATGGACATAGGTATATGCCAGAGCTTGACAATGTTATAAACGTTGTGCTATGCTTGGCGCGCACAGACGGACCAAGCAAACCTAATAGCCTCCCACGCGCCAGGGCATGTCGAGCGGTCGTTACCGGTTCGGCCGTAAAAAGGCGTTACACATGCTCAGGCCAGCCGAGGCTGCTGGGGTGTCATTCTGCATTTCCGCCTGTGGCACCAATACTCGCCGGGCCGATTTCTTTACAGAATGATGGCCAGCTTGAGTTTTCCTTTGGGGAGTAACAGGAGCCATTCTACTTTTCTTCCTAACCAGCCCTGTTTAGATTCTCGTGCGATTTGTGTTTCCAAGGAGGCAAACCATGGGTACGGGGAAGAACACGGATCGGCCGGCGATCAGCCGGCGCACATTCCTCCGAAGCGCTGCCAGTCTGGCTGGTGTCTCGCTTCTGGCGGCGTGTGGCGGGGCTGCTGCCCCGGCAGGCGGTGGGGCGGCCAGCGGCGCAACTTCGGCGCCAGCACAGAACGGCACGGCGCAGGTAACCGTCGAGTGGTGGGACTCGCAGACGGGTGTCGACGAGGAAACCACCAAGAAGATGATCGATACGTTCCAGCAGCAGAACCCCGACATCAAGATCAACCGTACCTACATTGCCCAGGACCAGGGCACCCAGGCTAACCAGAAGCTGCTGACGGCCATCGCTGGCGGCACCCCGCCCGACATCTACAAGTTCGACCGCTTTATCGTCGCCCAGTTTGCGGCCCAGGATTTCCTGACCGACCTGACCGACCTTGCTAATAAGGCCGGCGTGAAGCAGGACGATTACTGGCCCTTCGCGTGGGAAGAAGCCAACTACAAGGGCAAGCTCTACGCCCTGCCCTACGACACCGACACGCGCGCGCTGTGGTACAACAAGACCATCTTCAAAGAAGCCGGGCTCGACCCCGAGAAGCCGCCCACGACCATTCAGGAGCTTACGGATATGTCCGAGAAGCTCATGAAGAAGGATGGCGACAAGGTCTCGCGCTTTGGTTTCAACCCGATCACCGACCAGGCCTGGGGCTACACCTACGGCTTTGCGTGGAAGGGCGTGTTCCAGGACGAAGCGACCAAGAAGATCACGGCATCCAACCCACAGGTCGTCACGGCCATGAAGTGGCTGCAGCAGTTTGCGCAGGGCATCGGCACCGAGAACCTCGACGCATTTGTAGCCGCGTGTGCCGGCAACAACTGCAACGACGCGAACGACTACTTCTGGACTGGCCAGAACGCCATGGTGGTCAGCGGCGACTGGAAAGTCAGCCAGGCCAAGAAGTACAAGCCCGACGTGCAGTATGGCGTGGTTCCTTTCCCCGGCCCCGACGGCCCCGCGCCCTATGCCAGCTGGGCCGGCGGCTGGAGCTGGGTGGTGCCCAAGGGTGCCAAAAACGCCGAAGCGGCCTTCAAGGTCATCAACTGGGTGTGTGGCCCCGAAGGCCAGGATATGTTCTGCAAGGCAACCTACCACATCCCGACGAATAAGAAGACGGCGAGCGACCCGTTCTATACCGCCGATCCGCTGCACAAGGTCTTCATGGATCTGCTGCCCGTCTCGCACACGCGCCCGCCGATCCCGGCCGGCAGCCTGCTGTGGGACGAGCTGGTGAAGGCCCGCGACGACATCTGGCACGGCCAGGACCCCGAAACGCGCCTCAAGGCGGTGGACGATAAGGTGAACGCGGAGCTGGACAAGCTGGGCTACTTCAAGGGCTAAACTCTGGGCGGCAATGCGGCGGCGACGCTGCATTGCCGCCTTTCTTTCGGTGTCGCAGGTGAAGGATCGCTTCTATGGCGCCACAAAACAACACACAGGTGATTGCGGGGGCCCGCAAGCGGCGCAAGTGGTCGCCGCAGACCAGGCGCGACACGATCAACGGCATTCTCTTCGCGCTGCCGTGGATGATCGGCCTGGCTGTTTTCTGGATCTACCCGATCCTGGCCTCGTTCTACTACAGCTTCAACGATTTCAATGCAATTCAGAATCCAAAGTGGGTTGGCTTCGATAACTACACCAATCTGTTCAAAGACCCTGAATTCCTGATCTCGGCGTACAATACTTTCTACTTTGCGGTATTGTCGATTCCACTGGCGATTATTACCGCCTTTGGCCTCGCGCTGCTGCTGAATATGAATATTCGCGGCCGCTTTATCTACCGCACAGTCTACTTTCTGCCAACGCTGGTGCCAAGCGTGGCGCTCTCGCTGATCTGGATTCAGCTCTTTAACCCGGCCACAGGCGTGGTGAACCTGCCCTTTGACTGGATTGGCGTTCGCGGGCCGTGCTGGAATGCCTGCGCCACCTGGTCGCGCCCAACGATGGTGCTGCTGGCGCTGTGGATCATTGGCGGGCAGGTCGTGCTCTACCTGGCGGGCTTGCAGGACGTGCCGCAGGAGCTCTACGACGCCGCCATGGTCGATGGCGCAAACGTCTTCCAGAAATTCCGCGCCGTGACGCTGCCGATGATGACGCCGGTGATCTTCTTCCACCTGATCACCTCGGTGATTGGCGCGTTTCAGTTCTTCGACATCCCATACATCATGACCGGCGGCACTGGTCAGCCTTCTAACTCGCTGCTGTTCTACTCGATCTATATGTACAAGAATGCGTTCGCCTATTTCAAAATGGGCTACGCCTCGGCAATGGCCTGGCTGCTGTTCTTAGCCATCCTGATCATTACGCTCGCGATCTTCCGCAGCGCGCGCTACTGGGTGTATTACGGTGGCGTTGATCTCACATGAGGAGCGATTTACTATGGCAGTTCAGGCTTCTCGTAAACAAGAGCGCGCGATTGTGTCACGGAGCATGAAGGAGCGAATTCGCGGCCTGGCAGTCCATATCCTGCTGATCCCCGCGGCAATCGTCTTCCTGCTGCCATTCCTGTGGATGCTCTCGACGTCGCTGAAACCCGACTCGCAGCTTTATTCTTACCCGCCGATCTGGATACCAAACCCGCTGGAGTGGGCGAACTACCCCAAATCGGTCGCCTACGTGCCGTTTTTCACCTACCTGAAAAATACGCTGATCATCTCGATCAGCAGCATGGTCGGCGTGGTGGTATCGAGCTCGCTGGCGGCGTATAGCCTGGCGCGCATCCGCTGGCCGGGCCGCCAGATCCTGTTCCTGATGACGATCGCCACGCTTATGCTGCCGTTCCAGGTTACGCTGATCCCGGTGTTTCTGGTATTCAAGAACCTGGGCTGGGTTGGCGATTTTCGCCCGCTGATCCTGCCGCAGTTTTTTGGCTACGCCTACTATATCTTCCTGCTGCGCCAGTTTTTTACCAGCATCCCGATGGAGCTTTCCGAGGCGGCGCGCATCGACGGCGCGAATGAGTGGCGCATCTTCTGGTCGGTCATTCTGCCGCTGGCGAAGCCTGCGCTGGCGACTGTGGCGGTGTTCCAGTTTATTCGCTCGTGGACCGATTACCTGAACCCGCTGATCTACCTGAACGACCAGAACCTGTATACCCTGCAGCTGGGCTTGCAGCAGTACAGCAGCCAGTATGGCCGCGAGTGGGGCTTGCTGATGGCGGCGGCGGTGCTGATCACCCTGCCACCGATTATCATCTTCTTCCTGACGCAGCGCACCTTTGTGCAGGGCGTGACGCTGACCGGCATCAAGGGTTAGTTGCGCATACCGTCAGCGCCGCATGTACCAACATGCGGCGCTGTGCCTGCCTGGCTCAAGAACCATTCCCCACTCGCCCATCAGGGTGAAAACAGCTTCCAGTGCCCTTCGGAAACAACTTCGACCGTGCCACCGGCTACTTTGATTGCGGTCTGATCGTCAATCCCGTAGGTCGGCACGGGCACCTCGGCGGCCATTCTTTCCACCCTCTCGGCGCTGCTTTCCGGGTGGTCGGCGTGATCCATGTGTGGGAGCAGCGCAAAGTCAACCAGCCCCAGCCCGGTATCGATCACGAAGGGCGCGTTCGGGTCGTCGTAGGTTTCCCCGAAGGTTGGGGCCGTCACCATGCTGCCCGCGCTGATGCCCACATAGACCGTATCGCGCAGTGAGGGCAGCAGCCCCGCGAGGCCAGATTCGCGCATCCAGCGGCACAAATACCAGACATCGCCACCCTGTACCAGCAGGGCGTCAGCTTCCTGCACCGCAGCAACCCAGTGCTCTTTTCTGATGGTGGGCAACACCGTCAGCTCCAGCACGCCCAACGACTTCCAGCCCAGCTCGCACATGGGGCTGGTGGTTTGCCCGCTGATGAACCGATACGCCATTGTTGGCCCACCGGGGAAGGGATTGATTCCCGTAGGAATGCACAGCGCGCTTGCCTCGGCAATCGGCTTGCCCAGCAGGCTAAGCAGCGCGTTGTGAATGCTGGCGTTTTTGATGCCCGCCGAGGTAAGCAGATAGTTCATACGGGCTTTCTTTCTCTATTTGCCTTCTGCTACTTTCTCGCCTCATACCGCAGCGCCACCGCGCCCGACCCGAACTCCCTCCGGTCGACGAGCTTCAGGTCAACGAGCTGCGAGAGCCCTGCGAACAAGGTCGGCCCGTGGCCCGCAATTCTGGGGTGAACCACGAATTCGTACTCGTCGATCAATCCCATTTCCGCCAGCGCCAGCGGCAGCGTCACGCCGCCGGTGAACAACCCTTTGCCCGGCTGCTGCTTGAGCCGCTGAACAGCTTGCCCCAGATCACCGCGAATAAGCTCGGCGTTCCAGTCGACCTCGTTCAGCGTGCTCGACACGACATACTTCTTTGCTGCGTCGATCGTCTGCGCGAAAGGTTCCATCCAGCCAGGCATCGCCGCCGTCCGGTTCGACAAGCGCCACGCTTCTTCCATCATTCCATACGTCACGCGGCCAAAGAGCAGGGCATCGGCCTGGGCAAGGTTCTCGGCCCAGTAGCGGTGCAGCTCTTCATCCGTGATCCCAACGCGATGATCGACGCAGCCATCCAGTGTCACGTTGATCGAATACCGCAGTGGTCGCATTATGTTCTCCTAAGCGGCTGAACGCCCAAAATCAACGGAAAGCTCAGGCACCTCGCGGATGACATGACTACGCCTCGTTGTAGGCTCGCTCGAGTTCGGCCACGTCGAGCTTCACCATCGTCATCATGGCGTCCATCACAGCCTTGACCTTCCTGGGGTCGCTATCCTGGGTCAGCTCAGTGAATCGTCGCGGCACAATTTGCCAGGAGAGCCCGAAGGGGTCTTTGATCCAACCGCACGCGGTAGGCGTCGCGCCTGCCTTCACGAGCTTGTCCCAGTATTCATCGACTTCAGCCTGATCCGCACAATCCACGTAGAGCGAGACCCCCTCAGAGAAGCTGAAGTACGAACCTCCGTTGTAGCCCATGAAGTGTTGGCCGCCAACCACGAACTCGGCGGAAGTGATGGGGCCGTCCGTGCCTGTGCGGGCGACGTTGCGTATTTCGGAGTTTGGAAACGTCGCGGTGTAGAATTCGATCGCCGCTTCGAGCTGGTCGTTGAACATGAGGAAAGGGGTCACTTTGTTCATGGTGTCTCTCCTTTGTGCGATTCTCTTTTTGGCAGCAATGTTGCCTACCACAAGCCCAACTGCACCGCCGCGCGCCGCCCATCGAGCAGCACATACGGCGCGGCCCAGCCGGTGGTCACGCCGAGGGCGCGCAGGTGCGACATATCGCTCAGGCGGGCCTCGCGGCGGGCGGCGAGAATGCGGTCGGCGCTTTTGGGGCCGATGCCGGGGATGCGCAGTAGTTGCTGGCGCGTGGCGCGGTTGATCTCGATCGGCTCGTGGAGGTGCTGGTCGGCCCAGGCTTGCTTGGGCGTGCGGTCGCGCGGCAGCAGGCCCGTTTCGTCGAACGGCAGATCGGCGGCGCTGAAGCCATAGTCGCGCAGCATGAAATCGGCCTGGTACAGCCGCGCGGCGCGGATCGGGTCTTCGGCGGGCATGTCGGAGAAGGGCGACTTCGCGATTGGGTGAAAGGCGCTGAAATATGCGCGGCGCAAGTCCAGCTCGCGGTGCGCCCGGTCGACGGTGTCGAGTAGTTCACGGTCGCTTTCGCCCACCGCCCCCACGACGAACTGCGTGGTCAGGCTCCTGGCGGCTTTGCGCCCTTGCTGGCGGGCGCGGCGCATCAGCTCGGCGGCCCAGGCCAGCCGCCCCCACATGCTCGACGCAAACTCCTTGTCGGGCGCAAGCTCGTCGAGCCGGGCCTGGTTCGGCGCTTCGAGGTTCAGCGATACCCGGTCGGCCAGCTCGACCGCGCGCTCGACATACTCGAACGACGCGCCGGGGATGAGCTTGAGGTGGATGTAGCCGGTGTAGCCCTCACGCAGCCGCAGCCGCTCGACCGTGGCGAGCATTTTTTCCATTGTGGTGTTGGCGTCGGGGACGATGCCGGAGGAAAGGAACAAGCCGTCGACGCGGTTCTGCTGCTTCAGCGAGACAAACGTCGTCGCCAGTTCGTCGGGCTTGAACGTCGTGCGTTTGCGACGAATTGCGCAGGATGTGAAGCAGTATGTGCAGGCGTAGCGGCAGGCATTCGTTTGGAGCACTTTGAACAGGCGCGTTTTTCCGCCGCCTTCCTGCGTGGCGTTGTACACAAAGCCGGTTGCGTGCGTAATGCCCTGCTGAATGCTTTGTGTCGCAGGCACCTCAGTCACATCCTCGGCGGCTTCTTCACCCAGGATCGTCAGCTTCTGCTGAATATCGGGCTCCATGATGATGGTCGTCGCCATCGCGCCTCCGCTTGCACATCTGTGCTGAAAGTATAGCACATGCGTGCAAGGAGAGCGTGCGCTCGATAGGAATTTTCGGCGTGGGTTCTCTTGCTGCTGCCCACTTCGGCCACCGCATTCAGTCTGCATGCCTGGCAAAGCACCGTAAGATAGATTTATATCCTTCCGTAGCAAAATGTATCTAATCTTTAGATATAGCGCCTCACGATGCGGCCTGGCTTAATCAAATACTAAGACAGGCCAGGTATAGTTCCTCGCGTGGCACAACACTTGCCCATTGCTGCTACAACCTATATTAATAGTGGAAGTGACCACTCTAGAAAAAGGAAACCTGCTAATGCGTACAACATCGAAGAACCTGATTTGATTAGGCATTGCGCTGATCCTTGTTACCGGCCTTGTGCACTTGATCGACGCGCCCGACGCGTTTGAGGAAGTGACCTACAAGGGCGTGCTGTTCGTGGCCAATGGCCTTGGGGCGCTTGTTGCGGCATACGGCATCTGGAAGAACGAGCGCTGGGGCTGGGCGTTGGGCCTCGTCATCGCCGCTGGTTCGTTTGCCGCATATGTTGCCAGCCGCACGGTTGGCCTGCCGCAGCTGCCTGCCGAGCCGGACGAGTGGCTGGAGCCGCTGGGCGTGGTGTCGCTGGTAGCTGAGGGCTTGTTCACCCTTCTCGCGGTGCGCGTGCTTGCGCTCATGCCTTCGCGCTCGGGCCCTTCTTCGCCAGCAATGTAAGCACCAGCTGGAAATTTCGGGCACACAAACGCAGCGCTGGCACGGTGCCGGCGCTGCGCTTTTCATGCGGCGGCACGGCACTTGCGAAGCGGTAAGGCAGCACACTGGTTTGTTTGAAGCGCCGCGAGGCGCATGCTGAAAGCGAGGGAGCTTTATGGCCGAGAAGAACTATCAGGATGCCGTGCAGGCGCTCAAGGCGCGTATCGGCGGGCGCTGGGAAGGCAACGAAGCGGACGGTCGTGGCGAGATGGTCGACATTTTGCGCAACGATCTGGGCTTCAGCAGTGCCGAGGCGAACGATGCGATCGATGCGATGGTGGCTTCGAACCAATTGCGCTACCACACCACCACCGACACGAATGCCCAGATGGTTGGCGCACCTCCTGGTGAGCCGGGCTCTGTGCCGCCGCCGCTGACACCCCCAGGCGAGGGCATGGTGACGGGCATTCCGGCGACTGGTGGCCTGGGCGGGATGCCGCTCGCGCCGGGTATGATTCCCGCGGCCGGCTACTGGGAAGTTGGCGACAGCAGCGATGACGAAGCCGCCCCGGGCCGCGCTGGTCAGGTCACGCCCGACGGCTTGTAGCCTGGGTTCAATAGCACTTCATGCAGCGCGGGTCGCTTCGGCGGCTCGCGCTTTTGTGCGCCCAGCGCCGCGCCACGCCGTGGTACAATGCGCCGGGCGGCGCGGCGTTGCGCCGGCCCGTTTGCAATGATGCAAGCTAAGGAGCAAAACCATGCGCGATATTGCGATTATTGGCACGCCGGTCGATCTGGGCGCGGGCCGGCGCGGCGTCGACCTGGGGCCGGGCGCGATTCGTTACGCCGGCCTGAAAGAGCGCCTGGAAGAGCTGGGCTACCGCGTGCGCGACCGGGGCAATGTGGCCGTGCCGCTGGCCGAGCAGCTTGATCTGCCTGCCACGGGCGAGAAGCTGCGCTACCTCGACGCGATCACCGAAATCAACATCCAGCTCGCCCGCGAAGTGCAGGCCGCCGTCGCCGATGGCGCGTTCCCGCTCATTCTGGGTGGCGACCACAGCCTGTCGATCGGGTCGATCAGCGGCGTGGCGCGCGGGCGGCGCATCGGGGTGATCTGGGTGGACGCGCATGGCGATTTCAACACGCCCGAAACCACGCCTTCCGGCAACATCCACGGCATGAGCGTCGCCGCGCTGACCGGGCGCGGCCACTCGCGGCTGGCAAACCTGCTTGGCAACGGGCCGGTGCTGCGCGACAGCGATGTGGTGATGGTCGGCATTCGCGACCTCGACGCGGCCGAGCGCGCTGTGCTGCGCCAATCGGGCATTCAGGTCTTTACCATGCACGATATCGACCGGCGCGGGCTGGCCTCGGTGATGGAAGAAGCGCTGATGCGCGTGAGCATGGGCACGGCCGGCGTACACGTCAGCCTCGACATGGACGCGCTCGACCCGGTGGCCGCGCCGGGGGTTGGCACGCCGGTGCTGGGCGGCATTTCCTACCGCGAGGCGCACCTGGCCATGGAAATGGTTGCGCAGTCGGGCAAGCTGATTGGCATGGATCTGGTCGAAGTCAACCCCATCCTCGACGCGCATAATGTCACCGCCGAGCTGGCAGTAGAATTTGCGCTTTCGGCGCTGGGCAAGCGAATTTTCTGAAAAGCATCGAGGCAGGATGAGTCGTCGTTTTGTGCTGATGGTGCTGGGCTGCGCGGCCATCCTCACGCTCTGGTTTACCTGGCCGCTGGCCGCGCTGCTCGGCTCGCGCGTGCCGGGCCGCTCGGTCGATGCTGAGCAATTTCTGTGGGCGTTCTGGTGGTTTCGCGAAGCGCTGACGGCGCGGCATGTTTCGCCATTCAGCACCACCATGCTCTACTATCCCGACGGCGTGAGCCTGCGCTATTTTACGACCAACAGCTTCCACGCGCTTTTGTCCATCCCGTTCCAGCCGCTGCTTGGCCTGGTGCCGACGTTCAATCTGATCGGGCTGGCGGTGTTCGTCACCACCTGCCTGGGCATGGCCTGGCTGGCCTGGGATGTAACTGGCAGCCGCGCGGGGGCCTTGCTGGCCGGCATTGCCTTTGCCTTTGGGCCAACGCAGATCTTCCACTGGCGCGTTGGCCAGTACAACATGCTGTCGGTCGAGTTTCTGCCGCTCTACATCCTGGCACTGCGGCGGCTGCTCCGTTCGCCGGGGTGGAACTGGCGCGCAATTCTGGCGGCGGCCGTCACGCTGGCTTGCGCGGCGCTGTGCGAATGGCAGTTCGTGATCTACCTGGGGCTATATTCGCTGCTGGCGGTTGGCGCGGCGCTGTGGGCTGCGCCGCGCGCGTGGCGCCGCACCCTGCCGCCCGCGATTGTGGCGGGCGCGCTGGCGCTGGCGGTGCTGCTGCCCTATGTGGTGCCAATGCTGCGCGAGCTGGGCGGCGACAACCCCTACATGCTGCGCAAGGAAATCGACACAATCTACCACTCCGCCGATGTCGCAGAATTCCTCCTGCCTAACCCGGTCAGTCCGATCTGGGGCGCGTGGGCGCAGCGCGCAACCGATGCGCTGAACGCGCCGGGCATTATTGCCACGGTCGTCAGCACAAGCTACGTGATGCTGGCGCTGGCGCTGCTGGGCGCGCTGGCGAACTGGCGCGCTGCGCGCTTCTGGGCCCTGGTTGGCGCGATCTTCTGGGCACTGTCGCTTGGCCCGCGCCTGAAATGGTTCGGCGCGCAAACCGATATTCCGCTGCCGTACCTGGCCTTGTTTCAGTTCAAAATCGTGCAGATCACGCGATTCCCGGCGCGCTACTTTATGATCACCGAGATCTGCCTGGCGGTGCTGGCCGCCTTCGGCGTGGCCGCCCTGCTGCGCGCAGGCGCGAACGGCATGCTGCCGCGCTGGCGCGTGGCGCTGGCTGCGCTGGCGGGCGTGGCGCTGGTGATCGAACTGTGGCCCGCGCCGCGCTTTGCCGAGGCACTTGCGCCCGTGCCGAGTTTCTATGCCGACGGCACGCTTGCCCAGGCCGGCGCAATCCTTGAGCAGCCGAACCCTTCCAATCGCGGGATGTATTTTCAAACCTTTCACCAGCGCCCGGTGCTGTGGGGCGAGCTGAGCCGCGACAACCCGGCCGGCCCGCTGCTGAGTATGCTGCGCGACAGCCCACCCGCCGCCCAGCCCGATCTGCTCGACACGACGCGCAACTGGCAGTGCACGCTGGCGCAGCTCAACATCACCCATGCTGTGCGCTACCCTTCCGAAAAGCCGCTGCCACCCCTGCCCGGCGCGCGCGAACTCCGCGCCGACGCAGACGCAACGCTGTACGCGCTGGCCGACCCTGGCCCCGACGCAACCTGCGCGTGGCTCGACGCGGGCTGGCAGCCGCCCCCGGCCCGCAAGCTCGACGACGGCACGCCCTACCGCTGGACCGAGCAGCACGCGCAGTTCGCGCTGCTGCGCCGCACGCCCGGCAAGGTCGCGCTGAGCATGAACCTGCACTGCTTCGCCGGCCCGCGCCATGTTCAGTTGCGCCAGGGCAGCACAGTGCTGGCCGAGCAGCCCGCCTGTGGTTTCCCGCCCCAGCCGCTCACCGTCACGCTCGATCTGCCCGCCGGCTGGAGCTGGTTCGAGCTGGCAAGCGCCGAGCCGGCCAGCAATCCGGCCGACTTCGGCTACCCGCCGGGCGACCCGATTGCCATTGGCGTGTCGCGGCTGGAAATGCGGCCCTGAAACAGTAAGCAGTTGGCGGTTGGCAGGAAATCTAGCTGCCTGCTGCCCATTGCCTACTGCTCGCTGCCAACTGCCCGCTGCCACCTGCCAACTGCCCGCTGCCACCTGCCAACTGCCAACTGCCAACTGCCCACCGCACACTGCCAACTGCCCGCCGCCGAGTGTGGTATTATTGCCCGGCACAAAGGAGACCCCAAGGAGACCCGATGAAAAGCATGCCGACGCACCGCGTCGTTATAACCGGCATGGGCGCAATTACGCCACTTGGCACCAGCGTGCCGGAATTCTGGGATGGCATGGTCGCCGGGCGCTCGGGCGTGCGGCTCGCCACCCGCTACGACATTGCCGACTTCCCCTATGTGATCGCCGCCGAGGTGCAGAACTTCGAGCCGCGCGAGTATATGGATGCCAAGGCCGCGCGGCGCATGGCACGCTTTGCGCAGTTTGCGGTGGCTGCGGCTGGCGAGGCCCTGCGCGACAGCGGGCTCGATCTCGAGCGTGTGGACCGTTCGCGCGTGGCCGTCAATATCGGCACCTCGCTGGGCGGCACCGCCAACGTCGAAGAGCAGATACAGTCGTTTGTGGCGAAAGGCCGCAAGCGCGTCGATGCCTTCTACCTGCCCACATTCATCTATAACATGGCCGCCTGCCAGGTTGCGATTGCCTACGGCCTGCACGGCCCAACCACCGCGCCGGTGCTGGCCTGCGCCACTGGCACCTACGCCATCGGCGAGGCCGCGCGCGCCGTGCATCGCGGCGATGCGGTGGTGGCGCTGTGCGGCGGCACCGACGCGGGCGTGACGGCGCTGAACGCCATGGCCTTTGGCGTGATCGGCGCGATTGCCCCGCCCGGCGACGACCCGGCGCACGCCGTGCGCCCGTTTGACGCGGCGCGGAAGGGCACGGCCGGCGGCGAAGCCTGTGGTGTGCTGGTGATCGAGCAGCGTGAGCACGCGCTGGCGCGCGGCGCGCGCATCTACGCCGAGCTGGCCGGCTTTGGCGCCACCGAAGACGCCTTTCACCTCACCGCGCCCGCGCCCGGCGGCGAGTACGCGGCGCTGGCGATTTCGCGCGCAATTGAGGATGCCGAGCTGCGGCCCGAGGATGTCGATCACATCAGCGCGCACGGCACTGGCACGCCGCTCAACGACGCCGCCGAAACCGCCGCAATCAAGCGCGCGCTGGGCGACCACGCCTACAAGGTGTCGGTGAGCGGCATCAAGGCGATGCTGGGCCACACGGCGGGCGCGGCCGGCGCGCTGGCCGTGATCGGCTGCGTGAAAAGCATCGAAACGGGCATTGTGCCGCCAACGATCAACTACGAAACGCCCGACCCCGAGTGCGATCTCGACTATGTGCCGAACCGGGCACGCCAGCAGAATGTGCGCGTGGCGCTGGCGAACGCCTTTGGCTTTGGCGGGCAGAATGCTGTGATTCTGGTGCGCCGTTTCGAGGAGTAAGCCATGCCCGCGAAAGCCCGCCCGCGCCGCGCGCAAGCAGCGCGCCCAACCATTCGCACCGTCTACCGCCCGAGCGCGGCATTGCGCGGCGTGGCGCTGGGCCTGATGCTGCTGCTGGGCGCGGCTGCGCTTGGCTTCGCCTATTTCTCCACCCGCTCGCTTGTTTCCACGGCCTTTTGCGCGCTGCCGATCGGGCTGTTCTTTCTGGTGGCGCTTTCCTACCTCAGCTACCTGGCGCGGCGCACCTCGCTGGTGCTGAGCGCCGACGGCCTGGAATACCACACGCCCAACCTGAGCCTGCGCACCAGCTGGGAGAATGTCGCCCAGCTCGTCGACGACCCGCTGACGCCGCGCCTGGTGCTGCGCGAGCCCGTGCCGGTCGATTCGCACACGCCTGCCGCCCGCCGCGCCGAGGCAAGCGGCGGCGGGCGCGCCATCCCGCTGCGCATGTTTGGCTACACACGCAGTTCGGCGCTCGGTCGCGATCTTGCGCGGCGCGCCCCGCATCTCTTTCAGCCCGCCGAACGATCTCCTACATGAGCGCTGTTTCACGCGCGATCATGAAGGGAGAACAAAGCCGTGCACCGTCGAACGTTTTTCTCAGTAGCCGGCGCTGCGCTGGCAAGCTATGCCGGCCGCCGCTGGCTGGCGGCCCGCCCCGCCCAGGCTGCAACCTGGTCGCGGGCACAGGCGTGGGCACCGAACCCGAACGTCCTGTTTGAGTGGCGCTACATCGCCGGGCACATCACCAGCGGCACCGACGATTATGGCTTTATTGTCTCGATCTCGCGGCCAGCCCCGCTCTCGGGCCGCAACCCGGAGCTGCTGGTGATGCGCACGGATGCCGCCGGCGCGTTTTCTTCCACCACCTACCCCGGCACGCTCAGCTACGACACCGGCACCGCCACCTACACTTTCGCCGGCACCGGCGGCGCGGCCAGCGCGGTCGCCCGCTACGACGGGCAGGCCTACCACCTCAGCGTCACATCGCCCGCGCTCACCCTCGCCGACCTGGTGCTGCGCCCGCGCGGCCCAATCATCCCCGAGGGCGGCGACGGCCAGATCGAAGCGGGCGATCTGCTTGGTTTCTCGCTCGATTCCGACTATTATGCCGACTGGACGGTGGCAGAGATTGGCGGGAACAGCGTTGGCGTGGCCCGCGTAGATATGCAGGGCCTGCGCCCGAAAAGCATGGCTCCCGTGCCCAGCAGCGATTACGACCACCACTGGTTTGCGCTGGCCGGCACGCAGGCCACGCCCAGCGGCCCGCGCCCGGTATGGGTCAGCGCATGGCGGATCGTGTCGGGCGGCACGTTCTGGACCGTCACCATCGCCACGGGCAGCGCGCCAGCCGTTTCGTATACCGAAGCGAGCAGCGTCAGCGCGCCGCTGGCCGTGGCCGAAACTGCCTGGCAGGAGGTGCCGTCGATCACAAGCGGGTGGAACCACTTCACCGGGGCGGGCTGGCGTGTCACGGCTGGCGCCGGCGCGCCCGGCGACCTGCTCGACCTGCGGGTGGCAGTGCCGCCCGGCCAGTTTGCCAGCGGCGGGCGCGCCTTTTCCGATGGCGCGGTGCCGTTTCTCGAAGAAGGGGTTGGCTTTAGCGCCACCGGCACCGTGCTGGGCCTGCCGCTCAGCAGTGTGCAGCTCGTCGTGGCCGAAACCACGGTCGAGTTCGGGCACAGCTTCCTGCCAATCGCCCGCCGCTAGCGAAGAACGCTCCACAGATGCGCTTTTTGCCTGGGTCACGTGGGAATGATTGCCACGAAGTCGCGAAGGCACAAAGGTTTTTTGGATGACCTACAACCTTCGAGTCTTCGAGTCTTCGTGGCTATTTCAACGTATCGTGCGTAATCTGTGGATTATCTGATCGCCTCACTCCAGCACAATAATCACGCGTGTTTCGCCGCGGCGCGTTTCGCTGGTGTAGTGCGCGCCCATGCTCTGAATCAGGCGCAGTACCGGGCGATTTTCGGCCAGCATGTCGATCTGCAGGCGCCGCACGCCCTGCGCCCGCGCAAGCTCGCCAATGCGGCGGCACAGCGCCCGCCCGACCCCCTGGCGCTGGTAGTCGTCGCGCACCACAATCGCCACCTCGGCGGTGCCGGGCTCGTGCGGCAGCGGCACAAGTTGCAGCAGCGCCACCAGGTTCTGCACGCCATCCTCGCCCACGCTGCCAATCAGGCTGATCTGCCCGCCCGGCGCTGCCCCAACCGCCTGCGCCATTTCAGCCTGCAGCGCCGCGTCGGAAATGCCGTAGCGCGGCGCGCCATAGCGCAACCGAATGCTGCGCTCGGAAAGCTGCCGATACATGCGCACCAGCGCCTCGGTGTCGGCGGGCACGCCCTGGCGCACCAGCACGGCGCGCTGCTGACGCAGGGCAAAAATCACTCCCGGTATGCCCATATGAACCGCGTGCTGCGTGGTGTCAATTCCCATCATCATGGCCCCGCCCTCCTGCGACATTTCAGACCGTTCGGTCGGTTTTTGGGCAAAAAAAGTTCCTGTTATTGAAAGAATGGACTTCCTACCAGCCGCCGCTTTAGCTGACCGCAACCAGCGGGTCGCTTGGGGCGAGCAAGCCATCGATATACCAGTCGAGGTGCTGCTCGACATAGGCAAGATGGCGCGCGTCGTCGCGAAGCCGGCTGATCATAATCGCGCCTTCCAGCGTTGCCAGCAGCATGGTCGCCACGGCGGCGGGGTCGGTTCCGGCACGCAGCTCGCCGCGCTCAACGCCCTTCGTCACAACCCGCTGCACCATCTCGCACCACTCGTCCATTGTCGCGCGGGCGCGGGCGCGCAGCGCGGGGTGGGCGTCGTCGGCCTCAATGGCGGTGTTGAGCAAGGGGCAGCCACCCGCTACTGGCGGGTTAACCACCATGTCGCGCAGGACGCCAATAATCGCGCGCAGCCGCTCGGCGGCGAGGCGCTTGCCCGCCAGCGCATCAGCGAAACGCTGGCGCACCAGCCCCACCGAGTAGTCAAACGCCGCCAGCGCAAGGTCGTCTTTGCTCGCGAAATGATTGTAAATCCCGCCCTTTTCCAGCCCGGTCGCGCGCATAATATCGGCCAGCGATGCGCCGAAGTAGCCCATGCGATTGAACAGCGGTGCCGTGCGGGCCAGGATCATCTCACGCGTCTGCGCCCCTTTGGTCATGGCGTGCCCCCTTGCAACAGACCAATCGGTCTGAACGAAGTATAGTAGAATGGCGCGCAGGCGTCAATCATTCCTTTGGCCTAGCGCAGAAAGAACGTATATGATCCTGATCGCATCGGCAAATGGCGCAGTGGGCATGGATGCTGGCTGGGCGATTTTGCAGGCCGGCGGCAGCGCGCTCGACGCGGTTGAGGCGGCCACGCGCCCGGTGGAAGACAATCCCGACGAGCATAGCGTGGGCTATGGCGGCTACCCTAACCTGCTTGGCGAAGTCGAGCTCGACGCCTCGATTATGGAGGGAACGACGCTGCGGGCCGGCGCGGTTGGCGCGCTGCGCGGCTTCCGCCACCCGATCAGCGTTGCGCGCCAGGTGCTCGAGCAGCTGCCACACGTGCTGCTGGTGGGCGATGGCGCGGCGCGCTTTGCGGCCGAGCTGGGCATGCAGCCCGAAAATCTGCTCACGCCAGCCGCCGAAGCCGCCTGGCGCGCTGGGCTGGATGGCCGCCTGCCCGAAGAATTCCGCGACGCGCAGGGCCAGATTATGGAGCGCATGCTGGCGCGCGCCACCCGCCTCGCCACCGACCCCGAGCGCGTGGCTGGCACGGTGAACTTCATTGCGCAGGATGCGGCCGGCCGGATCGCGTCGGCGGTGAGCACCAGCGGCTGGGCCTGGAAATATCCCGGCCGCCTGGGCGATTCGCCCATTATCGGCGCGGGCAACTACGCCGACGATCGCTACGGCGCGGCGGCCTGCACCGGCTGGGGCGAGCTGGCCCTGCGGGCTGGCACTGCGCGCAGCGTGGTGATGTACCTGCAGCACGGCTATGCGCTCGAAGATGCCTGCCGCGCCGCGTTCCACGACCTGGGCGCGCTGGGCATGCCGCCCGAGCACTGCCTGATGAGCATGGTCGCGCTCGACCGGCACGGCCAGCACTGCGCCGTTTCCACGATTCCTGGCCGCACCTACGTCTACCAAACCAGCGACATGCCCGCGCCCGCCGAGCTGCCGCGCCTGATCGTGCAGGTCGCAGAGTCCGAGCGCCGCTAGGCGCCATCATCTTGCATCGCGCCGTGCCGCCGTGCTATAATCACGGGCAACATTGTTGGGTGCCGAAAGCGCGGTTCCGCCGCAGTCGAGCAGTGCCACGCTCGCCGTGGGCTGCTTTTTTGTGTGGCGCGGGGACGTGTTTGGAAAGCGAATTGGCTTGATCCCTCGGTTTGCGACCATACGCTGGCTGTGCCTGAGCCTGCTCCTTGTGCTGCTTGCCGGCTGCGCGGCGAGTGCGTCGCCAACCGAGCCTGCGCCCACAACGGCCGCGCCCGCCAGCACCACGCTCATTCTCTGGCATGGCTGGTCGTCGGTGGGGCGGCAGGCGCTTGGCCGCCTGGTCGATCGTTTCAACCAGCAGCATCCGTCTGGCCGCGTCATTCTGCAATCCATCCCGCTCGCCAGCTTCGATACCGACCTGCGGGCGGCGCTGGCATCGGGCGGTGGCCCACACATGGTGCTGATGCCCAACTCGTGGGTTGGCGCGCTGGCCGAAAAGGGCGCGCTGCTGCCGCTCGACGATCTGGTGGGCGCAGGCGAACGCCAGGCGCTTCTGCCCGCCGCCGTGGGTGGCGCGCAGGCGCGCGGCGCCGATGGAACGCAGCGCCTGTATGGCCTGCCAATCAGCACCGACACGCTGGCGCTCTTCTACGACAAGCGCAACCTCCTGCGCGCGCCCGAAGACACCGACACGCTGATCAGCAACGCCCACGGCCTGGGCGACCCGGCCGCGCCGCGCTGGGGTCTGGCCTTCAACCTTTCGCTCGACAACACGATTGGCTACCTGTATGCCGCCGACGGGCGCATCTTCGACGACAAGGGCGCGCTGGTGCTTGGCAGCACGGGCCGCGCCGGTGCCGAGCGCTGGCTGAACTGGCTGAAGCAACTTCACGACGACCCGCAGCTGCTCGCGCGCTCCGACAGCAGCATCGAGATCGACCGCGAGCTGAAAGGCGGGCGCGTGCTGATCAGCGTCGATTGGGCGCACCAGCTCGGCTTCTACCGCAGCCTGTGGGGCGAAAACATGGGCGTGGCCCAACTGCCGCGCCTGGCCGCCACCAACCAGCCGCCGCAGCCCTACCTGCGCAGCGATGTGCTGGCGATCAACAGCCGCGCCGCCGCTGCCGAACGTGCCGCCGCGCTGGCCTTCCTCGCCTACATGACCAGCGCCGAAGCGCAGGCTGTGCTGCTGCAAAACGACATCCAGCCCGCCCGCGATGGCCTGAACCTGAACGAGATCGGCCTGGATGCCGTGCAGGTCGGTGCAGCCGACGTATTTCGCAACCAGGCGCGCCAGGCGCTCCCAATGCCCAATTCGCCCACCCGCGACCTGGTGCGCCGCGAGCTGGCACAGCTCCAGCGCCAGGTGTTGCGCGGCGACGCCAGCCCAGCCGACGCGATCACCGAAACCGACACGCGACTGCGCGAACAGCTCGGAACCGCCCAACCATAGCTGGGTGAATTTCGCATAAGGCCCTGTTGCGGAATGATGACAAAATATTAGCAGATCAGGCTTCTATACCACATAGCTAGTTGCTCTCTGTCAAAAAGTGTAGTAGAATGACTGCTAGTTACCGCTTGCAATGCGATATCTTCATGCGTTTGGCACACGGTAGTAGCTTCTCGCATACGTCCTGGTTGCGCTTACGGCCTTTTGAGGAGGATCTGAATGGCTAGCAGAACCGATGAAATGGTACGGCATCTGAAGGCCTTGCAGATGAATACGCCTGATATTGAAGCATCTGCCGTCGTCAGCGTCGACGGCTTGATTATGGCTTCCCAGCTGCCCGCCGACGTCGAAGAAGATCGCGTGTCGGCAATGAGCGCCGCAATGTTGTCGCTGGGCGACCGAATTGCGAACGAACTCAAGCGTGGCCAGCTTGATCAGGTATTCGTCCGCGGTGAGGATGGCTATGTCGTCCTCGTGTCGATTGGCGAAGAAGCTGTGCTCACTGCTCTGGCGCTCAGCCGCGCCAAGCTCGGTCTGGTCTTCCTTGAAATGAAGCGCACCGCAAACGAGCTGAGCAACCTCGTCTAGCTTCCCCGCACAGATTCCCAAGGTCAGGTGGTTCGCCATCTGGCCTTTTTGGTTTCTGCGCAGTTGCCCGCCCTCCCTGTGGCGGGTATAATGGCGCGTGGCCCTGCTGAGCCGTAGCAATAAAGAAGGAGCGCGCTGTGGCGAATCTGAACGATCTGATTCGTAATATTCCCGATTTCCCCATTCCCGGCATTCAATTCAAAGATATCACCACGCTGATCGGCAATGGCCCGGCCTTTGCTCAGGTGATCGATACGCTGGCCGAGCGCTATGCCCCGCTGAATATCGACGCCGTGGTGGGCATCGAGTCGCGTGGCTTCATTTTTAGCGCGCCGCTGGCCTACCGCCTGGGCGTGGGGCTGGTGCCGGTGCGCAAGCACGGCAAGCTGCCCGCCGCCACGCACCGCGTCGAGTACGAGCTGGAATATGGCTCGAACAAGCTCGAAATTCATCGCGACGCCTTTCAGCCCGGCGCGCGCGCAGTGGTTGTGGACGACCTGCTGGCGACGGGCGGCACCGTTGCGGCGGCCTGCGAGCTGGTGCAGATGGCGGGCGGGCGCGTCGAAGAAGTGGCGTTTATTATCGAGCTGGAATTCCTCAAGGGCCGCGATAAGCTCACGCGCTACCCGGTCTATTCGATGTTGCAGTACTAATGCGGGGATCGTTTCTGCGGGCGGGGCGCGGCTTGTGGGCGCTGCTGGCGTGCTGCCTGGTGGCGTGCAGTGCGGCCCCGGCGGCGCCCGCCGCGCCCAGCGCCCCGCCCGCTGTGGCCGCGCCTTCAGCCACGCCAGCGCCGAGCGCTACGCCTACACTTGCTCCTTCTGCCACTCCCACCAGCGTGCCAAGCAGCACACCCACGCCAAGCCCAAGTGCCACACCCAGCCCAAGCGCGACGCCTGTGCCGCTTGGGCCGGGCGGCCTGCCCTACCCGCTGAAAACCGAGGCGCTGGAATTTGGCGTGGCAGCGCACCTGTTCTACCAGCGCAAAAGCCTGCCGCTGCGCCGCGCTGGCGAGGCTGGTTTTGGCTGGATTCGCCAGCAGATTCACTGGAAAGACCTGGAAGGGCCACGCGGCCGCTACGCCTGGGGCGAGCTCGATGCGGTGGTGAACGCAACGCACGAGGCCGGCTTCAAGCTGCTGCTTTCGGTAGTGCGCGCGCCTTCGTTTTACACCAGCAACGGCGGCAACGGCATGCCGAAAGATCCACGCGCGCTCGGTAATTTCGTGGCTGCGCTCACCCGCCACTACGCCGGCAAGGTGCAGGCGATTGAGATCTGGAACGAGCAAAACCTCGCGGTGGAGAACGGCGGGCGCGTGTCGATTGATGACGCCGGCCACTATGTCGAGCTGTTGAAGGAAGCCTACACGCGCATCAAGGAAGTCGACCCAAGCGTGTTTGTGATCGCCGGGCCGCCATCCTCAACCGGCATCACCAAAGCGCGCGTGGCAATCGACGATATGAGCTACTACGAGGCGATGTACAGCTACGATGGCGGCGCAATTCGCGATTACTTCGATGCGCAGGCAGTACACCCTGGCGGCTCGGCCAACCCGCCCGACACGATGTGGCCGGGCAACCCCAGCACCGCGCGCGGCTGGACCGACCACCCAACGTTTTACTTTCGCCATGTCGAGGATGTGCGCGCCCTGATGGAGCAGCACGGCCTGGCCGACCACCCGGTCTGGATCACGGAGTATGGCTGGGCCACGCGCAACAGCAGCCCCGGCTTCGAGTTCGGCAATCAGGTGTCGTTCGAGGATCAGGCCGACTATATTGTTGGCGCGATGCGGCGCAGCAAGGAGCAGTACCCGTGGGTCGGCGCGATGTTTTTGTGGAACCTGAACTTCGCGCTGTTCAAATCGCGCAGCCACGAGCAGTCGTCGTTCAGCATTCTCAACGCCGACGGCAGCCCGCGTCCGTCGTTCCTGGCAATTCAGGAATATCTGGCTTCGCTGCGATAAATGACGACGGAAATTTACCACTGAGGCACAGAGGCACGGAGGGTTTGAGGTGCGGGTTGCAGGTTGCAGGTTGCGACGACCAACGACCAGAAGAATGAACCGCAAAGAGCGCGAAGGGCGCGAAGAGTTAAAAGTTGCAGGTTAGAAGGTTGAAAGTTGTGCCAACTGCCAACTGCCAACTGCCAACTGCCAACTGCCAACTGCCAACTGCCAACTGCCAACTGCCAACTGCCAACTGCCAACTGCCTACTGCTTACTGCCACCTGTCACCCCTTCACCCTTTCACCCTTTCACCCCTGCCATTCCCCGCAGCCAGGCGCTGGCGGCGCAGCACGAACACCACATAGCCCACCAGCAGAATCACCGAAAATGCGAACCACTGGATTGCATAGCCCAGGTGCGGCCCTTCGCCCAGGTCGGTGAGCGGGTCGCGGCGCGGCAGGTCGGGGTCGTCCGTGGTGGGCAGCTGCTCGACAAAGACCGGCAGCAGCGGGTAGCCAAGCTGCTCGGTGATGCGCGGAATGTTGACCAGAAACCAGGCATCCAGGCGCGGGCGCACGGCGCTGAAGGGCGGGTCGGCCGGGCCGCCGAAATTCTCCTGCGAGCGGCGAATCTGCCCCACCACAGTGACCTCGCCCGCTGGCGCAGCATAAGCGGCGCGCGCCTCGGCACTGGCTGCGATATTTGGCAGCCAGCCGCGATCAACCAGCACCGCCTCGGGCGCGCCATCCGCGCCGGTGAAGCGCAGCGGCGTGATGACATGCACGCCCGTCACGCCATCGAGCGAGCGGTTGCGCAGCACGATTTCCTGCTTCGAATCGAATACGCCACGCAGCTCGACGCGCCGGTATTCTTGCGTGGTATCGGCGGCCAGCGCAGGCGTGAGCGGCACTGGTGGCTCGGCCTGGCGCGACGCAATTGCCGAATTGATCGCCCGCCGCTGCGCCAGCCGGTCGAGCTGCCAGAAGCCCAGCCGCACCAGCACGAGCGCGCCCACAATCATCAGCAGCGTGATCAGCAGCTGCCGCCCACGGAAAAACTGTTTTACCATGATCGTTATCCATCCAGCCGCACGGAAGCCAGACATGGCGCTTGTGCGAAGCATCACTATTGTACCAGCTCTGTGCGCGGGCCGTGCATCCTGCGCTGGTTGGCGCTCGTAACTGGATCGGGTACAATTCCAGCAGGTTGTCAATCATCAGAGGAGAAGATGACATGCGCACCGTTTTTGCCTTGCTCGCCATTGGCGGCGCGGCGGCGTGGATTGCGGCACTTCAGCGCCGCCTGAACGCGGCCCAGATGCGCGGCGATATGTACCGCGATATTGCAGTTCGGCTCGACCGCCAGCTTGCCGAGCACAGCACACGGGGGAACTAGCCGATGCAAGAGCGCATCGGCGTTATCGATCTTGGCTCGAACACAACGCGCCTGGTGGTGATGGGCTACACGCCGCACCACTCATTCCGCCTGCTCGACGAAGTGCGCGAAACGGTGCGCCTGGCCGAGGGCGTTGGCGACGATGGCCAGCTTCAGGCCGTGCCAATGGAGCGCGGCGTCGAAGCGATGAAAATGTTCCACAGCTACTGCAAATCCACCGGCGTCACGCGGATTGTGCCGGTGGCCACCAGCGCCACGCGCGATGCCGCCAACCAGAGCGCGTTTCTTGGCCGCGTTGCGCAGGAATCGGGTTTGAAGCTGCGCGTGCTTTCGACCGAAGAAGAAGCCTACTACGGCTACCTCGGCGCGGTGAACGCGCTCGATCTGCGCGATGGCTTCCTGATCGACATTGGCGGTGGCAGCGCCGAAGTGACGGCGATCCGCGGGCGCGGCTTTGTGCGCTCGTTCAGCCAGCCAGCCGGCTGCGTGCGCTTTTCCGAGCGCTATGTGCGCAGCGACCCGATCAGCAACCGCGATTTCAAGGCGCTGCAGGAAGCGGCCACCAGCAGCTTCGGCGGGCTCGACTGGCTGGCGAACAATGGCAGTACGACGCTGGCTGGCATTGGCGGCACCATCCGCACGCTGGCTGAAATCGATCAGAAGCTCAGTGGCTACCCGCTCGACCGCGTGCACGGCCACACATTCAGCCGCGCCCGCCTCGACGAAATAATCGAATTGCTGCGCCCCACCACCCTGCGCCAGCGCGCCGATTTCCCCGGCCTCAGTCGCGACCGCGCCGACCTGATTCTGGCCGGGGCGGTGATTTTGCAGCAGCTCATGGAGCATGGCCGCTTCGGCGAGATTACGGTCAGCGGGCAGGGCCTGCGCGAAGGCGTGTTTTACGAGCACTTCCTGGTTGGCGAAGACCCGCCGCTGTTTTCGGACATGCGCGGCTTCAGCGTGCAGAATCTGGCGCGGCTGTATAACTACGAGGCCATTCATAGCGCGAAGGTGCGCGAGCTTTCGATTTCGCTGTTCGACCAGTTGCGCCCGCTGCACGGCTACGGCGACTGGGAGCGCGAGCTGCTGGGCTATGCCGCGCAGCTGCACGATATTGGCGTGGCCATCGGCTACTACGACCATCATAAGCATGGCGCGTACTTGGTGATGAATGCGGCGCTGCAAGGCTTCAGCCCGCGCGAAGTGGTGCTGCTGGCCTTGCTGGTGCGCTACCACCGCAAGGGCGATGTCAACACCGACCCGTACAGGAAAGTGCTGCAGCCCGGCGATGGCGAGCGCGTGGCGCGGCTGGCGGCGCTGCTGCGGCTGGCGGAATACCTGGAGCGCAGCAAGAGCCAGGTGGTGCAGGGCTTGCAGGTTGAGCTTGGCGAAACGGTGCGCGTGGTGACAAAAACCATAGGCGATGCGACGGTAGAGATCTGGGATGCGAACCGGCGCGCTGGCTTGTTCCAAAAAGCCTTTGGCAAAGCCATCGAAATCGTCTAGCCGCCCCGCCTTCACCAAACGACCCAGCATAATATGAAGCGAATTCGTGGTTGCGGAAGCCATGAATTCGCTTTTTTATGCCACGCAAATGAACAAACTGCAATCTCTGGCACGCATCTCCGTTCATAATCCCGGCATTCTACCTGATACAAGTCGCTACTCGCGCCACGACTCGCGCACAGGGTTTTTATCGTTTATTTGTTATGCACCGAACTGAGCAGCAACACAAGCGAGGTGGACAATGGCGCAGATCTTAATTGTCGAAGACGCACCCGATAACCGCACGATCGCCGAGCTGATTTTGCTCGATGCCGGGCATACCGTCACGAGCGTGGGCGACGGTGCCAGCGCGCTCAACGTCGCCGCCAGCCTCCAGCCCGATGTTATTCTGATGGATCTTTCGCTGCCCCGGCTCGATGGCTGGGAAGCCACGCGCCGCCTGAAGCAAAACCCGGCCACCTGCACCATCCCGGTGATCGCCTTCACCGCCCACGCGCTCCCCAACGACCTCGACCGTGCGCGGGCGGCTGGCTGCGACGCAGTGATCGCCAAGCCCTTCGAGATCGATCATTTCCTGAAGCAGATCGACCAGGTGATTGTGCAGCCGCTGGAGCGCAGCCGCGGCAACGAGCGCGCCTAGCGCGCTTTCAGCGCCCGTTTTGGGCGCATCATGGCCTCGCGCAAAACGGTGTACAAAGCGAAACGCTCGTGATCGCGCCCGCCGGGCAGCGGCGCAAGCACCACTCCTCGCTACGATAGGGTTTTGCTTGTACTCTTTTTGCACCTACTTCGATCAACATTACCTGCCGCGCGGCCTGGCGCTCATCCACTCGCTTCAGCAGCATTGCACGCCGTTTCGCATGTGGGTGCTGTGCCTGGACGACGTATGCTACGCGACGCTCGCCCAGCTTGCCCTGCCCGAGCTGACGCTGATTTCGCTGGGCGAGCTTGAGCGCGCCTTGCCCGAGCTGTCCGCAGCGCGGCAGAACCGCTCGCTGGTCGAGTATTATTTCACCTGCACGCCCGCGCTGACATGGCATGTCCTTCAGCAAAACCCCGCGATCGACCTGCTGATGTATCTCGACGCCGACATGTATTTCTTCAGCGACCCGGCGCCGGTGGTGGCGGAAATGGCTCGCCACGCGGTCACGATCATTCCGCACCGCTACCCGGCCTACCTGGAAGGCATGAATATCTATGGGGTGTACAACGTTGGCCTGCTGGCGTTTCGGCGCGACGCGACCGGGCTGGCGTGCCTGCGGCAGTGGTACGAGCAGTGTGTGGAATGGTGCTACGACCGGCTCGAAGGCGAGCGCTACGCCGACCAGAAGTACCTTGAGCGCTGGCCCGAGCAGTTCGGCGATGTGCTGGTTCTGGCGCACAAAGGCGTGAACACCGCGCCCTGGAATATGATGAATTATCGCTTCAGTTTGCGCGGTGGGCGGGTGTTTGTTGGCGACGAGCCGCTGGTGTTGTTTCATTTTCATGGCTTCAAGCAGCCGCGCCCCTGGCTCTACGACACCCACACGGCGCGCTATGCGACCTACCCGCCGCGCATCGCCCGCACGCGTGTCTACCGTGTCTATATTGCTGCGCTGGCGGCCGCGCGCAGCACTGCGCAGATTGCGGCGGGCGTGCGCTACGCCGAGGCGCAGGCACCGCAGCGCACACCGCTGGCGCGGGCGCGGCGGCTGGCGCACTATGCGCTTGGCACGCTGCAGGGCCGCTACCTGATCGACGGGCGCGCTCTGCTGCTGAGCGGCGTGCTGCAGCATCTGTTCCAGCAGGCGCGCAGCCCGCTGGTGTATATCGAATGGCTGAACGGGCTTGCGCCGCTGGCACATCACGGTGGCTTCTGGTAGCGAATGAGCCGAGCGGAGTTGGAAACGTCCAACTCCGCTTTTTTTGTGCTCAGCGAAGCCCAAACAGGCAATCACCAACCTCTATTCACAACCTCCCACCCCCTGCGCTGCAAGCGCATTATCGTTTGCGCGCCAGGTACAGCACTGCAAGATATGATTTCGTGATCGTGCCGGCGTAGTGCTGGTCGATCAGTTCGGCAATAGCGCGAAATATCTCTGCGCGCGTAGTATCGTCGAGGCTGCGGTAGTTCGAGAAGGTGTTGTGCAGGCGCACAAATTCTTCCGCTGAGTAGCTGCGCGCCCACGGGTAGGTGCGGACAACGGTTGGCGCGAACAGGCCGGTTGCGTCGATCGTGGCGGCGCTGGCAGCAATTGTCGCGGTGAGGTCGGGCGGGATGCGCGGGTCGGGCCAGTCGGGCGTCAGGTTCTGTTCAATCGCGTGCAGGTCGGCGGCGAAGGCCGGGTCGAGCGGCAGGTGCTCGTGCGCGAAGATCGCCAGGCTGCCAGTAGGTTTCAGGGCTTCGGCTGCCTTGGGGTAGCCAATCTCGGGCGGAACCCAGTGGAACGCCGTGGCCGACATCACCAGATCGAACGCGCCCGCCTGCATGGGCCATTCCTCAAACGCGCCGTGGTGAAACGCGATGTGCGGGTATTCGGCGAATTTGCGCTGGGCAACCGCCAGCATCGCCGCCCCAATATCCAGGCACAGCATATGGTCGCCGCGCTCGGCAAAGGGCTGCGTGGCTTGCCCGGTGCCACAGCCGATTTCCAGAATGTGGGCCGGCGACGGCAGCGCGGCCAGCGCCACAATATCGTCGATCAGGGCGGGCGGGTAGCCGGGGCGCTCCGCATCGTACTCTTCAGCAACCTGGTCGAAGCTGGTGCGGAAATGGGTGGGGCGCGGGTCGGTGGGCATGTGCTTTCTCCACAAGGCTGGCGAATTCGCACAAGCACAATAGCATGGCGTGCCTGAATGGCGCGTCATTCTTTTTGGCGAATGTGCCGCGAGAGGAGCGACAGGATTATCTGCAAATTGAAATGAGGAACGACATCTATCCACAGATTGCGCAGATGACGCAGATTTCAGGTCTTATATCTGTGTCATCTGCGTAATCTGTGGATGGATTTTAGGACACGGAAATCATAAATTGCCGATTGCAATGGTATACTATCAGCTCACATAATGGCCCAAACCTCACCAGAAAGATAGCGCTATGCCCATCCCAATTCTCGACGACGTGGCCGCCGCGCGCGGCACGATTCTGCGCCGCATGCCGCTCGACGAAGTGGTGGTGCCGCCAGCCCTGCTCGACGGCATCGAGCGCATTTTTGGCGCGCGCCTCTCACCCGCCGAAGCCGTCGACCGGATCATTCGCGATGTGCGCGCGCGCGGCGACGAGGCCCTGCTCGACTGGAGTGCCCAGCTCGACAATGGCCGCCGCGATGCGCTTGAGGTGCCGCGCGCGCGCTGGCAGGCCGCCGCCGAGGCGCTCGATCCGCAGTTGCTCGACGCGCTGCGGCTTGCGGCTGCCGAAATCGAGCGCTTTCACCGGCGGCAGGCGCGCAACTCATGGGTCGATTTCAGCGTCGAAGGAGCACTGGGGCAGATCGTCGTGCCGTTGCAGCGCGTCGGGCTATATGCCCCGGGTGGCAGCGCGCCGCTCCCGTCGTCGCTGCTGATGGCGGCCATCCCTGCGCGGGTGGCTGGTGTCGATGAAATTGTCGTCTGTTCACCGCCGCAGCGCGCCACTGGCGAAATACACGATCTGGTGCTGGCGGCGGCGCATGTGGCGGGCGTTGATCGGGTATTTGCGCTTGGCGGCGCGCAGGCGATTGCTGGCATGGCCTATGGCACCGCGAGCGTGCCGCAGGTCGACAAGATCGCCGGCCCGGGCAACCTGTTTGTGGTGCTGGCGAAGCGCGCCGTCTATGGCGTGGTGGGGATCGAGGCGCTGCCCGGCCCGACCGAAACGCTGGTGATTGCCGACGCAAGCGCCGACCCGCGCCTGGCCGCGGCCGACCTGCTGGCGCAGGCCGAGCACGATCTGGTCGCTTCGGCGATCATGCTCACGCCCAGCCGCGCCGTAGCCGAAGCCACGCAGGCCGAGGTTGCGCGCCAGCTCGAAGCGCTGGAGCGCGCCGAGGTCGCGGCGCAGTCGATTGAGGGGCGCGGCGGCATTGTGGTGGTGCCCGACCTCGACGCAGCGTTTGCGCTGGCGAACGAATACGCGCCCGAGCATCTCTGCCTGCTGGTGGCCGAACCGTGGCAGCACGTGGGCAAGGTGCGCAACGCTGGCGGCATTTTCCTGGGCGAGCGCTCGTTTGAAGTGCTGGGCGACTACGTGGCCGGCCCGTCGCACATCATGCCCACGGGGGGCACTGCGCGCTACGCCTCGCCCGTCAACGTCGACGATTTTCGCAAAGTCATCTCGCTGGTGGGGCTGAACGAAGCCGCGCTCCAGCGAATCGGGCCGGCGGCTGCGCGGCTGGCCGATGCCGAAGGGCTGACGGCCCACGCGGCAGCGGTGCGCGCCCGCCTCGGCGAGCCATAATCAATCTGGTATAATACGGCGCAATCCCATTGCTATGCGCCTGTTAAGGAGGCAGCTCATGTCGTCTTTTCTCGTCAATTTCATCAACATTCTGTTTAATGTGCTGACGTTGGCGATCTTTGGCCGGGTGCTGGCGTCGTGGGTCGATCCGTTTGCGAACAACCGGATCACCCAGATTTTGCGCGACATCACCGAGCCAATCCTCGCGCCGATCCGCAGCCTGATGCCGAACACGATGATGTTCGACTTCTCGCCAATCATTGCGACGCTGCTGCTGCAAGCACTTGGGAAGCTGCTTCTGGGCGCGCTGGTGCGCTAGCTGATTTGGATCGCCGCAGAGAGCATAGCCGCCGTGTGATGGCCAACCCATCCCGGCGCGCTATGCTCTCTGTGGCATAGACGGAAAAGGGTTCTCATGGAAGGTGACATCCCCGCGCAGCCCCAAGCCGCGCAGCGCGAGGCAGCGCAAGGTTCCAGCCGTTTCCTGCTCCTGGTTGTGTTCCTCGCCGGCATCGGCACCCTCGGCATCGAAATGATCGCCTCGCGCCTGCTGGCCCCCTACTTCGGCACCTCGCAGCCAATCTGGGCGGTGGTGATCGGCCTGACGCTGATCTACCTCACCATTGGCTACCGCCTCGGCGGCTCGCTTGCCGACCGCCGGCCCGACGAAAAGACGCTCTACAAAATTATTACCTGGGCTGGCTTTATTACCGGCTTCATCCCGCTGCTGGCCGACCCGATCCTGCGCTTTTCGCAGGGCACGATTGCGCGCGTGGCGGTGGGGAGCTTTCTGGGCGCGCTGTTTGGCGTGCTGATCCTGTTTGCCGCGCCAGTGATCCTGATGGCAATGGTCAGCCCGTTTGCCATTCGCCTGCAGCTCAGGAAAGTCGAAAATGGCATCGCCTCGGCCGGGCGCACCGCTGGCTCGCTGTCGGCACTTTCCACCGTCGGCTCGATCGTCGGCACCTTTCTGACCGTGCTCTACCTGATCCCCGAGATCGGCACGGCGCGCACCACCTACCTGATCGCGGTTTTCCTGATTGTGGTGGGCCTTGTTGGCCTGCGCGACTGGCGCTACCTCGTGATGCTGCTGGTGGTGGTTGGGCTGTTCTTCTTTACCACCACCACGCGCGGCAATATCAAAAGCGCCGACTGTGGCGGCTGCACGCTGATCGACGAGCAGGAATCGGCCTATAACTACATTCAGATTGCCACCAGCGAGAGCCAATCGTATGGCCCGCAGGTGAATTTGATTTTGAACGAAGGCCAGGCCATCCACTCGATCTACCACCCGCGCTACGAGCAAACCAACAACCCGCTCGATCTGCTGACGGGCGGCGGGCCGTGGGATTACTTCACGGTCGCGCCGTATTTCTTCCCCGACCGCGATCCCTCCACTGTAAAGAGTTTTGCCATGCTTGGCTCGGCCACTGGCACGGTGCCGAAGCAGTTTCTGGCCGTCTATGGCGCCGACGCGAAAATCGACGCGGTGGAGATCGACCCGGCGATTATTGCAATGGGGCGCAAGCATTTCCAGCTTCGCGACGCCAGCGACGACCCCACCCACCCGAACTACAAAACCCACCCCGACGATGCGCGCTTCTGGCTTGCCACCCAGGGCGGCAGCTACGATGTGATTGGCATGGATGCCTACCACCAGCCCTATATTCCTTTTCACCTCGCCACCGTCGAGTTTTTTCAGCTGGTGAAAGACCACCTGACGCCCGATGGCGTGGCGGTGGTGAATGCGGGCAAAGGCCCCGACGGCGACGACCGCCTGGGCGTGGCGCTGGCCGGCACGATGCGGCAGGTCTTCCCGCAGGTCTTTGTGATCGACACTGCTGGCTTTGGCAACCAGATCCTGGTGGGCGTGAACCGGCCGGTGGGCGATGGCGCGCTGAACTTCAAGCAGAACTACGACCGCATGCAGGTGCCGGTGCTCCATACCGTGATGGACTGGGCGCTGCGCCTGGGTGCTGCGCCGGTGCACGAGTTTCTGCCGACTGATGCGCGCTATGCCGCCTTCACCGACGACAAAGCCCCGGTCGAGCAGTTGATCGACTCGCTGATTTTCGCGCAGATCAAATAGGGTTGTCAGGTTACAGGTTTATAGGTTGCAGGTTGCGCGTGTGCTGCCCGCTGCCAGCTGCCGACTGGTCACTGTCACCCTTTCACCCCGTCGTCTGCTCATTCGCTGCCCGCTGCCAACTGCCGACTGCTGACTGCCCACTGCTATGATCCTATCTGCCTTTGCCGAGGTGCTGCTGCCGGTCACACTGGTGATCGCGCTTGGCTATGCGCTGGCGCGCACGTTCCCGCTGGATGGCCGCACGCTCAACCGCATGAGCATGTACCTGCTCAACCCCTGCCTGGTGTTTGTGACGCTGCTGCGCACCGACATTGCTGGCGGCACGCTTGCGCTGCTGTCGCTCCAGATGCTGCTGGTGATGCTCGCCACCACGCTGTGCGCCATGCTGGCTGCTGGCTTCTTCCAGCTAAGCGGGCCGCGCCGCAGCGGCATGCTGCTCACCAGCACCTTTATGAACTCGGGCAACTACGGCCTCTCGGTTACGCGCTATGCCTTTGGCGACACTGGCTTTCAGTATGGCGTGATTGGCTACCTCACACAGACGATCCTTTCGCAGACCTTTGCGGTCTACCTGGCCTCGGCGGGCAGCCAGGGCCGCCGTGCCGCGCTGGGGCAGGTGTTTCGTGTGCCGCTGATCTATGCGCTGCTGCTGGCGCTGGGCCTGCGCGCGTTTGGCCTCCCGCTCGACGACTCGAATGGCGTGGTGGCGGCGAGCATCTATCGCGGGCTGCGCCAGCTGGCCGACGCCGCGCTGCCGCTGATGCTGCTGAACCTCGGCACGCAGCTCGCCAAGCGCCAGCCGCTCACCCTCGGCGCGCCACTGGCGGCAGCAACGTTTATTCGCCTGCTGCTGCCAATTCCGCTGGCCTATGGATTTGGCCTGCTGCTCGGCTTGCAGGGCCTGCCATTGTATGTTGGCACTATGCAGGCCGCCATGCCCACCGCCGTGAATATGGTGGTAATCGCGATTGAGTTCGACGCCTGGCCGGAATTTGTGAGCAGCGGCGTGGTCGTTACAACCTTGGGCAGCCTGATAACCCTTTCCGCGCTGCTGGTGCTGTTCCGCTAATCTCCCGCATACTGGTGGCAAGAAACCTGCTTATGCTGCTTCGAGGAGAGTTTGGCAGCGAGCCACCGGTATAGAGGAGAGACTTGATGACAACTTCGCGAATGGCTAGAATCATTGGCGCGTGCGGCCTGGCGCTGGCGTTGCTGGTGTTTGGCGGCGGGTCGGCGTTCGCCCAGAGCAGTGGCGCGCAGAGCTTTACGCTCCAGCCCAATGGCACTGCGACCATTACCTTTGAAGGATACTGCACGAACTTCGGGCTGAAATTCCCCACGTCAGTTCAGGCACCAAACGCCGTCGCGCCTGACAATATTCGCGGCGCGCTGGCATACATTCAGACGAACAATCTTTCGGCCAGCGCCGACAAGGCGCTTGAGGCGCAGTACGCTATTTGGCAGCTCAGCGGTGCCACCGACAGCCCGGCCGGCGGCGCGGATGCCAAAGCTGTGGTCGATGCTGCCAGCAGCGCGCCAGCCAACCCGCAGGGCACCTCGGTGATCGAGGCGGCCAAGGCTGGCCAGGTGACGCTAACGGTCGCTTCGTGGCAGCCGATTGGCGACAAAGTCGCGATTGGCGCAGCCAGCGATAACTTCTACGGCCGTGGCACGCTGACGGTGAAAAATGTCTCGAACGAGGCACTAACACTGTACCTGCCGCTGGGCGCGCTGTTCCCGCCCGCCACCGCTGGCGACCAGACCATGGCAGCCTACAGCACAAACACCGACGTGAGCAACCCGCAGCCGGCCAGCCAGGGCACTGGCAGCCAGCCGGGCCGCCTGCCACAGACGGCAGAAGGCGCGGCCGACCCTAGCTGGCTGTTCCTGGTGGGTGGCATTGCGCTGCTGGGCGCGGGCCTGGTGCTGCGCCGCCAGTTTGTGCGCAACAGTTAATTTTCCCGCGTGGCCCACAGGTAGGGCCATGACGAACGACAAACGGCCCTTGCACACCAGCAAGGGCCGTTTGTCGCTTGCTGCAATCTAGGCGGCGGCTGCGCTATAATATCGGGTGTGGACAAACCAAAACAATGGATGGAATGCGATGACCAAAGTACGTAACAATGATCGCACGCTGCCGCGCGGGGTGTATGCGCTGGCCTCGCTGCTGTTTCTGGCGGGCGGGGCGCTGCTGCTCGCCGCGCTCGTTCTGCCACTGCTGGGCACAGCCAGCGTGCCGTGGTTTATCTACCTGCTGTATGGCGGCTATTTTCTGGCGATTGGCTATGGCCTGTGGGGCGGCAAGCGCTGGGCCTTCTTCGCCACACTGCTGATGTGCGCGGTGCTGGGCTTCTACCAGTTTCAGAACGCGCTGGTGCTGGGGCGCAACGCCTTGTTCCAGGTGATTGTGCTGGTGGCGATTGCGGTGTATATGCTTCAGCCGACGGTGCGGGCCGCGTTTCTGCGCCCGGTGCAGCCGGCTGAGTAGGCACAAACCGGCTTATCAGGCTTGCTCGCGCCCGCGCTCGCGCCGAAACTCAATCGCCGCGAGCAGGTGGCTGGGGCTTACGGGCTTGGTAATATAATCGTCGGCGCCCGCCTGGAGGCAGCGCTCGCGATCGCCCGGCAGCGCCAGCGCGGTGAGCGCAATAATGGGAATATCGCGCAGCTGCTCGTCGGCGCGAATAGCCCGAATCGCTTCGAGTCCGTCCATCCCCGGCATCTGAATATCCATCACAATGATTGCTGGCCTGGCCGCGCGCGCGCTTGTAATAGCGGCCTGCCCATCATAGGCAGCCAGCACATCGTAGCCGTGGCCGCACAGGTAGTCTTGCAGCAGATCGCTGGTCGATCTGGTATCGTCGGCCAGCAGAATGCGTGGCAGCTGGGGCGAATTTGCGCCAGCGAGGCGCAGTTCATGCGGCGCGGCAGGCACTCCCTCGCTATGCTCGCCGGTCGGCGCAAGCTCGCGCCAGGGCAAAGTGACATTGAAGCGGCTGCCAACGCCAATGGTGCTTTTAACGCTCACATGGCCGTCGTGTATTTCGGCCAAGCGCTTCACCAGCGACAAGCCCAGGCCAGTGCCCGCGTAGCGGCGGTTCAGCGCGCTGTCGAGCTGCACAAAGGGCTGAAACAGGTGCGCAATCTGCTCTTCGCTGATACCGATTCCACTATCCCACACGCTAAACGTCATCGTCTGCTCTGCGATATTCGCCACCACGTCGAGCCCAACGCTGCCATGCTCGGGCGTGAATTTCACCGCGTTCGAAAGCAGGTTGACGAGTATTTGCTTCAAGCGCTGCGGATCGGCTGCAATGATCTGCGCTTCGGGCGCAATCGTGTCAGAAAGGGTGATGTGCTTTTTCAGTGCCAGCTCGGCCACAAAGCGCATGCTCTGGTGGCATACCAGTTCAACCGCGACATTCTCGATATGCAGTTCAAGCTTATCGGCTTCGATTTTGGAAAGATCGAGAATGTCGTTGATTAGCGTGAGCAGGTGCTGGCCGCTTTCTTCGATCTGGTGAACCGACGTGGTTTGTTTGTGGTTGAGCGGGCCAAAAATTTCTTCGAGCAGCAACTCAGAACGGCCAAGGATGGCGTTGAGCGGCGTGCGCAATTCGTGGCTCATTGTTGCGAGAAACGCGCTTTTAGCCTGGTTTGCGCGCTCGGCTTCCGCGCGCGACTGCATTGCGGCAAGCAGCAAACGCCCGTTCTCGATCGCCAGCCCGGCGCGGTCGGCCAGATCTTGCAGAAATCGCTGGTCGGCTTCGGTGTAGGCTGTGCCATGCCGGCCGCGCGAGACAAGGATTGCGCCGATGACCTGGCTTTGGGCACGCAGTGGCGCGATGAGTAAGGTGCCAATGTCAAGGCGCTCAAAAGCTGGCTGCTGTTCCGGCTGCATCCAGCGGTCGCGCTCGCTGGCGTCGACCACGGGAACCAGCAGCGACTGCCCATTTGCGATGACCTGCCCAACAATGCCTTCATGCGCCGGCGTTGGCAGGGCCGGGCGCAATTCGGCCAGCAGGGCATGCTGCGCAGGGTCGGTATGCGCGATTGCGGCAGTGTACCGCCACATGCCATCGGCCGAAAGCAGGGTAACCACACACGCGCCGCCAAAGAGCTGCGCAACGCGCTGAGCAATGGCCGCAAACAAGGGCTGCATGTCATGGCGCGTTTCGGCCAGCGCCTGCGAGAAGGATGCCAGCGCAATTGCGTGATCGGCCTGCTCCTGAAGCTGGCGGCTCAGCTCCGCGCGCTCGGCAACCTCGGCCGCCAGGGCAGTGTTCGCCTGGCGCAGGCGCGTTGTCAGGCGGGCGCGGGCGTAGGTAAATGCCACCTGGCCCGCAATCATCGTGAGCAAGTCGATATCTTCCGCGCTGAAGTCGGGTTCGTCGGGCGTGTTAATTGCTGTCAGTGTGCCAAAAACCTCGTCGAGGTAGATCAGCGGGATCACCACAATCGAGCCGGCCATTGTTTCGCTGCGGCGATGCTGGGTAAGCAGGCTTTCGCGCGGGTCGGGGATATTTTTGGGCGAGATCGCCGGTCGCCGCTCGCGCACGGCCCAGCCCGTCAGGCCGGACATTATTTCTTTGTAGCTTATGGCAGTGCTGATGAACGCCTTGCCCGGCCCGCCATAGACGAAGTGTTCGATCGCGCCCGCCTGCCAATCGAAGCACAGCAGCACCACCCGGTCGACGTGAATCGCTGTGCTAATATGCTCGACGGTGCGCTGCAAGCCGGCCGCAAGGTCATCGGATGCAATTGCATCATTCGTAATTTCGTAGAGTGCTTGCATGCGCTTGAGCATGAAGCTCAGCGCGGCAGTGCGCTCATTCACGCGCCGCTCCAGGTCGGCATTCAGTCGCCGCACCTCCGCTTCCGCGCGCACCCAGTCGGTCATGTCGCGAATGGTTGCCATACAGGCTGGCCAGCCATCCCAGGTAATATCGACGATGCGCATTTCGCCAACGCACTGCTCGCCTTTGCGAATAATGTCGATCTGAACGGTCTTTTCGTTTTCCACCGAAAAGCCCAGGCGCTCGCCAACAAAATCTTCGCGGCTGCGCCCAAACAAATGAAGCGCAGCCGGGTTTACAAAGCGCACCGCGCCTTCGTTATCGACAACCAGTGTCGCGTCGGGCGAAAGGTTCACCAGGCGCTGAATATCGCGCTGTTCGCGCTGTGTGCGGTTGCGCTCAATGGTGGTGAGCAGGCCGACATGCAGCGAACGCTCAAGATCAGCCGAGTACACTACATCCTGCGCGCCTTTGCGCAGCCATTCGCTGCGCAGCCCGGCGTGTTTATCGTCGGCAACAATAATGTATACCGTATTTTCGCGCACTTCCCGAAGCTGCTGGAGCGCTGCGTTGTTTGCTTCTGCCACGCGCATGTGGATCAGCACGGCGTCGAACAGCTCAGCTTCGAGCATTGTTGTGGCCTGATGCACACTCTTGGCATAGACAATCTCAAATACCGTATCTGGAAGCGCTGCGCAATACCGCGCTACAAGATCGGCACCTTCGAGATGTTCTTCAAGCAGCAGCAGCCGATATGGTTGGCCAGCAGCCATTATATCCTCTGTAATGCCCAGTTCGGGTACATGCTCTTTATTTGTCCATCTGAACCCTTTGGCTACGCTCAGGGTACGCACTGCGAGCGTAGAGTGAAGAATGCCTTGCTCGCATACGCGAGCAGAAGTACTCGTTCGTGTGCGCTATAACGCAGCAGCACACACTTTTTACTTTGTGCGCCGCTCCCGTGCGTACCAGCCCAAAACATCTTTTAACCGGCACTAGCTCTGCCTCCGCCATCCTGATGCGAACCAAACATGCCGCCGAGGCGCTGGCGCTCTTCGGCATACGAGTAGACTGGCGTGCCGCTCAGGATGCCGTGAATGCCGCGGAACGGCTCGCGGATGTGCATCCCCTGGTTGTCGATCACATACTCGCGGATGTCTTTTTCGTGCCACGTCCCCCGCATCTTCAGCACCGTCAGCCCCCGCCGCATCTCCCCGTGCAGCTCCACATACCGCAGCAGGATGATCGTGTCCGTGATCGTCGAGATGTGCGTTTCCGTGATCGTCTCCCCGCCCATCAGCATCGACGTCGTGTTCGTGAACAGGCCCGTGATCTCCTGCTGCTTGATGAAGCTTGTCAGCCCGATCACAAACTCCCGAAACGACTTCGGCGTCGACACCCGCTCGAACGCCGACATGCTGTCCACCGCCACCCGCTTCGGCTCGAACGTCTTGATGTCGCGCTTCAGGTGCAGCAGGTGGTCTTCCAGCCCCATGATCTCCGGGTAGCGGCAGATGATCTTCAGCAGCCCGTCGCGCTCGGCCTTCTCGAAATCCACCCCCCACGACGCCGCGTTGCGCGTCAGTTGCTCGCGGCTTTCTTCCGCCCCGAACAGGATCGCCCGCTCGCCCGCCTCGATCGCCGCCTTGATATACTGCGTCACCATCAGCGTTTTGCCCGTGCCGGTTGCGCCGCTGGTCAGGATGATCGAGTCGCGGTACATCCCGCCGCCGCACATCGTGTCGAGTTCGCGCACGCCCGACGACACGCGGATCTGCGACGAGCGCTGCTTCAGCTCGATCGCCGACAGCGGGATGATCATCACGCCGTCCTCGGCGTCGATCGTGAAGGGGTATTCGCCCTTCTGGTGCGTCGAGCCGCGGAACTTGAGGATTTCGATCGTGCGGCGGCGCTTTTCCTGGTCGATGCGATTGCGCAGCAGGATGACATTGTCGGCCACGAACTCTTCCACGCCAAAGCGGCCAATGCCGGCTTCCTCGCCGGTGCGCTCCATGGTGATCAGGGTGGTGACACCGAGCATGCGCAGACCGGCGTGGATGCGGTGCAACTCGCGTCGGACAACGTTGGCATCGGTGAACTGCGGAAACAAGGCACCGACGGCATCAAGAATGACGCGCTTGGCGCCGACCTGGCGAATGGCGTTTTCGATGCGGGCGAGCAGGGCAGAAAGGTCGTAGGCACCGGCTTCGATGGTGACCTCGCCGGGCTCGGGGGTGGCGTCGACGACGGCGATCTTGTGGTCGCGAACCATGGCCTGCAGATCCCAGCCGAAAGAAACGACGTTGCGCATGAGGTCGTCAGGAGTTTCTTCAAAGGTGACGAAGACGCCGTTTTCGCCAAAGTCGGAGACGCCAGAAACGAGGAACTGGAGGGCAAAGACGGTTTTGCCGCTGCCAGCCGTGCCCGAGATCAGCGTGCTGCGGTTTTCGGGCAAGCCGCCATTGGTAATCTGCTCGAACCCGGCTATACCCGTCGGGAGTTTTGGAAGCAATTGCTGTGCAGTGATCATATTGTTGTTTTCTCCACTTGTGATGCGGCGGGCGTTGGGTGTGCTGGCAGGAAATCGAGCCCAATCAGTACCTTTTCGCGGCTACTCAGATCGCCAATGATTTTGCGCACTGGCACCGGCAGCTTCTTCACCAGCGTTGGAGTCGCTATGATTTTTTCGTTTTCGGCAAGCTGTGGGTGTTCAAGAATATCGATCACTTCGACCTCGTACATTTCACGCAAATCGCGCTCGCAGATCTGGCGCAGGTTCTCGATCGCGCGGCGCGAGTGCGAGGTGTAGCCACTCACAAAGAGGCGAAGTCGGTATTTCATAGGAGTACTCCTTTATAGAAAACGGCGCCGCTGCCCGATGCGGTAGTAATCGACCAGCAGCCCCATCATCTCAAGCGCAAGTAACCGCCCTTCAACGGCTAAGGCATGGCCGCGCTCGGCGTTCTGCTTTACAACACTCGCATCGAGCGCAGCAACGTGAACATCCATCAGGTCACGCGGGCTGCCCCCCAGGTCGCCCAGGCGCGTAATCAGCAGTTCCATCTGATCGCGCGGCTTTTCTTTCTGGTGTACCAGGTATTCCATGTACACCGGCAGCAATGATCCGTAATCGCAAACGATCTGGCCAAATTCGCCACTGTGGCGCTCGCGCACCGCGCCGTTCAGAATGAGCCTGGCGGTGGTTTGCGTGCTTGCGCTTGCCGACGAAAGCTGGCGCATGCGCTCAAGCGTTTGCTGCAGCTCGCGGATCTGGGCTTCGCGCTGGCGCGTGATCGCGTAGCCAATCGCGCGGCGCAGCGTTTGCAGCCGCGTTTCTTCTTTTGCCAAATAATCCTGCGCGCCGGCATTGATACACGCCAGGCCAAGCTGTTCGTCATTGTGCGGGGTGAAAACAAGAATGGGAAGCTCTGGCGCCGAGGCGTGGATGTGTGCTACAGTTTCGGGCAGGCTGGCAGGCTTTTTCCACAGATCGAGCACAACGACTGAGAAGTGTTGAGTTTGAATCTCGGCAAGTGCGTCATCGACGCTGGTTGTTTTGAACAGATTGTACTGATAAGAGCCTAGCTGGCTGAGCATGGTTTCAACCAGCTTGTCTTGCGCAGATTGCTCTTCAACCAGCAAAATGGTGCGCAGCGCGGTTTCCACGTTTTAAACCTCCCACTTGCCCCGCCGCATGCTGGCGAAGTGGCCGCTTGTATATGATCTGATGCAGCGTGTGGTTAAGCCCTGTTCCTGGCAGCATGAAACCGATGGCAGCAGGCGCAGCAAGCCAGCATTCAAATCGTATGAGCCCTGGGTTATGCGTATCCTGGCATTCGATGGAGCACACCCTTCATTTCTGTAGCATAAGAATAGATGGAGAATGGTCTCCCGTATATCCATAAATTCATTGATTTTTGCGCATGAGAATCTACAGGAAAACCCTACGAAGAAATACATACGTGGTTTGGTAAAAGGGGTAAGCAGCAGGCTTGGGGAAACAACAAGGTGTGCCGCAGAGCAGTGCGCAGGAAGATGAAAGGGGCGTGGGCGCGCCAGCTAGACATCCTGCGGGATGGCTTGCATTGGGCCCATGCGGTCGTAGCGAATGTCGGACTGCACGTCTTCCAGCACGCGCCATGTGCCGGGCGTGCGCGGCAGGCACAGCACCGATACGCGCCCCTGGCTGGCGAGCCGTTGGGCTTCCGCGCCGTCGGCCAGCCAGATGCTGCCCATGTAGGTGCGGCGCGGCGCAACCGGGATGGCGCAATCGAGCAGCGCGCCTTCGAGCGCGCCGGAAGGGCTGCGGTGGGGCCGCAGGCGCAGCACATGCGCGCGGATGATCAGGCCGTTTGTTAGCAGCGCCAGGTCGTCGCGCACGCTCCGCCAGATGCGCCGCGCCGCCAGCCCGATCTGCGCCAGGATGATGATGCCGGGAATGGCGCGCAGCCAGGGGCTGGCATGCAGAAAATACAGCGCGAACAGGGCGAGCACGCACGCAATCGTCAGTGGCGGGAAGAAGGTGCGCAGCGGGCGGTCGAGCAGGTAGTCGGAGCAGAGGTTCATCAGCAGGCCGGGCGGCGTTGGGCGCGGCGGTGCCTGTTCAAGGTAGGCTGTATCAACATGTTCGGTTACACGCTGCATAGAATTTCTCACGCCGAGCCGCTGCCACAAACCTACGACATATTGTAGCGAGGTTGGCGAGGATGAGCAAGCCAAGAGCGTGGTGCGGAATCAATGTGGAGGTCGCACTAGTGCAGTATCAAAAAAGCGATGCGGAAATCAGAGAAGAGTTTGCATTGCAATCACTAAACCCTATTCCCCACCCCCTAAACCCTGCGCTAAAAGCGCACTAGCGGCTGATGAACAGGTAGACCAGCAGGGTGAGCAGCTGGAGCACGACGGGGATAAGCGCGCCGGCGATCAGCTGGCCGCCGCGCCAGCCAAACAATTCTTCCGACATGGCGGCTGCCAGCAGGAACGACCAGACAATTGCGCCAAGCCAGAGCAGCACCGGCAGGATCGGCACGCCCAGCAGCACCAGCACCAGCGCGCCCACCTGCGGCAGCAAGCGCGGCAGCTGGCTGGTGGGGTAGAGGTAGAGCGCGCGGTTGCCTTCTTCGCCGCCGCCGCTCATTTCGTCCAGCGTGGTCAGCCCAATGCCCACAATCGGCCACTCGACCAGGCCCAGCACCACCAGCACAATCGCGCTGACCACGAGCGGCACGCTTGGCAGGATGCCCTGCGCAATCGCGCGATCAAAGAGCAGCAGGAGCGCGGGCGGCAGCGCCAGCATCACCGCCGTGCCGGCCAGGCCAAGCAGGCGGCGCGTATCGGCCTTGGTGGTCGTTTCGTCTTCGCGCGCCTCGGCCACCAGCTTGTCGATGGTGGCGCTGGAGCGGAAGCTTAGCAGCAGCATATTCGAGCGCGCTTCGCTTTGCAGAATGGGCTGCGAAGCCTGCGCGGTGCCTTCGGCGTGGCGCGTCACTTCCAGCAGCACGCGCTGCAACACCTGCTCGAAATTCGCCAGCGCCGACGTGACCAGCACACCGGGCGTCAAGCTGCCCTCGTAGATCAGGCTGCTCAGCCGTTTGGCGGCGGGCAAGCCGCGCCGCGCCTGAATGAGCACGATCCGGCTTTCTTCCGAAAACTCGGTGACCTTGATCGAGCTGATCGCCGCCCACGGCACCACCAGCCAGCGCCCGAAATGGCGCACTGCCAGGCCCTCGGAGCGCGCTTCCAGCGCGGGCAGCAGGTTCCACACCGCCGCGATCACCCAGAGCATAATCAGCAGCAGCACATGTGCGGCCACCAGTAGCCACCAGTTCGCCGGCAACTGGTAGAGCGTCAGCCGGTCGAAGACGGGCATGGTTTGCAGTGCCGGGAATGTAAGCGCCAGGAAGGTGAGCCAGTAGGCAGCGTAGCGCAGCAGCAGGGCCAGCGCGAGCAAGCGCCCAACCCAGCTAAACAGCATCTGGATGCGGCGCGGGTAGGTGCCGCCAATTGGCGCGGAGCCGGCCAGATTCGGCACGGGCGTGGCGACGGGCTGGCCGGCGTCTTCGGTTTTGCTGCGCCGGCTGAAAAACGATGCCGGGCTCAGCACCAGCCGAAACAGCGGCGACGAGGCTTCTTCCTGCAAGCGCGCCGGCTTGATGTTATCGAGCACGCGGGCCACGCGGTCGGTTTCGGCCAGCAGCGTTTTGATCAAGCCCTGGAAGTCGCTGATTGCCGAGCCGATCAGGAAGCTGCGCCGGAAGCCAAAGCGGTAGAACATGCTGTAGAAGCGGTGCCAGCCGGTAAGCTGCTGCGGGTCGGTTTCGGCCAGCAGCACAAAGCGCTCGGCGGCCACGTCTTCGGTGACCTTGATGGCGCGCACGGTTTCCCAGGGGATGGGCAGCCAGCTCCCGCCAAACTCCACCAGAATGCCGCGCGCGCTGGTGCGAACGGTTGGCAGGCTATTGCGCAGCAGCAGGCCCAGCAGCAAGGCCAGCAGCAGCCAGCCCAGCGCGGGCAGCAGCTGCGACAGGCCGACAATAAAGGCCAGCAGGCCCAGTGCCTCTTCGCGGCGCGGGAAAGGCGTGCCGTTGCCAATTGCCAGCACAATTTCGGGCAGGTAGGGCACGCGCCCCAGCAGCGAGGTGTCGATGCCAAAGGTTGACCACACAAGCAGCAGCAGGGCGCGCCCAAGCTGGAGCAGCGCAATGGCAATCGCCAGGGCGCTCAGCACCTCGAACATCCAGACGATCCAGCGCGGGTAGCGATGCACCTGCTCGGCAACCATACCTTAGTCCTCCCACAGATTTGGCCGCGCGCCCGGGCCAACGTTCAGCTCCTGAATGCGCAATTCGGCCGCATCGAGCAGGCGCTGGCAGGCCGCCGCAACGGCCACACCTTCTTCGTACAGCGCCAGCGCTTCTTCCAGCGGCAGCTCGCCGGCCTCAAGCCGGCCAACGATCACCTGCATGCGCGCATACAGCGCCTCGTAGTTCATATCGGCAGTGTTTGTCATGGTTTCCACCTGATCTGCTGCGCGTTTGGGCCGAATTGCGATGCGCTCACTGTACGCAGCCGCCCGGCGCGCCGCAATAACCCAAAGGTCACGGTTTTGTGGTTTGGGCAGCGATCTCGCCGCCTTTGACGGTGATGGTGAGCGCTTCGCCGGGAGCGAGCTGTGCGGGGTCGGTGACGATTGCGCCATCGGCGCGGCGCACCACCGCATAGCCGCGCCCAAGCGTCGCCAGCGGGTTGAGCGCGGCAAGCTGCGCGCTGGTTCCGGCCAGTTGGGCGCGGTGCAGCGCTACGCTGTGCGCCAGGCGCGTGGCCGCGCGGCGTGCCAGCTCGTCGAGCAGTTGCCGGTCGCGCTGCAGGCGGCTGGCGGGCGAATACTGCGCCAAACGCCGTTCCACCCGGTCGAGATCGCTGGCGGCGTCGTCCAGTCGGCGGCGAAGCAATTCGGCGGCGCGGATGTGCAGCAATTCCATTGCGCCGGCCAGCTCGGCAATGTCGGGCGCGGCCAGCTCGGCGGCGGCCGAAGGCGTTGGGGCGCGCACATCCGCCACATAGTCGATGATTGTGGTGTCGGTTTCGTGCCCCACGCCGCTGATCACCGGCACCGGGCTGGCGAACACCGCGCGCGCCACCACTTCTTCGTTGAAGGTCCACAAATCTTCGGCCGAGCCGCCGCCGCGCGCCACAATGATCAGGTCAAGATCCTGCTCATAGAGCGCGTAAAGTGCCTCCACCACGGTGTCGGCCGCGCCGTCGCCCTGCACCTGGCAGGGGGCCAGCACCACCTCGGCCAGCGGGTAGCGCCGCCGCAGGATGTTCAGCATGTCTTGCAGGGCCGCACCAGTGGGCGAGGTTGCTAGGCCAATCCGGCGTGGCAGCTCGGGCAGCGGGCGCTTGCGCGTTTCGTCGAACAGGCCCTCGGCGGCCAGCCGCGCCTTCAGCTCTTCGAAGCGCGCATACAGCAAGCCAACGCCCGCCGGTCGGATCATGTCGACATAAAGCTGGATCTGGCCGCTGGATTCGTAGAAGGCCACCCGCCCGTGCGCCAGCACCGCGTCGCCATTCCCGGGCATGGTGCCAATCCGCGCCACCGACGAGCGCCAGCTCACCGCGCGAATCTGCGCTTCGCCTTCTTTCAGCGTAAAGTAGCAGTGGCCCGAAGAGGCGCGCGAGAAGTTCGAAACCTCGCCTTCGATCCAGATATCGCGCACAATCGGGTCGGCGTCGAGCAGCTCGCGCAGGTAGGTGTTGAGTTGAGAAACCGAGAGAATTTGCAGCATAGCTTTGAGTTTTGAGGATTGCGATTTGAGTGATTGCCACGCGCTCAGCACTCAAATCGCAGCCTTCAAAACCTAGAGTGGCTCGATGATCATCAGCGGCTGGCCATACTCGACCGGCTGGCCGTTTTTCACCAGGATGCGCGCAACCCGGCCACCAATTTCGGCCTCGATCTCGTTCATCATCTTCATGGCCTCGACAATGCCCACCCGGTCGCCGGGCTGGATCACGTCGCCTTCCTGCACATATGCCGTGTCTTTGGGCGACGGCGCGGTGTAGAAGGTGCCCACCATCGGCGCGGTGATCGGCTCGCCCGCCGGCACGCTATTTTCGGCCGGGCTGGTCGCGCGCGCCGCTTCATCGCTCGGGGCGGGCACGCTGGCCTGCTGGAAGGGCGGCGCAAGCGGCGGCAGCGGCGATTGCAGGTGCTGCGGCAGAGCAGCTGCCAGCGACGGCGTCACCAGAAACGGCGTGGTGTTCTGCGCGGGAGTTTGGCCGCGCCGAATATGCAGCTTCGAGCCGCCGCGCTCGATCTTGATCTCGGTGATGTCGGTTTCGGTGATGAGCTGCAGCACCTCGCGCAGCGCACTCAGGCCAAAATCATCAACAAATTCGCGCTGCTCGTCTGCATCATGCTTCATGAATGCGATGCTCCCATTTTGCTAGGACGTGTTGCGCTAGCCTATGCAACACAGCAGAGTTTACGCCCGCTCGATATAGGTGCCGGTGCGCGTATCGATGCGCAATTCGTCGTCGGCGTTTACAAACAGCGGCACCATCACGCGCAGCCCGGTTTCCATGATTGCCGGCTTCACCGCGCCCGAGGCGGTGTCGCCCTTGTAGCCCGGCTCGGTCTGCTCGACGCGCAGAATGACGTTGGGCGGCAGCACAATATCGAGCACTTCGCCCTCATAGGTCATCAGGTCGACCTGCTCGTTTTCCTTCAGGTAGCTCGCCGCGTCGCCAACAATGTCGAGCCCAACGGCCGGCTGGTCGTAGGTCTCGGTATTCATAAAGTAAAAGTTGTCTTCTTCGCGATACAGGTACTGCACCACCTGCTTTTCGAGCTGCGCGACCGGGAATTTTTCGCCGGCCTGAATGGTGGTGTTGACGGTGGCTCCCGTGCGCACATTGCGCAGCGTCAGGCGCACATAGGCGCTGCCACGGCCCTGCTTGACATGCTGAAAATCGACGATCCGCATCAGGTTGTTGTCGTAGATGATCGTCAGGTTTTTTTTAAGTTCGCCGGTCGAAATCATGCTGCTGGAGGCTCCTTGCGCAATTGCGTGGGCAATCGCCGTTGATGGTATGGTCGGCGCTGCACCTGGCAGTGGGCCGCGCTTCATGCGCCTGAGTGCATTGCAATGCCGCGGCCGTGTGTGAAACGTCAAGCGCGCATTATACCATAGCTTGCGAATTACGAACAAATGTGCTATACTTGGCACACTTCCCCGGCGCTTGCGCGCTTGTTCGCTCGACGCTATACTGACCGTGTTTTATGTCCATCACAAGGATGCTCGCATGCCAACGCCAACCTCGAATGCGCGCTCCCGGTCGTCGGGCGGCAGCACGGCGAGCGGCTCGCGCAAGCAGGCCGAAACGCACGATCTGCTGAACTACCGCCTGCTCGAGCGAATCGGCCAGGAAGAGCTTGCCACGGTCTATCGCGGCGCGCACCAGACGCTCGACCGCCCGGTTGAGATTCATATTTTGCGCCGCACCGACTGGATCTCGTCGAGCCGCTTTCAGCTGGCGGGCAAGCTGGCCGCGCGCCTGAGCCACCCAAACATCCTGCCGGTGGTCGATGCCGGGCACGACGAGCGCTATGGCGCGTATATGGTCACGCCGCGCCTGGAAACGCGCTCCTTGCACGAGGCGCTCAAGGCTGGCCCGCTCGACGCGCTGACGGCCCTGAAAGTTTTTACCCAGATCGGCGCCGCGCTCGACTTCCTGCACGGCCAGGGCATTGTGCATCGCGACGTTCAGCCGGCCAACATTCTGCTCACGCCGCAGGGCAATGCCTTCCTCACAAACTTCAGCCTGGCCGCCGCGCCCGACACACCCGACCTGTCGAGCATCGAAGAAGCCGACTACCTGACGCCCTACTCGGCCCCCGAGCAAAGCCTGGTGTCGGGCGAGCCAGCCGCCGCGCAGGATCTTTACAGCCTGGGCGCGGTGCTCTACCACATGCTGCTTGGCGAAGAACCGCCCCCGCCCGGCGGCGAGCCACGCTCGCTCAGCACGCGCGATGTGGCGCTGGCCGGCGGCGACCGGGTGATTCGCCGCTTGCTGGCGGCCCAGCCCGCCCAGCGCTATGCTGGCGCGGCCCAGGCGGCTGTGGCCCTGCGCCAGGCGCTGCGCCAGCAGATCGACGACACCACCGAGGATATGGAGGAGTCGCGCTGGGAGCCGGTGGCCGAGTGGCTGGAAAATCCGCTCGAAACCGTGGTGGGCAGCCTGCTCGATCACGATTTTGTGGCACGCAGCCGCGCCCGCGCCGACAACCTGCACCGCGCCGGGGTTATTCGCAAAGCCCTCGACCGCTGGAGCGCGGCTGGTTTTTTGCGCCGCCCGCTGCTTGGGCAGGTCATCCAGCCCACGCAGATCGTCAGCTACGACGTGTACCTTTACGAGCTGCGCGCCGACTACGAAACGCGCACGCCGCCGCAGACGCGCCAGGCCATCCCCGAAGAAGGCTCGATGACAGCCGCCACACGCGAGCCCGAGCTGTGGGATGTGCCGGTGCCCGAGCTGCCGCCCTTCTCCGACGCTGCGCCCACGCCAATCGCAATCCCCGGCTCGCAGCGCATGATCGCGTGCAGCGAGTGCGGCGGCGCGGCCAACGTCGTCTGCAAGAACTGTCGCGGCGAAGGCTACATCGAGCGCGTGCGCAAAGTGCGCGACACCGACGGCACCAACCGCAACGAGTCGCTCAAGGAGCAGTGCCCGATCTGCCACGGCTACGGCAAGCAGCCGTGCCCGCGCTGCGAAGGTGCCGGGCAGCTGCTGGAAGAAAAGTTCTTCACATGGTCGCGCCACGCCAAGCAATTCTTCAATGAAGACGACCTGACCGGCCTGCATAAGCTGACCATCCAGACGCAGGCGCAGCCCGTGTTCAGCGGGCGGATCGACCCGTATGAGGCGAAGTGGTACCAGATCGCGCCGCTGAAAGAGCTGCTCGAAACGGCGATCAATGGCGGCGGGCCGAACGCGCGCCTGCTCACCGCCGACCTCGACATCAAGGGCGTGCCCGTCACCGAGGTCGATTACACCTACAAGGAAAAACCGCACAGCCTGACGCTGATCGGCTTCACCGACGAGGTGCGCGGCGACGCGGCCCTGTTCGACCGCGAGCGCGCGATTTTGTATGGCGGGCTGGTGGTGCTGACGCTGCTGGCGGCGCTGCTGTTCTTCTTGCGCTTCTAGACGCCCCGCACAAAACATGCCGCAAAAAACCAGGAGGCCCCGCTCTAGGAGCGGGGCCTCCTGGCGAAGGAGGGTGAGAAGGAGTGCTGTTACTATACCTGAGCCTGCGGCCCAACGCTATCGCGCAAAGGTCCTACCGTGGCATAGGTACGGTACTAGTCTCCACCTATGACGTTTCGCAGGCATGCTATAATCGCCAGCAAAACGCGTGAAACGAAGTGCTGCGATGAAGACGATTGTGCTGGTTGGGGCCGCCGATACCGGGCGCGCACCCATCGCCGCCGGGCTGCTGCGCCGCCTGCTTGGCAAAGAAACGGCAGCGGTTGCGGTTGAATCGGCGGGCGTGCTGGGCCACGATGGCGACCCGGCCGAGCCCGAGGCGCGCGACACCATGGTGCACCTGGGGCTCGATATTAGCGAACACAGCGCCCGCTCGCTCGACGACGAGCTGGCCGAGCGCGCCGACCTGATGGTTGCGATCGATAGCGGCACCGCGCGCGTGATGCGCGGGCGCTACCCGGCCGCCTCGGCGCGCATCGCCACGCTGGGCGAGCTTGCCAACCGCAAGCGCGACGTCCCCGACCCGTTCCGCATGCAGATCGGCGCGTGGCTCACCTATGCACGCGAGCTGGACGACATGCTCCAGGCTGCGCTGCCCGCGATCCGCACGCGCCTGGGCGAGACAGCCACACCAGCCGGCGCCGCGCCAGCCGCGCCCATCAACATTGAGCGGAACGACGCTGCCGGGCGCGTTGCTCAGCTTTTGCAGCTTGCCGCGAACATGCCCGATGTAGTTGACTGGGCGGCAGCACGTGGCCGGCTCGAAAACGATCTCGCCGCCATTGCGGGCGCGCCAGCCGGGCCGGCCGATCTGGTGGCCGCCTATGTGGCGCTTCTGCGCGCTGCCTTCGCCATGCTTCCCACGCCCTCTGCTCGCCAGTTTGCCGCACTGCACGGTGCTGCCACGCGTCTGGCCGACCCAATCGATCAGGCCGCGCTGAACGAACTTTCTGGCCTGCTGCCAACTCTGCCCGCGCTGGCCTAGCCCGCCGCCTTTTGCACAGAAAACGCTATGAAAAAATCCCGCCCGCTATTTCTTGCCCACACCCTGTCCGGCTTCGAGGCAATCGCCAGCGACGAGATCGCGACGGTGCTGGAAGGCGCGCGAGTGCGCGGCACCCGCAGCGTGGCCGAAAAGAATAGCCTGGTGCTGTTCGATTATGCGGGCGACGCCGAGGACCTGCTGGCGCTGCGCACGGTCGAAGATGTGTTCGCCGTTGTCGCCACGCTCGATCACCCGCCGCCCACACGCGCCACATTGCAGCTCCTCGAAACGGCTGCCCTGCGCGCCACCAACATCGAGCCGGCCCTGGCGTTGCTGCGCCAGCTTGCGCCGGGGCGCGGCGGCAAGGGCAAGCTGCGCTTTCGGGTGATTGCGCGGCAGGTTGGCACGGCCCTGTACCGGCGCGTCGATGCGCAAATGGCATTGGAGCGCGGGCTTGCGCAGCGCGGCGACCACCGCTGGCAGGTGGTGGAAGATGGCGGCATCGAGTTCTGGCTGACACTGCTGCCCAGCGAGGCAATCGTGGCGCTGCGCCTGAGCGACGAGCGTATGCGCCAGCGCGAGTACAAGCTCGAACACATGCCCGGCTCGCTGCGCCCTTCGGCTGCGGCGGCGCTGGCCTGGCTCACCGGGCCTACGCCCGGCGATGTGTTTCTCGACCCGATGTGTGGCGCGGGCACCGTTCTGATCGAGCGCGCACACATGGGGCGCTACCGCCAGCTGCTGGGCGGCGATGCCAACCCCGACGCGGTGGACATGGCGCTGGGCAACATTGGGCCGCGCTACAAGCCGATTGAGGTGCAGCACTGGGATGCGCGCGCCCTGCCGCTCGACGCCGGCTCGGTCAACGCCGCAGCGGTGAACCTGCCCTTTGGCAAGCAGATCGGCAGCGTGGCCGAAAATCGCCAGCTCTACCCGGCCTTTCTGCGCGAAATGGTGCGCGTACTGCGCCCCGGCGCGCCGCTGGTGGCGCTCACTGGCGACCGGCGCACGCTGGAAGAATCACTGCGGCGCGCGAATATGCTCGCGCGCCGCAAGGTCTTTCCAGTGGAGGTGCTGGGCCAGCCAGCCAGCGTCTATGTGATCGAGCGGGGCAGCTAGGCTACTTCACGCGCTCAATGTAGTCGCCCGTGCGCGTGTCCACACGCACAACGTCGCCCTGGTTCACAAAGGCCGGCACCTGGATCACCGCGCCCGTCTCAAGCGTAACCGGCTTGGTGATGTTCGTGGCCGTGTCGCCGCGCACCGCCACCGAGGCCTCGGTCACTGCCAAATTCACGAAGAACGGCACCTCAACGCCCAGAATCTGATTGTCGTCGTAGAACAGAATGTCGGCCATCTCGCCGTCTTTCATGAACTTGGCCGGGTCGCCAATAGTGTCTTCGGTCAGTTCAATCTGCTCAAACGTCTCGTTATCCATGAAGTGGTAGGTGTCGCCGTCGCGATACAGAAACTGCATCGGGCGCTTGTCGACGCGCACAATCTCAATGTCCGAGCCGGCGCGCACGCGATCTTCGATCACCTTGCCCGTCTGGACGTTCTTCAGCTTCATAATCACCATAGCGCGCCAGTTGCCCGGGGCGTGGTGGTGAAATTCGACAACGCGGTGCAGCGTGCCGTTATAGCGAATAATAATATTCGTGCGAAGATCCGACGTCGTTGCCATAGGGTTCTCCTGTCCATAGAAAGCGCCGCCCTGTGTGAGCGGCGCAGTGAAAAGCCGTTAAACGCTGCATCTATTATAGCAGAAAGGCGCAAGCGGGCGCAAATGCCATAGTGGCAGCGAGGCGGCGCAGGGCGTGCTTACGCGGTAACTGTTCACAGTTATCCTAAGCTTATGCTATACTCGGCTGCATGACGCTTGAAGACGAAGTTGAGCGCCTGCGCGCAGTCAATAGCGATTTGCACGCTCGCGTCGGCGAGCTAGAGCAGGCCTTAGCGGCTGCTCTGGCTCGGATTGCCGAACTGGAACAGCACCACGACGAGCCACCACCCTTCGTCAAACCTAATCGACCCAAACCAGCCTCGCCAAAATCGCCGCGCAAGAAGCGAGCACCTCAGCACAATCACAACCGCAAGCGAATGACCCCGACCCGCTCGGTCGAGCATGCGCTTGAGCGCTGTCCCGACTGCCTCTACCGCTTACAAGGCGATAGCCTCGATTATTCGCGTGAGGTGATTGAACTGCCTCAACCGCAGCCGGTCGAGGTCGTCGAACATCGGGTAATCAAACGCTTCTGTCCGCACTGCCAGCGCTGGCACAGCCCCAAGCTCGATCTGAGTGGTCAGGTGCTGGGGCAAGGGCGTATCGGCGTGCGCATCATCAGCCTGCTCGGCTACTTGCGTACCACGCTGCGCTTGCCCATCCGCCGCATCCAGGCGTATCTGCACAGCGTTCATCAATTGCTGCTCAGCACAGGCGAAATCGTGGAATTACTCCATCAGTTGCGGCAGAGGTTGCAAGCCGAGCTCGAGGCGCTCAAGGCACAGGCGCGTGCCAGTCCGATCCTGCACGGCGACGAAACGTCGTGGCGCGAGGATGGAATGAACGGCTACATCTGGGCGTTTTCAACCCCAGGCGAGCAAGCTGTGCGCTACTACGACTACGACCACTCACGTGGACAGGCCGTTGTGAAACGCATGCTGGCTGGTCAGTTTGAGGGCCACCTGGTGAGCGATTTCTACTGCGGCTACAACATCTATGCCGGCAAGCATCAGCGCTGCTGGGTTCATCTGCTGCGCGCGCTGCGGGAGCTGAAGCAGCAGCACGCCGACGATGCGGGGGTACTGCAGTGGGCGCAGCAGGTACGAGCGCTCTACGACGATGCCCAAAGCTGGCTGCGTGAGCACGAGCAGCCGATACGCGAGCAGCGCGAGCAGCAGTACGTGCAACTGACGGCACGGGCGCACGCACTCGGGTTCGCCTATGCGCGGGTCAAAAAGCATGCCTGCCAGGCGCTGGCGAAACGGTTGCTGCGGCACGAGGAAGAGTTGTTCCAGTTTGTGCTGATCGATGGCTTGAGTGCGGATAACAATCTGGCCGAACGCAGCATCCGGCCGCTGGTTGTCATGCGCAAGATCAGCGGCGGCTCGCGCAGCCAGCAGGGAACCAAGACTCGGCTGGGCTTGGCAAGTCTGTTCGAGACCTGGCAGGCACGCAAGTGCAACCCGTTTGAGGAATGCGTCAAGCTGTTGAGCCAAGGCGCAACCTCTTCGACCGAATGTTCTTTACCCCAACAGTGAACAGTTACCTTACGCGGCGCAGTTGACAAGCATGCCATTCATGGCTATAATGCCGAACGTGCGCGCCGAGGTGGCGGAATTGGCAGACGCGCTAGGTTGAGGGCCTAGTGAGCAGTAATGCTCATAAGGGTTCAAGTCCCTTCCTCGGCACCACGGGCGATTAGCTCAGTTGGTAGAGCGCCTCGCTTACACCGAGGTTGTCGGCGGTTCGAGTCCGTCATCGCCCACCAGAGAGCGAGTTGCGGGTTCTCGGTTTTGAGTTTTGCGGTTTCCGTATTTCCAAAGCTCAACCCTCACAGCTCGAAGCTCGAACCCGCCAGGGTAGCTCAGTTGGTAGAGCGCATGTCTGAAAAACATGAGGTCACGGGATCGTCCCCCGTCCCTGGCACCAGCACTGGAGAGCGGTAAACCCGCTCTCTTTTGTTTTGCGCTTCTCTGCCACTCTGCTCACATAAAACCGTGGGCGGCCACGCCACCCCCAAACTCATTATGACCAAAAACGAAGGACGAAGGGCGAATGACCAGTGCGGCTTCATCCTTTGTCCTTCGTCTTTGCAACGCGAAACGCACGTCAACCGGGCCGCCCTAGCTCCTGAGCGCCCCCACTGCTTCCTGCAAGCTTGCATAGACCTTGATTGACAGCAGGTCGATATTCAGCGCAACGATTGTCTGGGCGATCTCGGGCCGAATGCCAACCAGCAGCGTGGTAGCGCCAAGCAGGCGCACAGCGCTTGCCAGCCGCATGAGCAACTGCGCAACATTGGTATCGATCAGCGGCACGCCCGTCACATCGAAGATCACCGCGCGGGCGTGCTGCTGCTCGGCGCGGTGGAGCACCTGATCGCTAAGCAACTGCGTGCGCTCGGTGTCGAGCGCGCCGATCATGGGCGCTACCAGCACGCCGGGCAGCACCGACAGCACCGGGGTGCTCAGATCGCGAATAGTGCTCTCGCTCTGCCGCAGCTCGTTCACCGTGGTGTTCAGCTGCGCCTCGCGTTCTTCAATTGCCTGCAGGGCGGCGCGCAGCTCTGCAGTTCGCTCGGCAATCACTTCCTCCTGCCGAAGCTGCGTCTGCTCAAGCGCCAGCTCGCGCGTTTGAGCCACCAGCAGCGCATCGCGCACCGCCATACTCGAACGTAAGTTCCTGAGCACGACCAGCCAGGTGAATAGAAACAATGTTACCAGCACCGCCTGCACACCAAATACAATCGGCGTTTGTCGCTGCTGCTCTTGCTGGCGTGACTGGACACTGCTCTGGATATAGGTCAGCAGCTTCGCCATGCCGTCCGCATAGATCTGCTTCTGCTGATCATAATTGCTGCTGAACAGGATCGTGCGCGCATCAGCAAGCCGATTCTGCTCAACTGCTGCGAGCGCGTCGGCCTCCAAATTCAGCAATTGAGTATTCGCGGCATCGGTTTCAGCCCGAATCTTCGAGGCAAGCTGCGACGGCACCAGGCTGATCGTTTCCTGAAGCGCGACATCGAGCTGCGGCACAAAAGTGTTGTAGCGGGCAATCCACATATGGTCGCCGGTGAGCGCGGCCATGCGGGCCGACATCGTCAGCACTTCGTCGAAATGCACGATTTCGCCACGCAACTCATACAGGCGAATATCGGAGGCGACCGTGGTGGAAAGCGCGCGATTGGCCGCATACACATCCCAGCTGAGCCAGCCAATGACGCCGAGCGTCAGAATGAGCGCTGTGAGCAGCAGTTTCGTCGGGGAAAGATGCATTCTAGACATCACGAGGTCCTTTTGCGATCTGTCAGTTGATGGCCAGTTCGTAGGCGCAGAATATTTTTCTTGAAGGCGATCGTCATTTTCGCGACAAGGAGCGCGGGAAAGCTGCGTGCTACCACGCGCCTGCCAACGGGTGCCGAAGCAAGCCGCTGCTCAGCAGCACAATGCCAGTAGAGTGAACCGCACGCCAATCTTTTGCGATACGAACATTTTATGCGGCAGCCGCCGCGGCGTTAGTCATGCTCTACTGAGCCTAATACGCAGCGATACACGCGCTCCTGCGGGCTTTCTCTCTGCGCTGCAGGTATTTTGCGCGGCCAAATCTTTTGGGTACGAATCTTGCCTGAACTCTGGCAGCACTGGCAAATTTCACAGCGATGAGGAGCGCTTGGGATGACAGATATACAAAATGCTGCCGATACCACGACTGTATCGCGTGAGCCGGGCGGTGGGCAGCGCGTGTTTGTGGTTCTTAACCCCATGGCTGGAAGCTGCACCGCCGATGATGTGCACACCGCACTTCAGCAGCATTTTGGCGACAACACCACCGTGGATATTTACGAAACTACCGGCGCCGACGACGAAGATGTGGCCGAAATTGTGCGCCGCGAAGCTGGCAAAGGCGCAGCCCTGGTTGGCGCAGCTGGCGGCGATGGCACCGTTTCCGAAGTGGCTGAAGGCCTGATCGGCAGCGATATTCCGATGGGCATCATCCCCGTAGGTACCGCCAACGTATTTGCACGCGAGCTTGCGCTGCCCATGACGCTGAATGAGGCCTGCGCGCTGCTGGCTGGCGAATATGGCACCACCAAAATCGACGCCATGAAAGTTGGCGACGATTATTTCATTCTTCAGATTGGCATTGGCCTCGACTCGCTCATGATCCGCGATACCGAGCGCGAAGCCAAGCGCCGCTTCGGCCGCGCCGCATATATCTGGACCATGCTGACGCGCCTGGTGGGCTACCAGCCGGTGCGCTTTACGATCATGGCCGATGGCCGGCGCGTGCGCCCGCGCGCCTCGCAGGTGCTGATCGCCAATGGCGGGGTGCTGGGCGTGCCGCCGTTCCGCTGGGGACCCAATATCGCGCCCGACGACGGCAAGATCAATGTTTGTATCGTCAGTGCGCGCACCGCGCTCGACTACCTGGGCCTGATCTGGCACACAGTTTTGGGGCAGCAGCGCCGCGATCGCAATGTGCGCTACCTCGATGCAGCCACCAGCATCGTCATCAGCGCCGACCACCCGCTGCCGGTGCAGGCCGACGGTGAAATCCTGGGCAATACGCCTATTCAGATTCAGGTGGTACCACACGCCGTCACGGTTATTGTACCCCAGACGGCGGCATTGCCACACGAAACACCACTGGCCGAGCGTGCAGTTGCGGCATAGCTGGCGGCCAGCGCCGCCTGTGGAAAGGAGCACTCGATGGCAGAAGAAGCGCAGCAAAATGCGAAACAGGACGATATGAATCCAGCCACCGCGCCGCATCCCTGGGATCAGCCCTCGCCCGAGGCGCAGGCTAAGGCCGGGCCTGCTGCCGAAGCGGTGAAGGCGGCTGTGAATACGATCAAAACGCCGCAGCAGGCCGAAAAGGTGGCGCAGGAGCTGGTGGCCGCCGCTTCGGGCACCACCGAGCGCGACATCCGCGAGCAGGCGCCTGCCGACGCCGAGCCGGCCCAGGCAATTCAGGCTGTGGCCGATGCCAGTTCCAAGCGCGAGCAAGCCCCAGCTACGATTGTCGAGGCGGCGATGCAGGTGGCGGGCAGCAGCGGCGAAACCCGCGAGGCGCTTGAGCAGGCAATTCACCAGGCCACCAACCCCGAGCAGCAGGGCGCAACACCGCCCGCCGAGCGCGAGCCGCTCGACATGCTGCGCGAAGCGATTATGCACCAGATGAAGCCCTACCAGGCTGTGGATGCGCGCGCCTACCTGGCGATTAACCACTTGCCGCACACACAGCTTACAAACCGGCTTATGTATGGCCTCACCTTCGTTATGACCGGCGGCTTTGGCTGGATCGCCGGCTTGGTGGCGGCCGCCGTTCTCGATAAGAAGCGAGGCCGCCAGGCGTTGCTGCAAATATTGCCGCCGCTGTGGTTCGCAACCATGACGGTCGAGTACCCGATCAAGTACTACTTCCGCCGCAAGCGCCCATTTATCGATATTGTGCAGGCGATTGCCGTGGGTAAAAAGCCCGGCACCTTCTCCTTCCCTTCCGGCCACTCGGCGGCGGCATTTGCTGGCGCGTGGCTGCTCAGCCGGCACTACCCCGAAATGCGGCCGCTGTGGTACACGATTGCCACAATGGTTGGCTTTTCGCGTGTGTACCTGGGCGCGCACTACCCCGGCGATGTGCTGAGCGGCGCGCTCACTGGCACGGCGCTGGCCGAACTGACGCGCTGGCTGATCGAGCAGGGCGACCAGCTCAACGATCAGGGTTTGCTCGAACAGCTGCGCGAGCGCTTTCTGAACGTGGCCGAGAGCGTCGTCGAGTCGGCGTAAGCACGCAATCCAATCACGAACTCCAGAGGCGCGGCGAGCCATTTGCGAGGCTTGCCGCGCCTTGAGCTATCGCAGGGCCATGCGAAGGCTGGAACTGGAGCAAGATCGACCCACAGATTGCGCAGATGACACAGATGTGAGGCATTTCATCTGCGTCATCTGCGCAATCTGTGCATGATTTTTGGGATTTTGACGTGGCCCTGAAGCTATTGTGCGCCGAATTGACCAAATAGAAACTATGACATAGCATGAGAGACTAAATCATCACGTACTACCATATAGCTTCGGAACGAACACTTCGCCTGCCTGCAGCTGCACCGGCGCGGTTTGGGGCGCTGGCAATAGATGATGAGGGGGTTATGCCGAACAATCGGATCACCGGCCCGCGCGGCTTCGAATTCCATGTCGCCCGCGACTCGCGCGACTACTATCGCTTCGACGATTGGCTTTACAGCATCAGCGGCAATGTGGTGTTCGCCAATTTCCGCGCCGCGCGCCAGTTCGCCCAGCGCATGAACGAAAAGCGCGATCTGCTCAGCTTCCCCGAACAGGCGGTCCGTGCCTCGCAGATCAACGCGCTGGCGCTCATCCACGAGCTCACACATTTTATGTTTCGCGCCTACGTCGAGCAGAACAACCCCGAGCTGGTTGCGAACTCGCTCGAATGGCTGAACCAGCAGGTTGGGGCCGAGGGCGTGGATGCCGCGCTGCGCAAGTTTGCCGACGAATTTCCGGCCTTTGCCGTGTACCGGCGCGATACCGACCTCGACACCTACCTGGCCGGCTCGACCGATGGCATCCCGAACCGCGAGATCGTGCTGGAAGAGATGCTGATGCTGTGGCTGGAAAACGCCAACCCAGCCTTTACGCCCTTCCAGGAGCTGTTCGACGACCACGAGCTTGAGCGCGAAACGCCCTACCCCACCGTTATGTCCTCGCTCTACAGCTTTTTCGGCTCGGCGGCGGCAGGCGGCGGCGGCGCGAGTGGTGGCGACGATGATGGCCCGGCTGGCGCGGCGCGCGCGGCAGGCGGCATCTTCGGCGGCGGCGAAAACCTGATCGACATGCTGCTTGCGCCATCGCGCGCCGCGCCCCACTCGCTCGAAGCGCAGCTTGAGTTCATTCGCTCGCGCTGGGGCATTACCCTGGGCAAAGAGGTCTACCGCCTGCTGGGCGGCCTTGACCTGATCAAGGAAGAAGAAAAGCCGGTGTTCTTCGGCCCCGGCCCAATCGAGATCCCAATCGGCTCGTTCGAAGGGCTCGAAGCCGAGCCCGAGCAGTTCAGCCCCGACAAGGGCTGGATGCCGCGCGTGGTGATGATCGCCAAGAACGCCTACGTCTGGCTCGATCAGCTCGCCAAGCAGTACGACCGCCCGGTTCGTACACTCGACGAAGTGCCCGACGAGGAGCTGGACCGCATGCAGCGCTGGGGCATCACTGGCCTGTGGCTGATCGGCCTGTGGGAGCGCAGCTCGGCCTCGCAGCGCGTCAAGCAGATGATGGGCAACGCCGACGCCGTCGCTTCGGCCTACTCGCTCTACGATTACACCATCGCCGCGCGCCTGGGCGGCGAGGGCGCGTGCGACAACCTGCGCCAGCGCGCCTGGAAGCGCGGTATTCGCCTCGCCAGCGACATGGTGCCCAACCACGTCGGCATCGATGGCCGCTGGGTTGTCGATCACCCCGACTGGTTTCTGTCGGTGTCCGAAACGCCCTACCCATCCTACTCGTTCAACGGCCCCGACCTTTCGTGGGACGATCGTGTTGGCATTTTCATGGAAGATCACTACTACGAGCGCACCGACGCGGCTGTGGTCTTCAAGCGGCACGACCGCCACAGCGGCGACACGCGCTATATCTACCACGGCAACGACGGCACCACCATGCCCTGGAACGACACTGCGCAGCTCAACTACCTCAACCCCGAAACGCGCGAGGCCGTGATCCAGACCATCCTGCACGTTGCGCGCCAGTTCCCAATCATCCGCTTCGACGCAGCCATGACTCTGGCCAAGCGCCATATCGAGCGGCTGTGGTTCCCCGAGCCCGGCGCAGGCGGCGCCATTCCCTCGCGCTCCGAGTACGCCATGACCAAGGCCGAGTTCGAGGCCGCCATACCCAACGAGTTCTGGCGCGAGGTCGTCGACCGCGTGGCGCAGGAAGTGCCCGACACGCTGCTGCTGGCCGAGGCCTTCTGGCTCATGGAAGGCTATTTCGTGCGCACGCTTGGCATGCACCGCGTGTACAACAGCGCCTTTATGCACCTGCTGCGCGACGAAGACAACGCCAAGTATCGCTCGCTGATGAAGCAGACGCTGGAGTTCGACCCCGAAATTCTCAAGCGCTACGTCAACTTCCAGAACAACCCCGACGAGAAAACCGCCGTCGAGCAGTTCGGCAAGGGCGACAAGTATTTCGGCATTTGCACCGTGATGCTGACGCTGCCCGGCCTGCCCATGTTCGGCCACGGCCAGATCGAGGGTTTTGCCGAAAAGTATGGCATGGAGTACCAGCGCGCCTACTGGGACGAGCAGCCCGACCAGTATCTGATCGAGCGGCACGAGCGCGAGATCTTCCCGCTGGTGCACAAGCGCTACCTCTTCGCGGGCGTCGATCAGTTCCTGCTCTACGATTTTTTCACCGCCGACGGCGGCGTGGCCGAAGACGTGTACGCCTACTCGAACGGCTTCAACGGCGAGCGCGCGCTGGTGCTGTACCACAACGCCTACGCCGAAGTGCGCGGCTGGGTGCGCCAGTCGGCCGCCTTCTCGGCGCGCACAGGCAATGGCGACGAGCGCGCCCTGGTGCAGCGTTCGCTTGGCGACGGCCTGCGCCTCTCGGCCGACGAGCAGGCCTTCTACATTTTCCGCGATTACGCCAGCGGCCTGGAATACCTGCGCAGCGGGCGCGAGCTGGTCGAGCAGGGTTTGTATGTCGAGCTGGGCGCCTACCGCTGCCACGTCTTCCTCGATTGGCGCGAGGTACATAACGACGCGATCAACCAGTACGCGCAACTGGCCGAATTTCTGGCCGGGCGTGGCGTGCCAAGCGTCGAGGAAGCCCTCAAGGAGCTGTTCCTCCAGCCGTTGCACTACCCGTTCAAGCAGCTTGTCAACGCCGATCTGTTCCGCCGCCTGATCGCCACCGCCGCGAGCGCCGCGCCTACCGACGCGGAAGAACCCGACGCAGCGGCTGAACCCGAAGCAGTGGCCGAACCCGCCGCGCCGGCCGCGCCAACAACAGCGGATGAGGATGCGGAAGAAACAAGCGCCGTGGCCGAGCCAGCCGAGTCGGCGGATGCCCCGCCCTCCGCGCTCGACGAAGCCGAGCAGAAGCTGCTTGCACTCCTGCAGGCGATTGCCGACTTTACCGGCAGCACCGTGCCTGCCGCGCCGATCGCCGCCGAGGTGCGCGCCGAGCTTGAGCGCATCCTGGAGATGCCCACGCTTGAGCGCGAGCACGCGGGCGCAAGCGCCGACCCGATCAGCGACGTGGCCTGGGGTGGCATGTTGAGCTGGGCATTCGTCCACGCCCTCGGCAAGCTCGACACGCCCACCGACTACGCCGAGCAAAGCCGCACCTGGATCGACGAGTGGCGGCTGGGCCAGATCATCACCGACGTGCTCTACGCGCTCGGTGCCGACGAGCCACGCGCCTGGCAGACAGTGCAGCTCGTGAAGCAGATGACCAGCTACCAGGAGTGGTTCCGCTCGCCCGAGCTGCGCCAGCCGGCCCGCCTGATCGAGGCGCTGCTGGCCGACACCGACGTGCAGCAGCTGCTGCGCATCAACCGCTACCAGGGCGTGCTGTGGTTCGACAAAACCGCCTTCGACACGCTGCTGGCCCAGCTGCTGCGCGTGGCGCTGGTAAGCCTGCCCGGCGGCACTCCCGCTGCCGACGAGCCGAGCATTGCCGAGTGCGTCGCGCTGATCGGGCAGCTTCATGCGGCGGCAGCCAGCGCCGGCTACCAGGTCGAGAAGCTGCGCGCGCTGGGGCAGAGCTAGCGCAACTCTTTGGAAGGCTGTTTCTGGCTCTGACCAAAGACGAAGGAAGAATGACCAAGCGCAAGGTGATCATTCTTCCTTCGTCTCAGCATCCAAGGCAAGGGGCAGGCGTGGCTGAAACACCGCGCCTGCCCCTTGCACAAACCCAATACCGTACCACCAAGACTCGCGAGCGCATTCTAAAGCCCTCTGTGCCTCTGTGTCTCTGTGGTGAACGTTCCCGGTTGCGCCTAAACCCCGCCCGCATTTGACGCGCCGTGTGCAGGCGGCTATACTCCCCGCCACTATGAGCGTCTTGCCGACACAGCAGCCCACGCAGCCCGCGCCCGCCACGTTTTCGCGGCGGCGGCGCTGGCTGTTGGCGGCGGCGCTTCTGCTGCTTGCCGTGCTTCTTCTTGCGGCGCTGGCAGCCCCGCTGGCCCTGTGGGCCTACGACATGGAGCGCGCCGGCCAGCTGCTCGACACAGGCCTGGCCTGGCCCACGCCACGCGCCGCCGCCAGCATGCCAAAAGCCCGCGATGCTGGCGCGCTCCGCGCCGCGCTTGCCTACCTGGAATCTGCCGCCGCCCGCCGCCCCGCCCACCCGCAAGCCTACCGCCTTGAAGGGCAAGCCTACCTCGCGCTTGGCGACCTCGACGCTGCCGCCGCCGCCTACGCGCGCGCCTTGGCGGTCGCGCCCGCCAACCAGCTCATCCGCTGGGAAACCAGCCTGGTGTACGCGCAAATGGCAGCCGTGGCAAAAACCACCCCGCGCACCGATCTGCTCGCGCAGTTGCTGGCCGGCCAGATCGACGCGCCGGGCAATCTCATAAAATCCCTGTTCTGCACCGACCAGGGCGCGGCCTCGTGCTACCGCGGGCAAACCGCCTACGAGCAAGCCTTCGCCACTGGCCCGCGCGGCCAGAAGCTGCGCGCCCCGGCCCTGTTTCTGCACCCACCCGCCAGCATTTCCATACCGCTCGCGGTGCCAGCAGAACGGGCCGCGCTGCACTTCCTCATCGGGCTCGACCCGGCCGCGCGCGAGTGGCAAACCGACGGGGCGACATTCCGCGTGTGGGTCACACCGGCCGATGGCAAGCGCGTGCTCGCCACTGAGCTAACGGTTGATCGAGAAACCGCGTTGCGCGGCTGGGTACCGGGCTGGGCCGATCTGCGCCCGTGGGCTGGCCAAAGCATCACGCTCACGCTGGAATCGGATGCTGGGCCGAACGGCGACCCCACCGACGACTGGTTCGCCTGGGGCGAGCCATCGCTCACCACACCACCCGCCGCGCGCTACGCCACCGAGCAGCCTGAGCTACGCGCCCAGGAGCTGCGCAAGGGCCTGAAGTAGTCGGCCCGCCCGCAAAGATGAAGGAAAATTCATCTTTAAGGCGTTACAGAGCCAAATACTATTCGAAATAGTAGCCTCTGTCATCATTCGCTCATCCCCAACTCTTTTCAGCGCCTCTTCTCTTCCCTACAATAGTTCTGTCAGCCCACGACGGCGTTGCCAAAAAAATTCGCGTAATTGTACCAAATCGATACCGCCTGAACCATGGCTTGGCAGGTTGCGCCAGCATGGAAACAAAGGCAGGACGCGTTGCAGGAGGAAGCGATGATAGCAGCACGTACACACACGGCTCGACCATCCATGCGGCCAGTATTTACCGAGAGGCAAGCGCCCAACGGCGAGTCAATCGACCCCACGCGCCTCGAGCTTGCAGCACTGCTGCGGCACAGTCTGGCCGAAAGCGAGCGTTTCTACCGTGGCATCCAGCACGACACGCGCTTCGCCTACGAGCTGTTTCGCCGCGCAATTGTCGAGCAGAACGACGTTGCCTGGGAGCATATCTACACCTACTACAGCCCGCTGGTCGAAAGCTGGGTGCGCCGCAGCGGGGCATTCCTGAGCAGCGGCGAAAGCAGCGAGTATTTCGTTGGGGCAGCTTTCACGAAGTTCTGGAAGGCGATCTCGGCGCGCTTCGAGCAGTTCCCGAATTTGGCCGCGCTGCTGCACTACCTGCAACTTTGCGCCGGCTCAGTCGTAGTAGATAGCGTCCGTGCCCAGTCGTGGGCCGAGATGCTGCCGGAAGAAGCGCTGCCTTCCGGGCAGGCGCTGCAGGCGGCGCCGGATGAGGAAGCGATGGAACGGGTGTTTTCCGAGGAGTTCTGGGGCTACATTGCCTCGCAGCTCAATAACGAAGCCGAGCGCGTGGTCGTGTACCGCTCGTTCGTCCTGGGCCTGCGGCCAGGCGACATCTTCCAGGCCCGCCAGGATCTGTTTTCGAGCATCAACGACGTGTATAACGTCAAGCGCAATGTGCTGGGGCGGCTCAGCCGCAACCCCGAGCTGCGCAGCATGCTGGCTTCGTAAAAACTTTCCCCAAGTACACTGATTGACCAGATTCTTCCGCGCGCAGGGTGGCCACCACCGCCCCGCCAGCGGCGAACTTCAGATGAGGTTCGCCGCTTTTTCGCCCCCACAGCCTAGCCCCTCACGTATATTCTAATTTTAACTTTTGTGACAAATGCTTTTTGCGGGCGTTTATGGCCTGATACTGCCGCCCGCCGGTAAGAAATCGGCGCGGGCAGGTATTTGCCACTTGTGTATTACCTGATGTTATGATAAAAAACTGCTGACATGTTAAGAAAAAGTATGCGCAAAATATGCGGCGAGCGACGTTCAATATTATAGAAACACTGGCAGGCCGATACTGCAGCGGAGTTTTGTATGCAGGCACCGATATGGGACGCGAGCAGATGCACGAGCTCGCCCGAGCTGGACGAAATTACGCTGATTGCGGCGATTGATGGCGAAGCGAGTCCCGATGTGTACGAGCATCTGAGGCAGTGCGGCTACTGCGCCGCCCGAGCACAACACTATGCCGACCTTCAAGGCTTTTTACGCAAACAATTTTTCCGCATGTTCTGCCCCGCCACCGACACCCTGGTTGCATTCCACGAAGAAACGCTTAGCGCCACACAATCGGATCAAGTTTGTTCCCACATAGCCACATGCCCCCACTGCAAACGCGAACTTACCTTCTTACGGCAGCTGGCCGCCGACGCAGTTGCCGGTCCGGCCCCGCCCGAGCAATGGTATACCATCTCCACCAACATCTCCCAAACCAAACCGACACATTGCCCAGCGCCACCCGGCGGCTCGGTACGCCAGGTTATTGCACAACGCACACAAAACCGCTCCACAAGCCCGCTTTTCGATTTCTACGGAGCGCCACGCAGCCAGGGCCACATTAGCCAGTACGCTTTTCAAGCCGAAAATCTTCAGATCACGATTGGTGTGCGCTCGGTTGCCAACCGTGCCGACCGCCGCGTTCTGACTGGCTCGCTGCGCCTTCACGACGAACCCCCAACCAGCCTTATCGATACAATTGCATACCTGTTTGACGCACACCAGCAGGCAGCGGCAGCCCGGCTCGATGAGCTGGGTAATTTTGTGCTCGATAATCTCCTTGCTGGCACCTACCGTCTTTCGTTTTGCCTGCCCGACCGCGAAGTCATTATTGAAACCATGACGCTCTAGCGCTGGCGCGTTCTGGCAGCTATCTCGTTAGGCCAAGCGATCAAGCCCGTGCTATGGTAAGATAGTGCGGCTGTGTGGTGCTGCGCAGTGCAACAAAGGAGAGCTTGATGGCAGGTGCATCCTTGCGCCGTAATGGCGCTGCCGCCCTGGGCCTGGCGCTTGGCGTCACTGCGGGCCGAATTGGCTATCCAGCCGCATCGCTCACGCGCATGATGTTTGCCGGCTTGCGCCAGCCGCTCTGGGCCAGCCCGCAGGCGCTGGGCCTTGCAGCCGAAGAAGTGGTGTTCGGCGCCAGCGATGGCGTGATTCTGCGCGGCTGGTTTCTTCCCCATAGCGGCGACACGAGCACGCCGGCCCCGACAATTGTTTTTGTGCATGGCTGGCCGTGGAACCGGCTAGGTAACCAGGCTGGAACGAGCTTGCTGCCCGACCGAACCATCGATTTTCTGCCCATGGCACAGGCGCTTGGCGCGGCTGGCTTCCACACCCTGCTCTTTGATCTGCGCAACCACGGCCAGAGCGGCTCCGCCCCGCCGGTGACCTTTGGCGTGCACGAGGCGCGCGATTTCATTGGCGCGGTGGAGTTTCTGCGCCGCCGTCCCGATGTCGACCCCCAGCGCATTGGCGCGGTCGGCTTTTCGATGGGCGCAAACACGCTGATCTATGGCATACCACGCAGCCAGCCCATTCGCGCCGCCGTCGCCGTACAGCCAACATCGCCGCTGGTGTTTGCGCCCCGGCTGGCGCGCACCGTGATTGGCCCGGCTGGCCCCGCGCTGCTCCATCTGGTCGAGCCGCTCTACCGCGCAATCGGCGGGCCGCCACTGGCACAGATCGACCTGGTGCGCGCTGCCGAGCACCTGGGCGAAACGCGCATGCTCTACATCCAGGGCACCGGCGACCAGCTCGGCACGGTTGCCGATGCGCAGGCAATCGCATGGGCCACGCCCAACGCGCTGCCGCTGGTGCGCCACCCCAGCACCGAGCGTTTTGGCGGCTACCTGTATGTACACGAGCACGCCGGCCAGATCGTGCGCTTTTTTCGCGAACAGCTGTAAGCTCATTTCTGCTGCGCCATAGCATTGCTGCGCCATAGCAGAAAACAAAAATGCAGGGTGGCGAAGCCACCCTGCACCTCCAGCACAACCACTGTTCTGCCGCACCAGCTAGCGCAGCGAGGCCTCCAGGCCCGCCTGAAGCTGCCGCATTTCCTCGGCCGTCAGGCGAGCTTCGGGATGCAGCAGCAGATACTCCCTGGGCGGCATCGAGCCGCGCCGAAACACTTTTGGAATGTCGTCGGTTTCCTGTTCGCTGTTGCTGGTGGTGCCGAATTCCGAGAAATTAAGCTTGTGGCGCCCGCGCTGAACATTGCGCGCCACCAGCCACGAAACCGGCGCAACATACGAATACGCCGGCCAGACGGTTTCGTTGCTATGGCAGTCGAAGCAGGCGCGCCTGGCAAGCGCACGCGTTTCCGGGCTATTCCAGGCTGGTTCCGCCCGTGTCGCCGGGTTGGGCGTTGGCCGGCCAATCGGCAGGAGCTGGATCACCACCAGCAAAACGAAAATACCAATAAATCCCAGGCGCACCAGTCGTGCAATCATCGCAATCACCACCACTACGATGCCGCCACCGTGCCGGCACCAACGAATCTTCCCAATTGTGCCATGCCTGCCTTAACATGCTATTAAACGCCACCCGCCCCATGATGAAAAAGAAGCCGGGAGCGGCGACGCCACCCCCGACCACATAACTGCCTGTGTTCTTCGCCGTGTTTAGCTGCCCTGGTTGCGCAGCTCTTCAGGAATATCAAGATCGCTCAGGCGCACCGTTTTGCGCGTGCCAAACTTCATGGTCTTCTGGCCCTCGCTGGAAAGCTGGCCGGTCTGCTGCAGGTTGCTGATTTCCTGCTGCATGGTCTGTGCCAGCTCGACCTCGCCCTGGTTGAGCAGCCGCGTCACCGCGCTTTGCAGCTTCTGGGTCGCGCCGCCCACATCGCCCGACTGCAGGTCTTGCAGGGCGCGGGTTTGCAGCTTGAACGCACTGACCTTCTCGACAATATTCATCACTGGGGCGTTGACCTGCGCGTTCAGGTTTGCATCGGCCGAGAAAGTCATCACCACGTCGGCGCGCGAGCGCTCGCCCTGCATGCTCAGCACTGGCACGTCGTACGACATTTCGACCTGGCCGATGCGGTACTGCCCGGCCGGGCGCGGGTCGACCAGCAGTTCGATCAGCAGGGTGCGGCCGCTGCCGGTTTCCAGCTCGCCAATCGGCACGCTGACATCGCGGTCGGAAACCGGGCGGTAGCCCAGGTTGTTGATCAGCGGAATAACCTGCCAGACAGCGCGCGGCGTGATGCCCTGCACCAATCGCAGGGTCAGGTTTGCGTTATGGATGGCCGTGGCCTGGGCGCGCTGCACCGTGTTCTGGAAGTAGGAGATGATCTTGTCGGGCTGGTCGATATAATCGGCAGTGCCGCCCGAGCGGTTCGCCATATCGATCAGCAAATCCTCGTTCCAGTCCTTGCCCACGCCCAGCGCGGTAACTGGCACGCCCATGCGGCCGGCGTCGTCGGCGCGCAGCAGGCATTCTTTTTCGCTCTCGGTTTGCCCATCGGTCAGCAGCACCATGCGCCGAATGGCATTTGCGCCGCCGCGCTCGATCTCGCGCAGGCCCTTCTCAACCGCTGGCGCGATCTTGGTGCCGCCGGCATCGCGAATACGGCTGATTTTATCTTGCAGTTCGCGCTGATTGGCCACCGGGCCAGCCGGAATAAGCACCTCGGTGCGGTGATCGAAAATCACCACCGAAGCAATATCCTGCGCGTTCAGCATCTCAAGGGCGCGGGCTGTCGCGCGGCGCACCCGGTCGATCTTTTCGCCTTTCATAGAGCCGCTGCGATCGAGCACAAAGCACACATTCACTGGCATGCGCACCTGCGCAACAGCCTGGCTTGGCTGCGCTTCGATCAGCAGATAGGCGACCTGGGGAGAGCCGGTGACCGGCAAATATGGCCGTGCCAGCGTTGCTCGAAGATTGACCTCACCGGCCATGGACTCGCTCCTTTCACAACACCCAACATGCGCACCACATCATACCAGTGTGCGGTGTCGCCGCTAGCTGGTACGTTCGAAAGGCGCACTGTGTTGCATGAACACGCGTAACATGCCTAGTATAGCATACCAGAGCCATCATGGAATACGCTTTCTGGCGGGGAAATCGTGCGCAGAGCGGCAATTGGCACTGCCTACCTGGGCCGGGCCGGCGCTTGCACAAACCACGTGGTGCCGTTCCGCTCGAAGAAGCCTTCCTGCCGCAGGCTTTCCAGCGCGCGGTTGACAGCGTCGCGCAGCTGGTAGGCCTCGATGGGCATTGCAAGCGCATACGGCTCCAGGGTCAGCGCTGGCCCTGCGGTTTGGAGCCCGGGCGCGTGCCCCAGGTCGATCAGCGCGGCGGCATTATCGGCAATCACCGCGTCGAGCTGGCCGCGCCGCAAGTCGGCAAGGGCTTCGGTGGGCGTATCGTAGGCCGAGCGCACATCAACATCGGCGTGGGACGCCGCAAACTGGCGCGCATAGGTATCTGCGTCGGTGCCGAGCGCCACGCCCAGCCGCCGCCCCACCAGCCCCTCAACGCCTGTGATATTCGCACCCTGCGGCACCACCAGCACCAGCCCAGCGTTGAAATAAAATGTCGAAAAACCGGCCCGCCAGCCCTGCTCGGGCGCGTAAGGCAGCGCCGAAGCGGCGATGTCGGCCCGGTGCGTGGCAAGATCGTCGTAGATCGAATCGAGGTTGCTTGGCACAAATTCCGCGCGCAGGCCCAGTTTTTGCGCAACTGCTCGCGCCAGGTCAATATCATAGCCGCTCGGCTCGCCATTTTGGAGCCAGGAAAAAGGGTAGTAGCCAAATTCGACTGCCACGCGCAATGTGCCCCGCTCGCGCGCAGCCGCCCACACTGGGTCGGGGCCCTGGCCGCCAATTTGCCAGCCCAGCTGCGTTGCAATGGCGAGCAGCGCGTAGGTAACCAGCACTGCCAGCGCCGCAGAATCGCGCCGCCGCCAGGCCCGCCGAGCGCGTTGCCATGCATCCAAAGCGCGTGTTCTCATCGTATGCTTATTCAGAATCCGTTGCGATTCGATCTTCAATCCAGTATACTTCAGGCTACAAAAGCAAGGCTTCCCCAAAGCAGGTACGTCTGGCCCGTTTTGTGTACGCGGTGGGCACGTTTCACTGCAACGCTCAGTTAGGATGACGATGTATGGACGAATACCGCGACCCGCAGCAGCCAATTGCTGCCACCCCCATGTACTCGCCACCGCCCGCTTACGCACCAAACACGGTTTCTCCCTACGCTACCCCAAAAGCTGGCCGCTTTGTTCGCTTCCGGCGAACAAGCCGTTTGGTGCTGCGGCGCCTGCTGCGCGGCGGGATCATTGCCGGGCGCGCGCTGCGGCCATACGCGCTGTTTGCCGTGCTTGTCATCGGGCTGCTGGGCGTGATCGGCTGGATGTCGTTTATGCTGTGGGGGCCGAAAGCCGCGCCCGCAGTCTTCTCGCGCGCCGACTCAATCCCGCCAGCGGCTGCGGTCGAAACCTTTATTCAGGGACAGAAAACGTTCAACGCCGATATTATGTGGGATGCATACAGCACGCAATATCAGGCAACGCAGCTCGCGAATGGGGCAACCAAGGCGACGCTCCAGGCGCAGGTCGATAATTTGCGCAACATTGGGCTGGAATTCCTGCACTACGACTATATTGGCGGCGTGAAGGAAGATGCCGGCGGGATGTATTTCTACACTGTTGATTTGCGCGTGCGCAACCAGCAGCGCCGCTTCCCAATCATCTTCCACGCCGATGCCGACGGCAAGATCACCGAGATTGAGTCGGTGCTGGCGCCGCAAAATGGTGCAAGCACGAACTCGCAGCAGTAGCTTCGCCCGTCTTGGCCGCATGACCCCTGTTGAAACGGAGTGTTGTCATGGCTTTGGAACCCTACACCCCACCCGCTGATCGCCGCTACCGCGACGACCTCGACCGCGAGATCGACCAGAAGCTCGACAAAATGTTCGACCGCTGGCCCACGAAAACATGGCGGCTTGCCCGCCGCATTGTTTTCGTGGTGATCGGCCTCTATCTGTTCTTCAACTATCTCGCGCCGTCGCTGGCTTCCTGGCTTACGCAAGGCAACCCGGTGCTCGACGCGCTGATGTTTGTCTTCCAGATGGCGCTGACGATCGCGCTGGCGATTATTCAGTTTGTCGCGATCTTCTGGTTCCTGGGGCGCGGCCGCACCTACTGGGTGAAACCGGGCGAGACGGGCGTATCATTCAAGGACTACCGTGGCAACCCCGAGGTGGTTGAGGCCGCGCAGCGCATTGTGACGCTGCTGAAGGGCGTCAAAGACTTTAAGGACATGGGTGGCGAGGTCACGCGTGGCTTGCTGCTGCTTGGCCCTCCCGGAACCGGCAAGAGCTACCTGGCGCAGGCGATCTCGACGGAGGCCGGGGTGCCATTTGGTTACGCCAGCGCGCCGTCGTTCCAGAATATGTTTGTCGGCGTTGGCCCGCTGCGCGTGCGTATGCTCTACGGCAAGGCGCGCAAGCTCGCCAAGGAATATGGCGCGTGCATCCTCTTCATCGACGAAATTGACGCGATTGGCGGCGCGCGCAGCCAGAACATGGCCGGCGGCGGTGGCATGGCAATGGGCGGCGGCATGATGGGGAATATGATGGGCGCCGGCATCCTGAACGAACTGCTGATGCAGATGGACCCGCCGCCGCAAGAAGTCAAGGCGCTGCGCAAGCTGCTGCGCAATCTTGGCCTGGTCAGGAAAAAAGTCGAGATGCCGCCTGTGCTGACCATGGGCGCAACCAACCTCGCCGAAACGCTTGACAAAGCCCTGCTGCGCCCCGGCCGTTTCGACCGGCAGATCATCGTCGAAGCGCCCGATAGCGAGGGCCGCCGCGATGTGCTGATGTACTACCTCAGCAAAGTAAAAGCCGAGCCGATGCCGATCGATCGCATGGTCTCGGATACGATCAACTACACGCCGGTGGCGATCAAGTTCGTCATCAACGAGGCGGTCATCCACGCCCACTTCGATGGCCGGCAAGCGATTAACTACTGGGACTTCACCGCCGCGCGCGAAGTGCATGAGTGGGGTCTCAAGCAGCCGATCCGCAACCTGCCCTATGAGGAGCGCCGCGGCACCGCCTACCACGAAGCCGGGCACGCCTACATTCAGGCCAAACTCATCAAGCGCGAGCGCATTGCCAAGGTCACGATTGTGCGCCACGGCCGCGCCGCCGGCTTTGTTGCGCAAAAGCCAATCGATGAGTACCACATCCCGAACAAGCAGGAAATTCTCGACGACATCACCATGACGCTGGGCGCGTACGCCGCCGAGGAAACATTTCTGGGCTACACAACCGCTGGCGTATCGATGGACATGATCCAGGCCACCGACATGGCCACGCGCATGGTTGGCTTCTGGGCCATGGACGACAGCTTCTTCTCGTATGGCGCGATGGGTGGTGTGGCAACGGGCGAGATCAAGCCGCGCGTCGAGCGCATCCTTGATCAGCAGTATCGTGTCGCCAAGCGCCTGCTCGAATCAAATAAAGAAGCCGTCATCGCAATTGCCGAGGCGCTGATCCTCCGCAACGAGCTGACGGACATCGACATCGCCGAGATTCTGACGCGTGTTGAGGCCGAGCATCCATTCGCCGACCCGCGCAACGCCGAGGAGCGCCCGTTTGGCCTGGTGGCAACGCGCGCCCTGCCCGAGCCAACCAGCATTCGGCGCAATGGCCGCCAGAACGGCAAACTGCCTGCCTCGCCTATGCCCGAGGTGCCTGTGCCGGCGGCCTCGCAGCCGCCCAGCGACCCATACAGCCCCAGCGCCCAGGCCGAAACGCAGGCAGGCGATGAGGCTGACAAACTAGCAGAAGAATAGCGCCGGCCGAAGCTTGTTTCAGGCGCTACAACGCGGGAGCGGCATTTGCCAGCTCCCGCGTTGTGTTTGTTCGGCGCCATAGACCTAACGACAGTCCATCATTGATTGTGAATAAATGTCGAAATCGTTAGCGGAACAGCATTGCTTATTACTTGCACGCTCATAGGGTTTCCGCTATAGTACCGCTATATGCGAGCACTCATTACCGGCATTAATGGATTTGTTGGCGGCCATCTGGCCGAATATCTCCTTGCCAGCGACGAGTGGGAGGTATGGGGCGTCGCCCGCCAGGCCGAGCTTGCAGTGCCGGGCTTGCGAGGCCGCGTACATATTGAGGCGTGCGATCTCAGCAATGTTGCCATGCTGAGTGCCGTGGTCATGCGCGCCCAGCCCACCGTCATTTTTCATTTGGCAGCCCAATCAAACGTGCCGCAGTCGTTTCAGGATCCCGCCGGAACGTTAACAACCAATATCTCAACACAACTGAATGTATTTCAGGCAGTCATCCAGAGTGATCTGGATCCACTGCTGGTGATTGCAACCAGCAACGAAATTTATGGCTATATCGAGCCAGCCGACCTGCCTTTGACCGAGCGCACGCCTTTCCGGCCGGTCAACCCCTACGCCGTCAGCAAGGCCGCCCAAGATCTCCTGGCCTACCAGTACCATATCAGCCACCAGCTGCGCACCGTGCGGCTGCGCCTGTTCAACCACATTGGGCCGCGCCAGGGCGAGCGTTTTGCGGTTGGCTCATTTGCCGCCCAGATCGCGCGTATCGAGGCTGGCCTGCAAGCGCCATGTATCCAGGTTGGCAATCTCACCGCCGAGCGCGATTTCACCGATGTGCGCGATATTGCGCGCGCCTATGCCCTTGCTGCGAGCTACGGTCAGGTTCCCTGCGCCTATAATGTTGGGTCGGGCCGCAGCGTGAGCATGCGCCACCTGCTCGATATTCTGCTGAGCCTGAGCACTGCCTCAATTCGTATCGAGCAGGACCCGGCGCGCATGCGGCCTTCCGATGTTCCACGGGTGGTCAGCGACTACAACCTTTTTCACGCGCATACCGGCTGGGATCCGCAGATCCCGCTTGAACAAACCCTTGCCGATATCCTGGCCTACTGGCGCGGCCAGTACCAAACAATGCTTCGTGCCCATTAGACGCATCGCCATCTTATTTTTCGCGGCGGTGCGCTCGACGTTTTACTTTCAATCTAGCCTAAAATTGCGGAGGAACCAATGAAAGCTGTTGTTCTTGTAGGCGGTTTGGGAACACGCCTGCGCCCACTCACATGCAATACGCCAAAGCCGATGATCCCGCTGGTGAACCAGCCATTCATCGAGCATATGATTGAGAATATGCGCGACCAGGGCATCACTGAGGTGATCCTGGCGGTGCAGTACCTTGCCGAACGCTTCCGCGAGACGCTGGGCGATGGTTCGCGCCTGGGCGTGAAGGTGCATATTGTCGAAGAACCCGAGCCACGCGGCACGGCCGGCGCGGTGAAGAATGTCGAGCACATGCTCGACGACACCACGTTTGTCTTCAACGGCGATGTGATGACCGACCTCGACCTGCGCGCGATGCTCGCATTCCACCGCGAGAATCAAAGCAAGCTGACGATTGCCCTGACGCCGGTGGAAGACCCGACCGCCTTTGGCCTGGTCGAAACCGACGCTGACGGGCACATTCGCCGCTTCCTCGAAAAGCCGCGCCCGGAAGACATTACCACCAACATGATCAACGCCGGCACCTATATTCTTGAGCCCGAGGTGTTTCGCTATGTGCCGCCGTCGCAGTATTACATGTTCGAGCGCGGTCTGTTCCCGGTGATGCTGCAAACCAGCGACCCCATGTTTGGCTACCCCTCGAATGCCTACTGGACCGACGTTGGCAAGCCGCAAGCCTACCTCGAAGTGCACCACGACATCCTGATCGGCAAGGTGAAATACAAGTTTCGCGGCAAGCCAGTGGCCGAGCGTGTGTGGGCCGAGGGCGATGTCGATATTCACCCGTCGGCGCAGCTGGTGGGGCCAGTGGTGCTTGGCGCGGGCGTGACGATCAGCGCGGGCGCGCGCGTGATTGGCCCGACGGTGGTTGGCGCAAACACAACCATTGGCAACGACGCGATGATTGAAGGCGCGGTGATCTGGGACGGAAATGAGATCGGGGCGGGCGCGGTGCTGCGCTCGTGCGTGTTGGGCCGGGGCAACCAGATCGGCCCGAAGACGCACCTGCTCGATGGCACGATCGTCAGCGATAACTGCACACTGGGCGCAGAAAACCGGCTGGAGCGCGGCGTGCGCATCTGGCCCGGCACCGCGCTGAAAGATCAGGCGATCTCGTTCTAACAGGCGCGCTGAAGCCAACGAAACGGCCGGCTGGGAATTCCCAGCCGGCCGTTTTTTAGCGCTTATTTACCTCGTTGATTTTGCCAAGCACCTCGCGCGAGCCAATCCGCCGGTCTGGCTCGCCGGGGCTGGCAGCCACTCCTGGCGGCGCGGTGCGCGTGGCTGGCGCGGCGCTGCCTGAGCTGGCGGGCGTGGCTGCTGCCCGGTTTTGCATCAGTGTCATTATGCCGCGCCCAAGGGCAAGCACGCTTACCAGCAGCGCCGCGCCCAGGAAGAGCCACGGCAGCGTAATATACAGCGCGTTGGCAAGCACGTTGGCTGCCAGGCTGGCTGAGGAATTGGCTTCGTGCGCAAATGCGTAGCGCAGCAGGAAGCCAACAATCAGCAGGGCGTTTACCAGCCCAAGCAGCGCGCCCATCAAACGCTGCCGGATGGGCCGATCGCCCGCGAGTTTGGGCAGCAACACTGCGCCGCCGTAGCCAACGCCCAGGGCGCACCACAGAAACAGCATGCAGCTCACCCACAGCGTCGCGCGCTGAATGTCGGTTGAGAAGCGGGCGGCCAGGTTGGCGCCCCACGGCGCGCCCCAGAAATCGACCAGGATGGCACCGCCAAGGGTGCCAAGCAGGGCGAGCATGCCACGGCGCAGATCGCGCAGGTAGCCAAATACCGCGAGCACAATCAGCACAAGTGCGATCCCGCCAGTAAGCGCAATTGCCATAAGCGTGGCCTTTCGAGCATGATGTATGTGCGGGGGTCGTATGGCCAATTGTAGCACAAAACACCAAAGGGCCACCGGCAGCAATTGTGCCAGTAGCCCTTTTCGCGGATTGTGTGTGGATCAGCACCCTGCCGCCGATTGCCGCCAGCGCGGCGCTAGCAGGCAGCGCAGCAAACGCTGCTACGCTACTTTAAACCCAAATACATGCGCCATGGTGCGCAGGGCGTTCTGGGCCGCGGCAATGTCGCAATCGGCCGAGGCATCGTGCAAAATGCGCTGCGCCAGGGCGTCGATCTGCGCCAGCGCGGCCGGCGACTGGAGGTCGTCGTCGAGCGCGGCGAAGAAGGCATGGTGCTCGGCAGCGCCATCGGTGCTGGCTGGCGCGCCGCCGCCAGGCGCAGACAGGGCGCTGTGCATACGCTCGACCTGCCCCTCGGCTGCAAGCACGCCATCGCGCTCGTAGTGGAAATCGTCGCGGTAGGGGAAGGAAAGCAGGTACCAGCGAAGTGCGTCGGCGCTATGCTCAGTCAGCGCCTGGCGGATGAACACCATGTTGCCAAGTGATTTGCTCATTTTCTCGCCGCCGAGGAAGGCCATGCCGCCGTGCATCCAGAAGCGCACAAACGGCTTTTTGCCGCTGTAGGCTTCGGTCTGAGCAATCTCAGATGGGTGGTGCGGGAAAATCAGGTCGCGCCCGCCGCCGTGAATGTCGATCTGATCGCCCAGGTAGCGGGTTGACATAGTGGTACACTCGATGTGCCAGCCGGGGCGGCCCGGCCCCCACGGGCTTTCCCAGGTGGGCTCGCCCGGCGCGGCGGCCTGCCACAGCACGAAATCCAGCGGATCGGCCTTATTCGGGTCGTTCGGGTCGTTGCCGCGCTCGTTGGCGACGGCCAGCATGTCGGCGTAGCCCAGCCGCGTCATCGCGCCATAGTCGGGGTCGGTTTTGATGCTGAAGTAGACGCTGCCGTTGCGCTCGTAGGCGTGGCCCTGCTCAATCAGCCGCTCGACGATAGTGAGCATCAGGGGGATTTCTTCGGATGCTTTGGGGTAATACGTGGGCGGGATCATATTCAGGTCGGCGCAATCGCGCACAAACTGCGCGGTTTCGCGGCGGGCCAGCTCGTCCCAGGCAATGTTATCGCGCGCGGCCCGCTCGAACAAGGGCGTATCGACATCGGTGACATTCTGGCAGTAGCGAACTTCGGCGCCGCAGTGGTTCAGGTAGCGAATAAGCAGGTCAAAAATCAGAAAGGTGTGCGCGTGGCCAACGTGCGTTGTATCGTAGGGGGTGACGCCACAGACATACAATGTGACTGGCCGGTCGGTTGGTACTTCGAGCTGAGCCTTCTCTCCCCGCAGGGTGTCAAATAGTTGCATAGGAAACTGCCTGATCCTCTTCTACACCGGTCTCATCCGGAGCAACTGCCGGCCGCACCGCGACGATGGTAATATCGTCGTGCTGTTCCATATCGCCCATATGCTCCTGCACCCGGTCGAGCACCAATTCGACCAGATCGCGCACATCATAGGGCTGCGAGTCGTTGAGCAGGCTTTCGAGCCGCTCGAAACCGAAAAGTTCGTTGTTAGAATCGTGCGCCTCGACAACGCCATCGCTCAGGAGCAGCAGCATGTCGCCAGGGGTGAAGCGCACCGTTTGCTCCTGGTATGTCGCGCCAGCGAAGGAGCCAAGCGGCAGGCCGCCCACATCGATGAACTGGCTGCCCTGCTTGGTGACTAATGCCGGCGCGATCATGCCCGCATTCGCCACGCGCAGCGTTTCCTCGCGCGGGTCGATCACCGCGAACAGCAGCGCCGCATTCATGTGGTTGGCGCGCAGGCGTGGTGCCAGCAAGTTGTTGAGCGCGGTAAGCACCTGGGCGGGATGTTCGATCTGGCGGCCCTGCGACTCCACTGCGCTCGATGTGAGCGCCATCAGGAGCGCAGCGCCCACGCCCTTGCCGGAAATGTCGCCAATCGCAATCGCCGCGCGCCCTTCCGACATTGCCAGGTAAGAATAGAAATCGCCACCAACCTCGTAGGCTGGCAACGAGCGCGCATACACGGCAATTTCGTCGCCATTCCAGGGCGGGCGGTCGGGCAGCAGGCCAATCTGGATGTCGCGGGCCAGCGCCATCGAGCGGCGCAATCGCTCGTTGCGGTGCTCGATCTCGGCCAGCGATTTTTGCAGGTGCTCGGCCATGCCATTGAAGGTGCGTGCCAACTCGCCCATTTCATCGTCGCCCAGGTCGCCGATGCGGTAGCTCAGCTGGCCGGCCCCAAGCGCATTCGCGCCATTGCGCAGCGCCTCAAGCGGCCGCAAAAACTGGCGTGCCTGCCGAAATGCGTAGAAGAGCGCGATCGCGCCCACAACAAGGACCAGCAGGCCCAGCACGAAAATACTGTTGCGCAGGCTGCCGAATGCCGTCAGCAGCGGCTGTTCGACAATAATTGTCCAGCCGGTTGACTCCTTGTTGTTGCGAAGCATCACTGGCGCCTGCGCGCCAATAACTTCCTGGCTGCGCGCGCCCGAATACTGTGCCACCTCGTTTGGCGAACGGATCAGGGTTTTCAGCCCACTTGGAACATTAAACGCGGGCTTGCCATCGTCGAGTATCACACTCCCGTCGGAATGCAATACCATATAGGGGTAGCTTTTGGAGTTTGCAATCGCGTTTGCCAGGCTGCTTGCCAGCGGCTCGGCGCTGAGCTCGGCGCGCAGCGCGCCAACAACAGTGCTGGCATCGTTGCGCACGGGCATGGTTATCACGTATGAGCGCACCCCAGAGCCGTTGCGCGCAATTGGCGAATAGGTGATCGTGCCATCGCGCAGCGCCTGCTGTACGGCCGGGTCGTCCTTGCGGCTGCCAAGCGTTTTGTCATTCAGCAGCAGCAGCTTAACCAGGTGCAAACGCTCGTTCGCGCCACCGTCGAGCAGCACAAAATCGAGCATATTCGGGTAGTTGCGGTTGACGAGGTCTTTCGCCAGATCGACAAGCTGTTCCTGCGAAGTGCTTGGGCGCACCTGGAGGGCAAACTGGTCGAGCTGGTTGCGCTGCTCTTCGAGGTGGCGCGACACATCCAGCTCAACACGTTTCGCAAGGTCGATCTGGTCGTTATACACGCTATTCTGCTGCGCGTCGGCATTGATCACCAAAAGCACCGCCCCGACAATCAGCAAGGGCAGTGTTGACGATAGTAAAAACGACCAGCGCAGCCGGTTGGCAATGCTTGTGCGGACGCCTGAGTTAAGGGAACCGGCAGGTTGACGCGGCAAACGAAGCCGCCGGGAACTCGGACGGCGCATTGAACAGCTCTCTATACGGGGCGTGCAGGCATCAGGCTTGAACGGGTTATCATTATAGCACAAGCTCGCCAAAAACGCTGGCTTTCTGAAAATATTGCTCGATTGACGCCAGGCTATTTTGCGATACAATCGCCGCTATGCCAAGCAACATGCCCAGCCGGATCGGCATTGATGCCAGCCGTATTGCGGTCGATACCCGCACCGGCACGGAACACTATACCTATGAGCTGATTGCAGCCCTGGCCGAACTCGACCGGCGCAATCGCTATACGCTCTACTGCAACCAGCGCCCCGCCGCGCTGCCGCCACTCGGGCCGAATTTCGCGCTGCGCAGCATGCCCTTCCGGCGGTTGTGGACACACGCGCGCCTTTCGGCCGAACTGGCGCTGCGCCCACCCGATACGTTATTTGTTCCCGCCCATGTGCTACCGTTAGGCGCGCCCCTGCGTCGCTTTCGCTCGGTCGCCACCATCCACGACATGGGCTACGTGCACTTTCCCGAAGCACATACGCCGCTGCACCGGCGCTACCTGCGCCTTTCGACATGGTGGAGCGCCCGCGCCGCCTCGCATGTAATTGCGATCTCGGGCGCCACGCGCGATGATCTGGTGCGCTATACGGGCGTCAATCCCGCCAAAATCACGGTGATTCACCACGGCCTGTCGCCGCGCTTCCGGCCCGTGCCAAACGCCCGCGCGATTGTGCAGGAACGCTATGGCATTGCCGAGCCGTATTTATGCTACATTGGCACCGTCCAGCCGCGCAAAAACCTTGTGCGCCTGATCGAAGCTTTTGCGCAGCTAGTGGCGCAATCGCCTGCCGATCCGCTTGCGCTTGTGATTGCCGGCAAGCGCGGCTGGCTTACCGAGGCAATCGAGCAGCGCGCCGCGGCATTTGGCGTTGCCGAACGAGTTCGCTTCACCGGCTACGTGCCCGACGAGGATGTGCCTGCGCTGCTCAGCGGCGCGCTCGCGTTCGCCTTCCCCTCGCTCTACGAAGGGTTTGGCATGCCGGTGCTGGAAGCAATGGCCTGCGGCACGCCGGTTCTCACCTCCACCACGTCTTCCCTGCCCGAGGTCGCCGGCGAGGCTGCACTCCTTGTCGATCCCGCCGATATCGCCGCGATTGCTGGCGGCCTGGGCCGGCTGCTGAGCGACGCAGCTTTGCGCGCCAATCTGCGCGCGCGCGGCTTAGCTCGCGCCGCCACCTTTACCTGGCAGCGCTGCGCAGCCGAAACCCTGCGCGTGCTGGAAGGGTAGAGCTACGCGTTTTCCAGCGTGTCGCGCACTTCGAGCGTGCCAGTCAGCGTGCGATGCACTGGGCACTTTTCCGCAATCTCAAGCAGGCGCGTTCGCTGCGCCTCGTCAAGCTCGCCCTTCAGCGTGATTCGCCGCTCAATCACATCAAGCTGCACCGGCTTATCGGCGCACTCCTCACAATCGCGGTGATAATCGCGCCGGTGGCTCATTCGCACCTCAACATCCTCCAGCGGCCACTGCTTGCGCCGCGCGTACATCAGCAGCGTCATCGAAGTGCACGCGCCGATCGCCCCAAGCAGCAGCTCGTAAGGATTAGGCCCACTATTGTCGCCGCCAACATCCGCTGGCTCATCGGCAATCAGCGTGTGCGCGCCTGCGTCGATCTCCTGACGCAAATTGCCAACGCTGTGAACAATCACTTCTGCCATAGAAGCACCCCTTTGCTGTATGCGAATTACCCTCGTAATACGTGCTGAAGCAAGTTTTGCAGCAACAGATTGCGCAGAGATTATACCCAATAGTTCGCCCATAAAATTCTTGACGATCTGGAACATACATGCTAAGATGACAGCATGTACTTCGCCGTTGCTGCCCATTCGCTATGCGGCAGTTGGTGGTGCATAGGTGAGTTTGTACGGTAAGGCTGAGTGGTACGATTCCGTAATTTCAAACACGAGGAGGAAAGCCATGGCAAAAGATCTCAACAAAGTGATGCTCACCGGCCACCTTGGTGCAGATCCCGAGATGCGCTACACCGCACAGGGAAGCGCAGTCACCACGTTTCGCGTCGCGTCGGGTCGCGCCTGGAAATCGTCCGACGGCTCGCAGCACGACGACACCGAATGGTTTCGCGTGGTTGCGTGGGACAAACTGGGCGAGATCTGCAATCAGTACCTAACGAAAGGTACGCGGGTCTATGTCGAAGGCCGCCTGCAAACACGCAAGTGGCAGGATCAGAATGGCCAGGATCGCTACAGCACCGAGGTCATCGCCAACGACATGATCATTCTGTCGAGTCGGCAGGATCGCCCGGCTGGCGGCAACGACTACGAAGCTCCAATGGAAGAAGACATTCCCGCCCCGGCGCCTGCCCGCCGCGCTGCGCCAGCACCTGCGCCTGCTGCCGCCCCGCGCCCTTCGAATGGCGGCTCGTCGCGGGCAGCGGCCCCGGCCACGCGCGCGCCTTCGCGGAATGTTCCTCAGGCAATCGACAACGACGAAGATCTGCCGTTCTAAAGATCTGAATATACTCACTAAAAACTCCGCGGCCCATAACGGGCCGCGGGGTTTTTAGTGGCAAATGCATACCCTACGAGTTCAGCTCAACAATATCGCCGCTGTCGATAAAAATCACACGCTCGGCAATATTGGTCGTTCGGTCGGCAATACGCTCAAGATTATGGGTCACAAACAGCAGGTCAACCGCGCGCGATGTTACCGACGGGTCGCTCTGAATCATCTCAATCAGGCCCGAGCGCATGTGCGAGACGAGCTCGTCCACCGTGTCGTCGGCATTGCTGAGCTTGCGCGCAGCAGCAGCGTCCTCGTTCACATAGGCGTCAAGCGCGCTGCCAAGCATATTAATCGCTTGTTCTGCCATTTGCGGAATATCCATCAAGGGCTTCACCAATGGCTGATCACCGTGGCGAACAGTTATTTTCGCAATGCCTTTGGAATAATCGCCAATGCGCTCAAGCTCACTGGCAATCTCAATCGCCGCAACAATGCGGCGCAGGTCGCGCGCCATGGGCTGCTGCGTAGCCATCACAACCAGCGCGTGTTCTTCCAGCCGGTATTGTGCCTGATCAATGCGATCGTCGTCGGCAATGATTTGTTTTGCAGCATCAATATCCTGCTGGCGAAGCGCAGCGATTGCGCGCGTTATCGACACGATGACCATCTGGCCAAGCGCCCGTAGCTCCGTGTGCAAACCTTCCAGCTGCTGCTCATAATGCTCGCGTGGTCGCATCACGTTCCTCCTCAATCTATCTGGTGTCCCACTCATCATTTCGATAGCGCCATTGTAGCATGCAAGCGCCGATCACAGAGTCTTAATCAGTCGCAAAAAAGAAACAGCGCGAGCATACGCTCGCGCTGTGTTAAAGAAGAGCAAATTTACTCTTCGCTCTGCTGCAAAATAACATAAAGCAGCTCAAGCAAAACTTGCTTTACGCTTTCTCGGTCGGAAGCAATACACGGCAGCACTTTGACATGAGCAGGCAGGCGCAAGGCAAGCCGCAGTTCATCGGGCGACCAGGCATTCGGTTTATCTTGCTTGTTCGCGGCCACGACATACGGCGTATCGCGATACGAGACGAAGAAATCGATGATTCGGTTCGTTTCGCGGAAGGTCTCAGGGCGGGTGCTGTCGACCAGAATTACCAGACCGAGCATACCCTCCGAAAGAATTTCCCACATGAAGTCGAACCGTTTCTGCCCGGGCGTGCCGAACAGATGGAGCACCAGATCATCAGCAATCGCGATACGGCCAAAGTCCATCGCGACTGTTGTCTCTTTTTTGATCAGCTTGGTATCGTCGGTAGCCCGCCGTTCGGTGGACACTACCTCGATTTCACTGATGGCTTTGATGAACTCGGTTTTACCCGCGTTCACCGCTCCGCTGATAACCATTTTTACCGTCTGCACACCGGCCCTCCGCTGCGGTGTAGTGCCTTAAACGACCGTTGCCGGCCAGAAAGACATACGGCGCTCTTTTTGTATATGCGGCTGCTCTGGCGAACGCCGCACCCGAGCATCACATTCCGCGAATACGATTGATGATCCGAGATACCAGCCCGCGCTTGACCTTTGGCGCTTCGGCCATTGGCCGCCCACTTGCCGTTACCGGCATGGGCTTCGGCTTCTTAATAACATCGACCAATCCAGCAGTGAGAAAGCCATAAACAATACGGCTCACATCAAATTCGCTCAGATTGGTTTTCTGTGCGATTTCCGCCAGCGTGTCTTTTCCATTGATTCGGGCAAACACGCGCCATTCTTCCGGAGCAAGCTGCACGCCTTTAGCTTTATCACCAGGCTGCTCTACGAACTTAACCACAAGATCGTTGCTTGGAATACGATCTTTGATTCGGCTCCACTCATCTATGCGCCGCACACCTTCCATAATCAGGTGTTCAACCGGCAGCGGTATTGGCATAATCGGCGCAGTCAGATCAGGACGCTGGTTTTGCTCGAAGCGGAACTCACCTTCGGGCCAACCAAAAAGCAAGTAGACCGATTCTTCGATATGCTGTTGCAAAACTTTTTGTAATTCTTCGCGCGAGATATACTCGTGCTGCAGTAAAATCTGCGAGAGATTTGCGCCACCGTTGTTGCGCTGCGCCTCGGTAGCCCCGCTAGCTTGCTGCGTGGTCAGTTTATTCTTGCTGACCAGCAAATCGGTAACCGATGCGTTCTGATCCTTGCGCGCGGCTGTAATCAGCTTTCCTTTGTCGAAATACAGCGACACTTCTTCATCAAGGCGGCTAAGGTGCAAGCAACCTGTTTTATAACCGCGATCAACGAGATATAAAAAGTCGGATAAACCGAAATCCCGTATGTTACCGACCAGCGCCATTGTCTTCCTCCGCTCACAGGCGTGAGAGGTTAGCGAGTTTCGAAGCCGCCAGTGTGCATAGCACGTGTTTTAGGTTAGACAAACGCCTGTTGAGCATCGGGCAGTGGCGTGCTTGGAGCAGGCAGCCCACCTGCCAGCGCCGGGTCATGTTCGCCAAGGGTAACGCCATCGGATGCAAGAACTGGCAGTAAGGCGGCAATTGCAACCGCAATCATGGTGTCATCGGGTTCGCGAGTGGTCAATTTCTGAAAGGCGAGTGACGGTGCAACCAGAACGCGCACCCATGCACGATGATAATTTGCTGCCGAAAGACGTAAAAGCTCGTAGCTAATTGCCGCAATCAGGGGAATCAGCGGGATATGGCTCAAAATACGCCAAAGCAACGGCCAGTCGCGAACAAGCAAAAACGATATAACAAAATTAAGTAATAGCACAACAAGCAAAAAGCTTGTGCCACAGCGTGGATGGATCAGCGTAAAATCGCGAACTCGGTCGACTGTGAGCGGAGCCCCGGCCTCGTAGGCATTAATTGTTTTATGCTCGGCGCCATGATAGCCAAATAAGCGCTTTACATCAGGCAGGAGACTTATGCCGCCAATATACCCAACAAAAATTGTGAGTTGCAGGATGCTTTTGATAGCTTCGCGAATGGTTGGTGTTGCCCCAAAACCTTCCGAGAAGCTCGCCACAAATGTTGGCAGAACAAAAAACAGGCCAACACCAAAAACGAGCGATAGCAACATCATGCCTGTGACCGGACCGTCGGCGGTGGGCTTTTCCGCAGTGGCCGGCTTGCCAGTTCGGGCGGCTTCGGCTTGCTCTTCGTCGGCAAGGGCCACAGCGGCCGAAAAGTTCAGCGCCCGTGTTCCCAGGCTCAGCGCGTCCCAAAGCATCAGAATTCCGCGCAGAAACGGGAGCGTTTCCCAGGCGTGCCGCTTCTTGACATTCAGTGCCTCGTGGCGAAAGACGATTTCGCCAGCGGCGTTGCGAACGGCGACGGTAGCCTGATGCAGTCCGCGCATCATCACGCCTTCAAGAACTGCCTGCCCACCATATGGAAAACGCTTGACACTCATGGAATAAACCTGACTACCCGGAAGCCGGAACGCATCTTGGTGTGGTAGGTATGCGAACCCGACCGACTGTATGATACCACGTAGCAACACGCCCGACAATAGGGATCGGGTACCACATGGGGGGGGGCCAACTGGGGTTTTTGATTATTGCTCGCCGCGCCGGGCAAGAAATGTGGCCGCCGCACGCACGCCAGCGATCAGGCCCGAGACGCGAATAACCGGCGAGACAACCTGCTCGGCCACATACGAGGTTGTTGTGCCAACCGAAGCGGTGGTGTCCTTCAGATTGCCGGTGATCGACTTGGTATTTTCTATCACGCCGTCGAGCTTGTTGGTGAGCAGATCGACTTTGGGAACGATGGTGTCGGTGGCGAGGCGCTTGATTGCGAAGACGGCATAGAGCACCGCCAGCAGCAGGGCCGCCGTCAGCAGCGCGCCGATCATCTGGAACACGGCCAGAATAACAATCGCGATGTCGCGCGTGGCTTCGCGAAAATCGGGGTACAAATATGATGCAACAATAAAGGCGATCGTAATCAGGGCAATTACGGCTAAGCCAATGCCGATCCATTTTTTCAAGACAATCTCCTCTACTGGCGCAGTGCGGCGTGGCGTCGCAACCAGGCTGAAAGTGTGCTCGATCTCTTTCAGAAGGGCTATACGGGCGCGATTATATCATACTCGTAATCGCGAGGCAACAGCAAGCAATATCCACGCCGCAAGCACCGCTTCGAGCACAGGAACGCCAGCAGGCGTGAAAAGCGGCAAGGGGAGGCGCAGGCCCGAGGCGTAGGCGACCAGGCAACCTGCAAAGGCGGCAAGCAGGAAGATTGGCAATTGGATGAGGCGCCGGCCCCACAGCAAGTGCGCGAGCGCGGCGCTGGCGGTTGCGATCAGCAGCAGCAGGACGATAACAGGCGACATAGATGTGTGTGGCGCGCCGCTTGATGACGCGCCATTTCCTTTATGTGCTATGCGCCAATGCGCCCGCCACCCAGTACCCGATCGCCGTCGTAGAGCACCACGGCCTGGCCGGGCGTGACGGCGCGCAGCGGCTGCGCAAAGGCAACGGTAAGCTCGCCATTGGCGCTGGGCGTGACGCTGGCTGCGACTGGATCGGCGTGTGAGCGGATCTGCGCGAGGCATTCGAATGGCTTCGCTGGCCACGCGCCATCCACAAAAACGACGCCGCTTGCCTGCAATGAGCCGCGCTCAAGCGCGGTTTTCGGGCCAACCACCACGGCATTGCGCGCCGAGTCGAGCGCGGTGACGTAGAGCGGCTCGCTGGCGGCGATGCCGAGGCCGCGCCGCTGCCCGATGGTATAGAGCGGCAGACCTTCATGGCGGCCAAGTTCGCGGCCCTGCATGTCGACAATCGGGCCGGGGCGCAGGCTGGCAGGCTGCTCTTCGCGCAAGAGGTTGCGATAATCGCCGCCCGGCACGAAGCAGATGTCCTGGCTTTCCGGCCGGTCGGCGCTGGCGAGACCGCGCTCGGCGGCGAGGGCACGCACCTGCGGCTTGCTGTATTCGCCGATTGGGAACATCAGCCGCGCCAGATCATCCTGCTGAAGCATGTGCAGCATGTACGATTGATCTTTGTCGCGGTCGCGGGCGCGCAGCAGTTGGTAAACGCCATTCTCCTGCTGAATGCGGGCGTAATGCCCGGTGGCGACATAATCCATGCCCAGTGCAGTGGCGCGCACCATCAGCGCGCGGAATTTGATGTCGCGGTTGCAGGCCAGGCAGGGGTTGGGCGTGTAGCCCTGCGCGTATTCGTTCAGAAAGTAGTCGATGACGTGGCGGCGGAATTCTTTCTGGTAGTTGAAGACATAGTAGGGAATGCCAAGCTGCGAGCAGACGCGGCGGGCGCTGTCGGTCATTTCCTGCGAGCAGCACAAACTCTCGGCCAGGCGGCCGTCGTCATCGTCCCACAGGTGCATGGTTACGCCAGTAACGTCGTGGCCGGCTTCGTGGAGCAAGGCAGCCACAAGCGAGCTATCGACGCCGCCGCTCATGGCGACAAGTATTTTTGCCATAGGAGTTGTTTCTGTATTGCTGATACCCGCGCTGTGGCGGGGTTCGCACCACGCGAACCAGCGGATATTATACCGTATCTGGCGCTGGCGCGCCGGAATATGGGGCGACGGTGGTTTCGAAGACGCGGCGCGCGCCAGCAGCTTTGAGCGCGTACGCGATCTGCGGGGCGGTTTCGGGCGTTGCCAGCGCGAGCATCACGCCACCCCAGCCAGCGCCAGAAAGCTTGGCACCAAGCGCGCCCGCCCGCATGGCCGCGGCCACCAGCGCGTCGAGCTCGGGCGAGGAAACGCCAATCTGCTGGAGCAGCGCGTGGTTCTGGCTGAGCAGCGGGCCGAGTTCAGAAATCGCGCCCGCCGCCAGGCAATCGCGGATGCGGTAGGCCAGCAGCGCAACGTTGTCGAACAGGCAGTTGTAGGCAGTGGTGCTGGCCTGCCAGCGCGCGCGTACCTCGCCCACGGGGGCGCGCGTCGGGCTGCGCACGCCCGTGTCGCCAACCAGCAGCGTAAAGGGCGTGGCAATGCTTGCTGGCTGGATGATCGGCGCGGGGCGGGCGGCATCGCCATCGGTAGGCGGGCGGATGTACCAGATTGGCTGTTCGAACGCGATCACGGTGTTGTCGATGCCGCTGGGCGTGCCGTGGAAGCGCTGCTCGCTGGCATAGACCATGGAAGAAATGGTGGCGGCGGTCAGTTTTTGGCCGAAGGAGCCGGCAAGTGCGCGCACAATTGCCGTGGCAACTGCTGCTCCGCTGCCCATGCCGCTGGCAATGGGAATGCCGGAACGGATGCTGATGCGCAGATCGGGCAGCGTGCCGGGTGCGAGCTGGGCGACGGTCGCGAGGATCAGCTCGTTCAGTGGGGTGTGTGGGTCTTCGGCAACGCGCCAGCGGCGGCGCAGCGAGGTGGCGAACACAACGATGCCCGTGTGCGGCGCACCGAGCCGCACGCGCGCGCGGGCACGAATATCGTCCAGCGGCAGCGCAATCGCGGGCCGGCCATATACCACGGCGTGTTCGCCGCAGAGAATGAGCTTGGCCGGCGCACTCCCAATCGCGTCGACCGGATTCGTTGGGCGTATTGTGGTTGTGTCAACAGCGTGCATAGATGCGGAAACGCCATCAGGCAGGATTGTTGATCGCGCCCATAAACAGCAGCGCGCCGCTGCGCTCGTCGCGAATGGCGCAGAAGAACGGGCGGTCGACCACCATGGAGAAGGTTTTCTTGGGCGAGAACGAAGCGCGCAGCATGCCAACGGATGTGACGGCGGCGGCCTCGGTGCCTTCTTCATTCACTTCAACAAAGGTCTTGTGGCGCACTTCGTCGATGCGCAGGGGCTCGCTGCCATCGGTCATCGCCCCAAAATCGGCGCGCTGCTCGAAGGCGATGCCCATACCAAGCGATTTGAGCGCGTCGTTCAGCTTGGCCTCGTACTTGGCGCGGAAGCGTGGCAGCACCAGCCGACCTTCAGTGGAGCTGAAATGGCTCATCCAACTATCCCAGCGCTTGCCGCTGAGCTGGTGGGTGAAATCTTCGAGGCTGCCGCGTGGCAGGAAGATGTACATGCACACGCGCCCGCCGCCGTAGGGCAGCGCCACGGCCTGAAAGGCGCGATCTTCGAGGTAGCGGAAGCGCCCGCGCTGCGCCATAAGCGGGTGCTGGATCTGCTGCCCGCCCGCCAGCGTGAACGGGCCATCCTGCGTGAGCTGGCGGTTGAACGGCTCGGTCCATTCGCCTTTGAAGTAGATTGCGTTCACCAGCATCAGCAGCGTGTCGCGGTCGACCTGCTCGACAATGCGCTCGATCTTCCCGGCCGTATGCTCTTCCACCCAACTGTTGATGATGCGTGCAGCGGGCTGGTGCGCGAAATCAAGCGGGCGAATCGCGGCGTCGTAGCAGCGCTCGGTGGTGCGCGCGAAATCATCGTCGAGCCGCACATTTTCGCTGACCCACAGGGCATTCGCGACCGAGAGCTTGATATGGTCGTCGAGGCGGGCGAGCTGCTGCTGAAGCGCGGCGCTGGCCTGGTTCAGGTCGTCGGCGTCGGCGCCACCGAGATCGAGCACGTTTGCCAGGGCGCGCTGGGTTTCGCCGCGCGCACCGCTATGGAGCATTGCCAGCGCCAGCGCGACACTGGCCGGCGACACAAACACATTTTCGCCCGCGCTGCGCTCGGCCAGCGTGGTGAACAGCCGGCAGGCAAACGTGGCGCTGACGGCGGCAATCGGGCTGCTTTTGATCATACGGGCGCTCCTTGCCAGCGACCGGGCTGGCGAACTGGTTGGGAAAGGCGGCCCAACAGGCCGCCCGTATGCAATATTGTAGCACAGCGCGTACCGCCGTGCCGGCCATGCGCTTGTCTGGCTCGCCTCTTCGATACGCGCTACGCGCACTCAGGAAGCTCGCCAGATTTTGGCGCTACACTTGGCTATTCCCACTCAATCGTGGAGGGCGGCTTGCTCGAAATGTCGTACACGACGCGATTGACGCCCGGCACTTCGTTGACGATCCGGCTGCTAACGCGGGCCAGCAGATCTTCTGGCAGGCGCGCCCAGTCGGCGGTCATGTAGTCCTCGGTGGTGACGGCGCGCAGGGCGATCACATCGGCGTAGGTGCGGCCATCGCCCATGACGCCGACGCTCTGGATGGGCAGCAGCACCGCGAACGCCTGCTGGGTGGCGCGATACAGGCCGGCGGCGCGCAGCTCGCCAATAAAGATCGCGTCGGCGCGGCGCAGCGTTTCGGCGCGCTCCCAGCTCACCGGCCCGAGGATGCGCACGCCCAGGCCGGGACCGGGGAAGGGATGCCGCCAGACCCAGTCTTCGGGCAGGCCCAGCTCCAGGCCAGCGGCGCGCACTTCGTCCTTGAACAGGTAGCGCAGCGGCTCGACCAGCTTGAGCTGCATGTCGGCCGGCAGCCCGCCGACGTTATGGTGCGTTTTGATCGTCACGCCCTTCTGCCGGTCAGGCGCTTTGCTTTCGATCACGTCGGGGTAAAGCGTGCCCTGCGCCAGGAACTCAACAGCCTGCCCCGAGCCAGTCGAAGGGTCGCCAATGCGGCGGGCTTCGCGCTCGAAGATGCGCACGAACTTCTCGCCAATGATCTTGCGCTTGCGCTCGGGGTCGGCTACGCCTTCGAGCGCGGAAAGAAATTCCTCGGCGGCATCGACGGCAACAAGCGGGACGTGAAAGTGCTCGCGGAAGGTTTCGACCACCTGCGCGGCTTCGCCCAGGCGCAGCAGCCCGTTGTCGACAAACACGCAGGTGAGCTGGTCGCCCACGGCGCGGTGAATGAGCAACGCCGCCACGGCCGAGTCGACGCCGCCCGACAGCGCGCAAAGTACCTTGCCGCTGCCGACTTGCGCGCGAATGCGCTCGATCGCTTCGGCGACAAAGCTGGATGCCTGCCAGTCGTTGCCGCAGCCGCACACGCCATGCACGAAATTCCGCAGCAGATCGCGGCCAAAGCGCGTGTGAACGACTTCCGGGTGGAACTGAATGCCATACCAGCGGCGCGTGTCGTCGCCCATGGCCGCGAAGGGCGAGTTCGCGCTGCGCGCCAGCGAGTGGAAACCTGTGGGCATGGCTTCCAGGCGGTCGCCGTGGCTCATCCACACCAGCTGTTCGTTCGGCGTATCAGTGAAAAGGGCGTGGGCGTCGAGAATTTCAATGGTGGCGGGGCCAAACTCGCGCTCGGCCGGCGGGGCGACCTGCCCGCCCAGCGCGTAGCTCTGGAGCTGCATGCCATAGCACACGCCCAGCACCGGCAGATTGGCGTTGAGCAGCCAGGAGGGCATTTGTGGCGCGCCCGGCTCGTACACGCTGGCCGGCCCGCCCGACAGAATGATGCCCTGCGGGTTGAGCCTGCGCACATCCGCTTCCGAAGCATCGTGCGGCAGCAGCTCGCTGTACACGCCCAGCTCGCGCACCCGCCGCACCAGCAGCTGCGCGGTTTGCCCGCCAAAATCGAGCACAGGAACCGAAACTTGAGTCATAATAGCATTTCCATCCATGCGTTTGGAAGTTCGAAGGTTGCAGGTTGCAGGTTTCAGCTGAAGCCCGGCCGGGCCTGATTATAGCACAGGGAGGCTTTGTGGAACTCTACTTTCTGCGACACGGCATCGCGGCCGATACCAGCCCCGACGGCAACGACGCCAGCCGCGCATTAACAAAAGAAGGCATCAGCAAGATGCGCGAGGTCGCGCGCGGCCTGCGCGGGCTGAACCTGCACCTCGACGTGCTGTTGAGCAGCCCATTGGTGCGCGCCCACGAAACCGCCCAGATCGTAGCGCGCGAGCTGAAGATCAGCCTGCAGCTGGCCGACGAGCTAAGTTCGGGCTGCGACCTGCCGCAACTGTTCAGCCTGCTTGGCGAGCACCGCATTGCCGAGCGCGTGATGCTGGTGGGCCACGAGCCCGATTTCAGCAGCATGATTGCCGAGCTGACCGGCGGCAGCAGCGTGCAGATGAAAAAAGGCGGCCTGGCGCGCGTTGACACCGAGCGGCTGGAAGCGGGCGCGGGCACGCTGGTGTGGCTGATGCCGCCGCGCGTGATGCGCAGCGTGGAGTAAGCCCATGCCAGCCGCCAATCACCCGTTCTTTTCGCTCTACACCCACGGCTTTGCGCGCGTCGCCGTTGGCATCCCAGGCGTGCGCGTGGCCGACCCATCCGCGAACGCCGAGCGCACGCTCGCGCTGGCCCGCCGCGCCTCCGAGGCCGGCGCCGCGCTGGCGCTTTTCCCCGAGCTTGGCATTTCGGCCTACAGCAACGACGACCTGTTTCACCAGGATGCCCTGCTCGACGCGACCATGGCGGCGCTGGCCGGCCTGGTGGAAGCGAGCCGCGAGCTGACCCCGCTGCTGCTGGTGGGCGCGCCGCTGCGCTTCGAGCAGAAGCTGTTCAACTGCGCGGTGGCGATCTATCGCGGGCGCGTGCTGGGCATTGCGCCGAAAAGCTACCTGCCGAACTACCGCGAGTTCTATGAAAAGCGCCAGTTTGCGCCCGCCCGCGCCGCGCTGGCCCGCGAGGTGAATTTTCTCGGCGCGCAGGTGCCCTTCGGCCCCGACCTGCTGTTTGAAGCCAGCACCCTGCCCAACTTTACCGTGCACGCCGAAATTTGCGAAGATGTGTGGACGCCCATCCCGCCGAGTACCTACGCGGCGCTGGCCGGCGCGACCGTGCTGGCGAACCTTTCGGCCAGCAACATCACGATCGGCAAGGCCGAATATCGCCGCGCGCTGTGCGCCGGCCAGTCGGGGCGCTGCATCGCGGCTTATCTCTACTCGGCCGCCGGGCCGGGCGAATCGACCACCGACCTGGCCTGGGATGGCGACGCGCTGATCTACGAGAACAACGAGCTGCTGGCCGAGTCCGAGCGCTTCGCCAGCGACGAGCAGCTCATCCTGGGCGACATCGACCTGGAGCGGCTGGCGCAGGATCGCATGCGCACCACCAGCTTCGCCGACGCCGCCGCCGACCATCGCGAGCACTTGCGCACTATGCGGCGCGTGGTGTTTGAGTTCGCCGTGCCGGCTGGCGCAATCACGCTCGACCGCGCCGTTGAGCGCTTTCCCTACGTGCCGAACGACCCCAGCAAGCGCGACGAGCGCTGCTACGAAGCCTACAACATCCAGGTGCACGGCCTGATGAAGCGGCTCGCCAGCACCGGCATCGAGCGCGTGGTGATTGGCGTCTCGGGCGGGCTGGATTCGACGCAGGCGCTGATTGTGGCGGCCCGCACGATGGACCGGCTCGGCCTGCCGCGCGCCAACATTCTGGCCTACACCATGCCCGGTTTTGCCACCAGCAGCACCACGCTGCACAACGCGCACGCGCTGATGGGGGCGCTTGGCGCGACGGCCGCAGAGATCGACATTCGCCCGTCGTGCATGCAAATGCTGCGCGACATCGGCCACCCCTACGCCAGCGGCCAGCCCGTCTACGACATCACGTTCGAGAATGTGCAGGCCGGCGAGCGCACCTCGCACCTGTTCCGCCTGGCGAATTACCATAACGCATTGGTGCTTGGCACGGGCGACCTGAGCGAGCTGGCGCTGGGCTGGGCGACCTATGGCGTGGGCGACCACATGTCGCACTACAACGTCAACGCCTCGGTGCCAAAAACGCTGATCCAGCACCTCATCCGCTGGGTGATCGACTCGGGCCAGTTCGACGCAGCCGCCAACAGCACGCTGCAATCGATCCTCGACACCGAGATTTCGCCCGAGCTGGTGCCGCACGATGCCGGCGACCAGAGCAAGCCCGCGCAAAGCACGCAGGCCACAATCGGGCCGTATGAATTGCAGGATTTTAACCTGTACTTCATTACGCGCTACGGCTTCCGGCCAAGCAAAGTGGCGTTTTTGAGCTACAACGCCTGGCACGCACGCGAGCGCGGCGAGTGGCCGCTGGGTCTTCCCGAAGGGTCGCGCAACGCCTACGATCTCGCGACGATCCGGCGCTGGCTCGAGGTGTTTCTGTTCCGCTTCTTCCAGATCAGCCAGTTCAAGCGCTCGGCCGTGCCGAATGGCCCGAAAGTCGGCTCGGGCGGCTCGCTCTCGCCCCGCGGCGACTGGCGTGCCCCCAGCGATGCTACCGCCGACGCGTGGCTGGCCGAGCTGCGCGCAAACGTGCCGGGCGAGTGAGGGAGACAAGGAGATGGGGAGACACAATGCCAATATTCAGTAGCCAGTTGGCACTATGCAGTTTGCAGTAACCTCTAACGGGCGAACGTAGAACCTGAAACTTGTAAACCTGTAAATCTACAATCTGTAAACACTCAAACCCGAAACCCTCCTCGCCCTTTGCGTCTTTGCGGTGATAATGTCGCTCGTCGGTCGTCAACCTGCAACATGCAAACCTGCAACCTTCCAACTAACCTCACCCGCTGGCAGCGCCTCTCCAACATCGTCTATAATGCGCGAATGTCGTTTCTGGAGAGGCTCGTTTTATGTCTACTCAATCGGTTGGCTACCTTGGGCTGCTGCGCAACAACATTGCATTCCGGCGGCTCTGGTATGGCCAGGTAGTCAGCCAGCTCGGCGACTGGTTCGACTCGATCGCGCTGTTTGCGCTGCTGCTGCGGCTGACCGGCTCGGGCCAGGCGGTGGGCGCGCTGATGGTTGCGCAATTTCTGCCCGCAGCGTTCGTGGGCATGTTTGCCGGCGTCATCGTCGACCGTCTGCCGCGCAAGCTGGTAATGATCGCTTCGAACCTGGGCTGCGCGGCGCTGGTGCTGCTTTTCCTGCTGGTGCGCGACGCCAGCCAGATCTGGATCATCTATGTCGTCGCGATTGGCAAAATGTCGCTGGTGGCGTTTTTCGACCCGGCGCGCACCGCGATCACGCCCAACATCACCACCCGCGACCAGCTGATCGCCGCGAATGCAATCAGCGGCGCGACATGGTCGGCCATGCTGGCGGTTGGCGCGGCGCTGGGCGGCGTGGTGGCGGGCACGCTCGGCACCGACGCGGCGTTCATTCTCGACTCAATCTCATTCGTGCTGGCCGCGCTGTTCATCTGGGCGGTGCCCGTGCACGAAACCCACCACCGCGAGCGCACGCCTACCAGCGGCCTGCACGAACTGCGCGAAGGGCTGGCGTATGTGTTCAGCCGCTATGATATCGCGGTGTACACCCTCACCAAAGGGCTGTGGAGCCTGGGCGGCGGCGTGCTGCTGCTGCTGACGCTGTTTGGGCGGCAGGTTTTCCCGCTCGGCGCGGATGGCGCGCTCAGCATTGGGCTACTATACGCGGCGCGTGGCGTTGGCGCGGGCATTGGCCCGCTGGTTGCGCGGCGGCTTGGCGGCGACGGCGCGCGCTTTCTGCGGCGTGCGATCGGCCCATCGTTCCTGCTTACCGCGCTGGGCTACATCGCCGTGAGCGGCTCGCCCTCGCTCGTGCTGGCGTGGCTGGGCGTGATGCTGGCGCACATTGGCGGCAGCACGCAGTGGGTGTTCAGCACCTCGCTGCTGCAAATGAATGTGCCGAACCGCTTGCAGGGGCGCGTGTTTGCGGTGGAAGGCGCGCTGCTCACGCTCACAAGCGCGCTTTCGAACTATGGCGCCGGGCTGGCATCCGACGCGGGTTGGGCGCCGCGCTCGCTGGCGCTGATAATGGCGATGGTCTTCGTTCCCACCGGGCTGTTGATGCTGGCGCTGCTGTGGCGCGCGCCAGCCGCACATGCCGAGCCAGTGCTGGCGGGCGGCGTGGGCGAGTGAAAGGAGCGGACGTGGAACTGCACGCAGCAATTGCCGAGGCCGAAGCGCGCATCCGGCCGTATGTGCGCGAAACGCCGCTGGATTTTGCGCCGGCACTGAGCGCCCTGGGCGGCGCGCAGGTGTTCCTGAAGCTGGAAAACGTTCAGCACACACACTCGTTCAAGCTGCGCGGCGTGATGAATAAGCTGCTGCGCATGCCCGCCGATCAGCGCGCGCAGGGCGTGGTGGCCGCGTCATCAGGCAATCATGGCGCGGCGCTGGCCTACGCTTGCGCGCAGCTTGGCACCCACGCGCTGATATTCGTGCCCGAGCGCGCCGCGCCTGCCAAGATCGCCGCCATCCGCCAGCGTGGGGCCGAAGTGCGCCGCCACGGCAACGATAGCGTGGTGACCGAGCGTTTTGCCCGCCAATATGCCGAAGAACACGGCCTGGCCTATGTTTCGCCGTATAACGACTGGGATGTCGTGTGCGGCCAGGGTACGGTCGCCGCCGAGCTGGCGCGCCAGCTGCCGCAGCTCGACGCGCTGCTGGTGGCGGTTGGTGGTGGCGGCCTGATTGGCGGCATGGCGGCCTTCCTCAAGGCGCAGCCGGCCCCGCCTACAATCGTTGGCTGCCTGCCAGCCAACTCGCCCGTGATGGCGGCCTCGGTGCAGGCCGGCCAGTTGCTCGATATGCCCACGCTGCCCACGCTGTCCGATGGCACGGCGGGCGGCATCGAGGCGGGCTCGATCACGTTTGAGCTGTGCCGCACGCTGGTGGACGAGTATGTTCTGGCCGAGGAGAGTGCCATTGCCGCCGCCATGCGCACCTGCCTGGCCGACGAGCACCTGCTGATCGAGGGCGCGGCGGGCGTGGCAGTGGCGGCCTACCTGCACGACCCGGCGCGCTGGCGCGGCAAAACCGTGGCGATTGTGATCTGCGGCGGCAATGTCGGCATCGAAACGATTCGGCAGATTGCGTAGGGCGGGGTTGCAGGTTTACAGGTTTACAGGTTGCAGGTTCCCGTAGGTCAAGGACAGCTGACGGAAGATTCACCACAGAGGCACGGAGGCACGGAGATTTGGTTTGCAGGTTTACAGGTTGCGGGTTGCAGGTTCCGTGGGCCAATGATGAACGACGAATAATGGAAGGTTCACCACAGAGGCACAGAGGCACGGAGATTTGGTTTGCAGGTTGCCGTGGGTGAACGATGAACGGCGACTGGCGAGAGTCAACTATGGCATCCTGAGTAGCGCGTAGCGCGTATCGAAGGGTGCTGGCAACCAATTGCCTTCGGTGAACTTGCGAACGTGCAACTTGCTAACCTGCTAACGATCAATTCAGCATTCAAAACTCAAAACTCAAAATTTGAACACGAGGAGGAGCGTCGATGGCGAGTGATTCATTCCAGGCGCTGGTGCTTGAGCAGCGCGACGGGCGCACGGTTGCGGGCATTCAAACGCTCGAAACGGGCGCGCTGCCGGCCGGCGATGTGCTGGTCGATATTGCCTATTCCTGCCTGAACTATAAAGATGGTCTGGCGATCACCGGGCGCGGCAAGATCATTCGCAACTTCCCAATGGTGCCCGGTATCGACTTTGCGGGCACGGTTGCGGAGTCGCAGCACCCCGGGTACAAGCCCGGCGACGCGGTGGTGCTCACTGGCTGGGGCGTGGGCGAAAATCACTGGGGCGGGCTGGCGCAGCGCGCGCGTGTGCGCGGCGACTGGCTGGTGCCACTGCCGGCCGGCCTCGATGCGCGCGCCGCAATGGGCGTTGGTACGGCAGGTTTCACCGCAATGCTGTGCGTGCTGGCGCTTGAGGAACATGGCATCGCAGCTGGGCGCGAAGTGCTGGTGACGGGCGCGGCCGGCGGGGTTGGCAGCGTGGCTGTGGCTTTGCTGACACGCGCCGGTCACACGGTGGTCGCTTCCACCGGGCGCGCCGATGAAGCCGCCTACCTGCGCGAATTGGGCGCGTCCGACGTGATTGGCCGTCTGCCCGCCGAGGGTCGCCCGCTGGAAAGCGAGCGCTGGGGCGGCGTGATCGACACGGTTGGTGGGCCGACGCTGGCGGCTGCGCTGCGCACTACGGCCTACTGGGGCAGCGTGGCGGCCTGCGGCAACGCCGGCGGTATGGAGCTGAACACGACCGTGTTTCCCTTTATTCTGCGTGGCGTGAAGCTCCTGGGCGTCGAATCGGTGCGCTACCCAGCCGAGAAGCGCCCGGCCGCCTGGGCACGCATCGCCCGCGACCTGCCGGCCGACCTGCTGAACCAGATGGTGCAGGTTGTGGCGCTGCGCGACGTTCCCGCCGTAGCCGGGCAACTTCTGGACGGGCAGGTGCGCGGGCGCGTGGTGGTGGATGTAAGCCAGGCATAATCGCAGGGCGCGGTGGTATACTACTGCCCGGAAACATCAACACATGAAGGGCAGGGTAATGAGCGAGCAGGAACTCCCAAAAATCGCAATGACCATTGTTGCGCATCCCGACGACGCTGAGTTCGGGTGCGGCGGCTCGGTGGCGGCGTGGGTGAAGGACGGCTGGGACGTGTATTTCGTGATCTGCACCGACGCCTCGGGTGGCGGGGCCGATGACGCCACCGACGTTGGGCCTGAAGCGCGACGCAAGATTACCGACATCCGTAAGGCCGAGCAGCGCGAAGCTGCCCGCATCCTGGGCGTGAAAGACGTGATCTTTCTCGATATTCCCGACGGCACGGTTCAGCCAACGCTGGATCTGCGCCGCGAGCTGGTGCGCCTGATGCGCCGCTACCGCCCCACCCGCGTGCTCTGCCAGTCGCCTGAGCGCACCTGGAAGCCAGCCTACGCCATTGGCCGCCACCACCCCGACCACCTCGCGGTTGGCACGGCCACCATCGCCGCGCTCTACCCGGCCAGCCAGAACGCCTGGGACTTCCCCGAGTTGCTGGCAGAAGGCTTGCTGCCGCACAAAGTGCGCGAGCTGTATGTGATGGGCGCGCCCGAAGTCAACCACGCCGTCGACATTTCTGGCTCGTTCGATACCAAGATCGCGGCGCTGCGCGCACACCAGAGCCAGCTTGGCCCGCGCATGAATGAGCTGGAGCCACGGCTGCGCCAGTGGGCGGGCGAAACCGGCAAGTCCTACAACATGGAATATGCCGAAGTCTTCCACCGCACCGAGAACGGCTAATGCATCTGGCATAGCTGCGAAGGCGCAGGAAAGCCATCATACGCACTACGCACTATCCTCACTGTCATAGTGCGTAGTGCGTCTGATGATCAGGCTTCCGCGCGATTTGCGGCTGGCGTCAGCGCGCCCGCGCAGAACGTATAGACCGCCAGCAGCGCGGCCGTCCCCAGGATCGCCACGGCATAGCCGAAGCGGTCGATCGCCAGCCCCGCCAGCCATGTGCCCAGCCCGCCGCCAATAAACAGGCTGAACGCGAACAAGGCCACCGCCGTGCCGCGCATGCTGGGCACCAGCTCGGTGGCGCGCGCCTGCAAGGTGCTGTGCGCCACAATAAAGCCCGCACCGGAAAACGCCATCGCCAGCGGAAAGAACAGCATGGTTGGCTGCAAGCCCACCAGCAGGTAAGCGAGCGTCATCATCGCGCCGCCGAGCAGCAGCATGCCGCGCTCGCCAATGCGCCGCACCAGCCCGCCCACAAAGCGCCCGGTAATCATGCTCGCCACGCCGCTGATCGTCAGCAGCGCGCCAATCAGCGCGTAGCTGTAGCCATCGCGCTCGAACAGGAGCGCGCCGAAATAGCCAGCCGTGCTGATTGCCGCCACGCCCTCGAAGAACACCAGCCCGTAGAGCGCCCAGGCGCGCGCGCCGGCCAGCCGGAAGATTGCCTGGTTATGGGCCAAGCAAGCCGCCTTCGCGCGGCGCTGGCGCGCGCACTCGCGTCACCGGCAGGCGCAGCAGCAGGGCAGAAACGATGCAGGCCAGCGCGCCATAGCCAATAAACAGCACCCGCCAGCTCACCAGCGCAGCAATCAGGCCGCCCAGCGCTGCCGACAGCACGCCGCCCATGGCCGAAATACTCACGACCTGCCCGAGCACCGCCTGCCGACGATCATACGGCACTGCGTCGCCCACATACGCCAGCGCGATCGGGATGACACCCGCCGCCGCGCCGCCGGTCGCCAGGCGCAGCACGTCGAGCATGGGCAGGTTGGGTGCAAAACCGCTCACACAGGTGCCGATGGAGAACAGCGCCAGCGCCGCGCCCATGACGCGCTGGCGGCTGAAGCGGTCGGCCAGCGGGCCATACACCAGCTGAAACAAGCCGTAGGGAATATTGTAGGCGGTGATTAGAATGCCCACGCTTGCGATTGATGTGCGAAAATCCTGCGCAATCGCGGGCAGCAGCGGCGCAATCACGCGCGCCTCGGCCGAAACCATAAACACTGCCGCGTAAAGCGCGATCATCAGCCGGCCATTGAGCGGCGGCAGCTCGGTGGGCAGGGCGTCGGCAGGCTCGTGGCGGTCGGCGGGCAGCGGCACTTCGACTTCGGACATGTGTTTCCTCAACAAAGACGTTCGGGAGCGGCCGTGCCACCCCCGAACGTACGGGCGAAATGAGAATTCTGGCAGGAAGCCCCGGCGATGCGTGCATCACCGGGGCTTCCTGATGGTTGAGGGTATCGAGCGAGGCTTATTCCTCGTCGCCGTAAATTTCCTTGAGCAAGCTGGGCTTCTTGGGGGCCGGCTTGTTCTTCTCTTCGCGGCGGCGGGCAGCGTCGGCCTGCTGGGCCTGGCTGGTCTGCAAACGCTTCATAAAGCGATCAACCTGGCCGGCGGTATCGACAATGCGCTGCTCGCCCGTGTAGAACGGGTGGCAGTGCGAGCAGATATCAACGCGAATGTTCTGGCGCGTCGACTCAGTCGGCCAGTTGGTGCCACAGGTCGTGCAGACCATTGTGGTGTTGTACACTTTTGGGTGAATATTATCTTTCAAGGGTTTCTCCAGTTTCGGGAATATGTGATTAGGCCGCGCTGCTTTCGGCTACCGGGGCGGTGTAGACGCTCACCTGCTTCTGCGTGCGCGAGTAGTGCTCGAAGGTGACCACGCCCTCGACCATTGCGTAAATCGTGTGGTCGCGGCCCAGGCCGACATTCACGCCCGGCTTGATCTTGGTGCCGCGCTGGCGCACAATCACTTCGCCGGCGTTGACACGCTGGCCGCCGTAGCGCTTGACACCAAGCATTTTCGGCTTGCTATCGCGGCCGTTGCGCGAGCTGCCGACACCTTTTTTATGCGCCATTGTTGCCTCCGTAAGGTAGAAATACGCGACCGGCCGAAGCAGGCCGCGCTATAGTTCAAAACGCAGCGGTTTAGCTCAGGATCTGGCTGATCGAGACCTTGGTGTACTGCTGGCGATGGCCCGTCCGGCGGCGATATCGCTTCTTGTTTTTGTACTTGAAGACGATGATCTTCTCGCCTTTGCTGTTGCCAACGACCTTGGCAAGCACTTTGGCGCCCGAAACCAGCGGGCTGCCAACCGTGACCTTGTCGCCGCCGCCAATCATCAGCACTTCGCCAAGCTCAACCTGGCTGCCGATGTCGGCATTCATCAATGCCAGTTCGACAACCTGGCCTTCTTCGACGCGGTACTGCATCCCGCGATCACGAATAATTGCGTACACGACGCCGCTCCTCAATACTTGGTGCTGGTGCTCAGGGCGCGCATGCGGCCCCAAAGCTTTCTTCACACGAAAAAAGAGTGGACCAGCCACTCTATGGATGGAGTGCCCTCGCATCAGACTGCGGGTGATTATAGCAAAGCGCGGCGGCTCTGTCAAATAGTTATGCGTTACGGAAATGCGCGGCTTCGCATTGCAAAATCATGAAGGATGCCACGCGCAGCGCGGTACGTTTTGCATGAGAGTGTGAAGCGTTTTGCCTTATGCGCGAAGACGCTTCACACCTCGCTGGGCCTGCCTAGCTCTCACGAATATCGACCACGCGCTCGACGATGGGGGCCAGCCGCTCGCGCAGCAGCTCGGGCTCGATGCCGGCGATCTTGCACATCACCAGGCTGTTCGAAGGATCTTCGCCGGCAAAAGTGCTGAGCGCAATGATATTGCCGCCCAGGTCGGCCACGGCGTGTGTGAGCTGCGCAAGCTGCCCGGCGCGGTCGGGCACCAGCACGGTGGCGCGCACGCCTTTTTCGCGCGCGCCGGTCATTTCGAGCAGCACGCGAAACAGGTTGGTTTCGGTGATCATGCCAACAATATGGTCGCCGCGCATCACCGGCAGGCCGCCGATTTTGTTGTCGGCCATGATCCGCGCCGCTTCTTCGATTGGCGTATTTTCGGCCACGGTCAGCACGTCGGCGCACATCACCTTCGCGACGGTCAGCTTGCTGAGCAGGTAGTTCAGCTCCCATACGCTCAGCGTCGTGGCAGATGATGCGGAAGCATGCAGCAGGTCGCGGTCGGTCACAATGCCAACCAGCCGCCCCTGATCGACGACGGGCAGGCGGCGAATCTTCTCGCGCCGCATCAGCGTCAGCGCCTCGGGCACCGACGTTTCGGGATGAACCGGAATTACCGGGTGGGTCATACGTTCGCCAACAAGCATCACTATGCTCCTTACACTTCATTGTGTGATTTTTCAAGAACCGAGAATCATAGAACCGAGAAGCCGGCAGTTGGCAGTCGGCAGTCGGCAGTCGGCAGTTGGCAGTCGGCAGTAACCTGCAAAGAACCAAGAACCGAGAACCGAGAACCGAGAAACCGGCAGTTGGCAGTTGGCAGTCGGCAGTCGGCAGTCGGCAGTCGGCAGTCGGCAGTCGGTAGTAACCTGCAAAGAACCAAGAACCGAGAACCGAGAACCATAGAACTGAGAAGCCGGCAGTCGGCAGTCGGCAGTCGGCAGTCGGCAGTCGGCAGTAACCTGCAAAGAACCAAGAACCGAGAACCGAGAAACCGGCAGTAACCTGCAAGCTGCAACCTGCAACCTGCCAACCGCAACAGAACCGTTTACGCCAGGCGCTCTACGCGCCGGATGCGGTTGTAGCCGGGCTGCCAGATCAGCGCATCGACATGCTCGGCGCTGCCGCCATTGGTCGCCACGCCCGTTTGCTCGGCGGCGACCGCCACGGCCACGGCTACTGCCCGCGCAACGTCGCGCACCGCGCTGATAGGTGGGTAGAGCGGCGCGGAGTCGTGCGAGTTCAACGGCGCGAAGCGGCTGAGCGCCTGCGCGGCTGCCACCAGCATCGGCTTGGTGATGCGGCGCGCGCCCGACGCAATCGCACCCAGCGCCACGCCCGGGAAAATAAACAGGCTGCTGAGCTGGCTGGACGGCACTACCCCGGCGCGATAGGCCACCTCGGGCTGCGGGTTGCTGCTGGCCACCAGCGCCCGCCCACCCGACCATTCGAGCAATTGGGCGGGCGTGGCCTCGCTGCGCGCCAGCGGGCTCGAAAGCGGGAAGATGATCGGGCGCTCGGCGTTGTTTGCCATCGCGCTGACGACTTCCTGTGTAAACAGCCCGCCCTGCCCCGACGCGCCGATCAAAATCGTTGGCTTGATCTGCTGCACGAGGTCGAGCAGGGTCGTGCCGCCAGGCCGCGCCAGGCGATATTTCACCGCGCTGGCGAGCGGCTGGGCATAAGGCTGCTTGCTCGCATCGAGGTCGCTGCGGCCGTCATGGAGCGGGCCATGGCTGTCGGCCAGCCAGATCGCGGCGCGCGCCTGGTCGGGCGGCACACCTGCGCCCACCATCGCAGCGGCCAGCATGTCGGCCACGCCGCCAGCCACCGCGCCCGCTCCGGCGATCACCACGCGCTGTTCGGCCAGGCTGCCGCCGCTGTGCGCCAGGCCAGCCAGCACACCCGCCAGCGCCGCCGCGCCCGTGCCCTGGATGTCGTCGTTGAACGAGGGGATGCGGTCGCGGTAGCGATCGAGCAAGCGGCGGGCGTTGGGCCGCGCAAAATCTTCCCATTGCAGCAGCGCGTTCGGGAACACGTGTGCCACTGCTTCGACAAAGGCCTCCACAAAGGCATCGTACTCAGGGCCGCGCACGCGCTCGTGCCGCCAGCCGAGGTAGAGTGGGTCGTCCAGCAGCGCCTGGTTGTCGGTGCCAACGTCGAGGTGGATGGGCAGCGTGCTGGCCGGGTGAATGCCGGCGGCGAGCGTGTAGAGCGTTAGCTTACCCACCGCGATCTCCATGCCGCCAATGCCCATGTCGCCCAGCCCCACCACATGTTCGCCGTCGGTGACGACAATAGCGCGCACGTCGTCGGTGGGCGCGCTGCGCAAAATGGCCTCGATCGCGTCGCGCTGCGGGTAGGCAATATACAGGCCGCGCGGGCGGCGGTAGCTGTGGCTGTAGTTCCGCGCAGTAATACCAATGACCGGCGCATAAACCATGGGCAGCATTTCGGGCAGGTGCTGGCCGAGCAGCTGGTAGAACAGCGCCTCGTTGCGATCTTGCAGGCTGGTGAGGAACACATGCCGCTCCTGCGCGCTGGTTTTCTGGCGGTAGTTCTCATAGGTGCGCGCAAGCTGCTCCTCAACGCTGGCGACATGCGGCGGCAGCAGGCCCAGCAGGCCCAGCGCCTGGCGTTCGCCGTCGGTGAAGGCGCTTCCTTTATTCAGCATCGGGCACTCCAGCAGCATCGCGCCGCCGAGCGTGGTTTCAAGCGTCGTCTCGCCGGAGCGAGGATCGCGCACCACCCGGTAGGGTTTCATGTGCAGCTCCTTTCAGCCGCCGCGCCAAGGCACGGGCGCTGTGCAGCATTCCATCGCCTAGCGTATGCGATTGGGGCGGCAGGCGGGGGAAAGGAATCTCCATATTGCGGAAAGAATTCTTTACTGCTCCCTGCCACGCGTTTTTTAGCGCACGCTGACCGCGAGTTTCAAGCAGTGAAGAATTGTTTCCTTACGATATTTGTTTCTTCCCTACATAGCGAACCGGCGCGGGCTACTATCCACATGTTGTACAGCGACCATTATTCAAGCTGGCTGGAGGTACGCCCATGATCGGTTTAGACACTGAAACGCGCGACATGGTCATTGCGACGCTGCAGGAATATGCTGAGCGCAAGTTGAAGCCCGAGTTCCTGCGCGAGCTTGACGAAAAAGACGAATTCCCGGCCCAGGTGCTGAAGGATCTCTACGATCCCGAGCAGTTCGGCCTGCACCTGATGTTCATCCCCGAAGAGTATGGCGGCCTGGGCGGCGGCGCCTACGACATCTACCGCGTCTCCGAGACGATGGCGCGGATCGACCTGGGCATTGCCACTGGCGTGCTTGCCACCTTCCTCGGCACCGACCCGATCACCGTGGGCGGCACCGAGGAGCAAAAGAAGCTGTGGATGGGCAGGATCGCCGACGAGGGCCTGCTGGTGGCCTATGGCGCGACCGAGCCGCAGGCCGGCAGCGACCTCGGTTCGCTCACCACCAGGGCCGTGCCGGTGCTGGAAAATGGCGAGCTGGTTGGCTACAAAATCACTGGCCGCAAGCAGTGGATCAGCAATGGCGGCGTGGCCCGCCTCTACACCGTGCTGGCGAACGCGCCCGGCGGCCCCTCATGGTTCGTTGTCGAGCACGACGCGCCGGGCTTCACCAAGGGCAAGCCGGAAGACAAGCACGGCATTCGCGCCTCGAACACCGCCGCGCTGTTCCTCGACGATGTGTATGTGCCGAAAGACCGGCTGGTTGGCGGCGTGGAAGGCCAGGGCCTGGCGCAGGCGCAGGCGGTGTTCGGCTACACGCGCCTGATGGTCGGCTCGTTTGGCCTGGGCGGCGGCTGGGCCGCACTGGAACGCGCCATTCGCTACGGCCAGACACGCGTGCAGGGTGGCGCATTACTCAGCACCAAGCAGGCCTACACACACAAGCTGCTGGTGCCCAACGCCGTGCGCCTTGAGGCCGCGCGCGCCTACATCGAATGGGTCGCAGAGCGCATCGACGGCGGCGACCCCGAGCAGCAGACCGAGGGCGCGGTGGCGAAGTATATGGCGACCGAAGCGGGAAACAAGGCTGCCGAAGACGCAATTCAGGCGCACGGCGGCTATGGCTACACCAAGGAATACATGGTCGAGAAGATCAAGCGCGACGTGCGGATCACCTGCATCTACGAAGGCACTTCGGAGATTATGGAGTGGACGATTGCGCGCGACCGCTGGCAGCTGCACCTGAAATCGCAGGGCGCGTACTACCGCGACTGGGCCACGCGCCTCGAAACGCTCGCCGCCGACCGGCCCGATAGTGGCGCGGAAACGGCCGCCCTGGCGCTGCGAGCGCTCGTGGCGCTACTAGAGCGCTGCCGCCTCGACCGGCTGACGCGCAACCAGCACATCCTGTTCCGCCTGGGCGAGCTGATTGCCTATGGCGAGACGGCTGCCATCTTTGCCGAGCGCGCCGTGACCACGCCCAGCGAGGCCGTGCCATTCGAGCCAGCCACGCTGCGCACGATGGCGCGCATTCACGCCCGCGACGCCGCGCTCAAGATCGCGAACGACGGGCTGCGCTGGGCGATTGGCGCGGGCCAGAGCGACCCGCGATTATCCGACTCGCTCAACTTGCCGGCGATTTTTGCGGCGCAGGCTGGCCTGGTGGAGGACATGAACACGGTGGCGGCGGCGCTGATTGCGGCGTTTCCAGCCGGATAATTTACGATTTTAGATTTACGATTTACGATTTTGCTTCCCCACTCATTCGTAAATCCAAAATCGGAAATCGTAAATTCAAGGATGAAAGATATGGATTCGACAGCAGATCGCGCAGTTGCGATCGTTGGTGTGGGGGCGCTGCTGCCCGACGCGCCGAATGCGCCCGCATTCTGGAAGAACATCCTCGCCAAACGCTACAGCATCACCGAGGTGCCTTCCGAGCGCTGGAGCGCGGCAAGCTACTATGATCCCGACCCCGCCGCGCCCGACAAAACCTACAGCAAAATTGGCGGCTGGCTGCGCGGTTTCACCTTCGACTGGCAGCGCTTCCGCATTCCCCCCAAAGTTGCCGCCGCAATGGACGAAAGCCAGCAGTGGGCGGTGACGATTGCCGCCGAGGCGCTGGCCGATTATGGCTACCCCGATCGCCCGCTCAATCTTGAGAACACTGGCGTAATCATCGGCACGGCGATGGGCGGCGAGCTGCACTACCTGACGAACCTGCGCGTTTCTTTCCCCGAATATGCCCGCGCGCTCGAGGCCGTGCCCGAGTTTCAGCACCTGCCGGAAAGCACGCGCGCGGCGCTGCTGGCGCGCTGGCACGAGCAGATCGAACGGCGCCTGCCCCCAATCACCGAGGACTCAATGCCCGGCGAGCTGGCGAATATTGTGGCTGGGCGCGTGGCGAACGTGCTGAACCTGCGCGGCCCGAGCTTCATCACCGACGCGGCCTGCGCCTCGACCTTTGCCGCGCTGGATGCCTCGGTCGAGCTGCTGCTCCAGGGCCAGTGCGACGCCGTGCTGACTGGCGGGGTCGACCGCAACATGGGCGCGTCGACTTTTGTGAAGTTCTGCAAGATCGGCGCGCTGAGCGCCACCGGCACGCGCCCGTTTGGCGATGGCGCGGATGGCTTTGTGATGGGCGAGGGCGCGGCGCTCTTCCTGCTCAAACGCCTCCATGACGCCGAGCGCGATGGCGACAATATCTACGCCGTCATTCGTGGGATTGGCGGCTCCAGCGATGGCAAGGGCAAGGGCATCACCGCGCCCAACCCGGTCGGGCAGGTGCTGGCCGTGCAGCGCGCCTGGCACGACGCCGGGCTCGACCCCGCCACGGCCACACTGGTCGAGGCGCACGGCACCAGCACCCGCGTCGGCGACGTGACCGAGGTCGAAAGCCTGAGCAAAGTGTTTGGCAGCGCGGAACGCGGGCGGATCGCGCTTGGCTCGGCGAAAAGCAATATCGGCCACCTCAAGGCTGGTGCGGGCGCGGCGGGCCTGCTCAAAACCGTGATGGCGCTGCGCGACAAAGTGCTGCCGCCCACGCTCAACTCCGAGAAGCCCAACCCGAACATCAACTTCGCCGCGCTGCCGTTCCGCCTGAACCACGAAGCGCGCGAATGGGAGCGCCCGAGCGGCTTCCCGCGCCGCGCTGGCGTCAGCGCCTACGGCTTCGGCGGCACCAACTTCCACGTTGTGATGGAAGAATACGTGCCGGGGATGCTGAAAGCCGAGGAGCGCAGGCAGTTCGCGGGAGCGGATACAACCGCAAAGAGCGCAGCAGCCGCAGCATCGACCATCGATAAGGGCGCAGCAGCCGCAATATCGACCGTCGGTAAGGGCGCAGCAGCCAGAAGTGTTTTACTTGAAGAAAGCTTTGTGGCTGCTGCGCCCCAACCAGCCCCTATCCGCGGCATCCTCGCCCTCGGCGCGGACACGCCCGTGGCGCTGAAGGACGCGCTCGACGCGGCGTTCCGCAGGGTTGAAGGCGGCTGGACGCCGCCAATCGCCGCGCCCGAGCCGGCCACCCTGCGCGCCCCCGAGCGTCTGGTGATCGATTTCGGCACGCACGACGAGCTGCTCGACAAACTTGCCAAGGCGCGCAAGGCCGCTGGCTTTGACAACCCGGCCGCGTGGAAGGCGCTCCAGGCGCAGGGCGTGTTCCGGGGCAGCGAGGCCGCGCCGGGCAAGATCGCGTTTTTGTTCCCCGGCCAGGGCAGCCAGTATGTGAACATGGGCCGCGAGCTGGCCGGCGTTTCGCCCGCCGTCAAAGGTGTTTTCAACGAGGCCGATGGCGTGATGACGCCGATCCTGGGCCGCCCGCTGACCAGCTACATTTTTGTGGATGGCTCCGACCCGGCCGCCGTGAAGCAGGCCGAGCGCGACCTGATGCAGACCGCAATCACCCAGCCCGCGATGCTCACGCTCGACGCGGCGGTGGCGCGGCTGCTGGCCGATTACGGCTTCCGCCCCGACATGGTGATGGGCCACTCGCTGGGCGAGTACGCCGCGCTCACCGCTGCCGGCATCATGCCGCTGGCCGACGCGCTGGAAGCCGCCGCCGCGCGCGGCAGCGAGATGACCAAGGTCAGCGTGGGCGACAACGGCTGGATGGCCGCGGTGATGGCCCCGCTCGACGTGGTGCAGGCGACGCTGAAGGAGATCGACGGCTATGTGGTGGCCGCAAACATCAACAGCTACGGGCAGTCGGTGATTGGCGGCGCGAGCAAGGCCGTCGAGCAGGCGATTGAGGTCTTTACGAAGAAGGGCTTCCAGGCCCAGCGCATCCCGGTCAGCCACGCCTTTCACACCAACATCGTCGCGCCGGCCAGCAAGCCGCTGCGCCAGGTGCTGAACCGCCTGCGCATCAGCCCGCCCACGCTGCCGCTGGTGGCGAACGTGACCGGCGAGCTGTACCCGAGCGACGTCGAGAGCATCAAAGACCTGCTGGAGCAGCAGATCGCCGCGCCGGTGCAGTGGGTCAAGGGCCTCGAAACGCTGTACGCGAATGGCGTGCGCACTTTTGTGGAGGTTGGGCCGAAGAAGGCGCTCAAGGGCTTTGTGGACGACGTGCTGGGCGGCAAGGCCGACGTGGTTTCGCTGTTCACCAACCACCCGAAGACCGGCGAGCTGGCCAGCTTCAACCAGGCGCTGTGCGGGCTGTATGCGGCGGGATATGCGGGTAGTTTTGAGTTCTCAGGTTTGAGTGCTGAGTTGCCAGAGCGAACATCCGAACCTGAAGCAGAAAGTGTAGTGATGATGCCGGCAACAACGCAACACTCCAATGGTATCGAGGCGCTAGGCCAATTGTTGACGCAGGCGTTACAAAGCATATCAACTCAACATTCAACCCTCAGCACTCAGCACTCGCCTTACGATCGCAACGCCGTTCCGCTTGGCTCAGTGGTGATCAGCGGCACGGGTTTGGGCCTGCCCGGCGCGGAAAAGCCCGTAATGGACGCCGACAACGCCCTGCGCATCCTGCATGGCGAGCAGTTCATCGATCTGATCCCCGAGCGCTTCCGCATCCACATGCTCGCCAAGCGCGTCACGCGGCTGGTGAAGGGCGAAGACGGCAGCGGCAGCTTCGAGACGATTACCGACCCGCACGACGTGATCAAGCTGGCCGCGCGGCCGGGTTCGTTCGACCTGAGCGGCGAGTATGGTGTGCCGCCCAAGCTGGTCGAAGCGCTCGACATCACCACACAGCTCGCAATGGCCGCCGGCCTGGATGCCCTGCGCGAAGCGGGCATCCCGCTGGTGCAGACCTACAAGAAGACCAGCAAGGGCACCTTCCTGCCCGAGCGCTGGCTGCTGCCCGAGGCCCTGCGCGACGAAACTGGCGTGATTTTCGCCAGCGCCTTCCCCGGCCTCGACCGCCTGGCCGACGAGTTCGAGCGCTACTACGAGTGGGAAAATCGCCGCGCACAGCTTGCCGCGCTCGAAGACCTGCGCCGCTACACGGGCGACCCCGCCACGCTGGCCGAACTGGCGCGCCGGATTGGCGCGCTCGGTGAGGAGCTGGAGCGCGCGCCGTATGAGTTCGACCGGCGCTTTATCTTCCGCATTCTGGCGATGGGCCACAGCCAGTTTGCCGAATATATCGGCGCGCGCGGCCCGAACACGCATGTCAATGCGGCCTGCGCCAGCACCACGCAGGCGATTGCGCTGGCCGAAGACTGGGTGCGCAGCGGGCGCTGCCGGCGCGTGCTGGTGATCGCCGCCGACGACGTGACTGGCGAGCGACTGATGGAGTGGATTGGCGCGGGCTTCCTTGCGACGGGTGCTGCCGCCACCGACGACCGCGTGGCCGAGGCCGCGCTGCCGTTCGACCGCCGCCGCCACGGGACAATCCTGGGCATGGGCGCGTGCGCATTGGTGGTCGAAAGCGAAGACGCCGTGCGCGAGCGCGGCATGCGCGGCGTGGTCGAGCTGCTGAGCAGCGAAACGCGCAACAGCGCCTTCCACGGCACGCGCCTGGATGTCGACCATATCGCCGAGGTGATGAACCAGCTGGTGACATCCGCCGAGCGCCGCTTCGGCATCGACCGGCGCGCGATTGCCGCGCAGACCGTGTTCGTCTCGCACGAGACCTTCACGCCCGCGCGGGGCGGCAGCGCCTCGGCCGAGGTGGCTGCGCTGCGCCGCACCTTTGGCCTGGCCGCCGGCGAGATCGTGATGGCGAACACCAAGGGCTTCACCGGCCACCCGATGGGCGTCGGCATCGAGGATGTGATCGCGCTCAAAATCCTTGAGCACGGCATCGTCCCGCCAGTGCCGAACCTGAAGGAGCCCGACCCCGACCTGGGCGCGCTGACGCTGAGTCGCGGCGGGCGCTACCCGGTGCAGTACGCCATTCACCTCGCGGCCGGCTTTGGCTCGCAGCTCGCGCTGACGCTGACGCGGCGCATCCCCGGCGCGCCTGAGCGCATCGACAGCCGCGCGCGCTACGACCGCTGGCTGGCGGATACAAGCGGCTACGACCGCGCCGAAACCGAGGTTGTTCAGCACGTGCTGCGCGTGAAGGCGCAGGGCGCGCCAGCCCGCGTGCCGGTGGCGAGCAGGTGGGACTATGGCACTGGGCCGACCCAGCGCGCTGCCGCGCCGGGGGGTAGTGTGCAAGTGGTAGTCAGGGAAACAGAGGCAAGGAGACAGGGAGATAAGGAGATACAGCGGCAGGAAATTCCTGCTCCAATGGCTACATTTGCACCTGCGACGAACGGGCATGTGCCGGTGGCAGTTGGCAGTCAGCAGTTGGCAGTCGGCAGTCGGCAGGTGGCGGTTGGCAGCGCGCCGACGAATGACGAACGACCAATGACGAATGGAGTAGCGCCTGTCGAAACAGTCGCCCATTCGTCCTCCGTCCTTCGTCCTTCGTCCGACCCCGTCACCGAAACCGTGCTCGCAATCGTCGCGGAGAAGACCGGCTACCCGCAGGACATGCTCGACCTCGACCTCGACCTGGAGGCCGACCTGGGCGTGGATACGGTCAAGCAGGCCGAGACATTCGCGGCGGTGCGGGCAGCATTCGACATCCCGCGCATCGAAGACCTCAAGCTGCGCGACTACCCGACCCTGGCGAGCGTGATTGGCTTTGTGCGCGACCAGAAGCCGGAGTTGGCTCCGCCGACGAATGACGAACGACCAATGACGGATGGAGTAGCGCCTGTCGAAACAGTCGCCCCTTCGTCCTCCGTCCTTCGTCCTTCGTCCGACCCCGTTACCGAAACCGTGCTCGCAATCGTCGCCGAGAAGACCGGCTACCCGCAGGACATGCTCGACCTCGACCTCGACCTGGAGGCCGACCTGGGCGTGGACACGGTCAAGCAGGCCGAGACATTCGCGGCGGTGCGGGCAGCCTTCGACATCCCGCGCATCGAAGACCTCAAGCTGCGCGACTACCCGACCCTGGCGAGCGTGATTGGCTTTGTGCGCGACCAGAAGCCGGAGTTGGCTCCGCCGACCAATGACGAACGACCAATGACGAATGGAGTAGTGCCTGTCGAAACAGTCGCCCCTTCGTCCGACCCCGTCACCGAAACCGTGCTCGCCATCGTCGCGGAGAAGACCGGCTACCCGCAGGACATGCTCGACCTCGACCTCGACCTGGAGGCCGACCTGGGCGTGGATACGGTCAAGCAGGCCGAAACCTTCGCGGCGGTGCGGGCGGCATTCGATATCCCGCGTATCGAAGACCTCAAGCTGCGCGACTACCCGACCCTCGCGAGCGTCATCCAGTTCGTGCGCGACCAGAAGCCGGAGCTGGCAGTCGCCAGTCGGCAGGTAGCGGTTGGCGATACGACAAATGACGAACGACCAATGACAGATGGAGTTGCACAAGTCGAAACAGTCGCCCCTTCGTCCTCCGTCCTTCGTCCTTCGTCCGACCCCGTCACCGAAACCGTGCTCGCGATCGTCGCGGAGAAGACCGGCTACCCGCAGGACATGCTCGACCTCGACCTCGACCTGGAGGCCGACCTGGGCGTGGATACGGTCAAGCAGGCCGAGACCTTTGCGGCGGTGCGGGCGGCATTCGACATCCCGCGTATCGAAGACCTCAAGCTGCGCGACTACCCGACCCTGGCGAGCGTCATCCAGTTCGTGCGCGACCAGAAGCCGGAGTTGGCAGTCGGCAGTCGGCAGTTGGCAGTTGGCGATACGACAAATGACGAACGACCAATGACGGATGGAGTTGTACAAGTCGAAACAGTCGCCCCTTCGTCCTCCGTCATTCGTCCTTCGTCCGACCCCGTTACCGAGACCGTGCTCGCCATCGTCGCGGAGAAGACCGGCTACCCGACCGAGATGCTGGAACTGGAGCTTGATCTGGAAGCCGACCTGGGCGTCGACACCGTCAAGCAGGCCGAGACCTTCGCAGCCGTGCGGGCGGCATTCGATATCCCGCGCATCGAAGACCTCAAGCTGCGCGACTACCCGACCCTGGCGAGCGTCATTCAGTTCGTGCGCGACCAGAAGCCGGAGCTGGCAGTCGCCAGTCGGCAGGTAGCGGTTGGCGATACGACGAATGACGAACGACCAATGACGAATGGTGTTGTACAAGTCGAAACAGTCGCCCCTTCGTCCTCCGTCCTTCGTCCTTCGTCCGTAGAAGAAGCCAACCGCGCCCCGCGCCGCGTGCCGGTGCCCGCGCTGCGCCCCGCCCTGGAGCTGTGCAAGCCCACTGGCGTCGCGCTCGAAATGGGCAGCCGCGTGCTGGTTGCGGCAGATCGTGGCGGGGTTGGCAAGGTGCTGATCAATCGCCTGGAGCGGCGCGGCGTAACCGTGTGCGAGCTCGACCCGCAGCACGACGCGGCAACGCTGGAAGCGCAACTGCACGCCTGCCTGGCCGATGGCGCGGTGCACGGCGTCTACTGGCTGCCCGCGCTCGATACCGAGCCCGCGCTGGAGGCGATGAGCGCCGAGCAGTGGCACGAGCTCAACCGCGTGCGCGCCAAAAATCTGCACCTCGTCATGCACACCCTGCTCGGCGCGGGCGAGCCGCCCTTCCTGGTGGCCGGCACGCGCCTGGGCGGCCTGCACGGCTACGGCGAGTCGGGCGCGAGCGCCCCACTTGGCGGCGCAGTGACAGGCTTCACCAAGGCCTACAAGCGCGAACAAACGGCCGTGCTGGTCAAGGCGGTCGACTTCGAGCCGGGCCGCAAAACCGCCGAGCCCGCCGAGCTGCTGCTGGCCGAAACGCTGGCCGACCCGGGCGTGGTCGAGGTGGGCTACCACAACGGCCTGCGCTTCACCGTCACGCTGGAAGAGCAGCCGCTGCCAGCCGAAAACCCCGGCCTGACGCTCGATTCTAACAGTGTCATCCTCGTGACTGGCGCGGCGGGCGGTATCACCAGCGCGATTGTAGCCGACCTCGCGACGGCCAGCGGCGCAAATTTCTACCTGCTCGACCTGACACCCGAGCCGAGCGCCAGCGACCCGAACATCGCGCTGTTCCGCAGCGACCGCGAAGCGCTCAAGCGCAAGCTGATCGACGACCTCAAGGCGGCTGGCGAGCGCCCTACCCCGGTGATGATCGACCGCCAGATCATGGCGATCGAGCGCGCCGAGGCGGCCCTGCGCGCCATCGAGGCGGTGCAGGCGGCCGGCGGCACCGCGCACTACCGCAGCGTCAACCTGCTCGACGATGCCGCCGTTGCGGCGGTGATCGGCGACGTGCGCGCGCGCTACGGCAAGATCGACGTGCTGCTCCACGCGGGCGGCATCGAGATCAGCCGCGCGCTGAGCGACAAAACCGCCGAAGAGTTTGGCCGCGTATTCGACATCAAGGCCGACGGCTTCTACAGCCTGCTCCATGCCGCTGCCGGCCTGCCAATCGGCGCGACGGTCGCGTTCAGCTCGGTGGCCGGGCGCTTCGGCAACAGCGGCCAGACGGACTACAGCGCGGCGAACGACCTGCTGTGCAAAATCACCAGCAGCATGCGCGCCTGGCGTCCCGACACCCGCGCCATCGTGATTGACTGGACGGCCTGGGGCGGCATCGGCATGGCGACGCGCGGCTCGATTCCCAAGATCATGGAGCTGGCTGGCATCGACATGCTGCCGCCTGAGGTGGGCATCCCGACCATCCGGCGCGAGCTGACCGGCGGCGACTTCCGCGGCGAGATGGTGGTGGGCCAGCGGCTCGGCATCCTCACCGAGGAGTTCGACCCGACCGGCGGCCTCGACCCGGCGAAAGTGCCCGCGCGCCTGGCCACAGAGGCCACGGAGAGCACTGAGAAGGCCCGAACCAGCACGTCCTCCGAGAACTCTGTGCCCTCTGTGGCTGGGCATCCCATGCTCGGCAAGGTCGTGACCGCAAAGCTCTACGGCGGGCTGGAGGTGGAAACCGAGCTCGACCCGCAGGTGCAGCCCTTCCTGTACGACCACCAGATCGACGGCATCCCGGTGCTGCCCGGCGTGATGGGCACCGAGGCCTTTGCCGAGCTGGCGAGTCTGCTCGCGCCCGGCTACCGCATCGCGGCCATCCACGAGCAGTTCCACAGTCCGTTCAAGTTCTACCGCAACGAGCCGCGCACGCTGCGCCTGAGCGCCCAAATACAGCCCGGCTGCGACGGCACGCTTGTGGCCCACACCGCCCTGCGCTCGCTCACGCCGCCCGCGCGGCCCGGCCTGCCCGCCCGCGACGACCTGCATTTCACGGCGACGGTGGAGCTTACGCCCGCGCGGATCGAAGCGCCGGTTGCCGCCGATCTGCCGAATTCCTTTATGGAAAGCCAGCCGGATGCGCGGGAATTTGAGCGGTCGGCCATTTACAAGGTCTACTTTCATGGCCCCGCCTACCAGGTGCTCGATCGCGCGCTGGTGAACGGCAGCCGCGCCCTGGGGGTGATGCCCGATCATCTGCTGCCCAACAGCGTGCCAGCCGACGCGCCCACGCTCATGGCGCCGCGCCTGATCGAGCTGTGCTTCCAGACCGCTGGCATCTGGGAAATGGCGAATCGTGGCGCAATGGCGCTGCCGCTCGGCATCGGCGCGGTCACCGTCTACCGCCAGCCCGAAGCGGCCAGCGGCGCGCGCCTGTACGCGCTCGTCACCGCCGTGGATGGCGGCGCGAGCTTCGATGCCTGCGTGCTCGACGAACGCGGCACCGTCTACGTCGACCTGCGCGGCTACCGCACGGTACAGCTGCCGGGCAGCGTCACGCTGTAGGATTTTGGATTGACGATTTACGATTTACGATTGAGAGTTAGTGCTCTGCAATCGTAAATCGTAAATCCCAAATCGTAAATCGCCATGATCGACTGGTTGCTACAATCGAGCGCGGCGCACCCGGCGATTGCGCAGGGCATCGCGCCAGAAGGCTTGCTCAGCCCCGCCGAGCAGGCGCGCCTCGCGACCATGACCGTCGCCAAGCGCCGGCGCGACTGGCTGCTGGGCCGCTGGACGGCCAAGCGCCTGCTGCAGGAGCGGGTGGCCCGCCGCGCCGGCGTGCTGCTGCCGTTCAGCGCCTTCACCATCGCCAGCGACCCCACCGGCGCGCCGCGTGTGATTGTAGACAGTCAAACCGATGTGGGCGTAACTGCGCTTGGCCCGCTCCATGTGTCGATCAGCCACAGCAACGGCCAGGCATTTTGCGGCCTGCACGCCGGCCCCGGCACGCTGGGCGTCGACATCGAGCGGGTCGAATCGCGCGCGCTCGAGTTCGCCCAGGATTACTTCACCGCCGCCGAGCTGGCCCAGCTGCATGCCGCCCCGCCCAGCCAGCGCGACACGCTCACCACCCTGCTCTGGAGCGCAAAAGAAGCCGCGCTCAAAGCACTGCATCTTGGGTTAACAGTTGACACCCGCAGTGTCTCGTGCGCGCCCGCCGATGGCTGCGGCCCAAGCTGGGGCTGGGGCGCGCTGGGCGTCACAAGCACCTTGCAGGCGGCTGGCGCGGGCTTCACCGGCTGGTGGCGCGCCGTCGGCGAATACGTGCTGACGGTGGTGGTTTTGGCGGGCTGACGGTGAGAAAACTGAACTACGGAGACACGGAGTTTTGAGTTACAGGTTTGCATGTTGGAAGGTTGCAGGTTGCGCGACGACGGGCGATGGGAATTTACCACAGAGACACAGAGGCACGGAGTTTTTTGAGTTACAAGTTTGCAGGTTACAGGTTGCGTGTTCGAAACTCGCTGGCTGCTGCCTACTGCCCACTGCCTACTGCCGACTGTCGCCCCATCTCGTGCCTACTGCCTATTGCCTACTGCCGTCTGCCGTCTGCTGACTCCTGACTTCTGACTACTGGAGAAATTGTATGGAAATGGAAGACTACGTTCGCAAGCTGCGCGAGCGCCGCGCAATTGCCGCCGGCTCGGAGCGCGACCGCGATTCGCAGCATAAGAAAGGCCGCCTGACCGCGCGCGAGCGCATCGACCTCTTGTTCGACCCGGGCAGCTTTACCGAGATCGACACGCTGGTGACGCCGCGCTACGAAACCTATATGGGCGGCAAGCAATCGCGCTTTGGCGATGGCGTGGTCACTGGCTTTGGCTTGGTGAACGGGCGGCGCGTGTTTGCCGCCGCGCAGGATGCCGCCGTGATGGGCGGCTCGCTGGGCGAAATGCACGCCAACAAAATCGTCAAGGCCATGCGCATGGCGCTGCAATATGGCTGCCCATTCATCGCCCTGAACGACTCGGGCGGCGCGCGCATTCAGGAAGGCGTGGACAGCCTGGGCGGCTATGCGCGCATCTTCGACGCGAACTGCGAGGCGTCGGGCGTGGTGCCGCAAATCTCGGTCATCCTTGGGCCATGCGCGGGCGGCGCAGTCTACTCGCCCGCCCTCACCGACTTTGTGTTCATGACCGAAAACAGCTATATGTTCATCACCGGCCCGAACGTCGTCAAAGCCGTAATGCAGGAAGATGTGAGCCAGGAAACGTTGGGCGGCGGCCTGGTGCACAGCCAGGAAAGCGGCGTCAGCCACTTCCTCGCCAAAGACGACGCGCAGTGCCTGGCGATGGTGCGCGAGCTGCTTGGCTACCTGCCCGGCAACAACCAGGACGACCCGCCCTACATCCCGCCCACCGACGACCCCGAGCGGCGCTGCCCCGAGCTGGAAACGCTGGTGCCGACCGACTCGCACAAGCCCTACGACGTGCGCCAGGTGATTGGCAGCGTGGTGGACGACGGGCGCTTTTTCGAGGTGCACGCGCTCTGGGCCGAGAACATGGTCGTCGGTTTTGCGCGCCTGAACGGCTGGGTGGTCGGCATTGTCGCCAACCAGCCGATGGTGCTGGCCGGCACAATCGACATCAAGGCCAGCATCAAGGCCACGCACTTCATTCGCGTCTGCGACGCCTACAACATCCCGATCATCACGCTGCAGGACGTGCCGGGCTTTCTGCCGGGAACCAACCAGGAGTATGGCGGCATCATCCGCAACGGCGCGCGCATGATCTACGCGTACAGCGAGGCAACCGTGCCCAAGCTGATGCTGATCCTGCGCAAGAGCTACGGCGGCGCGTACTGCGTGATGAGCAGCAAGGGCTTGCGCGGCGACCTGCTCTACGCCTGGCCGAATGCCGAAATCGCCGTGATGGGCGCGGAAGGCGCGGTCAACATTCTGTTCCAGGGCGAAGTGAAAGCCGCCGCCGACCCGGCCGCGCGCCGCAAGGAGCTGGTTGAAAGCTACGAAGATCGCTTCAATAACCCATATGTCGCCGCCTCGCGTGGGCTGATCGACGACGTGATCGAGCCACGCGACAGCCGGCGCATGCTCATCCGCGCCCTGGAGCTGACGCTGTCCAAACGCGATCGCCACGTCCCCAAGAAGCACGGAATTTCGCCCATGTGATTTACGATTTCAGATTGACGATTTACGATTGCTGAGCCTCAAATCGTAAATCCAAAATCGTCAATCGTAAATTCGGAGAAGATGATGTTTAAGAAAATCCTTATTGCCAATCGGGGCGAAATCGCCGTGCGCATTGCGCGAACCTGCCGCGACCTGGGCATCACCTCGGTGGCAGTGTACGACGCCACCGACGTCGGCTCGCTGCATGTGCGCCTGGCCGACGAGTGCGTGCCGCTGCCGGGCGCGCTGGGCGAAACCAGCGGCGACGCCTTTATCGCAATTGCGCGGGCGGCCAGCGCCGAGGCAATTCATCCCGGCTATGGCTTTCTGGCCGAAGACCCAGCCTTTATCCGCGCATGCGACGCTGCGGGAATCGCGTTCGTTGGCCCGCCCGCCGACGTGGTCGAGCTGCTGCGCGACAAAATCGCCACGCTTGCGCGCGCGGCGGCGGCTGGCTTTGCAACGCCGGCCCACTCCGAGCGCGCCTTTCATGCCGATGAGCTGGAGGCGCTGCGCGCCGCCGCCGCGCAGCTTGGCTACCCGCTGGTGATCAAATCGTGCCGGGGCGGGCGCGGGCGCGGCACACGCCTGGTGCGCGGCCCGGGGCAGCTCGAAGCCGCGCTGGCGCAGGCGCTGGCCGGCTCGGTCGCGGTATTCCACGATGCGCGCGTGTACCTCGAGCGGGCCGTGCTGCCTTCGCGCTATGTCGAGGTGCAGCTGCTGGGCGACGGGCAGGGCAACCTCATCCACCTGGGCGAGCGCGACAGCTCGATCCAGCGCAACAACCAGAAGATCGTCACCGAGTCGCCCGCGCCCTACCTGAACAACGAGCAGCGCGCCGAGCTGTGCGGCCTGGCGCTGCGGATCGCGCGCCTGTTTGACTGCCGCAGCGCCTGTACCGTGGAGTTTGTGGTCGATGACAATGGCGCATTTCTGTTCACCGAAATCAAGCCGCGCATCCAGGTTGAGCACCCGGTGACCGAGATGGTGGCGGGCGTGGATATTGTGCGCTCGCAGCTGCGCACCGCCTGGGGCGAGCCGCTAACAATCCGTCAGGGCGATGTGCTGCTGCGCGGCTGGGCCATGCAGTGCCGCATTCGCGCCGAAGACCCGCACAATAACTTCCTGCCCAGCCCGGGCCGCATTGCGCTGTTTCGCCAGCCGGGCGGGCCAAACGTGCGCGTGGACACCTACGCCTACAGCGGCTGCGACATCCCGCTCACCTACGACCCGATGTTTGCCAAGCTGATCGCGTGGGGGCGCGACCGCGAGGATTGCCTGAACCGGGTGCGCCGCGCGCTGGAAGAAACCTTTATCACCGGCGTGCAAACCAACCTGCCGATGCTGCAGCGCATTGTTGCGGAGGCGGATTTCGAGCGCGGCGCGTACACCACCGAGTTCAGCCGGCGCGCCCTGCCCGATGCTGCAAGCAGCCCCGCCGAGCTGCGCGACATGGCCGCGATTGCGGCGGCGGTGTATGCGATGCGCGCAGGCGCGGCGCAGCCTACCCAGCCGGCGCAGCTCCAGTCGGGTTGGCATCGCTCCAGCCGCACGCTGCCGGGCTAGTAGAGCTTTTCGGAAATCCGACGCTGGTTCTGACGAAAGACCAATGACGAAAGACGAAGCGCAAGGTGGTCATTCGTCCTTCGTCTTTCGTCTCAGCAATCAGAACCGAACTTCGACCGAGCTGTACTAGCCGATCATTGAACGAGCTGGCACTGCCCGGCTCCTATGTGGAAACGCACGATGAACAAGATACAGGTTCGCATCGACGAGGAATCCTTCGACGTGGACGTGCAGGTCGATCCGCGCAGCGGCATCACCGCGACGATTGCGGGCGAGGCGCTGCCTGTCACATTCGGCTACCACGCCGATGGCACGGTGGCCTGGGCGCTGGTGGGCGGGCGCTCGTATGAAATCGAGCTCGACCCGCAGCTGCGCTGGCTGCACACCACGCGCGGCCAGCACCGCCTTGAGCTGCACGACCGCGAGGCACAGGCGCAGCGCCCCGCCAGCGGCGACGGCCGCGTCAAAGCGCCCATCCCCGGCACGGTCGCGCGCGTGCTGGTGCGCCCCGGCGACGAAGTTTCCGCCGGCCAGCCCTTGCTGGTGCTCGAAGCCATGAAGATGGAAAACGAGATCCGCGCCCCGCGCAGCGGCGTTGTCGAGCAGCTCAACGTCGCCGTGGGGCAGAGCGTGACGCTCGGCACGGTGATGGTGGAGATTGGGTAGCGGGAAAATTCCGCAGATGCGGTTTTGTCGCAAGGTTGTGTTGGGAAGAAAAATACGCACTACGCACTATGATTTTGGCTTTGTAGTGCGTAGTGCGTATTTATAGTCACTCAAAAGAACAGATCACGCGCGCTGCCTGATCTGTTCTTTTGTTGTGCCATTCCGGCAAGGCGTATAATGGCGGGCAGGAACCATGACCTGTGCCGGCCAGCCACTGCGGGCATTCGCGGGGCATAGGCGTACAGCCTGCAATGTGAGACAGCCTCGCTTATGACCAACCCAGACGACCTGCACACGATCCACACCACCGATGGAGACTATGCGCTGCAGGAATACCGGCTTGGCCTGGCCGGCCGCAGCTGGACGATTCTGCACACCGACGCGATGCTGACCCACGCCGACGAGATGCGCTTCTTTGGCGAAGGGCGGCCGTATGGCGTGGCGCTCTGGCCCGCCGCAATCGCGCTGGCCCACGAGCTTGCGTCGCGCGCCGAGGAATTGCGCGACACCCGCGTGTTGGAGCTGGGCGCGGGCACCGGCCTGCCGGGCATTGTCGCCGCGTCGTTGGGCGCGCGCGTGGTGCAGACCGACCGCCAGCGGGTGGCGCTGGCCGTGTGCAAGCGCAACGCCGCGCTGAATGGCATTGGCGCGGTGACGCACCGCCTGGCCGATTGGACCGACTGGCACGACAACGAGCGCTACGACTGGATCATCGGCTCGGACGTGCTGTATGGCGAGGTACTGCACCCGCACCTGCGTCGCATCTTTGAGCGCAACCTCGCGCCGGGCGGGCGCGTGCTCGTGTCCGACCCGTTCCGGGCGGCGAGCCTGGCGCTGCTGGAAGCCCTCGACGCCGATGGCTGGGGCGTGGCGCTGAGCAAGTGGAGCGTGGGCGAGGAAGATGAGCCGCGCGCAATCGCGGTGTACGAGCTTGCGCCGCCGCGCTGAGCGTTGGGTGCGGTGAGTGAATTTATCCACAGATTACACAGATAGCACAGATTTTGTCATTAGCGCTGGAGAAAACGACTAAGCCACAGAGAACACAGAGGACACCGAGTATAGCGCTTGTACCAGATTCGAGTAAACACTTGCACTTTATCATTCTGAACGGAGCGCCAGCAAAGTGAAGAATCTCCTATTCACGGCCATGAGAGATGCTTCGCGGAGTGTAACCCTGAGCGAAGCCGAAGGGCTCAGCATGACAATCAAGAAGTAATTATCCGTTTTTGGTATCAAACCTCAGTGATCTCTGTGCGCTCTGTGGCTCAATTCATCTGCGTAATCTACGGATTTCCCTCCTAAATGTAGTTCATCTGGCGCGCGGTGGCCAGCAACTGCTCGCGGAAATCGGGGTGCGCGACGTTGATCAGCGCGCGCGCCCGCTGCGCCAGCGTGGCCCCGTGCAGCCGCGCCACGCCATATTCCGTAATCACAAAATGCACGTCATAGCGGCTCGTCACCACGCCCGCGCCCGCGTCGAGCGTGGGCACAATGCGCGAGAGCTTGCCGCCCAGCGCGGTGGCGGGCAGCGCAATAATCGGCAAACCCTCTTCCGAGCGCGCCGCGCCGCGAATGAAATCGACCTGGCCGCCCGCGCCGCTGTAAAACTGCGTGCCAATGCTGTCGGCGCACACCTGCCCGGTGAGATCGACTTGCAGCGCCGAGTTGATCGCGACCATGCGGCGGTGCTGCGCGATCACAAACGGATCGTTGATATAGTCGGTCGGGTGCAGCTCGACCATGGCGTTGTTATGCACCCAGTCGAACAGCCGCCGCGAGCCGAGCAGAAAGCCCGCCACCAGCTTGCCACGGTGCAGCGTTTTGGCCTCGCCATCGACCACGCCCGCCTCGACCAGATCGACCACGCCATCGGAAAACAGCTCGGAGTGAATGCCCAGGTGGCGCTTGTGCGACAGGTAGCGCAGCACTGCGTCGGGAATCGCGCCAATGCCGAGCTGAAGGGTCGCGCCGTCGGGGATGAGGTCAGCAATGTGCTGGCCGATGCGCTCGGCCACCGGGTTCGACTCGCCCTGCGGCAGTTCGGCCAGCGGGCGGTCGGTTTCCACGCACGCGCTGATCCGCGAAATGTGAATGAAGCTGTCACCGAGCGTGCGCGGCATTTGCGCATTGACCTCGGCAATCACCGTGCGCGCAAGCTGCGCCGCCGGCAGGGTGCAGCCCACTTCGACGCCAAACGAGCAGAAGCCGTGCTGATCGGGTGGCGAGACCTGGATCAGCGCGACATCCAGCGGCAATTGGCCCGAGCGAAACAGGCGCGGAATTTCCGACAAAAAGATCGGCGTGAAGTCGGCGCGGCCTTCGCGCACCGCCCGGCGCACATTCGCGCCAATAAACAGGGCATTGTGCCGAAACGAATCGGCCAGCTCAGGCGAGGTGGTCGGGTCGTCGCCGGCCGTCAGGATGTGCAGAATTTCGACATTGCGCAGCTCGGGCGCGCGCTCGACCAGCGCATCGAGCAGCGTGCTGGGCACGCCGCAGCCACCACCAATATAGACGCGCTGCCCCGAATGCACCAGCGCGAGCGCGTCCGTGGCGCTCATGGTGCGGGGCAGCCTGGCAGAAGCGAGGTTCATAGTATCTCCAGCTGGGTTGCCGTGGCCGGGCCGCGCAGTCGCGCCTGTACCTGGGGCGCGTGCGCTTCGCCGCGCAGCAACCCAACCGCACGCGCCAGCGCGCCTTCCTGGGCCATTGCGCGCTCGATGCCGGCGTTGGCGATCGGTAGCAGAAACGGAAGCAAAGCGTTATTTAAGGCGTGCGCGGCAGTGCGCGCCACCGCGCTCGGTATGTTCGGCACCGCGTAGTGCAGCACGCCTTCGGCCAGGAAGGTCGGCTCGCGGTGGGTGGTTGGCCGGCTGGTCGCCACGCAGCCGCCCTGGTTGATCGCCACGTCAATCACCACGCTGCGCGACTTCATGAGCCTGACGTGTTCCTGGCGCACCAGAACGGGCGCGCGGTCGCCGGGCTGCTGCACCGCGCCGATCAGCACATCCGCGAAGGGCAGCACATGCTCGATTGCACTTTCGGTGCTGAGCCGCGTCGTGACGTGGCCGCGACAAATGCGTTCGCAGTTGCGCAGCCGCTCCATGCTGTGGTCGAGCACGGTGGTGTGCACACCCCAGGCGCTCAGGCCGTAGGCCGCATTCACGCCGACCGTGCCCGCGCCCAGGATCACGACCTCGGCCGAAGGCACTCCCGGCGTGGGGGCCAGCAGGGTGCCGCGCCCGCCGAATGGCGTTTCGAGCAGGCGCGCGGCGAGCTGCGGCAAGAGCCGCCCGGTGATCTCGCTCATGGGCATCAGCACCGGCAGCGCGCCATTCTCGCCAATCAGCTCGTAGCTGATGGTGGTGGCGTGTGTGGCGGCCAGGGCGGCCAGCGCGCGGCGGTGCATCAGCGCGAGGCCCAGAAAGCCACATAGCAGCTGGCCCGGCCGCAGCCACTCAAAGGCCGCCTCGGGCACGCCATCGACCGTCACCAGCAGGTCGCCGCGGGCAATCGCTTCTTCGGCGCTCCACACCAGCTGCGCGCCCGCCGCGCTGAACTCGGCGTCGGCAAAGCCGGCCCCGTCGCCCGCGCCGCGCTCGACATACACGCTGTGCCCGGCGCGCGTGAGCGCCTGGACGCCGGCTGGCGTCAGCGCCACTCGCTGCTCGTCGTTGAGGCATGCGCGTGGTAATGCAATATCCATAAGCCCGCTCCAGCTCGCTACACTGCGGAGTCACATTCGAGCGCAGAATAGCACGGCGCAGGCGCGCGGCGCGGGAATGAGTCGTTACGCGGGGTTGCTGTTTGGGAACTGTGGAGGAGGGGTGTGGGGCAAAATGCCTCATACCAAATACGGATGATCACTTCGGAATTGTCATGTTTCGCTCTGTTCAGAATGACAAAGGAACAGTGTTTACCCGGACTTGGTATCAGTTATTCATATCAAGCTTCTGGTATCTATGAGGATGACCGATTCTACTTACATTTTCGGCCAAATGTTTACAATATCCGCAACGCACGCCGAGCGGCGTGCGTTGTATGCTAAGTGCAAAATTAAACAGTGGGATTTAGAAGAATTTCTGAGCTAGCTCAGAAGCTTTAATGATGGCCTCAACCATGCCAGCCGCAGCACCTACGCCCTGCAAAAGAGCTTTTGCTTCATTAAGACGATCAAGAATAGTTTTCCTATCAGCATCGGGCTTCTTCGCCTGATTTACAGCCTTTTCAATTTGATAGCGTGCATCGCTAATAATTTCTCCGTCGATGACTTCTGCTTCGCCAGCCTTCGTTAGTTCAGTTCGCAGCTTTTCCAATTCCTGTACAAGCTCCAGGCGATTCTGAACTGCACCGAAGTTAATGTCACCTGCTGCATTATATTGGTAAGTTACTGTTTGACCACGTTGATCAAAGTTAGCATGGTATGAAGTATGAACAAGCTGAGGGTATGGAAGCCGAAAATTGTTTTGAACTGCCATCTTTCCTGCTTGTTCGGCTTGAATAATTTCATATTTTCCTTGACTAACCATGTCTCTAATAAAATCAAGATTTCCGAGTTGGTCACAAGCATCATCATATCGCGCATCATTGATAACCAGTTCTTCTTTGATCTGCTCACGAGTAAACATTGGTCTTGAAGATTTCGTTTGTACTATATAGCGAAGAATACGTTCGGCATCAAGTGAAAGTGGTTGGCGGTTTTCAAGTTCTTGTTCCAAATATAAAATACCAGTGATTGTTAAAGAGCGATGCCCATCAATTCCGCCCATAGTACCATCAAGATATCCTCCCTTTAATAGATAAATATCTGCTTTATTAAATTCTTGCTCAGTCAAACCTGCTAGCTGAACTAAGTCACGACAGACAATCCACTCATCCACACCCGTATCGCGCTCGTGAAGCGTTCGAAGAATGATAAGAGCGTCCTCCTTCATTGATGCCATAATAGCCTCCATCTTCACTATTTGAATGCTGCAATGGTATACCAGACGCGCACTTGCGTGAACGAATATACCAGACCCTTGCCCATCCTCACAAAATAAGCCTAATCTCCGTTAGGCTAAAGTATAGCATAAACGTTCTGAGTTCGCTATCCGAAGATCACAATGTGCTTTGGGGAATTTATGAGTATTGGCGCAGAAGGCTGGCTCAAAGAGGCAGTCTGTATTGCTGGAGACAGAGATTACAGCACAACCCGGCAGCCGCACCGCAGATCGACCGTCGCGGGCATGGCAAGCTCGACCGGGCGCAGCTCGCCGGCCTGATAATACAGCACCCGCCCGGCTCGCGGGTCGCAGATCAGCACATCCGCGATCCCGCAGTCGAGGTAGAACTGCGCGCCATCTGGCCCGAGGTCTTTTTCTTCATAGCCCACGCTCAGAATCTCGATCACCGCCTGCGGCAAAACCTCAAGGGCTTCATCGCTATCGGGCGGCTCTTCGCAGAAAATCGCAATGTCGGGGCGCTTGAGCGAGCTATCGGGGTCGGGGAAGCGAATCAGCGTGTCGGCGAGCGCAAAGCAGGCACAGCCATCGCCCCGACTGGGGATGGGGCCAATCGAGCGCTCAATTCGGCGCGAGGCCTTCTGGTGGCGACTCGCGGGCGATGCCTCGACCTTGAGACGGCCGCGCACGTGCTCCAGGCGAACCGGCGCGCCGCTGGCCGCAGTCTGCACAATCAGCTCTTCAATGGTTGTCGTCGATGCCGACATTGCCTGTTCCAACGCTGTCGCTGCATTATGATTATGTACCGAAACTAATCATCCTGTTGAAGAGAAGGTAATTCTACAGTATCAGGATCGAAAAGATTTTGAAAATTTATAATTGGTGGTAACAGAGGAGGTAAACCCGCTTTAATTGATGCAGTCGCTATTGTTTCACGAATAAATGGAAACAAGGCTGAAGGAGCTATATTAGCGGCAATTATGCGTAATTCTCGTTCTAAAGCCTCAGGGCCAGTATCAGATGCATCGATTTCAAAAGTCGCTCGATACGTAACGCTGACTCTAAGGCCAGGGGTTTCCTTAATTTCTGTCAACAACTCAATATCAAGACGTTTTGCCTCTGGGCGGGCCAAACCCAAGCGAAATGCAAATGGTAAATTTACCCATTGTTCTGGAATATTATCTACATCTTCTCGCACAAACTCAAAAGCCCATAATTGCGGAGGAGATATTCGAACAAGTCCTTCTTTATTTTGTTTTCGCTTTTTAGCAGGCATCTTCGATAATCTCCCCCAAATCAAGAAGCGAGCTTAAATCATTTAGTTGCAAAGTCGGAGCTTTGGGAGCAATCAGTACCTCGTTTGTATGGCGAAACGAAGCTGTTTTCTGCAAGGTTAGGCCGCTTTCAATGAGAGCTTCGCTATGCGCAAAACGAGAATTTTGCGACATTGTTTTCACCAATGCTACAACCTCATTCTGCCATCTGGTTGTTGGTAGGGCAAATGTACCTGAATGAATAGCTTGAGAAAGTTTTTCAGTGACCCAAGCATTAATACTTTGCCCTTTTTGCGTAGCTGCTATAGCAATATCACGATGGAGATTTGGTTCAATACGAATAAGAAATCGGCCAGAAAAAGGCTTTTCGGGCGCCTCACCTCGCTCTGCACAGAATTCTAAATAATCATCAACCGAGTCAGCAAATTCTTGGCGAAGTTCTTCCACAGTAGTACCTTGAAAAGTTATGACATCGCGCATATTCATAACTTGACCATGAAACAGGCTTGCCTCATTATCAAATTCAATGCGCGCAACGTAGCCTTTATACTCCATCATAATTCAACCCCTGCTGCGGTAAGAAAGTCTCGCATCGATTTCACAGCTCCCTTATCCGTTTCCTTTTCTGGATGGGGACGATGAAAAACAGCGCGCACTCCATTAAGGGCAACGCGAACCCGAGAGCCTCTACCTTCTGAGATTTGAGCACCCAAGGCGTTCAATAAAGCTTCGATATCCTGCCAATGAATATTGGATCGAATAGGATCTTCGAATATTTGTTGTAATGTAATTCTATGTCGGCTGCGCATACCTACATGCTCGAACCATAGAAACCTACCTCCTGTCCAATATGATATCACAATATGATATCATATTCAATATTGTGTTTGAAGTATTTTCAAAAGATAAGCTCTCCTGATCTCGCAGCGAAGGATATTCTCAGCTCTTGCCCTGGGCTCTAGAGTACAGTACTAACGCTCAGCCCTTAAGTGTTAGAGAGTGTGGAGGGCAAGCAAAACACCCCGGCGATTGCTCGCACGGGGCGTGGGTGGTGGGCGATACTGGGCTCGAACCAGTGACCTCAGCGATGTCAACGCTGCGCTCTAGCCAACTGAGCTAATCGCCCGCGCCGCTAATAGTAGCATTGGGGCCAGATCCTGTCAAGCTCGCGGGCAGCGCGTGATAGTATCCACAGATTACGCAGATTTCGCAGAGCTATCAGAACCAAGAACTAAAACGAATGGTATGCCTTCATAAGGCCCGCAAGCCCGCGCAGGCGGGCTTCGCCATCTCTAGCCCGCCTGTTCACGGGCCGGGTGCGGGATGCAATGCACGCCAAGACGTTCGGGCAGCGCGCGCCGGTCTGCGCTATAACTGGACTTTTGCAGATTTGCGGCAACAAGCTTCTGAGCATATGATCAGGCGAGCGTTGGTCTACCAGTTGGGAGGCACAGGTGCCAGCAATTGTCGCGATACCACAGGTGGTCGAGGAACTGCTGGTCCAGTTCGCCGACCTGTTTCCAAATGAGCCTTCACGCCGCCACTTTGCCGAATACCTGACCGGGCTGTTTGTAGCGGAGCACAAGACCGTGAGCGGTATCACGCGAGAGTTTGCCGCCCCACCCGACCAATCCACTCTCAATCGATGGTTGACTGAAGCGCCCTGGGATGTCCAGCGCATCAACGCGCACCGGCTCGAATGGCTTCAACAGGACGCTGCAACGCGCTATCGTCACGACGGCGTTATCGCGATCGATAACACTTTGATAGATCATGACGGCAAACTGATAGAGGATGTCGGCTATTTCTGGGACCATGCCGACAAACGCCACCTGATCGCCCACGATTACCTGTTTGCCAACTACGTCAACCCGAGTGGGAAGCATTATCCGCTCGATTTCCGGCGCTTCCGCAAGCGCGAGCAGTGCGACGACGAGCGCCCGTTCAAGAATCACACCGACCTCGCTAAGGAACTGATCGATTGGGTTGTCGCTGAGGACATACCGGGCGACTTCACCTTCGACAGTTACTTCACCAACGCGCCAATTATGAACACCCTCCACGCCAAAGGTCGCAGCTACATCGGTGATTTGAAAGCCAACCGAGTGATTGTAGTCAGCGGGAAGCAGACCAGCGTGACTGAGTGGGTCAAAACGCTCACGCCGCTTGTTCGCACCAAGTTTACGGTCGGCGGTCACACGCAATGGTACTTCACCAAGTCCGTTCGTCTGCCCAATGTCAACCACCCAGTGCGTATTCTGGTGTTGTGGTCAGAAGCAGAAGCTGCGACGCCACGCAAGATCCTGATCAGCAACCGAACCCAGTGGGAAGCTCATCGCATTTTGAAGGTCTACAAAAAGCGCTGGACAGGGACGGAGACCTTTCATCGGGACGGGAAGCAGCATTTGGGCATGGGCGAGTGTCAGCTCAGGGACGGGATGGGCCAGACCAGGCACATGCACCTCGTCGTCCTGGCGTACACGGCTCTGATGCGCCAATTGAAGCATGATCGTGCCTTCGAATGGGCTCACACACGCCTGATGACCATTGGCGAGTCCTGTCGCACCATCGCTCGCGAGACCTTGGGCAAAACGCTTGCTTGGGCCATCGAACAATCGCACCAAGGCATGACTCTGTCCGATATCAAGCTCCGTTTGGCTTTACCCTGAGCTTTCGCCTATTTCTGCAAAACCTTAGCTATAATGCACGCACATCTGAGCGCACAGCCAAACATTTATGGTTCAGCATTCCGTACAATTTTGCAGCACCTGCGGCAGCCGCGCCACCCCGCGCGCGCTGTACTGCGTCGATTGCGGCGCGCGGCTCGCGCCCTCGGCGCGCCATGCCCGCTCGCCCCGCCCGGCCGGCGTGCGCGTTGGCGGGCGCTACATCCTGCGCCGCCTGATCGATATGGGCGGAAATGGCGCAGTCTACGAAGCCGAACATGCTCTGCTTGGCACTACGCACGCGCTCAAGGAAACGCTGGCCGCCGATGCCGAGTCGGTTGCGCAGTTTCTCGCGGAAGCCCGCCTGCTTGCGCGCCTCGATCACCCCGTGCTTGTGCGCGTCACCGACTATTTTGTCGAGCCATCCGGCGCGGCCTTTCTGGTGATGGATTATGTGGCCGGCGAGACCTTGCAGCACAAGCTCGAACAGCCCAAGCTCGGCTACAGCATCTCGGATGTGCTGGGCTGGCTCATTCAGCTCTGCGCCGCGCTCGAATACCTGCACGGCTACCGCGACCCGGCCACGCAGCAGCTGCACCCCGTCATCCACCGCGACATCAAGCCGCTGAATATTGTGCTCACGCCCGCCGGGCAGGTCAAGCTGCTCGACATGGGCATTGCGCGTGTGGCCCGCCCCGGCGAAGCAACCTCGCGCGTGGCGCGCGCCGTCACCGAGCCGTTTGCGCCGATTGAGCAGTATGGCGCGGGCACCGACCAGCGCAGCGACATTTATGCGCTGGGGATTATGGCCTATGTGCTGCTGACGCGCCAGCTTCCGCCCTCGGCGCTGGAGCGCGTGGCCCAGCCAAGCGATTTGAAGATTCGCGCAATCAACCGGGCGGTGCCTGCGCCCGTTGCCAGCGCCATTGAGAAGGCGATGATGCCGCAGCCCGAGGCGCGTTTCGCCACAGCTGCCGCGTTTCGGCGCGCGCTGGAGTTGGGCTGGGTGGCGGGCGACCGGCTGGAGCAGGCCGCGCAATCCACGCCCTCGGGCCGGCTTGGCCGCGAGACGGGCCTGCTTGGCGCGCTGCGCCGTGCGCTGGCGGGTGCGCCGCCGGCCCCCGGTGCCGAGCCGGGCGCGCTGGCCGCGCAGTCGGCGGGCGGCTTTACGCTGGCCGAGCGCCTGGCCGAATGGCGCTCACACGCCGACCGGCGCGGCGCAATCGAGTGCCTGCTGGCCCTCACCCGCGACGGCGACGCGCCCCCGCAATTGCGCCTGACGATCAGCATCAGCGAGCGCGGCCAGCGCGGCAAAATGACCTTTCTGCAAATCACGCTGCCCGAAACCGAAACCCGCGCCTTTATCACGCGCCTGGCCGAGCTGCCGCGCCTGGCCGCGCGCCTCACCGCCGAGGTTGCGGTGGAAGTGGGCCGCACCGCGCTCAAGGGTGAGTGGCCGGGCGGGAGGGGCCCGCTGACGCTCAGCATCCGCAGCACTGGCCCGCGCGGCGGCGTGAAAACCAGCGCCTTCGCCCTCGATCGTCGCCAGCTCGAATCGCTGGTTTTCGAGCTTCAGCACGGTCTGCGCAGGGTGCGGTGAGCGAGGAGTCAGGAGTCAGCGGGGGAGTTGGCAGGAGGCAGTGGGCAGTAGGCAGTGGGCAGTGGGCAGTAGGCAGTGGGCAGTAGGCAGTGGGCAGCAGCCAGCTAACACAAAATCTCCGTGCATCTGTGCCTCTGTGGTAAATTCCCGCCGTCGGTCGTCGCGCAACCTGCAACCTTCCAACCTGCAAACTTGCAAACCTGCAACCGCGGCAAAAGCAAGGCGCAAACCTTCTAACCTGCAACCTGCAACTTCTTGCGCCCTTCGATACGCGATTGCGCCGCACTCAGGAGGCGAATCGTTCTTTGGTCTTCCCAATCGTAAATCGCAAATGGTCAATCGTAAATTGATAAGCCTCTGTGTCTCTGTGGTAAATTCCCTTCGTCGGTCGTCGCGCAACCTGCAACCTTCCAACCTGCAAACTTGCAAACCTGCAACCACGGCAAAAGCAAGGCGCAAACCTTCTAACCTGCAACCTGCAACTTCTTGCGCCCTTCGATACGCGGTTGCGCCGCACTCAGGAGGCGAATCGTTCTTTGGTCTTCCCAATCGTAAATCGCAAATGGTCAATCGTAAATTGATAAGCCTCTGTGTCTCTGTGGTAAATTCCCTTCGTCGGTCGTCGCGCAACCTGCAACCTTCCAACCTGCAAACCTGCAACCCACCCTACGGCAGGCGCTTCAGCACCACCAGCGTCAGGTCGTCGAAGGGCGGGCGCTGGCTGAACTGGCGCAGCGCCGCATTGATCGCGCCCACCAGCTCGGCGGCCGTGTCGGCATGGTGCGCGGCAATCACCTCGCGCAGGCGCGGCACGCCAAACGCCTCTTCCTCGCCATTGATCGCCTCGGTCAGGCCGTCGGTGTAGCACACCAGCACGTCGCCGGCCGCTATCTCGGTTTCGGCCTCGCTCAGCGGTGCTTCCTCCAGCACACCCAGCGCCATGCCCGGCGTCGTCAGCTCGCTCACCGTGCCGTCGGCGGCGCGGAACAGCAGCGGCGGGTTGTGGCCGGCGCAGGAAAAGCGCAGCACGCCGCTGTTGGGCTGCAAGATGCCATAGAACAGCGTCACAAACATCGCCGAATCGCTGTCGCGCGTGATCCAGCGGTTGGCACGCGCCAGCGCCACACTGGGCGATGAGCCGTCGAGCGCGGCGGCGCGCACCAGACTGCGCGAGAGCGTCATAAACATGGCGGCGGGAATGCCCTTGTCGCTCACATCGGCCACCACAAAGCCCAGCGGCTGGATTTCCAGCGCTTCGGTGGATGTTTCGGCTGGTGGCAAACCCAGCTCCAGCGTGCTCACGCCCGCCGCACGCGGCAGCCGCCAGAAATCGTAGAAATCGCCGCCCACCAGCCGCGCCGAGCGCCAGTCGGCCGCCAGCTCCCAGCCGGGCAGGTTTGGCACATTCCCCGGCAGCAGCGTGGTCTGGATCTCGCGGGCCACGCGCAATTCTTCTTCCAGGCGCGCCGCCTCGGCGGCCTCACGCGCCAGCAGCGCGCTTTCCAATGCGCCAGCCACCTGATTCGCAATGCCGGCGCAGAGCGTCAGCTCGCGCGCGGTGAAATGGTGCGCCGCGTCGTCGTAATCGGCCACCAGCATGCCCAGCGTGGCGCCGCGCGCTGTCAGCGGCAGGGCCAGCAGCGCGCCGCCGCCAAAGGGCTCAAGGATGGGCGGGCACATATACGTGCGCGAACGGGCGTCGGGCAGCTCAAGCGGGGCCATGGCGCGGCGAGCTTCGGCCAGCAGCGGCGCTTCATTTTCGTCGAACGCCGCGCCAATAAAGGTTGCGCGCTGCGTGGGTGCAAGCCCGTAAGCCGCCAGCGGCGTGAAGCTGCTCGTTTCGCGCTGCCATGTCAGGCAGTAGCAGCGGTCGCAGCCGAGCAGCAGCGGCGGCAGGCGCACAATCGCGGGCAGCAGTTCATCAATCGACGAGGCGTGCGCGATATTCTCGGCCACCTGCAAGAGCGAGTTGAGCGTCCATGCTTCTTCGCGCTGGGCGGTGAAGGCGCGCGCGCTCTCAATCGCCACCGCAATCTGGTCGGCCAGCGTGCGCATCACAAACAGGTCGCCCTGCTTGAAGCGGCCAGCCTCGGCGCTTTGCACATCCAGCACGCCCACCGTCTGGTCGCCAAAGCGCAGCGGCACCGCCAGCTCGGCCAGCGTATGCCAGTCGTCGCCAATATAGCGCGCATCCTGGCGAACATCGTTCACCAGCACCGGGGCGGTGCCCGATGCTGCCGCGCCCACAATGCCATTGCCGCGCGTGATCGCCAGCTGGCGCAGGCGGGCCAGCGACTCGCCCTGGGCGGTGCTGGCGCGAAACACCAGCTCGCCGCTCGGTTCCTGCGTGAAGATATGCACCGGGTGGTAGCCGAAATGCTCGTTGATCAAGCGCACCACCGAGGGCAAGAGCTGATCGAGATCGAGGATCGCGCTGATGCGCTCGCTTACCTCGTGGATGGCCTGGAGCTGCACGGCGCGCTGGCGTGCTTCGGCAAAGGCGCGGGCTTTGGCAATCGCGATCGCGGCCTGGTCGGCAATCAGCGAGAGCAGGCGCAGGTCTTCGGTGTCGAACGCGCCGGGCTGGTAGCTCTGGATGGAAATGCTGCCAATCACATCTTCGCCCGCGATCAGCGGCACGTAGATGCCGGCGCGCGGCGGGTTTTCGCTCTGGTAGCGCGGGCGGGCCGGCAGCTGGTCCATTTCCTTCAAAAAATCTTCGACCAGCAGCGCCCGCCCGGTTTCGCGCATCCACCCAACGATCCCATCGCCACTCGGCAGATCGACCACCAGCGGCGGCAGGCGCACGCGATCCTGCACGCGCACGGCCAGCGTGTAGCGGTCGCTGTCGGGATCGAACAGGCCCAGGTGGAACGACGAGGTATCGATCAGCTTGCTGGCCTCGCGGTAGATCAGCTCGCACAGCGCTTCGACATTCAGCTCGGCGCGGATGATCGCCCGGCTGACGTTGTTGAGCTGGGCCAGCTCGCGCACCGAGCGGCGCTGGCGCTGCAAGTTGAGCGCGGCCCGCCGCACCGAAATGCTGCCAGCCAGCAGGGCCGCGCCCGCCAGCACGAAATACACCAGCGGCAGACGCAGGTAGATCGCCGCGCCCAGGGCCGCAATCGGCAGTGGCGCAACTTCGGCGCTCAGCGCGGGCCGCCACGCCGCCCGAAACCATGTGACCACCCCGCTGCGCCCGCCCTGCAACAGCTCGCGCAGGGCGCGGCTGCCCTGCACCACCAGCACAAAGCACAGCGCAAAGCAGAACATGCGCCGCCCGATCGCATTCGGGTCGGGAACAAGCGCGTCGGCCAGCGCGCCGCCAAGCAGCAATGCGAGGGCGCGCACGCCGCTGCGCAGCATCGGGCGGGCGACCAGCAGGTAGAAGCTGCGCGGGCGGCTGTAGAGCAGCGGCAGCAAGAGGCCAAACAGCAAGCCCGACACGGCCGCCACCAGCGCGCCCAGCGGCGCGCCCAGCGCCAGCGCGGCGCTCACCAGCACAATGCCAACCAGGCTATGCGGATCGGAAGGGGGGATGCGGAAGCCGACGCTTTCGACCAGCAGCGCCAGCGCGACAAACAGGAGCAGCAGCGCCGAGGGGAGGCCAGCCGGCAGCGCCAGGCCCAGCACGGCCCAGCCAATCAGCCCCACCGCTATGCAGTAGATGTTCAGCCAGTGTGCGCGCTTCACGCCGAACCCCGCCCAAAGGCGCGCAGCGCTTCCTCCCGCGTGGGATGGATGGCAAATAGCTGCGTAAAGCCTGTGAGCGTAAAGACCTCGTGCACCTGGGGCTGCAGCGCGCACAGGCGCAGCTCGCCGCCTTCATGCGCAAGCAGTTCCTTGCGCACCAGTAGCAGCGCGCGCATGCCGCTGCTGCTCAGAAAGGTGACGTGGGCAAGGTCGAGCAGAATGTGGCGCGTGCCGGCCGCGATCCTGGCCGAAACGTCGGCAATCGACTGCTGCGTGCTGACGGCATCGAGGCGGCCGGCCAGCTCGAAAACTTCGGCAGAGGAAGCAACCGGCAGCTGCTTGGTCATGGTCAGCAGGTTGCCCTGCGCGTCGTCGAACGTAAACGCGACCGAGTCCATCAGCCGGCCCATGAGATAGATGCCCAGCCCGCCGGCCTGGCGTTCTTCCAGTGGCGAGGTAATATCGGGCGCGGGCACGTCGTCGGGGTTGAAGCGCCGCCCGCGGTCGCGCAGCGTCACCACCAGCTCATTGCTCGCAATCTCCCAGCCGAGGTCGATGATGCCGGGGTCGCTTTCGTCGTAGCCGTGCTGAATGATGTTGGTTGCCGCTTCGTCCACAGCGAGCTGCACCTGCCAGGCGGCATGGTCGTCGAGCCCGGCCTGAGCAGTAGCGTCGGTAATAAACTCGCTAATCGGGGCGAGCGCGTCGAGCGTTGCGGGAAGCGAAAGTGTTTGCATGGGCATCAGCAGGCTGGCAGGCGCGAGCCAGCCCTGCCCGCGCGAGGGGGCGGCTGGCTCGCGCCTGCAAAGGCGGCCTAGAACGAACCGACGGCCGTGAGCGTGTCGGTGTAGATCTCGAACAGTGAGGTAAAGCCAGTGAGATCAAACACCTCTTTGATGCGCGGGGGCAGGTTTGCAATCCGCACATCGCCGCCTTCCAGATCGGTCAGCTTGCGGTCGCGCGCGCGCTTGCGGGCCTCGATCAGCACGCGCAGGCCCGGGCTGGCGATGTAATCGAGCGCAGCCATGTCGAGCACAATGCGGTAGCGGCCCTGATCGAACAGCGCGTCGATCTGCTGTTTGAGGTGCGGAGCGCTGGCGGCATCCATGCGCCCTTCCAGCGTCAGCAGATCAACCCGGTTGAATTTCTTGTGCGAAATGTCCATAGACACAGCCTCCTTGAACCCTCTCGGCTACGGGGATCGGGCGCAGAAATACTTGCCAGGCGTTCGGTGAGGCCTATTATAGCACGGAGCCTAGCGCCAAACAATCAGCCCTGCGCAGGTTGCGGGGTTCGGGTTGCAGGTTGCACGTTTTGAATGTTGAATGTTGAGTTTTGAGTGTGTACGAACCTGCAACCTTCTGGTCGGTCGTTGGCAGTGAGCAGTGAGCAGTAACCTGCAACTTGCCAAACCTCCGCGCCCTCCGCGCCCTTTGCGGTTCATTCTTCGTCCTTCGTCCTTCGTCGTTCGTCATTCGTCGTTCGTCATTCGTCGTTCGTCATTCGTCGTTCGTCAATCCCTCGTCGGTAGACAGGTGCAAATCGGCGGGCTATACTGTCGTGGCGAAATGGAGGGAACCGTGATGGTGGAAGCAGATTTCGAGCTGATCGGGCGCGCGGGTGAGCTGGCTGCGCTCGGCAAAGCGATCGACGCGGCGAGAAGCGGCGCGGGCGGTATTGTGCTGCTGGCGGGCGAGGCGGGCGTGGGCAAAACGCGCCTGCTCGAAGCTGGGCTGGCGCGCGCGGGCGTGCTGGCGCTCTCCGGCGAAACCAGCGAGCTGGCAACCCCGCCCTACGGCCCGATCATCGCCGCGCTGCGCGGCTTCTTGCGCGCCCGCCCCGGCGGCCTGGCTGCCTGCGGCCCGCTGCTGCCCTTCCTCGCGCTGCTCCTGCCCGAGCTAGGGCCGCCCGCGCCCACAGCCGACCCAAGCGCGCTCACCGAGGCCATTCGCAGCGCATTCGCTACCATTGCGCGAAACGGCCCGGCCGCGCTGGTGCTGGACGACCTGCAGTGGGCCGACCATGCGACGCTGGAGCTGCTGCCCGCGCTGGCGGGTGCGCTGGCACGCGAGCGCCTGCTGATCGTCGGCGCGTACCGAAATGATGAGATCGGGCGCGGTCACCCGCTGCGCCGTCTGCGCAACGACTTGCGGCGCGCGCGCCTGCTGCGCGAGATCGCGGTTGAGCGGCTCGACCAGGCCGGCACGGCTGCGCTGGCCGCCCGCTCGCTTGGGCAGGCGCCCGGCCCGGCGCTGACTGCCGCGCTCTACGAGCGCACCGACGGCCTGCCGCTGTTTGTGGAAGAGCTGGCTGGCGCGCTGGCGCTGCGTGGCCGTTTGCAAAGCGGCAAAGGCGGCCTGGAGCTCGCTCCCGGTGCGCAGCTGCCCATCCCCGACACCCTGCGCGACGCGGTGCTCTTGCGGCTCGACGGCCTGCCCGAAACGGCGCTGCGCCTGCTGGAGCTGGCAGCCGTTGCCGGCCCAGCATGCGATCTTGAGCTGATCGAAGGGCTGGCTGGCGGTATCTACGGCTTCGAAATGCTGGTCGAGCGCGGCCTGCTCGACGAAAGCGCGCCGGGCCGGGCGAGCTTTCGGCACGCGCTCACCCGCGAGGCCATCTATACCGATATCGCGTGGGCACGCCGCCGCACCCTGCACCGCCAGCTTGCTGAAGGGCTGGAAGCGAAGGGCTTGCCCCCACAGGCAGTTGCCGAGCACTGGCTGGCCGCGCGCGACCCCGAACGTGCCCGCGATGCCCTGCTGCGCGCCGCCCGCGCATCGTGCGCTATTCACGCCTACCGCGACGCGGCCGGAGCGGCGCAGCGTGTGCTGGAGCTGTGGCCCGACGGCGCCGACGAAGGCGGGCGGCTCGGTGTGCTCGATCAGCTTGGGAGCTGCGCGCAGCTTTCGGGGCAGTTGCCCGAGGCGGCGCGCGCCTGGCGCGAAGTGGCCGACGGGTGGCGGCAGCGCGGCGAGATGCGCGCCTGCGCCGAGGCCGAGCGCAAGCTTGCGGGCGCGGCCGAGCTGCAAGGCCACTGGGATCGGGCGCTGGCCGCGCGCGAGGCTGCCGCGTATGCATTCGCCACGGGCGGCCTGCCCGCCGAAGCCGCCGCCGAGCGCCTTTCGGCAGCGGCGCACCTGCGCTCGGCTGGGCGTTTCCGCGCCGCGCTCGATGTGCTTGCGACCGCCGACGACGAGGCCAGGCGCGCCGCCCGCCCCGACACGAGCGCCCGCATTCTGGGCTTGCAGGGCAATATTCTCGCCCGCATGGGCCAGCTTGCCGAAGGGCTGGCGACCGTGCAGCGCGGGCTGGCGCTGGCTCTTGAGCAGAACTTCGCCAGCGCATCGGCCGAAATCTACCAGCGCCTGGCCGACGCGCTGGAGCACGGCGGCGACTACCCCGGCGCCCGCGATGTCTACCTCACCGCCTTCGATTTTTGCCAGACCAACGCCGTCCCCGCCACCGCGCAGTTGTGTATCGCCTGCCTGACGGCGGTGCTGCGCCAGACTGGCGAGTGGGATCGCGCAATGACACTGTGCCGCGAGGTGCTGGCTTCCGATCACAGTTCGGCGCACGCTCGCACGGTTGCCAGCGGCATGCTTGGCTCGCTGTATGCCCAGCGCGGCCAGCCGCGCCACGCCCGCGCCCTGCTGCTTGAGTCGGCGGCGCTGTCCCAGCGCATCGAGCTGGCGGCAATGGAGCTGATGGCGTCGTGGGGTCTGGCGCTGCTCGACGATCTGAGTGGCGAGCCTGCCGCCGCCGCCGAACACTGCCGCGCCATGCTTGGTCGTTGGGAGCAGATCGAAGATCGCCATTATGCAATCGCGCCATTGCGCTGGGCCGTCACACTCTTCGCCGGGCAGGGTGCCGGTGCCGACGCGCGCGCCTGTGCCAACGCCCTGGCCCGCATTGCCAGCGCCACCGGCCAGCCCGAAGCGCTCTCGGCGCTTGCCCACGCGCTGGGCGAGATCGCCCTGCTCGAAGGCGAGCCGCAGCAGGCGGTGCAGCAGTTCGTTCAGGCGCTCGACCTGCTGCGCGATGTCGCGGTGCCGTTCTGCCACGCCAGCACACAATTCCGCGCGGGAATGGCCTGCGCAGCCGCCAGCCAGCGCGACGCCGCCGTGGCGCACCTCGCCAGCGCCTACCGCAGCGCCCGCAAGCTCGGCGCGCGCCCGCTCGCCACGCAGATCGCCCAGGCGCTTGCAGAGCTGGGCGAACCACTGGCCGAGCGCATTGGCGCAGGCGCGGCTGGCCGCTTCCGCACGGCAGACCTGACGCGCCGCCAGCACGAAATTCTGCGTCTCGTCGCGCAAGGGCAAACCAACGCCGAAATCGCGCACGCGCTGGTGCTTAGCCCGCGCACTGTCGAAATGCATGTCGCCAACATTCTCGCCACGCTCGACAGCCGTTCGCGCGCCGAGGCCGTGCGCCGCGCCACCGAGCTTGGTCTGCTCGAAAGCGTTAGCTAGCTAGTGCATTTTCGATTTACGATTTTGGATTTACGATTATGCTGAGGCGCATATTGATGATAAGCGCCACTGAAATCCGCACAGGTCGTTTGATATTGCACTAGGTGCGCCTTGCTTTTGCCACGGTTGCAGGTTTGCGAGTTGCAGGTTGGCAGGTTCCAGGTTTGCGAGTTTACGAGTTGCAGGTTCGTGCTTCCTGCCGACTGTTTGGTTCTGCGGTTCTTGGTTCTGCGGTTCTTGGTTCTGCGGTTCTGCGGTTCTTGGTTTTCGGTTCTGCGGTTCTCGGTTCTGCGGTTCTTGGTTCTGCAGCTCAGTGCTTACTGCCAACTGCCAACTGCCTGCCGCTAGGTTCTGCGCTTCCGCCAACTACCGTATCAGCTGTGCAAAAATACCGTAGATCCCCGCATCTCAAATCGCGCGCTTCGGCCTATACTGCATCCCATTGAAGCCAGCGTGAAGCACGCGCGCCAGGCCCACCGGGCAGAAAGACCACCACCATGCACGACCTCCTGCACACCACTGCCGAGCGCGCCGCCCAGTATCTCGCTGGCCTCGACTCGCGCGATGTTGCGCCCACCGCCGAGGCGCTGGCCCGCCTGCCCGAGCTGGGCGGCGCGCTGCCCGAAACGCCCAGCGACCCCGCCGCCGTCATCGACCTGCTCGACCGCATTGGCTCGCCCGCAACGGTTGCGTCGGCCGGCGGGCGCTATTTTGGCTTTGTGGTGGGCGGAACCTTGCCGGCAGCGCTGGCCGCCAGCTGGCTCGCAACCGCCTGGGATCTGAACGCCGGCATGAAAATCATGGCCCCGGTCGCCACTGCGCTCGAAGAAATCGCCCAGCAGTGGCTGCTCGACGCGCTGAACTTACCGAAAGACGCAAGCGTGGGCTTTGTAACGGGCGCGACCATGGCCAACTTCAGCGCGCTGGCCGCCGCCCGCCATGCCCTGCTTGCGCGCGCCGGCTGGGATGCCGAGGCGCAGGGCTTGTTTGGCGCGCCGCCAATTACCGTCATTGTGGGCGAGGAAGTGCATGTCAGCGTGCTCAAGGCGCTTGGCCTGCTGGGCCTGGGCCGCGAGCGCGTAGTGCGCGTGCCAGTCGATAATCAGGGCCGCATGCGCGCCGACGCCCTGCCGCCAATCAATGGCCCGACGATCATCTGCCTGCAGGCTGGCAATGTCAACACCGGCGCGTGCGACCCGCTGGAAGCAATCTGCGCAATCGCGCACGACGCCGGCGCGTGGGTGCATGTCGATGGCGCGTTCGGCCTGTGGCTGGCCGCCGCGCCCGCGCGCGCGCACTTGGTGCGTGGCCTCGCGGAAGCCGACTCGTGGGCCACCGACGCGCACAAATGGCTCAACGTGCCCTACGACAGCGGGCTGGTGTTCTGCCGCCACCCCGCCGACCTGCGCGCCGCCATGTCGGCCACCGCCGCCTACCTGCAGCAGGACGATCGCGGCGAGCCGTTTCACTACACGCCCGAAATGTCGCGCCGCGCCCGTGGCGTCGAGGTTTGGGCCGCCCTGCGCTCGCTGGGCCGCGCCGGCCTGGCCGACCTGATCGAGCGCAGCTGCCAGCACGCCGCGCATTTCGCCGCCGGCTTGCGCGAATCTGGCTTCCAGGTGCTGAACGACGTTGTGAGCAACCAGGTGCTCGTTTCGTTTGGCAGCGCCGAAACCACCCGCAAGGTCGTGGCAGCCATTCAGGCTGGCGGCGAGTGCTGGTGCGCCGGAACCGTCTGGCAGGGGCAAACCGCCATGCGCATCAGCGTCTCGTCGTGGGCAACCACCGCAGGAGATGTGGAACGGAGCCTGGCGGCAATGCGGGCGGCTGCGGCTTTGGCCCACGCTGATCCCGCCGAATCGTTGCAGTAAACACACTCATCTCACCCACCCGAATAGTTTCGCGCGGCGAGCCCACAGCCATCCGCGCACCCATCCGGTGAGCTGCGTGGCTCACCCTGGGCATTGCCTTGCCCAGGAATCAAACCATCACCATGAAATTCTGAAAGGAACCGACATGACCGCCACCCAAACCCAAACCGATTTCGCAGCTGTGAAAACTCGCCAGCAGGCCACCTGGTCGTCGGGCGATTACGCCATCATTGGCACCACGCTTGCCATCACCGGCGAGATGCTGTGCGAGGCCGCCAATATCAGCCCCGGCCAGCGCGTACTCGACGTAGCTGCCGGCAATGGCAACGCCACGGTTGCCGCCGCGCGCCGCTGGGCCGATGTCACCTCCACCGACTACGTGCCGGCGCTGCTGGAACGTGGCCGCGCCAAAGCCGAGGCCGAGCGCCTCCAGGTCGAATTTCAGGAGGCCGACGCCGAAAACCTGCCCTTCGCCAACGCCTCCTTCGACGCAGTGCTCTCGGTGTTTGGTGTGATGTTCACGCCCAACCAGGAGCAGGCCGCCAGCGAGCTGCTGCGCGTCTGCCGGCCCGGCGGCGTCATCGCCCTGGCCAGCTGGACGCCCGAAAGCTTTATTGGTCAGGTGTTCCGCACCATTGGCCGCTACGTCCCGCCGCCGGCCGGCGTAAAGTCGCCCGCGCTGTGGGGCAGCGAAGACCGCGTACGCGAGCTGTTCGGTAGTGGCATCAGCGCCCTGCGCGCCGAGCGGCGCACCTACACCTTCCGCTACCGCTCGGCCGCGCACTGGCTGGACGTTTTCCGCAGCTACTACGGCCCAATGCTGAAAGCCTTCGCCGCGCTGGACGAAGACGGGCGCGCTGGCCTTGAGCGCGACATGCTGGCCCTGCTCGAAGTCTCGAACACGGGCGGCAGCACAACCCTGGCGGTGCCGAGCGAGTACCTGGAAGTCGTTGCGACGCGGGCGTAATGCCAGTTGAGCCACAGAGCGCACAGAGAGCACTGAGTATGGCTATCAAACTCAGTGCTCTCCGTGCGCTTGGTGGCCCAGTGTCAATTCTTTTCAAATAGCGACAAAGACTCGAAGACACCAAGATTTTAGTGCATTCTAAAGCCCTTCGTGCCTTCGAGTCTTCATGGCAATCGTTTCTTACTCCTTCACCAAGCCCTTTCGAACCATGCTCTGCGCAGCAGCGACAATTGCCTCACGCGGGTCGCGGGGCGTCCAGCCGAGCACGCGGCGCGCCTTCTCATTCGAGGTCTTTTTGGCATAGCCCAGGTCGGGCACGTTCGGACGAAGATCGGGCGAGAACAGCGCGGCGACGCGCACAACAATGTCGGGAAGCGAGCGGGTTGGCACATGCTTCGCCGCATCGCCAAGCTCGGCCCTGATGATTGCGCCAATTTCCTTCAGCGCAATCGCTGGCCCATTCGAGAGCAGAAAGCGCTGGCCGGCAGCGCCGGGGCTTGTCATCGCCAGGATGTGCGCGGCAGCGACATCACGCACATCGACGATTGGGATGAACAGGTTTGGGAAGCCGGGCATCGCCCCGTCGAGCATGGTCTTGATGATGTGGTTCGCGCCAGAAATATCCTTTCCCATCACTGGCCCCATCACCGCCACGGGCAGCGTCGTCACCAGCTCCATTGGCCCACCCTCAGCGGCCATGAAATCCCACGCGGCGCGCTCGGAGAGCGTTTTGCTCTTGCCATAGGCATCGACGCCGGGGCCATTCAGGATCGTCCAGTCTTCTTCGGTGAATGCGCGCTCGCGATGCGGATGCCCCCAACTGACGGCATGGAACGCCGAGGTCAGCACCACGCGCCCGACGCCCGCATCCCGCGCCGCGCGCAGCACGCGCAATGCCCCTTCGCGCGCTGGAATGATCAGATCGTCTTCGTTCGCAACGTGGCCGGGCTGCACTGGCGATGCCACATGCAGCACATAATCGACATCGGCCACGGCGGCGGGCCATCCTTCATCGCTCAGCAAATCTGCGGCAACAAAGCTCAGATTCTCGCCATGCGTCATGCCCGCGTCGTCGAGGGCGGCCCGAGCGGCGGCTTCTTTCCCAGGCGAGCGAATGGTGGTGCGGACGCTATAGCCTTGTGCAAGCAGCTGGATGATGCAGTGGCCAGCAATAAAGCCAGAGCCACCGGTAACAAGAACGCGCTTCTGCGTCATAAGCGGGCTTCCTTTGTTGCTTCGAAATTGTGTATGTAACTGTGTAACAGTGTAACACCGCCGCGCGTGTATGGCGAATGTTCTGGCGGAGTTGACATAGCGTCGTATTTCTCGCGCCAAACCGCTCATATGCGGACGAATGTGCTATAATACGGCCCTCGAACCGTTTCACAGCACCCTGCATAGATGCGGAGCCGCCCCATGGCCAAGCGCACATCGACGAGCCGCAAACCTGCTGCGTCACGCAGCCGAAAAACGACGCAGCGCAAACAGCAGCAGACGCCTGTTTTTGAGTTTTCGCTGCGCCCCGAGCACCAGCGCGAGCTTTTCGCGTTGGGCCTGATTACGATTGCGGCAATTACAACCGTGTTCTTTCTCACTGGCGCAGCCGGCACAGTTGGCAAACCCTGGCTCGATCTCACCCAGCGCCTGCTGGGCTGGGGCGCGCTGCTGGTGCCGCTGGCGCTTGGCCTGCTGGGCGTCGCCATCCTCTGGCAGGAGCGCCGCGAAGACTTGCAGCTTACCGGCGCGACGGTGCTTGGCACGCTGATGCTGCTGGCCTCGCTGCTGGCCCTGCTCGAATTCGCCCTGGGCCATCGCACCGACGCCGCCGACCAGATCGGCAAGGGTGGCGGGCTGGTGGGCTATGCGCTCTTGCAGCTTGCCGTGCTGATCGACCGTCCGGCGACCTTCCTGATCTACTGCGTGCTTGGCTTGTTTGGCGTGCTGCTCACCTTCAACATCACGCTGCACGAGCTGGTGACGGGCATGGCTGGCAGCTTTGCGCGCTTCTGGGTGACGATCTGGAGCGTGCCCGAGTATGATCGCGCCGAGCCACGGATTGCCCGCGCGCCCAGCCTGCCAGCCGCGCCGCGCGCCGCCGATACGCCCGCCTTCGAGCCGCCGCCCGGCGCCGACGATATTGTGGCAACGCCAATCGCGGCGCGGCCCACGCGCGCCAGCCTGTTCGACCGGCCCGAGGCCAAGGCCAAGCCCGCGCCTGCCAAAGAATCCAAGCCGGCCGCGCCCGCCAAAAGCGCCAAGCCCGGCGCGAACACCCTGCTGACCAACCTGCTCACCACCGCGCCCGAAGCTGGCATGCCCGCGCCTGCCCTGGCCGCCACCCCGCCGCCAGCGGGCGTCACGCAAGAGCCGCTGGATGGCTTTGAGGTGCCGGCCGTGCACCACGCCTGGCCCCTGCCTTCCTACGAAATGCTCGACAGCTATGTCTCTGGTTCGATCACCGACGACGAGCTGAAAATGAAGTCGCGCCTGATTGAAGACACCCTGGCGAGCTTCAAGGTCGAAGCGCAGGTGGTGGGCGTGAATACCGGCCCGGCGGTCACGCAGTTCGAGCTGCAGCCCGCCGTGGGCGTGAAAGTCAGCAAGATCACCACGCTGGAAAAAGACCTGGCGCTGGCCTTGCAGGCACATTCGCTGCGCATCGAGGCGCCGATCCCCGGCAAGGCCGCCATTGGCATCGAAATCCCGAACTCGTCGATTTCGATTGTGGGCATGCGCGATGTGATTGAGAACACAGGGTTCGAGAATTCCAAGACCAAGCTCAAGCTGCCGTTGGGCGAGGACGTGTCGGGGCAGGCGGTGATTGCCGGTATGGAACGCATGCCGCACCTGCTGGTGGCTGGCAGCACCGGCTCGGGCAAGAGCGTCGCGGTGAACTGTTTTGTCTGCGCGCTGCTGATGAAGCACACGCCCGAAGACCTGAAGTTCATCATGGTCGACCCGAAGATGGTCGAGCTGATCGTCTACAATCATATTCCGCACCTGCTCTCGCCCGTGGTAACTGAGCTGGAGCGCGTGGTGCCGACGCTGAAGTGGGCCGTGAAGGAGATGGAGCGGCGCTACAAAGTGTTCGCCAAGCACGGCTTCCGCAACCTCGACAGCTACAAACAGGCTGCGCGCCGCCGCGCCGACCTGGAGCCAATGCCCTATATCATCATTATTATCGACGAGCTGGCCGACCTGATGATGATGGCGCCCGACGAGGTCGAAACGCTGATCTGCCGCCTGGCGCAGATGGCGCGCGCCACTGGCATCCACCTCATTCTCGCCACGCAGCGCCCCTCGGTCGATGTTGTGACGGGCTTGATCAAGGCGAACTTCCCGTCGCGCATTGCCTTTGCCGTTACCTCGCAGATCGACTCGCGCGTTATTCTGGACATGAACGGCGCTGAGCAGCTGCTTGGCCGCGGCGATATGCTCTACATGGCTGCCGACGCCGCCAAGCCCATTCGCGTGCAGGGCACCTACGTTTCCGACGCCGAGGTCGAGCGCATTGTGACCTTCTGGCGCAACGCCAAGCCGCCCGAGCAGGGGGCCGAGGTCGGGGAACAGGGATCGGCAACAGCAAACCAGGGAATGAGCAAAGATGGTAAGAACGCGCCGTCAGCCCCTAAACCCCAAACCTCAACCCCTGGCCTGGGCGAGTACCTGAGCGTGGAAGAACAGGATGAGCTGCTGCCCGAAGCGATCAAGCTCGTCAAGCAGCACCAGCGCGCTTCGGCCTCGCTCTTGCAGCGCCGCCTGCGCATTGGCTACAGCAAGGCCGCGCAGCTGATCGACCTGCTGGAGCAGCAGGGCGTCGTTGGCCCGGCCGAGGATGGCCGCTCGCGCGAGGTACTTCAGCCCAGCGACTAGCCACCGCACAAGCCGCCGCGATCGTGTAGAATAGCGCCACGTGCCATTGTGCCGGGCGCTTTTCTGGCACTAGAGAAAGAAGGCGACTATGCCGGCTCCGATCATGCCGATTTTCGACGGCCATAACGACGTGCTGCTGGCGTTCTACGAGCGCGACCGCGGCGTCGATGTCACGTTTTTCGACCGCAGCAGCAAGGGCCATATCGACCTGCCGCGCGCGCGCGAGGGCGGCCTGGCCGGCGGCTTCTTTGCCGTCTACCTGCCCGCCGATCCGAGCATCCCCAAGGCCGACGAGCTGGCTGAGACCGACACGTCTTCCACGCCGCTGCCCGAGCCGCTTAGCCTGGGCTACTCGCAGCGCACCGCCATGGCCATGGCCGGCATTCTGTTCCGCATCGAAGCGCAATCGCAGGGCCAGGTCAAGGTTGTGCGCACCGCCGACGAGCTGGCCGCCTGCCTGCGCGATGGCGTGATGGCGGCGATTCTGCACTTCGAGGGGGCCGAGCCGATTGATGCCGACCTGTACGCGCTGGATGTGTTCTACCAGGCCGGGTTGCGCTCGCTCGGGCCAGTGTGGAGCCGCCCAACCATTTTTGCCGAAGGCGTGCCGTTTCGCTTCCCGCACTCGCCCGACACCGGCCCCGGCCTGACCGACGCGGGCCGCGAGCTGATCCGCGCCTGCAATCGGCTGGGCATTATGGTCGACCTGTCGCACCTCAACGAAAAGGGCTTCTGGGATGTCGCGGCCCTGTCCGATGCGCCGCTCGTCGCCACCCACTCGAACGTCCACGCGATCTGCTCCAGCCCGCGCAACCTCACCGACCGCCAGCTCGACGCGATCCGCGAGTCGGATGGCATGGTCGGGCTGAACTTCCATATTGGCTTTTTGCGCCCGGATGGCAACAGCAAGCTCGATGCGCCGCTTGAGCTGATGATCGAGCATATCGACTATCTGGTAGAGCGGCTGGGGATCGAGCGGGTCGGCTTCGGCTCGGATTTCGACGGCGCGAAAATGCCCGCCACAATTGGCGACGCGGCCGGGCTGCCGAAACTCGTTGCGGCGCTGCGCGAGCACGGCTACGACGACGCGGCGCTGCGCAAGCTGGGCCACGAGAACTGGCTGCGCGTGCTGCGCAAAACGTGGAAGTAACGAGCAGGAGTCAGGAGTCAGGGGTCGGGAGTCAGGAGGACTTACGCTTTCTAAAGCCTTCACGAACGATAATTTCAGCTTACAGCCGAGAGCAAAACGGTTGAGCCACAGAGCGCACAGAGGCCACTGAGGATGGTAGCCAAAACTCGGAGTTCTCGGTGTTCTCTGTGGCCCAATACTTCTGCGCTTTGCTACAATTGATGATCCTGCTGCTGTAGCATAAAAAGAGGAAGGGTGAGGTGTTTTGTACCTGCCCTTCCTCTTTCGTCCTTCGTCCTTCGTCCTTTGTTCGTCGCCGCGCTTACGCCCCCTGGTAATCGGCCAGCGCCGCCTCGAAGCGCGCCACGCTGTCGGGCAGGCCGCCGGGCCGGTTACGCGCCAGCCACACCTCGCGATACTCCGCAATAATCGCGCGCATATCGTCGGCCAGGGCTTGCGCCTGAGCTGCGTCGGGGTTGTGCGCGTACAGGCCGCGCTGGCAGGCGTGGCGCAGCAGCCGGACGGTTTGCGCAAGCTCACGCGCCAGCAGCGCGCCGTCGGGGCCGGCAAACTGCGCCTGCGGCAGCGTTGCTGTCACCTCGTCGATTGCCTCCAGCGCGCGCGCAAAGCCTGCCGGCAGCACGTTTGTATCGGCGCGCACGCTGGCAACCGGGCGCTGCATGGCCCAGAACAGCGCCGACGAATTGCCCGGCTCGAAGCCCAGCGCACGGTAGATATTCCCCAGGTCGTAGGCCACTCGGCCAGCCACACCAGCCGTGTCGTGGAAGGCAAAGCGATCGAGCGCGGCCGGCAGATTCGCGTTCTGATTCGCCTCGAAAGCCCAGCTCAGGGCCGCGCCAGCCGCAAAGCCCAGGTAGCTCACCGGCAGCGCCTGCCAGTGGCCGCGGTCGCCCCAGTCGGTGTTCAGGTAGCCAACCGCGCCGTGGCGCAGGCCGTGCTCGGCGGCGGCGCGCAGGTTGCCCAGCGCGTTGTCGGTGCGGCCGCCAATTGTGCACCAGGCGGAGGTGCCGGGGCAGACGTAGAAAGGAATGCCCGACTCGGCAAAGCGCGCGCCGTGCTCGGCAAAGGGGTGCGTGGCCTCGTAGCCCCACTCCAGCGCGATCACGCCGGGCGGCAGCTCGGGCACCAGCTCGGGGTGCTGCATAATAATGTCGCCCCAGAACTGTGGCGTGTGGCCGCGCTCCTGCGCCGCCAGCAGCACCTGCCGCAGGAAATCGAGATAGACCGGCCCTTCGCCGCGCTGCTCGACTTCTTCGCGGCTGCGGCCCTGCCCCAGATCGACTGTCTCGTCGCAGCCGATGTTGACCTGCGTGCTGCTGAAGTGTGGCAGCAGCTCGTCGAGCAGCGAGCGCACCAGCGCGATGCTGCCAGAGTCGGAGGGGCACAGGCTGAACGGCCCCTGCATGCGCGTATTCCAGGGCGTGTCGAACTCGTCGTGGGTTTCGGCCAGCGCGGCGTAGCGCGGGTGCTTGAGCCAGCGCTCCATGTGGCCGAAAGTATTCTGGTTCGGCACCAGCTCGATGAAGCGCTCGCGGCAGAAGGCATCCAGCTCCAGTATTTCCGCGCCCGTCACTGGCGAGGCGGCGGCCCAGACATCTGGGTGCTGCGTGTAGGCGAAGGTGTGCTCGGTGTAGAGCTGAAGCTGGTTGATCTTCCAGCCCGCCAGCATCTCCGTCAGCGCCAGCAGTGTCGCCTGGGTCGGCACTTTGTCGCGGCTGATATCGAGCATCACGCCACGCACGGGGAAATCGGGCCAGTCGTGAATTTCGAGGCAGGGTAACTTTGCGCCGCGCTGCTCGACGATCTGGATGAGCGTGCAGACGCCATAGAACGCACCGGACGCGTCGTGCGCCGTGATGAAAATCTGCTCGGGCGCGATAACGAGGTGGTAGCCCTGCGCCTCGCTCACCGCCGCCGAATCGACCTTGATGCGAATGCCGCCCGGCGCAGCGGCAAAGGCCGCCAAGGGCCACGCGCCCGCCGCAGCCGAAAGGAGTGCGGCGCGCAGGCGCTCGCCGGTGGCGCGCAGCTCGGGCGCAGGGGCGAGCACAATCGGCTGGTTTGGGTCTAGCTGAAATTCGCCCGCGCCCGGCGTGAGCGTGCGCGGCTGGGGAAGCAGCACCAGGGTGTCATTCATCGTCGAATCCTTTTCTGAAGCGGTCGCGGCTTGTAGCTGCAAACAGTTGGCAGGAGGCAATCGGCATTTTCCGAAGCGCCCGCGCCCTATTGTACCGCACAGGATGAAGTCGATCCACAGATTACGCAGATTACGCAGACAGCACGTTCTAAAGCAGAATTATAATCTGTGGCATCTGTGTAATCTGTGGATGTTTCGGCCCTACGCCACCAGCACACCATTCACAAACAGCGCCGTCAGCAGCGCCAGCAGGCCAAGCATCGCAATCACCAGCACCTGCCGCACCCACAGCTTGCCCGTCCACTGCGCCAGCACAATGAAGGCAGGAAAGCCCAGCAGCACATGGCGCGACACGCTCCACGGCCAGCTGCTCAGGTAGGGCGGCAGCAGAAACAAAACCAGCGTCAGGCTGTACAGCCAGGGCAGGCGTAGCAGCGCGCCAGCCGTCAGCACCAGAAACCCGATCCAGAACAGCGCCTGCACGGTTGCCAGCGGCCAGTTATCGTAGATAAAAATGTGTCCATAGAGCGCCTGCGGCAGCACCCACGGCGGGCTAAGCTCGTTATGCCAGCTTTGCTGCGCGATCATAAAGGCGAAGGGCGTGCCAAAGCGCTGCCACTGAAACGCCATAAACAGCGCCAGCGCCAGCGGGGGCAGCGCAGCCGCCAAAACGGGCGCGCGAATCGCCCGCCAGCGCCAGCCAAGCGAGTGCAGGTAGGCCAGCACCAGAATTGGCGCAATCAGCACGCCCGGCAGACGCGCCAGCGTCAGCAGAAAGCCCAGCCCGCCGGCCAGCCACCAGCGTTCGCGGCGAATTGCCCATATTGCCGCCACCAGCAGCAGCAGCGTGATCGACTCGGTGTAGGCGGCGGCGAAAAACAGCGACGTTGGGCAGACAACCAGCAGAATGAGCGTGCGGTAGGCGACCGTGGTGCCGAAATCGCGCGACACCAGGTCGTAGAGCACCAGCAGCGCGCCAAAAAAAGCTGCCTGCGCAACCAGCACCGCCGCAAACTCGACGCTGATAGTGGTGGCGAGCGAGAGCCAGCGCGACAAGAGCGGGTAGAGCGGGAAGAAGGCGATGCTCGGCCAGCGCGTGTCGCGAAAGGTGTAGCCGGTGGTGGCAATCGCTACGTAGGCGGTGCTATCCCAGTGCACCCAGGCGTCGGCCAGCGCCGCGCGGAGGAGCGACATGCCCGCAAAGCTGGAGTTATCGGTTCCCACCACTTCCTTGATCGGCGCGAATACGGCGCTGTAGTGCAAGCCCAGCGCGGCAAAGCACCACATCAGCACGCGCCACGCCGCAAACACGATCCCAGCGGCGGCCAGCGGCCGCGTAAATGCGCGGCCATCCAGCCGGCTCAGCTGCAGCACCGTGGCGATCACGCCAATCAGGATCACCACGCCCCACCATGCCGTCAGGCTGAAGTTCCCGCGCCCGGCCCAGCACAGCAGCGCCAGCACGCTCGCGAGCGCCAGCGGGGCCACGCGCTGCTGCGCCACGGTGCCGCGCCCGCGCAAGCCAGCCACACCCCCCGCCAGCACCAGCAGCACGCTCAGCACAAGCTGATACGGCGGCGGCGCACTGCCCATTGCCCGCACGCTGATGCGGTCGAGCAGCAGGCCAAGCGGGCGGGGGTCGTTGCCGAGCCTGGCGGTTCCGCTCTGCAGGCGCAGCGTGATATCGCCCTGCGCGTCGGGCGTGGCCGCCAGGTCGTAGGTACGGATGCCGCGCACCTCGCCCAGATCGCGCGCCTGCCCGTTGACAAACAATTGCGCCGGCACGCTCACCGACGCGCCCGGCCCGCCCATGCGAATGCTGATGGCGAACTGGCTGGCGCCTAGCTGCGGCAATCGCAGGGTCGCGTCGCCGTTGGTGTAGGCGTAGGAAAATGCGTCGTTCGCCTCGGCCCGGTACACGCCGCTCATCGTCTCAACGCGCGAGCCGAGGTCGTGGTTGATCGCCACCGGCCAGGCGTAGATGCCCGCCAGCAGCAGCACAGCCCAGGCTGCCGCCAGCACAAAGCTGATCAGCAGCTGGCTGGTGCTCTGGCTGCCAGCGCGGATTTGCTGTTTCACAAGAATGCTGTCGCCTTCCATCGTTTCCCCTGCCGCGCCGAGTGCGCAAACGGCGGTAGTATACCACTCTGCCGGCCAGCCGCACTGTGCTACAATACGCGGCATTCCTGCTATAGCCGAAAGGAATGCGCCATGACAGATACGCCGGAGTATCGCTTCTGGCTGGCTGGCGAACAACGCGCCGGCACGCCCTATACCGTCGCCTGCCCCTACGACGGCCAGCCGGTTGGCAATGTGCACCGCGCCGGCCCGGATGATCTGGAACAGGCCACGCAGGCCGCCGTGCGCGCCTTTGCAACCACCCGCAAGCTGCCCGCGCACAAACGCGCCGCCGTGCTGCGCAAGGTTTCGGAAACGATTGCGGCGCGCGCCGAAGAGCTGGCGCGCACGATTGCGCTGGAGGCGGGCAAACCGATCAAGCAGGCGCGCATCGAGGTCGGGCGCAGCGTGGGCACCTTCGCCACTGCCGCCGACGAGGCCAGCCGCTTTCACGACGAAGTGCTGCATCTCGATGCGCTTGCGGGCGGCGAAAATCGCCCCGCGATCGTGCGGCGCTTCCCAATCGGCCCGATCGCGGCGATCTCGCCGTTCAACTTCCCGCTCAACCTCGTGTCGCACAAGCTGGCCCCGGCGATTGCGGCCGGCTGCCCGGTGGTGCTCAAGCCCGCCACCCAAACGCCTGTTTCCGCGCTGAAGCTGGCCGAAATTATTTACGAGGCGGGCTGGCCGGGCGAGGCGCTGAGCGTGCTGCCGATCAACAGCCGCGACGCCGCGCCGCTGGTGGAAGACGAGCGCTTCAATCTGCTGACTTTCACCGGCTCGCCAAGCGTGGGCTGGGCCATGAAGGGCCGCGCCGGCCGCAAGCGCGTGACGCTAGAGCTGGGCGGCAATGCCGGCGTGATCGTGCATTCCGACGCCGATGTGGCTTTTGCCGCCGAGCGCTGCGTGGTGGGCGGCTTTTCCTACGCTGGCCAGAGCTGCATCAGCGTGCAGCGCATTTTTGTGCAGGAAGATGCCTACGAGGCCTTTATGGACGCCTTTGTGCCGAAGGTGCGCGCGCTCAAGGTCGGTCATCCGCTCGACGAGGCAACCGACCTGGGTTCGGTAATCAGCAAGGACGAGGGCGAGCGCGTGGGCGAGTGGCTGCACGAGGCGCGCGCCGCCGGGGCCGAGTGCCTGGTCGGCGGCGATGTGCGCGATGGCGTGGTACAGCCGACCGTGGTGGTGAAGGCTGGCCCCGATCTGCGCGTCAACAACCACGAAATTTTCGCGCCGGTGGTGACCGTGCAGACCTACCGCACATTCGAGGATGGGCTGGCGGCGGTGAACAACAGCGATTTCGGCTTGCAGGCCGGCGTGTTCACCAGCGACATCAAGCGCATCTATCAGGCGTTTGAGGCGCTCGAAGTTGGCGGCGTGATGGTGAATGAAGTGCCAACCTGGCGGCTCGATCCCATGCCCTACGGCGGCGTGAAGCAGTCGGGTTTTGGGCGCGAGGGTTTGCGCTACGCAATCGAGGAAATGACCGAGCCGAAGCTGATGGTGATCAATCTGTCCTGAACAGATGCAGGTTGCAGGTTTGCAGATTGAGCCACCTGCAAACCTGCCCACTGCCCACCGCCCGCTGCTTACTGCCTACCGCTGCCTATCGGTCGATCCATGTCCGCCAGTCGTCGGCAAGCTCGTCGAGCGATTTGCCGAGCACCTTCTCGTAGTTAGCCGAGCCAGGGGCGCGCCCGCGCCCGCTCGTGTACAGCCGGTCAACAGCATCCCAGCCATACTGGCGCGTCAGGTAATCGACAAACGAGGCCCATAGCTCGTAGGCGTTGTTCGCGCCCGAATCTTCGGCAGTCAGCAGGCGCATTGGGATGCCCCGCGCCTTGAGCTGCTGCGCGCGCTCGCGCCACGTCGAGGCGCCGCACTTGTCGAGCCAGCGGATGCTTGCGATCCAGGTGGCCATGCCTTCGTGCAGGATCGTGTCGGCCTTGCGCTGGTTGTCTTCGCCGTAGCGCTGCGCCTCAAGATGGTGCCCCAACTCGTGCATCACCACTGTGGTGGCGTTGCCGAGGTCTTCCTCGGGTTGGTAGTAGATCTCGGCGCGGTGCTCGGCGGTGTAGGCCATGCCACGCACGCCACGTGTGGGCGGGGTGCGGTAGAAGCCAACCGACACGCGGTGCTTCAGTGTGGTGCCGAAATAGTCTTCGGCGGCGATCAGCACGCGCTCGAACTTGGCGGCGCGGTCGATGATCTGCTGCTCGGTGAAGGTATTCTTGCCAACGTAGAGGTCGAGGCGGGCGGTTTGCGCCACCAGTGTGCCACGCATGGCTGGGCCATCGCCGGGGATGCGGGCGGGCGCGGGGCGCGGGCGCGGGCGCGGCGCAGGCACACGCGGCGCGCGCATGATGTCGGCGTCGGCGCCCGCGCGCAGGTGCGCATAGGCCGGGCGCGCGGCCGGGCGCGGCTGGGCAGCAGCGGCAGGTGCTGCGCTGCGCCTGGCTGGCCGCGCCGCAAGCAATTCGCTTGCGCCGAGGGCAGCACGTATCGGGACAAAGGGCTGCGCGGCGATCAGGCTCACAAGCAAGACCGCGCACAGCAACACGCCCAATGTTCGGCAGGCGATGCGGATCATGGCATGGCCTGGCGTGCTCGCCACAGGGTGCCTGCCGCCCGCGTGGGCCGCAGTGTCGCCTCGGTCGTGGCGTGCATCTTCAATTCCCAGAAATGCATGGCTCTCATGTACCATCCTTTCGCATTATTGTCAAACTGCTACGACGTTCGATGGAGAGAACATCCGCCGAAATGCTGAGTTGCAAAAGCCATGCACCTGTGATATAATTCACGCATCAAGAGAAAATGATTGCGGCGGTCATTCCAGCGCAATGCCATCCTGGCGAATGCGCGAACCGGCTCCACGTCGCCCCCATATACCTCAACGGCTGCCCGAGCAATCGGGCGGCCGTTTCTGCTTTTACACGCACGCGCATCCGCTGCCAGAACTGGCATGTTCGCTTGTGGCGCAAGGGGCCATGCGCGCATGCCGGCACGGGCATGCGGGCGTTGAGTTCAGCTACCCAGCAATCAGAGTTGCCATGATAACGTTGACAAAGAAGAAAAGGTTACGAGGGGGATGCGTACTATTTTTTGTGGCGCCGGTGTGAGGGAGCGTGGCGCGCAGGTGGGGCATTTCTGCGCGCCTGTGAGGTTTATTCCGCTGCGACAATCAGCACTTCCAGCGTGCGCGGGCCATGTACGCCTTCCACGCGGTTCAGCTCGATGTCCGAGGTTGCCGAAGGGCCAGAGATTAACGTGATTGGGCGGCGGCCTTCGCGCACGGACGGGGCCAGCCGCGCAATTGCTTCCGGCACCAGGTCAACCACCTGCTCGGCGCGCACCACGCACAGGTGGTAGTCGGGCAGCAGGGTGATTGCGCGGCGGCCCTGGTATGCCCCCGCGTCAAGAATGATCGTGCCGGTCTGGGCGACACCGAGCGCGCAGCCGGTCAGCACGCCGTCGCTGGTGTCGAGCTGCTCATTGCTCAGCATGTCGTCGCGCAGCAGCTCCACGCCCTCGGGTGCCCACTCAGCGGGCAGGTCGGCGGGCACCACCAGGCGGCGCACGCCACGCCGCGCGCAGGCGTCGGCAATCGCGCCGGGCAGCTCGCCTTCCACAATCTGATGCACCGTGGCTTTATATTCGGCCACGCGCTCGGCAAAGCGCGCAATCAGCTCGGGGCTGGCAGCCGCGCCGGCATGGCGGTACTCGCGCGCCACGGCTACCTCGGCGGGCTGCTCGGCGGCGGGCACATCGCGCAGGGCGGTGCGCACGCGGCGCAGAATTTCGGTGCGGGCATTGCTCATAGTTGCCTCTTCATGTGTTGCAGGTTGCAGGTTTGCAGGTTGCAGGTTTGCAGGTTGCAGGTTTGCAGGTTGCAGGTTTGCAGGTTGCAGGTTTGCAGGTTGCAGGTTGCAGGTTGCGCGACGACCAAGACCGGATGATTCACCACAGAGACACAGAGGCACGGAGTTTTGGAGTTGCATGCTTGCAGGTTCTCGGTTTGGGCGTATTGCAATACGCCCTTCGTTGGTTCTTGGTTTGGGCGTATTGCAATACGCCCTTCGCTGGTTCTTGGTTTGGGCGTATTGCAATACGCCCTTCGCTGGTTCTCGGTTTGGGCGTATTGCAATACGCCCTTCGCTGGTTCTTGGTTCTGTGCCTGCTGCCCACTGCGCTCACCCCGTCACTTCTTCCCGCCGTTGCGTTCACGCCACCACTCGCGGAAGGTTTGATCGGCCACTGGGAACAGATCGCGCATGGCCGTCCAGCCCGCCAGCGGCCCCGGCAGAAACGGAATCGCGTCGCCACGCACCAGCGGCCACTGGCCGAGCCGCCCCAGGCGCTGCGCCTGCTCGTACAGGCGCGGGCTTTCGAACATGCGGCCGAGCGCCTGCATGCCCACGTTCTCCGGGTCGAGCCGGCTGATCAGGCCGGCCTGTTTTTTCTGCACCACGCGCCCGCGCATATGCACCAGCACCTCGGGAATGTTGATCTTCACCGGGCAAACCTCGTAGCACGCGCCGCACAGCGATGAGGCGTAGGGCAGGGAACCCGCCACATCCACGCCAACCAGCTGCGGCGTCAGGATTGCGCCGATTGGGCCGGGGTAGACCGACTGGTAGGCGTGGCCGCCGGTGCGCTCGTAGACCGGGCAGATATTCAGGCAGGCGCTGCAGCGAATGCAGTTCAGCGTCTGGCGGCCAATCTCGTCGGCCAGCACATTGCTGCGCCCATTGTCGAGCAGCACCAGATGGAATTCCTGCGGCCCGTCGCCCGGCGCCACGCCCGTCCACAGCGAAGTGTAGGGATTCATGCGCTCGCCGGTGGATGAGCGCGGCAGCAACTGCAGAAACACCTCAAGATCCTGCCAGGCCGGGATGACCTTCTCGATGCCCATAATCGACACCAGTACCGGCGGCAGCGTCAGGCACATGCGCCCGTTGCCCTCGGATTCGACCACGCAGACGGTGCCCGTTTCGGCAATCGCGAAGTTCGCCCCGCTGATCGCAACCGGCGCGCTGAGGAACTTGCGCCGCAGGTGCGCGCGCGCGACTGCCGCCAGCGCTTTCGGCTCGTCGCTTAGCTCGCTTACGCCCAGCGTGCGCATAAACAGCTCGCGAATTTCGGCGCGATTCTTGTGGATGGCCGGCACCAGAATGTGCGATGAACTTTCGCCCGCCAGCTGAATGATCAGCTCGGCCAGGTCGGTTTCGGTCGCGGCGATGCCGGCCGCGTCGAGCGCGGCGTTCAGCCCGATCTCGTCGGTGGTGAGCGATTTGACCTTCACGACCTCGCGCGCGCCGTGGCTCTGCACGATCTGCGTGACGATCTGGTTGGCCTCGCGGGCGTCGCGCGCCCAGTGCACATGCCCGCCAGCCGCTTCCACCGACGCCTCAAGCTGAAGCAGGTAGTCGTCGAGGTGGCGCAGCGTGCGCTCCTTGAGTGCACGACCTGCCTCGCGCAGCGCTTCCCAATCGGGCATTTCGCCCACCACACTGGCGCGCTTGGCGCGGATGGTCTGGGTGGCTTTGCCCATGTTGCGGCGCAGCTGCGTGTTTGCCAGCGCCTCCTTGGCAGAGGCATAAAAGCTGATTGGCTCGGAGGGCAGTCCTGCATGTTTCATAGTATTGTCCATCCGATGTTTGGGCGAGGCATTCGCCCCAGGCTTCCGGTCACGGTTTGGGCGAAGCATTCGCCTCGCGCTTTATAGTGACATGTTGTGCGAGCGCAGTTTGGGCGAAGCATTCGCCACGCGCTTCCGATCATGGTTTGGGCGAAGCATTCGCCTTGGAAAAGATCGATAATATAAACATATCGTGAGGCGAATGCTTCGCCCTTACGAGACGTGCCTGTGAGCTTCGACCTTATGAGATACGATCTCTGATCTCAGACGTCTACTCCGTCGCGGCCAGGATTTCGGCCAGGTGGATGGCGCGCACGCCTGCCCGTTGCCGGTGCAGCGCGCCGCCGATGTGCATCAGGCAGGAGTTGTCGGCCGAAGCGCACACCTCCGCGCGTGTGTCGAGCACGCAGCGCAGCTTGTCGCCCAGCATGGCCATGGATGTGTCGGCATTTTTCACGGCGAAGGTGCCGCCAAAACCGCAGCACTGCTCGGCGTTCGGCAGCTCCACCAGGTCGATGCCGCGCACCTTGCGCAGCAGGCGCAGCGGCGCGTCGCCCAGGTGCAGCACGCGCAGCGAGTGGCAGGTAGGGTGGTAGGTGACACGGTGCGGGTAGTAGGCGCCCACATCTTCCACGCCGAGCTTGTGCACCAGAAATTCGCTCAGCTCATACACGCGTGGCGTCAGCGCGGCCACATCGGCGGCCAGCCGGCGGTCGCCCGAAATTTCGGCCACGCGCCCATAGAACTCGCGCACCATGCCCACGCACGACGCCGAAGGCGCGACAATCGCCTCGTAGGGCGCAAATGTCTCGACGAAGTGGCGCACCAGCGGGATAGACTCGCGCTGGTAGCCGGTGTTGAAATGCATCTGGCCGCAGCAGGTTTGCGCCTGCGGGAACTCAACGCGGTGGCCCAGCCGCTCCAGCAGGCCGACCATGGCGCGGCCAGTTTGCGGGAAGATCGTATCGTTGAAGCAGGTAATAAAAAGGGCAAGCTGCATCGCGATTCCTTCTTATTTAGCCGTCCACCCGCCGTCGATCACCAGGCACGAGCCGGTCACAAAGGCGGCCTCGTCGGAGGCAAGGTAGAGCGCGGCGGCGGCAATTTCGTCGGGCCGACCCATGCGCCCAATTGGCTGGCGGGCGTGCAACTGGCCGCGCACTTCGTCGGCAGTGTCGGGGAAGTTGCGCGCCAGGTAGCCTTCCACGAATGGCGTGTGCACCGTGCCGGGGCAGATCGCATTCACGCGCACGCCGCTATTGGCAAAATCAATCGCGACCGAGCGGGTGATGCTGATCACCGCGCCTTTGCTGGCGCTGTAGGGGAAGCGCCGGTCGACCGCAATCATGCCCGCCACCGAGGCGATATTGATGATGCTGCCGCCGCGCGGCTCCTGGGCCAGCATCTGGCGCAGGCCCTCGCGGGCGCACAGAAACACGCCGCGCGCATTCACGCCCATCACACGGTCCCAGTCGTCGGCGGTGGTTTCGAGAATGTTGCCAACGTGGCTGATGCCCGCGTTGTTCACCAGAATGTCGAGCCGGCCCTCGCGCTGCACCACCTCGGCAAAGGCGGTCGCCACCTGCGTTTCCTGCGAAACATCAAGCGTTTGCGTGGCAGCCGCGCCGCCCGCGCCCGTGATCTCGGCCACCACTGCGTCGGCGGCGGGAGTGTCGCGGTCGGCGACGATCACGCGCGCGCCCTGCTTGGCGAACAGCAGCGCAATTTCACGGCCAATGCCCGAGCCCGCGCCAGTGACCAGCGCGATTTTTCCGTCTAGCTGAAACATACAACCTCGCTATGAACTGAGAAGCGGCGTATGCAATACGCCGAAACGAGAACTATTTGAGGGTTTAGGGTCTGGGGTTTTGGGATTGGGCCAACAACCCAAAACCTTCAAACCTTCAAACCTTCAAAGAACCAAGAACCGAGAACCAAGAACTGAGAACCGAGAACAAAGCAGTCGGCAGCAGGCAGCCGGCATGAAGCCGTGCTCCACAACCTTCTCACTTGCAAACCTGCAACCTGTCAACCAGAAACGAGAACCAAGAACCGGCAACCTGCAAACTTGCAAACCTGCAACCTGTCAACCAGAAACGAGAACCAAGAACCGGCAACCTGCAAACTTGCAAACCTGCAACCTGTCAACCAGAAACGAGAACCAAGAACCGGCAACCTGCAAACTTGCAAACCTGCAACCTGTCAACCAGAAACGAGAACCAAGAACCGGCAACCTGCAAACTTGCAAACCTGCAACCTGTCAACCAGAAACGAGAACCAAGAACCGGCAACCTGCAAACTTGCAAACCTGTAACCTTCAAACCACCATATTTCGTGTCTTCGTGGTTGAGGTTTTCACCCAGATCATTCCCGCGCAGCACGCACACGCCCAGCCGAGCGTGCGGCGAAGCGCACCAGCACGCGCTCTTTCATTGCCTGGATGTGCTGCTCCATCGCCGCCGCTGCGCGATCTGCGTCGCCTGCGAGCATGGCCTGTACAATCAGGTCGTGCTCGCCAAGCGCGCCCGCCATCAGCGAGTGGTCGCGCAGCCCGCCAATCAGGAAAATGCCGATCTGGGCGCGCTGCTCGGCAATGGCGGCGGCGAGGCGGCGGTTGCCAGCGTGCGCGGCAATCAGGCCGTGGTGAAAATCGATCTCGCCGCGCAGCAGCCGCGCGCTCATGTCCTGCGCGCCGGGCAGGGCCGCCCGCAGCTCGGCTACCTGCGCCTGCGCCGCGTGGATCTGGCTGGCGCTGATGTGTGGCAGGGCCGCGCGGATCGCCGCCACCTCCAGCACCGTGCGCAGGTCGTACAGCTCGCGAATATCGTCGGCGCGGTAGATGGTGACATGAAAACCACGGCGCGGGCCGGTTTGCACCAGCCCAATGCGCTGGAGCTGATGCAGCGCCTGGCGCACCGGCGTGCGGCTCACACCCAACTCAGCGGCCAGCGCCGAGTCGGAAAGGCTCTCGCCCGGCTGGCGCACGCCTTCCACGATCTGATTCCAGAGCGCGCGATACACGCCATCCACCAGCATGGGTGAAGGGCCGGCAGCGTCGGCGATTGCCTGCCACAGCGTATCGCCAACCGATTTGTTGGTGCCAGGTGGCGCGCTCATCATAATTTAGGGCTTATGCAGTTGGCCTGCTGAGCCTTCGGCAGAGCGGTACTTACTTTTCTTTGTGTACGGTTTTTCCGCGCTACGCGCGGAAAAACCGTACACAAAAATGATCGTTTTGCCTTGCTGCCGCAGGCGAAAAGCACAGCGTCGGGCACCCACTGAATGATGCCAAAGAGCGCAACTGCATACTATGTAAATTGTTCTAGGGAGTTGAATACAAAAAGTATAAATCACGCAACCACGCGAGTCAAGCCTGAATTGCAGGATTCTCCACCCCATTGCGCAATCTTGTGATATTTGACACAGGGCACTGCCTATGCTAGACTCGCCGGCACTCAAGCATCCCATTTTCCGCAGCACCATGCCCCGCGTGGTGTGCGGCACCCACAAGAAGAACTGCCTATGCAACCTCAATCTTCGCCTGCCGTTGCGCGGCTTCGTGCAGTACAGGCGGTGCTTGCGCTCGGCGCGGCGCTGGCCTATGGCGTTGCGGTCGCCAGTGGCGCAACGCCTGCACCTGGCGCGCTGCTGCTCAGCATGGCCGCAATCGCGGCGCTGGGGGTGGCGCTGTTCGTGCTGGTGGCCGGGCGCGTGGCCGCCCCGGCTGCGCGGCGCGGCGCACGCGCCGAGGCGTCGCTGCGGCGCTACCGCCGTGTGGCCGCGCTGGTGATTGCACTCGTGTATGTCACGCTGGCGGCCGGCGCGCTGGTGGCGAACGAGAACGCGCTGCGCGCATGCCTGGCGCTGCCGATCTGCGCAACAGATAGCGCAACTGCCAGCTACAGCCTGGCACAGCTGGCAATGGCGCATCGCGTGCTGGCCGCGCTTGCGGCGCTGGCAGTGGGCCTGCTGGCCGCCCAAACATGGCGGCTGCGCGCCGAGCGGCCCGTGCGCCGGGCGGTGATCGCCACCCTGGCGCTGATGGCGGCGCAGGTGCTGGTGGGTATGCTGCAAGTGCTGCTGGCCAGCGATGGCACGGTTGGGCAGCTTGCGGCGACGCGCGGCGCGCACCTCGCCGTTGGCGTGGCGACATGGTCGGCGCTGGTGGTGCAGGTGGCGCTGGTGTTTTACTTGCCGCAGGGTGCCGCACCCAAGCCACTCGCCGCCGAGGTCGTGGCGAAGAAACCCTCCAAACTGAAAGACTACATCAGCCTGACCAAGCCGGGCGTGATCACCCTGCTGATCCTCACGACCGTCGCGAGCATGTACATCACTCCGGCAGGCGTGCCGCCACTCGCGCTGGTGTTCTGGACCTTTGTGGGCGGCTGGCTGATGGCCTCGGGCGCGCACGCGGTGAACTGCTGGGCCGATCAGGATATTGACATCAACATGGGCCGCACCAGCCGCCGCCCCATCCCGAGCGGGCGCATCCCGGCCTGGCACGCGCTGGTTCTGGGCATTGTGCTGGGCGCGCTGGCCTTCGCGATTCTGGCCGTGTTTGTTAATCTCGCGGCGGCGCTGCTTTCGCTGGCGGGCTATTTCTACTATGTGCTGATCTACACGCGCTGGCTGAAGCGCACCACGCCGAGCAATATTGTGATCGGCGGCGGCGCGGGCGCGTTCCCGCCGCTGGTGGGCTGGGCTGCCGCCACTGGCGGGCTGACCTGGGCCTCGCTGCTGCTGTTCGCGATTATTTTCTACTGGACGCCGCCGCACTTCTGGGCGCTGGCTCTGATCCGCGAGAAAGATTATGCCCGTGCCAGCGTGCCAATGCTGCCGGTGGTGGCGGGCAGCGGCGAAACCAAGCGCCAGATTGTGCTGTACACGGTGCTGATGCTGCTGATCACGATTCTGCCCACGCCGCTGCACCTGTTTGGCCTGGCCTACCTCGCCATGGCGCTCCTTCTGGGCGCGATCTTCCTGCGCTATGCGCTGCTGCTCTGGCGCGATGGCACGGTGCCGGCCGCCTGGGCGCTGTATAAGTTTTCGCTGCTGTATTTGGCGCTGCTCTGGGTGGCGATGGTGCTCGACCGGGTGCTGTTCGCGTAAAACAAGGCTCAGAGGTCAGAAGGCACGAAGAATCGCGCGATTCTTCGTGCCTTCGTGTTTTTCTTGGCAGGTAAAGAACAGTACAACTTCATTATTAACAGATGGTGCAGATTTCAGATTATATTCTCATCTGCGTAATCTGCGTAATCTGTGGATGATAGTATCCCCTGCCTAATGTGCAATTGGCACGCGCACGAGCCGGTAGGCACGCTTGCTGGCAGGTTGCGTTTCATACACCAGCCAGATCACATACGATTCCTGGCGGGTTGGCGCGCAGCCGGTGTAAGGTTCGCAGCCGGCGTTCCAGGTGCTGTAGCCCACCAGCCGCGCACCGCCCAACGATTGCTCGAACCAGGGCAGTGCAAGCGCGCCACGCCACACGCCCAGCCCGGCCAGCGGGCAGGCCAGCACCACAATCACCAGCAGTGCCGCCACGAATACCGCCCAGCCCGTCCTGTGGCGCTGCGCCTGTTCTGCTTCGCTCACTGCGCGCTCCGATATAGATAGGACGCAGAGGAACGCGGAGAACGCGGATTGCTGGAATATACATCTGTCGTTCCGCGCTCGTTCGCGTCCATCCGCGTCCCAGCTCACACAATCGAACAAATATAGATAGGACGCAGAGGAACGCGGAGAACGCGGATTGCTGGAATATACATCTGTCGTTCCGCGCTCGTCTGCGTCCATCCGCGTCCTAGCTCACACAATCCGAAGTGGTTATCGCACCTCTCGCGCTACCCCGCGCCCAGCTCGACTTCGCGCCCCAGCCGCGCTGCCTCGTAGGCGGCCAGCACCACGCGCAGGTTTTCGCGCCCGACGCTGCCCGGCGAGGGGTTGGGCGCGCCATCCAGCACGGTGTCGAGGTAGCGGCCGATCATGGCGGCGAAGCCATCTTCGTAGTTCGGCAGCAACACCTCCGGCTCGGGGCGCATGCCGCCGCTGGGCCGGAACAGCGTCAGCGCGCCGAGTGGCCCGCCCAGCGCCAGCACGCCTTCCATGCCAAACGCCACCACGCTGGAGCCGGGGAACCACACGCCCGCCGCCTGCGAGGAAAACAGCGTGCCAAGCTGGCCGCCAGCAAAGCGCACATTCAGCACCGCCGTGTCTTCGCCGCCAAGCTCGGGGCGGAAGCGCGTGGCCATGCAGCTCACCGCCTTGATCGGCCCGCCGATCTGCAAGAGCACGTCGATGTAGTGGATGCCCCCATCCAGGAGCTGCCCGCCGCCTGTGACGTTCGGATCGTAGCGCCACGCGGTGGAAAGATACTTGCCGCCCTGCCAGTGCGCGTAGGTGGCCTGAATGCCCACCAGCGGCCCGATCCGCCCTGCGTCGATGGCGCGCTTCATCTCGACGACTGCCGGCAGGGTGTGGTTGGTTTCGCCATAGAACAACGTTACGCCGGCCGCCTCAGCCGCGCTAATAATCGCGTCGCAGCCGGCCAGCGTTTTTTCCAGCGGCTTCTGGCAGAGAATGTGCTTGCCCGCGCGCGCGGCAGCGATGGCGATATCGGCGTGGAGGTGGTGCGGCGTGCAGATCTCCACCGCGTCGACCTCGGGGTCGCCCAGCACTTCTTCCAGCGATGTGGTTGCGCGCGCGCCGCCAGCCAGCTCAGCGCAGTGCGCGGCCTTGGCGGCGTCGAGATCGCAGCACACCGTAATGCGCGCGCGGGTGGCGTGCTGCCCATAGGCGCGAATATGCGACTCGCTGATCAAGCCGCACCCAATCAAAGCGACACGAAACACGATTGCCTTCTTTCTGATTTCAGCACGGTCTGAGCTTTCGGCGCGTGCCGTATTATACGCGCTTCGCGACGGGTTGCAGGTTACAAGTTTTGAATGTTGAATGTTGAGTTTTGAATGCGTACTAACCTGCAGCCGCACGAGGGTTTAGGGTCTGGGGTTTTGGGCCTGGGCCTGCGAACATGCAATCTTCAAATCCTCTGCGCCCTTCGATACGCGGCTACGTCGCTACTCAGGACGCGAATCATCCGTTGCTCATCCCAATCGTCAATCGTCAATCGTAAATCCTTCGGGGCCTCCGCGCCCTTTGCGCTCTTTGCGGTGAAATAGTCGTTCGTCCTTCGTCATTCGTCCTTCGTCATTCCCGCTTGACATCCCACCGGCGCGCGTGTATCGTGCGCGCACCGCAGCAGCGAAGATTTTCATCATCAGGAGGCCCATATGCCCGCCGTTCTGTCGCGCCCGCGCGCCCGCTTCACCGTGGGGGCTGTGGTCGATTACCTGCTCATCAGTGTCGCTGGGCTGATCGCCGCGCTGAACGTCGCGCTGTTTCTGGCCCCGCATCGCATCGCGCCAGGTGGCGTGAGCGGCATTGGCATCATCATCAATGCGATCACGGGCTGGTCGCTTAGCCTGGTGATGCTTGGCTTCAACGTGCCGCTGCTGGCGCTGGGCTTCCGCATGCTGGGCGGCTGGCGCTTTCTGCGGCGCTCGCTGCTCTACACCATCATCTCCAGCGGCGGCGTCGACATTGTGGCGCGCTTTCTGCCTCAGGGCGGCATCAGCAACGACCTGCTGCTGAACGCGATCTATGCTGGCGTGGTGGGCGGCATCAGCGCGGGCCTGCTCTACCGCGGCGGCGGCGCGGGCGCAAGCACGGGCATTCTTTCGCGCGTGCTGCAGCGCCTGACGGGCATGCCGCTCAGCCAGGCCTACCTCTGCGTCGATGGCGTGATCATCGTGTTTGCGGCGGTGCTGTTTAGCTGGGAAGCGGCGATGTACGCGCTTATGACGCTGTTTATCTGGGGCCTGGTGGCCGATTATGTGCTGGAAGGGCCGGGCGTCATCCGCATTGCCACGATTGTCACCGACCACGGCGACCGCGTGGCGGGCGCGATTATGAAGCAGCTTGGCTATGGCGTGACGGCCTGGCGCGGCGAGGGCAAGTTCACGCACCAGCCGCACGATGTTCTGTTCACCACGATCAATCGCTCGCAGGTGGGCGAGCTGCGCGAGGTGGTGGCTGCCGCCGACCCGGGCGCGCTGCTGGTGATCGGGCAGGGCCACCAGGCGCTTGGCCAGCGCTTCCGCCCCTTGCAGCCGCGCTTTCACTCCGCGAATTTCGCGCTCGCGCCCGAGGATGTGGCCGATGGTGATGCGCGTTAGTGCGCGTGAACGCGCAGAGGTTAGGGATTGGGGAATCGGGTTTGGGGATTACAATGCGGAAATTCTTGCCTGATTTCCGTTTCTCGCTTCGCAGTTTCTGGCTCTGGCAGGGAAGGGTTTCGCATGTCCCAAACAACACTGTTGCTCTGTGGCCTTGTGCTGGGCTAATCGCTGCGCCGCGCCTGCACGTAGCCGCGCTGGCTGGGGTGCTCTGCGCCGGGGTAGGGCGCGCGCCGCAGCTGCACTTCAAGCGCAAAGCCGGCTTCTTCCAGCGTGGCCGCCACGGCGTCGGGCTGCAAAAAGCGAAAATCGAGATCGACCCCCTGTTCCCACCATTCGTCCATGTGAATCACGTTGTCGCCAATGTGGAAGGCCACCAGCACGCGCCCGCCCGGCTTGAGCACACGCCGCCACTCGCGAAACGCGGGCAGCAGGTCGCCCGGCGCAAGGTGGATGATGCTGTAAAAGGCGACGATCCCGCCCAGCACCGCATCGGGGAGCGGCAGGGCGCGCATGTCGGCCTGCTCGAACGAGAGCGCGGGGAAGCGCGTGCGCGCCTGCTCGATCATGCCCGCCGAAAGATCGAAGCCGATTGTTTCCGCGCCAGCTTCGGCCAGAAACGCTGCGACATGCCCCGGCCCGCAGCCAATGTCGGCAATCGGCCCGAGACTGCCCACCTGCTCGGCAAAGGCCAGCAGCAGCGCGCGGTCGAGCGGCTTGCCAGCCAGCTCATTGGCGATCTGCGCGGTATACTCGGCCGCAACCTGGTCGTAGCTGCGCGCCACGGGATTTTGTTCTGCCATTGTCTCCCTCAAGCTATGAGCGTGCGGGCAATTATAGCGCCTAGAGCAGTCGGCTGTGAGCAGAGGCCAGTCGGCAGCAGCACTAAGGCATCAGAAAGCTATCGCGTACAAGATTGACGGCTCATCCATTGTGACGAATGCTGTAAATATGTGCGCGGCGCTTTATGCGGGCCATTTCCGACCGCATTGCGCGATATACTGGCGTCACCGGCTGGCGCGGACGCAGAAGATTTCCGTTTCCTGCTTCTCAATCCCGCGGCAATATCGCGCCGCGTCGTTCGTGCCAATGAAATAAAAGGAGCATTCTATGAACAGCAAACAGGACGCGCTGCCACTGCTGCGCGCCGAATTCGAGCGCTGGGACGCGCTGCTTGCGAGCCTGAGCGAGGCGCAGCTCACCAGCCCGCAGTTCGACGAAGGCTGGTCGATCAAAGATGTGGTGGCGCACCTGCATGCCTGGCAGCAGCGTTCGGTTGCGCGCGTTCAGGCGGCGCTGGACGGCGGCGAGCCCAACTACCCGAACCTGCCGCCCGAGCTCGACCCCGAGACGGAAGATGTCGACGAGCTCAACGCCTGGTTCCATTCACAAACCCGCGAGCAGCCGTGGCCCGAGGTCCGCCGCAACTGGCGCGCGAATTTTGCGCACTTGCTCGAACTCAGCGCGCAAGTGCCCGACGCGCTGTGGCTGGGCGACGATCGCTACCCGTGGATGGACGGCTACCCGCTGCTTGGCGTGCTCGAAGGCACCTACGAGCATCACCAGGAGCACTGGGAATTCCTCCAGCCGGTGCTGGCTGGCTTTCACGCCTAAATGTTCCTCTTATCCTTTGCGAGATTTCGCGGTATGATAGAAGCCCACACACGACGCTTCATCGTATGAAGCAGCGTTTCGGCCGAACCGTGAATTGAAAACGGAGCACAGAATGAGTGATTCGCCCCGCATTCATGAGCACATGGCCGCCTCATCTGCCAGCGGCTCTCGCAAAGGCGCCACTGTTTCCCTGATCGTTCTGCACAGCGACCCACAGCCCGCAGCCGATGCCCTGGAATCCTACGCTGCGCCGGGCGCGGCAACTGCCCCGCATTATTACATCGACGCTGCGGGCGCGATCACGCAGCTTGTGGAAGAAGCACGCGCCGCGAAGCACAGCGGCAGCGCCACCTGGAACAAGCGCCGCCGTAACATCGACCCGATCAGCATTGGCGTGACGCTGGAACACACACCCGGCACAGTTGTTCCCGCCGAGCAGCTGGACGCATTGCAATCGCTGATTGGGAGGCTCAAAAGCACCTACACGCTTGCCGACAGCGCGGTGCAGCGCTGGGAAGATGCGCTGCCCGGCCTGAGCACCGCCGATGGCGTGCTGACGCCGGCCGACCTGCCGCCGCCAATTGCGCACCCAACAAGCGTGCGCGGCCCAGTGGTTCTGAGCGACGACGACGTGCTTTTCGACGAAGGCACGATCTGCGGTGGCACGCAGGGCAGTGGGCCGGCGGTGCTGAGCGACGACGACCACTCCATGCGCGACATGCCGGGGCCGGCGGTGCTGAGCGACGACGACCCCGATTCGCAGGCGCGGCTGCGGTCGTTTTTGCTGGGCGAAACGTACCGCTACCGTGGCGAGGGCTTCCGCAGCGACTGGTCGTTTCACCAGTATGCGGCGAAAAACAACCTCGGCGCGCCGCTGGCCCAAAGCGCCACCAAAGCGAAGCAGGTATCGTTTGGCGGCAAAACCTATGGCTTCCAGCCATTTGCGCGCGATGTGCTGTTTAACGAAATACCCAAATGGGGCGAGGTGCAAAGCCTGAACAGCGCGCTGAATGGCACAATTCCGGCGGCGGGCAGCAGCGCGGCGCGCCTGATCCTTGAAGCGGGTTTTGCGGCTGCCGGCGGCGCCCTGCACGACAATCAGTCCTTTCACCAGCGAGCAGTGCGCGACAAACTGGGCGAGCCGCTGGGCGCGGGCTACGCCACCACCATCAACGGCCAGAAGGTCGCAATGCAGGTGTTTTCGTGCGACACGCTGTACACGCCCTATAACATGGCCAACGAAAGCAAAACCAACTGGGGCGATGTGCGGCGGCTCAGCGACGAGCCGGCCGGGCCACTGCGCGAAGGGCTGTGGGCCGAAACCTACAAGATCGCTGGCGTGGCCTACGACGCCAGCGCGCCAATGCAGCAGCTTGCCAGCAGCCAGAAGCTCGGCGCGCCACTCAGCGGCGTGTATGCGATCGATTTCGAAGGCAACCCATTCACCATGCAGGTGTTCGCCTGCGACACACTCTACGCCGCGCAGAATGGCCCGATCAAGCGCCTGAGCGGCTTGCCCGCTGCCGCGCCCGCTGCCGCCGCAGTAAACACCGTAACAGCATCAGTTACCGCCCCCGCGCCGGCACAGCCAGCCGCCCCGCGCGACCAGGTTGACGAGCCGCTGAGCGACCAGCGCCACACCTTCTATGTGCTGCCCTTCGCTTCGGCCCCGCGCCTCGGGCAGCCCTATGGCTACACCAAGTTCTCGGTGCGGCACCGCAGCGATTTCTACAAAAACACGCAGGGCCGGCATTCGGGAATGGACTTCATGCTGCCGGTTGGCACGCAGCTGCTTTCGATTGGCTATGGGCTGGTGGTGGCCGCTGGCGACCCCGGCAACAAAGCACTGGTTCCGTTCGGCGGCTGCCCACCGCTGGCCGTGCTGGTGCGCTACGGCAATGTGTACGCCGTGTATGGCCATTGCTCGAAGACGATTGCGCAGCGTGGGCAGTTTGTGAAGCCAGGCGACCTGCTGGCGCTGTCGGGCGAATACAATGGCGGGCATGTGCACTTCGAGCTGCGCCCGGTGCCGGCCGCGCTGCTTGGCAACCGCGACCCGGGCCAGGCGGCGAAGAACTCGGGCATTGCGCTCAACCCGGTGCCATTTTTCAGCGCCGACATCCAGAATACCTTTGCGCACGAGTATAGCAAGCTGCGCGGCGGGCCCTACGATTTCTGCTGCGACGCCTATGCCACCCAGCAGGATACAACCTTTGGCGCGCCAGTTGATGTGCGCCCCTGCACGAATTAGTGCGCGTTCAGCTCAGGGCTTAGAAAATGGGGGCGGGGGGCGGTTTCGCCGATCGTGCCCCCATCGAACTGTACTTTTCGGGAACCCTGGCCGTGCTACTCGAAGCTGATGTGCGGCTGTGCGAACTCACGTGGCTTGCCCGGCGCACGCGCGCGCAGCCCCAGGCTCAGCAGCGTCACGCTCAGGCCGCTGAAGATCATTAGCAGGTAGATGCCGTGGAAGGGCGCAACCGCGCTTGGTGCATCGCCCAGGATCGCGAAGGTCAGCGAGACGCCCAGCACGGTGCCAAACTGGCGAATGGCCTGGTTCACGCCACTACCGACCGCCAGCTTTGCGGGCGGCAGGTTTTGCACGGCCGCGCCGCCCAGAATCGGCATAATCAGCGACACACCAATGCCCGTAAGCAGCGTGCTGGGCAGCCAGACGCTCAGAAAGTGCGGCGTCGTGCTGACGCCAAACAGCAGCACCGACGCCCCGATTGCGTAGATGATTCCGCCCGGCACCAGCAGCCGCCGGTGGCCGTAAATTCCCGCCAGCCGCCCGGTGATCGGCGCGAACAGCACCACCATCAGCGGCCCGGGCATCAGCGCCATGCCCGCACGCACCAGCGGGTAGCCCCAGATGCGCGTCAGAAAGAAGATCGAGCCAAAAAACATCGCCGTGAAGCCGATGCTGTAGAAAAACATGCCGGCATTTGCCAGCGAGAACGAGCGGTCGCGGAACAGCGACAAGTCGAGTGCGGGCGAGGTGACGCGCGCCGAGCGCACGACAAACGCCACCAGCACGATTGCGCCAGCAAGCAGCGCGCCAAGCACCGCGCCATTACCCCAGCCCTGCGATTCGCTCTGCACAATGCTGAATGCCAGCAGCGCGCTTGCGCCAACCAGCAGCAGCACGCCCAGCAGGTCGGGCAGCGCGCCGGGCGTCTCATCGCGCGACTCGCGGATGATCGCGCGGCCAACGAGCACCGCCGCCAGCCCTACCGGCAGGTTGAGAAAGAAAATGCCCGGCCAGCCCGCCAGCTGCACAATCAGCGAGCCGAGCGGCGGCCCAGCCACCACGGCCAGCGCGCCAACCGCCCCCCACAGCGCCACCGCCACCGAGCGCATGTCCTGCGAGAAGGCCGCCAGCGTCAGCGCCAGCGAGGTGGGCGTGAGCATCGCGCCGCCCACGGCTTGCAGCACGCGCGCCGCAATCAGCAGCGCTGGCGAGCCCGCCAGCCCGCACAGCACCGACGCCAGCGTGAACAATGTTGCGCCGGCCAGAAAAACGCGCTTGCGCCCAACCCGGTCGGCGAAGCGGCCAGCCGGCACCAGCAGCGCGCCATACACGATTGTGTAGGCGTTCAGCACCCACGAGAGCTGTGCGCCCGATACGCCGCTGAAGCTGCGCTCAATGGCGGGAAAGGCCACAAACAGCACCAGCGCGTCGAGCATCACCGCGAATACCGCCAGGCTGGTGACGGCCAAAATCGCCCAGGGCGACGGGGACTTTTGTTTCATGAAAATAGCTCCAGTTAAGGGACGAATGACGATGGACGAATGACGGATTTCACCACGGAGAAACGGAGGTTTTGAGTTGCATGAAGGTTGCAGGTTTGCAAGTTGCAGCACCCTGCCGACTGCCGACTGCCGACTGTCACCCTTTTCACCTCTTCACCTTTTCACCTCGTCACACCGCGACCGACTGGGCAAACTGCCGCTCAACGGCTTTCGGGTCGCGCTGGAGCGCTGCCGCGATCTGCGTGGCGGTTTCGCCGGGGTAGACATCTTCTTCGCCGCTTGCCAGCGCGGCCAGCGCCGCGTGCACCACGTCGGCCGGCGCGATCTTTGGTACGTCGAGGCGCGCAACCATGTCGGTGTCGACATAGCCCGGCATCACGCCGACCACCAGCGTGCCCTGCGCCCGCAACTCGGCGCGCACCGCCTGCGTCAGCGCAAACGCCGCCGCCTTCGACGCCGAGTAGGAGCCGGCGGTCGGGCTTGCCACCCGCGCCAGGATCGAAAGCACATTGATCAGCGCACCGCCACCATTAGCGGCCAGCACCGGCGCAAACGCCCGGCTCATCCGCAGCACGCCGAAGTAGTTCACTTCCATCTCCTGCCGCGCCGCCGCCAGATCCTGCGCGCCAATCAGCCGTTCCCCACGCGCCACGCCCGCGTTGTTGATCAGCAGTGTGACGTCGGGCAGGCGCGCGGCCGCCGCCAGAACCGACTCGTCGCTGGCTACGTCGAGTGTAACCGGCACAACCCGCGCGTCGGCGCGCGCCAGCTCGGCCAGCGATTGCGGATCGCGCGCCCCGGCATAGACACGCGCCGCGCCCGCATGGAGTAGTTCCTGCACGAACACCCGGCCAATTCCGCGATTCGCGCCCGTCACCAGCGCCACCGCGCCATCGAGATCAACATGCTTGCTCATTGCTGTGCTCCTTATGGGACCAATCGGTCTCAAAATAGTGTAACGAAAAGGGCGGCCTGCGCCGCCCGCGAAAATTCCTACGCCGCGATGTCGCGCTCGATATACTGCGCCAGGTGCTGCGCGACGTGCTGAAAATAGGCCGCGCTGCGGTGCGCGCGCGACAGCAGAATGCCGCCTTCAAGCGCCGCAACCATCACCGCCGCAACCACCTGTGGGTCGGTGCCGGCGCGCACGCTGCCGTCGGCCAGGCCCGCCTCGACAATGCTGGCAATCAGCCCTTCCCAGCCCACAACGACCTCGCGCACGCGCGCGCGCAGCGCCGGGTCGCCGTCGTCGCTATCGACGATGGTGTTGAGGATCGGGCAGCCACCCGGCACCGGCGGGTCGGATGTGATGGCGCGAAACGCCGCAACCACCGCCAGCAGCTGCCTGATCGCCCCGGTTTCGGCACCCACCGCTGCAAGCAGGCGGCTGGTGCTCTGCGCCTGCGCGTACTCGAATGCGGCCAGCGCCAATTCTTCCTTGCTCGCGAAATGGCGGTAGATGCCGCCCTTCTGCAAGCCCGTGCTGGCCATCACATCGCTGATCGACGAGCCCGTGAAGCCGCGCTGATTGAAAAGCGTGGCGGCCTGCCGAATGATATGTTGTCGGGTCTGCTCGCCTTTTGTCATGCCATTCACCCGTAAAAGCGACCAATCGGTCTCATATGAAGTATACACCGTTTTCCAGAAAGCGCAAGCGGCAGTTTGTGTGCCGCCTCAGCACTATGGAGTAGATCAAAGCTCCGACCACGGGCCCTTGCTCTTCTCCATCCGACGGCGTATGGTAGGGCTACTATCACCCATATCGGAACAAAACACTTTCGCCTGGGCTTGTGGATGGGATTTGAGTGGCTGGCCCACGCCAGGGCATGCGCGCAGGGAGCTGTGATGCGAGAACTAACACTACGCCTGCTTGGCCCTTTTGCCGTCGCAATCGACGGTGCGCCGGCCACGGGCTTTGCCTACGCGAAAGTGCGCGCCCTGCTGGCCTACCTGGCGCTCGGGCGCCGCCACCCGCACAGCCGCGCCGCGCTGGCCACGCTGCTCTGGCCCGATCAGCCCGAGCGTGTCGCGCGCGCCAGCCTCAGCCAGGCGCTCACCACGCTGCGCGCCGCGCTGGGCGATAAAGATGCGGAATTTCCCATTCTGCTCGCCGATTCGCTGCATGTCCAGCTCGACCCCGCCTGCCAGATCAATAGTGATGTCGCGCAGTTTCAGGCCGCGCTGCAATCCACCGACGCGCACATCCACCGCAGCTGGCGCGCATGCCCATCCTGCGCCGAGCAGCTTCAGGCCGCGCTGGCCCTGTATTCCGGCCCTTTCCTTGCCGATGTGCTCGTTCCCGACAGCGACGTATTTGAAGAATGGGCTACCGGGCAGCGCGAACACATCCAGCAGCGCGCGCTCAGCGCCCTGGCGCACCTGATCGAGCGGCTGGAGTGGCGCGAGGATTACAGCGCCGCGCTGCCCTATGCCCGCCAGCTTGTGGCGCTGGAACCATTGCTCGAAGCGAATCAGCGCACCCTGCTGCGCCTGCTGGCCCTGAATGGCGAACCGGCCGCCGCGCTGGCGCAGTTCCGCCAGTTCAGCGCGCTGCTCGCCGCCGAGCTGGATGCCGAGCCGGAAGCCGCCACCACGGCGCTGATCAGCCAGATCCGGCGCGGTGCCACCACCGACCTTGCGCCCGCGCGCCCGCCCTTCCAGGTGCCCGAGCCGCCCGCCGCGCTGATCAGCCGCAGCAGCGAGCTGGCCGCGCTCTGCACGCAGCTGCGCAACCCGGCCGCGCGCGCCGTGACCATAACCGGCACGGGCGGCATTGGCAAAACGCGCGTTGCCCTGGCGGCGGCCCACGCGCTGCGCCACGATTTCGCCGATGGCGTGTTTTTTGTCGAGCTGGCGCCGCTGGGCGACCCCGCGTTGGTGGCCGATGCGATTGCGCAGGCGCTGGGCGTGAAAGAACAGCCGAACCAGCCGATCCGCGCGGCCTTGCGCACCCGGCTGTGCACCAGGCACACGCTGCTCGTGCTCGACAACTTCGAGCATGTGGTGGCCGCCGCGCCGCTGGTCGCCGAGCTGCTGGCCGCCTGCCCCGCGCTCACCGTGCTCGCCACCAGCCGCGTGCCCCTGAACATTCGCGCCGAGCAGCCGCTCGCGCTCGAGCCGCTGGCCGAAGCCGACGCCGTGCAGCTCTTCATGGGTCGCGCGTGCGCGGCTGGCGCAGCCCTGCCCGCAGAAACGGCCGATCTGGCGCTCTACGCGGCGATCTGCCGGCGAGTGGATTGCCTGCCACTGGCGATTGAGCTGATCGCGGTGCGCGCCCGCGCGCTCAGCCCGCACGACCTGCTCGGCCAGCTCGAACGCCCCCTGCAGGCGCTGGTACACGGCCCGCGCGACATCCCGGCACGCCATCAGGCGCTGCGCAGCGCCATCCAGTGGAGCTACGACCTGCTGAGTGCCGCCGAGCAGCGCGTGTTTCGGCACATGGGCGTGTTTGCGGGCGGCTGGGGTGTGGCAGCCGCGCAGGCCGTGGTTGGGATGGAAGAAGATGTGCTGCCGCTGCTGGAAAGCCTGCATGCTGCCAGCCTGCTCCAATGCCATGCGGTCGCGGATGAAACACGCTTTGTGCTGCTCGAAACGATTCGCGAGTTCGCACAGGAGCAACTGGCCCGCTCCGACGATGCCAGCGCCGCCAGCGCCCGCCACATGGCGCATTTCACCCACTTCGCCGTCGAGGCCGAGATCGAGCTGCTGCGCGCCAATGCCCCGCGCTGGCGGGTGCGCGTCGCCGCCGAACAGGATAACCTGCGCGCCGCGTTCCGCTGGGCAATCGAGCACGGGGAATACACCAGCGCCCTGCGGCTCGCCGCCGGCGTGTGGCGCTTCCACTGGATGGCGGGTCTGCTGCGCGAAGGGCTGGAGCGCCTGGAAGCCGCGCTGGCGTACCGCGAGCACACGCCACCCGCCGTGCAGGCCAACGCCATGCGCGGCGCTGGCTCGCTGGCCGGCGGCCTGAGCGACTTTGCGCGCGCCCGGCGCTGGCTGGAAGAAGGTGTGGCAATTGCGCGGCAGTCGTGCGATGCGCGCGTGCTGCAAGGTTCGCTCACCGGCTATGGCTACACGCTCTACGAGCAGGGCGACCTTGCCACGGCGCTGGGGCCGCTCGAGGAAGGGCTGGCCCTGGCGCGGCAGATTGGTGACCGTCGGCTGGTGAAATTCCCGGTCGGCATTCTGGCCGGCGTGCATCAGCGCCTGGGCAACCTGGGCGTCGCCAGCGAGCTGGCCGAAGAATGCCTGCAGATCAACCGCGAGTACAGCGACCCCGAAGGCACGGCCAATGCGCTGCGCACACTTGCAACCATTATCTTCGAGCAGGGCTTGCCCGAGCGCGCCCGGCAGCTGTGCGAAGAAGCGCTGGCGATGCACGGCACGCTCAATCACCAGCTTGGCCTGGGCTTCGATTATGTGCTGCTTGGCGACATCAGCCGCGACCGGGGCGACCTCGCTGCCGCGCTTGGCCACTACCGCCACTGCCTGAGCCTGTGGCGCGAGCGCGAAAACCGCACCAACAGCGCGCTGGTGCTTGCGCGCATCGCGCAGATCCTGGCCTGGCAGGGCGGCGCGGAAACCGGCGCGGCGCTGCTGGCTGCCGCCGCCGAAATTCACCGCCAGAATGGCGCGCTGCTCTGGCCGAGCGAGCAGGAGCGCCTGGCGGAAACGGCGCGGGTGTGCCGCGCCAGCCTGGGCGAAAGCACCTTCGCTGCTGCTTCGGCGGGCGGGCGGGCGCTGCTGCTTGGGCAGGCGCTCGACCTGGCGCTGCAGCCGATTGCCGCAGCGGGCCAGCGCAAGATTGTGGCGCGAATGCCCAAACGCGCCCGCCGCATTCCCGAGCGCGCGCCGCGCACCGTGGCCTAGCAGCAAGCCTCAAAGGCCCTATGCTGCGGCTTTTCTGATGCCCATCTCCTGGGCTGGCCGCGGCGCAAGCGCAAGCTCCATAAACACCAGCCAGTTGCGCAGATCGTCGGGCAGCTCGTAGTAGGGCTGGATGTTTTGAAACCCGAGGCGCTGGTACAGGCGCAGGGCATCCTGCTGCCGGAAGCTGGTGTCGAGGCGCATGCGCGAGTAGCCCAGCGTGCGCGCTTCTTCCACAATTGCCTCGCCCAGCGCACGCCCCACACCCCGCCCGTGATATTCCGGGTACACAAACATCCGCTTCATCTCACAGGTGCTTGCATCGATTCGGCGCAGCGCCACGCAGCCCGCCGCCGCGCCATCGGCGCGGGCAAGCAGCAGCTGGCCATCGGGCGGGGCGTACTTGCCCGGCAGGCCAGCCAGCTCCGCCGCAAAACCCGCCGCATCGAAGTAACGGTCGATCAGAGCAAGATCGGCGGGGTGGCTTTGGCGGTGCCAGCGCGTGAACGAGCGCATCAGGTCACGCACGGCGTTGAGCTGCACGGCGCTGTGCGGGACGATTATGGATATTTTCATCATTCACCTGTATAAACAGAAGGGTTTTCAGCTGTTTCCAAGCCGCCATTGCGGTGGCATGCATACTCTACACAGCGCGTCTCAAAAAACTCTCAAAAGCCGCAAGCGAATCTTTTGGCGTTTCGCCGCGTCGTACTTCATGAAGCCACATTTCAGGCAGGGCCAGGTCACCGCTGGAAGGGGAACGCGATCGATCCGCAGATTGCACAGATTACACAGATATGAAGTCTCTCATCTGCGTAATCTGCGTCATCTGTGGATGAATTTCGGGACTTTGACATGGTCTTGCATTTCAGGAGAACCTATGAGCCAATCGAACGCAGCGCCGGCCGACTTCGAGGCGCTGGTGCAGGCGATTCGCCCCGAGCTGCACCAGTACAGCGCGCGCATGCTCGGCTCGGCGATCGACGCCGAGGATGTTGTGCAGGAAGCGCTCACCAAAGCCTACGCTGCGCTGCCCGCGACGCAGGTGGCCAACATGCGCGGCTGGCTGTTCCGCATTACGCATAACAAAGCGATCGACTTCTTGCGGCGGGCCAGCCAGCAGCGGCTGGAATACCTCGACGAAAACGCGCATCTGGCGGAACCCGACCCGCCGCTGGAAGAAAGCGAGCTGGTCGCGCTTGCGCTGTCGGCCTTTCTGGCACTGCCCGCCAAGCAGCGCAGCTGCGTTATTCTGAAGGACGTGATGGGCTATTCGCTGGCCGATATGTCGGAAATGCTCGACGCGACTGTGCCCGAGATCAAGGCCGCGCTGCATCGCGGGCGGGCGCGCCTGCGCGAAACGGGCCAGAACCTGCCCACCGACATGGCGGCCCCCAGCGAAGAAGAACAGCGCCTGGTCGCGCGCTATATCGATCGCTTCAATGCGCGCGATTTCGAGACAGTACGCGCCATGCTGGCCGACGACGTGCGGCTGGAGCTGTTCAATCGCATTTCGCTGCGCGGCCGCACGCCAGTGAGCGAATACTTCCACCGCTACGACCAGAGCCGCGACTGGCTGCTCGCGCCCGGCACCGTCGAGGGCCGCCCGGCCATTCTGGTGCGCGACCCGCAAGCGCCCAATGCGCCGCCTACCTATTTCATGCTGGTTACGTGGGAAGGCGGGCGGCTCGCGTTCATCCGCGATTATCGCTACACGCCCTATGTGATGCGCGACGCCGATGTGCAGGGCTGACGACGGGCAGGGAGACAAGGAGAAGCGCGCCTCGCGTCTCGTGTCTCGTATCTTCGCTCTGTTAATCAAAGGACCGACAATGAAAAATATCTCGCGCACGTGGGTGCTGGCGCTCACCGCGCTGGCCTCGTTTATGGTGGCGCTCGATGCGCTGGTGGTTGCAACCGCGCTCAGCACGATTCGCCGCGACCTGGGCGCGACGGTCGAACAGCTGGAATGGACGGTCAACAGCTACACGCTGAGCTTCGCGGTGCTGCTGCTCACCGGCGCGGCGCTGGGCGACCGCTTCGGGCGGCGGCGGATGTTTGTGGCGGGGCTGCTGGTGTTCATTGGGGCGTCGGCGCTGTGCGCGCTGGCCGCGTCGATGGAGTGGCTGATTGCGGCGCGGGCGCTCCAGGGTGCTGGCGCGGCGCTGGTGATGCCGCTGGCAGTGACGCAGCTGAGCATTGCCTTCCCGCCCGAAGAGCGCGGGCGCGCGCTGGGACTCTTCAGCGGCGTGTCGGGGCTGGCGGTGCTGGCCGGGCCGGTGGTCGGCGGCGCGATTGCGGGCGGGCTGACGTGGCAGTGGATCTTCTGGCTGAACGTGCCGATTGGCCTGGTGCTGGTGCCGCTGGCGCTGCGCCGCCTGCCGGAAAACTTCGGGCCGCGCACGCCGCTCGACATTGGCGGGCTCGCGCTGGTAACGGGCGCGGCGCTGGGCGTGATGTGGGGGCTGGTGCGTGGCAACAAGGCCGGCTGGGCCAGCGCCGAGGTGCTTGGCGCGCTGGCGGCGGGCGTGCTGCTGGCGGTGGCGTTTGTGGCGTGGGAGCGCCGCGTGTCTGCGCCGATGCTGCCCATGCACATGTTTCGCTCGCGCGCCTTCGCGGCGGGCAATGTTGCGGGCTTGCTGTTCTTCGCATCGCTGTACGGCGCGACCTTCTTTCTGGCGCAGTTCTTCCAAAACGCGCTGGGCTATGGCCCGCTTGGTACGGGGTTGCGCCTGCTGCCCTGGACAATCATGCTGTTTCTGGTGTCGCCATTTGCGGGTGGGCTGGCTGGCCGCTTCGGTGAGCGCCCGGTGATGTTTGGCGGCATGCTGCTGCAAGGCGCTGCAATGGCCTGGATCAGCCTGATTGCGCGGCCAGGCCTGCCCTACCCACTGCTGATCGCGCCCTTGATCCTCGCGGGCTTTGGCGCGGCGGCCATCCCGGCCGGGCAGAATGCCGTGGTGAGCGCGGTGGCGATGCAGGAGATTGGCAAGGCGTCGGGCGCGTTCAACATGCTGCGGCAGCTTGGCGCGGCTTTTGGCGTGGCGATCCTGGCGGCGGTGTTTGCCGCATCGGGCAGCTTTGTGTCGCCCGAAACGTTTAGCAGCGGCTTTGCCCCGGCGATGCTGGTGTCTGCGGCGCTCTCGTTTGCGGGCGCGGGCGCGGCGCTGCTGCTGCCGGGCCGGGCGAAGGCGCGCGTGGCGCAGGCAAACATGCGGGCATAGGCGCACGCACGGCGTGTGAGTCGAAATATGTATTGACGTTCCTTTGATATCTTGTTATATTATTACCAATATAACAATATATCAGGGGGGCTTTGTATGCCACAAGCGAATGAACCCGCGCCAGAACTCGTCGTCGAGCGCATTCAGGTGGGCGTGCGCCTTGAGAAGCGCATGGTGAAGGTGCTGAAGGGACTGGCCGAATACCTCGACCTTTCGCTGGCCGACCTGCTGGAAGGCGTGGTGATGCACGCTTTTGAGAACAGGCCGCCGTTTTCCGACACCACGCTCCAGCGCATTGAGCAGCTGAAAGACGTGTATGGCATGGCCTATGGCGTCGAGATGAGCCACCGCCTGACCGAAGCCGATGCGCCCAATGAGTAAAGGAGCGGGTGTGGAACCAGTGAGCGCCCTGCGCGCGAGCCGGTCGGCGCGCATTCGGCTCGGCGCCGCGCCGTCGGCGGTGTTCCCGCTGTTCACGCCCGAGGGCGAGCGGCTGTGGGTGGAGGATTGGAACCCCGAGCGTGTCTACCCCGCCGACGGCGCGGCGGAGCTGCACAGCGTTTTCCTCACACACAATCACGCCGCGCAGCCAACGATCTGGGCAATTGTGGGAATGGACGCCGAGCGCTTTCGGGTGAGCTACCTGCGCGCCGCGCCGGAATCGCATGTTGCGTTTATCGCAGTGGAGTGCGCCGAGGACGGGCCGGGCCGCACGGTTGCGACAGTGAGCTACACCTTCACCGGGCTGAGCGCGGCGGGCAACGAGTACGTGGCGCGCTTCACGCCCGAGCACTACAGCGAGTGGATTGGGCATTGGGAAGCGGCGATCAACCGCTACCTCGCGCATGCCACTGCGAGTAGCTGAGAATTTTCTGGTACGCCACAGAGAAACGGAGGCCACGGAGAAGAAATGCGCTCCGTGGCCTTTGCATGTTTCCGCTAGATCGCTTCGGGCCAAAATTCCTCGACATACGCCCGAAATGCGCTCGCCGCCGCCAGCGCTGCCCAGCTTCGGCGCGTCAGCTCGGCGCGACGCCCCTCGATCGCAGCGATAGCGCGACCGGGCCGGTTCGCCGCCAGCTCGCCGAGCGTCGTGCGGATGGCGTCGAAATCGTAGCCCGCCTCGCGCAACAGCGCCACCACGCGCAAACGGCGCATCTGCGCCTCGTCGTAGAGCCGGTAGCGGCTGCTGCGGTCGCGCACCGGCTCCAGCAAGCCTTGCTGCTCCCAGAAATGCACAGCAGACACACGCACGCCTGCTTCCTGCGCCGCTTCGCCCACGCGCAGCCGCCGCGCGTGGCGCGAATGCGTGGAGGATTCCTGCGCGGCGAGCGTTCCCAGCGCGGCCAGCGTCCGTTCGAGTTGCTGACGCTGGCCCGCAAGCCCGGCGTGGTGCTCATCGATCAGAGATAATGCGGCGGCAAGTTGACCCCGTTGCATCGCCTGCATGACATTGCGCGCTCGTTCCGCTCCATACGCCGCGACGAGTTTCTGCGCGGTGAGCAGCGCCCGGAGATGCTGGCGAGTATACTGTCGGTAACCGTTTGCGGCGCGCTCGGCGGGCGGGATCAGTCCGTCCGCCTCGTAGTTGCGCACCTGCTGCACGCCAACCTGCGCAGCTTTGGCAAGGTCGCTTGTGCGATACGTTCGCGAAACTGTCATGTAAAACCCTCAATTGCAATGAGAGGGTTTATACCACAGATTTCGCTTTCCTGTCAGGAATGTTTTCCAGTGCGTGCCTAAAACTCCCAACGCTTGCGTTCGTGTTGTAGAGTAAACGGGCTGGCCAGCAAGAGGTAAGATAGTTGCTTACGAAAGAAGGAGTGAGCCACAGAGAACACCGAGTGCACCGAGTGAAAACCCGATCTCCGTGCCCTCAGTGCGCTCTGTGGCCAGGAAGAACATAGGAGGAACAGTGGACCAACAATCAGTTATCGACTACATCACCACGACGTTCGATGGTGTCACAACCGCTGTCGCCGACGACAACTACTTCTTTTTCTACGACCCGACGCAGATGTTCCCGTTCGCCACGCTCATGGTCAACGACGTGAACGACGAGTTTTCCGATCTCAACCGGCCCGGCGTGTACCGCCTGAACATCGGCGTCGACCGGGAGACATTTGTGACGCTGGTGGGCGATGGCGAGGGTGAGTACGATTACACCGCGTTCGACACAATCATGCCGCACCCGGTCTACGGGCGGCAGCGCTGGATCTGCATTGTGAACCCGAGCGACGTAACGTTCGCAGAGAAAATCCAGCCGCTGCTCGCCGACGCCTACGCCCGCGACGTGCGCAAGCATACGAAGTGATATTTCACCACCAAGACACCAAGACACCAAGCGATAATTTATTTTCTTGGTGCCTTGGTGTCTTGGTGGTTACACCCATAGTCTCATCCTGTTAACGAACAATTGTGCTATAGTAGAAGAACCCCGAAAGCCACCGCGAGCAAAGGAGCAGAGTTTTGGAGCAGGAGTATATCGAGATTCGCGGCGCGCGCGAGAACAACCTCAAGGATGTGTCGCTGCGCATTCCCAAGCGCAAAATCACGATCTTCACTGGCGTTTCCGGCTCGGGCAAGTCGTCGATTGTGTTCGACACGATTGCCACCGAGGCGCAGCGCCTGCTGAACGAAAACTTCAGCACATTTATCCGCAACTTCCTGCCGCGCTTCTCGCAGCCCGAAGCCGACGCAATCGAAAACCTGAGCATGGCGGTCGTGGTCGACCAGAAGCGCATGGGCGGCGGCTCGCACTCGACGATGGGCACGATCACCGACATCTACTCGCTGCTGCGGCTGCTGTATTCGCGGATTGGCGAGCCGCATGTGGGCTTTTCCAACGCCTTTTCGTTCAACGACCCGCAGGGCATGTGCCCGGAATGCAATGGCCTGGGCCAGAAGATGGGCGTGCGCTCCGACGACTTTCTGGACATGGATAAGTCGCTGAATGAGGGCGCGGTGCAGGCGGCGATCTTTTCGTCGTGGGAAAAAGACAGCTACGCGGCGTCGGGCTTTTTCGACAACGACAAGAAGCTGCGCGACTACAGCGACGAAGAAATGGAGCTGTTGATGCACGGCAAAGACGTGAAGTACAAGCTTCAGGTCGGCACAAACGCGATCAACGCCAGCTACGTCGGCGTGATCGAGCGCTTCAACCGTTCGTACATCAAGCGCGACATCAAGACGCTCTCCGAGCGCACGCAAAAGGCTGTCGCGCCCTACCTGACCATGCAGCCCTGCCCACTCTGTCATGGCGCGCGGCTGAGTCAGGCGGCGCTGAGCAGCACAATCAACGGGCGCAACATCGCGGAACTGGCGTCGATGGAAGTTGGCGATCTGATCGGCGTAGTGCGCGAAATCGAGGGGCCGGTCGCCGCGCCGATGGTTGCCACGCTGGTCGAACGGCTGGGGCACCTGGTCGACATCGGGCTGGAATACCTGAGCCTGAACCGCGAAACCGACACGCTTTCCGGCGGCGAGTCGCAGCGCGTCAAGATCGTCAAGCACCTCAGCAGCAGCCTGGTCGACGTGATGTACATCTTCGACGAGCCGAGCGTCGGCCTGCACCCGCGCGACGTTCACCGCATGAACGAGCTGTTGCAGAAGCTGCGCGACAAAGGCAACACGGTGATCGTCGTCGAGCACGACCCCGACGTGATCAAAGTGGCCGATCACGTCGTGGATGTTGGGCCGCTGGCCGGGCGCGACGGCGGCAAAATCGTGTACGAGGGCAGCTTCGCGGGCTTGCTGAAGGCCGACACACTGACCGGCCAGCATATGCAGGAGTCGGTGCCGATCAAGGCGACGGTGCGCAAGCCAAAGGGCGCGCTGCGCATCAAGAACGCCAGGACGAACAACTTGCAAAATGTTAGCGTCGACATCCCTACTGGCGTGCTGACGGTGATAACTGGCGTGGCTGGGTCGGGCAAATCGTCGCTGATCAACGAAGAGTTCTTGCGCCAGCACCCCGACGCCGTGGTGATCGATCAGTCTGCTGTTGGCACCTCGACGCGCTCGAATCCCGCGACGTACACCGGCATCATGGACGACGTGCGCAAGGCGTTTGCGAATGCGAACAAGGTCAGCGCATCACTGTTCAGCTTCAACTCCAAGGGAGCGTGCGAAAACTGCCAGGGCCTGGGCGTGATCTATGCCGACCTCGGGTTTCTCAGCGGTGTCAAGACGCCGTGCGAAATCTGCGGCGGCAAGCGCTTCAAAGACGAGGTGCTGGCCTACACTTACAACGGCAAAACGATCACCGACGTGCTGGAAATGTCGGTTCAACAGGCGCTGAAGTTCTTTGAGATCAAGGAAATCGTGAAGCGGCTCCAGGCGCTGAGTGACGTCGGACTGGATTATCTGTCGCTCGGCCAGCCGCTCAGTACGCTGTCGGGCGGCGAGTGCCAGCGCATCAAGCTCGCCAGCGAACTGCACAAAAAGGGCAGCGTCTATGTGATGGACGAGCCGACGACCGGCTTGCACATGTCCGACATCGGCCATTTGTTGGAAGTGATGAACCGGCTGGTGGATGCGGGCAACAGCGTGATTGTGATCGAGCATAATCTGCACGTGATCAAAAACGCCGACTGGATCGTCGACATGGGGCCGGAGGGCGGCAGCAAAGGCGGGCGCGTGATGTTCGAAGGCACGCCAACCGACCTGCTCGACGCCAAAGACTCGCTGACCGGCGCGTACCTGCGCGGGGCGTGAAAATGCACCACTGAGGCACGCGCAAGATATAACCACGGAGGCACGGAGACACGGAGGAGCAGTTTGAGTAAACTACCAAGGCACGAGAAGACGTTTGAGTATAACCACCAAGGCAGCAAGGCACCAAGGTAAAACAGTATTGCAATCTGCACCGGACGCATAACCTGATTTAGAACCTCTGTGCCTCCGTGTCTCCGTGGTAAAAATAAAAACTCAGTGCCCTCCGTGTCTTTGTGGTAAAAATAAGGCTTTAGAATGACAATCATCGCCGAAGCACGCCCATCCGACTCGCCGTATATCGAGAGTGTGATGCATGGCCACACGCTCCATGCTGGTTCGACCATCCGTCCGGCGGAGACGAACTGGCACATGGTGGTGCTCAAGCTCGACGGCACCGCACGTGTGCTGGCTGTCGGGCCGCTGACTTCGTCGGGCGTGGTGAGCTACGGCGCGGGCGGCGAGCTGCTGTGGATCAAGTTCAAGCTTGGCACCTTTCTGCCGCACGCGCCGACACGCGACCTGGCCGATCGCGAGACGACGCTGCCGAATGCATCGCGGCGCTCGTTTTGGCTCGACAAGGCGATCTGGGAGATACCGACCTTTGAAAACGTGGAAACTTTTGTCCAGCGGCTGGTGCGCCACGACGTGCTGGCCCACGACCCGCTGATTGGCGCGGCACTGGGCGCGGAGCCACCCGCCATTGCCGAGCGCACGCTGCGTCATCGCTTTCTGCGCGCCACCGGGCAGACGCAATCGCACATCCGCCAGTTCGAGCGCGCCCGCCAGGCGGCAGATCTGCTCGCGCAGGGCGAACCCATCCCCGACGTGATGTTCCAGCTCGGCTACTACGACCAGCCGCACCTCACGCGCTCGCTCAAGCGCTTCATCGGCACCACCCCCGCGCAGCACATCGCCGCGACCTTCGCAGCGCAATAAATTTTGCCACCGGCAAAAAAGACACGAGACGCGAGATAAGGAGACACAAGACAGGGAGACGCTTGTGTCTTTTACTGCTTGTCCATCATCCCGGCGACTTGGTTCTGTGGTTCTCGGTTCTGCGGTTCTACGGTTCTGTGGTTCTGCAGTTCCGTAGTTCTGCGGTTCCTCGCCCTTGCCGTTTCGTACAAGACATCGCGCCCGCAACACGCTATGATAGGCAGGTAGCGACGAAGAAGGAGCGTGCAATGGCAACAAAAACATCTCGGGCAACCGGCCCTGAGCAGGTCGAAGCGTTTCTGGCGGCGCTCGATCATCCGCTCAAGCCGGTGATTGTGGCATTGCGCGAAGTAATCTTGAGCGCCGACCCGAGCATCGCCGAGGGCATCAAGTGGAACGCGCCGAGCTTTTACACCACCGAGCATTTCGCGACCTTCCACCTGCGCGCACAAGATGGCGTGAAAATTATGCTTCACCTGGGTGCGAAACCGCGCGACACCGCGCAGACGGGCATTGCTATCGACGACCCGACAGAATTGCTCGAATGGCTGGCGAAAGACCGCGCCTCGGTCGTATTTCGCGACCTGAGCGAGGCCGAAACGCGGCGTGAGGCGTTCGTTGCCATCATTCGCCAGTGGATCGCGTATGTTTGAAGAATCTTAACCACCAAGGCACCAAGACACCAAGATTCGAAAAGCTGGCAGACATGCATGCTTGCTCGTATCTGCCATCTTTACTTTGTGCCTTGGTGTCCTGGTGGTAATTTTTGAACGGCATCACGAAAGAGGGTCGATCATGTTACTCGAAAACAAGAACGCAATCATCTACGGCGGCTCGGGGGCAATTGGTCGCGGCGTCGCCAAAACGTTTGCCCGCGAAGGCGCGAAGGTCTTCCTGGTCGGGCGGACGCGCGCAACGCTTGAGCAGGCCGCGCAGGAAGTAATTGCCGCCGGTGGCGCGGCCGAGGTGGGCGTGGCCGACGCGCTCGACGAGGCTGCGGTCGAGCAGCACCTTCAATCGGTGGTCGCAAGCGCGGGCCGCGTCGACATCGCGATCAATCTGACGACGCGCGGTGATGTGCAGGGCACGCGCCTGCTCGACATGACGGTCGACGATTTCATGCAGCCGATCGTCAACGGCGCGCGCTCGAATTTCATCACTGCGCGCGTGGCTGCCCGCCAGATGGTGCTGCAGGGCGCGGGTGTGATTCTGATGATCACCAGCGGTTCGGGCGAGGCGTGGACGCCACCCGAAATGTGGCCGATGGGCGGCACCGGCCCAGCCGACGCGGCCCAGGAGTCGTTCATGCGCTACCTGGCCGCCGAAGTCGGACCGCGCGGCGTGCGTACGGCCTGTCTGTGGACGGCGGGCGTCGTGATGGAGAACGACCCGCTGAACGATGCTAAAGATAATCTGGCACACATGTCGATGCTGCGCAAGCGCCCGACCATTCAGGAATTTGCCGACACGGCGGCGTTCGTCGCATCGGATCGCGGCAGCGGCATCACGGCGTCGATCATCAACGTCAATAGTGGCATCAGCGCGCGCTGATAAGGAGAAAACAGCATGGACATGAAGCTCGAACTCGTGCCGATCCCGGTGTCTGACATCGACCGCTCGAAAGCGTTCTATGTCGACCAGATCGGCTTTCACCTCGACCACGACGTCGAGCCGGGAAACGGCATGCGCGTGGTCCAGCTCACCCCGCCCGGTTCCGGCTGCTCGATCCTGCTCGGCAGCGGCATGGGCGAAATCTCCGAGATGCAGCCAGGTGTGCTCAAAGGGCTGCACCTCGTGGTGGACGACGTTGCCGCGCTGCGTGAAACACTGATCGCGCGCGGCGTCGCGATGGGCGACCTTGTCGAGTTCCCCGGCGGCATCAAATACGCTGGCTTCAGCGACCCCGACGGCAATTCGTGGCTGTTGCAGGAAGTGCCGCCGGGTTAGTAGCTGGCATTGCATCTTCTCGAGAACCGCGTTCAGCTTGGATTGCAGAACTCTTTTGTCCACAGATTACGCAGATTACAAGCCGCATATCTGTGGAATCTGCGTAATCTGTAGATTTATTATGGAATTTGGATATAGTCCTGCTTCCCCAGCGCGTGCTTTCGGGCCTACCAATAGCATTATCCTCCTGGCTCCTGCCTCCCAATCAGAATACGGCGCCCTGTCGTGCCGGGCAGTGTACAATACCGCGCTCGGCAATTTCCGAGAAATAATCGGCGCGATTTTGCACGGCATGCCTCTTGTATTCACAGAACATCCGTGCTATCCTTGATCGTCACCCTCCCACCTTCGCACTCGCTGCCGACGCCTGCAAAGGAGAAGCCGTATGCGCCTGGTTCACGCGATTCCTGCCCTGCCTGTGCGCGACACGGCCCAAAGTGCCGCGTTTTACCGCGACAAGCTCGGCTGCGCGATCTGGCATGAAGACGCCGGTTTCGCAATCGTCGGGCGCGATGCGTTCGAGGTGCACCTCTGGCAAGCCGCCGACGAGGCGTGGAATGGTCGCGACGGCAAGCCTGTTCAGTCCGGCGCGGAGTCATTTCTGGCCGGTACCGCCAGCTGCCGTGTCGAAGTCGATGGCGTGGATGCCCTGCACGCCGAACTGGAGCCGCGTGGCATTCTGCACCCCAACGGCGCGCTCGGCAACCGCGACTGGGGCACACGCGAGTTCGCCATTCTCGACCCCGATGGCAACCTGATCACCTTTTTCCAGCGCCTTGTTTCCCCATCGCGCATGGATGGCCCGGCGACGCCGGAAGCGCTCTATGCACAGTTGCTCGAAACCTGGAACAGGCGCGACGCCGCTGCCTATGGCGCGCTTATCGCGAAAGACGGCAATGTCGTCGGGTTCGACGGCAGCCAGATCGACGGCAGCGCCGCGGTTGCAGCCGAGATCGGGCGCATTTTCCAAAACCACCAGACAGCGCGCTACGTCGGCAAGGTGCGCGAGGTGCGCCTGATCGCGCCGGGCGTTGCGCTTGTGCGCGCGGTGGTAGGCATGGTACCGCCCGGCCAGAACAACATCAACCCGGCGGTCAACGCCATTCAGTCGCTTGTGGCCGTGCGCAACGCGGGCGCGTGGCGAGCGGCGCTGTTCCACAACACCCCGGCGCAGTTCCACGGCCGGCCAGATTTGGCGGAGCAGTTGACCGAGGAATTGTCAGAAGAATTACGCAAAAAAGACAGCGAGACATGAGACAGCGAGACACGAGAATGCGGTGACGATCTGAATTCACCTTGTCTCGTGTTTCGTGTCTCGTGTTTTCATCTTGTCATTGTGTCATCTTATCAAACCTAGAAAGGAAAGCTTCATGAGTGGAGTACGGGTTCTGGTAGGCACGCGCAAAGGCGCGTTTATCCTGACATCGGATGAGAAGCGCGAGGAGTGGGACGTCAGCGGCCCGCACTTCGGCGGCTGGGAGATCTACCACATCAAAGGCTCGCCAGCCGACCCGAACCGGCTGTATGCCTCGCAGTCGGGCGGCTGGTTCGGCCAGCAGATCCAGCGCTCCGACGACGGCGGCAAGACGTGGGAACCCGTTGGCAATGAGTTCAAGTACGACGGCGACGCCGGCACGCACCAGTGGTACGACGGCACGCAGCACCCGTGGGAGTTCGCGCGCGTGTGGCACTTCGAGCCCTCGCCAACCGACCCCGACACGGTGTACGCCGGCGTGGAAGACGCGGCGCTGTTCCGCACCACCGACGGCGGCAAATCGTGGCACGAAATGGCGGGGCTGCGCAAGCACGGCACCGGCCCCTCGTGGCAACCCGGCGCGGGCGGCCTGTGCCTGCACACGATTGTGATCGACCCGAACAACCCGCAGCGCATGTTTGTCGCCATTTCAGCGGCGGGCGCATTTCGCAGCGAGGACGGCGGCGAAACGTGGAAGCCGATCAACCACGGCCTGCACTCGAACTTCATGCCCGACCCCGACGCCGAAACCGGCCACTGCGTGCACCGCATCGACATGCACCCCACCCGCCCGAACGTGCTGTTTATGCAGAAGCACTGGGACGTGATGCGCAGCGACGACGGCGGCGATAACTGGCACGAGATCAGCGGCAATCTGCCATCCGATTTCGGCTTCCCAATCGCCGTGCATGCGCACGAGCCAAGCACGGTCTACGTCGTGCCGATCAAGAGCGACTCCGAGCACTACCCGCCCGAAGGCAAGCTGCGCGTGTACCGCAATCGCGGCGGCGGCGACGGCGACTGGGAGGCGCTGACGAACGGTTTGCCGCAGGAGAACTGCTACGTCAACATCCTGCGCGAGGCCATGAGCGTGGACAAACTGTCGTCGTGCGGCATCTACTTCGGCACCACGGGTGGGCAGGTTTATTGCTCGGCCGACAGCGGGGAAAGCTGGAAGGCGATTGTGCACGACCTGCCGGCGGTGCTTTCGGTCGAAGTGCAAACGCTGCCATGATCCGCGTGTATCTGCCCGCCCACCTGCGCACCCTCGCGCGTGTCGGCAGCGAGGTCGAAATCGAGGTCGCCGCGCCCGTCACCATCGGCGCGGTGCTGGATGCGCTTGAGGCGCAATACCCGATGCTGCGCGGCACCATCCGCGACCACAGCACCAGGCAGCGCCGCGCCTTTGTGCGCTTCTTCGCCTGCGAAGAAGACCTTTCGCACGAGCCGGCCGACACGCCGCTGCCCGACGCGGTGGTGTCGGGCAAGGAACCGTTCATGGTCGTGGGCGCAATCGCCGGAGGGTGAAATTTTTCGGGTGCTGAATATTGAGGCCACACAGGTCGGCCCTGACAAAACTTGTCAGGACCGACCTGTGTGTCGGCCCCTCTTTTTTTGCGAATCCCCGCTTGACTCTCAAGCCACTTGAGGGTTTATACTCCAACTGTTCCGTTCAGCAGATGGGCTGCAATGCTCAAGATTGGCGAGCTCTCCAAGCTGGCGCAGGTGCCGGTGGCGACGCTGCGCTACTACGACCAGATCGGGCTGTTGAAGCCAAGCGAGATCGACCGCTTCACGGGCTACCGCTACTACGCGGCCAGCCAGCTGCCGCGCCTGCACCGCATTCTGGCGCTGAAAGGGCTAGGCTTTTCGCTTGAGCAGATCGCCGCCGTGCTCGACGCGGGCATTTCGCCCGAGCAGATGCGCGGCATGCTGCGGCTGCGCCACGCCCAGATCAGCCAGGAAGTCGCGGCGGCGCAGGCACGCCTGCTCGAGGTCGAAGCGCGCCTGCAACAGATCGAGCACGAGCGCGAGCTGCCCGGCTACGACGTGATTGTGAAGCGCGTCGAGCCGCTGCTGATCGCGTCGGTGCGGGCAATTCTGCCGAGCCACAGCGCGGTGGGCGGGCTGTTTGGCGAGGTGTACGACGCGATTCGCCCATATGCGGAAAAGGCGCTGACACCGAACCCCGAGCGCGGCGGGCAAACGCTGGTGCTGTGCTACGACACAGAGTTTAAGGAAAGCGATGTGGAAGCCGCAGCGGCGTTTATGCTGCGCTGCCCCATCCCGCCCAGCGGGCGCGTGCAGGTGCACGAGCTGCCCGCCGCGACCATGGCGGCAACCATTCACCACGGCTCCTACGCCACGATTGGCGCGGCGCACGAGGCAGTGCTGTGCTGGGTTTCCGCCAATGGCTACCGTGTCGCCGGGCCGGATCGCGAGCTGAACCTGTACCACGCGCAGCCAATCCGCCAGGACGATCCCTCATATATCACGGAAATTCAGTACCCGATAGAGCGAAAAGGATGGATGTAATGAAAGTGACCGAGCCAAAAGTAGACGAGCGCGCCGCGCAGCCGACCGTGGGGATTCGCACGCAGGTGCCGATGAGCGAGATGGGCGAGGCGCTGGTGCCGCAGCTGCTGGGCGAAACGTTTGGCTGGCTGGGGCAGCGCGGCATCGCGCCCGCTGGCCCGCCGTTCATGCGCTTCCATGTCATCAACATGGAAGGGCTGATGGATATTGAGATTGGTGTGCCGGTGGTGGGGACGGTGCAGGGCGACGAGCGCGTGCGCGCGGGCGAGCTGCCGGCCGGGCGCTATGCCTCGCTGGTGTATACGGGCGTGACCAACGGCATTCCCGCCAACAAGGTGCTGATCGAGTGGGCCGAGGCGCAGGGCTTGCAGTGGGATCGCTTCGACGCGCCGGGCGGCGATGGCTTTGTGTCGCGCTACGAGTCGTTCCTTACTGGCCCCGACGAAAGCCCTAACCCGGCCGACTGGGATACCGAAGTGGCGATCAAGCTGGCCGAGAGCTAATCTTGCATCAGGACGCAGAGGGCCGGACTGAATAGTCACACGACTCAGCTCCGCGCTCTCCGCGTGCGTCCGCGCCCAATGCACTCAGGCTTTCAGCCCCGCCAGCAGGAGCGACCATACTTCCTCCAGCTCCGTATCGATTGCGGGGTCGCGCCATTCGGCAGCGTGGGCGGGGTTGTGGAAGCGGTTGGTGGCGATCACCACGGCGCGCCCAGCCGCTGCCGGGCTGGCCACATGAAACTCGCCCTGCGCCACGCCGTCGGCAACGATCTGCCCGGCCTGCGCGGCCAGGTGCGCCACATGGGCAGTGATGATCTCGCCCGCGTCGCTCGCCAGCGCCAGGTAGGTCGCAAACATCTCGGGGTCGTCGAAGGCGCGGTTGCGCTTGATTGCGATCAGTGTGTCGAGCCAGCGCCGCAGCCGCGCTGCCGGTGGCCCTTCTTCGGCCACAATCGCATCCAGCGGCGCAGAAACCCGTTCGAGCCAGCGCGCGGCCACGGCGTCGCGCAGCGCGGCCTTGCTGGGGAAATGCCGGTACACGCTGCCGTGCGTTACGCCCAGCGCGCGCGCCACATCGACCACCGTGGTTTTGGCCGGCCCAAAGCGGCGGAGCACTTCCTCCGCCGCTTCCAGAATTCGCTCCTGCGTCAGTATTGCCTCGGGCATGCGAAATCCCTCTAACCGCGCTCGCTGTCGAGCATTGCCATCTGGTGCGTATTATACCGTTCGCCGGCAACTGCGCCAGCGGGCACGGCCTGCTCGATTCGCGCCATCTCGGCATCCGAAAATGTGAGCGCCAGCGCGCCCAGCGCCTCGCTCAGCCGGTCGCGCCGGCGCGCGCCCACCAGTGGCACAATGTCGGCCCCCTGCGCCAGCACCCAGCCGATCGCGGCCTGCGCCACCGTCGCGCCTTTTTCGGCGGCTATGGCGCGCAGCTCTTCCACCAGCGCCAGGTTGCGATCAAGGTTTTCGTCCTGAAAGCGCGGGCTGAATGCGCGGAAATCGCTGGCGTTAGCCTGCGTGCGCGACCAATGGCCGCCCAGCAGCCCACGCGACAGCACGCCATATGCGGTGATGCCAATGCCAAGCTCGCGGCAGGTCGGCAGCACGCTCGCTTCGATGCCGCGTGAGAACAGGGAATATTCGATCTGGAGATCGACGATTGGGTGGGTGGCCTGCGCGCGCCGGATGGTGTCGGAGCCGACTTCGGAAAGGCCGATCTGCCGCACATAGCCGGCCTGCACCATCTCGGCAATCGCGCCAATCGTTTCCTCAATCGGCACATTTGGGTCGAGCCGCGCCGGCCGGTAGATGTCGATATATTCGGTGCCGAGGCGGCGCAGCGAGTAGGCCAGGAAGTTCTTCACGGCGGCTGGCCGCGCATCGTAGCCGCCCCAGCCATTGCTTGCGTCGCGCAGCGCGCCAAACTTCACGCTGATCTGCACGCCGTCGCGCGGGCGGCCGCGCAGTGCCTCGCGAATCAGCAGCTCGTTATGCCCCATGCCGTAAAAATCGCCGGTGTCGAGCAGCGTCATGCCCGCATCAATCGCGGCGTGAATGGTGGCAATGCTTTCGGCCTCATCCGACGGGCCATACATGCCCGACATGCCCATGCACCCCAGCCCAATCGCCGAAACGGTCGGCCCGTTTTTGCCCAGTTGTCGCATCTCCATTTTGTTGCTCCTGTTATTTCGATTGAAGACAGCAGGAGTATATCACATCAAATAACAAAAATCAATATCTGTTATTATATTTTTGTTAGATGCGCTGATTATTGCAGAGCGCAATCTTTTCGCTACCCATTGGCAAATCTCCTGTAACTTGCGCGTCATCCGCGCGGTTGTGGCAGGCAGGATATTTTAGTATTGTAGTAATTGGCAGAACGTGGGCTGGTCGCCCCGAGCTCATTGCAGCTTTCAACCATAATCAACGGAGCACACGATGCAGATCCAGCAATCCTTTTGGGGCGGCAGCGCGGGCTGGCAGCCGCAGCACCCCGGCCAGCCGGGGGATGCCCAGCTTGTGTTTGTGTTCGGCGGCAAGGCCCAAATGCGCAACGCCGAGGCGCTGGGCGAACTGCGCAGCGCCTATCCCGGCGCGATCATCCTGGGCTGCTCGACGGCTGGCGAAATCTACGACACCCAGGTGCTGGATGACTCGCTGGTGGCCACGGCGGTGCAGTTCGCGCATTCTCGCGTGCTTGGCGCGCACGCCCCGCTGGCACACGCTGCCGGTAGCTTTGCAGCCGGGCAGGCACTGGCCGAGCAGCTCGATCCGAATGGGCTGGTGCATGTGCTTGTGCTTTCTGAGGGGCTGGGTGTGAATGGCAGCGAGCTGGTGGCCGGCCTTTCCACGCATCTGCCCGCACATGTCAGCATCACGGGCGGGCTTTCGGCCGATGGCCCGCGCTTCGCCGAGACGCTGCTGCACTGGAATGGCGAAACCGCGCCCGGCCAGGCCGCCGCGATTGGCCTGTATGGCGAGCGCCTGCGCGTGGGCTATGGCTCGCTGGGCGGCTGGGATGCGTTTGGCCCCGACCGGCTGGTCACCCGCTCATGCGGCAATGTGCTCTACGAGCTCGACGGCACCTCGGCCCTGGCGCTGTACAAGCGCTACCTGGGCGAACACGCCAACGACCTGCCCTCCAGCGGGCTGCTGTTCCCGCTCAGCGTTTCGAGCGGGCCGGCCAAAGAGCGCGTGGTGCGCACCATCCTGGCCGTCGACGAGGCTGCCGGCAGCATCACCTTCGCGGGCGACGTGCCCGAAGGCGCGTATGCGCAGCTGATGAAAGCCAACTTCGACCGCCTGATCGACGGCGCGCATGGCGCGGCCAGCACCAGCCAGGCCGCGCTTGGCGAGCACAGTGCCGAGCTGGCGTTGCTGATCAGCTGCGTGGGCCGTAAGCTGGTGCTGAAGCAGCGCATTGAAGAAGAAGTCGAGGCCGTGCGCGAGGTGCTGGGCGACCGCACCGTGCTGGCTGGCTTTTATTCCTATGGCGAAATTTCCCCGCTGCTGGCCAGCACGCGCTGCGCGCTGCACAACCAGACCATGACAATCACGACCTTTGCCGAAATCTAGCGCGCACCGCGCAGCCTGATCACACTCATTCGGGATGACATCTATGCACAGCCTTCTTGCCCGCCAGATCAAACGCCACATCGGCGAAGCCACGGCCGCGCCGGAGATTGCGCGCCTGCTCGAAGCAGTTGACCAGAGCTACCACCAGGCCGACACCGACCGCGAGATGCTGGTTCGCTCGCTCGAACTGGTGTCGGAAGAGCTGCGCGGCATGCACATCAGCATGCGCGCGATCTTCGAGCGGCTGGTGAACAGCAGCGCCGAGGGCATTTTCGCCTTCGATCACGGCCTGCGCTTTACCGCCTGGAACCCCTCGATGGCCGAGATTTCGGGCGTGCGCGACACGCAGGTGCTTGGCAAACTGGCGCACGACGCGCTGCCGGGCTTTGGCGCGAATGGCGAAGAACAATATTTTGCCAATGCCCTGGCCGGGTGCGTGACGACAGTAGAATCCATGCCATCGTTTGTTGCCACTGCGCACCGCGACCGCGTATTCGAAAGCCGCTATGCGCCGCTGCACGACGATAGTGGCCTGATTATTGGCGGGCTGGGGGTGATACGCGATATCACCAGGCGCAAGCATACGCAGGAAAAACTTCAGCGGCAGCTGCGCGAAACGCTCCTGCTCAACCGTGTGATCGCTGCGGCCACATCGGTGCAGGAGCCAGTTCACATCCTGAAAATTGTCTGCGAAGCGCTGGCGCAGACCTTTGATCTGCCGCAGGCCGCCAGCGCGCTGCTGAACGACGAGCGCACTGCGCTGGAAGTGGTGGCCGAATACTGCACGCCTGGGCGTCCTTCGGCACTGGGTGTGCGCTTGCCTTTAGCCGGCAACGAAGCCAGCCGGTATGTGATCGAACACCGGCAGCCGCTGGTGATCTCGAATGCGCAAACCGACCCGCGCAACCAGGCGTTTCACGAAGTCGGCCATCAGCGCGGCACCGTCACCTTGCTGATCGTTCCACTGATTATCCGCAATGTCGTTGTTGGCACGATTGGGCTGGATGCGCTGGACGAGCGCGTTTTCAGTGAAGAAGAGATTGCGCTGGCGCAGAATGTGGCTGCCGCCGTCAGCCAGGCGCTGGAAAACGCGCAGCTGTATGTTGCGGTGCAGCAGGAGCTGGCCGAGCGCCGCAAAGCCGAAGCCGAGCGCGAGCGCGCTTACGCCGACCTCTTGCATGCCAAAGAAGCCGCCGAGGCGGCCACGCGCGCCAAATCGGAATTCCTTGCCAACATGAGCCACGAAATCCGCACGCCCATGAATGGCATTATTGGCATGACCGAGCTGCTGCTCGATACCGAGCTGGACGCCGATCAGCACGAGTTCGCCACCATTGTGCGCGATTCGGGGCAGGCGCTGCTGACGATCATCAACGACATTCTCGATTTCTCGAAGATCGAGGCCAACAAGCTCACGATCGAGCACAAGGATTTTGCGCTGCTGCCGGTGGTGGAGGGCTGCGCCGACCTGCTGGCCAGCCGCGCGCGCGACAAACAGCTGACCCTGATGACTTATGTTGCGCCCGATATCCCGGCGCAGCTGCGCGGCGACCAGGGTCGGCTGCGGCAGGTGCTGGTGAACCTGATTGGTAACGCCGTGAAGTTCACCAAAGCAGGCTCGGTGGTGGTGCGCGCCGAGCTTGCGGAAGCGCACGCGGCTGCGGTTGTGGTGCGCTTCAGTGTGCAGGACACAGGCATTGGCATCAGCGACGAGGTGCAGGCGCGCCTGTTCCAGCCCTTTACGCAGGCCGATGGCTCGGTGACGCGCAAATATGGCGGCACGGGCCTGGGCCTGGCGATCTGCCGGCGGCTGGTGGAGCTGATGGGCGGCGCGATTGCGGTCGAAAGCCGCGCAGGGCAGGGCGCGACCTTCTCGTTCACCATTCGCTTCGAGCGAAGCGGCGCATCGCCGCACGGCTTCGAGGCCCCAAATTGGTCGCAGCTGCGCGCGCTGGTTGCCGATTCGCACACGCCCAGCGCCGAGATCGTGCAGCAATACCTGCAAAACTGGGGTATCGCCGCCGACGCAGCGCCCAAAGGTGCGCGGGCGATTGAGATGATGCGCGTTGCGGCGGCGGGCGGCGCGCCATACAGCCTGCTGATCTGCGAGCAGGCGCTGCCAGATATGGACGGCTTTGCGCTTGCGCGGGCGATCCAGCGCGGGCAGGGGCTTTCGCACCCGCAGCTCATTATGCTCACGGCCTTCGACGAGCGCGGGCAGAACGAACAGGCGCTGCAAAGCGGCTTTCGCGCCTACCTTACCAAGCCAATCAAGCAATCGCAGCTCTTCGATAGCATGGCAGCGCTTTTCTTTGCGCTGGACAACGAGCCGCACGAGCAGCCAGCCCCAGTCAATTCGCCCCTGGCAGGCCCAGGCGACTCATCATCTCGGCTGATCCTGGTGGTGGAAGACCATGTCGTCAATCAGCAACTGGTGCTGCGTCAGCTTGGCAAGCTTGGCTATGCCGGGCATGCTGTGCCAAACGGGCGCGCCGCGCTTGAGGCGCTTGCCCAGCCACACCCCTACGAGCTGGTGCTGATGGACTGCCAGATGCCCGAGCTCGACGGGCTGGCCGCCACGCGCAGCATCCGCGAGCGCGAGCAACAGAGTGGCGCGCGCATCCCAATCATTGCAATGACGGCGAATGCCATGCAGGGCGACCGCGAGGTGTGCCTGGACGCGGGTATGGACGACTACCTGAGCAAGCCGGTGCGCCACGCCGAGCTAGGCCAGATGCTGGCGCGCTGGCTGCCGGCGAGCTAAAACAGCGTTGCGGGAAATTGGTTGCTGGTTGTAGTCGCCATTTGGCAATAGGCAGTCACCATCATAATTGCCAACTGACGACTGCCTACTGCTAGCCAGCTCGAAACGGGTTTTCACTGATGTGTACCAGCGCAATCCCCAATCCCTAACCATTCATTACTCTGGAAGGAACGTTCTTTTCTACAACGGGCAAGCTTCCAGGAAGCTTAGGCTAGTTGTCCTTCAACCTGATACTCAGATGAGCTTCCTGGAAGCTGAGTACAAGGAAATTTATTTTCCAGACTACTAATTACTTTGGAAAATACGTTATTTCATACAACGGGCAAGCTTCCAGGAAGCTCATCTGATTATCAGGTTGAAGCAAAACTGGCCTGAGCTTCCTGGAAGCTGAGTACAAGGAAACTTCGTTGACAGAGTACTAATTACTTTGGAAAATAAGTTATTTCATACAACGGGCAAGCTTCCAGGAAGCTCATCTGGCCACCAGATTGAAGCAAAACTGGCTTTAGCTTCCTGGAAGCTGAGTACAAGGAAACTTAGTTGACAGAGTACTAATTACTTTGGAAAATAAGTTATTTCATACAACGGGCAAGCTTCCAGGAAGCTCATCTGGCCACCAGATTGAAGCAAAACTGGCTTTAGCTTCCTGGAAGCTGAGTACAAGGAAACTTAGTTGACAGAGTACTAATTACTTTGGAAAATAAGTTATTTCATACAACGGGCAAGCTTCCAGGAAGCTCATCTGGCCACCAGATTGAAGCAAAACTGGCTTTAGCTTCCTGGAAGCTGAGTACAAGGAAACTTAGTTGACAGAGTACTAATTACTCTGTCAACTAAGTTTCCTTGTATTTCTGATTTAGGGAATTGATACGAGTATAGTGCCGATTGAATTTGGCACGTGCCGCTTGGATGCCGAACTGCCAGTGGATCTTGATACCCTTGGTACTGCGTTCGTCAAGTAAGGCGAGCACTTCGCTGCGCAGGACTTCAATTGTCGCGATCCGTCGAGCCAGGCATTGGCGCGAGATTGCTGAAAACTCGCACTCGATCATGTTTAACCAACTGGCCCCTTTGGGTGTATAGGTGAACTCGAAGCGCTCAGTGAGCGCAAACGCTTCCTCGGCACTCAAGTGTTCATAGAACGACGAGGCATTGTGGGTGTTGAGATTGTCGAGAACCAATCGGATGCGCTTGGCTTGCGGATAGGCAGCCGCGATCTGCTGACAAAACTGCATGAACTCGCGCTTGGTGCGCCGCTCAGAGACCTGCCCAAGCCGTCGTCCCGTCAGCGGCTCGATCGCCGCAAGCAGCGCACACGAGCCAAGCTTTTCGTATTCATAGTGTTGTTTCTCAATCTCGCCTTTGCGCATCGGTCGCGGCAGCAAGATCTCGCCAATCAAAAAGCACGGTCGTTCATCAAAGCACACCACGGGATAGGCGGGATCATAGGGCAGCGCATACAGCGCCAGGATCTGTTCGAGATGCGCCAAAAAGGCAGCGTCAATACGACCAATGCACCAGGTGTCTTTAAGATGCGGTTTTAGTTCGTTTTTTTTAGGACATCAGCAACAAAGGTATGCGAAATCTGCTCGCACAGCCCGGCTTCAACCACCTTTTCGGCGAGCAGACGCAACGACCAGCGAGCATGACCCGCTGGCGCATCGCTACAGGCGAGCGCGGTGATTTTGGCACGCTGCGCGCCATCGATCAAGGTCGGACGACCAGAGCGAGGCGCGTCGTCAAGGCAGCGTAAGCCAGAGGTTTTGTAGCCGTCACGCCAGGCAGCCACTGCGTTGTAGGTCACACCGAGCGTGGACGCGGCATCTTGAAGCGTTTTACCACGATCAAGTTCAAGCAAGGCAGTGGCACGTTTGAACGTGCGAGCGCTCAAGCTGCCTTTCGACAATAGCGTTTCGAGTGTTGAGCGGTCGTCATCAGTGAGTGTCAGGTGCTGTTTTTTCATACGGTCAGTCTACCAAGACTGCCGGAAGAATGCAAGGAAATTTAGTTTACGAAGTACTAATTACTCTGTCAACTAAGTTTCCTTGTACTCAGCTTCCAGGAAGCTAAAGCCAGTTTTGCTTCAATCTGGTGGCCAGATGAGCTTCCTGGAAGCTTGCCCGTTGTATGAAATAACTTATTTTCCAAAGTACTAATCGCGCGTTCACGCGCTAGGCCGGCCCTGCATGTTGCGGAATGCCGCATATGGCGAGAAAGCGCTCCAGCGCTTCCGCATCCCCTTCCACGCCAATCAGCCCTTGCGCCAGCGCCACGTCGGGCGCAAGCTTGCCGGCCAGCAGCGCCAGGTAGGTTGGCATCTCCGTGCGCAGGATCATGGCTGCGTCGCGCGGGTCGCCCGGCCCCACATCGAGCGTGCCATCGTGAATATGCGCCTGCAAGACCTCGCCGTCGATCTGGAGCGCGTAGGTTTCATCCAGCCCCTGCGCCAGCTCGGGCCGGAAAAAGGTCTTCAGCGTCAGCGCATACGAGCCAACGTGCAGTATCACCGCCTCGCCGGGCGCCTCGGGCACGAACTGGCTGCCCCACTTTCCCAGCTCAAGCAGCATTGGCTCCAGCCCGCGCCCCAGCTCGGTCAGCTCGTACACGGCTGAGCCGGCCGGCGGCGGCAGCGTGCGCCGATGGATCACAGCTTGCTGCTCAAGGTGCTTCAGGCGTTCGGAAAGCAAGTTGGTGCTTATTTCAGGCAGCCCGGCCAGCAAATCCTTGAAGCGGCGCGGCCCGGCCACCAGCTCACGAATGATGAGTATCGTCCAGCGCTCGCCCACAACATCCAGCGCGTAGGCTAGCCCACAATATTGATTGTAGCTTCGGGTTTTCATAATCATGTAGTATACAAGACAAACGAGCGAACTGCAATTTTTGAACTGAAAACTTGACTTTTTGAAGTAAATTGGCTATAATAAAAATAGAACCCCCGTGCTACTTTGTGTCTTTTGAGCTGAGCGAAGGGAGCCGAGCATGCGTTTTGTTGTGTGGGGTGTACAGCTACTCCTGGCAGCCGTATTCCTCTGGCACGGTTCGATCTACCTCTTCCCACCTGCCGAAATTGCCCCAATGATCGATACGATGATTGCCCCGGCGCTGAGAGTGTTTATTGGTGCCGCCGAGATTCTGGCTGGCATCGGCATCGTGCTGCCGGCGCTGACGCGCATTTTGCCGTGGCTGACGCCGCTCGCAGCGGCCGGCATGATGGTGGTTGCCGGCAGCGCGGCGCTGTTTCACCTGACACGCGGCGAGTTTGGCAATGCTGCTTTCACTCTGGTGCTGCTGCTGCTGGCCAGCGTTGTTGCCTATACGCGCTGGAAGATCGTGCCGATTAATCCTCGCAGCGCTGTTCTCCCTGCCTGATACCTGCTTTTCGCATAGGGAAACAATGCACTTTCAGCCAGCGGGCTGTGTACCTCGCATTCGCACTTCGCAGCCTCTTGAAAGGAGACCCAATGAATCTTCCCAATGTTGTTTCGCGCGACGAATGGCGCGCCGCGCGCCAGGAACTGCTGGTCAAGGAAAAGGCCCACACCCGCGCCTACGACGCTGTGAACACCGAGCGCCGCGACCTGCCGATGGTCGAGGTCGAAAAGCAATACACATTCCAGGGGCCAGACGGCCCGGCGACCCTGAGCGATCTGTTCGACGGCCGGCCACAGCTGATCGTCTACCACTTCATGTTCGCGCCAGACTGGGATGCGGGCTGCCCGGGCTGTTCATACATGATCGATAATATCGGCGATCTGCGGCATCTCCATGCCCGCAACACGTCATTTGTGGCTATCTCACGCGCGCCGCTGGAGAAGCTGGAAGCCTACAAGGATCGCATGGGCTGGGATGTGCCGTGGTATTCTTCGCACGACAGCGATTTCAACTATGATTTCGAAGCCAGCGATGCGAATGGCGAGATTTCGATGCTGAGCGTGTTTCTGCGCGACGGCGACACGATTTACCACACCTATTCCACAACAGGGCGCGGCACCGACATCACCGGCAGCACCTACAGCCTGCTCGATTTCACGCCGCTGGGCCGCCAGGAAGAATGGGAAAAGCCGGCCGGCCGCGCCAACGACGAGCCGCAGGGCTGGCTGCGCCGCCACGACGAGTACGAGCAGGAGCGCGTGGCCTAATAGATTTCATCCACAGATTACGCAGATTGCGCAGATTACAGGAAACATAAAATCTGCGTAATCTGTGTAATCTGCGGATAGCAAGAGCAGAAACGAAAGGGACGAGGATGTGCCGCAATATCAAGCCGCTGTTCAACTTCGAGCCGCCCGCCAGCGAGGATGAGGTGCGCGCCGCCGCACTCCAGTTCGTGCGCAAGATCAGCGGCTTTGCCGCGCCGTCGAAGGCCAACGAAGCCGCGTTCGATGCTGCTGTCGACGAGATAGCCGCTGTAGCGCGCAGGCTGCTGGCCGAGCTGGAAACCACTGCCACCCCCAAAAACCGCGACGAAGAAGCCGCCAAAGCGCGGGCGCGTTCGGCGCAGCGCTTCCCCCGCTAGCGAGCGAAAAGAGCGATGCTGTGGGCAAGACTTTTCTTCGATAATCTCGGCCCGGAGCCGATTAAGCTCGAAAAGCTCGACGTTGTCGACACGCCCGACGTAACGCACCTGCGCTTTCGGGTGAAGAAGTAGTTCGGCATGGCCTGTGTCAGGAACCGCACCATGCTTAGAGAAAGGTGATCGTCATGGCAAAGTATCTCATTTCATTCCCCAGTGCTGCAATGAACGTACCCGACAGCGAGTGGGAGGCGGTGGGTCGAGACGCTCGCGCCGTGATACGCGAGACGAAAGAAGCGGGCGTCTACGTTTTCGGTGGCGGAATTGATGAAACGGTGCCGCCCGTTCTCGTTTCGGCCAATGGCTCAGCCGCTGAGGGAGGGTACCCGTGGGCGCCTCAGCTCGATGGTGGATTCACGGTACTTGAACTACCTTCACGGGAGGAGGCCCTCGCCTGGGCTGCACGTATCGCGAAAGCCTGTCGCTGTGATCAGGAACTTCGCGTGTTCCAGTTTGATCCAGAGTCCTGAGGTCGGGGGGGTGCTGCACATTCTGCCTAGCTACCCCTGATTGCGGCGATTATTACCATACAGGTGGGGAGGAGAAGCACGTTGCGACAGCTTGTGGTGACGGAGACCGTGACGCTCGATGGCGTCATGTCCGACCCCGATATATCGTACGTAGTTCTGCTGCGCTACCAGCCTGTGGAATAATTTCACCACTGAGGCACAGAGAACGCAGAGCATCAATCAAGATCTTTGTGTCTTTGTGTCTTGGTGGCAAAGGTAAAGGACTAATGCGATGGCGCATCAATCCCCAAAAACGACAATTGACCACGACTATAGCTATCCAAACGCTAGCGCGACGCCCTGGGGCGATGCTGCAGCTGTGCTCAACGAGGCCGAGATCTTCTGGCTTTCGACGGTGCGCCCCAACGGACGCCCACATGTCACGCCCTTGATTGCGGTCTGGCTCGATGGCACACTGTATTTCTGCACCGGCGCGCACGAGCGCAAGGCCAGGAATATCGCCGGGAACCCGCACGTCATTCTCACCACCGGGCGCAACTCAATGCGCGAAGACGGGCTCGACCTTGTGCTCGGAGGCGACGCCGTGCGCGTGACCGACACGCCCCTGCTTCTGCGCGTTGCCGACCTGTACGAGCAGAAGTACGGCCACGACTGGCACTTCGATGTCGTGGACCAGGGGTTCAGCGGGCAAGGCGGCAATGTCGCGCTGGTGTTTGCTGTCGCGCCAGACACCGCGTTTGGCTTTGGCAAGGGAACGACGTTCAGCCAGACGCGCTGGCAGTTTTAGCAGGAGTGGATTGTGAAGTATCTTCTGACCTCGGCGGGTATTGCAAACCCGAGCATCCACAACGCACTGCTCGAGCTGCTGGGCAAGCCGATTGCCGAGTGCAACGCGCTTTGCGTCCCGACCTCGTCATACGGGCATCGCATGGTCAGCCCACATCAGGCCTGGAAGTTCATCGCCGGCCAAGAACCACGGAGCCCGATGGTCGAACTGGGCTGGAAGTCGGTGGGCATTCTGGAGCTGACCGCGCTGCCCAGCATCGAACGGGAACGCTGGGTGCCCTGGGTGCAGGAGGCCGATGTGATTCTTGTGAATGGCGGCGACCCTTTGTACCTGTGCTACTGGATGCGGCAATCCGGCCTGGCAGAACTCCTGCCGACGCTGCCCGGCGTCTGGGTGGGGCTCAGCGCCGGAAGCATGATCCTGACACCACGCGTTGGGGAAGACTTCGTGGGATGGAAGCCGCCCACTGGTGGCGATGAAACGCTGGGCATCGTCGACTTCTCGATTTTCCCGCACCTCGATAACCCGGATTTGCCGCAGAACACCCTCGCCAATGCCGAAAAGTGGGCCGCAAGCCTGGGCAACCCGGCCTACGCGATCGACGATGCAACCGCGTTCAAAGTGGTCGATGGCACGGTTGAAGTTGTTTCCGAAGGCCACTGGAAGCGGCTTACCGCATAGGGCATTTTCGATTTACGATTTTGGATTTACGATTGTGCTCAACCGCAGCGATGCAGAATCAGCACAAACGAATGCCGCACAGATCGCTGGTAAATGCGCTCAATGATGGAGAGCACCATGTTGGATAGTTCGAAGCACAACGAGACACCGGCCCTGCCCACAGTTATCGACCACGCCACCTGGCAGGCGCAACTGGACGAGCTGCGTGTTCGCGAGAAGGCCCACACCCGCGAAGGCGACCGCATCGCCGCAGCCCGGCGCCGCTTGCCGATGATCGAGGTCGATGCTTCTGCGCCGGTTGTGTGCGCGCGTGGAACTGTGCCGTTTATCGAGACCTTCGAGGGCCGGTCGCAGCTGTTCGCATCGTACCACATGTGGCACACCGGCCGCCCCGCCGCCGAACAGTGCCAGGGCTGCACATTCAACACCGGCCACGTACAGGAGCTTGCCTACCTGCACTCGCGCGATGTGACCTTTGCGGTGTTCTGCGAGGGGCCGTTCGAGGAAAGCAACCGCTACCGCGAGTTCATGGACTGGCAGATGCCCTGGTATGCGGTGCCCGATGAATCGCTGGAGCGCATTGCCCCAGGCGGGCATTTCGGCATGAAAGCCTGCTACCTGCGCGTCGGCGACCGCGTGTTCGAAACGTACTGGACCACCGGGCGCGGCTGCGAAATACTGGGGAACAGCTATGGCATGCTCGACATGACGGTGTATGGCCGCCAGGAGGCGTGGGAGGATTCGCCGGAAGGCTGGCCGCGCCGCGAAGGAGCGATGAGCACGAACGGGCGGCCAACTTCGCAGTGGCCCCGCCTCGCCGCCGGTCGCTCCGACGACCTCGGCACGCCCGAGCGCCGAGAGGTACCCGATGACCGCTGAAACACCAGACCCACGGCTGCGCGTGCTCGACCCGCTGGTCGGCGAGTGGGATTTGCACCACCGCGACCTCAACACCGGCGAGACGTGGGAGGGGCGTGATCGCTTCGCCTGGATGGACGGCGGCTTCTTTCTCGCGGTCGACCACGAGGAGTTTGGCAAGAACATCAAAGGCACGATGGTCATCGGCTTCGAGCAGCGCTATGGCGAAGATGCGCCGAGCAAGCAGATCATCGGCCACTGGTTCGAAAGTAGCTCCGGTTTTCACTTCGTGTATTTCTGGGAAGTGGACGACCGCACCGTGCGCTTTTCGTTCGAAGAGCCAGACACGCCAGTTCGCTTCCTGGGGCAGTTCAACGACGACAAAAGCCAGATTCGCGGCGAATGGCACCTGCCCGATGGCGGCGGCTACGCGCTGACGATGACGCGCGTATCGGCTTCGTGAAGTATCGGAGGAGAAGGCTATGGGCAACGTCGTTCTGGATATGGCAATGTCGCTCGACGGCTTTGTGTCGGGGCCGGATGGCGGCGACGGCGGCCTGCACGACTGGTATTTCGCGCCCAGCGAAAACGACACGCGAATCATCGACGAACTGTTTCATAGCATCGGCTCCATGATCATCGGTCACAACGTGCTGGGCGAAGCGACAGATGGCTTTGAAACGCCCTACAAAGTGCCGCACTTCGTTCTGACACACACGCCGCGCCCGACCGTGACCAACGCGGATGTGCCGTTTACATTCGTCGCTGGCGGAATCGAGGAGCTTGTTCGGCAGGCACAGGCGGCGGCGGGCGAGAAAATCGTCTGCGTTGCCGGTGGCGCTTCGACGGCGCAGCAATTGCTCGCCGCCGGGTTGATCGACGAACTGCACCTCCACGTCGTCTCGATGCTGCTGGGCGATGGACTGCGCCTGTTCAAGAACGGCGTGCCGACGCAACTGGAGCGCATTGACGTGATCGAATCGCCGCAGGTGACGCATCTGCGCTTTCGGGTGCAGAAATAAGGAGTGGCATGGGACGCATTATTGTATTCACAAATCTGACGCTCGACGGCGTGCTGCAAGCCCCGGGCGGCGCAGACGAAGACACGCGTGGCGGGTTCACGCAGGGCGGCTGGGCCGCGCCGTATGGCGCGATGCAGGACGCGGGCGAGGCGCTACCCGGCATGGATGCGCTGCTGCTCGGACGCTGGACCTACGAGCAATTCTATGATTTCTGGCCGAAGCAAACGGGCAACCCGTTTTCAGGAATGCTCACCGCCATGCCGAAATACGTCGCATCGACCACGCTGGCCGAGCCGTTACCGTGGGCCAACTCGACCTTGCTCCGTGGCAACGCGGCTGAGAGCGTGGCAAAGCTCAAAGCCGAGCAAAACGGCAACATTGTGATCATGGGCAGCGGCACGCTGGCGCAGTCGCTGCTGCGCGCCGGCCTGATCGATCGCTACGTGCTGCTGGTGCATCCGCTGGTACTTGGTTCCGGTCGCCAGCTCTTTCCCAGCGGCGGCGCGCCTGCCACGCTCAAGCTCGTTTCAGCAACGAGCACATCCAAAGGCGTGGCCGTTCTTGCCTACGAACCAGCCGCGCTCCATGCCTAGGAACTATAGAGACAAGCACAATACCGTTTAATTAAGCCCGCAAGGAACGTTTACCACGAAGACGCGAAGACACGAAAGTTTTCAGAACGTTATAAAATCTTCGTGCCTTTGTGCCTTCGTGGAAGCCCTTCCTGCCGCCGAGTTCCGCACGCTGCCCGGCGAATGGCACGGCGTTTCCGAAGAAGTGCTCGCACCGGCACTGACCTACTTTTTCCATTCTTGAAGCTCCAACGTGAAAGGATCTGCAATGACGACCCAATCCGGCTACGCGCCCGTGAACGGCCTCGAGCTGTACTACGAGATCCACGGTGAAGGCGATCCGCTCATTCTGCTGCACGGCGGCTTTGGACTGGCCGCGATGTTCGAGCCGATCATGCCGCAGCTTTCGGCGCATCGCCAGGTGATCGCGGTCGACCTGCAAGGCAATGGCCACACCGCCGACATCGACCGCCCGCTCAGCCTGGAGGCGATGGGCGACGACGTCGGCAAGCTGATTGAGCACCTGGGCTTCGTGCAGGCCGACGTGATGGGCTACAGCATGGGCGGCGGCGTGGGTCTTCAGACGGCGATACAGCACCCCGAGCGTGTGCGCAAGCTCGTCGTCGTCTCGATTCCGTTCAAGCGCAGCGGCTGGTACCCCGAGCAGACGGCGGGCATGGACCAGATTGGCGCGCACTCAGCCGAGTTTATGAAAAACACGCCAATGTACGAAGCCTACACCGCCGTTGCGCCACACCCTGAGAATTTCACGCAGCTGTGCGCGAAGATGGGCGACATGATGCGCGGCGACTACGACTACAGCGAAGGCGTGAAGGGCCTGACGATGCCGGTGCTGCTGGTGTTTGGCGACGCCGACGGCCTGCCGCCTTCGCACGCAGCCGAGTTCTTTGCGCTGCTGGGCGGCGGCCAGCGCGACGGCAGCTGGGACCGCTCGGGTATGCCAAAATCGCAGCTGGCGATTCTGCCGAACATGACCCACTACGACATCTTCGAGTCGCCGGCACTGATCCCGATGGTCGATGCATTTCTGGATGCGCCCGCCCAATAAGAAGCCCAGAAATGGGAAGCGAGATGTATCCACAGATGACGCAGATTACACAGAAAGGTCTCCCATCTGCGAAATCTGCGTCATCTGTGGATGGATTTTGGGACTTTGCCGTAGCCCTGGTTATTTACAGGGAATGCAGCTATGAAAGCAGCAAACGTGATCGGGCCGGCCTCGATCGTCGAGAAACCCGAACGGCCCTACCTCGGCATCCGCTTTGCGACGCCGTTCCAAGGCATGTTTGCCGTGGTCACGGAGCGCCTGAAAGAAGTACGGAAGTGGGCCAAAGTAAACGCGCTCGATGATCAAGGCCCGTACCTTCTGCGCTACTACATCACCGACATGAAAGGCATTATGGATGTCGAAGTTGGGCTGATGACGCGCGCTGCTCTCGCTGGCGAAGGAGACATTCGAGCGGTTTCGCTTCCAGCGGGCAGGTATGCCACGCTGACGTACCGGGGCAACGGGCTGCGGGGCAATCAGGCGCTCATGAGCTGGGCGCACGGCAGTGGCGTCGCGTTCGACCGCCCTGTCGGTGGACATGACCAGTCGTTTGCATGCCGCTACGAAGCCTACCTCACCGACTATCGCATCGAGTCGCGCAAGCTGCTTTGGGATGTGGAGCTGTCGATTAAGCTTGCCGATGATTAAGTGCTCTGGAAAATAAATTTCCTTGCGCTCAGCTTCCAGGAAGCTTAGGCCAGTTTTACTTCAACCTGATAGCCAGATGAGCTTCCTGGAAGCTTGCCTGCTGTATAAAAACTTTCTTTCCAGAGTATTAAGCCGTAGAGCGCGCAGAGAGAAGCGGAGATGAAAACAAAAGCATGAAAACCTTTTACGCCGTGCTGGCGAACACACTGGCCGCATCGCTGGCAAACACGTTCATCTGGTTTGCAGCCACGTTCTGGGCCTACCTCGAAACCAAATCAGTGATCGCAACCTCGGTGATGGCCGGCGTCTTCACCGTCACGATCGCCCTTTCCGGATTCTTCCTCGGCTCGCTGGTGGACCGCTACCGCAAGAAAACGGCGATGCTGCTGTCGAGCGCGCTGTCGCTGGTGTTTTACCTCGTTGCGCTGGCGATTTACACCTCGTCGGGCGCGGGCTTCGCCGACGTGTCGAACCCGCTGCTGTGGGTGTTCATCGTGCTGATTCTGTTTGGTGCGATTGCGGGCAACCTGCGCGCGATTGCGCTTTCGACACTGGTGACGATCCTGATTCCCGAAGATACACGCGACCGCGCAAACGGCCTGGTTGGCACAGCCAATGGCGTCGGCTTTCTGGTCGCGTCGATCTTTAGCGGGCTGGCGATTGGCTTTCTGGGCATGTTCTGGGTGCTGGCAATCGGCATTGCCGTGGCCGTGCTGGCGATCGCGCACCTGCTGACCGTCACCATCACCGAAACACGCGTGGTTCACGCCGACGCGAACACCGACAAAATCGACATTCGCGGCACAATCGCGGCGATTGGGCAGGTGTCGGGCCTGTTCGGGCTGATTTTCTTCAGCATGTTCAACAACTTCCTGGGCGGCGTGTTTATGTCGCTGATGGACCCGTATGGCCTGGAACTCGTTTCGGTGCAGGTCTGGGGCATCCTGTGGGGCTTTCTGAGCCTGGGATTCATCGTTGGCGGGCTGATTGTGGCGCGGCGCGGCCTCGGTCGCTCGCCGCTGCGCACGCTGTTCCGCGCCAACCTCGTGCTCTGGACGATCTGCATCTTCTTTGCGATTCAGCCGTCGATCGTGCTGCTGACCGTCGGCATGTTCATCTGGCTGTGCCTGATGCCCGTGGTCGAAGCAAGCGAGCAGACGATTTTGCAGAAAGTGATCGTGCCCGAGCGGCAGGGGCGCGTGTTTGGCTTCGCACAGAGTGTCGAGCAGGCCGCGTCGCCAATCACGGCATTTATGATCGGCCCGATTGCACAGTTCATTTTCATCCCCTTCATGACCGACGGCGCGGGCGCGGATTTGATCGGCGGCTGGTTCGGCACCGGCACCGGGCGCGGCATCGCGCTTCTGTTCATCGTCGCCGGGCTGGTTGGCCTGGTCGTCACATTCGTGGCGATGCAGTCGCGCTCGTACCACGCGCTGTCGCAGCTCTACGAAACGCGCGCCGCCGAAGGCGAACTGGCCGAGGCAACTGCGTAGAGCAGGAGTCAGGAGTCAGGAGTCAGCATACCTCGCACGTCCTGACGATTTCCGAACTGAAAATCAGAGTGTAACAGCTTTAACCACGAAGGCACGAAGGCACAAAGGTAATAAGTACTCTGGAAAATACGTTATTTCATACAACGGGCAAGCTTCCAGGAGGCTTATCTGAGTATCAGGTTGAAAGAAAACTGGCTTGAGCTTCCTGGAAGCTGAGTACAAGGAAATTTATTTTCCAGAATAATAAGAAGAGAGGATAGAAGCACAAGCGGTGATAAAACAGAGACAGCTCGCTCTGTGAACTCTGTGCGCTCTGTGGCTCGATCTCGATTTCTTGAGGGAGGAGAAGCGATGTTGCTCGAAAACAAAGTCGCTGTGATCTATGGCGCGGGCGGCTCGATCGGCGGCGCGATTGCCCACGCATTTGCCCGCGAAGGCGCGCAGGTCTTTCTCTCGGGTCGCGCGCAGGCCAACGTCGACGCGGTTGCGCAGGGCATCCGCGCCAGCGGCGGCAGCGCCGAAGCGGCGCTTGTCGACGCGCTCGACGAGGCGGCGGTGAACGCCTACGTCGACACGGTGGCGGCGCAGGCTGGCCGCATCGACATCTCGGTGAATGTGATCGGCGTTGGCGATGTGCAGCGCCCGCTGATGGATCTGTCGGTGGACGAGTTTGTGCAGCCGATTGTCAACGCAATGCGCACGCAGTTCATTACCGGCAAGGCGGCGGCGCGGCATATGACCGAACAGGGCGGCGGAGTCATTCTTCAGTTCGGTGGCGGCGGCCCGCAGACGGTTGAGGGCATTGGCGGTTTCAAGATCGCGCTCGACGCGATGGAAGGGTTGCGCCGCCAGTGGTCGATCGAGCTTGGGAAGCAGGGCGTGCGCGTTGTGACGCTCAAAACCGGCGGCATCCCCGAGTCGATTGCCGCGAGCGACCCGATCCGTGCAGCAGTCGAGCAGGGCACCGTCGAGGCCACACAGCTTGGCCGCGCCGCCACCCTCGCCGATGTCGGCAACGTCGCCGCGTTCGTCGCGTCGGACCTCGCGCGCACGCTGACCTCGACCGATGTGAATATCTCCTGCGGCGCGATCGTGGACTAGGGTGACGATTTACCCCCAGGGTGCTGGGTACGATTTACCACGAAGGCACGAAGACACGAAGATTGAAGAATACGTTTTACCACCAAGACACCAAGTCACCAAGTTTTTAAGATACACGAATGCCGATAATTCGTACAAACGAACTTTCGTTTCTTGGTGTCTTGGTGCCTTGGTGGTGAAGACATTAAGAATTTCAATGAAAAGTTTGTCGATTCGAGAGGATGCCATACGACTATCATGTGAAGGGCAAGAGTGCTTCTTCTGACGCAAGAGTGAGAAAAGGACCAAAAGATGACAACCCCAAGCAGCAGCGGCTACGCCTCGGTGAATGGCCTGGAAATGTACTACGAGCGTTACGGCAGCGGCGGCACACCGCTCGTGCTGCTCCACGGCGCATTTTCCGCAATCGGCACGTCGTTTGCGCAACTGATCCCCGGCCTGTCGCAAAATCGCCAGGTGATCGCGTTCGAGCTCCAGGCGCACGGCCACACCGCCGACATCGACCGCCCGATGTCGATGGAAGCGATGGCCGACGACGTGGCCGCCGCGATTGCGCAGCTTGGCTTTGCGCAGGCCGATGTGTTTGGCTACAGCATGGGCGCGGGCGTGGCGCTGCGCGTGGCGATGCAGCACCCCGAGGTCGTGCGCAAACTCGTGTTGCTCTCGGTCTCGTACACCTTTGCCGGAATCCATCCTGGCCTGATGGACGGCATGGGCGAAATGAAGCCCGAGATGATGCACGGCTCGCCCTGGCACGACGAGTACATGCGCATCGCGCCGCGCCCCGAGGATTTCAACCGCCTGTTTGCGAAAAAGGGCGCGATGGACGCCGCTACGACTGACTTATCCGCCGATGACGTTCGCGCAATCACGTCGCCGGTTTTGCTGATCGTCGGTGACTCTGATCTTGTGACGCCCGAGCACGCAGTCGAAATGTTCCGCCTGTTTGGCGGCGGCGTGTTCGGCGATATGATGGGCATGCCGCGCTCGCAGCTCGCCATCCTGCCCGGCGCGATGCACTCGAACGCATCCGCGCGCGCCGACCTGCTGGTGCCGATGGTGAACGCATTTCTCGACGCGCCGGTGGCGAAGGAAGCCTAGTGCGTAGTGCGTGGTGCGTATGAATTCTTTCTACGCACCACGCACTACGAAATATGGTGTTACGGAGGGCTACCATGGCGAAGAAGAAAGAACCACTGCCCGGCGGCTTCCCCGGCGGGCTTTCGGCCCCGGCGCAGCGCGCACTGGCCGGCGCGGGCTACACGCACATCGAGCAGCTTGCCGCCACCACCGAGGCCGACATCCTGAAGCTGCATGGCATCGGCCCAAGCGCAATGCCACTGTTGCGCGAGGCGCTGGCGGCGAAGGGGTTGTCGTTTAAGGGCAAGGCCGAATAATCAACCGCAAAGCGCGCAAAGAGCGCAAAGTTTTTGAGTCTTCGCGTCCTTCGCAGTGAACCCTGCAACATATTCAGCCGCGCCGAGAGAGTTAGCGCGCACGCCGAGAGAGTTAGCACGCACGCCGAGAGAGTTAGCACGCACGCCGAGAGAGTTAGCGCGCACGCCGAGAGAGTTAGCGCGCACGCCGAGAGAGTTAGCGCGCACGCCGAGAGAGTTAGCACGCACGCCGAGAGAGTTAGCGCGCACGCCGAGAGAGTTTGCGCGCATGACAAGACGATATCGCACCGCGACAATAGAGTTTGCACGCACGCCGAGAGAGTTAGCACGCACGCCAATAGAGTTTGCATGCATGAAAAGACGATATCACACGGCGACAATAGAGTTTGCACGGACGCCAATAAAGTTTGCACGCATGATAAGACGATATCACGACGCTTAATCGCTCTGCGCTCTGCCTTCTTCGCTCTACGCTCTGCGCTCAATCGCTCTGCGCTCAATCGCTCTACGCTCACTCGCTCGCTCAATCCTGCGCCAGCGCCGCAGCGAGCAGCGCCTGCCCGCGATCAGCCGCGTAGGACTCCGCGACTTCGCGCAGCATTGCGAGGACTTGTTCTTCGGAAAGGCTGAGCTGCTCAGCAAGGCCGAGCACAGCCTGGAGATCGCTTTGTGTGTCGCCGTGGCCGATGCTTTGATCAATCAAAAAGCATACGGCGAGAAGGTACAGCCCTGCTTCGGTATTGCCTTGTCGTGCCGCAAGGCTACCAAGGTTGAAAAATGTGGCTGCCTCGCCAGCGCGGTCGCCGATCTGCTGCTCGATGGCGAGCGCTTGCTGGAAGAGGTCGCGGGCGCTCCCATACTTGCCTTCGTCCAGGTCGACCGTGGCGAGCTGATGCAGGGTGTCGGCCTCGCCAGCGCGGTCGCCGATCTGCTGCTTGATGTCGAGCGATTGTTGGAATAGATCGCGGGCGCTGCCGTACTTGCCTTCGTTGAGGTCGACCGAGGCGAGCTGGTGCAGGGTTACAGCCTCACCGGCGCGGTTGCCGAGCTGCTGCCTGATGTCGAGTGCTTGCTCGAACAGAGTGCGGGCGCTGCCGTACTTGCCTTCGCGGAGGTCGACCGAGGCGAGGTTGTGGAGTGTACTAGCCTCGCCAGCACGGTCGCCGATCTGCTGCTCGATGGCAACCGCTTGCTGGAACAGGGCGCGTGCGCTGCCATACTTACCTTCTTGGACATCGAGCGTGGCGAGATTGTGCAGTGCGTCAGTTTCGCTGGCCTTGTCGTTTGCTGTCTGCGACTGCCGCAGGGCGTGTTGGTATTCATTGCGTGCAGCTTGGTAATCGCTACGAGCGCTAAACGATCGCCCGAGCCAGCCATGTGTCGTCGGGTGGTCGTCGTAGTTGAGCATGTCGCGGGCGAGCCGTTCCTGCTCGGCGTACAGACCGCGCCGGTTGTATGCGCCGGCAATACGCGCAGTTACATCGCGTGCTTCATCGTAGGCACCGGCGGCAATATACTGGGCACGCGCTTCAAGCAGGCAGTCGTCCCAGCTCAGGCCAAGCTCGTCTGCTTTATTCTGCTGAACGATCTCGTTCAGATAGTCTCCAGCGGCGCGGTGCGCGGCCTGTCGCGTGGCATCGTCCAGGCGGGCGGGGTCGAGCAGCCAGGCGCGCAGCACCGGGTAGGCCGCCCAGAGTTCGCCGCTGCCGCGCTCGCGCTCGGGGAAGGCAAGCGCGTGGCGCTGCCAGGCGGCGGCGTACTCGCGCAGGCGCGCTTCGGGCACGCCGGCCACCGCCGCCAGCCCGGCCAGTGGCACCGCCACGCCATACACGGCGGCGCGGCACAGCGCGGCCTGCGCGTCCGTAGGGAGATAGCCAAACAGGCGCGGCGTCACAATCGTTTCGCAGTAGGCGCGCTGCAGCGCCGCAAGCTGGTCGGGCGTTGCGCCCTCGGGCGGGGTGCTGCCATGCAGCGAGGCGCGCAGCTCGTCGGCGGAAATGGTGCGCAGCAGCTCGCGCACCTGCTGCAAAAAGCGCGGCGTGCCGCCAATCACGCGGTGCAGCTCGCGCAGCAGCGCGTTCGGCAGCTCGCCGCTGCGATAGCGCTGTTCCACGCCTGGGTCGCGCAGCAGGAACTTTAAAAACGCGCTCCACGGGAAATCGGCCAGCGGCTCTTCGTGCGCGGTGGCGGGCGGCAGCGCCACGCTGGCGGGCAGGTAGCGGCTGGTCACAATCGCGCGCGACGCCCCCAGCGGGTTGCGCGCCACGTCGGCATAGAAGGCTGCCACCTCGGGGTTCAGGAACTGCTTGCTGCGCTCGTCGAGGTTGGCTTCCAGGTTGTCGAGCACCAGCACAAAGCGCGCGCGCTTGAGCATAGCCACGACATCTTCCAGCCGCCGCTGCGCGGGCTGCGTTTCGGATAGCAGATCGTCGGCAGTGGCGCGCAGCTCGTCCGCCAGCATGGTGTCGCCCTGGGCGTGCTGGCGGCGCGCCGCCTCGCGAAAGGCCCGCGCAAAGGTTTCCAGCAGGCGCGCGCTATTCAGCGGGTTGGTGGCGCTGCCCGAAATCGCAATGATCTGGAAGCCATCGGTTTCCATCCGGCGCGCCAGTCGCGTCGCCAGTGTCGATTTGCCCGCGCCGCCAATGCCGGTCAGCACAGCAAGCTGCATTTCGCCGCTGCGCAGTTTGGGCAGCAAGCGCTGCAACTCGCGCCGCCGCCCCACAAAACCTTCGGCGCGGCCCTGCTCGTTCATGCCATCGAGCGATTGCTGCACCATGTTCGGGCGCGCGGGCGGCTCAAGTGGGCGGCGCGGGTTCGTGTCGAAAACCTGCTGCTGCGTGCTGGCGACATACAGCACCGGCAGCGTCCACGACGGGTCGCCGCGCTCGTCGCAGCCCTTGCCAATCACCTGGCGCGCCTGCGTCAGCGCACGGTCAACCGGCTGGCCGGCGGCAAGCGTTTTGTAGAACGTGGCGGCGAACTCGGTGGCGGTCTGGTCGGCAATCGACGCCGCCCAGCCAATCGCCAGCGGCACATCGCTGCTCACCAAACCCTGACAGATGCCGCCAATCGCCGCGAGCGGGGGCGTTTTGCCGCTCTGGCAGCCGCTAATGAATGCGCACTGCACGCCGCTGCCCGCAAACAGCTCGTCGCGCAGTTGCTCGGAAGAGCGCAGATCGGTGCCGCCGCGCTCGTTTTCAAACGCGAAATAGCCCAGGCCGTCGGCGTGCACAATGCCGTGGCCGGTCAGGTGCACCACATGCGGGCGAAACTCGCTGATCCGGTCGCGCAGCTCGTCGAAGCTGCCCAGGTCGCCCGAGTCGAACGCGACATTGTTGCCAGCGGCGGCAAGCGCGCCGAGCAGCGCGGCTTCTTCGCGCTCATAATCGAGCGTTTCCTGGTCGGTTGGCGCGCAGGCCACAAACAGAATGCGCAGCGGGCGCGGCGGCAGCTCGCCACGGAAGGTGGCAAGCTCGCCATCGGCGACGGGCAGACGGCGGATGCTGGTGCGCAAATCGCGCCCAAGAAACGCGCCCTTGTGGCGCAGCAGCTCCCACGGCAAGTTCAGGATGCTGGCGGCCTGCGACGCAATCACCAGCACGCGCGGCGCGCCCGCCGGCAGGCGCTGCTCGATTGCCGGCCAGTGGGGCGCGAGCCACAGCGCAAACAGCGCGTCGCCAAGCCGGGCCTGCTCGCCCTGGGCAAGCTGCGGCGCGCGGCGCTGCTCGAACAAGCGGCTGTAGTTCGCGGCCAGCTCGCGCATTGCGTGCGCATCCTGCGGCGACACACCCTGGTTGCTCGCCACCACGTCGCCGTCCACGCGCACGTGGTACACCAAGGCCTGCCCGGCGGCGGCGCTGGTTTCGTGAATGTTCAGCGTAATATGTGTTGGTCCGGCTGGCATAGGCGTTCCTGTCAGCGGTGAGAAAGAACCGGCTTGCGGCCTGCAATGGCATCGGGCGCTGGTTGGGCGTGTACCACAAACTGCGGCGGTTAGACTATTCTAGCACGCCGTTGCAGCCGCTGTCGATTACGATCTGCTAACGTCTAATACAAGTTTGCGGAAATACGTTGCTGGTTGCTGAATGACCACGGACCACGGACAACCGACCACTACTCGTCGTCAGTGGTCGGTCGTCGGTTGTCGTAACCAGAAATGGACTTCAAGCGCGCTGTACTAGGCTTGTGCAAAGCTTCTCGAGCAAAAAAGAAACGAGAGCATTGAAAGGACGAGAGGAGCAAAACCATGAACGATCTGATCTTTCGCACGGCGACCGACCTCGCCAGCATGATCCGCGCCAAACAGGTTTCCGCCGCCGAAGTGCTCGAAGCGCACTTGGCGCAGATCGCCGCGCATAACCCCGCGCTGAACGCCGTTGTCACGCTCGACGAGGCGGGTGCACGCGAGCAAGCGGCTGCCGCCGACGCGGCGCTGGCGCAGGGCGGCGAGCTGGGGCCGCTGCACGGCGTGCCGCTGACGCTGAAAGACGCGCACGCCGTCGCTGGGATGCGCACCACCTGCGGCTTCCCGCCACTGGCCGGTTACGTTCCTGCCGAAGATGGCAGCGCCGCCGCGCGATTGCGCGCCGCTGGCGCGATCATCATTGGCAAAACCAACGTGCCCACACTGCTCGCCGACGCCCAGACCGACAACCCGATCTTTGGGCGCACGAACAACCCGTGGAACGTCGAGCGCACGCCAGGTGGATCGAGCGGCGGCGCGTGCGCGGCGGTCGCGGCAGGAATGACACCGCTGGAAGTCGGCACCGACCTTTCCGGCTCGATCCGCATTCCCGCGCACTGCTGCGGCGTCTACGGCCTGAAGCCGACCGAGCATCGCGTCTCACTGGAAGGGATTGTCGCTGGCCCGCCCGATGGCCCGCGCCCGGTGCGCATCATGTCGACCGTCGGGCCGATTGCGCGCAGCCTGGACGACCTCGCGCTCGGCTTGCACGTGCTGGCCGGCCCCGACCGCCGCGACACCGATGTGCCGCCGGTTGCGCTTGTGCCGGAAAGCGCGCCCGCGCTCACGGGTTTGCGCGTCGCGTGGGCACCCACCTTCCCCGGCGTGCCCGTCGCAAACGCCATCCGCGCCACGCTCGAACGGCTCGCGAGCGGGCTGGATGTGCGCGGCTGCCGCGTCGAGGAACGTTTGCCCGATGTCGATTTCGGCGCGCAGGGCGCGTTGTTCAACGAGCTGCTTGGGCAGATGATGGGCGCGCTTCAGCCGCCCGAAGCAGGCCAGCAGCCCATTCCGCTCGCGGCATATTTCACCGCGCTGGCCCGGCGCGATGGTTTCATTCGCCAGTGGGAAGCATTCTTCGACGAATGGGACGTGCTGCTGCTGCCCGCCGCAATGACCACAGCATTCGCGCATTGCCCGCAGGGCGCACCAATCGAGCTGGATGGTGGGCAGGTCGAGTACTGGAACATTTTCGCCCACACCTTCCCATTCAACCTGAGCAGCCACCCCGCGCTGGTGGTGCCGTGCGGTCAGGATCGCGACGGTCTGCCGATTGGCGTGCAGCTAATTGGTCGGCTGTGGAGCGAGGAAAAGCTGCTGGCGGTCGCCCACGCGCTTGCGCCGCTCACTGGCGGATTTTCGCGCCCAGGCGGATTGTAGAATAAATTCAGCACATGCTTCAAAGCAGTTTGCTCGGGCCGCAGGGCTGTTGCTCGTGATGAAGTGCAGCACCTGCTTGAAGCCAGTTTGCTCGGGCCGCAGGGCCGTTGCTCGTGATGAAGTGCAGCACCTGCTTGAAGCCAGTTTGCTCGGGCCGTAGGGCCGTTGCTCGTGACGAAGTGCAGTACCTGCTTCAAAGCAGTTTGCTCGGGCCGCAGGGCCGTTGCTCGTGACGAAGTGCAGTACCTGCTTCAAAGTAGTATGCTCAGGCCGCAGGGCCGCCGGGGCTCGCGCCGCCCCGGCACCCGGCGTCGGGGCTATCGCCCCGAACCCCAAATTTTGCGTGATTCCAATTTCTGCGTTTGCCTGTTATGCCTCCGTTGTGCCGAAAGCTGGCAGCAGAGTATGAAAGCTAGCTCGACCTAAAACCCCGTATAACACGTATGGCTCGATGCCTTGCCCTTATCCACAACGGAGGCATAACAACGGGTATTTCGCACTAAAACGCTGTATAACACGTATGGCTCGATGCCTTGCCCTTATCCACAACGGAGGCATAACAACGGGCATTTCGCATGCCGGACACGCTCATTAGGGGGTCCAGTAGTTTAAAAGTTTTGGTGTCATGCCTCCGTTGTGCCGACCGCTGGCAGCAGAGTATGAAAGCTAGCTCGACCTAAAACGCCGTATAACACGTATCGCTCGATGCCTTGCCCTTATCCACAACGGAGGCATAACAACGGGTATTTCGCATGCCGGACACGCTCATTAGGGGGGCCAGCAGTTTAAAAGTTTTGCTGTTATGCCTCCGTTATGCCGAAAGCTGGCAGCTGCCAATCAATCCAATACTTATTCAAAGCAGTTTGCTCAGGCCGCAGGGCCGCCGGGGCTCGCGCCGCCCCGGCACCCGGCGTCGGGGCTATCGCCCCGAACCCCAAATTTGATGTGGCTGGCTACGACAATGCCAGTGTGTCATGCCTCCGTTGTGCCAATAAGCTGGCAATTGTATTGGAATGCAGTACCGCACTGCAATGCGGACGGAGGCATGACAACAAGCGTTGTAATTGATACTGGCGCTCTTTGCCGGAAGGGTTTTAGGGAAACCGGCAAGGGTTTCCCTAATCGGGGGCACGGGGGCGAAGCGCCCCGAGAAAGATCCATAGCGCCAAATGAGGTACGGGGACGCAGCGCCCGCAAAACACATGCAAACACAATCAGCACATGTACCCTTCGATACACGGCTACGCCGCTACTCAGGATGCATGTGCTGATGAATAAGAGGCGAAGCGCCCTAAAAGAGCGGCGCAACCTCAATAATCTGATCGCGGGCCGGGCCGACCGACACCATCCCCAGGCGCGCGCCCGTCAGCTCGCACAGCCGCGCCACATAGTTCTGCGCCTCGGGCGGCAGCCGGTCGAAGCGCTTGATGTTGGCAGTAGGTGCCTGCCAGCCTGGCAGTTCCTCGTAGATCGGCTCGACCTTGCCAAGCACGGCGACATTGCTGGGCGGGTAGTCGAGCTCGGCGTCGTGCAGGCGGTAGCCCACGCACACCTTCACTGTCGGCAGGGTATCAAGCACATCCAGCTTGGTAATCACCATCGTGTCGATGCCGTTGACGCGCGCGGCATAGCGCGCCAGCACCGCGTCGAACCAGCCGACGCGCCGCAAGCGCCCGGTGGTGGTGCCAACCTCGGCCCAGGGCGTGCCAAGCTGGCGCAGCACATCGGCCTCGCTGCCCGAAACTTCGGTGGGGAACGGCCCTTCGCCCACGCGCGTGGCAAAGGCCTTGTACACGCCCACCACCGAGCTAAGGCGCGTGGGGCCAATGCCCGCGCCCTGGCACGCGCCCGCCGCGCCGGGCGGCGACGAGGTGACATATGGGTAGGTGCCGAAATCGAGATCGAGCAGTGCGCCCTGCGCGCCTTCCAGCAGAATCGGCACGTCTTTGTCGAGCGCGCGCTGCACAATCGGGTGCGTGTCGGTCACATGGTCGGCCAGCTTGCGCCCATAGTCGAGGTAGCGCAGGTAGATTTCGTGCAGCGAGAGCGGCGGCGCCTGGTAGAGCGCGGTGAGCATCTTGTTCTTGAAATCGAGCACCTGGCGCAGCCGGCTGAGCAGCGTTTCTTCGTGCAGCAGATCGCCCAGGCGAATGCCAATGCGCGCCATCTTATCGGCGTAGGCTGGCCCAATGCCACGCCCGGTCGTGCCGATCTTGTTGTCGCCGCGCAGCGTTTCGTCGCCGCGATCCTGGGTGATATGGTAGGGCATCACCACGTGGGCGCGCTCGCTGATAAACAGCTTGCTGATGCTGATGCCCTTGCTCTGGACATCGTTCAGCTCTTCCAGCAGCACCGCCGGGTCAATCACCACGCCATGCCCGATCACATTGACGGTGCCGGGGTCGAAAATGCCCGACGGCACGACGTGCAGCTTGAATGTGCCGTGGTCGTTCAGAACCGTGTGCCCGGCATTATTGCCGCCGCCATAGCGAATCACCAGGCGCGCGCGTTCGGCGAGCAGATCAACAATATGGCCTTTGCCTTCATCGCCCCACTGAGCGCCAATAACTGCAACAACAGGCATAGGTATGTCGCTTTCTTCTTCCGAGGGCTGGTGTGGCCGCGCCTGTGAGAGCCAGGCAGCGAGTATTATAGCGTATGTTCTGGCGCGATATTCACGCCATAGGTCCTGATTTGCGGCGTTGGCAGTTTGTCATCTTTCTGAGTTGACATCGCCCATGAACACGCTACAATAGCACCAGTAAGCGGCCTGGCCGCTCAGCCTCATTGGCAGTACCGAGCGCATTGGTATCGCCTGGAACCCTGGATGCTCACGTCGCCAGCTACAACTCAGGTGCCCTTGCAGCTGCTTGCCGCAGCCGCGCGGCTTCTGTCGAACGACGAGCCGCTTGCGGAGCGTGTTCGCCAGCTGTTTGCGCTGCTGCGTGAGGCGGTGCCGTTTCACGATGCGCGGCTGGTCTTCTGGCCGCAGAGCACCGACGCCAACGAGCCCGGCGAGCATATTCGCACCGAAGACGGCTGGCACGCCTACTGGATCGACGACCTGACCGATCTGGCTGTGCAGCGCGGCTCGCCAGTGCAGACGACCATTCCCTTCAAGCAGCTCCTCGACGACACCGATACCAGTTTGCCCGACGAAATCAGCTATTTTGGCACGCCAATTGTGTGGGGCGGGCAAACCTGGGGTGTGCTGGAACTGCGCGCCGCTGGCGCGAACGGCTTTTCGCCGGCCGAACAGGCATTTATAGCCGCACTCGCGCCCTTGCTCGCCTCGGCCATTGCCGTCGAGCAGCCAGAAAATGCCCTGCCCGTGCTGGCCGCCCGCGCCGACGAGCTGACCGGCGAGCAGGCTCACGAGATCACGGTGCTGCGGCACGAGCTGGAAGCGCCGCTTTCGCTCGGTTCCCTGCTGACGATGCTGCTGCGCCAGGCGCTCGATGCCACCGGGGCAGAGGCCGGCGCGATCAGCCTGGTTGATTCTGAGCGCGGCGAGCTGGTGGTGCAGGCGATTGAGGGCTACCCGCAAAATGTGCCGGCGCTCCATGGCGAGCCGCGCCGCCGCATCAGCTGGGAGCAGGGCGTGGTTGGGCGCGTAGCCCGCACCGGTCGCTCGCTGCTTTCGCGCGATGTCAACCGCGAGCCCGATTACCAGGCGGGCGGGCCGGCCATGCGCGCCGAGCTGGCTGTGCCGATTAGTGCCGGCGACCGGGTGCTGGCCGTGCTGGTGCTCAGCAGCCCGCGCACCGCCGCCTTTGGCGACAGTGAAGTGGCGTTTGTGCAGGCGCTGTGCGGCGTGGCCCCGCAGCCGCTGCGCCGCGCATTACGCTACCAGGAATTGCTCGAAACCAGCACCCAGCTCAACCAGGTTGTCACCAGCATGCCGATTGGCCTGGCGCTGCTGGATGTGCAGGGGCGCGTGCTGCGCCACAACCCGGCCTGGCGGCACCTGTGGGGCATCGAGGAAACGCACGACGACACGCCCTTCCATGTGCCCTGGGATCTGGTGGCGCTGGTGCTGGCGCGCCTGAACGACCCGATGGGCCTGAACGATTTCTGCGCCAGCGGGCAAAGCAACCCCACCGAAGTGCAAACCATTACGCTGCGTCTGCGCGACCCGCACCAGGAGCTGGATGTGCTTTCGGTGCCAACACGCGACAGCATGGGCCAGCTTACCGGGCGGCTCTGGCTGGTCAGCGATGTCACGCGCGAGCGCGAGTCGGATCGGCTGAAAAGCGAGTTTATCTCGGTGGTGTCGCACGAACTGCGCACGCCGCTCACGTCCATCCTCGGCTACACCGAGCTGCTGCTGGCGCGCGAGTTCGCCCCCGCCGAGCAGCGCGAGTTCGTCAAAACGGTGTATAACGAGGCCAACCACCTTTCGCAGATGGTGGAAGACATGCTTGGCATTTCGCGCCTGGAGGCCGGCACCGTCAAGCTCAACCAGTGGGTCGTCTCGGTGCGCCAGCTGATCAACGAAATGACCGCCCAGCTCAGCCACCACCTTTCCACGCGCCACCGCATGGTGATCGACATCCCCGACCAGCTTCCGCCAGCCTATATCGACCGCGACAAGATCAAGCAGGTGCTGTTCAACCTGCTGATCAATGCCGCGAAATACTCGCCGCGCGGTGGCGAAATTGGCCTGACCGTCACTGAAGCCGTCGAGCTGCCCGACGATCACCCAACCGGGCGTTTCCTGCTGGTGCGCGTGCGTGACCAGGGCATTGGCATCCCGGCCGAAGATCTGCCGCGCATCTGGGAGCGTTTCTACCGCGTCGATAACACCAACACGCGGCGCATCGGTGGCACTGGCCTGGGCCTGGCGATCACGAAGGCACTGGTCGAGCTGCACGGCGGGCGCATCTGGGCCGAAAGTGTGGTTGGCAAAGGCAGCACCTTCCTCTTCACGCTGCCAATCGCGACCGAGCTTCTTCGCCCATAATGCGGTAAAATGCCGCCATGAGCGAAGCATTCTATGTTCCAGCCGGCCCCGCCCGCAGCGAAATCCGCGTGCTCAACTCGCGCTTCGTTGCCAGCATCGCCCCCGCTGCCAGCGTCGACGCCGCGCGCGCATTTATCGCTTCCGTGCGCGCCGAAATGCCCGACGCCTCGCACCATGTCTATTCCTATGTGATTGGCCACGGCGCGACCACCACGCTTGGCACCACCGACGATGGCGAGCCGCCCGGCACGGCTGGCCGCCCAACGCTGGCGGTGCTGCGTGGCAGCGGCCTGGGCGACGTTGTGCTGGTGGTGACGCGCTATTTCGGCGGGACGCTGCTGGGCACGGGCGGGCTGGTGCGCGCCTATGGCGACGCGGCCAAAGCCGTGCTGGCAATCGCCCCGCGAGAGGAAAAGATCGAGCGCCGCGCCTTGCGCGTGCTGCTGCCCTACAGCGCCTACGAGCAAGCCCGCCGCCTGCTGGCCGCGCACGATGGTGCCGCCCTGGCCGAAGAATTCGCCGCCGATGTCACGCTGGATGTGCTGCTGCCAGCCGTGCAGTGCGCGCCATTCGTGGCCGCGCTCGAAACGCTCACGGCCGGGCAGGCGCTGGTTGAGGCGCTGGCCGAGCCCGGCGCGGCCGATTGAAATGAGTTGGGCCACAGAGAACATGGAGAGCACAGAGGACGAGGCTAAACTCAGGTTTTGGCTCAATTAATTTGAAATCCACTGTGGAATTACGCGCTACGCACTACGCTCTTTGCATCACCGCGCACTCTTTGTAGTCACTTGCAAATGCTCATTCCTCCTATCGCTCTAGCCAAGGAACCCTCGCTATGCCTCGTCCTTTTCGCTTTCTGATCCTGTTTTTCATACTCACGCTGGCCGCCTGCGCCAGCGGCACGCCCGCCGCCGCGCCCACCCAGCCCGCCGCCACGGTTGTTGCAACGGAACCCGCAGCCACGCCAGCGCAAACGCCCGCGCCACAGCCCACGGCAACGCCCGCGCCAACTGCTGCGCCCAGCGATGCCGAGATCAAGCGCAGCATTCAGGAAACGCTTGATCGCTTTGTCGAGGCATATAACGACAACCAGCCCGACCTGCTCGACCAGACAATCGACCAGACGAACGCGCCGTTTCGCCGCTTTGCGCGCTCGCAGTTCGATGAATTCCAGCAGTCGGCGCTGGCGCGCTATGGCATCGCCGCTCTGCGAGTTGAAAGCATCGCGCCGCGCGAGCATGGCTTTGTGCTGGCGCATCTCGCCACCAGTGGCAATTTCGCCGCCGACTGGCCGTTCCGCGAAGTTGGCGGGCGCTGGGTCATTTCCGAGCCATCGGTTGCGCAGCTTGGCGCGCCGCTGACGCTGGCGAGCGCGCACTTCACTTTCGACACCTACCCGTGGGCGAATGACGTGAACGACGCACTAATGCGCATGATGGAGCGGGCGCGCAGCAATGTGCTGGCCCGCCTGGGGCGCGCGCCTGAGCAGAAGGCGCAAGTGTTCATCAACCCAATCTATGGCCTGCACCCCTTCGAAAGCTCGTTCGCGCTGGCCTACTACCGGCCAATCACCGACACCGACACGATCACGATCTACGCGCCGCACTCCTTCGCGTTTGGCTACTACGACGCAAATGCCGGCTGGGAAGGCGAGCTTGAGAACGTGCTGACGCACGAGTACACGCATCTGGTGCAGCATCGCAGCTTCCCCGACGCATCGAATGTGAGCAGCTGGATGGAAGAAGGGCTGGCCGAGTTTGTGGCGGGCAACACCCACCCGAACGACCTGCGGGCGGCCGTGCGCGGCGGCACCATCATCCCGATCATCGACACGACGTCGCCGGCCTTCAAGCAGGATTTAGAGCATCTCAGCGCGCTGCGGCAGGATCGTGCGCTGGCCTATGGCTTTGCGTATGCCCTGGTGGCGTTTATTGTGGAAAAGCATGGTGGGCTGGATGGCTTCTGGGCGCTGGCCCGCGCCTACCAGAAAAGCCAGTCGCTCGAAAAGGCGGTGCAAGCGGCGTTCGGCACAAGCTACGCGCAGTTCGATCAGGAGTGGCGCGCGTGGCTGGAGCAGAAGTATGGGTAGGGCTTCAGTATGCAGGTATCAGCAGGGGACTCGGCCTGGGTGAGAAAATTAGTACGCACTACGCACTTGGGTTATAGTGCGTAGTGCGTGGCTGTGCTACCAACGTTTGCTAGCGACTGCCAGATGGGTCAGAAAACCATCCCCCATTTCCTTCGCTACGCCGCGTCGCGATAGGCCGGCGACACCGAGCGCAGGCGCTCGATCATGTCGGGCAGCGCCGCGATCACAGCGTCGATATCGGCGTCGGTGGTGTCTTTGCCGAGCGAAAAGCGCACCGAGCCGATTGCCTGCTCGTAGGGCAGGCCCAGCGCCGTCAGCACATGCGAGGCTTCGAGCGAGCCGCTGGTGCATGCCGAGCCGCTGGAGGCCGCGATGCCATGCTGATCGAGCAGCAGCAGCACGCTTTCGCCTTCCACATACTCGAAGGCAATATTGGCGTTATTCGGCAGGCGCTGCGTGGGGTGGCCATTCAGCGAGCTGAGCGGCACACGCTCCAAAATCCCGGCGATCAGCCGGTCGCGCAGGGCGGCAGAGTGGGCGGCATACTCGGCGCGGCGCGCTTCGGCCAGGCGCAGCGCGGTGGCAAGCCCAACGATGCCCGCCACATTCTCGGTGCCGGCGCGGCGGCGGCGTTCCTGCCCGCCACCATTGATCTGCGGCAGCAGCGGCGTGCCACGGCGCGCATACAGCACGCCCACGCCTTTCGGGCCATAGAACTTGTGCGCCGCCAGCGTCAGCAGGTCGACATTCAGGGCATCGACGGTGAGCGGCAGCGAGCCAGCCGCCTGCACCGCATCGGTGTGGAGCGGCACGCCACGCGCGCGGCACAGCGCCCCCAGCTCGGCCAGCGGCTGAATCGTGCCGATCTCGTTGTTCGCATACATCAGCGACACCAGCACGGTGTCGGGGCGCAGCGCGGCCTCAAGGTCGGCTGGGCGGATCAGGCCGTGCGAGTCGACCGGCAGGATCGTGACTTCAAAGCCAAACGCCTCGAGATACTCAAACGCATGCAGCACAGCGTGATGCTCGATCGCGCTGGTGATAATGTGCGTGCCACGGCCGGCCTGGCGTTGCGCCAGGGCCACGCCCTTGATCGCCAGGTTATCGGACTCCGAGCCGCCGCCGGTGAAAATAATCTCTTTGCGGTTCGCGCCCAGCACGCGCGCCACGCTGTCGCGGGCATCGTCGAGCGCCTCAAGCGCGGCGCGGCCAGCGCGATGAATGCTCGATGGATTGCCAAACTGCTCGGTAAAATACGGCAGCATCGCCGCAACAACCTGCGGGTCGGCGGGAGTTGTCGCCGCGTGATCGAGGTAGATCAGCCGCTCAGCCATAACCACTTCCTCTTTGGTGAAACGAACGCGGGCATTGTAACACCTCGCGCACACGAGCGCCAAAGCTCACAGGTGGCAACGAAAAGCGCGACCCCAATCGGCCGCGCTTCACAAGACAGGTTGCAGCGAGTGTCTTAGGCCGAGGCTTCCTGCGGCGCTTCCGGCACCTCGGTCACGGGCGGAGCAATCGCCTCCGCGCCACGGCCAGGCATCAGGCCAATCGATTCGCGCGCGCGCCAGCAGGCCGCGAAGTGTCCCCCGCCGTAATCCATAAACGGCGGCTCTTCGACCTTGCAGCGGTCGATCACGATTGGGCAGCGCGTGTGGAAGTGGCAGCCCGACGGCGGGTTGAGCGGGCTGGGTACATCGCCTTCGAGGATGATGCGCTTGCGGCGCTTCTCGACACGCGGGTCGGGGATGGGCACCGCCGACAGCAGCGCCTGGGTGTAGGGGTGCATTGGCATCGAGTAGAGCTTGCTGCCCTCGGCCAGCTCGACGACCTTGCCCAGGTACATCACCGCCACGCGGTCGCTGATGTGCTTCACCACCGAGAGGCCGTGCGCAATAAACAGGTAGGTCAGCCCCAGGCGATCCTGCAAATCTTCCAGCAGGTTAATCACCTGCGCCTGAATCGACACATCGAGCGCCGACACCGGCTCGTCGCACACCACAAACTCGGGCTCAACCGCGAGCGCGCGAGCGATACCAATGCGCTGGCGCTGGCCACCCGAGAACTCGTGCGGGTAGCGGTTGATGAAGTAGGGATTGAGGCCGACAAGCTGCAGCAGCTCCTGCACGCGCTCGCGCACGGCCTTGCCCTGGCGCAGGTTATGCACCTTGATCGGCTCGCCAATAATGTCGCCCACGGTCATACGCGGGTTGAGCGAGGCATACGGGTCCTGGAAGATCATCTGGACCTTGCGGCGCATGCGGCGCAGTTCCTCGCCCTTGAGCTTGACGAGATCCTGCCCTTGAAACACCACCGAGCCGGCGGTTGGGCGGTAGAGCTGCAGAATTGCGCGGCCCGTCGTCGACTTGCCACAGCCCGATTCGCCCACCAGGCCAAGCGTTTCGCCCTTCTTAATCGAAAAGCTCACGCCATCGACGGCCTTCACCGCGCCCACCTGGCGCTGAAAAACAATGCCCTTGGTCACCGGAAAGTGCATCTGCAGGTCGTTCACCTGAATCAAGTCTGGTGTCGCCCCGTTTGCTTGTGTCGTCATAACCAATCCTCTTAGCGCGTAGGCGCGTGCTCAGGGCCGCGCAATACTGTCCTTAACCGGCGATCTCGGTGACGGCCTCGGCATTCTCGTGTGCCGGGATGGGCGTCTCGAGGGTAATATCGAACAAGCACGCCGCGCGATGATCCGGCCCAACTGGGCGGAGCGGCGGGACGGTTTGGTCGCATTTGCCGGCCACAAAGTAATCGCAGCGCGGGCTGAACGGGCAGATCGCCGGCAGGTTGATAAGATCCGGCGGAAGACCGCGAATAGGCGTAAGTTTTCGGCCGTCCTGCTCATCGAGGCGCGGGATCGAGCGCAGCAGGCCGATTGTGTAGGGCATGCGCGGGTTCGCAAAAATCTCGCCCGTCGGCCCTTCCTCAACGATCCGGCCCGCATACATCACGGCCACGCGGTCGGCCATGCCGGCCACCACGCCCAGGTCGTGGGTGATGATAATCACGGCAGTGCCGGTTTCGTTCTTGAGGCGGTTGATCAGCTCAAGGATCTGCGCCTGGATCGTCACGTCGAGCGCGGTGGTTGGCTCGTCGGCAATCAGCAATTCGGGGTTGCACGAAAGGCCCATCGCGATCATCACGCGCTGGCGCATACCGCCCGAAAACTGGTGCGGGTAATCGTCGAGGCGGCGGGCTGCGCTAGGGATACCGACCATGCTCAGCAGTTCCACGGCGCGTTTGCGCGCTTCGTTGCCGGTGAGCTTCATGTGCAGCTCGAGCGACTCGGTGATCTGGCGGCCAATTGTCAGCACCGGGTTAAGCGAGGTCATTGGGTCCTGGAAGATCATCGCGATGCGATTGCCGCGCACGTGGCGCATTTCCTCTTCCGAGTAATCGAGCAGGTTGTCGCCATCAAAGAGGATTGAGCCACTGGCGATTTTACCGGGCGGAGTTGGGATCAGGCGCATGAGTGAAAGCGAGGTCACACTCTTGCCCGAGCCGCTTTCTCCCACGATCCCAAGCGTTTCGCCACGCTCAAGATGAAAGGAGACGTCGTTGACGGCATTCACAAGGCCATCTTGCGTCTTAAACTGCACCTTCAGGTTACGAACCTCGAGTAATGGCGGCATAGCAGCTTCCTTCGAATTAGCTCTTACAGAAGGTCCCATCGCTGCCGCAAGCGGGGCGGCGGCGAATAGCGGGTCAACTTAGTTCGCTTCGCGCGGGTCGAGCGCGTCGCGCAGACCGTCGCCAATAAACGTGAACGCCAGCGTAATCGACGCAATCGCAATGGCGGGCGCGATCAGCAGCCAGGGCTGCGCCGTGATGGCGGCCTTGCCGTCGAGGATCATATTACCCCAGCTCACCGGGAACAGCGAGTTGGGGTCGGTTGCCGGGCGCAGACCAATACCCAGGTATGAAAGCACGGCTTCAGCGATAATCGCGCCAGGAACGATGAACGCGCCCGAAATAATGATTGGGCCAAGCGAGTTGGGCAGCAGGTGCTTGAAGAGAATATTGTGCTGGCGCACACCAACTGCGCGCGCCGCCTCGATAAACTCTTTTTCTTTCAGCGAAAGCACCTGGCCGCGCACCAGGCGGGCCACGCCGACCCAGCCCACCAGCGAAAGCGCGCCAAACAAGATCAGGAAGCCATTCCAGAACTTGCCGATTGGTGTGTCTTTCAGGGCTGTCATCACGATAATAAAGAACAGAAACGCCGGGAAAGAATAGACGATCTCGGCGAAGCGCATCAGGAAGGCATCGACTGCGCCGCCGAAGAAGCCCGCAACCAGGCCGATCACCGTGCCAAGCAGCAAGGTAAAGGTCATCGGCACAAAGCCCACCACCAGCGACGTGCGCGTGCCATACACCAGGCGGCTCCATACATCGCGGCCTACCGCATCGGTGCCAAGCGGGTAAGTCCAGGTGCCGCTTTTCGCCGGCTGGTTCGGCGTTTCCACCCATGCCGCCTGAATATAGGTCTTGCCGGGGAAAATCTCGATCGGGTTGTGCGGCGCCAGCAGTGGCGCAATAATCGCCACAATGATCAGCAGGCAGATATACGACAGGGCCGCAACTGCTGCTTTGTTGCGCAGCAGGCGCCGCCGCGCATCGCTCCACAGGCTGCGTGGCGCGCGGGTGACAAATGCCTGCTCGACACTGTCGACGCTGGCGGCTGGTTTCGATATAGTCGTCGCCATCAAATCACCTCATCTACCCTTGGTTAACAGCCGGGCGCAGGGCACCGGCCGCGAAACTATTGCGCTGCCGTCGTTTGCCTAGCCCTGGCTGCGGATGCGTGGATCCAGCAGGCCGTAGCTCAGGTCGACAACAATATTGGCCATCACCACCAGCGTCGCGTAAATCAGCGTCGAACCCATAATCATCGAGTAATCGCGCTGGAAGATCGCGTCGACAAAGAAGCGACCGACGCCGGGGATGCTGAAGATCGACTCGGTGATCACCGCGCCGGTGATCAGGTCAACCAGCGCCGGGCCAAGCACCGTCACCACAGGGATGAGGGCATTGCGCAGAATATGGCGGACGATCACCATGCGCTCGTTCAGGCCCTTGGCGCGGGCGGTGCGAATGTAATCCTGGCGCTTGATCTCAAGCACGGTGCTGCGCGTAATGCGCGTAATAAACGACATGGTTGAAAGGCCGAGCACCAGGCCCGGCGCGATATAGGGCCGCCAGGTGTTCCAGTCGTTATTCGTGATCGAGATCCATTTCAGCGTGGTGCCAAACAGAATAATGACGAGCAGGCCAATCACAAACGTTGGTACCGACACGCCAATTGTGGCAAAGAAGAGGCTGATATAGTCGACAATTGAGTTCTGGCGCAGCGCCGCAATGATACCAAGCGGGATGCCAACCAGCACCGCGAAGGTCAGGGCGAACAGGCCCAGGCGCAGGGAATAGGGCCACTGCTTGAGGATAATATCCTGAACGCTCTTGCCGCGCTGGCGATACGAAGGGCCAAGATCGCCGCGAGCGGCATTAAACACATAGTTAAAAAATTGGCTGTCTAAATAGGCGCGGCCGATTGCCAGGGGGTTGCGCACGCCGCTTTCCCACAATTTGCTTGCTGCTGCCGGGTTGAAATACTGTGGTTTATCGAGGCCGAAGCGGGCATTCAAGGCTTTCAGCGTCGCCCCGTCGACCTGTTTCTTATCACCATCGCGGTCGAACGGCCCACCGGGGGCCTGATGCATCAAGAAGAATGACACCAGCGCCACAAAAAATAATACCGGGATGGCCCATAGCAGGCGGCGAATGATGAATGCCAGCATAACACGCTCCTCGGTCGTACGGGCGCATGCACCTACGTACGTTTCTTGTTCTATTGAACACTGGCGGCCCTCGAAAGGGCCGCCAGTGTCTGTCGTATCCTACTGGCCGAGCGTAACGCCCGCCAGGCCGGTGATCAGACCCGGCTCGTCCGAGTCCTGCGGCGTGAAGTCGAGACCCTTCACCCACGGCTTGATCAGGTAGATGTTCTTGGTGTTGCCGTAGATGACGATCGGCAGGGTCGAAATCACCTGCACCTGCGCTTGAGCGTACAGCTCGGTACGCTTGGCTGGGTCGAGCTCAATGTCGGCCTGGTCCATCAGCTCATCGGCCTTAGGATCTTTGTAGCTGATGTTCTTGGCGAACTCCGAGCGCGAGTGCCAGAAGATGCTGAGCCAGTTCTGCTGGTCGGGGTAGTCCGCGCACCAGCCGCCGCGCACCAGCTGCGGGAAGGTCTTAGGATCCTTGCGCAGTGCGGTTAGCGTGGTCGACTCGACCGGGTCGAGCACCAGGTCGACGTTCAGGTTCTTCTTGTACATCTGAACCAGGTATTCGCTGCGGGCCTGGTTGGCCGGGTTGTTGCTGCCGTAGGTCAGCTTAACCTCGGGGAAGCCAGCGCCATCGGGGAAGCCAGCCTCGCTCAGTGCGGCCTTGGCCTTCTCAACGTCGAAGTCGTAGCGGGTTTCCTTGTCGTCGTACCCAGGGTAACCCGGCGGGATCCACGTCAGGGTCTTGACAAAGGTGTCCTTGGTGACGTCGCGGATGAAGCCCTCGCGGTCGTAGGCGTAGGCGAATGCCTCGCGAACCTTGAAGTTATCAAACGGAGCGCGCGTCAGGTTGAATTCCCAGCCGAAGGTGCAGGCGCCGGCGTAGCTCTTGAACTCCGCGCCCATCGTCGCGTCGGCCTGGATCGTCGGAACGTCGTTCGCGTCCGGTATCATGACGTCGACTTCGTTGTTCTTGTAGGCCTGCAGCGCCACCGCCAGGTCTTCGATGTAGGTGTAGCGCACGCCAGCGATCTTGGGCTTGCCGGCCCAGTAGTTTTCGTTGGCCTTGTACTCGATCAGGTTGGCCGATTTGTCGATCTTGGTGATCTGGAAGGGGCCGTTGCCAATTTGCATGGCGGCATCTTCCCACCAGGTTTCGCTGCTCTCGAACGACGACTTCTTGGTTGGCCAGCCCACCCAGATGCCCATAATCGTCGGGAAATACGGCGTCGGCTGGGTCAGGGTGAACTTGATGGTCTTCTCGTCGGGCGTTGCAATGCCCAGCGCCTTCTGCAGGTCGGGCAGCTTGGCCTCGTCGGTCGGGATCTCGGTGCCAATGATATCCTCGGCGCCCTTGATCATGAAGTAGGTGCCCTGGTAGTCGCCAGGTGAGTGCGGGTCGAGCGAGTGGTAGATCGCCTCGGCGAAGTCCGTCGAGGTCAGCGGCGAGCCGTCGCTGTACTTCAGGCCATCGCGGAGCGTGAAGGTCCACTCGGTGCCGTCAGCATTGCTTTCCCACTTTTCGGCCGCGCCGGGAACCGTCTTGAGGTCTTTGTCGAAGCGGGTCAGGCCCTCATAGTTCAGGATCAGCACCGCGATCTCGTTCGAGAACGAGGATTTCTGCGGGTCGAGCTGATCCGGCCACACCGACTCAGCCATGCGCAGGTAGCCATCGGGATCGGGGCCACCGGTCGCGGCAGCAGCGGTCGGCGCCTCAGCCATTGCAGTTGGGGCCTCGGCAGCGGTCGGCGCCTCAGCAGCGGCGGCCGTGGGGGCCTCGGCAGCGGCGGCCGTGGGGGCCTCAGCAGCCGGGGCTGCTGTCGGGGCGGCAGCCGGCGTGCCACCACCACAGGCGGCAAGAATCGGCAAAACGAGGGCGAGCAGCAGCGCAACGACAAAGCTGCTCCGTAGGTTCATTCGCTTCATCTGAAGCAAGCTCCTTTCACAAGCGTCTGTTCAGAAAAACCGATCGGCCAGCTACGATCATATTGCCGGCACGATAGCTAGACCTCGGACGGGTGCCACCTCCTTTCGGAAAGACCTCCTTGGGTATGTGTTGTAACGACTGTAATCCGGTTTAGAACCGCGCTATGTGCTGTGTGAACGCCTAGTGCACCATGCGCGCCAACGGCGCCAGGTACCAGTACGATGCCGTCAGGTATGCGTGATCCCCAAGCGGCGCTGCAACCGAACGCCCGCGCCATGGCGCCTGGCGGCCGGCTGCGATTCGCAGGCAAAGCTGCGCAAACACGCGTTGAGGATTTGGCACTGGGTCGTTGGTGCGTCGCAAGGCATCGCGCAGCATATAGTCTAAGTCGTCGACTTCGCGATCCTGATGTGACATCATGTCAATCAAAGCACCCTGCGCTTCGACACAGCCATATTTGAAGAGGTCTCACTCCAGCGGTTCGCAAATGGTAACACGCTGTTTTCGGCTTGTCAAACCGCCAACACCAGTGTACTTCTCACTATGGCGCGCTGTGCTGATGAGCAAGGGTATGGCGTAGCGCACTGCATCATTTATGCCACGGCTTGCTGTGCAAAGGGCCGCGTGCCCGGCGTTTGCGCCCCAGCCCCACGAACGGGTTCCCGGCGAGCTTCTTCCTCGCGTGGCGCGCCGTCGCGCGCAAGCCGATCGAGGTAGTCGAGCAAATCGCGCCGCAGTTCTTCGTCGCCCGATGCGTTCAGCCGCCACAGCGTGCGCTGGATCACCTGCGCGTCGTAAGCGATTTCGGCATTGCGCTGCGGGTTTTCCGAGTCGAACAGGCCGCGCCCATCTTGGTCGAAGCTATTGGCGACAAAGATCGTCAGCTCGTCGAGCGTTTCTTTCATCAAAGCCTGCCCACTGCGCCAGAACAGCAAGGCAAGATCCGTCGAGTAGTGCAGCCGCGCCATGCGCTCTTCACCAAGCACACTCGCCAGCCGCGCACGCGCTTCTGCCAGGCTGTGAAGCGCTGAGCGCTGCCAGAGCCGCTGATATCCGGTGGGCGGTACGCCTGGCTCCGCAACGAGACGCAGCACTGGCCGGCAATCTTCGGGCGGCAGACGAAATTCGATCAGGCCAGCGTGCCGCAGCACATTGCGCCCAAGCGTTGTTCCGGCATCGTCGGCGTCGAGCACCGCAGTGATATAAACATTTGGGGGGATAACAGGCTGGCAATCGGGCGGGAAGCCCGGCAGCTTGAGCCACTTTGTGCCGTCCGGGGCAACCTGGAGCATATCGAAATAATACTCAAGGTCGGCTGGGTAGACGGCGTCAAAGCAGACCATATAGATTTTCCCGAGGTTGCTTGGGGCAGCAGCTTCCTGCAGCAATTCCAAAAAGCGCCACGAGCTGAACTGCTCCTGCATCGACTGGTAGTATTGATCTTGCCCGGTGCCACCGGCCCACAAGCCCGTTCGCGAGATTTGCAGATACTGCGAGCTATCGCGCCCAACCAGCGCTTCAGCAAACAGGCGGGCAAGTTCTTTCTTGCCTTGCCCGGCCGCGCCAGCCAGGATCACAAACGGGTTCGTTTTCAGCGCGACATAGTAGTTAACAATCAGCGCGCGGGGAAGCGCATAGCCAGCCCCACGAACAACCTCAAGAATATGGTTTAGTAGCTGTTGTTCCCCAAATGTGCTTGCCCGGGCATCGCGGCAGATTGCCCGTGCAAGTGGGCTATGGGCGCGCTCGTCTGCGGGCGGCGCTAACTTCCCGCGGCCAACATTGGCCAACCCACCGGCAGCATCGGCGGCGGTTCCCTGGAAGTTGTACAAGGTTGCTGTTCCTCTCCATTGTTCCGCGCATGTCGCCCGGTCAGCTTCGGCCGGGAGTGTGGCATGCAACGGCAATTGCACCCGGAGGTGCACGACGATTATCCGCTTGGATCTGAGTGAGGTAAGACCGCTTCACTATTATCACACAGGTTTTGCGGTCATGGTTCAATATCTTTACAATTTTAACACGACATCGGCGCATTTGATTCGGTGCGAATCGCAACGCGGGTGGAAAAAACGCAATTCGAGGATGGCAATGCCACCCTCGAATCCGCATTAGAATAAGCTATTCGTGTATTTCTTGCTGAGCAGGCCGGTACGAGCGGGCTGCGTAGCGGGCTAGCCCGCGCCCAGATCGCGCGCGCCGCTGAGGGTGGTGCCGGCGGGAACGTGGCCCTGCGCTGCACTGCGGTTGCGCACATGCACCGTTCCCTGACACACGACCCCTGCGCCAAAGGCCACATCGCCCTCGACCGTCAGGCGCGCGCATGCGCGCAGCGACGGCGGGCCAGCGGCAAAACGCGCCTCGAAGTCGTCGATCAGCTTGTAGAAGCGGCTGTCGAGCACAACAATCGTGGGCGCGATGTCGTTGGCCTGCACCAGCCGGAAGCCTTCGTCGAGCGCGTAGATATCGGAACGCAGGCGCAGCAGGTCGTCGCAGGTTTTCACCGGCATAAAGCGGTCGCGCCCGACGCGCAGCACGCGCGCGCCCGGGAACACGGCAATTGCCGCGCCCATGGCCGTTTCGAGCTGGAATACCCCTGGCGAGCGGCTATCCTTCGGGTCGAGCGTTTTGGCGTTGCGGATCATGGGCAGCTTGATGACGTTGTTGTTGGCGTCGAGCAGCGCCTTGAGCTGCGGCAGGTTCACCCAGATGCTGTTGGTGTTGAAGTAGGCGTGGCGCTTGATGTCCTGAAATGCTGGCAGATCGGCCTCGGGGCACTGCGCGACTTCACGCAGGATGAGCTGCCCATCCAGCCGTTGCGCAATATGCCCGCCCTTCTTGTCGGCCTCGGTGCGGTCGGCCACTTCCATCAGGAAGGGAACATTGTGCTCGGCCACGTAGCCCAGGATGCCCAGGTCGAGCGTCGCGCCCAGGTTGTCGACGTTGGAGATGAACAGGTATTCGTAGCCGTGCGCCAGCAGCGCGTCGAGCATGCCCGAGGTTGCCAGCGCAATATACACTTCGCCGTGGCCGGGCGGGCACCATTCGAGGTTGCGGTTGGCCGGCCAGTCGGCGGGGCCTAGCGTGCTTTGCAGCACTTTGGGCACTTTGTTCTGCATCAGCGAGAGCGGGATGGGGCCCTCAAGCGCGGGGTAGCGCGCCAGCACCGCGCGCGAGTCGGCGTCGGTGTTGAAGCTGTTCATCAGGATCAGCGGCACTGCCGTGCCATAGCGCGTGCCAAAACTTAGCGCCTGCTGCGCAATCACATCCAGAAAGGTCATGCCTTCGCGCGCGACCAGCAGCGACTTGGCGCGATCCAGGCCCATGCTCGTGCCCAGGCCGCCATTCAGCTTCAGCACGGCGGCGCGACCCAGCGCGGCATGCCCAGCCTCGGTGTAGGCGGCCACTTCTTCCACGCCCGCCACCGCCGACACCGGCATGATCGTGTCTTCCGGAATCATGCCGACGCTGCCGGAGGCCAGCACATCATAGTAGTAGTGGAAGTTATCAATCACAATCTGCGGCAGCCCTTCGGCGCGCATTCGTTCTTCAAAAGGAGCAAAATCAGCAGTGTTGTCGAGCGGCATAGTTCAATCCTTTTTTATAATTTTTGTGGCGCAGCGCGCCATGAAAATTATAGCATGGGGTCATGGCGCGCCAGATAACAAATGAATCATCCATATTGTCCTGCCGCATACGTCCCGATTTGTCTCTATGCAGGGCGAACAATCGCCCATACAATGATTTCAGTGAGACAATAGTGGTACAAGCCGGTACAATGCACATCAAGCCGAGGTCGCCATGCAGATCACGCTCAACCGAAACAGCCCGCAGCCGCTCTACACGCAGCTCGCGCAAGACATCCAGCGGCGCATTCGCTCGGGCGCACTGCCGCCGGGCGCGCGCCTGCCCACCGTGCGCGAGCTGGCCGTGCAGCTTGGCGTGACGCGCCTGACGGTGCATACCGCCTATAGCGAGCTGCAGTCGGGTGGTTGGGTTGAAGCGACGGTGGGCCGTGGCACATTTGTTTCTGCGCCGAGCGAGACAATTTCCGTGCAAACCGACTATGGCCGCGACCTGTCGACGCCGAGCATTCTGAACGACATGGTGCGCCTGGCGCGGCTGCCCGGCATGCGCTCGCTGGCAATGGCCGACGCCTCGCCCGACCTGTACCCCATGCGCGAGTTTGGCCGGGCGCTCGACGAGGCGCTGACCACGGGCGGCGCGGCCGTGCTGAGCTATACGCCATCGCAGGGCGACCCGCTGCTGCGCACAACGCTGGCCGACCTGCTGCGCGAGCGCGGGCTGAATGCTGCGCCCGACGAAATTGTGGTCACCTCGGGCGCGACGCAGGCCATGTCGCTGATTGGGCGCGCGCTGGCACGCCCCGGCGATACCGTGCTGGTCGAGCAGCCAACCTACCTGGGCCTGCTGAATGTGCTGAACGCGCAGCGGCTGTGCCCGATTGGCGTGCCGGTGGACGAAGACGGCATGCAGGTCGATGCGCTGGAGGCGCTGATAAAGGAACACCAGCCGCGCTTCATCTACACCATCCCGGCCTTCCAGAACCCCAGCGGCGTGTGCCTGAGCGCCGAGCGCCGCGCGCGCCTGCTTGAGCTGGCCGAGCGCTACCGCGTGCCGGTGGTGGAAGATGACATCTACAGCGCGCTGGTGTATGAAGGAAGTGCGCCGCCTACCATCAAGGCGAGCGACCGCACCGGGCAGGTGCTGATGATCAGCAGCTTCTCGAAGGCGCTGATCCCGGGCGTGCGGATCGGCTACATTGTCGCCGGGCCGCAATTTCTCGACCGGCTGGTGATGGCCAAGCAGGCCGACGATCTGTGCTCGCCGCCCTTGCTGCAGCGCGCACTGGCCCTGTTCATCCAGCATGGCTGGCTGGCCGCGCACCTGCGCCGCGCCATCCCGCGCTACCGCGAGCGCCGCGACGCGCTGCTCACGGCGATGGCGCGCTCATTCCCTTCGGGCATTCACTGGACGACGCCGCGTGGTGGGCTGTGCACCTGGGTGACGCTGCCGGCTGGCACGTCCGTCACCGACCTGTACCTCGCGGCAATTGAGCGCGGCGTGGGCTTCGCGCCGGGCGATGTCTTCTTTATCGACCCGCCAGCGCAGCCATTCATGCGCCTGTCGTTCAGCACCCTGCCGCCCGAGCTGATCACCGAGGCGGCGCAGATCCTCGGGCAGCTGATCAGCGTGCAAACCACGCGCCGCGCCTTTATGGTGCCGCCGCTGGCCGAGTGCGTACCGCTCGTATAAGCCAAACCGCGTCATTCGCATAGCGCCCCGCGCTGGCCCGCGTGCCCCGCGCTGGCGTCGCTGTGCCAAAAAAACAGGAGGAAGACATGCCAACTATCCCCATGTACCAGATCGACGCCTTCGCCGACCGCGTGTTTGCTGGCAACCCGGCAGCGGTATGCCCGCTGGAGGAATGGCTCGACGACGCGACCATGCAGGCGATTGCGGCCGAAAACAACCTGGCCGAAACGGCCTTTTTCGCACGCGAGGGCGACGACTACCGCATTCGCTGGTTCACGCCGGTGCTGGAAGTCGATCTGTGCGGCCACGCCACGCTGGCCTCGGCGTTTGTGCTCTTCACCGAGCTGGAGCCCGACCGCACCAGCGTGACGTTCGCGTCGCGCAGCGGCGGCCTGACGGTCACGCGCGATGGCGCGCGCCTGACGCTGGATTTCCCGGCCATCGCCACCGAGCCGTGCGCCGCCCCGCCGCTGCTGGCCGAAGGCTTGGGTGCCGAGCCGCTGGAAGTGCGCCGGGGCATGGATTACATGGTAGTGCTGGCGAACGAGGCGGCCGTGCGCGCAGTGCAGCCGCGCTTGGAATTGCTGGCCCAGCTCGACGCGCGCGGCGTGATTGTGACGGCACGCGGCGAAAGTGCCGATTTCGTCTCGCGCTTTTTCGGGCCGGCCGCCGGCATCCCCGAAGACCCCGTGACTGGCTCGGCGCACTGCGCGCTGGTGCCCTACTGGGCCGCGCAGCTTGGCAAAACCGAGCTGCATGCCCGCCAGATTTCGGCGCGTGGCGGCGAACTGTGGTGCACCGAGGCCGGCACGCGCGTGCTGATTGCGGGCCATGCCGTAAAATTCTTCCAGGGCGTAATAAAATTGTACTAAAATTACAACTTTTGGAGTATTGCTGAAATAAAAGAAGAATATTACAATCATCACTGTAATAAACGAACTTCTAAGTGAGTGATGATTGCGATGGAAGAACTCGACACGATTGACCTGCAGATCCTCGAACTGCTCCAGCGCGACGGCCGCATGTCGAACGCTGACCTGGCGCAGCAAGTTGGCCTGGCGCCGCCCACGGTGCTGCGGCGCGTCAAGCTGCTGGAAGAGCGCGGCTACATTCTTGGCTACGCGGCGATTGTCGACCCGATCCGCCTGGGCATCACCGTCACATCGTTCATTTTTGTCGAAACCAGCGCCGGCTGCGACCTGCTCGACACTGAAGAATTTCTGACTGGGCTGCCCGGCGTGCAGGAAGTCCACCGGACGATTGGCGAATGGTGCTTTATTGTGAAAGTACGCACCGCCACGCCGCAAACGCTTGAACAGCTGATCTACGTGCATCTGCGCAACCACCCGTCGGTGCGCCGCACGTTTACCCATCTGATTACGTCGTCACCGTTTGAAACAACCGCGCTGCCGCTGCCGGCAGTCGCTGAACGTGCGCTCTAGTTCGCACATTAGGAGGCTCCCCAATGACCACGATTACGCACACCTACGCCGAAGACAGCACGCTTGCCCTTCAGCCGCGCGCCCGCACCGGTGGCCCGCGCCGCCCGCGTGGCGAGCAGCCCAACAAGCAGGACTGGTTCGAGCGCTACACCGCGCAGACGACCTACGGCTCGCACATGCCGCTCGACATTCGCTTTAACTGGGATTGGCGCAACCCGCTGAACGTTATCCCGGCGTTTATGCTGATGCTGTTCATGATCACGATTGTTGGCCTTATGCTGGGCTAATCGCCCGCGCTTCAGCCTTGCCCTTATCGCTCGAAGCTCCAAAGCAACCCTTGCGCTGCTTTGGAGCTTCGGGCGTTTGTGGGCTCTCGCAGTAGTCAGAAGTCAGGCCACGCTGGCCACTGCGTAACTCGTGACAATAAGCCCAAAATAGCTTGCTGCCGCAGGCACCATAAAGGAAGCATATGAACCGCAACCCGCGCACCGGCTACATCCTCACCATCGTGGCCGCGATTGTCTGGGCCTCGACCAGCCCGGGCATCAAGTACCTGCTCGAAACACACCACGTGCCCGCGCTGGCAATCGCCTTCTGGCGCGACGCGATTATTGCAGTTTTCTGCTTTGCCGCAATTGCACTGGTGCGGCCAGCATTGCTGCGCGTGGGCCGGCGCGAGCTGCGCGGCCTGGCGGCGGTTGGCGCGATCTCGATTGGCGTGTACCATGCGCTGTGGGTGCTCTCGATCCTGCTGAACGGCGCGTCGGTGGCGGTGGTGATGATCTACACCTTCCCGACCTTTGTGACGCTGGGCGCGTGGCTGTTTTTTGGCGAACGCATCCGCTGGCCGCAGGTGCTGGCGCTGGCAATTGCCTTATTCGGCGCGGCGCTGCTGGTGCGCGCCTACGACCCGGCTGTGCTGCGGGTGAGCTGGCTCGGCACGCTGGTGGGCCTGTGCACCGGCCTGGCGCACGCCGGCTATGTGCTGTACAGCCAGCGCTCGGTGCAAAGCACCAGCCCGTGGACTTCGCTGGCCTACACGATGCTGTTTGGCGCGATTGTGCTGCTGGGCCTGTGGTTCGCCAGCAGCGCGCTTGGCTTCACCGACCCGGCGCAGACCGCGAATATTGTGCGGGCGGTTGGCAGCAGCGCCGCGCCGTGGCTCGTGCTGCTCATCCTGTCGCTCGGGCCGACGCTGGGCGGCTATGCGCTGTTCACCATCGCGCTGCGCTTTCTGCCGGGCCGCATCGCCAGCATTGTGGTGATGCTCGAAGCGCCAGTGTCGGTGCTGCTGGCGGTGGCGCTGCTGGGCGAGCGGCTGGAATGGCCGCAGATGCTGGGCATTGGCCTGATCCTGGGCGCGTCGGTGCTGCCGCGCCTGCTGGCCGCCGATGGCGCGACCAACGAGCAAGCCGAGGCGCGCGCTGCACTGGCGGATGCGTAGGCGCGTGCCGCGCGGGGATGGGGAATGGGAGACGGGGGATGGGGATGAGAATACCGCACATTTCGATTTAGCTGAGCCACAAAAGACAACGAGATTGGACTCGTACTCGGTGCTCTCTGTGTTCTCTGTGGCTCAAATCACTTGCAATCTGCTATAGAAGAGGAAAGGGATTGCTATGTCGCGCTTTGCGATGATCGCGTTTGACGCCGACGATACGCTCTGGCACAACGAGCGCCTGTACGCCGCCGCCCAAACGACCTTCCGCGACTTGCTGGCGCAGTACCACAGCCCGGAGTGGATCGACGAGCGGCTGTTCCAGACCGAGATGCGCAATTTGCAGCATTTCGGCTATGGCATCAAGGCCTTTGCGCTCTCGATGATCGAGACGGCGGTGGAACTGACCGAGGGGCGCATTGGCGGGAACGACATTCAAACACTGATTGATGCGGCGCGCACCATGCTCACCGCCGACGTTGAGCTGCTCGACGGCGTGCCCGCAACCCTTGACGCGCTGGCCGGCAGCTACGAGCTGATGGTGATCACCAAGGGCGATTTGCGCGACCAGGAAGTGAAGATCGAGCGCTCGGGCCTGGCGCGCTATTTCCGCCACGTCGAGATTGTGAGCGACAAGCACCGCGCCAACTACGAGATGTTGCTGCGCCGTCATGCAATCGCGCCCGAGCAGTTTCTGATGGTTGGCAATTCGCTGCGCTCCGACATTCTGCCAGTGCTGGAGCTGGGCGCGCACGCGGTCTACATCCCCTACCACCTGACCTGGGCGCACGAGGCCGCGAACGCTCCCGAGGCGCACCCCGGCTACTACGAGCTGGCGGGTATGGGCGAGCTTCCGGCCCTGCTGGCGCGGCTGGAAGGGTAGTCGAACGTAGTGAACCGAGCCACAGAGCGCACAGAGAACAGTACTCAGCGTTCTCTGTGCGCTCTGTGGCTCAATTTTCCCGGTTCTGGGTTCTCGGTTCTTTTTCCCCAGCGTGATACAATACGCCCATCTCGCGCACACATGAAGGAGCACCCCGTGACGATTGCACGCCAACGTTTGATCCTGGCCGGGCTGGGCAATGTCGGCCGCAGCCTGCTCGGCATTCTGCAATCGCAGGCCGCGCTGCTGCGTGACGAGTATGGGCTTGAATTTGCCGTGGTCGGCGCGACCGACTCCAGCGGCGCGATCAGCGACCCGAGCGGCCTCGACATTGCCGCGCTGCTGGCTGCCAAACAGGCCGGCCAGAAGGTTGCCAGCCTGCCGGGCGGGCAGCCGGGCGTGGATGCGACTGCGCTGGTGCGCGCGCTCGACGCCGAAATGCTGATGGAAGCAACGCCAGTGAACCTCAAGGACGGCCAGCCCGGCCTGGGCACTGCGCGCGCCGCACTGGAGCGCGGCATTTCGGTAGTGCTGGCGAACAAAGCCCCGCTGGCGCTGGCCTACCCCGAGCTGGCCGCCTGGAGCGATCTGGCTGCCGACGCAAGCGTGCCCGCTCCCGAGCCGCGTGGCGCGCTGCGCTTCAGCGCCTGCGTGGGCGGCGCGATGCCCAGCGTGAATATCGGCTGGCGCGACCTGGCCGGCGCGCGGATCGAGCGGATCGAGGCGGTGCTGAACGGCACCACGCAGGGCATTCTGCGTATGATGGAAGCGGGCACCAGCTACGCCGACGCCCTGGCCGAAATGCAGCGGCGCGGCCTGGCCGAAACCGACCCGACGCTGGATGTCGATGGCTGGGATGCCGCAAACAAGATCGTGATTCTGGCGAACGCCGTGCTGCTGCGCCCGACCACGCTGGCAGATGTGGACGTAACCGGCATCGCCAAGCTCAGCGCGGACGAGCTGCAGGCCGCCAGCGCAGAGGGCAAGCGGATTGTGCTGCTGTGCCTGGCCGAGCGCACCATGGGCGATTTCCGCCTGAGCGTGCGCCCAACCGCGCTGCCCGCCGACCACCCGCTGGCGCGCATGAGCGGCGACGAGATGGGGATTGTCTACCACACCGACATCGCAGGCCGCCTGAGCGTCACCACGCTGGAAACCAGCCCGGTGCCAACGGCCGCTGCCATGCTGCGCGACGCAATTGAAATCGCCCAGCGCCCGTAACATGCCGATGCCCCGCGCCACTGCCGAATGGAGCACCCTGCGCCACGACGCCGATTTGCGGCTGGATGCCTTGCAGGCGAAATTCACCACCTACGCATTTGCGCGCCACTGGCACGATTACTATGTGATTGGGCTGGTGGAAGCGGGCGCGCAGTCGTTCTGGTGCCGCAACACCACCTACACCACGCCGCCGGGCGGGCTCATCCTGCTCAACCCCGGCGACCCGCACACCGGCGAGGCGGCCATTCCCGCAGGCTTCACCTACCGTGCGCTCTACCCCACGCTCGATCACATGGCGCAGGCGATGGCCGAGTTTGGCCGCCCCGGCTGGCTGCCGCGCTTCCCGGCCCTGCGGATCGACGATGCCGGGCTGGCCGGGCAGGTGCGCGCCATGCAGGGCGCCATCGGCGCAGAAGCCGCACCAATCGAGCGCGAAAGCCGCTGGCTGGCGCTGCTCACCACCCTGGTGCAGCGCTACGGCAGCGACCGCCTGACCCTGCCGGCTGCCGGGGCCGAGCCGCGCGCGGTGGCGCGGGCGCGCGCCTATATCGAGGCGCACTACGCCGAGCGCGTGACACTGGCGGCGCTCGCTGCCGACGTGGGCCTGAGCCCTTTCCACCTTGTGCGCGTGTTTCGCCGCGCTGCCGGCGTACCCCCACACGTCTACCTCGACAGCGTGCGCATCCGCCATGCCCAGCACATGCTCGCCGCCGGCACGCCCCTGGCCGAAGTCGCCTACGCGACGGGATTCAGCAGCCAGAGTCACTTTACCAGCCGCTTCCGCCAGATCATTGGTGTGACGCCGGGCGCGTTTCGTGGCGGGTGAGCGCGGAACCGCAGAACCGCAGAACCGCAGAACCAAGCAGGCGGCAGTAGGCAGTAGGCACGGACTTACAACTTTCAAACTTGCACCCTTCCAACCTGCAACCCTTTGCGCCCTTCGCGTTCTTTGCGGTGAAGATTCCAGCCGTCCGTCGTCGTAACCTGCAACAGGCGCATGCAATACGCCCCGGTGGCAACCCACAAGCGCAAGATCGTGATAGACGCCCGGCCCGCGCCGCGCTATGCTTCCCTGTGCAGACAAGCCAGGAGGACCGAATGCGCTTTGACACAAAAATTGCCGTGGTGGTGCGCGCCGACCTGCCAACATGGCAGAAGCTGAATATGACCGCGTTTCTGGTGAGCGGCATCGCCGCCACGCAGGAAGGCATCATTGGCGAGCCATATGTCGACGGCTCGGGCACGCGCTACCTGCCGATGTTTCGCCAGCCGGTGCTGGTGTTCGCGGGCAGCGCCGAGCAGCTGCGCGAGGTCTATCGCCGCGCGCACGGACGCGAGCTGCCACTCGCCATTTTCACCGAGGAGCTATTTGCTACCGGGCACGACGAAGCCAACCGCGCGGCCGTGCGCGCCGTGCCAGCCGACGAGCTGCGGCTGGTTGGGCTGGCGATGCATGGCCCGCGCAACGCCGTCGATAAGGTCGTGAAGGGGCTGGCGCTGCACGAGTGAACAGCGCTCGTAGAGAACGAGATCGATCCACAGATGACGCAGATTACACAGATATGAGGTTTCTCATCTGCGTCATCTGTGTAATCTGTGGATGAATTTCGGGATTTTGAATTGAGGCTGACAGCCCTTTTCCCAAAGACAGGAGCAGACCTATGAGCTATTCAGCGATTAATTTGCAGCAGAAATTCGGCCTGTTCAGCGAGCAGTGGCAGCCGAAAGTCGTTGCTGAAATGAACGACTACCAGTTCAAAGTCGTCAAGCTCCAGGGCGAATTTGTCTGGCACGATCACCCCGACACCGACGAGACCTTTATCGTGGTGGAAGGGACGCTGCGGATCGATTTCCGTGATGGCGCTGTGCAGATTGCGGCGGGGGAGATGTTTGTGGTGCCGAAAGGCGTGGAGCACAAACCCTTTGCCGAGCAGGAAGTGAAGCTGCTGCTGATCGAGCCAACGGGCGTGTTGAACACCGGGCAAGCAGGCGGCGAGCGCACCGCCACCAATGACGTGCGGATTTAAGCACGCTCACAGAATTTCGAAACAAAACTCCGTGAACTCTGTGCGCTCTGTGGCTCGAACATCTACTCGTCGTTTTCGCTCAGCCGCTTGCTGTAGTAATAATCGGTCTCGCCGCGCGGGAAATCGGCCAGCGTGCCGTAGCGCTGGTAGCCCAGCTTTTCGTAGAAGCCGGGCGCCTGGTAGTTCGCGGTGCTCAGGCGGGCGAAATGGCAGCCGCGCGCCCGCGCCATGTCCTCGGCGCGCTGCATAAGCTGGCGCCCAATGCCCTGCCCGCGCGCGGCTTCGTCCACCCAGATCACGCTGATCTCAAGCCACTCGGGCACGGCATTGGTGCGCCCGATCAGCCCGCCCACCACCCCGCCCTGCGCATCGGCAGCATACACATGCAGCGGGGCGCGCGGCTGCGGCGGGTGCTTCCACAGCGGGCTGGCGTGCGGCTGGTTGAAGTCAATAAGCTTGTTTGTCACATAGTCTTCGCGCGCCTCGTCGGGCTCGTCGGAAAAGCTGTACTTCTTGTTTTCCATTCTTGTTCCTATTGGGAATCGCAGATCACCTGCCGGGAACGAGTGATCACCGCCCGTCAGTCGCAGATCACCTGCCGGGAACGGGAGATCACCGCCCGTCAGTGACAGATCACCTGCCGGGAACGGGAGATCACCGCCCGTCAGTCGCAGATCACCTGCCGGGAACGAGTGATCACCTGCCGGGAACGAGTGATCACCTGCCGGGAACGAGTGATCACCTGCCGGGAACGAGTGATCACCTGCCGGGAACGAGTGATCACCTGCCGGCATCTGCGAAATCTGTGGATATACTCATCCTTCCCGGAACTGCACCAGATCCCACAGGTTGCCATACAGGTCTTCGAACACTGCGACTGTGCCATAGTCGGCCTGTTTTGGCTCGCGCACGAAGCACACGCCGCGCGCCTGGTAGGCGCGGAAATCGCGCCAGAAATCGTCGGTTTGCAGGAACAGAAACACGCGCCCGCCGGTCTGGTTGCCAATGCGCGCTTCCTGCCCGGGCCCAACGCCGCGCGCCAGCAGCAAATGCGCGCCGGCGCTGCCGGGCGGGGCTACCACCACCCAGCGTTTGGCCTGCTCGGGCACGGGCCTGTCTTCCACCAGCGTGAAGCCCAGCGTGCCGATGTAAAAATCCAGCGCCTCGTCGTAATCGCGCACGACCAGCGCCACCAGCGCAATCGACTGTTTCATAGCGTGTGTTTCCGTATGCAGAACCAGCGAAGGGCGTATTGCTATACGCCCAGACAGAGAAAGGGCGTATTGCTATACGCCCAGACAGAGAACCAGGGACCCCAGAACCGAAACCTCCGTGCCTCTGTGCCTCCGTGGTGAACTACTCCGTCGTGGGTCGCTCAACCTGCCAACCTGCAACTCAAACTGCCGCGATCGCCTCGATCTCGATCAGCAGGTCGTCGCGCACCAGGCGGCGCACCTCAACGGCCGAGCTGGCGGGTGGCTGCTGCGTGTTGATGTAGCGGTCGCGCACGGTGCGCACGGCGGCGATCTGCGCAATGTCGGTCAGGAAGTAGGTGAGCTTGACGACCTGCGCGAAGCTCGCGCCGGCCGCCGCAAGCGCCGCCGCAATGTTCGCAAACACTTGCTCGGCCTGGGCGGCCATGTCGCCCGCGCCAACTAGCTGGCCGGCGGCGTCGAGGGCGATCTGGCCGGAAATATACAGCGCCCGCCCGGCCTGCACCTCAACCACATGCGAGTAGCCAAAGGGTTGCGGCAGCACAGCTGGGTTGAGAAAGCGCTTTTCAGTCATTCCACATTCCTTTCAAACACCTGGCGGCACCACGCGGCCCCACCAGCCACGCCACAGATCGAGCGCCACTTCGGCATCGAGCGGCAGGCCCGCCTGCGCAAGCGCCAGGCCGGCTTCGCCCCAGTGGTAGGCGTCGTGCGCAACAAGGTAAGCGAGAAACGAGGCCAGCGAGCCGGGGAAGCCCTGCACGCCCGTGCCGGCCTCGGCGCAGCGCGCAATCAGCGCGCCCACCGCCGCGCCCGAGCGCTCCAGCGCGGCGTGCAAGTCATCCGCGTTGGTGGCGCGCTCGGGCTGCTGCTCGAACCAGGGCCGGCCGGCGGCGAGATCGGGCGCGGTGTTCGCCACCCAGCGCAGCCGCAGGTCGTTGCAGTGCATGAACAGCTGGCGCACCTGCCGGCCATCGCGCCCAACCGGCACCGCCATTGCGCCGGCAGGCAGGCCGCCCAGCAGGCGCAGCCCGATCGCGCAGTGTGTCTGCCACAGCTCGGCCAGATCGTTCATGTCTGCCTTCCTTTTCGTGTTTGGGGCGCTGCCTGAACCGCAGAACCAAGAACCAAGAATCAGGCAGCGTAGCACGCCATTCTCTGTTTACAAAACATCCAGAATTGCTATAGTAGCACAGCATGCTTGCGGCCGTGCGGCACGGTTTACGGTCAGGCTGCGCGGGCGAGCCGCGCCTGCCCGGCCGTAAACGACCGGGCTACAGAATACGAAGCCCCCTGAAGCGGGCTTGAATCTGGTATATATCAAGCCCCGTGAACGGGGCGTCGCTCGGTAGCGCGGCGGCTTCAGCCCCGCGCGGTTCGCCCATTCCACCCGGCCGTGAACGACCGGGCTACGAAGCCGCGCCCGCTGAAGCGGGCTGTTGTGATTGTGATGTATCAAACCCTTGCGCAGCTCGCCCGCACAACCATCCCTCGGGCGGTTGGCGATGCTGCGCCGCGCCCGTATACTTATGCAACGTACAGGCGTATGCGATACGCCCCGGCTGCAACCTGCAACGTACAGGCGTATCGCATACGCCTCGGCAACGTACAGGCGTATCGCATACGCCTCGGCTGCAACACAGAAAGAAAACCCAATGCCTCTTTCCCTCGACGCGATCCAGGCCGCCCGCGCGCGCATTGCCGCGTATGTGCGCCACACGCCCCTCTTGCCCGCGCCCACGCTGCGCGGCGACATGCCTGCCAGCTTGCGCCTCAAGCTCGAAAACCTGCAAGTCTCTGGCTCGTTCAAGGCGCGCGGCGTCTTCAACACCCTGCTGCAACTCACCCCCGACGAACGGGCGCGTGGCGTGGTGACGGCGTCGGGCGGCAACCACGGCGCGGCGCTGGCCTATGGCGCGTGGCGGCTCGGCATCCCGGCCACGATCTTCCTCACCCGCCACGCCAGCGCCGACCGCGTCGCGCGCGTGCGGATGTGGGGGGCGGGCGTCGAGCAGCACGGCGACGTGTGGGACGACGCGCACGCGGCGGCGAGCGCGCACGCAGCCGCGAGTGGCGCGACCTACGTGCACCCCTTCGACGCCGAGCGCACCGTGGCGGGGCAGGGCTCGCTCGGCCTGGAGCTGCTGGACGACGTGCCCGAGATGGACTGTGTGCTGGTGGCGATTGGCGGCGGCGGCCTGATTGGCGGCCTGGCGATGGCAATAAAAGAAACGCGTCCCAGCGTGCGCGTGATCGGCGTGGAGCCGGAAGGCTCGGCTGCCATGCGCTTTGCGCTGGATCAGGGGCATGTTGCGCCGCTCGCGGAAGTTCGCACGGTTGCAGACACGCTTGCGCCGCGCGCGGTCAGCGAGCTGACGCTGAGCCTCGCGCAGCGCTACGTCGACGACGTCGTGACCATCAGCGACGCACAGATGCTCGCCGGTATGCGCTGGCTGTGGGCCGAGTGCAACCAGCTTGTCGAGCCAGCCGGCGCAGCGGTGATTGCCGCCCTGCAAAGTGGCGCGGTCGATGCGGGCGCGTTCCGCCACCCGGTCGCGCTGATCTGCGGGGGCAATGCGGCGGTGGAGAGCGTATTCACGGCCTATGGGGCGTAGGCCAGGGATAAAATCATCCACAGATTACACAGATGCCGCAGATTATGGTTGGCATAAGAACGCCATATCTGTGTAATCTGCGTAATCTGTGGATTGAATCTTCCTGCTAGTTACCGAGATACCGCATCTGAGTAATTAGTGGATTGAACCTTCCTACGCGCCCGGGAAGCCGCCCAGTGTCTTGAACAGCTCGACGATGTAGCCATCCGGCGCGGCGAGGTGCGCGCTGCGGCAAAACCACTCGGGGCGATCTTTCGGTTCGGCCAGCGGCGTTGCGCCACGCGCCACCAGCTCGGCGAACTTCGCGTCCACATCGTCGACCTTGAACACGATTGCGCCGCGCAAACGCGCTGGCGCGGGCGCATCCTGCCCCATTGCCTGCGCGAAATAGCTCGCGCTCAGCAGCTCCAGCCGCGCCGCGCCCGCCTCGAAGTAGGCGTATGTTTCGCCGCCTGCGTCGCGGAAAATCAGCGGCAGGCCCATGATTTCGTGCCAGAAGCGAAACGACGCCGCGAAATCGTGAACCAGCAGGCGAACATTATCGAAGTGCATTGTGTGCCCTTTCTGCTCTGTGCGGATGCCCTCAGCATAGCAGCAGAACGGGACACAATCGGTCCGCAATTACGGGGAGTTTAATGCAGTTCCAAGTAAGGTTTTCGGGCAGGGAGAAGCCTCGTTGCGCATTGCAATCCCTAACCCCCAACCCCTAAACCCTGCGCTGAAAGCGCATTAAGGAACGTCAGGCCGGCAGCGCAGCCAGTCGCCGCTGAAGAAAGCGGCGCTCGGGTTCCTGCTGAGCGAGCTTGAGCGCCTGCCCGTAGGCGGCGCGGGCCTCGGCGGTGCGGCCCAGGCGGCGGCACATGTCGGCGCGGGCAGCGTGGGCCAGGTGGTAGTCGCGCAAGTCGCCGCGCGCAAGGATGGCGTCGATCTGCGCCAGCCCGGCTTCCGGCCCGTCGCGCATCGCCAGCGCCACCGCCCGGTTCAGCTCGATGATTGGGGAAGGCGTGGCGCCCAGCAGCAGGTCGTACAGCGCCACGATCTCGTCCCAGTCGGTTGTGGCGACGGTGGGGGCATTTGCGTGCAGGGCGGCAATCGCGGCCTGCACGGTGTACGCGCCAAACTGCGGGGCCGCAAGCGCGCGCTCCACCAGGGCAGCGCCTTCGCTGATCTGCGCGCCATTCCACAGCCCGCGATCCTGTTCTTCCAGCGGGATGAGGTCGCCTTCGGGCGACGTGCGCGCCGCGCGCCGCGACTCGTGCAGCAGCATCAGCGCCAGCAGCCCCAGCACCTCGGCTTCGGGCAGCAGCGCGGCCAGCAGCCGGCCCAGGCGAATCGCCTCGCCTGAGAGATCGGGCCGCGTCAGCGCGTCGCCCGCCGAGGCGGCATAGCCCTCGTTGAACACCAGGTAGATCACGTGGAGGACGCTGGCGAGCCGGGCGGGCAGCTCTTCGCGCGCGGGCACCTGATAGGGAATTTTGGCGTCGCGGATTTTGGCTTTGGCGCGCACAATTCGCTGCGCCAGCGTTGGCGGCGTGGTCAGAAAGGCGCGGGCGATTTCTTCGGTGGTGAGCCCACACACCTCGCGCAGGGTCAGCGCCAGCCGCGCCTCGGGCGCGAGCGCCGGGTGGCAGCAGGTGAAGATCAGCCGCAGCCGATCATCTTCGATGCTGGCATCGTCGCCGCCCGTGTCGTGCGCGCCCTGCTCGATCTGCTCCGCAATCTCACCTAATGCCTTGTCGAAGCGGGCGCGGCGGCGCAGTGTGTCGATCGCCTTGAAGCGCCCAGCCGAAACCAGCCACGCGCGCGGGCTGGCCGGCACGCCCTCGCGCGGCCACTGCTCCAGCGCGGCGCGAAAGGCGTCGTGCAGCGCTTCTTCGGCCATGTCGAAATCGCCAAGCAGGCGAATCAGCGTCGCCAGCACGCGCCGCGACTCGTCGCGATACACCGCTTCCAGCGCCGCGTTGATCCGTTCCGAAGCAGGGTCGGCCATGCTTGCCTCTTGCGCAATGCCACGAGCCGACACTATACGCCAAGCGGTGCGATCTGTCGACTGCTATGCAGGAGTCAGGCATCAGGAGCAGTAGTGGCTGCGGAAATACAGCTTGCTAAAGCCGAGCCGGGCGAAATTGGCGTAGGCCGGGCTGCGCATCGCCGGGTCGGGCGCTTCGATGTCGGCGGCGAAGCTGCGCGCGCCAAGCGCAAGGCCTTCGCGCACCAGGGCCGCGCAAAGCTGCACATCCTGCGGGAACGATGGCGCCATAATCCCGGGCACGGGCGCCTCAACGCCAAGCCACGCGCGGCTGTCGGCGTCGATAAACATGCTGCGCACGGCTGCAATCTGCGCGCCCTGGCGCAAAAGGTAGTGGTGCCAGCCTGCGCGGTTCGCGAATGCCAGCAGCCACGGCGAGGTTGGCAGGCCGTAGCAGCCGTCGATAAAGGCGGCCCACTCTGCCGCCGTGTCGGACGTGACTTTCTCGACATAGTGGCCGGGCAGCGCAATATCATCCAGTAGCCCAAGCGGGCTGGCGTCGCGGTAGATGCGATCCCAGCCGCCCTGCACGCGCAAACCGCGCGCCGCAAACCATTCGGGCAGCTCGGCGGGCTGGCTGATTGGCGTGTGGTAGATTGTGCAGTGCGCAATGCCAGTCTCGCGGTAGCGCGCCAGCGCCGCGTCGAGCGCGGCTTCGGTGGCGGGCTGGGCCACGCCAAGATTTTTCACGCAGTTGAAGTGCACAAAGGGAATGCGCGGCGAGCGCGTCAGCGCCACGTCGCCAATGTGCAGCATTTCGAGCCCAAACTGGCGGGCGAAATCATTCGGCAGCGCAGAATACATGTCAATCCAGGCGTGCACCTCGCCCATTTCCACCTGCGCGGCTTCTTCTGGTGTTATTGTGGCATCATCCACAGCATTCTTCCTCCCAACAATTTCGCGGCTGCGCGTAGTGTGCGCAGAACCGGCTCGATGACCTGCCACAATCTATTGCGCGCCGCGCGGGCTGCATGGATGAGTGCCACAGTGCGTTTATGCCCGCGCGTCAACCTTCCTGAGGAAATCAAGCACGGCGCGGTTGAAGAGCGCGGGGCGCTGAAGCGGCGCGAAGTGGCTCACATCGGGCAGCAGCACGAATTCCGCGCCGGGGATGCTGCGTGCCAGGTACTCGGCGTGCTCGCGCTTGATGAATTCGTCGTGCTCGCTGAGCACAATTGTCACCGGCACATGGATGCGCGCCAGATCGGCGGCGCTGTAGTTTGGCTCCGTCTGCTGCATCTGGCCCACGGCGCTGGAAAAGGCCTCGAAGTCGTCGGGCGTGGGCGAAAGTGCGGCGTAATCCTTCACGTGGCGGCCAAAGCAGCGCTGGAGCGTCGGGCCGAACTCGATCTCCTTGGTGCCGCTCGGGTCCATGTTGCAGGCGAAAAAGAACACGCCGGCCGCACGCTCGGGGTGCTGGTCGGCCAGCACCAGCGCCGTGCATGCGCCATCGCTCCAGCCCACCAGGGCGGCCCGCGCAAGGCCCAGCTCGTCCATCACCGCCAGCACATCGCTCGCCATCAGCTCGTAGGAAAATGGCTGCGCGTCGCGGGTGCTGCGCCCGTGCCCGCGGCTGTCGATCACAATTGCGCGAAAGCCCTGCCCGGTGAGCGCGGGCACCTGGAAGCCCCAGTTGCCGCTGTGGCCAAGCCCGCCATGCAGCAGAACGACGGCCGGGCCATCGCCGTAGGCGGCGTACCAGATCCGCGCGCCGGCATGTTCGACATAGCCCTGCGTGTCGGTGGCGGGCAGCGGCGCGGCACCTTCGGCGGCAAACTGGGCGAGATCGTCGTCGCGAAATTCCATCGAAACATCTCCTTCTGGGTTGAATAGTATCCACAGATTACACAGATGCCACAGATTATGTAGGTGCTAAAGCGACATATGTGTAATCTGCATCAACAGGAATTACGTTTTTCGTAGTATGAAAGATTTTTGGTACAGCACCCATCATTTGTACGCTGTTAGATATTATATCTGTGTAATCAGCCTGGGTCGAATAGTAGCCACAGATTGCACAGATGCCACAGATTATGTAGGTGCTAAAGCGACATATGTGTAATCTGCATCAACAGAGATTGCGTTTTTCGTAGTATGAAAGATTTTTGGTACAGTACCCATCATTTATACGCTGTTAGATATCATATCTGCGTAATCTGCGTTATCTGTGGATTAAATTCTCACGCTCTGCGCGTGCCGGTTTGCTGCGCGAGCCAGGCCAGCAGCGCCGGCGTGTGCTCGGCATAGTGCTCGTAGGTGTTGTTGGCCAGCGCGCCGTCGATCGTATCGCCCAGCGTGGCGGTGAGCGCGCTCCCCTCCGCGAAATCTTCTTCGCGCAGCGCCGCAACTGCCGCCACCACCGCCCGAAACGACGCTTCCCAGGCGCGCAGCACTTCGCCGGCTGGCGTGGCGGCGTGTGCGGCTACTGCGGCCGCGTTGATTGCGTCGCTGCCGCTGATCGGGTGCTGGTAGCGTTCGCCGCGCCGCGCCGCCGCCAGCTCGTGGAGGGCAAACTGTTCGTGCGCAACGAAGTGCGCCACCACATCGCGCAGCGACCACGCGCCCTGCGCGCCCGGCGCGGCCATCTGCGCCTCGCTGAGCGGCGCAATCAGCTGCCGAAAGGCGTTGTAGCCGGCATGGAGGCGCGCAAGCAGCTCGCGCTTGCCGATTGCTGCGGCCATAGGCTTGCTCCCGCTGAAAGAAGTGTGCTGCAGCAAGACTAGCACAGTTGTGCGAGGGTGGCAAGGGCCGTGCGCTATGCGCGAAGGATCTGTGGTACCTGGCTGTTGATATGTGCGGGCAACTGGGCGCAGACGCGCGGCGAACGCAGATCGGCGGGGCACGGAAGCCATTGGCGCGCGCTGGTTTGCACCTGTCTGCGCCACACCTCGGGCATGCAGAACGAGCGGAAGTGTATGGCGGCGCGGCGCGGGCTGCGCGATAGGTCGGTATTCACCTGCTGGCCTGGCGCGCTTGTGTATCGGTGGGGCAGATTGAGCAAGGCGCGTGCTTCATGCAAGCTTGCCATGCGTGCGAAGCGATGTGGATGCCCGAAATCGAGTCATGCGGGCGCAAGAATGATCGTTGCGATCACACTATTGCGCCTTGTGTGCGCGAGAAGGATATTCGTGATCACAAGATTGCGTCTTGTGTGCGCAAGAAAGATATTCGTGATCACAAGATTGCGCCATGCGTGCGCAAGAAGGAAATTCGCGCACATAATACTATGCCGAGCGCACACAAGATTGCGCCCTGTGTGCGCGAGAAGGATATTCGTGATCACAAGATTGCGCCATGCGTGCGCGAGATCGAAAAGTGCAGGCGCAAAGCCGTAGCATGGCACTTTTGTTCTGCACCAAGCTGCGCCCACGTCGCCATAGGCTCCTGCCGATCAGTGCGTAACGCCGACGGTTGACACGTGGGCTGGGCGCTGCTACGATACCAGTAGCTCCTTGCCCACCATTGGCCCGGCACGCCCAGGCGCTAAGCACCTGGCATGCATCCGCGATCTTGCTGAATAGAACCTGGCCCACTCATGACAATTGCCCAATCCAACTTTCTCAACGACCAAAACCCCGGTGTGATCAACCAGGACGAAATCAACGCCGTGCTTTGGAAAGCCTGCGATACGTTTCGCGGCACGATCGACCCCTCCGAGTACAAGAACTACATCCTGGTTATGCTGTTTCTCAAATACATCAGCGATGTGTGGCGCGAGCATTACGCCTTGCTCAAACAGCAATATGGCGACGACGACCGGCGCATTCGCCGCCAGTTGCAGTACGAGCGCTTTGTGCTGCCCGACGGAAGCGATTATTACACGCTCTACAACCAGCGCAACGAGGCCAACGTCGGTGAGCTGATCAACATCGCGCTTGAGGCGATCGAGGAAGCGAACAAAGAGAAGCTGGAAGGCGTGTTTCGCAATATCGATTTCAACAGCGAAGCCGCGCTGGGCCGCACCAAACAGCGCAACGAACGTTTGAAGCACCTGCTGGAAGACTTTCACGACCCACGGCTGGATATGCGCCCGTCGCGGATCGGCGGGGCGGATGTGATCGGCGATGCGTATGAGTATCTGATCGACCGGTTCGCCAGCGACGCGGGCAAGAAGGCCGGTGAGTTCTATACGCCCGCCGGTGTGTCGCTGCTGCTGGCCCAGCTGCTCGACCCGCAGCCCGGCGAGCGCATGTGCGACCCGGCCTGTGGTTCCGGCTCGCTGCTGATCAAATGCGCGCAGCAGGTCGGCAGCAACGATTACGCGGTGTACGGTCAGGAAGCGAACGGCGCGACGTGGGCGCTGGCGATGATGAATATGTTCCTGCATAACATCAACGTCAGCCGCAACAACATAGCCTGGGGCGACACGCTGCGCGACCCGCACCTCGCCGTGGACAGCCGCACGCTCCAGCGTTTCAACGTGGTGGTGGCGAATCCGCCGTTCTCGCTCGACAAATGGGGTGGCGACAGCGCCGCCGCCGACCGTTTCGGGCGCTTTCATCGCGGCGTGCCGCCCACCAGTAAAGGCGACTACGCGTTTATCAGCCATATGATCGAAACGACCTATCTTGAGCCGACGCAGCACGGGCGCGTGGGCGTGATCGTGCCGCATGGCGTGTTGTTTCGCGGCGGCGCGGAAGGGCGCATTCGCCAGCAGCTGATCGATGAAAACCTGCTCGACGCGGTGATCGGCTTGCCGGAAAACTTATTCTTCGGCACCGGCATTCCGGCTGCCATTCTGCTGTTCCGGCGCGACCGCAGCGACAGCGATGTGCTGTTTATCGACGCGAGCCGCGACTACCGCGAAGGCACGGCGCGCAACTTCCTGCGCGACGAAGACCGCGCCAGGATTCTGGCGACCTATCGCGAGCGGCAGAGCGTGCCGCGCTACGCCCACCGCGCTACCCGCGACGAGATCGCTGGCAACGACTACAACCTGAACATCCCGCGCTATGTCGATACCTTCGAGGCCGAGGAACAGATCGACCTCCACGCCGTCAACGCCGAAATCGCAATGCTGCGCGCCGAACTTGGCGACCTCGAAGGGCAGATGCAGGCATATCTGAAAGAGTTGGGATTGGAATGAGTGATGCGAAGCTTCCAGGAAGCTCGAACTGGTAGGCGATTGAATGTGAAGAGCGTTCAGCTTCCAGGAAGCTGACGACGAAGTTGCGACGATGATACGATGCAAAGCTTCCTGGAAGCTCGAACTGGTAGATGATTAAATGTGGTACGCATCCAGCTTCCAGGAAGCTGGCGATGAAGATGCGCTGCAAAGCTTCCAGGAAGCTCGAACTGGTAGGTGATTGAAGGTGGCACGGCATCCAGCTTCCAAGAAGCTGGCGATGATGCTGGCGACGATGCGGCGTTGCGGAGCTTCCTGGAAGCTCGAACTGGTAGGCGGTTGAAGATGGTGTGCGTTCAGCTTCCAGGAAGCTGACGACGATGATGCGATGGGAGCTTCCTGGAAGCTCGAACTGGTACGCGATTGAACGTGGTAATGCATCCAGCTTCCAGGAAGCTGGCGACGATGATACGATGCGAAGCTTCCAGGAAGCTCGAACTGGTACGCGATTGAACGTGAGTGGCTTCAAGCTTCCAGGAAGCTGGCGACGATGATGCGATGAAGATGCGCTGCGAAGCTTCCTGGAAGCTCGAACTGGTACGCGATTGAACGTGAGTGGCTTCAAGCTTCCAGGAAGCTGGCGACGATGATGCGATGCGTAGCTTCCTGGAAGCTTGGGCTGGTACGCGATTGAATGTGGTACGCATCCAGCTTCCAGGAAGCTGGCGATGAAAATGCGTTGCGAAGCTTCCTGGAAGCTCGAACTGGTAGATGATTAAATGTGGTACGCATCCAGCTTCCAGGAAGCTGGCGATGACGCTGGCGACGATGATGCGTTGCGGAGCTTCCTGGAAGCTTGGGCTGGTACGCGATTGAATGTGGTACGCATCCAGCTTCCAGGAAGCTAGCGATGAAAATGCGTTGCGAAGCTTCCTGGAAGCTCGAACTGGTACGCGATTGAACGTGAGTGGCTTCAAGCTTCCAGGAAGCTGGCGACGATGATGCGATGCGTAGCTTCCTGGAAGCTTGGGCTGGTACGCGATTGAATGTGGTACGCATCCAGCTTCCAGGAAGCTAGCGACGACGGGCGACGATGATGCGTTGCAAAGCTTCCTGGAAGCTTGGGCTGGTACGCGATTGAGAGAAGATGGCATTCAGCTTCCAGGAAGCTGGCGATGAAGATGACGCTGCGGAGCTTCCTGGAAGCTCGAACTGGTACGCGATTGAACGTGAGTGGCTTCAAGCTTCCAGGAAGCTGGCGACGACGGGCGACGATGATGCGTTGCGAAGCTTCCTGGAAGCTTGGGCTGGTACGCGATTGAATGTGGTAGGCATCCAGCTTCCAGGAAGCTGGCAATGAATAACGCTGAAACGCAGCGCGCCCGAAGCGCAGATACAGGCGTATTTGAAGGAATTGGGGCTGGAATGAGCGATGCCTGGAAACAATATAGGTTCAGAGATATCCTTGCTGAAATCCAAAATGGTTTATATAAATCTGCGGAGTTTTATGGCCACGGAAAATCATTCATTCGGATGTACAATTTAAGTAGTACATCATGGAAGCTAAATACTGAATCGCTTGCTCAAGTATGCGCCGATGACAGCGAAGTTAACAGTTTTTCGTTAAAACGAAGCGATATCCTGATAAATCGAGTAAATAGTGTAGAATTACTCGGGAAAGTTGGCCTAGTTGATGAGACATTAGAGGGCTTGCTTTTTGAAAATATGCTGATTCGACTCCGATGTAGAGATCAAGTGCATCCACATTTCCTCGTGCAGTACATGCTCACAAGTAATTTCCGAAGGCAAGTGAGAAAGGCAGCAAAACGGGCAGGAGGCCAAGCGTCTATAAGTTCGGAAGATATTCGCAATTTCCGTGTTGATCTCCCACCCCTCGCCGAGCAGCGCAAGATCGCCGGCATCCTCGGCACGTGGGACGCAGCGATCGACCGCGCGGAACGCCTCGTCGCGGCGCTGAAGGCGCGGAAGAAGGCGCTGATGCAGCGGCTGCTGACGGGCGCGGTGCGGTTTCCGGGGTTCGGCGAACCTGGCACGAACGGCAGTCTGCCATATGGATGGCAAGAATTTCGACTTGATCAGATTTTCAAACGCGTTCAACGTCCTGCTTCTGAACCTGAACATGTCCTGAGCATCACGGCAAAAGTGGGCTTCGTCGATCAGGCTGCGAAATTTGGCCGGATCATTGCCGGGAAAACTCTCGAACGTTACACGCTCTTGCGGAAGGGTGAATTCGCTTATAACAAAGGCAATTCCGGTAGCTACCCACAAGGGTGCATTTATCGACTAGAAGAATTTGACGAGGGTGCGGTCCCAAATGTTTACTATTGCTTCACCCCTAAGCGAGCCGATGTCGATATCGATTTCTACAAATTCTATTTTGAGAGTGGGGCGCTCAACCGCCAACTAAGTCGCTTGATCAACAGCGGTGTCAGAAATGACGGGCTTCTCAATCTTTCTGCGGAAGAATTTTTTGGAGTAAAGGTTTTTATGCCCCCGCTCGTAGAACAGGCGAAAATCGCGAGTATGTTGACGTGTGCTGATAACGAAATTGGTGTTGCAAGTAAGAACTTGACCGCGCTACGAGCACAAAAACGCGGCCTGATGCAGCGGCTGCTGACCGGCGAGGTGCGCGTTGCGGTCGATGGGTGAGCGATGGGGAGCTTCCTGGAAGCTTGGGCTGGTACGCGATTGAATGTGAGAAGCATCCAGCTTCCAGGAAGCTGGCGATGACGCTGGCGACGATGGCGCTGGGGAGCTTCCTGGAAGCTGGGCTGGTAGGCGGTTGAATGTGAGAAGCGTTCAGCTTCCAGGAAGCTGGCGATGACGCTGGCGATGGGTGAGCGATGGGGAGCTTCCTGGAAGCTGGGCTGGTAGGTGATTGAAGGTGAGGAGCGCTCAGCTTCCTGGAAGCTGGGGACGATGGCGCTGGGGACGATGGCGCTGGGGAGCTTCCTGGAAGCTGGGCTGGTAGGTGATTGAAGGTGAGAAGCGTTCAGCTTCCAGGAAGCTGGCGACGATGACGCTGGCGATGGGTGAGCGATGGGGAGCTTCCTGGAAGCTGGGCTGGTAGGTGATTGAAGGTGAGAAGCGTTCAGCTTCCAGGAAGCTGGCGACGATGACGCTGGCGATGGGTGAGCGATGGGGAGCTTCCTGGAAGCTGGGCTGGTAGGCGATTGAATGCAGGTGACGTTCAGCTTCCAGGAAGCTGGCGACGATGACGCTGGCGACGATGGCGCTGGGGAGCTTCCTGGAAGCTGGGCTGGTAGGTGATTGAATGCAGGTGACGTTCAGCTTCCAGGAAGCTGGCGATGAAGCTGGCGACGATGATGCGACGATGATACGATGCAAAGCTTCCTGGAAGCTGGGCTGGTAGGCGATTGAATGCAGGTAGCATTCAGCTTCCAGGAAGCTGGCGATGAAGCTGGCGACGATGATGCGACGATGATACGATGCAAAGCTTCCTGGAAGCTGGGCTGGTAGGCGATTGAATGCAGGTAGCATTCAGCTTCCAGGAAACTGGCCATGAGAGGCGATGCAAAGCTTCCTGGAAGCTGGGCTGGTAGGCGGTTGAAGGTGAGAAGCGTTCAGCTTCCAGGAAGCTGGCGATGACGCTGGCGACGATGGCGCTGGGGAGCTTCCTGGAAGCTGGGCTGGTAGGTGATTGAAGGTGAGAAGCGTTCAGCTTCCTGGAAGCTGGCGACGATGGCGCTGGGGAGTGAGGTAGGCCATGGCACGGCGTGACATCTCGTTCGTCCACGGTGGTCTTTACCACATCTATAATCGTGGCGCTCGGCGCGTGTCGATCTTTCGCGAGGCGCGCAATTACGACTATGTCACGCGAGTAATGGTGCAGGTTGCTAAAGAATGCCAGCTTACAATTGTGGCATATTGTTTATTACCGAACCATTATCACTGGCTGGTGCAGCAAGATGGAGACATAGCGGCAGCTATGCTTCCCCGCCGCGTGTTTGGTAGCTATAGCCAGGCGTATAACCGAACCTATCGCGAAAGCGGCACGCTATTCCAAGGGCCATTTTCAGCACGTGCTGTTGACGCGGACGACTACATGCGCCACCTGTGTCGCTACATCCACGCAAATCCAGTGAGGCATGGAATTGTCGATTCACCGGGCGAGTGGCCGCACTCGGACTATAACGAGTGGATTTCGCCAAGTACAGATACCAGATTAGCGTTTGTACAATCGTGGTTTGGTTCGCCAGAGCAGTATGTGGAATTTGTTGCCGAGTATATTGACCATAGTGCGCGAATCAGCAGTGAATTGTTGCGCTTTGACATGGTTTCAGGCAGACCAAGCCAGCTTTACAGTCTTTCCCTGCCTGCTGACAGACAAACTCCCTAGTGGTATGGTTGAAGGGCCAACCACAACCAATCACTAGGGAGAACCCAATGGGTCGCACACATCCTAGCACGCCCGAGATGCGTGCACAATCCGCAGCGCTGCTGCTGGCACATCAAGGCGAGTATGGTATCGTGACACGCCTCAGCCGCATACATCACGTCTCGCGCCCGACCTTGTATGCTTGGCGCGAGCACGCCCGACGCGCCATCACGGCTGCCTTTTCGCCGCCGTCTGCTCACGCGCCTGCCCGCTCCAGCGCTCGCCACATTCTGACGCTGTGGATCGCGCATGCCTCTCAGCGTGGCATTCAAGCCGCGACCCAGGAATTGCTCGGACAGGGCCTCAGTTTGCCCACCATCGTCGCAGTCCTGCACCAGGCTCAGCAGCGCGCTCTGACCTGGATGCACACGCACCTTCCTTCTTCCACTCGCGCCTTGGCGCTCGACGAAATCTTTCCCGCTCACGGTCGAGCCGCCTATCTGAACGTGGTCGATGTGCACAGCGGCGCAGTTTGGGCCTCTGAAGGACCGCTGGCGGTCGATACCGAGAGTTGGACCTTGCTGTTGTGGAGCTTGCAGGAGCGTGGCCTGCGATGGGAGCGGGTTGTGATGGACGATGGCGCACCCATGCACAGTGCCTGCCAGCACGTCACGCCCGATGTGCTGGTGCAACTCGACCACTGGCATCTGTTCCAAGCCTGCTCGCTGGTGCAGGCTCGCCTGCAGCGCCGCCTGAGCCAGATGCACGCGCGTACAGCGGCAGTTGAGCGCCAAGCTGCCTGCCTCGAGCTTGGGACACGTCAGCGCGGTCGGCCGACCAAGCGCACGCTTGAGAGCCACAGCCAGGAATTGGCGGCAGCGACCGATGGTGTCGCTGCGCTGGCCTATTTGACCGACGAGTTGCATCGATTGCTGGCGGTGGTGGTGGTCGGGCGCAAGCGGTTGCTGAGCTTGGCCGAGCGGCAAGACGAACTGGACGCGCTGCTGAGCTTGTTGGACGAATTGGCAGAAAGCAGCGCGGGAGAGCAGCAGGCCGAACTGGGGCGCCTGGCGCGCCGCATTCGGAGGCAAATGCCAAAGCTGCTGAGTTTTGGTGCCCAGGTGCAGCAGGTGCAGCAGGAGCTGAGTGGAGTGCTGGCAGCCGAGCGGCAAGCGCTGCTGGGATGGGCTTGGCTGAGGCGGAAGGAATTGGCGTGGACCGATGCGGAGGTGATAGCGGCGGTGCCAGTGGACTGGCGTGCGGCGGCGCGAGTGCTGCTGACAGCCTGGCAGGAGGCGGTGCAGGTTTCGAGCGCGGTGGAGCGGTGGCATAGCATCCTGCGCCCACATCTGGCGGTGCGGCGAAGGCTGACAAACGGTATGCTGGCGTTGCTGGCAGTTTGGCACAACCATCGTGTGTTTACTCGTGGGAAGCATAAAGGTCAGAGCCCGCTGCATCTGAGCGGGATGCGCGATGCGCCGACTGACTGGCTGGTGGCATTAGGCTATCCACCAGCCAGCACGGAGCATTCACCAGCGCATCTGATGCCTGAGTGGACGCTGGCCGCCTAATCACAAACTGTAAAGTACCTACAAACCATGTCTTTGAGAAAGATTTGGAAGGATAACCTCGGTTGCAATGAAAACGCTGCGGAGTTTCCTGGAAGCTTGGGCTGGTAGGTGATTGAAGGTGAGAAGCGTTCAGCTTCCTGGAAGCTGGCGATGAAGCTGGCGACGAAGGCGCTGCGGAGTTTCCTGGAAGCTTGGGCTGGTAGGCGGTTGAAGGTGAGAAGCATTCAGCTTCCTGGAAGCTGGCGACGATGGCGCTGCGGAGCTTCCTGGAAGCTTGGGCTGGTAGGCGGTTGAAGGTGAGAAGCATTCAGCTTCCAGGAAGCTGGCGACGAAGGCGCTGGGGAGCTTCCTGGAAGCTGGGCTGGTAGGCGGTTGAAGGTGAGAAGCATTCAGCTTCCAGGAAGCTGGCGACGAAGGCGCTGGGGAGCTTCCTGGAAGCTTGGGCTGGTAGGCGGTTGAATGCAGGTGGCGTCCAGCTTCCAGGAAGCTGGCGATGATACCGCTGCGAAGCTTCCTGGAAGCTTAAGCTGGTAGGCGATTGAAGGTGAGAGGCGTTCAGCTTCCTGGAAGCTGGCGACGCTGGCGATGAATACCGCTGCGGAGCTTCCAGGAAGCTTAAGCTGGTAGGCGATTGAAGGTGAGAGGCGTTCAGCTTCCTGGAAGCTGGCAACGATGACGCGATGGTGAGGCGTTGCGGAGCTTCCTTACATTATCAATTCATACTATTATTGAAAGCAATCAGGTATAATCTGGGCAATCGTTACGCCTTCAGGAGCGGCTCAATTCGGCAAACGAAGGGAAGCACGAAAGGCGCCACCGTGACACTCGCCCCACAGCATACCCAGCTGCCAAGCTTCGATGCCGTTTGTGCAACGCTCGCCGCGCATCGCGCCGACCTCGCCAAGCGCTACCACCTGAGCGAGCTGGGCGTGTTCGGTTCGTTTGCGCGCGGCGAACAGCAGCCCGGCAGCGATATCGATGTGCTTGTGGATTTTGAAACGACACCAAGCCTTTTTGCGCTGATCGCGCTTGAAGATGAACTGCACAGCCTGCTTGGCCTTCCAGTCGATCTTGCTGTGAAAAGCGCGCTGCGCCCCCACGTTGGCGCGCATATCTTACGCGAGGTCGTGCCAGTATGAGTGCAGCGCGAACCTACCTCGATTATCTCGATGATATCCTGGGCGCCATCGACGATTGCTCTGCGTTTATTCAGGGCATGGACGAAGCGGCATTCCGCGCCGACCGCCGAACCGTCTATGCCGTTACGCGGGCGCTTGAAATCATAGGCGAAGCCACCAAACGCATTCCGCCCGATATCCAGGCGCGCTATCCGGATGTTCCCTGGCGCTTTATGGCTCGCCTGCGCGATCGCATCATTCATGGCTACGACACGGTTGACTCAGCCATTGTTTGGCAGACACTCACCACCGACATTCCGCCAACGCGCAGCTTGGTTCAGTATGCCATAGCACAGGAGCGGCGCGCAAGCCAGCCATAGCCGAGGTCGCATGCCATCGACGAACACCTACGCCGAAGAAATCAGCTCACAAATTCCCGCCGTTCAGCTTCTGATCGCGCTCGGCTGGCAGTATCTCACACCGGATGAGGCGGTGCGCCTGCGCGGCGGCAAAGAGTCGAACGTCGTGCTGACGGGCGTGCTCGAACCGTGGCTGCGCGACCACAACGACATCAGCTACAAAGGCCAGCGCCACGCCTTCAGCGACGCCAGCATCCGCGAAGCTGTCGAGCGGCTGGTCAACGAGCCACTGCAAAGCCTGATCGTCACCAATGAACGCTTGTACGAGCTGCTCACGCTCGGCACCAGCCTGACACAGACCATCAGCGGCGACCGCAAAAGCTATTCGCTCCACTACATCGACTGGCAGCACCCCGAACAGAACGTCTTCCACGTCACCGAAGAGTTTGTGGTCGAACGCCAGGGCAGCCACAGCACCCGCCGCCCCGACATTGTGCTGTTCGTCAACGGCATTCCCTTCGCCGTGATTGAATGCAAGCGCCCCGACCTCAACCTCGGTGGCGACAAGCCGGTGGTCGAAGCCATCAGCCAGATGATCCGCAACCAGAACAGCGACGAAATCCCGCACCTGTTCCTCACCACGCAGCTGCTGCTTGCGCTCAGCGGCAACGACGCGCTGTATGCCACCACCGGCACGAAAAAAGAGTTCTGGGCGGGCTGGCGCGAAGAAGGTGCAACCGACAACGCTGTTCACACATTGATCAACACGCCGCTCGCTGCGATCGTGCAGGATGCGCTGTATGGCTGGCGGCAGTATGGCCATCTTGCGCGCCAGTATTTTGCCACCCTCGGCGACCGCTTGCCAACCGAGCAAGACCGGTTGGTGTATGCGCTGCTGCGACCGGCGCGCCTGCTCGAACTGGCGTATCAGTACATCGTTTTCGACAATGGCATCAAGAAAATTGCCCGCTACCAGCAGTATTTCGCCATTCGCGCAACGATCAATCGGGTCGCGCACCTGAACGCGCAGGGCACGCGCACCGGCGGCGTGATCTGGCACACCACTGGCAGCGGCAAATCGCTCACAATGGTGATGCTGGCCAAAGCGTTGGCACTGCACCCCGCCATCAGCAACCCACGCATCGTGCTCGTCACCGACCGCGTCGACCTCGACGACCAGCTCTGGCGTACCTTCGACCATTGTGGAAAGCCGGTGGCGAAAGCCAATGACGGCAAACACCTGGTGCGGCTGGTGAAGAACAAGCTGAACGCGGGTGAAAAGCGGGTCGACATCATCACCACCGTGATCAACAAATTCGAGCAGGCCGCGCGCCAGAAGGTGACGGAGAAAGGCCACAACATCTTCGTGCTGGTGGACGAAAGCCACCGCAGCCAGTACGGCGCGATGCACGCCAAGATGCAGCAGGTCTTTCCGAATGCCTGCTTCATCGGCTTCACCGGCACGCCGCTTACGCGCGCCGAGAAATCCACCACCGAGAAGTTCGGCGGCTTTATTCACAAATATCCCATTCGCCAGGCGGTAGCCGATCATGCCGTCGTGCCGCTGCTGTACGAAGGGCGTATTGTCGAGCAGGATGTTGATAAGCAACAGCTTGAACTGTGGTTCGAGCGTGCCACGCGCTACCTGACCGACGAGCAAAAGGCCGATCTCAAGCGCAAAATGAGCCACAGCGAGGCGATCAATGCCACCGAGCAGCGCATCAGGGAAATAGCGTATAACATTGCCCTGCACTACCAGGAAACATGTAAGAACGATGGATGGAAAGGGCAGGTCGCCTGTGCATCCAAGCGTACTGCGCTGAAATACTGGCGCTATCTGCGCGAAAATGGCATCGACGCCGAGCTGGTGATCTCGCCGCCCGACACGCGCGAAGGCCACAGCGAAGTGGATGAAGAAGCGCCCGAAGTTCAGCGTTTCTGGAAACAGATGCTCGACCGCTTCGGCAGTGAGGACGCTTATAACAAAGAACTGATCAGCTCGTTTGCACGCCCCGACGGCACCGAAATCCTCGTTGTGGTCGACAAACTGCTGACTGGCTTCGACGAGCCGCGCAATCGCGTGCTGTATATCGACAAGCCGCTGAAAGAACACACGCTGCTCCAGGCGATTGCGCGCGTCAACCGCATCGCCGAGCACAAGGATAATGGCTATATCATCGACTATCGCGGCGTGCTGGGCGAGCTGAACGACGCAATGAACCTGTACGACGCGCTGGCCGAATACGACGCCGAAGACGTGGCCGGAACCCTCACCGATATCAGCGCCGAGATCGCGCGCCTGCCGCAGGTGCATTCCGATGTCTGGGCGATCTTCACCGGCATCGCCAACCAGCGCGACCGGGAAGCGTTGGAACGGCACCTGGAAGACGAAGACCGCCGCCAGCACTTCTACGAGGCGCTGACCGAGTTCGTGCGGGTGCTGAAAGTCGCGCTCTCGTCGGTTCAATTCTACGAAACCACGCCCGAATCCCGCGTCAACACCTACAAGAACGATCTGCGCTTCTTCCACCAGCTGCGCCAGTCGGTCAAAGTGCGCTACGCCGAAGCCATTGAATATGGCGACTACGAAGAAAAAGTTCGCAAGCTGATGGACGAGCATATTCGCGCCACCGGCACGAATGTCATCACGCAGCTGGTGAATGTGTTCGACGTCGACCAGTTCGATGCCGAAGTTGCGCGGCTCGACACGCCCACCGCCAAAGCCGACACCATTCTCAACCGGATGAAGCGCACCATCACCGAGCGCATGGACGAAGATCCGGCATTTTACCGCCGCTTCTCAGAGCTGATCGAGGAAACGATCAATGCCTATCGTCAGGGACGGATCGATCAGGTAGAATACATGCGCCGCGCCCAGGAAGCACTCGGCCAGATGCGCTTGGGCGAGCATCGCGGCCAGCCGGCACAGCTTGCGCGCTACCAGCACGCATCGGCGTACTACGGCGCGATTCATGAGCAGTTGGCGACATTTGGTCTGAGCGACGAGCGGATTGCCGATGTTGCCATTCAGCAGGAAGCCATCATTGAGCAGAACAAAGTGACTGATTGGGCCAGTAACCTCGATGTGCAGAAGAAGATCAAGCGCCAGCTCGACCATCATTTCTATGATCTCGAAAAGGAAGCTGGCGCGCAGTTCGATCTCGATCAGGTTGACGCAATGATTGATCAGCTTGTCGAGATTGCCAAAGCAAGGAATAGCCGCAATTCATGAGCGAGCAAACGTACCACGTACAGTACGGCGCGACGACCATCCACTACACCCTGACCTACGCCCATCGCAAAACACTGGCTATCAGCGTCGCCCCCGACCTCAGCGTGCTGGTGAGCGCGCCCGAGCACACCCCCCGCGACGATATCGAGGCGCGCATTCGCAAGCGCGCGCCGTGGATCTTGCGCCAGCAGCGCGAGTTAGAGCGCTACCTGCCACAACAGCCGCCGCGCCAGTTTGTAAGTGGTGAAACGCATCGCTACCTGGGGCGGCAGTACCGGCTGAAGGTGACCGAAGGGACCAATGAAGCGGTCAAGCTCGCACGCGGCTGGCTCCATGTCTGCACCGAGCGCCCAAAAGACACAGCGCATATCAAAGCACTGGTTGACGCGTGGTATATGCAGCAGGCCGAGCGTGTGTTTCATGAGCGGCTCCAGGCCATGCTGCCGCGCTTTGCGCATCTTGGCGTGGCCGAGCCAAAGGTGGTGATAAAATCTCTTGCGGCGCGGTGGGGGAGTTGCCACGGCAGCGGAACGATCACGCTCAACGTGCGGCTGATGCAGGTGCCGAAGCAATACATCGACTACGTCATTATTCACGAGCTGGCGCACCTGGTCGAGCACAACCACAGCAGTCGCTTCTACGCCCTGCTCAGTCGCGTCATGCCCGATTGGCCCGAGCGGAGACGGCAGTTAAATGAGGTGGCGTTGCCGTAAGCTTTCTGGAAGCTGGCGAGAAAGATGCACTGCGGAGCTTCCAGGAAGATCGGGCTGGTGAGCGGTTGAATGTGGTACGGCGTTCAGCTTCCAGGAAGCTGGCGAGGAAGATGCACTGCGGAGCTTCCAGGAAGCTCGGGCTGGTGAGCGGTTGAATGTGGTACGGCGTTCAGCTTCCAGGAAGCTGGCGAGGAAGATGCACTGCGGAGCTTCCAGGAAGCTCGGGCTGGTGAGCGGTTGAATGTGGTACGGCGTTCAGCTTCCAGGAAGCTGGCGAGGAAGATACACTGCGGAGCTTCCTGGAAGCTCGGGCTGGTAAGCGGTTGAATGTGGTACGGCGTTCAGCTTCCAGGAAGCTGGCGAGGAAGATACACTGCGGAGCTTCCAGGAAGCTCGGGCTGGTGAGCGGTTGAATGTGGTACGGCGTTCAGCTTCCAGGAAGCTGGCGATGGCAAACAAAACGGGCAGGATCGCCGATCCTGCCCGTTTCTGACTACTGATGCCTGACCCCTGACCCCCGCCTAAATATCCAGGTTCCGCACTTCCGAGGCGTGCGTCTGGATGAAGCGCTTGCGCGGCGGCACCATATCGCCCATCAGCATGGTGAAGGTCTCGTCGGCGGCCTGCGCGTCTTCCAGCGTCACCTGGCCCATCGTGCGGTTCAGCGGGTTCATCGTCGTTTCCCACAGCTGCTCGGGGTTCATCTCGCCCAGACCCTTGTAGCGCTGAATGTGTGCCCTGTCGCGCACTTCCTTGGCCAGTGTAGTCAGGTAGCTGTCGCGCTCGGCGTCGGAGTACACATACTTCAGCTCTTTGCCGTGCTTGATGCTGAACAGCGGCGGCTGCGCGATGTACAGGTGGCCGTTGGTGATGATCGGCCGCATATAGCGGAAGAAGAACGTCAGCAGCAGCGTGCGAATATGCGCGCCGTCCACGTCGGCGTCGGTCATGATCACAATGCGGTGATAGCGCAGCTTGGCCGGGTCGAACTGCTCGCCCACGCTCGCGCCAATCGCGGTGATCAGCGTGCGCACTTCATTGTTCGAAAGCATTTTGTCGAGGCGGCTTTTTTCGACGTTCAGGATCTTACCGCGCAGCGGCAGGATGGCCTGAAAGCGCCGGTCGCGGCCCTGCTTGGCGCTGCCACCGGCCGAGTCGCCCTCGACGATGTAGATCTCGCAGCGCGCCGGGTTGGTGTCCGAGCAGTCGGCCAGCTTGCCCGGCAGCGAGAAGCCTTCCATCGCGCTCTTGCGCGCCGTCTCGCGCACTTTCTGCACGGCCAGGCGCGTGCGCGCCGCCGAGATGGTTTTTTCGATGATGCGCTTGGCGTCGCCGGGGTTTTCTTCCAGCCAGGTGTTGAAGGCATCGCCAAACACCGACGACACCGCGCTGGTTGCCTCGGGACTCACCAGCTTCTCTTTGGTCTGCGAGCTGAACTGCGGGTCTTGCAGCTTGACGCTGATCACCGCCGTCAAACCCTCGCGCACGTCATCGCCGGTCAGGTTGGCTTCGTTTTCCTTCAGCAGGTTTTTGCTGCGGGCGTAGCTGTTCACCACGCGGGTCAGCGCGTTGCGGAAGCCCGTCAGGTGCGCGCCGCCGTCGGTGTTGTTGATGTTGTTGGCAAAGGTGTAGATCGAGTCAGTGTCATACGCTTCGGTGTACTGCAAGGCCACTTCCACCGCCACGCCATTCGAGTCGCGCTCGACATAGAAGGGCGTTTTGTGCAGCACGTTCTTCTCTTTGTTCAGGTGGCGCACGTAGGAGCGGATGCCGCCTTCAAAGTAGAAGTTCACCTCGTTGCCGTCGCGCTGGTCGGCGATATGGAAGCGCAGGCCTTTGGTCAGGTAGGCCATTTCGCGGAAGCGCTGCACCAGCGCGCGGAAGCTGTAGTCCAGCCCATCGCGGAAGATCGTCACGTCGGGCATGAAGTTCACGGCAGTGCCGCGCCCTTCCGTCTTTGCAACGGCCTTCACAGGGCCTTGCGGCTTGCCAGTCAGGTATTCCTGCCGCCAGACCTTGCCGCCGGTTTGCACTTCGATGTTCATCCAGGTCGACAGCGCGTTCACCACGCTCAGGCCCACGCCGTGCAAACCCGACGAAACTTTGTACGAGTCGGAGTCGAACTTGCCGCCGGCATGCAGCACGGTTGCGGCCAGCTCCAGGCCCGAAACCTTCTTGGTCGGGTGGATGTCGACCGGAATGCCACGGCCATTGTCGCGCACCGTCACCGAGCAGTCGGCATGAATAACGATGTCGATGCGGTCGGCATAGCCCGCCAGCGCCTCGTCCACCGAGTTATCGACGACCTCGCGGATCATGTGATGCAGGCCGTTTATATCGGTCGGGCCGATATACATGCCCGGCCGTTTGCGCACCGCCTCAAGGCCCTCGAGCACCTGAATGCGGCTTGCGGTATAGTCGTTGTTCTGGCTAGTTGCTTTTGTCTCTGTCGTCATGAATTTGTTCTCACTCTTGTTCTTGGGCAGAAGACAGGAGTCAGAAGTCAGAAATCAGAATAGCGCTGTTCTTAGTATTCAAAGCGAATACAAAGTGTTTCGCCGAACTATTCTGAATACTGACTCCTGAATACTGACTCCTGCTTTTCAATTTCTCGCCCGAAGCCCCTGTGGATTTGGCGCGCTCTGCCAGCGGCGCAGCCGCTCGCGGTAGAAAGCCATGCGCGCCGCCATCAGCCCGCTGCCGATATAGGCACTGCCGATAATCGCAATGGTCAGGCCGATGGTGGAGTTCACCAGCGCATGCCAGATCACGCCGCTGCCGAGGCGAATAAGGAGCGTGATCGCCAGAAAGCCCAACGTCGCCCACAGGTTGCGGCGCACAACGTTGAAGCTTGTATAGATAGCGCGAAGCGGCCCTAAGCCGCTGATGACGATGCCCTCGCGCATAAACCCAATGTAGATACTAACCCAGACCGCCAGCCAGTACAGTGCAAACGCCGCCAGCAAGCCAAGCGTCTGGTTCAGGTACAGCAGCAGGGTGATAAAGAACAGCATTGGCAGGCCAATCACCAGCGCGACGCCGAGGAGAATGCCCAGCGCGGCCAGCAGAAACAGCGCAATGCGTGGCGCGCGGCGCAGCCCCATCAGCGGCGATTGGTCGCGCCGCACGGTTGCACCAACCTGCCCAAAGAACACCGCGCTCAGCGCCAGCGCCACAGTGTTGATGACCAGAAAGGCCAGCAACGCGCCGCCGACACTGCCGATCTGAATAACGTCGCCCCGGGTGGTGTCGATCGGGCGCTGAACCTCGGCGGGCGTTGCGGGCAGTTCGCTGCTTGCGTCGGCGCCAACAACAAAGCGTTGCAGCGTTGGCACGTCGTTCAGCAGCGCGAGCTGCTCGCGCACATCTACGCCGCCCATCGCCAGCAAGCGGTCGTAGACCAGCTGGACATCTTCTTGCTGGGCCATGTCGGGCTGAAGGTCGCGCAGCAGATTGACTGTGCCCGTGATGAGCGGGCCAAGCGAGAGCTGCGGGCCAAACCAGAGAAACAGGTTCAGTGCGATGGGAATAAGTACGACCCACAGGCGGCGATTGATCGCGGCATAGCCTTCGCTGATCGAGTCAATCAGGGTCGCATTTTGAGGCTTCGTAACGGTCAACGCGTATCTCCTTCAACGTCTGTATTATACCACAGATTGCGCCGCTTTGGGATGGAATGCGAACAGGTGTTCGTTCATCGGTTGCAGGTTTGCAGGTTTTCAGGTTGCAAGTTTCCGGTTTTCAAGTTTGAAGGTTTTCAAGTTTGAAAGTTACCGCTGCGGGTTGCAAGTTTGCAGGTTGCAGGTCTGGGCGTATAGCAATACGCCCTTCGCGAGTCTGGGCGTATAGCAATACGCCCTTCGCGAGTCTGGGCGTATAGCAATACGCCCTTCGCGAGTCTGGGCGTATAGCAATACGCCCTTCAGCGGTTCTGCGCCCAACCCTGCGTCAACGAGCTATGGGTGTTATAATGCAATCCCAGAATGAAAAGTAAAAAAGGAATGTTTTGGCAATGCTCACCTATGAAAATTTTGTGGCTGTGCTGCTCACAGCAATTGAGCAAACCGAGCTGAATATTGCCTATACTCAAGAGCTTCTCGATACCCACGCACTAGGCCGCAGCCTCAGCATCACCTGCCTGCCCCGTGGCGTCGAAGACGACCGCGCGCCCGAAGAGCCGCCCCTGCGCGCCGTGATCGCGTTTCGCTGGTCGCCCGAGTTTACGGTCTTTTCCCTGCGCGGCGGCCCGCCCGGCGCCTTTGATGGTATTGTCGACGAGCGCATTCTGGCCAGCTCGGCGGGCGTAGGGCTGGAAATCGATGTCACCTATACCCTGCCGCTTGTAGCCGACCCGCTGAGCGACATCAGCTCCCTGCCGCAGATTGCCCACGCCGTGCACCAATTGTATGCAAATGCCGCACCACGCAGCGAAAACCCTGTGCGTGTCGACGTGGCGCTCTCGTTCGCGAACGGGCAGGGCCCGCGCGTCAAGGCGCTGACGATCCACCAGGTGTGGCCAATTGGCGATGCGCTGTTCGATGCCGACCTGCTGAACGATATTTTTGAAGACATGTGCCGCGAGCTGCGCGATGTGCTCGATGCGCTTGGCGAGGTGTATATTCAGGACGTGCGCGACGAACAATCGCCAGCTGCCGAGGTCGATGATCTGCTGGGCGAGCGCCGCTACCTGAAGCCGCCAACGGCGTGAGCGCCAGCCACCTGCGCGCCTGGCATGCAGTTGCAGTGTTGCCTGCGCACCTTTCCCCACCTGCGGCGAGCATTCCACAGCAAGATGCAAGAATGGGATTATGACCAAGCCAACTATCGATCAGGCCGAGTTTCGCCGCACGCTCAACAGCGCCTTCGCGCTTCCTCTCATTGCCCTGGTGCTGCTGGCGGCCGTGCTGCTCTGGCAGGTGAACGCCCTGCTCACCAGCACCCGGCTTGTTGATCATAGCGACCGTGTGCTGACTGATGTGACCGAGGCGCAGCGCCTGCTGATCGACCTTGAAACGGGCGTGCGCGGCTACCTGCTCACTGGCGACGACGATTTTCTCGGCCCGTATGTGGCCGCAAACACGCAGATCGATGGCGTGATCGATAGCCTTTCGAGCATGGTTTCCGATAACCCCGAGCAAACTGCGCGCCTTGAGCAGCTGCAGCCCACCTACCTCAAATGGCGCGATTATGCGACCCAGGTGCTGGCTTTGCGCCGCAGCAATGGCGATTACCTCAGCGTGGTGCGTACCCGCGATGGCAAAAACCTGATGGACCAGATGCGGGCAAACTTGGGCGCGTTTATTCTCACCGAAGAAGCGTTGCGCAACCAGCGCTCGGCAGCAGCGCAGCAGGCCGCCCGCGTGGTGATCTGGTCAAGCATTGGGCTGGCGCTGCTGGTTGGCCTGGGCCTGGCCCTGCTGACGCGCCGCCAGCTCAGCGCGCTTGCCCGCACCTATGGCCAGGCGCTCACTGCCGAGCAGGCCCGCGCCGATGAGGTGGGCGAGCAGCGCGAGCGATTGCGCGTCACGCTTGCCAGCATTGGCGATGCAGTGATGGTCGCCAGCCCCGATGGCAGGCTGACCTTCCTGAACGCAGTGGCCGAAAGCGTCACCGGCTGGGACAACGGCGACGCCGAAGGCCAGCATATGGATACCGTCTTCAATATCATCAATGAGCACACCCGCGCGCCCGCCGTCAACCCCTTCGAGCGGGTGGTGCGCGAAGGCGTGGTGGTGGGCCTGGCCAACCACACCCTGCTGATCCGCCGCGATGGCACCGAGGTGCCGATTGACGATAGCGCCGCGCCGATCAAGGATCGCGACGGGCGCGTGATCGGCGTGGTGCTGGTGTTCCGCGATATCAGCGAGCAGAAACACGCCGAGAATGCGCGCTTCGACCTGAGCCGCGAGATCGAAGCCCAGCGCACCCGCCTCAACAATGTCATCGCAAACGTGCCCGGCGTGGTCTGGGAGGCATGGGGCCAGCCCGACCAGTCCAGCCAGCGTATCGATTTCGTCAGCAATTATGTCGAAACGATGCTTGGCTACACCACCGAAGAATGGCTTTCCACGCCCAACTTCTGGCTGACAATTGTGCATCCCGACGACCGCGTCGACGCGGCTGCCCGCGCCACCGAAACCTTTCGCCGTGGCGAGCCAGGCGTGAATCGCTTCCGCTGGCTCACGCGCAGCGGCGAGGTGCTGTGGGTCGAGTCGCACTCGGTGGTGATGATGGGCGAAGACGGCCAGCCAATGGGCATGCGCGGCGTCACGCTCGACATCTCAGCGCGCATGCATGCCGAGCAGATGCGCGCCCGCGTGGTTGCGCAGCAGCGCTTTCTGCTCGACGCAAGCGCCCTGCTGGCGAGCTCGCTTGAGTATGAACAAATCTTCGAGCAGCTTGCGCGCTGGCTGGTGCCAAACATGGCCGATTGGTGCGCGGTTCATATTCTCGAACCGGATGAAACGGTGCGCCGCCTGACGATTGTGCATGTCGATCCGGCAAAAACCAAGCTGGCCCGCCAGCGCCCCGAGCGCTACTCGCTTCAGCCCGGCGGCCAGCATATTGTCGCGCAGGTGCTGCGTACAAACCAGGCCGAATTCTACCCAACAGTGCCCGACGACCTGCTGACCGAAACCGCGCGCGACGAGCAGCACCTTCAGCTTCTGCGCACGCTCGGCTTCACCTCGTATATGTGCGTGCCGATGACGGCGCGTGGCCGCACACTCGGCACGATCACGCTCGTCACCGCCGACTCGGGCCGCCATTTCGACGAAGCCGACCTTTCGCTGGCGCAGGAGCTCGGCGTGCGCGGCGCGCTGGCAATCGACAATGCGCGCCTGTTCCGCGAAACTCGCGACGCCGTGCGCGCCCGCGACCAGTTCCTTTCCATCGCGTCGCACGAGCTGAAAACGCCGATTACCTCGCTGATCGGCTACGCCGACCTGCTGCTGCGGCGCGCCCAGCGCGACGGCCAGATGCCCGAGCGCGATCAGCGCGCCGTGCGGATCATTGGCGACCAGGCCAGCCGCCTGAATCGCCTGATCGCCGCGCTGCTCGATCTTTCGCGCATCGAAACCGGCCAGCTCAGCATCGAGCGTGGCGAAGTCGCGCTTTCCGCGCTGGTCGACCGGCTGGTGCGCGAAACCCAGGCGACGCTGCAAACCCACCATCAGCTCGTGTGGGAGCTGCCCGACGAACCGCTGACCGTCAGTGGCGACGAGCTGCGCGTCGAGCAGGTGGTGCAAAACCTTATTCAGAACGCGATCAAATACAGCCCGGCCGGCGGCACCATCACCGTGCGGCTTGGCCGCGAAGGCGAGTGGGCGCGGCTGCTGGTGAGCGACGAAGGCATTGGCATCCCCGAGCAGGCGCTGCCGAACCTGTTCAAGCGCTTCTATCGCGCCCCCAACACCGAGGAACACCACATCAGCGGCATGGGCGTGGGCCTGTTTGTGGTGCGTGAAATTGTGCAGCTGCATGGTGGCGATATTCATGTGGAAAGCACCGAAGGAAAGGGCACGACGGTTACGCTCCTGCTGCCGCTGATGACGAGCGCCGAGCTGGGGCAGGCCTAACGATGGCCACGCCCACGCCAGAGTTCTCCGGCTTTCGGCCCGAATTGCTGGCCGCGCTCGACGTGCCGGGCGTGAACGAGCGCTGGAACGCCGTGCAGGAGCAATTGCACCCGGCCCTGCTGGCCCTGGCCGAAATGCTGCGCGCCGAGGGCCTGCGCCGTTTCCCACGCGCCTGGCCGCTCTATGAGCTGAGCTTCCGCAGCCTGCGCTTTGTGAATCGCGGCCCCAACCAGCGCGCCCCAATCGATGCCTACCACGTCGCCTTTGATCGGCCGCCGCGTGGCTGCGGCCTGCTGGTGGCGGTGAGCGGCGCCGAGCGCCAGATCGTCGTGGCGCTCCAGATCAGCGTGCGCCAGCGCAAGGACGACATGCGGCGCGTGTGGGAAGCCGGCCGCGCCCTGTGGCTGCCGCTGGTGCAGCAGGTGAGCGAGGTGCGCTTTGCCGAAGGGCGCGCGCGTGGCCGCGAAGCCCTGCCCGATGCCTCGGAAACCTGGATGGACCGCTACCTGGCCACGCGCGGATCGGCCTACCTGCTGGCTGGTTTCGCCTACAGCTGGGACGACGAGCGCATTGCACAGCCCGATTTCGCCCGCCAGATCATCGACGACGCGCTGGCGCTGTTCCCGCTCAACGAAGCGCTGATGGAGCAGGCCGAAGAGCTGGACCCGTTCGGCGCAGCGATGTTGCGCGAGCGCCGAGCGCCCTACGTGCCGCCCGCGCTGCCGCCAATCGAAACAATTGTCGAGCGCATCCACGCCCGCGGCTTCGCCATGGCCGACTCGCTGATCCGCGCCTACCATGTCGCGCTGCAAACCAAGCCGCTGGTCATCCTGCCCGGCATTTCTGGCACGGGCAAAACGCGCCTCACGCGCCTCTACGCCGACGCGGTGCTGCCCGCGCCCACGCCCAGCAACGACCACTACCTGCTGGTGGCAGTGCAGCCCGACTGGCATAACGCGCGCGATTTGCTGGGCTACTACAACGCCCTGACGAACAAGTTCCACCCCACGCCGTTTTTGCGCTTTCTGCTGCGCGCCGCCGCCGACCCGGCCATGCCCTATTTTGTCTGCCTGGATGAGCTGAACCTGGCGCGGCCCGAATACTACCTCGCGCCGCTGCTTTCCGCGCTCGAAACCGAAGATCACCTGATCGACCTGGGCATTCCGGCCGCCAGCGCCGAAGCCGTCACTGGCGAGCAGATCAGTAACCCCTTCCGCCTGCCGCTGAATGTGCGCCTGACCGGCACGGTGAATGTCGACGAAAGCACGCACACGCTTTCCGACAAACTGCTCGACCGCGCCAATGTCATCGAGCTGACCGACGTGGATCTGGCGGCGTTCCGGCAATCCTATCGCGAGCCGGTGGACGAAACAGCCTGGCAGACGATCAGCGCCGTGCATGCGATTTTGGCGCGCGCCGGCCAGCCCTTTGGCTACCGCACGATTGCCGAGATATTGCGCTATGTCGAGCAGGCGCGTGGCGTGCTGTCGCCCGCCCAGGCGCTCGACCAGCAGATCAAGCAAAAAATCCTGCCCAAGCTGCGCGGCGACGACACGCCGCGCCTGCGGCGCGCGCTGGTGGCGCTGATCGAACTGCTGTTGGGCCTGCCGCAATCGGCGTGGGGCAAGGCCGCCGCAATCGAGCCCGAAATGGTGAGCGCCGCGCCATTCCCCGAGTCGGCGGAAAAAGTGCGCCGCATGCTCGAACGCCTCGACGCCGACGGCTTCACCGATTTTTATGGCTAGCCGCAGAATCAAAAAGGCCGAAGCGAACGCGCTTCGGCCTTGCTGAGAGATTTACTTGCCTAGCTGCGCGGCGCGATTGCCAGCCCCTGCATTGCCAGCGCGTACTCGATACCCGACTGAAGGTTTGCGCGCGTCGCCATGCCCGTCAGGTCGGCCCCAAGCTGCACCAGCGTTTGCGCGATCTCGGCGCTGATGCCCACCAGAATGATCTGCGCGCCCAGCAGCCGCGCCGCCCGCGCCGCCATCAGCAGGTAGTTCGCCACATTCGTATCCACCATCGGCACGCCAGTGATATCGATAATCACAACATCGGCCTGCTGCTGGCTGATGCCGCTGAGCAGCGTTTCCATCACCTGCCCGGCGCGGTGCGCGTTGAACGCGCCCACCAGCGGCAGCGCCAGAATGCCGTGGTAGAGCGGCATGATTGGTGTCGAAAGCTCGCGGATGTGCGCGTCCTGCTGGCTGATAATCTTTTCGCGCACGTTGGCGAACATCTGCGAAAGCAGGATCATGCTGTTGTGGGCGACCGAATAGCTCTTGCGCAGCCACCGATTATACAGCGCATGGTCGTCGCCAGTTTGCTCGGCCGCAAAGGTATTCAGCATTTCGAGGCTGAGAAACACTGCGTAAAACATATCGTCGACTTTGGCACCCGCTTCGGCGCGCGCCGGCGTCACCATCCGCCAGTAATCGTCGAAGAAATGTGGTTCGTCGAGCAGAATATCGTTAATAAATGCCGTGAGCGCGCCGGTTGTCATGCGCAGCAGCGCTTCTTTTGGAATGCCGGCGTAGGTATCGAGCTGGCGCTCGTGAATATGGTCGGCCAGCTCGGCGGCAAAGGTTGGCAGGTATTCAGTAACTGTGGCTACCAGCGTCTGCTGATCCATTCGGAACGTCCTCGGTTTGATGCTATTGTTATTTGCGCAAATGGCGCATCAAGTATTATAGTGGAATCACTGCCTGCTATACATATGCGTAAGTGATCGAATATCTTGCAATATGCAAGAATATTGCGACAGAATGCACAACTATCAGAGGAGAAGCCTGAATCGTGGATCAACTCACCACTCTTTCGCCACTGGATGGGCGCTACCGCCCCGACGTGGCTGCGCTTGAGGCGTATTTCAGCGAAGCGGCGCTGTTTCGTTACCGCGCCCGTATCGAGATCGAATACCTGATTTTCCTCACCAAGGCCCGCGACGTGACTTTTGTGCCCAAGCTCGAAGCGCAGGCTGCGACCGAGCTGCGCGGCCTGTACCGCTCGTTCCGCGCCGAAGACGCCGAGGCGATCGCCGCATGGGATCGCAAGGTCAACCACGATGTCAAGGCGGTGGAGTACTGGCTGCGCGAGCAGATGGACAAGCTCGGGCTGGGCGCGTGGAAAGAAGCCGTGCATTTCGCGCTGACTTCGGAAGATGTGAACAACCTGGCCTACGCGCTGATGCTGCGCGAGGCGCGCGATCTGGTCATTCTGCCGGCGCTGAATGAGCTGGGCGCGCAGCTCTATGCGCTCGCCGTCGAGCAATCGGAAACGGCGATGCTGGCGCGCACCCACGGCCAGCCAGCCACGCCCACCACGCTTGGCAAGGAGATCGCCGTGTTTGTGGCGCGGCTGCGGCGGGCGCATGTGGCCCTGGCGCAGGTGCAGCTCACTGGCAAGCTGAATGGCGCAACCGGCACGCTGGCCGCCCACGCCGTCGCGCTGCCCGATGTCGACTGGCTGGCGTTCAGCCGCGCCTTTGTGCGCTTTCTCGACCTTGAGCCGGTGCAGCTCACTACGCAGATCGAGCCGCACGACTCAATCGCCGAGCTGTGCGATGCGCTCAAGCGCCTCAATACGCTGCTGATCGACCTGTGCCAGGATGTGTGGCGCTACATTGGCGAAGGCTACATGGTGCAGGCGCCCAAGGCCGGCGAGGTCGGCTCTTCGACTATGCCGCACAAGGTCAACCCGATCGATTTCGAGAATGCTGAGGGCAACCTGGGTTTGGCGAACGCGCTGCTGGAGTTTTTCAGCCGCAAGCTGCCGATCTCGCGCATGCAGCGCGACCTTTCCGACAGCACGGTGCTGCGCAACCTGGGTGTGGCGTTCGGGCACAGCCTGTTCGCCTACCGCCGCGCGCTCAAGGGCCTGGGCAAACTCGGCGTCGACCAGGGGCGTATGCAGGCCGACCTTGCGGCCCACCCCGAGGTGCTGGCCGAGGCGGTGCAGACCATCCTGCGCCGCGAAGGCTACCCCGAGCCGTATGAGGTGCTGAAAAGGCTCACGCGCGGGCGGGCGCTCACGCTCGACGGGCTGCGCGATTTTGTCGACACGCTCGACGTACCCGACGCGGTGAAGGACGAACTGCGCGCCCTGACGCCCGAAGGCTACACTGGCCTGGCGGGAAAGCTGGCGCGCACGCTGGTCAAGCGGGCCGGCTAGCGCGCGTAGTAGGACTCCGGGCCTACTTCGAATATCACCCAGGTACCGCCCGCAAGGGTGGTCTGTTGGCCTATTTCGCCCGCCCGCGCAATATGATACAGTTCCTGCAACGCCCCGGTCTGAGGCAGCGCGGTCACCACCAGCACGTGATGGTCGGCCACGCACCTCTAGCCGGGGCTTTTGCGTGTAGAGCACTGCACCTAGTGCCACAAAGACTCGAAGGCTCGAAGGTAAAACACTTTGAGTCTTCGAGTCTTTGTGGCAATCTGCCGGTATTTCTGACTCCTGACTTCTGACACCTGCGCATTTGGTGCTATGATCGGGCCACACGACGCCAGGAATCGATCACCGAAGAGAGGAGATGCCATGATTGCATATACCATGACGCTGCGCTGCCGAATTGCGAACCGCACTGGCATGCTGGGCCGCCTGACGACCGTGATTGGCGAGCACGGCGGCGACATTGGCGCGATCGACATTGTGCGCGCCGAGCGCGACGTGATGATTCGCGACGTTTCGGTGCGCGTGCAGGACGACGCGCACGGCCAGCGGCTGATCGACGCGATCAACCAGCTGCCCGGCGTGGAGGTGCTGCAATCGAGCGACCGCGTGTTTCTGGCGCACCTGGGCGGCAAGCTCGCCATCCAGAGCCGGGTTCCGCTCAAAACCCGCGACGACCTTTCGATGGTGTATACGCCCGGCGTGGCACGCGTGTGCCAGCGCATTGCCGCCGAGCCCGAGGCCGCGCACAGCCTGACAATCAAGCGCAACAGTCTGGCGGTGGTGACCGACGGCAGCGCGGTGCTGGGGCTGGGCAACCTGGGCGCGGCGGCGGCGCTGCCCGTGATGGAAGGTAAGGCGATTCTGTTCAAGGAGCTGGCCGACATCGACGCCTACCCGATCTGTTTGCAAAGCCAGGACGCCGACACGATCGTCGCGACGGTCGAGCAGATTGCGCCGGTGTTTGGCGCGATAAACCTGGAGGATATTGCCGCGCCAAAATGCTTCAGCGTCGAAGATCGGCTGCGCGCCAGCCTCGACATCCCGGTGATGCACGACGACCAGCATGGCACGGCGGTGGTGGCGCTGGCGGCGCTGCGCAACGCCCTGCGCATTGTTGGCAAGCGTTTGGAAGACGTGCGCGTGGTGGTGAATGGCGTGGGCGCGGCTGGCACCGCGATTATTCTCAACCTGCTGGCGGCAGGCGTGGGCGACGTGCTCGCGTGCGACCTGCGCGGCATCCTGCGGCGCGACGATGTGGCTGCGCTTCCGCCCATGCAGCGCCGCGTGGCCGAATCGACCAACCGTGAGCTGCGTGCTGGTGGGCTTGCCGACGCGCTGGAAGGCGCAGACGCCTTGGTTGGCGTGTCGACCGGCAATATTCTTTCGTCGGCAATGGTGCGCCGCATGGCCACCGACCCGATTGTCTTCGCACTCGCCAACCCCATCCCCGAAGGCGACCCCGACGAGCTGCGCGATGTGGCGCGCATCATGGCGACCGGGCGCTCGGATTATCCCAACCAGATCAACAACGTGCTGAGCTTCCCTGGCATTTTTCGCGGCGCGCTCGATGCGCGGGCACGCGCAATCACGCCGGGTATGCGGCTGGCTGCCGCCGAGGCACTCGCAGCGGTGATCGCGCCCGACGAGCTGAACGAGGACTATATCATCCCAAGCGTGTTCAACCGTGCGGTGGTGCCAGCAATTGCGGGCGCGGTGGCGCACGCCGCTGCCGAGGAAGGCGTGGCGCGGCGCGAACCAGTGTAGGAAATAAAAATCCACAGATTACACAGATTTCTTCATTCCAGTGCCTAATACAGTGGCGGCCAATGAAGGTCGTCCGAAGAATTTACCACCAAGACACGAAGACACCAAGATCTTCAGAATACTGTCGATCTTGGTGCCTTGGTGGTTATTTACAAGGAACTGATAATCTGCGGCATCTGCGTAATCTGTGGATGATTTTGCTCTGCCTACGGCGCGGTGGCGCGCTGTGCGGTTGCAGCCGCCTCCTGCTCGCGCAGGCGCTCCTCAATCGCGGCGATCTCGGCCTGGCGCGCCAGAATTTTCTCGCCGGTGGGCGGGCCTTCGAAGCGGCGGCGCTCAAAGGCGAACCAGATCACCACCATCACTACGGCCAGCGCCACGCCCACGTACAGCACCTTCTCGTTCGGCGGCTGGAAGCCGACCCACGCGAGGATCAGGCCACCTGCGATTGCCAGCACCGCCATCGGGCGCGACAGAATGCCCAGGTTGAACGGGCCTTTGTGCGTCCAGGTGCGGCCCTCGGCCAGCAGGCCCGCCGCAATTGGCATGACATACGAGAGGTACAGGAACACTGCGCAGCCAGCCGCCAAAACGCCAAACGCTGGCGCGTAGAGCGTGCCGATCACCGTCAGCGCCGCGCCAACCCAGATCGCCACCACGGGCGTGCGATACACTGTGCTGACGGTCTTGAGCGCGTTCGAGCCGGGCAGGCCGCCATCGCGCGCGAAGGCGTAGGTCATGCGCGAAAGCGAGGTCAGGCCAGCCAGCGCGCACAGGTAGTTCGAGAAGACGATGCCGATGCTGATCAGGCCGCGCAGCAGGCTTGGCATCGCCGAGTTGCCAAACAGCCAGTAGAACACGCCGCCGCCCTGCGCCGCGCCTTCGTCGAGGCTTGGCATTGCCAGCACCAGCGCGCACACCATAATGTAGCCAAACAGCGCCGACCAGAACACCGCCTGGATCATGCCACGCGGCACAATTCGCGCCGCGTCGCGTGTTTCTTCCGAGGTGTGCGCCGAGGCGTCGAAGCCGGTGATGGTGTAGCACACCAGCAGCAAGCCCAGCAGAAACGCCTTGAACATGCTCTCGGTGGCTGGCCACACGCCCGCGCCCGGTTCGCCGGTGTAGTTCTTGAAGGTGAACAGCCGGCTGAAGTCGAGGCTCGGCGCGAAGGCCAGCAGCGCAATCGTCAGGATGATCGCCGTGGCAAAGATCAGGTAGCCGCTGAAGTCGGTCAGCATCGTCGTCACGCGGATGCCGAAGTGATTGAACAGCGCCTGTGTGATGACGATCAGCGTGACGACCAGAAACTGCGGGATGTTGAAGGTGGTGCCCAGCATGTCGACATTGCCGACTTGCGTGAGGTCAATGCCAAACATCGGCCCGAGGATCAGGCCGTTCAGCAGGAAGTACAGGCCCACGTCCACCGACGCCACCACGAAGACCAAACCCAGCAGGTTGTACCAGGCCGTCGCCCAGCCCCAGCCCTTGCCGCCCAGGATCGAACCCCAGTGGTACAGGCCCCCCGCAGTCGGGTAGGCCGAGGCGATCTGCGCCATTGAAAGCGCGACGATCAGCGCAAAAAGCGCGCCAACCGGCCAGCCGATACCGATGGCGCCGCCGCCAGCAGCGTTGAAACCCGTCTGGAATGAGGTGAGCCCGCCCGCCACGATGCAGATGATCGCGAATGAGATCGCGAAGTTCGAGAAGCCGCTCATGCGCCGCAGCAATTCCTGGGCATAGCCCATATTGTGCAGCTCGTGTACGTCTGCGTCGTGCTCGTGCGACGCGCTGTGATTGGGTGCCATGCGGAAATCCTCCTGTGTTACCGGTCAGGTCCAATCGCGTACATGTCCATTGCCAGTGCGACTGCACGTTGCCAGCGTGCGCGCCGTGCCGCCCGTGTCTCTGCGGTACTTTGTGGCGTGTAAACCTCCGCTGCCCGCCACGACGCGGCGATCGCGTCAAGGGGAACGCCGTGGGCGTGGTGGCGGGCCATATGGGCTACTCCCGAGGCGGTGGCCTCGACTTCGGCGGCGACCTGTACCTCTGCGCCGAGGCTGTCGGCCAGGGATTGCATCAGAAAGCGGTTGCGCGCCGGCCCGCCATCCACCCGCAGCGCGGCGAGCGGCAGGCCCGCGTCGCTCTGCATGGCTTCGGCTACATCGGCGACGCGCTGGGCCAGCCCCTCAAGCGTGGCGCGCGCCAGCTCGGCACGCCCGCTGCCGCGGCTCAGCCCGAAGATGGTGCCGCGCGCCTCGGGCTGCCAGAAGGGCGCGGCCAGGCCGGCCAGCGCGGGAATATACAGCGGCGTCGTCGCCGGGTCGGCCGATTGCGCCAGCGCGTCGCTTTCGGCGGCGGTGGCGACAATGCCCATCTCGTCGCGCAGCCACTCCACCGCCGCGCCAGCCACAAACACGCCGCCGTCGAGCGCATAGTGCGTGAGCGCGGGCGTTTGCCAGGCCACCGTGCCCAGCAGGCCGTGGCTGCTGTGCGCAGGCGCGCTGCCGCTGTTCATCAGCAGAAACGCGCCGGTGCCAAAGGTGCATTTGGCGCTGCCGGGCGCCAGGCAGCCCTGCCCGAACAGCGCGGCCTGCTGATCGCACAAGAGCGCATGGAGGGTGAGCGCCCGCCCGCCAATAGTAATCTCACCCGCGTCCCCAGCAGAAGGTACGACATCGGGCAGGATCGCGCGCGGCACATCGAACAGGGCCAGCAGCTCGTCGTCCCACCGCAGCGTGGCAGTGTTGTACAGCAGCGTGCGCGCGGCCGTGCTGGGGTCGGTGCGGTGCAGCCGCCCGCCGCTGAGCCGCCACATGATCCAGGTATCGACCGTGCCGAAGCGCAATTCGCCAGCCGCCGCGCGCCGCGCCAGCGCGGGCTGGTCGCGCAGCACCTGCGCCAGCTTGCTGGCCGAAAAGTAGGGGTCGAGCAGCAGGCCAGTGCGTGAGCGCACCAGCGCGCCATGCCCTGCTTCCTCAAGCTCGGCGCAGATCGCCGCGCCACGCTTGTCCTGCCAGCTAATCGCGGGCGTGAGCGGCGCGCCGCTGCTGGCATCCCACAGCAGAAACGTCTCGCCCTGGTTGTCCAGCCCGGCGACGGTGGCGGGGTAGTCGGCCAGCAGCGGCGCGCAGGCATCCTCGACCGAGCGCAGAATGTCGAGCGGGTCCTGCTCGATCTGCGTTTCGCCCGTTACGGTCGTGTGCACCGGCGCGCTGTTCGTGGCCAGCACGCGCCCGGCGCGATCCATAATCAGCGCCTTGGTCTGGCTGGTGCCCTGGTCGATGCCGAGAATGTACTCAGTCACATTCCACCTGTATCGCCCGCGTGAAGACAAGGAGACAACGAGACACGGGAAGCCTTAAACGCCCCAGCCGAAGTATGCGTAATGTTTTGCCACGAAGACTCGAAGGCACGAAGGAGAAAAGAGACTTTGAGTCTTGGTACCTTGGTGGCAAACTGTTGGGCAGGTGTTGAAAAGATGCACTACCTGCCGTGGCCCTTGTCTCATCGGTCTGCCGTCGTATTGCTCAATATCCAGGTCGCCGCTGCCCGCCCGGCTTGCGCGCCATGCAGGGCTGCCTCGGCAAGGCTGCTTTCGCCCGCTGCCGCCCCGCCCGCAACGAACACGCCCAGCAGCGCGGCCAGCCCCGCCAGCGGCGGCGCGAGCCAGGGCTCCTGCGGCGTCGCCAGCACCAGCGTGTCGCATGGCAGCGCGCTGCCGCCGGGGAGCGCCACGCCCGCAATGCGCGGCCAGCCCTCGATGCGCGCCACGCCCGCAACCTGCGCGACAATCTCAGCGCCGGCCTGCGCCAGCAGCTGCGCGGTTTGCGCGGCCCAGCGCCCGCCACCCGCCACTACGATGCGTCGTCCGGGTGGCACGCCTGCTACCGTCAGCAGTTCCAGCGCGGCGCGGGCCGTGAACACGCCAGCCGGGCGCGTGCCCGGAATCGCCAGGTTGCCGCGTGTCCTTTCGCGCCCGCCAGTGGCCAGCACCAGCGCGCCAGCGCGCACGATTCGCAATCCACCCGGCCCCAGCAGCTCCAGCGCCAGCGCGCCTTCCGCATGGACCGCGCCGCGCAGCGCCGTGCCGTAGCACGCTTCGGCGTTTGCAGGAAGCGCGGGCGTGTCAAAGGGCAAACCCATCGCTGCCAGTGCGCCGCCCGGCCCGGCCGCCATGTCGGCCAGCAGCACGCGCGCGCCCGCTTCGGCGGCGGCCAGCGCGGCAGCGCAGCCGGCCGGGCCTGCGCCAACCACGGCGACATCAAATTGGGCGGCTGGCGCGGCGTGCTTCACGGCTGGCCTATAAGGATTGTTGCAAGTTTGCAGGTTTGAAGGTTGCAGGTTGTGCAACTCAACATTTTGTGCTAAGCCAAAAGATTCACCACAGAGACACAGAGGTTTTGCGGGATCTTGGTTTGGGCGTATAGCAATACGCCCTTCGCTGGCTCTGTGCTTCTCGCTTCCTGCCTCCCGCCTACTGCTTTCTGCGTAATCTGTGGATTACTTCTCTTCGCCTGATCTGTGGATTGCTTAACCCACGATGATTTCCGAGCCGGCGACGTGCTTCCGCACACGCGCGATGCTGCCGCCGCTTGCCTCGGCCAGCAGCTGCGCGAGCGACGCGATGCACAAGCTACCCTGGCATGGCCCGGCCATGGTCCACAAGCGGCGCTTTAGCGCGTCGAAGGTGCGGGCGGGCACGGGGCCGTGCATGGCGGCGCGAACTTCGCCGGCGCTCACCTGTGAGCATTGGCAGACGATCTGGCCGTAGCCCGGGTCGCGCGCAAGCAGCGCGGCAATCGCGTCCGCGCCAGCGGTGGCGACGCGCGGCGCAGGCGTGCGCCCCGGCAGCGGCGTGCTGCGCGGCACGAGCGCCAGCCCCTGCGCGGCCAGCAGCTCGGCCACATACGCGCCAATCGCAGGCGAGGCCGACAAGCCGGTTGAGCGGATCCCCGCGACATGCAGCAGGCGCGGGCAGCCCTGCGCCGGGCGAATGATATAGTCGGGTTCGCTGCCGACCGAGCGCACGCCCGCGTACTGCGTGATTGGCGCGCTGCGGGCCAGCGACGGCACCAGCCGCTGCGCCCCTCGCCACACCGCTTCCAGTCCCGCGTCACTGGTCGCCCAATCGCTGGGGTCGCCGGTGTCTTCGGCGGTGGGGCCAAGCAGCAGGTTGCCATGCGCCGCCGGGGTGATCAGCATGCCCTTGGTGGTGGGCGACGGCGTTGGCAGCAGGATGGTATCAATTGGCGGCGCGCTGGCCGGGTCGATCACGACGAGCTGGCCTTTGCGCGGCGCGATGGTGAACGAGTCGTCGCCAACCATGCGCGCAATATCGGCGGCGGCCAGCCCGGCAGCATTGACGACATAGCGCGCCCGGATGCGGCGGCGGCTGGTTTCCACCAGCAGGGCATTGTCTTCGGCACGAATCGCCGCCACTGCCTCGTCGAGCAGGATGTGCGCGCCAGCCAGGGCGGCCACCTCGGCGTAGGCCAGCGTCAGCCCAAACGAATCGACAGCTGCCTCGCCGGGGATGCGCAGCGCGCCCTGTGTGGCGGGATGGATGTATGGATACTGCGTGTGTACGGCGTTCGCGTTCAGTCGCTCGGTGGCGATGCCATTGGCGGCGGCTTTTTTTTCATACGCATCCAGCTGCACCATGTCGGCGGCGCTGAGCGCGAGCATCAGTGCACCGCACGGCCGCCTGCCGACGCCTAGCGCATCACAGAGCTGCGCGAAACTGCTGTGCGCCGCCGTCACCAGCCGCGCCTCCAGCGAGCCGGGCGGCGCGTCGAAGCCGGTGTGCGCGATGGCGGTGTTGGCGCGGCTGATGCCCTGCCCGACATCGGGCGCGGCCTCGCAGAGCGCCAGCCGCAGGTTGTAGTGCGCGAGCGCCCACAGGGCCGCGCAGCCCACCACGCCGCCACCAACCACCAGCACATCATATGTCGGGATGTCGTCGGGCATGGCCGAAACCCCGCGCGCCGGGTAGGGGCGAAGCATTGGTCGTCTGCACAAGTGCAGACGACCAATGCTTCGCCCCTACTCCGGCGTTACATACGCCGCCGTGATGCCGCCATCGACCGTAAACGTCGCGCCGGTGACGTAGGACGATTCGTCCGACGCGAGGAAGAGCGCGGCGCTGGCGATTTCGCGCGCCTCGCCAAAGCGCCCAATCGGGATGTGCACCAGCCGGCGCTGCTTTTTCTCCTCGGTGTTGAGGAACTTCATCAGCAGCTCGGTGCGCAGTGGCCCCGGGCAGAGCGCGTTGACGCGGATGTTTTCGCGGGCGTGGATCACCGCCAGCTCGCGGGTCATCGCCAGCACGCCGCCCTTGCTGGCGGTATAGGCGATCTGGGGCGTAGCCGCGCCAAGCAGCGCCACAAACGACGCCACGTTGATAATCGAGCCACCGCCAGCGCGGCGCAGCGCCGGGATGCCATATTTGCAGCCCAGGAACACGCCCTTGAGGTTGATGTTCATGGTCAGGTCCCACACCGACTCCTCGGTAGTGATGGCATTGTCGTCGTCGCTGTGCATGATGCCGGCGTTGTTGAACAGCACATTCAGCTTGCCGAACTGCTCCTCGGCGGCGCGCACCATGCCCTCGGCGTCGGCGGCCTTCGACACGTCGGCGCGCACATAGGCTGCCCGCCCGCCCGCGCCCGTGATCTCTTCCACCACGGCCTGCCCGGCCGCGTCGTTCACATCGGCCACCATAATCGCGGCGCCCTCGCCGGCCCACAGCAATGCCGCCTCGCGGCCAATCCCCGAGCCCGCGCCCGTGATCAGGGCCACTTTGTCGTGTAGTCGCATACAAACTCCATTTACGATTGAAGATTTACGATTTACGGTTGCTTTTGCACTATTGAGGCATTGCTGCTTGCAATAGCGTCAAATCGGAAATCCAAAATCGCAAATCGTAAATCGCTTTAGGCTCGTTCAAAGAAGCGCGCGCGCTCCCAGCTTGTTACCACTTCGTCGAACTTGCGCTGCTCGGTGCGGATGAAGTGCAGGTAGTGCTCGGCCACATCTTCGCCAAAGGCCTGGCGCGCAAAGTCGCTGCGCTCGAACTCGCCAATCGCCTCGTACAGGGTCGTTGGCACGCGCGGCAGGCTCTGCGCGGCGTACACGTCGCCCTGGAAGATTGCGGGCGGCTCGACCTTGTTGGCGATGCCATCCAGCCCGGCCGCGATAGCGGCGGCGTAGGCGATGTAGGGGTTGGTGTCTGCGCCGGGCAGGCGGCACTCGACGCGCAGCGATTTGCCCTTGCCCACCACGCGAAAGCCGGCGGTGCGGTTGTCGTAGCTCCACGCAATGCCGGTTGGCGCCCACGAGCGCGACTGGTAGCGCTTGTATGAGGCGACGTAGGGGGCGTAGCAGGCCGAAAGCTCGCGCGCGCGCTGCATCCAGCCGCCCAGGAAGTGGCGAAAGGTGTCGTTGCTGGTGATCTTGCCCACCAGCGGCGTGTCGCCCTTGAAGGCCGACTCCTCGCCGTCCCACAGGCTCATGTGGATGTGGCAGCTCGAGCCGGTGTGGCGCTCGTCCCACTTCGCCATGAAGGTGATCGCGCGGTTCTGCTGCCACGCGATCTCTTTGGCGGCGTGCTTGTAGAGGATGTTGCGGTCGCACTGCTCCAGCGCGTCGCAGAACTGCAGGTTGATTTCCTGCTGGCCCAGGCCGGCCTCGCCCTTGCTGAACTCAATCGGCACGCCGCTGTTGTCGAGGTGGCGGCGAATTGCACCCACCAGCTCGTCTTCCTTGGTGCCCTGGAGGATGTGGTAGTCCTCGTTGTAGTCGCCAATTGGCCGCAGGTCGTGGTAGTTCTTGGCCTTGGCGCTGTCAAAAGTTTCGTTGAACAGGTACAGCTCGATCTCCGAGCCGCCCATCACGGTGAAGCCCATCTCCTTGGCGCGGGCGAGCTGGCGCTGCAACATGCGGCGCGGCGCGACTTCGACGATCTCTTCTTCCTGCGTGTACAGGTCGCACAGCACAATTGCCGTTTTCGGCAGCCAGCTCGCGAAGCGCAGCGTCGAAAGGTCGGGCACGCAGTGGAAGTCGCCGTAGCCAGTTTCCCAGCTTGTGTACTTATAGCCGGGGATTACATCCATTTCCATGTCGCAGGCCAGCAGGTAGTCGCAGGCGTGCATGCCGTCGTCGGCCACATGATCCATAAAGAAGTGGCCGGTGATGCGCTTGCCCATCAGGCGGCCATACATGTCGGGGAAAACAGTCAGCACCGTCTCGATCTCGCCGCGCTCGATCAGCTCGCCGAGCTGCGCGCGGGTCAGCATGCCGGGGACAGCGCCATGAGCCATACGTCACCTCGTCGTCATAGGTCGCGGGTACGGAACAATCAGTCGGCGGATCAGCGCTGCCGCACAATTGCGAGCGGGACTGGCGCGTTGCCAACTACGGAAATGGTTTGAACTCACACCTAATCGGGGACGCGCCTATTCTAGGCGAAGCGCTTGCGGGCGTCAACATTGTGGCAAAAGGCACGAGTGCCGCTCGTAGTTAGCGATATTGTCATCTGCCCAGCGCGACGCAACTTTTGGCACATGCGGGCTGTTTGTGTATATGTGGAAGAGGAACACGCTTCGCAGCGAGCACGAGAAACAATCTTTTTGCGCAAAAAGGAAACAGCATGTACCGAAAATCTCTGGGAATTGTGTCGGCGCTGGCCGTGGTGATGACGCTGCTGGTGGCCGCCCCGGCGGGCGCGCACACCGTGAGTGTGAACGACACCACGCGCACCGACTGGTTTGGCAAAGGCCCTTCGGGCGCGAACGTCGGCGCGATTGTGCGCGACGCCTCTGGCCGTGGCGAATATGTCTGGACCGACGCAAAAGGCGATCAGCGCGAGGCCAGCCCAATTGGCGCGACTGGCGAAATTACCCGCGAGGCCGATCTGACGCGCTTCAGCGTGACGGCCGACGCCACCAATCTGTATTTTCAAACCAAAGTTGAGCATTATTCCGGCATCAAGAACGACCCGGCGCTGCAGGTGATGATCGCAATCGATCGCAACCACAGCGGCGGCGAAACGGCCCTGCCCGATGGCGCAAGCACAAATGTCGCCAGCGCGGCCGCCTGGGAATATGTGGTCGAATCGCGCTTCACCAAAGGCACCGGCGGATCGGGCCAGTATTTTGTGAACGCCCAGCCGTGGGTCTACTCCACGCCGACGGTGACGCAAACGGTTGGCGCGGGCCAGCTGGTGAGCGCCAGCGCGGCCGGCGGCAGCTATGCCGAGATCGCAGTGCCCTGGAGCGCGATTGGCGGCAAGCCCGCCTCGCCGCAGGACTACCTGCGCTTCACAGTCGCCACCTTCTACAGCGACCACCGCGCCCCCAGCGATCTTAGCTCCAGGGCGATTGACACGCTTAGCCCGACCAGCGCCACCGCTGAGCTGAGCGACGGCACGATCAACAGCTACGTCGACCTGCACTTCAACGCCAGCGCCGAAATCTTCGCGCCACTGCTGATCTCGGAGTTCCTGCCCGACCCGATCAACAGCAGCGACCCCGATGGCGAGTGGATCGAGATCTATAACCCGAACAGCTTCAACATCAGCCTGGACGGCTACAAGCTGGGCGACCAGGCCTACCGTGGCGGCTCGCAGGGCATGCTCTTCCTGCCGGCCACGCAAACCATCACCGCCAACACCACGCTGGTGGTTGCCAACAACGTGCCGAAGTTCAAGCTGGCCTTCCCAAGCGTGCCGGCATCGCAGATCATCGAAATGAAGACGCTGACGCACTACACCGACTGGGGCACCGGCAATGTGACGCTGCAGAACAAGAACGACGGCCTGCCCTTCAAGGAAAGCATTGCGCTGCTCGACCCGAACGACACCATCGTCGATCTCGTGCAGTACGCCTACAAGACGGCCACCGGCCCGACCGGCCTCGATCCCGATGTCAAGCCGATCCTGCTCAGCGGCCCGAACGTCGAGCCGAACGCAAGCTATGATCGCTGCCCCTCGGGCACCGACACCAACGATGGCGGGCTCGACTTCTTTGTGCGCACCAGCGGCCAGACACCGGGCGTGGCCTGCACCACTGTGCCGGGCGTCGATCTGCGCATTTCGAAGGAAGGGCCCGAGAGCGTGGGCCTGAACGAGCTGCCCAAAACTATTCAGTACGTCATTCCCTTTGTCAACGCGGGCGCGAACCCGGCCACTAACATTGTGATCACCGACACGCTGCCCGCCGAGCTGACGTTTGTCAGCCAGAGCGCAACTCCGGGCGTGGTGTTCGCCGGGCAGAATGGCCGCACCCTGACCTGGAACCTGGCCGCGCTGGCCTCGCAAGGCGGCGGCTCGATCACCGTCAACGCGACCGTGAAAGCCGGGCAGACCAGCGGCACCGAGATCACCAACAGCGCCGGCATCAGCAGCACGCCTGCCGAGGCCGATACCACGCTGCACAACAACATCGCCACCCAGACCATGCTGGTGACGGCGGTGGAAGCCGACCTGACGGTGTTCACCAACTGGCCGCAGGCCAGCGGCACGCTGCCAGGCGGCAATGCCAGCTTCACGATCTTCTACCAGAACCTGGGCGGCGACGACGCCACCGACATTACCATCGTCGATACGTTGCCGCAGGGCGTGAGCTTTGTGAGCGCCGATGTGCAGCCGCTGAGCGTGGTGGGGAATGTGGTGACCTGGCACGTCGACTCGCTCGCATCGGGCCAGCTCGGCGTAATCACCCTGAACGTCAAGCTGGCGAGTAAGGTCAAGGCCAAGGCGCAGCTGCAGAACTTCATCGAGATCGCCAGCAACCCGGCCGACTACAGTGGCGCTGGCGCGCGCCCCAACACTGAGAGCGCGACGGCAACGGTTGGCAACATGCAGCTTTTCATTCCAATGGCGCGCATCTTCCGGCCATAATCGCATCTCAATAGGTTGCAGCGCAAGCTGTTCGCAAACGAGCTTCGTGGGCACAACCCGCGAAGCTCGTTTGTTTTGCCCGGCGCAAGCTGCGCGGCATAGCTCTTGCTCGAAGCTTCACTCTACGTCCGAGCGCGGCACGGCCTGCCGCTGGCGCTGAAGAGAGGGAATCGATCATGACCGAGCACAATAAACAAACGCCACTTGCCGAAGGCGAGAACCGCTACGAAGTGAGCGACCGCATTCTGAAAACCGACGACCCGGGCGTTGGCCCGCACGGCATTGCGCCAAATCTGAGCGCGCAGGTAGTCATTGGCGTTTTCGACGGCACTGCCACCGCCCAGTCGGCGGTGAGCGCCCTGGAAGCAAGCGGCTACCCGCGTGAGGATATTTCGCTGGTGATGCAGGAGCGCGGCAGCGCGCCCGAGCTTGGCGCAGAAGAAACGCAGGCGGATAAGGGTATTGCCACGGGTGTGGGCGCAGGCGCGGTGCTGGGCGGCATTGCTGGCCTGGCGGCGCTGGCCATTCCCGGCGTTGGCCCGCTGCTGGCGGCTGGCCCGCTGGCCGCGCTGCTTGGCGCAGTGAGTGGCGCGGCGCTGGGCGGCCTGATCGGCTCGTTTACGGGCTTGGGCATCCCCACCGAAGCCGCCAAGGAGTACGAAGCGGCCGTGCGTGAAGGCGGCGTGGTGGTGGCTGCCAAGGCCGCCAACGCCGACGACGAGAAGCGCATCACCAGCGTGCTGCAGCAGCACGGCCCACGCACGGTGCACAGCTACACGCAGGCGTTGTAATACGAGAATTGCGAGAATAAGCGCACCCTTCGATACGCGCTTTGCGCTACTCAGGATGCGCCGGTACAGTAATTCTCGATAATCCATCGGATAGTGCAGCCCAAAACAAAGGACGAATGGCAATCGTGTGTCGCCATTCGTCCTTTCTTGTTGGTGTTGCTGCGCCGGGCTACAGTTCGCCAAACTCCTCGAGCAGCTCGCGCCACTCGCCGGCAAGTTCGTCGCGGCGCGCGGCGTAGTACACATGATCCACGCCATTCTCGTCACGGTAGACCAGATCGACCTGGCTGCGCATGGGCCGCATGTAGCCAACATTGCCCCACCAGCGCACCTTCTCCTGATCGAGCGGCGCATCCTGCACGGCCATGCGCGCCGCATACTGGCGCACCGTGCCGTCTTCGATGTCTTGCAGGCGCCAGGGCGCGTTGCTGACCTCGCCAGTGCGCAGGTTGCGGAACACAAAGCGCATCTCGCCATCTTCGTCGTTCGACATGCTCACGACTTCGATGCCAGTGCGCGGGCGCTGCACGCGAATGAGGTTCAGCCACGCCTCGGTGAGCTTGTCGCGCGGCACCGATGGAAATTCCTGCGTGCCGCTCCCTTCCTTGTCCTTCATTGCCAGGTCGAAGCGTGGGCCGTCTTCGGCTTCCTGTATCTGCCACAGGCCGCCGCGCCCGCGCCAGCGATAGCGCCGCTCGCCCCAGTCGAGCTCGCTTTCGGGCGAAGGCAGCTCGCCATTCATAAGGTCGGGCGGGAAGGGCGGGTCGTCGCGGAAGGCGCGCGGCTCCTGCTCGATCGCATCGCCGTCGCGCTCGCTGAGCAGGGCCTGCCAGCCCTCGCCCAGGCCCCAGTCGGAAACGCCAAAAAACACATGATCGATCACGCCATTAGGGTCGCGATGCACCAGATCGTACTTGGTGCGGTTGCCCTGGCGGTAGGCACGCCACAGCCCCAGCCGGCCGCGCCATTTCACCTGGCTCTGGATGTCGATCCGGCCGTCGCGCAAATCTTCGTAGCGGCTGATCGCATACGACCACAGGCCCTGCGCGCGCTCGCGGGTGACGCCAGCCGTGGTACGCAGGTCGCGCACTTCGTACAGCCACGAGCCAGCGCGCTTCTGCGCCGACACAATCTCCACGCCGCTGCGCGGCAGATCGAGATCCTGCCCATTGTCGAGCGGCGACGACGCGCCCTCGGCAATGGCGCGCCGGCACAGCTGAATGATCTCGCCGCGGTCGGCCACTGCCGTCTCGTTGCCGCGGCGCACATACAGCACGCCATCGCGGCTCATGTAAGGCGGCGTTTCGGGTGCGCGCACTTCCATACGGATCAGGTCGCGCCCTTCGTAGTTCATTAGCTCCATGGTGATGTAGGGCTGCGGCACGATCTGCTCTTGCACCTGGCGGCGCAGCAATTCGCTGGCCTGCTCGGGATGGGGTACGCCCACCACGCCAGCGCCCTGTTCTTCGATACCCACAATCACCACGCCGCCACCCATATTCGCCAATGCCAGCACATCGCGCCAGATCGTGTCGAGCGATTCGGGCGAGTTGCCGCGCAGCACCTGCCGCTCGCTGGATTGGCCGGCGCGCATGGTATCGACTTCCCACTGCTTCTGGTCGCGCTTGGGCACGCGCACCCGGTCGAACTCACTCGACGCCAGCAGGGTTTTCAGTGCGGCAAAGGTGTTGGTTGGCATCTGCAGTTCGACATAGCGATCGCCGATGCCGTGCTTGTGCCAGGCATTGCCATCGCCGGCCGTGGTGCGGCGCAGGCGGTGCGCATCCGAACCCTGGATGCAGAACATACGCCGCTCGTAGTGTTCGGTTTTGCCGTTGTAGAAACCGGGCGAGGTGAACTTCTCGTGATCGGTGTAGAAGTTGACGAACTCGAGCGCGTGGAGCGACGGGTGCTGCGTAGCGGCGATGCGCGCCTGCCCGCTGGTGCCCATGCGCAGCGTTTCGGTGATCACGCCATTTGGGCCGTTGGCGTGGGCTGCAATAACCATGCCGCCAGCGCGCGTAATAATCTCGTAGGCATCGGTGACGTGGCGGGTATCGGGCACCGAGCACGCGCCATTCTTGAGCAGATCGGGCGGCACGCCAAGCTGCAGCAGCGTCGCCTCGATCAGGCTGATCGGCCGGTCGGGCGCGAACAGCGCAAGAATATGAGCGCCAAAGTGCGAGGTAAACTCGAAGCCGGGCAGCACAGTGATCTTATTGAGCAGGCGAAGATATTCTTGCAAACGCCCTTGCTCGTCTTCCGTCAGGCGCTGGGCGCGTTCCAGCGTTTGCAGGAAGTCGATCTCCTGGCGCATCTTTTCGTAGCCGTGGACACTATTGTGATCGGTAAAAGCAATTATTTCGAGTTCGCGGCGTTCGGCCTCTTGTAGAATTTCAAGGTAGCTAACAGCTGGCTCTGCATAATCTTCCGAAGCAGGTGTGTGAATATGTAAATCGGCGCGAATCCAACGATATCCTTCACGGACAGCATGTCCATTGGTCGTCATACATTGTTACTCCAACACGCGCAATATGCCAATTTTTTTTACTGCGTGCGCTAATGGTAAGTGCCGCGCACACAGTTTCTCTTTTCTTCGATTTTGTAGCGCCCCCCGCGCGGACTGCAAAGCAACTCACCTCCTTGTGACGCACTCGATGTCGTGCGAAATGGTGCGGGCGGTGGGCGAAAAAACCAGCGCGATTTCTTTTTACACGATGGATCTGTATGATACTCGAAAGCGAGCGTTCTGGCAATTGTTTGGCTATGTGGTATCATCTCGCCACCGGCGCGAATTTGCCGCATACCTTGCTCGCGATGCCGGCGTGGGCAGTGGCACAATGGCCATAGAATTGCCTGGAATGAGGGTACCCAGATGAGCCAGGAACCAGAACAGATCGGCGATCTGATTTATGCATTTAACCCCGACTACCCCTACCCTTTCCCCGTTGCACAGCCGCCGCACTACTGGATGAGCGAGCAAAGTGGCAAGCTCGCCGAAGCAGTGGAACACTATTTTAATGGTGAAGTGCTTAGACCCGCCGCGCTCGATGTGATCCGCCAGTATCTGCGGCAGTATATCGAGCGTGCCGTGATGACAGGCGAGGCCAACCGAAACGTTTTGCTCACCCGCGCCCTGGCGCTGCGCACAACGCGCGAGATCGAGCGTTTTGCCGATGAATTGTCCGAACTGGGCGTCGAGCCCTTCTAGTGAAGAAAACGCTCATTGCGTGCTCGTAGATACGTAGTGTAGTAGAATTGCTGGGAGTGGAGGAGAAAAGGCGCGCCGAAGTGTCCCCTGGTTGACAGGAGTGCCATCACCGGCTACAATGTCGCGCATCGTCGGGGCGTAGCGCAGTCTGGTAGCGCACCTGAATGGGGTTCAGGAGGTCGCTGGTTCGAATCCAGTCGCCCCGACCAGCTAAATACTGGCAAACACAAGGCCGAGCTGCCTGCGCAGCCCGGCCTTGTGCATGCTGGCGGGGGCTAAAGCACGAAAAAAGCCGCGCCAGCTGGTACATCGGAACCGGAGCGAATGCCAAAAAAGGCGAGTGCGACGACGCAAAGGATAACGCCAACTGCAATCAGGGCGAGCCGCATTTGCTGGGGGTTGTCGAACATCAAAGGGCCTTTCATAAGGGTTGTAAAAGGGGATGCATTTCTGGCCGACAACGCCATTGCGGGCTTGGGCATTGGGCTGCACGTATGCTACCTGGGTCAGATTAATCGGCGATTAAGAAGGGAAGGCTTTTGCAGTTACCTGGTCCTGGCACACTTGCAGTATGTGATATAGTAGCGGTGTGCACGCGCCAACGCCATCCAGCACATTTTCCTCCTGCATCATTGCATCTTCGCTAGCGTTGGGCGCGAATACCCCACCATAGATCGCGTGTAACGACTCATTGCGTGCTGATATCTCGCATTTCTTTTGTTGCGAACCGTAACGTATCAGCTCTGATGTTGCAGTCTTTAGCCTGAGGCTTTGCCCTTGCTTCATCGCCCGCCACGCAATGGCACAGGCTTTGTTGCGGGCACGCTTCATGGCACCATGACGTGGGGGTTGCATGAGCAGCATCTTGCTTGTCGAAGACGATCCGATGCAGCGCGACCTGATTAGCCGCATTTTGCAGCGATCAGGGTATGAAGTATGGCTGGCGCTCGATGGAATGGAGGCGGTGAGCCTGGCCTCGGCGCGCTACCCCGACATTATTTTGATGGATGCGCTGTTGCCAGTAATGAATGGCCTCGACGCAACGCGCCAGCTCAAAAAACAGTCGAACACCATGCATATTCCGGTGATCATGCTGACTGCCTATGTGCTGATCGATGCGCTGGTGGCAAAAACGTATGGTTGCGATGATTTCGAGCTGAAACCCATCAATTTTTCGACATTGCTGGCGAAAATTGCGCGGCTTTCGCGCCCAACGCTAGCCACCGAGCTCAGTGCCTGATGGCGTTTTGTTCGCAACGGCGCTACTCTCTGCTGTGGCGGCAATTCACCAAACTTCTTTGCGATGCTGCGCAACGAAATCGCGCCGTGATGCTGCTGCAGAAACAGCACCACGGCGCGCAACCTGTTCATTCTATTTTCCTCTGAAACATGCGGGAACCAGCTTACCGGGCAGGCGCTGGTGAGAAGAGCGCCTGCGCTTGGGCCAGCGCGCCACTGATGCGCCCCGGCTTCAGCTTCTGCCAGCTGCGCAGCACCCGCCGCAGCATACTCACGCTCCGATACAGCGCCACCCGCTCCTCCAGGTGCTGCGCCGCCCCCCCCGCGTAGCCTGCGGCCGCGCAGTAACGCTGCATAAAGCGTGCGGTCAGGTCGGCAAACAAGGCATTGGTTTCTTCAACCGTGCGCTTGGATTTCTGCCCGCCGACCGTTAGGTAGGTAATAAACTGCGCAATATCGAGCGCCGGCTCGGCCTGGCACACCGAGTCGAAGTCGATCAGGCCGCAGGATGTGCCATCGAACAAAATCTGCCCGGCGGTGAAATCGCCATGATTGAAGCACAGGGGCAGTGCATCTGTGCTTGCGGCGTGCTGGCTCAGCAGGGCGTGCCATTCGGCCAGCGTGGCACACAGCTCGGGTGAGAAAGGCTGCATCGCGGCGATTGTCGCGCCCAGGCGGCCCAGCTCGTCGTCGAGCGAGCGGCGCGGCCCGATCGCGCTGCCCGAGCGGTGGAGCGCGGCGGCCAGCCCGGCGGCGGCTTCGATCGTGTCTTCCAGGCTCAGTGCCGCGCCGGGCGCTGGTTTGTCGCGCAGGCGCGCCTTCAGCAGGTCGCCCACAATATCCTTGCCGGGCAGATTCTCGAGCAGCGAAAGCCTGAGATCAGGCAGCCAGGCCAGCACACGCGGCACGCCAAAGCGCATGCCGGTGCCCCCATTCCGGCCAAGCTCGGCCAGCATGCTGCTTACCGCCTCGGCCAGCGCGCCGCTGCCATCGCCCGTGAGCTTGCCATACACCAGCACGTCGCCATCCGCGCCGCCCAACCGGTAGCGCAGGGTGCAGCGACGCTGGCGGCCATAGTCAACCAGCTCGGACTGGCAGCTTGCGGGCCTGTATGGAGCGACCAGCGGTGCCAGGCGCGCGCGCATGCCAGCCCCATCGGCGGCACCGAGTAGCTCGGGCAGCTCGCCATCGAGCGGGTAGGCGAACAGCACCATCGCCAGCTCGGGCAGGTGAGCAGCCGGGTGCGCGCACCATTGGAGCTCGGGGCGTTCGGCAGCCTGCGCAGCCAGCGGGGCCAGGTGCTGCGCAAAAAAAGCCGCGCTTGCATCTGCATTGGCGAAAAGCTGCGCGCTGACCAGCGCCGACATTGCCGCTGCGCCTTCGATGGTGAGGATGTAGCGCGCCACGCAGCCTTCGCCCGGCGTGTAGGTGCCTTGCTCAAGCTCGCAGCCGGTGATTGTGTAGCCGGGCTGTGCACCAAAAGCGTTCTGCACATGCACGAGCATTGCCGCTTCATCAAATGCCGCCACAATGCCGGGCAGGGCCTGCCGAAGCGCAGGGCTCGCCAATGGATCGTAGGCGTGCTCGGCCAGCGCCGGAATTGCCGGCATCAGGGCGTGTGGATTCATGATGATCCCTTTCGTTGGTCTTTGCTTTACTGCGATGCTGCGGATCATCATTTCAAACAAAGGCACATCGGGTATGTACTTGTGGGTTGGGCAGTGCGTCAAGAGTATCATGGCGCAGTGCCATTCGCAAGCATTCCAATGCCATTGCGCCTAAAGTTTACCTTAATTTTTGGCTGCCAGGCGCTTTTCTCGGTGCCCTCAACCTCGATACTGATTTTATGTCATTACTAGCCGTACCAGTACTGCGCGCTGAGACGTTTTCCAGATACCACCCGCATGGCACTGTTCGGAAAAGAGAAGAAGGAGGCACCTCATGTTGACCAATGGTGTGATCAACCCGTGGAAGGCCGTTGCCAGCCTGCCGCCGCTGCTGTACGGCACGCTGCTTTTTATGAAGTTGCCGAACGCAGGCCTTGTGCTCACGACACTAGTGATAGTGCTGCTCACGGCCTTATGGTTCATTTCCTACCAGGACTATTCATTATGGGCGGCAATGCCCTCGCTGGTGGGCGGCGCGCTGCTGTTAATATGCATTGCAGCATTGCTGGGCGGCGTTTCCAGCACAAGTTTTGTGCCGATTTCGCGTGAAACGATCGAGCTGTGGTTTGTGTGCGGGCTTGCGCTGGGGTATGTGGGTTGGGGTGTTTATGAATCGCGGCGTACAATGTGAGATTCGCATAGATGTAGTACAATATGCGTCCTGCAAAACGCGGGATGCCATGGTTGCGGGTGTGGTGCAGCACAAACGGTGCTGTGCCGCACCCGTTTTGCCGCTTGGGCAATCGTTCCGCTGCTGGAACCGGCATTGCGTCTGACTCATACATTGTCGCTCGTCAATGTGACTTTCTGTGCAAATCATCGTCATATCCTGGTAGAAACGCTTGTTCACAATCCGTGCGCCTTGTTTCTGCGCATAACACCGCTTGCCATTCTTTGGCAGGCAGTGCGCCTGGGCCACCACTTGCAGCGCCTGGTTGCTGCTGCACCGCTATTTTCGCTGAGAAACGACATTGTTCTGGAGCGCGACAATGCCAACAATTCTTGTGGTTGAAGACGAGATCATGAACCGCGATATGCTTGCACGCCGACTCGCCTGGGAGGGCTACACCGTTGCAATTGCGGCCAGCGGCGAAGGCGCGCTGAGCGCGGTGCGCGAGGAAACGCCAAACTTGATCCTTATGGATCTTGGCTTACCTGGGATGAGCGGTTGGGAAGCAGCACGCATCCTGAAGGCCGATCCTGCCACTGCACACATCCCGATCATCGCGCTGTCGGCATTCGCCTTTGCCGAAGATCGGACGCGCGCGCTTGAGGCGGGCTGCGATGATTTTGAAATCAAACCTATTTTGTTTAAGCGCCTGCTGCTTAAAATTGATCAGCTTTTGCTCGGAAGATTGCAATAGCATAATAGTTTACACTGAATTTTCAATAATTACGCAATTCCCAGGCTCATGAAACTTGCCTAACTTCTTGCCCAAGGGATACCCCCCCGCATCCTGATGCGAAGTATGCTCATTGCCACAGGCGTTTCGTCCTGGCTGCGCTGCGATTATTGTTTATTTGCACGCGCAGGGCATTGGGTGCAGCTTGGCGCCTGCCACAGCCGCGTGATGGGTTGCGCCGCCATTTTTTCCGTGCTACAATCGCTGCCACGCGCCCCGTTGCGCCCACTCAATGCGCCTCCCTCTTGCAATGCCTTGTGGCTTGGGATATAATACTGTTCAGCTTTATACATTATAGAGCGCTATTTTGCCTTCGGAACGTACTAGCACCCTTCCATTCGTAAAAGATTACACTTCTAGTCATCACGCTGACTCACCAGCGGGAGGATCGACATGGCAAGCATGAGCCTGCAAGCGGCCTACGATCAAGCTCGGCAGTCGCTCGAAAGCAACGACACCGACCGCGCGATTGGTCTGGCGCAGCATATTCTCGATCAGCAGCCCGATAATCTCGAAGCGTATCGCATTCTTGGCGAGGCGTACCTTGCGAATCGGCAGCTCGATCGCGCACAGGAGTCGTTTGAGCGCGTGCTGCGCTCTGACCCTGAAAATATCCCGGCCCACGTTGGGCTTGGCATTACGTCCGAGCGCCAGGGGCAGCTTGAGCGCGCTATTGCCGAGTTCGAGCAGGCACTGGAAATCAAGCCCGACATGACCGAAATTCGCAGCCAGCTGCTGCGGCTGTATGCTGATGGCTGGGGCAGTGAAAATGCCCAACTGCGCCTGAGCCGCGCCGGCCTGGCGCGTTTGTATGCCAAAGGCCATATGTTGCCACAGGCGATCTCGGAATTTCGCCAGGTGATTGCCGACAGCCCCCAGCGATTCGATGCCAAGGTTGCGCTGGCCGAAACGCTCTGGCGCGATGGCCAGGACGACGAGGCGATCGACCTGTGCCGCGAGATCGTTGCCGAGCGGCCCGAGTCGCTCAAGGCGAACCTGCTGCTTGGCTACCTGCTCAAGTCGTCGGGTCAGCCCGAGGGCGAGCGCTACTGGGATGCCGCCAGGCGCATGGACCCATACCAGGGCGTTGCCAGCGTGCTGTTCGACCCGCTGCCGGAAGAAGCCAGCGAGGAACCCACAATTGAGGAGTGGGACGAAGCCGCCTGGCGCAGCCGCCGCGCCGCCGAGCAACAGGAAACCATTGCCGCCACCCGCCCGATGGAAGCGGTGACGCCAGCCGGCACAGCAACCGAATCGGCAGGCCTGTCCTCGTCGTGGCTCGATCAGCTTACCGCTTCTTCGTCGGGCGCGCTGCCCGAAAGCGCACCGTCGGCCAACCCCAGCCCCGAAATGGACGATTTCCTGGCGAGTTTGCTGGCCTTCGACTCGCCGGCAGCGCCCGCCGAAACGCCTGCGGCAGAACCCGCGACTTCTGCCGACGATGCAGATATGTCGCCCTTCTCGCTGGCGGATCTGGGCCTGTCGGACGATGAAATTAGCGGGCTGAACGACTTGGGCGGCACAGGGGCCGAAGCGCCTGCTGCGCCGGCCACGCCCGCGCCTGCCGACGATGCCGATATGACGCCGTTCTCACTGGCGGATCTGGGCTTGTCGGATGACGAGGTTAGCGGGCTGAACGACCTGGGCGGCACAGGGGCGGAAGCGCCAGCCGCGCCAGCCACGCCCGCGCCTTCTGCCGACGATGCGGATATGACGCCGTTCTCACTGGCGGATCTGGGCCTGTCGGACGATGAGATTAGCGGGCTGAACGACCTGGGCGGCACAGGGGCGGAAGCCCCCGCGCCACCGGCCACGCCCGAACCCACACCTTCTGCCAGCGAACCCGATATGACGCCATTCTCGTTTGCAGACCTGGGCCTGTCGGACGATGAGATTGCTGGCCTGGGCGAGCTCGGCGGCACAACGCCTGCGCCAGCACCTGCTGAGCCGGCGCCTGCCGACGACGACATGGGTCTGACGCCATTCTCGCTTTCGGAGTTGGGCCTTTCCGACGAAGAAATTGCCGGCCTGGAAAGCCTGCAGTCGCCGCCCAGGGAAGCCGCGCCAAGCGCGCCTGCTGCCAGCACCGACGACCTGCCCGCCGATCTGCAGCCCTTCTCAATGGACGAAATCGATCTCGACAATGCTGCGGACGATCAGGGTGTTGGCGGTCTGCCACCTTCCCTGCAGCCGTTTTCGCTGGACGATCCAGCCCCGCCAGCACCGCGCAGTTCGCTGTTCAGCGAACCCGATGCGCAAGATGCGGCAGGTGGTGATTTCGACGACGACACGGCCAGCGAGACACGCGGCTACAGCTGGCAGGAAGCGTCGCAGAAATCGGAGCCGGGCTTTATCAAATCGCTTTCGAATGAGCAGCCCAACGCCGACCAGTCGATCTTCTCGAAGCTGAAGCAGAAATACGACACTAACGAACCGCCCGCGCCGCTGCCTGTCCCGGATGTCTCGCTCGAGCCCGACGAGCACTTGGGCCTGTTCTCGCTGGACGATGTTTCGCTGCGCGATGATGATGAACTTGCCGGAACGCCAGCAGCGGCACCAACACCTGAGCCTGCGCCCGAAATCGAGAACCTGCAGGATGCGCTGAGCGCCGGGCAGGTGCAGCCATTCTCGCTGGCCGATCTGGGCTTGTCGCCCGAAGAGATCGCCGCGCTGGAAGGCACGAGCAGCCCTGCCGCCGAAACGCCCGCACCGGAAGCACCCATTGCCGAAGCGCCCGCATCCGAGATCGAAGACCTGGGTGAAGCGCTGACCAGCGGGCAGGTGCAGCCATTCTCGCTGGCCGATTTGGGCTTGTCGCCCGAAGAGATCGCCGCGCTGGAAGGCACGAGCAGCCCTGCCGCCGAAACGCCTGCACCGGAAGCACCCATTGCCGAGGCGCCCGCGACCGAGATCGAAGACCTGGGCGAAGCGCTGACCAGCGGGCAGGTGCAGCCATTCTCGCTGGCCGATTTGGGCTTGTCGCCCGAAGAGATCGCCGCGCTGGAGGGCACCACCAGTTCTGCTGCCGAAGCGCCTGCACCGGAAGCACCCATTGCTGAGGCGCCCGCGACCGAGATCGAAGATCTGGGTGAAGCGCTGACCAGCGGGCAGGTGCAGCCGTTCTCACTGGCTGATTTGGGCTTGTCGCCCGAAGAGATCGCCGCGCTGGAAGGCACGAGCAGCCCTGCCGCCGAGGCGCCTGCGCCCGCGCCCGAGATCGAAGACCTGGGCGAAGCGCTGACCAGCGGGCAGGTGCAGCCGTTCTCACTGGCGGATTTGGGCTTGTCACCCGAAGAGATCGCCGCGCTGGAAGGCACGAGCAGCCCTGCCACCGAAGCACCAGCCATCGAATTGCCGACCAGCGAGCCGGAGCCTGCCGCCGATGACTTTGCGGTCGAGCCGCTTTCGTTCACCGATATTGATGAAACGCCACCCCAGAGCGCCGACGACAGCATGATCGTCAGCGATCTGACGCCATTCTCACTTGCCGATCTGGGTCTTTCTGAAGAAGAGATCAGCGCGCTGGGCATTGGCGAGAACGAAGACGACCCGGGCGAAGTCACGCTTGGGCTGACCGAAGAAGATATGGCGGGCCTCGATGGCGGCGACCTGAACTGGTCGGAGCCTGAGCGCAACGAACCTGAGCCGGCCGCCCCTGCCCCGCCCAGCGCCGACGCGCCGATGATGGTGACGAGCGGCGACCTGGTGCTGGATCGGCTGATCGCGCTGGGCCGCCAGCAGGGCTATATCGATATTGCTGACATCATTGCCAATGTGGAAGATCCTGAAGCCGAGGCCGAGCGCATTGAAGAAATTGGGATGCGGCTGCACGAGGCGCAGATCGAGATCCGCGATGGCGATGAAATTATCGATATGGACGCTGAGTATGAGGAAGAAGACTATGCGCAGCCAGAAATGAATGCGCCAGCCGAGCCGCGCGCAACCTACCCGCGCGATCTCGACCTTGTTTCGGACGATTTCGATGTTCCGGTGGGCGGTGCTGCGCCGCAGCCCGAGCCGCCTGCCAGCGACGAGCCGGATATGACGCCATTCTCGCTGGCCGACCTGGGCCTTTCCGACGAGGAAATAGCCGCGCTGGGCCTGGGCGGCGCGCAGCCGGCTGCCCCTGAGCCTGTGGCCGAAGAAACGCCTGCCAGCGACGAGCCCAACCTGGCGCCGTTCTCGCTCTCGGAGCTTGGGCTTTCCGACGACGAAATCAGCTCGCTTGGGCCGAGTGGCGCGCAGCCGGCCGCTCCCGAACCCGAGCCCGCCGAAGCACCAGCGAGCGACGAGCCGGATATGACGCCATTCTCGCTGGCCGATTTGGGGCTTTCCGACGATGAAATCAGCTCGTTTGGGCTGGGCGATGCCGCGGCCGAAGCTCCCGCAGAACCGGTGCAAGAAGCGCCTGCCACGCCACCTGCGCCCGAGCCAGTAGCGCCCGCCGCGCCTGAGCCGGTAGCGCAGCCCGCGCCAGTTGCTCAAGCTCCCGCCGCGCCATCTTCGGCGCCAGCGAGCGGCGTGCCAACCGGCAACGACGTGCTGGATGCCTTCCTGCGCCAGCTCGACGCCGACCCAGGCAATGATGTGCTGCGCATCTCGGTTGCGCGGGTGATCGGGCAGCTTGGCATGGCAGAGCTGGCCCTGAAGCAGTATCGCTACCTGATCAAGAACAGCAGCATGCTCGACCAGATTGTCGGTGAGCTGCAGGATATGATTGCCTATAACGATGATAGTGCGCTCCTGACGGGCCTGCATCGCGCGCTTGGCGATGCCTATACCAAGCAGGGCCGCCTGCGCGAAGCTGTTGATGCGTATAGCTGGACACTTGGCGGGCCACGTGGCACACGCTAGCTAATACCCTACCAAAGGAAAGGCTAAAGTCATGAGGCGGATCGTCGAAGACCTGATTCGGGTCGAGGGTGTCATAGGCAGTTTGCTGGTAGGGAAAGATGGCCTGGTGGTTGCCAGCACGCTGATGGATGAAGAAGATGCCGAAATTCTGGGCGCAATGTCGGCCGCTGTGTTTGGCGAGATCGACAAGGCAACCAAGCGTATTGGCGTGGGCATGCTGATGGATACAATCATTGACGCAGAGCAGGGCTCGATCCTGATGCTGGAAGCGCGCGAGCTTATTCTGGTGGTGATCACCCAGCGCACCATCAACCTGGGCTTGGTGAAGATGGAAATGCGCCGCGCCGCCAAGCGCATTGGCGAAGCTGTGCCGATCTAGCAGGCGCATACGACACGTTTTGTAGCAGCCCGGTGGCGCGCACATTGCGTGATGCCGGGCTTCTGCATGCGCTGCGGGGCTTGCTGGGAGGAAGCTGCGCCACAACTGTCGGGCGGAGCTTCTGTGGTAGTATATATTTGGTCTGCGTAGTGTCAATACGCTTTTCGCCAAGGCATTGCTGCCGCGAAAGCGCCATGAGTGGTTCGAAAGGAGAACCTGAAGCGATATGGAACGTTCACTGATTATTCTCAAGCCCGACGCCGTACAGCGCGGCCTGATCGGCCCGATCCTGACGCGGCTGGAGCAGCGCGGCCTGAAGCTGGTCGGTCTGAAGCTGATGCGCATCGACGACGCGCTGGCACGCCGCCACTATGGCGTGCACGAGGGCAAGCCCTTCTTCGCCGGCCTGGTTGAGTACATCACCTCTGGCCCGGTGGTCGTTGCGGTTGTGACGGGCAAGAACGTGATTGCAACTGTGCGCAACACCGTTGGCGCAACTAACCCTTCGCAGGCGGCCCCCGGCACGATCCGCGGCGACTACGCGGTTGAGATCGGGCGCAACCTGATCCACGCTTCGGACTCGCCGGAGAATGGCGAGAATGAGGTTGCGCTGTTCTTCAACCCGAGCGAGCTGGTTGAAATGGAGCGCAGCGCGGATCGCTGGATTTACGAGTAGTTCGAACCTGTTTTGTCGTACACAGCGAGGCCGGATTTAGATTTTCTAAATCCGGCCTCGCTGTGTACGGCGTTTATGGCTGAAGTATGTGATTGGTTTGGCCTGCGCGCCTGTTGCCCTAGTTTGCTCCCGGCGTTGCGGTGTCGGTGGGGGCCGGGTTCGCAGCAGGTGTGCTTGTATCAATCTGCGGGCCGGCCGGCGGGTTGGTTGGCGTGCTTGTGCCATCCGCCGTAGATGGCGCTGTCGCCGCTGGGGTTGGCAGCGGCGTTGGCGTATCAGTCGGTGTTTCGGTCGGCACGTCGGTGGGCGTGTCGGTTGGCACGTCGGTGGGCGTGTCGGTTGGCACGTCGGTGGGCGTGTCGGTTGGCACGTCGGTGGGCGTGTCGGTTGGCACGTCGGTGGGCGTGTCGGTTGGCACGTCGGTGGGCGTGTCGGTTGGCGTAATCGTCGGCGGTGTGCGCGTGGCCCGCGACGTTGGCGGCACCGTTGGTGGCGGCGGCTCGCTCGGCACCTCGGTGACGGGCACAGCCGTGGCTGTTGGAATTGGCTCGACCGATGGCTCGACCGTTGGTTCAACCGACGGCACGGCGGTGCTATTGGGCGGCGTGTCGGTTGGCACCGGGCTTGGCGGCAGGGTCGGCGGCAGCGCGGTAGCCGGGTCGGGCGTTGCGCTGGCAATCGGCGCGCTGGTTGCGCCAATCGGCACGCTGGTTGCACGAATCGGGCTGGGCTGCGCGGTTGCGGCCGCCGGGCTGGTTGGCACAGGCGTGGCCGTCGCGTTCAGGGCCGGGCTGCCAGCGGTTGGCGCGCTGCTCGGCTGGGGCTTGTTGCCGCTCCCGCCCGACGAACCGCCAGTGCTGGTTGCTGTGCTGGGTACGGGCGAGTCGGTTGGCTGCTCGGCCATTGTTGGTGGCGCAGTTGGGATCTCGCTGACAAGTTGATCAGCGCGCACTGCCACCTGGCTCAGCTCGGGCTGGCTTTCAGGCAGCAGCGGAGCCGCCTGCTGCACCGCCAGCTTGGTTTTGTCCAGCAGGGTGCGCAGCTCGGGCCGAACATCGGTGGCGGTGGTTTGTGGGTTGCTGGTAAGCGCTTGCTGGGCGCTGCTCAGCAGGCTATTCAGCGTTTCGCTGATCAGCGACGAGTTCACGTCTTCGGGCTGCTTTTGCACCAGCGTGTTGAACTCATCGAGACGCCGGTTGGCATACTCCAGCAGCATCTGGCTGCGCTGGCCCGGGTCGGCCACCAGCGCGAGCGAAATGTCTTCCTTGGTGCGCTTCCAGGAATACAGCGTGTCGCCGGGCAGGCTTTGCGCCGACACCGAGTCGACTGCGCCCATGGTGATGGCAACCACCACCACGGCGGCAGCGGCGCGCTGGGCGGTGAGCTTGCGGATGGCGGCGCGGCGGCGCTGGCGGGCGTAGCGCGGGGCCATCTGCTCGGCGATTGCCATAAACTCGTGGCGGCCAGTGGGCAGCCATGCCTGCATTTCGGCTGGCAGCGGTGTGCTGGCCTCGGCCTGGATGCGCGCGCCTAACCGCAGCAGCGGCTCAAGCGCAGCGGCGTGGGCCGGGTGCTCGGCAAGCGCAGCCGCGAACGGCTCGCCCTGGCGGGCGCGGGCGAGTGTAAGATCAAGAACGTCGTCGAATTGATGCTGAGCCTGCGCGGCTGCTCGAACGCGCTGGGAAGTTGTCTGCGGCTTCGCATATTTTGGGGCCATCTGGGCGGCAATGGCGGCAAAATCGAGGGCGCCAGTCGCAAGCCAATCGTCCATCTCCGCAGGCAGCGGAGCGGACGCCTGAGCGTAGAGCAGATCGCTGGCGCGCAGCAGTGGTTCAAGTGCAGCAGCATGCTGGGGGTAGGCGCTGAGGCATTCCTCAATGCTGGCCCCGCCCTGGAGCTGCACAAGAGCCTGATCGAGAATTTCAGGCAGGCCCTCGGATTGGCTGCGTTCCGTAATCTGCATATGCAGAAGTTCCTAAGCTAGCGACGATCGGAATTCGTAAGATCGTCTGCTCCCACCGCTCGCGAACGGAGCGGTTCGTCCCAGCCACCCCATTGGTCAGTCCCGGCATCAATGGCAGCCAGGCTTTCCTGTTCCTTCACCATAATTTGCTGGAGCGACAGCAGGGCCCGGTGTTGCAATGCTTTCACCGCCCCTTCGGTGCGGCCGATTGCGGTTGCAATTTCGCCGTTGGTCATATCCGCAAAGAACTTCAGCGTTAATACCTGCTGCTGATCCTGCGTCAACTGACTGATGGCCTGTTGTAACGATACGCGGTCGTAGATCGATAGGACATCGTCTTGGCCGCGTGGATCGACAAGCTCGATATTTTCGTCCAGAGGCGTCGAGATGGCGCGCTTGCGGCGGGCCTGCCCGATCAGAACATTATTGGCGATAGTATAGAGCCAGCCGAGAAACGATTTTTCGCCCCGGTACTCGAACCCGCCAATGCCCTTGATCACCCGGACAAAAACTTCTTGTGTAAGATCCTGAGCCCCTTCTTGATCGCGCACTCGCACGTACAGGTAGCGGAGAATCAGGCTGGCGTACCGTGCGTACAGGTCGCCAAATGCCCCCGCGTCGCCGCGTTGTGCTTGCGCAATGATCTTTGGTAGCTCCAGCTCCAGTTCACTAACCATTATTACTCTCGGCGTCAGTGTGCGTGGCTGGCTGCAGTGTCGCCGTGTAATATAGGTTGCTTACCTATACTAATGCCACGACTCGGCAAGAAGTTACGCACCCATGACGACTAAAGATAAAACTTCGTTAAACTCGTTGTGTGTCAGTACTACTACCATTATAGCTGAACGGTGCTCCAAACGTAAGGGCCGCCAGGGTTAAGATCATATTACATAGTTGTGAGCAGAACCTGAGAATTGTTTGCCAAAGCGTTGCGGGCGGTTGTGGTGCTTCTTTAGCACGACACGCGCCATGTATTCTGCTAGAAAGAACGACTCAACTGTGCGGTTTCGCATAGTTGCGCGAATGCACGCCGCCGGGTATACTGCGGCCTGATGCATAGTACAGGCATTGTGCCTGTTTGGGGATCGGGATGAAAATAGCAATTATTGGCCTGCCTAATAGTGGCAAAACGACTGTCTTTAATGCGCTGACACGCGGCACCGCCGAAACCACGGCCTATGCCTCGGGCCAGCTTGAGCCAAATGTCGCCACCGTGAAGGTGCCCGACGAGCGCCTGACGGTGCTGGCGCAGATGTTCAAGCCCAAGAAGAATACGCCCGCCGATGTGCAGTATGTCGATGTGGGCGGCATCAGCGGCGGCGCGCGCCAGAGCGGCGGCCTGCCACCGGCAATGCTGAACTTCATTGGCGGGGCCGACGCGCTGCTGCATGTGGCGCGCGCCTTCGAGGACGACGATGTGGCGCACCCCGAGGGCTCGGTGAACCTGGCCCGCGATATCGAGACGCTCGACCTGGAGCTGGCTTTTTCCGACATGGCAATCATCGAGCGGCGGCTGGCGAAGCTGAACGGCGAGATTGCCAAGATGTCGACCAAGGACCGCGAGCTGCGCATTGCCGAGCGCGACCTGCTGGTGAAATTGCAGGAAGCGCTGGAGTCGGGCCTGCCAGTGCGCGATGTCGAGCTGAGCGCCGAGGAAGCGCAGGTGCTGCGCGGCTACCAGTTCCTTACCGCCAAGCCCATGCTGCTGGTGGTGAACATTGGCGAAAGCCAGATCAAGAACCCGCCGACCTTCCCCTATGAACACAAGAACAGCGACATGGTCGCGCTGGCCGGCAAGATCGAAGCCGAGCTGGCCCAGCTCGACGACGACGACGCGCAGGCGTTTATGGAAGACCTGGGCATCACCGCCGCCGCGCGCGACCGCGTGATTGCTTCGTCGTACACGCTGCTGGGCCTGATGAGCTTCCTGACGGCCGGCCCCGACGAGGTGCGCGCCTGGACGATCCGGCGCAACACGCCCGCCGTGGAGGCCGCCGGCGCGATCCATTCCGACATCCAGCGCGGCTTTATTCGCGCCGAAATTGTCGCCTACGACGACCTGATTCGCGCCGGCGGCATGCCTGAGGCCAAGAAACAGGGCACCGTGCGCATGGAAGGCAAAACCTACATCGTCAAAGACGGCGATGTCTGCCACTTTCTGTTCAATGTCTAGCTCAGTAAGCAGTGGGCAGTTTGCAGGCTCTTTTCTGCGAACTGCCGGCTGCGAACTGCCTACTGCCTATGCTACGCTACCCTCGCAACTTACGCGGCATCGAGCTGCAGCTGCTGGTGACGGTGCTGCTGTTCTTTGCGGCCGGCTACATGCTGGTGGTGAGCGTCACGCGCACGCAAGAGTTCATTCCCACCGTGCGCGGCGTGGTCGACATTCTGTGGCCCTCGGTGCTGCCCTTCCTCTTGTTCCTGGGCATCTCCGTGGGCATGAGCCTGCGCACGCCCAAGGCCGACCAACTGCTGCTGCCGCTGGTGGCGCTGCTGGCGGGCATGGGCCTGATGATCACCGCGCGGCTTGAGCCCAGCCTGGCGGCGGTGGACTCGGTTGCCTACACGGGCGTGGACGCCAAGCAGTCGCTGTGGGTAACGATTGGCGTGGTGGTGCTGAGCATCATTCTGTTTGTGCCGTGGGATCAGCTGTTTCGCCAGTATTTCCGCACCTCGCTGATGGACTGGCTCGACCATCACCGCTATGCCTGGCTGACGATTGGCGTGGGCCTGATTATAGCGACCTTTGTGTTCGGCAGCGACCCGAACGGCAGCGGTGTGCGCGCCTGGTTCAACCTGGGCTTGTTTAGCTTCCAGCCTTCCGAGCTGCTGAAAATCATTCTGGTGATATTCCTGGCTTCCTACCTGAACGAACACCGCGAAGTGGTGTCGCAGGGCTACCAGTTTGGCCCGCTGACGCTGCCGCCGCTGCCCTACCTGATGCCTTTGGTGGGCATGTGGGGCATGGCCATGGGTTTGATCATTTTCCAGCGCGACCTGGGCGCGGCGCTCCTGCTGTTCAGCGTGTTTCTGGCGATGCTGTATGTGGCGACAAGCAATGGCTGGTATGTGCTGGCCGGTCTGAGCGCCTTTGGCGTCGGCTCGTATGTCCTGTTCAATGTCGTTTCGATTGTCAAAACGCGCGTGAACATCTGGCTCGATCCGTGGGCGACGGCGCAGGGCACTGGCTACCAGATCGTGCAGGCGATCTATGCGCTGGCCTCGGGCGGCGTGTTTGGCAGCGGGCTGGGGCGCGGCTTCCCCACAGTGGTGCCAGCCGCCCACACCGACTTCATTTTCACTGCTATTGGTGAAGAAATGGGCCTGGCCGGCACGCTGGCGCTGCTGGTGGCCTACCTGCTGCTGATTTTTCGTGGCTTCCACATTGCGATGCAGGTGCCGAGCCGCTTCCGTGGCTTTGAGCAGCTCATGGCCGTGGGCCTGACGACCATTCTGGCGATGCAGACGTTTATTATCGTCGGCGGCAACCTGCGCCTCATCCCGCTCACCGGCATTACACTGCCGTTTGTGTCGTATGGCGGCTCGTCCATCCTCATGAACTTCCTGATCATCGGCCTGCTCTTGCGCGTTTCCGCCGGCCCCGAGCGCTAGGCACCGCGCCGATTCTCACAAGATTGTTACCTGCGCGCGGGCCGAAATTTGCCGCGCAAATGAATAAAGCGTGAACGCCAGCTGCATCGCGGATGGCGTTTTTCTGCGCCCCAATGCGCTCACGCAATGAAAAAATCCCACGACCGGTCATCGTTAGCCGGGCCGCGCCCTAGTACTCTGGTTCTATTGCCACCCTTGCGACCTCCCCCTAGACTGCTTTTGACGTTGTTTTAACCGAGGGAGGAGCAGGGAGGATGGCCCTAACACGACGACATTTTCTTGCCACGACCACGGCCCTGGGTGCGGCTGGCGCTGTCGCCACGTTTGGCGGTGCAACGGCGGGCGCACTGGCTGCCCCGCCACTTCTTGCCGCCACCCCGGCAAGCGCAACGCTGCCGCCCGCCGCCGTGATCGCGCTCAACCGCATGGGTTTTGGCCCGCGCGCCGGCGATGTGGCCGCCTTCAATGCGCTGGGCAGCACCGACGCCGCCCGCCTGCAGGCCTACCTTGAGCAGCAGCTCAACCCCGCCGCCATCGACGACAGCCTGTGCGACGCGAAAATCGCCAATGCGCGCCTGAAGATCCAGTACGACGCGCACACCGACGCCGACCCGACCAAAAGCTACCCGGCGCGCAACGAAGCCGTGCCGCTCGGCACACTTGGGCAGGGCATTGCGGCGCTGTGGCCACGCGCGCGCGGCGCTGCGCCCTACCAGGCCTGGGCCGAGCGCATGCGCCCGTTCGAGGAAGTGCGCGTGGCGACCTGGCTGCGCGCCGTGCATAGCAAGCGCCAGCTGGCCGAAGTGCTGGCCGACTTCTGGCACAATCATTTCAATGTCAACGTCAACTCCGACTCGGCCATCGCCGCGACTTTTCCGCTCTACGACCGCATCATTCGCACGCACAGCATGGGCAACTTCCGCACGTTTCTGGAAGAAATCGCCAAGAGCGTGGGGATGATGTACTACCTCGACAACGTCAGCAACAAGGCGGGCGGCGGCGAGGGCGGCAACGAAAACTATGCCCGCGAGCTGTTCGAACTGCACACGCTTGGCTCGGACAACTACCTGAAGTTCTACGACGATCGCGGCAGCGTTGGGACGATCACCTACAACGGCAAGACCTACGTGCGCGGCTACATCGACCGCGATGTGTACGAGGCGGCGCGCTGCCTGAGCGGCTGGACGCTGAACAACGGCCAGTGGGAACACCCCACGCCCAACGACGGCACGTTTCTGTTCTACAACGACTGGCACGACAACGCGCTGAAAATCGTGCTGGGCGTGCAGTTCCCCTACAACCAGGGCATGGCCGACGCACGGCATCTGTTCGACCTGCTGTGCAGCCACCCCGGCACGGCCCGCCACCTGTGCGCCAAGCTGTGCCGCCGCCTGGTGAGCGACACGCCTTCGACTGAGCTGGTTGAGGCGGCGACGGCGACATGGATGGCGAATATCAGCGCGCCCGACCAGATCAAGCGGGTGCTGCGCACCATCGTGCTTTCCGATGAGTTTCGCAGCACCTGGGGCCAGAAGCTCAAGCGCCCGTTTGAGCTGATTGTCTCGTACCTGCGCGGGATTGGCGCGGAGCTGCCGGTGGATGAGCTGCTGGCCGACCCAAACGCGGGCGACTACTGGTCGTCGCTGCTGTGGAGCTTTGGCGCGGCCGGCCAGCGCCTGTTCGAGTGGCCCACGCCCACCGGCCACCCCGACACGACCGACTACTGGGCGAATACCAACGGCATGCTGCGGCGCTGGAACCTGCCCTACACGCTGCGCCAGCCGTGGGGCGGCAACGTGGCAGTGAACATTCGCGCGCAGACCGACGCAGCCGTGCCGGGCGGCAGCTGCACCGCGATCGTCGATTACTGGATCGGTCGCCTGTGCGGCTACAGCCTGCCCGCCGCCAGGCGCAGCGCGCTGATCAACTTCCTGGCACAAACCGCGCAGGGCGGCGACCCGAACCAGCCGCCCAAGCCAATGAACGGCGAGCCAAACACTGCCGCGCTGATTACCGAGCGGCTTGAGGCGACCGTGCAGCTGCTGGTGATCACGCCGGAATATCAGTTGCGCTAGCCGAGTGCTGAGTGTTGAATGATGAGTGTTGAATAACGCAGGCTGATTTCTGAAGCCTCGCTGCTGAAACCTGCGTAAGAAGGAGCATAATCGTGGCATCACGACGGCAGTTTCTGGTGGGCTGTAGCGCGGCAATTGCGTCGATGGCGGGCGGGCGCGTGGGCAACCTGGTGTTTGCCGGCCCGCACGCCACCGGCACGGCAGCCGCCAACGATCATATTCTGGTGACGGTGTTTCTGCGCGGCGGCTGCGACGGCCTGAGCCTGGTCGCGCCCTACGACAACCCGATCTACATCGCCAAGCGCGGCGACCCGACTAAAGGCGGCATTGCGGTGAGCGGCGCGCTCCCAATCAACCCAAAAAACGCCAGCTTCGACAGCAATGTGGGCCTGCACCCCAATGCCGCGCCGCTCAAGGAGCTGTACGACGGCGGGCACCTGGCGATTGTGCACGCCTGCGGCCTCGACAACGACACGCGCAGCCACTTCGACGCCATGGACTATATCGAGCGCGGCACGCCCGACAACAAAAACATGTCGAGCGGCTGGCTGGCGCGCCACCTCCAGTGTGTCGAGCCCGACGGCACGCTGCCAACGCTGGCGGCTGCGCCCGCCACGCCGGTTTCGCTGCTGGGCGAGCCCGACGCCGTCGCAACCACCGACCCGGGCAGCTACAGCCTGAGTGGCTCGTGGTTCTATACCAACAACAACGACGCGCGCTACCACAACGCCATGCTCAACACCGCCAGCGGCTTCTACACCGGCAGCGACCCGCTGCATGCCGCCGGCAAGCGCACCATCGAAACCATCCGCGCGCTGGCCGGCACCGCCGACTATACGCCCACGACGACCTACCCAAGCGGCAGCTTTGGCGACTCGCTCCAGACGGTCGCGCAAATGATCAAGCTGAATGTGGGACTGCGCGTGGCGACGGTGGATTTTGGCGGCTGGGACCACCACGAAAGCGAGGGCGTGAACGACACTTGGGGGCCGTTCTACCAGCTTTCGGCGGCGCTCTCGCAGGGGCTGAACGCCTTTTACAACGACCTGGCCGCCTTCCAGAGCAAGCTCACCGTGGTGGTGATGAGCGAATTTGGCCGCCGCCTGGGCAAAAACCTGAGCAACGGCACCGACCACGGCCACGGCAATGTGATGCTGGTGCTGGGCGGGCAGGTGAACGGCGGCAAGGTTTACGGTGCGTGGCCGGGATTGCAGGATGAAAACCTCGATCAGCACGCGGATTTGAAGATCACCACCGACTTTCGCAAGGTGCTGAGCGAGATAGTGGTGCGCCAGCTTGGTAATGGTCAGATCGGCACGGTGTTCCCCGGCATCACCCCGCAAATCTATGCCACTAATAATCGGCTGGGCATTGTGAATGGCAGCGACCTGCCGGTTGACTATTCGTCGGCGCTGAATCCGGTGTACATTCCAATGGCGCGGCGCTAAGAGAAGGATTCCAGATGACGCAGATACTGCCTTCCTGAGCGAAATACACGCTGTGCCATTTCGCGTGGCACCCCAGCGCAGGCCGAAACTCAGTTTCGGCCTGCGCTGTTGTTGGCTTGCTAGCGCCGCGCCTGCGGGATGTACACGCGTGGTGACAGTGGGCTGGCGCCGGTAAGTGTGGCGGTGGGCGTGCGAGTGGCAGTGGCTGTGGGCGTGCGAGTGGCAGTGGCTGTGGGCGTGCGGGTTGCAGTGGCTGTGGGCGTGGCCGGCACGTGGATCAGGCCAGCATCCTTGCTGGAGATGCTGATGACATTCGAGGCAAGCGTGAAAACGTCGGTAAAGCCAAAATCGATGCCGCTGGCGTTGATATCGCTATCGGCAAGGTCGGAACCGCCCACGTCTTTGGGCGCGAAACCGGCGCCGCCTGGCAGAAGCACGCGCACCCGGTAATCGCCGGGCACGGGCGCGATGAGCGAGTAATTGCCGTTTGCGTTTGTGGTTGCACTATCGATGAGATCATTCTTGGCGCTATTCCAGAGCTGCACGGTAATGCCGTTCAGGCCAGGCTCGCCAGCATCCTGCACGCCATTGGCGTTGGTGTCGTTCCACACAAAGTTGCCAATGTTGATGGGGGTTGGCGTGCGGGTTGGCGTGGGCGGCCGATACACGACAATGCCCGCGTCGATGCTGGAGATGCTAATGACGTTCGACGCAATCGTATAGATGTCGGTAAAGCCAAGATCGGTGCCGGCAGGGTTGATATCGCTGTCGGTGAGGTCGGAGCTGCCGGCGTCTTTCGGCGAAAAATGATCGTTCGAATGGGGCAGCAGCACGCGAATGCGAAACTGGCCCGGCCCGGCCGATTGCAGTGTGTAGTTGCCGTTGAAGTTGGTGGTAGTGCTTGCGATGAATTGCGTTTTTGCGCCGTTCCAAAGCTGTACCTGTACGCCGGCCAGCCCAGGCTCGCCAGCATCCTGCACGCCGTCGGCGTCGCGATCATCCCACACCAGGTTGCCGAAGTTGACCGGCGTGGGCGTGCGCGTGGGTGTGCGCGTTGGCGTGGCAGTTTGAAGTGGAACAAAAGTAACCAGGCTGGGCAGGGATGCGTCGATGCGGCGCGGGATGGGGCTGGCTTCGGAAGCTGCCCAAACAAGCGCCATGCTGGCGGCGGCGAGCGCTGTGGGTGAGAAGAGTGGGTTGCGCATGTGCATTGGTGGCGCGATCTATAGCTTTGCTGCCAACATCGCGCAATAGAGCCAACGCGGCGGGTTTTGCGCTGGCGGCCAGAATAAAGATGCAGGCACATGCATCATAGCACGCCGGGCAAGGCCATAGCCATACGCGCTACGATTGTGTATCGTGTACCGGGCCTGGCGGCGGGCTCGTGTTATAATGGCGCGACAGGAGCAAGCATGGCAAAAGTCACTATTTCCCAGATCGCGAAAGAAGCGGGCGTTTCGAAGACGGCGGTGTCGTTTGCGTTTAACGACCCGACGCAGCTCGCGCCTGCGACGGTGCGCCACATCCGCGAGATCGCTGAGCGCCTGGGCTACACGCCCGACCCGATTGCGCGCAGCATGACCACGCGGCGCACGAATGCGCTGGGCTTGCTGCTGCCACAAGACATTGCGACCGCGCTGGCGAACCCGTTCTACGCGCAGTTTATTCGCGGGATGGGGCATGTGTGCGGGCGCGTGGGCCTGACGCTGATGCTGGTGCCGCCGCTGTGGGGCTCGATGATGAAGGCTATTCCGCACGCCACCGTCGATGGCTTTGTGGTGGTGGGCCTGGAAGTCGACCGCGGCGAAATTCAGCTGATGCGGCGGCGCGACGTGCCGTTTGTGATGGTTGATAGCGAAGCGCCCGCCGACGTGCTGAGCGTGAATGTCGACGACCGCAGCGGCGCGCAGATGGCGATGGAGCATGTGCTTGCGCGCGGCCACCGCCAGATCGCGATTGTGGCGATTGAGTCGGGCAAGGGCGGGCATACCGAGGAATACACCGGCACGCTGGCCGCGCGCCTGGGCGGCTACCGCGCCGCGCTTGATGCCTATGGCCTCGCGCTCGACGGCCCGCAGGTGCAGCTGATCGAAGCGCCAACCAGCTGGGCGGGCGGGCGCGCCGCCTTTGCGCAGCTGTGGGATGGCCCGCAGCGCCCAACCGCTATTGTGGCAATGAGCGACATTATTGCGATTGGCGCGATGGAAGCCGCGATCGAGCAAAATCTGCAATTGCCACGCGACCTGTCGGTGGTGGGCTTCGACGACCTGCCCGACGCGCACTATATGCGCCCGGGGCTGACCACGGTGCGCCAGCCGGTAGAGGAAAAGGGCGTGCTGGCCGCCGAGGTGCTGGTGGCCGCGCTGCAACGCGAGCACGCGCTCGATCACCACATCCTGCCGTGCGAGCTGGTGGTGCGCCAGTCGGTGGCCGACCTGGCGGGGTAGAAGAATACCGATCTCGCCACAAAGACTCGAAGATACGAAGGTAATAGGGTGAGATGGATTTTTTGTGCAACGTTTGTCTCGCGCTACGCCCGGCCGTAAACGACCGGGCTACATTGACAAAGCCCGCTGAAGCGGGCTCTCTATGCACCACATCCAAGCCCGCTTCAGCGGGCGTCGCTTGGTAGCGTGGTGGCTTCAGCCCCGCGCCGCAGACAGATCCCTCACACCCAAGGCAACATAAAAAACGTTGAGTCTTCGTGTCTTTGTGGCAAACTATCGGCTTTTTGCAGCTATACGGGCAGCGAGAAGTCTAGAAAGAGACGGCGATGATCATTCTTGGCGCATTGATTGTGTTGGGCGCGGCGCTGGCCTTTCTGGTGGTGGGCGCGCTGGCGCTGTTTGGCGGCGCGAATGCGACACAGGCACAGGTGGTGCCCGGCTTCCGGCCGGACCGCCCCGGCCCGGCTGAGCGCGCGCTGACGCTGCTGAGCGTGTGGGGGCCGGTGGCGCTGATTGCGCTGCTGTGCCTGCTGGCGGCGATCAAGATGCTGCAAATGGCGATCGCTGCCTTCTAAGCCTTTGGGTGGCAGGAACAGTCCACAGATTACGCAGATTACGCAGACAGAGCAATTGTGCGTGAACGTGTGCCTTTGCTCATTGATTGCCTCACGATCCTTTCGTCCTTCATCTTTGGTCCTTCGTCTCTCAGTCCTTCGTCCCTTCCTCCTCCCCATATTCCACACTGGTAGAAAGAAGCAACCATGAGCCCATCATCCCGCCTGCCGCGCGCGACGCCCGAGTCGCAGGGCGTTGACTCGGCTGCGATTGCGCACTGGCTGCGCGCCGCCGACGAACGAATTCGCCTGCACCACAGCTTTCTGCTGCTGCGGCACGGCCACGTCATTGCCGAAGGAAGCTGGCAGCCCTACGAGCCGGCCGCGCCGCACGTGCTATTTTCGCTTTCGAAAAGCTTCACATCCAGCGCGGTGGGCATGGCCGTGGCCGAAGGCCTGCTCAGCGTCGACGACCCGGTGACGCGCTTTTTCCCCGAGCTGCTGCCCGCCGACGTGAGCGAAAATCTGGCGGCAATGCGCGTGCACCACCTGCTGAGCATGACCACCGGCCACGATTTCGATACAACCTGGGAGATGGTGCAATCGCCCGATGGCGACTGGGCGCGCAAATTCCTCTCGTTCCCGGTGGCGCGCGAGCCGGGCACGTTCTTCCTGTACAACACGGGCGCGACGTATATGCTTTCGGCGATTGTGCAGCGCCTGACTGGCCAGAAGCTGATCGACTATCTGGGGCCGCGCCTGTTTGCGCCGCTGGGCATGGAAGGCATGGGCTGGATGGAAGACCCGCAGGGCGTCAACACTGGCGGCTGGGGCATGAGCGCGCGCGTCGAGGATATTGCCTGCTTTGGGCAGCTGTACCTGCAGCGCGGCGCGTGGCGTGGCCAGCAGCTGATCGACGCGGGGTGGGTGGAACAGGCCACGCGCAAGCAAACCTACTCGGGCGACGAGGGCAATGCGGGCGTGAGCGACTGGGAGCAGGGCTATGGCTACCAGTTCTGGCGCTGCCACCACAACGCCTATCGCGGCGATGGCGCGTTCGGGCAGTATTGCGTGGTCATACCCGAGCACGATGTCGTGATTGCGATCACGTCGGGCCTGGGCGATATGCAGGAGCCGCTGAACTTGATCTGGGAGCATTTGCTGCCAGCGTTTGGTTCCGCGCCGATGCCAGAAAACCCGGCGGCGCAGGCCGCGTTGGCCGATGTCGTGGGCGGGCTGGTGGCGCCGCTGCCGGCAGGGGAAAGTATTTCGCCACTGGAGCGCGCGCTCGATGGGAAGGTATTTACGCTTGCGCCGCACCCGACTGGCGTTGAGGCACTCGGTTTTGCGTTTGCGCCCGGCTACTGCACGCTGACGGTGCGCAAAGAAGGGGTTGATTACCCGGTTGAGCTGGGGCGTGGCGTGTGGCGGCCCGGCACAACCGGCGCGACGGCGGCGTTTTTCCCCGGCACGCCAATGATGAATGCGGCGACGTTTCCGAAAGAGAGTGCGGCGGCGGCGTGGAGCGCGCCCGATACGCTGCTGCTCGATGTGCGGCACTATGCCCTGCCGCTGCACTATACGCTAAGCTGCCAGTTTGCGGGCGACAGCGTGGTGGCGCAATTAACCCCAGGCCAGCGCTTTGGCGAAGAAACGATTGCGCCGCTGGAGGGAACGAGCGCGTGATCGCGTGGGACTGAAGCCGCCGCGTTTACCGCCAAGAGCCAAATGAATGAGCCACAGAGAACACCGAGATCACTGAGCAGTAAAACCAAACTCAGTGCGCTCTGTGCGCTTTGTGGCTCAACTGATCTGGCCTTTGCAATAGGAGCGCGTGATCGCGTGGAGCGTGGGCGCTGCGGGGCATGAGCCGAGGCGCAGCGCACGCGCGCTACCTCCCTTTTCCCAACATTTCCGCCGCAATCGCCGCCGACTCGGCAAAGGTCTGGTCGTGGCCGAGCAGGCGCAGCTCTTCGCCCAGCAGGTCGGCTTCGCTCTGGCGCTCCAGGCGCACGCGGCGCTCCAGCGCGGGGATGCCGCTCACCTCGGCGCGGGCGACTGCGCAGTTCGGCACGACGTCGCGGGCGACGCTGAAGGTGGCCCGCGGGGCATCCAGCCGCAACGCCGCCAGCCGGTCGAGCGCGTCGTCCTTGGGCGCGGCCGGGCGCAGGGTGGCCAGCACCGCACCGCCATCGGGGCGGCGCAGGCGCACGCTCGAGGCGTCGCCATCGTCGAGCAGCGGAGTTGCGACGCGCCAGCCGAGCCGCGCCGCCAGCCAGCCCACCAGCAGCAGCGCCTGGCTGCGGTCGCTGCCGCTGGCCTGCGCCTCGTAGTCGATCGTGACGCCGGTGATTTCGGCGAGGTGCGCGACCTGGGCGGGCGCGTCGAAGAACTGGGCGGTCAGCTCGCGCCAGGGCGTCAGCCGGCTCCACGACAGGTCGCTGATGTGCATGCCGCCGGCCAGCAGCTCCGCCATTTTGGAGAGCCCGGCCTCGGGCGCGTCGAAGGTTGCGCTATCCACCACCACGCGGTTGATCATGTCGCCAAACTTGGCGAAGCGCGGGTCGTCGAATGGCTCGCCCGCGATCCACCACAGCATCACCGGCACGTCGGGCACCAGCAGCGGCAGCAGGGTGTAGGGCACGCGGTCAAGCGCGGGGCCGTGCGCCTCGATGGTGATCTGCTCGCCGCAGACGCGCGGGCGGCCGTGCGCCGGTAGAGTGCAGTGCGCCTGCACCCAGGCTTCCAGCGTATCGCCGGGGGCGTGCGGCATGGCGTTGATGACGATGGCGCGGTGCGGGTGGCGCAGCGTCAGGCGCGCGGCAGTTTCGGTGGCGCGCTCAGATTCGGCCCCGCCACGCGTGACGATCACGAGATTGAGCACGCGGGTGCGTGTGACGCTGTGGCGCTGGTCGGCCTGCTGGTCGGTTTCCTGTTTCCACAGGGCGTTCAGCTCGCGCTCGATTGCGCGTATGTCAATGGCGGAACGCTCGCTGAGCGGCGCGGGAGATGCGGGTGTGGTCATAGCTGCCTCGCTTGCGATACGGAAGTTTCCGGCCGGCGGGATGCTGCGCGCCGCCCGAGCGCCCACCACACGGCCAGCGCCGCGGCCAGCAGCGTGCCAGCCGCCACCGTGGGTGAACTCGGAATCGCGCCAAATCCGCCAAGCTGTGGCAAGCCGCCGACGGCTACGGCCAGGCCGAGCACCAGCCCCGTGGCAGTAGCGGGCCGGCCCGGCAGGAGGCGCGCAGCCACCGCAATGCCCACCGGCGTAGCCGATTGGAGCAGCGCCGCGCCAGCCAGCAGCGCAACAGTGTGATCCTTGCCCAGCGCCAGCAAAGGCGCGGCAGCCAGCAGCGCCAGCGTGGCCCAGCGGCGCCAGCCCAGCCAGTCGGCCAGCGCGCCGCCCGCGATTTTGCCGAGCGCTGCCGCCACAGCCATCGCAATCAGCAGATCCCAGCGGCCAGCAAACACCAGCTGCAGGCTGCTCCATACTGCCGAGCGCAACGCAATGCCGGCCAGCAGCGCCAGCATCACCAGGTCGTGTGGCTCGAAGGTTGGCGCGGCGTGGGCTGCTTCGGCGGGCGGGGTGGCGGGCAGCCAGGCAATCGCGCCAGCCAGCGCGGCCAGCAGCGCCAGCGCCGGCCCGGTGGCAGCGATGCCAGCTGCAGCCAGCGCGCCACCCACGGCCAAGCCGACAACGCCCGGCGCGGCAAAGACGCCCGGTCCGCTGGCGCGGCCCTGTGTCGCCGCCAGCGCCAGCGCGCCCCCACCCACGTGAAAGGCGGCCGATCCCAACCCGGCCAGCAGCGCGGCGCCCTGCGGCCACGGCCCGGCCAGCAGCAGCGCGGCAGCCAGCAGCGCCAGCCCGGCCAGCGCCGCGCCACGCGGGCGTTCCAGCCGGTCGGCAACCATGCCGGCGAACGGCTGCGCGCCAAAGGCCAGAATGTTGTAAAGCAGCACCAGCAGCGCCACCTGCGCCAGCGGCATGCGCGGTGCAAAGCCGCCCAGCAGCAAGCCAGCCGCGCCGTCGGCGGCGCCGTGCGCCAGGCCCAGGGTAAGCGGAAGCGCGATGCGTCGGTTCATACAGCACCTAACGGCGGAGGACGAAAGACGAAGGACCAAGGACGAATGACGACGGACGACCGACCAAGAACTGGTTGTCAGCGGTCGGTTGTCGGTTGTCGCGTTCGCGCTTCTGCCCTACGTAAAATTCCAGATCCACACAATGCCGCCCACTGCCAACAGCACATACGACACGACATTGGCGGCGATCACCGCATCCCAGGTGAGCCGCGCAGGCAATTTGCGGTAGTAGAACAGGAAAATGCCCTCAATAAGAATCGACGCGATGCCAGCAAGCACAAACCCCAGCAGCGGCGAAACCGCAAAGCCGCACTGTTCGGCGCGCTGTGCGCCATCGGCGCTCACCTGCACGGTGCAGCTATACAGGGTGTTATAGAACAGGAATGCCCCGATCACGCCAATGACTGTGGAGACGATATTCGCCAGCGCCGAGTCGCGCAGGGCCAGGCCAATCGAGCCCCACTTCATCAGCCACATCACCACGCCTTCGACCAGGATGATTGGAAACAAAATGAACAGGCCGGCGATTAGCCCGCCGAACGCGATAATCGGGCCAACCGCCACGTCGCCAAGAACTCCCATAACAGACTCCCACTCCCTCTGCGAAACAGACTACACTCCGGGCACATCGTTCGGCAATCGCATCTCCCACGGCCACGCCCGCGCGGCTACAGCCGCCGCCACGCGCGCCATTCCTTGCCAAGCAATGCGTCAGCCGCCTTTGGCCCCCATGTGCCGGCATCGTAATTCGGGAACGCGGGCGGGGCCGTTTGCGCCCAGCCCTGGTGAATTGGCGTGATCAGCGACCACGAGGCTTCGACTTCGTCGCTGCGCGTGAACAGGGTTGAATCGCCCAGCATGGCGTCGAGCAGCAGGCGCTCGTAGGCCTCGGGCGACTCCACGCCAAACGCGGCGTTGTAGCGGAAGTCCATCGTCACCGGGCGGATCTGGTTGACCTGCCCGGGTACTTTCGAGTCGAAGCGCAGCGTGATGCCTTCGTCGGGCTGCACTTGCATGGCCAGCACATTCGGCTCGATATCGCTGAGCGGCCCGCTGTCGAACAACATCAGCGGCGCGGAGCGGAACTGAATGGCGATCTCGCTGACGCGCTTGGGCAGGCGCTTGCCAGTGCGCAGCAGAAAGGGCACGCCGGCCCAGCGCCAGTTGTCGATATAGAACTGCAGCGCCACGTAGGTTTCGGTGTTGGAATCGGGCGCGACGCCTTCTTCCTGCCGGTAGCCCGGCACTGCCTGCCCGCCCGCCGTGCCGGGGCCATACTGCCCGCGCACGGTAAACTGCTCAACCTGCTCGGGCGCGATTGGGCGGATGGCGCGCAGCACTTTCACCTTTTCGTCGCGCACGGCGTCGGCGCGGTAGCCGATTGGCGGCTCCATGGCGGTGAGTGTGAGCAGCTGCATCAGGTGGTTCTGCACCATGTCGCGCATCGCGCCGGCATGCTCGTAGTAGCCACCGCGCCCTTCCAGACCCACCGTTTCGGCCACGGTGATCTGGACATGATCGACATAACGACGGTCCCACAGTGGCTCGAAAATGCCGTTAGCAAAGCGGAACACCAGGATGTTCTGTACGGTCTCCTTGCCCAGGTAGTGGTCGATGCGATAGACCTGCGCCTCGCCGAAGACTTTATGCACCTCGGCGTTGAGCGCGCGGGCGCTGCCCAGGTCGCGGCCAAACGGCTTCTCGATGATGATGCGCGTCCAGCCTTCGCCGGGCGAGCGCGCCAGCCCGGCCGCGCCAAGCTGCTGAATGATCGTGGCGTAGGATTCGGGCGGCGTTGAGAGGTAGAACAGGCGGTTGCCGCTCGCGCCGCGCTGTTCGTCCAGCTCGCGCAGGCGCTCGGCGAGGTGCTGGTAGCCGGCCGGGTCGTCAAATGACGATTGCACATAGCTCACGCCCTGGGCGAAGCTATCCCACAGCGCCGGCTCGATGCCGCTGCGCGAAAATTCTTTGGCGTCGTTCAGCAGCGAGTCGCGGAAAAAGTCGTCGCTCCAGTCGCGCCGGGCGAAGCCCACCACGCTGAAGCCGGGCGGCAACAGCCGTTCGCGCTGGAGGTTGTAGAGCGCGGGCACCAGTTTGCGGTGCGTCAGGTCGCCGGTCGCGCCAAAAATCACGACGGTGCAGGGCTCGGGCGTGCGCTGCATGCGCAGGCCGGCGCGCAGTGGGTTGGAAGTGGCGGTTTCGCTCATAGGAAAGATGCGCTCCTACATTATTCACCACAGGGGCGCGGCGAGAATGATGGCATGGTTGTGTTCATGCTCATCTCGGTGCGCGCAGTGCCTCTGTAAAATAAATTTCTTTGCGCTCAGCTTCCAGGAAGCTCAGGCCAGTTTTGCATCAAGCTCCTTGCCACATTAGCTTCCTGGAATCTTGCCCGTTGTATACAAAAAACGTATTTTCAAGAGCACGCAGTGCCTCTGCGGTTCCAATATTTACTCGGCGCTGCCCCCATCGTCGTCGAGGTAGGCGTGTGCGCGTGTCAGCAATGCCCGCTCGACCGGCGGCAGCGTTTCCCAGTGGTGGCCCAGCCAGCTCACGCCGGCCAGAAAGGCGTCGGCGCGGTCGACATTCGGCTCGACCTGCCGCAGCAGCCGCCAGAAGCCCGGCCCGTGATCGAGATGAAAGACATGAGTCAGCTCGTGCGCGACCACGGCTTCCAGCACCCAGCGCGGCATGGCGCGCAGCGCGGCGTTGAGGCGGATGGTGCGCGTGGCCGCGCTGTAGCTGCCCCAGCGCGCCTGCTGCGTCGTCACAAACTGCACGGCATCGACGTTCGGGCGCTTTGGGAAGCGCTCGGCCACGTGCCGCGCCAGTGCCAGCGCATCGTCCTCGGCATTGATCTCGCGGGCGCGCACGCGCCGCACCAGCCGCCGCGCCAGGTCGGGAATGACCTGATCGAGCGTGGCCTGGGGCGTGTGCAGGGGCGCGCTCACGGCGAGGGTGGTGCCGCGCAGCCGGGCATTGATGTTCTTCACGCGCTTGCGCTCGATCACCAGGGAGAGGATGACGCCATCGATCGTGATTGTGGCCGGCGGGGTTTCTGACATGGCCGTATTATACTCGATTGGCCGGAGGAAAGGAGACGTTTTACCACGGAGACACGGAGGCACGGAGAAGTTAGAAGGTTTGCAGGTTGCAGGTTAGAAGGTTAGCGAGGGACGAGAGACAAAGGACGAAAGACGAAGGGCAAACGACCACCAGCGCGACATTCGTCGTTCGTCGGTGGTCGTTCGTCGTCCCAGCAGGGGTGTATTGCAATGCGCCCTGCTGGGACGCGCCGCAGGCGCCTTACCGCACGCGCACGAACTTGCGGCGGCCAACCTGCACCACCACCGGCTCGCCAGGGCTGAGCGCCATGTCGTAGCCGCCAACCTTTTCGCCGGCCACGCGCACGCCGCCGCCATCGATCAGGCGGCGCGCTTCGCTCTTGCTGGCGGCCAGCCCGCTGGCGATCATCACGTCCACAATATTTGTCGGCGCGGCGAGCACATGCTCGGGCATGTCCTCGGGAATCTCGCGCTCGCGGAAGCGCTTGATCCACTCGGCCTCGGCGGCGGGCGCGTCGGCTGGGCTGTGGAACTGCGCGACGATCTCGCGCGCCAGCCGCATCTTGAAGTCCATCGGGTTGGCGCTGCCGCTGGTAATTGCCTGCCGGATGGCGGCGACCTCTTCCAGCTCCACGTCGGTCAGCACCTCGAAGTAGAGCGGCAGCACGTCGTCGCTCATCGAGAGCACTTTGCTGTACATCTCGAACGGCGGCATCAGGATGTCGACCGTGTTGTTGAAGCTCTTGCCCATTTTGCGGCCGTCGGTGCCGGGGATGAGCGGCACCAGGAAAATATCCTGCGGCACCATGCCCGCCTGAGCCATCAGCTCGCGGCCGGCCAGGTTGTTGAACTTCTGGTCGGTGCCGCCAAACTCGACATCGGGCGTCACCATTACCGAGTCGTAGCCCTGCAGCATCGGGTACATCAGCTCAAGAATGGTCAGCCGCCCGCCTTCTTCGTAGCGCTTGCGGAAGGTTTCGTGCTGCAGCATCTGCGCCAGCGTGAAGCTGCCCGCCAGCTTCAGCGCCTTGCCCAGGTCGAAGGTGCCGAACCACTCGCTCTGAAAGCGCACCTCGGTGCGGTCGCGGTCGACGACCTTGAAAAACTGCTGCATGTACGTCTCGGCGTTCGAGCGCACAACCTCGGCGGTGAGCGGCGGGCGCGTCTCGTCGCGGCCACTTGGGTCGCCAATCTGCGCCGTCCAGTCGCCAACGATCAGCACAACCTGGTGGCCCATTTCCTGAAATTTGCGCAGCTTGCGCAGCCCAACCGCGTGGCCAATATGCATATCGGGCTTGGTCGGGTCGAAGCCCTGCTTGAGCCGCAGCGGGCGGTCGCCGGCCAGCTTGCGCCGCAGGTCGGCCTCGATCAGCACCTCGGCCACGCCGCGCGTCAGCAATTCGTCAATTGTGTTCATAGCGCGATTCCTTCTTCGTTCGGGTCGGCAGGCATAAAAAAACGTGGACCTCTGTCCACGTCGGTTCACGATCATTCGCGCAGCTAAGCGTGGAGCACAGGCCGATCACCCCAATGCGGGGTAATAATACTCCACTGTGTTGTGCGCGCTGCTTGTCATTGCGGTTGCTCCCCTAAGCGCGCCGATCGTAGCACGCGCCCCCGGCCTTGTCAAGCGCGACTTTCGGCGGGTCAGGGCCATATCAACGGTGGAACCAGAACGCGATCTATCCACAGATTTCGCAGATTCCACAGATATGAGATCGCCAATCTGCGTCATCTGCATAATCTGCGGATGAATTTTGGAACGTTGACATGATCTGTCGGTGTAGCGGGCGGCGCTTCTCGGGTACAATACGCGCGGCAGGCAGAAGCGAGGGAACTGTGGAACGCAGCGAAATGAAAGAGCTGATCCGCGCTGGTGTGGGCGCGGCGGGTGGCACCTGGGCCGAACTAGGTGCGGGCACAGGGAATTTCACATGGGCGCTGGCCGAGCTGCTGGGCGCGGATGGCACCGTCTACGCAATCGACCGCGACGACAAAGCAATTGATCGGCAGCGCGCGCTGCTGGCGGCCAGCGCTGCGCCAGCATACATCATTCCGCGCCAGGCCGACATCACGCGCCGTCTGGACTTGCCTGCGCTCGATGGCGTGCTGATGGCGAATGTGCTGCATTTCCTGCGTGACCAGCCGGCGGCGCTGCTGCTGGCGGCGAGTTACCTGCGCCCCGGCGGGCATGTCGTGCTGGTCGAGTACGACCTCGATGCGCCGCTGCGCTACGTTCCCTTTCCCGTGCCATTTGCGCGCTTTGCCGTGCTGGCCGCACAGGCCGGGCTGGAAGATGCTACGCAGATCGGCCGGCGCGTCTCACCTTCCTCGGGCGTGGCGATGTATGCCGCGCTGGCGCGCCGTGCGTAGTAGATATTGTAGGAGCGAAGCTCATCTTCACCCGGAGCAGGAATTTTACCACGGAGGCACGGAGACACGGAGTTTCAGGTTGCAGGTTTGCAGGTTGCTGGTTGCAGCCTCAACCCCAAAACCCCATACCCAAAACCCTATGCGGTTGCAGGTTTCCGTCACCTTCTAGGTCTTCGTGCCTTCGTGCCTTCGTGGTTTGGCCCATTCTCACCACTTCGTGTCTTTATGGTATTTCCAAAACAGCATCTGTGTAATCTGCGAAATCTGTGGATATATTTTCATGACCTCGTGGTCATTACAAACAGGAGAATCGCTGTGGAAACAGTTGTGATCGTTGGCGCGGGCGTGTCGGGCCTGTCGTGCGGCATTCGCCTGCTCGAAGCGGGCTACCACGCCGAGATCTGGGCGCGCGACCTGCCCGAGCGCACGACATCCAGCGTCGCGGCGGCGGTGTGGTACCCCTACAAAGCCTACCCGGAAGACCTGGTGGTGAGCTGGTCGGGCGCGACCTACAGCGAATTGATGGCACTGCGCGCCGACCCCGCCACCGGCATTCTGGTGCGCACCGGCTACGAAATCTTCCCGTGGGCGGTGGACGAGCCGTGGTGGCGGGCTGCCGTGCCGGGCTACCGGCGCATCAGCGCGGCCGAGCTGCCAGCCGGCTATGTCGATGGCTATGTCTTCGACGCGCCGGTGATCGAGATGCCGATATACCTGGGCTACTTGCAGCGCCGCTTCGAGCAGCTTGGCGGGCGCATCAGCGTGCGCACGCTGGCAAGCCTGAACGAGGCGCTGGCCGAGCACGCAACCGTGGTGAACTGTAGTGGCCTGGGCGCGCGCGAGCTGGCCGCCGATTCTTCGGTGTTCCCGATTCGCGGGCAGGTTGTGCGCGTGGCCCAGCCCGGCATCGAGCGCTTTGTGCTGGACGATTACGGGCCTGCTGGCGTGGCCTACATCGTGCCGCGCAGCACCGACTGCATCCTGGGCGGCACCGCCGACGATGGCGCAACCGAGCTTGCGCCCGACATGAGCACGGCGGAAGGGATTTTCGGGCGCTGCCTCGCGCTGGACGAGCGTTTGCGCGGCGCGACGGTTCTGGAGCACAAAGTGGGCTTGCGGCCGGGCCGGCCAACCGTGCGCCTGGAACGCGAAACGCCCGCCGAGGGGCAGGCAGTGGTGCACAACTATGGGCATGGTGGCGCGGGAATTACGCTTTCGTGGGGCTGCGCGGATGAGGTAGTGCGCCTGGTGGCGCAAGCGCGGCCGGCCTAGGCTCGCGCTGCAAAGGTGAGGAAGCTGCTACTCTTTGGTGCGCTCTTTCTTTGAGCCTGCCAGCGCCTGGGCCAGCATCTCGAGCAGCTTCTCCAGCTCAAACGGCTTTTCCAGCCACAGAATACCCTTGCTCGTCAGCGAAGCCTCGACTTCCTGCACCTGCCGCGTCGCCGCCGAGCACAGGATGAGCGGAATCGCGCGCGTCGCCGGGTCGAGGTAGAGCATGTCGAGCAGCGACCAGCCCGCCGGCATGTTATCGAACAGCAGGTCGCACACCACCACGTCGGGCTGGCTTTCCTTGATCTGCTCGAATGCGCCCTGATGCTTGGCAATCGTCGTCACCTCATAGCCTTCTTCGCTCAGGAAATCGGCCAGCAGGTTCAGAAAATCGCGGTGGTCGTTGACAACGGTCACACGTTTCGGTGTTGTCATGGGCAGCCTCGTTTGTTACGGCGGAGCTTCGAACCGCCATTGTAACGCGCTGTATCATATTATGCAAGCCGCATTGGAATGCCATAAACTGGCCTTTCTCGCCGCAACGACCCGCTGGCACCGCCATCGATTGCTTCGGAATCGGAAAATTCGCGCTTTCAGGAAAATGCAAAGAATTTCTGTAAAAAACGTGGCACTATTTGTGCAATAGGGATTGCAGAGATTTTCGGCAGAAGGAGGAAGGCGTGTTTTTACAATCAACGGCGATAAAGCGCGCTGCACCACTCCTCGTTAGTAGCGCGACAAGCGTGTACATCGTTTTGCGCGCGCGAAAGCTCAGCATGGCCGACCCATCGACCAGCAACCTGCTGCAGTTTGTGGGTGATCAGCCAGATCTCATTACTGTGCTGATAGGAATGCCAGTGTATTGGTACGTGGTGCATCGCCGCAATCAACTTGAACAACCGATGGATAGTGGCGTGATGCGCGGCAAGCGGGCGCAGCGTGTTCACTCGCTGCGGCAGGCGTTTTCGGCGCTGCTGCTCGGCACCGAGCTGCTGGCCCGCCGCGCCGACCATGCTAACCAGCCCGATCTGGCGCGCTTAGCGCGCCGGCTCAGCCGGGTGGTGCGGCAGGGAATCACCGACCTGCGCGCGCTGGGTGAGCCCTACCCGCCCGATTTGGAACGCATCTATGCCGCACAGCATCGCGCGCACAACGATGGCACGAACGGGCTGAACCAGGCTTATTTGCAGTAGTACCACAGGGCTGTGGGCCAGTGATGGTATAATCAGCGCTCCGATACCACACTACCGGAGGAGCCGAGCGTGACCATCAAATCCGACCGCTGGATTCGCCGAATGGCGCTTGAGCATGGCATGATCGAGCCGTTCGTCGAAAGCCAGGTGCGCCAGGGAGTGATCTCCTATGGCCTGTCTTCTTACGGCTACGACATGCGGATCGCAAATGAGTTCAAGGTCTTTACAAACGTGTATAACACGCTTGTCGACCCGAAACATTTCGATCCGCGTTCGTTTGTCGACATGACTGGCGACTACTGCGACATCCCGCCAAACTCGTTTGCGCTGGCGCGCACCGTCGAGTATTTCCGCATTCCCCGCAATGTGCTGGCGATCTGCCTCGGCAAATCGACCTACGCGCGCTGCGGGATTATTGTGAACACGACGCCCTTCGAACCCGGCTGGCGCGGCTATGTCACCATCGAGCTTTCCAACAGCACGCCGCTGCCCGCGCGCATTTACGCAAACGAGGGCATCGGGCAGGCGCTGTTCTTCGAAAGCGACGAAGATTGCGAAACGTCGTACGACGACAAGCAGGGCAAGTATCTCGATCAGGTTGGCGTCGTTCCGCCGCGTTTGTAGTGCGCGGGCGCTTGCCTTTCATTCGGCCAGAATGAACGAGCCACAGAGCGCACCGAGAGCACTGAGCAGGTAACTCCACGCTCAGTATTCTGGAAAATACGTTATTTCACACAACGGGCAAGCTTCCAGGAAGCTTATCTGAGTATCGGGTTGAAAGAAAACTGGCTTGAGCTTCCTGGCAGCTGAGTACAGGGAAAGTTATTTTCCAGAGTGCTCGGTGCGCTCTGTGGCTCAACTGATCAGCTTGTTGCTCTGAATTATGGTTGAAAAAAGCACGGCGCAGCCCGAACATTTTCTGTTCACGCTGCGCCGTGCTTTTTCGTAGCCCCGCCGCCTACCCCAGCGTTTCGATCCTGATTTCGGCAAGCTCAAGCCACTGCCCGGGCGCGTCGCTCAGGCCCCAGCCAAAGCGCCCGCGCGGCGTCGCCACCATCCACTGATTGTCGAGCCACGCCACAAAGCCCAGCGGCCCGCGTGGCGTGCAGTTGGTTTCCAGCACCGTCGTGCCATCAATCGCAAAGCGCGCGCCATCGCTGCGCCACTCAAGCGTGTAGCTGCGCCACGCCTCGGTTGGCGGCGCAACCGGCATTTCGGCAATGCGCAGGTCGCGCTGCACACGCGGCCACACGCGCCGCTGCAGCCCCGCCGACTGGTTGGCGAGCGTGACGGGCAGCGCCAGCGGCGCCCAGCGCAGCGCCCGCGCCGTGGTCGTGTCGATCGTGGCGGCCTTCCAGCCGTGGCCGGGCACGCCCAGCGCCAGCGGCATATCGCTCGGCGGCGCGGCGTGGAAGAACCAGATCGCGGCGGGGAGGGCTGGGCTACCGCCCAGCGGCGAAAACGGATTGTTCCAGAAACCAAAACCCGCCGTGCCAAGCAGCGGCCCCGAGGCACGCGCCCGCACTGTCATGCGCAGTGGCGGCCGCCACGGGAAATCGCGGCGCGGCAGGCCGGCATAATCGTCGATCTGCGCGTCGGCGTAGCGCGCCTGCCGCGCGCCGGCCAGCACGAGCCGCAGCCCGCCCGCGCCAAGCACAAGCTGCCCGCCGCCCGTCTGCGTTACACGCCAGCGCGGGTTCAGGCGCGGGCGAAAGCGTTCTTCGAGCATAGCAAAAAGGTTTGAGTGCTGAGTGTTGAATTTTGAGTTTTCCGATCTTCATTCAACACTCAAAACTCAGCATTCAACACTCGCGTCAGCGCCCGCCCGTCGTCACCAGCGTAAAGCGCACAATCCGGTCCTGCGCCAGCTCGGATTCGACCAGGCTGTTCGGGAACTTCGGGTCGAGCGTGGCAACCAGCAGGCGGTTCGGGTCGATGCCCTGCTGCGCCAGGAACTGCTGCACGCTAAAGGCGCGATCCTGTGCGAACGAGCGTATCTCTTCCTCGGTGAAGCGACCTTCCGGGCCGGGCCAGGCCGCGCTGCCCTCGATCTTCAGGTACAGGCGCGAAGAGCGCAGCACCGGCAGCACCTGCGCAGTCAGGTCGTTGGATGCCTGCTCGGTCAGGCGCGTGCTTTCGGGCTGGAAGTCGATCTTTTCCAGCGGCAGCTTCACCACGGCATCGGCGTTTTGCTGCTCTTCCGCCGAAAGCTGCGGCAGATCGACTTTCGCGGTGAGCAGGAAGGAATTGTTCACCGGCGGCTGCGTCGAGAACAGCGCGCTGTCGCGCGCCGAGCCAAGCGCAAAGCGGGTATCGACCAGCTGGTTCAGGTCGGTCTGTGGCGGCGTTTGCCCGGCCCGCGCCCACACGCCCTGCGCTTCGCTCAGGCGGCTCGTGAGCAGCTGCGGGCGCTGGAAGGCGATCTGGTTGGCGTTCAGCGTCGCCTGCGCCAGCTTCTCCAGCCCGGCCGCCAGGTCGCCCGGCTGCGCCACATACGACCAGTCGCCGTGCCCCCAGCCGATCAGCGCCTGCTCGGCGGCGGCGGGCGTGTCGGTCATTTCCTTCAGCGCCTCGAACCACGAGTCGTGAAACGCCTGCACCGCCTCGGCCTTGTTTTCGATGGCGGGGCGGCTCGAGATCAGCACGTCGAGAATGGCGCGCAGCTTGTCGGAGGCGATCAGCACCGCGCCGCCAGCCTGCTCGGCGTCCAGCACATCGGGCTCCCAGGCCGAAACCGCGTCGGCCTGACCGTCGACATACACCTTCACCGCGCTGGCAACATCGGGCTGCGGCACAAGGGTTACATCCTGCGGGCCAAGGCCAGCCAGGCTCAGCGCGTAGTAGAGGAAATATTCGCCAACGCTGCCCTCGCTATACGCGATGCGCTTGCCCTTCAAATCGTTGATCGTCGTGATTTCGGGCTTGGCCACCAGCTTGTCGGCACCCGCGCTCTCGTCGATCACGGTCGTGATCGCGCCAATCGAGGGGTCGGACTGGCGGGCAAAGCCGTCGAGCGTGGTGGCGAGCACATCCCACTCGCCGCTCTTGAGGTTGGCCCAGCGCTGTTCTTCCGGCACGTCGTTCTGCCCATCCAGGCCGAACGGCACTAGCTTCAGGTCGTAGCCGCGCTTTTTCAGCAAACCCTCGACCTCGACCAGAATGCCGGGGTAGTAGGTTGGGAAGGCATCGAAGGCGAACGTGACCGTGCCTTTGCTGGCCGCGTCGGCGGCGACCGTGGGCGCGGGCGCGTTGGGCGCTGCAGTCGGCGCTGCGCTGGCTGCCGTGGCTGCGGGCGCGTTCGGCGCGGCTGTTGCACCACTGCCGGCTGCGGTTGGCGCGGGCTGGCCGCCAGCCGGGGTAGACGTGGCGATCACAATAATGGGCGCTTGCGTGGGTGTGGCCTGGCTCAGCGGGTTGCACGCGGCCAGGGCCAGCAGCACAATCAGCGCCAGCGGGAGAATTCGCGCGATGCGCATGGGATGCTCCTTCGTGGCAGGTGCGCCGCCCAACCAAAGCGCGGGCGGCGGCGAGGAATCTGCTGCAGGTATTGTACCAGCATCGCGCCGCGCCTGAACGATGCTGCTGCGCGTGCATGGCTAGGCTCACACGAATAGCCACAGAAGGCACCGAGAGCACAGAGAAGAATGCTCAAACTCAGTGTGCTCAGTGCTCTCTGTGGCTCGGGCCTGGCGCGTAGAACGGAAGCCGCCGCAAGCCGTGGGGCTGAAGCCCTCGGCTGCACCTGCAAAGGCCGCCTACGCGGCCTGGCAGAGCCTGCGAAGGCAGGCTTTGCTGCAATCTAGCCTGCTGCTTTAGCGGCTGGTCATGGGCGAAGCCGCCGCAAGCCGGTGTGGTATACTTGCGCCACCAGCAACACACAGCAAGGAAGCAGCGCAATGCACTATTCTCCTGGCGCACTGCATATGCATACAACCTACTCCGACGGCTCGGGCTCGGTGGAAGACCTCGTGCGCGCGGCGCGCGGCGCGGGCCTGGAGTGGATCATTCTGACCGACCACGATACCCTTGGCGGCAAGCACTACGAAGGCTGGCACGACGGCGTGCTGCTCGTTGTCGACCACGAGATCACACCCGACCGCAACCACTTTCTGGCGCTGAATGTCGACGAAGTAGTTGACAACACGCTCGCGCCGCAGGATTTTGTCGATGCGGTGTATGCGCGCGGCGGTTTTGGCATTATTGCCCACCCCGACGAGCGCGTGAAAAACGACTTCAAGGACATCTACCGCTGGGACGACTGGGCGGTCGATGGCCCGCGCGAGCGCGACGGCCGGCCGGTTGGCATCGAGCTGTGGAACCACCTGAGCGAATGGGGCGAGCACCTGACGCGGCGCAACAAAGAGCTGATGTACTTCTTCCCGCACCTCGCGCTGCATGGCCCAACCAGCGACACGCTGGCGTGGTGGGATCGGCTGAACATGGCCGGCAAGCGCACCTTTGGCGTGGGCGGCATCGACGTGCACGCGATCAAGCGCAAAGCGCCGTGGGGCGAGATCGAGGTCTTCCCCTACCAGTGGACCTTTGGCACGCTGACGAACTACCTGCTGCTCGACGCGCCGCTTCCCACCGACGTCTCTGCTGCCATGAATCAGGTGTACGGCGCGCTGGCCGCCGGTCGCTCATATTTCCTGAACCGGCGCGACGGCGCATGCCCGGCGCTCGGTTTCTACGCCGAACAGGGCGGCCAGCGCTGCGAGATCGGCTCGACCCCGCGCCTGCGCGATGGCGCGCTCACGATTAGCGCCGACGTGGGCAGCGCCGCCGACCTGCGCCTGATTGGCAACGGGCGGCTGGCCGCGCGCAGCAATCGCGCCTTCCGCTACGACGTGCGCGAGCCGGGCGTGTACCGCCTGGAAGCCTCGCGCAAGGGCCGGCAGTGGCTGTTCAGCAACCCAATCTATGTGGAGAAATGAGGCCAGGAGTCAGGAGACAGGAGTCAGAATAGGATTCCCATTCCGAGGTCTTCGCGAAAAATTATAATCAGCTCCCCTGTGTGTATTTTTCCGCGCGTAGCGTGGAAAAATACACAATAATAATAAAATACCTTGCTGCCGCAGGCTAAAGGCCATAAACCGCGTCAGGCCTGGCCTGAGGTGACACAAAAACACTAACCCACGTAATCGACGCCGATTGCAACAGCGGAGCAGCTGATGGACAACGAACGTCCCCGCGCACGCCGGCCGCGCTCCATGCGCGCCGCGATGGTGTTCGCAAGCATTGTGCTGATGGGCAGTCTGGGGCTGTGCATGGCTGGTGGCATGGCCCTGCGCCTGCGCAGCGCGCCGCTGCCAAACATCGCCCGCCAGCTTGGCCCGGTGCGCGTGGTGGCGCACGAAACCGTGCTGCCGCAGTGCGCGTTCGGCATGCCCTGCGCCTCGCCGCTGCGCTCGTTCCGCCCAGCCGAGCAGCGCTACTATGTCGTGTGGCTGATGGTGCGCTGGCCCGGCTCGCCGCCGCTAATACACCGGCTGCTGGCCCAGCCACTTCGTAGCTGAGAGAAAGATAGCCCCATGAGTGATGCCTCGCTTCGCGATGACCTTGTTCGCCTGACCTCGGAGCTGATCGCCATCCCTTCCACCGACGACCGGCCCGACCAGCTGCAGGCGGTAATCGACTATGCCGAGCGCTACGCGCAGGCGCTGCCGGGCGTGTTTGTGCACCGCGTCGAGCACGAAGGCAAGCCCAGCCTGATCGCTACACTGCGCGACACGCGCGCGCCGAAATTTATGTTCAACGCACACCTCGACGTCGTGGCCGCGCGGCCCGAGCAGTTCACGCCCACCGTGCGCGAGGGCCGCATCTATGGGCGCGCCAGCCAGGACATGAAAGGCTCGGGCGCGGTGCTGCTGCGCCTGATGCGCGACCTGGCCGCCCAGCCCGCGCCGCCCGATGTGGGCTTTATGTTTGTGAGCGACGAAGAAATTGGCGGCGAGCGCGGCACCGGCTACCTGGCCGAGCAGGGCTGGAGCTGCCAGTTCTTCCTGGCTGCCGAGCCAACCGACATGCAAATTTGCTATGCGCAGAAGGGCGTGCTGTGGGTCGAAGCGACGCTGGCAGGCAAGCCCGCGCACGGCTCGCGCCCGTGGGATGGCACGAATGCGATTGCCGCGCTGCGCGACGGGCTGGTTGCGCTGGAGCAGCGTTTCCCCACACCCGACGAGCCGGCCTGGCTTACGACGGTGGTGCCAACCGTGGTGCAGGGCGGCGCAACCAGCAACCGTCTGCCTGAAGACGTACATATTATCTTCGATGTGCGCCACGTGCCCGACGAGCAGCCCGACCAGATTATTGCCGCCATGCAGGAGTGCTTCGCCGGCCCGGTGAAACTGGTGCGTGGCGGCTCGCCGCTCAACACCGACCCGGCCGACGGCTTTGTGCAGCAGCTCGCCGCCGCATACGAAGCCGTGGCCGGCCAGCCTGCGCAGCTCTACCGCGAGCACTTCGCCTCGGATGCACGTTTCTACAGCGACTTGCAAATCCCAGCGGTGTGCTTTGGGCCGGTGGGCGCGGGGCTGCACTCCGATGAAGAATGGGTGTCGATCGACAGCCTGGTGGAGCTGTACAATGTGCTGGCGCGCTTTGTGGCAGGTTAAACGAGTTTGCAGGTTGCAAGTTTTGAATGTTGAATGTTGAGTTTTGAGTTTGCACCAACCTACAACCGCGTAGGGGCTTTGGGATTATGCCTGCAACCGGTCAGCTGCAACCTTGTAGGGGTTTAGGGTCTGGGGTTTTGGGATTAGACCTGTAACCTACAACCTGCCAACCTGTAACCTGCAACTCTCTGTGGCGAACTTTTCGGTCGTCGCCGTTTAACCTGCGAACCTGTGAACCTGCAAACCTGCAACACATTGGAACCTGCGCCGCCCGCGCTGCGTCTGATTGCATAGGCGCGCAAGCGCCGTGATATTCGTACATAAAGGAACAGAGCACTATGCAATCGCAAACGTCCGCCACGCGCCCGCTGGGCATACAGATCGTTCTTGAGGCGCTGGCCGGCTGCGCGGCTGGGATTGTGTGCGGCGCGGCGCTGGGCTTTGTCGCCGCGCGCCTGTTTGCGGGCGGCAGCGGCGGCTGGGGCGACCTGATCGGCGCGGTGCTTGGCTCGATTGTGGGCTACACCCTCGGCGCATCGCTGGGCGTGTGGGCGGCAGGCCGGCGCCTCGGCGGGCGCTCGACTTACTGGCTGAGCCTGCTTGGCAGCATTGCTGGCGCTGCAATTGTGTTGCTGCTGGCCGAGCCGCTCCAATTGAACGCAACGCCCCTGCTGCTGCAAACTGCCCTCGCGCTAATCGTCCCGCTCGCCGCCGCGCTAACCATGAACATGGCCCCGGCGCGGCCTTCGCGCTGATTGCGCAACGCGCGACTTGTGGTATCATACGGCACGGCGCGCACCGAGCACGCCATGCCGTTTTTGATAGAGATAGCGATCATGCCGCACACACACTGCAGCATTCTGCCCCCTCCGGCCGCCCGCTAACTGGCGGGCAGGTTTCCCGTTGCCGCTTCAGGCCCTCCCCGGCCTGCGTTTGGCGTTCCCGCGATCCTGCCTTTTGTTCGCCCTGTTGCTGAAACGAACCGGGCTCTGGCCGCGCCTCTGTGCGCCGGCCCTGCGCTGCTACGCGCACGCCCCGAACAAAAAGGATCGAACTTCCATGCAAGGTAATCAAGCGTCTCGCGGGCTGATTCTGATTCTGCTCGCCGCGATTATGTGGGGCACCGTCGGTGTCGCCACCAAATATATCTACCAGGTGTCGGGCACGAACGCGCTCTCGATTGGCTTTTTCCGCCTGCTGATCGCCACGCCGGTGCTGGTGGCATTCTGCTGGTTCACGCTCGGGCGGCGCGCCTTCCAAATCGCCCGCCGCGACCTGTTCTTTATGATCATCCTGGGCGGCGCGATGGCGCAGTACCAGGTGTGCTACTTTGCGGCGATTGCGCGCGTTGGCGTGGCGATTGCCGTGCTGATCACGCTTTGTACCGCGCCAGTGATGGTGGCGCTGTTTAGTGCGGTTATGCTGCGCGAGCGGCTAAGCGGGCCGGTGTGGCTGGCGCTGGGCGCGGCGCTGCTCGGCACGCTGTTGCTGATTTTGAGCGGCGGCGGCACGAATGTGGCGATTGTGCCGGGGCAAACGCTTGTTGGTGTGCTGCTCGCGCTGGCCTCGGCGCTGGGCTATTCCACCATTGCGCTGTGCACGCGCACGCTGGCGGGGCGCTACCATCCGCTCCAGCCGATTACGGTGGGCTTTGCGGCTGGCGCGCTGATGCTGCTGCCCTTTGCGCTAGCCAGCGGGCTGGTCGTTTCTTACCCGCTGGGCGGCTGGCTGGCGCTGCTGCACCTGGGGCTGGTGCCAACCGCGCTCGCGTATGCGTTTTTCTTCGCCGGCATGCGCCACACGCCCGCCACCGTCGCCACGATTGCCACGCTGATCGAGCCGCTAACCTCGACCGGGCTGGCGTGGATTTTGTTTGGCGAGCAGCTTGGCGCGCTGAGCATCCTGGGCGGGCTGATGCTGCTCGGCGCGATTGGCTTGCTGTACCTGGCTTCGGCGCGGCGCACGCCAATTGCCGCGCAGCCCGTGCCGGCCGATTAGCGAGCGCGTTCTTGCTGCGACGACAGACGAAAGACGAAGGACGAATGGCCAGGCTGTGCTTCGTCCTTCGTCTTTCGTCATAACCCGCAACGGATTTCCAAAGCGCAGTTAGCGCACAGGCGCAACCCGCCGCCAGCCACGGCGCGAGCGCACCAGCGGGTGCCAGCCGCAGCGCTCGTAGAAGCGCCCCGCGCCGGCTGCCTCGTCGTCGGCGGCGACGGACAGCACCACGCGATTGCAGCCCGCCAGCCGCAACCAGGCGACCGCCTGCTGCATGAGCCACATCCCCACGCCACGATTCCGCCATTCCGCATCGACCGCAAACTCAGACAATTGCGCCCAGCCCTGCAAGGCTGGCAGCGCGCCGCCCTGCGTCATGTCGGCAATGCACTCGCACGCGCCAATTGCCTGGCCGGCCAGCACCGCGGTGAAGCGCACGCCAAACACGCCAGCGCTGCGCTGCACGTCGAGATCGCGCAGCGGCGGTGCCAGGCGCGCTGGCAGGTCGCCCAACCAGCCGCCAAACACCGCTTCGTCCTGCGCCGGGTCGGGCTGGTAGCCTGCCGCCGCCAGCAGCGCCGCAAGGTGCGGCCAGGTGTCGGGAATGCCCGCAAACGGCCCCAGCAGTGCGCCGCCTTCGAGCCAGACCGCCGAAGGCTGCCATACGCCGATCTGCTGCTCCGCAACCGTGAGCAGGCGCTTGGCAGCCTCGGAATTGGCTGGCAGGCTGTACAGCCAGTTGATCTCGGCGGCGGCGCGATATGCTTGCCCAACCTCGGCAGCCTCGCCGTAGCGCAGCAGGTGTGCCGCCGCCACCAGCCGCCCGCCCTCCAGCGCGCACAGGGTCGCGCGCTCGCGCACCCACGGGTCGACAACATATTCGCCGGGGTTGCGCACCAGCAGCGCGGCCAGCACTGGCGCGGGCACGGCCCAGCCGGGCGCAAGCGCGCCCAGATGCAGATTGACCAGGCTGGTGAGCTGGGGCAGGTGTTCGTCCCGAAAGCGCTCGATCACGATCATGGCGGCTTGCTCCATATCTGTGACAGCGGACAGCCTACTATACCAGTATTCAGAAGTCAGGTTTCAGAAATCAGCATAAGCGCGACGTGCCAAAGCCTGCTCAACCATTCCGGCAGCGCCAGCGCATCTCGGTCGTTGGGCTGATTTTTGCGCACCATGCAACGAAATGCTCCTGCCGATTCGTTGATGAAACAGAGTGCCGCCGCTGGTGCTGGCACACTGAATATTTGAAAGGTTCTCTTTTCGATGAATAGATCACGTTTGCTTGTGGCCTTGCTCTGCACCGTGGCCTTGCTGCTGACAAGCTGCGGCCTTGTGCCGGGCTCGGCTGCGCCAACTGCTGCGCCCGCCCCAAGCGAATCTCCGGCTCCTACAGCTGCGCCGGTCCCAAGCGAAGCGCCCGCGCCAACGCCGCCGCCACTGCCGATGCCCAGCCCGGAAGATACCGTGCGCGCGTTTCTTGGCAGCTTTGTGGGCGTCGCTGGCGCGGCCGACCCGGCATTGTTCCTGACGGCCAATCTGCGCGGCCAGATCCACCCCGACTACCCGCTGAACTACCTGATGGGTATGCAGAACCTGTTCTCGGCTTTCGAGATTCAGAGCAGTGACGGCGGCCCCGAGCGCGTGAATGTGCATGCCACCCTTACGTTCGGCCAGCCGCTGCCGTACACATTCGAACTCATTCAGGAAGATGGCCGCTGGGCGATCGACCGCATTGTGCTGCCGCCCAGCCCTGCGACGCCCACGGATGTGCCCGGCTCGGACACTGGCAGCGGCATCTACTACATCGCCCCGGGCGGCGAAACAATCATGCGCGTGCAGCCCGACGGCAGCGGCATGGAGGAAGCCTTCACCGGCCTGAACCATATTCTGGGTGGCCCGCTCACCTACCTTGGCCCGATTGCCGCCCACCCCATGCAGGTCATGATCGCGGGCGCGGGCACGCACTACGCGGCGATTTCTGGCGGCGTCAGCATCGACATGGGCGCGTTTGCTGCCCCGCCGCGCTGGAGCGCCGACGGCTGGCGCGCGGTTGGCGCCCTTCCCGCCGACACTGGTTTAGCTGGCACAATCGTAATGTTCGACCTGCGCAGCCAACAGCGCAGCGAGCTGCCAATCAGTGGCCGGCCCGACTGGTTCCCCGACGGTCAGCGGCTGGTGTATGTGCGCTGCGGCCCTGAAGATGTGGAGAAGGGCTGCAATGTGTGGACCTACGACCTGGCGAGCGGCGCAAGCGCGCAGATTTCCAGGCTGGTGAGCACGGTCGATGACCGCTGGTATGTGCAGGAAGCGCATGTGCTGCCCGATGGCAACACCGTTATTTTCTACGGCAACCACACCACCGAAGTGGGCGCGAGCGGCAATGGCTTGCAGTGGTGGGCCATCCCGGCCAGCGGCGGCGATGCGCAACTCTTCAGCGAATCGTATGGCAATGGCGTGAACGAAGTCCAGTTTTCGCCCAACGGCGCGCAGCTGGCCTATATCACGCGCGCGCACGTGAGCGCCTGCGCCAGCAGTGGCGACCTGCTGGTGCGCGATTCGAGCCCGGCCGGCGACCCGGCACGCGGCGCGCACCCGGCCCTGCCCGGCGTGGACGAAGCGAATGAGCGCTATGCCATGGCGCGGGGCCTGAGCTGGGACCCGGCCGGCAGTGCGCAGATTGTGTTCGGCAGCCAATCGTACCGCTGCACCGACAATGGCCGCGAAATGGACCCGGCGGCGCTCTACCTGTGGGATAGTGCAGCATCTGACGCGGCCCCGCGCATGCTGGCTGAAGGTACTTTCCCGGTGTGGATTCCCTAAGCGACTAGTCACAGAACCGCATTACAACGCAGCAACCGGGCGCTGGCACGCGTTGGCGCTCGGTTGCTTTTGTTTCTCGCCACAATTCTGCCGTTCTGCGAAACAATTGCCGAAATCGTGAAACCTCGCGCCGTCCTTATTCGCCATATAGATGTGAACTCGAAAACTTCGGCGGGCTGGCTGCTGAACCAACGCAGCCAGCGCTATTTCCATCACAGTAAATATATACAGGGAGTGACATACAATGGCTATGCCTTACACAACTGCGCCTAACGAAACTATTATCGACGAGTTGGCGCTTGCGGCGCTGCACATTGCCTTGCCCGGGCGCGTGTATACCCCGGCCCACGAACACTATGCTGCTTCGGTTGCCGGCTTTGGCCTGGCCGACGCGATCACGCCCGACGTGGTTGTTATGGCCGAATCGGCTGCGGACGTTGTGGCGGCGGTGAACTTCGCGCGTGTGCAGGGCCTGCCGGTTGGCGTGCATGCTACCGGCCATAACTTCGGCGCGTCCTTCGAGGGCGGGCTGCGGGTCAACACCAGCCGCATGCAGGGCTTCGCAATCGACCCGGCTGCGCAGACGGCCCGTGTCGAGGCGGGCGTGCGCTGGGGCGCGGTGGTGCAAGCCGCCCACCAGCACGGCCTGGCCCCGCTGAACGGCTCGTCGCCGCTGGTGGGCGTGGTTGGCTACAGCCTGTTTGGCGGCTTTGGCTGGCTGCTGCGCAAGTTTGGCGCGGCCGTCGATAGCGTGACCGCCGTGGAGCTGGTAACCGCCGACGGCCAGCAGCTGCGCGCCAGCGCCGACGAGCATGCCGACCTGTTCTGGGCGCTGCGTGGCGCAAGCGGCAACTTTGGCATTGTCACCGCGCTGGAGTTCAAGCTCCACCCGGTCAGCCACATCTATGGCGGCGCGCTGTTCTTCCCGGTCGAGCAGGCGCGCGACGTGTTCGACGCCTATCGCACCCTCACCGAAACCGCGCCCGATGAGCTGACGACCTCGATTGTGATGGCGCGCGTGCCGCCGCTGCCCGAGCTGCCGCCTTTCCTGCGTGGCCGGGCGATCATCACCGTGCGCGGCGCGTTTGTGGGCGGGCCAGAAGAAGGCGCGCGCCTGATGCAGCCGCTGCGCAACGTCGAGGGTCTGCTTGCCGACACCTTCCAGATGATGCCCTACAGCCAGAGCGCAAGCATTTCGAACGACCCAACCACGCCAACGCCCGTGTGGCGGCGCACTGCAATGCTGCGCGATATTTCGCCCGAGCTGGTTGAAACCCTGATCGCGGCGAATGGCGCCGACAGCGCGACCCCGGTGACGGTGCTGGAAATTCGCCACCTCGGCGGCGCGATGACACGCGTGCCCGACGACGCGGCCTCGTTCAGCCAGCGCCACGCGCCCTTCCTGATGCAAACGCTGTGCGTGATGATGTCGCCCGAGCACGCGGTTGTGGCGAAGCACAACACTCAGCGTGTGAATGAGGCGATTCAGCCCTTCACCACCGGCGGCGTGCTGCCAAGCTGGCTGGGCGATGGCGACCACGGCGCCGAGCGCGTGCGCGCGGGTTTCTCGCCCGAACACTACGCGCGCCTGGCCGAGCTGAAGCGCCGCTACGACCCGGAGAATATGTTCTGCCAGAACCACAACGTGCCGCCGAAGGCGTAGGCCGGAATTCTTGAGCCACGGAGAACACAGAGGCCACTGAGTTTATATCAGTATGCAATCGGCAGGATGCAGTCGGCGTCTGTAGCTCAATCGGCTGACCGTCTACTACAACGAAAATGATTTGTACGGCGGGCATGGGGCGCAAGCTCCATGCCCGCTTCTTTTTGCTCTTGCAAACTTACCCAACATCGGCTATACTGTTGTTGGGTAAGTTTTAACCATTGATTGAGAGCACTGGAGCTATCACCACCGCAATGTCGGCAAAAACACCAAGTGTCGAAGCGGGCGCGCTGCACCTGCACGGCGCAGACGCGATTGCGCTCGGCAGCCCGGAATGGTTTGCCTGGCTGGCCGAAGACGCACACCACAGTTTTCATTTCGTTGGCGCGGCGGGTGGCTTTACCGCCCGCAAGGAACGCAAGCAGCGCGGACAGTGGTACTGGGTGGCCTACCGCCAGGCCCACTGCAGGCTGCACAAGCTCTACCTCGGCAAAACCGAAACGCTGAGCGAAGCGCACTTGCACGCCGCCGACCTCGCGCTGGGCGCGGCCTGCGCGCCGCCCGCCGAAGCCGAGGGCAGCCCGTAGCAGTTTGCAGCGGGCAGACCGCGCTCACGCCTAAACCCCACGAATGACGCGCCAGCGAGCGCACCTGAATACGAGCAAACACAAGGAGGGGGAGCATGCATCATAACCTCGCATTACTCACCAATATCACCGCCGCGCTGCTCGCGGCCTTTGCCGGCGGCTACCTTGCGCGCAAGCTGGGCCTGCCCTCGCTGGTGGGCTACCTGCTGGGCGGCCTGGCGATTGGCCCGTTCACGCCCGGCTTTATTGGCGACAGCGAAGACATCAGCCAGCTTGCCGAGATGGGCGTGATCTTCATGATGTTTGGCGTCGGCCTGCATTTCTCGCTGAAAGACCTGTGGAACGTGCGGCGGATCGCCATCCCCGGCGCGCTGCTGCAAATGCTGATCGCCACTGGCCTCGGGCTGGGGCTGGCGCTGCTGTGGGGCTGGTCGCTTGGCGCGGGGCTGGTGCTGGGCCTGGCAGTCTCGATCGCCAGCACCGTCGTGCTGCTGCGCGGGCTGGTCGACCAGGGCCTGCTGAATAGCTCGCACGGCCAGGTTGCGGTGGGCTGGCTGGTGCTGGAAGACCTGGCGACGATTGCGATTCTGGTGCTGCTGCCAGCCTTGCTGGGCGGCGGCGCGGGCAACCCCTGGCTGAATGCTGGCTGGGCCATTCTGCAAACGGCCTTGTTCGTCGGCCTGATGCTGCTCATCGGCGCGAAGCTCATGCCCTGGCTGCTGATGCGGATTGCGCACACCCGCTCGCGCGAGCTGTTCATTCTGGCGGTGGTGGCGCTGGCGCTTGGCACCGCCCTGGCCGCGACTGAGTTCTTTGGCGTGTCGCTGGCGCTGGGCGCGTTTCTGGCCGGCATGGTGATTGGCGAGTCGGAAGTAAGCCACCAGGTTGGCGCGGAAGTGATCCCTTTCCGCGATATTTTTGCGGTGCTGTTCTTTGTGTCGGTGGGCATGCTGGTGAACCCGGCCGCGCTGTGGGCGAATATCGGGCAGGTGCTGGCGCTCACGGCGCTGATTGTGGTGGGCAAGGCGCTGTTCACGCTGCTGCTGGGCTTCGTGCTGCCCGCGCCCGCGCATACCATGCTGGTGGTGGCGGCTGGCCTGAGCCAGATCGGTGAGTTCTCGTTTATTGTCGGGCAGTCGGGCGTGGCGCTGGGTGTGCTTTCGCAGGAGCAGTATGGCTTGATCCTCGCGAGCGCGCTGCTGGCGATTGTGCTGAACCCGCTCTTGTTCCGCGCCATCCCCTGGGCCGAGCGCCAGCTTCGGCGCGCGCCAGCCCTGTGGCGGCGGCTCGACCACAGCGTGCCGACGCCCGCGCCAAGCACGCATGGCCTGGAAGATCATGTTGTGGTGGTGGGCTATGGCCGCGTCGGCGAGCATATTGTGCATGTCTTGCAGGAGCTAAAAGTGCCGCATCTGGTGGTCGAGCGCGACGCGGCGCGGGCTGCCGAATTCCAGCGCGCCGGCATGCCCACGCTGTTTGGCGACGCGGCAAATTCCGAGCTGCTGACACACGCTGGGCTGGAGCGCGCCCGTGCCCTGGTGGTGACGACGCCCGACGAGGCGGCGGCCGAGCTGGTGGTGGCGGCTGCCCGCGACCTTGCGCCGCAGCTGCCGATTGTGGCCCGCGCTGCCACGCGCGACGGTGTGCGGCGGCTGGCCGGCCATGGCGCGCAGAATGTGATTCAGCCCGAGCTGGAAGGTGGGCTCGAAGTGCTGCGCCATACGCTGCTGGCGCTTGGCTACCCACAGCTGCACGTCCAGCGCTACGCCGACGCGGTGCGCAACGACGCCTACGACATTACCGTCACCACGCCGGCCGAGCGACAGACGCTCGACGACCTGATGGCGGCGGTGCGCGGCATGGAAATTGTGTGGCACTCGCTGCTGGCGAACAGCCCGCTGGTTGGGCGCACGCTGGCCGAAATCAACCTGCGCGCCCACACCGGCGCTTCGGTGGTGGGGCTCGTGCGCGAAGGGCGCGTGCTGGCCAACCCAAAGTCGAGCACGGTGTTTGCGGCGGGCGATTTGCTCGGCTTGCTGGGCGATGCTGCGCAGGTTGCGGCGGCGACGCAGGTTCTGCTGCCTGCGCCGCCCGCAGCATTCCATCCAGTTGAAAGCGCGCCGCTGGTTGCCCCGGCGTAGTGCGCTTTCAGCGCAGGGGTGAGGGGTTAGGGAATGGGGTTTGTTTCTTCCTGATAACGCACCTGCACAAAATCATCCACAGATGACGCAGATGTCGCAGATTTGGAATGCCGCTTTGACATCTACTCAGGATGTGCATTTAGCGCATCCTGAGTAGGCCGCAGGCCGTATCGAAGGGTGCGCGTGCATAGTATTTACCCCGGGCCGCCTGTTATCTGCGTCATCTGTGGATTATCGATCCCCTTTTACCCCGCCCGTTCCGCGTATGTGCCCGTCAGGCTTGGATGCTTTGGCACCCAGCCAAGCTCGCGCCTGGCTTTGGCGTTGGAAGCGCCACGCACCTCAGTCATCATAAGCGTCACGGCCTCGCCGCCGAGCAGCCGCCCCAGCCAGCGTGGCACGTGCCGGGGTGGCTTCGCGCCAATTGCCCGTGCCAGCTCCGGCAGCCATTCCGCCGCGCGGGCCGGCTCGTCGTCCACAATGTTGTAGATGCCGCGCCGCCCATGTTCCAGCGCGGCCACCGTCGCCTCGGCCGCGTCGGCGATATGGATGAACGACCAGACCCCGCCGCCGTCGCCAATCAGCGGGAACATGCGCTTGCGAATTGCCTCCATGTGTTCGCTGCCCGGCCCGTCGAGCGAGGTGCCCGGCCCGTAGAAGCCACCATAGCGCAGCACAATCCCCTCGGTCCACTCTGCGCCGGTAACGGCATCTTCAAGGTGGCGCAGGGCGGCCAGTCCGTCGCGCACCGCCGCAGGCGGGTTCGGATCGAAGGGTTCGTCTTCGCCCTTAACGAGCGTTCCCACGCGGGCGTAGGGCCAGCCGGCGTAGCTTTGCGCAAGAAAGCGGCGCACGCCGGCCGCACGCGCAGCGGCTAGCAGGTTGTCGGTGCCCTCGGTGCGCAGCCGGTTGGTCTGCGCAAAGGCGCGGTCGAAGTGGCGCATGTCGAGCTGGCCCGCAAGCGCGGTCAGCTCGTGGATGATCGCGTCAGGACGCGCTTCGGCGACGGCGCGCATCACCTGCTCGCGGTCGAGCGCGTCGGCAAGCACCGGCGTCGCGCCCATGGCGCGCAGGGCCTCGCGCTTCGCCTCGGTGCGCGTCATTCCAACCACGCTGTGCCCGGCGGCAACCAGGCGCGGCACAAGCTGTTTCCCAAGCGCGCCCGTGGCGCCGGCAACAAACACATTCATGGTTCGCTCCTTTCAATTGGCTTGCACAATTGACGAGACAGCATGCGCGCCTGTGACATGAAGCAGCGCAATTGGCACTCGGCTGCTGATGATGGGCGCGATGCTCTGTGCACTGGTGGCGTTTTCTAACCAGCCCGGCTGACGCGCCTTTCCGCAAACTTGGTATCATAGGGCCATCGAACGCGGCCACGAAAGGAGCGAACTTGTGGACAATGGAGCGGGCGCGCGGCTTCCCAGCGCGGCGCGGGTAGTCATTATCGGCGGCGGCGTGATCGGCACCAGCGTCGCGTATCATTTGGCGAAGGCTGGCTGGAAGGATGTGGTGCTGCTTGAGCAGCACAGCCTCGCCGCCGGCACAAGCTGGCACGCCGCCGGGCTGATTGGCCGGCTGCGCACCAGCAACAGCATGACCAAAATCAACAAGTACAGCGCCGAGCTGTACGCCGGGCTCGAAGCCGAAACCGGCCACCCGATCGGCTGGAAGCAAGTCGGCAGCCTGATCGTCGGCAAATCGGCCGAGCGCATGACGCAGTTGCGCCGCACCGCCGCCATGGCGGGGATCATGGGCGTGGAAGCGCACCTGATCAGCCCGCGCGAGGCGTATGAGAAATGGCCGCTCCTGCGCATCGACGATGTGCTGGGCGCGGTCTGGCTGCCCAGCGACGGCAAGCTGGTTCCCAAAGAGCTGGCGCTGGCACTGGGAAAAGGTGCTGAGCAGCACGGCGCGCAGGTGCGCGAAAGCGCGCGCGTGCTCGACATCCTGCACCAGAATGGTCGCGCCGTGGGCGTGCGCACTGCGGCGGGCGACATCGCCGCCGACGTGGTGGTGCTGTGCGGCGGCATGTGGTCGCGCCAGCTTGCGCAGCGCTGCGGCGTCAGCCTGCCGCTCTACCCGGTCGAGCATCACTATGTCGTCAGCAAGCCAATCGACGGCGCGTTCGACGAGCTGCCGGTCGGGCGCGACCCCGACCTGTGCATTTATTTCCGTGGCGAAGGCAATGCCGTGATGCTGGGCGCCTTCCAGGCGCGCTCGAAGCCGTGGGATGTGCCGGTGCCCGATGATTTTGCCTTCCAGCTGATTGGCGACGACTGGGAGAAATTCGCCGAGCCGCTGGCGAACGGCCAGTGGCGCATTCCTGCGCTCCACAGCAGCGGCTTCGAGCGCTTTGTAAACGGGCCGGAAAGCTTCACGCCCGACAACAACTTCCTCATGGGCGAAACGCCCGAGCTGCGCGGCCTGTTTGTGGCGGCGGGCTTCAACTCGGTGGGCATCGCCTCGGCCGGCGGCGCGGGGCGCTACCTGGCCGAATGGATCATCGGCGGCCACATGCCAATCGACCTGTGGTCGGTCGATGTACGGCGCTTTGGGGCGTATGCGAACAACACCGCCTTTCTGCGCGAGCGCTCGGCCGAAATTCTGGGCCTGCACTACCAGATGGCCTGGCCCAACCGCGAGTTCGAAACCGCGCGCAACATCCGCCTCAGCCCGCTCCACGAGCGGCTGGCCGCGCAGGGCGCAAGTTTTGGCGTCAAGGCGGGCTGGGAGCGACCCAACTGGTTTGCGCGCGATGGCATGCGCGCTGAGATGGAATATTCGTTTGGCCGCCAGAACTGGTTCGAATGCCACGCCGCCGAGCACCGCGCCGCGCGCGAAGCCGTAGCCGTGTTCGACCAGACTGGCTTTGGCAAGCTGGAACTGCGCGGGCGCGACGCGCTGGCGGTTTTGCAGCGGCTGTGCGGCAATAACATCGACGTGCCGGTCGGCCATGTTGTGTATACCGGCATGTTCAACGCGCGCGGCGGCTTCGAAAGCGACCTGACCGTGATTCGCACTGGCCTTGAGTGCTTCCTGCTAATCACCGGCACCGCCCAGGCCACCCACGACGCCGACTGGATCACGCGCAACCTCGCCCCCAACGAGCACGCCGAGCTGCGCGATGTGACGCTCGCCAGCAGCGTGATTGGCGTGATGGGGCCGCGCTCGCGCGAGCTGCTGGCCCGCCTCGGCCCGGCCGATCTTTCCAGCGTAGCCTTTCCCTTCGGCACCGCGCAGGTAATTGAGCTGGGAATGACAACCGTGCGCGCCGTTCGCATTACCTACGTGGGCGAGCTGGGCTGGGAATTGCACGTGCCAACGCCACAGGCCGCGCCGCTCTACGACGCGCTGATGGCGGCCGGGCGCGATCTGGGCGTGGCGAACGCTGGTCACTATGCGATCAACTCCTTGCGCATGGAGAAGGGCTACCGCGCCTGGGGTGCTGAGATCTCGCCCGACGACACGCCGCTTGAGGCCGGGCTGGGCTTTGCAGTGGCGTGGGACAAGCCGGGCGGTTTTCTTGGCCGCGAGGCGCTGCTGCGCCAGCGCGAAACCGGCCTTGCGCGCATGCTGGCGACCTTTGTGCTGGAAGACCCTGCGCCGGTGCTGTGGGGTGCCGAGCCAATCGAGCGCGACGGCGTGACGGTGGGCTACACGACCTCGGGCAGCTACGCGCACACACTTGGCGCGGCCATTGGCCTGGGCTATGTGAGCAACCCCGCAGGCGTGAATGCCGAATTCGTGCGCGCGGGCAGCTACGCGATTGTGATCGACGGCGAGCGCTACGCGGCGCGTGCCTACCTGCGCCCGCCCTACGACCCGTCGCGTGCGCGCATTCTGGCATGAGGTAAACCTGCAGTGCGTGGTGCGTGGTACGTAGTGCGTAGTGCGTAGTGCGTAGTTGTGAGTGTTGAATGTTGAGTTATCGCAGCGGCAGGTGGCAGATGGCAGGTGGCAGGAAGCAGTGAGCAGTTGGCAGTCGGCACAATGTACGAACATTCAACTCGCAAACCTTCAACTCGCAAACCTTCAACCTGCAACCCCCAACCTGCAACCTCAAACACCTTTGCGTTCTTTGCGCTCTTTGCCGTGCATAATCTGGCAGCCCTTCATCGGGCAACAAAAACGGTGGAGACGAAACCCGCCCCCACCGTTTTCGTTTGTGCTGGCTGTTTACGCGGCCACGCCCTCAGCAACCGTGCGCTGGAAGCGCCGCCACATCAGGAAGGCCATGAACGGCGCGACGGCCAGGAATGCCGCCCACACCGACGCCAGCCCGCCACCAATCGTGTGGATCAGCACATAGCCCAGCGCCACCGAGATCCAGATGCCAATGCCGGTGATCAACAGCGGGAACGTGGTGTTGCCCGAGCCACGCAGCGCGCCCGCCTGCACGAACAGCACGCCCCAGAAAGGCTGGAGCAGCGCCACCACGCGCAGACCGTTTGCGCCCGCATTCACCACTGCCATGTCGCTGGTAAACAGGTGCAGCACCTGCGGCGCAAACACAAACAGCAGCGCCGCGATTGCGCTCATCCACGCCACCGCCCAGGTGGTTGCCACCCGTGCCGCCGCGCCGCCCTCGGCAATCTTGCGCGCGCCAACGCTCTGGCCCACCAGCGCCGTTGCGGCAATGCCAAAGCCAATGCCCGGCAGGAACGAGAGCGAAAGGGCGTTGAACGCCACACGGTGCGCGGCCAGCACCTCGGTGCCAAGATGCGCCACCACCACCGACATCGCCAGGAACGCGCTGGATACCAGCACCTGCTCAAGCGCAGCCGGGATGCCAATGCGCAGCACCTGCATCGCCACCTTGAAGTCGGGCAGCCAGCCGCCCCGGCCACGGATCGTGACGCCGTTGCGACCGCGCCACAATGCTGCCACCAGCAGCACCAGTGCGAGGGTGCGCGCCAGGAAGGTTGCCCAGGCGCTGCCGACCGCGCCCATTTGCGGGAAACCGAAATGGCCGTAGATCATGCCATAGGCCAGGCCGACATTCACCAGATTCGCCAGCGCCGTTACCAGCATGGGGGTGCGCGAATCGCCCGCGCCGCGCAGCACGCCGCCGCCAATAAACAGCGCCACCAGCACCACCACCGTGCCCATCGTGACCTGAAGATATTGCGTGCCAATCTCGGCCACTGCCGGCTCGACGCCAAAGATGCTGATGATCGGCCGCGACAGCAGCAGGCCGCCCAGCGCCAGCGGGATCGAAAACAGCCCGCTCCAAATCAGCGACTGGCGGCCAAGCCGGCCAGCCTGCGCCAGGTCGCTCGCGCCCACGGCCTGCGCCACCAGCACCGAACTGCCGATCGCCAGCGCGCTCAGCGCCGAGATCAGGAAAAACATTACCTGCAGGCCTGTGCCCACACCGGCGATCGCCACTGCGCCCAAACCAGCCACCAGCAGCGTATCGACGATACCAAGCATGGTTTCCAGAAAGTTCTCGCCAATCACCGGCCAGGCCAGCCCAAACACGCGCCGCCGCATTGCGCTCGGTGCAAGGGGTTCACTCGTCATCTCGGGCGACTCTGCCCCACTGTGCATGTTCAATTTCTCTTCCATTGTCGCCACGCTTTGTTCTCCTGTTCCGGCCCATTGCCCTTGCATTCCACGGTCTTTCGCCCGGACATGCTATCCCTTATGGCCCAATTTGCCAACGCCCACATGGGCAAAGTAGCTCAGTCGTTCGACTGATCTTTTTTGAAGGAATGCGTTCTGTTGCGCAAACCCGCTGATTACAACTCACCTTCTCTTTTCACTGCCTTCTGACCCCTGACTCCTGACCCCTGCCGCTCACGCGGCGCAACTCGCATCCGAACTCCCGCCAGCGGCGCGCCGGTCGGGCGGTAGACCTGCACCAGCGGCTGGCCCGGCGCGAGTTCCAGGCGGTAGCGTCGTAGCACGTGCGATGCCAGTGCTTTGATCTCGACCTGCGCGAAATTAATGCCGATGCAGATGCGCGGCCCGCCGCCAAAGCCCACCAGCGCATACGGCGTGCGCTTGTGCTCCTCGCGCGGCGCCGCAAAGCGGTCGGGGTCGAAGCGCGCCGGCTCGGCAAACACGCTTGGCAGCATATGCGACGCCACAATCGAGTACATAGCGTACACGCCGGCCGGCACCTGGTAGCCCGCAAACTCAAACGGCTCCAGCACGCCACGCGGCCCTTCGGCAACGGGCGGGAACAGGCGCTCGGCCTCGCTCAGCGCGTTTTCCAGCACCTTCATGCGCTTGATCTCGTCGAGGGCGGGCTCGTTGCGCGTGCCCAGCAGCGCATCCTGTTCGGCCAGCACGCGCGCCATGTAGTCGGGATGTTGCGCCAGCAGCGCCAGCAGCCACGCGCTCAGGCTGGTCGAGGTTTCGTGGCCGGCGACCAGCAGAATATTCGTGTGCGCGATCAGCTGCGCATCGCTCAGCGCCTGGCCATGCTCGTCGCGCGCCTGCACCAGCAGCCCCAGCACATCGTTGGTTGGTTGGGCGCGGCGCTCGCGGATTTTCGGCAGCAGCATGCCATGCAGTTCGCCCTGAAGCGCCGTCATCCGCTCCATATATTCCTGCTCGCTGGCAACATTCTCGCCCAGCGTCAGCAGCCTGAAAAACAGATCGCGGAACTGATCGACCTCGGGGCCGGTGCGGAAGCCCACCAGCGCCTCGGCCGCCACGTCAAAGGTGATCTTGCGCGCTTCTTCGTAAATATCGACCTCGCCGCGCCCGAGCCAATCGGCCGTGCGCTCGCGAATAATCCGCTGCATCAGCGGCAGGTAGCTGTCCATGTAGCTGATTGCAAAGGCCGGGTTCATCACGCGGCGATGCTCGTCGTGGCGCGGGCCGTCCATCGTCAGCAGCCCGTCGCCATACACGTCGATCACGCCAAGCAGCTGCCCCCAGCCCACCCGGTGCGAAAATTTCTGCCGCTGGCCCGCCAGCATCAAGCGGTTCGCTTCGGGTCCGACCATATAGACCAGGTCGTTGCCATCCATGGTTTTGGTGCGGAAAATCGGGCCGTAGCGTTCGTAGCGCTCAATCATCACCCGCGCATAGCTGGTGGCCATGTCGGCGCTCGGCTCGATTAACGGTATGTCGTGGAAGGGACGCGCGCTCATAGGGTTGCTCCTTTCAGGTGCGCCGCCAGCACGCCGCGCACCGCCCGCTCGACCAGTGGCGCGGCGCATGCCCGCCCGCCGTCGATCCGGTCGGCCATGGTCAGCGCCACCAGGCCGTGCAGCGTGGCCCAGAGGATAATCACCACATTCTCAAGCTCATTCATGCCCGGCGGTGCCACATCGCGCAGCGCGTCGAGCGTAAACGTGTATACGCCGTCGGCTTCAGCCAGCGCGCCTTCGGGCAGCGGCACCTTGCTGTCGGAGCAGAACGGCACGCCGCCCAAGCCGTGCATCACCTGATACATTTCGGGATGCTCCCAGGCGAAATCCCAGTAGGCTTGCGCCAGCGCCAGCACACGCGCCTCGGGGTTGGAGGCGTGTGCGGAAACACGCTGCATGGCTTCCAGCAGCGAAGCGAAGCCCGCGCGCATCAGCTCCAGCAGCATCGCGTCCTTGCTGGCGAAATGCTCGTAGATTGTTGGCGGGCTGTACTCCACGCTGTCGGCCACGCGGCGGATGGTCACGGCCTGCCAGCCTTCTTCGCCGGCAATCGTGCGCGCGGCCTGCAAAATGGCCTGGCGTCGTTCTTCTCGCTCACGCTCGCGGCGTTCTTTTGTGCCCATCGAAACACCTGTGAAATAATCTAACAATGTTAGAAAATATACGCCGATTCGAACGAAGAGTCAAGTTGTATTCGCAGCACTCCGACTTTTGACGGAGCAAGATCAGACTTTCGGCGGAGGGCGCGCAGGCCAATGCCCGCGAAAGGCGCGAGTATAATGCCCCGCACGCGGCGCGCCATTGTTGGCGGCCCCTAGCGGTCGGCGGTGATCATGCGCAACTTTCGCACTGTGTTGCGACCCACCACGCTTGAGCAGCGCAACATCCGCAACGTGCTGATCGACGGCATTGGGGTGGGGATTGTTTCGGGGGTGGCGACGTTTTTGTCGGTGTTTCTGGTGCGTCTGGGCGCATCGTCGTTTCTGGTGGGCCTGCTTACGGCCATGCCCGCGCTCACCGGCATTATTCTGGCGCTTCCGGCGGGCCAGCTGCTCGAACGCCAGCGCAACGTCGTGCCGTGGTACTCGCGCGCGCGGGTGTGGGTGCTCGGTTCCTACGCCATCACTGGCCTGATGCCGTTTCTTTTCCCGCTCGAACTGGTGCCCGTGCCGATCATTGCCATCTGGGCGATTGCGACCGTGCCGCAAACAATTGTGAACGTGGCGTTTACGATTGTGATGGGCGCGGTGGCCGGCCCCGACCGGCGCTACTACCTGATGAGCCGGCGCTGGTCGATCCTGGGCCTGACGACCGCTGGCACGGTTGCGCTGGCCGGCTGGGCGCTCGATCAGGTGGTGTTTCCGCTGAACTACCAGCTGGTGTTTATTGGCTCATTCGCGGGTGGCCTGCTGAGCTTCATCTTCTCCAGCCGTATCGACATCCCCGACAACGACCCGGCCGAAGCCGCCGAGGCCGCTGGTGCGGGCCACAGTCGCCGCGAGCGCCTGCGCGAAGGTTGGGCGGCGCTGCGCGAGAACGCGCTGTTCAGCCGCTTTCTGATCAGCCAGTTTGTGTTCCGCTGCGGAATCACGCTGGCGCTGCCGATCTTCCCGCTCTACTGGGTGCGCGAGCTGAACGCCAGCGACGCCTGGATCGGCCTGATCAACACCGTCAACAGTGGCGTGCTGCTCGGCGCATACTTCATCTGGTCGACCCTGTCGCGGCAGCGCGGAGCGACGCTGGTGCTGCGGGTGTGCGCGTTTGGCCTGGTGCTCTACCCGCTGCTGGCCGGCCTGACGCGCAGCGTCGCGCCGCAGCCGGTGTACGCGGGCATGGGCGGCATCTTCATGGCCGGCATCGACCTGGTGCTGTTCGATATGCTGCTGCGCACCTGCCCGCCGCGCCACACGGCCTCGTATATCGCGCTCTACCAGCTCACCACCTACGTGGCGACGTTTATTTCGCCGCTGGTGGGCACGCTGATTGCCGACACGCTGGGCGCGGCGCCGGCGCTGTTTGTGGCGGCCGGGCTGCGGCTGGTCGGCGCGGCGCTGTTTGTGCTGCTGCGCGTGGGCGAAACGGCGCAGCCGGATGCGGGCGTGGTGCGGCAGGGCGTGTGAACGGCCAGGATTTCGACCACGAAGGCCCGAGAATAATCCACAGATGACGCAGATCACACAGATGCTGTTTGGGAATGCCACCAAGACACCAAGATTCTAAAGCATTCTGAAAACCTTGGTGTCTTGGTGTCTTGGTGGTTATTTACGCTAAACGCAGACGCCGTTCTCCGCGCTGGTCTGGTATAATAGCGCCATGCAAACGCGCCAGATCACCCTCTACAGCCGCCCCGGCTGCCACCTGTGCGAAGACGCCGCCGACCTGCTGGAAGCGCTGGCCCAGCGCTTCGCGCTCGCGGTGCGTGAAGTGAACATCCTGAGCGACATCGATCTGTACGAGCGCTACAAACACAGCATTCCTGTTGTTGCAATTGCGGGCGGCCCAACGCTCTTTGCGCCCATCCGCGCAGCCGAGCTGACGCAGGCGCTGGCGGCCCTGGCGGAGGTTGAAGCATGACCACGCGGCGCAGTTCTTTTCTTGTACTTGTTCTGCTGGCGTTCGCGCTGGCCGCCTGTGGCGGCGACGCAATGCCTGCCCCGGCTGCAAATGCTGGCGCGCAAAGCATCGCCACCGACTCGCGCATCCTGCCCGACAGCGGGCAATCGGCCATTCCCTCGCAGGGCGAAAGCGCGCCCGATTTCAGCTATACTATGCCCGACGGCAGCACGCGCCAGCTCAGCCAGCTGCGCGGCAAAAAAGTGCTGCTGAACTTCTGGGCGACATGGTGCGCGCCCTGCCGCAGCGAGATGCCCGATCTCCAGCATACCCTGGCGAAATACAAAGACGTGGTGGTGCTGGGCGTGAACAAGGCGCAAACGCTCGATCAGCTCGGGCCCTTCGCCAACGAGCTGGGCGTGACCTTCCCGCTGATTGCCAACCCCAAGGGCGATATTGCCGAGCGCTACGCCGCGCAGTTGCTGCCCACCACCTACTTCATCAACAGCGACGGCACGATTGCGCTGCGCAAAACCGGCGTGATGGATGCCACCTTTATCAGCAATCATATCGACGAGCTGAAATAATATGAACGAGCGTACCAGCGACGAAATAATCGAGATGGCTCGCGGCGAAATGACTGCGCGCCGCGTACAGCAGGCCGAAACGCGCGGCCTGCGCGAGCTTCCCTGGCGCTACGCCCTGTTTGGGCTGGCGGGAGTGCTGCTGCTGGGCTTGCTGGCCTGGCCGGGCATGCCGCTGGAATGGAAGATGTACGCAGTGGTGCATGGCGTCTGCGCCCAGGCCCACACGGTCGATATGGCCGGCCTGCGCTTGCCGCTCTGCGCGCGCAACACCGGCATCTACAGCGGCTTCCTGGTCACGGTGCTGTTTCTGCTGGCGCTGGGCCGGGCGCGCGCCGCCAAGCTGCCGCCCATCCCCATTCTCGCCACGCTGATCGCCTTTGTGGTGGTGATGGGCGTCGATGGCTTCAATTCCATGCTGGTCGACCTGTTTATGCCGCACCTGTACACACCGCAGAACGAACTGCGCACACTCACTGGCATGGGCATGGGCGTGGCAATCGCCGTGCTGATGTTCCTGATCATCAATTTGTCGCTGCGCCAGAACCCCGACACGAATCAGCGCATTATGAACGGCTGGCTGGAGCTTGGCGGCGCGCTGCTGCTGAACCTGCTGGTGCTGGCGGCGATGTACGGCAATGTCGCGCTGATGTTCTGGCCGATTGCTATTACGGCATGGCTGGGCATCACCGGCATTCTGTATGCGATTAATGTGCTGCTCACCGCGCTGTTTATGGGCTACGAGGGCCGCGTCACGCGCATGATCCAGCTTGCCAAACCGGCTACCTGGGCGCTTCTGTTCACGCTGGTCGAATTGGGGTCGCTGGCGGCGGCGCGCTTCTGGCTCGAAGCGCAGGGCCTTATTGTGAATTAGGGGATGGGGGAGAGTAGCAGTAGGCAGCGGGCAGGCGGCAGTTTTTTTGGCACATAAGAACGCAGGAGGCACTACAAACTTGGCTTTGTAGTGCCTCCTGCGTGTTTGCTGCTATTTGCCTGACGCAAAAAGGTAAGCTTTCTCTTATTACCTTCGCGCCTTCGCGTCTTCGTCGTAAATAAAATTGCGCTTCGGTCTGGATATGCTTGTGCTTCTTCCGCATTGATATGCGGTTGCGTACAATCGTAAATCCAAAATCGTAAATCTAAAATGCGCTAGATATAATACATGACCTCGCCCGAGCGGCGGCGCTTGTTCTGGCACAGGTCGTCGAGCGACTGGTTGCGCAGGTTGCTTTCCAGCGCCTCGCGCGCGCCCGCCCACACATCCCGCACAATATCCAGATCGAGCGCGTTTTCGGGCTGCAGGCTGTCGCGGCCGGCTTCGGGCGGCAGCAGCGGCCCTTCCAGTGCCACCAGTGCCTCCAGCAGCGAGATTTGCGCGGGCGGGCGGGCCAGGCGGTGGCCACCCTGCGGGCCGCGCACACTTTCGATCAGGCCGGCCTTGCGCAGCAGGATCAAAATCTGGTTCAGGTAATTCTCGTCAATCCCCTGGCGCGCATGAATATCGTGGCTCTGGATCGGCCCTTCGCCGTAGCGCTGCGCCAGATCGAACAAAGCCCGCAAGCCATACTCGCCTTTACTTGAAATTCGCATAATTCGCTCAATTCCACACAGAGCGCAGTGATACCTTACCCCACGCTGCGCGCAAGATTTGGGCCAAGATAGCGCGCCACCGTCGCATAGAGCATATCGAGATCGACCGGCTTCACCAAGTATTCGTTGAAGTCGTGCATTTCCATATGGCGCATTTCTTCCTCGGCCAGCCCGCTGATTGCAATGGCGGGCGTGTCGGCGCAGCCAGGCAGCTTGCGCAATGCGGCCAGCGCGTCGGGGCCATCCAGGTCGGGCAGGTGCATATCGATCATCAGCAGGGCCGGCGGCGATTTTCGGGCCAGCGCCACAGCTTCCGAAGCCAGGCCCGCCACCGCGACCTGATAGCCAAATTCCCCCAGGAAACGCGCAATAAGCTGTTGCATAAGAACGTTGTCATCCACAAGCAGAACATCCACGACGGTACCTCCCCATCTGCGGGTCGCATACGCCGATTGCGTATTACCGTGCGCGAAATACGCTGCACAGTAATACGCAATCGGTGAGGCTATCTACCACGTGAGCCTGATCATGGTATGCTATTGTACCACAGCCAAAGTAAAGCGGTAACGTGTATTTCACATCCCTTGGTGCTGCAAAACGAACACAGCTCGGTTGAAGTTCGTTTTTCCTGGCTGAGACGAAGGACGAATGGGCAATCTGGCTTCGTCCTTCGTCCTTCATCAAATCAATAGCGGATTTCCAAATTACTCTGGGCAATTCCAGGTGAGGTTTCAGGGTCAGGAAAGGCCTTGTTGGGCATTGCAATCCCCAAACCCTATCCTCCATTTCCTAGCCCCTGCGCGTTCACGCGCACTAGGGGTAAATGCCGCGGGTGGCGTTTGCGTCGGCGACGCGGCGCACCGCCAGCAGGTAGGCCGCCAGCCGCATCGAAATGCGGCGTTGCTCGGCTACGGCGCGCACCTGCTCGAACGAGTTGACCATGATGCGCTCAAGCTTGGCGTTCACATCCATTTCGTCCCAGAAGAACGACTGCAAGCCCTGCACCCACTCGAAGTAGCTCACCGTCACGCCACCGGCGTTGGCCAGAATGTCGGGCACGACGGTGATGCCGCGCTCTTCGAAAATGGCGTCGGCGTCGGGCGTGGTTGGGCCGTTGGCGCCTTCCACAATTACTTTGGCGCGGATGCGTGGCGCATTCAGCTCGGTGAACTGGTTTTCCAGCGCGGCGGGAACAAGCACGTCGCAGGGCAGTTCCAGCAGCTCGGTGTTGGTCAGCTGCTCGACGCCGGGCGCGGTGTAGCCTTCCAGCAGGCGGCGCGGGTGGCGCGCGGCATACTCGCGCATGGCCTTGATATCGAGCCCGCCACGGCGCACATAGCCGCCGGTCGCGTCGCTGACGGCAATCACGCGACAGCCCATCTCGGTCAGCAATTCGGCCGCAACACCGCCCACATTGCCGAAGCCCTGCACCACGACATTAAGCTGCTCGACATTCTGGTTGTTGTTGCGCGCCCACTCGCGCACCATCAGGCTCACGCCGCGCCCGGTGGCGTCGTTGCGGCCCAGCGAGCCGCCGACCTGCACCGGCTTGCCAGTGATAACGGCGTTGACGGTGTGGCCCTGATGCATCGAGATCGTGTCCATGATCCAGGCCATGATCTGCGGGGTGGTGTTCACATCGGGCGCGGGGATGTCTTTGTCGGGGCCGATCAGAATGCTAATCTCGGTGGCGAAGCGGCGGGTCAGCCGCTCCAGCTCGCCCAACGAGAGATTCGCCGGGTCGACCACGACGCCGCCTTTCGCGCCGCCATAGGGAATATTCACCAGCGCGCACTTCCATGTCATCCACATGGCCAGCGCGCGTACTTCGTCAATATCGACATTGGGGTGGTAGCGAATGCCGCCCTTGACAGGGCCGCGCCCGAGGTTGTGCTGCACGCGGTAGCCGGTGAAGACTTTGGTCGAGCCGTTGTCGAATTTCACTGGGAAGTTGACGGTAAGCTCGCGCTGGGGAACGCGCAAGATCTCGCGTACATCGTCGGGCAAGTCGAGCAGATCGGCTGCTTTGTCGAACTGCTGCTGCGCGATACGGAAGGGGTTTTCGCGCTCAGACGTCATTGTCGTCGCCTCCTAATGAATTGATAGTTTTGTTTGCACATAGCCCAAGCGCCCGTTGCTGTGCGGCTTCATCGCCGCCGGGCGCTTGCGCGCTACCCGAGTACAGTAGCACACATTGCCTTGCCGCGCAATGCTGCTACATCCCCAGATCCTTGCGCATCAGCAGCCATACGCGCTGTCGCAAAATCCAGCCGGCCATGAGCGAGCGGCGCGTGCGCCATTTGGTGAAGCCAGTGCGATGGTAGAGGTCGATTGCGCCGCGATTGCGGGCGCTGACGTAGAGGGCCAGGTAGCGCTTGCGGCGGATGCGCGCTTCTTCTTCGGCGCGCGCCAGCATGGCCTGGGCCACGCCGCGCCGCCGGTAGGCGCTCAGCACCGCCACGTCGGTGATATAGCCCTCGGCGCGGTCGATCTGGTGGTCGAGCAGCGAAAGCGCGAAGATCGAGCGCATGGCGCGCCAGGTGCCAAGCACCTGATGAAATGCCATTTCGGCCGCGCCAGTGTTGTCGCCACCCATCTCCCAGGTGCGCAGTGTGATCGTCCCAATCACCTGCTCGCCGGCCTCGGCCACGAACATGCCGCGCAGCGCGCTTGTGCCCTGCCGCCGCCAGGCTTCGGCCATGGCCTCCAGCCCGCGCGCCGCGCCATTCGTGCCAAAGGCAGCCCCGAATTTATCGGCAAAGGCTTCGCGGTGGAGGTTGAGCACCGGGTAGATATCGCGCATCTGGGCGGGCCGAATACTGAGCTGCAGCGGCTCGGTGGATTGCGGAGAGGAAACCAGCATGGATGGTGCGCTTTGTTGCCTGAGCTGCTGCGTGAACTACCAGGAACAGCAGGAACCCGGGCGCAAATATGGGCTATCGTGCATAGCGGTGCCATTCTAACACCCTCACAGGGGCGGCGCAACCGTGCGCAAGGTTGACATCCCCGGCAAGTGCGGCTAGAATCCCAGGCCGGCTGGCAATCGCGTGCCGGGCACGCGTCGCAAGGAGAACAAGCACGGTGAGCCCTTCCGCAACACCCCGCTACGACCGCATTGTGTCACTGGTTTTGCTGGTGCTGGTTGGTCTGGCGGTTGTGTTCCTGATCGATATTAACCCGAATAATTTTCGCGCGCGCCTGGGCGGCGACCTGCCGCTGATCACGCTTTCGTGGGTGCTGGTGGCGTCGCTGGTGGTGATTACCAGCACCGGGGCCGACCTGTTTATTCGCAGCCACCCGCAGATGCAGAACCGCGCGCTGCCAAGCCTGAACCTGGGCGTGGCGCGGCTGGAGCTTGCGCCGGGCTTCTGGATTCTGCCCTCGTTTGCAATCGTCGCGCCCTTCGCGTTTTTCCGCCTGTTCAGCCCGCTGCTCGAAATGACGGCGGCGATCATTGCGCTGGCCGCCACGGGAGGCTTGCTGCTGGCTGCCCTGCTGGGCCAGCACTACGCCCTCGACCGGCGGCCCGAGGTGCGCCACACTGCCCGCCTGATCCTCCAGACCATCACGCTGCTGCTGGCGTTTACGCTGTTCAGTGCCACCTACTACGCGCGCCTGCGCTTTCTGTACTCGGGCGTGCTGATTGGGGCCACTGCCGCGCTGCTGGCCTATGCGCTGATGCAGTGGGCACCGCCGCGCAAGGGCTTGTTTGTGCTGGCGGGCATGATAGGCATCGCGCTGGCCGAGGCGACCTGGGCGCTGAATTACTGGGCGGCCTCGTTTTTGCTCGGCGGCGCGCTGCTGCTGGTGCTGTTCTATGTGGCGATTGGCCTGGTGCAGCACCACCTGGAAGGCACACTTTCGCAGCGCGTGTTCTGGGAATATGGCCTGCTCGGTAGTGGCCTGCTGGCGGCCGTGGTGGTTGCGACCTTCCGCTAGTTCGCAAGGGTCTTATTTTAACCACGAAGACACGAAGACGCGAATATGTGAAGTACTGGACGCAGATGCACGCGGACTACGCAGATAGGGGCATTTGTCCGCATTCGTCAGCGTAGCTCCGCGTTCAATTTCTAGCGATCTCATTTTGTCTGTGGCCCGCATATAGACGCTTATTCCTGCGCGCCAAGCGCATTTCGTGCCGGCAAAGTCACGCGCCAGTGCAGCGCGATTAACCCCACCCCGCCAATCACCAGCAGCGCCACGAACAAGGCATTATAGCCAACTGCCGCCGCAAAACTGCCGGCCAGTAGCGGCCCCAGCGTCGCAACCGGCGCGAGCGTGGTGTTTGCCACGCCAATGTAGGTTGGGCGCTCGGCCGGCGTGCTGAAGCTCAGCACCACCGTGTAGCCCGAAATCTGGTAGCCGGCCTGCGCCGCGCCAACCAGCGCAAAAATCACGTAGAACCAGATGGCAGTTGGCGCGAGCACCGTCAGCAGGAGCGCCGCGAGACCCAGCGCGGTCGCCAATTCCAGCACCTGCTTGTGGCCCCAGCGGTCGCCCAGCGCGCCCAGCCCAATATGCCCGATCGCCTGCGAGGCCAGCAGCACGGCGGTAAACACGCCAACCTCGGCATTCCCGATGCCAAAGCGCTCCAGCGCCGCTGCCGTAACGAAGCTGTGGCCGAGCAGCCCGAGCGCAATCGCCGCGCGGCAGAACAGGTAGCTGCGAAAGGGCGGGTTGTTGCGCAGCAGCGGGCCTAGCCCGCGCAAAAAGGCGCGCATCGGCTGGCGCGGCTGTACCGGCTGCGGCGGCTCGACCGTCAGCCCCAGAAAGGTGTAGGAAAGCATCATTGCGGCGAAGCAAATGAGTGAGAGCGTGCCAATGCTCTGCGGGAATGGCTGCGTCGCCAGGATCTCGCCCGCAATTGCTGCGCTGGCAATGCCCAGCACCGCGCCCAGGCCATTCTGCAAGCCGAAAAACGTGCCCCAGCGCCGCTCGGGGATGATGCGCGCAATGAAATCCTGCCACGCCGTCGCGGTAAAGCCACCGCTGAATGACTGAAATGCGTACAGCACAAAGAAGATCGTCAGCAGCGTGGCGGGCGCAAGGCCGGGCCTGAGCAGCAGCACCGCGCCGAGCACCAGAAACGGCAGGCGCTCGCCCAGGGTTGCCGCCATGACCAGTGGCTTGCGGCGCGGCATGCTCGCGACCAGCGGGGCCATAAAGAGCGTGGGCAGCACCCAGCCGGCCTGCGTCAGCGTGGGCAGCAGGCCCTGCACCCAGCGCTCGCTCGACAGGCGCGCGATAAATAATGGCAGCACGGTCAGGCGCGAAACCAGGCTGATCCCAAACACAAACGCCATGCCATCCAGCACATTCACCACGAAGTTGCGGTTGGCATAGCGTTTGAGAATTGTGTCGGCAGAGACGTTTTCCATACGGCTTCTTTGCTGTTCAGGTTGATGTCGAGGCGCTATCTTACCACGCTTTGCATGCCTGCCCGCGCCAACGAAGAAGCCCCCGTTCCCTGCGCAGGGAACGGGGGCTGCCGCAAAATCGCTAGCCGCGTGCGCGTGCAATCGCCTTGGCGAGCGCCCGCTTGGTGTACACCTTCACCATGGCGCGGCGATACTCCTCCGAGGCGTGGATGTCGCCCAGGTAGTCCATATCTTCGCCGGCCTTGTCGGCCGCCGCCGCGACGGCTGCGTCGTCGCCGTTGCTGCCCACCACCGCGCTCTCGGTGTCGCTCTGGCGGGTCGCCTTCGGGCCAGCGCCCGTCACGGCCACACGCGCCTCGGCCACATTGCCGTCGCCGCCGAGCTTGACATAGGCGGCCAAGCCGACGATGGCGTAGCGCGAAGCCGGCTGGCGCATTTTCTCATACGCCGCGCCTTCGCCCGCGCCGAGCGTCGGGAAGGTCACGCTGGTGATGATTTCGTTCGGCTCGATTGCGGTGGTCAACATCTCGACGAACATGTCGTCGGCGTTGATTGTGCGCTCGCCGCCCGGCCCCTTCACCGTGATGGTGGAACCGAGCGCCAGCGCCAGCGCCGGCAGGTCGGCTGCCGGGTCGGCGTGCGCGAGCGAGCCGCCGATCGTGCCACGGTTGCGTACCTGCGTGTCGCCAATCTGCGCCACGCACTCGACCAGCACGCCGCACGCGCTTTGCACGGCATCGTTCGAAGCCACTGCGTGGTAGGTCGCGCCGCCGCCCACCGTGACATTGCCGTTCACCGACACGCCCTTGATGCCGTCGATCTTGCTGACATCGATCAGCACGGTCGGGGCCGTCAGGCGCAGCTTCATGGCCGGCAGCAGCGAGTGGCCGCCCGCAATCAGCTTGGCGTCTTCGCCATGCTCTTGTAGCAAGCTCACTGCTTCGTCGACCGTCGTGGGCGAGAAATATTGGAACTCGCTCGGGATCATACTATTCTCCTCGAAAGTTTTGAGTTTTGAGTGCAGAGTTTTAAGTTGCGCCAGAAGTCAACTCAAACTTCAAAACTCAAAACTTAGCCTTTACTATTCATCGCCCGCCACACGCGCTCCGCCGTCGCCGGCATTTGCATGTGCTTCACGCCAAACGGTTGCAGCGCGTCGATCACCGCGTTCATAATCGCCTGCGCGCTGCCGATGGTGCCGGCCTCGCCCGCGCCCTTCACGCCCATCGGGTTGACGGGGCTGGGCGTTACGGTGCGATCCAGCTCGTAGTTGGGCAGCATGGCCGCGTTCGGAACGGCGTAGTCCATCAGCGTGCCGCTGACGAGCTGGCCGTTTTCGTCGTACACGCCATTTTCATAGAGTGCCTGCGCGATGCCCTGGGCAATACCGCCGTGGAGCTGGCCGTCGATGATCAGCGGGTTGATCGGGTTGCCGACATCGTCGACGCCGACGTAGCGCTTGATTTCGACCATGCCCGTCGCGCCATCGACCTCGACAATCGCGATGTGCGTGCCGAAGGGGAAGGTGCAGTTCGGCGGATCGTAGTAGGTCGTCTCGTCCAGGAAGGGCTCGACGCCTTCGGGCAGGCTGTAGGCCACAGAAGCTTGCAGCGCAATTTCACCCAGCGTCTTGGCCTGGTCGGGCGAACCCTTCACATAGGCCTTGCCGTCGGCATACTCGATATCGGCCGGGTTGGCTTCAAGCATGTGCGCGGCGATCTTCTTGGCCTTTTCCTTGATCTTGGCAACACTCTTGTACATGGCCGTGCCACCCACCGTCAGCGAGCGGCTGCCGTAGGTGCCGTAGCCGAAGGGCGTGCCGGCGGTGTCGGAGTGCTCGATCAGCACGCTCTCGTAGGGCACGCCCAGCTCGTCGGCCACAATCTGCGCGAAGGTGGTTTCGACGCCCTGGCCGTGCGGCAGCGCGCCCGTGGTAACAACGACCTGGCCGGTCAGGTGCACGCGGATGTTCGCGCTTTCCCACAGGCCCGCGCCCCACCCTTCGCCGGGGAGACCGATCCAGGCGCTGGGCGCAACGCCGCAGATCTCGACGTAGGAGCTGATGCCCAGGCCCAGGTATTTGCCGTTCTTGCGCGCCTCGGCCTGCTCATTGCGGAAGTCGGCGTAGCCCGCCATCTGCAGCGCGCGGTCGAGCGCCGGCTCGTAGTTGCCGCTGTCGTAGGGCAGCAGGCCCATGCCATTGTCGTAGGGAAAATCGCCGGGCTGAATAAAGTTCTTGCGTCGCACCTCGGCCGGGTCCATGCCGATCTCGGCGGCAAAGCGGTCGACCATGCGCTCGATCAGGTACGACGCTTCGGGGCGGCCCGCGCCGCGATAGGCATCGACCATGGCGGTGTTGGTGTAGACGCCATAGACCTTGCAGTAGGCCGCCGGGATCTTATACACACCGGTGGTGATGCGGCCATACAGCGTGGTGGGGATGCCCGGGGCAATCGTGCTCAGGTACGCGCCCAGGTTCGCCCAAGTCTCGATCCGCAGGCCGGTGATCGTGCCATCCTTGTTGCCGGCAATCTCCGCATCGGTGATGTGGTCGCGGCCGTGGGTGGACGAGCGATAGTTCTCCGAGCGATCCTCGACGAACTTGATTGGCACGCCGAGCTTGCGCGATGCCCACATGGTAAACACCATATCGGCGTAGCAGAAGATCTTCTGGCCGAAGCCGCCGCCCACGTTCGGGGCGATGCAGCGCAGCTTGGTTTCGGGGATGCCGAACACAAAGGCTGTGAGCAGCAGGCGCATGACGTGCGGGGCCTGCGAGGTCATCCACACCGTAAACTCGCCAGTCGCTTCGTCGTAGCGGGCAAGCGAGCCGCGCGTTTCCATCGGCGTGGGGATCAGGCGCTGGTTGATGATCTGCTCTTTGACGGTCACTTCGGCGCTGCTGAACGCGGCGTCGGCCTTGCCCTTGTCGCCGCAGTCCCAGGTCATGCAGATGTTGTTGGGCGCATTGTCGTGCAGCTGCGGCGCGCCGGCCTCGGTGGCCTTTTTCGCGTCGACCACCACCGGCAGCGGCTCATAATCGACCTCAATCAGGTCGAGCGCGTCGCGGGCGATGTAGCGATTTTCCGCCACCACCATGGCAATGCCGTCGCCGGCAAACAGCGCCTTGCCGGGCGAAATCGCGCGCGGCGTGTTGGCGTTGTTCTGCACGCGGCCAGCCTGCCATGCGCAGGGCAGCGGGTTAATGTCCATCATGTCTTCGCCGGTGAACACGGCGATGACGCCGGGGAGCGCCTTGGCCTTCGAGGTGTCGATGCTGTTGAGTTTGGCGTGGGCGTAGGGGCTGCGCAGAATCGCTGCGTGGGCCATCCCCTGGAGCTTGATATCGTCGAGGAAGTTGCCCTTCCCGGTGATGAGCTTGGGGTCTTCGCGCCGTTTGAGCGCCTGACCAACCATCTTGGTTACCGTGGTCATACCTGCTCCTTCCAGCACTGCATTGTGAAGCGGCGGGGCACGGAGCGCCGCCACCTGGCCTGTTACGAACCGGCGACCGGGGCTTCGTCGGAGCCAACAACGGTTTCAGGCGAACGCTCGCCACCCTTGTCGCTCGCAACGTCTTCGATATACTCTTCGCCCGGGCTGTCGCCGCTGGTTTGGGCCGTGGGGTCCTGGCCCTTTTCGCCGCTGCCGCCCATCTTGCCGGCCGCATACTGCACAGCCTTGACAATGTTCTGGTAGCCGGTGCAGCGGCACAGGTTACCTTCCAGGCCGTGGCGAATTTCGTCTTCGGTGGGGTTGGGGTTTTGCTGGAGCAGGTCGTAGGCCGACATAATCATGCCGGGGGTGCAGAAGCCGCACTGCAGGCCGTGCTTCTCCCAGAAGCCTTCCTGAAGCGCATGGAGCTGGCCGTTTTTCGCCAGTCCTTCGATGGTTGTTATCTGCGCGCCATCGGCCTGAACGGCCAGCATGGTGCACGATTTGACGCTTTCGCCATTCACATGAACGACGCACGCGCCACACTGGCTGGTGTCGCAGCCAATATGCGTGCCGGTGAGGTTGAGCTGTTCGCGCAGATAGTGGACAAGCAGTGTACGTGGCTCGACATCGCTCTGGTAGGTCCGCCCATTGACCGTGACTGAGATCGTACTCACGTCATATTCCTCCTGATAACTCCCAGGATCCATTCCAACGCCGGCGTATGTATGGAAACAGCAAATGAGCTATGGGTGAGCCGAGGCTCCTTTCTAGCCAGGCTGGCTAAGAACGAGATGCACAAATCGTTTGGGGCGGCGCGCTACTTGCGGCCAGCGCGGCCAAACAATATGCCAAGCAAGAAGGCGATGACCACCCACGGCACCCACGGCCGCTCCTGAAGCGCATCCTCAACCATGCCGCGCACAATCGACTCAGGCTTGAGCTGCTCGTCGGAAGGCACTACAACCGTGCGCCGCTCGAAGCTGGGCGGGGCGGCTTTGGCAGGCGCTGCAGGTGTTTCGGTGGTGGTGGGTGTGCTAGCCTCGGGCGCAGCTGCGGGCGCGGCCTGCTCGGCTTCGGCAACGGCGCTGGGCGCGCTGCTGGCGGCCGGCGCGGAAGCAGCGGTGGCGGGTTCGGGCGCGGGCGCTGCGTCGGCCGGCGCAGGGGCAGCCGCTTCGGCGGGTGGTGCATTGCGCTGCTTGATCTGCTCGGCAAGCGCCTTGAGCGACTGATTGATCAGCTGCTTCGACGCGCCCTCGATCAGGCGCTGGCCAACACTTGCCAGCGTGCCGCCGATCTGGGCATCGCCGCCGTAATTCAGCAGCGTTTTGCCGTCTTCCAGCTCTTCCAGATCGACTGTGCCAGTGCCATCGACCACGCCATTGGCGCTGCGGCCGGCGGCAACCAGCTTGTAGTGGCGGGGCGGCTCAATATCTTCGAGCCGAATTTTTCCGCTGTAGGTACCTTTGATCGACTGAATGCCGATCTTGACGGTGCCTTCGTATTCGTTGTCTCCGACCTGTTCCAGGCGCTCGCAGCCGGGAACAATGCGCGCCAGCACTTCCATGTTGTTGAGGGCTTCCCAAACCTGGTCGCGTGGCGCATCAATCGTTGATTTGCCGGATATCTTCAAGCACTGCTCCTTTCAGAACGATGATGCGATCCATAAGTTAAGTTTATAGATACACGAAGTTACAAAGGCGCCGAAAGCGTGTGCGCAGTGTGGAATGGCGCTTGCTGAAAAAGGCACAAACACAACTAGGGCTGAGAGGTGCTGCGTGAATGCAAACCTTTCAGACCCGCGACATGGCCCGGCTTCGGCACAGCCCCGCCAAACCTTTCGCGGATGCGATGGGGTGTGGGCCGTGGCTTGGCTCGGTGGTTGTTTGTGTAGAGACGCTACTATGCTATGCGCTGCGATGCCAGAAATGGGTTGGTATGAGTGCTTGGCCCTGAGTGGCGTGCATGGTACCTACAGCCCTGCGTTTTGTCAAGCGCGGCGCATGGAGTCAGTAATTCTGCTGGGTATGACCAAAGACGAAGGACGAAGGACGAAACGCATCTTGGTCATTCGTCCTTCGTTCTTCGTCCGAGCTGCGCTAGTCGTCCTTGCTGATGCCGAGCGTCAGCGCCTGCCCGTCGAGATCGAGCGTGGCGACATGCGCACCCGCCGCCGGCTGGCCCTGCTCCAGCGAGTTCGCCAGCGTTTCGGTGCGCAGGTACGCGCCCCAGGCCGCCAGCGTCGCGGCCAGCGCGGCGTCGGCGCCCGCCACCGTCACGGCGATGCGGTCGGAGATCGCCAGCCCAGCGGCCTTGCGCGCATCCTGGATGCTGCGCACCAACTCACGCGCCTGGCCCTCGGCGCGCAGCTCGGGCGTCAGCGCCGTGTCGAGCGCCACCAGCACGCCATTGTGCTCGGCCACCGCGTAGCCCTCGGGCGAAGAGCTTTCGACCAGCACGGCCTCGGGCGCAAGCTGCAGCGTTTCGCCGTTCACGGCGAGCGCCAGCGGCTGGCCCGCTTCCAGCGTGTGCGCGGCTGCGCGCGCCGCCTCGCCCGCCAGCTCGCGCAGCGCCTGGGTGAGCGCTGGCACCAGCTTACCGTACTGCTTGCCAACCACGCGCAGGTTCGGCTTGAAGCGATACTCGACCAGATCGGTCGCCGCGTCGAGGTAGCGCACCTCCTTGACGTTCAGCTCGTCGCGCAGCTCGCTTTCGAAGCGCTGCAGCCCGGCCACGGCACTGGCCGGCACGCGCACCCACAGCGCGCCCAGCGGCTGGCGCACCTTCACGCCCGCGCTGCGCCGCGCCGCCCGCCCCAGGCTGATGGCCTCCAGCAGCGTCGCCGTGTCGGCCAGCAGCGCCGGGTCGATCAGCGCAGTGTCGGCCTGCGGCCACGCGGCCAGGTGCACGCTCAGCGCCACGCCTTCGGTCTGCTGCGCCACCAGGTTCTGGTAAAGCGCCTCGCTCAGGAATGGCATGAACGGCGCGAGCAGGCGCGTCACCGTCGTCAGGCAGGTGTAGAGCGTGCTGTAGGCTGCCTGCTTGTCGGCGTCGCTGTCGGCCTTCCAGAAGCGGCGGCGATTGCGGCGCACATACCAGTTCGAAAGGTCGTCGACAAACGCCTCGATCGCCTTGGCCGGCGCGTGGATGTCGTAGTCGTCGAGTGAGGCCGTCACCTCCTGCACCAGCGCGTTGAGTCGCGCCAGCGCCCAGCGGTCGATCGGCTGCAGCTCGGCTGGTGTGCTGCTGTTGGCGGGCGTCCAGCCATCGAGCTTGGCGTAGGTCACAAAGAAGCTGTAGGTGTTCCACAGCGTCAGTATGAACTGCCGCAGCATCTCATTCACCTGCTCGGGCCCGAAGCGGCGCGCGTTATAGGGCGGCGCGCTGGCGAACATATACCAGCGTACCGCGTCGGCGCCAAACTCGTCGATCAGCTCGAACGGGTTGACGACATTGCCGCGCGATTTCGACATTTTCTCGCCCTTGGCGTCGAGGATGTGGCCCAGGCAGATCACGTTTTTGAAGGCTGGCCGATCGAACAGAAGCGTGCTGACGGCGTGCAGCGTGTAGAACCAGCCACGCGTCTGGTCGATCGCTTCCGAGATATAGTCGGCCTGCCCGGCGATTTCGAACAGCTCCTTGTTCTCGAATGGGTAGTGCCACTGCGCCACCGGCATCGAGCCGCTGTCGAACCAGGCATCTGCCACGTCGGGGATGCGCCGCATCGCGCCATGCCCGTCGGGCGCTTCCCACGTCAGCTCGTCCACAAACGGCCGGTGCAGATCAAGGTCTTTCAGGCTGCGCCCGACCTTCTGCTCAAGCTCGGCCACCGAGCCGATGCACTCCATGTGCTTGCCGTCTTCCGAGACCCAGATCGGCAGCGGCGTGCCCCAGAAGCGCTCGCGCGAGATCGCCCAGTCGATGTTGTTGGCCAGCCAGTTGCCGAAGCGCCCGTTCTTGATGTGCTCGGGCACCCAGTGCACTTCCTGGTTGTGCGCCACCAGCCGCTCTTTTTTGGCGGTGGTGCGGATGTACCACGAGGGCTTGGCATAGTACAGCAGCGGGTTCTTGCAGCGCCAGCAGAACGGGTAGGAGTGCTTCACCCGCGCGCTGCGGAACAAAAGCCCGCGCTCCTTCAGGTTGCGCGTGATCACCGGGTCGGCCTGCTTGAAGAACATACCGCCGAAGCCCAGCGCGTCGTAGGCCGGGTAGGCATGCCCGCTCAGATCGACCGAGAACAGCGTGGGCAGGTTGTATTTGCGGCCGACCTCAAGGTCGCCATAGGCCGGCGCGATATGCACGATGCCGGTGCCATCTTCCAGCGACACAAAGTCGTCGGCGATTGCCATGTAGGCGCGCTCAAGGTCGGGCTTGTCGCCCGCGCCGGGCACGCCGTCGTACAGGCGCTGGTAGCGCACGCCCCACAGCGCGTCGCCCTTGAAGCGGTCGAGCACGGTGTAGTTGCCCTCGCCCAGCACCTGATCGGCCAGCGCCTCGGCCAGCACCAGCCGTTCGGGCGAAGCATGTGCGCCCGACGCTGTGTCTGTTTCGCCACTGGCAGCCGGCGAATTTTTCGCCCCAACAAATTCCACCAGCACATAGTCGGCGTCGGGCTTGAGCGCGACGGCTACGTTTGCCGGCAAGGTCCAGGGCGTGGTCGTCCAGGCCAGAAAGGCCGCGCCCGCCAGCGCCGCGTCGTGCGGGTGCCCGCTCGGCTCGTGGCGGAAGCGGATCCACACGCTTGGGTCATCGACATTATCTTCAAAGCCCAGCGCAACCTCGGCATCGGCCAGGGTCGTGCCGCAGCGCGGGCAATGCATGGTGACCTTATAGTCGCGGAACAGCAGGTCTTTGTCCCAGAACTGGCGCAAGATCCACCACAGCGACTCGATGTAGCTGTTGTCGTAGGTGGTGTATGGGTTGTCCAGATCGAGCCAGAACGCGATCCGATCGGTCAGCCGCTCGAACTCGTCGACATAGCGGTTGACGCTTTCCTTACACTTCGCGTTGAACTCCTTGATGCCATACTTCTCGATGTCGGGCTTGCCGCTGAAGCCCAGCTCCTTCTCCACCTCGACCTCGACCGGCAGTCCGTGCGTATCCCAGCCGCCACGCGCACCGATCACATAGCGCCCGCGCATGCGCTGGTAGCGCACGATCAGGTCTTTGGTGACACGCGCCTCAACGTGGTGCACGCCCGGCCGGCCATTCGCCGTGGGCGGCCCTTCGAAGAAGATAAACGGGCGCGCGCGATCCCCGGCCGCCAGCGCCTGCTTGACGATATTCTGCTCGGCCCACCATTGTGCAACTGTTTGCTCAAGCTTGGGAAAAGCCAGCTTGGCGTCGACATCTTGAAATGGCATAGTTCCTCCAGCGGGGCGCAGGTAGCGAACTGTTCGCCACTCGTCGCCCTGATCCGTTCTACGGACAACAAAAAACCCCGTCCCTGTACAGGGACGAGGCATCATCTACCCCGCGGTACCACCCCGCTTGGCGCATATGCGCCCGCTTCGTGAAGGTGCTAACACACCTCCGCCCGGGTAACGTCGGGCGAGACCGGAAACCTTTACTCTGCGCCGGGTGACTGCGAGATAGCAACGCCCGGTGCGGTTCGAGGCTCGGCTCGGGAGGGATTTTTGCTGGCCCGCCAGGCACGCCTTTCACCAACCGCGTGCTCGCTGAACTGCGCTACAACCAGCTACTTGTCTCCGTCAGTGCCTGTTGCTCATATTGTACCATATTCGCGCAAGCCGCGTGCAAGGGCCAAAAGTCGGAGTTTGGTTTTCTTCCCGCGCCAAAAATGCTTGACACTTCAAGAACAAATGTGCTATAGTGCGGGCAGAGCAGCTACCGGCATTGAGAGGAGCACAGCAATGAGCAAAGATTTGAACAAAGTGCAACTTACCGGCCGATTAGGTGCCGACCCCGAGCTGCGCCAAACGCCCCAGGGCCATGCCGTCACGACATTTCGCGTTGCGTCCAACCGCTCGTGGCGCACTGCCGAAGGCGAAGCGCATGAAGACACCGAGTGGTTTCGCGTGGTGGCGTGGAACAAGCTCGCCGATATTTGCGCGCAATGGATGATGAAAGGCTCGCGCGTGTATGTCGAAGGCCGCCTGCAAACCCGACAGTGGGAAGATCAGGATGGGCAAACGCGCTACCTCAGCGAAGTGATCGCCAATGACATCATCATCCTCGATGCCCGGCGCGATCAATTGGCAGCGCCTGCCGAGCCAGTTGGGGCAAGCGCCGCACCTGCCGCTACAGTTCCTGCCGCCGCTGCCCCTGCCCGCCCGGCGCGCGCCGCAAAAGTCGCTGCCCTGCCGCGCGGCACCAACACCTTCGACGAAGAAGATTTGCCGTTTTAGCTCTGCATATATTGCGCTTTGGGATGCATGCCCAGTTTTCAGGCTGGCAGGCATCTCTTTTTATGTTGGCGCACATCATAGTGGCGCTACCTGTTGTAGTGTGAGCAAACTTTTAACAGAAACACAACCAAAATCGGGTATGATGAGGCGTAACTTTTTCATCATCGCAGCAGTTTATATGATTAGAGATATTTTGAACAAGCCACCGTGCATCAGACAAAGAACACACAACAGCATGGCCCTAGGCCACTGCTGTGGTTGCTGCTGATACGCGCTACAAGGAGAGCCCGCAGATGCATATTTTAGTTGCTGACGATGATCTGCCCAGTGTGAAATTGACTTCATTCCTGCTTGAAGAGGCCGGCTATCGCGTTTTCAAGGCATACGACGGCCCCAGCATTTTACAGGTTATCGAACAATATAACCCTGATCTTGTTCTTCTTGATGTTTCCATGCCCAAGTCGAACGGCTTTGATATCTGCCGCCAGATCCGCCGCACCTCGGACGTTCCGATTATTTTTCTTTCGGCGCGCTCGCAGCTGCAAGATCGCGTCATGGGCTTGCAGATCGGCGGCGACGATTACCTCGTGAAGCCGTTTGAGCCTTCCGAACTGCTCGCGCGCGTTGAAGCGGTGCTGCGCCGCCGCAACAGCGACATGCTGAACCCGTCGGCGCGGCTGAGCCAGGGTGGCATCACGCTCGACCCAGTTGAGCACAAAGTGCTGTTTGAAGACGGCCGCACGATTGAGTTGACGCCACTAGAATTTCGTTTGCTGTACTACCTCATGAAAAATGCCGGCCGGGTGCTCAACACCAGCCAGATTCTTAGCAAGGTTTGGGGCTACGATTACGAAGGCGAAAGCAACCTGGTGGCGGTGTATATTCGCCGCCTGCGCACCAAGATCGAAAAGGACGCCGAGCATCCGCACCACGTACTGACGGTTCGCAATCTTGGGTATAAATTCGAAGTCTAGCGACGCACTTGTTCAACGTAAGGACTAGGTGAGGAGAGCAGCGGCAAGTATGGCAGCCGGCGAAGCAATAACTACCCGCACGAAGCATTGGGCCGCGCTTGAGCGGCGCGATCTGCTACGTGCCGCTGCTCCACTTTTGAGTTTTACATACGCCTGGTGGCTTTTGAATATGCCACTCGCGCCAGTTATCGGTGGGTTTCTCGTCCTCTATGGTACTGCTCAGCTCAGCCTAATCTTCATCCGCCGACGCCCTCGCTCCACGGTCTATACATCGACCCTTCCTACAACCTCCTGGTTAGCGGTTGGCATTGATTTGCTTTTTGCAATGCTGCTGCTCAGTCAGGCACAAACCCTCGGGCCTGCCATCTACCCACTGTACATCTTGCTTGCGATCCGCGCGCTTGCCAGCTTTCGGCGCCTGCCGCTTGCTATGATTTTGCCGTTTCTTTTTGGGCCAATCTATATCTATGTGGCGTCGGTTGGCGGGGGCTACGCATCGCTCGATCCAATGTCGGAATGGGCTTTGCTGGCAAACAGTCTTGGTATTGGCGTCATTGCTATCTGGGCGATGTCGTTTCAGCAGCGCGTGAATACCACCCTTCGGCACGAACTGCGGGCCGAGCGCATGGGCCGCGAAGCGCGGATTGGCGACCTCGAACGGAGCGCAAACGATCTGCGCGCACGCATGCGTCAGCTCCACGCGCTTGAAGAAGGTTTGCGCGTTATCACCAGCACGCTGAGCCTCGACGAAGTGCTGAGCCAGATTGTCGATAGCACGGTGCAAATGCTTGGCACGAGTCGTATCCACGGAATAGTGCTGTCGCTGCAGCAAGGCACCGGCTATGAACACCGCACGTTTATGCTGGACGAACTGCGCGGCGATGCATGGGCAAGCTCGCTGACTCGCCGCGCAATTATGCAGGAAGTTCCAATCATTATTACCAACGCGGCGCAGGATGCTGAGCTTGCCGATACCATTCCGCAGGGCATGGTCTCGGTGCTGTGTGTGCCGCTGTTTGTTGGCGATGGTCCAGCGCAAGGCGCGCTTACGGTTGTCAGTCGTAGTTTGGCTGCCTATTCGAGCAGCGACGCCCGCCACCTGACCGCGCTTTCGATGCAGGCGGGTATTGCAATAAATAATGCCGAATTGCACAGCCGACTGCGCCAGCAGCAGCAGCTGTTGCACGCAGTAGTGCGCGATATCAACGACGGGCTGGTTGTTCTCGATGAATCCTCGCAGGTCGTGGTTACCAACCCACTCGGTCAGGCGATGCTTGAGGATGCGGTTCGCGGGCCGGCTTTGACGCGGCAGCTTGACGCAATGGCTGCGCGCCTGCGTGCCGAGCATAAACCAACTCTGATGAGCAACCTGCATTTTCGTCAAGAAGAAGATGAGATCGGCCAATACTACCAGGCATACGCCTCGCAGGTGCGCTACAACGACACCGATGCTCCGTTGGTAGCGATTGTGCTGCATGACATTACCGAGCAGAAAATCGAAGAAAAATCGCGCAGCGAGTTTATTTCAATGGTGGCGCACGAACTGCGCAATCCTCTTAATTCACTGAATGGCTTTATTAAAGTTGTGCTGCGCGGGCAGGCTGGCGCGCTCACCGCCTTGCAGAATGAGTTTCTGACAATTGCTGACGGCCAGGTTGAGTTGCTGAAAAGTCGTATTTCTGAATTCCTCGAATATAATCGCGTGGAAGCAGGCCGATTGGTGCTCGACCCGAAACTGAATGATTTATCGCTTCTGGTTACTGCTACAGCCACGCGCTTGAGCCTTCAGGCAGAGCAAAATGGTCTCAAGCTGGTCAATGATGTCAGTACCCACCTGCCAGAGTTTGTGTTTGACAGCGAGCGTATTGGGCAGGTGTTGAATAATTTGATCGAAAATGCAATTAAGGCTACGCCTCCGGGCGGCGCAATTACCCTTTTCTCAGAGCTGCAGGCCGATGAGGTGGTAATGCACGTCTGTGATACGGGCGTAGGCATTCCGAAAGAAGAGCAGGCGAAGATCTTCCAGCGCTTCTACCGGGCGCACAACCGCTCGTCGAGCAAGGGCAACCATCTTGGGCTGGGTTTGACGATCTGCCAGCAAATTGTTGAGGGCCATCAGGGGCGAATGTGGGTGGAGAGCGAAGAAGGCGAGGGAAGCTGCTTTAGTTTTGCGCTGCCACTGGCTCAACAGGAGATCTCGATCAACAACTAAACTTTTTGCTGCTCGGTCCCCAACTATGCTGTGAAGCATGGCTGGGGATTTTTTATGTCTTTCGGTTGCTCGGGTTTGGGTCAAAGCCAAATGCTTGGTATAGCTTGGCCCATTCATCAAGCGTCAGAGTTTCTGCACGGCGGCCCGCGTCGATTTGGGCTGCCGCAAGCGCAGCAAGCGCCTGTTCTTTGGGTATCTGAACACCTAGAGATGCCAGGCCGGACGGGAGCGCATTCCCAAGCTTTTTTCGCGCTTGCAGAAAGCCAGCCTTGATCAGGCGCATCAGTGCTTCGGGTGGCACGCTCACTCGCGGGCCGGCATGGATGCGCAGCCGCAAAATCGCTGAGTCGACGGCGGGGGCGGGGAAGAAGCTGCTGGCTGGCACACGCGCCACGATCTCGGGCTGGGCGTAGAGCTGCACCGAGTGTGCCAGCACGCTGTAATCGCCCGGCCCTGCGCAGATGCGCACGGCCACCTCCCACTGCACCAGCACGACAATTGTTGCGGGTTTGTGCGGTGCCTCGAGAAAGTGGCGCAGCGCGGCTGATGTGATCTGGTAGGGCAGATTTGCGACGACTTTGTACGCTTCGTCTTCGCCAATTAGTGCGCTGAATGGCGTGCGCAGAATGTCGCCCTGCACCAGCGTGAAATGCGGCTCGGCTGCCAATTCTTCCGCGAGGCGCTCGGCCAGTCGGCGGTCGAGCTCAACGCTCACCACGCGGCTAGCCTGCTGGAGAAGCTCCCAGGTGAGGACGCCGAGGCCAGGGCCAACCTCAACCACGGTATCGTTTGGTGCAAGCTCGGCAGCGGAAACGATTGCGGCGAGCGCGTGAGCGTCGATCAGGAAGTTCTGACCCATGTCGCGCGAGGGCCGGACGCCAAGGGCGCGCAGCGCTGCATGAACACGCGAAGGCTGAATGTAGGGATTTGTCATTGGCGAGAAAATTTACGCAAGCGGGACGGTTACGCGCACGGTTGTGCCTTGCCCGGGCGCAGACATGAGTTCGGCAGCTCCGCCGATCAGTTTTGCGCGCTCTTCGATATTCAGCAGGCCAAACGAGCCACGCTTCTCATACGACTCGAGCACTTTCTGAAGATCGAAACCGCTGCCATTGTCCTGAATCGTGACTTCAAGCGCGGTTGGTGTTTCTTTCAGCCGAACCCAGATCTGCGACGCCTTGGCGTATTTCAGCGCATTGTTGATGGCTTCCTGAATAATGTTGAACAAAGTTCCTTCAAGCTTGGTGTCAAGATCGACGGTGATTTCGTTCGACTCCAGTGAGATCGTCGTGGTGGGGTTCTGGAAACGCTCAAGATACTGTCGCAGCGTGACATCAAGGCCCTGTGTTTCGAGCGCGAGCGGCCGCAGCTCGAAGAGCATGGTGCGCACTTCATGGGTGGTACGCTTCGCAAGGCCGCCAAGCTTGTCGAGCTCGGTGAGCACACGCTTGGGGTCGCGCTCCAGCAGGCGCTTGATGAATTCGACATTCATGGTAATGGCGGCAAGCGCCTGAGCCGGGCCGTCGTGGAGGTCGCGCGCGAGCTGGTGGCGCACTTCTTCTTCTTTCGAAAGGAGCTTGGTGCGCTCCTGGCGCAGATCGTACACAAGCTGCGCATTGTGAAGCGCAATAATGGCATAGTTCGCCAGCGCCGTGAGCATGCCAAGCTGCTCCTGGTTGAATGCGCGCGGCTGGTCGCTGGCGATGACGAGTAAGCCATAGGTGCGCAGCGCGGCGCGCAATGGGACGAGGCAAGCCGATTGGCATGCGGCCAGCGCAGTGATCGGTGCAGCCTCGGGCTCGCGGCCGATTGTTTCGGTGATTGAGGCGTCGGATGCGCGTAATGCCTGGCCGATGGTGCCAGTGCCAAGCTGAATGCGCTTCTGCCGGTCGGTTTCGCCAATTCCGTAGGCGGCGGCGATATACAGCTCGTCGGTTTGGCCGGTGGAAAGCAGCACCAGCCCGCAGGTGTGTGGCACCAGCTTGCGACTCTCGGCAAGGGTTGTGTCAAGCACACTCTGGTAGTTCATGGTCGTCGAGAGCGTGTAGGCGACTTCATAGAGCGAGCGCATCTGGTCGCGGTAGGCGTTCGCTTCTGCCAGCGAATGCTGTTGCTTCTGCTCGGCCAGCTCGACGCTCAGGCGGTTGTTCTGCGTCCAGCGCTCGGCCAGGCCACTGGTAAGCCAGGGAATGCATACCAGCGCGACTGCGCGCAGCAGCAAGCCCACCAGCACCACAATCTCGGTTGGCGCGGGGCCGTTGTTTGGCCCAATGCGCGACAGCAGGTAGGCGATGACATACACGCCAGCCGCGAACAAGCCGGCCAGGAAGCTGCCGCGCGGCGAGAGGCGGAAGGCCGCGCTGACCAGCGGGAGCAGGTAGAGCGGATAGTAGAGATCGCGTGGGTCGTGGCTGAAGTAGGTAAACAGCGAAATAAAAAGAATGTCGACAATAAAGGCATTATTGAGCACGCCGGTAAACGCCGGTACCAGCAGCGCAACCGTCATTATCAGGTTGAAGATGCCATACACCCAGACGAGCAGCAGAAGCGGTGGCATGCCTGGCATGGGCGGCCAGATTGGCTGCCCAACCAGTAGCCAGCCAATCAGCAGGAGCAGGCCGAAAACGCCCCAGCGGGCAGTGATGTAGAAACGATCACCGCCGAGCAATTGCCAGCGTATGTTTGTCGCTTGTTTCGGTGTTGGGCTGGTGGTTGCGCTCATAGTTGATCTGGCTGAATAGCCCCGCCGCCATAGCGACGCTGGAGCTGATCCTTGACGAGTTTGCGGGCGTGGTACAGCCGCGATTTGACGGTACCTTCCGGGCAATCGAGAATCGCCGCGATCTCTGGGATCGAATAATCTTCCAGATAGTGTAGCACCAAAACCGCGCGATGGTTAGGCGGCAGGTCGTCGAGTACGGCACGAAGAATCGCCTGGAGTTCGTGTTGCTCGGCAATTTGTTCGGGCGAGCGCCGTGCTGGCGCAAACAAACGCTCGGCAAGCGCGTGGAATGGTTCGGTCCACAATCGCCGCCGCCGCGCGCAATTATACGAAAGATTGGCGGCGACGCGGTAGAGCCAGGGCAAAAGCGGCTGTGAGCCATCGAGTGAGCCTGCGTTTGCATGCAGGCGGTAGAACGTGTCTTGCAGCACTTCTTCGGCGGTTTCGGCCTCGCGGGTAATGCCGAGCGCGAGCTGGTACACTTGCCGCTGATAGCGCACGAAGAGAACCTCCAGCGCATCGCGGTGCCCTTCGGCAATGCCCCGCAGGAGTGTTTCGTCGTCGCTGGATGTGGAATACCGCCCTGTCGCCTTCATCGTGCGTCGCGATCAGGTCGCCGCAGCTTCCTGTGTGCGAAGCGCTGGGCGCGCATGCTAAAATGGTGCGCGCCCAGCACTTCGCAGCCGAACTACATGGCTTTCAGCGCCTCGATAGAAGATTTTACCACGTCGGCGCTCTTCTTTACCAATGCCATCTCATCGTCGTTGAGCGGCAGTTCCAGCACCTTCTCCACGCCGCCCGCGCCAAGCACGCATGGCACGCCGAAGTACATATCGTTCAGGCCATACTCGCCCTCAAGAAAGGCGGCGCAGGGCAGCACGCGCTTTTTGTCGCGCAGCACTGCTTCGACCATCTGAACGGTGGCTGAGCTAGGTGCGTAGTAAGCGCTGCCGGTCTTCAGCAGGTTGACGATCTCGCCGCCGCCTTTGCGCGCCCGGTCGACGATTGCGTTCAGGCGCTCGTCGCCAATGAACTCGCTGACGGGAATGCCGCCAATGGTGGTGAAGCGCGGCAGCGGCACCATTTCGTCGCCGTGGCCGCCCATGAGCATGGCCTGAACATCTTCCACCGAAACGCCCGCTTCCATCGCAATGAACGTGCGGTAGCGCGCGCTGTCGAGCACGCCGGCCTGGCCGATCACGCGATTTTTGGGGAAGCCGCTGACCTGCCTGGCCAGGTAGGCCATGGTGTCGAGCGGGTTGTTCACCATAATGATCACGGCATTGGGCGAAAGTGGCGCGGCCTTCGAGATGCAGTCGCGGGTGATGTTGGCGTTGATCTTGATCAGGTCTTCGCGGCTCATGCCGGGCTTGCGTGGCGCGCCCGAGGTCACCACAATCACATCCGAGTTGGCAGTGTCGGCGTAGTCGTTCGTGCCTTTGACATGCAGGTCGAACCCTTCGATCGGGCCGGACTCAAGCAGGTCGAGCCCTTTGCCCTGCGGCACGCCTTCGACAATGTCGACAAGAACGATATCGCCCAGCTCTTTGGCGGCGATCCAGTGCGCGGCGGTGGAACCAACGAAACCAGCGCCGACGATAGTAATTTTCGGTCGCATGCGCTTCTCCTTAATCTACGATACGAATGGCCTGTTTGAATCGAACCATGGCCCCGTATCGCTTTAGTTACATCAGCGCCCTTAGTATAGCACCAGTCGCCGCCCTCACTGTCAGCATTCTTTGTGCCAGCGCGCACAAACCCGCCTAGCGCGTGCTGCTGGCCCGCGCGCGCAATGCCTCGAGCGCGGCCTGAAGATCATCCGGCAGCGGCGATTGAAACTCGACGCGCTCGCCAGTCGAAGGCAAGGCAAAGCCCAGCCGGTAGGCATGCAGAAACTGGCGCGCCAGCCCGAATGTCGCGCGGGGCTTACGCGGGCCGTACAGCGGGTCGCCCAGCAGCGGCCGGCTTTTGTGGCTGAAATGCACGCGGATCTGGTGGGTGCGGCCGGTTTCCAGGCGCGCCTCGATTAGCGTGTAGTCACCAAGTTCTTCGATTACCTGCCAGTGTGTGCGGGCGACGCGGCCATTTGCCACAATCGCCTGGCGCAGCCGGTCGGTGGGGTGGCGGCCAATCGGCGCGTCGATCACGCCGCTTGGCTCTTTGAAGCGCCCTTCGACGACGGCCAGATAGGCTTTGAGCATGGTGCGGGCCAGCTGCTGGGCCTGAATGGCGTGGCGCGCCGGGTCGTTGCGCGTGACAACCAGCAAGCCCGAGGTGTCGCGGTCGAGCCGGTGCACAATGCCGGGCCGCAGATCGCTGCCGACGGTAATGTCGGGGTAGCGGGCCAGCAGGGCATTGACGAGCGTGCCGTCGAGGTGGCCGGGCGCGGGATGAACGACCATGCCGGCTGGCTTGTCGATCACCACAACGTCGGCGTCTTCGTAGACGACCGTGAGCGGAATGTCTTGCGCTACAAGGTCGGTTGGGCGGGCGAGCGGGCGGCGCACCAGCACCATGTCGCCGGCACGCAGCTGTGCGCTTGGGCGCGCGTCAGCGCCATTCAGGGTGATATGGCCGTCTTCGAGCAGCTGGTGCGCGTAGCTGCGCGAAAGGTCGGGCACGTTCGCGGCCACGTAGCGATCGATGCGGGTGCCAGCGTCGGCAGGTTCGACCAGCAAACGAATCTCGGGGTTTTCAGAAGGATTCAGCAGCGCCAGGTCGCGTATCTCGGCTTCGCCCTCGTCATCGGCCATGGTGGCTTCCTACCCTTGCTCCCGCCGGTCGCCGCGATGCTGCCACTGATCATTGCTGAGCAGGTCGCCAAGCAGGGCATCGTCGCCGGGGGGAGCGACGCCATTGTGCCCCTCGCCAAAGAGCAGCAGATAGCCGGCGAGCATAATCACGCCCACGGTGATGGCGCTATCGGCCAGATTGAAGATGCCAGGGAACCAGCTGACATGCACGAAATCGACCACATAGCGGTAGCGAATGCGGTCGATGATATTGCCGATTGCACCGCCAACGATCAGGCCGATGCAGATTTGAACCCAGGGCTGGGCGTGAGGCAGCTGGAAGCGATAAAACAGCAATGCGCCGACGCTGATCAGGATCGAGGTGATGGTGAAGAAGCCTGGAATATTCTGGAACATGCCGAAGGCAACGCCAGTGTTTTGCACATACGTGAAGCTGAGCCACGAGCCGAGCAACGGGCGCGAGGTGCCCGGCGTGGGGCCGAGGGTTCGCACGATCCAGGCTTTTGTGATCTGGTCAAGAATGATAACAACGACGACCACGGCAAGAGGGATCGCCCACCGCCGCCGAAACTCCTCGCGCACGTCGATCTCCCATTCACCCTTACAAAATGCGGCGCGCTAACGCTCGCGCTCGACCTCGGCCTGGCAGGTAATGCAGTAGGTTGCGTAGGGCAATGCTTCCAGCCGCTCGGGGTTGATTGGCTTGCCACAGCGTTCGCAGGTGCCATAGGTGCCGGCGTCGATGCGCTCAAGCGCAGCGCCAACCTGGGCTAGCAGATCGTTTGCGTTATTGCGCAGCGCTGCGTTGCGCTCGCGATTCATCACGTCGGTGGCGTCGTCGGCGAGGTGATTGCCAATGCCCGCATCATCTGAGGGCTGCTGATCTTCAGCATCTAGCGCAACAATATCGCCCTGCAAGCGTTCGCGCTCGGCTTCGAGGCGGCTGCGCATTGCGGTAAATTCGTGCTTTGCCATGCTTATGTCTTCTTTCTATCCCACGCCGCAACCGGCAGCATTGCTAGGAAGCGCACGTGGACGGCAAAATTATACCATACTGTGAAGTTTGGCCGGGCGAACCACGCACAAACCGGCTGCGCGCCCGCAGGCGCGCAGCCGGAAAAAAGCCCATGCCGGTTCTAGCGTGTCACGCGCGGCGCGTACATGAGCTCGATGATGCGGGAAATGCCATAGGCCAGCAGCATGTAGATGGCGATCGCAATCAGCGAGGCCCATTCAAACACGCTTGCGCCAAGCGATGGCTCGCCAAAGATGCCCAGGAATGGCATCACAAAGGGCTGGCTGAGCCCATAGATCAGGCGGATGAAACCGCTTGCCTCGCTGGCGCCCAGCGCAAGAAAGACAAAGCGCATGAGCAGCATGACGTTGATCACGCCCACAACGAAGTAGACAATCTGCTTGATGCGCGCAATCCGGGCCGTTTCGACCGAGGCCGCGCTTGGTACGCGCACATGCTCGGAGCGAACGACGCGCTCGCCTTCCGGGCCGGCAATTTGCTCGCTGTAGATTTCGCGGGTGGGGGTTGCATTCATGTCGGCATCCTCCGACACCACCGTGCGCCGAAGCTCCTGCCGCTGTGGCGCGGCGGAGGTATAGGGTGTTGTTGTATGTTCAGTGGTCATAGAAATACCTCCCTGGTGTTTCTGGCGTTGCCGCCGTTCTGCCTGGCTGTATTGCAAGGCGCGTGCCATGCGCGATTTAGGTGATTGCAACGCAAAAAAAAAGCCCGCCGCCTAAAGGCGACGGGCCGAAGGAGTCAGAAGCCAATTACGCAGTATCGACCGAGCGGTAGCCGCCCAGCCCGCCCGGCGTGAAGGCCTCGCCCAGCGAGTGCAGCAGCGCGGCGACGATCCCCAGCTCTTCGCGCAGGGCATCGCGCAGGCCGTTGATTGTGCGATCTTCCCACAGATCGGCCAGATCGGTGACGTTGGTGCCAACCAGTTGCACATACGAAAGGGTTGGGCGCTCGCCACTGGTGCGGTAGCCACGGCGCACTTCGACGGCAATATATTCTGCCGGCGTCGGCAGGTCGGGCGCGGCGCGGCGCAGCGCGGCACGAACCGCTGCCGTGAACGCTCGCGTCAGGTCGATGTCGGTGCGGTCGCTCTGGTTGCGCACATCGACAGTGTACGTCCAGGCCAGCTCAAGCAGGCCGGGTGCGGTGTCGCGGCCTTCGGAATGCAGCTGGTGCGCCGCCGTCCAGGTAAAACTCAGCTCGACCCAGGGCGGCGAAATGCCGTCGGTCAGCGGCTCGGGGTGCTCGGGAAAAAGCTCGACACGATACACGCGTTCGAGCAAATCGGGGTGCACGCTTTCCGCGATCAGGTGATCGTGCAGGCCGGCCAGCAGCCACGCATCTTCCAGCCCCGAGGCAAGTTCTTCGTAGGTTATCACGATTGCCCTCTTATTGCTACGCCTGCTGCGTATTGTACCGCTATGCGCGCCTGCCAGCAACAAGCAAATAGCGCGCTGGTTGCGTGGAAGGAGTTGTTCGGGTAGGATAACGCTCGCTCCCGGCTTGGAATGGACAAGGCGCGTTGCAGCGCGGCGATGGCACACAACCCGGCACAACCTCAGAGCAGCGCGCACCTGGCCTGGCGGGCCGGGCTGCCAGCGCGTGCCCGCTGGGCGGCGGCCTGCTTTGCGCTGGCAGTGGTTGTGCTGCTGGCCGCCGACACTCTGCTGCTGAACCTGCATTCCCCGCGCTACACCCTCGACGTCGGCACTTACCGCGCTGGCTATTTCTTTAATGGCATGTATGAACCTGAAAGCGGCGGTGATGGCACCAGCTACCGCTGGACCAGCCCGCGCACAGTTCTGCTGCTCGAACAGGCACGCCTCACCCCCGGCGCGCTGCTGGTGCTGGCGCTGGGCGGCCGGCCCGCGCCGGTGGATGTGCAGCTAACACTCGACGACCAGCCCTGGCTCATCTTCCCCGCCGATGCGCAGGCGCGCACCTACACCTTTGTGCTGCCGCCCACAGCCGCGCACACGCTGCGCCTGGGCATCACGAGCGCGACCTTCACGCCCGGCGGTGATGATACGCGCCAGCTTGGTATCAAGATCGAGCGCGTGGCGCTGGAAACGCCTGGCGCGGGCCTGCGCCTGCCGCCATTGCCCACGCTGCTGGCGCAAATCGGGCTGCTTGGCGCAATTCTGCTCCTGTTGCTGCGGCTCGGCTGGGGCTGGCGCGTCGCCGCCGCCACGCTGACGCTGAGCGCGTGCATTCTGGCCGGCCTGCTCGCTGCCGACGTGTTTTCGGCCTACCCGTTTGCGGTGCGCCTGCTGGGCGCGGCGGCTGTGCTGCTGCTTGTGACGCTGCTGGGCCTGCCGCTGGCCCTGCGCTTGAGCGATTGGGTTGGCGGCGCGGGCGAAATGACGCTGCTCTGGTCGCTGATGCTGCTGGCCTGTGCGGTGCGCTTTGCTGGCGCGCTCAACCCAACCTTTGGCGGGCAGGATCAGTTTCTGCACCTCAAGCTGCTGCGCGAAGTGACCGAAGGCCAGCTGATCCACGCGATTGTGGCGAGCGAATTTGGCGGCGGGCTGGCGCTCTACCCGCCCACCACCTACCTCGCGCTGGCGCCCGGGCGGCTGCTGATCTTCGGTCCGGTGGCGCTGCTGCAAGGCGGCCTGGCGCTGCTCGACGGCTTTCAGGCGCTGCTGGTGGCCTTGCTGGCGCGGCGGCTGGGCGGCAGCCGCCAGGCAGGGCGCATGGCACTGGTGCTCTATGCCGGCAGCCAGACGGCCTTCACGGCGATGAGCTATGGCTTTGCGGCGCAGGTATTTGGGCAGTGCCTGGTTGCACCCGTGGCGCTGGCGCTCATGGCCAACGAGCCGCCACTTTCGCGGCGGGCCTGGCTGGCGGCATCGCTGATTCTGCTGCTTGCCGTTGCTTCGCATGTGGGCGTTGCGCTGCTGGCCTCGGTATGGGTCGGCATTGCCCTGCTGCTGATGCTGGGTCGGCCGCACCGCAACATGCTGTGGGGCTTTGGTGTGCTCGTGGCGTGCGCGGTGTTCGCCTTCCTCACGCTCTACATCGATGGCATTGGCATTATGCTGGGCAATTTTGGGCGCGTGGGCACGGGTGGCGGTTCCGGCCCGCTGCCGGGCGCAACGCCGCTGCTGTGGGTGGGCTTCGTTACGGCCTACAGCCCGCTTGGGGTGATGTTGCTGCCGTTCGGCCTCTGGCGCATCGGGCGGGCGCGCGAATGGCCGCAGGCGCGGCTGGTTGCGCTGGCGTGGCTGGCAACGACCTTGCTGTTTCTGGCGGTGGATCTGCTGCTGGCCTTGCAGGTGCGCTATTTCTATTTCTTCCTGCCGCTGGCGCTGGCGGCAATGGCGCTGGCGCTGGGCACGCTGGCCGAACGGGGGCGCTGGTGGGCGCGAATAGCGTGGGCGCTGGCGGCAGTTGTTGCGCTGCAAGGCACGGTGCTGTGGCTCGCCGCAACATTTGGCGATGGCAAGCTCTCGCTCACCCCGCTGACGCATTAGCACAAACAACTATAGCCGAAAAACACAGGACGAATGACCGGATTACGCTTGGTCCTTCGTCCTGTGTTTACCCCCGACCACCAACTCCTGCGCTGAAAGCGCGCTAGTGCAATTTCAAACGATCCATGCGGATTTCGGTTGCGCTCATTCAGTATCAGTGTGCGCCTCAACACAATCGTAAATCCAAAATCGTAAATCGAAAATGCGCTAGGGCGTTGGTTCTTTGCTGTAATCGCCTGCGGCTGATTGCTCGGCACCAACGGGCGTGCCGTGGTGCATCAGCCACGCATAGGCGAGCGCAACGGCGGGCAGCAGCAGCCAGAAGTTCAGCAGGCGGAAAATCACCGCTGCGGGCACCGCGGCCGGCCCGACCGCCAGGAAACCCAGCACCGCCGCCAGAATCGTTTCGATCGTGCCGCCGCCGCCCGGCAGAACATTGAACAGGCTGGTGACCAGCGCCGCGCCAAAGGCGGCCAGCACCACTGCAAACGAGGTTTGTACGCCCAGGCTCAGCAAGATCAGCAGCATTGCCAGGCTGTGGCCACACAGCGCCGTGAGCTGAATGAGCACCAGCAGGGCCAGCGTTTTGCGGTTGGCGATGATCAGCGCGCGACCAGCGGCAATGCGCTCGGCCGCCTGCTCGGCCCAGGCGCGGTTGCTGGGGCGGCGGCGCACGGCGGCAACCACCCGGTTCGCCGTGTGCAGCAGCCGGGTCATCGTGCCGACGTGGCCGGTCAGCGCAAGCGCCACGCCCACCAGCACGCCAATAATCACCAGGCCGATCAGCAGCGGCATCACAAACGTCGTGCCCGAAACGTCGTTGCTGGTTGCGTAGTGAACCAGATAGAGCAGACTGAAAACGGCGATCAGCACCATTGCGCTGGAGTAGCTGATCAGCTCCAGCGTCGCCACCAGCGCGGTTTGCTCGGTGGAAACGCCGCGCCGCCGGAATGTTCCCATGAGGAAGGCGTAGCTGGCGACCCCGCCCGCCGGCATCGACTGGCTGATCATAATAGCGACCAGCGCCGTCATCCAGGCGCGGAAGGTGCCGATATGGTGGCCCTGCGGGCGCAGGGCAACGCGGAAAACCTGCCCGCTCACCAGGTAGCTCGCCAGGATCACAGCCAGCGCGGCCAGCAGCCAGCGCGGCTGGGCATTCAGCGCCAGGCTCAGCGCTTCGAGCAGCCATGCGCGCTTCAGAATGACAAGTACCACAATGGCCGCGCTCATCAGCAGGCCAAGCAGCACGCGCCACGAAAGATGCGATTGCGCTTTTGTCGGAGGTTGTTCGGCAATATTCATAATGATGAGACGCTGGCACCCTGCCGAAAAGTTGCACGGGCACGTGGCCACGCGCCAGCGCGGGCGTGTTGCAGGTCGGTCAGGGTTTGGGCGGCGACGGCCTGTGCCGCGGCAGGGCGGCCAGCGGCGCGGGCAGCATTGGCCATTGCGGCGCGGCGCGGCTGGTTGTTCAGCAGCGCCACTGCGTCGTTTGCCAGCTCGGCCGGGTTTTCATAGCCGTTCCCCGCGCCCGATGCGACAATGTGGCCAACATTCCATTTTTCCTGCCCCGGCACTGGCAGCGGCACGAACATTGGCACGCCGCGCGCCAGCACTTCGCTGACGGTCAGGCCGCCGGCCTTTCCAATCACCAGTTCACTCGCGGCGATCAGTGGATCGAGGCTGGGCTGTGGCCCAAGCAGGCGCAGCGCAGCGCCGGCTTCCAGCTCAAGGTCGGCAAGCTGCGTGGCCAGCTCGCGGCTGCGGCCCACGGTGATCACGAGCGTGGCGGGCATGCGGCGGGCAAGCAGCTCGCGCGCAATGGCGCGCACCCGCGCCGCCGGCAAGCCGCTGCCAATCAGTGTCACAATTGGCTGCCAGGGTGGGATGCCCAGCGCGCGCTTGGCGGCCAGCCGGTCGGCAGGTTCGCGCAGCGCAGGATCGACGGGCAGGCCGCTGACGCTCACGCGCGCGGCTGGGATGCCGGCGGCGATCAGCTCGGCGCGCACGCCTGCGGTTGGCGCGTAGTAGCGGTCGGCCCCCGGCACGGCCCAAAAGGCGTGGGCGTGGTAGTCGGTCAGCACGCAGGCCATTGGCGGCAGCCCAAAGCGCTGAAGCGGGGCCAGCGCCTCGACGGGCAGGAAATGCGTGCAGATAATTGCGTCGGGCTGGGTGCGCTCGATCAGCGCGGGCAGGTCGCGCATGCCAAAGGCCGTGTACTGATCGTGAATCGCGGCGAACATGCCGGTTGGGTCGGGCATCCTGTCGGTGTAGGAGTAAAAGCCGCTCCACAGGCCGGGAATGCGATCGGCCAGGCTCAGGTACGAGGAGCGGTAGAAGCGGCGGAAGATTGGCCGCGTATAGTCGAGCGTGTCTTCGACCTGCGTCGTTACACCAGGGATTTGCTCAAACGCCCGCGCGATTGCTGCTGCTGCGCGCTGATGTCCCATCCCGACCGAGGCGTGTAATAAAAGAATGTGTGCCATAGGTCTATTCCTTCGCGAACGTGCGGAGCGTTTACCATCACTTCTGCAAGTCGCAATCCAAGAATCGGCCATGTTTGTGAGTCTTTAATGAAGGCTGGATGAGTGCTTGCCTAGCCGTTGAACCAGGCCGCTGCACTGCTCAGGCCCGCGCCGTCGAGTGTCAGGCGCAGCAGGCCACGCACGCCGCGCTGGCGCACCCATGCGCGCCCAAGGTCGAGGTACTGGCGCGCGCTCCAGTAGCCGCCAGCCCAGCGCACGTCGCCCCGCACAATTGCGTGGTACAAATCGCTGGCGCTGCTGCCCGGGAAGAGCGTGTAGGCCTGCCCGATTGTGGCGAGCGAGTGTGCGTCGCTGCCGCCAATTGTGGGCAGCCCAAGTTCCGCCGCAACCAGCTGGGCCGCGCAGTTGCACCCGCGCTGCGACCAGATCACGCCGGCGTTGAGTGCCTCGATGCCGTCGAGCGGCCATTCCGCGCCGTAGCGCGCGCGCAGGCCATGCGCCCCAAGCGAGGGTACGCTGCGGTCGTAGGGGTGGGCGGCAACGCACAGCCCGCCCTGCGCGTGCACCGCTGCGATGGTTTCGGCGGCGGGGCGACCGGCTGGCAACTCGTTTTCGATGAACAGTGCCAGCAGGTGGCCTTCAGCTGTGCTCACTTCCTCGCCTTTCACCACCTCGATGCCGTATTCCGGTGCGAGGGCGGCGGCTTCGTGCGCGCCCGCCATGGTGTCGTGGTCGGTGATGGCGATCAGCCGCAGGCCGCTGGCGGCTGCGTGGGCCAGAATGGCGCGCACATCGGCGGTGCCGTCGCTGTGGGTCGAGTGAATGTGCAGATCGGCTTTGCTCAAAAGTTGATTCATCAGTGCCTCGCTTGCTGTGGCGAAGGGCGCACGAAACCCACCCGCTGGCGCACATCGCCCGGAACACATGCTTCGTGGCCGTAGTTGCTTCGCTTCGCTGCGGCATCCATGGTCTTGGACGCCACCATTTTCGATTAGTTGCTCATCCTTTTGGCCGGGCCGTGTCGCCCATTTGGGTGATTGGCGGCGCTGTGGCGAGCATGGTGAGTATGGTGGAGGAATATTGCGCGGACGCTAGGCGCGTGTTGTTCAGGGGTGATCGCGAGGTTAAAGCTTGGTGATTCTGGGGCTTGTGGCGCAGCGGCTCATGAGCAAGGGCAACGACTACAGCTTGGTTGGGGTTCGTTTCTGCTTGCTGGAGACGAAGCGCGAGGTGATCGTTCGTCTTTCGTCGGTGGTCATAGCCAGAGACGGATGTTCAAAGACTGTTCTGGCTTCTGCCGACTGCATCCTGCCTGCTGTTTTAGGCATCCGTCCAGTCGTCGGGTGTGGGCGGCGCTTCGTCGGTCAGCTCAAGCACGTCGAGCTTGTGCGCCACAAAGGCGCGCAGATCGTGGCGGAAGTAGCAGTACGATTGCAGAAACAGCGTGTTGCCCTGCCGGAATAGCTCGATCGGGCGAATGACGCGCTCGGTTGGCTCGGGCAGGGCGCGCGAGCTGTAGCGCACACGCAGCATGCGGCCGTCGCGCAACGCGGCGTGAACGAGCGGGTCGACATTGGGGGTGGCTTCGCCGTGGGCAAAACCGCGCGCGTAGCTGAGCAATTCGCCCAGGGTCGTGACACCAAGCGCGGCCAGCTGTTCGGCCATTGCGGCAAACACTGCGCGCAGCGCCACCACGTCGTCCATGGCGCGGTGCGAGGGTGGGTCGGCGCCGAGAGTGAGCGCCAGGGCGCGCAGGCTGTGCGAAGAGCGGCGCGGGTAGAGGCGGCGCGCGATTGCCAGCGTGTCGATCACCGGCATGTCGAATGGCGGCAGACCAGCACGCAGTAGTTCGCTCCGCAGGAATTCACTATCGAACAAAGCGTTGTGCGCCACCAGCGCTGAGCCAGCGCACAGCTCGCGCAGCATGCCCGCCATTTCGGCAAAGCGCGGCGCACCGTTCAGCTGTTCCGCGCTGATCTGGTTGACCTGAAAGGAACGTTCGCTAAGCGGGCGCTCGGGATCGATCAGCGTGGTGTAGCGCAAATCTTCCGCGCCGTCGCGCATGCGCAGCAGGGCAACTTCGCACACGCGGTCGCCGCGATACGGGTAGAGGCCAGTGGTCTCGAAGTCGAAGAACACGAGTGGGGCGGTGCGCAGGGGCAGATCGAGCATAGATTTCGTATCGATTCGCGCAGAGCGCACAGCGCGCAGCCAGCCGGGCCAGCCACGCGCTGTGCCTCAAGGGAAACTATTTTGCTACCGGCACCTTGGCCTTGGTGGCGTCGTCGAGCGTCAGGAGCGTGACGCTAACCCAGCCGCTGACCTGGCGCTCGTTGGTGATATGGTACCACGTGCCGTCGGCAGTTTTTTCGATCAGCGTCACGGTTTCGTTGGCGTTGATCTGGTCGAGCACCTGGCCGCTAATCGGTCGCTCGCGCACATTCCCGCCATTGAAAACCTTGGCAGTAAGACCGGTTGCTGCCGGGCCAGCCGCTGGCGTTGGTGCGCCTGCGCCGGTAACGGGAACCTGCGCAATCGTGGCGTCGTCGACCGTCAGCAGCGTAACGCTCACCCAGCCGGTCACCTGGCGCTCGTTGGTGATCTTGTACCACGTGCCGGCGGCGTTCTTCTCAAGCAGCTCAACCGTTTCGTTGGCGTTGATCTGATCGAGCACCTTGCCGTTCACGGGCTGGTCGCGCACGTTGCCACCATTAAATACCTTGGCGCTGAGCTTGGGCGCGGGCGCTGCGCTTGGCTCGGGCACGGGCGTTGCCGTGGCGGCGGCTGTTGTTGGCGCGGCGGGCGCTTTGGTGGGCGTGGGCGCGACGGTTGGCGCAGCCACAACTTTGTCGCGGTAGAAGTCGTTGGTGTAGATCGCCGGGATCGACAGCGCGGCCGCGTCGGACGTGACCGACTGGTTATTCGCGCTGGCGCTCAGCACCACGGTATGATCCTGATCGCGGCGGGGCAGGGGCGCAGTGGCAGCGCGCTCAATCACGATCCGAATCTGGCCGCCACTGACCTGCGCCCGGTTCGATTGCGGGTTGAACCACGGGAAGTCGGCGTCGCCTTCCTGCATATTCGCAGTCACCTCGGTGCCATCGGGCAGGTTGGTTTTCGCGTCCACCACAATGCGCGCGGCAGAGGCGAGGGTTGCTGAAACATCGGTGATGGCGGCGGGTGGCGGCGGCGGGATAATCACTTCGCTGGGGGTGTTGAAGAATGCCTGCCATACCACAAAACCTGCAACAATCAGCGCCACCGGCACCAGAATCAGCAGCAGCTTTACGCCAGCGGGCGCGGCGCGCAGGCGCTCCCCAAAGGTTTGCTGCTCCTGAACAGGCATCGACGTGTAATCGAGTGCCGGGCCTAACTCAGGCGGGGGCTGCACATCGTTGCGGGCTGCGCGCCGCCGTATCAGCACCGGGATCGCAATCAGCGCCAGCAGAACCAGCACGACCACTGCGATGACGATGGGATTCTGAAGTGCATCGAGCATTGCTCGGGTTTCCTTTCCGTCGTAGCGCAGCACGAAAAGCATAATGGCGCGCTCGATTATTGCCCGTATCATATGACAACTTTTGGCAAGACGCAAGCATATCTATGCCAGATATGCGGGGTGAATTGTAAGGTAGTGTTGGCGAGCGCGTGTACAATGCGGCTGCAAATCTTCTGGCGCGTGCGCGGGCCGGGTGGGAAATGAGCACCCGGCTGCGATTGCGGAAAGCGGGTGTGGTATAATGCGCAGCGCATATGAAGGCCAGGAGAAGAGCATGAAAGAGTGGTTTCGCCGCCAACCAAAGCATTTTACCCCCGGCGCGCGCGACAATGGTCAGCAGATCCCCGATAACATGTGGGTCAAGTGCCCATCGTGCGGCGAGCTGAACTACGCCAAGCAGCTAAACGACAACCTGAAGGTCTGCAAGTGTGGCTACCATATGCGCCTCGGCGCCCGCGAGTGGCTGGGTCTTCTCGATGCTGACACTTTTGTTGAAGACGATGCCGACCTGGCCCCATGCGATCCACTCGATTTCGTTTCCACCAAAGACATATACGTTCAAAAGCTGGCCGAAAATCAGGATCGCACCGGCCTGCACGATGCGCTGGTCAGTGGCCACGGCACGCTCGAAGGGAACCCGCTGCATGTGGCGGTTTCGGAGTTCACCTTTATTGGTGGCTCCATGGGCAGCGTGTATGGCGAGCGCCTTGCCCGCGCCGCCGAGCGCGCCGCCGAAAACGCCTCGGCGCTGCTCACCATCACTGCGACCGGCGGCGCACGCCAGCATGAAGGCGTGCTTTCGCTGATGCAGATGGCAAAAACCAATATGGCGCTGACGCGCCTGGCCGCTGCCGGGCAGCCGCATATTGCTCTGCTGGTCGACCCGTGCTATGCGGGCGTGGTTGCCTCGTACGCCTCGGTCGCCGATATCATCATTGCCGAGCCGGGCGCGCGAATTGGCTTTGCGGGCCAGCGCGTGATCGAGCAGACCATTCGCCAGAAGCTGCCAGCGCACTTCCAGACTGCCGAATTTATGGTCGAGCACGGCATGATCGACATGGTTGTGCCGCGCGCCGAGCTGCGCATCACGCTTGCCCGCCTGTTGCGGCTCTACGCCGGCAAAGCCCGCGAGGGCGACGAAACCCCAACGAATTCAATGATGCTCAATGCCTGATATTGCTGCGCGCCGGGCCACGCCCTTGCCCGGTGTGCGATGGGCACGAAAGAACCATGACAACAGCGCTCACCCCCTGGGATAAAGTTCAGCTTGCGCGGCATCCCCACCGCCCGCACACGCTCGATTATGTGCGAAGCTGCTGCGATGAATTTGTCGAGCTGCACGGCGACCGCCGCTACGGCGACGATGCGGCGATTATTGGCGGCATGGCCCGCTTCGACGGCCGCACCGTGATGATCGTCGGCCACCAGAAGGGCCGCGACGCGCGCGAAAATGTCAAGCGCAATTTTGGGATGCCGCGCCCCGAAGGCTACCGCAAAGCCCTGCGCCTGTTCCGCCACGCCGAAAAATTTGGCTTCCCGGTGCTGTGCTTTATCGACACCCCTGGCGCCGACCCGGGCGTGCAATCGGAGGAGCGCGGGCAGGGCAATGCGATTGCCGAGAATATTCTGGTGATGGCAAGCCTGAAGGTGCCAATTGTCGCCGTGGTGATTGGCGAAGGCGGCTCGGGCGGCGCGCTCGCGATTGGCGTTGCCGATCGTCTGCTGATGCTGGAGCACTCTGTCTACTCGGTGGCCTCGCCCGAAGGCACCGCTGCCATCCTCTGGCGCGACGCGGCCAAAGCGCCCGACGCGGCCAAGGCCATGAAGATTACCGCGCAAGACCTGGCCGCGCTGCGTATCGCCGACGGCATCATTGCCGAACCCGAGGGCGGCGCGCATCTCGACGCGCCGGTCGTGCTGGCGGCGGTGGGCGAGGCGCTGCGCGCGCAGCTGGCCGAGCTCTGCCAGCTCGACACGCAAACCCTGCTCGATCAGCGCTATGCGAAATACCGCGCGATTGGCAGCTTTCAGGAAGCCCAGCACCACATGCTGAATGGCAATTCTGCCGAGCCGCTCACGCCGCTGCCCTTTTAAGCAGTTTCCCTACACATACTCGTAACCGGCCTCGTGCACCATTGCGCGGGGCCGGTTCTTTGTGCCTGGGCGCATCCCGTGGCGCGCTGCTGCGTAGAAGTAATTAGGATTTGCGCTGCCCTGAAGCGTGCGGCGTAGCGCCGCAAAAACTGCTCAGGGAGCGATCAATCAAAAATGCGCGGCGCAACGTTTATTTGGGTAAATCGGCTAAACGGGGCGCACTTTGCTTGGTAAATTAGTACTGATGTACGCCAAACCCTTGACGCTGCTATCTAAGGTTGCTATAATACGCCCACCTGGCCTACCAGGCCTCCCTCAATTTGCTCCCTGAGACCTAAAGTTGTATAGCAACGTCGTGACTAGACGAACGCGCCCGAGCGAGCCAGCTCAACGACATGGGCGCCGGCATCCTGGTATCGCAACTCAACCTGTCTCGACACCGACTACTGCACCTTAGCAAGACCGCCTCAACATATCGCACATGCAACTGCATCGCTGTGCGTGGGGGCGGTCGTTCGTGATTCAGCGCCACGGTCGTACGATCGGCGGCGGTGAATGGTCACAATCAGGAGGATCACAGATGACAACGCAAATCGGAACGTCGCTTCTGCAACTCGTCAGCGAGATGCAGGATCGCAAAAAATTCCAGGAACTCAACTGGACGGGCACGTTCAGTGAGTATCTGGATGTCATTGCGCAGAACCCGATGGTGTCGCGGAATGCGTTCCAGCGCATCTACGACATGATCATGTCGTATGGCACCGAGGAGTTTATCGACGCTAAGAAGCGCCTGATTCGCTACAAATTCTTTAGCGATCTGTCGTTCGACCAGAACGATGCGATCTTTGGCCTTGAGATCCCGCTGATGCGTCTGGTGAACTTCTTCAAGGCCGCCGCGCAGGGCTATGGCACTGAAAAGCGCGTGCTGCTGCTCCACGGCCCGGTCGGCTCCTCGAAATCGACAATTGTGCGCCGCCTGAAGAAGGGCCTTGAGCACTACTCGCGCACCGACGATGGCGCGCTCTACACCTTCGACTGGTACCTGGGCGAGGAAGACGACTTCGACCCGGCGCAGCTCAAGGAAGCCGACTGGCAATCGTGCCCCATGCACGAAGACCCGCTGCACCTCATCCCGCCCGAGCTGCGCGAGCGCTTTGTGGGCGAGTTCAACAGCGGGCGCGGCGAGAAAGAGCGCATTCGCATCATTGGCGAGCTGTGCCCCTCGTGCCGCTACAACTTCCGCGAGCAGATGCTGCGCTACGGCGGCGACTGGAGCAATGTCATCCGCCGCATTCGGGTGCGCCGCCTGGTCTTCTCCGAGCAGGATCGCGTCGGCATCGGCACCTTCCAGCCCAAGGATGAGAAAAACCAGGACTCGACCGAGCTGACCGGCGATATCAACTACCGCAAGATCGCAATCTACGGCTCGGACAGCGACCCGCGCGCGTTTAACTTCGATGGCGAGTTTAACATCGCCAACCGCGGCGTGATCGAGTTCATCGAAATGCTCAAGCTCGACGTCGCCTTCCTGTACGACCTGCTGGGCGCCAGCCAGGAGCACAAGATCAAATCCAAGAAGTTCGCGCAGACCGACATCGACGAAGTGATTATCGGCCACACCAACGAGCCGGAATACCGCCGCCTTGAGAACAACGAGTTCATGGAGGCGCTGAAAGACCGCACGGTGCGTATCGATATTCCCTACATCACCCGCCTGCGCGATGAGATCAAGATCTACGAGCGCGACTTCAACCGCCGCAATGTGCGCGTGCATATCGCCCCGCATACGCTGGAAGTGGCCGCGATGTGGGCAGTGCTGACGCGCCTGGAAGAGCCGAAAAAGCCCAACCTGACCTTGCTGCAGAAGCTCAAGCTCTACAACGGCAAAACGCTGCCCGGCTTCACCGAAGACAATATCAAAGAGCTGCGCAAGGAAACCATGCGCGAAGGCATGGAGGGCATCTCGCCGCGCTATATTCAGGACAAGATCTCGAACGCGCTGGTGAACTTCCAGGAAGATGGCTATATCAACCCTTTCATGGTGCTGAACGAGCTTGAAGGCGGCCTGAAGAACCACGCGCTAATCAACGCCGAAGAAGACCGCAAGCGCTACAAAGACCTGCTCTCGGTGGTGAAGGAAGAATACACCGAGATCGTCAAGAACGAAGTGCAGCGCGCCATTTCCGCTGATGAGGAAGCGATCAAGCGGCTGTGTGGCAACTACATCGACAACATCAAGGCCTACACACAGCGCGAGCGCGTGCGCAACAAGTTCACCGGCCAGTTCGAAGACCCCGACGAGCGGCTGATGCGCTCGATCGAAGAAAAGATCGACATCCCCGAATCGCGCAAGGACGACTTCCGCCGCGAGATCATGAACTACATCGGCGCGCTGGCAATTGAAGGCCGCTCGTTCGACTACAAGACCAACGAGCGCCTGCACAAAGCGCTGGAGCTGAAGCTGTTCGAGGACCAGAAGGACTCGATCAAGCTCACCTCGCTCGTCTCACGCGTGATCGACAAAGACACGCAGGAGAAGATCGACGTGGTGAAGGCCCGCCTGATCCGCGACTTCGGCTACAACGAGCAGAGCGCCACCGACGTACTGAACTATGTGGCCAGCATCTTCGCCCGCGGTGATACGAAGAATTAAGTTTTGAGTGTTGAATGTTGAGTTTTGAGTGTGGCGATATCCTCGCAACTCAAAACTCAACATTCAAAACTTAAAATTCCCGAAGGGAACTCTATGTCCATCCGACGCGTCGAGCGCGATCTGGGCCGCTTCCGCCAGATTGTGCGAGGGAAAATCAAAAAAGATCTGCGCAAATACATGTCGCAGGGCGAGATGATCGGCCGCCAGGGGCGCAAGTATGTGTCCATCCCGCTGCCGCAGATCGACCTGCCCCAGTTTCGCTATGGCTCGAAGCAGGGTGGTGGCGTTGGGCAGGGCGATGGCGATGTGGGCGACCCGATTGGGCAGGGCGACCCGCAGCAGGGCCAGGGCGAGGCCGGCTCCGACCCCGGGCAGCATGTCATCGAGGTCGATGTGACGCTGGAGGAGCTGGCCGCCATTCTTGGCGAAGAGCTGCAGCTGCCGAACATCGAGCCGCGCGGCAAGAAAAACATCATCTCGAAGAAAGACAAGTATTCGGGCATTCGCCGCGTCGGCCCCGACTCGCTGCGCCACTTCAAGCGCACCTACCGCGAGGCGCTGCGCCGCCAGATTTCTTCGGGCGAGTATAACGCTTCGAACCCGGTGGTTGTGCCCATCCGCGAGGATATGCGCTACCGCTCGTGGAAAGAAACGCAGATGCCCGAGTCGAACGCCGTGATCATCTACATGATGGATGTGTCCGGCTCGATGGGCACCGAGCAGAAAGAGCTGGTGCGCATTACGGCGTTCTGGATCGAAACGTGGCTGCGCTCGCAGTACAAAGAGATCGAGATCCGCTATATCGTCCACGACGCCGCTGCGAAAGAGGTCGATCAGAACACGTTCTACCACATTCGCGAGGGCGGCGGCACCAAGATTTCGTCGGCCTACCGGCTGTGCAACAAGATGATCGAGGAGCGCTACCAGCCCGACGAGTGGAATATCTATCCCTTCCACTTCTCCGACGGCGACAACTGGGGCGGCGGCGACACGCGCGAGTGCGTTGAGCTGCTGCGCTCGCACCTGCTGCCCAAGGCCAACCAGTTCTGCTACGGGCAGGTGCGCTCGCTCTACGGCTCGGGCCGCTTTGCGCACGACCTGGAAGAGTACCTCGGCAAGGAAGAAACGCTGGTCATCTCCGAAATTGCCGACCGCGACGACATCTATGATGCGATCAAGGATTTTCTTGGCAAAGGAAAGTAGAACAGCTGTAGCCGCGCGGTATATCGCGCGGCTACAGCTGTAAAATATTATGAAAAAAACGAGCCTTCCACCCGAACTCCAGTCTGCCTGGGAAGAGATCGAGGACCACGCCAAGAACTACGGTCTCGATTTCTACCCGATCATCTACGAGGTGCTCGATTACCGCACGCTCTACGAGACGGCAGCGCTCGGCGGCTTCCCCACGCGCTACCCGCACTGGCGCTTCGGCATGGAGTACGACCAGCTGATCAAGGGGCATGTCTGGCTTGGCTCGACGATCTACGAGATGGTGATCAACACCAATCCCTCGTATGCGTACCTGCTCGAAGGCAACGAGATGGTGACGCAGAAGATGGTGATGGCGCATGTCGCCGGCCACGTCGATTTCTTCAAGAACAATATGTGGTTCTCGCACACGAACCGCAAAATGCTTGACGAAATGGCCAATCATGCCGCGCGCATCCAGCGCATTGTCGACCGCCAGGGCTACGAGGTGGTGGAAGATTTCATCGACACCTGTCTCTCGCTCGACAACCTGATCGACTACCACGCGCCCTATATCAAACGCCCGGAGGCGCAAACAACGCGCTCGGTGGTCGAACAGGACGAGCCCGATGTGGTCGAGGGCCTGAAGGTCGATCGCTCGTACATGAAGGGTTTCATCAACCCGCCCGAGTTCCTTGAGCAGCAGCGCAAGCGCCTGGAAGAAGATCGCGCCCGCCAGCGCCGCTTCCCCGAAAGCCCGCAGAAAGACGTCTTGCTGTTCCTGATGAACTACGCGCCGCTGGACCGCTGGCAGCACACCATTCTTGAGATCATCCGCGACGAGGCGTACTATTTCGCGCCGCAAGGCATGACAAAAATCCTCAACGAGGGGTGGGCCAGCTTCTGGCACTCCGAGATCATGACCAAGAAGGCGCTCAAGGATGGCGAGGTGATCGACTTTGCCGACCATCATTCGGGCGTGGTGGCGACGCAGCCGGGCCGGCTCAACCCCTACAAGCTCGGCATCGAGCTGCTGCGCGATGTGGAAGAGCGCTGGAACAAGGGCAAGTTCGGCAAGGAGTACGAAGAGTGCGAAGACATTGCCGAGAAGCGTAACTGGGATAAGCAGCTTGGCCTGGGCCGCCAGAAGGTCTTCGAGATCCGCAAGATGCACAACGACGTAACCTTTATCGACGCCTTTCTGACGCCCGAGTTCTGCCTGGAGCAAAAGCTCTTTTCGTTCCGCTACAACCGCGACACCGACCTGTATGAGATCGCGTCGCGCGAGTTTCAGGAGATCAAGCAGAAGCTGCTGTTCCGCCTTACGAACTTCGGCCAGCCGTTCATCTATGTCGAAGAAGGCAACTACAACAATCGCGGCGAAATGTACCTGCGCCACCGCCACGAGGGCGTCGACCTGAAAATGGACTACGCCCGCGATACCCTGCGCAACCTGCAAAAAATCTGGTCGCGCCCGGTGCATATCGAAACCGTGGTGGACGACAAGAAGCGCCTGATCTCGTTCGACGGCAAGGATTTTGGCGAGCGCAAGATCGACTAATGCTGATCCACGTGGGATCGGTTCCCCAACCCATATGCCGGCAGCTTTCACCCTGCCCGGCCAGGAGCAGACCACCATGGCACTTGGAAAACTGCTGATTGAGCAATTGCGCGATACCGAGCAGCCGGCCACGCAGCCGCTGACGGTTGCGCACGGCGCACAAAGCGCCGAGCTGTCGTTTTTCGACCGCGACCGCTATAGCGTGACGCTGCGTGAGCTGGCGGCTGGCGCGGGTGGCGCGGCCCCGGCCGATTCGCGCGCCTTTCTGAGCGCGGCTGCGGCGGCGGTTGCGCGGCGGCTGAGCTTTCTGGAAGAGCCGCTGGCGGTGTGGGAGCTGGATGGCGGCGAGGGCATGGCCCAGCTGCGCTCGTCGCCGCCGCAGCGCGAAGGCGAGGAAGTGTCGTACTGGGAAGTGACGCTGTGGGCTGCCCCGGCGCGCGCGCAGGCCGCCCGCTACCGCTGGCAGCCCGGCATGGCCGAGCGCGAGGTGCTGGCCTACCCGGCGACGTTCGCGCTGCTCGGGCGCATTGCCGATGGCCTGGCTGCCGCGCTGGAAGAGCCGGGCGAGTAAACACGCCTTTGCGGAACGCGCCCCTGCCGCCGTAGAACATTCTATGGCGGCAGGGGCGTTTTTGCTTACAAAATTGTGATGTGTGGGTGATATCGCGCCGAACGGACGTTTATTAGGGTATAGTTTGTGCTACATCGACGAAAATACTGCGTAGAGATAAGCAAACCGGTGAGCAAAAGCCAATCATAAGGTTGTGTGCATGAGGGATTTGACGAACACCCCGCTTGGGCAATATCAACTGGTGGAAGTGGTGGGGCGCGGCGGCATGGCGACCGTCTACAAAGCCTACCAGCCCGCGCTCAACCGCTTCGTGGCGGTGAAGGTGCTCCACGCGCACCACGACCCGCAGTTCGCCGCGCGCTTCCGCCGCGAGGCGCAGACGATTGCCCAGCTTCAACACCCCAATATCCTGCCGATCTATGATTATGGCGAAGAAGGCGACCTGCTGTACTTTGTGGTGCAGTATATCGAAGGCGGGGCGACACTTGCCGATCTGCTGGGCCAGCCGAGCGAGCCCGGCGTCGCGCTGCAGATGATACGGCAGGTGCTGGGCGCGCTGGAATACGCGCACCGCTTTGGCATTGTGCATCGCGATATCAAGCCCGGCAACATTCTGCTGCCCACGCCCGACTGGCCGATGCTGGCCGATTTCGGCATTGCCAAGCTGCTGCACGAAAACGAGCAGCTGACAATGACCGGCTTTATTATCGGCACGGCCGCCTACATGTCGCCCGAGCAGGCCTCGGGCCAGCCGCTCGACGGCCGCACCGACCTGTATGCGCTGGGCATTGTGCTGTACGAGCTGCTAACGGGCCGACTGCCCTTCCAGGCCGATACGCCAATGGCGATGCTTGCCAAGCATGTGTACGACCCGCCGCCGCCGCCGCGCAGTCTCAACCCGACGCTGAGCCCCGCGCTCGAAGCGGTGGTGCTGCGCGCCATCGCAAAAGAAGCGACTGATCGCTACCAGACTGCTGCGGAGATGGCGGCTGCGCTGGAAAGCGCGCTGATGCAGCCCAACCGCCCACTTCCATCAACTCAGGCCACGCGCATGTACCAGGCCGGGCTGGCGGCATTTCAGGCTGGCCAGTGGGCAGCAGCGATCGATCAGCTCAACCAGGTTGCCAGCATCGACCCGCACTACGAAGATGTGACGACTTTACTCGAAAGTGCGCGCCAGTCGCTGGCGGGCGGCGCGACCAATCCGCCTGTTCCGGCCACACCAGTCGCGCCAGTCGCGCCAGTTGCGCCCGCCACATATTCCACCCAGATGTTCAGCGACGCGACCGCCTGGCAGCACGAAAGCCCGACCGTGGTGAACCCGCCCGGCGTCGGGCCAGCGCACAATCCGCGCCCAGCTGCGCCCGCGCTCGTGCAAGCCAGCCCGGCGACCATTCGCCTGGCGCAGCCGCAAACCCGTAAGGCGGTGGTTGGCGTGCTGTTTGCGCTGCTGTTGATGGCTGGCGTGGGCAGCATGTGGCAGCGTTCGCGCGCGGCCCTGGCCGATAGCCCCGCCACGCCCACGGTGGCAGCCACTGCCGCGCCGCAGCCAACCCTGCCACCCAAGCCGAGCCCTGCCCCTCAGCCAACCGTGCCGCCCAAGCCCACTGCCGTGCCTGCGGCAGCACCAGCGCCCGCGCCCAAGCCGCCAGCGGGCAAGCCACCCAAGCCCGATAAGCCCAAGCCGCCAAAGAAAAAGAAATAATGCTGGCCCGGGAATTGCGGTAGAACCATAAAACGCAGCAGATTGTCCGCCTGCCCGTGGACGTAACGATACAAGGAGCAATGCTGTGAGTTCACGTGAACTTGTGCGCCAGGAATGGGTGAAGCTGCTGGATGCATTCAGCCGCGATTTTGCTGGCACGATGGCCCGGCTGGAGGTGGTTGGTACGGGTGGGGCGCAGCACGTTATCGTCGACCATATGCCCTTTGCCGGCATGACTGCCGATCTGAAAGATGGCGAAGATAGCGTAGTGGTGTCGTTTGCGCAGGGCGATGATGGCGTGTTCGACCACACCGTGACGGACGTGCAGAATGTGTCGATCGACGAAGTGAATGGCCGCGTCGCGCGCGTTGAGATCGCATCGGGTGACGGCACGACCACAGTGTTCTCGCTGCACGACGATAGCGGGAAGTAACCCTCTATTCGGGTGAATACGTTCCGCTTGTATGGGCTGCGTAACAACAATGCAGGGCGTAGTTCGTAGTGCGTAATGCTCAGTGGAAGAGATTCGAGATTACTGAGTATAGTGATAAAACTCGGTGACCTCGGTGTTCTCTGTGGCTAATCCTTCCGTACATTGTTGGAGGCAGCAGCCGGGCCGCGCAGGCTCGGCTGTTTGCATGGCGGGGGCAAAAGTTCGGTATACTACGGGCGTGAACGAAACACCTGCCACGATTGCTGCCGCGCTGGCGCAGGCCGCCGAGCGCTTGCGCGCCACCAGCCCAACATCCCGGCTCGACGCGGAGCTGCTGCTGGCGCATGTGCTGGGCTGGGGCCGCGCCCGCCTGCTGGCCGAAGGCCGCGCACCGCTCGCTGCTGCGCAAGGGGCCGCCTTTGCCGCGCTGGTTGGGCGCCGCGCCACGCTTGAGCCAGTTGCCTACCTTGTTGGCCACCGCGAGTTCTACGGGCTGGATTTCCTGGTCGACGCGCGTGTGCTGGTGCCCCGCCCCGAAACCGAGCTGCTGGTTGATCTGGCAATTACCAGAAGCAGGAGCCAGGAACCGAAAACCGGCGACGAGTCCGCCGAAGATCGGTTCTTGATTGCCGACATTGGCACGGGCAGCGGCTGCATTGCGATCGCGCTGGCGGTGAACCTGCCGGGCGCGCAGATCGTCGCCGTCGACCGCTCGCGGGATGCGCTGGATGTGGCGCGCACGAATGCCGAGCGCCACGGCGTGGCGGGGCGCGTTGCCCTGCGCGAAGGCGACCTGCTCGCGCCGCTTGTTGAGCGGGTGGATATTCTGGTGAGCAACCCGCCCTACACGATCCTGCATGAGATCGACGAAGGCGTCCGACGGTACGAGCCGCACGCCGCGCTTGACGGCGGCGCTGATGGTCTCGATCTGTACCGCCGCTTGCTGGCCGGCGCGCCTGCGGTGCTGCGCCCGGGTGGCGCGGTGCTGCTGGAAATTGGCGCGACGCAGGGGCCAGCCGTGGCGGCGCTGGCGCGGCAATATTTCCCACAGGCGCAGGTTGCCGTTCACCAGGACCTGGCCGGCCTCGACCGCGTTGTTGCCGTCGAAACGAAACCCCCGACCTTATAGCAGAGGAATTCATGCCATACAAACTACTCGCGCTCGACCTCGACGGCACCGTTGTGCAGCCCGACCTGAGCATTTCGCCGGCGGTGCTCCAGGCGATTGCGGCGGCGCAGGCGCGTGGCGTGCATGTCACGATTGCGACCGGGCGCATGTTTGGTGCGACGCTGCCGTTTGCAGAAAAAATCGGCATTTCCGGCCCGCTGATCTGCTTCCAGGGCGGATTGATCCGCGACTCGCGCGATGGCGCGGTGCTGTTTCACGAGCCGGTGCCGGCAGCGCTGGCTGGCGAGGCGATCGAGCTGCTGCTGGAGCGCAACATCTTTGCAATCGCGTATATCGACGAACGGCTGTGGATCGCCAGCCCGCGCCCCGAGCTGGACTTGTACCTGGGCTGGCACCCCGAGCGCCCCGATGTGGTGGTCGATCCTAACCTGGCGAACACAATTGCCAGCGCAGCGAGCGCGCGCCTGCTCAGCCAGGGCCACGCATCGCACACGCCCGACCTCGCGACAATGGTGGTTGCGCACCCGCCCACGAAAATCCTGTTTGTTGCCGAGCCGCCGGTGGTCGAGCGCGAGTGCGCGCGGCTGGGCGAACACTTCGCCGGGCGCTTGCTGGCGTTTCGCTCGCACGCAATGTTTGGCGAGCTGACGCACCCGAACGTCAGCAAGGGCGCGGCGCTGGCGCAACTGGCCGAGCAAATGGGCATTGCCCGCGAGGATGTGATTGCAATCGGCGACCACGAGAACGATGTGCCAATGCTGGAGTGGGCCGGCCTGGGGCTGGCGATGGGCAACGCCATTCCTGAGGCGCGCGCCGCCGCCAATCAGGTCATCCCGAGCGTGCAGGACGATGGCGTGGCCTGGGCGATCGAGCGCTTCGTGCTCGGCGACGAGGGTTAAAATACGTGGAAATTGGGTATTGCGCGGCGTGATCGCTTCCGCTATAATGCCCACGCTCTGGCGGGCTGGCGAAGAAGAAACGCGGGCATGAAAAAACCGGCACCGCAGAGGTGCCGGCCTTCCGCAAAACGAAAGTTACTTCGTCTTGCTTACCGTTCGCAAACACTGGGTGCAAAGTTTCACCTGCACCGACACGCCACCATCGAGCGTGAGTGTTGTCTTCTGAATGTTAGGCCGCCACATACGGCGGGTGTGCCGCTTGGAGAAGCTAACATTGTTGCCAAAGGTCGGCTTCTTGCCGCACAGCTGACAGGTTGCCATGTCGAATAACCTCCTCGGCGTGGCCGAGCGTGCTAGAAATGTTGTGAAACACTAAGGGCAAAATATACCACAAGCCGGCCAGCTTGGCAAACATTGCTGTTGAGGGTAGAGGAATGAGTCAGCAAAATCGGCCGCCGAACCAGCGCCAGCTGCCCGAAGGGCGCATCGAGGTCGCGCCGCGCGCGATTGCGTCGATTGTCGCCAGTGCGGTTGGGCAGTCGTATGGCGTGGTGGGAATGGCGCCGCACACGTTTCGCGAAGGCGTGGCGCAGGTGCTGCACCAGCGCGATGCCCACCGTGGCGTGGATGTGCGAATTGGCGATGATTGGGTCGAGATTGACCTGTATATCATTGTGGGCTATGGCATGCGCATTGCCGAGGTGGCCCGCAATGTGCAGGAAAATGTGCGCTACGCTGTCGAGCGGGCGCTGGGCATGCCGGTGGCGCGCGTGAATGTGCGCGTGCAGGGCCTGAAGAATGAGTTTTGAGTTTTGAATGGTGAGTTTTGAATGGTGAGTTTTGAATGAGCAGAAATCCCAGCTCGACATTCAAAATTTTGTGGAGATAGGGTTGGACAACACGCTTGCATCGCAGACATGGGATGGCCCGCAGTTGCTGGCCGCGCTTCAGGCGTCGGCGCACTGGCTGGAACAGCACGCCGCCGAGGTCAATGCGCTGAATGTTTTCCCAGTGCCCGATGGCGACACCGGCACGAATATGTCGCTCACGCTGACGGGCGCGACCAAAGACGTTGCGCCCGAGCCGAGCGCGGCGGCAGTGGCCGAGCGCGTGAAGTACTGGGCGATGATGCGCGGGCGCGGCAACTCGGGCATTATTCTTTCGCAGGTGCTGCGCGGGCTGGCGCAAGGGCTGGAAGGCCACGCACGCATGGGCGCGCCCGAGCTGGCCGCCGCTCTGGGGCAGGCCAGCGCCGCCGCCTACCGCGCCGTGCTCAAGCCGGTGGAAGGCACCATGCTCACCGTGATGCGCGAGGCCAGCGAGGCAGCTACGGCGGCGCTGGCCGAGCCGCACGCCACGCTGGAGAGCGTGCTGGCGGCCACGGTGGCGGGCGCGCGCGCCTCGGTTGATCGCACGCCGACGCTGCTGAAAAACCTGCGCGAAGCCGGCGTGGTCGATTCGGGCGGCGAAGGGCTATTTCTGATTTTCGATGGCATGCTGCGCCATGCGCGCGGCGAGTCGGTCGAGTACCATGCGGCCGCGCCCGCGCCGGCCATGTCGTTTGACGACATTCACGGCCCCGACGATTTCGGCTACTGCACCAACTTCATTCTGCGCGGGCGCGGCATGCCCTACGACGACATTCGCGCGACGCTGGCGGGCATGGGCCAGTCGGCGGTGATTGTGGGCGACGACGAGCTGATCAAAGTGCATGTCCACCTGCTGCGGCCCGGCGAGGCGCTGAACTACGCAATAAATTTTGGCGCGCTGGAACAGATCGAAATCACCAATATGGACGTTCAGCGCGAGCAGCTGCACCAGAAGGCCGACCTTGCGCCCGACGCGCCCGCCGTCGATACGGCAGTGGGCGTGGTGGCGGTGGCGCCCGGCCCGGGCTTTGCGGCGCTGTTCCGCGATTTGCAGGCCGGCGCGGTGGTGGGCGGCGGGCAAACCATGAACCCCAGCACCGAAGATTTGCTGGCCGCGATCGAGCAGTTGCCGCAGCAGGACGTGATTGTGCTGCCGAACAACGGCAACGTGATCATGGCGGCGCGGCAAACGGCCAGCCTGAGCAAAAAACGCATCGAGGTGCTGCCCACCAAAACTGCGCCGCAGGGCATGGCCGCGCTGCTCAGCTTCAACTACCAGAACGACCTGGCGACGAATGTGCGCGCCATGAGCGGCGCGATGGGGCAGATCGCCACCGCCGAGGTGACCACCGCCGTGCGTGACGCTGCCGTGGATGGCGTGACCGTGCGCGCCGGGCAGACGATTGGGCTGCTGAACGGCGACCTCGTGACGGCGGCCGACGAGCCGCAGGCCGTGATCGACGACCTGCTGGCGCGCATGGGCCTGGACGACTGCGAAATTCTGACCGTATATTACGGCGCAGACACCAGCCCCGAGGCGGCCGCCGCGCTTGGCGAGCGCATCGCGGAGCGCTTCCCGGATATCGACGTTGAGGTTCAGAATGGCGGGCAGCCGCTGTATACCTATATTCTTTCGGCCGAATAGCGCGCAGCGGCGGCCGGATTGCGGTACAATATCATTTCTGCGTTCTACTGCATTGTTCTATTTCTGTGTGGAGGGAGGCCAGCGCATGGCCGGTATTAAAATCGTCACCGACAGCACCGCCGACATCCCCCTGGGCCTGGCGCATGAGCTTGGCATCGAGGTGGTGCCGATGTATCTGCACGTCGGCGAGCAGACCTTCCGGGCTGGTCTGGATATTACCAACGACCAATTTTACCAGTGGATGCAGGATGGGCGTATCAAAGCCACCACCTCGTCCCCGCCGCCGATCATGTACGAGCAGCTCTACCGGCGGCTGACGCCCGACTACGACTATATTTTCTCGCTGCACCTGTCGGGCCGGCTTGGCTCGACATGCCGCGCCGCGCAGCAGGCCCGCGCGCGCCTGCCCGCATCGGCCACGCGCATCGAAGTGATCGACACCAAGCTGGCCTCCATGGGTCTGGGCCTGGTGGTGACGCATGCGGCGCGCGCGGTACGCGATGGCGCAACACCCGCCGAGGTTGCGCAGCTGATCAACAACCTGAACCAGCACTGCCATGTCGTCTTTTTCGTGGATACAATCGAGTATCTTGAGCACACTGGCCGCCTTTCGCTGGCAACCTCGGTGCTTGGCTCGATGCAGCGCATCAAGCCGCTGATGCTGCTCGACGAAGGCGAGATCGTGCCCTACGAGCGCACCCGCACGCGCGCCAAAGCCATCGAGGGGCTGTATACCTTTATTGAAGATTTCCCGCATGTGCAGGAAGTGATCGCGCTCTACTCGACCACGCCGGAAGATGTCGAGAAGCTGCTGGAGAAGGTCGACCCGATCTTCCCGCGCGATCAGGTGCAGATCATGCAGTTTGGCCCGAGCATTGGCGCGCACCTGGGGCCGGGTGCGATGGGGGTGGCGGTGTTCGAGGGAATGGAGTAAGTAGCCGATTCGCGAGGTCGTTTTGATCAAAATCGTTGTCGATAGCACCGCCGACCTACCCCACGAAATCTACAAAGAATATGACATTACGGTCGTGCCGGTGCTGGCACAGTTTGGCTCCGAGACGCTGCGCGATGATGTTGATTTCACGCGCGACGACTTCTACCGCCGGCTGGTGGACGAGCCCGAGCCGCCCAAGACATCCGCGCCGACGCCGGGCATGTACGAGCACTGGTTTCGTGCGCTGACCGAGGCCGGCCACGAGGTGCTGTCGATCAGTCTGGCTGGCAACCTGAGCGGCACCTTCAACGCCGCGCGCCAGGCCGCATCGCTGATCGAACATGGCCGGGTACACTGCGTCGATGGCATGAATGTCTCCATCCCGCTGGGCTTCCTGACGCTGAAAGCTGCACAGGCTGTGCGCGACGGCGCGACGATTGAGGAAGCTGCCGCACTGGTCGAGCAGCGGCGCGACCGGGGCGTGCTGCTGGTGGCCTTCGAGACTCTGCGCTACCTTGAGAAGGGCGGGCGGATCGGGCGTATGCGCGCGCTGCTCGGTACCGTGCTGAGCGTCAAGCCAATTATGGAAGTGAAACTGGGCGAAGTGCTGCCGGTGGAGCAGGTGCGCACCTGGAAGCGCGTGCCGCCGCGCATGGTCGAGCTGGCGCAGGCGCGCGGCGCATACGACGAACTGGCCGCGCTCTACACCACCGAGCGCGCCACTGCCGAGCAAATGGCCGACCAGCTTGCCGCTGCGGGCCTGATGCCACGCGAACGAATCCTTATTCAGCAGGCTGGCGGTGTGCTGGGGGCGCACGCCGGGCCGGGCGCGGTGGGCATTGGCGGGCTGCTGAAGTAGCGCGGGTGAGCGGGTTGCAAGTTGGCAGGTTGCAGGTTGCGGGTTCAATCCCAAAACCCCAGACCCGAAACCCTTTTGCGTTGCGTGTTTCCGTAGAGGCGAAGCTTGTTTTCGCCAATCGTAAACTATACGGGTTATGGACGGCAAAGATCAGATCATTGAGCTAGGCAAAATTCTCCGCGCCGAGCAAGAGCAGGGCTACGCCGACACGGCCGCGCCGGGCGGGATGGAGCGCTACCTGACCGCCTGGCGGCTGGCTGCCAACGGCGCGCTGAGCCACCCCCCGGTGCAGCAGACACTGGAGCTGCTGGCGGGCTATAGCGTCTTCGACGCGATTACGCGGAAGACGCGCATCGACATCGCAATCGACGCGCTGCGGGCGTTGTTCCGCCCGGCCGCGCCCGCGCCCGCCAAGCCAGCCGTGCCCGCCGCCAAATTGCGCCCGCAGCCCGCCACCGAAAAACCTGCCCCGCCGCTCACCCTCGAAACCGCAATCGACCAGCTGCCGGGCATTGGCAAGGTCACTGCGCAATCGTTCAAGCGCCTGGGTGTGCGCACCGTGAACGACATGCTCTACCACTTCCCGCACCGCTACGACGACTTCACCTCGCAAAAGCAGATCGCCGACCTCGAAATTGGCTCGACCGAGACGGTGGTGGCCTCGGTGGTCGACATTCGCACCTTTGGCACGCGCAGCGGCATGAGCGGCATTGAGCTGCTGGTGGGCGACCAGAGCGGCAATCTGAAGGTCGTGTTTTTCCGCCAGCCGTGGCTCGCCAAGCAGTTCGTGATCGGCGCGCAGATTGTGCTGAGCGGCAAGATCGACTCGTTCCAGGGCCTGCGCCAGATGACCGGGCCGGACTGGGAGCCGTACAGCGACGACGAGCTGATCCACACCGGCCGGCTGGTGCCGGTGCACCCGCTCACCAAGGGCCTGTACGAACGCAATGCCCGCAGCATCATCAAGCGCGTGGTCGACCGCGCCGCGCCGCTGGTGCAGGATTACCTGCCCGCGAAGGTGCGCGACCACGCCGGCCTGATGCCGCTGGCCGATGCGCTGGTGCAGATCCACTTCCCCAACGACAAAGAGCACCTCGAACGCGCCCGCCGCCGGATCGGCTTCGACGAGTTTCTGTTCATTCAGCTTGGCGTGCTGCAACGCAAGCTGCTCTGGCAGGGCGAACATGGCTATGCTATGCCCTTCAATCAGGACGTGCACGAAGAACTGCTGTCGAAGCTGCCCTTCGACCTGACCGGGGCGCAGGTGCGCGCGCTGGAAGAGATTTTTGCCGACATGCAGCGCCCGGTGCCGATGGCGCGCCTGCTTCAGGGCGACGTTGGCAGTGGCAAAACGGCAGTCGCCGCCGCCACCGCGCTGCAGGCGATTGCAAACGGCTTCCAGGCCGCAATCATGGCCCCAACCGAAATTTTGGCCGAGCAGCACTACAAAGGCTTGAAAGCGCTGCTGGGTCAGGTTCGCGTGCCGCGCCAGATGCAGGAAGCCACTGCGCCCGCCGCCGACCCCAAGGCAGCCGCCCACCAGACTGAGCTGGACGAGCTGAAGCGCATGCTTGGCATGGTGCCGGAAGACGACCTCGACGGCGCGGGCGTGCGCGTGGCGCTGCTGACCGGCAGCCTGGGCGCGAAAGAGCGCCGCCGCGTGCTCGAGGGCATTGCCAAGGGCGATGTTGACCTGGTGGTGGGTACGCACGCCTTGATCACCGAAAGCGTGCAGTATGCGCAGCTTGGCCTGGTGGTGGTGGACGAACAGCACCGCTTTGGCGTCGAGCAGCGCCAGCGCCTGAAGGACAAGGGCTTCAACCCGCATATGCTGGTGATGACGGCCACGCCCATTCCGCGCACGCTCACCATGACGATTTATGGCGACCTCGACACCTCGGTGCTGGACGAGCTGCCGCCCGGCCGGCAGGAGATCAAAACGCGCTGGATCGTTTCGGCTGAGCGCGACAAGGCATACAAGCATATGCGCCGCGAAATCAGCCGCGGGCGGCAGGCGTATGTCGTCTGCCCGCTGGTCGATGAGAGCGAGAAGGTCGACCTGCCCTCGGCCGAGGAGATGTACGCCAAGCTGCAGGGCGAAACCTTCCCCGACCTGCGCGTCACGCTTATCCACGGCAAAATGCAACCGCGTGATAAGGATGAAGCGATGGTCTCGTTCCGCAACCACGAGTACGATATCATGGTCGCAACGGCGGTGATTGAAGTGGGCATCGACGTGCCGAACTCCACGACGATGGTGATTGAGGGTGCCGACCGCTTTGGCCTGGCGCAGCTGCACCAGTTTCGCGGGCGGGTTGGGCGCGGCATGCACCAGAGCTACTGCATCCTGGTGAGTGATAAAGAAAATGAAGTCACCAAGCAGCGGCTTGAGGCCATGGAGCAAACCCGCGATGGCTTCAAGCTGGCTGAGATCGACCTGCAACTGCGCGGGCCGGGCGAGTTCTTTGGCACGCGCCAGAGCGGCACGCCCGATCTGAAAGTCGCGCAGCTGGCCGACACGCGCCTGCTCCATGCTGCCAACCTTGAAGCGCAGAAAATCCTGGCCGAAGACCCGCAGCTTGCCCGCCCCGAGCATACGCTGCTCAAAGGCAAGGTCGAGCAATTCTGGGCCGACGCGGCCAAGGCGGGATAAAGCGTAGTGCGTGGTGCGTAGCGTCGCTCCTGAGCTTGATAGCCGCAAACAGAACAGTTGAGCCACAGAGTGCACCGAGAGCACGGAGCCTTACAGCCCGATGCTATCAGACCGATTGTCTTGCTCTCCTGAAAAGGCTTTGGAATGCCACAAACCTCCTGACCCCTGCCTCCTGTCTCCTGTCCTGCGTTTCGTTGTCTCACCTCAACGCTTCGTTGTGTCTTCTTCACGAATGCCCCGCGCTGCTTCCTCTACCATAACGGGGGCCGCCCCGCTTGGGTGCGTGGCCTTGTGACGCTGCACACTCAGAGCGGGGTTTATATGCAAGAACAACGGGAGCAGCCGCTGCACCAGCGACCGGGCGACGGGCTGGCCCGGCAGGCATCTGGCGCGGAGGCGAAATTCCAGTCGCTGCTCGAATCGGCCCCCGACGCGATTGTGATTGTCGATCGGGGTGGCACAATCGTGATTGTCAACCATCAGGCCGAAGTCTTGTTCGGCTATGGGCGCGACGAACTGCTGGGCCAGCCGGTCGAGCTGCTGCTGCCCGAACGTGTGCGCGACACGCATGTGCATCACCGTGAGCACTACGCCGCTGCGCCGCGCACCCGCCCGCTCGGCAATGGCTACACGCTGCGCGGCCAGCGCAAAGACGGCAGCCAGTTCCCCGCCGAGGTCAGCCTGAGCCCCTACCACGACGAGCAGGGCATGCTCGTCACCAGCGTCATTCGCGACATCAGCGAGCGCGTGCGCGCCGAAGACGAACTGCGCCGCCAGACACAGCTGGTGCAGCTGCTGCAAGCCGTGGCGGTGGTGGCGAACGAGGCCAGCGCGGTCGATGAAGCATTGCAGCGCGCGCTCGATCAGGTGTGCGCATTCACGGGCTGGCCGCTCGGGCATGTCTGCGTGCCCGAGGGCTGCAACGACTGTTTTACGCCGACGGGCATCTGGCATTTCGAAGAGCCTGAGCGTTTCGCGCCATTCATTCAGCAGACCGAGGGCCTGCGCTTTGCAGAGGGCAAAGGCCTGGTTGGCACCGTGCTGGCCAGCCGGCAGCCGATCTGGCGCGAGCAGCTTGGCAGCGACCCGCTCTTTCTGCGCGCAGAGTCGGCGCGGGCGTGCGGCCTGCGCGCAGGCCTGGCCTTCCCGGTGCTGGTGGGCAGCGAAGTTGTCGCCGTGCTGGAATTCTACACCCCTGCTGAAAGTGCGCCCGACGCGGCGCTGCTGGAGGTACTGGCGAACATTGGCGCGCAGCTTGGCCGCGTGGTCGAGCGCACCCGCTCGGCGGCGGAGCTGGAGCGACGGGTGCAGCGCCGCACCGCGCACCTCAACGCGCTGCTGGAGCTGAGCAAGGAGCTGCTGCCCACCCGCGAGCTCGATACACTGTTGCAGCGCGCAATGAGCAACGCCCTGGCACTGGTGCCAGAAGCCAACTGCGGCGCGATCTACCTCTACGAAGCGGCGAACAACCGGCTGGCCCTGCGCGCCAGCTCGGGTTTTAGCCAGCTGCCCGCCACCAGCGTGCCCGCCAGCCTCGGCCCGCTGGGCGTGGCGTTTAGCACCCGGCAGGCGCAATCGGCCAGCACAAGCGCGGAATTTACCGCCCTGACACCGGGCCTGAGCGACGAGCAGCGCGCTCAATTGCTGCGCGCGCTCGACCTGCGGGCGCTGCCAAGCGGTGCGCTGCTGCTGCCGCTGGTGGCGCATGATCAGGCGGTGGGCGTGCTTTTGCTGCTGCGCAAAACCGGCAGCGGGGCATTCGCCGCCGAAGCGCGCGCCACGCTGGCAGGGCTGGCCAGCCTGACGGCCGCTGCCATTCTGGAAGAAGGCAGCTCGCGCCGCGCCGCCACGCTTTCGAGCCAGCTCGCCAGCCTGGAAGAACAGCAGCGCGCCCTGACCGAGCGGCTCAGCTCGGCCGAATCGGCGATTTTGCAGGCGGCGCGGCTGGCGGCGGTGGGCGAGCTGGCGGCGGCAATCGCCCATGAGATCAACAACCCGCTGTACGCCGCCCGCAACTGCCTCTACCTGCTCGAAAACGAGCTCGCCGACCTCAAACACAGCTCGGAATACCTGGGCATTGCGCGCGAACAGCTCACGCGCATTGCGGGCATCATCCAGCGCATGCGCGATTTCTACCGGCCCGCGCGCGGCGACCTCGCGCCCGCCAATCTCAACCAGCTGATCGAAGACACGCTGGCGCTGGCGCAGCTGAACACGCGCAACGTGGCGATTGAGATCATCTTCACGCCCGACCACGCGCTGCCACAGGTGCTGTGCAACGCCGACCAGCTGCGCCAGGTGTTTCTCAACCTAGTGCTGAACGCAATCGACGCAATGGCCGAGGGCGGCACGCTGACGGTGCGCACCACGGCGGGCCAGAATGTGGCGCTGGTGGAGATCGCGGATACCGGCGTCGGCATCCCGGCCGACATTCGTGAGCACCTGTTCGAGCCGTTCTTCACCAACAAGCCCAACGGCACCGGGCTGGGCCTGTCGATCAGCGCACATATTGTGACGCAGCACAACGGCCAGATCGAGGTCGAAAGCAGCGTGGGCGCGGGCAGCACCTTCCGCGTCGTGCTACCATACGAGCCCTGAGCAGGGGTCAGAAGGCACAAGTCAGAAGTCAGCATTTCTGAAACCAGAATTTCTACAGATTCAAATTTGCGCCTCCTTACGAATACTGTGTATCGCGGAATGAACCGCAGCGGCGGCCCGACCGCCGACCGACAAGTAAGGAGGCTGTTCAATGGTGCGGCACATTCGTTTCCTGCGTTTTGCGCTTGCGCTGGTGGCGCTGATGGCCTTGATGGCAGTTGCGCCGCTGGTTGGCGCGGCACCGCGCGCGGCGGAAACCAAAAATGTGACGGTGAAAGATTTCGAGTTCGCGCCCAAGGAACTGACGGTCAATGTGGGCGACACGGTGGCCTGGTCGAACGAAGGCCCGGCCCGCCCGCACACCGTCACCGCCAACGACGGCTCCTTCGACTCGGACAAGCTGGATGTCGGGCAGGGCTTTTCGTTCACGTTCACCAAGGCCGGCACGTTCACCTATGCGTGTAAGTTCCACGACGTGATGCAGGGAACCATTACCGTGCAGGATGCTGCCGCGCCCGCGCCCGCCGCAGCCGCGCCGGCCCAGCAATCGGGCGGCTCGGTGGATGTGAGCGATCAGGCGGTTGCGAATAGCGCGATCACGGTGGCGAATGTGAACGCAGCCCAGGACGGCTGGATTGTGGCGCACCTCGACGAGGGCGGCAAGCCGGGCAAGGTGCTGGGGCAGACGGCGGTAAAGGCCGGCGATAACAAGAATGTGTCGATTGCGCTGAGCGAGGCCGTGCCGGTGGGCGGCAAGCTGTGGCCGATGCTCCATGTCGACGCGGGCACGATTGGCACCTACGAGTTCCCCGGCGCCGACACGCCAGTGAAGGACGCATCGGGCAATATTGTGATGAAGCAGATCACGGTGACGGCGGCCAGCGCGGCTCCGGCGGCGCTGCCACGCACGGGTGGCTCGGACGACGCGACCCCGGCGCTGCTGCTGGGCGCGCTGGCGCTGCTGGTGGCTGGCGCGGCGCTTACGCTTCGCCGACGGCGCGCATAATTTCGCACACGCACGGAAACGCCGGCCATCGCAATTACGCGATCGGCCGGCGTATTTTATTATCCGCAGATTACACAGATTTCACAGATGCTGTGGCTTGCAATTGTACACTTTCGTATTCTGACGCCGTGCTATTGCCTGCGGCAGCAATGCATTCCGGATCATTGTTGTGTGTAATTTTCCGCGCCTAGCGCGGGAAATTACACACAAAGACAGAGGAAAACACTGTTGGTATAAAAAACTATATCTGCGTAATCTGTGTAATCTGTGGATTATTGGCCTGATGAAGTTGCGCTAGATGTTGAGCAGAACCGCGCGGTACAGCGCCTCAACCCGTGGGATGACCGCGTCAATCGCGAAGCGCTGCTCGATGGCGTGGCGCGCGCCAGCGCCCAGTGCCCGCCGCTCGGCGGGTGAAGCGAGCAGGGCGGCGAGCCGCCGCGCAAAGCCAGGGACGCCCGCCTCAAGCGCGCCGCTCACGCCATCTGCAATGATGTCGGGCGTGCCTCCTGTGGGCATGGCCAGCACCGCCGCGCCGCACGCGCCCGCCTCAAGCGGCACGCGGCTGAGCGGCTCGCCCCAGGCCGAGGGAAAAAGGAGCAGCTCGCAGCCGGCCATGAGCCGCAGCACCTCGTCGTGCTCGACCCAGTCGAGGGCGCGCACGGTGACGCCCAGCGCGCCAAGCTCGTGCAGCAGCATGGGGCGCAGCGGGCCATCGCCAGCGAGCACCAGCTCGGGCAGGGCGGCCGCACGGCGTTGGCCTTGCAATGCGCGAAAGATTTCCGGCAGCAGTTGCGCTCCTTTATTCTGCTCCAGCTTGCCAACAAACATCAGGTAGGGCGTGCCGGGTGGCACGCTGGTTTGGGGTGTGGCCAGGGCGGCATCCACGGCGGCCAGATCGACCATGTTCGGGAGGACGTGCAGCCGCGCAGCGGGGACGATTGGCGCGAGGCGCGCGGCCATGTAGGCGCTGACGGCGATCACCGCGCTGGCCTGGCGCAGGGCCTGCTGGCGGCGGCGCAGGTGGGCGAGCATGTAGGGAATGGCGGCGAGCGCCGGCACGCCACGCGCCACCCCCAGCCGCACCGGCAGGTCGGTTGCGAGCGAGGCCCAGTTCTGGCCGGGGTAGGGCAGGCGGTTGGCGTGCAGGCCGGTGCTGAAATAATCCCACGGCCAGTGGTCGCGCACGGTGATGAGCACGGGCGCGCCAAGCTGCTGGCCGGCCAGCACCGCCGCCGCCGAGCTTTGGACGTGCTGGGCGTGGATGATGGTTGGCTGGCCGGGCTGCCCCTGCGCGGCAATGGCACCGGCCAGGCGCGGCCAGAAGCGCTCGTAGCGGAAGTAGTTCTGCACAAAGGGCAGGCCCGGCGCGCGGTAAGGCACGCGCACCGTCGGCACACCCAATACGTCTTCGCGCGTGGGCGCGCCTGCGCCGCGCTGCGGCACAATCGCGGTGACGTGGTGGCCACGCGCGATCAGGGCGCGCGCGAGGGTGTGGGCGCTCCAGCCCGCGCCACCGCAGCGCGGCGGGAAAACGTCGCTTGGCAGCAGGATGTGCAGCGGCTGGCTCATAAACCTCGGCTAGCTGAATGCGGCAACGAGCGGCGTGTAGAACAGCTCGCGCTCTTCGACGGTGATTTCCAGCGCTTGCGTGTCGGGCGAACCGACGCTATTGCTGGCGCGCACGGTGAACTGCCAGCTGCCTGCATCAGCGGGCACACCGCTGATCAGCCCGCCCGCGCTGAGCGACAAGCCCGGCGGCAGCTGGCCCGAGCTGATCTCAAACGCGGGCTTGGGCGCGCCGCTGGCTGCGAACTGAAACGTATAGGGCAGCTTGCGCACGCCCACTGGTGGCTGGCCGCTGGTGAACAGCGGTGGCGACTTGAGTGCGGCCAGCGCTTTGGCAGCGTTCAGGATGCCCGTGCCGCAGTTGCCGCTGCCCTGCGCGCAGCCGCTTGGAAAGGGCGTGACGTTGTCCGTTAGCAGTTTCTTCACCTGCGCCGGCGTGAGCGAGGGATCGACCGAAAGCAGCAGCGAGGCGACGCCCGCCACGTGCGGCGCGGCCATGCTGGTGCCCTGGTAGTAGCCATAGGTGCTGGTGCCGGGCGTCGTCGCACCGCTGTTCAGGGTCGAAAGCACGCCGTTCGGGTCGTTTTCGAACCCCTGCTCGCCGCCCGGCGCGCTGAGCGCGACCTCGGGGCCATAGTTGCTATAGCTGGCGAGCTGGCCCTGGCGGCTGGTTGCACCCACCGCGATGACATTATCGCAGTTGGCGGGCGTGGCGCTGCTGGCGGGCGTGGCAGAATTGCCCGCCGCCACAACCACAACAGTGCCGAGCGCGACCGCATCGTTGATTGCGCTCTGGTAGCTCAGCGGGCAGGCCGCGCTGCCGCCCAGGCTCATGTTGATCACGCGGGCGGGGTGGGCGTTGAGCGGCACGCCAATCACCGGAATGCCCGCCGCCCAGCGGATGGCGTCGGCAATATCGGAAACATAGCCGCCGCACTTGCCAAGCGCGCGCAGGCTGAGAATTTTCGATTGCTGGTTGATTCCGGCCACGCCAATGCCATTGTTGGTGGCGGCGGCGATTGTGCCAGCCACATGCGTGCCATGCCAGCTGCTGGAATAGCCGAAGCCGCCGCACTCGCCAAACTCGGTCCAGTCGCCCGGATCACTCGGGTCGGCGTCGCGCCCGTTGCCATCATTCCCAACAAAGGAGTCGTTGATAAAATCGTAGCCCAGGCCACTCACCAGCCGGCCCGCCAGGTCGGGGTGGTCGGGGCGAATGCCGGTATCGATCACGGCGATGGTCAGGTTCGGGTCGCCGGTGGTATATTCCCACGCCGCCTCGATATTTGCGCCGCCCGAGCTGGGCGGGCCGAAATCCCACTGCTGGCCGTAGAGCGGGTCGTTCGGCCCACCCATTGGCACGTTGAGGTAGTCGGGCTCGGCGTACAGCACATTCGGGCTGGCGCTAAGGCGGGCGGCAATTGCGCGTGCCTGTGCGTCGGGAACGGCGGATGGCAGGCGCAGCACGTGTGCCTCGCCCGACATAGCGCGAGCATAGGTAAGCTGCACGCCCGCCTCCATGCTGAGCGCCTGGAGCTGGGCTGGGCGCTGGGCGGCATCGCGGGCGGCCAGGTCGGCGGTGGGGCGCAGGGCAATAATAATCTGATTGGATTGCCCTGGCGCGGGCCGCGCGGCTGGTTGCGCGGCGGCCGGGGTGGCGAGCAGCAGCAATGCGAATGCTACAACACAAAGCATAAAACGGGGACGATGCATGAATAATTCTCCTTGGCGGTGCTTGGATGGGCCGCAGGCCGTGTGTGGCACTGGGGCGTTATTGAATCAACGTTTGCCGAGGGGTGCTTTTACAAAGGTCTGGCAAAATTGTAGCAGAGATGGTTAGATAATGTCCTCCATTATGGCATCAAGCGCGGCGCAGTGTTGTGCCCACGAGTAGCGCGCCGCCACGCGCTCGCGCGCCCGCGCGCCCATGGCCTGCGCGGCGGCAGGGTCGCGCAGCGCCCGCGCAATCGCGCCGGCCAGCCCGGCGATGTCGCCTTCGGTGTAGAGCAGCCCTTCCTGCCCGTCGCGAATGATGGTGTTCAGCGGGGGCATGTTTGTCGTAACCACCGGCAAGCCAGCGGCCATATACTCATACACCTTCAGCGGCGACCAGAAGAAACCAGCGGCGCACAGGGCCGGGTGCGGCGCGGTGTTGAAAGGCGCAACGCCTAATGTCGCGCTGGCCAGCAGGGCCGGCACGGCATCGTGATCGACCGCGCCAGTAAAGGTGAAACGGCCCGGCCAGGCCGCCGCCATGCGCTCGGCTGGCGCGCGCTCGGGGCCGTCGCCCACCAGCAGAAAATGAAGATCGTGGCCGAGCGCCAGCAGCATGGCGGCGGCCTTGACGAAATCGAGCACACCGTGCCAGGCGCGAAACGAGCCGAGGAAGACGATGGTGGGGATTGGGGGTTGGGGACTAGGGTTTGGGGTTTGGGAGTCGATAACGCTGGTCCCAGAACCCAGACCGCAGACCCCACTCGCAAAGCGCTCGACATTCGCGCCCCACGGAAGTTCCACGATCTTGGCACGCGGGATTGCAGCCGGCACGGTGGTGTGCAGGGGCGTGACGATCCGGCTGGCCCAGCGGCATTGCGCCACCGCCCAGCGCTGCATCGGCCCGCCCAGCGCGTCGTCGATTCGGCGCTTGCGCACGGCTGGCGGGTCGACGATCAGCGCATTCACTTCCAGAATGCTTGGCAGCCCGAGCCGGCGCGCAGCGATCATGCCGCCGCCCGCGAAGTTATAGTAGCGCTCCATGATCAGGTCGGGCTGCACGGCGCGCGCCAGTCGCATGATCAGCGGCGCGGCCAGCAGCGAGGCGCTTTTCGGAAGGTCGATATGGTGCAGAACGAAGTTGGAATAGTGTGCGGAAACCGGACGTGCCAGCGCCGCCAGGCCGCCCCGGCCTGCGCCGGAGCTTGCGACGACATGGAGGGTATGGCCACGTTCGGCTAAACCGTGGGCAACTTCGAATGTATGCGTGGAGCCACCAAGCACGCCAGGGACGGGGATGCCGCTGGCCACATACAGGATGTTCAAATTCGCTCGTAGCGCTCCAGATCCAGCGTGATCACCAGCGAGCCCGGGGCGGCGCGGCTGGCGAGCGCAACGGCCTGATCGACCGCGCCGTCTTCGACGCCAACCAGCAGGGTGGTGTTGCCCTTGCGCAGAAACCCGCCCGTCGAGGCCAGGCGCGTGACGCGGAAACCCTGCTCCACAAGAGCATCGACGGCCGAGTCGGCGGCGCTGTATTCCGTAACAAAGACCAGTAGCTTCATGCCTGCTCCTCATTTCAGTAAACCTGGGGCATTATAAAGCGCCCGGATGCGGAAGTCAACCAATCGGGCGTTGACATGTGCGGTTGCGCCCGATACAATAATACGCGCGCACAACGTTCAATAAAGAGTATGCTGATCTGCACCCTGGTGGCGCAGCGGCATTTCGTTTGCCAGTGGCAGCAGGGGCATGGGCATTTGTGATGAACGAGCCTGCCATTCGGATTGCATTATTCGGTGCGCTTGAAATTACCCATGCGGGTGGGCCGCCGCAGCGGCCACCTACGCAGCGTGTGCTTGCGCTGCTGGGCTACCTGATCGCGCACCATCATGTGCCGCAAAGTCGCGACAAGCTGGTCGATATACTCTGGCCGGAATTGCTGCCGCGCCAGGGCCGCCGCATGCTTTCCGATACCCTCTGGCGCGCGCGCCGCCTGCTGACCCCGCCCGGCCAGGATGATACGCCGGCCTTTGTGCTGGGCGGCGACACGGTCACGTTCCGCCCGGACGAGTCCTTCTGGATCGACACGCTGGCCTTCGAGCAGGGCGCGCAAACGCCCTTCGCCGAGCCCGCGCCCGTGCGCGCTGCCGTCGAATTGTATCGCGGCGATTTTCTGGAAGATTGCTACGACGATTGGGCGCTCTATGAGCGCGAGCGGCTGCGCGAACGCTACCTGAGCGCGCTGCAGTTCCTCCTCACCTACGACCAGGATCGCCAGGCCTACGATCAGGCGCTGCAAAGCGCCCTGCGCCTGGTGCGCGCCGACCCGCTGCGCGAAGAAGCGCACCGCGCCCTGATGCGGGTGTACTACCTGCTGGGCCGCGAAGCCGACGCGCTGCGCGCCTACGAGCAGTGCCGCGCCGCCCTCGACGCCGAGCTTGGCGTCGAGCCCGAGCCCGAGACACAAAGCCTCTACGAAGAGCTATTGGCGCTCCAGCAGCGCCGCGCAACCGTTAAGACGCCGAGTGCTGGCGCGAGTGGCGGGCACTTCGCGATCTCGAATGATGTGCCGTTTGTGGGCCGGCAGGATGCGCGCGCCGAGCTGATGGACGCCGTCGAGCAGGCGCTGGTTGGCGCGGGCGGGCTGGTGCTGCTGGCGGGCGTGGCCGGGCAGGGCAAAAGCCGCCTGCTGCGCGAAGTGGCGGCCGGCGCTTCCTGGCGCGGCGCGCAGATAAGCTGGGGCCGTGGCCGCGAAGATGCCCAGGCGCTGCCCTTCGGCCCGCTGCGCGAGCTGCTCGCGGCGGCGCTGACACCGGCCCGCGCGCGCGAGCTTGCCGAGCTGCTGCCGCCCGCCACGCTTGGCGCGCTGCTGCCGCTGCTGCCCGAGCTGCCCGAGCTGCTGCCACAGGCCACGGTGCTGTCGGTTGCGCCGGGCCAGCATCCCGTCAGCACGCTCCATGCCGCCATCGCCGCCGTGCTGGTGGCGCTCGGCCAGCTCGCCCCCCAGGTGATGATCCTGGAAGACCTGCACTGGTGCGACCCGGCGACGCTGGAGGCGCTCGCTGCAATACTGCCCGCGCTGCGCGATGCCCGCGTGCTGCTTGCCACCAGCGGCCGCGCCGACGAGTTTCCGCGCCGTCCGGTGGTGTGGAACGCGCTTCTGCAGATCGACCGCGCCGGGCTGCTGCGCCGCGTGGAACTGCAGGGCCTGAGCGTGAACGAGTGCGCCGACCTGGTGCGCCGCGCGCTCAAGATGCAGCAGCCCGCGCCGCGCTTCAGCGCGCGCCTGTCCGAGGCCACCGGCGGCAACCCATTCTTCCTGCTCGAAACGCTGCGCGCGCTCACCGAGCAGGGCAAGCTCACCCGCGACGCTCAGGGCGTCTGGCACACGGCCTGGGATGGCCCCGACGCCGATTATCGCGAGCTGGCACTGCCCGCCGCCCTGCACGACGCAATCGACGACCGCCTGCGCGACCTGCCAGCGGTTGAGCGCGCCACCCTGGCGGCGGCGGCCGTGCTGGGCCAGAACTTCACGCCTACCACGCTGGCGCGCATGGCCGATGGCGCGCTGCCGCCGCCCGAGCTGCTGCGCCGCCAGTTTCTGGTCGAAGACACCGCTGGCTACCGTTTCGGCCACGACACGCTGCGCGAGGTGGTGTACAACGACCTCGATGCGCCAACGCGCCGGGCGCTGCACCTGCGTGCCGCCGAGGTGCTTGAGCAGGAACACTACGCCCGTGTCGAGGCGCTGGCCCAGCACCTGTACCTGGCCGGTGCCTGGGAAAAGGCGCTGCCGCACCTGATTCAGGCTGGCGAGCACGCTCACGCCGTGTGCGCCTACCGCGACGCCCTGCAAAATTACGACCACGCGCTGGAAGCCTACACCAGCGCCGGGGCGCAAAGCCCAGGCACGCTGTGGGAAATTCATCTCCACCGCGCCGAGCTGGCGACGCTGCTGGGCGAGTACACCAACGCAATTCTGGCCTACGAGGCGGTGCTAAAGCTGGCCGAGCGCGACGCGCGCGCCAGCGACGCAGGCGTGCGCCACGGCGGCCGGCGCAGCGCCCAGATTCAAGCGCTCAACGGCCTGTGCTTTGTTGCCGGCCACACCAACGATTACCAGCTTGCCCACCGCGCCAGCCGCCGCGCCATGACGCTGGCTGCCGAAAGCCCGCGCCTGCTCGACCGCGCCGAGGCCTTCTATCAGGCTGGCGTGGTGAGCCTGCGCCGCGATGACTACGGCGAGGCGATTGCGCTGCTGGAGCAGGCCCGCGCGCTCTACGAAGCGCTGGACGACCAGCCCGGCCTGGCGCGCTGCTGGTACCGCATGGGCTTCGCTACCCTGCGCACGCAGGGCGCAACGGCCGAGGCCATGGCGCTGCTGGAACAGGCCCGCGCCACCTACCAGCGCCTGGGCGCGCAGTACGAAGAGCACGACTGCACCGTTGCGCTGGCAAATGTGTCGCTGTGGCGCGGCGCGCTGCCCGAGGCTGTGCGGCTGGCAGAAATCAGCATTCCGTTCTTTCGCGCTGGCGCAATCCGCGACAAAGTCTCCGAAGCGCAGATCGCGCGCGCCGAGGCGCTGCGGCGCATGGGCCGGCTCGACGAGGCACTGCTGGCGGTGGAAGAAGTGTACCAGACGCATGTCGAGCTGGGGCGCACCGCCGCCGCGCAGTACGACTCAATCGTGCTTGGGGCGATCATGCGCGATCAGGGTCGCCACGCCGAGGCGCAGCGCTGGCTGGCCGCCGCCTACGCCAGCGACGACCGCCTGAACAAGACGCGCGCGCTGCTGGCGATGGCCGATCTGAGCCTGAAGCTGGGCGATCTCCATGCCGCCTGGGCGCAGATCTCCGAGGCGCTGCTGCTGATCGAGTGGCTGCGCGCCCCGGCCCAGCGCGGCATTGCCCTGCGCCTGCTCGGCCAGGCGCGCGCCGCCGACCGCGCCAACACGCTGCCCGCCCCCACCGACGAAAGCCCCAGCGCCGTGCGCTGCTTCGCGGAAAGCGCGCGCCTGCTCCAGCAGGCCAACTACGAAAGCGAGCTCAGCGTGGTCTATGCCGCGCACGGCGCATATTTGCTCGATGCGCGCCGCCCCGCCGAGGCGCGCGCCATGCTGCTGCAGGCCCAGGCGCTTGCGCAGCAGTGCGGGCTGGCAACGCTGCTCGGCCAGCTCCAGCCGCTTCTGCTGCGCGCAATCGAGGCATCGGCCCAGCCCGCGCCCGGGCAGGTGCGTGTGCGGCTGGCCCGCCAGGGCACGCCACGCGGCCGCCCGCTACGCGCCGACGAGTTTGCCGACGTGGTGTGGACGCTGGAAAGCGCCGAAGATCAGGAAACCCGCTCGCGCGATGGCAAGGCTGCCGAGCGGCAGGCGCGCATCCGCCGCCTCTGCGCCGAGGCGCTGGCGCAGGGTGCCGAGCCCACCGTTGGCGACCTCGCGGCGGCGCTGGGCGTCACTGGCCGCACCGTCGACCGCGACATCGCCGCGCTGCGCGCCGCCGGCGAGGTCGTTCTGACGCGCGGGGCGGGGGCGTAGGGCGGTTGCAGGTTTGCAGGTTTGCAGGCCGGGGCGTATTGCATACGCCTGTTTACAGGTTTACAGGTTGCAGGCCGGGGCGTATTGCATACGCCTGTTTACAGGTTTGCAGCCCGGGGCGTATTGCATACGCCTGTTTACAGGTTGCAGGTTTGTGCAACTCAAAACTCAACATTCAACATTCAAAACGTACAACCTGCAAACTCGTTCGCTCCTTCTCCCGCCCGATTGACAGCCCTCGGCGCGCGTGGTATTCTTGCGCGGTATTGACGTATTCGCAGGAGGTTTCGCCGTGTTCGTGTTGGAGCTTGCCATTCGTATCAGCGAGGTTGGCTAGCTAAACATAGGATACGTGCGCCCTTTTTCTGTCGATAGAATATAAAAGCTTTGCTTTTTCAGCCGTGGGCGCAGGCGCTGCTCCACGGCTTTCGTATATCTAGGAGTCCGTCACCATGTCAATTCTTAATATCAGCGGGCTGGGCAAATACTACGGCGCCGAGCTGATCTTTTCCGACATTGGCTTTCAGGTCGCGCGCGGCGACAAGGTCGCGCTGGTGGGCGTGAACGGCGCGGGCAAAAGCACCCTGATGAAAATCATTGCCGGCGTGGAAGACGCCAGCAGCGGCGTGCACCACCTCGCGCGCGGCCACACGCTCGCCTACCTTGCGCAAGAAGCGCAGTTTTCGGGCGAGCGCACCCTGATGCAGGAAATGTACGCCGCGCTTGCGCAATTGCTCGAACTGCAGACCGAGATCACCGCGCTGGAGCACGCCCTGGCCGACACCGACGCGCCCGACTGGGAGCAGCGCATGGAGCGCTATGGCGAGCTGACGCACCGCTTCGAGCATGCTGGCGGCTACGAGATCGAATACCGCATCGACCGCACTTTGCAGGGTTTGGGCTTTACGCTCGCGCAGTACGACCAGCCGGTTGGGCAGTTTAGCGGCGGGCAGAAAACCCGTGCCGCGCTCGCCGCGGCGCTGCTGGCCGACCCCGATCTGCTGCTGCTCGACGAGCCCACCAACCACCTTGATCTGGCCGCGCTCGAGTGGCTGGAGCGCTTTCTCAAAGATTGGGACGGCACGCTGATCGTGATCTCGCACGACCGCTATTTTCTCGATAAGGTCACCAACCGCACGATTGAGATCGCCAATGGCCGCGTCGACGGCGATTACCCGGCCGCCTACAACAAATACCTTGAGCTCAAGGCCGAAAAGCTCGAACTGCAGCTCAAGCAGTTCCAGGCCCAGCAGGACTATATTGCCAAAACCGAAGAGTTCATTCGCCGCTTCAAGGCCGGCCAGCGCACCAAAGAAGCGCGTGGCCGCGAGAAGATTCTCAACCGCCTGAAGTATGGCTACCAGGGCGCCAACAACCAGTGGATCGATAACCGCATCGACGCGCCGCAGCAGCAGAAAAAGCTCGCCATCAACATGAACACCCAGGTGCGCAGTGGCGACATGGTGCTGCGCCTGGAGAAGTTGCAGGTTGGCTTTCTGCCGCCCGCCGAAAACGGCCAGCCGCCCGCGCCCGAGCGTGCCACCGTGCTGATCAAATGCCCGAACCTCGAAATGGGGCGCGGCCAGCGCGTGGCGCTGATGGGCCCGAACGGCAGCGGCAAAACCACCCTGCTGCGCACCATCGTTGGCGACCACCCGGCGGTGCGCGGGCAGGTGCGCCTGGGCCACAAAGTCGCGATCAACTACTACGCGCAGGCCCACGAAGGCTTGCAGATGGACGCAACCGTGTTCGACGAGATCCGCCGCATCAAGCCGCTGATCAAGGAAACCGAGGCGCGCACGCTGCTGGGGCGCTTTCTGTTCAGCGGCGACGATGTGTTCAAGCGCGTGGGCGATCTTTCGGGCGGCGAACGCAGCCGCGTGGCGCTGGCCCAGCTGACGCTGATGGCCGGTAACCTGCTGGTGCTCGACGAGCCAACCAACCACCTCGACATCAACGCGCGCGAGGCGCTGGAAGTGGTGCTGAACGAGTACAACGGCTCGATCCTGTTTGTGTCGCACGACCGCTATTTCATCGACGCGGTGGCCGACACGATCTGGATGGTGCAGGACGCCACGGTGCAAGCCTTCGCTGGCACCTACAGCGAGTTTGTCGAGGCGCGCGACGCCCGCGAGCGTGCGGCCACCGAGCCAAAAGCCGAGCAGAACGGGAAGGGAAAAACAGCGCCTGCGCCCAGCAATGGCAAAACCGCCCCGGCAGCGCCCGCGCCAACCCCAAGCCCCGCCGCCGCGCCCGTGGTGGCTGCCCCGGCGAATGGCATTGCTAGCCCAATCGACCGGAATGCCGAGCGCGAGCAGCGCAAACGCCAGCGCCGCCTTGCCGCGCTGGAAGGCGAGATCGCCATGCTCGAAGAAGAGCTGAAGAAGATTGGCGACGAAATGACCGCCGCCAGCGTCGCGTCCGACGGCAAGCGCGTGAAGGCGCTTGAGCTGCAGTACGCCGACGTGCAGGAAATGCTCAACACCCGCTACGAGGAATGGTCGGCGGCGGCGGGCTAGGGCGTGAGCGTTTGGGCAAAAAGAGAGTCGGGAGCGGATAGCTGCCCCGACTCTCTTTTTTGCGCCGATGCGAATCAGCCTACTTGCGCAGCACACCGACGATCACACCCGCCGCGACCACGTGCATCAGGCTTAGCACCAGCTTATTCGCCAGCGCGACCGGCAGCAGCAGCGGGCCAGCCAGCGAGAGCAGCAGCACCACCACGGCAATGATTGTGAACCAGCGAAAGGGCTGCGCCGTCACCCGGCCAAGCAGCCACAACAGCGCAGCTCCCGCGAGTGCCGGCACAACGCTCATCACAATCACCGGCCCGGCGCTCAGCGGCACCACCGGCGCTTCTGGCCCGCCCATCTGAATATTCAGCGGCAGGTTAGCTACCCCCGCAAGCAGCCAGATCAGCAGGTTCACTACGGCGGCGATTCCTGCGGCCGCGAGTGCCAGCAGCCAAAGCCGGCCAGCCGGCACACGCTCTGCCGAAGTGGGCAGTGAAGTTGCCTTTGTCATACCATTCTCCCTTCTCACTCAGCGCGCGATGCGTGATACCAAAACATGCTATCGCCGCGCCACAGGAAAACTATATGCCGAAGGCGTTGCGCGCGGCAGTGCCAAAAGGCACATTCTGTGTGGTCACATGGGCACAATCGTGCGAGCCACGCTGCCGACGCGCAGGAAATACTCAACACCCGCTACGACGAGTGCCCGGCTGCGGCGGGCTGATTGTTCGCCAGTACAGGGCGCGCAGGGTTAGGTACATACCTGGCCCTGCATTTTTGTGTGCCCGGCAATCGCAAAACGGCCGCATGCAAGCGCGAACCCACACGGATAAGGTATTTTTCTCCGCGTTTATCTGCGTTCATCTGCATCCAATAGCTATGTTTTTCTGCTTGCAGATTCAGTACAGTTGTACTTTGTCTTCATGTGGCCGTACCATGTCTTTGTGCAAGTGTACTGCGCTTTCGTGCGGGCGTGCTGCGTGTTTGTGCGGGCGTGCTGCGTGTTGGTGCGGGCGTGCTGCGTGTTGGTGCGGGCGTGCTGCGTGTTGGTGCGGGCGTGCTGCGTGTTCGTGCGGGCGTGCTGCGTGTTTGTGCGGGCGTGCTGTGTCTTTGTGCGGGCGTGCGGCGTGTTTGTGCGGGCGTATGCGTGTTCGTGCGGGCGTGCGGCGTGTTCGTGCGGGCGTATGCGATACGCCCTTTCATCGCGCTCCCGTCACCCTGCCACCCTGCCACCCTGCCACCCTGTCATCTTGTCATCTTGTCACCCTGCCACCCTGCCGCCCGCTGACAACTTGCTCTCAACGCGCATTCTGGCGCACCTTTCGCCGCAACCTGAGCGTTTACACCTGTAGTGGCCGTTCGTCTGCGCGGCCCCGCTGATGCATGTGGTAGAGGCCCGCACAACATGGCACGACGCCCCCGCACTTCTTCCCTGATTGCCCGCCGCGCCTGGGTGGCCGCGCTGCTTGTGGCCCTGCTGCTGCTTGGCGGGCTGGCCGGCATCGCCTACTGGGCCTTTGTGGTGCTCGACGCGCTGCTGCCGCCGCTGATTGGCGCGCAGCAGTGGCTGGGCGTGCAGAACGTCGCGCTTGGCCTTGCGCTCGACCTTGCGCCCTACGCGGGCGGCCTCTTGCTGGCGCTGATTGTGCTGGCATGGCTGCTGGCCCGCTGGGTTGCGCGCCCGCTGCGCCAGCTGCTCGCCGCCGCCGCCGAGCTGAGCAGCAACCCCGACGCGGTGCTGCCCGTGCGCGCCCCCGGCGAGGTTGGCGCGCTGGCGCGCAGCTTTGGCGAGCTGACACGCGGCTTCGAGATCGCCGCCTATGAGCTGCGCAGCCAGAACCAGGTCCTAGCCCAGCATGTCCGCCAGCTCGAAGGCCTGTTGCGCGTTGCCCGCGAGCTCAACGCCTCGCTCGACGCCGACCTGCTGGTGCGGCGTTTTGCTGCTGCCCTGCGCGAAACCTTCGACTACGAGCATGTGGGCGTGGCGCTGCTGGCCGGCGAATCGCTGCTGCACCACTTCAGCAGCACTACCGGCGAGCATATGTTTGCCCCGCCGCTGCGCGCCCCGCTGCTCGACACCAACGCCGTCGGGCGGGTGGCGCTCACTGGCGCGCCGATCTGCGTGGACGACATGCAGTTCGAGCCGGCGCTGGACGCCTCGCCGGGGCTGGCCGCGCTGCGCTCCGAGCTGGCCGTGCCGGTGAGCTACGCCGGCCAGTTGCGCGCCGTGATTGTGGTGCAGAACAGCCAGCCCTACGCCTTTAGCGAAGATGATCAGCAGCAGCTTGAACTGCTGGCGACGCCACTCGGCATCGCGCTTACCAACGCCGGTTTGTTCCAAAGCGAGCAGTTGCGCCGCCAGCTTGCCGAAGCGATCTACCGCGTCTCGCAGACGCTTAGCGCCGCGCTTGCGCCGTCGGGCGTGCCCGAACTTATTCTCGACCAGCTCGCCCAGGTGCTGCCCTACGACCGCAGCGCCCTGCTGCTGCTGGAAGGCGACCACCTCAGCATTGCGGCCACGCGCGGCTACAGCGCGGCCCTTGCCGCCGAGCGGGTGCGCCTGCTGATCGAAGACACGCCGCTGATTGCGCAGGTGGCCGAAAACGAGCGCCCGATCATCGTCGACGACGTGCGCCACGACTCGCGCTACCGCCCGATTCTGGGGCTGGCCGCCGACGACGCGCCGGTACGTAGCTGGCTGGGCGTGCCGCTGGTGGGGCAGGGGCGCATCTACGGCATTCTGACGCTGGAAAGCGAGCTGGCGAACCGCTACGGCGACGAAGAACTGCGCGCAATTGCCGCGCTTGGCAACCAGGCGGCCATTGCCATGGAAAACGCGCGCCTCTACGCCGAAGCCCAGGAGCGCACGCTCCAGCTCGAAGTCGTCACCCGCGTGACGCAGGAAGTGAGCACCCGCGATGTCAGCCGTGAGCTGCCGGGCATTTTGCGCACAATCATTCACCAGATTCGGCGCGTGGTGCCCTGCGACTATGCCGCGCTGGCGCTTTATAATGAGGAAGACGACACCTTCTTTTTCGAGACGGTGTACGACTTTGGCGTGCGCGACTGGGCCGAGCTGCCGCCCGGCAAGCGCGAGCCGGCCGAGGGCACGCCCTGGCAGACGGCCTGCCGCACCGGCACGGCGCTGGTGCAGAGCGAGCTGGTGCGCAGCGCCTTTGTGTACGATCGCGGGCTGGCGGCTGGTGGCCTGCGCTCGGGCGTGGTGATGCCGATTGTCGGGGCCAGCCGCGCGCTCGGCACGCTCGATTTCGCCAGCCGCGAGGCGGCCGCCTACGGCCAGCTGCAGGTTGCCACGCTGCGCGAGCTTTCGCACTACCTGGGCACCGCGCTGCACAACGCCCGCCTGTCGCAAGAGCGCGAAGAAACCGCCGCCAAGCTTGCCCGCACCCAGGAGCACCTCAACCTTGTGGATAAGGTGCGCGCAGTCGGCCAGCTCGCATCGGGCGTCGCACACGACTTCAACAACCTGCTGGCGGGCATTCTCGGCAACGCGCAGCTGCTTCTGTTCGAGGCGCAGGGCGATGACCAGCGCGACATGCTGCGGGTGATCGAGCGGGCGGCCAAGGATGGCGCGGAGACGGTGCGGCGCTTGCAGGGCTTTGCGCGCATGGAGCACGATTCGCCCATGACCGAGGTGCGGCTCGACATGCTGGCCCGCGACGCAATCGACATCACGCGGCCGCGCTGGCGCGACGTGGCGCAGAGTCGCGGCGCGTCGATCGAGATCGTCAAGCAGCTCCAGCCGGTCACGCCGCTGGCGGGCCGCCCCGCCGAGCTGCGCGAGGTGCTGACGAATATCATCATCAACGCGGTGGATGCGATGCCCAAGGGCGGCAAGCTCACCGTCGCCACCTACGACGAGATGATCGGCGGCCCTGGCAGCGGCGACGTGGTGGTGGAAGTGGCCGACACCGGCACCGGCATGCCAACCGATGTACAGGAGCGCATTTTCGATCCCTTCTTCAGCACCAAGGGCGAGGGCGGCACTGGCCTGGGTCTGGCCGTGTCGCTCGGCATTGTGCAGAGCCACGGCGGCGCAATCGAGGTCGAAAGCGCGCCGAACGCGGGCACGCGCTTTGTGATTCGCCTGCCGGTGCGCACCGCCGACCAGCCCGGCAAGGCCGGCAAAGCGCGCCGCGTGCAGAATGTGCAGCCCGGCCATATTCTGTTTGTGGAAAGCGAGCAGATGATCCGCGAGGCGACCGTGCGCCTGCTGACGCGCTGGGGCCATAAAGTCGCCGCCGCCGAAAACGGGGCCGAGGCGCTGGCGCAGTTCCTGCCCGACACCTTCGACCTTGTTATTTCCGACCTGGGCATGACCGACATGAATGGCTGGGAGCTGCTTGGGCAGATCAAGGCCCGCGACCCGCGCGTGCCAACCGTGCTGATCACCGGCTGGGGCCGTTCGGTCAGCGACGAAGATGCGCGCGCGGCTGGTGTCGATTTCCTGATCGAGAAGCCTTTCGACCAGGACGATTTGCGCGACATTCTGGCCGAGGCGCTAGGGTAAGTGCGGGTTCGCAGGTTGCAGGTTGGAATGTTGCAGGTTGCGAATTTCAGCCGGAGCGCGTCGCATACGCCTGTGCGTTGCAAGTGATTAGCGCAGTCCCGCGTCGTCCAGCAGGCCGTCGATATGCTCCAGCACCAGCGTCGGCGCGAGGCCCGAAGCCGCCAGCCGCGCGCGGTCGGCGTCGCCGGTAAGCACCAGGCAGGTTGCCATGCCCGCGTCAATGCCCATCTGGATGTCGGTTTCCAGCCGGTCGCCCACCATCATGCAGCGCGCAGGCGGCAACCCAAGCATCTCGGTAATCGTCGCAACCATGATTGGCGAGGGCTTGCCAACGACCGGGTCGCAGCGCACGCCGGTGCACGCCTCGATCGCCGCAATCATCGCCGCGCAGTCGGGCTCGCCGCCGCCCGGCACCGGGCAGTAGCGGTCGGGGTTGGTCGCCACCAGTCGTGCCCCGGCGCGAATTGCGTCGAAAGAAATCTGCAGCTTGCGGTAATCGAAGGTGCGGTCGAACGACGCGACCACAATATCGATGGCGCCAGCTTCTTCGCTAAGCTCGAAGCCCGCCGCGCGCAAATCACTCTTCAGCGGCTCCTCGCCCACCACAAACAGCCGCGCCGCCGGGGCTTCGCGCAAGAGCCACTGCACCAGCACAAACGACGAATTCACAATATCCTCGACCGGCGTGGGAATGCCCAGGCGCGTGAGCTTGGCGGCATACTGCTCGCGTGTTTTAGTCGGGTTGTTGGAAAGAAAGATCGTGCGCCGGCCAGCCACCCGCAGCGCCGCGACCGTCTCGGCTGCGCCGGGCAGCGGCTGATCACCCAGGTAGATTGTGCCGTCCTGATCGAAAATATAAGCGTCGTACATTGTTTTCTCGCTAATAAAGCTTTGACGAAGGACGAAAGGCGAATGACGAAGGACAACCTGCAAACAGGCGTATGCAATACGCCCCGGCCTGCAACTCCGTGTTTCTGTGCCTCCGTGGTAATATTCCTTCCCTGCCCCTACAGTAACCTGCAACCTGAAAACCTGCAAACGGGCGTATGCAATACGCCACGGCGACAACCCAAAAACCTGCAAACGGGCGTATGCAATACGCCACGGCGACAACCTAAAACCTGCAAACTGGCGTATGCAATACGCCACGGCGACAACCTAAAACCTGCAAACAGGCGTATGCAATACGCCACGGCGATAACCTAAAACCTGCAAACTGGCGTATGCAATACGCCACGGCGATAACCTAAAACCTGCAACTTGCAAGGGTGTGACGGAAAGTTCTGCACACAGCTTGTTTGACGCACTGCCCGGCCGTAAACGACCGGTCTGATCGTACAAAGCCTCTGCGAGGCTGGCGAGCAGCAGCCCTGCAAGGGCTTGGTCGCTTCAGCCCGACCGTTCACGGTCGGGTGAGCTGGTGAATGGAGCGTGGCGGCTTGTTTCCAGCGGCTTCAGCCCGCCCTGCAGAAATATCCGTCACACCCAACTTGCACCCAAAATCGCCAAATCTGCCATTTCTGTGGTATACTACCGCCCGCTGCCCATGCGCTCTGGGTGTTTTCGCTCGGCAGCACTGAATGATACGCTTACCGTTTCCCCCCAGAGGTTACGCACCGTAAGCACGGAGTTTTGTGGCTGTGCCGGCTGCGTAGACGTTTGTGCGCCTCTCTCACATCACCCAGGACTCCCCGAAACAAGGATATATTTTGAACTTCGACCAATTGAACCTCGACCCGCGCCTGATGGAAGGCGTGCGGTCGGCTGGCTATGCCACGCCCACGCCCATCCAGGCGGCTGCCATCCCGCCCGCGCTTGCCGGCCACGACCTGATCGGCACCGCGCAGACCGGCACGGGCAAGACGGCGGCCTTTGTGCTACCGATCCTGCAGCGGCTGCTGAGCGGCCCGCGCCGCCGCGCCCGCGCCCTGATCGTCACCCCCACGCGTGAGCTGGCCGAGCAGATCAACACCACCATTCGCGCGCTTGGCAGCGCCAGCGGCGTGCGCAGCGCCACAATCTATGGTGGTGTGCCAATGCAGCCGCAAGAGCGCGCGCTGCGCGATGGCGTGGAAATTCTGGTGGCCTGCCCCGGCCGCCTGCTCGACCATATCGACCAGGGCAATGCGCGCCTGGACGGCATTGAGGTGCTGGTGCTCGACGAGGCCGACCGCATGTTCGACATGGGCTTTCTGCCGGCGGTGCGCCGCATTCTGAAGCAGGTGCCCGCCAAGCGGCAGACCATGCTCTTCTCGGCGACCTTCCCGCCCGAGATCGAGCAGCTGGCTGCGCAGGCCTTGCGCAACCCGCAGCGCGTGGCCGTAGGCCTGACGCAGCCTGCCGCAACCGTCACGCACGCGCTGTACCCAGTGCCGCAGCACCTGAAAACCGGCCTGACGCTGGAGCTGCTGAAGCACACCGACACGCGCTCGGTGCTGATCTTCACGCGCACGCGCCACCGCGCCTCGCGAGTGGCCCGCCAGCTTGAGCGCGCCGGCTACCGCGTCACCTCGCTGCACAGCGACCGCACGCAGAACCAGCGCCAGGCCGCGCTGGATGGCTTCCGCAACGGCACCTACCAGGTAATGGTTGCGACCGACATTGCGGCGCGCGGCATCGATGTGGCAAGCATTTCGCACGTCATCAACTACGACATTCCCGACACCGCCGACGCCTACATTCACCGCATTGGCCGCACCGGCCGTGCCGAGCGCGAAGGCGATGCCTTTACCCTCATCACGCCCGAGGACGACGCGACGGTGAAGATGATCGAGCGGGCGGTTGGGCAGCGCATCCCGCGCGAAACAATCGCCGGTTTCGACTACAACGCGCCGGTTCCCGCGAACACGCAGTTCGGCGGGCGCGGGCAGCAGTCTAGCGGTCGTGGGCAAGCGCAGCCGGCCGGCAGCCGTGGCGGGTCGCAGCAGCGCCGCTTCTCGCGCTAATCGGAAGAGAAAGACCGTAACCACCAAGACACGAAGGCACCAAGGTTTGAAAATCAAAGCGCGCGTCTGGCAAACAATACGCTAGATCTTGGTGTCTTGGTGGTAAATTTCAACGGTCTTTAGCTAACAATATAAACCAAAATTGGCGGCGCAGAAGGTTTCTTCTGCACCGCCGTTTTGCTATTCAACCTCGCGCTCGCGCAAATTTTCGGTCAGCGCGCGGCGCAGCACCTTGCCGATAAACGAGCGCGGCAGCGCCTCGCGGAACTCGACCGCGCCAGGCAGCTTGTAGGCGCTCAGCCGCTCGCGCAGAAACTGGATGATCTCTTCGGCGGTGGCGCTTTCGCCGCGTCGCAGCACCACAAAGGCGCGCAGGTCGGTGCCGCCGCCTGTGCGCGGCACGCCCGCCACGGCAGCGTCCAACACTTTGGGGTGCTCATACAGCACCTCTTCGATGTCGCGCGGGTAGATGTTGTAGCGCCCGGCCACAATCATCTCCTTCTTGCGCTCGATCACCTGAAAGAAACCATCTTCTTCCATGCGCGCCAGGTCGCCGGTGCGCAGCCAGCCGCCCGGCGCAAAGGCCTCGGCCGTCTCGGCGGGGCGGTTCCAGTAGCCCTGCATCAGCTGCGGGCCGCGCACCAGCAGCTCGCCAATCGCGCCCGGCGGCAGGTCGGCGCCGGTATTTGTGTCCACGATGCGTGCCTCGGTGCCGGGCAGCGGCAGGCCAATAAAGCCAGGCCGGTGCGCGCCGCTCAGCGGGTTCACATGCGTGACTGGGCCAGCCTCGCTCAGGCCGTAGCCCTCGACCAGCCGCGCCCGCGTGATCCGCTCAAAGCTTTCCTGCACTTCCACCGGCAGTGGGGCCGCGCCGCTCAGGCAGGCGCGCAGCGAAGCCAGCCCATAGCGCCGCGCATCTTTCACGTCGGTGATGGCGGCATACATGGGCGGCACGCCCGGAAAGAGCGTTGGGCGATCGCGGCGGATGGCGTGCAGCACGTTCTGCGTCTCGAAGGTCGGCAGCAGGATCATGGCGGCGGCGAGCTGCACCGCGAAGTTCATGCACGATGTCATGCCATAGGCGTGCGAGAAGGGCAGCGCGCACAGCACACGCTCGCGCCCGCGCTGGAGCTCGGGCACCCAGGCGGTGGTTTGCAGGGCATTCGCCACCAGGCTGCGGTGCGTGTGGACCACGCCTTTCGCCTCGCCGGTGGTGCCGCCAGTGTACAGAATTACTGCTGGCGCGGCGGGATCTAGGGCGGGCAGCGGTGTTTCGGTCGGCGCGGTGTCAAGCATGCGGGCCAGCCACAAGGAGCGTTTCGCCTCTGAATCGGGCACGCGGTGGCCTTCGCGCTCCTGCCGCAGCAGCGTAAACAGCTGGCGCTGGCCGGAAGGTAAATATTCCTTGATGTTGGTATAAATCACGCGCTTCAGCGGCGCAAGCTGGCGCGCCTCCGCGATCAGCGGGTAGAACATGCTCAGCGCAATGATCGTGCTGGCCTGCGCGTCGGCGAGCTGGCGCACCAGGCCACTGGCCTCGAACAGCGGGTTTGCCAGCACCACCGTCGCGCCTGCGCGCAGCGCGCCATAGTAGCAGATCACCGCCTGCGGCACGTTCGGCAGCACCAGCGCCACACGCTCGCCGCGCCCGATGCCGGCCTGCAACAGCGCCTGCGCGCAGCGTGTGGCCAGCTCGTCGAGCTCGGCATAGCTCAGTTCTGCGCCATAAAAAAGGATGGCGGGCGCTTGCGGGAAATCGCGCGCGGCGGCGGCCAGCAGATCGGGCAGGGCCAGCGGCGGCACGGCAATGTCGTGCGGCACGCCAGGATCGTAGTGCGCCAGCCAGGGAAATTCGCTCACAGGCCACCTGCACTTTGCTTGGAATATTGAAAGAGTCGCCGATAGAAACAGTGATATTGTAGCAGATCGGCTATGGCAGTGCTTGAATGAAACTATGGTATCATTACGGCGTTCTGAAAACATCGCCGATCTGCCAGCTACATCAGGACCGATGACCTATCTCGGTTCGCCGGCTGATCGGGTACGATAGCAACGGAACATCCCCACCAGGCCGTGGGAAGCCTGGGTGCTTTTCCCCTTTTTGTGGACCATAGCGTATTCTTTGCGCCTAACCAGGCGTGGGGTGGCTGTGTTCTGCCTGCATCGCGTTTTGACGCAACGAGAAGAGGAGATTGGACATGCAAATCGACACAAGCAAACCGAGCGTGAGTCGTATCTACGACTATGTGCTGGGTGGGCATCACAATTTCGATGTTGATCGCGCAGCAGCCGAGAACATCCTGAAATTTCTCCCTTCCTACCCAACCTGGGCGCGCCTGAACCGCTGGTTTCTCCAGATGGTCGCTACGCAGTGGGCCGAAGCTGGCCACTCGCTGGTGCTGGATATTGGCTCGGGCCTGCCCACGGCCGGGCATTTTCACAGCGCCCTGCCCAATGCACGCGTGCTCTACACCGACAACGACCCGATGACAGTGGCCTACGCGAACGAGGTGCTGGGCAACAATCCGCAGGTGAAGTTTCTGCTGGCCGATGCAAATGAACCGTCGGCAATTCTGGCCGCTGCCGATCAGTTTCTGCAGTCGCGGCAGGTTGCGATTGGCGTGATCGGCATTTCGTACTTCCTCACCGATGCGCAGCTGAAAAACCTCATGCAGGCCCTGTACGACTGGGCTGCGCCCGGCAGCGTGCTGGCGCTTTCGTACATTTATGTGGATCGCAATCACCCTGATTTTGCGACTATGTCTGCGAAATATAAGGGTTTTTCGGGCAGCCAGACGTATATGCGCGACTCAGACGAAATTGCGCAGCTCTGCGCGCCCTGGGTCGTTCGCGATAACCGCCCACTGGCCGAGATGCTGGGCGTTGAACACGTCGTTGGCGAAAACGAGCGCATGGGTATGGATGTTGAGATGTTCGGTGCTTTGATGGAACGCGTGAATTAAGCATGAGCGATACTTTTCTTGCTTCGTTGCGGCCCGCGCTTGAAGTGAGTGTGGCCGACGCGCTCAAGCGCAAGGCGATCAGCAACCGCGGCAGCTTCGCGCCGTTTCGCGTGCCGGCAACCGCGCAGACACTGGTCGCTCACCTGCTGCGCGCCGAAGGGCCGGCTAGCGCCCAGGCGGCGCGCGCGCTCGGCACCGAGCTGGGGCACGCCGGCCTGGGCTTGCCTGCCCTGCACGAAGCCCAGAACGCGGTGCTTGGGCTGATTGCGCGCAGCGAAGGCGCAACGCCCGAAACCCTCGATCACGCCACTGGCTATTTCCGCACCGTGGTGGAGGCGCTGGTGGCAGCCGACGCCGCCGAGCTGGCGCGCCAGCGCTCGGAGATGGAGCGCGCCTACATCAACGCGACCATCGAGCAGCGCGAGCAGGAAGCCATGCTGCGCAGCACCATCCGCGAGCTGTCGACGCCGATCATTCCTGTCTACGAGGGAATTCTGGTGCTGCCTCTGGTTGGCTCGATCGACAGCCGGCGCGCAACCGAGGTCACCGAGCGCCTGCTTGAGGCGATTGCCAGCTACCAGGCCGATCTGGTGATTATTGACATCACCGGCGTGCCGATTATTGACACCAGCACGGCCAATCACCTGCTGATGACAACGCGCGCGGCCAGCCTGCTTGGCTCGCAGGCGATTCTGGTGGGGATTGGCGCAGAGATTGCCCAGACGATTGTGCAGATCGGGATCGAGCTGCGCGGCCTGGTGACGCTGGCGAACCTGCAGGCCGGCATCGCCTATGCGCTGGCGCAGCGTGGCATGGCGATTCAGCCGCTGGCCGCGCCTGCCGAAACCCGCGCGAACAGCCGCGCAGTCGGCAGCGCGAAAAAAATATCGCTGATTTAGGTGGCCAAGCGAGCGGGGCTGGCAGCAGAAACGCTGCCAGCCCCGCTTTTGTGTGTAGCTCGGACGAATGACCAAAGCGCGCTTCGTCCTTCGTCCTTCGTTATAACCCCTTGCGCTGCACGCGCGCTAGCGCCCGCGGCTCGCCAGAAAGTCGATCACGTCGATTTTGGTGACGATGCCGGTCACGCGCCCATCATCCACTACCACGGCTGCCTGGCTGCGCCCAAACACCGGCGTCAGCTCCTCCAGCGGCATTGCCGGGTCGATGGTGGCGACCTCGTGGGCGTGCAGGTCGGCAATGGTGTGATCCATCGCGCCGCCAGCCAGCAGGTAGTCGAGCAGGTCGCCCTCGCCGATCAGGCCGTGCAGCCCGCCAGCCTCGTCGATCACCGGCAGCTGCGAAATGCCGTGTGCTTTCATCATGCGAATGGCCGCCTCGACATTGGTGTCGTGCCCGGCCGAGATCAGCTCACGCGGGCGCGAGGCCAGCAGATCGCCAACCGTGGCCGGCTCGAGGAAGCCGTTTTCGCGCATCCAGTTGTCGTCGAAAATTTTCGAAAGGTAGCGCGAGCCGCTGTCGGGCAGCAGCACCACCACCAGGTCGTCTTCGCTCAGGCCCGCGCCCGCGCCGCGCAGCCACTTCACCGCGCCGGCCACCGCCAGCCCGCACGAGCCGCCGCAGAACAGCCCTTCTTCGCGCACCAGCCGGCGCGTCATCGTAAATGATTCGCGGTCGTTCACCTGCACCACGTCGTCGATCATGTCGAAATCGAGCGTGCTGGGCAGGAAATCTTCGCCAACTCCCTCGACCTTGTAGGAATGCGCCGGGCCAAGCTCGCGCGTCTGGAAATAGTGCTGCAGCAGCGAGCCAAGCGGATCGACGCCAACGACCTTGATCGCCGGGTTCTGCTCTTTCAGGTAGCGCGCGGTGCCGCTGATCGTGCCGCCCGTGCCCATGCCTGCAATAAACGCCTTGATGCGCCCGCCGGTTTGCCGCCACAGCTCGGGGCCGGTGCTGCGGTAGTGTGCCTCGGGGTTGGCGGGGTTCCAGTACTGGCCGGCCAGAATGGCGTTGGGCGTTTCTTCGGAAAGGCGGCGCGAGACCGAATAATACGAGCGCGGATCATCTGGCTCGACGGCGGTGGGCGTGATCACGACGCGCGCGCCAAATGCGCGCAGCTGGCGAATTTTCTCATCGCTCATTTTGTCGGGCATCACAAACACGCACTTGTAGCCTTTAATCGCCGCCGCGATTGCCAGCCCAACGCCGGTATTGCCACTGGTGCCTTCCACAATTGTGCCGCCGGGCCTGAGCCGGCCTTCGCGCTCGGCGGCCTCGATCATGGCCAGGCCAATGCGATCTTTCACGCTGCCGCCCGGGTTCATAAACTCGGCCTTTGCCAGCAGCGTTGGGCGAATTCCGCGCGCAACCTTGTTCAAGCGCACCAACGGCGTGTTGCCAATTGTCTCCAGAATAGAATCGTGAATATCTACGGTGCCGATCTGCTCAGGTGAATCGACCACTGCCATGCCTCGCCTCCTTGTTATGATATGTACTCTACGATGAGCATGCGCTTCATTGCGCAAAAGCGCCCGCATGGTACCACGAATTGGGCGTCGGCGATAGCTTGCCGCTGCGCGCGAAACATGATCCCAAAGCCAATTGTAAGCCATTACACTTTCGCAAGTCATGGGCGCGCTCGATCCCTTGCTGGCGCGCAAGTGTGAAATATGACTGTTGACCGTAAAACAGGGGTGTGGTAGAATAGCCGCGATTGACCGCATTCTGCTGTGAAACAGCACCGTGCACTTTTCCCGGATACGTGATCGCACCATGGCGGCCCGGCTGCGGGACGCACAAGGAAGGAGCTTCGCATGGCGGAGTCCGATACGATCCTACAGCTTGGGATCGAGGCCGCGCGCGAGGGTAACCGCGAGGAAGCGCGCAATTTATTCGGCCTGCTGACGCGCCAGGAGCCTAGCAATGTGCAAGCCTGGCTGTGGCTGGCTGGTGTCGCCGATGGGCCCGATCAGCGCCGCGCCGCCCTGGAGCGCGTGGTCGAGCTCGACCCAAGCAACGAGATGGCGGTAAAGGGTTTACAGGCCATGGGCGTCAAGCCGACGACCAAGCTGGCCGATGCCGATGCCTCTGCGCCCACGATTGCTGCCCCCGTGTCATCCGCCAGCGCGCCCCCGCCGCCGCCCGCCCGCGAGATGACCGACGAAGAACGCTATGCGGCCGAGCTGGATTCGGCTTTTGACGATTACGATGCGCTGCCCCGCAGCGAAGTTCCCGCCCGCGACCCGGTTGGCGACGCCGATGCAATCGACGCCGCTGCCATGGGCGATCGCCCGCGCTCGACGCCGCGCGGCACCGCCCGCGAACGCAGCGCTGCCCGCCGTGGCGCAACGCCGATCCGCTCGGATGACGACGACGATTACGATCTGCGCTCGGCTGGCGTGCGGCGCAGTGGCCCCAGCCCCTTGTTGCTGGGCCTGCTGGGCCTGATCGTCGCCGTGCTGGCGTGCGTGGTGATCTACTCGTTCTTCCTGCGCGGGCGCGGCCCGCAGGTTGCCGTGGACGCAACCAACACCGCCGCGACGGCGATGGCAGGTGGCCTGAACCCAACCGCGCCGCTGCCCGGCGACGGCACCGTGCCGATTACCAGCACTGCCGATATTGGCGCGACGCCAGCGATTACCAGTACAGGAACTACCACCACGACCGTGCCAGTCGCCAGCAATGGCGAGCCGACTGCCGCGCCGGCTGCACAGCCCGCTGGTGGCAACGTGCCCGCGCCAGCCGCAAACCCGAACCTCCAGGCGGTTGGGATAGGCGAGCAGCTTCAGGCGAACGGCTGGACCTATACCTACCCTGACCCGAACTATGTCGTTGTGCTGGGCAAGCAGGTTGGCAGCTTCACCGCCAATGGCACCTATGTCCACGTGCTGGCCTATGTAGCGAACAACACCGGCACCGACCAGCCGTTGCCAGCGAACTTCTTCGCGCTGAAAGACGCGCAGGGGAATGTGTACCCCGCCCAGGCGCAGACGTCGAGTGCGTTTGTGCAGCGCGGCGTGAACGCCGATGTAGGTATGGAAGACGCGGTGCCGGCGAATGGCGTGCTTACCAGCATCTACCTGGTGTTTGATGTAACGCCGGGCGCACAGAACCTGACACTCTTTGCCGCCGGCAACAACGGCCAGGGCTGGCAGGTGCTCAGCGCCGTGCCCTAGCGTGGCGCGCGCGAAGTGATGCGCCCCATCAGGAGCCGGGAATCAGGCCGCTGGCAGCTCGGTGCCGGGTCTGCTTCCTGGCTTCTGGCTTTGTTGGACGTGAGGGTTTGTGACAGACAGCTCATCGCAACCAGATGCCCTTTCGCCCGAGCGGGTGGCGGCGCTGCTCCAGCGGGCCATGCGCGCGCGCCAGAATGGCGATGCCCAGGCGGCGCGGGCATTGTTGCGCGCGCTGGCCGCCCAGCGCCCCGATCTGCCGCAGGTGTGGCTTGCGCTGGCAACCGCCGCCGAAACGCGCGCCGAGCAGCGCCAGGCGCTTGAGCGCGTGATCGCGCTCGACCCGCAGAACCCGCTGGCGCAGCGCGGCCTGGCCCGTATGCGCGGCCTGACCCCGCCGGCCACGCCGATTCCCGCTCCTGTGCCCGAAGAAGCTGCGCCTGCTCCCGACCCGCCGCTTGCGCCGGGCGTTGGCGCGGCACCCGCGCTGAAGCCCACTACGCTCACGCCCGAGGAGCGCGCCCGTTCCATTCGCTGGCCGCTGTATGTGGTGGTTGGCGTGGCGGCGCTGCTGGTGCTGCTGGCTGCGTGGTGGCTGCGTGGCAGCGCGAATGCGCCCGAGCCGGGCCCTGCGCCCACAGCCGCGCTCCCCGGCGCAGCCCTCGATGTTCCCACCATCGGCCTCGCGCTTGAGGAAACCAGCCCGGCTGGCGCAACGCCCGCGCCGGAGGCGACGCCCGCACCCGCTGCGCCGAGCAGTGCGCCGCAGCCCTCCAGCATCCCATCAACTCCGGCCCCGCCCACGCTCACGCCAACCATCCCGGCGCTGGCAGTCGGTCAGGTGGTAGAAAGCGGCAGCTGGCATGTCGCGCTGCTGCGGCCCAACGACGCAATTGTGCTCGACGGCAGCATTGACACGCTGCAGCCACAGGGGCGCTTTGTGCTGGCGCTGCTGGCTGTCGGCAACGACGGCACGGCGGCGGCGCGCATTCCCGCCGATCTTGTCGCGGTGGTCGACCAGAATGGCACGCGCTACCCGGCGCTGCCGGCCGCCTCGGCTGCTTACCTCACCACGTATGGGCGCGGCCAGCGCGGCGACCTGAGCCTGGAAGACGAGCTGCCCGCCGACCGCAGCAACAAAAGCGTGCCGTTTCTGTTCGATGTGCCAGCCACCGCGCGCGGCCTGACCGTGATGGTGCAGGGCGCGCCGCTGGGCTGGCCGATCAGCGAGCCGGGCGGTTGATGCTATAATGCACTGCTATGGACGATTACGTGGTGCCTGACAGCCCAAACTACATCGAGCCGCCCTGGCCGGGACCGATCCGCGTGATGGTGTGCGTGGGCTACAACCCCGTCTCGCAGCGCCTGATCCAGCGCGCCAGCTTCCTTGCGCGGGCGCTTGGCGGCGAATTGCTGGCGGTGCATTTCCAAAGCGCCGAAAGCGATGTTCCCGGCTACCAGACCATGCTGCAGCGCAATCTTGATTTTGCGCGCGGCCAGGGCGCGCAGGTGCAGATCGAGCGCGGCGGCGATGTTGCCCAGGCGATTGCCCACTTCGCGCAGGCCAACCGCGTGACGCATATTGTGATGGGCGAGTCGGCGCGCAGCCGCCTAGAAGAAGTGCGGCGCGGCTCGCTGGTGCGGCAGGTGCTTGGCGCCAGCCGCGGCATCGACGTGTATATCGTGGCCGACCCGGCCTGAGGTGCCGCGCATGTCAGCTTTCCGCAAGCGCCCTCCTGCGCATGGCGCGCCCACCCCCACCGAGCACTTCTGCGAAACGACCCAGATGCGCTACCTGGCCGCAGGCGAGCGCGGCCCGGCCGTGCTGCTGCTCCACGGCTGGAGCTCCTTCAAGGAAATCTGGTGGTCGGCGCTGCAAGCCCTCGCCCCGCATGTGCGCGCCTTCGCGCCCGACATGCCCGGCCACGGCGGCACACCCCTGCTCGGCACCGTGCAGATGCACCAGGTGGCGGCGCGCGCGGCCCGATTCGCCCAGGCGCGTGGCCTTGAGCGTGTGGTGCTGGTCGGCCACTCAATGGGGGGAAATATAGCGGTGGAGCTGGCCCTGGCGCAGCCGGCACTGGTCGAACGCCTGCTCCTGGCCGACCCCGCCGCCCGCCCCGATGCCATGCCCGCTTTCACGCGCTCGTACCTGGCCCCGATTGGTGGCTGGCTGACCCTGCGCGCAAGCATGGCGCTGGCCCGTCCGCTCGACCGGGTGGCGCGGCGCGTTCCGCATGCGCACGGCGGCGGTTTGGTGCGCCCGGCGCTGCGGCGGGCCGCCTACATGGCCCAGCACGACGCCGACGCCCTGCACGCCCTGCTCGACGGTCTGTTCGCCAACCCGCTCGGAGAGCGCATCCGCCAGCTGCGCGTGCCCACGCTGGTCGTCAGCGGCGAGTTCGACCCGCTGGTGCCGCCGCCGCTTTCGCAAGAGGTGGCGCGGCTCATCCCCGGCGCGCACTACGAAGTGATACGCGGCGCGGCCCACAACCCAATGGACGAGCGCCCGGCCGAATTTGCGCGCGTGCTGCTCGATTTCATTAAACCATTCAAATAAGAACGTTAGGAACGTTTACCACAGAGACACAGAGGCACGGAGAGCTTTGGAATGCTTTAAAACTTGGTGTCTTGGTGTCTTGGTGGTTATTTGAAACGTTAGGAACGTTTACCACAGAGACACAGAGGCACGGAGAGCTTTAGAATGCTTTAAAACTTGGTGTCTTGGTGTCTTGGTGGTTATTTGAACGGTATTGTGGCTAAACCTGCTCTTCGCTTGACCGCAACAACAAGTAGGCGCTATGGAATTCCCGCGAACAGCCGTCACCGTGCCGGGCGCGCCGCCAGTGCGCCTGAGCGTGATCGACATCGGCCCGACCGACACGAGCGCGCCGGGGCGCGGCACGATTGTGTGCGTGCATGGCGCGGGCGGCCAGGCCGAACAGTGGAAATTCCAGATCGCGCATTTCAGCCGCCACTACCGCGTGATCGCGGCCGACCTGCGCGGCCACGGCCAGTCCGACCAGCCGAACTCGGCGTATGCGCTGGCCGAGTTTCTGTGGGATTTCGCGCAGACGCTGGAGCAGTTGCACGTGGACGCGCCCTTTGTGCTGATGGCGCACTCGTTTGGCGGCCCGATTGCGCTCACGTACGCGGCCGCGCAGCCGCAACAGATCAGCAAGCTGGTGCTGGTGGCTACCGCGCCCGAAATTCACCTCAACTACTTCTACGAGCTGGTGCTGAAGCTGCCGCTGCCGCTGCGTCTGCTGGAGCGCCTGCGCCCCGCGCTGATGCCAAGCCTGTTCGCGCCGCTGTTTGTGCTGCGGCGCGTGCTGAATGGTACCTTGTTCCCCTGGCGCGGCTGGGGTTTGCTGCCCGGCATTCACACGCCCACGCTGATCGTCGGCGGCCAGTTCGATTTCCTGGTGCCGCCCTCGGTGCTGCAGCGCACGCGCGCCGAGCTGCCGAACGCGCGCTTCGAGCTGATTCGCTACGCGCGCCACCTGCCGCACCTTGAGCGCCCCGACGCCGTGAATCGCCATATCGAGGGCTTTGTTGAGCGGCGGCGCAGCTGGCGCGGCGAGCAGGAAGACATGGAGGAAGGCGAATGAGCGACCCTCGCGTGCCGGCGATTTTGCGCGGGCGGCCCTGGCGCGTGCGGCCCGAGCATTTCGCGCTGGTGGGCTTGCCGCCCACGGCGTATGGCGCGGCGGCGGGGCTGCTGGCCGAGCTGCGCGCGCCCTTTGCGCAGCTTGTTGCCGAGCCAGATGTGCTGACGCTGCTGCTGCCCGCCGAGGCGTGGCAGGCGCACAGCGCCGCCTTTCCGCCCGCGCAGTGCGAGCAGCCTTTCCGCATCATCTCGTTCGACGTGGACCTGCCCGCCGATCTGGTGGGATTTCTGGCGGCGGCGAGCGCCGCGCTGGCCGGGGCGGGCGTGCCAATTCTGGCGGTGTGCGGCTACAGCAAAGATCACATCGCCGTGCGTGAGCAGCACCTCGGCGCGGCGCTCGCCGCCCTGGAGGCATTGGCGGGAGCAGCGTAAAACCCGAACTCAACATTTTGATTAACCACCAAGACACCAAGGCACCAAGAGCGTAAACTTTCAGCGCCTTGGTGTCTTGGTGTCTTGGTGGTAAACGTTCTTTTATCCCGTATTTCATCCGCTACACTAATTCCCTGCCAGCGGCAGGTAGGTTCGCTCGATTGGCAGGCCGGCCAGCTCGCGGTACACAAGGTAGGCCGGGCGCACCAGCTCAGGCTCGCCATTGGTAGCGTAGCACGCGCCGCCCTCGCACGCGCCCGTGGTGAACGGAATGCGCACCACGCCCCACATCTGCGCGTTCGGGCCGTCGGCGGGCGGGAAATCCTCGTACTTGAACCAGAACACATTCGCCACATCGCCGCGCGCCGCCAGCGAGGTATACACCTCGCGCATGAAGTCGGCCTGGTTCGAGGCGGCCAGCGTGCCGCGATTTTTGTAGAAGGCGATATTGTAGCCGATCTCGGTGATCCAGAACGGCCGCCCCTGGTCGCCCATATTCCACAGAATGGTGCGTATCTGGTTCAGGCGCGGCGCCATCTTCAGGTAGACATCCTCGTACACGCCCTGAATGCTCATGGTGATTTCTTCGGGGTAGGGGTGGAAGCCGACGCCTTCGAGCGGGTAGGTGCCGCGCCAGGGCGGCAGGTTGTTCTGGTTGTTCTTGAAGTCGGTGAAGCCGCTGGCGTACATCTCCTGAAGATACTGCTCGTCGGTGTAGGTGAACGTTTCGGGCTGGTTTGCGTTGCGACGCGCGCTGGTGCCTTTGGGGTGCAGCCCGCCCAGGATAATCTGCGTGTCGCTTGGGCACAGCGCGGCGGGCTGGCTGCCGTCGGTGTTCTTGCAGACGCGATAGAACTTGGCGTGCATGCGCGCAACGTATTGCGGGTTCAGGCCGGCGTAGTCGATGCCAGCGGGCAGGCCGGTGCCATCGCCAAGCAGGCGGTTCATTTCGTTGAACAGCTCAAAGGCGTGTACACGGCCAGCGCCGGGCGTGCTGCCGCTGTAGTGGCCGGCCACGCGCAGCGCTTCGTTCAGCCAGTCGAGCATGTACTGGTTGAGCGAGTAGCCAAATTTTTGGTCGAACAGGTCCGCAGCGTCGAGGTTGAGCTTGTAGGGGTAATACATGCCATCTTTGAAGCGCGCGATGCTGTTGGTGGTGAGCAGCCCCAGCACTTTCAGGCCGTAGCGCGGCGCAACCGTGCCGATGAAGTAGTCGTACTTGGCGAAGTTGACGTGGCCGTCGCCATCGGCAATGAACTCCAGCCGCACCCAGCGCACACCGGCATTTGCCAGCAGCCGGCCCATGGCATCCTGCGCGACGTAGTTGGGCTGGTTTGGGAAATCGGGGTTGCTGTTGAACTCGTAGAAGGGGTCGCGCACCACCATGCCCATAAACTCAGGGTTGGTGGCACCGGGCATTGCTGTTTCTGGCATAGGGCGTGTTTCGGCATGGGGCGCGGCGGTGGGCAGCAGCGCGCCAAGCGCGAGCGCCAGCACCACGGCGGCATAGATGCGAACCATTCTCTCTTCCCTCTCCGGGCAGGCCGCGCCTGCTTCTGGCTGTAAGACGTGCGGGAATAGTATATGGTCGCAGCGCCGCTGGCGGAATGACGCCCAGCTTACAAAGATTGAGATCCGATTACAGGTCGTCTTCGTCCTCGGGGTCGGGGTCGGGCCCGGCAATGGCATTGATGCGCCGGCGCAGGCCCATGGCAAAGCCAAAGGCCACAGCACTTGCCATAAACACCATCACCACGCCAATGATTGGGCCAACCATGCCGCGCGTTGTGGGGCCGGGCGCCGGCTGCGCTGTAGCTGGCGTAGCGCTGCCTGCGGGCGTGGGCGTGGCTGCCTGCACCAGTGGCGCGCGCGCGGGCGCGGCCAGCGCATCGCTGGCATGGGGCGCGACGGCAAGCGCAAATAACATCGCCATCCATACCCACCATTGTCGTTGAAGCATTGTTTTTATCGCTTTTTGACAGAGCTGTCATCAAGCCGTCATGTACCGCACTAGGTCGTTAAACAACCCCGGGAATATGATTGCCTGACCAAAAGATGAGATTTTGCTGAGAACGTTCGGTAAACGCCGCTATTGTAGCAGAAATGCTGCCCGGCTTTGCGCACCGCCCGTTTCGTGTGTTTGCGGCCGTTTCACAGCACAATCGTCGCTTCATATTCGCCGGAATTGACAGAGGAGTATGGACTATGCGACATTTGCGTTCGCGTTGGTTCGCGGTGGGGTTTGCGCTTGCGGTAGCGCTGGTGTTAGGCGTGTATGTTCAGCAGTCGTCGGCGGCCGCAATCTACATTCTGCGCGGCTCCACAAGCGCGGCGTGCGACCGTACCGGCCAGAATGCCACCGCCGATTACCAGGATGGCATGTTTGGCTCGGAGCTGCACGGTTTCTGGGATCAGGAGCCGATCACGGTCAGCTTCAGCTTCCCCGATGGCCAGATCTTTAGCCCCGACGCGGCCTTTCTGCTCGATGGCGTGGTGAACCTGCCCACCAACTACATCACCGACTACCGCGCCGACGTGGCGGGCGACCTGTATTTCGAGTACCCGATCAGCAACAAATGGCCGTATGGCTGCTACCAGATGACGGCCTACGGCAACCATAGCGGCCAGACGGCGGTTGGCTTCTTTGTGGTGGCTCCACGCCCGCAGGCGCAGCCCGGCGCGAGCCCGGCGCGGCTGGCGGTGTGGCGCAATGGCACCTTCGAGGCCTCGGCCGAGCACGACGGGCTGGCGAACATCCACGGCACCGGCTTCTACCCGAATGAGCAGGTAGGCATGTGGATCACGCAGCCCGATGGCTCGGTGATCGGCTACCCGACCCAGATCGCCAGCGATGCGGGCAACATTGAGTCGACCTTCCAGTTCACCAGCGCGCATCAGACTGGCAAATACACCTTTACCGCCTATGGCCTGACCAGCGGCTACCAGGTGTTTGCGCCCTTCCAGCTGAGCGGTCGCCAGTCGGTGCCGAGCGGTTGGGCGACCTTGCGCGTGGCCTACCCGGCCTCGGCCAGCACCAGCCAGAACGGCGCGGATATCGCGGTTTCGGGCACGCTGTACCAGCCGAACGAGCCGGTGGGCATCTGGATCACGCTGCCCGACGGGGGCGTGCGCGGCCTGCCGACGCAGCTGGCCGACGGCAATGGCGATTTCTATGCGGTGCTGGCGATCGACGAGCGCCTGCCGGTGGGCGAGTACAAGCTCACGGCCAGCGGCGTAAATAGCGGGCGACTGGTGATCACCAGCTTCTCGGTGAGCGGCGGCTCGTTTATTGGCACCGCGCCAGGTGCACCCGAAGAGCCCGATACGCCGCTGGTGGAAGGCAGCAACCTGGGCGATGGCACGCTGGGCGGCCCCACCAACCTCGACGAGTCGTTTGGCGTGGCCGGGCCGGAGATTACGCCGCCCGATGCGCCCGGCTGCAGTGACCCGGCCAGCCTGTGGACGCAGAACTGCTAGGCGAAAACAGCAGAACTGCGGAACCACAGAACCGAGAACTGAGAGCTGCGGAACCACAGAACCGAGAACTGAGAGCTGCGGAACTGACAGGGCTTAGCTTACGCACTACGCACGACGCACTACAAGGCGTTGTGCGTAGTTTTTACTGCACCTGCAGCACCGCGTCGTCGGCCAGCACAAACACGCGGTCGGCTGGCGCGGGCGCAATTGGCGCGCCGCCGGTGAAGCTGCCAAATGCTGGCAGCACGCCCACTTCGGCGCCAAACCAGAAGCAGGGCAGGCGCAGCTGCTGGCGGCCAGCGCCGCGCAATCGCGCCGCCGGGTGGAGATGCCCGGCCAGCACGTAGCCGCCCGGCGCGGGCTGCGGGTAGTGGCGCAGCACAAAGGGCGCATCAGGCAGCGGCTCGTCGGCGCAGGCGAAGCCCCACTCGGCGGGCGGGTCGCCCGCGCCGCGATCGTGGTTGCCGCGCACCAGCGTGACATCGAGCGCGGGGTGGCGGGCGCGCCACTCGGCCACGCGCGCGAAGGTGGCGGCTTCGCGGCCGGCGCGGGCATGCAGCAGATCGCCCAGCAGCAGCAGCCGCGCCGCGCCCGTGCGCAGCAGGGCGCGCTCCAGACGCGCCAGGTCGTCGCTGGCAGCGCCGTGTGGGATGCCCAGCCCGGCGGCGCGGAAGGTGGCATCCTTGCCCCAGTGCAGGTCGGCCACGATCAGGGCGGTGCGGCGCGGCCAGAAGATTACGCGCTCGGGCAGGAGCTGCACTTCTTCGCCGGCAAGCTCGATTGTGAGGTCAGTGTTCATTGACGAATGACGAATGACGAACGACGACGGAATTATTCACCGCAAAGGACGCAAAGAGCGCGAAGGTTTGGATGGACGAAGGGCGATGGGCGACGGACGAACGACAAGAATATTTACCACGGAGGCACGGAGACACGGAGATTTGAGCTTATAAAATGAGACAAACTCAACATTCAACACTCAAAATTCAACATTCCACGCGCTCACCCTGCGGCTTTTTCCAGCGCAAGCTGCATGCGCAGCACGCGGTCGGCCAGCTTCTCGGAGCTTACCGCCTCGCGCATGTGGTCGACCAGCAGCGGGAAGGCCAGCGGCGTGATGCGTGGCACATCCACCACGGTGATGCGCCCGGCGGCGATGCGCTCAAGCGCGTGACCCAGGCGGCTCCGTTCGAGCTGGCGATCAAGCACTTCGCGCTGCGCCTGCACCAGCAGCATGTTCGCCGGGTCGTACTGCGCGAACACATCGTAGATCAGCCCGCTCGACGCCTGTACCTGGCGCATGCTTTTTTCGCCCGGCCGCCCCTGAATGATCAGCCCAGCCACGCGCGCAATCTCGCGGAACTGGCGGCGCGCCATTTCGGTGGCGTTCAGGCTCGCCAGAATATCCTCGGCGAGGTTGGCGGGGCTGAGCAGCGCGGCGAAATCGGCGGCGGGCGGCGGCTCGGGCGCAAGCAGCTCGAAGCCATAGTCGTTGGTGGCGATGGTGAACGAGATCGGCGCGAGGCGCGACAGGCGGTAGGCCAGCAGCGCAGCCAGCCCCTCGTTCGCCAGCCGCCCGGCGAAGGGGTAGACGAACAGGTGGTGGCCTTCGCGGGTGCGGGCGCGCTCGATCAGCAGTTCGTCGTGCGCGGGAATGCGCGACCACTTCATTTGCAGGCGCAGGATCGGCGCGAGCGCGCGCATCTCGGGCCCTTCCAGCTCGCCATTGCGGGCTTGCTCCAGCCGCTCGCGCACGGCGTCGGCCAGCTCGGATGAGAGGGGCATGCGGCTGCCGCTCCAGCGCGGCACGGCCTGCGTCCGCTCGCTGGCCTTGCGCACCCAGGCCGTCAGGTCGCGCAGGCGCACAAATTCCAGCGTTTTCCCGCCGAACAGAAAGCGGTCGCCGGGCTTGAGCCGCGCCACAAACGACTCCTCAATCGTGCCGAGGGCCGGGCCGCGCAGGTATTGTACTTTGAGCGTTGCATCGCCGGTAATCGTGCCGACGGCCATGCGGTGGCGGCGCGCAATCGTGTCGTTTTCGACGCGATACACGCCATCCTGCTCGGTGATGCGCGCATACTCGGGGTAGGCGTGCAGGGCTGGCCCGCCGCGTGCCGCGAAATCGAGCGCCCACGCCCACTCGGCGTCGCTCAGGTCGCGGTAGGCGTAGGTGCTGCGAACCTCGCGCAGCAGCTCGTTGGGGCGAAAGCCGCCGCCCAGCGCGACCGTGACGAGGTGCTGCACCAGCACATCCAGCGGCGCTTCGATTGGCGGGCGCGCTTCGATCCGGCCTGCGGCGATTGCGTCGCGCGCGGCGGCGATTTCCAGCAGCTCGAAGACGTTCGTGGGCGCAAACACCAGGCGGCTGGCTGCGCCGGGGCGGTGCCCGCTGCGGCCAGCGCGCTGCATCAGGCGGGCCACGCCTTTCGGGCTGCCGATCTGCACCACCACATCGACCGGCGCGAAATCCACGCCCAGGTCGAGGCTGGAAGTGCTGACCACGCAGCGCAGCCGGCCCTCGCGCAGCGCGCCTTCCACCCACTCGCGCGCCGCACGGTCGATTGAGCCGTGGTGCAGGGCAATTTCGCCGGCCCAGTCGGGGCGGGCGTCGAGCAGCGCGCCATACCACAATTCGCTCTGGGCGCGGGTGTTGGTGAAAACCAGCGCGCTGGTGCCGCTCTCGACCGCTTCGGCCACCGGCTCGGCCAGCGAAAGGCCGAGGTGCCCGGCCCACGGGAAGCGCTCGATCACGGGCGGAATGATCGTGTCGATCTGGATGGATTTTGGCTCCTGGCCGCGGATGAGGCGAGCAGTTGGCAGTTGGCAGTTGGCAGTTGGCAGTGCCGCGCTTGCTTGAAGATCACTTTTTGGCGTTTGGCCCACCAGCGCGGCCAGCGCCACGTCGAGGTTGCCCATGGTGGCGGAAAGGCCCCAGATGCGCAGGCCGGGCCGCCAGCCGCGCAGCCGCGCCAGCGCCAGCTCGGTCTGCACGCCCCGCTTGCTGGCCATCAGCTCGTGCCACTCGTCCACAATCACGGCGCGCAGGTCGGCAAAACGCGCCGCCGCGTCGGGGTAGGAAAGCAGCAGCGACAGGCTTTCGGGCGTGGTGACCAGCGCGGTCGGCAGGCGCTGGCGCTGGCGTGCCTTCACCGATGCGGATGTGTCGCCCGTGCGGATTTCGACCGTCCAGTTGAGGCCCAGTGCGTCGAGCGGGGCGCGCAGCGCGGCGGCGGTGTCGGCGGCGAGCGCCCGCAGCGGCGTGATCCACAACACGCGCAGGGGCGAAGCACCCTTCACGCCGTCCTGACGGGAAGAAGCATGCTTCGCCCTTTCGAGCAACGGCCCGAACCACGCCGCGTAGGTTTTGCCTGTGCCGGTCGAGGCGTGCACCAGCCCGCTCGCGCCGCCGAGGTAGGCTTCCCACACCTCCTGCTGAAAGGCAAAGGGCTGCCAGCCGCGCTGGGCAAACCAGCGCAGAGCGGGGGCGAGGTCGGCGTTTTCGGGTGTTGTGCTCATGCTTGCCTATGCGACGAATAACGGCCGGAAAAATTTAACCACAGAGATATTACGTTGAAGAACGGGTCGGGCCAAGGACTTTGTTTGGGTCAAAGGGCGTTTTATGCTTGAGTACACCATAGACCACGTGCAACAACTTGCGCATCACCGCACCGATGATCACACCCTTGGCTTTGCCGCGCGCTGCCAGCCGTTCCGCAAACGCCTTGAACCCTTCGCATCGTCGCATCGCCACAATTGCCGGCCAGTACAGCGCCGCTCGCACGCTCGCCTTGCCCACTTTCGAGAGGTGTGTTCGCCGCCGCACACTCGTTCCCGATTCGTGCTGCGCCGGTGTTACTCCCGCGTCTGCCGCCAGCGCCTTGGCCGATGTATACGCGTCGATATCGCAGAACTCCCCCAGCAACTTAGCGGCAGTGATTGTACCTATTCCGACAATCGCCGTGAGAAGCGCAGCTTGCTCGCCCAGGTCACGCTCGTCTTTGAGATGCTGTTTGAGTTGTGCCTCGACGCTTGTGATCTGCTCCTCTACGCTTGCCAGAACCGTTTCAAGCGACGTGCGCACCACCGTGTCGCTGGTATCGCCCAAGCGATTGGACAGTTGCGTGCGCGTTTGGAGCAAGTCGTCGCGATGGCGTGTGAGCGCACGCAAGCGGCGCTGGGCGGCAGAGGGTGGTGTCCAGGCTTCGGGCTGGCATTGCAAGCAGAACAACGCAATGATGCGGCTATCCTGTTTGTCGGTCTTGGTGCGCATCATCTGGCTTTGGGCAAAACCCTTGATACGGGCAGGGTTAACCACACTGACGATGTGCTGAGCATCGGCGAGGAAGGCAGCCAGCGCTTCCCAATAGACATTGGTTGCCTCCATACAGGCATGCACGTGCTCAATGTGCTGGGAGCGAAGCCACTGCTGGAGCTGCTCAAAACCAGCGGAGGTGTTCGGAAACTGCTTGTGGCGACGGTCGCCACCCTCACGCAGCAGGGTGACATCGAAGGTGAGTTTGGCGAGGTCAATGCCGAGAATGTGCATGATAGCTCTCCAAAGGACAAGAAAAGGAGCTTGTTTCGGACCAGTCTTGAGGCTACGTGCTCGTGGGCACTGGGATCTTACACGGTCTTGTGAAACAAGCGATACGATGCATCGAAAGCCATTCTCTGTGACAGCGTCGAGCGCATCGGTCTTTTGCGGCCTTGAGATGCATCAAGGCATAGGATAGCAGAGCCAAGCCACTTCTGCGAGCCTTCATTGGTCTTTTGTTGACCCGCCCCACTTGGCGGCTTTTTAGACAAGACACGGAGGCACGGAGGTTTCGGGTTGCAGGTTGAAGGTTTCAGGTTTGAATGTTGCAGTTTGACGACCGACGACCGACGACCGACGACTGGGAAAATTTAACCACAGAGACACGGAGGTTTTGAGTTGCGAGCTTGATGTATGGGCAAAGGCCAACCTGCAACTTGCAAACGTGCAACCTTGTTCATTACCTTTTTCAACACTCAACGTTTACTCCGGCGGCAGCAGGGCGCGAATTGTGTCGAGCGAGTCAGCCTCGGCGATGGGCTTGTCGGTGCGCCAGCGCAGCATGCGTGGGAAGCGCACGGCAATGCCCGACTTGTGGCGCGACGAGCGCTGGATCGCTTCGAATGCCAGCTCGAACACCAGCTCGGGCTTGACGGTGCGCACCGGGCCGAATTTCTCGACGGTGTTGCGCCGCACAAAGGCATCGACCTGGCGGATTTCGGCGTCGGTCAGGCCGGAATAGGCTTTTGCAAAGGGAACAAGCTGGCCGTCGTTCCACACGCCAAAGGTGTAGTCGGTGTAGAGGCTGGCGCGCTTGCCCGAGCCGCGCTGCGCGTAGATCAGCACTGCGTCGACGGTGAAGGGGTTGATCTTCCACTTCCACCAGTCGCCGCGCACGCGCCCGACGCGGTAGGCCGAGCTGCGCCGCTTGAGCATCAAACCCTCGGCGCTGAGGTCGCGGCTGCGCTCGCGCGCGGCAGCCAGTTCTTCCCAGCTTGCCGCCTCAACGGTCGGCGACAGGAGCAGATTATGCGCCAAAGCTGCATTGATCGCGCCAAACTCAGAATGGGATACCTGCGCTTCTTTTTCCCCTATCTCTGCGCTTTCTGCGCCGCTGTGGTGAATGTCGTGCACCAGCTTTTCCAGCAGCGCGCGGCGCTCGCTCAACGGGGTTTCGCGCAGGTCGCGGCCCTGCCACTCCAGCAGGTCGTAGGCCATCACAATCACGGGAACCTCGGCCAGCAGCTTTTTGCCAAGCGTTTTGCGGCCAATGCGGCGCTGAAGCTGGGTGAACGGCAGCACGCCGGCCTCGCCCCACGGCAGGATCTCGCCGTCGATGGCGGTGCCGTCGGGCAGGCGCTTGGCCAGCGCGGCCAGCTCGGGGTAGCGGTCGGTCACCAGCTCTTCGCCACGCGACCAGATGAAGCTCTGGCCGGCGCGGCGGATGATCTGCGAGCGAATGCCATCCCACTTCCACTCGGCCTGCCACTCGGCCAGCTCGCCAAGCGTGTCGGGCGCGGCCTCGAGCGGGTGCGCCAGGCAGAAGGGGTAGGGCCGGCTGATGTCGGCGTCGCTGGTTTCTTCGCCCAGCAGATCGGCATAGAAGGCCGCGCCGGGCTGCCACTCGCCCATCAGGCGGTGCGCCACCACCGCATCGTCGATGCCGCTGGCGAGGGCGAGCGCCCGCACTACCAGCCGCTGCGACACGCCCACGCGGAAGCCGCCAGTGATCAGCTTGTTCCACACCAGCCGCTCGCGGCGATCAAGAGCTGCCCAGGTCGCCAGAATCGTCTCGCGCTGGCTGGCCTCGTCCATATCGCGCAGGGGCAGCAGCACATCTTCGATCCACTCATGGAGCGGAAGTTCTTCATTCACCACAGAGGCACTGAGAGCACTGAGGTTTGTTTGGCTTGCGCTTGTGTGTTCCTGACCCTCTGCGTCCTCTGTGTCTCTGTGGTGCAATTCATCTGCGTCGCTGTGGTGAAACTCATCCGGCAGCAGCAGCGCCACGGTTTCGGCGAAATCGCCCACCGCGTCGTAGCTCTCGCCCACCAGCCAGTCGGGCAGGCCGCTGGCCTCGGTGGCCCAGGCGCGCAGGCGGGTGGAGGTCACGGCCTGGCGCGGGCGGCGACCGATCAGGAAGTAGAGCGCCCAGGCGGCATCTTCCGGCGCGGCGGTGGTGAAGTAGCGCGTCAGCGCCTCGACCTTTTCGCCCGTTTTGTTGGTCTCGTCCAGCGCGGCATAGAGCGCGGCAAATGCTTTCATGGCGCGGCCTCCGGGTTGGGCGGCGGAACATCCTGCTCGGCCTCGGCCTGCACCTCTTCCGCGCCGGGGTCGTCGCGCTCGCCCTCAAAGCGTGTCTGCACCACCGACGTTTCCAGCCCCTGCTCGCCCAGCCAGCGCGCCAGCACGGCGCTGTAGCCATGGGTGACCCACACGCGCTCCGCGCCGGTCGCCTTGATCGAATCGAGCAAGCCCGGCCAGTCGGCGTGGTTGGAAAGCGCGAATCCGCGATCGACGGCCTTGCGGCGGCGCGTGCCGCGCAGCTGCATCCAGCCCGACGCGAAGCCGGTCGAGACGCTGCCGAAGCGGCGCATCCAGGGCGTGCCAAGCGCCGAGGGCGGCGCGACGACGAGCGCCTGGCTCCATTCGGCTTTGCGGCCGGCGGCGGCGTAGGTAGTGGCGGGCAGGGCCACACCGCTGGCGCGATATTCGCCCACCAGCCGCTCGACCGCGCCGTGCGTGAAAATCGGGCCGATGCTCGGGTCGACGCCGGCCAGCAGGCGCTGCGACTTGCCAAGCGCATAGGCGAACAGGAGGCTGGCCTTGCCGGCGAGCTGATTCGCGCGCCACCACGCGTTAATCTCATCGAAAATCTCGACCTGCGGGCGCCAGCGATACACCGGCAGCCCAAAGGTCGATTCGGTGATAAAGGTGTTGCAGCGCACCGGCTCGAACGCGGCGCAGGTGGCATCCGCGCCAACCTTGTAGTCGCCCGAAACCACCCAGACCTCGCCGCGATATTCCACACGCACCTGCGCCGAGCCGAGGATGTGGCCGGCCGGGTGGAGCGACACGCGCACGCCGTTGATATCGACTGGCGCGCCATAGGCGGCGGGCTGGATGTCGGCGTGCGCACCCATGCGCGCCCGCAGCACGCGCTCGCCGTCGCTCGCGGCCAGGTAGTGGCGGCTGCCGGGGCGGGCGTGGTCGGCGTGGGCGTGCGTCACCACCGCGCGCTCGACTGGCCGCCACGGGTCGATATGGAAATCGCCGGCGGCGCAGTACAGCCCGGCGTCGGTAAGGGTGATCAGGGTCGGCATAGTGTCCTTTTGCTTGGCCTTGGTGATGGCAGTACGCAGCGCGCCCGCGCGGCGGATGCCTGCGGGAGTGGTATGATGCAATCCGCGCGCCACCGGCTCATCCACCTGCGCGCCCGCATCGTACAGTACCGTAGGGGCGAAATAGAGCAAGGTGCAGAAGTTTGGGCCACAGAGAACACCGAGGGCTCCGAGTTTAACTACCCCACTCCGTGGCCTCTGTGTGCTCTGTGGCTCAACCGTTTTTCTCTTGGCTATAGAAAGAAGCGAGGCCATGTTCGGCTCAAACACCTATATCATCTGGCTGGCGCTGTTTGTTGGCCTGCCGCTGCTCATTCTTGTGGTGGCCGCGCGCCACATGCTGTGGCGGCAGCGCCGCGCCATGGCATGGACGCTGCTGGGCGCGCTGGTGGGCGGCTGGGCCTGGGACGCCGGCATCGTTAAGCTCGGCACCTGGGATTACATCCCTGAGCATATCGTCGGCGCGTGGATCGGCGGGCTGCCGCTGGAAGAATGGCTGTGGATCGTTGGCGTGACGCTCATGTTCGCGGCGGTGACGGTGGTGCTGGAGGAGCGGCGACGGCGGGATTAGCACGCAGCCGGGACGTATGCAATACGCCCTTCGCGGTCTGGGCGTATGCAATACGCCCTTCGCGGTCTGGGCGTATTGCTATACGCCCTTCGATGCTCGCAGCACCAACGTTCAACCTTCTAACATTCCGATGAGGCACTATGGAGCGCTACACCCCAACGCTGATCCTGATCGGCACAGCAATTATTTTTCACGGCATTCTGTGGGCGCGCAACGCGGCATTTCTGTGGTCGCGCCGCCGCACCATCCTGGCGGTGATGCTGATCGCCGAAGTGTGGCAGCTCGTCACCGACCCGATTGGCGCGATCTGGGGCGCGTGGCGCATCAACCAGGCGCAGGTGCTGGGCATCTGGCTGTATGGCGTGGGCATCACGCCAATCGACAACCTGCTGGGCATTGCGCTGGTGAGCAGCGCCGCCGCCTGCGCCGTGCTGGTGTTTGGCTACAGCCCGCGCCGCTGGGTCTGGTAGCTGCCAGCGCAAGCCACCCCAATGCGATGTATGCTATAATGCCAGCGAGTTCGCACACAGGTGCTAAAGGACGCAGCGGCATGAGCGACGATGATCGCATTCTCAACCCCAAACCCGGCGAAGACGATCAGCAGGTAGAAAAAAGCCTGCGCCCCAAGAAGCTTGCCGAGTTCATCGGCCAGGAAAAGATCGTCGAGCAGCTGAAAATCGCGATTGCCGCCGCCAAAGGCCGCGAGGAGCCGCTTGATCATACGCTCTTCTACGGCCCGCCCGGCCTGGGAAAAACCAGTATTGCCGGCGTGCTGGCCAACGAAATGGGCGTGAACATCAAGCTCACCTCTGGCCCGGCGATTGAGCGCGCGGGCGACCTCGCCGCCATTCTCACCAACGTCCAGAAGGACGATGTGCTGTTCATCGACGAAATCCACCGCCTGAACCGCGCCGTGGAAGAGGTGCTGTACCCGGCGATGGAAGATTTCGCGCTGGATATTATGGTGGGCAAGGGGCCGAGCGCGCGCAACCTGCGCCTGAACCTCGCCAAGTTCACCGTGATTGGCGCAACCACCCGTGTGGCGCTGCTCACCTCGCCGTTGCGCGACCGTTTTGGCTCCGTGCACCGCATGGAGTTCTACTCCACCGAGGCGCTCTACGACATTGTGATGCGCTCGGCGCGCATTCTCGGCGTCGAGTCCACGCCCGAAGGTGCGCAGGAAATCGCCCGCCGCGCCCGCGGCACGCCGCGCATCGTCAACCGCCTGCTGCGGCGCGTGCGCGACTATGCGCAGGTGGTCGGCGGCGGCGTGATCACGCTGGAAGTGGCGCGCATCGCGCTGGCGCAGCTCGAAGTCGATGAGCTGGGGCTGGACGAAAACGACCGCCGCCTCTTGCGCGCGATTATCGAGCTGTTCAACGGCGGGCCGGTCGGCCTTTCCACGCTGGCGGCGGCGCTGGCCGAAGAAGTGGATGCGATCGAAGACGTGTACGAGCCATTCCTGTTGCAGCTTGGCTTCTTGCAGCGCACGCCACGCGGTCGGATCGCCACGCGCCGCGCCTACGAGCACCTGGGCGTCCCCTTCGCCGAAAAGCTCGCGCCCGAAAACGGCTCGGAGCAAGGCCGCCTCTGGTAGGGCGGCTGCCCCTGCACCCCGCATGTGCCCTTCCACTATGCCACGTCGGATGAAGAAATCGCAATCGCCAGATGTGTTAACATTTGGTATGATGTTTGCGAATCGCTGATCGCGCTCCAACCGATTTCTTCATGCATAGCAATGCCTCAGGCGCCGCGTGCGCGCCGCGTGCGAACCGGCCCCGACGCCGGAGAATGCTTTGGAGCATGTAGTATGACCTGGCAGTACACGCCATATGCGATCACCCTCATCGTCACCGCGCTCGTCGCGCTGATGCTGGCCGGGGTCGCGTTTCGCCGCCGCCGCACGCTTGGAACGCCCATGTTCATCGGCATGATGCTGGCGGTAGCGGAATGGCTGTTCGGCTACGCGCTTGAGCTGTCGAGCCACAGCCTGGCCGCCATCGTGTTCTGGGCCAGGGTCGAATATCTCGGTATTGTCATCGTTCCCCTCACCGGCTTTCTGCTGCCGCTCATGTACACGCGCCGCCGCCATTGGCTGACGCGCCGCCGCATGCTGCTGCTCTCGGTCATTCCTATGCTGACGCTGACGTTTGTGTGGACCAACGACCTGCATGGGCTGATCTGGCGCGCGGTGCGCGTGGAGCAGTTTGGCGGCCTGCTGGTGATGGATGCCAGCTATGGCCCGTGGTTCCTTGTCCATACCCTGTATTCCTACCTGCTGACTGTGGGCGGCCTGGTGCTGATGGGGCAGGAATTCATGCGCTCGCGGCACCCGTTTCGCGGGCAGGCCGCTGTGCTGGCGCTGAGCTATGTTGCGCCGCTGGCCGGCAGCGCCCTGTACGTCACGCGCCTTTCGCCCTTCCAGCCGCTCGATCTCACGCCCTTCGCCTTTACGCTGGCCGGCGCATTCTGGCTGCTCGGCCTGTTCTATTTCCGCCTGTTCGATATTGGGCCAATCGCCCGCGACGTGGTGATCGAAAGCATGCACGACACGGTGATTGTGCTCGATTCGCAGAACCGGATTGTGGATGCCAACAGCGCCAGCCGTAGCCTGACCGGCCTGTCGCGCGAGAAGGTCATTGGCCTGCCTGCCGGGCAGGTGCTCAGTGGCTGGCCCGCGCTGACGCAGCACTACCGCGACACCCCACAGGCGTCGGCCGAAGTTGCGATTGAGGTCGGCGGCGCGCAGCGCTGGTACGATCTGCAGATCGCGCCGATCTTCGAGCAAAACCAGCACATGCTTGGCCGCATGGTCATCCTGCGCGACATCACGCGCCACAAAGAGCTGGAAAGCGAGCTGTACCAGGCCAAGGAGCGCGCCGAGGCCGCCAGCCGCGCCAAAAGCACCTTCCTCGCCAACATGAGCCACGAGCTGCGCACGCCGCTCACATCCATTCTTGGCTACAGCGAGCTGTTGCAGGCGCAGCTGCAAGACAACGTGCCCGATGATGTGAATGCCGATCTGGGGCGCATCCAGGCCGCCGGCACGCACCTGCTCGACCTGATCAGCGACATTCTCGATTTTTCGAAGATCGAGGCCGGGCGGCTGGAGCTGTACCTCGAAAGCTTCGACCTCATGGGACTGCTCAGCCACGTCACCACCGCCGTGCAGCCGCTGATCAAGCAAAACGCGAATGTTCTGGTCGTCGAATGCCCGCCCAACATTGGCACCATGTACGCCGACGCTACGCGCGTGCGGCAGATTCTGTTCAACCTGCTGAGCAACGCGGCCAAGTTCACCGATCAGGGGCGCATCACGCTGGCGGCGCGGCGCGACGAAGCCGCCGACGGCGCGGCCTGGTTTGAGTTTTCGGTGGCCGATACCGGCATTGGTATGACGCCCGATCAGGTGCAGGGCCTGTTCAAAGAGTTCATGCAGGCCGCGCCCAACACTGCGCGCCTGTATGGCGGCACTGGCCTGGGTCTGGCGCTGAGCAGCCGTTTCTGCCAGATGATGGGCGGCACCATCGAAGCGCGCAGCCAGTTTGGCGAAGGCTCGGTGTTTACCGTGCGGCTGCCGGCGCAGGTAAAAAAAGGCGCAGTGGCCGAAGGAGCGCCCGATCTGGTGCTGCAAACCCAGTAGCGGGCCAGCGTTGGGCGCAGGTGCCCGCGTGGCTGCGCGCCCGGCGCGCGTTTTCACGGTTGCAGGTTGCCAGGTTGCAGGTTGTCAGGTTGCAGGTTGCAGGTTGTCAGGTTGCAGGTTCTCGGTTCCGTGGTTCTCGGTTCTCGGTTCTGTGGTTCTGTGGTTCCCGGTTCTGTGGTTCTCGTGTCCCGGTTCTGTGGTTCCGTGGTTCCGTGGTTCTCGGTTCCGTGGTTCCGTGGTTCCGTGGTTCCGTGGTTCCGTGGTCTCGGTTCCGTGGTTCCGTGGTTCCGTGGTTCTCCCTTCGTCCCTCGCCCTGGCACGGCGCTTGCCTCAGCGTGCTATAATAGGGCATAACGAAAGCATAGACCCAGAATTATGGCCGATACGCTGACCAATCGCGAAATCGCCGACGTTTTCACCGCGATCGCTGACACGATGGAAGTTCTGGGCGAGGATGTCTTCCGCACCCGCGCCTACCGTCGCGCCAGCGATGCTATTGCCGACCTCGCGCTTCCCCTCGCCACGCTCCGCACCCGCGGCGACCTGACCGACGTCCCCGGTATTGGCAAGGCCATTGCCGACAAAATCACCGAACTGCTCGACACCGGCAAGCTCGAATTTTACGAGAAGCTGCGCGCCAAAGTGCCTGAAGGCGTGCTGGCGCTGCTCCGCGTGCCGAACGTTGGGCCGCGCACCGCTGGCCGCCTGTACACCGAGCTGGGCATCAGCAGCGTCGCCGCGCTCAAAGAAGCTGCTGAAGGCGGCAAGCTCAACGGCGTCAAAGGTTTCGGGCCGAAAACTGTTGCCGCCCTGCTGCGCGACATCGCCTCCGCCGAAACTCGCGACCAGCGCACGCTCCTGTTCGACGCGCTGCGCGCCGCCGAGGGCCTGATCGAAACCTTGCGCGCGGCCAGCCCGGCTGTGCAGGAAGCGAGCTACGCCGGCAGTCTGCGCCGTGGCCGCGAAACGATTGGCGACATCGATATTCTTGCCGCCACCAGCGACCCGGCCGCAACCGTGCAGGCCTTCACCACGCTGCCGCTGGTCGCGCGCGTGGAGTCGTCGGGCGCGGAAAAAGCGACTGTGTTTCTGCACAATGGCTTGCAGGCCGACCTGATCGCAATCAACCCGGCGCTGTGGGGCGCGGCTTTGCAGCACTTCACTGGCGGCAAATTGCACAACATCCGCTTTCGCGAAATCGCGCTGGCAAAGGGGCTGAGCTTCAGCGAGCACGGTTTCAAGCGCGTGGCAGACGGCGAAATGCTTGCCAGCGCCACCGAAGAAGATGTGTACGCCGCCGTTGGGCTGCCATGGATCCCGCCCGAAATTCGCGAAAACTCCGGCGAGTTCGAGGCGGCTGCGGCGGGCCGCATTCCGCGCCTGGTCGAGCTGGGCGACATTCGCTCCGACCTGCACATGCACAGCGACTGGAGCGACGGCAAAGCGCCCATCCGCGCCATGGCCGAGGCGGCGCGCGCGCGCGGCTACACGCACATGGCCCTGACCGACCACAGCCTCTTTCTTGGCATTACCAACGGCTTGGATGGCGCGCGCCTGCGCCAGCAGGCCGCCGAGGTCGCTGCGCTGAATGATGAGTACGCGGCGGCGGGCATGAATTTCCGCATCCTTCGTGGCATCGAAGTGGATATCACCGCCGACGGCGGGCTGGCCTTGCCCGACGACGTGCTGGCCGACCTTGATATTGTGGTGGCATCGCCGCACGTCAAGCTCAGCCAGCCGCCCGAGCAGGCCACCGAGCGTATTTTGCGCGCAATTCGTAACCCGCACGTCGACATTATCGGTCACCCAACGGGCCGCCTGATCGGCAGCCGCGCTGGCGCAGAAATCGATATCGACGCGGTTGCACGCGCCGCCGCCGAAACCGGCACTTTGCTCGAGATCAACTCTGGCCCCGAGCGGCTCGATCTCGATGCGCCAAGCGTGCGGCGCGCGCTGGAGCTGGGCGCGAAGCTGACGATTGACAGCGACTCGCATCACCCCGACAATTTGCAGTGGCTGCGTTTGGGCGTGCTGACGGCGCGGCGCGGCTGGGCACGCGCCGAGGACGTGGCGAACACCTGGCCGCTCGACGAACTGCTGGCCTGGATCGCCCGCAAGAACCCGGCATAAACGAGAGGTTGCAACGCCTTGGGGGTTGAATGGTTGCGCGATTTATAATTCACTGATACTGCCATAATTCTTGGTGCCTTGGTGTCTTGGTGGTTACGTTCTGGCAATATCTGAGGCATTTCTTGCTTATGCCGTGACGGAGTGCGCAATGGCTTCGATCTTCTCGAAAATTGTGAGCGGCGACATCCCGGCGATCAAAGTGTATGAAGATGACGCGACGCTGGCGTTTATGGATATTGGCCCGGCCTCGCGCGGCCACACGCTTGTCATTCCCAAAGACGAGCACGCCGATATCTTCAGCATCCCGCCCGAAACACTGGCGGCGGTGATGGGTACCGTCCAGCGCGTGGCCCTGGCGCTGCGCGAGGTGCTGCGGCCCGATGGCATCAACATCATTCAAAACAACGGCGCGGCCGCCGGCCAGACCGTCTTTCATTTACATGTGCATCTGATTCCTCGCTGGGAAGGCGATAATGCCGTGCGGCTGTGGAAGCCGGGCAGCGCCGAGCCGGACGAGTTGCGCCCGCTGGCTGAGCAGATCAGCCAGGCCATTCGCGAAGAACGTTAAACATTGTGCCACCGCATGTGAACAGGGAGGCTGCATGAGCGACGAATCTATCAACGACGCCGACCTACGCAAAGCCATTCGCCAGGCGAATCGCCGGCTTGAGCAGAAATCCGAAGCCGAGCGCCGCACGCTGATCCAGCAGGCCGTTGAGCAGGCGATGAACGAAGAGTTGGCCGAAAAACGCCTGGAAAGCGAGCGCGTCGCCGAAATTGTGAGCGAGGAACTGGCGCGCGACCCGGTGAAAGAAGCCGCCGCCGCCCGCGAACAAGCCCAATCGGCTGTGCTGCTGCTGGTGATGCTCTTGCTTATTCTCTGGCTGATCGCCGCGGCGGTGGGCCGGCCCGATATTCTGCGCTTCACCGAGGGGCCGGGCGCGCTGCCAACCATGGCCCCGCGCCTGGGCGATGGCAGCAGCCCGACCGATGCAGCCGGCGCGTCGGTGGCGAGCGCGCAGCGCAGCGCCGGCACAAATATGCCCGGCGTAGGCAGCCTGGAAGTGCCCAATGCTGCGATCAGCCCGACCTTCCAGGCGTTTTACGATGCTCACGGCGGCGAGCCGGTGTTTGGCCGCCCGATCAGCAACGAAATGACGGTCAACGGCCGCCGCTTCCAGTGGTTCGAGCGCGCGCGGCTGGAGCAGTGGCCCGAGTACAATGGCACCGACTACAGCGTGCAGGGCGGCCTGCTGGGCTACGAGTTCACCAAAGGCCTGAAATTCCCCGAGCAGACCTACTACGTCAGCCAGCCCGACAACCGCTTCTTCCCAGAAACCGGCCACGGCGTCGCCGGGCGCTTCCTTGATTTCTGGAATGCGGTCGATGGCATGCGCGTGCTGGGCTACCCGATCAGCGATCAGGTGCAGGAAAGCCTGCCCGACAAGCAGGTGTACACGGTGCAGTATTTCGAGCGCGGGCGGATCGAGTACCACCCGCAGCAGGCTGGCACGCCCTACGAAATGCAGCTTGGCTTGCTTGGCCGCGCGCTCTTCCTGAAAGAAAGCACGCCCAACATCATCCCGCCGCCGAAGCCCACTGCCGTGCCGATGCCGCAGTAAATTTCCACCCCGCGCCGTGTGAACATCGCACGGCGCGCTATTTTTTGCCGGCTGCTATGCTGAACGACGACGACGCAGTTGACCTGTTTGCCCGCACCCACGCTGTCAGTGCGGCCGCCGCGCGCGAGCTGCTTCGCTCGGTGGCCGAACGCGCTGGCGCGACGCGCTTCTATGTGTTCTGGTCGGGTGGAGGTGGCGGGTCTGCCAGCGGCGGCCGCACTGGTCGCCCGCGCACGCTGCTCGCCTTTCCCTCCGCCGATGCCGCGCTGACCTTTGCCCAGCGCAACCAGCTTGCCGGCCCGGCCGCCCGCCCACGCCTGCGCCAGCTTGCGCTCTTGCACCTGCTGCAAGTGCTGATCGGCGAGCCGGCGATTGTGGCGCTGCTGCTCGTGAGCGACACCGCGCCCGACGATTTGCCGCCCGGCCGCCTGCCCGATGGTCTGCGCCTGGAGCGCGCCGACGTGCTGCGCGAGCTTGGCCTTGTGTAGCGGAGCCATATCAACGCTGGATGGAGAACGCGATCTAACCCACAGATGACGCAGATTCCGCGTTGCGCATCCCAATCCCTAACCCCCATACCCCAACCCCTGCGCGTTCACGCGCACGAGATCGCATTTGACAACACCTCGCTTGTATGGTTCCATGAAGCACCCAAGCGGGGCAGCGTTCTGGCCATGACCGCCAAACCAGGCTCGTCCGGTGTGGCGTGCGCGTGATTCGGCCATGGAACGCGGTACAGACACCAACCTATTCCGGAGACAGCATGAGCAGCCGCTTCGACGAACTTCGCATTTTTACCGGGAATGCCAACCCCGACCTCGCCCTCTCGATCTGTGATCGCCTCGGCATCCCCAAGGGTGACATGATCGTCACCTCATTCTCGAACGAGAACATTTTTGTCCGCATCAACGAGAGCATCCGCGAAAAAGACGTGTTTGTGGTGCAGTCGCTGGGCCTGCCGCTGAGCGACCGGATCATGGAATTGCTGATCATGCTCGACGCGTGCAAGCGCGCCGCGGCTGGTCGCATCACCGCCGTGATCCCGTACTACGCCTATGGCCGCACCGACAAGCGCGACCAGCCGCGCGTGCCAATCACGGCGCGCCTGCTGGCCGACATGATCCAGGTGGCAGGCGCGCACCAGGTGATGACGCTCGATCTGCATGCCGGCCAGATTCAGGGCTTCTTCAACGTGCCGGTCGATGAGCTGAGCGCGGTGCACCTGCTGGTGCGCCACTTTGTCGAGCGCAACTGGAACGACATGGTCGTGGTGTCGCCCGACCTGGGCTTTGCCAAGCGCGCCCGCAATTTTGCCGAGCAGCTTGGCGCGCCGCTGGCAATTGTTGAGAAACGCCGCATTCAGCAGCTTAACAATGGCGACGAGCCGCAATCGCGGGTGGAGGCGCGCACCCTGATTGGCGATGTGGCCGGCAAACGCTGCATCCTGGTGGACGACGAAATTCTGACCGGCGGCTCGATGATCGAGGCCGCCGATCTGCTGATGGCGCATGGCGCGCGCGAGGTGTATGCCGCCGCCGTGCACGCCGTGCTGGCCGGCAACGCGCTGGAGCGCCTGTCGCACAGCGCGATCTGCGAGCTGGTGACGACCGATAGCCTGGCGCAGCCGGGCGCGGCCAACTCGTCGTTTCTGCGCGTGCTCTCGGTTGCGCCGCTGCTGGCCGAAGTGATTCAGCGCATCCACAGCGGCGTGTCGATCGATACGATTTTCCGGCGGCGCAACCCGGCCTTTTAGCGCGGCGCGACTGGCGTGATGGGCATGGGGCCGGGCGCGACGCCAGCTTCGATTGTTCATAGCATTTTCTAAAACCGATATTCTTTACAGAAGGATGTATAGAACGTTTACCACCAAGACACCAAGACACCAAGATACGAAGGGTTTGAGTATACTCTTGGTGCCTTGGTGTCTTGGTGGTTATTTGGAAGGTATTGTTTCTATTTCCTGAGCTCATTTTGACGACTGACCACCGACGACGTCTACGTGGTCGGTCGTCGGCCGTCGGTTGTCGCTCGTTGAAGACGCATACGCCTATGGAATTTCCCCGCCTTAGCAGCGCCGAGCTGGTGACAAACTTCGGCAACGACCAAGCTGCGCTGCGGCGCTACCGCATCCTAGCGGCGCTGCTGCGCGAGGGCCGGCCAGTGGGCGAGGTTGCCCGCACCTTTGGCATCAGCCGCGAAAGCATTCGCCGCCTGCGCCAGAGCTTTGCCCGCGAGGGCATGGCCGGGCTGCAAAGCCGCAAGCGCGGGGGCGGCCACCTCGCCAGCGAAAGCCCGCTGATTGTCGCCATTCGCCAGGAGCTGCGCGGCGAGCCGGGCATGGCCGCGCCCCAGCTGTGGCGGCGCGTGCAGGCGCACCTGCGCGAACAGGGCGAACAGGCGCCGCGCAGCACCTTCTACCGCTTGCTCGCCCAGCTCCGCAGCGACGACGACGCGGACGACGCCGCGCGCGCGCCCATTCGCATGCTGCGCGACGCCCTCGACGACCTGATCGAAGACCCGCCGCTGGCGCTTGGGCGCGGCGAGCTGGCCACGCTGCTGCTGCCCGACGAGCGCGACCCGCTGCTGCGCGGGCGGCGCATGCGCGAGGCGCTGCGCGCGGCAATTGCGCACCTGCGCCCGGCCGAGGCTGGCCCGGTGCTCGACGACCTGCGCTGGCGGCACTACCTAATCATTGCCGGCGAGTATGAGACGGGCGAGGACCGCGCGACGCTGCAGGACGCGCTGGCACTGAGCACCAGCACCTACAGCCGCGCCAAACGCGAGGCGCTTGAGCGCATGGTGGTGCTGCTGCCCGCCGCGCTGGGCGAGCTTCCCGCCGCAACCCCGCCCGAAACGCTGGTCGCGCCGCCCGCGCCGCCCACCGATTTCGACTACGAGGCCGAGCTTGAGCAGTACATGGCGCGCCTGCGCCGTGGCGGGCTGGCGCTGATCTGGGGGCCGGCGGGCGTGGGGAAGATCGCGCTGGCGGCCACGCTGGCGGCGCGCCTGCAAGCGCGCGGGCAAAAGGTCATCTGGCACACATGCCGCCCGCCCGATATCGAAACGAATGCCGGCCAGCGCCTGCTGCTGACGCTGGCGGCGGGCCTGGCGCTGGAAGGACGCGGTGAGCTGTGGCAGGCGCTGACTGGCAGCGAAGCGCTGCCGCTGACGCAGCGCCTGGGTCTGCTGGAAGCGGGATTGACCGACCGCCGCTGGACGGTGGTTGTGGCCGAAAGCCAGTGGCTGAGCGGCGACGAGGCCAGCCGCGTGCTGGATGTGCTGACGGCAGCGCAGGAGCGCCGCGACATCCGCCTTGGGCTGGTTGGGCGGCACCTGCCCTCGTGGGCCGACGCCGAGCGCTGGCCGGCGCTGCCCTTCCCCAGCGACGCGATTGCGCGGCGCGTGTTCCTGAGCCGCATCGCCGCCGCGCCGGCTGGCGCGCAGCAACCGGCTAAAACCCCATCTGGCGCGCTGCGCGAACGCGTGCGCGAGCTGCTGGCCGCGCTGCCGCCCGAGCTGCTTGGCGAACTGCCACCCGAGCAGCTTGCTAATCTCCTGCTGATTGTGCGCCCGGTCGAAGACCTGGCCGATCAGATTCGCGCCGCGCTGCGCCCGCCCGCCGACGAGACGAACAACGAATGACGAAGGACGAAGATCGCTCGATCTTTCGTCCTTCATCATTTTGTCCAAAACCCCTGCGCTGACAGCGCCTTAGTGCAATTTCAAACGACCGGTGTAGATTTCGGTTGTGCTCATTCAGCATCTGTGTGCGCCTCAGCACAATCGTAAATCAAAAATGCACTAGCCGCGAATTGCCGCCTTCACGTCGTATTCCAGCCCGCGCACAATCTTGGCGCGCACTTTGTTCACGTCGGCGTCGCTGAGCGTGCGATTGGCCGCGCGGAAGGTCAGCCGGTAGGCCAGGCTGCGCTTGCCCTCGCCCACCTGCGGCCCAGCGTACACATCGAACAGCTCCAGCGCCTCCAGGTCGCCGCCAGCATATTTGCGAATCGCCGCCGCCACCTGCTCGGCTGGCACATCCAGGCCCACCACCATCGCCAGGTCCTGCGTCGTCGCGGGGAAGCGCGAGATCGCCTTGTAGACGGTCGGCTGCGCCAGCGCAATCAAGCGCTCAAGATCAAGCTCGGCCGCCAGCACGCGCGGCAAATCGATCTCCAGGCGCTCGCGGGCGGCGGGGTGCAGCTCGCCCAGCACGCCCAGCGACTCGCCAGGGGCGTCGCTGGCCTGCTTGCCCTTGCCGGTTGGGCGCAGCTCCAGCCGCGCGGCGCGGCCCGGGTGGAAGCGCGGGTCGTTGGTGAGTGGCGCGAAACGCACCTGCTCGGTCAGGTTCAGGCGCGCCAGCAGCGTTTCGACAATGCCCTTGAGGTCGAAGAAATCCATCAGCTCGGGCTTGGGCGCGTGCCACGAGCGCTGCTCGCGCTCACCGGCCAGCGCCAGCGTCAGCACGCGCGGCTGGTCGGGCAGCACCTGGCTGTCGTGCTTCAGGTAGATGCGGCCAATCTCGAACAGGAGCACGCGCTCTTTTTCGCGCAGGTTGTTTGCCAGCGCCTCCAGCAGTGTCGGCAGGCCCGAGCGGCGCAGGTATTCGCGCTCAGGCGTGATTGGGTTGGCGAGCTTGAGGAACTGCGCAGCCTCGGCGCCCGCCGGGTCGAGCTTCGCCACCGCCGCCATGTTCGTCAGCGAATAGGTGATCGCCTCGTCCAGCCCCGCGCCCACCAGCACGTCGCGCACCTTTTCCTCCAGCTCCAGCGATGGGTTGGCAGCCTGTTCGGGCAGGTCGTCGGCCAGGTGTGTGGTGGGAATACGGTCGTAGCCATACATACGCGCCACTTCCTCGCACAGATCGGCCAGAATGGTCACGTCCTGCCGGAAGCTCGGCACCGTCACGCGCACCGCCGCGCCATCACCCACCACCTCGCAGCCAAAGCCAAGCGGGCGCAGCAGCGCGGCAATGTCGTCGGCGCTGAGCGTGATGCCCAGAATGCGCGCAACCTCGCGCGGCGTCAGGTCGAGCACGGGCGATGCCCAGGGCCGCGCATACTCGTCGATCTGGCCCTGCGCGATCGTGCCGCCCGCCACCTGCTGCATAAGCTGGAGCGCCCGCCGCTGCGCCAGTGGCGCGATCTCGATATCCACGCCGCGCTCAAAGCGCCGCGACGCCTCGGAGGGCAGCTTGAAGCCGCGCGCCATTTTGCGGATGATCGTCGGCTCCCAGTTCGCCGCCTCGATCAGCACGCGCGTGGTCGTTTCGCTCACTTCGGTGGCCGCGCCGCCCATCACGCCCGCCACGCCGCCGTTCGGGCCGGCTGCGTCGCACACCAGCAGTGCGGGCAGGTTGGTGCCCGGCACCGGGTAGACCTCGTGCTGCTTGCCATCCAGCGTGGTGATGCGCTCGCCCGGTTTCGCCTGACGGATGATCAAGTGCTGATCGGCAACTTTGTCGAAGTCGTAGGTGTGGTTCGGCTGGCCCAGCTCGAGCATCACGTAGTTCGACACGTCGACGATGTTGTAGATCGGGCGCATGCCGGCCAGCGTCAGGCGGCGCTGCATCCACAGCGGCGATGGGCCGATTGTCACGCCTTCGATCAGCGTGGCGCTGAAGCGCGGGCACAGGTCGGGTTCCTCAACGCTGATCTGCACGCGCCCGTCGATACTTGGGCCAGTCGCTTCATACTGCATGTCGGGAATGTGCAGCTCCGCGCCGGTCAGGGCGGCGATCTCGCGCGCCGCGCCGAGGATCGAAAGCGCGCGCGCCGTGTTGGGCAGAATGTCGATCTCGATCACTTCGTCGCCCAGGTAGTCGCGCAGCGGCGTGCCAACCGGCGCGTCGTCGGGCAGGATGATAATGCCTTCGTGCTCGTCGGACATGCCCAGCTCTTTTTCTGAGCAAAGCATGGCGTCGGACATCACGCCGCGCACCGGCCGGCCCTTGAGCTTGACCTTGACCTGACCCTCGGCGTGGCCGTCGTACAGCTCGGCGCCTTCCTTGGCGTACACGCCCTTAAGCGGGTGCGGCAGCCGGCCCAGCCCACGATACTGGAACAGGTTTGGCGCGCCAGTGACGACGGTGTGCGGCTCGGCCGCGCCATAGTCGACATCCGCGAGCACCAGGCGGTCGGCGTTGGGGTGCTGGCGCACTTCCAGAATATTGCCCACCAGAATCTTGTCGGGGTCCCAGGGCAGCTCCGCGCCGGGCACGCCAACCCGCGTGATCTCGGCCACTTCCAGCCCCGAGAGCGTCAGCTTTTCGGCCAGCTGCTCGGTGGGCATGGAAATATCGACAAACTCTTTCAGCCACGAAAGCGGTAGTTTCATACGTCCTCCTGTTGCGGCAAGCAGGCCCGCCGCCTACTCAACCCGCAGTTTTGTCACCAGATGGTGATCGCCTTGCAGCCGGCCGCCCTGGCTAAACACCCCGGCGCGGTCGCCAGTCGCTTGGTCGAACAGCCCGATGCGCAAGCGATAGTCGCCGGGCGGCAGGCCCGCTGGAATGTTGAGCGTGTGCGTGTCGCGCACCCAGTCGCCCGCCACCCACTGTGTCATCGGGAAAGCGCCGCCCAATGGTGGGCTATTGTCTTCGGCCACGATTTCGTCGTTTGCGTCGACAAGATGCACAAACACGATCCAGTCACGATCCTGCCGGCCGCGCGCGTGCCACATCAGCGTGAGCGTCGCCGGCTGGCCTGCGTGGAGCGGCTGCGCAGCCTGCCAGCCAAGCAGCTCCACGCCGGGGTCGCCATCTTTGCCCAGCCGCGCATAGGTTGGCTCGCCACGCTGCGCCTGCGCGGCATTTTCAGGCAATGTGTAAAGGGTATATGCCGGGCGGATCGCGCCGAATGGCAGCCAGAGCGCGATGCAGAGCCAGCAACCAAAAACCAGGAACTGCAAAATGTTCTGCCATCTGCCGCTTTCTGCGCTTTGTTCGCCGTTCAGCCAGGATGCAAGACCGAGCGCCAGCAGGATCGCAATCGCAGGCAGCGCGGGGAAGATCAGCCGCCCCTGCCACGCTACCAGCCCGGCCGTCAGCGCAAAACTCAGCACCCACACGAGCGCGAGAAGCGGTAATGCCATAATCGGCCATAATCGCGCCAGACGAAGGGCGAGGGACCGAGAACGAAGGGTTGCTTCTTCGTCGTTCGTCTTTCGTCGTTGGTCGAAATACCGTGCCCACCCCACCAGCGCCGCCGCTTCAAGCAGCGTGAAAAACGCAATCACCCACGCCGGCGCGGGCACATTCATCCAGCCAAAGCGCGCCCAGAACGAATTATGCAGCTGCGCCAGCGCGCCAAGCCATGCGGCCGGGCTGCGTGGATCAAACGCCTGCGTGGTGAATTCGGACTGAAACAGCGCCAGCCCGAATGGGTCGCCATACAGCTGCACATTGCGCCAGAACCACCAGCCGCTTACCAGCAGCGCCGCCGCGCCACAGGCCGCCAGCGCGCCGAATGCCCGCGTCGTGCCGGTTCGCCAGCCCGCCAGCAGCACCGCGCCAGCGCCAATCGGCACCAGCAGCACCGCGCTTTGTTTGGTGAGCAGCGCCAGCCCAAGCAGCGCGCCCATCGCCAGCGCATAGCCGAACAGTCCGCCCGCCGCGCGCCGCCGCAGCGCCAGCCACAGTACCGCCGCGCTCAGGGCCGCCAGCAGCGCGTCGTTCGTTACCAGCGCGCTGGTGAACAGAAACTGCGGGTTGAAGGCCACCAGCGCGGCCGCCAGCAGCGCGATTTGCGATTTTCGATTTTCGATTTTCGATTGAGCATTCGGTTCCAATCGTAAATCGTCAATCGTAAATCGTAAATCTAGCGCCCGCGCTGCGCCATACGTCAGCACCACCGTCGCCGCGCCGCACAGCACCGACACAAGCCGCATCAGGTGCCAGGCCAGCGTCGCGCCGCCCCAGGGCCAGAACTCGCGGCTACCGTGCGCGACGGCATTGACTTCGCTGCCGCCCGCCCAGGTGAAGCGCGCATTGCCCGGCTGATCGAGCGCGCGCTCGTCGTGCGGCAGCCAGGCCGCCAGCGGCGCGGCCAGCGCGTAGGCCAGCGGCGGCTGGTGCCCTTCGCCCGGAACCTCGCCCGCCCGCTGGTCGGGCAGCCGCGCCTCGCGCGCCAGGAAGAACGCAAACGCCGCGTGCCCCGGCTCGTCTGGCCCTTCGCCCAGCGGCACAAGCGCGCTGTAGAGCGCGGCCAGCACCACAAACGCTACGACGAGCAGCGCGAATGTTGAGTTTTGAATGCTGAGTCTTGAATTATTCATTGCTGGCCTATCGTCACAATTCAAAACTCAAAACTTAAAACTCAAAACTTCTAGCCAAACTGCTGCAAGAAGCGCTCGTCGCCGCTGAAGAACCAGCGGATGTCGTCGATGCCATATTTCAGGATGCCAATGCGCTCGGGGCCGAAGCCGCCCGCGAAGCCGCTGAACTCGGCCGGGTCGTAGCCGCCGTTGCGCAGCACGTTCGGGTGCACCATGCCGCAGCCGCCGATCTCCAGCCAGCCCGTGTACTTGCAGATCCGGCAGCCCTCGCCCTTGCAGAGGAAGCAGGTCACATCCAGCTCGGCGCTTGGCTCGGTGAACGGGAAGTAGCTCGGGCGCAGGCGCACGCTGGTGCCTTTGCCGAAAAGCCGCTCGGCCATGCCGTGGAGCGTGCCCTTCAGGTCGCCCATCGTCACATTGCGCCCCACCATCAGGAATTCGAACTGGTGGAACATCATCTCCGAGCGCGCAGTCACCTGCTCCATGCGGTAGCACTTGCCGGGCAGCAGCACGCGCACCGGCTCGGGCGCGTAGCGGCGCATGGCGTGGATCTGGCCGGGCGAGGTGTGCGTGCGCAGCACCACCGGCGGCGAGCCGGCCGGCGTATCCAGGTAGAACGTATCCTGCATGTCGCGCGCCGGGTGGTCGGGCGGGAAGTTCAGCAGCCCGAAGTTGAACTCGTCGGTCTCGACCTCGGGGCTGTCCCACACCTGGAAGCCCATCTCGGCGAAGGTCTCGATCACATTGCGAATGACGATCGTGCTCGGGTGCAGCCGCCCCACCGACGGCGCGCGGCCGGGCATGGTCACGTCGATCTGGTCGGCTTCCAGCTCGTCCATCTGCGCGGCGCGCTTCAGGCTGGCCTCGGCCGCGCCAAACGACTCTTCGAGGTGCTGGCGCACGGCGTTGAATTTTGCGCCAACATCGCGGCGCTGCTCGGGCGGCACGCTGCCCAGGCCCTTGCTCATGCGCGTCAGCGCACCCTGCTTTCCCAGGTAGGCGCTCTTCCACTCGTTCAGCTCGGCGCTGTTGGCGGCGCCAGTGAGCGCTCGCAGCGCCTGGGCTTCCAGCTCGGTCAGCTCGTCGATCATTGCCATACTGTATCCTCCTGTCCCGGTGGCCGGAGCTGCCGGAAAACAAAAAGCCACGCACTCGCCAGGGACGAGGCGTGACCCGTGGTACCACCCTGTTTCGGCCTGCCACGCAGCGCGCGGCCAAGCCCTTGGGCCCGATATCGGCGGGCGACCGGAGGCGACTACTTGCTCGGAGTTATGAGGGCTGAGCGTTGAGTTTTGAATTACCGTGCGTAACTCAAAACTTACAATTCAACATTCACAACTCGGAAGGGTTCACCGCTCGGCTCGGAAGGGAACTTCGGCGAGGTTTCACGGCGGTGGCTCACAGCCTCTGGCCACCACTCTCTGATCGTTGCCGCCCGCGTACTCGCTTCGTCACAGCCTTTATATACGTTTTACGTGTTGAGTGCTAAATGTCGAATGAGCCTGATAGCTCAACATTCAAAATCGAGCACTCAAAACTTCTAGCTTCGCCCCAGCATCCGCTGGCGCTGGGCCTCGAAAAGAATGATACTGCCCGCAACGGCCGCATTCAGCGACTCAGCGCGCCCGCGCATTGGGATGCCAACCAGCTTGCGCGCCAGCGCCCGCGCGTCGTCGCTCAGGCCGTGCGCCTCGTTGCCAATGATCAGCGCCGCCGGCTGCCGCCAGTCGGCCGCGTAGTAGGGCATATTCGCCCCTGCGTCGGCCGCATACACATGATCCACGAATTCCAGGCGCTCGCCAACCTGCTCCCAGCTGAGATCCTGCTCCATCGCCAGGCGGAAGTGCGCGCCCATTGCGGCCCGCACAACCTTGGGACTGAACAGGTCGGCCGCGCCTTTCAGACACAGCAGCTCGGCCACGACCACAGCCTCGGCGCTGCGCAGCAGCGTGCCCAGGTTGCCGGGGTCCTGAATCGCGTCAAGCACCAGCACGATGCCGGGCGTTCCCGGCTCGACCTGCGGCCAGCGCGCCAGCGCCACCACGCCCTGCGGCTGCACCGTATCGGCGGCGGCGGCCACGACCGCTGGAGTGGCGGGCTGTGCCCAGCGCTGGCCTTCGAGCTGCTGAAGCAGCGCGCGGCCGGCCTCGGTTTGCTCAAGCTGCTCGGACGCATACAGCGCCAGCTCGGGCGGGCCAGCATGAGCCAGCGCATCGGCCACTAGCCGCACCCCTTCAAGCACAAACAACCGCTCGCGGCGCCGATCCTTGCGGTCGGCGGCCAGCGAGCGGAAGTGTTTTACGTGGGGGTTAGCCAGGCTTTCGATCATCCCGCGCGCTGGATCTGCTCCACAATGCTGGTAAAGCCAGCCGGGTCGCGCACGGCCATGTCGGCCAGGATCTTGCGATCAATATTGATGCCGGCGAGCTTCATGCCGTTGATCAGGCGGCTATAGGAAATGCCGTTCAGGCGCGCAGCCGCGTTGATGCGGATGATCCACAGGCGGCGGAAATCGCGCTTCTTGTTGCGGCGGTCGCGGTAGGCGTACGACAGCGCCTTGAGCACCGTCTGCCGCGCGACGCGAATGCGCCGGCTGCGGCTGCCCTGGTAGCCGGAAGCTTCTTTCAGCAGTTTGTTGTGGCGCTTGCGCACCATTACGCCACGTTTGACACGAGCCATGGTTTGGTTTTCTCTTTCGTTACTTACGTGCCGTTTCGCAGATAACGCTCGACGGCGAACGGGTTACTGTGGCCTAGCGGCCGTGTTTTGCGCCATAGGGCAGCGCGTGCGTGAGCTTGCGCTTGTTGCCCTTGAACAGCGGTTTCAGCTTATCGAGCTGCTGCAGCAGGCGGCCGGCTTTGCGGCGGCGGAAGTGGCCCTTGCGCCCCTGCGACTGCACAAGCTTGCCGGTGCCAGTGAAGCGGAAGCGCTTCGCGGCGCCCTTGTGCGTTTTCATCTTCGGCATGAACTATTCCTCTTCGTCTGTATCGTCCGTGTCGTCGTCGATATCTTCGTCGTCGTCAAGGTCGTCGTCGGGCTCGGATGGCGCTGGCGCGGCTGGCGTACCAGCCCCCGGCGCCTGTGCTGCGCGCTGAGCCTGAGCGAGTTGCTTGTCGCGCTGGGCCTTGGCCTTGGCGTTCGGCGCCAGCAACAACGAGAGCGCGCGACCTTCCATCAGGGGTTTTTGCTCGACTGTCGCGACATCGCGCAGTTCTTCAGCCATCTGCTCGAGCATCTCGCGCCCGATATCAGGATGAAAGATCTCGCGACCGCGGAACCGCACCGTAAATTTGACTTTGTCGCCGCCAAGCAAGAACTTCCGCGCCTGCTTGGCCTTTACCTCAAGATCGTGATCATCGGTTTTTGGCTTCAGGCGGACTTCTTTAAGCTCGGCTTGTTTTTGATTCTTGCGCGCCTCGCGGTCCTTCTTGGTCTGCTCGTAGCGGAACTTTCCATAGTCCACAATACGGCATACCGGTGGAACTGCGTTTGGCGCAACTTCCATCAAATCCAGCCCGCGTTGCTCGGCTAGCATCAGCGCTTCACGCAGCGCGACAATCCCAAGCTGGGCACCTTCTTCATCGATCAGGCGCACCTGCGGGGCACGAATGCGGTTATTTACGCGAAACCGATCTCTAATAGCGGGGCTCCTTCTGGTTACCTTGAAACACAACAAACGCGCCCGCCACCGGGTAGGGGGCGAGGGCAGGCCGTAGTATAGCATCCCGATGCTGTTTCGTCAACCTTTGCAGACTCGGGCGAAGAGTGCTAAAATCCCCCTTGACAAAATTTCAGCCATTGGGTAGTATAGTGGCGCTTAGCACTCTCCACCTGTGAGTGCTAAGCGCCGATAGTTTTCTGTGGCAAGCAAACACGCAAGCCTAAGGAGGTATAGCGAATGGCAGCCGATTTTCGCATTCGGCCGCTGGGCGACCGGGTTGTGGTCAAGCCAGCGGAGCGCGAGGAAAAGACCAAGGGCGGCATCTTCCTGCCCGACACCGCCAGCAAAGAGCGCCCCATGGAAGGCACCATCCTGGCCGTGGGTGAGGGCCGGCTGGACGACAATGGCAAGCGCGTGCCGATGAACGTGCAGAGTGGCGACAAGGTTCTGTTCGCCAAGTACAGCGGCACCGAGTACAAGATCGACGATGTCGAATACCTGATCCTTAGCGAAAAAGATATTCTGGGCATCATCCAGGAGTAGTCCGAGCTTAGGGGTCAGAAATCAGAATGGTGCGAACAGCGCTCTGACGACTGACGAACGACTTCTTTTGTATTAGGAGGAAATCTAAGGGATATGCCGAAGCAGCTATATTTCAACGAAGAGGCCCGGCGCGCGCTCAAGCGTGGCGTCGATGTCGTGGCCGATGCCGTCAAGACGACGCTTGGCCCGCGCGGCCGCAACGTCGCCATCGACAAGAAGTTCGGCGCGCCGACCGTCACCCACGACGGTGTCACCGTCGCCAAAGAGATCGAGCTCAAGGACCCGTTTGAGAACATGGGTGCCCGCCTGCTCGTCGAGGTCGCTACCAAGACCAACGACGTTGCCGGCGACGGCACCACCACCGCCACCGTGCTGGCCCAGGCCATTGTGACCGAGGGCTTGAAGGTTGTGGCCGCTGGTGCCAACCCCATGCTGATCAAGCGCGGCCTCGACAAGGGCGCCGAAGCGCTGGTCAACGAGCTGAAGAGCCTGGCCAAGCCGGTGCGCGACCGCGCCGACATTGCACACGTTGCCACGATTTCCGCCGCCGACCCTGAGATTGGCGACCTGATCGCCGAGGTGATGGAGAAGGTTGGCAAGGACGGCGTCATTACCGTCGAGGAAAGCAAGGGCATCGCCTTCGAGAAAGAATACACCGAGGGCATGCAGATCGACCGTGGCTACATCTCGGCCTACTTCGCCACCAACCAGGAGCGCATGGAAGCCGAGCTGGACGACCCCTACATCCTGATCACCGACAAGAAAATCTCGGCCATCAACGAGATCCTGCCGGTGCTGGAGAAGGTGCTGCAGGTCACCAAGAACGTCGTGATCATTGCCGAGGACGTCGACGGCGAGGCGCTGGCGACCCTGGTGGTGAACCGCCTGCGCGGCACGATCAACGCCCTGGCCGTGAAGGCCCCGGGCTTTGGCGACCGCCGCAAGGCCATGCTGCAGGACATTGCCATCCTGACCGGCGGCACGGTGATCTCGGAAGAGATTGGCCGCAAGCTCGACAGCGCGACGCTGGAAGACCTGGGCCGCGCCCGCAAGGTGGTGGCTGACAAGGACAACACGACCTTTGTCGAGGGCCACGGCGACGAGACGGGCATCCGCGCCCGCATCGAGCAGATCCGCTCGCAGATCGAGACGACCACCAGCGACTTCGACCGCGAGAAGCTGCAGGAGCGCCTGGCCAAGCTGGCCGGTGGCGTGGCGGTGCTCAAGGTCGGTGGTGCCACCGAGCCCGAGCTGAAGGAAAAGAAGCACCGCGTCGAGGACGCCCTGTCGACGGCGCGCGCTGCCGTTGAGGAAGGTATCGTCCCGGGCGGCGGCGTGGCGCTGATCAACGCGCTCGGTGCGCTCGACGGTGTCAAGACCAACAACGACGACGAGCGCTTTGGCGTGCAGATCCTGCGCCGCGCGCTCGAGGAGCCGATGCGCACCCTGGCCCGCAACGCTGGCGAGGATGGCTCGGTGATCATCGACACCGTGCGCCGCACCCAGAAGGAGAAGGGCTCGTCCTACGGCTACAACGTCCTCAGCGGCGAGTTTGGCGACATGCTCGAGCAGGGCGTGGTCGACCCGGTGAAGGTGACCCGCTCGGCGGTGCAGAACGCGGTTTCGATCGCGGGCCTGCTGCTGACCACCGAGGCGCTGATCACCGACATCCCCGAAGACAAGCCGGCTCCGCCTATGCCGGGCGGCGGCGGGATGGACTTCTAGTTTCGCGCAAGCGAACGATGCCGAGGCGGGGGCTATGTGCCCCCGCCTTTGCTGTTGGCGCGAATGAGCGATATCGAACTTACGCAGTTTGCGTTCATTGGCATCACCCAGCCTTTTACCCGACGCTGTGTTTTCGCCTGCGGCAGCAAGGTAGAAACAATCAATTTTGTGTGCGATTTTTCCGCGCGTAGCGCGGAAAAATCGCACACAAAGAAAAAATTGAGCACCGCAGCCCAAAAGGCGTATGCCCACATCCATCTCATGATGGAGGGGTGATCATTCGCCGCGCCGATGTTTCGTGGCACGCAACCTGCTTTAATAATCATCAGAAATTGATGATCGTGGCGGTCATCGAAAACGGTGAAATTGGCCCCAACCGAAAACCTGCACGCCGCCCTCCTAAACCTCACGGCTGCCGAAAGGCAGCCGTTTCTGCGTGCTACGACGGCAGAATACAGCGGCGGCCGAGCGCGACTGGAGCGCGAATGCAGCTATTTGCAGGCACAAACGACCGGTGCTACAATCCTCGGCGCCTCGCTTTACTGTAAGCTGCTAGCTTGATCGGAGCAACCATGGACCGAGTGCGTCTAGGTATGATTGGCTGTGGCGGAATGGCGCGCCATCACGGGCACATTTTCACCAAAAGTGTCCCCGAGGCCGAGATCGTCGCGTTGGTCGAGCCGGATGCGCGCAACCTCGCGCGCTTTGTTTCCGAGATTTTCCCCAATGGGCCGGCGCCCGCCACCTTCGACGACCACCGCACGATGCTGGCCGAAGTGCCACTCGACGGCGTGGTGATCGTGAGTCCGCACGCATACCACTTTCAGCAGGCGACCGACGCGCTCAACGCCGGCTGCCACGTGCTGCTCGAGAAGCCAATGGTCATTCGCACCGAGGATGCGCAAACGCTGATCGCCCACGCCGAGTCGGTCGATAAGGTTGTCTCGGTCGCGTTCCCCGGCCCGTTCACCTGCGAGTTCCAGTACATCCGCAACCTGATCGCGAGCGGCGAGCTTGGCGAGATCTATATGATCACGGGCGTGTGCGCGCAAGACTGGCTGGCGAATGTCGGCGGCACCTGGCGCACCACGCTGGCGCTTTCTGGCGGCGGCAATTTATACGACAGCGGCGCGCATATGTTCAACGCCATGCTCTACCTGACCGGCCTCGCAGCAACCGAGATTTTCGCGTTTGTCGAAAACAAGGAGCAGGAGGTTGATGTGGTTGGCACGGTGGCGATGCGCTTTACCAAAGGCGCGCTCGGCAGCGCGGCGGTGAGTGGCGCGACCACCGTGTTCGAGCAGGGCATGTACATTCATGGCACCAAGGGCTCGGTGAAATGCAGCATCTACGGTGGCAGCATGGACGTCTGGGTTGGCTCCAAAAAGGTCAAGTACCCGGTTGTGCCAGAAACCACGACCTTGCAGCAAAACTTCATCGACTGCATTCGCGGCCGCGCGACCACGCCCAGCCCGGCCTTGCTCGGCCTGCGGCAGGCACGCCTGATGGACGCGCTCTATGAGTCGGCGCGCACGGGGCGGCCCGTACAGGTGGTGGCCGACGAAGCGTAAGTGTTGAGTGCTACGTTTTGAGTTTTAAGGTGCATCTGCTTCAACTCAAAACTCAACACTGAGAATGTGAAAAGGGGACTTTTCTATGCACGTAGGAATTCTCACCGCTCCACTGCGCACGCGACCGCTGGCCGAGCTAATTCCGTGGGCCGCGCAGCAGGGCATTCGTGCGCTGGAAATAGACGTGCGGCCCGGTTCGCACCTCGACGCGCAGACGGTTAGCGACTCGGCAGTTGACGAATTGCGCGGCCTGCTCGATCAGCATGGGGTCAGCATTTCGAGCCTGGCGTGCTACGCCAATATGACGGGTGTCACCGAGGAGCAGGCGCGCTCGGGGCATGAATCGATTGTGGCCGCGATTGCGCTGGGACAGCGGCTCGGCGTTGACACAGTCTGTACGCTGGCTGGCTTTCCCGCCAGCGGCAAAAACCGCGCCCAAACCATCGCCGCCGATCTGGCGGGGGTATTTCGGCCCTTGCTCGACCTGGCCGGGCAAAGCGGCGTGCGCCTGGCGCTGGAAAACTGGTACGCCACCAACATCCAGCACCTCGACCACTGGCGCGCGGTGTTCGAGCAGCTGCCCGACGCGCACTTCGGCCTGAACTTCGACCCATCGCACCTCGACTGGCAGGGCATCGACGTGAACGCGGCGGTGCATGAGTTCAAAGATCGCATCTTTCACGTGCACGCCAAAGACGTCTCGGTCGACCTGGCCAAGCTCAAGCGCGTTGGCTACAATGGCGACGGCTGGTGGCGCTACACCTTGCCGGGCTATGGCCGCATTCTGTGGGGCGATTTCATCACCACGCTGCGCGATATCGGCTACGACGGCGTGCTGTCGATTGAACACGAAGATCGTGCATTTCCGGCCGAGGAAGGCTTCAGCAAGGCCGCGCGCTACCTGAACAGCCTGGTTTAGCATCGCTCTACGGACGAAAAAGAACCTTTGCCACGAAGACTCGAAGAGTGTAAGAAATCAATCTTCGAGTCTTCGTGCTTTTGTGGCCATTCAAAACTATTGGCTCTCCTGCATGATCAAGAAGGCGATTCGGAAATTGGGGAAGAGTGTCAGCATTGCAATCACCAATCCCTATTCCCTATCCCCCAACCCCCGCGCTGAAAGCGCACCAGTGTGGTGACAATGAGCATTGACGAACTCTACCAGCGCTACCGGGCCAGCGGCTACGCCGCCACTGCTCACGCACAAGCTGTGCACGCCGACGAGTTGTTCTATCTGGCGGTGCTGGCATTTGGCGAAAATGCGCTCGCAGATGCCGCCCGCTTTGCCGCAGCAGCCGCTGCGCGTGAGCCAGATGGTTTGCTCTACGGGGCGGCGGCGACCTACCTTGCGCGGCTGGAACGCGCTGGCAAATCGAGCGTGTATCTTTCGCCGGAAGGATTCGGCGCGTTTGTTCGCGCGGGTGGGAACGTGCCGCTGTACGCAGCCACCAGCGCCGCGCTGCGGAACGTGTACGCCCGCACTGGCGCGCAGCGCCTGCTCGATATTGGCGTGGGCGATGGGCTGGCGCTGCTGCCCGCATTAACTGACGGCATCACAGAACTTGATCTGATCGAGCCTTCGGCTGCGATGCTGGCCAGCACCTGCCAGCAGCTCGACGAGCGTGGGCGGCAGTACCGCGCCTTCAATGGCACCTTGCAGGAGTTTGCCGCGCAAAGCACAGGCAGCTGGGACATTGCCGAGGCAACATTCAGCCTGCAATCGCTCATGCCCGAGGAGCGCGCCCCCATGCTGGCCTGGCTGCGGGCGCGCTGCCAGCGCATGCTGATTGCCGAGTTCGATGCGCCGGAATTTGCCGAGCAGTTCGCGCCCGCGCGGGTTCGCTATGTGGCGGAACACTTCGAGCGAGGGCTGGCCGAATACCCTGAGAACCGCGAGCTTGTGGCGCAGGGCTTCCTGATGCCGGTGATGTTTGGCTACTTCGACCGCACGGCCGCGCGCACAAACTACGAGCAGCCGATTGCCGCGTGGGCCGGGCAGCTGCGCGCTGCGGGCTTTGCGCAAGTGACGACCACCGAGCTGTACCCCTACTGGTGGGCGCCGGCCTACCTGATCGAGGCGTGGTAGAGCTGGCGTATCCACAGATGAGCCACAGAGAGCACGGAGATCACTGGGTAGGGTAATCAGAACTCGGTGTGCTCGGTGTTCTCTGTGGCTTAATCATTCTGTTTTGCTGGCGAATTTGGTGTACAATCTATAATTCGTACAAAAGCGCTGGGAAAGCCATGGTACTGTACGGAAACACGCACCGCGTTGGCGACAACGTAAGCACCAACGAGATTATTGCGCCCGCGCTGCACAGCGCCGACGACCCAGCCGCGCTGGCGGCGCACTGCCTGGAGGCGCGTGACCCGGCGATTGCCGAGGCCGCGCGCGAAGGCGACATACTGCTGGCGGGCAGCAACTTCGGGCGTGGCGATACGCCCGAGCCAGCGGTGCTGGCCCTGCAGGCGGCCGGCTTTGCGGTGGTTGTCGCCGCCAGCGCCGACGCGGCGTTTGTGGCAACGGCCGCCGAATATGGCTTGCCTGTGCTCGAAAGCCCAGCCACCTCGGCTATCGCGGCGGGGCATGTTGTGCGGCTGGACCTCGCTGCTGGCACGATCACCGATCGCGACACCGGCGCGCATTTTTCCACCACCCCCTGCACACCCGAGCTGGTGGCAGCCGTGCGCCGGGCGCAACTGCTCGTGCGCATGCGCCGCGTGGTTGAAGAAGAAGGCTTTGATGGCTGAGCTGCCCGAATGATTGACCCAACTGCAATGCCGCGTGGGCTGCGGCGCGCAATCAAGCCGGCGGTGTATGGCTACCGCAGCCTGACATCCGGCCTGCGTCTGCTGCCCGATTTTTTGATTGTTGGAGCGCAGCGCGCCGGCACGACCTACCTGTACAACAACCTGGCCGCGCACCCGTGCGTAGCCCCGGCGCTGACCAAAGAAGTGCATTTTTTCGATGTGTGGTTTGGGCGCGGGCTCGGCTGGTATCGCCAGTTTTTCCCGCTGCGCGCCCAGCGCGCCCTGTGGCGGCTGCGGGGGCGTCCCCTGCTGGCGGGCGAGGCCAGCCCCTACTACCTGTTTCACCCGCACGCGCCGCGCCGCGCCGCCACAACCCTGCCAAACGCCCGGCTGATTGCCCTGCTGCGCAACCCGGTCGACCGCGCCTTTTCGCACTATAATCACTCGCGGCGGCGCGGCTTCGAGACGCTGCCGTTTGCCGAGGCGCTGGCGCAGGAAGATGCGCGGCTGGATGGCGAGGCTGAGCGCCTTGAGGCCGACGAGCGGGCGATCAGCGACGCGCACCAGAACTTTTCGTACCGAGCGCGCGGCGTGTATGCCGAGCAGCTTGCGCGCTGGCTCGAATACTTCCCGCGCGAGCAATTGCTGGTGCTGCAATCCGAGCGGTTGTACAGCGACCCGGCTGGCGAGCTGGGGCGCGTGTTTGCGTTTCTGGGCTTGCCTGCGTGGCAGCCCAGGCTGCGCCCCTCGCGCGCGCCTGCCTACAGCGGCATGGACGCTGACACGCGCCGCTCGCTGCACGAATTTTTCGCCCCGCACAATGCGCGCCTGTACGAGCTGCTCGGCACGCGCTACGATTGGGATAAGGACGATGACACAGAACGCTAAAACGCTCACACCCAAGCTGTTTCGCCGCCAGGTGATCGACGCGGCGCGCAATGGCGAAACAACCACGCCGGTCTGTCGGCACGCGCCGCCGCTCGATTTCTGTGGCGGCTGCACCTTTCAGGATCGCAGCTATGCCACGCAGGTGGCGGCCAAGCAGGCGGCGCTGCGCGCGCTATGGCAGAACGACCTGCCAGCCGAGCTGATCGAGGGCATCACGGTGGTTGGCTCGCCCGAGCCCTTCGCCTACCGCACGCGCATGGATTATGTTTCGAGTAAGGGGCGCTTTGGGCTGCGGCGGGGCGGCAAATTCAACTATATTGTCGATCTGCACGAATGCCACCTTGTGCCGCCAGCCGCCTTCCAAGTCGCGCGCGCTGTGTATGAGCACGCCACTGCGCTGGGCCTGCCCGACTACAACCTGCGCTCGCACGAAGGCTTTCTGCGCTACCTGGTGATGCGCCGCAGCCCACAGGATACGCTGCTGCTCGCGCTGGTGACGGCCGCGCCCGATCACGAGGGCGAGCGCGCCGCCGCGATGGAGCAGGTGGCCGCGCACGCGCTGGCGCAGCCGGGGGTGGTTGGCTTCCACTGGCTGGTGAACGACGCCGTCACCGATATTTCCTTTGGCGCGCCAATGCGCCACTGGGGCGCTGACCTGCTGGAAATGCAGGTTGGCGAGCGCACGCTGGCAATCGGGCCGAACACGTTTTTCCAGAATAATGTGCACCTGCTGCTGCCGCTGCTGGACGATGTTCGCTCGGCAGTTGGCAGCTCGCAGGCGGCAGGCACGCGCGTGAACGCCGTCGCGGATTTGTATGGCGGGGTGGGGACGATTGCGCTGCACCTGGCCGCGCATGTCGAGCACATTACTTGCGTGGAGTCGTTTGCGGAGAGCGCGGCACTGGGCGCGCGCAATGTGGTGGCGAACGACGCCGGGAATGTGCGCATGGTTGGCATGGATGTGCTGGAGTGGCTGCGCGAGCAGGCGCCGGGCGCGCTCGACGTGGTGGTGGCCGACCCGCCGCGCGCCGGCATGGGGCCGGATGTGTGCCGCGAGCTGCTGCGCCTGCGCCCGCAACGACTGGTGTATGTATCGTGCAATGCGCTGACGCAGCTGGAAGACGCGCGCGTGCTTGCAGAAGGCTATCGCATCACCGCGCTGCGCGGCTACGACATGTTCCCGCAAACGCCGCATATGGAAGCGCTGGCTGTGTTTGAGCGGATTGGCTAGTACAGCTCGGTAGAATTTCGGCCCTGCCTGCTGAGACGAAAGACGAAGGACGAATGACCACGTTGGCTTCGTCCTTCGTCTTTCGTCTGAACCAGCAACGGATTTCCGAAGCGTCGTATAAGCGCCGAGTGCGGCGCAAAAATACGTATTTTTTCCGATGCGCCAGCCCGTGGCTACGTGTATAGTTGAGAGGTCGTGTTCCCAAATCGCGCGCTTGGAGGGTGCAATGTTGCGCATACTGCTCCGTACGATTGTGAACCCCCGCTTATATGCAATCTGGCTGATCTACGCGGTGGGGCTGGTGGCGCTGGCAGTGATGTTCAGAATGATTGGCCTGTAGACTGAATTGTTTCTTGGTTGGCGAAAATCGGGAGTGCCCGCGTGGCGCTCCCGATTTTTTTGTGCGTGAAAATGTGCGTGCCTAAAATTCGTCCCAAAAAAGTCGAAATTCCCTCTTGACGATATATCGTTATCGTGATATAGTCTGACCTATCACGATATATCGATAATTTCTTATGGAGGTAATTCAATGTTTCGACGACGATTTGACCCACGGCGCGGCCCGTGGCAAGGTGAAGAAGAACAGTCCGAGGATTTCCCGTTCGACATGCCGCCGCATATGCGGTTGCGCTGGGCGCGCAAAATGATGCGCGAAGGCGAGTTCCGCCACGGCCATCATGGCCACCCGATGCATTTCGGGCATCGCGGGCCAGGCGCATGGTTCGCCCCCCACGACGGCGAGCCGTTTGACCGCATGTTTGGGCGTGGCCCGCGTGGCGGCGGCCCCGGTGGTCCGGGCGGGCCTGGCGGGCCGTTCGGCGGGCGGCAGCGCCAGCGGCGCGGCGACATCAAGTACGCCCTGCTGGAGCTGCTGGGCGAGCAGCCGCGCCACGGCTATGAGCTGATCAAAGAGCTGGAGCAGCGCTACGGCGGCTTCTACCGCCCCAGCCCCGGCTCGGTCTACCCGACGCTGCAGCTGCTGGAAGACGAGGGCCACCTCACCAGCGAGACGGTCGAGGGCAAGCGCGTGTATACCATCACCGAGTCGGGCCGCCAGCTCCTGGCCGAGCGCCAGCAGAACCAGCCCGAGCAAGGCCCGCCTTTCGGCTTCCGTGGGCCCGGCCCTGAGCTGGAAGGGCTGCGCCAGACTGGCATGAGCCTGATGGCCAGCGTAATGCAGGCCGCGCTTCACGGCACGGCTGAGCAGAAGCAGGCCGTGATGAAGCTGCTCGACGGCACGCGCCGCGAGATTTATGCCATCCTGTCGCGCGACGAAAAGGACGACACGGCGGGCGAGTAGGCCTTTCCCGTGCGTAACCAAGGCCACCGATTGCATTGCAGTCAGTGGCCTTGGTTCATGTTTATGTGTATGCTCGCACAACTACGCACTACGCACTTATATTTGGCTTTATAGTGCGTAGTGCGTAGTTTGTATGTTGAGCGTGATCCTGCGTTATTCGCTTTTGCGCGTGTAGCGGTGCTTGACGCCCAGCGGGAAATAGTCGGGATCGCCGATTGGGCGCAATGCCACGCGCGGTAGCTGGCGCTCGGCCGGCACATAATGCGCGAACTCGCTATTCAGCCGCCGCAGTTGCGCCACAATCGAATCGGCAATAGCCTGGGCCTTGGCCTCGTCGGCAGCCACGCCCGGCGCAAGCTCCACCGTCACCGCCAGGTAGCGGTTGCGATCTTCGTCCTCACGCGATTCCAGCACGAACTTGCCCGTCACCCACTCGCGAATATCGGGCTGCTCCAGGCCAACCGTCACATTTTCGGGGTAGATGTTTGCGCCGAAATACGAAACCGTGAAATCGGAACGACCGAACACAAACACAAACGGCAGCTCGCGCATGCCCCGCCCGCCGTGCGCTTGCAGCTCGGCGCGTGGGTCGAAACCCTGCTCGGCCAGAAACGCCATCATCTCGGCGAAACGCACCACGCCGCCGGTGTCGAGAATGTTGTAGCGCACCAGCGGCGCGCCATTCTCGCCCGAAAACAGCAGCGACGTACCATCCTTCTCAAAGAAGCGGCTGAGTGGATCGTACTGGGCGAGCGTGGGCAGACGCGACTCGCCAAACAGCGCGCGGGCGGCTTCGGGCGTGGCGGCCAGCCAGCGGCGAATGCAAATCGAGAGGGGTGTTTCGTTGGCCAGCACGCCCGCGTCGGCGGTGCCGTAGAGCGATGCAGAGCTATACAATGCGTCGGGCGAGCCGGCGCGCTCGCCCACCAGGCTGCGCCATTCTTCGCTGAACACCTCGCCGGCCATCACAAACTTCACATGCAGCGGCGCCCAGTCGATGCCGCGCGCAATCCCGCCATCGATCACATCCTTTAGGAAGGGCGGGTAGCCCAGCAGCACCACCTGCTCGAATGCTGGCCCCAGCTCCGTCACCACGCGATATATTTCTTCCTTGTTGTTGCCGGGCGTAATCACCGTGATCGGGTAGCCCTTGCTGTTGAGGTAGCGGCAGCAGCTGGCCGTGAACATGCCGCCGACCCACGTTCCCAGCGTGAAGCAAACAACTGCCAGCGTGCGGCGCTCGTCGGCGCGAAAGCTGTCGTGGAAAATCTGCTCAAAGCGCCGCGTGATCTGTAGCTCATCGGCAATTGTGCGCGGCCAGAATGTTGGCTTGCCGGTGGAGCCAGAAGAAACCGCAATGAAATCGCATCCTTCGAGCGTGCCGTCCCGGCAGAGTTGGGCGAGCGGAAAGCGCGATTGATAATTCTTCTTGTTTACAGGTGGAATGCGCGCAAAGTCATCAGCGCTCTGAATCGTGCCGGGATCGATGCCGTTTTCGGCTAAAAACTGCGCGTAGGCGGGCACCGTGGCAGCAACGGTGTGAAACAGATCGAGTGCTGCCTGCTGCGGGTCGGTGTGCCGGTGGCGGCTGAGGACGGCATCAAGCGCGGTTGCCAGGAAATCCTGCCACGCGTCGAGCGCCTGCTGGCTGCGTTCGTTTTCCATCGCGCTTGCCTCCCTGCTCTGTTTTCTGATACGCGGTTTTGCGCATTGGGTCGGTTCCGAACGCCACAATACTACCACAACCGCCGCCCGCACACGAGCCATGCTGTTGCCGCATCATCTCCGGGCGTAAAGAAACAGTCACGCTGGTCGCCACGCACTCCTTTTATTCTGAACACAACCTGGCTTTGTGTGCCACGGAGAGCCCGGCGGGAGGCTGCCGCGCAACCGTGGCTGAGGGAGAACCACAACCTTGAAATACATTCGCATCGCTTCGCTCGTTCTGCTGCTTGGCGCTCTGGCTGCCTGCAGCCCCCTGGCGCGTGGCCCTGAGACCGTCCAGGTCACACTTTCCGAAATGAAGATCGCCATGTCGAAGACGACATTCGAGGTCGGCGTGCCATACCGATTTTCTGTGACGAACGCTGGCAACGTGCCGCACGAAATGATGCTGATGCCGCCAGCAATGGATGGCAAGACAATGAGCACCATGCCAATGGCTCAGCTCGACACCATGGCCCTGACGCATATTCACGACAGCGACCTCGCGCCCGGCGGGAGCTGGATGGTCGAATACACCTTTACCAAGCAACATGCTGGCACGCTGGAAGTGGCGTGCTACCTGCCCGGCCACTACGATGCTGGTATGTCCCAAACTATCACAGTCGAATAAGCAAGCGCCCAACCATCGCGGGGAAGTTCACGTTCTTCCACCCGCGACGGTTGGGTGCTCGCCGTTTCTGCGCGCCGCTACGATGCGGTTTGTGGCACAGCCGATACGTGTGCTGCCGGTGCCGCGCTCAGGTCGAGCCGCCGCAGCAGCTGCGCATTGATCGCCACAATAATTGTGCTGAGCGACATCAGCACCGCGCCGACCCAGGCGGGCAGCACAAAGCCAACCCCGGCAAGCACGCCTGCGGCAAGCGGCAGGGCAATTGCATTGTAGCCCACCGCCCACGCCAGGTTTTGCATCATCTTGCGGTAGCTGGCGCGGCTAAGGGTGATAATGCGCGCGATGTCGCGCGGGTCGTTGCGAACCAGCACAATGCCGGCAGATGCCCGCGCCACATCGGTTCCCGCGCCGATTGCAATGCCAACATCGGCCTGCGCAAGCGCGGGCGCGTCGTTCACGCCGTCGCCAACCATGGCCACGCGCTTGCCCTGCGCCTGAAGTTCTTTCACTTTTGCGGCTTTGTGCTCGGGCAGCACCTGGGCGAAGTAGGTGTCGATCCCAAGTTCGCCAGCAACCCAGCGCGCCACATCCTCGCTGTCGCCTGTGAGCATGGCCACCTCGACGCCTTGCCCGCGCAGCGTGGCAATCGCCTCACGCGACTCGGGGCGGATGACATCGGCCAGCGCAAAGGCGGCCAGCACGCGCGTTTCTTCAACGAGGTACACCACGGTCTGGCCGCGCTTGCCCCATGCGCGGGTTTGTTCGGAAAGATCGGGTGGCAGCTCGATGTTCGCGCTTTCGAGCAGGCGCGGCCCGCCAACCTGGAAGGTGCGCCCACCGATGCTGGCCTGCACGCCCCGGCCCGGCAGCGACTGGAAATCGCGCACGGCGGGCAATGCGTGCGAGCGCGCCTGTGCAGCAGCCACAAGCGCCCGCGCAATGATGTGTTCACTATCGCCTTCGATGGCGGCCGCATTCGCCAGAGCTTCGTCTTCGGGCAAGCCGGCCGTGGCAATGCCGACCAGCCCTTGCTCGCCACGGGTGAGCGTGCCAGTTTTGTCGAACACCACTGTGCTGACCTGGCGCGCATTTTCGAGCGCCAGCCGGTCGCGCACCAGGATGCCATTGCGCGCCGACAAGGTTGTGCTGATGGCGATGACAAGCGGGATGGCAAGGCCGAGTGCGTGCGGGCACGCCACTACCAGCACCGTCACCACGCGCTCAAGCGTGAAGCTGTCGAAGCCGCGCGCCGCCACCCATGCCACCAGCGTCAGAATGGCGACACCAAGCGCCACAAACGTCAGCCAGTAGGCGGCGCGGTCGGCAAGCGCCTGGGCGCGCGAGCGACTGTTCTGCGCTTCTGCCACCAGCCGCATGATCCCGGCCAGCGCGGTTTGCTCGCCCGTTTTCGTCACCCGAACGCGCAACGAGCCGCTGCCATTCACCGTGCCGGCAATCACCTCCGCGCCAGCCTGCTTGCGCACCGGGCGGCTTTCGCCCGTAATCATCGCCTCGTTGACCTGGCTGTCGCCGTCTTCAACCATGCCGTCGGCCGCCACGCTCGCGCCTGGGCGCACCAGCACCAAATCGCCATTGGCAAGCGCGCTGGCCGCAACGGTCTCGGTGCCGCCCTCGACAATGCGCTCGGCGGTGTCGGGCAGCAGCTTGGCAAGCTCGTTCAGCGCACTTTGGGCACTGCCAACGGCGCGCATTTCCATCCAGTGGCCCAGCAGCATAATCGTCACAAGGGTCGCCAGCTCCCAGTAGAAGGGCATGCCTTCCACCAGGCCAAGGCTCACTGCCACGCTGTAGAAATAGGCTGTGCTAATCGCCAGCGCCACCAGCGTCATCATGCCCGGCGCGCGGGCGCGCAGCTCGTCGATTGCGCCGCGCAGGAACACCCAGCCGCCATACCAGTAGATAATGCTGCCCAGCACCAGCTCAAGGTATGCCGAGCCGGGAAACGGCGGCGCGGTGTAGCCAAGCAGCTCTTGAAACAGCTCGGCGTAGATCAGCACGGGCACGGTCAGCGCCAGCGAGATCCAGAATGGGCGGGCGAACATTGCTTCGCTGTGGCCGGCATGCCCGCCGTGGCCGGTGTGACTGGAATGACCGTCGTGGGCGGAATGGTCGCCAGTGGGCTGCATTTCGTGCGCGGTGTGGGCGGAATGGTCGCCAGTGGGCTGCGTATGCTGTTTGTGTGCGTCGTGCTCGTGCATAGCGTCGGCATGCTGCGCATGCGTTTCGTGCTCTGTCATGACTTACCTCTATCGTTATCCCCACCCCCCTATGGGGAGGGGTGGTGTGTGTATAGTAGCCACTATGCCCCGCATTGTCAAGTAAACATTCGGTAAAAAGGCATATAGGGCCGTAAGGTGAATAGCTGCGACGGATTTTTCTGCATACTAATTGTTTCGTGCTGCGCCCGGCCGTAAACGACCCGGCTATAATTACGAAGCCCGCGTGCGCGGGCTGAAACGTGCCCGTTTCAAGCCCCATTGATGGGGCATTGCTTGGTAGCGCGGCGGCTTCAGCCCCGCGCGCCGCAGCAATATCCGCATAGCTCTGGCCGAACCTACGTGGAAGGCCGTTTGCGCGCCCATGCTATACTAAGCGCCAACCCGCTGCCCCGGCTTATAGCGTGCCTTGCTGCGCCCTGCTGCGCACATACCTGGCGGCGAACTGTGCTCGGCTATACTTGCGGCACGCGGCAGTGCCACGCACGGAGCTGCTATGAATGCGACACTCGATGCAGCCTACCAGCGCATATTAAAAGAACTCTGCCGCCGGCTGGGCGCGGCGCGGGCCGAGCTGCATCTGCTGGGCAGCGTGGATATGCCGGCGCGCACAATTGTGCAGGACGATGCGCGCCCGGTCGGCAGCGGCGCGCACGCGATTGCCATCCCCATTCGCGAGGGCGCGCACGAGATCGGGCGGCTGCAGATGGTGTTTGCCAGCAGCGCGCCCCTGCCCGACCCAGCCGAGCAGGAACTGGCGCAAACCATGGTCGAGCTGGCGGCGCTGCTGGTCGAAGAGCACCACCAGCTGAGCTGGGGCGTGCTGCGGCAGGCCAGCCGGCGCATTCTGTCGGTGGCCGAAGAAGAGTGGCAGCGCATCGTGCTCGATATTCACGACGGCCCGGTGCAGAAGCTGTTCGCGCTTTCGTCGCACCTGGCGCTGCTGCAAGCCCAGCTCGACGACACCCCGCCCGAGGCGCGCGCCGTGCTGGAGCCAACCGTCCAGCGCGCAACCATGCTGATCGAAAGCGCGCTGCAAGACATTCGGGTGACGCTCAGCGGCCTGCGCATGGCCGAGTTTCACCGGCGCGCGCTGCCCGAGGTGCTGGAAGAATTGGCGTTTCAGCACGAAACGCTCACCGGCAACCATGTCGCGCTGGAGATCGCGGGTGCCATCCCGCCCGTGAGCCTGCCGGTGAAAATCGCGCTGTACCGCGTGATGCAGGAAGGGCTTTCCAACGCCTACCGCCACGCCGGGGTCGACCGGCACGCGGCGCGGCTGAGCAGCCACGACGGCTGGGTGGAACTGGAAGTGGCCGATCAGGGCCGTGGCTTCGAGCCGCCGCCGCTGGAAGGGCCGGGTGCGACCGAGCGCGAGGAACATATTGGCCTGCGCGGCATGCGCGAGCGCATGCACCTTGTGGGCGGGCAGCTGCGCGTGATCAGCCAGCCCGGCCAGGGCACGCGCGTGATTGTACAGGTGCCGAGCGATGCTTAATGCACAAAAGCGAAAGATTACGATTATTCTGGCCGACGACCATGCGCTGGTGATTGAAGGGCTGCGCGGGCTGCTCAGCCGCGAGCCCGACATGGAGGTGGTGGCGACCGTCACCAGCGGCGAGGCGCTGCTCGACGAGCTGCAATACACCCGGCCCGACGTGGTGGTGCTGGATGTGCAGATGCAGGGCGGCGACGGCTTCTGGTGCCTGGAGGAAATTCGGCGGCAGGGCCTGCCGGTGAAGGTGGTGATGCTGAGCGCCTCGGGCGATGGCGGCGCGCTGCAAGGCGCGTGGGAGCGCCAGGCCGACGGCTATGCGCTGAAGACCGACCCGCCGCGCCAGACGGTGGCGACCATTCGCAACGTGGCGCACGGCCAGCTGGTGTTCCCGCGCGTGATGCGCCAGACCGGCAGCGCGCCCGAGCCGCGCGGCAAGCTGCTGCCCCGCCTCACCGAGCGCGAGCGCGACGTGCTACGGCTGCTCTCCGAGGGGCAAACCAACGCACAGATCGCTGAGCGCCTGTGCGTGCAGGAAAGCACCGCCAAATTCCATGTGCAGAATATTTTGCAGAAGCTGGGCGTGGCGAACCGCACCGAGGCCGCGCAGGTCTACTTTCGCGAAACCAGCGAGAAATAGCGCGTGGGATTTACGATTGGCGATTTGCGATTTGGGATTGGGACGACCGGCGAACGACCAAAGCTAAATAAACCGCAAAGAGCGCAAAGGGCGCGAAGAGTTGCAGGTTGCAGGTTTGAACGTTGCGCGTTGCGCGTTGCAGGTTGCAGGTTTCGAGGTTACAGGTTTACAAGTTTGCAAGTTTACACGTTTGTAGGTTACTGCCAACTGCCAACTGCCGACTGGCTTGGCAAGGTTACTGCCAACTGCCAACTGCCAACTGCCGACTGGCTTGGCAAGGTTACTGCCAACTGCCAACTGCCAACTGCCGACTGGCTTGGCAAGGTTACTGCCAACTGCCTGCTGCCAACTGCCGACTGGCTTGGCAAGGTTACTGCCAACTGCCAACTGCCAACTGCCGACTGGCTACTGTCACCCTTTCACCCCGCCGCCCACGCCTAATTCTCCGCGCCAACGGGCTGTAGCCGGCTAAGTGCGGCCACCGGAGGCGCGAAAGGGAGGCGTCGCACGTCGTTGTATTTGCGCAGCACATGGTAGGTCAGCAGCAGCTGCGTGATCGCCAGCGGGTCGCTGTGGCGAATCTCGGCGCGGTCGTTGTAGTCGCCAAACTCGTCCGACGCGAGCGGATGCAGGTCGGGCAGGTGCCGCCAGATCGCCTGCTCCAGCTCGGCGGCGTGCTCGGGCGTGACATTCCCGTCGATGCGCAGGAAATCTACCGGCTTGCCGTCGGCGCGCCCCAGCTCCAGGCGCACGCCTGAGTCCGGGCTGCTGCCTTCTTCGATCAGGTAGCTCAGGTCGGGGTGCGGTATGGTAGGCCGCAGCGTGAGCTGGGCGTTAAGCTGCGGGCCGGCCTGCTCGGGCGGCACGCCGGCGTCGGCGTGGAAGTGCACCACAATATCGGCGTACTGGCGCTGCGTGCGAATGAAATCGCGCGAATCGGGCTCGCGCTTCTCCAGCTCGGCCAGCACCTCGGCGGCAGTGTAGCCGCGCTTGGTCGTGTCGCGCTTGATCTTCCACACCCGCCGCAAATCCTCGGGCGGGTTAAGGTAAACCTTCACATCATAAAACTGGCGCATGGTCGCGGTCGTGAAGCCCAGCAAGCCCTCCACAATCACGAACTCGCGCGGCTGGATATACTCGGGCCGCACCAGCGAGCCGGTGCTGTGGTCGTAGACCGGCTTGAGGATGGGCTGGCCGTAGTGCAGCCGCTCCAGGTGCAGCTCCAGAATATCGAGGTAGTTGCAGTCGGGGTGCAGCGCGGTGATATTCAGCACCTTGCGTTCGTGCCGGTCGTATTTGTGGTAGTCGTCGGCGCAGACGTGCGTGACGCGGTTGGTGCCGAGCAGCTTCATCAGCCCGCCGGTAATCGTCGTTTTGCCGGCGGCGCTGTCGCCCACAATCCCCAGAATAATCGGTCGCTGTTTCATCGCGTCCTCTCAGAACATACCTGCTACGGCTGGTCCGGCTGGTGCATTTCACGCCGAATAGTGTGATCCACAGATTACGCAGATTACGCAGATTACGCAGATAGGTGTTTCAAAGCTAACGATAATCTGTGTAATCTGTGGACAGTTTTCTCTAAAGATCAATCCCGCCCTGGAACACGCGGCTCTGGCGAATATCGCTTGCGTCGATGCGCGCCAGCTCGCCCGCGTCGATTGTGCCGCCGCGCGCCACCAGACGGCTGGCCTGCCGCAGCTTGATGCGATCCAGCGCGTTGCGCACGCTGCGCGCGTTCGCGAAGTAGGGCTGCTGCATGCGCAGCGCAAGGTATTCGGCAAAGGCGGCGCGCGAGTCCTCGTCGAAGCGGTACATCTGCTGCTCGACCATCAGGCCGGCAATCGCGATCAGCTCGTCGTGCGAATAGTCGGGGAACTCTAGGTGGTGCGCAATGCGCGAGCGAAAGCCGGGGTTCGACTGGAAGAAGGTATCCATGCGGTCTTTATAGCCCGCCAGAATCACCACCAGATCGTCGCGCTGGTTTTCCATCACCTGCAAGAGCATCTCAATCGCTTCCTGGCCGTAGTCGCGCTCGTTTTCGGGCCGGTACAGGTAGTAGGCCTCGTCGATGAACAGCACGCCGCCCATGGCGCGCTTCAGCACTTCCTTGGTTTTCGGCGCGGTATGGCCGACATACTGGCCCACCAGATCGTCGCGCGTGGCGACCACCAGGTGGCCTTTGCGCACGTAGCCCAGGTGGTGCAGAATGGTGGCCATGCGCACGGCCACGGTGGTTTTGCCGGTGCCGGGGTGGCCGGTGAAGCTCATGTGCAGCGAGGGCCGACCGGTCGCCAGCTCGGCCTGCTCGCGCAGCCGCGCCACCAGCAGCAGCGACGCGATCTCGCGAATGCGACGCTTCACCGGCCCCAGCCCCACCAGCTCGCGGTCGAGCGTGTCGAGCACCTGCTGAATGTTCGACTCGCGGTAGGCGGCGTCGAGGTCGATAGTTTCAGTTTCCGGTTCGGTATGGTTCGTCATAATGTTATGCCTGGTATCAGATGGATAACACGTGGCAGGGCGCAATATTTGCCTCTCAACAACCCCCAACTCCCATTCCCTAACCCCTACGAATCCTCGTAGCGCGAACCCGCAGGCTGGTCGGTGGCGTAGGAATGCACCGCGTACTTCAGCTGCCGGTCGGCGTATTCCTGCCGCTCGACGCGGAAGCCAGGCTCGTTGCGCGGGCGGTTGACAATAAAGCTCAGTGCGGTGGTCTGCCGGCCATAGCGGCGGTCGTAGCCAGTGACGCGGACGTAGTGCTGCGGAAAGACCTCGCGGCACTTGTTCAGCTCCATCATAATGCCCGCCGCGTCCCTGATGTCGAACATCGGCATGCCCCACATGTCCCAGTACACATTGCGCGGGTGCGGGTCGTCGGTATACTCGATTGAGACGGGCCAATCGTTGTCGAGGCAGTATTGCACCTGCGCGCGAATCTGGTCGTCGTCGAAATCGGGCAGGTAGGAAAAAGTTCCCTGTGTGACTCGCATAGTCTTCTCCAGAATGCTACGTTTTGAATGCTGAGTGTTAAATTGGGTGACGAGCTCAAAACTCAACATTCAGCACTTACAACTCAATACGTCGGCGTCACCATCACGTCGGGCGTGTCGGTCGATTCGAAGTCGAAGGTCACGTCTTTCCACACTTCCAGCGCTTTGCGCAGCGAGGGCGACCAGCGCGCGGCGCGGGCCAGAATGTCCGGCCCTTCGTTCAGGTAGTCGCGGCCCTCGTTGCGCGCCTGGATCATCGCCTCCACCGCCACGCGGTTGGCGGTTGCGCCCTCGGCAATGCCGTCGGGGTGGCCAATTGTGCCGCCGCCAAACTGTAGAATGCAATCTTCGCCCAGGTAGTGGAGCAGCTGGTGCATCTGGCCGGCGTGAATGCCGCCCGAGGCCACGGGCATCACGCCCGGCATCGAAGCCCAGTTCTGCTCGAAATACAGCCCTTGCAGCGGGTTCGGCTCCAGAATGTTTTCGCGCAGGGTGTTGTAATAACCCTGCACCGCATTCGGGTCGCCTTCGAGCTTGCCCACCACCGTGCCCGCGTGAATATGGTCGACGCCGGCCATGCGCATCCACTTGCAGATCACGCGGAAGTTCACGCCGTGCGTTTTCTGGCGCGTGTAGGTGCTGTGCCCGGCGCGGTGCAGGTGCAGGATCACGCCGTTCTTGCGCGCCCAGCGGGCCATGCTCTGAATCGCGGTGTAGCCAATCGTCAGGTCGATCATAACGATCACGCTGCCAAGCTGCTTGGCGAATTCGGCGCGCTCGTACATTTCTTCCATGGTGCCGGCGGTGACGTTCAGGTAATGGCCCTTCACCTCGCCGGTGGCCGCGCTGGCCTTGTTGACGGCTTCCATGCAGAACAGATAGCGGTCGCGCCAGCGCATAAACGGCTGCGAGTTGATGTTCTCGTCGTCCTTCACGAAATCCAGGCCGCCGCGCAGCGCCTCGTACACCACGCGCCCATAGTTGCGCGCGCTCAGGCCCAGCTTGGGCTTAGTGGTGGCACCCAGCAGCGGGCGGCCGTATTTGTTGAGGTATTCGCGCTCCATCACAATGCCGTGCGCCGGGCCCTGGAAGGTTTTGGTGTAGTGCGGCGGAATGCGCATGTCTTCCAGGCGCAGGCTTTTCAGCGCCTTGAAGCCAAACACATTGCCGATGATCGACGAGGTCAGGTTGGCGATTGAATTTTCTTCGAACAGGTCGAGATCGTAGGCGATGTAGGCGATGTGCTGGTCAGTTCCCGGCACCGGGTCGACGCGGTAGCACTTGGCCTGATAGTGTTCGTGCGCGGTCAGGCGGTCGGTCCACACCACCGTCCATGTCGCGGTCGACGATTCGCCGGCCACGGCTGCTGCCGCCTCAATCGGCTCGACGCCTTCCTGCGGCACAATGCGGAACGCGCACAGGATGTCGGTGTCTTTCGGCTCGTAGTCGGGTTTGTAGTAGCCCATTTCGGCGTAGGGCGTCACGCCCGCCGACCAGCGGCTTTTCTTGGCGACGCCATTGCTTGTGCCTGCCATGCCTGCCCCCTTTGCTCAAAGCGCGCATCAGTTGCGCCGCATCGTGCTGCTGTTTTGGTGTGTTTGGTGGATGCGCAGAGTATATGCGCCCGCGCTCGTGATGAAAATCACCGGAAGGGGAGTTTTGGCACTGCCGGAAGGAGAGGGGCGGTGCCGCATGGCGAGGTGTTTCCCCGCCGAAAGGAGAGGATGGCGGCTATGGCCGGGCGTGCGCGGGAAGATCGGCCAGCGGCGCGACCTCGACCGTGCCAAGCTCGAAGGCGTCTGCACCGCTTTGCAAGGCCACACGCTCAAGTGAGGGGTAGCTGTACCAGCCGAGCAGCACGCGATAGCGCCCGGGCGGCGCGTCGAGGCGCAAGGTTGGGCCGTACAGGCCAGGCTGCAGCGCTCCCGGCTGCCACTGGCTCGTCGGCGGCGCGGGCGCGCGGTCGAACTGCCCCCACACCGCGCCATCCGGCCCGATCAAATGCACGAACAGCGTGTAATCCTGCGCGGGCGCTTGCCACGCCGCCCAGCCGAGCGTGAGCGGCACGATCTCGCCGGGGTGGTAGGGGCCGGGCGGCAATGTGAAGCCAGTGAGCGCCAGCCCATCGGCCCAGCGCATGTTGCTCGGCGTGGCAATCGTGAGCTGCGGCGGCGCGGCGGTTACGCGCCACAGCCGGCCCTCGGGCGACTGGCTCAGGCCCAGGTTTGGCAGTGCCCGCAGCAGAAAAGCCGCCCGCCCCGCGCCCAGCGCCGCGTCGACATCCTGCCGCGCCACGTCTTCGTTCAGGGTGCGCACCTCGATGTCGGGCCGCACGCCCTCGATGGCCTGCAGGTAGCGCAGCGGCTCCACCGCGTCCCAATCGGCCAGCAGCAGCGCGCCGCGTGGTAGGCTTTGCGCGAGGGTTGCGCGGGCGGCGCGCTCGGAAAGCGTGCTGTTTGCGGCGCGAATGGGCGCGAGGTTCTGTGCGAACAGACAGGTTGGCAGCAGAAGCAGTGCCGCACCAGCCAGCGGCGCAAACGACGGGCGTTTTGCCGCGCGGCTTGCCATTTCTGCCAGTAGCATCGCCCCTTCGCCAATCAGCAGCGCCATAATCAGGTGGCCCGAAAGCAGAAAAACCTCGACATCCTGCACAAAAAACAGCACACAGAAGACGAGCGTCATCAGATAGCCAAGCCCCAGCAGCGCCGCCAGCGCGCGGTCGCGCCCGGCCACGCGCACCAGCCCCAGCAGCGCCAGCACAACCCCCAGCGGCGAGAACTGCGGCAGGATCAAGCGCGCCCACAGCTCGCGCAGATGCTCGGCGGCCACGCGCCAGGGTTCGTTCACGCCCAGCCACACGCCCAGCGCATCCGAGCCGGCGATCACGCGCAGCAGCGTGCGCCACGAATCGAGCCAGGCCGGCGCGCGCAGTGGCAGGTACAGGTAGAACAGGCAGCCCGCCAGCAGCGCCGCCAGCGCCAGCACCAATTCGCGCCAGCGCGGCGCTGGGCGTGGTTCCCTTCGCCGCTGCCAGAGCGTAACAAACACAAACACGAGCGCGCCGGGGAACATGAGGATGATCGTGCGGTGGTGCGCCAGGCCCAGCCCGGCCAGCAGGCCCGCCAGCCACAGCGGCCAGCGCCCGGCCCGCCAGCGCAGCAGCGCCAGCAGCAGCAGCGCCTGAAGAAGCGCGGCGAGCGCATAGACCTCGGCAATCGTTGCCTGCGACCAGAAAGTGCGCGAGGCGGCCAGCGCCAGCGCCGCGCCCGCCGCCACCGGCGCGCTCTGCCCGATTGCCTGCGCCACGCGGAACAGCGCGCCAACGGCCAGCGCCGCCGCCGCCGCTGAAAAGAGCGAGATGCGCCAGGCCACGGCGCCGAGCGGCAGCCAGCTCCACAGCCAGCCGAGCAGGGTATACAGCGGGTAGCCGGTGGGATGGGCCACATCAAGGGTGGGCAGCACGCGCTGGAACTCAGCCGTGTCGCCGCTGCCGAGGCCGGGCAGCAAGGTCGCGGCATACAGCACAAACGCGGCTGCGATCAGCCCGGCTGCCAGCCACGTGTTGGTGGAGTTGCGCGCCGTGCCGCTCACGGCGACTGCGGGGAGAGTGTGGTGTGGTTGCGGCCGGGGCGTGGCATGCCGCCCAGCGCCAGCCACACGCCGCGCCCGCCAAACCCAATCAGCGCCAGGGCCGGCAGGCCGAACACGGCCAGCAGCAGCGCCACCGAGCCCGCCGGCATGCCCGACGCAACTGCATACCACTCCCACAGATCGAACAGGTGGTGGTTCGGCACATCCTGCGTCCACAGCCACAGCGCGCGGCGGTTCATGCGCGGCGGCGGGATGGGCAGCGCCTCGCCAAAGGCAAGCGGCTTGCCATCCTGCTCCAGCGACACGCGCTCGATCAGCAGACCCAGGTCTTCGTTACGCGGGTTATCCTGCGTGTCGCGGGTGGGGTTCCAGGTGTCGCTCACCAATTCGAGGCGCATGCCACGCGCCAGCTGCCCGGGCAGCAGCGTAAAATGCAGCGTCCAGCGGATCGGGTCGCCGTCGGTGTTGCTGCGCTCGACATTCGCCAGCGGCTGCCCGTTCAGGCGCAGCTCGAAATTTGCGCGTGGCAAAGGCCAGGGTCGATGATCCGCCACCAGCAGCGTGCCTTCCAGCGGCCCGATTCCCGATGGGTTGAGCTGCCAGGTGGCGTCAGCGTAAGTCCAGCGCGGGAACAGCTCGCCCTTGCTGCGGTCGCCTTCCGAGTAGGAAAAATCCTTTACCAGCAGGGCCGTGCCGGGCGGGCCGCCAGCAGCGCGCCACCAGTACTCGCGCACGCGGCCGAGCCAGATCTGCGGCTGCGCCAGAATAGGGGAGGCGGATGGCTTGAAATAGCGGTCGTTTGGATCGGTATATTGAATATAGGTGTCGAAGCTCAGCAGCAGCGGCAGCAGCTGAATGAGGAAGCTGAGCGCCACCAGCACGCCCGCCGCCCAGCGCCATCCGCGCGCTCGTTCGCCCAGTGCCGCCAGCACGCCCGCCGCCGGCAAGTAGGCGAACGGCACCACAAACACCATGTAGCGCGGCCCCCATGCGCCATCGCCGTGCCAGTAGCCCACATTGCTGTAGAACGCAATGTGGCTGATGAGCATCAGCGCCGCCAGCAGCGACTCGCGCCATTGCTGGCGTGGCCGCGCGCCCAGGCCAATTAGCCCAAGCAGGATACTTGGCGAGTAGATCAGCAAACCCTTGCCGCTGCTGACCGTCAGGCCGTACAGGCCCGTGCGCCAGTTGCCGTGCTGCGCCACCGCCTGCGCGCCAACCGAGCCATAGCCGCTGTTCGTTGGCGCGCCAAACAGAAGGGTGTTGTAGGCCAGCAGGGCTGCCAGTGGCAGCGCCAGGCCCAGCAGGCCAAACAACAAGCGCCCGCCCAAAGCGCGCCCAAAGCCCGGCCAGCCGCCGCGCCAGCACACCGCCAGCGTGTAGACGGCCAGCACCGGCAGCGCCAGCCCAGTCTGGATTTTCGTAGCCAGCGCGCCAACCGCCGCCGCGCCAGCGATCGCCCACCACCAGCGCGATTCGCGGCGCAGGCCGTAGCCGCACAGCACCAGAAACAGGGTCGCCAGCGTTTCCGCGAAGAAGGTGCGGCCATGCGGCCAGGCCAGGCTGGTGAGCCCAAACAGCAGCCCGAGCAGCACGGCAATGCGCGCGCCGAAGCCCATTTCGGCTGCCCACAGCACCAGCAGCCAGGCCGTTGCAGCGGTGGCCAGCGCAGGCAGCAGCAGCACCACAAAACGCATCACCAGCTCGTTGTAGCCAGGAACGAGCTGCGATAATGCGTTGCCCGCCGCAATAAACGGCACCGCCATTATCGATTGGAGCGGGCCGTAGCGGCTGTAGCGCTGGCCATCCACGCCACCAATTGTGGTCATCAGGAAGGGCTCGCTGGGCGGGATGGCGAAGCTGCCGCGCGCCAGCAGCGACTGCCCGACCGCCAGCATGGTTTCTTCGTCGGAGGCATAGGTATGCCCGCTCATCGTCAGCATATAGACGCCAAGCAGCAGGGCAAACAGCGCCAAACCGGCGGCGCGGGCAGCAGGAAGGCTATGGGAGTGGCGGGCGAGCATGACCCTCTTCCTCGTGTAGAGCAAAACAGCAGGGCTATCCTAAACGGATCGGGCAATTTGTCAAGAAAAACGCCACCTTCGGCTGAAACGAAGGTGGCGTCCGCGCACTGGCGTGGGGAGTCTGCTATTCTTTTGTTTCGGAAACCGGCTCGTCGCTGCGATTGATTTCGTGGCGGAATGAGCGGATCGACTGACCGAGCGACTTTCCGAGACCACTCAGGCGCGCCGGGCCAAACAGAATGATCACAATCGCCAGCACAATCAATAGCTCAGGAATCCCAATGTCGGCCATAACGGTGCCTCTTCAGTTCTGCAAAGGGTTTTCGCCCGTGCCCTGAAGATACCACCAAAACATAAGCAGAAAATGAGTGCGCCGTGAGAAGCTCGTAAATCTACTCTTCGATCTGCAATACTTTGACGAAATTGGTCGTGCCGCGCGCCGCAATCGGGTGGCCGCCGGTCATCACAATTGCGTCGCCGGGCTTCACAAAGCCGCGCTTCAGCAGCAGTTCGTTGACGCGCGCGCCCAGCGCATCGAGTCGGTCGACATAATCGCACATGATCGGCGTAATGCCCCACACCAGGTTCAGGCGATGGTACACTGCCTCGGAAGGGGTAAATGCCAGCACGGGCGTGAGCGGGCGCATTTTCGAGACAAGCTGCGCCGAGTTGCCACTCATCGTAAAGGCCACAATCGCGCTGACGGGCAGGGCCTGCACAATCGCGCACGCCGCCGCGCTGATCGCCTCCGACACGCTGGGCTGACGCTTGATCGAAATACTGGGTGTTGCGGTATGGTCGCCATGCCGCCCGCTGGCCTCGGCCACTTCGGCAATGCGCGCCATCATTGTTACCGATTCGATCGGGAACTGGCCATTGGCGGTTTCGCCACTGAGCATCACCGCGTCGGTGCCGTCGATGATTGCGTTTGCCACATCGCTGGCCTCGGCGCGGGTCGGGCGCGGGTTGCGAATCATCGAGTCGAGCATCTGGGTTGCGGTAATTACGGGCACGCCCACGAGGTTGGCCGCCTCGATCAGCTGTTTCTGCACTACCGGCACCTGCTCGGCGGCCATTTCCACGCCCAGGTCGCCGCGCGCCACCATAATGCCATCCGCGATCTCCAGAATCGCCGCCAGGTCTTCCAGCGCCTCGGGCTTTTCGATCTTGGCAATAACGGGTGTGGCTTTGCCCGCCGCCTTGATGCGCGCCTTGACATCCTGCAAATCGGCGGCGCGGCGCACAAACGAAATCGCCACATAGTCAACATGATGCGCCAGGCCGAATTCAAGGTCGGCAATATCTTTTTCGGTCAGGGCCGGCGCGCTGACATTCACGCCCGGCAGGTTGATGCCCTGGTTTTCGCGCAGCTCGCCGCCAAACACCACGGTGGTGTGCACCTCGTCGTCGGTCGCTTCCAGCACGCGCAGCTCAATCAGCCCATCCGAAAGCAAAATGCGGTCGCCGGCACGTACGTCGTGCGGCAGCGCGGTGTAGGTGGTGCTGACGCGCGCGGCCGTACCCTGTTCTTCATGAATCGTGATGTCGAAGCGGTCGCCGGCGTGGAGCAGCACGGGGCCGCCACCTATCAGCTTGCCAGTGCGAATCTTCGGCCCTTGCAGGTCTTGCAGCAGTGCCAAAGGACGATCGGCCTGGCGGGCGGCCTCGCGCAGCATTGTGATGCGCTGGGCGTGGTCGGCATGGCTGCCGTGCGAGAAGTTCAGGCGTGCAACATCCATGCCCGCTGCAATCAGCTTGGCGATCATGTCGGGGGTGCCGCTGGACGGCCCAATCGTGGCGACAATCTTTGTTCGGCGCATAAGTCTCCATCACTTTTGTGGAGTGCGGCGGCGCACCAGGCGGTGTCGGTGATTTGGGAAGATGGCACATTATAGCAGTATTCAGGTCGCAGGAATCAGTAGCGGTGGTTATTCAGAAACAGCAAAGACTGGGGGCAAAATAGTTGAGAAGCGGCTGAGCATGAATCTCAAAAACTTGGTGCTCTCCGTGCTCTCTGTGGCCCAATACTTCTGAACTTCGCTACTGATGCAAACGGCCGCACCGAGCGCAATGGCTGGGTGCGGCCGGGGAAGCGCGTTTCTGCGTGCAGGTCAGGGGCGCGCGCTCAGGCCCGGGGCAAGCTTGGCCAAAAGTGTCGCGCTGATACCCTTGACATTGCCCAATTCTTCAACCGACTTAAACGGCCCGTTGGCGGTGCGGTAGTCGATAATCCGCTGGGCCAGCACCTTGCCAATGCCATCCAGCTGGTCGAGCGCGTCGAGGCTGGCGGTATTGATGTCCAGCAGTGCGTTGCCCGCTGTGCCCGTTTCGCCATCTGCTGCCGGGCCAGCGGGTGCTGGCGCCGGTTCGCCCTGAAATGGCACCTGGATGTGCTGGCCATCGGTGATGCGCTCGGCAAGATTGATCCGCTCGGCATCGGCACCTTCCAGCAACCCTCCCGCTGCCATCACCAAGTCTTTAATGCGCGCCTCGGGCGGGAGCGTATACACATCGGGCGCGCGCACCGCGCCACTGATGTAGGCAACAATATTTGGCGCGGGTGTGGGTGGTGGTGCGACATCTTCTTCGGGCGGTCCAAATGTATCTTCGGCTTCGGCAAAGGGCGCGATTGTTTCCGGCGGCTGGGGCGTGGCTGGCATCACCCAGCGGCTGGCCAGCACCAGCGCGCCAAGCACGAATACGCCGATTGCGATGCGTTTGCTGTGGCGTTGGAAGAAGGTAATGATTGGCTGCATGCAGTGCTCCTGATGTAGTGTTGCGCCTATTATGCCAACAGACCCAACACTCGATCAAGGCCGCGCAGTCCCGTTCTGGCTAGTACTTTTGCGCGCAAAAAAATACCCGCAGCCGTGCGTTTTGGCTGCGGGTACAGGGTGGAATTTCGCGCGCCTACGAGGCTTTGCGCCGTGGCGATGCGGCGGCGGCTGGCTTCTTCGCGCTGCTCTTGGCGGCGGTTTTTGTGCCAGCGCGGCTGTTGGTCTTTGCCGATGCTGCTCGTGCCGTAGTGGTTTTGGCGGCTGTGCTGCGCGCAGGTGCTTTTTTTGGCGCTGCGGCTTTGGCTGGCGCGGCTTTGGCCGGGGCGCTGGCCGCGCCAGCCGCGTCGGGCTTGTAGTTCGCCACCTCGGCCAGGTCGTTAGTCAGGTAGTCGCACTTTGGGTAGCGGTTGCAGCCATAGAACGGCCGGCCAAACTTGCCGCGCCGCTGCATCAGCTCGCCCTGCTGGCACTTCGGGCAGGCCACGCCGGTGGGCTCGGGCAGTGGCACCGGCTTGCCATCCTTGCCGATCCGGCGCGTGTTCGAGCATTCGGGGTAGCCACTGCAGCCCAGGAAGGGGCCGAACCGGCTCTTCTTGATGATCATCGGCTTGCCGCACAGGTTGCACATCACGTCGCTCATTTCCGGCGCGCTGGCGGCGTTGATCACAATCTGGCCGTCTTCGTCGCGGTGGAAGTCGCCGGTGAACTCGCAGTCGGGGTAGCGGTTGCACGCCAGGAACTCGCCGTTCCGCCCGAATTTAATCACCAGCTGGCCCTGCTGGCACTTCGGGCAGGTCAGGTTGGTCGTCACATCCTCACGCTTGACGTTGCGCATATTCTGCTTGGCGGTGGCGAGCGTGCTCTCGAATGGCCCATAGAAATCGCGCAGCACCGGCCCCCAGCGCTTCTCCCCTTCGGCAATATCGTCGAGCTGCTGCTCCATTGATGAGGTGAAGCCATAATCGACAATGCTTGGGAAGTGCTCGACCAGCAGCTCGGTGACGACGCGGCCCAGCGTGGTGGGAATCAGCTTCTTTTCAGCAAGCTCGATGTACTTGCGCTCGACAATCGTCGAAATCGTGGGCGCGTAGGTCGATGGGCGGCCAATGCCCAGGCGCTCCAGCTCTTTCACCAGGCTGGCCTCGGTGAAGCGCGGCAGCGGCTCGGTGAAGTGCTGAATCGGCAGCAATTGCAGCAAATTCAGCGGCTCGCGCTCGGCCAGCGGTGGCAGGCGGCGCTCGCTGTCCTCATCTTCTTCGCCCTCGTCGAGGCTGACGTTATACACCGCCAGAAAGCCCGGGAACTTCAGCACGCTGCCGGTGGCGCGGAAGGTGTATGGGTCGGCGGCTCCGGCGGCAGGCTGCTGGCCGGCGGTAAGCGCGCCAATATCTACCGCGGTGCTGTCGAACAGCGCGGCCTCCATCTGGCTGGCAATGAACCGCTTCCAGATCAGCTCGTACAGGCGGAACTGCTCACGCGACAAAATATCGCGCAGTGCCTCGGGCGTGCGTCGGCTGGACGTTGGGCGGATGGCTTCGTGTGCTTCCTGCGCGCCTTTCGCCTTGGTCTTGTAGATCGGCGGCTTGGCGGGCAGGTAAGGCTCGCCATAGCGCTCCATAATCACGTCGCGCGCTTCTTCCTGCGCATCGCGCGCAATGTTGAAGCTATCGGTACGCATATAGGTGATCAGACCAACCGTGCCTTCGTCGCCACCAATGTCCACGCCTTCATACAGCTGTTGCGCCACAATCATCGTGCGCTTGGCCGAAAAGCCCAGCTTGCGGCCGGCTTCCTGCTGCAGCGTGCTGGTGGTGAAGGGCGGGGCAGGCGTGCGCCGCTTGTCGCGGCGGGTGATCTTGCGCACAATATACTTTGCGCCGTCGAGGTCATCGACAATCGCCTGCGCCGAGTCCTGGTTGCCAACGGCGAACTTGTCGAGCTTTTTGCCGGCACGCTCGATCAGCACGGCGCGAAACATGTCTTTGCGCTCGGGCGCCTGGCCGCGAGCCGGCTGCTTGCTCAGGTCGGCCTCGATCGTCCAGTATTCCTGCGGCACAAACGCTTCGATCTCGCGCTCGCGCTCGACGACCAGGCGCACCGCCACCGATTGCACGCGCCCGGCCGAAAGCCCGCGCATGACCTTTTCCCACAGCAGCGGCGAAAGCTTGTAGCCCACCAGCCGGTCGAGCACGCGGCGGGCCTGCTGCGCATCCACAAGGTTATGGTCGATCTGGCGCGGGTGTGCGATGGCGTGCTGCACGGCGTTGCGGGTGATTTCGCTAAATTCCACGCGATAGATCGGCGTGCCGCGCGGAATGCCGGCCGCCTGGGTGATGTGCCAGGCAATCGCTTCGCCTTCGCGGTCGGGGTCGGTTGCGAGGTAGACGGCGTCGGCCTGGCGAATCGATTTCTTCAGCGACGCGACGACTTTTTCCTTGCCCTTGGCAACCTCGTACACAGGCTTGAAGTCATGCTCGACATCCACGCCAAGGTCGCTCTTTGGCAGGTCGCGCACGTGCCCCATCGAGGCCTCAACACGAAATCCGCGCCCCAGGTATTTTTGTATGGTTTTCGCTTTGGCGGGCGACTCAACGATAACTAGCTTATCGGCCATAATGGCAGAGATCCTTATATAATAGTATGCGCTGCTGGCTGCCTGCGTGGAAACATCGCAGTTTGGCAGCAAGCAGGCAGTGCTTGGGACGGCATGTTCGTAACCGGCAGGCTTGTGTGCAGGCGCGCCGACGCAGGGTGGGTGCCTTGCAGGCGGCTAACGATCGGGTAATAGCATACAAATGCCCAATGTGTGGCTCACTATAGCGACCTGATCCGCCATTGTCAAGTAGTGATACGCAATAACGGCATGTGTGGGTGCTTTGCTGCCAAAGATGAACGGCCAGAGTCGGCACCCTGGCGCAAATGACGAATTTGGCATGGCCATGGGCTAAAACCGTCATCCAAATGTCAGAAATTGGGTGATCAGTACCTTCGTCCTATTGTTGCTTGTGGCTTTGGAATCGTATAATCAGCGCAGATGCCCGCAGTGTCTATAATATCAGGGAACATGGCTGCAGCACAATCGTCAAGAGGCATGGTGTATGGTGGGTGTGTCGAAACAAACGTCGAAACGAACAAAGGGCCAGTCGATGGTCGAAATGGCGCTGTTGCTGCCATTCATCGTCATGATTATTTTCGGCATCATCGATATGGGCTGGTACATCTTCGGGTATGCAACGGTCTATCAGGCGGCGCGTAACGGCGCGGAAAAAGCCGCCGAGATCCCGCCCTTCCCGAACAGAGTCAACCCGCTTGATCGCACCGATAACTGCGTTGCGACCATTCTGGATGCCACGCGCGCCGGCACGCCCGAAGTGATGTTCACCGATATTGCCAGCGGCAATAATGGCAACACTTTTGCGCTGAGCTATCCGTCTGGCAAGCGGCAGTTGGGCGAACCAATCCAGATCGATATGGTTTATAACATTCAGCCGCTTACACCATTCTGGCGATTTATTACTTTCGGCTCGCAGGGAACCATGCGCGTGAAGATGGCGACGCGCCGCTCGATTGAATCGATGGGCGACAACCCGAACTCGCCAAATCAATTTGCCTGCCACGCGTGAGGATCATGATGAAACAACGACGACACCGAACTCACGGCCAGGCGCTGGTCGAGTTTGCCCTCGCGGCCACACTCATTTTCTTTCTGCTCGCCGCCGCCGTCGATGTTGGTTTGATTATGCTCGCACTTCAGGGCTTGCATAACGCCGCCCAGGAGGGTGCTGCCTACGGCAGCCGCTGGCTTGTCACCGATGGGCAGGGTCGGCGTGTGCTCGATACCACCGAGATCAAAAACCATGTGCGATTTGAGTCGGGCGATACCGGCGGCATTGGCTTTGTCAATCTGCTCGATTTGAATGGCGATGGCGTCAACGACCAGAATCAGGCCGGCGTGGTCGATGCGAATATCACCGTAGAGATGCTGGCCGACCCGTCTATGGATGGCGACCCAACGCTCAATGTGGCAACTGGCGCGGCGGAGAATGTCGCCTGCACCGACGCCAGCACGGCCACGACGGCATTGTGCTACATTCGTGTGACGGTGCGTTCGGTTCACCAGATGCTGTTTCCGCTGGCCCCGGCTTTTAGCCGCATTGTTCCGCTGAAATCGGCCTACATCATGCCCATCCGCGACAGTGTGGCGCGCGGCAGCGGCAGTGGCAGTTCGACACAGATCCCGACTTGCACTGTGCCGAACATGATTAACAAGACGGCCAATTCGGCCTATGCGCTATGGTTCCAAGCCAACTTCACTGGCAGCTTCAATAGCACAACGGTTGGCAATGGTACCATTAAGACCCAAAGCCTCACGGCTGGCACGATCACTCGCTGTACCGACTCGATAACCGTTACACCATAAACGCGTAAGCGTTCAAGGGCATCGCACTACAACAATGAAACCCCGAACTACACAGTGGAGGAAGTTTATGAGCGCCCGTTTCATACACACCAAGGCACGCGGCCAAAGCATCCCACTCATTGCTTTGCTGATCGTTGTGCTGGTTGGCGCCGTCGGCCTGGCGGTCGATGTCGGCAACAACTACGCGCAGCAACGCAACACCGTGCGCGCAACCAACGCCGCCGCGCTTGCCGGCATGAATAGCATGATTCAGGGCGGCAGCGACCAGAATATCAAGCAAATCATTCAGCAGTCGTTGCGCTCGAACAATGTCGATGGCGCGTATAACGACATCAATGGCAACGGCACGGCGCAGGGCGATCAGCGTGTTATTAACGCCTACTACCTTGATGCCAAAGCCAACTTCCTGTGCTATGTGGGTTCGTGTGGCAATGTACCGTCTGGCGCAACCTACCTGCAGGTCATTGTGAACGGCGATGTTAACACCTACTTCGCGCGCGTGCTCGACCGCCCAACCCTGCCGGTGAAGGCGCAGGCCTATGCTGCGCGCTGCTCGCCAGTGGAGGGTGTCTACCCACTTGGCGTGCAATCCAGCAGCCTGGATACAAGCGGATTTCTGCCGCCACAAAATCAGGCGGATCTTCCATACTATAAAACATACACCGATCCAAACTACCCTGGTGGCTTAACGCAGCGCCGCGTGTATATCAACGATCAGGCTAACTCGCCCGGTAACTTCAGCTTTTTGCGCTGGCAAGCAGCTTCAAGTGGTGGTAATAATACAGCTACCGTCGATATGTTTACCGGCGCGGGTAACCTGGCCAATGGCTTTGACGAGGGCCTGTACAACAGCAAAACCGATACCTACACCTGGCCCGATGCCAGCTCACAGCCACCGATGGTGAATGGCAAGGTCGTCTACCCCATCAAGCCGCACGAGATCAACGCGGGCGACTGGTTGTATTCCAACACTGGAGTGTCCCTCAGCGGCAACCTCAAAACTGAGATTCAGAAGCATATTACAAATAAAGATGTTCTGATCCTGCCGATTGTGAAGCCTGCTGTTGGCACCGGCGCAAACGCGACATTCCAGCTTGCTGGCCTGGCAGCATTCTATATGGTTGGCATGGGCGGTAATGGCGCAAACACCTATTTCGACTTGGTGTATATCGGCCCGGCTAACTCAATCGCCTGCTTGAGCACACCAGCTGTCACCAGCAATACCCTGGGTATTAATGGTAATGTCTTCCTGAAGCCGCGCTGGGGCCAGCCGCAAACTGGCCAGCCGATCGCCTATGAGATCATCATGGACGTGTCGGGCTCGATGAGCTGGAACTTCCAGGGACAGGGTAACCTGAATGGCACAGGCGCAGTTCGGCAGTGCGAAGCCTTTAATGGCGCAACGCCCCAATCCTGCCCCAGTGGCGGTGGTGATTTCTGGAAAACACAGTCTGAACGGCGCGTGTATGTGCTGAAGCAGGCGCTGGCCGGCTCGGGTGGCTTTATCGATAGCATGCGCGCCAACGATATTATGCGCATTATCTCGTTCAGCACCGACTCGAGCAATAGGGTCAAAGTAGATACAAGCTCGAGTTGGAACACTAACGCAGCTGTGTTAAAGCAGACGGTTATGGATGCTGGTAAGGTCGGTACCAATCAGTACCTGACTTCGGGTGGTACACCGGGACCGTCGGCGCTCAACAAGGCAAGCCAGATCCTGCAGAGCAGCCCACCGCCGCCTGCAGGCAATGGCCAGGCATACAAACATGCGGTTATCTATATGACTGACGGCGTAGCAAATATTTTCCTGGGCGGCCAGACGAACTATGCGCAGGATATTTGCCCTCAGTATGGCGGCGACGGCCGGGCACTCAATTCGCCAAGTTGCCAGTACGACCCGCCGCCCTTATACAAGCCTTCGGCCCTGTACGGCAATCAGCAGCGCCCGATCACGGCAATGATCACGGAAGCTGCTGGTATGAAGTCGCGCATCGATAATCTCCAGCTGTTTGTGCTGGCGCTTGGCCAAGTTGATGTGCTGGGCCTTGATGAGGTGGCTTCCGACCCGAGCCTGGTTTTCCCGGCCCGCGACCCCTCGGTTGTGAGCTTGGTCCTTGACCAGATTCAGGCAAAAGCTGAAGGTCCATGTATCCCCAACTCGGGTGCAAACTGGATCAGCCATGTCGACCAGGCGCACACGGCGAACTTGCCCGCGCTTAGCCTGCCCACCGGCGTGTATGGCTATGTCTACCTGTACGATGCCAGCCATACGCCCTTGAATTTGCCCTGGACCGGCCCGGGCGCCGACCCGCGTGGCACAGTGAAAAATGCGCTGCCTATTACGCAGGACGGTTTAGGCGAGCAGCTTGGCTACAACGTGCCAGTGGCGCAAGGCCTGGCGCCGGGCAACTACTCAATGAGCGGGTATGTCGCCTACAAGGCAGCCGCCCCCGACGGCGATGGTGTGTCGCGCGTGTACAATCAGCTCAAGCCTGGCTTGACCACTGTGCAGGAAGCACCATTCACCATCTCACCATCGGATGTTCTGGGTTCATCTGTTGTGATTGATCCGCTGCGCCTGCAGCTTAAAGAAGATACAACGGTTTGCCCATAGGTGAGTATGTGCGGTTAGGCTAAGCATGAATACCCAAAGCCGAGCCCAGGCGATGCGTCGGTATCATCTGGGCTCGGCTTTCGGCTGGCTGACTCTGTGAAGCGAGGAAGATCATGTTTTTATCTCAACACCTGTCATTTCGCGTCCGCGTGAGTTTGCTCGTCGGGATCTGTGCGCTTGGCATCAGTCTTCTGCCGCCCTCGGCATCCCAGGCTGCCGTCACGCAAAAAACAATTGATAATGCAATCACCGATTTTGCTAAAGGTTCGTTTCAGCGCACGGTGCTAGGCCCACTGCAAAACACTGCGCTTTCGCCAAAAGATGTGTCGGGCGCTATTCAGCTTGGCCCAATTGGTTTGCTAAAAACATGGGTCACTTCGCCATTCAACTTAAAGAAAAATCTCTTTAAAATGGGCGCGACGGCGATCGACAATCGCCTCTTTATTATTGGTGGCATCACTCCAGTAAGTAACTCATCGCAATCGGTTGCCGATGTCTGGTCGGCGGCTGTGTCGCAAACCAATGGCAGCTTCACGGAAGACTGGCAGGCCGAGCCGTCGCTGCCCCCGGTGCAGGGCTCAAATCAGACCGGTTTTACAACACCCGTAGCCGCGATTAACTCACCCGGCGTCACTTCAGTTGCAACTGGCAATGGCGCAGGCTATATTTATGTCATCGGTGGCAATGCCTCGGCTGGTACCTTCGATTTCTCGAGCTACGCGGTGCGGATTGGTGTGGTTGGTACCACTGGGCATATCACGAGCTGGGTGGCCGGCCCATCGCTTCCTTCCCCCGTCGCAAACGATACCCAGAATATCAGCCAGCTTGGCTTGCAGTCACCAGCGGTGACAAGCCTTAAAGTTGGCAATCAGACCTATGTCTATGTTATTGGTGGGCTTAAGCGCTACCGCAGCGGCACCGGCGGCCAGGCGACGACGGTGAGCGAAGGCTCGAAAGACGTTTTCTACGCGCGCGTTGGCTCGGGCGGGCAGCTTGTGAAGCCAAGCACTGGCGCGGCTGGGTGGGACAAGTGGATACCCATCCCGATACCCGGCGCTTCACCAGCCGGTTTGTGGGATGCATCTATCTATTCTGATCACTACCTTGTAAGCACGGGTGACTCAGCCGATATGCTTTATGTCGCAGGCGGGCAGATCACGCCGCAAACGCAGTCAACCCTGCCTTCGTTCAACTCGACCATTTACCGCGCGTTTGTTGCTTCGGATGGCAAACTCACCTGGGATTTTGGCTGGCAAGGTACGCTGCCGCAGACACGCACTGCTTTTAGCGGCGTTACGTTTCACGGCTCGCTGTATGCGGTTGGCGGCCTGCCCAACAATAGTGACCAGCCAGACCGAGGCGTGCTTACCACCTATGTCGAAGATAATATGGAACTCCACCAATTCAATGCCGGCGAAATTCCGCCGGGTGTTGATGGTGGCGGCAGTAATTTCTTGAAGAACGATGCTCTGCCCTTTGCGCGCGCATTTCATGCAACCGCCATTGTTCCTGCCGACGATACAAGCCAGAACACCGCGTTTGTGTATGTGTTCGGCGGGCGAGGCAGCACTGCCGATGGTAATCCCGGCGATGATTTTGGTACTGCCAATGTCATTTTTGGCCGTATCGGCGGCGGCGAAGACGTGAGCACGACCGGCTACGCATCAAGTGGCTGGTACTACTCCAAGCCCTACGATGTCGATTTTGGTGGGACGCAGGTTGCGCAGCTGCAAACGATTCGCTGGTACAGCCAGATCAATCGCACCAATGCAGCTGGCGCGGATATCGCCATTCAGTATCGCATCTCCTCGGGCGACACCTGCGCAACAGCAACGTGGAATGAAAGCAGCTGGCAGTCGGTGAAGGCGACGCAGAGCGATGCATCCCATCAATCGGCCAATGGCGTAAACACTTCGCCGCCAATTAACCTGGCAGCGCGCTGCTTCCAATACCGGGCGAAGCTGGCAACCGATAACTTTCTGGTCACGCCTTCTTTGCTGAATTTGAGTATTGATGTCTTTGTTCCCGGTAATCCCGATATCAACTTCAACGGCATTAGTGTATTGAAGAATGGCACGACACTGACAGGCATTAAGGTTCTGATCCAGAACGTCAATAAGTTCGAGCCAACCTTAGCTGCCGACCTCGATCTCTCAGGGTCATTCTTTGTTGATATGTGTATTTTTGGCCCGGGTGAGACGGTGGTAAAGCCAACCATACCATTCACCAACCAGAATATGCAGTGCAGCGACGCCTATGCCGATATCAATCGCAGCTTTATGGGTGCTAATTCTACCTTCAATGTCACCAAGTGGCTGGCCTCAAAAGGCACAAACCATGATAAGCCAGTTGATATCCTCTCATTCTTCAAAACACCAGGCAATTACTCTGTCATTCTGGTGGCGGACTCGTATAATAATGTGTATGAAGGAACGTTGGGCGGTGAGGGTAATAATATCTCGCAAACCATCACTTTCACCGTGAATAAAACCGGATACATTGCATATGTTCCTCTGGTGAAGCGATAGCTTGCTAAGGATTGTGATCAAGCGATCATTGCATGCGTAGACCAACGGTGCGCACGGAGGCCGACCTTCACGGTTGGCCTCCCAACGCTGTTTCGGTGCATGGCTTGTCAGCCTGTGCTATAATATTTGCTCAGGCATCTGCGGCTGCGCATGCTTCTAAAAGAAAGGTTGAATGCACATGAGGCGTGGAGGCCGGCTTTTTCTGCTTCTCGGACTCCTGATTATTGTCATTGGTGCGCTAGCATATTTTGTGCTTTCGCAGCAGCCTCTGGCAACACAGGATCTCACTCCCCAGCCAACACAAGAATCGAAGCGGAAGATCGTTATCGCTCGGATCGATATACCCAACAACACTGTGATTACTGACACAGTGACATTCCTGACAACGATCGATATTCCGGAAAGCGAGTTTGCCGCAGCGTCAGACCAATTCTTCACGAGCCCGGAAGAACTGCTGTACAAGCAGACCTTGCGTGGCGTTGCGTTCAACGAACGAATTCGTAAGGCCGATGTGACTGAGCCTGGCCTTGCAATCCAAATCCCAACAGCCCAGGCTGGCCAGCCGCGAGTAAAGGCTGTGACGTTCCAGGTGAATAATTTGAGCGGTGTGGCTGATCAGATTCGGCCGGGCGACTTTGTGGATGTTTTGTCGTCATTCATAGTAAGCCGCACCTACCTGCGCCCCGGCTTTAATGATCAGGGTCAGGTGATGATCAAGGAAGAGCCTTTCCAGGGGCAGACGACGAAAACCCTGCTGCAGAATGTGCAAGTCTTGCAGATTCGCAAGCCGGCCCCTGCTCCTGAAGGTACGCCGACTCCTGGTGGCCCTGCCGATGCTGGCCCGCCGCAGACGGATGCCAATGGTCAGCCGGTTGATCCAAATCAAAGCGGCAACCAGGCGGGGAATAACCAGACGCCAAACCCGGCCAACGCAAACACATTCCAAAATGGAAACTGGTTGTTGTTACTCGCCGTGACTGATCAGCAAGCTGAATTGCTGAAGTTCTCGATTGAGCAGGGCACTGGCATTACGCTTGTGCTGCGCGGCAGCGGCGACAGCGCAATTGAAACGACAACTGGCGCGACGCTGGATCTGCTGGTTTCGCAGTATGGCTTGCCCTTGCCGCAGCCTGCAGTGCCAGCGGTTAGCGAACAAAGCGCCCTGACGCCTGTTGCAACAACGACTGCGCCAACATCACCAGCGATCAACACGACACCAACGCCAACACCATAACAACTGAGGATACTGAGGAGAATCGCATGCCAGATCAGTCCGAAATACGTGTTCTGATCGTCGATGATATTGCCGAAACCCGCGATAATCTCGAAAAACTGTTGTTTTTCGAAAAAGATATCAAGGTGGTGGCAAAAGCGGGAACCGGACGCGAGGCCGTTGCGATGGCAAAGCAACATCAGCCCGACGTTGTGCTGATGGATATTAATATGCCCGACATGGATGGTATTGCTGCGACTGAAGCGATTCTCAGCCAGGTGCCAACCGTGCAGGTGATTATGATGAGCGTTCAGGGCGAGCAGGATTATCTGCGCCGCTCGATGCTCGCCGGTGCCCGCGAATTCCTGACCAAGCCAATCAGCGCCGAGGAACTCTACCACGCCATTCGGCACGTGTATCGCCTGCAAACAACGCAGCGCCGCTACACAACCGCCGCGCCGGCCGAGCAGTTCATGGGCGAGGCTAACACCGCGCAAGGGCAGATTATTGCTGTCTTCAGCCCGAAGGGCGGCGCTGGCACGTCGGTTGTGAGCGCAAACCTTGCGGTTGCGCTGCGGCAATTGACGAATAAGAAAGTGGCTTTGGTTGACGGCAATGTCATCTTTGGCGATCTGGGCGTGATCATGAACCTCGTCTCGACCAAGACGATTTCGGACCTGGCAAATCGTATCAGCGAACTCGACCGCGACTTGCTGAATGATGTACTAACTACCCATACATCGCAGGTCAAAGTGCTTCTGGCCCCGCCGAACCCGCAAACTGGTGAACTCGTGACATCGGATCATCTACGCGCGATCCTTGAACTGATGCGTAAAGAGTTCGACTATGTCGTGGTCGATACGCAATCGTCATTTCAGGATCGCGCGCTGGCCGTGCTCGACCTTGCCGACCGGATCGTCACATTGATGACACTTGAGATGCCCTGCATCAAGAATATCAAGCTGTTCCTTGAAGTAGCCGAGCTGCTGGAATATCCTCCGGAAAAAACGCTGCTGGTGTTGAATAAGGCCGATAGCCGGCTTGGCATCCGCGTCGAGAATGTCGAGGAAAATATTCAGCACAAGGTCGCGCTGCAGGTTGGCAATGCCGCACACGAAATGTCGCTTTCGATCAATCAGGGCGTGCCGCTGGTGATTGAAAAGCGCAATCATCAGACGTCGAAAGACATTTTTGCCCTGGCAAACCTGATCAGCAATGCTCGTGGCGGCGCGACGGTGAAGGCGGGTGCTCCCCAGCCCGAACCAAAAGCGCCTGAGAGTCGCGGCCTTTTTGGTCGGCTGCTTACCAAGCGCTAAAACAAGCCCGCATCGTAATAGTCATTTCGTTTGGAGGAGGTTCTTGCTATGTCGTTGCTGAAGCGAATCGGCGGTACGCCCGCGCCCACTGAAAGTGGCGCGTCTGCGATTCGGCCTGGCGCACAACATTTTGAAGGCAATAAAGTAGCCAGTTCAGCCCGCGAACGCGATGATCATGCTTTTGCCGATATTCGTTCGCGCGTGCAAAACAAGCTGATTGGCGAGCTTGACCCAAAGCTTGATCTTGCCAATGCAGCGAAGGTGCGCCAGCAGGTTGAAGATATCTTCAACAGTATTCTCGATAGCGAAAATATCGTGCTCACGCGTACCGAGCGCGCGCGTATGTTCGAAAGCATTGCCGCCGATATTCTTGGCTTTGGCCCGCTCGAAATATTGCTCAACGATACCGAGATCAGCGAAATCATGGTCAATGGGCCGCGCAGCATCTATATTGAGCGCAAGGGCAAGCTCCAGAAAAGCGATGTCATTTTCAATAACGACGAGCACGTGATGCGCGTCATCGACCGCATCATCTCGCCGCTTGGTCGTCGCTGCGACGAGTCATCCCCGATGGTGGATGCGCGCTTACCCGATGGGAGCCGTGTAAATGCGGTTATTCGCCCGATTTCGCTGGTAGGGCCCTGCCTGAGCATTCGTAAGTTCAAGAAGGAAGGTATCACCGTCGAAGATATGATCCGCTTTGGCTCGCTGACGCGCGAGATGGCGGAATTTCTTTCGGCGTGTGTGCGTGGCCGCCTGAATGTTGTGGTGTCGGGCGGCACCGGCTCGGGCAAGACGACGACGCTGAACGCGCTTTCGTCGTTTATTCCCGAAGACGAGCGCATTATTACCGTCGAAAATGCTGCTGAATTGCAGTTGCGCCAGGATCATGTTGTGACGCTCGAGTCGCGCCCACCGAATGTCGAGGGCAAAGGCGAAATCAGCATTCGTGACCTAGTGATTAACTGCTTGCGTATGCGCCCCGAGCGCATTGTAGTGGGCGAGTGCCGTGGCGGCGAGGCGCTGGAAATGCTTCAGGCGATGAATACTGGCCACGATGGCTCGATGACCACGCTGCACGCCAACACCCCACGCGACGCTATTTCCCGTATCGAGACGATGGTGCTGATGGCTGGTATGGATCTGCCGGTGCGCGCCATCCGCGAGCAGATTGCTTCGGCAATCAACGTGATTGTGCAGCAGGCACGCCTCAAAGACGGCAGCCGTAAGATCATCAATATTACTGAAGTGCAGGGCATGGAAGGTGATGTTGTGGTTCTGCAGGACGTGTTCCTGTTCGAGCAGACGGGCCTGGACGAGCGTGGCAAAATCGTCGGCCAGTTGCGGCCGACGGGTATTCGACCCAAGTTCGTCGAGCTTTTCGAAGCCCAGAACATTTACCTGCCGCCGAATATCTTTGGTTATGCTGGCGAGCGCTCATTCTTCTAGATCGGCGCGTAGTGGCTGGCCAAAGACCTGCCGGCTGGAAAGGAATTCGATATGCGTCTTCCGGCGAATCTACCGATAAGCCCAATGATGCTTTTGATCGGCGCTGGCGTGCTGGCGCTGCTGTTTATCGTGATCGGCCTTATGGGCCGCAAGTCGATGGATGGTGCAGGCGGCGGGCGGGCGCTCGATGACCGCCTGAACCAGTTTGCCGGGCGTTCGCAGCGCAACGAGCCAGTCGAGGCTAAGCCACTTGAGAAGATCGATGCGGTGGTGAGCAAGGGCCGGCAGGGCAGCAAGATCGCGCGCGACCTTGCGCGGGCCGACTTGAAGCTGACCGTTACTGAGTTTATTGGGCTTAAAATCCTGGCTGCGCTTGCGGGTGCAGGCCTGGGGGCATATGTTGGCCGCGCAAGTACTGCGGCGATGGTGCTTTCGGCACTTGTTGCCGGCGTACTGCTTTCGTTTGCGCCGAACCTGTATGTAGTGTATGCGTCGCGCAAGCGCATCAAAGCCTTCAACAACCAGTTGGGCGATGGCATCACACTCATGGCGAACTCGCTGCGCAGCGGCTACAGCTTTTTGCAGTCGATGGATCTTGTTTCGCGCGAGGCCCCGCCGCCAATGTCGAATGAATTTCGCCGCGTGGTGCAAGAGATTGGTTTGGGTCTTTCCACAGAAGAAGCGCTTGGTAACCTGTTGCGGCGCGTACCTTCCGATGACCTGGATCTGCTGATCACTGCGGTGAATATTCAGCACGAGGTTGGTGGGAACCTTGCGCAGATTCTTGAGACCATCGGCCACACGATTCGCGAGCGCGTGCGTATCAAGGGTGAAATTCAGGTGCTCACCGCGCAGGGTCGTATTTCGGCCTATGTGATTACCGCGCTGCCGATTGTGCTGGCGATTGGCATTACTGTCATCAACCCCGATTATATGTCGCCCATGTTCAAGTTTGGGCTGCCACCGGATGCCTGGTGCTGCTTGCCGGTGACTGCTTTAGGCATGATCATTATCGGCTTCTTCGTGATTATGAAGATTGTTGATATTGAAGTGTGAGGTAGGCGATGTCGTCACTGATTGTTGTTCTTGGCGTGGTTATGGTGGCGGGCATTGCCCTGGTAATTTTTGGAATGACCCGCCCGGCCCAGACTGATGCGATTGGCGAGCGCCTGAGCCAGTTCACCGAGCGCACGATGACGCTGGATGAACTCGAGCTTCAGCAGCCATTCAGCCAGCGCGTGCTCATTCCCATGGCACGTGCTGTTCTGGCGGTGCTTGGCAAATATGGCCCGAAGCAGAGCGCTGAGCGTTTGAAGCTCAACATCCAGCAGGCGGGCAACCCTGGCAATATTACCCCAATGATGTTCAGTGGCCTGCGCATGGCACTGATGATCATTTTGCTGGTTGCTGGCGGGTTCGTTACATTTAGCCAGGGCATGGAAACCCCCAAAGCCCTGATGTACACGGCAATTATGGCCGTGCTGGGCTACCTGCTGCCAGGTATGTGGCTGGGCCGCAAGATCAAGCAGCGTAAACACAATATTGTGAAGGCGCTTCCTGATGCGCTTGACTTGCTGACGATCAGCGTAGAGGCGGGCCTGGCTTTCGACCTGGCGTTGATGCGTGTGGCCGATAAGTGGGACAATGAGCTTTCGAACGAGTTCAAGCGCGTGCTCACCGATACGCGCCTGGGCCGCGCGCGCCGCGATGCGCTGAAAGATATGGCGCAGCGCACGGGCGTTGAGGATGTGCAGACCTTCACGGCTGCGATCATTCAGGCCGAGCAACTTGGCGTTTCGATCGGCAAGATTTTGCGCATCCAGTCAGACCAGATGCGCATCCGCCGTCGCCAGCGCGCTGAGGAAGCCGCCCACAAAGCGCCAATCAAGATGCTTATTCCAATGGCTTTCTTGATCTTCCCGTCGCTGTTTATCGTTATTCTTGGCCCGGCTGTGCCGCGCCTGATGGGCTCGCTGGGCGGGCTGTAGCGCAAACACTACTTCGTGAATGGTGAGAAGGCAAAGAACACCTGTGGTTCTTTGCCTTTCTTTATGCATAGGAAACGCGTATGCCAGCATCGCCACCAATTGAAATCCGCAACGAAACGCGCGGGCAGGTGCTTGCCAGCGGAGCAGAGCTGGCGCGCTCGTTTATGGCGCGCGGGCGCGGCCTGATGGGGCGCGTCAGCTTGCCAGCCGGCTATGCGCTGATCATCTACCCCGAGTGGAGCATCCATACCTTCTTTATGCGCGTGCCGATTGATGTGCTGTTTGTTGATAAGAAGCATGTGGTGGTTGGCTTGCAGCACGCCATGCCGCCAAGCCGGCCCTTTGCGGGTGTTGCGCCGTGGCGCGGGCAGTATGTGGTTGAGATGCCCGCGGGGGTGCTTGCCGCGACAGGCACGGAGGTGGACGACCAGCTTTCGCTCACACCACCGATTGGATAGTGTAGTATTAAGAAAACGATGCGAAAATCCAGGGAAACATCAGCATTGTAATGGCCAATCCCTATTCCCCATCCCCTAATTCCTAACCCCTGCGCTGAAAGCGCACAGTTAGGCGTAACGCGCCCCGCCGCGTGCCCGCCCCGCCAGCAGCAGGTAGCTGTAGAGCAGAATCCCCGACAGAAGTGAGACGGCGAGCTTCACCCACAGCGGCGCGGCAGAGGGCGACAGAAAGCCTTCGATGGTGCCGGCAACCACCAGAATGGGCACGCAGCCAAGCAGCAGCAGCGCCGCCCGCCGCGTCGCAAGCAGTAGTGCCGCCCGCCGCGTGAGCAGCCCCGGCCGCACCAGCGCCCAGCCAAGCTGCATACCCGCCCCGCCCGCAATAAAAATTGCGCTCAGTTCCAGCGTGCCGTGCGCCGCCACGAAACCCCACAGGTTGCTGGCAAAGCCAAGCGACTGCGCCGCCCCCGCAACGATTCCAAGCATCAGGCCATTCTGCACCAGCACGTAGAGCGTGAACAGGCCCAGCAGCACGCCGCCGGCAAAGGCCAGGATGGTAACGCGGATGTTATTCGTCATAATCATGGATGCGCTAGCCGCGTTGCCATCGTTCAGGTCGTTCCACCATTCGTGTTTGTCGCGAATGTCCTGAATGCGATCTTCGAGGCCGGGAAAGAGCGCCGCGCCAGCCGCCGGGTCGCGGTAGGCGATGCCGAAGCTGGCGACTGCGGGCAGGAAGAACATGAGGAAGGCGGCGAGGGTGTAGGCCCAGGTGGCGCGGAACGTGCGCGGAAAGACTTTGGTGAAGAATTCGACCAGGCCGCGCCGCCGACCGAGCGGGCGCTGATACACCGCACCGTGGGCGCGCGCCACCAGCCCGTTGAGATATTCGGCGACGCGGTGGGAAGGGTAGTCGCGCCGAGCGACGGCCAGATCGGAGGTGGCGCTGCGGTAGAGTTGCCCCAGGCTGCTGAGTTCGTCGGCTGAGAGCGCGGATAGCCCGCCAAGCTGCGAGCGGTCGAGCAGTGTGCTCAGCCGCTCCCAGTTCGGTCGTTTTGCCGCAATGAAGTCTTCCGCAAGCACCACATTCCTCCAGTTTTGTTAGCCGGCCTCGAAGCAGGCCCGGCAGCGCGCCTCGTACAGCTCCAGGCCACCAACCACAATCGTTGGCGCGTCGAAGGGCGCGGGCTTGCCGTCGATCATGCGCTGGGAGCGCGTGGCATAGGCACCGCAGCGCACGCAAATGGCGAACAGTTTGTCGGCTTGCTCGGCCACCGCCAGCAGACGCGACATGGCCGGGAATGGCGCGGCGCGATAATCCTGGTCGAGCCCGGCGATGATCACGCGCAGCCCGCGATCGGCTAGTGTCTGGCATGTTTCCAGAACCGTGTCGGCGTTGTCGTCAAGAAAGTGCAGCTCATCGAGCGCAACTACCTGAACGTCGTCGCGCAGGTAGTCGCGAATTTCGGTGATCGAGTCGATCGGCTGTGCTTCGATGCGCACGCCATTATGGCTGACCAGATTGCCGACGGCGTAGCGCGTGTCGCGGCTGGGCGTGAACGCCTGCAAGCGCTGACGCGCAATCTGCACATGGTTCAGCCGCCGAATCAGCTCTTCCGTCTTGCCACTATACATGCAGCCGCAAATCACCTCGATGCGACCGCCTGAGCCGAGGCGCGTCATAAAACCCTCCTTGTGGCGCGCAGCGTGTCGCGCAGCCCTTCTCATTCTGAGCGCGTATCCTACCATGCCAGAGTAGCAGCGGCAAGCGAAACATGGGATTGACAAATCTTTCCGCATCGTGTATGCTATCGGAAACCGCTTTACTACTCACGACGACAACGCACCACGCCCGTAGCCTATTGGCGCAAGAACAATCGTTTCTTGCCTTTCTGATGGCCTGGGAAGCAAACCGGCGCACCGCTGCGGGCGTGCTGGTCGGTACGACACGCCTGCACAACGATGTGGGAAACACTTTACGCCTGAATGCATTGAAGTGTACAGCAACGCTTCATAGCGGCGGGAGATGCGACGATGACGACGATCGATGAGGTGGCGCGGCTGGCGGGGGTTTCGCCAGCAACGGTCTCGAAAGTGCTGAATAACCGCCCCTATGTCAGCGCCGAAAAGCGCGCCCTGATCGAACGGATTATTGCCGAAACTGGCTTTGTGCCGAGCCAGCGCGCGCGCGGCCTGAGCAAGCGCCGCTCGTTCATCTTCGGCCTGCTCATTCCTTACACCTCCGACCAGATTTTTGCCGACCCGCACTTGCTTGAGTGTATTCGCGGCATTGAAGACGAAGCCAACCGGCACGACTACAACATGCTGCTTTCGACGGCACGCGAGCCGGCCGAGGCGGCCAGCGCCTGTATGCGCCTGCTGCGCAGCGATGTGATCGACGGCGCGATTGTGCTCGAAACGCTTGATCTGCAGCCCTTCGCTGATGTGCTGGGGCAGCAGGAAGCGCCTATGGTCGCGATTGGCTACGCGCAAAGCCTGGCCCTCCACGCAATTCACGCCGACGACTACCACGGCACCCTGGGCGCGATGCAGCACCTGCTGGCGCTCGGCCACCAGCGGATTGGCGTGCTTGGCAGCGCGCTGCGCCCCTTTGCGGTGGAAGAACGCCTGCGCGGGGTCCATGCGGCGCTGGCCGACCATGGCCTGGCGCTGGAAGAAGGTATGCTCGCGCTGGGCGATTTCTCGATTGAAAGCGGCGAGCAGGCCGGCCATGCGCTGCTGACGCATCCCAATCGGCCGAGCGCGATTTTTGCGGTGAACGACCGCATGGCGCTGGGCGTGATGCGCGCCGCCCGCGAGCTTGGCATCAGCGTGCCAAACGAGCTTTCGATCATCGGCTTTGACGATATTCCGATGGCGGAAATGGCACTCCCGCCACTCACCACCGTGCGCCAGCCTGGCTTTGCGCTGGGCGGCGCGGCGGCGCAAGCCTTGTTTGCGCTGCTGGGTGGCGATGCGCCGCCACCCGCGGCCGTCGTGCCAACCAAACTCATTATGCGCGGCACAACCGCGCCGCCGCAGCCCTAGCTCTACCACGCCGGCGATCATTCTGTGCGCTTTGGGGTTTCCCGAAGGCTTATTTCCTTATGCGCAAAAAAGGAGGCCCACCGACAGTTGTGACGAACCTTGAGACCAGCGAGGCACGGTGCCGCGCCCAACGACAATGACGAACGTTACTCAGATTCCTATCGACGAAAGGATGTCTCCATGCAGTTCAAACGATTGCTGAGCGGGTTTGCTCTAATCATGATTGCCGCGATTGTGCTGGCGGCCTGTGGTGTTTCGACCCAGCAGCAGGGTGGCGGCAGCGCCAGCAGCCCCACGGCGGCCCCGGCCGCCAGCAGCGGCGGCGCGGCCAGCGGCAACGCAATCACCATTCGCTGGCGCACGCGCCCTTCCGACGCGGCTGAGCAGGCCGTCTACCAGGCGCTGAACGACGCCGCGAACCAGCAGCTCGCCAGCAAGAATATCAAGGCCGTGTACGATCCCGGCGTCAACCAGGACTACGAGCCCAAGCTGAAGGCTGAGCTTTCGGCAGGCACCGCGCCCGACATCGCCTGGATCCCGGGCGCCTCGGTTGCCGATTATGTCGCGGCCGGGCAGGCGCTCGACATCAAGCCCTTCCTCGACAAAGATACCAGCATCAAGATCGGCGATTTCTACCCGCAGCCAGTGGCCGAGCTGACGCACGACGGCAAAATCTACGGCCTGCCGCGCGATGTCTCGACCATGGTGACCTACTTCAACGCCGACCTGTTCAAAGCGGCTGGCATCCCCAACCCCAAAGAACTGAGCGATCAGGGCAAGTGGAACTGGGACACGCTGCTGGAAAGCGCCAAGAAGCTGACCGACGCCAGCAAGCAGCAGTATGGCCTGGGCTTTGGCAACTGGTGGGGACCGGCCTGGGGCTACTTCACCAACGCGGCCGGCGGCGGCATGTTCAACAAGGAGCGCACCGCCTGCAACCTGGGTTCGGCTGAGTCGGTTGCCGGCGCGAAGTATGCGCAGGACCTCTACACCGAGAAGCTGGTGCCGGCGGGCGATGCCGACGGCGAGGCGCTGTTCAATGCTGGCAAGGTTGGCATGTACTTCAACGGTCGCTGGTTCACCCCCGGCGTGCGCACCAACTCGAAGTTCGCGTGGGACGTGGCGGAAATGCCCGAGGGCAAAGTCAAGAGCACCTGGCTGTTCTGGGGCCCATACATCATCAACGCGAAAACCGCCAACCCCGACGCCGCCTGGGAAGTGATGAAGGCGATCACCGCCGCCGACGCGATGGGCAAAGTGGCCGAGATGGGCACCAACATCCCGTCGCGCAAAGATCAGACCGCCGTCGATGCCTTCCTGAAGTCGAACCCGCCGGCGAACAATCAGGCATTCATCAAAGGCACCGACTACGCCGTGGCCGAGCAGGCGCTCTACACCGGCAACTGGGGCGATTTCAGCGGCAAAGTCCAGTCGCTCTGGGACCAGATGATCGCGGGCAAGATCACGCCGGAAGATTTCGGCAAGCAGGCCTGCGAGCAGACCACTGGGGCCTTTAGCAAATAACGGCGATTGAGCAAGCGAGCGCTGCCGCGGGTGGCGCTCGCTGGCCCACACAATGAGGTACCCGCTATGAGCAAACAGGCGACCCTTTCTTCGCCGGGAATGGCGCAAAAGCGCAGCAGCAAGCAACTGCGCGAAACCATCGACGCCTACACCATGCTGCTGCCCACCATCCTGGGCGTGCTGATCTTTTTTGCGGTGCCGCTCGCGATCTCGCTGTACCTGAGCTTCACCAGCGCGCGCATCAGCACGCCGGTCGCCGAGGCGCGGCTGGTCGGGCTGGAAAACTACGCCGCCGTCTTCAAAGACTCGAATTTCTACCTGGCGATCCGCAATACATTCGTCTTCTCGGCGGCGACGCTGGTGCTTTCCACGGTGCCGGCGCTCATCCTGGCGGTGCTGCTGAACGAAAAGCTGCGCGGTCAGGCCTTCTTCCGCGCCTTGTTTTTCATCCCGGTGGTGGCCTCGGTGGTGGCGGTGTCGCTGCTGTGGCGCTACCTGCTCAATGTCGATTTTGGCTTTGTGAACTACGCCTTCAGCCTGATTGGTCTGCCGCGCATCCCCTGGCTCACCTCGCCCGACTGGGCCTTGCTGAGTGTCATTCTGGTATTTTCGTGGAAGACGATCGGCTACAACATGGTGATCTTTCTGGCCGGCCTGCAAGGCATTTCGCGCCCGCTCTACGAAGCCGCCAGCATCGACGGCGCGACACGCTGGCAGCAGTTCACGCGCATCACTGTGCCGATGCTCTCGCCCACCACATTTTTCATTCTGATCACCACGCTGATTAACTGCCTGCAAATCTTCGATGTGCCGTACGCGCTGGGCTATGGGCGCAGCACCACCATCGGCCCGGCCGACTCGATGCTCACTGTGGTGCCGCTGCTGTACCGCGAGGGCTTTATTTCCGACCACATGGGCTATGCGTCGTCGCTGGCGTGGGTGCTGTTCCTGATGATCATGGCGATCACCTTTATGCAGTTCCGCCTGTCGAACCGCTGGGTCAATTACGAATAGGAGGGCGCAATGACCGGACAAGTTCTCCAGCGGCCATACGAGCGCTGGCTGGCTTACGCCTTTCTGCTCGTCACTGGCCTGATTATGGCCTTTCCGTTCATCTACATGCTTATGTCGTCGCTGAAAAGCTCTTCCGAGGTGGTGCAGGTGCCGCCGCGCCTGTTCCCCGAAAACCTCCAGATTGGCAACTATCTTGAAGTGATCAGCATTGTGCCGCTGGGCACGCAGCTGCTGAATACCGTGATTGTAACCGGCGGCGTGGTGCTTGGCTGGGTGATCACGTCGGTGCTGGCGGGCTATGCCTTTGCGCGCCTGGAATTCCCCGGCCGCGACACGCTGTTCTTTCTGTACCTGGGCACGCTGATGGTGCCCTTTGCCGTCATCATTGTGCCAATGTTCAAGATCATGGTGGCGTTTAGCTGGGTGAACCGGCTCACCGCGCTGATCATACCGTGGATTTTTACAGCCTACGGAACTTTTCTGCTGCGCCAGTTCTTTATGGGCATCCCGAAAGATCTGGAAGAAGCGGCGATGATCGATGGCGCGAGCCGCTGGGGTATTCTGTTCCGCGTGGTGCTGCCTCTGGCGCGGCCAGCCATGGCAACGCTGGCGACCTTTGGCTTTCTGTATGCCTGGAATAGCTTTCTGTGGCCCTTGATCATCATTAGCGACCCCAGCCGCAAGGTAGTGAGCCAGGGCCTGATCGACTTGCAGGCGCTGTATGCCGTGCGCGTGGACCTGATTATGGCCGGCTCGGTGCTGGCGGTGCTGCCCACACTCGCAATCTTTCTGCTCGCGCAGCGCTACTTCATCGAGGGCGTGGCGACGACTGGCCTGGCGGGACGGTAGATGGCGGTCAGGAGACAGGAGACAGGGCGTTCCTGCAGAACTATGCCAAAGTCCCAAAATTCATCCACAGATTACGCAGATAGGGGATCTCTCATCTGTGTAATCTGCGTAATCTGCGGATTGATCTCGTTCTCCTTCCCACGCTGACAGGGCCTGCTTCTGACTCCTGCTAAAGTTCTGCTACAATAGCCAGCGCGAAGCCAGCTTCACCCGAAGCAGAAGGAGGACGCACATGGGAATCATTGCGTGGCTCGTGTTTGGCGCACTGGCTGGCTGGGTAGCCAGCATGATCGCCGGCACCAACGAGCGGCAGGGCTGCCTGTTGAACATCATCGTCGGGATCGTCGGCGCGTTTATCGGCGGGTTTTTGTATAGCCTGGTCACTGGCAGAGATTTTGTGGCAGGGTTCGACATCACCAGCTTTATTGTGGCGGTGGTCGGCGCGGTGATCCTGCTGTTTGTGCTCACGGGTGTGCGGCGGCGGCGCTAGCTGTTTCGGCCCAACAAAACGTACAGCCGCTCGCTTGAGGCGAGCGGCTGTTTTGTTGTCGAGAAGCTGGGCTGCTTGGATGCGGCTGGTTTGTGAGGTCTATCGAGGGCGACCGAGGCGACATATGAGGTTGTTTTACAAGAGGGTTTTTATGAATACCAGCCTGTTTTGTTATGGTGCCCAGCGCTTGTCTGCCATTAGAATACGCCAGCCAGGGGCGAGTCGCAATAGTTCCTAGCTCCTACTTCCTGGTAGTGCATGTGGGTATGTGGGTACCATTGCGGGGATGACCCGGCCCGTAATTTGGCAAGCTAAAGCGGCGATTGTGGTATCATGGCAGGGCGGAGCGACCCGACTGGGAAGAAGATATGCCAAAACCACAGAAAACCCTGTTTGACGACCAGCGCGACGAGGCGCTGCAACGCCATGCCCCACTGGCCGCGCGCATGCGGCCGCGCTCGCTGGAAGAGTTTGTTGGGCAAGAGCAGATTGTGGGCGAGGGCCGGCTGCTGCGCCGCGCGATCGCCAGCGATACCCTGTTCTCGATCATTCTGTGGGGGCCGCCTGGCAGCGGGAAAACGACGCTGGCCCGTATTGTTGCCGAAACGACCAACGCCCACTTCGAGCTGCTGTCGGCGGTGTCGGCCGGCGTGGCCGATCTGCGGCGCGTGGTGAAAGAAGCGCAGGACCGGCTGGGCATGTTCAAGCAGCGCACCGTTCTGTTTATCGACGAGATTCATCGCTTCAATAAGGCCCAGCAGGACGCCGTGCTGCCGTATGTTGAAGATGGCACGGTTATTCTGATCGGCGCGACGACCGAGAACCCCTCGTTCGAGGTGAACTCGGCGCTGCTGTCGCGGGCGCGGGTGTTTGTGCTCGAAGCGCATACCGACGAGCAGATTGGCGTGCTGGTCGACCGGGCGCTCAAGGACGATGAGCGCGGCCTGGCGAGCTACCACGCCATGCTCGCCGCCGACGCGCGCGGCTTCCTGCTGAACATGGCCAATGGCGATGCGCGCACCGCCCTGAACGCGCTTGAGGCGGCCGTGCTGGCCAAGCCACCCGCGCTGGGCGACAAGCGCCTGATCACGGTGGACGATATTCGCGACGCACTGCAAAGCCGTGCCACCCGCTACGACAAGAATGGCGAGCTGCATTACGACGCGATCTCGGCGCTGCACAAGTGCGTGCGCGACAGCGACCCCGACGCGGCGCTGTACTGGCTCGGGCGCATGCTCGACGGCGGCGAAGACCCGATGTACGTAGCGCGGCGAGTGGTGCGCATGGCCGTGGAAGACATTGGCCTGGCCGACCCGCAGGCGCTGCCGCTGACGCTTGCCGCGCAGCAGGCGGTTCATTTCCTCGGCCAGCCCGAAGGCGACCTGGCGCTGGCGCAGGCGGTTGTCTACCTCGCGCAGGCACCCAAGAGTAATGCCGTGTACAAAGCCTATGGCGATGCCCTGCGCGACGTGGCCGAAACGCGCAACGACCCGGTGCCAATGCATTTGCGCAACGCGCCCACCCGCCTGATGAAAGGGCTGGGCTACGGCAAGGGCTACAAGTACGCCCACGACTACGAGGATGCGCAGGTCGATCAGGAGCACTTCCCGCCCAACCTGGCCGGGCGGCGCTACTACGACCCAAGCAATCGCGGCTTTGAGGCGACAGTGCGCGAGCGGCTGGCCTGGCGCGACGAGCGCAAGCCCAGTACCCCGCCAGCGCCAACCATCCCAGCCGCGCCGCCAGCCGTGGTGGGCGGGCGCTCAGCCGCAGCGGGCGATGCGCTCCAGGCGATGGCCGGCGAAGAGTCGCAGGCGGGGCCTGACGACGACGGCGCGCAGGTGCGCCGACCGGCAGCCGCCAAACGCGGCGGCAAAAACGCGCGCGGCGGCGAGTAGCATCCGCGCCAGCAACAAGTGAATTTCAAATCGCAAAGAACACAGCGGCGTGCTCAACACCCGGTGTGTTCTTTTTATGCCAGCGCGGCAGCGCACGGGCGCGGCCCGACTGGCACAAGCTGAAAGCAATGTTGACAGACATCGAAACAAGCACACACGAGCGCCCGCTGCTCACGCGCGACGAGCTGCGCGACGTGCTGACCACCGCCTTGCGCGCCGGCCAGCTCATGCTGGAAAATGGCGCCAACACCTCGCGCGTGGAAGAAACCGTACACCGTCTCGGCACCGCGCTTGGCGCGGAATGGATGGACGTCTATGTCACGCCGCAGGGCATTATTGCCTCGGCGATTTCGCACCATGAGCACCGCACGCGCATTCAGCGCATCATCAAGGGCGGCGTGGACCTGAGCCGCGTCGCGGCGGTGATGGATTTGTCGCGCCGCGCCGAGCATGGTGAGGTCGATCAGCCCGCGGCGCTGGCCCAGCTCGAAACGATTGCCCGCCAGCCGCGCTGCTACGGCGTGCTGATCACGACGCTGGCGGTGGCGCTGGCCTGTTCGGGCTTTGCGGTGCTGTTTGGCGGCGGGCTGTGGGAGTTCGCGGTGGTGTTGCTGGCGGCAGCAATGGGCCAGTACCTGCGCCATTCCATGCTGCACCGCAACTTCGACCGCCTGATGACCACGGCAGTAGTAGCGGTGTTCGCCAGCTCGATCGCGCTGATTGCGGCGGTGACCCTGCCGCACCTGCTGCCAATTCAGGTGAACGAGGCCACGGCGATCACCGCCTCGGTGCTGCTGCTTGTGCCGGGCGTGCTGATGGTCAGCTCGACCGCCGACATGTTTCGCGGCGACATAATTTCGGGCGTGGCGCGCGCCACCGCTGCGCTGCTGTTTGTGATGTCGATTGGCGCGGGCATCTGGGCGACGCTTTTGATTAGCCGGGCGAACGTGGCGCTGGAAGTCACACTCCAGCCGAATTTCGTGGTGGCGCTCGTGATGGCGCTGCTGGCGGCGGGCGGCTTTGCGGTGCTGTTCGACGTGCCCTACCGATCCTTGCCTGCCGCCGCGCTGACGGGCATGCTGGCCTATGGCGTGCGCTGGCTGATCGCGCATTTCGGCGGGCCGAGTGAGGTTGCGTTCTTCTTCGCGGGCATTACCATCGGCTTGATGGCCGAGCTGCTGGCCCGGCGGCTGCGCACCACCAGCTCGCTGTTCGCCATCCCCGGCTACATCCCGCTGGTGCCGGGCGCGGTGGCATTCCGCGCTGTGCTGCATTTTGTCGAAGCGGATTACACCACCGGCCTGGCCGACGCGGTGCGCGCCGCCGTGCTGGTGGTGTCGATTGCGGTGGGGCTGGGCACGGTGAACGCGCTGGCACGCGCGCGCCAGCGGCCGCTGTTTGCGTAGGGTAGGAGTCAGAAGTCAGGAGTCAGAAGTCAGGAGTCAGCAGGCGGCGAAACCTGTAACTTTCCAACCTGTAACCTGCAACCTCATGAGGATCTAGGGTCTGGGGTTTTGGGATTGGGCTTGCAACATTCGAACCTGCAACCTTGAACTTGCCAACCTTCAAACCTCCCACCCTGCAACCTTCGAACCCTCCGCGCTCGGGGCTGCGCATGCGCCCCGGGCTTCTTTTGTGCAAATTGCAATATTGACAGCGCTTACAAACAATGCTATGATGCGCACATCCTGTTGAAAGCGGTTACAAAATAAGTAAGCAATCGAGCACTCGCAGCGCATTCGCATGTAACGAGTTGTGAAAACGCTTACAATCTGTTCCCAAAGTCCTGCTGGAAAGTGCCTCCCGAGCAGCATGATCGCGTGTGCCAAATGCGGTATGATATGACACTCTAATCGTATCGGCAAACAAGCTGCATGTGGCGGCTGCCAGAGGGAAGTAGTATGGCACGGGGCGAAAAGGATCAGGGCGAAGTAACCATTTTCGATGTTGCGCGGGAAGCTGGCGTTTCGTACGCCACCGTTTCGCGCGTTATTAACAACAAAGATCACGTCAAGCCCGACAAGCGCGAGCGCGTGCTGCACGCCATGACGCGTCTGGGCTATGTGGCGAATCAGCAGGCGCGCAGCCTGGCCGGCGGCCGTTCGCGGGTGATTGGGTTGCTGGTGCAAGGGCTGGAAACCGCCTACACCGGCGAGCTGGTGCGCGGGATCGACCTGGAGCTGGAGGCGGCACAGTACGACCTGATGCTCTACACCACCCACCGCCGCGCAAAAGAGTCGGCCTATGTCACGACGATCACGCGGGGCATGGCGGATGGCTTGCTGCTGATTCTGCCGCGCAATCCCGAGGCCTACCTGCAGTCGCTGCTGCGGCGGCGCTTCCCGTATGTGCTGATCGACCACCAGGGGATTGGCGAGGGCGGCGCGGCCGTCGGCGCGACGAACCGGGCGGGCGGCTACACTGCGACGCGCTACCTGATCGAGCTGGGGCATCGGCGCATTGGTATGATCACTGGCGCGCTGGATGTGGGCTGTGCGGTCGATCGGCTGGAAGGCTACCGCGCGGCGCTGGCCGAATTCGGCATTGCGTCCGACCCGGCGCTGGTTGCGCCTGGCGATTTCGCCCGCGCGACGGGTTTCGCCGGGGCGCGCGCGCTGCTCGACCTGCCCGACCCGCCAACGGCGATTTTCGCCTCGAACGATGAGATGGCCTTTGGGGTGATCGATGCCGCGCGCGACCGCGGCCTGCGTATCCCCGGCGATCTGTCGATTATCGGCTTTGACGATATTCCACAATCGGCCAGCGTCTACCCGGCGCTGACGACGGTGCGCCAGCCGCTGGAGCAAATGGGCCGCGTGGCGACGCAAATGCTGCTGCGCCAGATCGGCAACGACCATCAGCCGCCCGAGCGGATTGAGCTGCCAACCGAGCTGATTGTGCGCGAGTCGTGCCGGCCACTGGGGCCATTGGGGAACGACAGCCGTTAGGCTGGCTCTTTCACGGATCGTATTAATTCCTGCGGCTTGCCGCATTCCAATACCTGAACCTGGCGATTCGGTTGCCTGCGCATGCGCAGGTGGGCTTCGTGTTGCCTCGGTTCGGCTCACATTTCAATAGCTATATCGCGCTTTCGCTGCACGTTCCCGGCGGGCCCCCGGTAGCGGCTGGCGGAGTACGCTCGTTATTCCCATCGACTCGCAAAGGAGCAAGGCCATGAAGGCAAGATGGATCCGCGTCTCGCTGTTGTTACTGATTGTGATGGGGCTGCTGGCGGCATGTGGCGGCGCTGCACCGCAAGCCAACGCGCCCACCGCTGCGCCCGCCGCCGCGCCCGCCACGGCTGCCCCCGCCGCTGCCGAGGCTACAAGTGCCCCCGCCGCTGAAGCGCCCACCGCTGCTGCCGCCGAAGCACCCACCGCTGCCGCCGCCGAAGCGCCCACCGAAGTTCCCACCCCCACGCCTGGCCCTTCGACCGTGGGCACCGGCGCGACCAAGATCGTCTGGTGGCACATCAGCACCGGCGTGAAGGATCGGGCGAACTGGGCCAAGCTGGCCAACGACTTCGTGGCGAAGAACCCCGACGTTTCGATTGAAATCACCGTGCTCGAAAACGAGGCATTCAAGTCCAAGCTGGCGACTGCGATGCAGTCGGGCAGCCCGCCCGACATCTTCCAGAGCTGGGGCGGTGGCGTGCTGAAGCAGTATGCCGATGCCGGCCTGGTGCAGGATCTGACGCCCGCGCTCGGCCAGAACGGCTGGGGCGAAAGCTTCAACTCCGGCCCGCTGTCGCTGTACACCTTCGACGGCAAGAGCTTTGGCGTGCCGTGGAACGCCGGTATGGTCGGCTTCTGGTACAACAAGGCGCTGTTCCAGCAGGCTGGCATTGCCCAGCCGCCCGCGACCTGGACCGAATTCATCGACGCGGTGAAGAAGCTCAAGGCCGCCAACATCACGCCGATTGCGCTGGGCGAAAAAGACAAGTGGCCCGGCCACTTCTACTGGGTCTACATGGTCACGCGCATCGGCGGCAAGGAAGCCTTCGAGAAGGCCTACACCCGCCAGGGCAGCTTTGCCGACCCGGCCTTTGTCGAGGCTGGCACCAAGCTCAAGGAACTGGTTGATCTTCAGCCCTTCCAGACTGGCTTCCTGGGCGCGAGCTACGGCGACCACCAGGTGGTGATGGCGAACGGCCAGGCTGCGATGGAGCTGATGGGCCAGTGGGCGCCGGGCGCGGACCGCGGCGTGGCCAAGGATGTCGCAACCTACGACAAGAACCTGGGCTGGTTCCCCTTCCCGACCGTTGAAGGCGGCGCGGGCGACCCATCCGACGCGCTGGGTGGTGGCGACGGCTTTGCAATCGGCAAGAACGCGCCGCCGGCCGCGATTGAGTTCATCCGCTTCCTGACCAGCGCCGAAAACCAGACCAGCATGACCAAGGACGGCCTGATTTCGGTGCCGGTGGTGAAAGGCTCCGAGGCGGCGATGACCGACCCGCTGCTGAAGGAAGTGCAGCAGCGCGCTGGCGCGGCCAAGTACTACCAGCTCTACTACGACCAGTACCTGCCGCCGGCGGTGGGCCAGGCCGTGAACGACTCGACCCAGGGCCTGTTCGCGGGCACCACCTCGCCCGAGGATGTCGCCAAGACGATTGAGGACACGGCCGCGACCGAGCTGCAGCCGTAAGCGCAGTTTGCTCAGGAACCAGGGGCGCGGCCGCATGGCGTGGCCGCGCCGCAATCATAGCCTGTGGCATGGTCGCTACACTGGAGCCGTGCCGCATCAGAAGGAACTGCTATGGCACGCGTCTCCTCGCAGCCAGTCGAGCGCGCGCCGGCGCGACGCCGGCCCCCTCTGCGCCTCGATAAGGTGGCGACGATTGTTTTATTCTTGCTTCCGGCGGGCCTGATCTACACTGGCCTGGTGCTGCTGCCGGTGGTGCAGGCCGTCTACTACAGCCTCTACCGCTGGAATGGCCTCGGCCCACTGCAAAACTTTGTTGGCCTGGGCAACTACGCCCGCGTTTTCAGCGACCGCGTGTTTCTGGGCGCGCTTTCGCACAACCTCCAGCTTGTCGCCCTCTCGCTGCTGATCCAGCTTCCCCTGGCGCTCGGCCTGGCCCTGCTCATCCGCGGCCTGACGCGCGGCCGGGCGTTGCTGCGCACGATCTTCTTTCTGCCGTTTGTGCTTTCCGAAGTCGTTACCGGCGTGATCTGGAACTTCATCTACCGGCCAAGCGGCGGCCTGGTCGAGCAGCTTCTGCATGCAATCGCGCCAAACCTGGGCGACGTTGCGCCGCTGGCCAGCCCGAAAACCGTGCTGTATGCGCTGTTTGTGGTGATCACCTGGAAGTACTTTGGCTACCACATGATCCTGTACATTGCCGGCCTGCAAAACATCCCCGCCGAGCTGGAAGAAGCCGCCGCGATTGACGGCTGCGGGCGCATGCAAACCCTGCGCTACATCACCATCCCGCTGCTGGGCAGCACCATTCGCCTGACGGTCTATCTGTCGGTGCTGGGCTCGCTGCAGTTTTTCGACCTGGTGTGGGTGATGACGACCGGCGGGCCGGTGAGCGCCAGCGACACCATGGCGACCTACCTGTACAAATATGGCTTCCAGCGCTTCCAGCTGGGCTATGGCAGCACCGTGGCCGTGATTATGTTCTTGATCTGTTTTACTTTTTCATTAGTCTACCAGCGCGTTGCGATGCGGCGCGATTTTGAATAGCTGCGGAGGAAGCAATGGCAGCACAACAAATTCGCGCGTCAGCACCGATTTCGCGCACCCTGGTATTGCTGGCACAATACCTCATCGGCGGGATTGTGGCGCTGCTGGTGCTCATCCCGCTGGTCGCCACAGTGATCAACGGTTTTAAAGCGAATGCCGACCTGCTGACCAACCCGTTTGGCCTGCCCGAGCAATGGGTATACTCGAACTACACGAGCGTGCTGCAAAATCCCTCGTTCTGGCGGCAGATGGGCAACAGCACGCTGGTGATGCTGGCGACCGCACTGGGCGTGCTGATTGTGGCGAGCATGGCGGCGTTTGTGTTTGCGCGCTTGCAGTTTCGCGGCCGCGAGATTCTGTTCAACTTCTTCACGCTGGGCCTGCTCTTCCCGATTGCGGTGGCCATTCTGCCGCTGTATATCACGCTGCGCCAGGCCAACCTGGTCGATAGTCTGTGGGGCATTATTCTGCCGCAAATCGCCTTTGGCCTGCCCGGCAACATTCTGATTCTGCGCGGCTTCTTTTCGACCATCCCGCGCGAGCTGGACGAAGCGGCTGCAATCGACGGCTGCTCGCCGGTGGGTTTTTTCTGGCGCGTGCTGCTGCCGCTGATGCGCCCGGCGCTGGCGGCGGTGGCGGTGCTGACAATGGTTGGAAGCTGGAATAATTTCTTCCTGCCCTTGCTGGTGCTGAACAGCGAAAAGCTCTATACGCTGCCGCTGGGCATCATGCAGTTCCAGGGCCAGTTCGGCACCGACTGGGGGCGTGTGCTTTCGTTTGTGTCGCTGGCGCTGGTGCCGACGATTGTCTTCTACCTGCTGGCCGAGCGCCAGATCATCGCGGGCCTGACGGCGGGCGCGGTGAAGGGATAATTCTGCACAGCCCGAGGAAGCCGAAGTTTTACCGTAACCACGAAGACACGAAGGCACGAAGACAGAGAATGGAGCAGAAAACGCCAGGTTCTGCTCATCTCGCTCGGTGTCCTCGGTGCCCTCGGTGGCTCGATTCACGATGCACGCAGTTATAGGCGCACACGACTTCGTGTGTGATGGAAACAATCATGACGACGCTTACCACTGACCACACCGCGCCCTACCGCGATGCCACGCTGCCGGCGGCCGAGCGCGCGCGCGACCTGCTGGCGCGCATGACGCTCGACGAAAAGCTGGCGCAGCTTGGCAGCGCGTGGGTCTACGAGCTGCTGGCCGACGGGCAGCTTGCGCCCGCCAGGGCCGAGGCGATTATGGCGCATGGCATCGGGCAGATTACGCGCATTGGCGGGGCCAGCAGCGTGCGCCCCGACGACTCGGCGCGGCTGGCGAATGCCATCCAGCGCTTTCTGGTGGAAGAAACGCGCCTGGGCATCCCGGCGCTGGTGCATGAGGAATCGTGCAGCGGTTATATGGCGCGTGGCGCAACCTGCTTCCCGCAGATCATTGGCGCGGCCAGCACCTGGCAGCCCGATCTGGTCGAGGCGATGGGCGCGGTGATCCGCACGCAGATGCGCGCGGTCGGTGCGCACCAGGCGCTTGCCCCCGTGCTGGATGTGACGCGCGAGCCGCGCTGGGGCCGCACCGAAGAAACCTTTGGCGAAGACCCCTACCTGGTGTCGAACCTGGGCGCGGCCTTTGTGCGCGGCCTGCAAACTGCCGACGTGGCGCAGGGCATTATTGCCACTGCCAAGCACTTTGTCGGCTATGGCGCGTCGGAAGGGGGCATGAACTGGGCGCCCGCGCACATCCCCGCCCGTGAGCTGCGCGAGGTCTTCCTTTCGCCCTTTGAAGCCGCCATTCGTACCGCCGGCCTCGCCTCGGTGATGAACGCCTACCATGAGCTGGATGGCGTGCCCTGCGGCGGCTCGGCCTGGCTGCTGCGCGACGTGCTGCGCGGCGAGTTCGGCTTCGACGGCCTGGTCGTTTCCGACTACTTCGCGATTCATATGCTCGACCAGTACCACCACGTCGTGGCGGGCAAGGGCGAAGCCGCGCGCCTGGCGCTTGAGGTTGGCATGGATATCGAGCTGCCCGGCACCGACTGCTATGGCGCGCCGCTGCGCGAAGCCATCCAGACCGGTGCGGTGCCGCTTGAGCTGATCGACGAGACGGTTGAGCGCGTGCTGGCGATGAAGTTTCGTATGGGCGTGTTTGAGCAACCGTATGTGGCCGAAGAAGCCGCGCCGGCTGTGTTCGACACGCCCGAGCAGCGCGAGTTGGCCCGCGAGATCGCCCGCCAATCGGTGGTGCTGCTGCGCAACGAGGGCGGGCTGCTGCCCTTGCGCAAAGACCTTGCCTCCATTGCGGTGATTGGCCCGAACGCCGACACGGTGCGTCACCAGCTCAGCGATTATTCCTACCCCGCGCATATCGAAACGTTGCTGGAGCTGCTGGAACAGCCCGGCCAACTGCCGCAAACCCTGCCCGAAAAGGTCGAACTGACCGACATTGGCGTGCAGCTCGTGAGCGTGCTGGATGGTATTCGCGAGCAGGTTGGGCCGAACACACAGCTTCTGTATGCCAAGGGCTGCGACGTGCTCGGCGAATCGCAGGATGGGTTTGCCGAAGCGGTGGCGGCGGCGCGCGCCTCCGAGGTGGCGATTGTGGTGGTGGGTGACAAAGCCGGCCTGACCGATAGCTGCTCCAGCGGCGAATCGCGCGACCGCGCCGAGCTTGGCTTGCCGGGCGTGCAGGAGCAACTGGTGCGCGCCGTGGCCGAAACCGGCACGCCAGTGGTGCTGGTGCTAATGAACGGTCGCCCGCTGACGCTGCCGTGGATCGCCGAGCACATTCCCGCGCTGCTGGAAGTCTGGCTGCCCGGCGAAGAAGGCGGCAACGCCGTAGCCGACGTGCTGTTTGGCGACGCCAACCCCGGCGGCAAGCTGCCAATGAGCTTTCCGCGCAGCATCGGCCAGTTGCCGGTGTTTTACAACCACAAGCCTTCCGGCGGGCGCTCGCACTGGAAGGGCAACTATGTCGAAATGAGCACGAAGCCGCTGTTCCCGTTTGGCTTTGGGCTGAGCTATACCACCTTCGACTACGCGAACCTGCGCCTTAATCGCACGGAGATTGCGCCCGACGGGCAGCTCACCATCAGCATCGATATCACAAACAGCGGCGCGCGCGCAGGCGACGAAGTTGTGCAGCTCTACCTGCACGATGTGCAGGCCAGCGTCACCCGCCCGGTGAAGGAGCTGAAAGGCTTCCAGCGCATCACACTCGCGCCGGGCGAAACGCGCACCGTGCACTTCACGCTCGACGCGCGGCTGCTCGGCTTCTACGACCAGCGCATGGATTTTGTGGTCGAGCCGGGCGTGATCGCCGTGATGGTCGGCAGCTCGTCGGATGATATTCGTGCGCGGAGCGAGTTCACCATCACCGGCGCGACCACTACGATTGGCGAAAAAGTCTTTTTCAGCACCGCAAGCGTGCAATAGTCAGAAAATATGCGCAGTCGCGCAATTTCTGATTCGGACGCCGTGCTTTTTGCCTGCCCTTCGGCAAGCTCAGGAAGTTTGGCAGCAAGGTAATTTTGATCTTTTTTGTGTGCCGTTTTCCGCGCGTAGCGCGGAAAACGGCACACAAAGAAAAAAGAGTATTCTAAGGAGCCAGAATGGATTACACACCAAAAGCCGAGGATAAGTTCACGTTTGGCCTGTGGACGGTGGGCAACCCAGGGCGCGACCCGTTTGGCGAACCGGTGCGCCAGCCGCTCTCCGCCCCCGACATCGTCCACCTGCTCGCTGACGCTGGCGCGTATGGCGTCAACTTCCACGACAACGACCTCGTGCCAATCGACGCCACGCCCGCCGAGCGCGACCGCATTGTGCGCGACTTCAAGGCTGCGTTGCAGGAAACCGGGCTGGTCGTGCCGATGGCGACCACCAACCTGTTCACCGACCCGGCTTTCAAAGATGGCGCATTCACTGCCAACGACCCGGCCGTGCGCGCCTACGCCCTGCAAAAAACCATGCGCGCGATCGACCTGGGCGTGGAGTGCGGCGCAGGCGTGTATGTCTTCTGGGGCGGGCGCGAGGGCGTCGAGACCGACGCCGCCAAGGATCCGCTCGAAGCCACTAAGCGCTTTCGCGAGGCGCTCAACTTCCTGTGCGCCTACAGCAAGGACCAGGGCTACAATCTGAAGTTCGCGCTCGAACCCAAGCCAAACGAGCCACGCGGCGACATCTACCTCGCCACGGTCGGTCACGCGCTGGCGTTCATCCAAACGCTGGACGACCCGGCGATGGTTGGCGTGAACCCCGAGGTTGCGCACGAAACGATGGCCGGGCTGAACTTCCTCCACGGCGTGGCGCAGGCGTGGGACGCCGGCAAGCTGTTCCACATCGACCTGAACGACCAGGCGGTTGGGCGCTACGACCAGGATTTCCGCTTTGGCGCGGTGAACCTGAAGAGCGCGTTCTTTCTGGTGAAGTTCCTAGAAGACGTGGGCTACGCTGGCTCGCGGCACTTCGACGCGCACGCCTACCGCACCGAGGGCGTGGAAGGCGTGAAGGACTTTGCGCGCGGCTGCATGCGCACCTACCTGATCCTGAAGGAAAAGGCGCAGCAGTGGAACGCCGACAGCGAGATTCAGGCGCTGGCGCAGGACGTGCAGATGGCCGAGGGCGGCGCGGCGGTGCCTTCCTGGAGTGGCGGCTACAGCGCGGCGAATGCGTCGGCGCTGAAGGAGCACGCCTTTGATCGCAAGGCGCTTGGCGCGCGCAACCTCGCCTACGAGCGCATCGACCAGCTCACCGTCGATCTGCTGCTTGGCGTGCGGTAGAGGTTCAAAAATCCACAGATTACGCAGATTGCGCAGATTTAAGATACTATAATCTGTGTCATCTGCGTAACCTGCGGATTATTACCCGAACAACAAAGAGACACGAGACCACGACAAAAATCGTGTCTCGTGTCTCTTTTCTTTTGTTTCGGTGACGCGGCTGATTATTCGCCAAACATCTTTCGCCAGGGCGCGAGCAGCGCCTCGTCGATTGGCGTAGCGTCTTCCGCCTCAAGCAGCGCATCGATATCGGGCAGCGCATTGATCGCGTCGGCCAGATGTGTTAGCGCCATATCGAGTGCCAGATCGTGCGCCAGATCGTTTACGGCGTTGTTCACATTGCTGATCAGATCGTCGATTGGCGGCAAAATCAGCTCGGCGGGGCGCTGAGCCTCAGGCCGCCACGCCAGGTCGGCATCGGCGTTATGCGTGTGGATGCACAGCGTGCCCTTCCAGGCGCGTGTCATTAGCCAGTTCAGCGCGGCGCTGATCGTCTCGTCGACAGTGGCGTAGGGGCCAACCCAGGGCTGCGAAATCTTTTCGTTGCTAATCGCCCAGCCCCAGCCAGTCGCGGCGCGAGGATCGGGCGAAATAGTGACGCCAACCTCGGCAAGTGCCGCAAGAACCGCGCTATTGTTCTGGCTCATCGCTTTCCTCCACGCCTGTACTGTATGCCGCACGAATGTTGCCGTTACTGTAGCAAAATTCCCCGCCCGCGCCATCAGGTTCGAGATGGACGCCCGCCCCTTCTGAAGGAGTATTTCGTTCTCCGCCTTGCGTCCGCGCAGCCCCCGGAAGAAGATGCGGCTGCGTATGCCCGTTTGGATGAATAAACGGACGAAACGGGTGAATTTGGGCGAACCGCCGGGCGGCTTTTTGCGCCCCCGATTGCAGGAAGCCGATGCCAGTGCTACAATTCGGGCATTCCGCTCCACACGGAGGCCCAGCAGCATGGCTGATTCAACTGCCCAGGTTGTGATTATTGGCGCCGGCATCATGGGCGCTTCGATTGCATATCACCTCGCCGCGCGCGGCTGCACCAACATCTGCATTCTTGAGCAGGGCGAAACCGAGATCACCGGCTCGACGGCGCGCTCGGCGGCGGGCGTGCGCCACCAGTTTTCCAGCGAAGTCAATATTCGCATGTCGATCTATGGCATCGAGCGGATCAAACACTTTACAGAAGAAGTCGGCGGGCACGCCGAATTTCGCCAGATCGGCTACCTTTTTCTCATCAACAACCCCGCCGATTGGGAAGAATATCAGCGCAGCGTGGCCTTGCAGCGCAGCCTGGGCGTGCGCACCGAGCTGCTCACGCCCGAGGAGGCCGGGCGCTTTGTGCCGGGCACGCGCACCGACGACCTGCTTGGCGCGACCTACGGCCCCGAGGATGGGCATGTCGACCCGTATGGCATTGCGCTGGGCTACCTCAACCGCGCCCGTGCGCTGGGTGCACGCCTGCTGCGCGCCACGCCCGCCACCGGTATCCGCGTGGAAAACGGCCGCGCCACTGCGGTGGAAACGCCCGACGGCGCGATCTTCTGCGATGTGGTGGTGAACGCGGCTGGATCGTGGGCCGGGGAGGTTGGCGCGCTGGCCGGGCTGGACATTCCCGTCAAGCCCTACCGTCGCTGCGTGTTCATGACCGAACCGTTCGCGCACATCCCCGGCCCGGTGCCGCTCACCATCGACGTTGGCACGGGCTTCTACCTGCGTAAAGAGCAGCAGAACGTGCTGTTCGGCCAGTCGAACCCGGCGGAGCCGCCCAGCCATAACCTGCAGCTCGACTGGGACTGGTTCGACACAGTGCTGGAAAACGGCCTGGCGCGCTTCCCAATTCTGGAGCGGGCGGGGCTGGCCGAAAAGCTGTGCTGGGCGGGCTCCTACGAAATCACGCCCGACCACATGCCCATCCTGGGCCGCCACCCGGACCTGGCGAACTACGTCGACGCGAGCGGTTTCAGCGGGCATGGCATTATGCACTCGCCCGCCACCGGCCTGCTGATGGCCGAAGAAATCCTCGACGGGCGCGCCCACAGCATCAACATCGACGAGCTGCGCATCAGCCGTTTTGTGGCCCAGAAGCTGGCCTACGAGCGTAATATCGTGTGAAAGCATGGCCAAAACACTCCGCGAGCTGTTTGTCGACCGTGTTCGGCAGAGCGATATTTTCCGCAAAGTAATCGACGGCCAGGCGCGCCGCCAGGTGATGCTGATCACGGCTGCGGGCGGGCTTGGGAAATCGTGGCTGCTGCGGGTGTTTGCCGCCGAGGCGGCTAGCCGCGGGCTGCCAACCGTGCAGATCGATTTTGCCGATGGGCAGGCGTATGATGCGCTGAGCCTGGCGCTGCGCTGCCGCGACGCATTCGGCACGGAATATTTTGCCGCGCTGATGCGTGCGCTCGACGAGGCGACCACGGCGCGGGTGGCGCTGGCTGCGCAAGGTGGTGGAACGACCGGCCCGATCAATGTCAGCCTTGGCGATGGCAACACGCTCAGCAGCTCGCCCATCACCGTTTCCGACATCGGCACCACCGTGATTCGCGACAACTCCTTTGTGATCCAGACCGACAATCCCCTCGCGCGCCAGGCGCTGGAAGATCGCATCAACGCGGCGTTTTTCGAGTGCCTGACCGAGCTGTGCGGGCGCACGCGCGTGGTCTTTCTGTTCGATACCTACGAGCGCGCTTCGGTGGAAACCGAGCGCTGGGCACCAAGCGCGGCCGACCGCTGGGTGGTGAACCAGCTGCTGGCGCGTATTCGCGATGGCAAGTTGCCAAATGCCGCCGTGGTGCTGGCCGGCCGGCGCGTGCCCGAGTTTGGGATTGAGTGGAACGACGTGCTGGGCCGCGTGTCGCTGGAGCTGCTGGAGTGCAGCTATATCACCGAGTACTTGCGCGAGCGGCGCGGCCTCGCGGGCATCTCCGACGCGCAGGCGCAGGTGCTGTGCCAGGCGGTGGCGGGCAACCCGCAGGTGATGGGCCTGATTGGCGACAACCTTGAGCAGGCCAACAAGCCAGCCATGGCCGACGACGAGTGGTAGGGCGAAGGGCGTATGCAATACACCCAAACGCACTGGCGTATTGCACACCCAAACGCACTGGCGTATTGCATACCCAAACGCACTGGCGTATTGCATACGCCCACTGAGAAAATAATCCACAGATTGCGCAGATTTCGCAGATTATGGATGAGATTGCTGGACAACGAGAACCACGGAACCGGGAACCGCAGAACCAGGAACCAAGCAGTCGGCAGGTGGCAGTTGGCAGTGAGCGGTAAGCTATGCTCTGCAAACTTGCGAACCTGTAACTTTCAAACGTGCAACCTGCAAACTGTAAACTGCGCAGATTATGGACATATCATATCGTTGACAACTCCTGCCACAACTGAAGCGCAACCCGATGCATTGATTGCCGCGACCTTTGAGCGCGTGCTGGCCGAGGCCGGGCCGCGTCAGGCGGCGGTGCTGCGCCGCTGCGCCGTGCCGCACTGGTTCGATGCCGATGTGCTGGCGCTGCTGCGCGAGCGGCCCGACGGCAACGAGCGCGTGCTTGAGCAGCTTGCGGCCTATAGTTTTGTGCGGCCGGTTGGGCCGGGGCGCTACGCCTACCAGGAAGATGTGCGCGCCGCGCTGCTGGTTGCCTGGCGCGCCGAGCAGCCCGCAGAGCTGGCCGAACTGCACCGCCGCCTGTTCGCCCATTTCGCGGCGCGCGTGGCTGCCACCCCCGCCACCGACGTGCAGCTCCCGAACGCGAAAATTACCATGCGGCCAGCGGGCGACTGGGACTTGTGGATGCGTGAAGCCCTCTACCATCAGCTTCATGCCGAACCCGCCGCCGGGCTGGATGCCCTGCGCGCCGCCTTCGATGCCGCCGAGCGCGACTACCGCCTGGGCGACGCCGACGCGCTGCTGCTGACCGCCGCCGACGCCCCGCTCGACGCGGCGGGCGTGCAGTGGCTGCGCTACCTGCGCGCCCGGCTGGCGCGTGCCTCGCTGCGGCTGGACGACGCGGCCAGCCAGCTTGAAGCCCTGCTGAGCGAGGAAATTGCGCCGCCGCTGGCCGCCGCCGCCCGCAAGACCCTGGGCGAAACGCTGGCCGAAACGGGGCAGTGGGTACGCGCAATCGAGCTGTATCGCGAAAGCCTGAACTTCTACCGGGGCGCGGGCGAAAACGCGCTTGCCGCCGATGTGATGCTGCACCTGGGCGACGCCTACCGCGGCATGGGCCAAACCGCTGGCGGCTGGTATGTGCCCGCCTTTGCGAAAAACCCGCTGCTGCGCGGCCTGGGCGAAGCATGGTACTGGCTGCTTGGGCTGCCCTTCCGGCTGGTGGCGATTGTGCTGCGCCGCACCCCCTGGGCCTTGCCACGCCCGCAGCACCTGGCTTCCTACCAGAACTGGCTGATCGCGCGGATTTACCGCACTGCGCAGGACTGGTACGATCAGGCGCGGGCCGCCTACGCGGCACTGGGCGACGAGCGGGGCGTGCTTGCCGCCGAGCAGCAGCAGGCCGAAATTCTGATCCTGTTTGGCTATGCTGCCGACGCGCTGGCGCAGCTCGAAGCGCTGCGCGCCCGCCCAGCCGCGCAGGATATTTATCGCCGGCTGTGGCTCGAAACCTCAAGCGCGGCGGCACTGACCGACCTGGGCGATTTTGCGGGCGCGCAGCGCCTGCTGGCCGAGGTGCTGGCCGGCTTCCGGCAGGTTGGCGATGCGCGTGGCGAGGCGGCGGCGCTGGCGCTGCAAGGGCGCGCGGTTGCGGCTTCTGGCACGCCCGCCGAGGCGCTGGAGCTGTATCGCAGCAGCCTGGTGCGTTTTCGGGCGCTGCGCTACGTGGCGGCGCGCGAGCAGGCGCTTTACGCGCTGCGCGCCTGGCAGCGCACCAGTGGCCCCGGCGCGCTTTCCGACCAAATCAACGCGCTGCTGGACGCCGAGCCCGAAAAGCGCTATGTGGCGCGCTTCCCGCGCAGCCTGCTGCCGCAGATTCAGGCGCTGGTGGTGGGAGCGGTGCCGCTGACGCTCTTGCTGGCGGCGCTGGTTGCTCCAAGCACAGTGGTGCGGCGCATTGGTGGCAGCGCGCTGCTTGAGCAAGCGACCTTTTTCAACCTGTGGAATGTGCTGGCGCTGCTGGTGGCGATGGGCCTGCTGGGCCTGGGCATCTACGCGCTGGTGGGCCTGATGCTGATGTTCTTTATTCGGCTGGAAGCGCTGGAGCGCGAGCAACCCGACTACCTGATCACCAGCGAGCGCGGGATCACACGCTACGACTACCGTGGCGCGCTGGCGCTTGCAATGCGCTGGGACGACATCCGCCGCTGGCTGCGGGTCGACCGGCGGCTGTGGCAGCGCCCGCTGGCCCTGTTCTCGCTGACGCTGCTCGAGGCGGCTGATGGCAGCGACTTGCGGATCGACGGGATCACCGGCTGGTATAGCGGTTTGCAGCGCGACATTGCCCTGCACCTGCGCGATGCTGGCAACCCCGCCCGCGCCGAGGAACGCGGCCTGCGCCTGCTGCCGAGCCTGAGCGGCGCGTCGCTCCTGGTGGGCGTGCTGCTGCTGCTTGTGTGCATCTGGGCCGACAACCGCTGGAGCGAGGCGCTGTTGCAGGCCCTGCCACCCGAGCTGTACGCTTTTGTGAACATGCTGGCGTTTAGCGGGCTGCTGATCCTGCTGCCGCTGAGCTACTGGTTTGTGGCGCATCCGCTGGCGATTCACCGGCAGCTGGCGCTGCGCGAGCGCTGGCCGTGGCTGGTGGGCGCGGCCGGGCTGGGCGCGGTGCTGCTGTATGCCCTTGGCGGCGGCCGGGCGCTGCCGGTTGCGGCGCTGAATATTGGCTTGCTACTGTGGGGTAGCTACGCCCTGGCCGAAGCGGTGTATACGCTCTGGTTCCCGCGCCGGCCTGCGCCTGGTGTGGCGCTGGTTGTTGGCGCGGTGCTGCTTGCTGGTATTGCTTCCTTTCAACCTGTTTCGCAGCTTTACTACACCACGCTCAGCAAAACCTACACGCGCCAGGCCGACTATAGCGCGGCGGCGCAGGCTGGCTCAGATAGCCTGCCCGCGCCCGGCGTGATCCCCGGCCCGCAGGAACACGACGCCGGCACGGCCGCGAGCTGGCAGCAGATTGGCGATGCGCTGTATTTGCAGGGCAACTTTGCCGGCGCGGTGGAGGCCTACACGCGCGCGCTGCGCCTGCTGCCACCGGGAAACCTGAGCGCCGCCGAGCGCGAGCAGGCTGCGGTCATTTTGCTGAACCGCTCGCGCGCTCAGCAGAAACTTGGCTCACCTGGCTCTGCCCCTGCCCCGGCGCCCGGCGCGCAGAACGATGAAGCGGCTGCCTGCCAGCTCGCGCCGCAGCTGTGCAATCGGTAGAAACTAGCGCAGGCGGGTGAAGCGATTTTCGGTGCCGGCGCGCAGGCGCTGAATGTTTTCGCGGTGCAGGTACACCACAAACAGCGCGCTGAACCACACAAATGCGGCGTAGGCCAGCGGCAGCGCGCCCGCCAGGTAGAACAGCGTGCCGGCCACAATCACCACGGCGGCAGCGGTGAGCGAACCGACCGAGGAAATGCGCGTGATCATGAAGGCGACCGCCCACGCCGCAATGCCGATTGGCACGAGCAGGGGCGCGATTGCCAGCAGCACGCCGCCGCTGGTTGCCACGGCCTTGCCGCCCTTGAAGCCGAGGAAGATCGGGAAGGTGTGACCGAGCACCGCCGCCATACCCGTCAGCACAATCACCACAAACTGGCCGGGCAGCAGCCAGCGCGCCGCCAGGGTCGGCAACATCCCTTTCAGCATGTCGAGCACAGCGGCGACCACAAACGGCCCGAAGCCTGCCGAGCGCCACACATTCGCGCCGCCGATGTTGCCGCTGCCGACGGTGCGCAGATCGACGCCGCGCGCGCGCGCCACCAGAAAGCTGAATGGCACCGAGCCGGCCAGGTAGGCGGCAATGATCAGGCCGGCCGCCAGCAGCAGTTGCGAGGTCGCCATCACCGTTCTCCTTCAGGGTTATGCCATTAGCTTTTTGCCCGCCGCGCGACTTCGGCCAGCAGCCGGTCGGGCTGGCGGCGAAATTCGTCCCAGGGCGTTTGCCCGCTGGCGATCGCCTGTAATATTTCCCAGAGCGCGCGATTGACTGGCGCGGCCATGCCAATTGCGGCAGCGGCGCTGGCCACTGCGCCATACAGAAATTCGCCTTCCGAGCGCGAATTGCCACGCGCCAGGTCGAGCTGAAGCGAGGGTGGCTTGCGACCGCGCCCACCCGCCACCACGCGCCGCAGGATCGGGTCGAGCAGCGGCGCGGGAACCGTGCGCATGGCTGTGGCAAGCAGCGCGGCCGGGTAGCGCGGCAGGTTCACCGGCGCAATGCCGAGCCGGCGCATCACGGCCAGGGCCTCGCGAAAAGCGCGCCGCTCCAGCGCCAGCAGGTGGCGGTTGGCATATACCTCGGCCACGCTCATGTCGAGAATGGCGGCGGTGGCATTGCCCAGCATATTCAGCAGCGCCTTCGACCACTTCAGGGCGCGGTAGTCGCTCGCTTCGGTGATGGCGAAGCCAGCCACGCCAAACTGGCTGGCGGCCTGCGTGGCAGCGGCGCGCGCGCCCGGCCCCATGGGCGCAATGCCAATGCCGCCCGCCTTGGTCACCGCAATTCGGCCGGGCGCTTCCACCTCCACCGATGTCGTGATCGCCCCGCTAACCACCCGGTCGGCACCAAACTGCGCGGCTAATAGTTCTTCGTTGCCGATGCCGTTTTGCAGCGTCAGGACGTACAATGGCTGGAGCGCGGCCAGTGTGGGCAGCGCGCCGGGGGTGTCGTAGCCCTTCACGCACAGGATCGCAAACTCGGGTGGCTGGTCGGCTGGCGCAAGCTCGGCGGGGCTGGTGATCGTCGTGATTTGGTCGACAACCTGCACCTGCCCATCGGCGCTGATGCGCAGCCGCTGCTGTGCCAGCGTTTCGGCCAAAGCGGGGCGGGCCAGCAACACGACGCGCTGGCCGGCCTGGGCCAGGCGCCCGGCCACCAGCAGGCCAATTGCGCCAGCGCCAACCACAACGATAGCCATGCGCTTCCTTTCTTTCGGCGGGCGGTGCCCACGCCTTTGCATCGGGCGTGTATAGTACAGCATCTCTTTTGATTGCGCCAGCGTTATACTCTACGGAAGCAGAACACAGGCAGTTTTGTTATAAAATCTTCACTTGCAACCATTCGACGTCGTACAGTAGAATACTATGGTTGCGCGTCGTTCGTTGGGTATTTTAGAGCCAACCATCTGCGCAACCAGAAATTATCACGACATCGTTTATATTTCCTGTGTGAAAATAATTTATTTGGGCTTCCATGAGTGCCTAACGTCCGCCGCCCGTATATGTTCAAAGAAAGAGTTGTATGAAGCGATTTGCTTTGCTGCTGCCGGTTTGTCTGCTCGCCCTTGCAATGCTGCCCGCCGCAGCAGGCGCAGCGCCCCGGCCGCGGCCCGGCACGGTTGCCGGTGAACTCATCCTCAAACTTCAGCCCGGTGCCACGCTAACCGAGGCCGGGCACGCGCTTGGCGCGGATGTCGATCTGCTGAACGCGCTGCTTGGCAGCAGCGGCACAACCGAAGCGCAAGAGCTGGGCGCGCAGAGCAATACCTACCGCGTGCGCGTCGGCGCTGGCACCGACATTGGCCGGCTTGTGGCCGCGCTGTCGCGCCAGCCGGGTGTGGCCTATGCCGAAGCGAACCACCTGCGCACGGCAATGCGCACGCCCAACGACCCGGTGATTACGCAGCAGTGGGCGCTGGCCGATATTCACGCCTACGAAGCGTGGGATATCACTACGGGCGGCAACATCACCATTGCGCTGCTCGATACTGGCGTGTCGCGCTCGCACCCCGATCTGTCGGGCAAGCTGCTGCAGGGCTACGATTTCTATAACAACGACAACGACCCGAGCGACGACGAAGGCCACGGCACCTACACCGCCGGTGTGGCCGCGGCCAGCAGCGACAACGGCACCGGCATTGCTGGCATCTGCTGGGGCTGCAAAATCCTGCCGATCAAGGTGCTGGGCAGCCGCGGCCAGGGCGACGACGCGACCATCGCGCAGGGCGTCCGCTGGGCAGTCGATCAGGGTGCGCGCATTATTAGCATGAGCCTGGGCGGCCCCGACGATACCGAGGTGATGCGCGATGCCGTGCAGTACGCGCGCGACCGCAACGCGCTGGTCATCGCGGCCTCGGGCAATGGCCAGGCCGAAGGCAATGCGCCCAACTACCCGGCCGCCTACCCAAGCGTGCTGGCGGTGTCGGCCACTAACAGCAACGACGGCGTCACTGGCTTTTCCACCACTGGCAGCTTTGTCGATATTGCCGCGCCGGGCGTGGGCCTGTGGAGCACCATCTGGCGGCCCGGCCAGGGCGATAGCTATGGCGTTGAGAATGGCACCTCGGCTTCGTGCCCGCATGTTGCAGGCGCGGCGGCGCTGGCGCTGACCCTGCGCCCCGACCTGAACGTCGACCAGCTGGCTGAGCTGCTGGAGCTTGGCGCCGACGACCAGGGCGCGCCCGGCAAAGACCCCGAATATGGCTATGGCCGGCTCAACCTGCTGCGCACCGTGCAGCTCGCCGCCGACCCGAATATTCTGAACCGCTCGGCCATCCAGGGCGTCGTGACGGGCGGGCAGAGCGGGCAGGTCACGGTGTCGCTGAGCAGCGGCCAGCAAACCCAGCCCGACAGCACCGGCTTTTACCGCTTCGATAACCTGCCGGCTGGCGCGTACACCGTGACGGTGAGCGGGGCGGGCGGTGTGGCGAACGCGCAGCAAGCCTGGCTGACCGGCACACCCCTGAGCGTCGCCACGCTGAACTTCAGCTTTGCGCCCGACGCCTCGCAGTCGTTTGCGACGGTTGGCACGCCCAGCGATGGCGCGGCCTACTTCCCGGAAACCGGCCACACGTTGCGCGGCACCTTCCTGAGCTACTGGAACACCCATGGCGGCCTGCCGATCTTCGGCTACCCCACCAGCGAAGAGTTTACCGAGCGCGGCGAAGATGGGCGCGACTATGTCGTGCAATATTTCGAGCGCCACCGCTTCGAGCTGCACCCCGAAAATGCGCCGCCGTATAACGTGCTGCTCACCCGCCTGGGCGATGCGATCTTGCAGCTTGGCGGGCGCAGCTGGTACGATTTCCCCAAGGCCGCTGCCAAACCCGGCTGTGTGTTCTTCGAGGCGACCGGCCACAGCCTGTGCGAGCCATTCCTGAGCTACTGGCGCACGCATGGCCTCGAGCTGGATGGGCGCAGCGGCAAAACCTATGCCGAAAGCCTTGCGCTGTTTGGCGCGCCACTTTCCGAGCCGCAGGTTGAAACGTTGAGCGACGGCAACCCGTACATTGTGCAGTGGTTCGAGCGTGCGCGCTTTGAAAGCCACGGCGACGCGGGCGTGCTGCTTGGCTTGCTTTCGAACGAGCTGACCACCGCGCGCGGCTGGCGTCGCTAGCACCGTAAACGTTGGGCGGCTCGCGCTTGGGCCGCCCAAGCCAATTCTCACTACGCATTTCTTTTTTGCAATGTCGCCCTCTTTTGAAATCCCGGGCCGCGCCATGGCCGCGCGCTCTGGGCTTGCCTGCGCATATCTTGTTTTCACGCATTGTAGTGATAGCGTTTGTGAACAGGAAGTGGCGCGCTCGAAGCGGTATCGCAGCGGTACTTACGCGACCAGTGGTGGAGGAACTGGCCGAACTGCCCTGTAAAAGTGATGGGGACCGCTGTTTCAATAAAAGAAAACGTATCTGCCCTACATTGAGGAGTTTGATGATGATTCGATCCCGATTTTCAGGCATTGCGGTGCTTGTTGCGATTTTTGCCGCGATGCTGGCGGTGGCACCCTATGGCAGCGCGCAGGCCCAAACCAGCCAGCGCTGCTTTGCTGAAACCAACCAGTGTATTGATGGGCGCATCCGCGAGTTCTGGGAGCAGAATGGCGGGCTGCCGGTGTTTGGTTTGCCGGTGACCCCGCTGCAGGTGGAAACGATTGAAGGCCGCCAGCTGCAGGTGCAGTGGTTCGAGCGCAACCGCCTCGAGCTGCACCCCGAGAATGGCCGCCCCTACGACGTGCTGCTGGGCCGCCTGGGCGCCGACCGCCTGGCGCAGCAGGGCCGCGATCCCTTCACCTTCTCGAAGACGCCTGCGCAGAATGGCTGCCGCTTCTTCTCGGAAACCGGCCACAATGTCTGCGGCGACATCCTGAAGGCGTGGCGCGCCAGCGGGCTTGAGTTCGATGGCAAGAAGGGCAAAACCGAAGCCGAGAACCTGGCGCTGTTTGGCCTGCCGCTGAGCGACCCGGCGATCGAGACGCTGAGCGACGGCAAGCAGTACACGGTGCAGTGGTTCGAGCGCGCGCGCTTTGAGCTGCATCCCGAGAATGCCGCCCCGTATAACGTCCTGCTTGGCCTGCTGGGCAACGAGATCCGCTCGAACACCGCAGCCGCCGCGCCCACGCCTGCGCCCGCCCCGGCCGACCCCTGCGCCGACGTGCCCGACCCAGTCAATGGTCGCATCCGCCCGGCCAAGTGTGTCAAAGCCGGCACGCGCATGTCGATGGATGTGTTTGGCTTCAAGCCGAACGACAAGGTTGGCTACTGGCTGACCGCGCCCGACGGCAGCGTGTTCGGCACCGTGCAGACCGAGGACATCGGCCCGACTGGCGAGGTGAACAACCTGCGCTTCAACACCGATGAAATGCCGGCCGGCCTGTGGTTCTGGGTATTCCAGAGCTCGACCGACAGCAAGCAGACCTCGATCATCTACTTCAAGATCCTGCCGGAGTAGAAGCAATCTGCTGGTACCACGCCTGGGGAAAGGCTGGATACTGAGTGGGGTTCGGGGGCGGCATTGCCGCCCCCGAATTTTCTTTTCTGGCGCTGCGCCCGGCTTGGCCGAAGCGCAGCGCCAGAAACAAAACTAATCAGCTCGGGCGAATGCATCAGCGATCAATTCCTGCAAAACATTTCTGTCCACATCCGCCAGTTTCTTAATATACAAGCATACCTTGGCGGTTTTATATTTGCCAAGTTTCCTGAGCAGCGGGTTCTCGGTGTCGTCGCCCACACCAATATACAGCGTAATATTCTGTTTGCGGGGCGAAAACGCGATCTGCGGCATATCGCCTTCCCGCCCACTTTCATACGCATAGTGATACGAGCCAAAGCCAATAATGGCAGATCCCCACATTTTTGGCTCTTTCTTTGTCACCTGCCGCATCATTTCTATGATCTCAAAACAATCTTTGCGCTTCTGCTCGCCGTCAACAGTGCTCAAAAATTCCTCAACGCTTGCATCGTTCACTTTGGTTTTAATGTCGGCCATTGTTGCCTTCCTTACGCATATTGCAATATAGCGTGAAGCGAGCTTCTGCAAACGGCAGCCACCAAAGGTTTCCAAACTTCACGAACAGTAAAGCGTATTCCGATCAAGCGCAACCTTGCCTTAAAATGTATACAGATCTTCGAAAGTATCCTGGGAAGATCTGTACAGTGATACTTCGCTTCGATCAAGAAGAAACATTTCTGAAAACTTGTTTGAAATAAGAGTAGAATTTTCTTTCATTACAGCCACACATGATTTATATTTGGCCTTTATGGGTGGAAAAGAAGCGTAAGGGATGTGGATTTGCGACACAAAACTGCAATCGTTATCGGTTGGCGTAAACGCGCTGCTATTATAAATATATTCCGGTTGCGTGCTTGCAACAGAAGCATATCTGGATGGCTTAGTTGCTTGGCGAACGAATTGCTCGTGCTCGTCAGTGATCACAAGCAGAATACTGCCAGTTTTATTCCTGAAATATTTAACGGAAAAAGTGATTTCAAAAGTAATGCCAATGCTGTAAATAACCCCGGCACCATGGTACAGCACAATCGCATCAATTGATGCTTCTGGAGCTATTTCGAACCCAAAATGAGCCGCACGAAGCTTATCATATTCCTGGCGACGGGATGCATTTAATAGTATATCACGTGCTTCATTGAGATATTTCATAAATGTAGGGGCCGCAGGATCGCGATTTATATCCGGATGATACTTTTTAACCAGCGCCCGGTACGCATCTTTAATAGATGCCTGCCCTGCGTTGGGATCTACACCGAGAATTTGATAATAATCGCGAAGCGAGGGGGACATAGAACTTCTCTTTCTATTTATCGAAAGATCAGCGATGCGCTGTTATTTAGTGCTCAGGCGATGGGTGTGCGGTAAATTATACCATGTCGTAGCAGCTTGAAATTCTGTGCTGTCACTCCTTTCTGCGCAGGCTTTTCAATGCAAGCAGAAAAGCCTGCGCAGCCGCTACGCTTACTCCCCTGAAGCGATCCGCGCCCTCGCGCCCAGCAGCCAGTCTACGCCGCGTCGTAGCGATTGCGCAGCTCGGGGTTGCGCCGCAGCCGATCCAGCAGGTTGCGCTTGGCGGCATACACCGCGCTGATATCGGGGAACGCGCCCGGGTGCTGCGCCAAAATCTGGCGCGGCGGCACGCCGTTGATAATCGCCTCGCGCAGCACAATCTGCTCCTGCGGCGAGTCCACCAGCGCATCGAGCAGCTTCCACAGCTCTGCATAAGCAATCCGGCTGATCGCTTCTTCGCCCGGGTGGCAGCACGCACCGCCCTCGATCTGGCGCAGCCGTTCCTGGTTGCGCTGCACGCGCGCGCAGTCGATGATCGTGCTGCGCACACACATGCGCAGGTAGGCCATCAGCGCCGCAACCGACGGGAAGGTTACGAACTGCTCGGGCGTAAGCGCGGCCCACGCGCGCGCCAGCGCCTGGTCGGCCAGATCTTCGTTGAAATCGGTGATCGGCACGCTGGCGCGGTAGCGATGCGCCCAGGCGATCATCAGCGGGCGGAAACGTTCGGCAATTTCGCCCCAGGCGTCGGAATTGCGCTCGAAAATCGCCCGGTGGAACGTTTGATAGATAGGATCGCTCTGCATATTCATTAATCTCCATCCGCAGCCTCATTCGGGAAGAATGCGGGCGCGCTATACTCGTGTTGTGACCCTACGATTACGCATCGTACTCCTCCGTCACTCCCAAGTGTCGTATGCCGAACTCCGAATTTCACTCCGATCTTTCGGAGGGGAGGTCGTCTATCATGGTCAGGCCAAAGGAATTTGGGAACATGCTGACTGAGGCGGTGCGCCAGATCGCCATCCACGAACGGAAAGCCATTCAGATCGTGCAGGATGAACTTGGCTACGGGCTGGAGCGCGAAAGCGGCGGCTCGGTGATCGAGTACTGGCGCAAGGGCCACATTCCGCGGCCTGGCGATTTCGAGCAGCTGGCGCGCCTGATTGCTGCGCGCGCCAGGCTGCCACGCGAGTGGATGGAGCGGTTTGCGCACTGTGGCGATGCTGAAAATCCCAGCGCGCTGTGCGATGCCCTGTACCCGCCTGCAGACCGATATGCCCGCCCCGCCACCCCGCCGAAACAGGCGGTGCTGGTTGAGCTGGCGCCGTTTGTGGTTGGCCCGCCGATCACGCATTGCGCGCAGTTCTTTGGGCGCGAAGCCGAGCTGAAGCGAATGTTCGACGGCCTGAGCCGCCTGCCGCTGGCGAACGTCGCAATTGTGGGGGCGCAGCGCAGTGGCAAAACCTCGCTGCTGCATTACATGAAAAACATTACGCGGGCGGCGCCGGGGCTGCTGCGCGCCGGCCAGCGCACCGACTGGCTCAGGAAACCCGAGCAGTACCGTTGGGTGTTTGTCGATTTTCAGGATATTCGGATGTGCCGGCAGGAAAGCCTGCTGCGCTATATCCTGACCGAGCTGGGCTTTCCGATCCCGTCGCCGTGTACACTGATGCATTTTATGGACGCGATGATCGATAACATACGCCAGCCGACGGTAGTGATGTTTGATGAGCTTGAGGCCGCGCTGGCCGCGCCCGAGCTGGATTTGACGTTCTGGTGGAGCTTGCGCTCGCTGGGCGCCAACCAGTCGGCTGGCCTGCTGAGCTTTATCATCGCGTCGAAAGACACACCCGATGTCCAGGCCAGCAGCTACGGCAAGCCGTCGCCCTTCTTCAATATCTTTCAGCGCATGAACCTGGGCCCAATTGCGGTTGCCGCAGCCAACGAGCTGCTCGACCGTTCGCCACGCCCTTTCCCTGCCGCTGAGCGGGCGTGGATCATCGAGCAAAGCGGCTGCTGCCCGGCGCTGCTGCAGATCCTGGCGACTGCCCTGCTGGAAGCGCTGGAATCGGGCGATACAAGCGGCTGGCGCGACGAGGGGTTGCGCCGTGTCGCGCCATATCGCAGCCTGAAAGGGTAAGCCATGACAGCCAGCACCAGCGCCGAGCGCTACCCACTCACGCCGCAACTGCACGCCAACCGCCTGATCGGAAGCGCGCAATTGCTTACATGGGTGCTGTGGCGGCCCCCGGCCTGGCGCGGCTACATTTCACGCATCGACCCGGCGCTGCCGCCCGATTGCCGCTTTGGCGACCTGACGCGCGCCCACTGGCGGCACCCGCTGATGCGGCGCATGCTGTGGGGCTATGTGGTATATGTGCCGCTGGTGCTGCTGGCGAGCCTGCTGGCCCTGCTGGCGTTTGAGCGTACTGGCGTGGTGTTCGCGGTTGGTATGATCGCGCCGCTGCTGGTTTCGCTGATTCTGCTGGTGGTGGGCGGGGCGACGCAAAGCATTGCGGTGGGCCTTGCGCTCAGCGTGCCGGGCGGGCTGGTGTTTGCCCTCGGCTATGCCCTGATTGGCGATCTGGGCTACCCTACCCATATTGACCCACGCACCCTGATGCTGTATGCGCTGATGCTTGGGCTGGGTGGCAGCATTGCCGGCAGCGTTGCCGAACAAACGGTTGCAGCCACGTCGTTTCAGGTGCTGTTGCCGCGCCGCCAGTGGAATGCCTGGGTAAGCGCGCTGATTGGCGGGCTGGTTATTGGCGGCGCGGCAGTATATGCCACCTATACCCTGCTGCGCTTCGCAATTGTTGGCCTGGGCGAAAAGCCAATTGGCGTCAGCCCGCAAAGCCTGCCGATGGCAGGTGGAATTGCGCTGCTGCTGGTGGTGCTGCTGCTGGCCTCGGTTGAGTGGCGGCGCGCGCGCAGTGTGCTGGTGGTGACGGGCGCGATGCTTGGGCTGACGGTGCTGGCCTTTGTTGGGCTGCAAAGGCTGGATCTGTTTCAGGTGGCGTGCGTAGCGTTCACCTGCATGTTTCTGGCGCTGATCAGCATCCCCTATGTGATGGTCGAGCAGCTCGTGGGCCCGCGCCTGGCTGTGCTGGTGAGCACGCTGGGCCTGGGCGGCGGCTTTATTGCCTGGATGATTGCTGCGGCAGAGCTGCCCGCGCTGCGAACGCTTGGGCTCACGCTGGCCTGCCTGCTGGGCGGGCTGGGTTTTATGTGGTGGGGCGAGCTGCTGGTGCACCCGCTGGTCGATCTGTGGGATTTGCTGCTGCTGCGCCTCGACGAGCGCGGCTGGTCGGGCCGGCCACAGCTGCGCAGGCACGCTGCCTTCTGGTTCCCACAGCATAGCCTGCCGTTCGCCAAGCTCGAAGAGCATCTGGTGCTGGTGGCCGAGCGCGACCCGGCCGAAGGCAGCGCGGCGATCGAGCGATTGAGCGCCGGGCATCAGCGCTGGGCCGCGCAGTCCGCCCAGATCGAGCTGTGCGCGCGCGCGCTGGAGCGCTGCCAGACGATCGACGACATTGTGGTGGCGCATCAGGCGCTCGGCGGCGGCGAACTCGACAGCCCGGTGAGCCCGCTGCTGCGCAGATTCTACCGGATTGGGCAAAACACCCGCGCGGCAGTGAACAACAACACGGTGTACCACAAGCGCCTGGTCTTTGGCGTTATCGACGAGCAACTATGCACGCTGCTGAACGAAATGGCGATCACCAGTGGCATGTATGCGCCGCGCTTTCAGCCAATTGCGGCGCAATGGCGGCGCATTGTGCAGGCACAGATTGCCGAGCTGGCGGCCGCAATTGAGTACAGCCAGGAAATCGATAATCCGTATATCTTCAGCGTGCCGCTCACCGACCAGCAGGATATGTTTGTTGGGCGGGTCGATATTGCTGCGCGCATCGAGCAGCTGCTGCTCGACCGTCGGCGGCCGCCACTGCTGCTGTATGGGCAGCGGCGCATGGGCAAGACTTCGCTGCTGCGCAACCTGGGCCGCCTGCTGCCCAGCACTGTGGTGCTGCTGTTTGTGGATGGCGAGGGTATTGCTGGCGCGAGCAACTTCGGCGATTTCCTGTTTGGCGTGATGCAGGCGATGGTACGCTCGGCCGAGCACCACCGTGGGCTGCGGCTGCCGCGCGCCAGCGAGGCGATGTGCCAGGCGCGGCCGTTTGGCTACTTCAACGATTGGCTGGACGAGATCGAAGACGCGATGACGGCGCAGGGCTACAGCGCGGCGCTGCTGGCGCTCGATGAGTTCGAGTCGCTCGATACGATCAGCGACCAGGGGCGCTTCGATGCGCGCGATGTTTTGCGAACGCTGCGCCACCTGGTGCAGCACCGCCCGCGCTTCAAGGTGCTGCTGGCTGGCTCGCACACGCTGGAGGATTTCCGCCACTGGGCGACCTACCTGATCAACATGCAGATCATTAAAATCAGCTACCTGCACGCCAGCGATACGATTGCGCTGATCGAGCGCCCGATCGAGGATTTCCCGCTGTGCTACGAGCCCGCCGCCAGCCAGCTCATCGCCGGCCTGACGCGTGGCCACCCGCACCTGGTGCAGCTGCTGTGCTACGAGGTGGTCGAGCTGAAGAATAGCCGCGCCGTCGATCAGCGCCGGCTGGTGACGCCCGCCGATGTGGAAGATGCGGTGGCCCTGGCGCTCCAGACTGGCGATCTCTTTTTCTCCGATCTGGCGAACCAGGTGGGCAACGCGGGCAGCGAGCTGCTGTATTTCCTGGCCAGGCAGCCCGGCGGCGCCGACCGTGCCACGCTGGCGGCCGCACTGAGCGCGCCGCTCGACGCAACCCTCGATCTGCTGCTGCGTCGCGATATCATCGAGCTGGTGGATGGGCAATACCGCTTCCAGGTCGAGCTGATCCGCCGCTGGTTCGCGCAGTTCGACCGGGTGCCGGCGCTGGAAGAGCGCGCGGTGGCGTAGCGGGTGAGTTTGCAGGTTGCAAGTTTTGAATGTTGAATGTTGAGTTTTGAGTTGCTACGAACCTGCACCCTGCAAACCCCCAAACCTCCGCGTCTCTGTGGTGAATTTCAGGGCGTCAGTCGTTGGTGAGAAGCGATGCAAGAAGAAAAACACTTCGACGCAATTGTGATCGGCTCGGGTTTTGGCGGCGCGGTGATGACCTACCGGCTGGCCGAGGCCGGCTTGCACGTGTGCCTGCTGGAGCGCGGCAAAGCCTACGCGCCTGGCGCCTTCCCGCGCAAGCCGAGCGACATGCAGCACAACTTCTGGGACCCCAAGGCCAATCTGTTTGGGCTGTTCAACATCTGGTCGTTTCGCGGACTCGACGCGGTTGTGTCGAGCGGGCTGGGCGGTGGATCGCTGATCTACGCGAACGTGCTGCTGCGCAAGCATCCCGAAACCTTTGTGCGCGGCAACCCGCTCGACCCCGACGCCGAAGACTGGCCGATCGATTATGGCGACCTGGTGCCGCACTACCGCGCCGTCGAGGCCGTGCTGAAGCCGCGCCGCTATCCTTTCGGCAAGGCGCCCTACGATCGCACCGCCCGAACAAAAGCGCTGTACGAAACGCAGCCAGACTACCCGTGGCAAGCCGCGCCGCTGGCTGTTGTCTTTGCTGGCGACAATGGCGTAGAGCTAACATTCAATGAGCCATTGCCGCCCGACCCGCACAACGTTCATGGCGAGAAAACGCAGCGTTTCGCCTGCTCGCTGTGCGGCGAGTGCGACCTGGGCTGCAACCACGGCAGCAAGAATTCGCTCGATCACACCTTTCTTTCCATGGCAAAACGCCACCAGAAAACCACCATCCGCACGCTCTGCGAGGTGCAGGAATTTGCGCCGCACCCGCGCGGCTATCGTGTTACCTATACAGAGCATTCGCCGGGCTGCACCCCCACCACCCACACCATCAGCGCCAAGCAGCTTGTGCTGGCGGCCGGCACGCTTGGCTCGAACTACCTGCTGCTGAAGAACCGCGCCGCCTTCCCCAAATTGAGCCGCCGCGTCGGGCACCGCTTCTCCACCAACGGCGACATGATCATGTTCATGACTATGCCAGATGCTGCGGCGCAATCCGTTTCGGGCATTGAAGCATTTCAGGGGCCAGTGACAACCAGCACCGCGCGCGTTCCGCCCGACCCTGACGGCGGCTGGCAGCATGAAACGCACCTGCAGGATGCTGGCGCGCCAAATTTCGCCTACTGGATGCTGTTTGTGACCGACATGCTTCGCGCAGGGTGGATCGAACGGTGGCAATTCCTGCGGCTGGTGTGGTTGCAAATGCGCGGCCGCCCCGACCACGATCTGGGTGCTGAGATTGCGGCGCTGTTCCGCCACCCGCGCTTTTCCGAAGGCTTGCTGCCGGTGCTGGCGATGGGCCGGGACACGCCTGATGGCCAGGTGCGGCTGGTTGGTCGCCGCCGGCCTAAACTCAATATCGACTGGAGCATCAAACGCTCGTCGGATTTTTTCAGGCATGCCAGCGCGGCCGGGGAAAAGCTGGCTGCTGTCCTCGGCGCGACGTTCCACGGCAGCTGGCACCACCGCATGAATCGCTCGATCACGGTGCACCCGCTTGGCGGCTGCGTCATGGCGCGCTCGCCCGAGCAGGGCGTGGTCGATGCGTGGGGCGAGGTGTTCAACTACCCGGGCTTCTTTATTGCCGACGGCTCGGTGATGCCCGGCCCGGTTGGCCCGAACCCCGCGCTCACCATCGCGGCGCTGGCGCACCGCTTCGCCGACCGGGTGATTGCCAACCATCGCCAGGGCCGCCCGAAGCACCTGGCCGGGCGCAGTGCAAAAGCAGATCGTCCGACGTGGCCGGTGCAGGTTCGCTTTGCCGAGCGCATGGCCGGCTATGTGGCGCGGGGGCGATTGCCCTTCCACGAGGCATACACAACCGGCCGCAAGGAAGGCATCGACATAGAAATGCGGTTAAAGATATTCATTCCGAGTATGGAAGCATTTCTGGCCGACCCGGAGCATAGCGCCGTGGTCAGCGGAAGTGTGGTTTTTCCCGCTCTGACGTCGCTTTTGTATGAAAAGAACCCTGCGCTCGCCGCTGATCAGGAACTCCGCGTGGAGCGTGGCGTGCTGAACTTGTGGGTGGATAGCGGATCGCCAGCGGAAAAGGAAATGCGCTACTGCCTGTTTCTGCGCGACAGCGCGCAGCGGGCGTTTACGCTGTATGGCGTTAAGATGGTGCCGAACGGAATGCCGCTGGGCGACACAACCACGCTGTTCACACAGCTTTGGGCGGGCTACCACGCGCCGCCGGTTGCACCTTCCGAAGTGCTGGCAAGCGGCATCCTGCACATGAGCCCTGGCGCAGTTGTGGGGCTGCTGGCTTCGCTGCGTGCCCAGGGGTCGGGGCGGGCGTGGCGCGGGCTTGCGCAGTTTGCGGGCTTCTACATGCGCAGCTTGTGGCAGGCGTATGCGCATACTCCCGCAGCGCCGGGCCGCCCGGCAGAAACTACGACGCGCAGAAGCGAGAATTGAGAACCATCGAAGGGCGTATTGCTCTACGCACAGACCGAGAACTGGCGTATTGCAATACGCCCAGACGGAGAACCGCAGAACCGCAGGAGGGTTTAGGGTCTGGGGTTTTGGGATTGGGCGACAACCAGCAACCTGCAACAGGCGTATGCGATAGGCCACGGCTGCAACTCGCAACTTTCAAGCCTGCAACAGGCGTATGCGATAGGCCATGGCTGCAACTCGCAACTTTCAAACCTGCAACAGGCGTATGCGATAGGCCGCGGCTGCAACTCGCAACTTTCAAACCTGCAACAGGCGTATGCGATACGCCGCGGCTGCAACTCGCAACTTTCAAACCTGCAACAGGCGTATGCGATACGCCGCGGCTGCAACTCGCAACCTGTCAACTCAACACTCAACATTCAACATTCAAAACTTTCAAACCTGCAACCCAATACCTACCCGAACTCCTTCGCGGCAATGTCGTCGCGGTAGCTGCGCCCCTCGAATTGGATGCGGTCGGCATTGACGAGAGCAAGGCCGCGCGTGCCGGCCAGCGTCGCGCCGCTTGCCACCACGGTGAGCACCAGCCCGCCAGCCGTGCGGATCTGATTGCTGGCCGGCCCAGCGCCAAAAAAGGGCAAGCTCGTGCCGAGCGAGCTGAACATGCCGCTGCGCTGCATCTGCGGGGTGTAGCGCAGGCTGCTGGTGCCTTCGGTGGCGCTGTGAAAGGCGCGCACGCCCTCGTCAAGCAGCTCCAGCCCGCTCACCGGCCCGCCAACCGCGAAGTGATGCGGATAGCCGCGCGCAAACAGTCCCAAGCCTACGGTAACACTGGGCGACCATGTGGGTGCGGGGCGCTCATGCAGCCGCTGGGCGATCATCGCCTGAATCCAGGGCATCAGGTCGTCTTCCAGGCGCGGCAAAACGACTTGCGCCTCGCCCTCGCTCAGGCTGGCGCGCAGTGCCGTGATGCGCGGCCCCTGCTCGGTCACAATGCAATCCACGCCCAGAAAGCCCCAGAACGGCAAATTATCGTGCGCCATACCTGCGACCGCAGGCAGAATAAGCCGCTCGTGCATGAATGCGCCAAGCTTCTGCGCAAAGCTTGAGCTGCCAGTGTGCGCGCCAACACCGCGTGCCATTGCGCCGCCATCGCCCGGCTCGGCGCGGTCGTACAGGCGCGTGGGCAGCATTGGCACGGCGGTGCGCCCATCGGCAAAGGCCGACATGACCACGCGCGGCCCGCTCAGCGCGGCCTCAATCACTACACCGCCGTTTGCGCCTTCGAGCGTGTGCGCGGCAAACAGCTCGCGCAAGCCCTCCAGCGCGGCGTAGCGCTCGTGGTAGATCGCCTCGCCGGCAGCGGGGCGGTCGGCCTTGATCATGACGGGCAGCGGCTGCGTGGCGAGGTATTTTTCGGCAGTGTCGTGGTTGGTGAAGGCGCGGCCCGGCGCGGTGGGCAGGTTGTGGCGCAGCAGGAATTCCTTGGCCTGGCAGCGGCTGTGCTCCAGCCCGGCCGAGCGCTGCGACGGCCCGCACACGCCAATGTGCAGCGACACCACTTCATCGACCAGGCCGGCATGAAGGGGCTGGCTGCCAGCGGGCACAATCACGTCGATGCCTTCGTCGAAGGCCCAGCGCGCCACCGCAGCCGCGTCGGCCAGCTCGAGCTCGGTGGAAGGCACCAGCGCGCCAGTGCCGCCATTGCCGGGCGCGCAGATCAGCTCGCTCACCAGCGGGCTATTGAAGAGTTTCCAGGCCAGCGCGTGTGCCCGACCGTCGCCGCCCAACAGCAGTATTTTCATAGCGTGCGCCCCGTGTGAATGGGCAATAGAGCATGAGTATATCACAGCGACTGGAGCGCGGGAAAGGAACTTGCCGCTTCTGGCGCGTGCGGGGCTGAAGCCACTGCGCTACTGAACGGCGCCCGCTTCAGCGGGCTATTGAGCCCGCGCAGGCGGGCTTCGCCATATATAGCCCGCTGCTTCAGCTGCGGGCAAGCCTGGCGGGCGGGAAAGGAGCTTGCCGCTTCTGGCGCGCTGGCCTATACTGATGCGGCAAACGCCAGATACGCCGTGAGGAGCCTATGAGCGAGCTGTTTTCTTTCATCAAGGAATTGACCGAGCTGAGCGGACCAGTTGGCCAGGAAGCCGCCGTGCTCGACTATATCGAGCCGATCTGGCAGGCGGCTGGCGCGCACACCGAGCGCACCCGCTTGGGCAATGTCGTTGCGCGCGGGGGCGGGAACGGCCCACGGCTGCTGCTGGCTGCGCACGCCGACGAGCTGTGCTATCTCGTGCGCTCGATCGACGCGGGCGGCTTTCTGTGGCTGGCAAACGGCCAGGCCTGGACGCGCACGACCAGCCTGCGCGAGTGGTTTACCGTGGGCCAGCCGGTGCGCGTGCTGGCGCGGGGCGGCCCCATCCCCGGCGTGATCGCCTCGCCCGCGGGCCACGTTGCCCCGCTTACTATGGCCGAACCAACCCAGCTCACCTGGAACGACTTCTGGGTTGATACCGGGCTGACGCGCGAGGAATTGCTGGAGCGCGGCGTTACGCCCGGCACGCGCGTGATCTGGGATGCGCAAACCAGCCAGCGCGGCCCGCATGTGGTTGGCAAGGCGCTCGACGACCGCGTGCCGCTGGCGGTGATCACCGAGGTGCTGCGGCGCGTGCCGCCCGCCGAGCGCGCATTCGACCTGACGCTGGCGTGTACGGTGCAGGAAGAAATTGGCGTGGTGGGCGCGGCGGCGCTGGCTGCGCGCGAGCAGTTCGACGCCGCGATTGTGGTGGAAATTGGCCTGGCCGGCGACATCCCCGGCGTTGGCGAGAACGCCCTGCCGCTGCGCCTGGGCGGCGGCCCCGGCCTGGTGCATAAAGACGCGCTGGTGCACTACGATCACGCGCTCACCAGTGCGCTGGAGCAGGCCGCCACCCGCGCCGGCATCCCGATTCAGCACGCGGTGTTTGGCTCGTTCGGCAGCGATGGCGTTTCGTTCATGCGCGCCGACATCCCTTCTGCAATGGTGGTTTTTCCGGCGCGCTACACGCACACGCCGTTTGAAACCGGCCACCTGGGCGACATTGCCGCGCTGATCGACTGGCTGGCGGCGTTTGTGCGCGGCGGCTGATTCCTGCGCAGGCACGAAAACACTTGGCTGCAAACTCGGAGGTGGCGCGCCGCTCCCGAGTTTTTTCTTGGCCCGCAGTGTGCTTTTATAGCAGATTGCGAATGATTTGGGCCACAGAGCGCACAGAGTACGAGAAAATCTCGGCCTTTTTGGTCCAATTGATTTGAAAACCGCTTCTGGCAGTGGGCAGCAGGCAGAAGCCAGTCGGCAGTGAGCTTTGGCGCCATATGAATGCCGTAGCTCAATCGTTCAGCACCATGTTGTGAGCGGGTTCTCGCGTTGCGCGCGAGAACCCGCTCACAAAAAAATAATAATCATCTTGCTGCCGCAGGCGAAAAATCCCCAAAGAATCCTTCTTGACATCCCGATATTCATCAAGTATCCTAATCATCAGGTTTCCTGATAATCAAGGAACTTGGCAAAAGCGAGAAAAACTCTATGGATCTGGTTCTTGAAACCACGCAAGATCTCCTGTCGGTATTGCCGTTGCTGAACCGCATTGTTGCGGCCGAAGTGCGGCGCGAAGCTGGCGAAGAAACGACCATGCCGCAGTTTCGCGTGCTGGCACACCTGGCCGCCGCCCCGCTCACACTCAGCGCGCTGGCGAAAAAGCGCCGCGTCAGCCTCCAGTCGATGAGCGAGCTGGCGCAGGCCTTGGTGGCACGCGGCTGGGTGCTGCGCGAGCCCGACCCAAACGACCGTCGGCAGTCGATCTTGCAGCTCACCGAAAGCGGGCGGCTGCACTACGAGCGCGCCCAATCGCAATCGTTGCAGCGGCTGGCACCACTGCTGGCCGAGCTAAGTGAGAACGAACTAACGGCAGTGCGTGTGGCGCTGCCGGCGCTGCGCCGCGTGCTGGCGCAGGAGGAACAACATGCGAGCGACGAACGCTCATCCGTCGATGAATCAACCCGCTAATTCTGCCAATGCAGCGCCAGCGCCAGAAGGCCGGCTCGGCGCATTGGGGCGCGGTTTTCGCGCGCTGTCGGTACGCAACTACCGCTTGTACTGGTTTGGCCAGCTAATCTCGCAAACCGGCAGCTGGATGCAGACCACCGCGCAATCGTGGCTGGTGCTGCAGCTCACCCAGTCGCCGTTTGCGCTGGGCGTCGTGACGGCGCTGCAATTCCTGCCGATCATGCTGCTTTCCCTGCTCGGCGGGGCCATTGGCGACCGCTTGCCCAAGCACCGGCTGATTATTTTCACCCAAACAGCGGCGCTGGTTCAGGCCGTGATCTTTGCCGCGCTGGTGGGAACCGGCGCGATCCAGCTCTGGCATGTCTACATCCTGGCGGCGGCGCAGGGCATCATCACCGCAATCGATAACCCCGTGCGGCAGGCGTTCGCGGTCGAGCTGGTCGGGCGCGACCATCTGGTGAACGCGGTGGCGCTCAACTCTATGCTGTTCAATGGTGCGCGCATTATTGGGCCGGCGCTGGCGGGCCTGATCATTGCCGGGGCGGGCAACCTGCTCACCGGCATCGCGCTGGTGCTGTTCATCAATGCGGTGACGTTTGTGGCAGTGCTGTTTAGCCTGTTTATGATGAACCGCGACGAATTTCTGGCCGCGCCACCACGGCGCGGCGGGCGCATGGGCAGCGACCTGCTCGAAGGGCTGGCGTATGTCTGGCGCACGCCGGCGGTGCTGCTGATTATGATTGTCGTGGCGGCGATTGGCACCTTTGGCTATAACTTCAGCGTGGTGCTGCCGCTGCTTTCGGGCTTTGTGCTGCACACCGATGCGGCCGGCTTTGGCGGGCTTTCGGCCTTTCTGGGCGCGGGCTCGCTGGTGGGCGCGCTGGTGACGGCCTATGCCGGCAAGGTCACGATGCGCCGGCTGATCGTTGGCTCGGCCTGCTTTGGCCTGCTGCTCGGCGCGGTCGCGATCTCCACGAGCTACGCGCTTTCGGGCGCGCTGCTCATCGCCCTGGGCTTCGCGGGCATTCTGTTTTCCACCAGCGCAAACACGCTCTTGCAGCTCACCACGCCCGACGCGCTGCGCGGCCGGGTGATGGGCCTGTATATGCTGCTGTTCGCGGGCAGCACGCCGATCGGCGGTTTGCTGATTGGCACGCTCTCGAACATCATTGGCGTCTCGGAAACGCTGCTGGTGTGCGCGGCGCTGTGTCTGCTGGGCGTGGGCGGCGCGCTGGTGTATCGGCGGCGCACGGCGTAGGGCAAGCAGCAGTTGGCAGGCGGCAGCTCGCAGTACCCTGCCACGTCCCAACATTCAACCTGCAACCTTCAAACCTGTAAACCAAAACCTCCGTGCCTCAGTGGTGAATATTTTGGCCGTTGGTTGTTGGTTGCGGGTTGAATAAAGAGAGCTCGCTGCTTTTGAACTGGAACAGGGGCCTATGGCAACGCTGAGCATCCCCGCGCCACGCGAGCGCGGCATTTTTACCCGATTGTACAGCCTGATTTTGCCCTACCGGCGCACCGTGGGCGCGGGCATGGCCTGCCTGATCCTCTCGGTTGCGGCCGAGCTGTACCCGCCGCTGGTGTGGCAGCAGGTGGTCGATGTGGGCCTGGCGAACCGCGACTGGTGGTACATTGGCGAGAAGCTGGTGCTGCTGGTGGCGGTGTTTGGCGTCGGCCAGATCTGCTCGGCCGTGCGCGGCGTGCTGCTTGAGCGCGCCGGCCAGCGCCTGACGCTCGACCTGCGCTTGCGCCTGTACGCCAAACTCCAATCGCAGTCGGCGGCCTACTTCGCGCAGCGCCGCACCGGCGACCTGCTTTCGCGCATTACGTCCGACGTGGACAGCATTCAGGATGTGATGATTCGCGGCACCGACTCGGTGGTGGCGAACGCGCTGCGCGTGGCAGGCGTGGCGGGCATTTTCATTGCGCTGCAGCCTGCGCTCGGCCTGATTGTGCTCATCCCAATGCTGCTGGTGGGTCTGCTGCTGCGGCGCTACAATCGTCGCGTGCGCCCGATCTACCGCGCCGCCCGTCAGCGCCTGGGCGACCTGACCGCGCGCCTGGCGGATAACCTCAACGGCATTCGCGTCATCCAGTCGTTTGCGCAGGAACGGCGCGAGTCGATCAGCCTGGAAGCAACCGGCCGCGAGCTGTACGATCAGCAGGTGCAGGCCGTCACATTGCGCAATCGCGTGTTTCCGCTGGTGCGCTGGGTGGCGAACTTCGGCAATGTGCTGATGCTCGGCGGCGGCGTGCTGTTTATTATGCGCGGGCAGTTCACGCTGGGCGGCCTGCTGGCCTATCGCGGCTACGGGCGCTATTTCTACGGCCCGATCGACGACCTTGTGAACATCAACGACCTGCTGCAGCAGGCCGCCGCCGCTGGCCGGCGCATCTTCGAGGTGCTGGATGCCGACGTGACGGTGGCCGACCTGCCCGATGCGCAGCCGCTGCCCGCGCCTCTGCGCGGCGACATTCGCTTCGAAAATGTGCGCTTTGGCTACGACCCGGCGCGGCCCGTGCTGCAGGGCGTGAATCTGCACATCCAGCCGGGCGAGCGCGTGGCGCTATTGGGGCCGTCGGGTGTGGGAAAATCGACGCTGCTGGCACTTGTGGCGCGGCTCTACGACCCCGACGCCGGGCGCGTGCTGATCGACGGGTGCGATCTGCGCGGGGCGACGCTTCAGTCGCTGCGCAGCCAGATGGCGCAGGTGCAGCAGGAAACCTTTCTGTTCAACACCAGCGCGCTGGAGAATTTGCGCTATGGCCGCGCCGACGCCACCCGCGAAGAAGTTGAGCTTGCCGCCCGCGCCGCCAACGCGCACGGCTTCCTGAGCGCGCTGCCGCAGGGCTACGACACCCAGCTTGGCGAGCGCGGCATTCGGCTTTCGGGTGGGCAGAAACAGCGCCTGGCGGTGGCGCGCGCGCTGCTGGCCAACACGCCGCTGCTGCTGCTCGACGAGCCAACCAGCGCGGTTGAGCCCGAATCCGAGGCGTCGATCATCGAGGCGCTGGAGCGGCTGATGCACGGGCGCACGACCTTGATTGTGTCGCACCGCCTGTCGCTGGCGCAATCGGCCGACCGCGTGATCGTGGTTGCCGACGGCCAGATTGTCGAAGATGGTGCGCCGGGCGAGCTACTGACGCGGCCGGGCGGGCATTTCGCCGCCATGGTGCGCGCCGACTCGGCCTTTGCGCTGGCGGGGGAACGTGATGTTGAGGTTGTGGCAAGGTAAGGCAATTTCGCGAGCAACAAGAAGAGGAAGGCGCTATGCGCCTTCCTCTTCTTGTTGCTCGCGAAAAGAGTCTTACTTCATTTTCTCGCCGGTGTAGGGGTCGTACTTCCACTGCTCGACCGGGCGCGGGTGGTCGGGCAGGGCGACGGGCGTGCTGGCCGAATTGGTCAGCGCCTGCTCTTCGGGCATCACAATCCACAGCACGACATAAATCAGCGGGCTGGCGCCGCCGAGCACCACGGCCAGCACAAACAGCAGCCGCACAATCGCCGGGTCGATATTGAAGTAGCGTGCCAGGCCGCCACACACGCCGGCAATCATCTTGTCGTTTTTGCTGCGCACAAACTGCGAGTTCATTCTTACTTCCTCCACTATATTGTCGAACGCCGCACAGTTGCGGGTGTTCTGTTCTGCCCAATACGACGTTCAGCCCGCCAAAAGGTTGCGCCCCGCGCCCCGATTGTTCGCCCCGATTGGCGCGCTTTGTCTCTCGACAATTCGCCCGCCAGCATGGATACTTGCAGGCATCAGATGATCTGATCTGCTTCATATTACTAATCGGCTGGCATCATAGTGCGTCATGCGTAGTGCGTAAATGCTCATTACCTGTGGTCTATAATCGGCGAAATCTGCGTAATCTGTGGATGACTTTTTGGACTCTGACCCCTGACTCCTGCTAAAAGAAAGAACAGCCCAATGGAACAATCGGTTGCGCGCGAGCGCATGCCCGCCGAGACTGCGGGGCTCTGGTTTGGCCTGCTGGGGGTGCTGAGCTTCAGCCTGACGCTGCCTGCCACGCGCGTGGCGGTGGCGGTGCTCGACCCGACGGTGGTGGGGCTGGGGCGCGCGCTGCTGGCGGCCGCCGTCGGCGGGGCGCTGCTGCTCCTGACGCGGCAGCGCCGGCCCACGCGTGCCGAAGTGCGCAGCCTGGCAATCGTCGCGGCGGGCGTGATCTTTGGCTTCCCGCTGCTTTCGGCCTGGGCGCTGCGGCAGGTGCCCGCCTCGCACGGCGCAATTGTGATCGGCTTGCTGCCGCTGGCCACGGCGCTGGTTGCTACCCTGCGCGGCGGCGAGCGCCCATCGCGCCTGTTCTGGATTGCGGGCGTGGCCGGTAGCCTTGCGGTGGTGGGCTTTGCGGCCAGCGGCAGCGCGGGCGGCTTCGAGGGGGCCGACCTGGCGCTGCTGGGGGCGGTGGCGGCCGGCGCGGTGGGCTATGCCGAGGGTGGGCGGCTGGCGCGAACGCTTGGTGGCTGGCAGGTGATCTGCTGGGCGCTGGTGCTGGCCGCGCCGCTGGTCTGCCTGCCGGTCGGGCTGGCGCTGTGGCAGCACGGCGCGTCCGCCCCGCCGATGGTGTGGCTGTGCTTTCTGTATGTCGCGCTGGTAAGCCAGCTGCTGGGCTTTTTCGCGTGGTACCACGGGCTGGCGCTGGGCGGCGTGGCGCGTGTCAGCCAATTGCAGCTGCTGCAACCCTTTTTCACGCTGGTGGTCTCCGCGCTGCTGCTGCACGAGCAGATCACGCCCGCGACGATCCTTGTGGCGCTGGTGGTAATGGCGGCGGTGGCGGTGGGTCGGCGCGCGCCGGTGCGGCGGGTGCAGGGTTGAAGGTTTGCAGGTTGCAGGTTGCAGCCGCGGCGTATGGCATACGCATGTTTCAGGTTTGAAGGTTGCAGGTTACAGCCGCGGCGTATGGCATACGCATGTTTCAGGTTTGAAGGTTACTGCCGACTGCCGACTGCCGACTGCCGACTGCCGACTGCCGACTGCCGACTGCCGACTGCCAACTGCCGACTGCCAACTGCCGACTGCCTGGTTCTCGGTTAAACTGGTAGTACAATAGCTGCCCTGAACGCTGCCTGATGGAGGAACTATGACACCGCTTACGCTTCCGCGCTACGCCGACGAATTCCTGCTCCGCCCTGACATGGCCTTCCTGAACCACGGCAGCTTTGGCGCTTGCCCACGCCCGGTGTTCGAAACCTACCAGAACTGGCAGCGCCAGCTTGAAATGCAGCCGGTCGAATTTCTGGGCCGCCGCATCAACGAGCTGCTGGCCGATGCGCGCGCCGCGCTGGCACACTACCTGGGCACCGAGGCCAACAACCTTGTGTATGTGCCGAACGCGACCTATGGCGTGAATATCGTGGCGCGCTCGCTCGATTTGCAGCCCGGCGACGAGGTGCTGGCCAGCGACCACGAGTATGGCGCGTGCGACCGCGCCTGGCGTTTTGTGTGCAACAAGCGCGGCGCGCGCTACATCAACCAGCCAATCGACCTGCCATTGGAAAGCGCCGAGCAGTTTATCGAGCAGCTGTGGGCGGGCGTGACGCCGCGCACCAAAGTCATTTTCCTGAGCCACATCACTTCGCCCACCGCGCTGATCTTCCCGCTGGAAGAGGTGTGCCGTCGTGCGCGCGCCGAGGGCATTATGACGGTGATCGACGGGGCGCACGCGCCCGGCCAGATCGATCTTGCGCTCGACGATCTGGGCGCGGATTTCTATACCGGCAACTGCCACAAGTGGATGTGCGCGCCCAAGAGCGCGGGCTTTCTGTATGCGCGCCCCGAGCAGCAGGCGCTGCTGGAGCCGCTGATCATAAGCTGGGGCTGGGAAAGCAACAACCCGGGAACGTCGCCCTTTATCGATTACTTCGAGTGGCGCGGCACGCACGACCCGGCCGCCTACCTGAGCGTGCCCGCCGCAATAGATTTTATGACCGAGCGCAACTGGCCGGCGGTGCGCGCGGCCTGCCACGCCCTGGCGCTCGACGCCCGCGACCGCGTGGTGGCGCGCTACGGTCAGTCGCTGCCCGCCAGCGACGCATGGTGGAGCCAGATGACGCTGCTGCCACTGCCGCCCTGCGATGTGACCGCGCTCAAGCGCCAGCTCTGGGATGAGTTTGCGGTGGAAATCCCGAACATCGAGTGGAAGGGCCGCCAGTACCTGCGCATCTCGGTGCAGTGCTACACCGGCCCGCGCGACATCGACCGCCTGCTCGGCGCGATTGGCGAGCTGCTGCCCGAGTAGCGGTAACTGCCAATACGGGCGTATTGCAATACGCCCCGATACATTCGGCCGGCGACCGAAAAATTACCACGGAGGCACAGAGGCACGGAGGCTTCAAGATGCGGATTCTAGCACCTGCCGAGTGACGGAACATACCCCTCTCACATCCTGAGTAGGCCGAAGGCCGTATCGAAGGGTGCGAGAGGGGTATGTCATCAAACGTGCAACCTGCAAACGTGCAACCTGCCAACTTGCTAACTCACCCCACGCGCGCATTCAGCCATGCAATGATCTCGGCCAATACTTCGTTCTGCTCGGGCTCGTTATGGATCTCGTGGCGCAGGCCCGGCCATTCTTTGAAGGTGCAATCGGGCGCGCGCGCGGCGAACTCGCGGCTGGCCGCCGCCGAGGTGATTGGGTCGTTGGCGCCGTGCAGCAGCAGCAGGGGCAGCGGAAACTCGGCGGCATGTTCGAGTGCCCACAGCCCGGCAGTATATACGCCCATGTACAGACGCGCCGACATCTTGCTGTGCACCAGCGGGTCGGCGCGGTAGGCCGTGCCCACGGCCGGGTCGCGCGAAAGGCCCTCGGTGTTCAGGCCAGTATCCTGAATCAGCGCGGGGTAGACGCGATCCATCACGCGTGCCAGCGTCACCTGCCAGCGCGGCGGGTCGGTCACCAAGCGCAGCCACGGCCCGGTCGCCACCACACCGGCGAGCTGTGGGCGGCGGCGCAGCACATAGTTCAGCGTGAAATTGCCGCCCATGCTATGCCCGTAGATGAACTGCGGCACACCCGGAAAGCGCGTTCGGGCCGCTTCCAGCATTGCGCCAATATCGTCGAGAATATGCTCGTAGCTGGGCGTGTGGCCGCGCGCGCCGCCCGACTTGCCGTGCCCGCGGTGGTCGCCCGTCACCAGTGCGAAACCAGCATCGGCCAGCGCCGCCGCCACATGCTGGTAGCGCCCGGAATGTTCGCCATAGCCATGCACCAGCGTCACGGCGGCGCGCGGTGGCGCGTCTGGTTCGCAGCTCTGCAAATGCAGGCGAATGCCGTCGGCGCTGGTGCGCGCCCACTCAAATTGCTTCATGGTTCTGCCCTTTTCGTCGTGCGGTCGCACAATATCTTTGAGATGCTACGCAGTTGCGTATTTCTGGATCTCGACGCAGTGCATTTTGCCTGCGGCAGCAAGGAATTGCCAATATATTCTTGATGATTTTTGCGCATAGACATGGTTTCAGGCAGACCAAGCCAGCTTTACAGTCTTTCCCTGCCTGCTGACAGACAAACTCCCTAGTGGTATGGTTGAAGGGCCAACCACAACCAATCACTAGGGAGAACCCAATGGGTCGCACACATCCTAGCACGCCCGAGATGCGTGCACAATCCGCAGCGCTGCTGCTGGCACATCAAGGCGAGTATGGTATCGTGACACGCCTCAGCCGCATACATCACGTCTCGCGCCCGACCTTGTATGCTTGGCGCGAGCACGCCCGACGCGCCATCACGGCTGCCTTTTCGCCGCCGTCTGCTCACGCGCCTGCCCGCTCCAGCGCTCGCCACATTCTGACGCTGTGGATCGCGCATGCCTCTCAGCGTGGCATTCAAGCCGCGACCCAGGAATTGCTCGGACAGGGCCTCAGTTTGCCCACCATCGTCGCAGTCCTGCACCAGGCTCAGCAGCGCGCTCTGACCTGGATGCACACGCACCTTCCTTCTTCCACTCGCGCCTTGGCGCTCGACGAAATCTTTCCCGCTCACGGTCGAGCCGCCTATCTGAACGTGGTCGATGTGCACAGCGGCGCAGTTTGGGCCTCTGAAGGACCGCTGGCGGTCGATACCGAGAGTTGGACCTTGCTGTTGTGGAGCTTGCAGGAGCGTGGCCTGCGATGGGAGCGGGTTGTGATGGACGATGGCGCACCCATGCACAGTGCCTGCCAGCACGTCACGCCCGATGTGCTGGTGCAACTCGACCACTGGCATCTGTTCCAAGCCTGCTCGCTGGTGCAGGCTCGCCTGCAGCGCCGCCTGAGCCAGATGCACGCGCGTACAGCGGCAGTTGAGCGCCAAGCTGCCTGCCTCGAGCTTGGGACACGTCAGCGCGGTCGGCCGACCAAGCGCACGCTTGAGAGCCACAGCCAGGAATTGGCGGCAGCGACCGATGGTGTCGCTGCGCTGGCCTATTTGACCGACGAGTTGCATCGATTGCTGGCGGTGGTGGTGGTCGGGCGCAAGCGGTTGCTGAGCTTGGCCGAGCGGCAAGACGAACTGGACGCGCTGCTGAGCTTGTTGGACGAATTGGCAGAAAGCAGCGCGGGAGAGCAGCAGGCCGAACTGGGGCGCCTGGCGCGCCGCATTCGGAGGCAAATGCCAAAGCTGCTGAGTTTTGGTGCCCAGGTGCAGCAGGTGCAGCAGGAGCTGAGTGGAGTGCTGGCAGCCGAGCGGCAAGCGCTGCTGGGATGGGCTTGGCTGAGGCGGAAGGAATTGGCGTGGACCGATGCGGAGGTGATAGCGGCGGTGCCAGTGGACTGGCGTGCGGCGGCGCGAGTGCTGCTGACAGCCTGGCAGGAGGCGGTGCAGGTTTCGAGCGCGGTGGAGCGGTGGCATAGCATCCTGCGCCCACATCTGGCGGTGCGGCGAAGGCTGACAAACGGTATGCTGGCGTTGCTGGCAGTTTGGCACAACCATCGTGTGTTTACTCGTGGGAAGCATAAAGGTCAGAGCCCGCTGCATCTGAGCGGGATGCGCGATGCGCCGACTGACTGGCTGGTGGCATTAGGCTATCCACCAGCCAGCACGGAGCATTCACCAGCGCATCTGATGCCTGAGTGGACGCTGGCCGCCTAATCACAAACTGTAAAGTACCTACAAACCATGTCATAGCGCAAAAATCATCAAGGAAATGTATGGTATGCGACATAGCAATTACAGTACGGTGTTCGATTTTTCGTAGGGCGCGCAGAAAACCTGAATACAAAGCGAAAAAGCATTATTAGAGAGAATGCAATTTTTCAGAAAATGATGCTCTGCGTTCTCCCAAATCCCCATCCCCTAATCCCTAACACCCATCCCCCGCCCCATCTCACGCAGCGCATCCCCAAGCGCGCGGCGCTCGGCCGGGTCGTCGGTGGCGGCGAGGAGCGCGGCCAGCACCGGCAGCCACTCGGCGCGCACCGCTGCGGGCGCGTCGCCGCCCAGCCGCGCGGCCCAAGCCATGTCGCGGCGCAGCAGCGCCAGCTGGTGCTCGGCGGCTGTGTAGCAGCACACCGTCGCGGGCAGGCGGTCGGATTTGGCGGGCGGGTATGCGGTGCCGGCCACCAGTTCGTGCGGTGCGAGCTTGAACAGCCCGGCCAGCAGCAGCACCGTGCGCTCGCTCGGCAGCGCCAGCCCCAGCTCGAAGTGCGACACCGCCACGCGCGATGCCGCCAGCCGCGCCGCCAGCTGCTCCTGCGTCCAGCCGCACGCCGCGCGCAGCCGCGCAATTCGCGCCCCCAGCGACTCAGGCAGTTCGGGATGCTGTGGTATCATAGGCCGATTATACTGGCAAATTCGTCTGCGCGCGGCTAAGCCAGTTAGCAGACAGCGCGCCGCTTCGCGAGTATACTGCTGCGGCAGAGCAACACTGCGACGCCATGCATCGCGTCGCACAATAGGAGAAATTCGTTCACATGGCCAACAAAAAACGCGCCCTGATCACCGGCATCACCGGGCAGGATGGCAGCTACCTCGCTGAATTCCTGCTCGCCCAGGGCTATGACGTGATCGGCATGATCCGCCGGTCCAGCACCGTCAACTTCGAGCGCATCAAGCACATTCAGGACGATATTACCCTGACCACCGGCGACCTGCTCGACGAAGTCTCGATCATCAACCTGCTGCGCGAAAGCCGCCCCGCCGAGGTCTACAACCTGGCCGCGCAGTCGTTTGTGCAAACCTCGTGGGGCCAGCCGGTGTTCACGGGCGAAACCACCGCGCTGGGCGTCACGCGCATGCTCGACGCGATTCGTATTGTCGATCCGGATATTCGCTTCTACCAGGCCAGCTCGTCGGAAATGTTTGGCAAGGTGGTGGAAGTGCCGCAGCGCGAAACCACGCCCTTCTACCCGCGCAGCCCCTATGGCGTGGCGAAAGTGTACGGCCACTGGATCACGGTGAACTATCGCGAGAGCTATGGCATGCACGCCAGCAGCGGCATTCTGTTCAACCACGAAAGCCCGCGCCGTGGCCTGGAGTTCGTCACGCGCAAGATCACCAACGCGGTTGCGCGCATCAAGCTTGGGCTCGACAATGAGCTGCGGCTGGGCAACCTCGAAGCGCAGCGCGACTGGGGCTTTGCCGGCGATTACGTGAAGGCGATGTGGCTGATGCTCCAGCAGGATCAGCCCGACGATTTTGTGGTTTCGACCGGGCAAACGCAGTCGGTGCGGCGCTTCTGCGAGCTGGCCTTCGGCCACGTCGATCTCGACTACAGCAAGTATGTCGTGCTCGACGAGCGCTTTATGCGCCCGGCCGAAGTCGATCTGTTGGTGGGCGATTCGACCAAGGCGCGCGCGGCGCTGGGCTGGGTGCCCGAAACCTCGTTCGAGCAGCTCGTGACCATGATGGTCGAAGCCGACCTGGCGCTGCTGAAAAGCCAGCAGTAGCGGCAGCTTCTAAACTCGATCTCAGATTCGGCAATCGCTACGCACTACGCGCTCCCAAACAGGAAGTGCGTAGTGCGTAGTGCTCTGGAAAGAAAGTTCTTTCATACAACGGGCAAGCTTCCAGCAAGCTCATCTGGTTATCAGATTGACGCAAACTGGCTTGAGCTTCCTGGAAGCTGAGTACAGGGAATTTATTTTCCAGAGTAGTAGTTATAGTTGCGGAGGTGGCTTCACACACCATAGATGCGATCGAGCCGATCCTGCTCGCGCACGCACACCGTCTCGACAAAGCGATGAATGTCGCGCACTGACTGGATTGCGACAAAGCCAGTGCGCAGGAAACGGTGGATGTCGGCCATGCCAACCGTTTGGGCCAAACCCTGCGTGCTTTTCAACACCCCGCCGATTAGCGGGCGCTTGGCCATGCGGTAGACATTGTAGAGCGAGAGGCGCACCAGCTCGATCTGGCGCACCCGGTCGTCGTAGTTGTCGGCCGCAGCGTAGGCGCGCTCGTAGCTTTCCTCGTCGAAATCGAGCGGCGCGTCCACTGCCACGAGCGCCTGCGCGACCGCGTCGTCCAGCGTATTCGTCAGATCGATCAGCTCCAGCACATTTTGCACATCGCCGACGTTCAGGCCGGGCGCGAGGTGCGTAAACTGCTGCAACCTGCGGGCCTGTTCGTCGCGCGCGGCAAAATCGCGCGGGCCATACATTTCCTCGAAGAAGAACTCGCCAATATCGTGATATTGTGTTTCAGCTGCCAGGTCGGCGTGATCGCGGCGCAACCGTCGCGACTGAAAGGCCTGAAGTGCAGTCTTCATTTCTTGCAACGTTGCCATAGTATTCGTGTGGGCAAGCTGACGCGGGAAGCACAGCGCGGCCCGGTCATCCTGCCAGCGCCTCCTCGAAAATCCGCACCGCCTGGCGAATTTGCTCGGCATCGACGACGAGCGGTGGGATGAAACGAACCACATTGTCATACGAACCGCAGTTGAGCAGCAGCAGCCCGCGCTCGCGGCAGCCGGCCAGCACGCGCTTGCACAGGGCCGCGTCGGGGCCGCCATCGCTGCGCACTAGCTCAACGCCAACCATCAGGCCCAGGCCGCGCACATCGCCCAGGGCGGGATTGCGGCTTTGCAGTGCGGTCAGCTCGCTGCGCAGCAGCGCGCCCATGCTGGCGGCATTCTCCACGAGTCGATCTTCCTGAATGGCCGCAATTGTTGCCACGCCCGCCGCGCAGGCCAGCGCGTTGCCGCCATAGGTGCCGCCGTGCGAGCCGGGGTGCCACTTGTCCATCAGCTCGCGCCGCGCCGCAATGCCCGAAAGCGGCAGGCCCGAGGCAATGCCCTTGGCCATCACCATGATGTCGGGCGTGACGCCAAACTGCTCGACGGCGAAGAACGTGCCGGTGCGGCCAAAGCCGGTCTGCACCTCGTCGGCAATCAGCAGAATGCCGTGCTCGTCGCAGATTTCGCGCAAGCCCCACAGGAACGAGGCTGGGGGCACGATGTAGCCGCCCTCGCCCTGCACCGGCTCGACCAGCATGGCCGCGATCTCTTCGGGCACGGTTTCGGTTTGCAGCATGTGGCGCACCTGGCGCAGCGGGTCGCCGCAGCACTCGGCGGTGTTGGGCGCGGCGGCCGACATGGCGGCGGTGTTCTTGCCGGCGGCGCGGCCAACCGCGCACTGGTAGCAATAGGCGAAGGGCGCAATATGCACGCCCGAGGGCAGGGGCGCATAGCCGCCGCGATATTTGCCCTTGCTGGTTGTCAGCGCCATCGCGCCGGCGGTGCGGCCGTGGAAGCCGCCGCCAAACACAATCACGTCGGTGCGGCCGGTGGCCTGGCGTACTAGCTTCAGCGAGGCTTCAATTGCTTCGGCGCCGCTGTTGCTGAAAAAGAAGGTGTCGAGCGAGGGCGGCACCACGCCGCGCAGCGCCTCGACCAGCTCGAGCATTGGGCGGTGGTAGACGATATTGGCCTGGCCGTGCAGCAAGAGGCCGGCCTGCTCGCGGATGGCTTCGACCACGCGCGGGTGGCAGTGGCCGGTGTTCGTCACGCCAATGCCGCAGGTGAAATCGAGGTAGCTGCGGCCGTCGGCGGCATACAGGCATGCGCCCTCGCCGCGCTCGACCAGAATGTCGGTGTAGCGCGCCCACACTGGCGAAAGGTGCTGCTGCTGTTCGAGAAGCGTCATGGCTTGCTCCATTTCAAAAACCGTTATTCTCGCAAGCGATAGTTTACTGCTGTTTCAGGCGAGCCAGCGCCGTGCGCGCTTCGCCGGCCCACTCGCCGTTCGCGTTTTGCTCAAGCGCGCTTTCATACGATTGCACCGCGTCGGTGCGCTGCCCAAGCTGTTCTTCTGCCAGGCCCTGGTAGAAGCGTGCATCGGCATAATCGCCACTGCGGTTGGTGATGGCGGTTGCAAACTCGGCGCGGGCGTCCTTGGCTTTGCCTTGCGCCAGGTATACGCGGCCCAGCCAGTAGTGCGCTTCGGAGAAATTGTCCTGCAAATCGATGGCCGACTGGAGGTCGCTGGCTGCGCTGTCGAGGTTGTTGGCGCGCAGGTACAGAATGGCGCGGCGGTAGTAGGGTTCGGCGAGCTTGGTGCTGGTGTTGATCGCTCTGGTGTAGGAGCTCAGCGCCGCGTCGCGGTTGCCCTGCTGCTCGTACAGCGTGCCTTGCAGCAGCAGTGCCTCGGGGTAGTTTGGCTTGATCTGGAGCGCCAGCGCGAGGTTTTCCTGCGCCAGGTCGGGCCGTCCGTCGGCGGCCTGCGCCTGCGCCAGCCCGAAGTAGGCTTCGGGGTAGCGATTCTGGCGCAGCTTTAGCGCCGCAACATAGGCGTTGATGGCGGCGGGCGGGTTGGGCTGGCGAATGAGCGCCTCGCCCAGCCACAGCTGCGCCTCGGCCGACTCAGGATCGGCGGCAATCGCATCGTTGAAATGCGCCTGCGCCACCGTCCACTGATCCTGCGCGCCAGATGCGCGGCCCAGGCCAATATTCGCCGCCACGCGCTCGTCTTGGCTGATCGAGTCGAGCTGAAGCGCGGCTGTGTAGCGGTCGCTTGCGCCCTTGGGGTTGCCGCTTTGCAGCGCCACATCGCCCAGGCCCACCAGTGCGGCGGCGAAGTTGTTGTTGCGCAGCTCCAGCGCGCGCAGCTCATCGGTTTGGGCTTCGGTGAGCTTATCCTGTTTTAAGTTGGCCTGGCCGCGCCCGTGGTACAGGTCGGCCAGCAGGGCGTTGGGGTCGGTTCCATTGGCCAGCGGGGCCGGGTTGGTCGCCGTGCGCGCCGTAATCGCCTGATCGTAGGCGTCGGCGGCAGTGCTGTATTCGCCATTCTTCAGCAGCACATCGCCAATATCCTTCAGCGCCTGTGGGTCGTCGGCACCGGCGTGCAGCGCGATTTCATACTGCGCGCCCGCCTCGGTGTACATACCTTTGCTCGCGTAGAGCCGGCCCAGCGCAAGATGTGCCTGTGTGTTGGTTGTGTCGAGATCGACGGCGTGCTGGTAGGCGGCGAGTGCCGCATCCTGGTTTTTCTGCTCTTCCAGCAGCGTGCCATACTCAAACGCGACATCGGAATTCGTCGGGGCGGCTTGCTGTGCCCGCTCCAGCGACTGGCGCGCGCCTTCGGCATCACCACTTTGCTGGTACAGGCGGCTGAGCGCAATCATTGCGCCGATGTTGTTTTTGTTCGCCAGGGGCAGCAGCAGCGCTTCAGCTTCCTTCTTGCCGGCCTGATCGGTTTTGCTCAGCGCCTCAGCCAGCGCCAGGGTATTGGCATCGCTCGGTCGATTTTCCGCAAACCAGCGCCGCTGCACCACCACAGCAGCCCAGTCTTTGTCTTCTTCTGCCAGGGCAATCAGGCGCTGGCGTGCCGGGAAGAATGCCGGCTTGAGCGCGACCGCCTGGTTGAGCAGCTGCCTGGCGGTGTCGCGCTCGCTCTTGGCGAGGTGGGCCAGCGCCTGCCCATACACCGGCTCGGCGCGGTCGGGCGCGAGCGCGGCGGCCTTGTTGAACTGCGTCAGCGCGTTGTCGGGCTGGCTGTTCAGCAGCTCGCTGTTGCCGAGCAGCACGAGTGTATCGACATCGCCGGGCTGGCTGTTCAGCAAGTCTTGCAGAATGGCGCGCCCCTGCCCGGCTGGCGAGCGGTCGCCCGCGATTGCCGCCCAGATCGACGCAATCGTGTTGCTGGGCGCGCGCACGCCTTGCACACTGCCGCGCTCGAGCTCCACCAGCGCAAGCCAGCGCTGGCGCACACGCAATTGCGCCTGGGCACGCTGGGCCTGGTTGATCGCCACCTGACCGGCCACCAGATCGCTGGCCGCATCCTTCGCAGTTGCCAGGCGCGTCCATAGCTGGCCAACCACGGCAGTATCGTCCACTGTTTTCGACAAATTGTTGCGAATGGTGTCGAGCTGCTGGATGGTAAGTGCATCGCTGCCCAGCAATTCCCACTCCAGCGGGCCGCGCGCATTGGCACTCTGCGAAAGGTCGATCAGCACCTGTTCCATTTCGGCGTCGGCGGCGAGGCGGCCGCGCGCGCTGTTGCGCGATTCGGGCGTCATGCTGTTGCTGTCGATAGTGATGCCGCGCTGGGCCGCTTCAAGTGCTGCGCGCGCCTGCTCGAACTGCCCGTTCTGGCGGTAGGCTTCGCTGAGGGACAGCAGCATAGGCACGGGCGGGGTGTCGCTGCCGAGCAGGTTGGGCGTGCGCGCAATTTCCAGCGATGTGACTGCGTCTTTGGAATTGTTGTCGCGCAGGTTTTGCAGGCCGAGGTTGTAGCGCAGGGCGCTCAGGTCGCCGCCTTCCAGCGCCTTGATCGTGTCGTTGAAGCTGGCTGCGGCCCCGGCGTCGCCCGCATCCTGCTGAATCGCGCCGAGGTTGTTGAGCAGCAGCGCGGCCTGCTTGCGCTCTGGGGTGGTGCCAATTGCGCGAATGGCGGCCTGGTATTCCTCGATTGCCTGCTGAAACTCGCCACGCGCCCACAGGATGTTGCCGCGCAGTGCGCGTGGCAGCGTAGGCACCAGCATGGGGTAGCCGTCGGCAAGCTGGCCGAGCGAGGTAAAGGCGCTGTTGAGATGGCCGGCATTGTAGTCGGCCAGCGCGCCAAGCAGGTTGGGCAGAACGTCTGCGCCATTCAGGGGGCTGCTGGCAAGCGTATACTCGGTGGGCATGGCGAAGCGGCCGGCATACCCTTCCCATGTGAGCGGCGTCGACGTGCCACTCGGCCGGTAGGTAAGCTGCGGGCGCAGGGTTTCGCGATCCACCACCCCGCCGGCGGTGATTTCGCCCCACACCAGCGCATCGGCGCGCTCACGATTGAGCACCTGGAGGGCGGTGGCGCTGTCGGCCGGCGCATCGTTCAGCAGGCGCGCAATCACGCGCTGACCGCTGGCCTCGGGCAGGCTTACCGCCAATGTGCTCGCCACCTCGCGGCCAGTTTGCCCAACCGTGCCGCCCGGCTCGCGGAACGGCGCAACCAGCACCACAAACTGCTCGGGCGTGGGCGCGTTCGTCAGGCTGAAGATCTGCCAGCCGGCCAGCACAATAATCAGCGCCAGCAGCACCACCAGAATACGCTGGCGACGCATACCGGCGGCACGGATGCGCTCGCTCAGGCGTGGAGGCGCAGACTCTTCGCGAGGAGTGTATTCTTCACCATTTGGTTCGATGATGGTGAGACCGGTGTTGGCTGGTGGAGGGGGTGGGGGAAAGAAGCGTTGCCGGAGGCGGCCAATCTGGCTCGACGGCGACGCGCGAACTGCGAGAATGAGAGCGGCAGCGATGAGAACGAGCAGCAGCACTGCGATGAGAGAGAGGGGTGACATAGCTTCATCCTGCTATTTGTCGACGCGTTTCACTCCTGACGATGGAAAAATGGTTCGGTTGCCGCTTGAAATGCCGCTGGCTCAACCGGCTGGCGCAGCACAAGCTTGAAGCCATGCGCCTGAGCAGCAGTGGCGGCTTCATCGCTGTTCGCAATCGCCAGCAGCGGCACATCTGGCAGGTCGAGCTGCAATGTTTCGCTGAGCTCCCAAAGCTCAGCGCCTAACTGTGCATCGGCGATGATCATATCAGGCTCGGGCACCTGCTGCAGCAGGGCGTTGGCTTCCAGCAAACCGGATGCTTCCAGCACGCGCTGGCCCTGCTGGTGCAGGTAGCCGCGCAATGTCCGGCGCAGCGGCGATTCGGGCGCAACCAGCAGCACCACAGGCAACTTGCTGCCACGTCGCTCTTCCATCACCGTGCCGTCTTTGCTGCGCACATCAACCGCGTACGAACTGCCCGATTCCTGCTTGGCGAACTGCTTCATCTCCGCCGCCACGCGGCTCAGTTCCTCGTAATCAGCGAAGATACGATTGCGATTTGTTGCAACGCCAATTGAGAGCGACACAAGCGGGAAACGCCGCATAATGCCCTGCCGGTCGATGCCCTGCAGGAAGCCACGCGCGAGATCGCCTTCATCGTACAATAAACGCACGCGCTGATCAAATGCGGTCATCACCGCTTTGCACAGCGCTTCGAGCTTTTCGGGCGTCGTCAGCACTGCAAAGTCGTCGCCACCGATATGGCCAATGAAATCGGAGCCAGTGCCACGGGAATCGACCATCTCGGTGAGCACATCCGCCAGCAGCTTGATCACACGATCGCCGCGCGCCGGGCCGTAAGTGTCGTTAAAGGCCTTGAAATTATCGAGATCGACATACAGATAGGCAAATTCATCGGGCTGGTTCAGCCGGTATTTCAGCTCTTCGGCCAGCAGCACATTGCCCGGCAGGCCGGTGAGCGGGTTGCGCACTGGCTGCTGCGATGCGCGGCGCAGGTGCCCTTTGATGCGGGCCAGCAGCTCGGGGATGTTGAAGGGCTTGGTGATATAGTCGTCGGCCCCGGTTTCAAAGCCCGTCACCACATCATCGAGCGTGGATTTTGCCGTCAGAATAAGCATGGGCAAATGGGCGGTGCGCGTGTCGTTGCGCAGTTGGCGAATGGCCTCGTACCCATCCAGCTGCGGCATCATTAAATCAACCAGCACCAAATCGGGCACGCGCTCTTGTGCCATGCGCACGAGTTGCGCGCCGTTTGCTGCCAGCGCGACCTCATACCCTTGCCCAACCAATACAAGTTCCAACAGTTGCCGAACGGCGAGTTCGTCGTCGGCTATCAGGATGCGTGTTGTCATAGAGTTCGAAGCCACCAACACAGATCTGGGTATGATATTATACGAGGCCGCACCAAATTGTACAACAGATTATCCATATTGCGAAAAAGGCCTGCTGCCTAGTGCGCTTTCAGCGCAGGGTTTAGGGGATGGGGAATAGGGATTAGTCTTTGCAATGCTGGTGTTCTTCCCTGATTTCCGCATCGCTTTCTTGATAATGCACTAGATGACGAGCTGTGCATAGAGACTTTCCAGGCTGAGATCCTGCCGCACAGTGTCGATCGATTCGAGCGTGAGCGTTGCGGCGCTGACGCCGAGGCGCACCGCTTCGTCAACCGGGATGTCGTTGAGCAGCGCATAGATCACTGCACCCGTCAGAGCGTCGCCCGCGCCGGTCGGGTCGGTTATTTCAACTGAAATAGCGGGAACATAGCCGCTGGAATCGGCAGTGGCATACACCAGGCCAGCCTCGCCCAGGGTAATAATTGCGATGCTGACGCCCAGGCTTACCAGTTGCTTGGCGGCCAGTGCGCCTTGCTCGGTATTACCAACTGGCAAGCCAGTGAGCGCCTGCGCCTCCACCGCATTTGGTGTTACCAAAAAGAACTGGCCAGCCAGATCGCGGTAGCGCAGCGCCGGCGCATAGGCTACCGGCTCCAGCGCCACCGGCACGCCCGCCGCCCGGCAGATCGCCAGCAGAAGCTCGGCGCTTTCAAGCGGCACGTTCGCGTCGATTGCCACCATGCGCGCCTGTTCGAACAACTCGGCGTGCTCCTGAATATAGTCGGGGGTGAGCGCCTGGGCGGCGGCGGTATCGTCGATGCCCACCAGCATGGTGCCGCTGCTGCTCAGCAATGCCATATAGGCGGCCGAATGCTGCTCGCAGCTGATCAGCACGTGGTCGGTGTTGACACCGGCGCGCTCGGTTTGCCGCACCACAGTGCGCCCGAAATCATCCTGGCACACCACGCTCAGCAGCACCGTATTCAAGCCCAGCCGCGCCATATTTTCGGCGACATTGCGCGCGCAGCCGCCCACGCTGATACGCACATCGCCCGCATTCGAGGTGCCCGCCACAATGTCGCCGGCAATGCGCCCCTTGATATCGAGGCAGGCCGCGCCAACCACTACCACGTCGATCGCCTGATTGTCGGTGCCATGCTGCTGGGCCATGTGCCCTCACTTCATGCCTACATGCGGGTCGTGTTCATCTCGATGGTTGCTTCAGCCGCCGCATGAATCGCATCGAGCACAATATCACGCAACGAATCGGGTGAAAGATCGACGCCGGCTTCTTTCAATGCCTTCACCATTTCAGCCACGCGCATTGCCTCGGCCTGGGCCTGGGCTGCGCCGGTGACACGAATGCGCGTGGCCTCGCGCTCGGCCTTGATCTTTTCCATCAGGGTTTCGTCTTCGCGCACACCAGCTTTGTTGATGCCTTTAGCAATGTCAGGGTTGAAATCGACTTTCTCGATCTCCAGCGCCGACAGATCGATCCCCCAGCGGCGCACCGCGTCGGCCAGGCGCTCGTGCATCAGCTCGGCCAGCGAGTCGCGGTTGTTGTAGATCTCAACGGCATTCTGCGCGGTGGTATTGTTGAAAATAACCGTGCGCGCAATATCGCGCATCTCTTCTTCCATCTGCCGGTGAATGAGTTTTTCCCAGTACACCACATCGAGCCGCGCTTCGCGAATCGGCTTGCTCATCGACTTCGCGATATCGGCTTCGACCTGGCTGCGGTTTGGAATGCCGCTCAGAATGAGCTGCGGATCGCGCACCCGATATTCGGCGTGCAGCTCAAGCGCATCGACATTGTGCCGCCCACGCGTATTGAGCTTTTCGACCTTCACATCGCTGTGGAGCTGGTACATCGGAATTTCGGCCAGCTTGTACTCGACGCCGGGCGTCAGCGGGGGGGAGATCGGGCCTTCGGCCAGCCGCACGCCGCCGCTGTAGTAATTGCCAACCAGCACTCGCCGGTCGGGCGGCACGCGCATAATATTGCGCTGTGTCCACGAGAACATGCCCAGCAGCGCCACTGCCCACAGCGCAGGCACGACAATGCGGCCAACCCCGCCGAAAAGCGCCCGCCCAAGCAGCGCCGCCGCCACCAGCGACACCAGCGCAGCAAAAATAGCCATTGCGCCAATATCGCGCCAGCGCCGGCTTTGCCCAACGATCAGGCTGACCAGCATAATCAGAACCGATAAAAACAGCACCAGGCCATTTGCTGGAATAAGCAGATAGATCACGACCAGAGAAGCGAAGAGAAGCCCCAGAACGGCGGAAGAAGCGACGGTTTTGATGGCCATTCAGACCCCCTTGTGTATACAGTTGCGGTTGCTGGGCGCGTGGTTTGGCGGTATAGTTCGATGCAGAATGCCGCCCAGAGTTCTGCGTTGCCGATTGTATAACACGCCGGCTGCGCGCAGCGGGCGGTCGAAACCAGTTCAGTTCGTGTGTGGTGGGCGGCGTCGGGTGCCGTTGGCGGCCAGCGCTTGGCTGCGCCGGGAACGCTACACTCCGTTTTGGCGAAATGGCGCATCAGATTGCGCAATGATGCGCCGCGTCGTTGCATTATACTACAGCTCAAGCGGCAGATGCAATAGTGGCATGCTGCCCGCCAGGCCGGCGGGGACGTCACGCTACCGTATATATAATAAGGAAGCGAGCGCTATGCGAGTGATATTTCTGGGCACGCCCGAGTACGCGGCCATTCCTCTGCGCGCCCTCGCTGCCGACCCGCGCTACACGGTTGTTGGCGTGGTGACGCAGCCCGACCGGCCAGCCGGGCGCGGGCGCAGCGCCGAGCCGCCGCCAGTGAAGCGCGCCGCGCTTGAGCTGGGCCTGCCCGTGGTGCAGCCGCCCACCCTGCGCGACCCTGCCGTTGTGGCGCAGCTGGCCGAGATGCGCCCCGAGGTGGGCGTGGTGGCGGCCTATGGCGAGATATTACGACGGAATGTACTAGAGATTCCGCGGCTTGGCTACCTCAATATTCACCCCTCGCTGCTGCCGCGCTACCGTGGCCCCACGCCCGTGCACGCCGCAATTTTGGGTGGCGACGCCGAAACGGGTGTGACGGTGATGCGGCTCGATGCCAGGATGGACAGCGGGCCGATCCTGGCGCAGGAGCGCGTGCCCCTCCCGTCCGACGCGCGCAACGGCCCGCTTACCAATGAGCTGTTCGCGCATGGCTCGCGCCTGCTCCTTGGTGCGCTGGCCGCCTACGCCGATGGCAGCCTGCAGCCCGCGCCGCAGGACGACGCGCAGGCAACCTATTGCGCTATGCTGCAAAAAAGCGACGGCGTGATCGAGTGGAATGTGCCGGCCGCGCAGATCGAGCGCATGACCCGCGCCTACGACCCCTGGCCCGGCGCGCAGACCACCTGGCAGGGCCAGCCCTTCAAAATCATCGCCGCGCGCGCCGAGCCGGCTGCCTCGGGCGATGCTGCGCCCGGTACGCTGCTGCTGCGGCCAAATGGCGTGGCGGTGGCCACCGGCGACGGCGCGCTTGAGCTGCTGACCGTGCAGCCAGCCGGCAAGCGCCCACTGCCCGCGAGTGCATGGCGCAATGGCCTGCACAGCACCGCAGGCGCGCACCTGGGCGGCTGACTCACCAATCCTTCATCCCAAAGGTTAAGGCCAAATGGTATACTGACACTGCTTTTACGCCGGCCGCGGCGCGCGGTATGGGCGAGCTTTCGCAAGGAGCAGGCTACGGCCTGAGTGAAACATATGCGTGATTCCGTATCGCGGGTGATGCGAATCCAACTCCCCATCTGGCTGGTTGTGCCCATGGTGGCGCTGGCCCTGGTTGCTGGGGTGGGTGGCGGCTATTTCGGAGCTACCTTTCTTAACCTGAACCACAGTTCAAGCTGCCCTGAGTCGGCCGAGGTCTGCGCGAGCTTCGAAAACTTCTGGAAAACCTGGGACCTCGCGCGCGACGAGTATGTCGACCCGAGCGCGGTGGTGCCGCAGAAAATGATCGACGGCGCGATCGAGGGTATGCTCGACACGCTGGGCGACAATGGGCACACGCGCTACCTGCCGACCGACATTGCCAAGGCCGAGCGTGAAGAGCTATCAGGCAAGTTCGAAGGCATTGGCGCCTACATCGACGTCAAGAACGACCAGCCGATCATTGTGCAGCCAATGGAAGGGTCGCCCGCTGAGCAGGCCGGCTTGCGCTCCAACGACCAAATCCTGAAAGTCAATGGCGAGGATGTGCACGGCATTTCGGTTGCCGAGTTGCGCAACAAAGTGCGCGGCCCGAAAGGCACGCAGGTGACGCTCACCGTTCAGCACGCTGGCGAAACCGCGCCGGTCGACATCACCATCACCCGTGCCGAGATCACCTCGCCAAGTGTGACATGGCGCATGCTGCCTAACCAGGTCGCCATGATCCACCTCAACCAGTTTGCCGAGCGCTCGGGCGATGAGCTGAAGCAGGCGCTTACCGATGCGCGCCAGCAGGGTGCGGCTTCGATTGTGCTCGATCTGCGCAACAACCCGGGTGGCTACGTGAACGAGCTGGTGGCCGTTGCCAGCCAGTTCCTGCCGGCGGACACCACTGTGCTCCTTGAACAGAATCGCGCAGGCGACCAGACGCCCTACAAAACCACGGCTGGCGGCGTAGCAACCGACCTGCCGCTGGTGGTGCTGGTGAACAACAATAGTGCCAGCTCGGCCGAAATTCTGGCTGGCGCGCTGAAAGACGCCGGCCGCGCGCGCCTGATTGGCGATCCAACCTTTGGCACAGCCACGGTGCTGCGTACCTTCAACCTGAACGATGGCGCGCAGGTGCGAATCGGCACCACGCAATGGCTCACGCCCAAGGGCGAAGTTGTGCGTGGCAAAGGCATTCAGCCCGACGAACGCGTGTCGCTCGCGCCCGAGGTGGCCCCGCTGACGCCCGCCAACGCGGCCAAGCTCGATGCGCAGGCGCTGCTCTCTAGCGACGACGTGCAGCTTGTGCGCGCGCTCGAAGTGCTGAAAACACTGGCCGGCCATTAGCTGCAACAAAGTGCTGGGCGGCTGCGTCCTACGTGCATCGAACATAGTACGTTTGGCGAATGCTAAACGAGATGAGGTGTACAATGCAAGGCAAACGATTAGTGCGCAGCCGCAACGACCGGATGGTTGCCGGCGTGGCGGGTGGTATCGCCGCTGTTTTCAATATCGACCCGCTGCTGGTGCGGATTGGCTTTCTGGCGCTGGGCATGCTCAACGGCTTTGGCGTGGTGATCTACCTGGTGCTGTGGTTGCTGGTGCCGAACGAGGATAGCGTCACCGTCGATGCGCGCAGCCAGGTGCGCGAGAACGTCGGCGAGATGCAGTCGGCCGCTGAGTCGCTGGTGGATCGCGTGCGGGGCATGTTTAGCTAAACAGCACGGCAAAAGCAGCAAGAGCCGCCGGGTGCATATGCATCTGGCGGCTTTCTTATGAGGCCGATTGTAGCGGTGTGGCGTGCAGGTGCTGCCAGAAGTAGAAGGTCGCAATCGTTCGGTATGGCCGCCACGGCTCGGCCATGGCGCGGATCGCCGCCGCCTTGGGTAGTTCGGCCATCCCATAGGCGCGCTGAATCCCCGCCCGCAGCCCCAGGTCATCCACAGCCAGCACATCCAGCCGCCCCAGCGAAAAAATCAGAAACATCTCGGCCGTCCAGCGCCCAATGCCCTTCACCTGGCACAATTGCGCAATCACCGCTTCGTCATCCAGGGTCGGCAGGTGTTCGAGGTTCAGCGCGCGGCTGGCGATTTTGCTGGCAAGATCGTGCATGTAGTTGGCCTTGGCAGTGGAAAGCCCAACCGCCCGCAGCTGTTCAAACGGCACGTCCGCCAGTGCGTCGGCGTTCACCTGCTGGCCGGCGGGCAGCAGCGCCAGCAGCCGCCCCATGATCGCCGCTGCCGCCTTCACCGAAATTTGCTGGCCAACGATTGCCGACATCAGCGCGTACAGCGGCGGCCGGTTGCGCTCGCGCTCTACCACCCCATAGCGCGCAATCAGGTCGGCCAGCACTGCGTCGGCCTGTGCGAGGTGTTCGAGCGCACCGGGCGGGTACCCTGCCAGTACAGATTCATTCTGGCTCATTCGCGCCCCACGCAACGCCTGAGTCGGCATCGAGGTGCATGTCGGTCGTGAGCTGGCGTGGCTCGCCCAGGCGCAACGTTCCCGCTGCGTCGGTCTGCACGTCGGCAACCCACAGATCAAAGCTATTCGAGCCTGCCGTAGTGGCAAGAAAGGCGAGCATGTGCCCATCGGGCGAAAAGGCCGGCGCGCGCGCAAAGCCCATTGTGGTGAGCTGCACGGCTGCGCCGCCAGCCACAGGCATCGCATAAATATCGGTGCCGCTGCTGGTGCGCGCGGCACATGCCAGCCACTGCCCGTCGGGCGAAAAGGCCGGATCGTAGCTTTGCGGCGGCGCGCCGGGCAGAACTGCTGCGTGATCGCTGGCGAACGTATAACGATACAGAGCTGGCGCTTCTTCTTGTTTCACCGGGCTAAACGCAAACACAATTGTCTTGCCGTCGGGCGCATAGGTTGGCCGGCCAACGTGCCCATCTGCGCTGCCAAAGGCCTGGCGTTCGCGCGCCCCTTCAGCCGAGATGGTATACAGCGACATGCGATATTCAGCGGCGGGTGATCCAGCCGGCGGCCCAAACTGTGACGCAAAGGCCAGCGTCGCGCCGTCGGGCGACCAGGCTGGGTAAAACGCCCAGCGGCTGGCGTAGATGCGGTCGTAGCTATAGGTAGAAGGGTCGGGCGTGTTGTTGGTGAGGGCCAGCGGCGCAGGCCCCCCGCCCGAGCGCACCACAATATCGCTGCCGCTGGTGACACGGCGGGCATAGGCAATCTGCTGCCCGTCTGGCGAGATCGCTGGCTGAAAGGCATCGCCACTGCTCGTGAGCTGCTCGCCATTATCGCCGCGCCAGCGCCACAGGTTGCCTGCCTGCACAACAACCAACTGGCCCGGCAGCGCTTCACTGGAAGGGACTGGGCTTGGGCTGGCCTGGACAACCGATTGCGCAGCTGCGGTGGGCGCTGGCGCGACAAGCGTACTCGTTGGCGCAAGCACTGGTTGCAATGTTGGGGCAGCGTTTGTGGCCGAGCTGCAACCGCACAGCAGCAGGCCCAGAGAAAAAGCGGCCAGCCTGGCCAGCAAATGTTGAATTAACTGTGGTACGCGGAATGCGCTGATCATAGATGTTCTGCGGTGCCCTAACTACGCGACGCTGGCTGATGTTTGCTTGCGGGGCGTCGCTGCATCAGGCGGCCAACCAGCCTGCGCCAGGCATAGCGCGGTGGCTGCACCTCGGGCCGTACGAGATCTTCGGGCATCGAAGACGGCAAGAGCGCAATCAGCGCGCCCGGCACAGCCTGGAATGTCAGCGGTGTTTCGCCAATATGGTCGCCATCTACCTGAACGGGCACCGGGCGGCGTGTCGCGATCTTTACTTCGCGGGCGCGGTGATATTCAAGTTTTGGGTCGATATTGTAGCGCTGGGTAATGATCGAAAGCAGGCGAAACGGCGCGCTCCACAGCGTGCGCCCTTTAATAATGCACACATCGAGCAAGCCATCGTCGATGCTGGCGCGCGACGTGAGCTTAACCACGCCACCATAAAGCTGGCTGTTGCCAAGCACCACCATCAGCACGCGGCTGCGAATTGGCTTGCCATCGATAACTATGCGTGCCACCGTGCCGCGAAAGCGCGTGGCCAGGTTCACCGCGCGTAGCAGGTAGGCGAAAATGCCCAGGCGGCGCTTTTCGGACGAGCGAACCTCGGCCGTCACGGCGGCGTCGAAGCCGATCCCGCTCATCAGCAAAAAATAGCGGTCACCAGCGCGCCCCAGATCGATCGCGCGGGGGCGGCACGCCAGCAGCGCCTCGGCGGCGGCGCGCGGCTGCAGCGGAATGCCCAATTCGCGCACCCAAACGTTCATCGTGCCAATAGGCAGTGCGCCCAAAGCGGTTTTTGTGCCAGCCAGGCCGTTCACTACCTCGTTGACAGTGCCATCGCCGCCAGCTGCCACCACGACATCAAATCCACTGGCGGCCGCCTCGCGCGCAATGCGGGCGCCATCGCCGGGGCCACGAGTTGGCTGCAATTCGACCTGCCAGCCATTGGCCTGCCAGATATCGCGCGCCGTATGAATGTCGGCCTCGAGTGAGTTGGCCTGGCCAGCTGTAGGGTTAAAGATGATTAAAGCTCGGGTTGGCTGATGTTCGTGGTTTTGCATGCGCGAGAGTATACCACAGGCGCAAGCGCTTTAGATGAGGAAATGAGCTATGGAGATAGATCCGAGTCTGGCAAGCGTATCTTTATTCTCTAGAAGCTGCATGCGACTATTTGCCAGCCATAGGACCTTCTGATCCAGCCTGAAATCTGGCGCAAGATCTTTTACTTTTGCGATTGAGGAAAACATTCACAAACTCTATGGAATGGTTTCTTGTACCAAGATGAACGAATAGCCATAATATGTTCATCAAACTTGCCCTGTTTTACTACTTCGTGGCGTGCTACTTGCTGTAATGGACGTGCTAAGAATTTTCCTGGCTCACAATGCTGCCAGGGAAAATACACCCGGAACAATGCTACTAGATTGCGTTTTTGTCATAATTGAAAGGGTGGCCCCAAAGGGAATACGGCGTACAGATGCTGTAAACCCAAATATTTCCTGTTATGAGCTGGGAAATTCCCCCCACCCCCCTCATAACTAATCTCAAAGTGCTCGCGTTATATCATATAACCTGCACTTAAAGAACCATACGTGGTGCCTTCGGCGATGTAGCCAGGAAAGTGAGCTTGCTCACGACTGCAAAGCGTTTCCTAACAAAGGCAATTCATAGTCTAGAAGCGATAACTTGGCAAAAAGCCGGAAATCGGTGGTGGTGGTAGCTGGGTAGGGTTGTGTGAACTGCCAGATGTGGGCGCGCTCGACGCAGGCGCAGGTTGCTGCTGCCCAAATCGGTATTGCCGACGGGAAAGCACAGCTGCCTCGTCAATTCCAGAAATATTCTGACTACCGGAATCGTCTAAACATTTTGTTATTTGATCTTCGGTCAGCTTCATACGGGATTTACATGTTAATCCTATGATAAGCCTGACCAGCTAGGTTTTAACATAGTTGTGTATGTACGTTGATGTGGCGCAGAGATAAAAGAGCGTAAGATTGAGATTGGGCTTGCCTTTGTGCGTAAGATCATGGCCAAAGGAAAGCATCGCAAAACTATCATCTGATGTCATCACGAAGGAAGAGGACATATGAAGTCAATTCGCTGGCGAGTAGCCTTTACGATTTTATGGCTCAGCCTGTTATTTAATATAGAGCGGTTCGATTTCGAAAAAGGGGCAAATGTAAATCTCAGCTCTTCCTTCTATATTATTGCTGCCGTGACGGCCGCGCTGTTTTTGCTGGTGCGCATGCCCCAGCGTGTTATGTATGTGGCGAGCGCCGGCATCCTTGCTTTGTTCACGGTGACAAAAGTAACAAGCACCATTCCAGTATTTCAGGGGTTTCACAAATACATCACTATTACTGAAATTGTTGCCCTTCTTATTACGATTGCACTAACCTGGCTGGTAAACCAGGGCCTGCGCGACTTTGAAGATGCAGTGGAAGCGATTTCGCTGCCCAAGGGCCGGGTTGGAGTGTTAGATTACGACCAGATGCAAGAGCGCATTCGCACCGAGCTGGGGCGCGCCCGCCGCCACCAGCACCCCATGAGCCTTGCGGCGATCGAGATCGACGCAAGTTCCTCGAACGCGGCACTACACCGGGCCGTGCGTGATGCGCAGGTTGCCCTCCTGAAGCGGTATGTCCAGGTTCAGTTCGGGGTCTTCCTCAGCAAGAACACTCGCGAAACCGATGCAGTGGCGCATCACGACAACAACGGCCACTTCTTGCTGCTGGCACCCGAAACACCAGCCGACCAAACCGAAGGCTTGCTGAATCGGCTGTCGCATCAGGTTGAAGAGCATCTGGGTTTGCGCTTCCGTTTTCACGTTGCCGATTTCCCGAAAACGGCGCTGACTTCGGAAGAGCTTGTGCACAAGGCAACCGAAAAGCTCCGGCGTGAGACAGAGACGTCGAACGACCAACGGGCGAAGCCCGAACCGTCTGTGGCGACTCGAACTGCCGATACGTAGGATATCGGCACCTCTTCTCAACTCCCTCCGAGCAACGCAGATTGAGGAAGAGAATGGAACGGCTCACGTAAATCGTGTGGGCGTGAAGGAGTATGGTAATGGTACAGGATGTGACCAATCGGTCCAGGTCGGCTTCGCCCTGGTATCTCGATTTCGAGCCGCAGAATCGCATCATTCGCGGGAAAGCGTATTTCTTTGTCAAGCGAGCAATTGATGTGACAGCATGCCTGATGGTTGCGCCTATTGTGGGGCCCCTGCTGCTGCTGCTTACAATTTTGGTATATATTGACTCGCCGGGCCCAGTCTTTTTCCGCCAGCTGCGCACTGGCAAAGGCGGCCGGCGGTTCAAGATGTATAAATTTCGTTCCATGGTGCCGAACGCCGAAGAGCTTAAGATCAAATATGCGCACCTGAACGAACTCACGTGGCCGGATTTCAAGATCTCAAACGATCCGCGCATCACACGTGTTGGCAAATTGCTGCGGAAAACAAGCCTCGATGAACTCCCGCAGCTGTTGAATGTGCTGAAAGGTGATATGTCGCTGGTTGGCCCGCGCCCAACTTCATTCTCGCCAGAGACATACCGGCTGTGGCACACCGAGCGCCTTGAGGTCGTGCCAGGTCTCACTGGCCTTGGCCAGGTCAGTGGGCGCAGCAACCTCGACTTCGATCAGCGGTTGAAACTGGATATCGCCTATATTGAGCGCCAAAGCCTGATGATGGACATCCGTATTATCTTTCTGACTGTCGCTCAGGTTTTCATTGGCGATGGCGCGTACTAGCAAAAGCGGCTAGTAGCCATTCTGGCGGTAGATGGTCGCTCAGGCGGCAGATGCAGAGGCCCGGCGCCCGGGACTGGATCTGGAAGAAAATGATCGACGTGTGGTTCGCTGTAAATACTACAATGTAGCACGCGTGCCGGCACACCAAGCAAAACCGCTCGGCTGAGCGACAAGAAAAGTGGGTTGGCTCACTGCCAACCCAATCTCGACGGAGGAAAAAGAACTGTATGGAACTCAAGAATTATTTTTCGGTTTTTCAACGGTGGGGATGGATTGTACTTTTATGCACTGCTTTGGCCGGAATTACAAGTTACTGGTATTCATCGCAACTGCCACAGGTCTTCCAGGCGCGCTCGCGCTATCTGATTGGTTCGGTGCTGGATAATCCGAATGTAACCAGCAACGACCTGCGGGCGAGCACCCAGATTGGCCAGACCTATGACTCGCTGGTGAATAGCCGCCCGGTGCTGGAGAACGTTATTGCCAAACTGAAGCTGAACACCACAGCCGATGCGCTGACTGAGCAGGTGAGCGGTACGTGGATCGACACGACCCAGATCCTGAGCATTCGCGCCAATGCCAATAATGACAAGCTGGCGGCGGATATCGCGAACGCCGTCGGCGACGAGCTGATTGCTCTGAGCCCCAGCGGCCCCGGTAGCAAGCAGGTGGCTCGCCGGCAGGATGGTGAAGCCCAGATCGCCCGCTTGCAGGAAACTATCCGTGCAACGCAGGCCGAGATTGATCAGCTGACCAACCAGATCCAGCAGACCACCGAGGCCACCGCCCAGCGCGCCCTGATCATCCGCCTTGATGATCGCCGCGCCCAGCTGGCCGCCGCGCAGCGCGCCTACACCGACCTGTACCAGCTGCTGCTGACCAGCGATGTCAACAAGATCACGCTGGTTGAGCCGGCTGTGGCCGACCCCACGCCAATTGCGCCGGATGTCCAGCGCAACGTGCTGGCCGCCGTTATTGCAGGCCTGGTGCTTGGCCTGGCCGCGATGATGCTGCTCGAGTTCTTTACCGACGTCATCCACACCCCCGAAATGCTGCGCAGCGTGACTGGCCTGACCTATCTGGGTGGTCTGGCGCGTCACAAGAAGCTTTCGGGCAAGGATGGCGCGCAGTTGGTGACGCTGGCCGCACCTGAGACGCTGGCCGCCGAGAGCTTCCGCGTTCTGCGCACAAATCTGCAGATCCCGGGCACCGACCGCCACCTGCCGTCACTGCTTATTACCAGCCCGTCGCGTGGCGATGGCAAAACCGACGTTGCCGCAAACCTGGCGGTTTCCTTCGCCCGCACTGGCAAGAAAGTCATTCTGATCGATGCCAACATGCGCCGGCCGCAATTGGCTGCGCTGTTTGGCCTTGCCGACAAGGCTGGTCTTTCGAGCCTGTTCGAAGTGCGCGATCGCCTGCCGCAGCCGGTGCCTGTGCCGTCTGTTCCTGGTCTTTCGGTGATTACGGCTGGCACCAGCACCCCGAACTCGTCGGAAATCCTGGGCTCGCAGCGGATGTATGAGCTGCTGCAAATGTGCAAGGCTCACGCTGATATGGTGATCATCGACAGCCCGTCGCTATGGTACTCCGATACGCTGGCGCTGGCCCCGCAGGTCGATGGCGTGCTGCTGGTCGTCGGCAGTGGCTCGACCGGCCGCGAAACCACTATCAGCGCGGTTGAAAGCCTGCGTCTGGTGGGCGCCAACATCATCGGCGCGGTGATGAACCGCGTGAAGGCTGGCCCGGCCTACCAGTACTACCCAAGCTTTGCGGCTAGCCGCCCGGCGCTGGAAGGCCCGACCTCCTCGACGCCAGTGCGCGCGCTGAACAGTGGCACGCCCAGCTCCACCACGCAGGCGAACAAGCCTTCGGCACAGTCGACTGGTGGTGCGGTGGGAAAATCTCAACCGGCGGCACCGACGTCGAATAACACCAGCGCTTCGGCTCCGAACGCAACGGTGGTGCTCGACACAGTGTCGTCGGGTGAGCCAGTGGCAACACACCTCAACGGGACGGCAAACGACCCGAACGCCTCGCGGAAGAAATAACTTCCACGCCTTGGCTGTTATGTGGGCCAGCGTTACCTCACAATGCTGGCCCACGACTTTTGCAAAGCCAGGCAACTCCGAGCCGATTCTTCCAGTGTAATGAATTTGTTTGAGTAGAGATATAGGCGTGATCTATGCACACGTTGTTGCTTCATGTTTTCAAACAGCTAGAACAAACGCAGATTTGCTATTGTGTAATTCGTGGGTATGAAGAGCTAGAAACGCTGGATGATCGCGGCGATGTTGATTTGTTGGTCGCTGCTGATCAGATGCCCGAACTCCGCGCGATCCTTGCGCAGCTTCAGTTTGTTCGCTTGCCCAGCTGGGGGCACGCGCCGCACCAGTTCTATGTGGCGTATGATGAAACGACTGATCGCTGGATCAAGCTTGATATTGTTACTGAAGTTGTCTATGGCAAACCCATCCCAACGCTGGCAACCGACCTTGCCGCAGGCTGCCTGGCGCGCAGGCAAGGCCGTGGCGAAACATATGTGCCGGCCCCCGAGGATGAGTTAGTGACCCTGCTGCTGCACTGCCTGCTCGACAAAGGCGCGTTTGCGCCGCACCGGCTGGCACGCGTGCAGGAGCTCCGTCACGAAGTGCGCGACGAAGCTCTGATGAATCGTCTGCTGCGCAGTGCCTGGGCCGCCGATATGTCCTGGGCGCGGCTGGCAGCGCTGATCGACAGTAAATCGTGGTCGGCGCTGCTGGCTGCGGGGCCTGGCATCGCCCGGCGCTTGAAGCGCGGCCAGCGCCTGGCTGCGGTGCGGCGACGTGTTGGCGGGATGGCACTCCGCAAGCTCGATCGGGTGGCTGGCGCGCTTCAGCCGCGCTCGCTCACAGTGGCGCTGCTTGCGCCCGACGGCGGCGGCAAAACCACGCTGGCCACCGAGCTGGCGCGGCGCTTCTTCTTACCTAGCCGCTATATCTACATGGGCACGAATATCGAGGCAAGCACGGTGGGCCTGCCAACAACGCGCTGGATCCAGAAGAAATCGCGCAGCGGCTCGAAGCCATTGCGACTGCTGACGCGCGGGCTGCGCTTCCCCAACAACGTCGCCGAGCAGTGGTATCGCTATGGTGCCAGCTACTATCACATGCTGCGTGGCCGGCTGGTGCTGTTCGACCGCTATGTCTACGACGCGCCGGGTGGTGCCCGTAAAATGTCGCTCAAGTCGCGGTTGCGGCGCTGGGCGCTGGTGGCGATTGCGCCCGAGCCCGATCTGGTAGTGTTTCTCGATGCGCCGGGAGCAGTGCTCTATGCGCGCAAAGGCGAGCATAGCCCGACTATTCTTGAAGAACAACGCCAGCACTACCTTGGGCTTCAGCAGCATCTGCCCCAGATGGTTGTGATCGATGCAACTAACAGCGCCGATCAGGTGCGTCGCAAAGTCACCGCCTTGATCTGGCAATGGTATGCGAAAAACTTGCGCGGCGAAAAATCTCCGCGTCCGAAACGGCGTGCTGCCCTGGGAGATCGATGATGACGCTGCGGGCTTTGCGAAATGTGCAGTTCCAGCACTTGCTCAAGCGTGTGCAGCGCCCCTGGTCGCGTATGCTTGAGCGCCGTACGCTTGAGCGCGCTGATGCACTGGCCGGGCGCTTGCTTACCGAGCTCCAGCGCACTGGGCAGGGCGAGTGGGCGAACGGCGCACCACGCGTTATTTCCTCGCTCCTCACGCGCAGCGATGTGGTGGTAATGATGGTGAGCGACAGCCAGCAAGCTGCCCCGAACCAGGTGTTGAAGCTGCCCCTTTCGCCCGACGCCATTAGTAGCACCGATCGGCATCGCCAAGTGGTGGCAACACTGCACAGCATGCCAATGCTACAAAACTTCGTGAGCCTGGTGCCGCGTGCTCTGGCGTGGGGCGAGTTTGAGGGCCAGAGCTATTACCTGGAAACAGCCCAGGGCGGGATCGTTGCCAGCGACCTTGTGCGGCGAAAAGCTGAACCCGCTTCGTTCAAGGCCGATGCTGTACGCGCGATTCGCCGCCTGCATATCGGCAGCGCCCAACGCCGCGTTCTTGGCTCCGAAGGGTTTGCGCGCCTGGCTGGCGATGATTTTGCCGTGCTGTACCAGCAAAGCGCCAGCTGGCCTGCATCCGCAGCCATGCGCGACGCGCTCCAGTCGCTTGAGGCCTTTTTGCGGCGAAAGTTCATTGGCCTCGATCTGCCCTTTGGCTGGACACACGGCGACTACTGGCCGGGCAATATTCTGGTGCACTCGGGCGGCGGTATCAGCGGTATTATCGACTGGGATCGGGCAGCGCCGAATCAGCTTCCGTTGCTCGATATTCTGCATACATTTGCCTATGTGCACAAAATGCAGCAGCGCGTTGAGCTTGGGGAAGCACTGGTTGAGTATATGCTGCCGGCTGCTTTCGATGGCCAGGAGCGTATGCTGATTGATGAGAGCCTGGATCAGTACGGCTTGCCGGGGGATACAGAATTTTGGCGGGCAGCTGTTGTGCTGTATTGGCTGCGTTTTTCCGCCGCAAATCTTACGCGCTATCAGCGCTTGCAGAACGATGGTTTTTGGCTAGAGAAAAATATTTTTACTGTGTTGAAACGGGGAATTGGATGAACGTTTTAATTATAGATCGCTCGCCACCGTGTAATTTACTCCAGGGCAATGCCCTGATTGGCCAGCACGTTTTCCGGCGCCTGCGCCACCACCACCTGACACTGATTTGCCCGGCACCAGCGGAAGATATTGCACGCTACCAGGCCGAACTGGCAGATATGTTTGATGTCGTCCATCTAGTGCCGCGCGCGCGGCCAGTGTCGGCGTTGGTGGGAATGATGGAGCCAACCCTGAGCCGGCTGGGTGTCAAGCAGGCTGGCTCGGCCGAGCCGGAAGCTGCGCGCGCATTTGCGATCAAGCTGGGGCAGGTTTTGCGCGAACGCCCTTACGATGTGATCCACACGCGCCAGCTGCCAATGGCGGCCTTTAGTGGCAGTATCGATCATCCAGCCAAGCTACTAGAACTGATCGACTCCGAAACCCTGCAAGCCGCGCGGCGTGTGCGGGCCAGCGCGCCAAAAACAAAAGTGCGCGCCGCCACCGCCCGCATGATGGAACAGCGCGCGGTGCGGAAGTTCCACGCCTGCACCACCGTCGCCGATGCCGATGCCAAAGTCATTCGTGAGCTTGCGCCAAGTCTGCCGGTGTACGTTACACCCAATGGCGTCGATGCCGATTTCTTTCACCCGCTCGATTTGCCAGAAAATCCCGATACGGTTGTTTTCACCGGTGCGATGTCGTTCCCACCAAACGTCACCGCCGTAATGAATTACTACAACAATATTTTGCCGCTGGTGCGCCAGGAAATGCCGAATGTCCGTCTGATCATCGCCGGGCGCGACCCGGCACCCGAGATTGCCGCGCTGGCGAACGACCCATTTGTGACAGTGACGGGTTTTGTTGAAGATATTCGCCCGTGGCTGGCGCAGTCGTGCGTCATGATTTGCCCAATGACAAGTGGCAGCGGCATCAAAAACAAGGTGCTGGAAGCTATGGCGATGGCGCGGCCAGTGATTGCGACGACTCTGGGCATGGAAGCGCTGGAAGTCACCAACTGGCGCGAGCTGGTGGTGGCTGATCAGCCCGCCGAATTTGCGGCGGCGGTCGTGAAGCTGCTGCGCGACCCTGCCGAGCGCAAGCGCATTGGCGAGGCCGGACGCGACCTTGTGATGCGGCGCTATACATGGGATGCCTGCGCAGCCAGCTACGATGCGATCTACAGCCAGCTTGCTGCGCGGCGCGCCTACCCATCGGCGTTGTCAGTTGCCGTGCCCGAGCAGGGCGGACGCAGCAAATAAAGAACCATGAGAGGAGGTAACGAGCGAGAACCAAGCTAGTTTGGGCACTGATAAACACATCATCGACATACCAGTACAACATCAAATGAAGGGGTTGTGTGAGATGAAAAACGTAATTACTGCAATTCAAACTTCTGCTAAAGAATGGAATATTTCGTCGCGGACGGCCTGGTGGATGATTGCAATCCCACTGATTGGCGCGGTTTTGGTGGCTGCTTCGCGCGTTAACTATCAATTATTTCGCTTTTTGACCATGGAAGATGGCCCAATTGAGTGGCCGCAATTTTTCTGCTTCCTTGGTGCTTCGATTGCAGCGATGGGCGTGGCGATCAAGCGGCTGCGCGCCGGCCATCCCTGGCAGGGCTTGCTCTTCATTGGCTTTGCGCTGGCTACGTTTGTGATTGCCGGCGAAGAAATCTCATGGGGGCAGCGCATCTTCGGCTGGCAGACTCCAGAGGACCTTGCGGCGATCAATCACCAGGGCGAAACCACGGTGCACAACATCCGCTGGGTGCAGGAACTGCTGGGTAACCTGCTGATGGTTGCCAGTGGCATCGCAGTGGCGCTGCCCTTCCTGAACAAAAAATATGGCTTTGCCAAGCGCTGGGATCAGGGAAGCTTCTTGTTTGTTCCGCCGCTGTTTCTGATCACCTGCTTTGGCACCATGTTCCTCTACAAGCTTGTGCGCCTGGTCGCCTTCCAGACATCGGATTTCACCGTCACCAAGTACGGTGAGTGGCCTGAACTGTGCTTTGCCGCCGGCCTGATGCTGTTCGCCTACCTGAACTACCGCCGCCTCTCGGCGCCCGTGGCTACGCCCGCGCCGGCGGCGAGCAACCAGGCACCGGCTGCAAAATAAAGCCACGCCGACGTGGGGGGATATCGCACATCGCTTGGGTGCGTTCGCGCCCGGGCGATGTGTGTATTTATCGATGCGGACGTGACAATGTTCTCATCCAAGTAACTTTTAAGCCCATATTATGATTGAATTAGTAGAGAAAAAAGTTTGTTATAGCGTGTGATTAAGGAAACGAGCGAATGGCCATTACCGATCAGGCTGTTAGCCGGCGCGAGCGCGTACAGCTCAATTCTTCCAGTGCGCCGCCAGCCGTAAAAGTTGCATATATCATGTCGCGCTTCCCCAAACTGAGCGAGACATTCGTCCTTTACGAAATGCTTGCCTTGCAGCAGCAGGGCGTCGATGTCGAGGTTTTTCCGCTGATCAGCGAGCGCGCCAAAGTGGTGCACGACGAGGCCAAGCCCTTTGTTGAGCGGGCGCATTATCTGCCAGTGCTTTCGCTGCCTATTCTGAAGGCCAACCTGCATTTCCTGCGCACAAAGCCAGCCGCCTACCTGGGGGTGTGGCTCGAGGTGCTGCGCGGCACCTTGGGCAGCATGAACTACCTGATCGGCGGGCTGGGCATTATCCCAAAGGCGGCGAAATTTGCCTACGATATGCAGCGCATGGGTGTGCAGCATGTGCACGCGCACTTCGCTAACCACCCGGCCGTCGCGGCGCTGGTGATCAACCGCCTCACGGGTATTCCATTCAGCTTCACCGCCCACGCCCACGACATTTACGTCGACCAGCATATGCTGAAGGAAAAAGTGCAGGCCGCCAAGTTTGTTGTGGCGATTTCGGAATATAACAAGGCGCTGATCACGCGCCATGCTGGCGAGGCAATGCGCGACAAAATCAAGGTTGTGCATTGCGGCGTTGATACGAGTTTGTTCCAGCCGCGACAGCGACCGACCGGTGATGCCCCCTTCACAATTGTGTGCGTCGGTTCGCTGGAAGAGAAAAAGGGCCAGACCTACTTGGTCGAGGCGTGCCGCCTGCTGAAGCAGCGCGGCCTGCGCTTTGTGTGCCACCTGATTGGCGATGGTCAGAACCGCGCCGATCTGGAAGAACAGGTGCGCCGCGACAATCTCGGCGACGTTGTGAAACTCGCCGGGGGCATCCCGCGCGCCGAGGTGCTGAAGATGCTGGCAAAGGCCGATGTGGTGGCGCTGCCGAGCATTCGCACCAAATCGGGCAAGATGGAAGGCATCCCTGTTGCACTGATGGAGCCGCTCGCCTGCGAGGTGCCGGTGGTCTCGACGCAGACCTCGGGCATTCCTGAGCTGGTGGAAGATGGCGTGACGGGCCTGCTGGTGCCGCCGGAAAACCCTGCCGCGCTGGCCGACGCATTGCAGCGGCTGGCGAAGGACCCTGAACTGGGCCAGCGTATGGGCCGCGCCGGGCGCGAAAAAGTGCTCCGCGAGTTTGATCTGAACGACAATGCCGCAACGCTCGTGCAACTGATGATGGGAGGAGCACGATGATTCTTGCACTGCAAATCGTATTCTGGGCAGCGGTTGCGATTGCCGCTTTCACCTACGTTGTATTCCCCGGTATTATTTTTGTGCGCGGCCGGTTTGTGCGCAAGCCGTATACCACCGCCGAGATCACGCCGCCGATCTCGATGATTATTGCCGCCCACAACGAGGCCGATAATATCGCTGCCAAGCTGGATAATGTGCTGGCGATGGATTACCCGCGCGAGCAGCTTGAGGTGATCGTCGCGTCGGATGGCTCGAACGACGGCACGAACGACATTGTGCGCAGCTATGCCAGCCACAACGTGCGCCTGCTGGCGCTGCCGCGCCAGGGCAAGGCTCCGGCGCTGGATGCGGGCGTGGCGGCATCGCGTGGCGAGGTTCTGGTCTTCTCTGACGCGAACAGCATGTATCACCCGCAGGCGCTGCGCGCGCTGGCCCGCCCCTTCGCTGACCCCGAGGTGGGCGGCGTGGCCGGCAACCAGGTGTATACTTCCAAGAAAAGCGAAAGCCTGAGCGGCGACGGCGAGCAGAGCTACTGGAGTTTCGACCGCAAGCTTAAGCAATCGCAGAGCAAATCGGGCAATGCGATCTCGGCCACGGGTGCAATCTATGCCATTCGGCGCGCACTGTTCCGTGGCGTGCCTGTGGGCGTGACCGACGATTTTGCGGTTTCGACCGATGTGATTGTGCAGGGCTACCGGCTGGTATTCGCGCCCGACGCGATTGCCTACGAGCCGGTTGCCGGCACGGGTGGCGTGGAGTTTGGCCGCAAAACCCGCGTGATCACGCGCGGCCTGCGCGGTGTGCTGGTGGTGCGGCGCGAGCTGCTGAACCCGTTCCGCTATGGCTTCTACGCCTTTCAACTTTTCTCCCACAAAGTGCTGCGGCGGCTGGTCGTCTTCCCGCTCCTGCTCTTGCTAATCGTCAGCCCGCTGCTGTGGAACTCCGGTCTGATCTACCAGATTGCCACGGTCGCGCAATTTGCCTTCTACGGCTGCGCACTGGTTGGTATGCTGCTGAAGAACACGCGCCTGGGCCGGCTGAAGATCTTTACTATTCCGTTCTTTTTCTGTATGGTGAACGTGGCATCCCTGATCGCTGCAATCAATCTCATCCGCGGACACCGAATTGACTTCTGGGAACCTCAGCGCCAGGACCGGCCCGTTTCGGCCGTGGCCGACCAGGCAGCCCAGTCGAACGCCGTATCGGATCGCAGTCAAGCGGTTTCGCGGCAATAGCCCGCACATTCCACGCAGGAGGTTTGTATGTTTCAGGTCAATACGTTATACCAGCGTTTCCCGGCGCTCCGCAGCGGCATGCTAGTGCCGATTCTTCTGATGGCGCTGGCGGGCGTGCTGGGTCTTATTGCGATTGGGCAGGCCGCGCTGGCCACAACGATTATTCTGACGGTGATGCTGACACTGGCGATCCTGGCGTGGCCCGAGCTTGGCACGCTGGTGGTGTTGTTTGTGCTCTTCACCAATGCTGCTGTCATTGCCGTTAAATTTCACGATGTGCCCAGCCTGATCGGCGGCGCGCTGCCGGCATTGCTGGTGTTCCCATTGGCAACATTTATTGTCTTCCGCCGCGAGAAAATCATTATCAGCCCGATCTTGCTGCCGATCTTCCTGTTTATGGCGGTGCAGGTCGTGGGCGCGCTGTTCTCCGACTTCAAGGGTACAGCGTTGAGCAATGTGCAAACCTTCCTGCTCGAAGGGCTGGGCCTGTTTTTCATGCTGTCGAACGCCATTCGCAGCTCGGCAACCCTGCGGCACGCCACCTGGGCGCTGCTGATCGCGGGCGCATTTATTGGCGGATTGTCGCTGTATCAGCAGGCAACCGGCACGTTCAGTAATAACTACTGGGGCTTTGCCCAGCCCAGCGAGGCGGTGTTCAACGCTGGCCAGAAAGACGCGATCACCGGCGCGGTTGACCAGTGGCGTTTGGCAGGCCAGATCGGCGAGAAGAACCGCTATGCGCAGGTGATGCTGATGCTGGTGCCGCTGGGCATCTTCCGGATGCTGGGCGAGCGTAAGCTTTCGCTGCGCATGCTCGCAGGTGTGTGCACGGCGCTCAGCGCCACCGGCGCGGCACTGGCATTTTCGCGCGGTGCAGCGGTGGGCTTTGTGCTGATGCTCGCAATCATGGTCTTTATGCGCTATATCAAGTTCTACCAGATCGCAATCATCGCGGTGGGCTTGTATATCTTGCTGCTTGCGCTGCCACAGTATAGCCAGCGCCTTGTCTCGCTCGAAAGCTTTGGCTCGCTGTTCTCGGACGGCACCGAGGCGGTTGGTTCGACCGACGGCGCAACGCTGAGCCGCCTGACGGAAATGGGCGCGGCTGGCCTGGTCTTTCTCGATCACCCGCTGATTGGTGTCGGGCCGGGTACCTTCCCGAACTACTATCAGCAATACTCGGAGCTGATTGGCCTGCGCACACTGAACGAGGACCGGCAGGCGCACAACCTCTACCTCAGCATCGCCGCCGAAACTGGCATTGCTGGCCTGGGCTGCTTCCTGATGGTGCTGTATGTGACTATGACCGGCCTTGCACGCGCGCGTAAGCGCTGGATGAAAGCCGACCCGGAAATTGCCAATATGGCAACGGCCTATATGCTTTCGATCGTCACCTACCTGACGACTGGCCTGTTCCTGCACTTCGCATTCATCCGCTACTTCTGGATGTTTATTGCGCTGGCCGGCGCGGTTATGTATATCTCCGAACAGCGCGCGCGCGCAGCCGGCGAGGTGGCGGCCGAAGAAACTGCAGCAGGCGCGGCGCTGGCTACCTCGTAATTCTGGACCGTCATTCACGCATATGCCAAAGGAGGCTGCCTGCCCAGCAGCCTCCTTTGTAAAAGGATTTGATTTCATGGAAACAGCTTCGACCCCGCCAGTGGACGTTGTGAAGGGCGACACGCAGCCGCGTGCGAAGCACTCGTCTACCAATCGCCAAATCCGCGGCTCGAGCCTGATGCTGGTAGGCCGCACAATCTCAATGGTGGCGAATTTCGCCATTCAGGTACTGATTGTGCGCTATCTTTCAAAAGCGAATTATGGCGCGTTTGCCTATGCGATGTCGTTTGTAACACTCGGGCAGACGATTGCGACGTTTGGGCTTGATCGCGCGATTACGCGATTTGTGCCAATTTACCACGAGCGCCGCGATTATAATAAGATGTTTGGCACAATTCTGCTGGTGATTGGCACGATTGTGTCGCTTGGCCTGCTGATGATTGTTTCAGCATATATATTCCAGGGATTTATTGGCCAAACACTCCTGAATGAAAAGGAAGGCGATAAAGATCAAATCATTGCATTGTTGCTGATTTTGATTGGACTGGCCCCCGTGCAGGCGCTGGATGACCTGATCGCGTCGATGTTTGCGATCTTTGCCAGCCCGCGCGCTATTTTCTTCCGAAAGTATATTCTTTCGCCGGGCTTGAAATTGAGTGTTGTGCTGCTGCTGATGCTGTTCGGCAGCGACGAGTTCTTTCTGGCGAGTGGCTACCTGGCGGCTGGCATTCTTGGTACGACGGTGTATGGCTTTACGCTGTACCGCACCCTGAAAAAGCAGGAGCTGTTCAAGCAGTTCCACTTCAATTCGCTAACCGTGCCGGCACGCGAGCTATTTGCCTTCACCATTCCGTTGCTTACCTCCGACCTTGTGTATGTGCTGATGAGCTCGTCGGATGCGGTGCTGCTCGGGCATTTCCGCTCGACCACCGAGGTGGCGGCGTTTCGTGCCATTCTGCCATCGGCAGTGCTGAACCAGTTTGTGCTGCAAAGCTTCACGATCCTGTTTACGCCGATTGCATCGCGCCTTTTTGCGCGGCAGGACTACGAGAGCATCAACAACCTCTACTGGCAAACAGCGGTGTGGACGTCGGTGCTGTCGTTCCCGATTTTTGCGCTGACGTTCTCGCTTTCCAGCCCACTCACGGTGCTGCTGTATGGTGAGAAGTATGCGTCGTCGGCGGTGCTGCTGGCGCTGCTTTCCTTTGGCTATTACTTCAACGCGGCGCTGGGCTTCAATGGTCTGACGCTCAAAGTGTATGGCAAGCTGCGCTATATCGTTATAATTAATATCATCGCAGCGGTGGTGAACGTCATCATTAACCTGATGCTGATTCCGCGCTATGGCGCGCTCGGCGCGGCCTGTGGCACCTGCGGCACAATGATCATTCACAATTTCCTGAAGCAGGCCGGCCTGCGCTTTGGCACCGGGATCAGCCTGTTTGAGTTCAAGCATTTCAAAGTTTACCTGAGCATTATCATTGCCTCGGTGGCGCTGCTGGTCTTCCAGTCGGTGATGCCGCAGAACTATTCGCTCAAGCACCCGTATATCTATATTAGCTTTGCGGTGACTGGTGTGGTGGCGCTGGCGGTGGTTGCGCTCAATCGCAAGTCGCTGAATATCGAGCAGACCTTCCCTGAGCTGCTGAAAATTCCGCTGATGCGGAAACTGTTTACCTAGACACTAGCCGTAGCGAACATCTTGTCTTGTCGCATTCGGCGCTGGTTCGGCTTGCTTCGGCAGGTCGTGCCAGCGCCGAACCAAATAAAAGAGAATTTTGGCGCAGCTTCGCGGTGTGCTGCGTACTTCTGAAGAAAGCGATTGCCCTCTATGCTTGATATAACACTGGCAACCGAGTTTCTGCCCGGCACGAACGTGAAAGGCGAGGTTGCGGGCGCGAACTGGCTGTTTCTGTTACCACATATTGAAGTCGCGCGCGCGGTGTGCTTTGGCGCGCCGGCCCGCGCTGCCCTTGCGGCACTTGCCCGCGCCGCCGGTGAGCTGCTTGTGTGCGCCGACGGAACTGCGCTGGATGAAGTAAATACGGCGGCGTTAAGCCTTGGTTTGCTGAATGTGCGGCTTGTTACCGATACGCTGAGCTTGCCGCAAGGCAGCATCGATCTGGTGTTTGTTGCCAACGCCGAGCAGCTTGCGCGCTTTGGTGCCGATGCCGCGCTGGTGAGTGAGCTTCGGCGTTTGCTCGCGGCCAACGGTGTCGTGTATGTCGAGCAGCCCGGGCTGCTCGCCGGCAGGCGCGACCAGGCTGCCGTTCGCAAGCTGGCCGCCGCGGTTGGCACACCCCAGCGTTTCTGGCTGACGCCACTGGGTGGCGAGATGCACACCGCCATTCCCGAAAACGACCGCGCGACGACGAATTACTTTCTTCGCTATGGCCTGACGAGCCGCTCGGTGAATTTTTCGAACTTGAAACGCGCTGTGCGGGCGCGCGGCGCGGGCGGCAAAGGCACGCCGAAAACGCCCGGCCAGGCCCGCCCGAGCGGTGCACCGCGCGCCCGCCGTGGCCTGAAAACCAAAGTTAAGCGCTCGGCGCGCACCACGCTGGTGTCGGTGTATAACCAGGTGCAGAGTGTCTTCGACCGCGCCGAGCAGCGCCTGAGCCGCAGCGCCATGCTGGGCGAGCTGACACGGCGCTATGGCCTGCTGCTGCGCGCGGAGACCGATGCTGCGGGCGCGCCACCCCGCTACCTGCGCGAGATTGCCCATGGCGCGGGTGTGAACCTCGATCTGCACCGCTGGGGTCTGTCGGCACGCGGCGAGTATAGCTCGCGCAAGGTGCTGGTTTTCCTGTTTGGACCACGGAGCCAGCAGCCCGAGTATATTGTCAAAATGACCCGCGACCCGGCCCTGAACCCGCGCCTCGAAAACGAGTATCGCGCGCTGCGGCTGCTGGCCGACAAAAGCATTGGCGACGAAGAAACGCTGCCGCAGGTCGCGTTCTTCGGGCACCATAGCGGGCTGGCTATTGTGGGCGAGACGATTGTGGACGGCGTGCCATTCGAGCAGCGCTCGACGGGAACGCCCGCCTGCGCCTACATGCGCAACGCCGCTGATTGGCTCACCGACATGAGTGTAGCTACCACCAACTGGGATGCTGCCGCGCCCGCGCAGGTTGCAGAGGCGCTGAACGACCTGTTCGAGCGTTTTGCGGCGATCTACCCGCTGCTGCCCGAGCAACGGCGTTTTCTGGCCGGCCAGATCGAAACGCTGGGCCAGAGCCAGCAACCCTTCCCGCTGGTGTTTCAGCATGGCGATCCGGGCACCTGGAACATCTGGGTCACACCGTCGGGCCGCACCGCCTTTCTCGATTGGGAGGCGGCCGAAACGCAGGGCATGCCGCTGTGGGATCTGCTCTACTTCATTCGCACCTATGGCGCGTGGTCGGCGCGGGCCACCATTTCGGGCGATGTGACCAAGGGCTTTGGCGATCAGTTCTTGGCGGCCTCGCCATTTCAGGCGCTGATGGCCGAGGCGACGGCGCGCTACTGCGAGCGGGTTGGCCTGCCTGCGGAGTTCGTCGAGCCGCTGTTCTACACCTGCTGGATGCACCGCGGCCTGAAAGAAGCCACGCGCCTGACCCCAACGATGCTTGCACGCGGCCACTACTTCAATGTGCTGCGCGCCTCAATCGATCAGCGCGCCGCGCTTGCGCCTTTATTCGCGCTGCAAACACATGCGGTGAAATAGCCATGAAGCAGCGTTTCTTGCCAGCCGGGCGGCAGATTGGGCGTTGGTTGAGCGTGGGCATGCTGGCCGCCGTGCTGGCGGGCTGCGCGCAAACACCCGCACAAACGCCTACCCCTGCGCCGAGCGCTGCGGCTACTGCTGCCGCGCTGCCGCCCACGGCCGCCACAATTGCCGAGACTGCCACACCACCTCCTGCGGAAGCCACCGCCGCGCCGGCCGAGCAGCCAACCGCGCTGCCAGTGATAAATGCCGAGACGTTTCTGGCAATGCCGACCCTGGCGCGTGGCTACCTGACTTCGCCGAACGAGCTGCGCCGCATTGCGGTGCTGGCGGCCAATGGGCAGGAACCCTACGCCACTGCCGTCAAGGCCGAGCTGGCGTTTGCTGCCGACACGCTCGACGACAAGCCGATCAAAGTGCCCGATATCATTAATATCAACGACGATATCGACTCGCCCAAGTTCATTTCGGCCGGCGCGAAAAACGTGTACGCCTGGGCATTGGCGTACAACCTGCTGCGCGACCACGATCCCGAGCAGGCGGCGCTGTACGCGCAGGGCGTGCGCGACTGGATCATGGCGATGCCCGAGGCGCAGACGCAGGTGAAAGACTACGACCACAACACGCGCCTGAATTTGTCCGTATATATGCAGAATTTTGTGTACGCCGCCGACCTGATCGCCGACTGGACGCCCGACGGCGCGAGCCAGCCCTTTGCCGAAAGTGCCGACGCCCAAGCCTTCAAGCAGTGGCTGGGCGCGGTGATCGTGCGCTACCCCTACAACGCCGCGTTCACCCGCGTGAACAACTGGGGCGCGTGGGCACGCCTTTCGGCAGCAGTGATCGCCGATTATGTGGGCGATGCCGCGCCACTGTATGTGCAGGGCGTGCAGAAAAACCCGAACGGCGCGTATGAAATCGACCCGGCGCTGGCGTGCGAGTCGGGCGGGCTGGCCGATTGCAAGACCGTGGACGCCCAGACCATGTACACCGACGCGATTCGCCTGCACTACGATGCGGTGGATGGGCGTATGTACGAGTTCAGCGACTCAAGCTGCGATGGCAGCGGCGAGAAATCGATGATTCGCCCCGACGGTGGCATCCCCGACGAGCTGCGCCGCCAGTACGACTGTGCCGCGACAGCGATCCCCGACTCGTATGGCGCTGCGGCGCGCTATTCGCAGTTTGCGATCGAGGCAATGGTGTCGCTGGCGGAGGTGGCGTGGCGGCGCGGCGACCCTGGCCTGTACACACATATCGACGCCGACAATGGGCGCGGCGCGCTGTACCGGGCGGTGAACTTCCTGATCGAAAACAAGGTCACGCTGACGCGCGGCTCGATGCTCGAGATGGTCAATCGTTTCTACGCCTACCAGCTCACGCAGGCGAACATGGCACCGGCGCGTGATGAATACGAGCAGCTGCTTGCCCACGACCTGCCGGGTATTCTGAAACAGGAAGGCGATTGGCCGGAAGGCCCGGGCTTTGTGAGCTTCGGCACGCTGACCCACGGCTTTGCCGAGGGCGAGACCATCCAGCCGCCGCCGGCCGTCCCGGCGCGTTAAACAACACCAAACAGAAATGCGCAGGGCCGGTCGGGTATTCCCGACCGGCCCTGCGCCGTTGGTGCTACGCTGGATTAGAACGGAATGCCGTTGGTCAGGGTCGTCCAGCGCTCAGCCGAGTGGCCATCCGCGCCATACGGGCGGCGCTTCTGGATAATCGACTTGTAGGCCGGGTTCTGCCAGTGCTGGTAGGCGATCTCCCACAGCGGGTGGATGCTCGCCGACGCGCCGCTCGACCACGGCCACGAGCCCGGGTTCAGCACATATGGGGCCACATAGTCCACCGCCTGCTTGAAGCGGCCATAGCTCCACAGGTCGATGCCGCGCCGCTGGGCGATGACTACCACCGCGATTTTGTAGTCCAGCGCCTCCTGCGTGTAGTTGATACCACTGGTGCCGCGGCGGGTTTCCTCAGGAATGTGGCCGTCGGCGGCAATCAGGTCGACCAGCGACTTCCACTTGGCAACCGCTGCCGAGAAGCCAGCCGCGTCGCCCAGGTAGTCGGTCACGGCAGCGCGCAGGAAGGTACCGGCGTCGCCCCAGTTGTTGTTGCGAACCGAGGCGGTAGGCAGGATGACCGTGCGCAGCCAGTTGCGGAAGGCGGTGTCGTCGGCGGCCGAGAAGGCGCCTGACGGCTTGATCAGGTTGGCGGCGAAGACGAAGCCCGGGCCGACGCGACCGATAATCAGCGAGGTCTGGCACGAACCGCTGTCCGGGCAGGTGTTGCTGGTGCTCTTGGTCGTGTTCACCCACGCCATGATGTAGTCGCGCGATTTCTGGGCGTACTTGACATCACCCGTGCTGCTGTAGGCCAGCGCCAGGCCATAGGCTGCCGCCGTGTCGTCCACAAACGGGCCAGTTGTGCCGGGGATGTTCAGCGGGTTCTGCGGCGAAGGGCTGCTGCCCAGCTTGCCATTCGCAAAGCTCACCACGTCGCTGTAGGCCGACTTGTAGGGTTCGACGCCCTTGCTCGCCAGCGTTTTGCGCTGCGCCAGCTCAAGCGCGCTGCCCAGGTAGCCGCCCGTGGCCGGTTGTACCAGAACGACATTGCCGCTCGGGGCCGGGACGTTGGTCGGCACCGGGGTCGGGTTGGCCGGGCTGGTGGGCACAGTCGTCGGGTTCGAAGGGCTGGTCGGGTTCGACGGGCTGGTGGGCGCGGTGGTCGGCGCGGTGCCACCCGGCAGCGTGATGATCAGCTGCGGGCGATTCGCGGCGGTGCCGTCTTCGCGCGAGGCGTAGCCCACGGTGTTGGTGTTGCCGGCCGGGCCGCTGATGGCAAAGCTGTAGGTGCCGTCGGCAGCAATCGCCTTGGTCACGTCAACTTCTACCACCTGGTTCACAGCCACCGCGCCAAGCGTGGCAAGCTGCGCGCCATCGATGGCCGGGCGGGTGTTCCAGGTTGTCGCCTCAGGCCAGCTATTATTGCTGATCTTGGCCACAACGCCGCCGCTGGTCGAGTCGTTCGTGACGACCAGACGCAGCTTCGCGGATTGAATGGCCGTGCCAGCCGGGATGCCGCTGACATTGAAGCGCAGGAATGCCTGGCGGGCGTCGCTGCCGCCAACCGCATTGATCTGCGAGTTAGTGGCGTAGCTGCCCGTCGCCGTCGACTGGCGGACAAAGGTGTCGGCCACTGGCCCGAACAGCAGGGTGCTGCTGGCCGCGCCCGAGGCACCCGGCAGACCGACGGCGATGATGCTTGCGATAACACAGATGACCAGGATGGCTCCGCCAAGCAGCTTCATAAAATTCGACTGCTGGCGGCCCGTACTTCCAGGGTTCACTTTCATCGTGTGCGAGTTCATTGTAGTGCTCCTTGTGCCGATCGTGCGATGTTCGACGATGCGACAATGCGGGTGGGAGAATGAAAAGCGAGAGAGTCGTGTTGGCTCCAGCCGTCCACGCTGGCGTGAATGTGCCAGCGGGTGCGCGCTCGCCAGGGCGAAACGCGCCTTTTTTTGCCTTTGCTATCCGGTTTTTAAGGTGCCGGACCGCGTTAACGGTTCCTTAACCTGGCATTACGATAGCATTCGGAGCGTGCCAGCGTCTACGCCAGAATGTTCGCGCCATGCTCAGGGCTGGAAACGCACTATGAATAAAAGTTAAGAAGTGGTAAATAACCGATTGAGAGCGGGCGAAGGGCTGATTGAACGACCGGGGGTGGTAGGAAAGGGCTGTGCCAGAAAGGCTTGCCGCGCGTGCCAGCGGGCCTTGCCAGGTGGGGTTTGCCGGGGTGAAAAGCGGGCTTTGTGCGCCAGCAAAGGCAGTATGCTATAATGCCGCGGCGTTGTGCGGTCGGCTATGGGCCGGAGGAATACATGAACCTCACTGATCTTTTGTTTATTCTTGTTCTTCTGGGCGGCCTGGCGCTGGGATTTTTCCAGGGCACCATCAAGCTCCTTATTACCATTGTTGCGTTTTATGTGAGCATTGTGCTGGCCAGCCTGTATTTCCAGTCGGTTGGCAACTTTTACCGCGAGCGTTTTCACAGCAGCGCCGAGGTCGGGCAGATCACCGCCTTTGCCACCGTGCTGCTGGTGAGCTTTCTGCTGCTGACGCTTGCCGGCCTGTACACCTTTCGCTATTTCCGCATGCCGGCCAGCCTTGATTTTTTCGACAAGATTCTTGGCACGCTGCTGGGCCTGGTGATGGCGGCGCTGTTTATGGGCATTCTGGCAATTTTGCTGAAAGACCTGTTTATTTTCCGCAGCCCTGCATCCGATGCCTCGCTGCCGTTCGTCATTTCTATGCAGAGAAGTGTGCGCGCGTCGACGCTGGTACACTTTTTCGGCGATACCATCCTGCCGTTGATCTATACGACCGTGCGGCCCGTGCTGCCACGCGAGTCGAGCATTATTTTCCGAGTACAGTAAATGCCAATCAGTGAGCAAACGCTCGAAACCCTCGAGTTCCCAAAAATTCTTGAACGGCTGGCCCGCCACACGGCCTTTTCCGCCTCGCGTGAACTCGCGCTTGGTCTGCTGCCCAGCACCGACGCCTACACCATCCGCCGCGCAATTGAGCTTACCAGCGAGGCGCGCCGCCTGCTCGACGAGCGCCCCGACATTACGATCGGCGGCGCGCGCGACATTCGTGGCGCGATTGGGCTGGCGCGGCGCGGCGGCGTGCTGGAAGCCAGCGCGCTGCTGGAGGTGAGCGCGACCCTCGCCAGCGGGCGGCGATTGCGCGCCAGCCTGCTCAAGCTCGATTCTGCGCTCTTCCCCATGCTGAACGAGCTGGCCGCCGACCTGCCAAACCTGCCCGCAATCGAAGACGCCATCACCACCACGATTGGCGACGATGGCACTGTGCTCGATAGTGCCAGCCCGCTGCTTGGGCGCCTGCGCGCCGAGGTGCGCGTGGCGTTTGGCCGCCTGCAAGACAAGCTGCAGAATATCGTCAACTCGTCGCAATATTCCGACGCGCTGCAGGAAAACATCATCACCGTGCGCAATGGCCGCTATGTCGTGCCCGTCAAGGCGGCGAACAAACGCACTGTGCGCGGCCTGGTGCACGACCAGTCGGCCAGCGGCGCAACGCTCTACATCGAGCCGTTTGCGATTGTGGAGCTGAACAACAAGTGGCGCGAGCTGCAACTGGCCGAAGAAGAAGAAGTTGCCCGCATTCTGGCCGAGCTATCCACCCGCGTGGGCGAGTTCGCCGTGCCGATTGTGGCGGGCGTGGAAGCGATTGCCGGCATCGACCTGGCCTTTGCCAAGGCGAAATACGCGCTGGCGCTGCGCTGCACCCCGCCCGAGATCGTGGAAAGCAATGCCGAGGGCGCGCCAGCCGCAAACGGCGAGCCGCCGCTGCTGCTGAACCAGGCGCGCCACCCGCTGCTCGACCAGCAGACGGTTGTGCCGACGGATATGCGGCTGGGCGGCGATTTCCGCATGCTGCTGATCACTGGCCCAAACACGGGCGGCAAAACCGTTGCGCTGAAAACCACTGGCTTGCTGGCCCTGATGGCGCAAGCCGGCCTGCACATCCCGGCCAACGCGCCGGCGCGCCTGCCGGTGTTCGGCCAGATTTTCGCGGACATTGGCGACGAGCAAAGCATCGAGCAAAGCCTTTCGACCTTTTCGTCGCACATGACCAACATTATTCGCATCCTGCGCGCGCTTGAGGCCGCCCAGGCCAACTGGCAATCGACTGAGCCGCTGGCCGCGCTGGTGCTGCTCGACGAGCTGGGCGCGGGCACCGACCCGGTGGAAGGCGCGGCGCTGGCACGCGCAATCATCGAGCGCCTGCTTGAGCTGGGCGTGCTGGGCGTTGCTACCACGCACTACGCCGAGCTGAAAGCCTTCGCCTACGCGACCGATGGCGTTGAGAACGGCTCAGTGGAGTTTAATGTCGAAACGCTGGCGCCAACCTACCGCCTGACGATCGGCATTCCCGGTCGCTCCAACGCGCTGGCAATCGCCACGCGCCTGGGCCTGGAGGTGGCGCTGGTCGACCGGGCGCGTGGCATGATGGCGCGTGAAGACGCGCAGGTGGAAGACCTGCTGGCGGGCATTCACCGCGAGCGCGAGGCCAGCGCAGCCGAGCTGCAGCGCGTGGAAGATTTGCGCGCCGACGCCGAAAAGTACCGCGACCGGCTGGCCGCCGAGCTGCACGAGTTCGAGCGCAACCGCGACGCCGAGTGGCAGAGCGCGCGCGACCAGATCGACGCCGAATTGCGCGAGGTGCGCGGCCAGCTGCGCCGCCTGCGCGACGAGTTCCGCTCGGTGTCGGTGACGCGTCAGTGGATGGAAGAAGCCGAGCAGCGCTTGCAGGCCGCGCAGGCGCAGGCGAAAGATGTGCAGCGCCCGCAGCCGCCCAAAGCTGCCGAGGTGGTGGCCGCGCCCGCCCCATCCGAGCAGGCGCCGCGCCCGGTTCAGGTGGGCGATACGGTGCTGGTGCGCTCGGTCGGCCTTGAAGGCGAAGTGCTCTCGATCGATGAGGAAGAAAACACCGCCGAGGTGCAGGTGGGTGGCTTCCGCATGCAGGCCGACCTGGCTGAACTGCGCCGCCCGACGCGCAGCGAGCGCAACGCCAGCCGCACGGCAGCGGCACGCCGACCCGAGCCTGCCCGGGTTGCCACGCCCGCCGCGCCCGACGTGTCGCTGAATTTCGACATGCGCGGCTGGCGCGCTGGCGATGTTGCCGACCGGCTGGAGCGCTATTTGAACGACGCCTACCTGGCTGGGCTGCCGTATGTGCGGCTCATCCACGGCAAAGGCACCGGCGCGCTGCGCCAGATCGTCCGCGATGTACTGAAAGGCCACCCGCTGGTCGCCTCGTTTGGCGGCGGCGGCCCCGACGGCGGCGAGGGCGTGACGGTGGCGCGAATTGTTGAACGTTAGGCGGTTTCGGTTCGGTGGCGGGTAATGTGCGAATGTGGCTCGCCGCTGAACTGAAACCGTAGATGGATATGTCCCAAACAATTGTGTATCTTTTGCTGGCCCTGGCGCTGTTCCTGCCGCTGATTGGCGCGCTGGCATTGCGCGTGCTTGGCCCGCGCCTCAACGCCACCCAGTTCTATGGCTCGGCGGCGGCGATGTTCGCCATTACTCTGCTCAGCGTGTTTATGCTGGCGCGCAGCGACCTGCCGAGCTTGCAGCTTGGCCAGCTCTCGATCCTCCTGCCGGTCACCTCGCCGGGTGATGTTGCGGTCGAGCTGCCCCCAGAGCCGCCGCCCGAACAGCCAGCCGAACCTACCAGTGGCGCAGTCGCGAGCGAGGCCACCGCAGCCGCGCCAACCGAAGCGCCCAGCGCGGCGGCAACCGAAACCGCTGCCACTGAAGCGCCGACGGAAGTGCCAACGACTGAACCCACCGCTGCCCCAACCGACGTGCCGACCGCAACGCCCGCGCCAACAGAAGCACCAACCGCTGCGCCCGAACCAACCGCGCCGCCCGCGCCCGCCGGCCCGCGCAAGTACACAGTGCAGCCGGGCGACACACTGCGCTCGATTGCCGAGCAGTTTAATGTTTCGGTGAAGTCGATCATCGACGCGAACCAGCTTTCCGACGCCGAGGCCGACTCGCTGCGCGTGGGCCAGGAACTCGTCATTCCCGAATAATGGAAAGAAATCACCATCCCGGCCCGCGTTCCACCAGCCTGCCGCTGATCATCATCACGCTGCTGGCGGGGATTGCTTTGGGCTGGCTGTTGCGCGACCTGCTGGGCGGCACGCAGCGGCGGGAACCTGTTTCTTCACCCGTGCCAACCCTCATGCCGAGCGCCGCTGCCGAAGCACCAAGCAGCGTGCCAACGACTCAACCCGCGCCCACGCTCGCGCCTTCGTTCACGCCCGCCCCTGAGCCAACGCCCGCGCCAGCCGACACAGCCACGCTCCTTCCTGCCACACCCACCAGCGTGCCAACCGATGTGCCCACGCCCGTGCCAACCGAAGCGCCAACCGCCGCGCCCGCCGCAGCGCCGCAGGTGAGTGCCTACGCTGGCTATCTGGTGGTCGCGGGCGACACGCTCGAAAGCATTGCAGCGGCGGGCGGCAGCTCGCCCGAGCTGATTACGCAGTACAATCATCTGCCGGGTGCGCCGCCGCCGGGCCGCGCGCTGATCGTGCCGCAGATCGATGGGGCGAGCGCGACGCTTGCCAGCCAGCCCTTGCTGGTGCGCAAAGGCCCACCCGCGCAGCCCTGGGTGGCGCTCACGCTCGACGCGGGCGCTGGCTCAGAACCCACCGCCGACATGCTGGCGACCCTGCGCGCCCACAACGTCACGATCACCTTTTTCCTGACCGGGAAGTGGATCAGCGAGAACCCCGACCTGACACGCCAGATCGTTGCCGACGGCCACGAGATCGCCAACCACACCTTTACCCACCCCGACATGCGCAATCTGAGCGCGGAAGCGATCGCCAGGGAATTGAGCGATACCGAGGCGGCGCTGGCCGAAGTCGCGCCCGGCACCAGCGCGCGGCCATTCTTCCGCCCGCCCTACGGTGCCTACGACGAGCGCGTGCTGACGCTGGCCGAGGCGGCTGGCTACCTGCCGATCTACTGGACGCTGGATAGCCTCGATTCGGTTGGCGAAACCAAAACGCCCGAATTCCTGCTCGAACGGGTGACGGGCAAGCTCACGCCTGAGCAACTGCGCGGCGCGATCATTTTGGCGCACTGCGGCAGCCGCCCCACGGCCGATGCGCTGCCGGCAATTCTGGATCGCTTCGCGGAAATGGGTTTTGCGGTGAAGAAGCTCTCGGAGGTACTTGCGAGTGAATAGGGGTTACGCCTGGCTTTGTAGTGCGGCCAGCACGCGCTCGGGGCCAATCACTGCGCCAAGCGCGGCAAGCAGGTTTGGCTCCTCGGCCCACAGCCACTCTTCTTTCAGCCAGAAGCTGGGCAGCACTGCCGAGCGATAAATGCCACCGCTTTCGGGCGGCACTGGCTGGTAGCGGCCTTGTGCGTCGAGCACATGCAGGTCGACGCGCTGATTGCCGGCGCGTGGGTCGATGATCCAGTATTCGCGCACACCGCCGGCCTGATATTCATAGAACTTGTCGGCGCGGTCGCGCGCGACGCTCTCCGCAGAAATCACTTCAATCACAAGGTCGGCCGGGCCTTCGAGCGCGCGCTGAGTCAATCGCTCGCGGTGCTCCTGGGCGAGAAAGAAAAGATCGGGTTCGCGGGCGGGGCCGCCGGGCACGATGCGCATGGTGAAGGGAGCTATGCGCACGATGCCAAGCTGAAAAACTTGGACAAACATGTTCAGCAAGCTGGTAAGAAGGCCGACAATACGCTGATGGTCGTCTAATGGCGGCATATCAACAATTACCTCCCCATCGACCCATTCGCTCAGGCCGTCGTGTTCCCATTCCAGCCAGGCTTGGTAGCTCATTTGCAGCAGCGGGCTTGTCGGCGCAGTTGTGGCGGGCGTTTCGGTTGCAGTCATCGCGCACCTCCCTTCATATTCACCATTATACAGCAGCCTGCAATGCGCCGGGCGTTGCAGATGCGCCAAAACCGGGTATAATCCCCACAGGAAAAGGCAACCGTAAAGGCAAGAGGATGACAAACCAAGCGTCGCAGCGCCCCGCCGAAATGGCGAAAGCATATGAAGCCCAGCAGGTCGAACAGCGCCTGTATGAGTGGTGGGAAGAGTCAGGGTTCTTCAAGCCCGCCGACGACCCCGCGAAGAAACCCTTTACACTCTCCATGCCGCCGCCAAACGTCACCGGCGAGCTGCACATGGGCCACGCCATGTTCGTCACCATCGAAGACGTGATTGTGCGCTGGCACCGTATGCTGGGCGAATCGACGCTCTGGCTGCCCGGAACCGACCACGCGGGCATCGCCACGCAATCGCAGGTTGAGAAGCTGCTGCGCAGCGAAGGCACCAGCCGGCAGGACGTTGGGCGCGAAGAATTCCTGCGCCGCACCTGGGAGTGGAAAGCCAAGTATGGCGGCGAGATCACCCGCCAGCTGCGCCGCATCGGCGCGTCGTGCGATTGGTCGCGCGAGCGCTTCACGCTCGACCCGGGCCTGTCGCGCTCGGTGCGTGCCGCCTTCAAACGCCTCTACGACGACGGCCTGATCTACCGCGGCACCTACCTGGTGAACTGGTCGCCCGCGCTGCAAACCGCCGTCAGCGACCTGGAGGTCGAGCACGAAGAGCGCCAGGGCAACCTGTGGTATGTGCGCTATCCTTTGGCGGGAGTTGGGAGTCAGGGGAAGAGCGATGGAACTTCTCCTAACCCCTGGGGCAGCGGCACATGGGCCGAGGGCGTCACCGAGTGGATCACGGTTGCCACGACCCGGCCCGAGACGATCCTGGGCGACACGGCGATTGCCGTCAACCCCGAGGACGAGCGCTACGCCGACATGATCGGGCGCGAGGCGATTGTGCCCGCGACAGGCCGGCGCATCCCGATCGTGGCGGATAGCTATGTGGACGCGAATTTCGGCACTGGCGCGGTGAAAGTTACCCCCGCGCACGACCCGAACGACTACGCAATCGGCCAGCGCCACCGCCTGCCGATGATCAATATCATGAACCGCGACGCCACGCTTAACGCCGAGGCTGGCCCCTACGCCGGCCAGGATCGCTTCGAGGCGCGCAAAAACCTGGTGGCCGACCTTGAAAAAGAAGGCATGCTGGTCAAAACCGCCGCGCATACTCTGTCGGTGGGCATCAGCCAGCGCGGGCGCGAGGTGATTGAGCCGCTGCTGAGCGAGCAGTGGTTTGTTCGCACCAAGCCGCTGGCCGAAATGGCGCTGGCCGCCGTGCGCGAAGGCCGCACCAAGATCGTGCCCGAGCGCTTTGAGAAGGTCTACTTCCACTGGCTCGACAACATCGAGGACTGGTGCATCAGCCGCCAGCTCTGGTGGGGCCACCGCATCCCGGTGTGGTACACGCCCGAAGGCGAGATGATCGTGCCCGGCCCCGACGACCCCGAGCCAGAGGGCGAAGGTATTTACCAGGACACCGACGTGCTCGATACCTGGTTTTCCAGCGGTCTGTGGCCCTTCTCGACGCTGGGCTGGCCCGACGCAACCGAGGATCTTGCGCGCTTCTACCCCACCGACGTAATGGAAACCGGCTACGACATTCTGTTCTTCTGGGTGGCGCGCATGATGATGATGGGCTGCTACCTGACCGGCAGCGCGCCCTTCCACACGATTTACCTGCATGGCCTGGTGCGCGACAAGCAGGGCCGCAAGATGTCGAAAAGCTTTGGCAATGTCGTCAACCCGCTGGAAGTGATGGATCAGCAGGGCACCGACGCGCTGCGCTTCACGCTTGCCACCAGCGGCACGCCCGGCCAGGATCTCAACCTCAACCCCGACCGCATCGAGGCCGCGCGCAACTTTGCCAACAAAATCTGGAACATCACGCGCTTTGTGCTGACCAAGCTCGATGTGCCGGAGAATAAGGAAGCTGCCAGCGGTTCTCAGTTCTCGGTTCTTGGTTCTACCCTCGCCGACCGCTGGATTCTGTCGCGCTACAACCGGCTGGTGCAGGATGTCGACCGGCTGATGCGAGCATATAACTTTGGTGAGGCTGGCCGGCAGATTCAGGATTTCCTGTGGGGCGATTTTGCCGACTGGTATGTGGAAATTGCCAAAGTGCAGCTTGAGCCAACCGCCGGCGCAGAGCAGCAGGCCAACACGCGCGCCGTGCTGTATGGCGTGCTCGAAGGGTCGTTGCGGCTGCTGCACCCGTTTATGCCGTTTGTGACCGAAGAAGCGTGGCAGTACCTGACCAGTTCTCAGTTCTCAGGTTTGAATTCTGAGTTGCATGAAGAAATTCAAAATTCAAAATTCAAAACTCAACACTCGATCATGATTGCGCCTTATCCGGCCGCCGATGCGAGCCTGCTGGACGACGCGGCTGAGCGCGATTTCGCCCTGCTGCAAGAGCTGATTTCCAGCGTGCGCAACGTGCGCAACGAGTATAAGGTCGAGCCGGCGCGCTGGGTGGCGGCAACCGTGGCGGCTGGTGGGCGGGCGGCAATGCTGAATGAGCAGCGCGGTCAGATCGTGCGGCTGGCGCGCGTGGCCGACGATCAGCTCACCGTTGCCGAGCATCTGGACGCCAAGCCCGCCCAGGCGGCGGCGCTGGTGGTGGGCGGCGATGTCGAGGTGTTTCTGCCGCTGGCTGGCCTGATCGACCTGGCGGCTGAGCGCGCGCGCCTGAGCAAAGAACTTGAGCAGGCCGACGCCGAGGTTGGTCGGCGCGCCGCCAAGCTGGGCAACGTTGGCTTTGTCGATAAAGCGCCGGCCGCCGTGGTGCAGCGCGAGCGCGATGGCATGGCGGCGGCGCAGGTGACGGCCGAGAAACTGCGCGCGCGCCTGGCCGAGCTGGAAGCCGCATGAAACGCCTGATCGCCCAGTTCATATTGCGACTGATTGGCTGGCGTGCCGTGGGTGCGATGCCGCCACTGCCCAAGGCGGTGCTGGTGGTCGCGCCGCACACCTCCAACTGGGATTTCCCGGTGATGCTGCTGCTGGCGGTGGCGCTTGGCATCAAATGTACATGGATGGGCAAGCACACGCTGTTTCGCCCGCCGTTTGGCTTCATCATGCGCACACTGGGCGGTCTGCCCATCAATCGCTCGGCGCGACATAACGTGGTCGATCAGGCGGTGGAAGCCTTGCGCGCCAGCGACAAGCTCATTCTCGCGGTGCTGCCCGAAGGCACCCGCAAACTCGCACCCTACTGGAAAAGCGGCTTCTACCATATCGCGCAGAATGCTCAGGTGCCGATGGTGCTCGGTTTTGCCGACTACCAGCGCAAAGTCGGCGGCATTGGCGGCGTGGTGCAGCCCAGCGGCGACATCGACGCCGATATGGCGCAGCTCCGCGCCTTCTACAGTGGCATTGTTGGCGCACGGCCCGAGCAGTTTGGCGAGGTTCGCCTGAAACCCCCCACGGAGGAATCATGATGCGAGAGATCGGGCGCGTGCTGCGAGTGCAGATCCAGCGCTCTTCGTTGAAGGCCGGCCAGCGCCCCTTCGCCTACTACGACCCCGCGCCGCTGCTAGTGGTCGATCGCTTGCTGCTCGAAGCGAGCGGCGCGCGCGCCATGCACGACGGCCAGGAGCTGATCGACGTTCATAATGCCCGGCACCCCGAATCCCGCAACCGCGGCGAAAATGGCCTGTCGTTTGGTTTCGCCGGCCACTACGAGGCCATGCGCGAGCGATTTGGTTCCCACCTTGCCGATGGCATTGCCGGCGAGAACATCCTGATCGATACACCCGGCGTACTCACCATGGCCGATCTGGGCGCAGTAATCGTGTTTCGTGGCGACGACGGGCGCGAAGTGCGGCTGGTGGAAGTGGAGCACGCGCCGCCCTGTGTTGAGTTTAGCCAGTTCGCCGCGCAAAGCGACGGCCCGATGCGTCCCGAACAAACCCGCGCCACGCTGCAATTCCTGGGCGACGGCATGCGCGGCTTTTATGCGCGCCTCGATGGCGAGGCTGCCGAGCTGCGCCCCGGCGACCGCGTCTTCGTCGAATCGTAACCCGCCACATCTTCCCCGCATCCTGCCCCCTGCACAATCGAAAGAGGAGCGTATGTCTGCCCCGACCGCGACTCGGCCTTCGGCAAGCATCACCTGGCACCATAGCCCGGCCTGGCTGTGGCTGCTTTCGTTCGTGATCTGTATTGGCGGCGACTGGCTTCTGGGCCGCTGGGTGCTGCTGCCGCTGTACATTGCCGGCTTTTACGGCGGCATGGTTGTGATCGACCTGTTCACCTACCCGATGCTGGAGCGCTGGCGTGCCTGGCTGCAACCGCGCGGCGTGTGGGCCTGGTACATCGTCGAAGTTGGCCTGATGTGGATTGGCACCACGATTGTGCTGGCGCTGCTGGGCTTCTTCGGGCCGCGCTGGCTGGAATGGAGCTGGAACGGCCCCGTGGCGCTGCAAGCGCTTGGCGCGCTGATGGTGCTTGGCTCGGTGCTGGTAGGGGTGTGGGCGGTCGGGCAGATGGGCTGGGCGCGCGTGCTGTTTGCGGCGGCGCTGTTCCCGCCCGGTCGCGGCGCGAAAGAGCACGACATCCCGCAGAAGTTGGTGGTGCGCGGCCCGTACCGCTACGTGCGCAACCCGCTCTACGACACCGACATGACGCTGATTGCCGGCACTGCGCTGCTGACGCAAAACTGGGGCATCGTTGTTCTGCTGCTGGCCTACATCGCCCAGCTCGTGATGCAACTGCGCCTGGAAGAGCGCGAGCTGCGCAGCCGCTTTGGCGCGAGCTATGTGCGCTACTGCCAGCTTGTGCCGCGCTTCATCCCGCGCCTCACCCCCGTCGACCCGCAGGCGATTGAGAAGCCCTAGCCGCCATCACGAAAGAGCGAGCCACAGAGCGCACAGAGAACACGGAGTTAAACACTTCTTTTCTTGCGCTCTGTGCGCTCTGTGTTCTCTGTGGCTTCTTCCGCAAAACTGCATATCAGCCGCGCATCATTCACAAGATCGCGCGCCTGCGCAAAACTGTAGTATAATTCGCTGAACTGTGTGAGTAAATGCACGAACATGCCGTGGCTCTACGTTCGCGCCCTGGCGTGCGGCTCGTGGCGAGCCGAAGCACATTATCAGCACATCGGCGAAGGTGCCGCGTCTGCGACCGCATGTCGTGGCACGACTCGTGCCGCATGTCGAGCGGTCTGCTGGCATATGTGTTGATCTACGGGGTATATGAATGCGCCTTCCACGACGACGGCTCGTCCTTTTCGCAAGCCTCGGTGTTCTCATCCTTCTTACCATCCCGGCCATCTGGCTGGGCGTAAAATGGAACCGGGCTCTTTCCAACATCAATAAAATGATCGTGCCGACGGTGGTGCTGCCAACAACGGCACCCGCCACGCCCGAGCCACGTGCGGCGGCGAAAACGCCCGATCCTGAGCACACGCCGCTGCCCGAGCCAACCGCCGTTCCGCCGCCCGATGGTGTGCAGAACATCCTGCTGGTTGGCACCGACGCGCGCATTGGCGAAGATGTCAGCCGCACCGACACCATGGTGTGGGTGCATCTCGACGCACAGGCCAACCGCGTCAGCATGATGTCCTTCCCGCGCGACTTGTGGGTGAACATCCCCGGCTATGGCAAGAACCGCATCAACACGGCCTACCTCACCGGCGAAACCAAGCTCGGCAAGGGCTACGGCCCAGCGCTGCTGAAAAAGACCGTTGGCGATTTTGTTGGCGTGCCAATCGATCACTTTGTGCTGATCAACTTCGACGGCTTCAAGACCATCATCGACAAGATTGGCGGCATTTATGTCGATGTGCCCAAGGTCATCGACGACGCCAAATACCCGATGGATGAGTATGCCGGCGATGTTCGCACCATGAAAATCCACTTCGACGCTGGCCGCCAGCTGATGGATGGCTCGAACGCGCTGATCTATGCGCGCACCCGCCACGCCGACAGCGACTTTGGGCGCAATCAGCGCCAGCAGCAGGTGCTGATGGCAATCTTCGACCGCATGCGCGAGCAAGGGCTGCTGGGCCAGCTCACCAGCCTCGACGACTATACCGACGTGCTGAGCAACTACATCCGCACCGACCTGTCGCGCACCGACATGCTGGGCCTGGCAGGCATGGGTTCGCGCCTCCACTCCGAGAACATCCAGCGCTTTGCGATCGACGCAAAAATGGTGACGCCGCAGACCACGCCGGCCTATGTGCTGCTGCTGAAAGACCAGAAAGCCCTGCGTCTGCTGGTGAACCAGATGCTCGACCCAAGCGCGGCTGCGGCTGGCGGCGAAAACCCAGCCCCCTAAATGCGTCCTTTCAATCCAGTATGCGCTCGGGTTCCCGCTGTGGTAGCCCGGGCGCTTGTGTGTTATGAGCCAAGCAAGCGCCCCTAGCCCCGCCACCCCGCCCGCGCCGGCCGCCACGCTGGCGCGGCGCATCGCGATTGCCGCCATTCTGATCGCCGTTGGGAACATCGCCAGCCGCGTGCTGGGCCTTGCCCGCGAGTCGGTAATCGCCGGCACATTCAGCCGTGGCACCGCCGTCGATGTTTTCACCGCCGCGTCAACCATCCCCACCACGCTCTACGACCTGCTGATCAACGGCGCGATCAGCGCGGCGCTGGTGCCGGTGTTTAGCGAATATGCCGAAGGCGACGAGCGCGAGTTCTGGCATATTGCCTCGATCATCATCAACCTTGCGCTGGTGGTTGTTGCATTCGTCACTGCGCTGCTGATCTGGCAGGCGCCGCTGGCCGTCACCGTGCTGGCGGGCGGCTTCAAAGACGAAATTCGCGCCCAGGCGACACAAATGGTGCGGCTGCTGCTGCCGGCCGTGGTGTTTATGGCGCTGTCGGGCCTGGTGACAGCAATTCTGTATGCACGCCAGCGCTTTCTGCTGCCGGCCTTTACAACCAGCGCCTACAACGCGGGCATTATTGCCGGCGCGCTGCTGCTGACGCCCGTGCTTGGCCCGTTCAGCCTGGTGGCGGGCGTGCTGATTGGCGCGGTGATGCAGGTGGCGCTGCAGCTGCCCGGCCTGCGCGGCATGGAATATCGCCCGGTGATCGACCTGCGCCACCCCGGCGTGCGGCGCATTCTGCGGCTGTACGCGCCCGTGGCGATGGGCATTGGCTTTTCGATCATGGGCATTGTGCTGGATCGCAACCTGGCGTCGCGCCTGCCCAGCAGCGCCCTTTCGACCATGCGCTACGCGACCACACTGATCCAGTTCCCGCTGGGTCTGGTTGCGGCGGCGGTGTCGTTTGCGGTGCTGCCCACGCTGTCGCGGCAGGCCAGCGCGGGCGACGAAAGCGCGTTTCAGCGCACGCTGGCGATGGGCATTAAAGTCGTGTTGCTGCTGATTGTGCCGGCCACCGCCGGGCTGGCCGCGCTGGCGCTTCCAGTAGTGGCGGTGCTGTTCCAGCACGGCAGCTTTGCCGCGCAGGATACGCAGGCGGTGGCGCGGGCGCTGCTGCTCTACCTGCCCGGCCTGCCCGCCGCCGCCATCGACCAGATGCTGCTGTTCGCGTTCTATGCCCACAAGCGCACGCTTGCGCCGAACCTGGTGCAGGGCGCAGCGGTGGGGATTTACGCGATCACCGCGCTGAGCCTGCTGGCGCTGAACCTGGGCGTGAGCGCGCTGGTGCTGGGCAACTCGGCGCAGTGGGTGGGGCATATGCTGGTGCTGCTGGTGCTTTCGCGCGGCATTGTGAGCCTGCGCGGCGCGCGCGTGAGCGAGGCGCTGCTGAAATCGCTGCTCGCGAGCGCGGCGATGGTGGGCGCGATTCTGCTGCTGCTGCGGGTGCTGCCCGGTGGCGCGCTGGTACAGCTTGTGCTGGCGGGCGGCGCAGGAGCGGCGGTGTATTTTGGCGCAAGCGCGCTCTTGCGCGTCGAGGCGCTGGATTTCTTCATTGGCGCGCTGACGCGGCGGCTGCGCCGTTCGCGCACGTAGGGCGAAACTTTCCACAGATTACGCAGATTACACAGAAGAGAACTTTATCTGCGTAATCTGCGTAATCTGCGCATCAAAATTCCTAGCGCTCGATCCGCAGCCACAGTCCCGGCGCGGCTTCGGCGAAGCTCTCTCCTGCTTCCTCCACGAGCTCAAGTGCGGCCGCCCGCGTGACGCTCCTGATGTCGGCAGTGCAGGCGGCCAGCGGCGCGGCAAGCTCGCCAGCGGCAATGCTCAGGCGGGCCAGCGGCGCGCCCAGCCCAAGCTGCTGCGCGCTTTTGAAGCGCCGCGCCGCCGCCGTGATCGCCAGCAGCGCCGCGCCCACGCGCTCGGCCTCGGGGTCGCGCAGGGCCGCGTTGGTGGCGGGCCACGCGCTGGTGTGGATCGAGCGCGCGCCGCTGGCGGGGGCGAAGAGCTGCTGGTAGATTTCTTCGGTGATGTGCGGCATGATTGGCGCAAGCAGCTTGAGAACGGTTTCCAGCGTGTGCGCAAGCGCCAGCTGCGCGCTTTGCCGCTCGGCCCCGCTGCCGTCGTAGAGCCGCCCCTTCACCCATTCCAGGTAGTTGTCGCAAAAGGTGTTCCAGAAAAAGCGCTCGGTCGCGTCCAGTGCGGCGGGGTAGTCGTAGCGCTCGAAGCTGGCCGTGGCGCGGGCGGTTAATTCCTGCAGCCATGCGATCAGCGCCCGGTCGGTGCCGCGCAGGTTGGCGAGCGCAGCGTCGCGCTCGGCCGCGCTGGCCGGCGGTGTGCCGTCGGTCAGGTGCTGCTCGATCAGGCGAGCCGCGTTCCACAGCTTGTTGGCCAGGCGCGTGCCCTGCTTCATGGTCGTCTCGTCGATCGACTGGTCGCTGCCGAGCGCGCCGCCGCACGACCAGTAGCGCATTGCGTCGGCGCCATAGCGTGCCAGCAGGGTTTCGGGCGCAATCGGCGAGTTGCCCAGCGACTTGTGGATGCTGTGGCCGGAAGGGTCGAGCGCGTGCCCAGAGATCATAATTGTGTCCCACGGCAGCGCGCCAAAGTGAAAATGCGACTTGGCGATGGTGTAGAAGGCCCAGGTGCGAATGATGTCGTGGGCTTGCGGGCGCAGCTGCATTGGGCGCAGCCGCGTGCCGCGCAGCCGCTCTGCCAGCGGCGCGTCCTGCCCTTCGCCAGTCACGTCTTCCCAGCGCAGCGCGGCGATCTGCGGGCTGAGCGACGACGTGGCCCAGGTGTCCATCACATCGCTGTCGGGCCGCAAGTCGGCGTTGCCGCACTCACAGGCGCGCGGCGGCGCGGCGCTGCTCGGGTCAATCGGCAGCTGCGCCTCGTCGGCCAGCACCACCGCGCCGCAGGCATCGCAGTGCCAGGCCGGGAAGGGCACGCCATAGAAGCGCTGGCGCGAGATGCACCAGTCCCAGTTCAGGTTGGCGACCCAGTGCTCATAGCGCGTCTGCATATGCGCGGGGTGCCAGGTGATTGCGCGCCCGGCTGCGATCAGAGCGTCCTTGGCGTCGAGCACGCGCACATACCACTGGCTGGTTTCGAGAATTTCCAGCGGTGTTTTGCAGCGCTCGTGGATGCGCACCGACTGGCGGCTGGCCACTTCGCCAGCGAGCAGCCCGGCCGCACCCAGATCTGCCAGAATGCGGCGGCGCGTTTCGGCCAGCGTCAGCCCGGCGTAGGGGCCGCCTGCCTCGCCCAATCGGCCGTTGCGCGTCAGCAGCGCGATTAGCGGGAGCTTGTGGGTTTGCCACCACTGCACATCGGTGGCGTCGCCAAAGGTGCAGCACATCACCGCGCCGCTGCCCTTCTGCGGGTCGACGGCAGCGTCGGCCAGGATGGGCACGCGCCGCTCGGACAGCGGGACAATCGCTTCCCGGCCAATCAGCGCGGCATAGCGGCCGTCGTCGGGATGGACGAACACGGCGACACATGCCGGCAGAAGCTCGGGCCGGGTGGTGGCGATCTGTAAAGGTGAGGTATTCGCCTGCTCGGCGCGTGCGCTGCTATCGTGCTGAGCGAATGCTTCGCCCGTATTCGCAAGGTCGCCGCCAATCGCATTGGCGAGGCCGAATAGCAGCGTATAGAACGTGGTGTCGCGCTCGGCGTCGTCCATCTCGGCCTGAGCAATCGCCGTCTGGCATTCGATGCACCAGGGGTTGGGGGCCTGCGCGCGATAGATCAGCCCCTTACGGTGCAGATCGAGAAACGACCATTGCGAAATACGCCGCGCCTGCGGGTCGATGGTGGAATAGCGCAGCCGCCAGTCGACGCTGAAGCCCAGGCGCTTCCAGAAGCCCTCGAAGCGATCTTCGACGGTGCGCGAGGCGTCGAGGCACAGGGCGATAAACTCATCGCGTGGCAGGTCGCGGGCGCGCAGGCCGTTGCTTTTTTCGACATAGCGCTCGGTGGGCAGGCCATTATCGTCGAAGCCGAAGGGGTAGTAGACATTGCGCCCCTGCATACGCCAGAAGCGCGCCATGGCTTCGGCCTGAATGTAGGAATACACGTGGCCGATGTGCAGCTCGCCCGAAACGGTGGGCGGCGGCGTGTCGATCGCAAAGGGCGGGCGTGGGTCGGCCGGGTCGAAGGCATACAGCTGCGTTTTGTCCCAGTGCTGCTGCCAGCGCCCCTCGGCGTCGGTGGGGGAATAGCGTTGTGCCAGGCTCATACTTGTTCTCCTGCAAGGCTAGGGCATGCGCCGGCAGGAGCGCGGGGGGCGAGATCCTGCGGGGCTATGCCACTCGGTTCATCAAAGGGCCTACTACACCTACATCATCGCCGGTCATGGCGCTCACCGCCTTTCGGGCCGGGCCGCTGCCCATTCAATGAAACCAAAATAGCATGCCGCTGCGTAGTGTTCTGCAAGCACAGCGCCGCGCACCAACAAAAAAAGCCCCGCCCCATCTCGGGGCGAAGGCTGTGCCTGCGCGGTACCACCCAAGTTCAGCAGCGCGCGAGCGCCACCCTTGTGGGTGCGGTAACGGGCACACCCGGCGCCAGATACTAAGGAACGGAGCGTGCTATACAAGAATAAACACTGTTAGCACTAGCTCGGCGTTCACGGTTCCCCGGCGCGGTTCTGCCGCAAGCCACGTTCCGAACCTGCGTCCTTGAAGCGCTTGCAGCCGATGGCGCTTCATCTCTGGGAGGGCAGGGCCCGTACTCATCTTGCGAAACCTTGCGGGCATTGTAACCAGCGCAGCAGAGCATGTCAAGGGGTGGCGCGCTCGGCCATTCGGCCGATTTTACGGGGAATGTGAAATCTGGCGCACCCATGCGGCCGGCTGAATCGGTAGCCTTAGCAATGGCCGCGCGCGCTCGGCAGAACCTGCCGAGACGATACTGGTACCGCCAGACATGAGGACCATGGGACTACTGTGCTCGTTGCCGTATGCCGGACGCGGCTGGTACAATGTTTCACAACTAACACAAGGAGTACTTTCATATGTCAACTGTGGTCTCAGGGGCAATCATTATCGCCTTATTTGGCTGGTTTGCGACGATCATTGCGATTAGCCGCTCGAAGCTGAGTAGCCAGCGCAAACGAATGCTACTGGTGCCTTCGTGGATTCCCTGGCTGGTGATGGCGCTGGGCGCGCCAATTCTCAGCGGCCTGATTTCTTGGCAGGATGCGCTGAACCTGGGCGGGGCGATCACCACTGGCATGCTGGTCTCGGTTGTGATCTCGCGCTCGGGGCCGCGCCGCTAGCAAAAAAAAGCGACCGCGCGCCCGGCAGAATGCACAGGCGCTACGATCGCATGTCGTATAAATTCCAGGGACGCCAGAAGAACTAGGCGCGGCGCTCGACCAGCAGGCGAATCGCGGTGCGCTCTTCGTCGTCGATCGAAACATCGATGAACGACGGCGTGCAAACGATATCGACGCCTTCTTCGCTCAGGTAGCTGCGCGCAATCGCAACCGCCTTGATCGCCTGGTTGGTCGCACCAGCGCCGATCGACTGCACCTCGGCCATGCCGCTGTCGCGGATCACGCCGGCAATGGCGCCGGCGACGGCGCTCGGGCGCGAACGCGTTGAAACCTTGAGCACTTCGGCTGGGTGGCGCTCGGCGGCCATTGCCGAACTTTCGCCAACAGCTCGCGCGATCGGCGTGGCCTGAGATGTCGATGTCGTCATGCGTTCCTCCTCCGGTGCGGGTGAGTTTATTGTCGAAGCAGGTCGAATGGTCTCCGAGTTCGGGATGTCGGGGTCCATAGTCGAGACTCCTGTGGGGAAGAAGAGCATCGGTTTGCGCTGCATTGCGCTTGCCGATGCTCTATTAATGAGAAAGGACGTTGTGCTATCGGGCGTAATCGACGGCGCGGGTCTCGCGAATAACCGTTACCTTGATCTGCCCTGGATATTGTAAACTTTCTTCGATCTTTTTCGCAACATCGCGAGCCAGATGAATGCTGCCCAGATCGTCGATCGAGTCGGGTTGGACCATCACGCGAACCTCGCGGCCCGCCTGGATGGCGAAGGCGCGCTGAACGCCGTTGAAGGATGTCGCGACCGTTTCAAGCGCTTCGAGCCGTTTGATATACAGATCGAGCGTTTCGCGGCGCGCGCCCGGGCGGCCACCCGAGATAGCGTCGACAGCCTGAACAAGAAAAGCCTCGACAGTTTGTGGCTCTTCGTCGTTGTGGTGAGCTGCAATTGCGTGGACGATTGCAGGTGAACGGCCAAGCCGGCGGGCAATATCGGCGCCAATCAAGGCGTGGGGGCCCTGGACTTCGTGATCAACGGCTTTTCCGATATCGTGCAGAAGTGCTGCAGTCTTGGCAACACTGATGTTCGCGCCAAGTTCGGCGGCCATATGAGCGGCGAGGAGCGCACATTCGAGCGAATGCTGAAGGACATTCTGCCCGTAGCTGGTGCGGTATTTGAGCCGCCCAAGCAGCTTGATCAGATCCGGGTGCAAGCCCTGCACGTTGGCTTCGTAGGCCACGCGCTCGCCTTCTTCCCGCATGATCTGCTCGATCTCTTGCTGGGTTTTCGACACGACTTCCTCGATGCGTGTCGGGTGGATGCGGCCATCTTTGAGCAGTTTGATCAGCGCAACGCGGGCAACTTCGCGCCGTACTGGGTCGTGACAGGACAGGGTCACGGCTTCCGGGGTATCGTCGACAATAATATCGACGCCGGTGAACTGCTCGAAAGCGCGAATATTGCGACCTTCGCGCCCGATGATCCGCCCTTTGAGCTCTTCGCTGGGCAGCGCAACGGTTGAAACCGTCACTTCCGCGACGTACTCCGAGGCACATCGCTGAATTGCCAGCCCGATGACTTTGCGTGCCAGTTTATCGGCTTCGTCGCGCGCGGCTTTTTCGATCTCTCGAATACGCCGGGCCGACTCATCGCGAGCTTCTTCTTCCACGCGCTTAAGAATAATGGTGCGCGCGTCGTCCTGGCTCAGTGCCGAAATACGCTCGAGCTCGGTATGCTGCGTGAGGCGCAGCTGTTCAGCTTCGCGCTGGATCTGCTCGGTCTGGCGCTCGCGGGTTTGCACCTGCCGCTCGCGCCGTTCCAGCCCTTCCAGCTTGCGGTCGAGGTTTTCTTCTTTCCGCTGAAGCCGTTCTTCCTGTTTTGCTATCGATGCCCGGATCTCGCGGATCTGGCCTTCGGCGTCGTTCCGCAGGCGGAGCGCTTCGTCCTTCGCATTGAGAATGATTTCTTTCTGCTCGGAGCGGGCAGCCTCCAGCTGAAGACGGGCTTCGGTTTCGTTTTGCAAAATGCGGTTTTTCGTGTTGGTAGAGTAGAGAAAAAAGCTGATACCGTAGCCAGCAATCGCGCCGACCACGAGCGCCGGTACAGCTAATAGGAGCCAATCCACAGTGTCCTCCTATTCACTTTTTAAGGTGCAGCAGACGGCGGTTCAGTGGTTGTGAACCGTCATGCAGTGCAACCAGGAATATCGCTTCCGTTTGAGAGGTTACCAAGATTGCCTAATAATACTCGGAGTTCGCTTCTTCTGTCAAGGCGAGGTTAATTTACGCTATTTTGCTTGTTTTGGCGGTATTGTGATGAATATCTCAATAGTTAGGTGTGCATAGCGGCTGGAATGCCGTGCTGAAGCGGCTGGAATGCGGTGGTGGGCTTGAGCAAGGCTGTGGGGCGCAAAACAGCGGGCCGAGTGATTGATCACTCGGCCCGCTGTTTTTGGCTTCAGGAAGCCTTGAAGTTACGACGAAAGTTTAGCAGCCGTTTCGGCCAGGCGCGAGGTGTAGCCCCACTCGTTGTCGTACCACGCAGCGACGGAAAGCAGATCGCCCTGCACTGCGGTGAGCGGCAGGTCGACAATCGACGAGTGCGAGTCGCCCACAATGCGCGACGAGGCCCACTCATCTTCCAGCACGCCCATGATGCCTTTGAGCGGGGCTTCGCCGGCGGCCTTGCGGAAGGCGTCGTTCACGCTCTCGACGGTGACGGGCTTCTCGGTGAGCAGGTTGAGCTCGGCGATCGAGCCGGTGCGCACGGGCACGCGGTAGGCCTTGCCGGTGATCTTCAGGCCTGGCCAGATAAAGGACAGCGCCTTGGCCGCGCCCGACGACGAGGGGATGAGGTTTTCGGCGGCGGCCCAGGAGTCGCGGCGATCCTTCATCGGCTGGTCGGTCAGCGACTGGGTGTTGGTGTAGGCGTGCACCGTCGAGAACAGGCCGTACTTGATGCCGAAGCTCTCGATGATGACCTTCACCACTGGCGCGAGGGCGTTGGTGGTGCAGGATGCCATGCTGACGATCTTGTGCTTTTCGGGGTCGTACTGCTCCATGTTGATGCCCGGCAGCAGGAAGACATCGGCGTCGTCCTTGGTTTTGCTGGGCGCGCTGACGAGCACGCGCTTGGCGCCGCGATCGAGGTGGGCCTGCGCGCCCGCGCGCACGGTGGCGCGGCCGGTGCAGTCGATCACCAGATCAACATCGAGCGCCTTCCAGTCGGGCAGCTCTTTCATGGCGTCGAAGTACAGAATGTTGCGCCCGCCAACATCGAAGCCCTTGTCCATCGGATTTACATCTTCGTGCCAGCGGCCGTAGTTGGTATCGACCTCGAACAGCGCGGCGAGCGTGGGGATGTCGCGAATATCGGATATGGACACCGGGGTGAACAGGTTGCGCTTGAGCGCGATCCGCATTAGCGTGCGGCCGATACGGCCAAAACCGTGGATAGCGACGTTACCCATGCAAGGTACCTCCTCCATTACGTGTGGTGTGTATTCCACGCATTCATATTCCAGGCCCAGCCTGGGCCGGGATGACGACGAATAAACGACTCGCTCACCGGGTCTTCAGTATACACGCCATCGGCGAGCAGCTGGGTTAAGAGTTCGGCGAACAACTCGCGCAAAACCGTAACCCGGGCATCGTAGCCAGCGCGGTCGAGCGAGGGCGCGTTGAGCGCCGGCAGCACGCGCGCGGCGAAATCGGCTGGCAGCCAGGGCAGGCGCAGCAGGTACGACATTTCGCGGTTGCGCCAGGGCTGCCAGCGGCGGTTATAGGCGAACAGCGCCTGCACCAGATAGGAATAGGCGGCCTGCAATCGGTCGTGCGCGTGCGCGGGCGCGAGGCTCTGCCAGCGCACGTCGGGCATGTCGTCGCCGAGATGCTGGTCGAGCCAGGTGACGGCTTCGTCGAGCCGCTCGGTTCGCAGCTCCTCGGGGTAGGCGGTGCGCTCGGCCAGAAGCCGCCCAATCGCGCCCGTGCGATCATAGGCAAGCCAGCCATCGGCCAGCTCGGCGCGGCGGCCTTCGGGCCAGGCAAAGGCCGGGTTCGACCATTCACCGAGCGCAAGGCGCTGCATGTCAAGGTACAAACCATCGGGCTGCCACTCGGCGGGGACGTTGAAGATGCTGTGGAAGGTGCCGTCGGGGCGATGCCAGAAACACTCGGCGGGAACCACGTAGAGATCGTAGGGCTCCAGGAAGACAACCGCGTCGATATCGGAATCGGGGCGGGCGTGCCCGGTTGCGATGCTGCCGATGCCAACGACGCCCTGGACGGCAGGATGCGGGCTCAGAACCTCGGCGATGAAGCTGCTGAAATCTTGACGCTTCTGAAGTGTGACAGGTGTTGCCACGCCCTGGCCTCTGCAATCTCCTAACGAGGACGCTGCGCCGCTGCAAGTATACTCGTTTCCGCGCAGATCGGCAACTTTGGGCGGCGGGCGCGGGGCGCGGTTCCTGGTTGCAGGTTCGGGTGAGCCATGCTATAATCTGCGTGTCTGTGCGGTATTCGCCGGTGTAGCTCAGTGGCAGAGCAGCTGTTTCGTAAACAGCAGGTCGTCGGTTCAACCCCGACCACCGGCTCCACGGCTTTAGGGAGGGCAGAACGCCCTCTCTTTTTTGTGCCCAAAAAAGCAGTAGTCGGTGGTAGGTAGAATATCACCTAGCAGCAGGCTACATTTCAATTTCGAGTTTCGATTATGGCCCTCACCTGATTGGCTGCACCCGTGGGGGTGTTCCTACAGGCAAAGCCGTCTTCCCAGGTTTGATTATGATTTTTGTGGGCGTTGGATGAGGTGGGGGCGTAGTGTTCTGATTACCGAAGAAGCCAGTAAGGGCAAGCGCAGTAATGAGCGCAGCAATAGCTGAGATTAGTGCGGCAACGGCTCCCAAAAACCTGGACATAGCATTCCTCCCTTACTCATCTCACGCAGTGGTGGGCGAAATGACGGACAGCCAGAAGTGAAAGTAGGAGTTGTCCACGCTTCATTGAGTTAAACGAGTGCGGCATGGTTTTTGGTGGATTTTGAGTAACGATGAATCCTCACTATCGAGCTTGCAAAGACAGCTGGCGAATGGCTCGTAGCGCACGCAGAAGGCGAGCCAGGGGACATATACTTGCAAGCTGTGCATCTGCACATAAACGGCCAATCGCTGTGGGGGGCTGAGCAAACTGCGCTGAAGCTGGCACTGCCTGGGAGTAAAAAAGCAGCCTGCGCCCCAACCAGGCAACAATGAACCGAGAAATGCCAAACGGCCAGCACAAGCACCGCCCATACGGGCAGAGATGAGCCGCCGCGTGCTTCTTGCTCAGTGGCGCGCAACGCCATTGCGTGCGATAATCAAGCCCCACACCGGGCAGAATCTGGTACAAAGCAGTCATGTCTGAGCTGCAGGCTGGCATAGTCACGCTGAGGCTGCTGCTTCTTGGTTCTGGCATGAATGCTGCGCTGCTGAATCATATGAACGCGGTCGCTGATCGCAGTTCTAAAAGGCTCCTATCTTCTGAATTCTCAGATCTGCCTGCCGCCAGAGCTGCCACAAACGCCAAAGGAGGAAACCCGTGAACAATGATGTTGTCGCAGGTACCCAACGACAGACCGTGACCGAAACGTTCCGCGCCGCACGCGACTTCTTGCTCCAGCACCGCACCGACTACGCTACAGCCGTGCGCGAATTCCAGTGGCCGCAGTTCGCGCAGTTCAACTGGGCGCTGGATTGGTTTGATGCGATTGCGCAGGGCAACCAGCGCGCAGCGCTGGTGATTGTTGAGGAAGATGGCAGCGAGGCACGCCGCTCGTACGCCGAGATGAGCGAGCGTTCCAACCGCGTGGCGAACTGGCTGCGGGCGCAGGGGGTGGCGCGTGGCGACCGCATTATCGTCATGCTTGGCAACCAAGTCGAGCTGTGGGAAACGATCCTTGCCGCCATGAAGCTCGGCGCGGTGATCATTCCCGCTGCCACGCTCCTGCGCCCCGACGACCTGCGCGACCGGGTGACGCGTGGCGGGGCGCGCCATGTGGTCGCCCGCGCTGCCGACACGGCCAAGTTCGCAGATGTCGCCGGCTCATACACGCGCATCGCCGTGGGCGAGGCGGCGGAAGGCTGGCTGTCGTTTGCCGATGCCGACGCCGCATCCGGCCAGTTTCAGCCCGATGGCCCTACGCAGGCCAGCGACCCGCTGCTCCTGTATTTCACCTCGGGCACCACCGCGCTGCCCAAGCTGGTCGAGCACACCCATGTTTCCTACCCGGTTGGCCACCTTTCGACCATGTACTGGATCGGCCTGCAACCCGGCGACGTGCATATGAACATTGCCTCGCCCGGCTGGGCCAAGCACGCCTGGAGCAATGTGTTCGCGCCCTGGATTGCCGAGGCGACGGTGTTCCTCTACAACTACACGCGCTTCAATGCGAAGGCGCTGCTGGAACAGATTAGCCGCCAGGGCGTAACCACCTTCTGCGCGCCGCCGACGGTTTGGCGCATGCTGATTCAGGAAGATCTGAGCGCGTGGCAGGTTCCGCTGCGCGAGGTGGTTGGCGCGGGCGAACCGCTCAACCCCGAGGTGATCGAGCAGGTGCGCCGCGCCTGGAACCTGACCATCCGCGACGGCTTTGGGCAGACCGAAACCACTGCGCAGGTTGGTAATTCGCCCGGCCAGGAACTGAAAATCGGCTCGATGGGGCGGCCGCTCCCTGGCTACACTGTCGCCCTGATCGATCCGATCAGCGGGCAGGTGGCCGATGAAGGCGAGATCTGCCTCGACCTGAGCGCGCGGCCGCTTGGCCTGATGGTCGGCTACCGCGACGACGCGGCCCGCACCGCCGACGTGATGCGCGACGGCTTCTACCACACTGGCGACGTGGCCGCGCGCGACGCCGATGGCTACATCACCTATGTCGGTCGCGCCGACGATGTGTTTAAAGCTTCGGACTATCGCATCTCGCCGTTCGAGCTGGAAAGCATGCTGATCGAGCACGAAGCCGTGGCCGAGGCCGCCGTGGTGCCCGCGCCCGACCCGCTGCGTCTGGCGGTGCCAAAAGCCTATGTGGTGCTGGCGGCTGGCTGGGAACCCAGCGCAGCAACTGCCGAAACGCTCTTCCGCTTTTGCCGCGAGCGCATGCCGGCCTATAGCCGCATCCGCCGGCTCGAGTTTGCGGAACTGCCGAAAACCATCTCGGGCAAAATTCGGCGCGTAGAGCTGCGCGAGCGCGAGCAGCAGTTGCAGAGCGGCGCAAGCACAACCAGCGCCGAGTTCCGCGAAGATGACTTCCCCAACCTGAAGCAGTAAACCGCGCTGAGCATCGCTATTCGCTCGGCTCGGGAATGCGGCACTGGGGTTTTCAGCGTTCTGCAGGCTGAAAACCCCAGTGCTCGTTCATGTTTTCTCCTCAAGATGTGCGTGCCTCAGTCTGGCGGGCGCCTGCGTGCCGACATTCGCTACTATTTTGCTTCGAAACATTCATTTCGTTGACACTGCACCCGCCAGCCTCACCGCCTATACTCGTGCCATGGTGTCGGGCGGCTGCACGATTATGGATCTTGACCCTCGGGCCGGCAAATACTCAACTTCTTCTCCGTTTCTTGCATTTTGGCCCAACTCACGCAACATCATTTCACGCGTATCATAGCCGAATATTCGCTAAAAACGCCACATGTGTGATCTTCTCCCCATGCTGATCGCGCAGCGCCGACCACACAAAATCGGCGCGATTTCGATCTATCGCAGGCAGCCCGGCACCTCCGGTTCACTGTTTCCGGCCATCCGCAAGCTATTCGGTAGCCGGTCCCTCGCAAAGGAGTGTGTATGTTTGCTCTGGCCAGGAATGCGTGGTCTTCTGTGCGATTGCGCCACATGTCTCGTCTCTTGCTGTTCGTTGCGCTGCTCGTTAGCTCGCTTCAGCCAGCGCCTAACGCTCACGCCGCCGCGCTGGCCTTCACCAGCGGCGTGCCGGCAAGCGGCACCTATGGCACGCTCTACCTGCACACCTTCACAACGAACAATGTGGCCACCTTCAGCGTTAGCAGCGGCACGCTGCCGCTTGGCCTGGCGCTGGCACCAACCGGCACACTGACCGGTATTCCGCTGCAGAGCGGCCAGTTTGCGCTCACCGTCAAAGCGCAAAGCCTGCTCGAATCGGCCACGCAATCGTTCACGCTGACGATCAATAAGCGCGGGCTGACCCTCACCGCCGACAATCAGGGCATGACCTATGGCGGCACGCTGCCCGACCTGACCTATACCGCGACTGGACTGATCAGCGGCGACACGCTTGCGTCGGTAGTGACGGGCGCGCCCGCAACCAGCGCAACATCCGGCAGCCCGGCGGGCAGCTACGCCATCACGCAGGGCACGCTCGGCGCGCTGAACTACCTGATCACCTTTGTGCAGGGCACGCTGACGATTGCCAAGGCCACGCTCACCGCCACCGCCGACAGCCTGACTCGCACCGTGAATACCGCCAACCCGCCGCTTACCCTCCACTACAGCGGCTTCCTGAATGGCGACACCGCCGCCGGCCTGGGCACGCCGCCCAGCGCAAGCACCACCGCCACCACCAATAGCCCGGCCGGCAGCTATCCGATCGTGCTGAGCGGCGGCACTGACGGCAACTATCTGTTCAACCTGGTGAATGGCGTGCTGACCGTCTCCAGCCTGAGCGTGCCTGAGATCGTCTGGAACGACCCGGCCGCGATAACCTATGGCACGGCGCTTGGCGCGGGCCAGCTCAATGCCACCGCCACCTTTGGCGGCCTGCCGGTAAGCGGCACATTCACCTATGACCCGCCGCTTGGCACGGTGCTGAGCGCCGGCAACGGCCAGGCCCTGCATGTCACCTTTACGCCGCTCAACACCGGGCTGTATTCGATTGTGGCCGGCCAGGCGCTGCTCGATGTGGCGCGCGCGCCGCTCACCATCACGGCCGCAAACCAGAATATCACCTACGGCGGCAGCGTGCCCGACCTGACCTACACCGGCAGCGGGCTGGTGAATGGCGACACGCTTGCTGCGGTGGTGACGGGCGCGCCCAGCACCAGCGCAACCGTCACAAGCCCGGCCGGCACGTACACCATTTCGAAGGGCACGCTCGGCGCGCTGAACTACCTGATCACCTTTGTGGAAGGCACGCTGACGATTGCCAAGGCCACGCTCACTGCCACGGCCGACAGCCTGACCCGCACGGTGAATACCGCCAACCCGCCGCTCACGTTCCACTACAGCGGCTTTGTGAATGGCGACACCGCCGCCAGCCTGGGCACGCCGCCCAGCGCCAGCACCACCGCTACCATCGCCAGCCCGGTCGGCAGCTACCCGATCGCGCTCAGCGGCGGCAGCGACACCAACTACCTGTTCAACCTGGTGAATGGCGTGCTGACCATTACCAGCCTGAGCGTGCCAACGATTGTGTGGAATGACCCCGCGCCAATTACCTATGGCACGGCGCTTGGGGCCGGCCAGCTCAACGCCACGGCCACGTTTGGCGGGCAGGCAGTGAGTGGAACATTCAGCTACGACCCGCCGCTTGGCACGGCGCTGAATGCCGGAGTTGGGCAGGTGCTGCACGTTACGTTCACGCCGGCCAATGGCGCGCTCTACGCGATTGTGGCCGGCCAGGCGCAGATCAGCGTGTCGCGCGCGCCGCTGACGATTACGGCGGCAAACCAGACCATGACCTACGGCGGGACGCTGCCCGACCTGACCTACACCGGCAGCGGGCTGGTGAATGGCGACACCCTGGCCTTTGCCGTGACGGGCGCGCCCGCAACCGGCGCGACGGTGACGAGCCCGGCCGGCACGTACACAGTTGGGCAAGGTACGCTTGGCGCGCTGAACTACCTGATCACCTTTGTGGAAGGCACGCTGACGATTGCCAAGGCCACGCTTACCGCCACGGCCGACAGCCTGACCCGCACGGTGAATACCACAAACCCGCCACTCACGCTCCACTACAGCGGCTTCCTGAATGGCGACACCGCCGCCAGCCTGGGCACGCCGCCCAGCGCCAGCACCACCGCCACAATCGCCAGCCCGGTCGGCGGCTACCCGATCACGCTCAGCGGCGGCAGCGACACCAACTACCTGTTCAATCTGGTGAATGGCGTGCTCACCGTCACAAACCTGAATGTTCCACAGATCGTGTGGAGCGACCCCGCGCCAATCACCTACGGCACGGCGCTTGGGGCCGGCCAGCTCAACGCCACGGCGACTTTTGGTGGCCAGCCCGTAAGCGGCAGCTTCACCTATGACCCGCCGCTTGGCACGGTGCTGAATGCTGGCAGCGGGCAGGTGCTGCGTGCCACCTTCACGCCGGCCAATGGCGTGCTGTACGCGATTGTGGCGGGCCAGGTGCCGATCAGCGTGTCGCGCGCGCCGCTGACGATTACGGCAGCGAACAAAACCATAACGTATGGCGGGACGCTGCCCGACCTGACCTACACCGGCAGTGGGCTGGTGAATGGCGACACGCTGGCTTCCGCCGTGAACGGCCTGCTCGCAACCAGCGCAACCGTCACAAGCCCGGCCGGCAGCTACACAATTGGGCAGGGCACGCTTGGCGCGGCCAACTACCTGCTCGACATTGTGGAGGGCGTGCTGAACATTGGCAAAGCGCCACTGACCGCCACCGCCGCCGACCTGACGCGCCTGGTCAACACCGCCAACCCGCCGCTCATCATTCACTACAGCGGCTTTGTAAATGGCGACACCGCCGTGGTGCTCGACACGCCGCCGAGCGCAAGCACCACTGCCACCATCGCCAGCCCGGTCGGCAACTACGCGATCACGCTCAGCGGCGGCACCGATGGCAACTACACCATATCGCTGATCGATGGCACCATGAAAATTACCAGCAAGAACGTGCCGCAGATCGTGTGGAACAACCCGGCCGCGATTACCTACGGCACGGCGCTGAGCGCGACCCAGCTTAACGCCAGGGCGACCTTTGGCGGCCAGCCAGTGAGCGGCACATTCGCCTACGACCCGCCAGCCGGCCGGGTGCTCAACGCGGGCAATGGCCAAGTGCTGCACACCACCTTCACGCCGCAAAACAGCAGCAGCTACGAAACGGTTTCCGCGCAGGTGCAGATCAATGTGGCGCGCGCGCCGCTGACGATCGGCGCCAACAACCTGACCATGATCCAGGGTCACACGCCGCCAACACTCACAGCGCGCTACACTGGCTTCAAGAATGGCGACACCGCCAGCGTGCTTGATCGCCCGGTGATTCTGCGCACCAGCGCCACGCCGCAAAGCGCACCCGGCACCTACCCAATCGTGCCGAGCAACGCCAGCGACGCGAACTACACAATCTCCTTCGCCAATGGCACGCTGAAAGACCTGTGGGGGATGTATCTCCCAGTGACACGGCGCTAGCCGAACGACGCCCGCCTGTGCCGCGCCCAGCCACTTTCGTGGCTGGGCGCGGCATTTTTGCGCACGCCAGCCGCTTATGGCGGCGCGATCGAGTCGCCCAGGGGCGCGGGCGGCAGCCCAAACCAGTCCCGGCTCACGGAATTGCTCAGCGTCAGGCCGGCCAGAATCGCCAGCCAGACACAGTCGCTGGCCGCGAAGATCCACGCCAGCCGGCTGCTGAAGCGCACCGCCGGTGCCGAACTGGTGCGCGACCAGGCTGTGTTATACCAAGCCTGCGGCCACCAGCTCTCGTCCATTGAGCCCCTCTGTATGGCAAATAGGGCGAAAAACGTTGGGTGGCTACGCTGAGATGGTGCTCTGTGTGGCTGGCGTGTCTGCCAATGCCGTGGCGGGGATTCAGCACGTATCGATCATCTGCGGATATGATCTGCGGCCAGGTGCTGTGATTGGCTGATTATAAATTGAGATAGCGCAAATACAAGGAACCGTGTATCAGAAAATCCGTTGGGCGTGGCTTGAAATGGCCGCGCTGCCATGTTCGCCGCAGTGCGGGCGTGTGCAAGGCCTGGCGCGATTATGGCCCCGCCGCCTGTGCCAGCAGATCGGTGCCGAGCAGGCGGTTCAGCGCGCCCGCAGCCTGTTCGAGCAGGGTGCGCTGCACGCCGCCGGCCGGGTATTCCACACCCACCACCAGGCTCAGCGCGCCATTCACATGCGCCAGCGCCGCGCGCCAGTGCGCGGCTTCTTCGGGGCTGGCCGCGCCGCGCAGTTTGCCAATCAGCCGGTCGCGCAGAAACACCACCGCGCGCTCGGCCTCGTCCACATCTTCGCTCAGGTGGCGCGGCTGGTCCGCCTGCGCCCGCGCAATCAGCTCGGCAGCGTGGCGGCACTGCTCAGCCAGCGTGCGCTGCGCGGCGTCCTGCCGCTCGTGCGCAATCGAATCGCTGCTCATTGCTCGTCCTTTGGCGCTTGCGTGAAGCGAAAATAATCTTCCGGGCGCGTGGCCGATTCGTTGCCTGCCATAACCACCACGGCGCGCTGCGCCAGCCCGCCCGCGATCGTGGCGCTGGCCGCCAGCACGGTCAGCGCGCGCGACTCGCGCTTGCGAAACAGGTTGATCGTGTGCAGCACCAGCGGCAGCACAATCCCCACGCCCAGCGCGCCGCCACGGTACAGCAGCGCCAGCGGCTGGCGGCGCAGCGGCGCATCGACTTTGTTCGCGCGCCAGGCTTGCTCAGTTGCGGCGGCCACCCCCAGCTCAGCTGCGCCCACCACCAGCGCGAGGCGGCTCAGGCCCGTGTGCGCCTCGCGGCGCGCGCCCGCCAGCGCCAGCACAAGCGACAGCGTGGCCGAGGCGGTGGCCGTGGCCGAAAGGCCGAACAGCGCAGACAGGCGGCGCCCGGCGGCGGCCCAGAAAGGCACGCTGGTGGCGGCAAGCAGTGTGCCGGTATACACCGACATCATTGCGCCAGCCGCCGCCGCCGGCAGGCCCAGCAGCCGCGCCAGCGTGCGCCCGCCGCGCCAGCCCAGCAGGTCGTCGGCGGCTTGCCCAAGGGCAACCAGCCCGCTCAGCGCGCCAAAGATCGAAAGCACCCACGAGCCGATCGACATGGCCGAGCTTTTGCGGAAAATGCGCAGCATGTTGTACCAGCGCGCCGGCGCGTGGAGGTCGGCAATCAGCAGAATCGGGCTGATCATAGCGCCGGCCAGCGCCACGTAGCGCCCCGCCCGCACCACCGGGCGGTCGTGCCTGCGGCCGGCCAGGTCGGCAATCGTGGCAATGAGCTGCGCGCCCCCGGCAATGCCACCCACTGCAAAGTAGACGATGATCTGCCAGCCGTAGGTGGATTTTTTGATCGCGGGCCGCCCGTAGTAGGTTTCGCCGGCATAGGGCTGCGCTGTTCCCGGCTCGCCGCGCCGCTCGATATGGCGGCCATATGGGGCGCGCTGCGCTTCGCGCTTGGGCATGGTGGAACTCCTCTTGTGCGAAAACCGACGAAGGACGAAAGACCAATGACGACGGACGACCGACAACCGACGACCGAAAATACAACCACAGAGACACGGAGGCACGGAGATGTGGGGTTGCAAGTTACCTGCCAACTGCATACTGCCGACTGCTGACTGTCATCCGCTCACCGCTTCCGCCCCACCAGAAAGGCCAGCGCCGCCGCTGCCGCAACGCCGCCCATGGTCGCCAGGCCAGTGAGCAGGCCAGGCACGACGCGCCGCGAGGGCAGCGTGGGCGCGGCGGGCAGGTTGTACACCTCGGGCCGGTCGAGCAGCAGAAAGAAGGCGTTCAGCTGCTCGATGCCGCCGGTTGCGCCGGGCGTGTTGGGTGCGCCATACAGGTAGGCGTTCGGCACACCCTGGTCGTGCAGCGCCGCCACCCGCTGCTCAGCGCGCTTGTGCAGCTCGTCGAGCGCGCCAAACTGAATGGCGTCGGTCGGGCACGATTTCGCGCAGGCCGGCTCCAGCCCGCCTTTCAGCCGGTCGTAGCAGAGCGTGCATTTGTGGGCATGCCCGTCGAGCATATTCAACTCGACCACGCCGAAGGGGCAGGCCGGCACGCAGTAGCCGCAGCCGTTGCAAATATCCTGCTGCACCACCACGGTGCCAAACTCGGTGCGGAACAGCGCGCCGGTCGGGCAGGCTTCCAGGCAGGGCGCGGGGTCGCAGTGCTTGCACACGTCGCTCATCATCAGCCAGTTGCTCTGGAAGGGCGGCATTTCCGTCGCGCGCTCGCCGCCTTTGCTGATCTGCTCGACAAAGGCGACATGCCGCCAGGTGTTGGCCGAAAGCGTGCCAGTGTTGTCGTAGCTCTGGCCGGTCAGGCCAATGTCGTCGGCGGGCAGCGCGTTCCATTCCTTGCACGCAACCTCGCAGGCCTTGCACCCGATGCACACGCTTGTGTCGGTGAAAAAGCCATAGGCGCGGCCCGGCTGGATGCGCGTGCCGGCCGTCAGCACCGCTTCCTCGGGGATCAGCGCCGGCAGGATCGATTGTGTATGCTCAAGCGCCCGCGGGTGAACGCTCATTGGTGTTTCCTTTGCTTGCCATATGTGCAGGTTCATTGCAGGCGTATGCAATGCGCCCGTTCACTCACTCGCCCGTTCACTCACTCGCCCGTTCACTCACTCGCCCGTTCACTCGCCCGTTCACTCACTCGCCCGTTCACTCGCCCGTTCACTCACTCGCCCGTTCGCTCGCCGGTTCACCGCCGGTTCGCTCGCCCATTCACTCGCTCGCCCGTTCACTCGCCCGTTCAGTCGCTCGCCCGTTCAGTCGCTCGCCCGTTCAGTCGCTCGCCCGTTCAGTCGCTCGCCCGTTCGCTCGCCCGTTCGCTCGCCCGTTCGCTCGCCCGTTCACTCGCTCACCCTCTCACCCTCTCACTGCTGGAGGCGCCCTTTGCGCAGGTCGCATGTAAAGGCCTTGCCTTCGTGAATGGTCGTGTTTGGGTCGCCCACAATTGCCGAAAGGGTGTTGGCAATGTCGCCTGTGGCGTAGCCTTCCCAGCCGAAGTGCCAGGGCAGGCCGATCTGGTACACGCGCCGCCCATCGATTTCCAGCGGCCAGACGCGCTCGGTCACCAGCGCGCGCGTTTCAATCGCGCCACGCGCCGTCGAGATCACCACCCAGTCGAGGTTTGCGATGCCTTTTTCGCGCGCCAACTCGGGCGGAATTTCGGCAAAGCCCTCGGGCTGAAGCTCGGCGGTGGCGGGCACCATGCGCGTTGGGATGCCGCCCGAGTGGTGCTCGGTGAGCCGGTAGGTGGTGAGCACATACGGGTAGCGCGCGTCGCCAACTGCGTGGTAGGGGTTGTCGCGCCGCTGCCACTTCTTGGCGGCCGGGTTGTCCTGCTGCGTGTACAGCGGGTTTTTCACGGGCGACTCAACCGGCTCGTAGTGGGCCGGCAGCGGGCCGTCTTTCAGGCCGGTGGGCGAAAACAGCTGCGCCTTGCCGTCGGCCATCATAATGAATGGCGATTTGCCATCCTGCGCGTCGGTGCCGTGCGGGCGCTGCGACCAGTCGGGCTCGAAGCCGGGCGCTTTGGTCGGCTCGAAGTCAAGCTGGTCGTACGATTCCCATTTCTGTTCCTGCTCGTTCCACCAGGCGTAGCGCTTGCGCTCCGACCAGGGTTTGCCTTCGGGGTCGGCGGCGGCGCGGTTGTAGAGCATGCGGCGGTTGGCCGGCCATGCGAAGGCCCAGCCGAGGTGCGTGCCCGGCCCGTCGGGGCCGTCGGGCTTGCGCGAGCGGGCCTGGTTGTGGTCGTTTTTCGGGAAGACGCCCGTATAGATCCAGCAGCCGCACGCCGTCGAGCCGTCGTCCTTCAGCTTGGCGAAGCTGTCGAGCTGGGTGCGATCGGCCCAGGTGTAGCCGTTGATCTCCTGCAAAATCGCCTCGGCCGACGGCTCGGCGAGCGGGCCGATTTCGGGGTAATCCCAGCGCAGGTTGCGGATGGGCGCGTCTTTCGGGTCGTCGCTGTCGGCGTACAGCTCCTTCAGGCGCTTGCCGAGGTGGTAGAAAAACCACAGGTCGGAACGAATGTCGCCGCGCGGCTCGACGACCTTGTCGTGCCACTGGATCAGGCGGTGCGTGTTGGTAAAGGTGCCTTCCTTCTCGCCCGGCAGCGCGGCCGGCAGCATGAAAATTTCGGTCTGGATGTCTTGCGGGCGCAGCTCGCCGCGCTCGACCTCGGGCGATTTGTACCAGTAGGAAGCGGTTTCGTTTTCGAAGGTTTCGCGCACGACTAGCCACTCCAGGTTGGGCAGCGCCTGGCGCACCATGTGGGTGTTTTGCCCGCCAACCACCGGGTTCTGGCCGGTCAGGAACATGCCGCGGATCGTGCCGTCGCGAATGGCCAGCATCATGGGCGATTGCGAGTGGTCGCCGGTGATCTTCGGCAGCCATTCATAGCCCCACTGGTTGGCCTTGCTCGCATTTTCGCCATACCAGGCGCGCAGCAGGCTGACGGTATATTTCGGCAGGTTGTGCCAGAAGCCGGTTGGCTCGGCCTCGACTTCCAGGTAGGCATCGAGCGTTTTGTGCGGCTTGGTGGCGTCGGGCTGGGGCAGGTAGCCGGGCAGCATGTGGTACAGCGTGGGGATGTCGGTGCTGCCCTGGATGCTGGCATGCCCGCGCAGCGCCAGAATGCCGCCGCCGGGCCGGCCAATGTTGCCCAGCAGCGCCTGGATGATCGCCGCCGCGCGGATCATCTGCACGCCGGTGGTGTGGTGCGTCCAGCCCACCGCGTAGCACCACGCGCCGGTGCGCTCGCGCCCGCTGTTGCGGGTGATCGCCTCCGCGACTTTCAGAAAGGTTGCCTGCGGGCAGCCCGACACGCGCTCGACCATTTCGGGCGTGTACTGGGCGTAGTGCCGCCGCAAAATCTGGTAGACGCACATGGGATGCTGGAGCGTCGGGTCGCTTGGCGGCGGGCCGGCGGTGAGCTTCGCTTCTTCTTCCTGCGCATTGCTGCCGTTGGGCGCGTAGTGCTCGGCCAGCGGCGAGGGCGTGGGCATGCCTTTATATTGCCAGGTTTCAAACGAGTAGGCATTCTTTTCCGGGTCCCAGCCCGAAAAGAAGCCATCCAGCTCGCTGGCATCCCTGAAGTCGTCTTCGATGATCGTGCTGATGTTGGTATAGTTCAGCACATAGTCGCGGAACCACAGGTCGTGCTCAAGGATGTAGTTGATCAGCCCGCCAAGAAAGGCAATGTCCGAGCCGGGGCGCACTGGTGCGTAGATGTCGGCCAGGGCCGAGGTGCGCGTGAAGCGCGGATCGACATGAATGAGCGTTGCGCCTTTTTCCTTGGCCTGCATCACAAAGCGAAACGCGACCGGGTGGTTTTCGGCCATGTTCGAGCCCATCACCACCACACAGTCGGCGTTGGCGAGGTCCCATTGCGCGGTGGTTGCGGCGCCGCGACCGTAGCTAGCGCCCAAACTGGGCACAGACGAGCTATGTCAGATACGGGCCTGGTTTTCGATCCAGGTCATTCCCAGGCCGCCGCTGCACAGCTTCTTGATCAGGTAGTTTTCTTCGTTGTCGAGCGTTGCGCCGCCAAGCTGGGCGATTGCCATGGTGTGGTTCACCACCGTGCCGTCGGGCAGCTTTTCGACAAAGGTTTCGTCGCGGGTGCGCCTGGTGAGCTGTGCAATGCGCTCCATCGCCCAGTCGAGCGGCTTGTCTTCCCAGTGGTCTGCGCCGGGCGCGCGATACTTCACCGTGGTGAGCCGCTGGGGGTTGAGCAGCCAGCTAAAGGTGGCCGCGCCTTTCGGGCAGAGCGTGCCCGCATTGATCGGGCTGCGCGGGTCGCCCTCGATGTGGATGATGTCGTTGCCCCGGGCGTACACAAGCTGCGCGCAGCCAACCGCGCAGTAGGGGCAGATGCTGGTGCCAACTTTGTCGGCGTCTTCCAGGCGCGGGCGCAGTTGCCGCGAGCGGGAAGATTCAGCAGCCGTGCTGTTTGCATCTTCGCCATGCAGCTGGCGCAGCACCGACCAATCGCGCAGCCATTCGCCTGCGCGGCCCAATAGCCCTTCGCGCACTCGCGCCATGGGGAACTCCTTCTAGAGCGTATGAAACAGAGGATTGTATTATATGCCATGGGGCCGCGGCGCACCATCGCGTGGCCGGGCAGCGAATGGGCATTCGCGCCAGGCTTCTCTTATTCTAGCGCGCGAACACTCCGTGCCGCGCCGCTGGCAAGCTCGGGCGTGCCGTCGTACTCGACTTCCACATACGTGTGCGCCGCGCAGAACGCGCGCAGTGCCGCCGCGTCGGCGTTGGCGTTGTGCGCAAGCGTGAGCAGCAAACCCTGGCCGCCATCGGCCTGAAGCTGGAAGCGCTGCTCTTGCACGACAGTGATATAGCCGCAAACGCGGCGAACGCTTGAAGCAGACAAGATGTTTATTTCTGTGTATTTGAGATGACCAACAGACCTACCAGCAAAGAATGTGCCAGCGGCGCGGCCTTTGTGCATCATCAGGAAGGCGGCGCGGGAGTCAGGAAGCCTGTTCCCCATGCCCTAACCCTGCGCTGAAGGCGCATGAGCACTCTGTCAACTAAGTTACCTTGCACTCAGCTTCCAGGAAGCTCAGGCCAGTTTTGCTTCAATCTGATAGCCCGCTTAGCTTCCTGGAAGCTTGCCTGTTGTACGAAATAACGTATTTTCCAGAGTAATGAATGCTCTGTCAACTAAGTTACCTTGCACTCAGCTTCCAGGAAGCTCAGGCCAGTTTTGCTTCAATCTGATAGCCCGCTTAGCTTCCTGGAAGCTTGCCTGTTGTACGAAATAACGTATTTTCCAGAGTAATAAATGCTCTGTCAACTAAGTTACCTTGCACTCAGCTTCCAGGAAGCTCAGGCCAGTTTTGCTTCAATCTGATAGCTCGCTTAGCTTCCTGGAAGCTTGCCCGTTGTACGAAATAACGTATTTTCCAGAGTAATGAATGCTCTGTCAACTAAGTTACCTTGCACTCAGCTTCCAGGAAGCTCAGGCCAGTTTTGCTTCAATCTGATAGCTCGCTTAGCTTCCTGGAAGCTTGCCTGTTGTATGAAATAACGTATTTTCCAGAGTAATGAATGCTCTGTCAACTAAGTTACCTTGCACTCAGCTTCCAGGAAGCTCAGGCCAGTTTTGCTTCAATCTGATAGCCAGATAAGCTTCTTGGAAGCTTGCCTGTTGTATGAAATAACGTATTTTCCAGAGTAATGAATGCTCTGTCAACTAAGTTACCTTGCACTCAGCTTCCAGGAAGCTCAGGCCAGTTTTTCTTCAATCTGATAGCCCGCTTAGCTTCCTGGAAGCTTGCCTGTTGTACGAAAGATTTCTTGCCAGAGTACTGAGCCATTCGCGTGCGGGGCCCCGAATTTCTTTTTCTGGCCAGGACTTTCGCTTGCGGCAACGCCTCGGATCAATTCCCTGGCACTTTTTGCGCTGCAGCACAAAAAAGCGACAAGAAAAAGAAAGTCTTTCTTGCCCGCCGGCTCCCCTGAGCTTGCCGAAGGGCAGGCGTAAAATCCGTCTGAGCGAAAGTCCTGCTGGCGCAGCACCAGAAACAAAAATGATCAAACGGTGTTGGTATAATTTAACCCGCAGCCATGAGCTAATGGCCGTATAATGACGTAGCTGGGGCACGCGGCGCTTGCTGCAAACGCCTAACGGCATGAAGCAGCCGGGAGAACGCAATGGCGCGGATTTTAGTCATCGACGACGAGCCGCTGAATGGCGAACTGCTGGTGAGGATGCTGGGCTACCATGGCCACGACATGCTCCTTGCGGGCGATGGCGAAGCCGGGCTGCGCATGGCGCGCGAGCGGCGCCCCGATCTGATCATCGCCGACATTCTCATGCCCGGGCTGGATGGCTACGCGCTGGTGGCGCGTCTGCGCGCCGATCGCGAGCTGGTGAACACGCGGGTGATGCTCTACACCGCGCTGGACCTCGACAGCGAGGTGCGCCAGCTGGCAGCCTCTGCGGGTATTTTGCACATTCTCACCAAGCCGGCCGAGCCCGAAACCATCCTTGCAACCGTGCGCGACGCGCTGGCACGGGTGCCGCCGGCCGCGCCAGCCAGCACCGAAACGCTCGATCAAGCCTACCTGCGGCAGCTCACTGGCATGCTGCACGAGCATGTCGAAAGCCTGAAGGCAGAGATCGAGGCACGCACCGAGGCCGAAGCGGCGCTGCGCGCGCAAACGGCACGCCTGAAAATTCTGGCCGATGCGTCGCACGCCTTTGCGCGCGCCAGCCAGGATTACCCGGCCACGCTCGATCTGGTTGCGCAAACCGTGGCCCAGTCGCTTGGCGATGCATGCATCATCTGCCTGCTGGCCGGCGAGGACGAATCGCTGCCCCTGCTAGCCATGGACGACACCAGCCCGCCCGTGCTTGCGCAGCTGCGCGCGCGCTGGGAAGAACAGCCTTTCGACATTGCCAGCGACCCCTGCGCTCAGCGCGCGCTCGCCAGCCGCTCGCCACTGCTGCTTGTTGCCGGCGAAGATCTGCCAAAATGCCCCTTGTTTAGCTACCTTGCCAGCGCGAGCCTGATCATTGCGCCGCTGCACACCGAGGCGCGAGCGATTGGCCTGCTCTGCTTGCTGCGCGACCGGCACGAGCGCGCGCCCCACACCGCCGACGACCTTCAGCTTGCGCAGAACCTGGCCGATCGCGCCGCGCTGGCGATTCGCAACGGCCAGCTTGTGGCCGAGCTGCAAGGCCAGCTCGGCCAGCGCCTGCGCGCCGAAACCGAAATGCGCCGCCTCAACCGTAACCTCAGCGACAGCCAGGCCCAGCTGGTCAGCATTATCGACTCCGCGATGGACGCAATTATTACGGTGGACGATACACAGCGCATTGCAATTTGGAATGCGGCAGCCGAGCGCATGTTTGGCTGCTCGGCGCGCGAGGCCCATGGCCAGACCCTGGATCGATTTATTCCCACGCAATACCGTGCTGCCCACCGCTCGTATATTCAGGCATTTGGGCGCACTGGCGTCACGGCGCGGGCCATGGGCGCGCTGCGGCCGATTACGGCATTGCGCGCCGACGGCACCGAGTTCCCAATCGAGGCGTCGATCTCCAGCGTTGCGGTTGGCGAGCGCCAGCTCTTTACCGTGATCCTGCGCGACATCAGCGCGCGTGTGCAGGCCGAAACCGCGCTGCGCAGCTCGGAAGACCGCTTCGCCACGATCTTTCAGCACAGCCCCGTGGCCATGGTGATCAGCGCGCTCGAGAGCCGGCGCATTCTCGATGTCAACGACAGTTTCGTGCGCTTCGCCGGCTACTCGCGCGCCGAATTAGTAGGAATGAACTCCAGGGCTGTGGAGATGTGGGAAGATGCCGCCGAGCGCGAGCGTATCAACGGGCTGCTGCACGCCCACGGCAGCCTGCACGATATCGAAGTGCGCATTCGCACCGCCGCTGGCCGCCAGCGCAATGTGCTGCTGTCGATCGACAGCTTGCAGCTTGGCGACCAGTGCTGCCTGATCAGCTCGCTGTACGACATCAGCGAGCGCAAGCAATCGGAGCTGGCGCTGCAAGCCACCACCCAGCAGATGAAGGATCTGTCGCGCCGCCTGGTAGCAATTCAGGAAGCCGAGCGCCGCAATGTCGCGCGCGAGCTGCACGACGAGATCGGCCAGATGCTCACTGGCCTCAACCTCATGCTCGAAACCGGCGCAACGTTCCCGCTGGCCGCGCTGGTTGGCCGTTTGCACGAAGCGCAGGCGCTGGTGACCGACCTGACAGCGCGTGTGCGCCGGCTGTCGCTCGATCTGCGCCCCTCGATGCTCGACGACCTGGGCCTGCTGCCAACGCTGCTGTGGCATTTCGAGCGCTACACCACCCAGACTCAGGTGCGCGTGGTCTTCAAGCATCGTGGGCTGGATGCCCCGCTCGACCCGCTGATCGCCGTGGCGGTGTATCGCGTGGTGCAGGAAGCGCTGACGAATGTGGCCCGCCACGCCCAGGTGGGCGAAGTGGCAGTGACAGTGTGGACGCAAGGCGGCCTGATTGTGCTGAGCATCGAAGATCAGGGCGTGGGCTTCGATTTCGAGGCGGCGCTGGCTGCGCGACGCTCCAGCGGCATGACAGGGATGCACGAGCGGGTGGCGCTGCTTGATGGCCAGCTGTTTGTCGATACAGCTGTGGGCCGGGGCACGCGGATTCTGGTGGAATTGCCGCTGCGCCGCCCAAACACAGCAATGGAGGCGCGCAATGAGTGATCTGACGATTGTGCTGGCCGACGATCATCAGGTGGTGCGCAGCGGCCTGCGCACGCTGCTGGAAGCAAACCTGGGCGCGCAGATTGTGGGCGAGGCGGCGGATGGCCTGACCGCGCTGCAGCTGGCCGAGCGCCTGCAGCCCGACGTGCTGGTAGCCGATTTGGTGATGCCCGGCCTGACCGGCCTGGAGATAGCCCGGCGCATGCGGCACCGCGCGCCACGCACGCGCGTGGTGGTGCTTTCGATGCACGCCAACGAAGCCTATGTGCGCGAGGCCCTGCGCGCTGGCGCGATTGGTTATGTGCTGAAAGAAGCGCCCGCTGCCGAGATCATCCAGGCCGTGCGCGCTGCTGCCGAAGGCCGCCGCTTCCTCAGCCCGGCACTTTCGGAACGCCTGATCGATGCCTATGTCGAGCAATCCAGCGCCACCACCGACGACCCCTACGACCTGCTGACCGAACGCGAGCGCGATGTGCTGCACCTGGCTGCGCTGGGCCATACCGCGCCCGAGATCGCCGAACGGCTGGTGCTAAGCGCCCGAACTGTCGAAAACTACCGCGCCGGCATCCTGCGCAAGCTCGATCTGCACAACCAGACCGACCTGGTGCGCTATGCGATCAAGCGTGGCATTATTACGCTCGACAGCTAGGGCGGGCATGCGCCCAGCACAATCGTAAATCGGGTGCCACCAGGGCGAATCGTGCATCGAAAATGCAATAGGTAGATTTCACTGCCAGAATATGGTACTTGTACGCTCGACACCCGAACACCCAATTGCTATGCTCCCTTTAAACTCTCACTCAAGTGGCGCTTGACCCGAGATTGATATCGTCTTGCCGGGGAATGCTGCCCGCAAATCAGCATTGCGCACGTCCAGCCGGGCGGGGCGCATTTTTGGCCCTTGAAGGTTGAACACATGCAGCCACTCTCTGTGCTCGTCGTCGACGCAAATCAATCGTTTCTGGGCTTCACTGTTCGCTACCTTGAAGAAACCTACGCTGGGCGCGTGTGTGTTGCAGGCGCGGCGCGGCCAGACGAAGCCCTGGCGCTGGCGGCGGAAAGCCGGCCGCAAATGGTGCTGGTGGGCCTGAGCGGGCCGGTTGGCGCGGCGCTGGCGCTGATCGCCGAATTGCGGCAGTGCGGCGTGCATCATGTCGTTGCGATGAGCCAGCTGGGTTCGGCTGGCTATGCACACGCTGCGCTGGCGGCCGGTGCCACTGCGTTTGCCGACAAAGATCGGCTGCAAATCGAGCTGGCATCAATTCTGAATGGGCTCATCAATCACTGGGCCTACGAGCGGGGAGTGTAGAACCAAAATCTCTTTGGCATCGGCTGGGCGGCTTGCCACGCCCGAAAGAAGCCATCATATCACCACGATATACGTGATTACAATGCTACAACGTATGACAGAAAAGATCAGACATGGACGCCCCGCGATGGGCCTGCCCGAGCGCATAGCCGATACGACGCAGCGCACTGTAGTGCTGTATGGCCTCGTGCTGGCACTCACTGGTGCTGTATGGGTGGCCCGCACGACGCTGGGCCTGCAAGCCGGTGAACCACTGCTGGAAATCTTTCTTGTGCCGATTTTAGTGGCGGCCTACCTGGGCGGGCTGTGGCCGGGGCTCTTCGCAACACTGCTGGCAGTGCTTGGAAGCCTGTATGCGCTTTTTCCGATTTCCCTAAATCTGCCCCACACGATTGCCTGGCTGAGCCTGCTGCTCGAAGGTGTGCTGGTGAGCGTGCTGAGCCAGGGCCTGCACCGCGCGCGGCAGCAGGCGCTCGACGACCAGCAGCTGCAAGCCTCCACGCTCACCAGCATTGGCGATGCCGTGATCGTCACCAATGCGCAAGGCCAGGTGACATTTCTGAACGCCGAGGCCGCGCGCCTGACCGGGTGGCAGCCCGCCGCCGCGCTTGGCCAGCCGCTTGAGCGCATCTACCCCGTTCTGGAGGAAAGCAGCCGTGCGCCATTCGAATCCCTGCTGGCTGCGCGTTTGCAGCACAGCCTTTCGCCAGGGCGCAGCCAGGCCATTCTGCTGTGCAATCGCGATGGCAGCGAAACGCCGATCGCCGAAACCGTCACCCTGATTAACTCACCTGCTGGCGCGCTGCTTGGCGCGGCTTTCATCTTTCGCGACACGACACTTGAGCGCCGCGCGGCTCGCGAGCTGCACGAAAGTGAAGAGCAGTTTCGCCTGCTGCTTGAAGGCGCGAAAGACTACGCCCTGTTCATGCTCACTCCCGAAGGGCGGGTCGCTTCGTGGAACAGCGGCGCGGAACGTATCAAGGGCTACGCTGCCGAAACAATCATTGGGCAGACGTTTGAAATGTTCTACCGGTCGGATGATGTTGCGCGCGGCCTGCCCGCCCAGCTGCTGGCGACAGCTCGGGCGCACGGCACTGCCGAACATGAAGGCTGGCGCGTGCGCGCCGATGGCAGCGAGTTTTGGGCCAGTGTGCTGATCACGGCCCTGTACGATGAACGCGGCCAGCTGCGCGGCTTCTCCAAGCTCACGCGCGACATCACCGAACGGCAGGTGGCCGAGCTGGCGCTGCACGAAAGCGAGGCGCGGCTGAACAACCTGCTGGAAAACCTGCCCGAGTGTGCGATCTACCAGCTCGAGAATACGCCGGAAAAGGGCATGCGCTTTATCTACATCAGCGAAAATGTCGCCCAGCTTTGTGGCGTGCCTGCCAGCGAGGTGCTGCGCGACCCTGCCGCCCTGTATGGCTTGCTTGAGCCCGAATGGCGCGAACGCGTGAGCGCTGCCGAGCAGCAATCGCTTGCGCTCATAGCGCCCTGCCGCGTTGAGGTGCCACTGCGCCGCGCCGATGGCCAGCTGCGCTGGTTCCGCCTGAGCTCGGTGCCACAGCGCATTGCCAGCGGCGCAATTGTTTGGGACGGAGTGATGATCGATATCACCGAGCGCAGGCAAACCGAGGCAGCCCTGCGCGAAGAGCGCGATCGCTTCATTACCCTGGCCGAAACGGTTCCCGGCGTGGTGCATTCGTTTCAGCTCCGCCCCGATGGCAGCAGCTGCTTTCCCTATATCAGCGCCCGCATTTCCGATCTGCTGCCACTCGCTCCCGAACAGCTTTCCCACGATGCCTCGATGTTCTCGGCCTTCTGGCACCCCGAAGATTGCGGGCGCGTGCTGGCGGCGCTGGAACAATCCTACCAGCAGTTTACGCCCTGGAATACCGAATTTCGCGTCATCAGCCCCGAGCGCGGCGAGCTGTGGATCGAAGCGCACGCCCTGCCGCGCCGCCAGCCCGACGACAGCGTGATCTGGTATGGCGTGCTGCAGGATATTACCTCGCGCAAACAGGCCGAGGCCGAACTGCGCACGCGCGAAGAACAACTGACCCTGGCCTATGATGCTGCCAACATGGGCACCTGGCGCCTCGACCCAGTTAATTCGCTGGTGTCATTCGATATGCTGGCCAAACAGCACTTCGGCGTTGCAGCCGCCGTTATGCCGGTTGAAGAAGTGCTGATGCGTATGCATCCCGACGACCTGGCGTCGGTGCGCATGCACCTCGAGAAGGCGCTTAACCCCGAAACGGGTGGGCGCTACAGCGCCGAATTTCGCATCATCCACTCCGATGGCTCCCCGCACTGGCTGGCTGCACATGTGCGCATGTATTTCCGCAATCAAGGGGGGGGGCAAAATTCCTTTGCTGGGCGTTGGCACTGTTCAGGATGTGACGCTGATTCGGCAGGGCGAAGAGCAGATACGCCAGCAAGCCGCGCGTTTGCAAGTGCTTTCCGATGCATCGCGGGCATTTTCTGCCGTCGGCCCCAATTACCAGACCGTGCTGGATGAAATCACCACGACGATCTCGCGCGCGCTGGGCGATGTTTGCACGCTCCGCCTGCTCGATCCCGATACCAAACGCTTTGGCGATGCCGCGATCTATGACGATACGCCTGAGCAGCACGCGATCATGCGCGACATTATGCGCAATGTCCCGGTCGATACAGCGATGCTGCGAACCAGCAAGCAGGTGATGAACAGCGCCCAGCCGCTGCTGCTTGCCCCATTCGATAACGCTCGCCTGCGCGCTGTGCTGCCGGATCGCTACCATACGCTGGTGGATAAACTCCATATTCATAGCGCCATTATTGCGCCGTTGCGCACCCAGGGCGTCAGCTTTGGTGTGCTGTATGTGTCGCGCCACCGCCCCGAGCGCCCCATGTTCGACATCAACGACCTGAGCCTGGTGCAGGATCTGGCCGACCGCGCTGCCTTGGCAATCAGCAATGCGCAGCTCTATGGCGCGCTTCAGCAATCGCACGCGGCGCTTGAGGCGCGCGTCACCGAGCGCACCGCCGAGCTGCGCGCTGCGCTCGAACGTGTGCGTGCGCTGTATGCAATTACCAACGACGCGATCGGCTCCGACGATTTAGATGATGCGCTGCAACGCACAATCGAGCGCGTGGCTGCCACGCTCCGCGCTGATCGGATTGTGATGGCAACATTTGATCTGACCGGGCAGTGCATCGAGCGGCAAATCGCCGGCGGGCCAAACCGGCATACCATTCAGCAATCGGCAACATTCGAACACTATTTCAACGGCCTGGCTGGCTGGGCCATGCGCGAGCTGCGCCCGGCCATTTCGGCCAAAGGGCGGCCCGACCAGCGCGAAAACGCCGAAATCCAGCAGCTGCGTCAGCGCAGCCAGACGGGCTCGATGATCGTCGCGCCGCTTATTTCCATGGACGAGGCATTTGGCGTCCTTATGGCCATAAACTCGCTCGACGACCCCGATTTCACTGCCGAAGATGTCGACCTGATGGTGGCAGTTGCCAGCCAGGTTTCCGTTGTATATGCACGCAACCGCCTGACGGCGCGCCTTCAGCACACCAACATCGCGCTGGCGAATGAGATCGCCGAGCGCACCGAGCTGGCGCGCTGGCAGCAACAGCAGGCCGAACAAGCCATTGGGCTGGCGGCACTTTCGCAGGCAATGGCCGAGATCAGCCTCGATCTGCAAGCCTTGTTCAACACCATCACCCAGCGTATTGCCTGGCTGATGAAAGATCTCTGTGTGCTTTCGCTGCTGTCGGAAGATCGCTTGTGGATGCAGCCGGTTGCGATCGCCGGCCCGCGCTCGGAAGAAGTTGCGCTGCTGAAAAATATTGTCCATGCCGCGCCCGATCGCGCCGATACCGGCTGGAGCGCCACTATTGCGATCTCGGGCCAGGCCTTGCTGCTTGCCAACGTCCCAGTTGCGTATGTGCGCAGCCAGGTTGGCGCGCGCTACGTTGAGTTTCTGGAAGGGCTTTCCGAAATCCACCTGCTGATCGTGCCATTGCGGGCGCGTGGGCGGGTGCTTGGCTCGATCTGCCTGACGCGCCTGGCTTCTCACCCGCCCTACAGCCGCGCCGACGAGCGCTTTTTGCAGGATCTGGGCGACCGGGCCGGCCTTGCGATTGAAAATGCGCGCCTGTTTGCCGAGGCCGAGCTGGCACGCGCCGAAGCCGAGCGGGCCAACCGCGCAAAGAGCGCGTTTCTGGCGAGCATCAGCCACGAATTGCGCACGCCGCTCAACGCGATCGTTGGTTTTACGGGCACTTTGCTCATGCGCCTGCCCGGCCCGCTGACAGCCGATCAGGAGCGCCAGCTTACAACCATTCAGCGCAGCAGCCGTCACCTGCTGGCGCTGATCAACGATTTGCTCGATCTGGGCAGGATCGAGTCGGGCCGGGCTGAGATCTGCCTGGCGCCGGTTTCCTGCCGGGAGCTGCTGGCCGAAGTGGTGGCGAGCCTGCGCCCGCTCGCCGATGCGAAGCATATTGGTTTGTACACGCGCATGCCCGATGCCGCCGTTCATATTCAAAGCGACGCGCGGGCGCTTCGCCAGATCCTGATCAACCTGGTGAATAATGCCGTCAAGTTTACCGACAATGGTGAGGTGTGGGTGGTGCTGGAGCGCCATGCGCAGCAGATCCATATAGCCATCACCGACACTGGCATCGGCATCCGGCCCGAAGATCAGGCGCGCTTGTTCCAGGAATTCGGGCGCGCCGACACCGCCGAAGTTCGCGCGCGTGAGGGCACCGGCCTGGGCCTGCGTATTTCACGCAAACTGGCAGACGTGCTTGGCGGCACGATCGAGCTGGAAAGCGAATTTGGCAAAGGGAGCACGTTTACCCTGATATTGCCGATAGAACATACACCTATTGCTGAAGAATAATGTATGATAGATCAAAACATCATGCAAAGCCAGCAGAATGCCGCCATGACAATACCGCTGCGCATCCTTAGCCTCGCATATCTTGAGCCCAACGCTGGCGCGGTGCTGAATGCCTTGCACGAGTGCGGCTTTGCGCCAGATTGTACATACGTTGCAAGCGAGCATGAGTTTGTCGCTGCTGTCAGCCCGGTTTTCGACCTGATACTTGTGGGAAATACCCTGCCACACGGGGGGGCACTGCGTGCGCTTGAGCTCGCCCAGGCTTGCGACGGCGCGGTTCCGGTGATTGTGGTGGCGTGTGAACGCGATGAAGAACAGGTGGTAGCTGCGATGCGATGCGGTGCGGCCGATTATATCTGCACCGACCGGCTGGCGCGGCTTGGCTCCTCTGTGCGGCGCGCACTCGATCAGCGTGCCGCAGCAGAAGCGAAACAGCGTGCGCATGCACAGGTGCTTGCCACCGAGCAGCGCTTCCGCGCCATGATCGAGCAAAGCGCCGATGGCTATGCGTTAGTGGAAGCGGGCGGGTTTATTATCTACGGCGGGCCGTCAACATATAGCATATTGGGGTATACTGCCGAGGAACTGCTTGGCAAACACTGCCTGGCACTCCTGCATCCCGACGATGCCAGCAAGGCGCATGCCCTGCTTCAGGCGCTGCTTACCGAGCCTGGCCAGCAGGTGCTGGTTCCGCTGCGCGTGCGCCATGCGAATGGCGATTGGCTGTGGCTGGAAATTGCCGCCAGCAATATGCTCGCCGTGCCGAACGTTGCCGCCCTGGTGCTGAATTATCGCGATATCAGCGGGCGGATGCGCGCCGAACAAGCGCTGCGCGCCGCCGAGCTCACCTACCGTACCCTGCTTGAGCACCTGCCGGCGATTGTATACCAGGTGCCGCTCGACGGCAGCGACAGTACGCTGTATATCAACCGGCAGATCGAAAAAATTCTTGGTTTCATGCCCGAAGAATGGGCCAGCGATCCGCAGGGCTGGCTGGCGCATCTGCACCCCCACGATGTTGGGCAGGTGCTGCGCCAGATCGCCGCCGCACCGCACAACGGTGCGCTTTTTCGCTCGGAATTTCGGTTGCTGGCACGCGATGGGCGCGTTTTATGGTTCAGCGACGAAGCAACCGTCGTGCGCGATGCCGGGGGCCAGCCGCTGTTCTTGCAGGGCATTATGTTCGAAGTAACATCGCGCAAGTGGGCAGAAGAGCAGGTTGCTTCCGAGCGCAATAAACTGCGCGCCCTGATCGACAATATTCCCGACCTGATTTTTTTGAAGGATCGGCACAGCCGCTTTCTGATCGCAAACCAGGCCACTGCCGATTTTCTGGGCGCGCGACAGGCCAGCGAGCTGATTGGGAAAACCGACTTTGATTTCTACGCACCGGATCTGGCCAGGCATTTTTACGAAGAAGAGCAACAAATCCTTGCCACGGGCGAGCCAATCATTGGGCTCGAGAAAGAGCAGCGCGATGTTTTTGACCATGTACACTGGTTTTCGACGATCAAGCTGCCCTTGTCCGATCAGGATGGCCAGCTGATTGGCCTGGCGGGCATCGAGCGCGATATTACGGCGCGCAAGCAGGCCGAAGACCAGATCAGCAAGCTGAATACAAGCCTGGAGCAGCGAGTTGCTGCGCGCACGGCCGATTTGGCGCAGGCCAACGCCAAGCTCCAGGCCGAAATCGCCGAGCGCGCCCAGCTCGAGGCGCACATCCACCGCAATGCCGCGCAGGCAACCATTCTGGCCGAGCTTTCCAAGGCACTGGCCGAGGCAAGCCTGAACCTGCACCCGTTGTTCGAAACAACGGTGCGCCATGTCAGCCAGGCAATTGGCGACGCATGCATTCTTACGCTGCTGTCGGATGATCGGCAGCGCATGGAGGCAGTGGAAATTTGCCACGCCGACCCGGAAGTGGCTGCGTTTATGTACAAGCTGCTGGGTGGCGCATACCCGGCAACCGAAGGCATGGCAGGCAAAGTGGTTACCAGCGGGCAGGCACTTCTGATCCCGGTGGTATCGCTGGAGCTTGCCTACAGCCAGATCAAGCCCGAGTATCGGCCCTACCTCGATCAATTTGGCATGGCCAGCCTGCTGATTGTGCCGCTGCGCGCGCGCGGGCGCATCCTGGGCACGCTGGGCCTTTCGCGCGACCGCCCGGGCCGGCCGTATACGGAAGCAGACCAGCAATTTTTGCAGGAGCTGGCCGACCGCGCCGGGCTGGCGCTTGAAAATGCGCGCTTGTTTGCTTCCGAGCAGCAGGCGCGCGCCGAAGCCGAACGCGCCAATCGCGCCAAGAGCGCTTTTCTTTCCAGCCTGAGCCACGAGCTGCGCACGCCGCTGAACGCCATTATCGGTTTCACTGGCACGCTGCTCATGCGGCTCCCCGGCGCGCTCAACACCGATCAGGAACGTCAGCTTCTGAATGTTCAGCGCAGCGCGCGCCACCTGCTGGCCCTGATCAACGACTTGCTCGACCTCGCCAAAATCGAGTCGGGGAAAGTTGATTTGAAACTCGTACCCGTTGTATGCCAGGATGTTATAACAGAAGTGACGACAAGCCTGCGCTCGCTGGCCGAAGAAAAACAGCTTGATTTTGTTATCGATATGCCCGCCGAGCCGATTGTGCTGCCCAGCGATCGCCGGGCGCTCAGCCAGATCCTGATCAACCTGATCGGCAATGCGATTAAGTTCACCGACGCGGGCGCCGTGCGGGTTGCGCTGGCACGCCGGCCCAATCGGCTGCTGCCCGGCATCGCTGCCGAGAATGAAGATCGCTATTCGCTGGTGTTCTGCATTGCCGACACGGGCATTGGCATCCGGCCCGAAGACCAGGCGCGCTTGTTTCGCGAGTTTGGGCGCGTCGATTCGGCTACCGTGCGCTCGCGCGAAGGCACCGGCCTGGGTTTACGCTTGTCGCAGCGATTAACCGAGGTGCTCGGTGGGGTTATAACTGTGCAAAGCGAATATGGTGTTGGGTCTACATTTACAATAGTTTTCCCGGAGGAAAGCTATGACACTGGTGCTCATCATCGAGGATAACGAGGCAAACCTCGAACTTATGACATATCTGCTCGTTGCGTTTGGCTATCGCACCCTGGGTGCGAGTGGTGGCATGCAGGGCCTTGCGCTGGCGCGCAGCGCCAGTGTGGATCTGATTATTTGCGATATCCAGCTACCTGCTATCGATGGCTACGAAATTGCGCGCCAGCTTAAGGCCGACACCACGCTTCAGGCGGTGCCACTGCTTGCCGTTACTGCGCTGGCAATGGTTGGCGACCGCGACCAGATCCTGGCGGCGGGGTTTGATGGCTACCTCGCCAAGCCAATTGTGCCCGAAACATTTGTGAAAGAAGTGGAAGCCTTTTTGCCCGCCGAAAAACGTACTCCTGGCATACCTGCCAGCGTGGCCACCCCGAGCACCGCAGCAGCCTCGCCGCGCAAGCAGCAGGGCGTAACCATTCTGGTTGTCGACGATCAGATCATGAACCATGAACTGATGCGCAGCGTGCTCGAGCCATTTGGCTACGCGGTGCTGACGGCTCATGGCGTGAGCGAGGCCATGCACCTGGCCGAGGCATTTCACCCGCAACTGATCATTTCTGACCTGCACATGCCATACCAGAGCGGCTTTGACCTCATTCGCGCCATTAAAGCCGATGCCGCCCTGCGCCATATCAAAATCATGATTCATTCGGCAACCGTTCGTTCCGAACGCGACCATAACGAGGCGCTGCGGCTTGGTGCAAGCGCATTTATTACCCGGCCAATGGAGCCGGCGGTGATCCTGGCCGAAATAGCAGAATGCCTTCAGGGTTCAGTGGAGCACGACTATGGCAACAATCCTGGTTCTTGATGATCGCCCCGACAACCGGGCCTTTTTAAGCACACTGCTGGGCTACCTTGGCCACGCGCTGCTGGAAGCTGCCGACGCCGAACAAGCCCTTGCGCTGGCACGAACCGCCCACCCCGACCTGGTGATCGCCGATGTGCTGATGCCCGATGTCGATGGCTTTGAGTTTGTGCGCCGCCTGCGGGCCGAGCCACAGATCGCGCACACGCGCGTGATCTTCTACACCGCCGCATATATGGAAGCTGAGCTGCGCACGCTGGCGCAGGCGTGCGGGGTTGCGCATGTGCTTACCAAGCCCGCCGAGCCGCAGCAGGTGCTTGATGTGGTGCAGCATGTGCTTGGCGCGCCCGCGCCAGCTGTGGTTGCGCCGCCGCCGGCCGAAGCTTTTGCGCAGGAACATCAGCGCGTGCTGCTGGGCAAGCTGGCGCAAAAGGTCGACGAGCTTGAGCAGTTCAATGCCGAGCTAGAGATGCGCGTGTCGGCACGCACCGCCGAGCTGGCCGAGGCCAATGCGCGCCTGAGCGAGCTGAACCTGTTCAAAGACAATATGCTGGCGCTTACCTCGCACGATCTGCGCTCGCCGCTTGGCGCGATTCAGAACATGGCCGAGCTGCTGATCGACGATACCGAGCTGCCTGAAGAAGCGCGCCACTTTGCGCAAAATATCTTCAATTCCAGCCGCCACCTGATCAATCTGGTGAGCCAGATGCTGGATATGGCGCAGCTTGAGGCGGGCAAAGTGAAGCTCGAATGTGTAGAAATGTGCATCAGCGATGTGGCGCGGTGGGTGCTCGATTCGCTTGAAACGACGGCGCGCGCCAAGTCGATCACGACTATTCTGGTTGCCGAGCCAGGTGAGCGCCCCATTCTTGCCGACTGGATGAAGATGTCGCAGATTTTGACGAACCTGGTGGGGAACGCGCTCAAGTTTACGCCCGAGCACGGCCGCGTTGTGCTGACGGTTGGGCCAACGCCCGAGGGCATTTTTGTGCGCGTGACCGATAGCGGGGTGGGTATTGCGGCGAAGTACCTGCCATATCTGTTCGAGCGTTTTCGGCAGGTGCATACGCGCGGAACCAATGGCGAGCGCGGCACGGGCCTGGGGCTGGCAATTGTGCGCCAGCTGGTGCAGCTCCATGGCGGCACCATCGACGTGGCCAGCGAGCAGCAGAAGGGCAGTGTGTTCACGCTCTATCTGCCGGCAGCGCCGGGCGCCAGCGCGCCGCGTGCCGATGAGCCGCACGCCATCACGGTGTTTCCGCGCCCGCCCGCGAAAAGCGCCTGATTGCTTGGGCGACAAAGAACTTTATATACAATCGGCAAGCTTCCAGGAAGCTAACCTGCCTATCGGATTTAAGTAACACTGGCTTGAGCTTCCTGGAAGCTGAGAGCAGGGAATTTTATTTTCCAAAGAACTGAGCGCCCTTACGCGATCCACACCGAAGCAAGCGCAGTGCGCGCTGTGGCGGGCGTTTCGCGTATCTCACCACGGCGCGCCAGCAGCGTCGCCCCATCCGACCCCAGGTCGAGTATTTCGCCGCGCAGAAAGACGTTCACGCCATACGGAATGCCCGTCGCCGCAATGCGCCCGGCCATGCAATAGCGCAGCCACGCCTGCCGCTCGCTGATTGCCCCAGCGTCGCTGGCGTGCACGTCGGCGGGGGCTGGCCCGCCATTGTAGCCCGGCCAGGGCTGCTGCCAGATAGCACTCGTTTCGAGATACGACGGTACGGCCAGCATTTCCACGCCCTGCCCGGCCAGCGCCGCATAGCTGGCGGGGTAGAAGGCGTCGGCGCACACCAGCACGGCCAGGCGGCCGGCCGGCGTGCCGTAGATTGCGGGGGTGGGGCACGCGGCTGGCGCAACGAATGGCTGCTCGGCGGCGGTGAGAAAATGCTTGCGCGCCAGCCGCTCGTCGGCCAGGCCGCTGGGGTGGAACACGGCGGCGACATTTTCGAGCGCGCCACGCCCAGGCAGCACGCGCCCGGCCCGCACATATGGCGCGGGCAGCAGGATCGAGCCAGCCACAAGCATCACACGCCAACGCCGCGCCAGCGCGCCAAACACTTCGGTGTAGGCATGCGCCATTGCGCCGGCCCGTGCCCGGAACAGCGCATGTTTCACCCGGCCGAGCGCGGGCGCACCGAGCAGGCCGGCCAGAAATGCCCCGGCGTGGCGCAGCGCCAGCCGACCCATCGCTGGCCCCATGCGTGTGGCGCGAAACAGCGCGGGCGGCTCATTCACCGCCACCAGCCAGGTGCCTAGATACTCGGGCAGCACCGCCACCGTGCGCGCACCTAGCCAGCCACGCTGCGCGGCCGCCGCGAAATAGCCATCCAGCGCGGCGTAGAGGCTCCCGGCCGAGCGGTAATCGCGAATGTGCATCCACGGCTGGATGCCCAGCAGATTGCCGCGCCCGGCGTCGCTTCCCGCTTGTATCCAGGCATCAAGACATACGCCCATCGGGATATTCCTCATTACTCTGGAAGGAAAGTTCTTTTCTACAACGGGCAAGCTTCCAGGAAGCTAATCTGAGTATCAGGTTGAAGGAGAACCAGCCTGAGCTTCCTGGAAGCTGAGTGCAAGGAAATGTATTTTCCAGAGCACTCATCAGCGTCGACCTCAGGCTATGGTATCATCTTGCGGGCATATCAACAACGGAGGATCCATGCTGAACCAATGGTATGATCGCACAATCGCATTTCTGCCGAACCTGATTCTGATCGCCGTGATTCTGGTGCTGACGCTGATCATTTCGCGGCGCAGCCAGAGCTTTGTGTACCGCCTGGCCGAGCGCACGCAGGCCCCGCCCGAGATCACCGAGCTGCTGGGCCGGCTGGCGCGCATTGGCATCGTGGCGATTGGCACGCTGCTGGTGCTCGACCGGCTGAACCTGAGCGGGGCCGTGCTGAGTTTTGTGGCCGGCCTCGGTATCGTTGGCATCATAATCGGCTTTGCGCTGCAGGATATTGTGAAGCAGTTCGCGGCCGGCGTGCTGCTGCTGATGCTGCGACCTTTCCGCGTCGGCGATGATGTGAAGATTGGCGCGTTCGAGGGGCGGGTGATGGAGGTGCAGCTGCGCGCCACCGTGCTGAAAACCCTCGGCGGCGACGAGGTGCTGATTCCCAATGCCGACGTGTATAGCACGGCGATTGTGAATACCAGCCGCTACGAGCTGCACCGCCGCACAATCGCGCTCACGCTCCCGCCCGATTCCGACCTGGGGCGCAGCCGCGCCGCGCTGATGCAGATTCTGACGAGCGTGCCCGGCGTGGTGGCAAACCCCGCGCCCGAGATCGCGGCGACCGGGCTGGTGGGCAAAACTGTGCAGCTCGAAGCGCGCTTCTGGATCGACGAGCGCGCCAGCAATGTCGATCAGGTGACCACGGGTGTGGTGGCCGCGCTGCGCAATGCAATGGGCCAGATCGGCGTGGAGGGAGCGACCGCGTAGAAGCCGCGGGGATGGGGCGCCCTGACCACCGACCACCGACAACCGACCACGGGCTTGTCGTCAATCGTCGGCAGGGCCTGTCAAAGCTGGAAAAGAGGCGAGAGCTATCCACAGATTACGCAGATTACGCAGATATGGGCCTATAATCTGTGTAATCTGCGTAATCTGTGGATGAATTTTGGGACTTTGGCATGGCTTTGGGCCGTCGCTCGCCGCAACAAAAAAACGGGCCGTGAAAGAATATTCTTTCACGGCCCGCTGCGTTTGCACGAAAAGCGCTACTGCTCTTTGTCTTCCTCGCGCGCGAGGTAGTAGGTCATGCTGTGCAGCACCGCCACCGGGTCGATATGGCGTACCCAGACGTTTTCCGGCACCTGAATAACCATCGGCGCATAGTTCAGGATGGCGCGCACACCCGCCGCCACCAGCATATCGGCAACTTCCTGGGCGCGCGTGGCGGGCACCGCAATAATCGCTAGCTTCACGCCCTGTTCGCGCATCGCATGCTCGATATGCGTGTCGTCCTGGATCGTCAGGCCGTTGATGTCGGTGCCGATCTTGTTTGGGTCGCTGTCGAACAGCGCAGCGATGCGGATGCCCTGGCGGCGGAAGCCTTCGTAGCGGGCAATTGCCTCGCCTAGGTGGCCAATGCCAATCAGGCCAACCGGCCATTCCTGATTCAGCCCAAGAATGCGCTCGATTTGGTTCAGCAGCTTTTCAACATTATAGCCGATGCCCTGCTTGCCAAACTCACCAAAATATGACAAGTCCTTGCGGATCTGCGCGGCGGTGACATTGATACGCTCGCCAAGCTCCTGCGACGAAACCGAGCGCACATCTTCCTGAAGCAAGTAGCGCAAACTTCGGGCATACAATGGCAGCCGGCGAATAACAACATCCGGCGGGGTCTCTATGCGATCCACACGATCCTCCGAAGTGCGGGCCGGCAAGCCGGCGAAGGGGGAAAACACCGTATCGTGAAGTGTAGCACTATGTCGCGGGCATTGTCAAGGTTATCACAAAGTCGTTATCTGCTTTCACAGGCACAGAGCAACCCGCGTGCCAAAACCCCCAAAAGCAGCGCGTGCGTGCTATAATGATCGCACTGCCCCTCACGAGGTCCGAATGCGCCTGGTCTACACCGCCGATTTGCACGGCGACGCCGCCGCCTATCGCGCGCTGCTCGAATGGGCCGGCGCGAGCGACGCGCGGGCCGTGATCGTTGGCGGCGACCTGCTGCCGCACGCGATTGCGCTGGGCAGTGCGCTTGCGACGCAGCGCGCCTTTATCGGCGGAGAGCTGCGGCCGCTGCTGCGTGAGTTTCGCGCCCGGCAGCCCGATTGCGCAGTGTACCTGCTGCCCGGCAACGACGACTGGGCCGCCGCAATCGCCACGCTTGCCGAGCTTGAACAGGAGGAACTTGCCCACCTGCTCCACGAGCGGGTTTTCTTGCTCACCCCACGGGATGCGCCGCTGTGGCTGGCTGGCTACGGCTGTGTGCCGCCCACGCCGTTCAGCATCAAAGATTACGAGCGGCGCGACGACGGGCCGCTGCCGCCGTTCGATTTCGGCATGGCCTATGTAAGCCGCGGCGACGCGATTGTGCCGATTGGCCGGGCGGAGTTTGCCGCGCAGCCAAGCATCGCCGACGACATGGCCGCGCTGGCGCGACGCAGCGACCCGGCCCGCACGATCTATGTCTGCCACGCGCCGCCGGCCAACACGCCGCTCGACCAGCTGCCGCGCGGGCGGCACATCGGCAGCGCGGCAGTGCGGGCGTTTATCGAGCGGCACGCGCCGCCGCTGACGCTCCACGGCCACGCCCACGAATCGCCCGACGAAAGCGGGCAGTACGCAGCGCGCATCGGCCCGACATGGTGCGTAAATGCCGGCCACAGCGCCGGGCGCTTCCAGGCTGTCGCGCTCGACACCGACGACATTGGCGGCACGCTGGTGCATACGGTGTTTGGGCGGTTGAACGTTGAAGGTTAGAAGGTTCGCATGTGTGAAGGTTAGACCGAAGTGATCTCGGCTGCGAAGAAACTCATCGCACAACCTGCAACGTGCCAACTTTCAAACGTGCAACATGCTAAAGCGAACTTATGATGAAATACCTGTTCAACAGAAAGGCTCACAACGTGTTTAACGCGATAAGCGAAGTGCGTGAAGCGCTTGGCACCCAGCAATATATTGCCTCCGACGAGATCGCCACGGTGATGTTCCTGGCCGAAAAACTCGGCAAGCCAGTGCTGGCGGAAGGGCCGGCCGGCGTGGGCAAAACCGAGCTGTCGAAGGCGTGGGCTGGCGCGAGCGGGCGCGAACTCATTCGCCTGCAGTGCTACGAAGGGCTGGACGAAACCAAGGCGCTGTATGAGTGGGAATACGCCAAGCAGCTGCTCTATACCCAGCTGCTGCGCGACAAGCTGACCGACCTGCTGGCCGGCTCGAAGACGCTGGGCGAGGCCGCCGACCGGCTGGCCGCCGAAGAAGATGTCTTCTTCTCCGAGCGCTTTCTGCTGCCGCGCCCGTTGCTCAAGGCGCTCACCAGCGAAAAGCCGGTGACGCTGCTGATTGACGAGATCGACCGCGCCGACGCCGAGTTCGAGGCGTTTCTGCTCGAAATCCTGAGCGACTTCCAGGTGAGCGTGCCCGAGCTTGGCACGATCAAAGCGAAGCACCAGCCGATTGTGCTGCTCACCAGCAACAACACCCGCGAGCTTTCCGAAGCGCTCAAGCGGCGCTGCCTGTACATTCACATCGACTACCCCAACTTCGACTCAGAGCTGCAGATCGTCAACCTGAAGGTGCCCGGCCTGCCGCCGCGCCTGGCCAGCCAGGCCGTCGAGCTGGTGCAGCGCCTGCGCGGCATGGATCTGAAAAAGCACCCGAGCGTGTCGGAAACGATCGACTGGGCGCGCGCGCTGGTGGAGCTGAACGCCAAGCACCTCGACCGCGCCACAATCGATACGACGCTGAGCGTGCTGCTGAAATACGAGAGCGACCTGAACAAGGCGCGTCGGGAAGTCAGCCGCGACGGCAACCGCGGGCGGGCCAATTAAGTGTACACAGTGGGCAGTAGCCAGTAGGCAGTATCATTGAATTTCATAGATATTCATCGGTTCTGCCTACTGCCTAGTGCCTCCTGCTTACTGGAGCAGTTATGGACGATCGAATCATCCAGTTCATCGATGCGCTGCGCGGCGCGGGCGTGCGCGTTTCGGTGGCCGAAAGCGCCGACGCACTGCGCGCGATCGAGGCGACCGGCATCAACGATAAAGACCTGTTTCGCCTGGCCATGCGCGCCACGCTGGTGAAGGAAGCGCACGACATCCCCGAGTTCGAAAAGCTGTTTCCCAGCTTTTTCGGCACTGGCGCGCCGCCGATGCCCAACCAGCCCGGCGGCGGCATGTCGCAGGAAGATCGCGACAAAATGGCCGACATTCTTGAGCAGATGCTGCAAAACATGACGCCTGAGCAGCTGCGCGAGCTATTCGAGGCCATGATGACCGGCCAGAACATGAGCCGCGAGCAGATGCAGCAGATGCTGGAGCAAAGCACCAACCCCGGCCAGATGACCAACCCCTACTACCAGCCCTGGATGGCGCGGCGGGCCATGCGCGAGCTTGAGTTCGACCGGCTCGACGAGTTGTTGCAGGAGCTGATGGAAAAGCTGCGCGAGGCCGGGCTGAACGAAGAAACCATTCAGCAGATGGCCCAGGAAGCGCGCGAAAACCAGAACGCGCTGGCCGAGCAGATTGCGCAGGAGGTGGGCGCAAACATGCACCGCCGCGCCGCCGAAGAGCGCCGCCAGCAGCCGCCGATCGACGAGCTGCTCGACCGCCCCTTCGACCGGCTGCGCTACGACGAGATCGACGACATGCGCAGCGTGATCACGCGGCTGGCGGCGCAACTGCGCTCGCGCGCTGCCCTGCGCCAGCGGCGCGGCAACAAAGGCCAGCTCGACGCCAAGGCCACTATTCGCGCCAACCAGCGCTTTGCGGGCGTGCCGCTCGATGTGCGCCACAAGAAAAAGCACCTCAAGCCCAAGCTGACCGTGATTTGCGACCTTTCGACCTCGATGCGGCCAATCGTCGCATTCATGCTCATGCTGGTCTACGCGCTGCAGGATCAGGTCAGCCGTACGCGCTCCTACGCCTTTGTGTCCGATTTGCACGACATCTCAAACGACTTCAACGAGGCGCGGCCCGACCTGGCGATCGAGGCCGTGCAGGAGCGCATTCGCCCCGGCCACTACACCACCGACCTGGGCAACAGCCTGAAAACATTCGCCCGCGATCATATGGGTACGGTCGACCGCCGCACCACGGTCATTATCCTGGGCGACGGGCGCAACAATCACAAAGACCCGAACCTGCGCGACTTCGAAGATATCAAGCGGCGGGCACGCAAGGTCGTGTGGTTCAACCCCGAGCATCCGCGCATGTGGGGCAGCGGCGACAGCGACATGCTGGAATATAAGCCACTTTGCGATGTGGTTCACCGCGTCAGCAACCTGCGCGAGCTGGTAGCTGCCGTCGATTCGCTGTTCGTCACGCGGCGCTAGGGCGCGCGAAACGAGGTTTGACCAAACACGCCGCTATGCGCGAAATCGCGTAGCGGCGTGTTTGTGCATTATCAAATATAGGAGGCAGTTTTAGCCTTCGGCAGAGCGGTGCTTTACGATTAATACCAAATACGGGTGAACACTTATGGTATGGTCGGTTTGGGCCACCAGTGAAAGAGGGTGTGCGTGCGAATGATCTCCGGCTGCTCACGCAAGCGACGGCAGCGTTCTGTTTGTGCCTCAATCAAGGCGTCCAAATCACTGAAATGCTCATTCACCAGCGCTTCGTCGCTCAATGTCCACAACCGTTCGGCCGGCTGCACCTCCGGCGAATACGGCGGCTGAAACACTCCATGCACGCCTTGCGGTACTCCCACCTTACTGCTACTGTGCCAGCCGGCTTGATCGATCACCAGCACAATCTGTTTGCTCGGACCAGCCCCGACTGCAGCGGCAAACTCGGCCAGCACCAGCGTCCACACTGCCACCGCGACCCGTGGCAGCAGCAGCCAGAAACTCTCGCCCCGTTGCGGACAGACAAACCCATACAGGTAGGTCCATTTGTAACGCGGCTGAACCGTCACAAGTGGCCGCTGCCCTTTCTTGCACCAGACCCGCCGCAGGATCGGTTTGAGGCCGATGCGATGTTCATCCTCGCCCCAGACCTCCACGCTGGCGTCAGGATGCTCGGCTTGGATCTGGGCGACGGCTTGCGGAAGCGTTTTTTTTAAACTGCTCTTGCGCCTCAGTATCGGCCTTGATATGGCGCGGACGCGGGACATAGGAGCGATAACCAAGCTGCTGCAAGACTTCCCAGCCGCGTGGCGCGTGTACCTTTCGAGCGAGCTTGCTGCTCATCCAGTCGGCGACTTTCGGGCCAGTCCACACGCCACCATCGGGGGCAGGACCTTCGAGGGCTTTGTCGAGTTCGGCACGCAGGGCGGGCGAGAGCAGCGGAGCCTGGCCAGGGTTGTGATGACGGCGGTCGCCGACGTGGTCAGGACCATCGGCGTTGTAGCGGCGGACAATCGCGTACAACCAGGTCAACGAGTAACCACAGACCTGTGCGATTTCGGTAGGGGAACGGCCTTGGCTCAGCAACCAGAGCATCTGCCAATGACTGCGAGCGACAGGATCGGCGGCCTGGCGATAGCGCTGCCCGAGTTCCTCAACCGTCAGATGTTCAGCCAGTTTCAGTCGTCTCATGCTGTAAGTATACACCCGTATTTGGTATAAGGTGTGCCAATTTTGGCGCGAAGCGCCAAAATTGGCACGCAAAAATAAATTAGTACCTTGCTGCCGCAGGCTAACGGCTAGGCCACGCGGGCTACCGCGTAAGCACTGACAATTTATGGCTATTGCTACGTTCTTATTTGTAAGCTATTATTTTGCCTGTAACTTCTCGCCGCAACATAACGCGCTATTTCAAGCAGAAAGTGCGCCGCCATGGCTGATGGGTTGCACCAGCTTGGGAAATACCAGATCGCCGAAGAGCTTGGCGCGGGCGGCTTCGCCACGGTCTTTCGAGCCAACGACACTACGCTTGATCGCGAGGTGGCGCTCAAGATTCTGCACCCGCCGCTGCTGGCCGACCGCCATTTCGTGCAGAATTTCCGGCAGGAAGCGCGCACGCTGGCGCGCCTGCGCCACCCGCAGATCATCACGATCTACGAAGTTGGCGATATCGACGGGCGTTTGTTTATTGCCATGGACCTGGCGCGCGGCGTAAGCCTCGGCAAAGCGATTGCCGCCCGCCAGCGCATTCCGTGGAACGAGACGCTGGCCCTGCTCAAGCCAATTGCCGACGCGCTCGACTATGCCCACGCGCAGGGTGTCGTTCATCGCGATCTCAAGCCTTCCAACATCCTGATCGACTCCCAGCATGGCGCGCTGCTAACCGATTTCGGCTTTGCCAAGCTGCTGGCCGAAAATCCGGTCAGCGTTGCGATGAGCAGCGGGATTGTTGGCACGCCCGGCTATATCGCGCCCGAGGTGTGGGAAAACAACGCCGCCGACCCGCCCGTCGATATTTATGCGCTTGGCTGCATTGCCTGCGAGATGCTGACTGGCGCGGTGCTGTTCAAAGGCGCGACGCCCATTCAGGCCATGCGCGCGCATGATCGCGGGCCGCAGTTCCCGGCAGAATGGCCCACCGATGTGCCGCCTGCTATTGCCAATGCGCTGAGCACGGCGCTTGCCCGCGACCCGGCCGAGCGCTACCCAAATGCGGGCGCGCTCTGGCAGACGCTGTCGCGTTTGGGGCAAGCTGCCCCGGCTGCTGCAGTGGCGCTTCCGCCTGAAAGCGCCACCGTGCTGGAGAATGCAAAACCGACCGAGGTACAGAAAGTCCCGGCAGCCCCACCAAGTATAACGCCTGCCCCAAGCGTTTCCGCCGCCGAAGCCGAACGACCATTTGCGAGCCTGCCGCCCGCCGAAAACTCAGCGGCAGACCCAACGCCCAAAGTAGACCTAACGCCCACAACTGTTGCTTCAACTCGGCGCAGCTACCTGCCCCTGGCGCTCATGCTGCTGCCGCTCTCAATCGCGCTCGATATTGGTGGCGGCGAGCTGGTGAAACGCTTCCAGTTGCCACTCTGGCTCGACAATGGCGGCACCATTCTGATGGGCATGCTGTTTGGCCCCTGGCTAGCCGCGCTGGCCGCGCTGGCTGGGCGGGTGGTGTGGTGGCTGCTGGGGTGGAACGACGCTTCGCTCTGGTTTTCGCCCAGCGTAATTGCTACTGGCCTGCTGGCGGGTTTTGCTGGCCAGTTCGACCTGTTTCGCTCCAGCCCGCCCCGCTGGCTGTCGGCTGTAATTGGGGGCGTGCTGGGCTTTGGGATGCCGTTACTCGCGCTCCAATTCCTTAATATATCGCCCCATGAAGGGTCCTGGCCTTAGCTGCCAGCCGCGAGCGACCTTGTGGCAAATCACGGCTCGCTGCTTTTGGTGGCAACGGCTCTTGGTGCAGCGCTTGGTTTCTATCTGCTGAAGCAGATGGGCTATGCCGGATTGGCAGGCTTGAGCGTCGGTGCAGTCGCTGGAACTATAGCTGCACCATCGGAGGTTGTGCTCTTTGGTAGCGAGTTGGGCGGCAGCATTAGCGCAGCGCTCTTTGGTCAAAATCGTGTGTCCGACCCACTCGATAAATTGATTTTGTTTTTAATACTATTCTACGTTGTGCGCACGCTGCCGCGCCCACTGCTCCAGCGCTTCCCAAACACGCGCGCTCGTGAAGCTGTTGAAGCTGAGGAACAGGAAGTTTAACCACGTCATTCGCAATATTTCAGCTGAACACACAAATGCTACCAATCTTCTGCCCAACCTGCGACACCCTCATCCTTGACGCGCCAGCCTGCCCGGCGTGCGGCTGGCAGCGCCCCGCCGCGTCCGGCGATGCAGGCAAGGCGCTCTGGCGCGCTGAGCTGGGCCGGGCGCTGCCACGAAGCCAGGCTGCGGCGGTGGTGGCTGGCGAGCATTTCTGCGTGGCAAGCGATGATGGAGTGCTCGTTGCGCTGGATGCCGTCAGCGGCGCGGTGGTGTGGGGGCGCGTCGCCCCTGCGCGCCCGCGCCTGGTGCTGGCAACTGATAATACGCGCCTGTTTGTTGCCCCGATTGATATGCAACCCATCCCCGCGCCCGGCGCGGCGCTAATTGCGCTCGATGGCGCGACTGGCGGCGAGTTGTGGAAATTTCCGACTCCAGCGCACAGCATCTCAACGCCCTGCCCCGCAGATGGCGCGCTGTATTTCACGGCCTCGAATGGGCAGCTGTATGCGCTTGATGACAAAACTGGCGCGCTGCGCTGGTCGGTGGCGCACGGCGGGTGGGGCGACCAAGCGCCGGCAGTCGCGGCGGGCGTGGTGGTTGCGGGCGGGGCCGACAATGAGTTGCGTGCCTATGCGGCGAGCAATGGCGCGCAGCTTTGGCGCGTTGCTGCGGCAGCGCCATTCGCCGGGGCAATCCGCATTGCTGGCGAGATCGTGTACGCCAGCGCCTGGGACGGCAGCCTGCACGCGCTCGATCTCCGTTCGGGCGCGCTGCGCTGGCGGCTCGCACCCGAGCGCGGCGAAGGGCTGACGTCCGCGCCAGTTATTGACGAAGGGCGGGTATTTGTTGGCAGCCGGGTGTTTCTGGAGCGCGCGGCGCGAACCGGCAATGGCTACGCGCTGCTGGCGCTCGACGCCACGACTGGCAGCGAGCTGTGGCGCTTCAACACACCCAAATATATCACGCCCGCGCCGGCCGCCTCCGACGATACGGTATTGTTCTGCGTCGACAACGGCACGCTCCACGCGCTCCAAGCGGCGAACGGCCAGCCGCGCTGGCAGGCCACCCTGGAAAAGCGCGCCGTGGCTAGCCCACAGCTCAGCGGCGACGCCCTGCTGCTTGGCGACCGCGCCGGGACGATTTATGCGTTTCGCTGGCGCGCTGAACCCGCTACCGAGCTGGAAGACCCGCAAGCATATATACAGCGCGGCGAGTTCGAGCAGGCCGCCGAAGCCTACGCGCTGCGCGATGAGTTCGAGCCAGCCGCGCAGCTATATGCGCAGGAATTAGCCGAGCCACGCCACGCCGCCCAGCTCTACGAGCGCGCTGGACTGGCCGAACGCGCTGCGCAGCAGTGGGAACGAGCCGGCGATCCGCGCCGCGCCCGCGAGCTGTACGAGCGTAGCGGGCGCATGCTCGACGTTGCGCGTATGTGGGCCGACGCTGGCGAGTTGCTGCAAAGCGCGCAGCTCTACGAAGCGCAGGGCGAGCTTTTACAGGCAGCGGTGCTCTTCGAACAGTCTGGTGATCGCGGCAAGGCCGCAATGCTCTATCACCAGGCCGGCCACTACGACGAAGCTGTTCGCATCTGGCAATCGCTGGGCGACTGGGAGCGCCTGGCCGATGCCCTGGCCGAAGATTGCCAGTTCGGCGCAGCCGCCGACGTGCTGGCGCAGCACGGGCAGATCGAGCGCGCAGCACAGCTCTACGAGCAAGGCGAACAGCTTGCCCGAGCGCTGCGCCTGCGCGTGGAGTTAGGCCACTGGGAGCGCGCCGCCGACCTTGCGCTGCGCGTGGGCGAGTACGAGCAGGCTGGCGCGGCTTACGAGCATTTGAACCAGACCGTGCCAGCGGCGGGAGCCTACCAGCACGCGGCGAAAGCTCTTGCCAGCGCCACGCCCCCCGATGAGGCACGCATTGCGGAACTGTATGAGCGGGCGGCCCAACTGTTCAGCGCCGCATTCGAAGAAGAACAGGCATTGCTCTGCTGGCGCGAGGTGCGCCGCTATCGCCACCTGCCCGAAATCGTTGTTACGTGCGGGGCGCAGCAGGTTTTTGTGGAATTCGAGTGGAACACTCTGCTCATGCGCGTCGAAAATACGGGCTATGGGCCGGCTCTTGGCGTTCGTATTGCGCTGCGCGGCCCATTCGATGTGCGCGGCAACGACACGGTTGTGCGCCTCCCTGCCGGGCGCGTGCAGTCGCTCGAAATCTATGCGCGCCCGCACCGCGACGAATATGGTCCGAAAGTGCCGCTGGAAATTACTGTCGCCTACGCCGATGCGCGGGGCGAACAGTACCAAACGACGTATCACATTTCGATCCATGTGTTGAAGCAAGGTAGCGAGCAGCCCAATGCAACGCCATTGCAAATAGTTGTCGAAAGCGGCAGGCTGCCAACCGCGACAGGCACTTCAATTCCAACAGAGCAAGCGCAGAAGGAAAGGGATATGGCGAACGAGGAAGAGATTCTTCAGCAGGAACAACTGCTAAGCGCGCACCGCAATACACTGGCCCACCTGCTGCGCCAGAAAGCCCTGCACGGCTCGGCCTATGCGCCGCCAGGCGTGCTCACCGGCATCGACGAGGCGCGCGCCGAGATCGCGCGGATCAAAGCCGTGCTGCGCGGCTGGGGCATCGACGCCGACGACGCGCCCGACGACAGCGAAGCGCCTGCCCGTGCAGCGCAGCCAGCCGCCACATCCGCGCCACCAATCGACCGGCGCGCGCTGCGCGAGGCGATGATCGAGCACTTTAGCATGGAAGAGCTTGCGACGCTCTGCGAAGATATCGAGCAGGATCTTGCCGCAAACGGCATCGACCTGCGCGTGAACTTCGAGGATATTGCGGGCTACGGTAAAGAAGGCAAGGTGCGCGAGCTGATCGGCTACCTTGAGCGGCGCGGGCAGCTTCCCGCCCTGCTTGCAGCCGTGCGCAAGGAGCGACCGGGCGTGGTATAGCACACAAAAAGGCTGAAGGACGGTCGCCCGATCCTTCAGCCTTTTGCTGGCGCGTAACCGTACCCCCGATTCTGTTCGATGGCCGCCATCTCTCTCTGCGCCATGCGGCGCAGGCCGCTCCTGGCCTGATGGGCGCTACCCACCCTCACCGTTGCGGCGGCGATGCGAACGAGCGCGGTGGTACGAACGCCTTGCGGCTCCCACACGATAAGCCCGCCCCACGCACCTTGCTCCCCATCGGCCAGCGCAGTCGCCTAGCCGCCGACATCGCTGCCGACGCTGGTGCGCTTTTACCGCACCCTTTCACCCCTTACCAGCTTGCAGACGGCAGGATGCAGTCGCCAGCGGCGCGGGCTACTGCCAACTGCATTCTGCCGCCTGCAAACGGCGGGACTGCTCTCTGTTGCCGGCTTGCGTCGCGCTGCCGTTGCCAGCCGCGCGCCCCCGCTTGCTGTTTCGCGGGGTAGCCTTCCTTGCGAAGTTTTGAGGTGTGAATGTTGAATTTTGGGTTAGAAATCTAACTCAAAACTCAGCACTCAGCACTCAGCACTTCCCAAGGGCGAGGAGTCGGGAAGTTCCTCTGGGAAATCCCAGCGGCGGCGCGCTACGCGCCGGGCCGGACGAGCCGGCCACTGCGTGCATTATACTCTATCGCGGAAGCGGCCCTGCCGCTGGCCCGCCACCACTGCTATAATACGCGCACTGAGAAATTGCCGTGGGGCTGAAGCCCTCGGCTACACTCAGCGAAGGCCACCTTCGTGGCCTCTTCGAGCCCGCTCGTTATGGTGCTTTACAATGTAATCCAGACAGCCCGCGAAGGCGGGCTTTGCTGCAATGGAGCCTGCTGCTTTAGCGGCCGGGGCGAAAATGGCTGCCGGCTTGTTTTGTAAATCTTCATTACGGGCCGCGCCCTGCGAGCCACCGCGTAAGCCATATAGTTGAAACAATGGAGGAGCGCGCCATGAGCGAACTGCACGATCAAACCCTGCCCGGCGACGGCGATTTCTACCAGCTTACCAGCCTGCTGAGCGTCGAGGATCAGCAGATCCTGGCGCGGGTGCGTGAATTCATGGAAACGCAGGTCGCGCCAATCATCAACGACTACTGGGTGCGCGCGGCCTTCCCGTTCGACCTCATCCCCGGCATTCGCGACCTGAACGTCGCCGGTCTTTCTTACCAGGGCTATGGCTGCGCCGGCAAAAGCACGCTGCTCGACGGCTTTCTGTCCATGGAAATGGCGCGCGTCGACCCCTCGATCGCCACCTTTTTTGGTGTGCACAGCGGCCTCGCCATGGGCTCGATCTACCTGTGCGGCTCGGAAGACCAGAAGCAGCGCTGGCTGCCGCCCATGGCGCGCTTCGAAACGATTGGCGCATTTGGCCTGACAGAGCCCGACGTGGGTTCGGGTGTGGCTGGCGGCCTGGCCACCACCGCGCGCCGCGACGGCGACGGCTGGGTGCTGAATGGGCAGAAAAAGTGGATCGGCAACGCGACCTTTGCCGACCTCACGATCATCTGGGCGCGTGACGAGGCCGACGGCCAGGTCAAGGGATTTCTTGTCGAGAAGGGCACGCCCGGCTTTGCCACCGAAAAGCTCGAAGACAAGATTGCGCTGCGGGTGGTGCAGAACGCCCTGATCACGCTCACTGACTGCCGGGTGGACGACGAGCACCGCCTGAAGAATGCGCGCACCTTCCGCGACACCGCCGATGTGCTGCGCATGACGCGCGCGGGCGTGGCATGGCAGGCGGTTGGCTGCGCGCGCGGCGCCTACGAAAACGCGCTGGCCTACGCCAAAACGCGCCAGCAGTTCGGCCGGCCAATCGGGCGTTTCCAGCTTGTGCAGGACTTACTCGTGCGCATGCTCGGCAACATCACCGCCTCGGCCTGCATGGTCGCGCAGCTCTCGCAGATGCAGGATGCCGGCCGCATGAGCGACGAGCACGCCTCGCTGGCAAAAGCCTTCTGCACCGTGCGCATGCGCGAAACCGTGGGCTATGCCCGCGAGCTGATGGGCGGCAATGGCATCCTGCTCGAACATAACGTTGGGCGCTTCGTCGCCGACGCCGAGGCGATCTACTCCTACGAAGGCACCCGCGAAATCAACTCGCTGATCGTCGGGCGCGCAATCACCGGCTTCAGCGCATTTGTGTGAGCCAGGCACTTGCCTTTTACCACGAAGGCACGAAGACACGAAGAGTTGGGCGTATCGCATACGCCCTTCGGTGTTTGGGCGTATCGCATACGCCCTTCGGTGTTTGGGCGTATCGCATACGCCCTTCGGTGTTTGGGCGTATCGCATACGCCCTTCGGTGTTTGGGCGTATCGCATACGCCCCCCGTTTGACGCGCCGGCCCGCGCCCGCTATACTTGCGCGCCGTGAGCCAACACGCCCATCGCACACCGCTACGTCGCCGCCTGGTCGCCCTGCTGCCGCTGGCCGCGCTGCTCTACCTCGCGCTCGGCGGCTTTGTGCTGGCCGACAACGGCAGCAACCGCGGCGTCACCTTTGCGCCCGGCCAGCAGCCTGTCGCCTGGGCGGATGTGCCGCAGCTTGGCGTGAACCTGTACGGCATCCAGCACGAAGCCGACCCGGCCAACGTCACGCGCACGCTCGAAATGGCGCGCGACATGGGCGCGCGCTTCGCCCGCATTCAGATGCCGTGGGAAGATGTCGAGATCCATGCGCGCGGCGATTTCGAAGATCGGCGCAACCCGGCCGCGCCCCGCAGCGCCTGGCAGAAGTACGATTTCATCATGGCCGAGGCCGCGCGCGTGGGCATCGCGCCGATTGTGCGGCTCGACCGCCCGCCCGACTGGGCGCGCCCCAGGGCGCTTGCCTCGCCCGCATTCCAGGAGCGCAAGGCCATCAATGGCGCGGCCACCGGCCCGCCCGACGACTACGCCGACTATGCGAACTTCGTTAGTGCGGTGGTGCGGCACTACCAGGGGCAGATCCGTTTCATCCAGCTTTGGAACGAGCCAAACCTGATGGATGAATGGAACGGACAGCGCCCGTCGCCATCCGAATTTGTTGCGCTCATCAAGGCTGCCTACACAAGCGCCAAGGCTGCTGATCCCCAGATTGTTGTGCTGTTCCCAAGCCTTTCGCCCACCGACGGGCTCGACAAGACCGCGCCCTACACCGACCTCGATTTTCTCGACGAGGTTTACCAGCTTGGCGGCGGGCAGTTCTTCGACATCATGTCGGCGCAGGCCTATGGGCTCGGCCAGCCGCCCGACGAGCATCGCTACATCCGCCCGCGCACCGACAACTGGGCCCGCCCGATCGACTCGCGCATCGACGTGTCGCGGGTGGTGCTGCTGCGCGAGGTGATGGAAAATCGCGGCGACGCGGGCAAGGCGATCTGGATCAGCGAGTTCGGCTATGTCACCGACTCGCCCACTATTCCGCCCGAAAAGCGTTTCACCTGGGGCGCGCCGGTGACGCCCGCGCAGCAGGCCGAGTACACGGTTGGGCAGCTCGAACGCGCGCGTCGCGAGTGGCCCTGGCTGGGCGTGATGAATGTGTGGTTTCTGCGCTGGGGTGGCGAGCCGCCCGACCCACGCGACCCCACGCAGCAGTTCGCCATTCTCACGCGTGATTACGCCACCACGCCCGCCTACGATGCCCTGAAGGCGTACACGGCGCATGGCGCGGTGGCCGGGCCGGGCGCGCACGCCTGGAGCCACCCGGCTGTGCTGGCCGGCCCAGCGGCGAATATGTGGACCGTGCGCTTTGAAGGGACAGAGATCGCGCTGCGCGGGATGGCTGGCCCGGTCGAGGCTGCCATCGACGGCGGGGCGGCGCGGCCGATCAACCCAGACCCCGAGGGTGGCGCTGTTTCGCTCGCCAGCGGCCTGCCCGACGGCGAGCACACGCTGGTGCTGCGCAGCCCGAACGGCGCTCCCGCCGTGTTTCTGGTAGGGCGGGCGCAGCCGCTGGCCTGGCTGTGGGCGCTCGCTCCGGCGCTGCTGCTGGTGGCGCTGGCCGTGGTCGGGGCCTTGATCAGTTTGCGGGTTGCAGGTTAGAAGGTTCGCAGGTTACAAGTTAGAAGGTTTGCACGTTACAAGTTAGAAGGTTCGCGCGTTTGTAGACTGCCGCCGAGGCGTATTGCATACGCCCCGGCAACCTGCAACTTTCAAACTTTCAACCTGCAAATCACCGCGCCCAATCAAGCCCGCCGTGGTCGCCGGTCTGGTCGATGCGCCGCAAACTGCTGCCATCCGCATTCATGCGGTAGATTCCGCCGAGCGCCATCACCGCAGCTTGCTTGCCGTCGGGCGCAAACGCCACCATCGGCAGATCCTCGTAGAAGCTGGTGACGCGCCGCAAGCCGCTGCCATCCACATTCACCTCCCACAGATCCCACGGCAGGCCGTGCGCCTCAGCCGTTGCGGGCGCGAACAGGCTGGCGGCGCGCTCCAGCAGCGAGGGCGCGACGGCAGCCTTGGGCTTGCCCTGCGCATCGGTTTCTGGCCCGCCAATCGCCGAAACCATGATTTTCGTGCCATCGGGTGTGAAGCGCGGCGCGTAGAAGCCCTGGAAATCTTTGCCGCTAATCAGCTCACGCGGGTTGCTGCCATCGGGCGCGGCGACATTCAGCGTCATGGTGTAGCCGTCGGGGCTGAGCTTGAGGAAGGCGAGCTGTGTGCCATCGCGCGACAGCGTGGGGTCGAGCGCGTCGCGCAGAATGGGCGTGGGCGTGCCGCTCGCAAGATCGAAGCGCGCAATCGTCAGCTGGCGGTCGGCCGATGTGTCGCCCAGGCCAAGCGACACGCCATTCGCGGCAATCAAAACCGCCTGCCCATCCCGCGTCCAGGTGAACAGGCTGAGCAAGCCTTCTTTCGGCTGCCATGCGGCTTTCAGGTCGCTGCCGTCGGCGTTCATCACATACAGTGCCGAGGAAGGCAGCATGGTCGTGCTGTCGGCTGGCGGCGGCGCAATAGCCACAAAGGCGATGCGCTTGCCATCGGGTGAGAAGGTTGGGTATTCGGCGTAGTTGCCGTCGGGCAGTTGGGTGAGCTGCGTGGGCGCGCTGCCATCGCCGGCGCTGCGCCAGACATTCCCGCGCCGCGCAAACACAATCGGTGGCAGGGGTTCCTGCACGGTTGGCACGCTTCCGCCAGTGGTTTGCGCCTGCCCGGTGGGCTGAAGCGCCGGGCCGACCTGGCCAAATGTGCGGACATAGCGCACCAGCTGCCAGATCTGCTCGTCGCTGAAGCGCTCGCCCCAGGCTGGCATGGCCGAGTTCGGGAAGCCGTTCTTGATCCACAAAAACACCTGGCCGTCGCTATGCTTGCCCGGCACCATATGCTGCGTGAAATCGCCCGGGCGCGGGTTGAGCGACGCGCCAGCCGGGCCGTCGCCGCGCCCGCTTGCGCCGTGGCAGGGCGTGCAGTTCGCCACATAGATCTTCTGGCCGGCCAGGATCGTCGCCGCGTCATTCGGCAGCGGGTTGGTTGGGCCGCTGGCCTCGCCCGGCGCGGCAATCGCCAGCGTGAATGGCACCTGCACCTCGTTCTGGCCCACGCGCACCACCACCGTATCGACGCGCCAGCTGCCCGCCATGCTAAAGAACTGGCCGCGCGCCTGGAAGCGCCCCGCGCCAATCTGCTGCGCAACAACTTCGCTGATGCCCATATCCATATCCACCATCGAGAAGCGCAGGCGCAGGTCGGTGATGTCGGTGGGCTGGCCGGCTTCGTCGGTGACGGTCACATTCAGCACGCGCTGGCCAATCGACTGCTCGTCAATACGCAGCGTGACAGTGAGCCCATCGGTTTGCACGGTTTGCGTGCTGCCCGCCACAGGCTGCGACCGATCCGCCAGCCAGCCGCTGATGGCGATGCCGGCAATGACAATGGCGGCGATTGCGAAAAGGTGCCAGGAGCGCATGAACTTCCTCTTGGGTTTACGAGTTTACACGTTGCAGGTTGCAGCCGGGGCGTATCGCATACGCCTGCGTGTTGCAGGTTGCAGGTTTGCAGGTTTACAAGTTGTAGGTTTACAGGTTTACAGGTTGCACTCTGGACCCATAGGGTAGCCCGGCCGTATCGAAGGGTGCGGGTCTTGGTTCTGTGGTTCTTTGAAAGTTGCGGTTTATTGCCCAATCCCAAGACCCTAGACCCTAAACCCCTATGCTGTTGCAGGGTTTGAGTCCGCCCAACCTGTAACTTTCGAACATTTCAACTTTCTAACCAATACTCAGCTGCCAATGTAACAAAGCGAGCGAACACGCGGCCCCAGCGCGGGTCGGCCTGTTCCCACAGCTCCTCGGGGTGGCACTGCACGCCCAGCACAAAGCCGCGCCCGGTGCCTTCCACGGCCTCGACAATGCCGTCGGGCGCGCGCCCAACCACGCGCAGGCCCGGCGCGATGTCGCGCAGCGCCTGGTGGTGCAGCGTGTTGACGGTCAGATCGGCGGCGCCCAGGCACTCGGCCAGCCACGAATCCTCGGCCAGAGCAAGCGGGTGCGCAAGAAAACTCATGTCGCGCTGGTCGGTGGAAAGGCTGTGATTGAGCGTGTTTGGGCACTCGCTTGGGATGTCTTGAAACAGCGTGCCGCCCAGCGCGACATTCAGCAGCTGCACACCGCGGCAGATTCCAAACACCGGCTTGCCTTCGGCCACGGCGCGGCGCGCCAGCGCGATTTCGTTTTCATCCTGTATTGGGTTGGTCGGGCCGAGCTTGGGGTGCGGCGCGGCGCCATAGTGCTGCGGCCCAACGTCTTCACCGCCCGCGAACAGAAGCGCGTCGCAGTGCTCGTAGTGCGCCGCCAGCACCGCCGCGTCACGCGTCTGGTGGATCAGCGCGGGGATTGCGCCGGCCGCCTCAAGCGCGCGCAGGTAGCTGATCGCATTGCCGTTGGCGGGGGTGAACCACGAATCGGGGTAGCTGCTGCACGGAATGCCGACAATCGGGCGTGGGTTGGGCTGTGCCATTGCGCACCTCGGAAGTTGAGAGGATATGGCTCATGATACCATAGACATAGATACCCGCCCACCAACGCACGCGAGCCGTCGATATCGACGGCTCGCGCAGCGCATGAAGCACCCATCAGCGGGTTCTGAACTTGTTGGGTGGCGCTAGAGTGCTGGCGCGCCTACGGTGCAGCTTTCCACAAAATCGCGGAACAGCGCCTGCCAGCGTGTGTCGGCCGCGCCTTGTAGCGCCTCGGGGTGGCACTGCACGCCCACCAGGAAGCCCTCGCCCGCGCCCTCAATCGCCTCGACGACACCGTCGGGCGCCCAGCCCACCGCGCGCAGCCCGGGAGCAAGGTCTTTCAGCGACTGGTGGTGCAGCGAGTTGGTCATGATGCAGTTCGAGCCGAACAGATTTGCCAGCTTCGAGTCTGGCTCGAGCCGCAGCTCATGCGCCATGTACGTCCAGTCCTGGCGGGTGAACGAGCTGTCGTGCACAAGCTGTGTGTGGATCTGCGAAGGAATGTCCTGGAACAGCGTGCCGCCCATCGCCACGTTAATTACCTGCGAGCCACGGCAGATGCCCAGCAGCGGCTTGCCTTCCTCGATCGCCCAGCGCGCCAGCGGCAGCTCGATCTCGTCGCGCATCGGGTCGGTTGGGCCAAGGCCGGCCTGCGGCTGCTCGTTGTAGAAGCGCGGGTCGATGTCGCCGCCGCCCGAGATCAGAATGCCGTCCATGCGATCATAGAGTGCGCGCAGCACCTCAATGTCTTCGAGCACCGGGATGATCAGCGGCAGGCCGCCAGCGGTGATAATGGCGTCGGTGTAGTTTTTCCGCAGGAAATTCGCGGGTGGGCACCAGTCGCGGTCGCGAAATGCGCCGCACGAAATACCGATGTAGGGCTTCATGCACCCTCCTCGTCCAATACGATTTGCCCCGGCCCGATGGGCCAGGGCAATGTTTGTGATATATTATACCACGCGTCTTTCTTCACAGAATGACAATGCCGTCACCTCATGCGATGCGCTGCTGAGCAACCTGCTTCAGCGCGCCAAAGCTCACCAGCTGGCGCTGTTCTTCGTCCCACAGGTTCAGCCGCAACGACTTAAAGCTCGACCACAGCGTGATCGTCGTAACGTCCATAAACTCGGGGTTTTCCTGCATGCAGCGTTGCAGCGCGTAGTTCGGGATGCGCGAGCTGAGGTGGTGAATGTGGTGGAAGCCGATATTGCCGGTGAACCACTGCAGCACCTTGGGCAGCTTGAAGTAGGAGCTGCCACGCAGCGCGGCGGTGGCGTAATCCCATTCTTCGTGCTCGGCCCAGTAGGTGCCTTCGAACTGATGCTGGATGTAGAACATCCAGATGCCACCCAGGCCGGCGAAAAACGCCACTGGCAGCTGAATCATCAGGTAGGCCGGGATGCCGATTGTGGCCCACATCACCAGCAGAATCACGAGGATCGCCAGGTTCGAGAAGTACACGCTCAGGCGCTCGCGGCGGCGCGAGATCGGGTTGACAAAGCGCTGTGAGATCAGGAAGGTGTACCACGGGCCAATGCCCAGCATCACCACCGGGCTGCGGTACAGGCGGTATTTCAGGCGGTCCCAGCGCGACAGCTCAAGGTATTCGCGCACGGTCAGCGTGTAGATATCGCCAACCCCGCGCCGGTCGAGGTCGCCCGAGGTGGCATGATGCACGGCGTGCTCGAAGCGCCACTGGTAGTAGGGTGTGAACACGCACAGCCCACAGATGATGCCAAGAATATTGTTTGCGCGCTGGCTCTTGAAGAACGAGCCGTGGCCGCAATCGTGGAACAGAATAAAGATGCGGGTGAGCAGGCCGCCGGCCGGCACCGCCAGCAGCAGCGTCAGCCAGTACGACACGCCAAGCGACAAGTACATGACGTAGAGAAGCACTACGTAGGGAATAAACGTGTTCGCGACCTGCCAGAGGCTGCGGCTCAGCTTGGGTTGCTGATACGGCGCGACGACTTCCTGCCAATTCTTTTTACGTGTGGGGGGGCTAGCGTCTGCGGAACTATGCATGTTTCCTCCACTATACTTGGGACATTGCATCATCAATTGAATGCAGGCGCATTGTACTATAGTTATGCCCAGACGATTTGTTCAGTGTGTGGGCAATCGATTGGCGCTTGCGGCGCGCGGCTGGCAACCCATCTCACGCAGGCCACGCTCAGGGAATAGTCGTTCCTGGCGCGACAAAACCCGATTCCTGAATGGTCGGGTGGCGCCGGAGAATGCTGGCGATCTCGTTGTGCTGCTCGGCGCTCAACCGTAGTGCGTTCCCTTCGCCGGGCTTCTCGCGGGCTAAAAACGTCCCTGCCTGCGAATCCCGCGCAAACACGCCGAGCGTTTCCTTCACCTTTGCGGGGGATAAGCCGCAGTAGGCGAAAATGCTGGTGAGAACTTCTTCGCGGTGGGCGTTCAGGTCGACATAGCGCGCGGCGAGCACGGGGTAGCCTTGCGCATGTTTTGCCAGATACCACTCCATCGTCGCAAGCCACCAGAGCGCAAGGAACTGCACCATCGTAATTTCGGTCGTGCCCGGCTCAAGCAGATCAATCAAGTGCGTGCCGTCGTAGGCATACAGCACCTCAAATGCCCAGCGCAGTTCTTCGATTGGAATGAGGCTTGGTGGCCCATTCTGCGTGAAGACGCGGTAGAACGAGGTGACCCACCCAACGGCATCGCGGTAGAGAAAGAGGTTGCGCACCTGTGGAAAGGTTACCTGGAACAGATCGAGTATCTGCGTGCCTTCGCTGCGGAGTTTCAAGGCAGCAGTTGCGGGCGTCTTCCGTGCAGTGGGCTTGAACAGAACGCGCACCGTACAATCCAACAGCTCGCGCAGCGTACTCTCGTCATAGACACCTCGCAAATGCACAAACTGCGTCGCCACGTCCGGCTCCGATAGGCTGAGCAAGCTATCAAGTTCGTTTAAAACATGGCTCAGCAGAGTCGAGCCGCAGCGCCCAGTCATGGAGATCATGATCAAGTTCTCGACTTTTGGCAGGTCGTGCGCGAGGTGGATGAAGCTGTCGTAGGGCACGGCAATCAGGCGCTGGGCCTGTTCGTACTGGGTCTGGTAGACGAACGGAACCCGGGAGAGGTCAACGTCTGGCGGTAGCTCAGCAAAGATTGCGCGCTTTGATGCATCGTCAAGGCAATACAGGCTGATATTTGGGCTGGCGCGCACCGCTTCTGGGCTGACCTCATCGCCTTCTGAAACGCTGAAATCCGCCAGACTGGCAAGGAAACCCGCGCCGCGCCGCTCGCGCTTCTCGATGGTGAGGGAGTGTGCGGTCATATGTACCTCTGCTATCTCATCGCTGCGCCTCATGATACGGAACATGTCAACGCGCTTCGCAACAAGCGCGCATTATTTGGCGTATAATTTGGGTAGCTTCTGGATCGAGTGCGAACGATAAGAAAGGTGCCTGGCATGCCTTTTTGCCCGCAGAATGGGGATATCTCTTAACTCCGTTCCCATTGCTCCCATTGGGTTCCACTGGCTTCGGCCCTGAGTCCGGTCCCTGCCCATCTGGTGTATCATCCTCAAGAGCAAGCGGTGTATCTATTCCCCACCAGTGCAAGGTAGCCTTCGGTTTTCCCGCATCGCCATGAACACTCACTGTAACGTTAAGCGCGTCAATCACCCTGCGCTTCTTCTCGACGGTATCGGCATTTTGTAAGCCTTCCCGAACCTGGTCTCGGTACTCCCAGAATATTACAAGTGACTCGTCATCGGGAACGGGTAAGAGCGTTGAACTTAAAACCCTGACCTTCTCGACACCTTCCGCAATGGCCTCGTCCAAGCGAGCCAAGACGTTGTGTAGCGCCGTCTTCGCGCTCGTTGCTTCCTTTGGCAGACTGGCCATCTCTAACCACAGATTTTCCTGCTTGGTGCGCTGGTCGGCAAGAGTGTGCTCCAGATCGGCAATCTTAGCCTCTGTTGCCGCGTTCTCGCGTCGGCGCTCTGCTTGTGCTTCTTGGAAGCTTGCTAGAATTGCATCAGGGTTCTCGTAAAGTGCCTCGACAAAGCGCCAGACCGCGTTATCCAGCTTATCTCGGGGAACCGATGGTAACGGGCATCGTTCCTCTTTTGCTAGATAGCTAAGGATGCTCTTTGAACAGATATAATAGGCAAAAGGACGCCCTTTTGAGCTGCGCATCGAGGGGGTGACAATATTATTTCCGGGTCGCCCTCGATTGGCGCAATGCTCACATCGTATGATGCCGGCCATAAGGAAGGTTTGCCGATACGCTCCACCGTCACGAAGTACCGAGACATGACCGGCAAGAGCTTCTTGCGCTGCATCAAAGAGAGCGCGGTCAACAATCGCAGGCAGGGGAACGGGTATCCATTTCTCGCGGGGATTGTACTGGAGATCTTTGCCGTGCGTTCCGGTCGTGCGATTTAGCCAAAGTGTGCCGGCATACGCTTCATTCTTTAAGATGCGGTGAAGGATTTTTGGTGTCCAGATGCCGTAATCTTTTCGTTTGCCCTTCTGCATATTAGCTGCTTGGGATGGGGTAGGAACACCCTCTTTCGTAAGGTCACGGGCAATAGCAAGGATTGCGCACCCATCAGCTACTTCTTTGAAGATGCGGCGGATAGTGACCGCTGCCTCCTCGACAATATGATAGCGGGTCTCCTTGCGGTCTCCGCTTTTAACATAGCCGTAGAGAGTCGGACCCTGGCCCGGCTTGATACCGTCTTGAACCAAGGCTCGCCGCCCGTTTTTCATAACTTCCTTGGCTTTGGTCCCCCAATATTGATTGCCCACAGCCTCCATGAGCATAATAAACTCGCCCTCGGGGGAGTCATAGTCAACCCGGCCACGGCTGACAAAGTGCAGGTTAACCCGATAGCGCCGCAGTAACTCACTGCTTATCCGGCCGACCACGAAGACGGTACGTGCAAGCCGGTCGCCCGAGAGGCAGACAAGGGTATCAGCCTCTCTATTGGCGATCATCTGGCGGACTTTGTCAAAGCCTGGGCGCTCGAACTCATAGCCGGTGTAATCGTCACGTATTTCCGCAACGACCGTAAACCCTTGCGTCCTTGCGTACTCGGCGCAGCGGCGTATCTGGTCGTCGGGGGATGACCCCTTGTTCTGCTCGTCAGATGAAACCCTGGCATAGAGAATAGCTCGCGTCATGAGTTTCCCTCCATAGATGCACGCATTAGACGTATCGTGCGACACGGTAGTTGCTTATGACGAATGGCTTTTCGTCTCCTGATGCGCGTGAAAAGAGCGGAGCGCCGGCGCTATACAGGTTTTTCGCCGCGAACGCTTTTATCCATAGTGGGGAGTCTCTTGAAGATGGGCGGCGAAAGCCGTGACGCGAAGTCCCGCTTATGCGGGATCTGAGCGGCATATTCACCCTTCTCAAGAGGGGGACCCGCTATAGTAGCGTGAAGCGAAAGCGAAAAACCCTAAAAGCCAAGCGAAGCGACAGTGCTCCTTAGCGTGTCACAGTCGCCTTGAGTGCTTGTGCTGTAGCTTGTCCGTTGGTGTTGACCTCGTCCATTGCAGCATCAGCCAGTGCATCGGCATCTGCCTGTGTTGAGGCACACTGATAGACACGGCCATAGAGCGAACTTCGCTCGGCACAGAATGTGAGTACTGGTGGCGGCGGAGGAAGCGGAGTTGGTAACGGCACTGCGTCTGTGGGAACTTCTGTAGGCCGCGGCGTGGCTGTTGGTTCAATGGTCGGCGATGGGGTGCTGGTTGCACTCGCTGCGGCAGTTGCCGTCTGAGTTGTGGTAGCAGCTAGCATAGGCGCTCCCCTTGGCGCTGGTTGTGTTCTTCCTGCTAAGAGGACAAGCGCAATCGCCCAAGCCGTAACGACAACCGCCCCGACGACAATTCGCAAAAGGGATGGCGGCTTGAAATCACGCTTAGGATTAGTTGCAGGATGGGGCGCTTCCTCGACGCTACTTGGTGCACCAACCGCTTTCATAGATGCGTCAAGCGTGGCTTGTACGGGGTCAGGCTCATTCTCGTCCCGAAGGCCAATGATTTTTCCGGCCAAGTCGCGGATTGGTATTGAACGGCTCATAGCTACCTCACTTCGGTAAACCGGTAGTGCCACTTTGGGTCGTCAACTGACACAACAAGCCCGGCTGCCTTCCATTCCCTGATGCGCTCTGAGGCTTCGCTGTGCTGGCATGAAAGGGCCGTCTCAAGGTCTCGGCGCATCCAAGCACCCTCTCCCAAAACATTGCGCGCGGCGATATAGTTCTGGCGAGCAGGCGTAGAGAGGCGAGTAAGAGCTGATTGGCTACCTGCTTCAACTCCTGCTTTTACCTGGGCTCTGGATTGCACAGCTACAGGCTCTGGCTGTGGCAAAGCAGCTTGTGATAAGTTGGGTATTTCGTTGTATGCTGCGATCAGTTGATTAACCGTGCCTCGGTAGCGTTCCTCAATCTCAGGCTCACTCTCAAGCCCAAGCCTAAGTTCTGCGTTGTACATCGCACTGTAGCCTTGGGACACTTGATAGAGTGCCTGGTGCGTAAGCTTCTCAGAGGTCATCAGAAGCCCTGCAAGCTCTGGAATACGCGAGACCGCACTACCAGCTAGTTCCGCGTTGAGAATGGCCCTTGCGCGGGCGATCATCGCCTTATACGACAAATCTTCAAGCTGTTGCATCCGCTCGATTTTCCTCACCTCCCGTGCTTGATGAATCTGGATAAGCCATCGCTCGGGCGTTACGACCGTCCAGGCAAGGGATGGAACGAGGATGAAGCCGATCAGACAAAAGACAGTGACAGGGCCTGCAAGGCCGTTATCTGCAACAACTGTTTGACTTGCCCACCATGAACCTATCCAGAGCCTGGCGTACCACGTCATATAGAGCGCAGCCCCGAGTATGAACCAGAAGCCGACAGTACCCCATTGGGTTTTTTGAAGAAGTTGGCCAGCTGGTGTTGTCGGAACGAGGATCGACCAGAAAAGTGGAATGATAAGCGCACTCATCACAGTAAGTGCGAGGGCCACAAAGGTCTGCGGCGCAAGCTGTGGAAGGGGAGGAGCTATTAGGCTGAAGTACAGGACACCCCAAAACACTAGGGACGCTCCCAGACAAAAAAGCGCAATCCAGTCAAGGATGCTCATTGACGTTGTGCGCCGACGTGTATCACTCCAGTTTGGAACCTGCGATACCACATGTCACCTCCGCTGCCCACATACGAGGTTTCATTAATGAGGGTTTATTAGCGGTTAATTCTACCACCACTTGTAGAGAAGATCAAATATTAGTGAGACTTCGCTAATGAGCGTTTGGTATTATGCTAAGATTGGGGTTATGAGCGTGCGGCTTCGTGTGCGTGAACTAGCAGAAGAACGCGGAATGAACCTTGCGACATTTCAGCGCGAGGCTAAGCTTGGTGTATCTACGGCGCGTCGGTTGTGGCATAACACGAGTGATGGGAACCCAAAGGGGCCGCCGCTTCGGCGATTAGACTACGATTCACTCGAAGCCCTGTGCCGCTTTTTTGAAGTTACTCCAAGCGAACTTATAGAAATCGCCGACGACTAGGTCAGCGCACGCGCCGACGTAGGTATCTGCGCTCCACCCACGGGCCTCCCCCTGACTGCTCTAGGCGGCGCGCGTTAAATGCCCTCCAGACATCTTCTGGTAGCTCTACAGTTTCGCCGGAAGCGAGGGCCTGGTCTATGCGTTCCCTGAGCGGCTCTGATGGTTGCTGCCCCAAGACCAGGATGTACCAGTCCATAGCCGGCATGAGGGCTGTACGGTACAAAGAAAGTTCGCATGGTTCGGTATGGATAATATCGCGGGTGGTTTCATAGGCGATGTTCGAGGTCAGTTCATTGGGGAAGCGAGCAGCCTTACGATACTCAGGTAGCTGCGTTTGTTTCTCTTTCGGACGGTCTGAGTCTCTCCCTCGAGGGCGTTCGGACATATCTTTTGAGTATATCACTCCCGAACAGCGCGTTGCCAATCTACCACTACCCGCGTGGGGATCCTGCTTTTTCTTTCTGTTGTATCTGATAGCGAATTGCACCACACCTCATGATTTTGTTGTAGAATTCGGGCGTTAGCGAAATGACATCTCTTCGTTGAGCCTCCAAGTTATCTAAGGCCTCGCCACTACAAAAGGTAATACATGCCACGCGTCACCAAGCTTAGCTCAGAAGAAATGGTTGATGAGAAGGTTCAGTCTCCCGTAAATGGCCCGGAAGAGGGTGACCAGCCGACGGGGTACATACGGGACTATATTACAGGTCGGCAAGTACGTGCGACTCCTGAAGAGGTCGAGGCGGTTCAAGTGTTTGCACGGCGTCTGGTTGAGGATTTTGGATATCCGAAAGAAAACATCATTACACGACCACAATATCGTGTACGCCGAAGACCGTCAGAGACAAAGAAATCATACCCTGTTGATATTGCTGTCTTTAGCAATTCGGGCAGGCATGATGACGACCTACTTATGGTGGTTGAATGTAAAGCAGAGTCTGTGAAAGAGGGTAGAAAGCAACTAGAGCTTTACTTGAGTATGAGTGAGGCTCAGATTGGGGTGTGGTTTAATGGTGATGAACACTTATATCTTAGGAAAGATTATGTGCAGGGCGGCAAGATAGTATTCACTATCCTTCCTACACTCCCGCGCTTTGGGCAGAGAGTAGAGGATATTGGTCGTTATCTCCGCAGCCAGCTTGCCAAGACCGAACAACTCAAATCTGTTCTAAAAGACCTACGAAACCACTTATCCCAAAGTGTTAAGGGTATAACTAAGGATGAGCGCCTTGCGGAACAGATTATCAATCTTCTTTTCTGTAAAGTCTTTGATGAAGTGCGTAAGGGTCCTGATGAATTCATGGATTTTCGGGCCGGGATCAATGAACGACCGGAATCGGTCCGTGAGCGTATCCTGGATTTATTCGCAAGTGTGAAAAGACGTTATCCGGATGTGTTTGAACCATCTGACAGCTTAGAGTTGGACGATGATAGCATCGCTTATGCTGTGGGAGAACTTCAAACATATTCTATAACTGATGCTAAACGAGACGTTATTGGCGATGCTTTCGAGGTATTCATGGGACCAGCGTTACGTGGAGAAGAGGGTCAGTTCTTCACACCACGTAACGTTATCCATATGATTGTTGATATCCTTGACCCAGACCCTGAAGAAACAATAATCGATCCTGCCTGTGGTAGTGGTGGGTTTCTTTTGGCAGCTTTGGATTATGTGTGGAGGAAAATAGAGGCATACGGAAAGGATAAAAAGTGGAGTGATCAACGTATCAGAGAGGAGCAATCGCATGTAGCTTCTCAGTATTTTCGAGGTATAGACAAAGACAGATTTCTTGCCAAAGTCACTAAGGCTTATATGGCTATTCTCGGTGACGGACGTGGAGGTATCTTCTGTGATAACAGCCTCGTTGCCCCTGCCAAATGGGACCCAGTTTTGAGGTCAAAGGTAGCACTTGGGTCATTTGACGTAGTCATGACGAATCCTCCTTTTGGCACAAAAATACCTGTGAAAGGGCAAGAAATCCTGTCCCAATTCAAATTGGGTCATAGGGAAAAATTGAACAAACAGACAGGGCAGTATGAATGGACCGACGCGCTCCACGAAAAACAGCCACCTCAACTTCTATTTATTGAGCGTTGCTTACAACTTTTGAAGCCAGGTGGCCGTATGGGTATAGTTATTCCCGAGAGCATCCTCGGGATGCCTACCTATACACACATTGTACAGTTCCTTCGTGCACGGGTTAGGATTGTGGGCGTAATTTCGATGCCTGAAGAACTATTCCAACCACATACACATGCGAAAGTCGCTGTATTGTTCGTGAAGAACGTTCCCCCACAAGCTGACAATGACATATTTATGAGTGTGGTTGATTGGTGTGGCCATGACTCTCGTGGCAATCCGACTATACGAACCAATCCAGACGGTTCCGAGGAGCTTCTAGACGATGTTCCAAGGGTTGCCCCTGCCTTTCATAGTTTGATTAAGGATTTTAAGAAATGATTGCGGCACGTAATCAAGGATTTCTGCTCGATATTTCAGATATACAGCGAGATATACTAATTCCTCGCTATTATGACCCTCGGCTTAAGTCTTCGTTGGAGGCACTAGCAGATGCCTGTGATTTCGTCACACTGGATGATTTAACAAAGGCAGGTGAACTAAGCCACGACCATGGAAGTTATGTACCGAAGATATACTACGGTACAGGGCCATATCCTTATATCAGAACAAGTGATCTTGCTAATTGGGAAATAAAGGCGTCACCTAAGCATGGTGTTCCGGAGAGTGTTTATCAAGAGTATGTAGAAAAACAGGGTGTGCAACCGGGCGATATATTTTTTGTGCATGAGGGAACATACCTCATTGGTACGACTGCAATGGTAACGCCATATGATGGACCACTGTTGTACCAGCATCACCTGGCCAAGTTTCGTATGAACCAAGGAGCAATTTTCAATTCATTCTTCCTATTAGCAGCACTAGAAAATAGTATTATCCATTCACAAATTCGTTCCAAGCAATTTTCGGCAGATATTATCGATTCGGTTGTAGGCAGATTGGACGAGGTTGTTATTCCTTACCACAAAAGCACTACACAGTTACGGAAAATCGAGAAGCAAGTTGAGAAGATAGTGCTTCGAAGGGCGGAAATCCGTGAGACTCTGTCTTTTATCATACATGAAATAGACCTCTTTCTTCGCAATGAAAGCACCTTCAATCTTGCAGAATTGTTTAAGTGGAAACCTTCTATTGATGAATATCGGGGAAGACCTGCGTTTCTTGGCGGCAGAAAGAGCTTTTTGGCGTTTAATCAACGCTCCACCGATATTGTTAAGGATGTCTTACTTCCAAAATACTATGATCCATCTGTTGATAATACAGCAAAGCTGTATAACGAAGTTTGTAGAGTAGTGTCTGTTGGCGAGTTAGTGAAAGAGGGGGTATTACAGCTCGACACAGGAGATGAGATTGGCCGTCTTAATTACGGTACAGGGCAAATACCCTTTGTTCGAACGTCCGACTTTGGTAGCTGGGAAGTAAAGCGAGAAGCCAAACAGGGGGTTAGCGAAGAGGTCTATGATATATGGAGCAAAAAGCAAGATGTTAAACCCAATAGAGATTATCACGATTTAAGTATAAAATGGCATCAGAGAGCCTTAAACGGCTTGCCTGAGAAACGCTTGTGCTAATGCCTTTTCTGGCGTCCTAAAGAGCCAGATAGTATTTGCGAATTTAAATCGTGATGATCTCTAATGATATCCTCTTAGTACGAGACGGAACCTATCTTGTGGGTACTTCGGTTTTAGTACAAGAGCAAGATTTGCCGCTTCTATATTGTGGCGGTATTATAAAGATTCGTTCTTTGAAGCCTGATATATTACCTCCAAGTCTTCTCTTTACGCTACTTAACACGCCGTTTGCGCGCAGGCAGATGCGTAATAAACAATTCACGCGTGATGTTATTGACACACTCGGCAGGAGAATTACAGAAATTTTGTTGCCGATACCAGTCGATAACAATATCCAGTCACAAATAGCGGTTAGCATGAGTAAGTTGCTAAGCGAGCGGATCTCTCTTCGGGTGAGTTTGCAGAATATTAGTCAGAATCTTTATTCGGTCCCGATACATATACCAAACGATTGCTAAAGGAATTTATTAAATCCATATTAGTACGGTCGTATCTTTACGATTACCTCAACCCGCCTCCCCTTGATAGTACGTGGCCACTTCGATATAAAACAAAAGGTAGCAAGTTTGAGGAAAACACCTGTTGAACCTGCACTTTGTAGCCAAGGACAAGCGATATGGCGCTTAATCATTTATGGTGGGAAGGTTATTTTGAGCGTGTCTTTGGCGCGCAGGTGAGGACATTCGTTTCTGCTGTGCAGCACAAATTGTTGCCAGCTTTTGACGATATCAACAAGGAGGCGGACAAGGTTGCTGAGGAGGAGTACGAGCGGCTCGGTAGTATGCCGGCCGATGAATACTCAGGCTATGATTTGGCCGATGCCGCCGACAGTGCCTTTAATGCCGGTCTTGTGTATTATGAGCTTATGTCGGGTGTGAAGCAAGGAATAGTGAATGTTCTTGCTGTGTCCTTATATCACCTGTTTGAGCAGCAAATATATTCCTTCCATCGGAAGGAACTTCTCAATATCTACGAAGAGCATGACGCAAAGTTATTTACATGGAAGATAGTACAACAACGGCTGCAAGAACACGCCATAGATATCACAGCCTTTTCGTCATGGACGAAGATACAAGAATTGCGACTGGCCGCCAATACGGTGAAACATGCCGAGGGACCTTCAAGTAAGGATCTGCAAGCATTGCGTCCCGATATGTTCCTTCATCCTGACCTTGACCCGAATTTCATGAACACCATCAATAACCCCGGGCCTGTGTACAACCCGCTTGCGGGAGATGACTTCTATGTGACCATGAAGGACTTCATTGCCTACGCTGATATTATTCTTTTGTTCTGGAAAGAGCTTAGTGAAGCAATGGGAAGAGCCTAACATTTACGCTAAGCAGTTGCCATATTCTCAATTTCATTCTCGTTGTGGCAATCCTTAAACTGCGCACCTCAGATATAGCGATCCAATTGCTTTAAGAAGGAAATAATCGCGCCTCCGCTAAAGTCAGCTTTGTTCAAGCCTTGCTTATCCCATAATTCAATAACCGTCTGTTCTTGTGTCGTTGCTGGTCGCCCACCTCCACCACTTCTCGCACATGTCGGCGTAATAAACCCGACATTGATAGCTCCGTGATTGACGGTTACGCGGACACATACTGTCTCTCCAGCTGCACGCCGTCGGTTGACTTGCTGAGTAATCCAACTTTCCTCAACCTCACGTAGGGTATTCCAGTGTTGCTCAGCACCGCCACTACTACTTTCGACACGAACAGTGATCATGGCTATCCTCCTCGTAGTGGTTCTTCTTCCTATGAACGCAAGTCAGCTCATGTCGAATTTCGTATACCACGAATGTGTGACATCTACTGTCACAATTAGTGGCTGTGCAAGTAATATGCACCAAAATTCTTTACACTCCCATCTAACGAAAAGAGCCCTATGCTCAACAGACATCACGAGGGTGTGCTATAATCTTTCGTCAAATGTTTATCTGGTTATGTCGTAACGAGCACAGTAGCGTCACTGAAAGGCCGCAGGTAATAAAAGACCTTTGGCGGCGAACACTGTAATGCCACAAGTAGAGCAGCTTAAAATTTTTCTAGCATCTCCGAGTGATGTCTCCGTTGAGCGTCGCTATGTGGAAGATGTTGTAGCGGAAATTAATAGGACTGTTGGCAAGGCTATGGGAATAGTTCTTGTGGTTGTCAGTTCAAGGAATGCTATTCCAGGTCACGGCAAGGACGGCCAAACCGTGATTAACAAGCAAATTGCCAGGATGAAGGATTATGTTCTTTTTGTCGGTATTATGTGGAATCGCATTGGTACGCCTACAGCGCGTGCCAAGTCGGGAACAGTAGAAGAATATAATCGAGCTGTCCGGGCGTTCAATTTTCATGGCAATCCAGAAATTTGGTTTTACTTTCGTGATACTTCAGCTCACCCTGTTTCACAAGACCTGCTAAACCAACGCAAAGCAGTATCAGCATTTAGGAAGAGGGTTCAACGCAAATCATTTAGTCCGAGTTACAAGAATTCTGCCGACTTTCGTAATAAATTTCGCGAACATTTAACCATCTGGTTACATAAGCGCAAGAAAACGCGATCAAATTCTACTGAGAAGAAACCGGAGAACAAGACCCAAACATCAAGTAGCGAGTTGTTGTCACTAGCCAGTACCAAAAAAGGCACGAAGGCTCCTCTCAAGAATTTAGCGCGCAAAAGCAGAGTGGCCGGCAATACTGGTATTGTGAAGGACCCAGGTACTTGGATAATGCTTGATGAAAAGTATTTTCAAACCAAGTCTGCTATAACTCAGTCGGATCAAAGTCTCGTTCTTCGAATTTCGCCAAGGAATATGGAAGAGGCCGCCGACTTACGCGCTTTCAGTCCTGATATGTACCATAACAGAAAGCAAATAGCCTATGCAGATAACCATTATGCCGGTGTGATGCAGGTCACATCTGTGTTGCCCGAATTGATTGCTGGAAAAACAAGCTTCAACGTTACATTGACACCAATTCAGCGGTCACAAGGTGGTGGATATACAATGAATATGTATTCTAACAACTATAGCTCGAATGATATTGCCGAGTTATATGCCCGACAAATATTATTGGGACAACCACTTCCTACTGAACTTGCCCGTTATACTACTACAGTTCAGTTCGGCAACTCATTCAAGCGAACAAGCAGTATTGAAAGAGGGACTTTTTCAGAGCTATGGTCGCGTTTAAATACATCAGCAACCTCATTTTTGCCAAAAGCATGGTTGACTGCGGCGTATTATTTGAAGATGACGCAAATAGTCGAGGATATATTAGAATTAGAACTTGGTCCAGTCAAGAATAAAGTGATGTCCGTGAGATTTCGAGGTCGTAGAAGGGTTCAATCTGCTCAAGAAGCGAGCATTATAAAAGTTATTGGCAATTGTGATCTCAATACGTGATCAGTTCCCACCTAGCTTGTTACGAGAGTAATCTGATGTTCTTTGAACTCTTAGCATCCATCAGTATCAGAAAAATTATCTTGAGCTTCGTAAGCATTTTTGGCGTTATCTGGTTGTTTATTGAACCAGGTGGCCTTTTCTTTCCAGAATGGTTGAATTGGGGATGGCGTGGATATATAGGACTTGCTATTTTCTCTTTACTATTAGCACTTCTATTAAATCGTCCACGAAGGTCTGTTTCTAGGTCTTTGTCTTCACCTGATTCAATTGTAGAAATTAAGATTGGGGATTTGTTTGATGAGCCTGAGCATTTAGTAATCGGTGCCAACGATGTTTTTGATACTGAATTAGGAGAAGTGATCAAGCCATCAAGTGTTCAGGGGCAATTCTTAAATCGTATCTACCATAGTGACCAAAGGCAATTAGATGCTGATATCGATTCAGCATTAGAGCCTCTGAAAAATAAACGGAAACAGGAAATTAATAAGCGTAAAGGGAAAAATTGGCGATATCCAATTGGCACAACTATTGTATTAGGCTCTTCACAGAGAAGATATTTCTTAACCGCCTATGGCTTTATGAGTAATGATTTAAGAGTTAAGTCGACAGCTGATTATATTTGGCTTTCGCTTAGTTGCCTATGGGAACAGGTGCGATTAAAAGGTCACGGTTTATCAATTGCTATTCCAGTTGTAGGTTCAGATCTTGCTCGTACTAATCTTCCGCGCATGGCTCTTATTAAGCTAATAATAATTTCGTTTATTGCTGCATCGAAGCAGGGATTTGTTTCAAAAAAACTAACCGTAGTTGTTTATCCAAAAGATTCACATACTATAGATCTGTATGCGTTGGAAGATTTTTTAGATTCCACTTGCTTTTAATATAAAATTTTCAAGTATTCTTATTTTATAGGTTCCCATAATCCCTCTTCTCGGTCCCACCTCTGACCAATCCGTGCTCGGCCTCCCTCTATTATGGTTCCAGATAATTTGCTACACTACACGTTATCGGAACCAGATTTAACGAAGCTAGTTGGCTTGTAAGGGATGTCAGGCAAAGAGTAGCATAGGGGCATATCAGCAACGTTTGTGGAAAAGTTAGGAGGTGTCTATGGATACAGCACAGTTTGGAAGTAAGGAACCGATTGTTCAAAGCATTGATGCGTTTCTGCGCTGCCTCGAAGGGAAAAACCGCAGTGAAGCAACACGCCATGCCTATGAGACTGACCTCTTACAGTTCTATCTCTGGCTCAAAGACAATAACAGTTACGCGACCTCTCCTGAAAAGATTGCCAAGACTGATGTCACCGAATTCCTGACGGCATGTGCTCGCCGTGGCCTCTCCGGCGTCTCACGAGCGCGCAAGCTCGCCGCCATACGCGAGTACTACCGCTTCCTCGTTGACCATGAATTCATCGTCAAGTCGCCGACGGCCGGCGTTGCTACTCCCAAGCGAGAGCAGAATATTAGAAAGCACCTCGCGCCACACGAGTACCATAGTATGCTCGTGGCCGCCGCTGGCAACAGCCGCGACTATGCTATCTTGCAGGTATTCTTGCAAACAGGTCTGCGGGTCTCGGAGCTATGCGCCTTGCGTCTTTCAGATTTAGAAATGATCGCTCGTCCATACCCCTTGTTGCATGTGCGTCTCGGCAAAGGGATGCGCGCTCGTACAATAGCCCTTGAGAAGAAAGTCGCCCAGGCACTCAAAAACTACCTGGCACAGCGCCCAGACAGCTTGAGTGATGCTGTATTCCTCAACTACTACGGCGAACCCATTGGAGAGCGGGGGGTGAGAAAGATTGTGGCCAAGTATGTCCGGGTATCGGGTATCACAAAGCGGATAAGCCCCCACAGTCTGCGCCACACCTTCGCCACACAGAAAGCTGAGAAGGGTGTCAGCACCTACCAGCTGCAAGAGTGGCTCGGCCACGCCAATCTCAATACAACACAAGTGTATGTTCACCTTGCCAAACAAAGCGGGGGAAAGGTTATGGAGCAGACGAGTTTATAGCAGTGGTCAGATGCAACCGGAGCCTTTGAAGAGTTACTAGGATAGTCTGCTTAAAAAACTGCGATCTTTACTGTATACTGCAAGAATGACAAACAATCTCCAGAGAAAGAAGCAACTGGATGTAAGACTGCTCGCAATTGCACTGACTGCATTATGCTTCATCGGCACAATGTATTATCTTCAATATCAAGAACAAGAATGCCAAGCCCAAGTTGAACGAACACATAGTTCGCTTAATCTTTGCTCAATAAATACTCAATGGGGCTTGCCAACAGCACTAATTTTTTACGGCATCATAATAACCGCAGTGCTAATTATTATTAAATACACGAACAAGGAATGATTAGATAGGTAGAACATGAATGCCATCCTTAGCTACATCTATCTACCGAGATAGCTTTTGAGCGGCAAGATCTACATAATACGCATATTGCTGCGCACCCTTATCGTTTGGGTGGAAGCAATCACCCTTCCAGTCAACGAGTATCAAGTTATATGGTGCCGGAATAGGAGGATTAGAGTTTGCATATTCCAAGGAAGGGGATTCGACCCATGTATCATTCTCAGAAGGGCCTGTAAAGCCACAGGTTCGAATTGGTCCGGGAATTCCGTTTGTAACACCAGGCGAGGGGTGTTTGAGAAAATTCTTGTAGAGATCATCCGATATTGCGACTACTCGCTTAGAAGATCCCACTAATGATACCGACTTCTTGATCGCCTTGTTTAGTTCCGTGACGATAAGATTAGTTCTATCATAACAGTTCATTTCTCCCTTCTTATCGCGGCAAGTAAGACGTGTTGGGTATGCCTGCCATAGTACACTTTTTGGATTAAAAGGGTTATGGTATTGTGTAACAACAATTCGCACGTTGGGATGAGCCGCCAATAATTTGTTAATGTCAGCCACGAGACTTGTCTGTACATTTCCCGTTATACTTTTCACAAGTGACTTAAGGTTTACTGTGCTCATATCGAACAGTTTAACCATTGTGGAGTAATCCGCCCATCCAAAGTTATTTGCGCCGATAGAAATACTCACAAGAATCTGGTGTGAATTTGTTAATAGTTTAACCCTATTCACAGTTTCGGTAACTTGTTCGTTAAACTGCTTGTACAATGAACCTGTAGGCTGTTGCAAACCAAGTAACGGGTCAGGTAATCCAATAATTGCACCTGAACATGCCAAGAAATTATCAACAGATGTACGGCCAAACACATCCCCAGGAAGCACGACAAAGTTAACTGCACCTAGACCGTATCGCTGTTCTAGTTTAGATGCTATTTGAAATGGATAAGAGGGGTGAGCGCTTGTTCGTGCTTGTCTACAAGCAGTACCATTATCACTTAAACCGTGCCCAGAGGCAATAGAATCACCAAGAGCAAAGTAGTCAATGGTTAAAGTCGAAGGGATATAGACAGTGAAATCCGGAGCAGTTGCATCCGCAGTTGATATGGTTACAGTTTGCTCGTTGGGTAGAAATCTGACAGTGGTGTTTGTAGTAGATGGAGCAAGAGTATAAATATCAGCAGGTAGATTTGATATCTTATAGTTTCCAGCTCTATCGGTTGTTGCACTCCCTGTGATAAGTCGAGAAATGGAGACCGCGGTAATTGTAATACCGCTCAAATCGGTAATAGTGGTACTGCCAGAAACAACGCGCCCGGAGATAGAGTAGGTTGCAGTAGTTCCTTCTCGAACTTGCACTACTGAAACAGAGCGAGGTGTCAATCCGTTGACTATATGGTCAATGAAATAGGCTCGACCTGTTACTGTATTGAATACGAACTCCTGTTTCGGTATGAATTGGCCAGCCGTAGGCAGGTAATCTGAAAGAGACGCAGTAACGCTGTAGTCGTGAGTAGCGGCATTTGCATTTCTGATTTCAAAAGTCTGGTAAACTACATTGTCCGGTGGATTACTGTTTGGTGTAAATGTTTCGTTCGTTGTGCCAACAAGCAGTTTGTTGGTCGTACTGTCAAATGCAATATCATTTGGCAAACTTCTTTGATACTTGCCCGTTGCAGTATCTAAGCCATACGGGTACGTAATTGTGTCTATTATGTGGTTGTCCGAACCGTCTATCACATAGATTACATTTGTGTCGGTATTTGCTACGTAGACAATGTTATTCTGTGTATCTACCGCTCCCTTTAAATATCCATCATTGTACGGCAATATACCTAACGGTCCTGAAACTTCCACCGGAGTAACCGGCGTGATATCAAAAACGCGAAGCCTATCAACCCCTGTGCCATCATTGTATGCGGCATACAGCTTCATGCTTTTAGTGTTAATCGCGGAAATATATGAAGCAAATCCAACACTCACCGGGTCGGAAATTACTGTGTGTGTATTAGCATCGAGCACTTTGAGCAACTCGTTATCTAGCACATATATACGATTGTTGTCTGGATTTACCGCTATAGTTTTTGGCCTAGTCATGCCAATTGTATCAACAATAGCACCAGTTTGTCCGTCACGAACGTAAAGACCACCAAATCCATTTGATACATAAACTTGATTGGTAGCCTCATTGACGGCCATTGCTTCAAATCCAGTTCCAATATCAATGGTCACAATGCTATTAGTATTGCCGTTAATAATACTTAGTGTCTCGTTCGTGGTGCCATCAGCAGGCGATTGGGCAACATAGAGTGTATTCGTTTTAGTGTTAATGGCGACTTGTCGAGGTATCCCGCTTAATGCAATAGAAGGGAGAGCACTTGGGGAGAGTGCAGCCTGTGCCTTCACCGAAGGTACAACGGCGAGCGCCGCCAACTGAGAAAACAGTATTACCACAACCAGGATAAGACCAAAACGTGATTTCATCCTGTCTCTCCCAAGCTATGTATGTGAGTGGCAACCTTGTGATAAGGGAAGAAGCTTCACCTGAAGCAGCTTTCGAACTCTACCATAGTGACTGCTACCGAGTATGAGAGCTATTGGTCTGATAGGCTACGTGGTAGCGCACTCTATTTACACCTAGAGCAGCTTTATCATCCTGATACTGAGCGGGTGTCTTTACTATACCAGCGTTGTCAATTAAAAATCTGTCATAGTCAAAAAAGCTAAGATGTTGAAGCGTGTAAGGGCCTACAATAAACAAGGCTGGTCATTCAGCCCTCTTTTGGGGGGAGCGGAATAACCTCGCCCGGCAGAGGCGCAGGAAGACCCTCCATAAGCGGCTGTGACGAGACAAGAGCTGAGCCGGGAGTTGGCTTCTCAAGGGCAATACGAATGGCTTCAGCGACCTCGTTGATACGCCGACGCTCGCCCGGCGATAACACCACTTCGGCTCCAAGAGCGCCGTATCGCTCTGCGACTGCTCCAAGGTCTTCACTGGCAGCAAGCAATCCCTCATGAAGTGATGGTCTCTGTCCCTCAGTCATAGGGACAGCATAGACTATCTGGCGTCCAATGCGCAAGAAGTCCTATTCTTTAGAAAAGCTTACATCTTCAATAATTACAGTATGTTGTCCGGCAACATAGTTCGTGTTTGCTTGAAATCCTACTTGTTTTATACTGCCGGCAGATAGATTCTCAAATTTTGATAATGGTATAAGAATGGTTCGTATAGAGCCATTATCAACCACCTTAATTTGGTCGTCGGTATAATGCCCATCGAGCCTAAAGTTACGAACAACCCCGTTAAAATCTGTAAGGAAAACCTCGCATTTGGCTTCAGGATCGTTGAAGGCAACCACAACTCGTAGATAGCGATAGTCCGAGACGTTTTCAGGATTATCACTTTCAAGAAGAAAACCTGAAAAAAGGTTAGCTTCATTTGTAGGGAGGTTATACTCAAAGACGTAAGACACCTTGTTAGTCGCTATATCTAAACGGGTCACACGTGGAGCTAATTCATTTCTGGATTGAAATGGGCCATATGAATTGAAGAGGAAATTGGGCCTGTAATAAGTATCCGTAGCAAGAGCTTCTAGTCGTTGGAAACGAGTATAGGTCAACCAGACGAAACCTAACAGTACTATAGCAATTATGATAATCCGTACTCTTCGCCTCGCGATAAATCTTTTAAGAGAATTAGCCGAAGTGTTCCAGTTCAAAGTAAATTCAAAGACATCTCTCAGAAGAGCCAGGAGAGCTATAAATACACCGGTGACTGCTAATATATCCAGCCAGGATACTCTGTTGATATTCATAGCTGTGACTCTCTTGGCTAGTAGTCCGGTTTCCGTGCAACTGACATGCCCGAGCACCTTGCTAGTAAGAGCCGTACTTCTATGTTGGACATCAGCCTGGATACACTTGTACTCACCATGATAAACGTGCAAGATCTAATTTCTGGTACATGGCGAGGATCATTGGAGCACACTTCAGGCGCTCGCACTGTGCCATGCCTTTGCCATATACAAAGCAGAGAAGGGTGTGAGCACCTACCAGCTCCAGGAATGGTTAGGACACGCCAATTTGAACACCACCCAAGTCTATGTTCACTTGGCCAAGCAGAGCGGGGGGAAAAGTCATGGAGCAGACAAGTTTATAGGGCAGCATATTACGGCTCTTGTCGCTTCTTTAGTTGACAACAATGCTATACTCTTGACCATCAGCATCAGGTATATTGCGAAATACACGGCACAAAGGAAGCAGTATGTTCCGCATTGCCCGCGCGATTCTCTTTCTGGTAACGGTCATCGGAGTTGTCAACTTGCTTGTACCCGCCTCGCACGTCGCGGCACAGTCCCCGTCACTTCCTACTAGTCTCCCATCTCTATTAGTACCGACTAATAGCAGCGCTGCATTAGGCTTAACCGTCGATGCCGAGAGCAGTCGTCTGTATACCACTGACAGCCAGTCTATTTGGATGTTCAACACCATAAATGGCAAACTACTCAAGACCAATGATGTAACCGGACAGACAGAATCAGGTGTCGGCAAACTGGTGGTAAATCCAGCTACACACAACCTGTATGCCTCAGTAAGTGCAGGACTCCCACCATCAGGCCACCTCGTCATAATAGATAGCACCACTAACACGACCACGGATAAGCAGATAAGTGGTCTTAGCGGTGGGCTTATTGGAGATATTCAATTAAATCCGAAAAGCAAAAGAATATATCTCACTTCGTCACCCATATTTGACGGATTTACTGATACTATGCTTACTCCGAGCCGGATTGATGTTGTCGATGAAGCCTCCTTGAAGGCGATAAAGAGCATTGACTTTAACAATGATGTCATCGGAAGCATTGCAGTCAATAGTAAGGCGGAAACCATTTATGCAACCAATATAGCAGAAGCCGGAACATATACATCGAAAATCTGGTCAATCAATGAAACCTCATTCGCGGTTGAAAAACCGCGACAAATCAAAATGGCTGTGTTTGGGATGAAATATAGTGAGAAGGCTGACAAAATATTCGTTATCGGCATCAAGGAAGACACAAGTTTGTGGATGCAAGCTCTAAACGCGTCACTTGTTCCTGAGCCTGAAGTGCTGGTCGCCAAGACCTCTGAGCCGTATACATACATTGGGATCGACATGGAATTAAGTCCATTGATAGACAGAATGTATGCAAGTAACGGCAAAGAACTTTTTGTAGTCGATACATCGAATAATACTGTGCTTGGTTCCCTCAATGTCACAGCAGGCAATATTGCTGTAGATACGCTAACGGGCAAAATTTATGTACCCAAAGGGAATACAAACGAGATAGCTGTTTTTCAAGACGTACTACCCGACTCTGATGGTGATGGCTTACCTGATTTATGGGAAATCAGAGGGGTTACTATTAATCCGGGCAACGGTTTACCTCCGCAATTCATTGATTTACCAAAGATGGGAGCTAACCCAAATAAGCCAGACATTTTTATACAGGCTGATTGGATGGAGAACTCCACCTTGGGCATCACTCGACGACCTTCTCCTGAAGGGCTCAAAATAGTGTACGACGCCTTCGCGAGTTCTCCGTATAAGAGCCCGACTGGCTCTATCGGTATTGAAGTTCATATTGATAATGGAGCGGACAGTATTCTGAACTACAGCACAGGAGCTAAATGGGGAAACTTGAGCCAAGCGCAAAAGCGCTCTTATGTGCATGTGCTTACGGCTGACGAGCTCAACAAAAATTACTTGCCTGATTTTATGAAAACCGGTAGAGCAACTATTTTCCACTATGTATTGTTTGCTGATAGTATTCCTAATGGATCGACGGGTTCATCTCCCACACCAGGAACACTCATGATTGTAAGCCTGGGTGTTGTCCGAGATGCGGTACGTAATGCTTTTGGGATAAGCTATGCTCGTCAGGAGGGCGGGACGCTTATGCATGAGCTTGGGCATAATTTAGGCTTAGATCACGGTGGTGATGAGGATGTAAGGTGGAAGCCAAATTATCTTAGTGTCATGAATTACGCTTTTCAACTTAGTGGTTTAACACGGAATGGAAAGTCAGGTATATATGATTACTCGCGTTCAGAATTGCCGCCCCTTAGGGAAAACGATCTCGATGAAGTAAAAGGTATTATCGGAGGCGCAGCTAGTGAAGAGTACGGCACAGTGCATTATTGTAAGAGAGGTGGTATTTTTGATTTTCGCAGCGAGAGTGATTTGCATGCTGCTGTACCTCATGCGAATGGCCCAATAGATTGGAATTGCACGGCGATACCTTTAGTTAATGATGGTATTGATAAAGGTATTACTGTGCGGGCCGATGTAAATGGCGATGAAGATTTCGGTATACTACACGGATATAATGATTGGGAGCACATTTCATTTACCAAGAACGGAGTAATTGGCAAAAATGGCGTTACGATAAATTTATCCATGGATTTTAGCCATACAGACATGACGCTTGAAGATGCTCTTCAAGCTCCACCGTTAGAATGGGTCGAGCAGCGCCACACACAAGATGTATCTACTGCAACTGCCGCAGCCATTCCTACCACTATAGCCCAGATAACCCCCACTGTGGCTAATGCAAACGCTACTATTCCAACACAAATTGAACCAACCACTACTGAACTCAGCAGTAGTCCTCCAACCGAGTCTTCTCAGAACGATTCTCGATTCCGTAGTTATCTTCTAATTTCAGGTGGGATACTAGCCATATTAACTAAGGTTTTGCAGAAATAGGCGAAAGCTCAGGGTAAAGCCAAACGGAGCTTGATATCGGACAGAGTCATGCCTTGGTGCGATTGTTCGATGGCCCAAGCAAGCGTTTTGCCCAAGGTCTCGCGAGCGATGGTGCGACAGGACTCGCCAATGGTCATCAGGCGTGTGTGAGCCCATTCGAAGGCACGATCATGCTTCAATTGGCGCATCAGAGCCGTGTACGCCAGGACGACGAGGTGCATGTGCCTGGTCTGGCCCATCCCGTCCCTGAGCTGACACTCGCCCATGCCCAAATGCTGCTTCCCGTCCCGATGAAAGGTCTCCGTCCCTGTCCAGCGCTTTTTGTAGACCTTCAAAATGCGATGAGCTTCCCACTGGGTTCGGTTGCTGATCAGGATCTTGCGTGGCGTCGCAGCTTCTGCTTCTGACCACAACACCAGAATACGCACTGGGTGGTTGACATTGGGCAGACGAACGGACTTGGTGAAGTACCATTGCGTGTGACCGCCGACCGTAAACTTGGTGCGAACAAGCGGCGTGAGCGTTTTGACCCACTCAGTCACGCTGGTCTGCTTCCCGCTGACTACAATCACTCGGTTGGCTTTCAAATCACCGATGTAGCTGCGACCTTTGGCGTGGAGGGTGTTCATAATTGGCGCGTTGGTGAAGTAACTGTCGAAGGTGAAGTCGCCCGGTATGTCCTCAGCGACAACCCAATCGATCAGTTCCTTAGCGAGGTCGGTGTGATTCTTGAACGGGCGCTCGTCGTCGCACTGCTCGCGCTTGCGGAAGCGCCGGAAATCGAGCGGATAATGCTTCCCACTCGGGTTGACGTAGTTGGCAAACAGGTAATCGTGGGCGATCAGGTGGCGTTTGTCGGCATGGTCCCAGAAATAGCCGACATCCTCTATCAGTTTGCCGTCATGATCTATCAAAGTGTTATCGATCGCGATAACGCCGTCGTGACGATAGCGCGTTGCAGCGTCCTGTTGAAGCCATTCGAGCCGGTGCGCGTTGATGCGCTGGACATCCCAGGGCGCTTCAGTCAACCATCGATTGAGAGTGGATTGGTCGGGTGGGGCGGCAAACTCTCGCGTGATACCGCTCACGGTCTTGTGCTCCGCTACAAACAGCCCGGTCAGGTATTCGGCAAAGTGGCGGCGTGAAGGCTCATTTGGAAACAGGTCGGCGAACTGGACCAGCAGTTCCTCGACCACCTGTGGTATCGCGACAATTGCTGGCACCTGTGCCTCCCAACTGGTAGACCAACGCTCGCCTGATCATATGCTCAGAAGCTTGTTGCCGCAAATCTGCAAAAGTCCAGATATTAATTGCCCTTGCATTATTAATAATGTTGAGAAAATCAAGCAGCAGATAGAACTGCCCGAATGGAACACCACCATACTGCAACCAAGGTTTACAAGTATCGGAATTATCTCTATTATGTTCTATATGAACTTTATTGGAAGAGGTAAATTATTACCCGCTACTTTGCTTTTAGTTGTCATCTTGTGTGTACCTGCTATATACGACGTTTTCAATCTCTTACATAAATGTACCACCAATATCTTTGTGCCGTGTGTTCAAATACAAGGGGTGTTGGTCTCAAAATGGATAACCTACTACGGTTTACTCTTGGCACTTAACATTGCCGCGTACTTGATATTGAGTATAGCATTTCATAAGTATAATTCGTTCAGTTGGTTGGTTTTCTTTGGCTTATTCCTCGTTATAATAAGTTCTACAGCCTATTGGCATGTTGTAAAACCTTCAATGATAGGGCATTTTTGTGATGATACTGTCGGAAAAGGGATAAATGATGAGTGGAAAAGATGGGAAGCTGACAGCACCTGCTTTAACTGGTATATAGAGTAGATAACAGCTAATCATTGAGCAATGCGGGCACCAAGCATCTTCAAAACCGTACAATATTGCAATTCACAAGTACATCTCTCGGATTGGGAGCGAAAACCTAACCCTGATACACTATAGGAATGGACCCCCTCACTATCATTATCTCGACCAGCTTTTTCATCCTTGTCCTCGGCGGCGGCCTTCTCCTCTTCTTCCTCTCAAAGTTCTACCAAGCGAAGCCGCAGCTCTCGCCTTATGTAGCTGTGCCGCTTCTAACTGACGCTGAGCGCCGATTTTTCCAGGTGCTGATAGATATTCTCCCCAACGATTGCTACCTTCTGGCGCAGGTTCGCCTTGCTAACTTGGTCCAAGTAAAGTCAGGAAGTGGGCCATTTTGGAAGAACTTTAGTCCTATCGGGATGAAGTGCGTGGATTTCGCTGTCGTAAGACGCGACACGATGAGGCTCTTGCTTGTTATCGAACTGGATGACCGGACGCATGCCAGAACGGAACGGCGGCAGCGGGATCACTTCCTAGACCAGGTGCTTACCACTGTAGATATCGTGGTTCTTCATTGGCCGGTGTCAGCCTCCTACAATAGAACAGAGCTATCACAAGCCATCCGTTCTAAGCTGAACACTAGGGAGTGATATGGTTCCCCGACAGGCGGCACAAGAAAGCGGAAAAGAGACCAGTCCCAAGAGTGGCTCGGCCACGCCAATCTCAACACGGCACACCTCTATATCCACCTTGCTAAGCAGAGCGCGGGGAAGGTCATGGAGCAGACAAGTTTATAATATCCTAGTTGAGAACAGCTCCTACTTACCTTTGTAATCGTATAGACCGCCTAATCAGCGAGATTACCCAAGAAGCCAATGGCAGAACACTCAGTAGAAAAGCTAAGTCAGGTATATCTCTTCCAAAAATCGATTCCGCCACACTCAACCATATCCCTTGCCACAATGATCGTGTGAGATCTAAAGTGATCCATATCGCTAGAGAAAGAAAAGCGGCACCAATAAAATCTATGACTACCCCTCCGATTATACGCCACAGTGCAGGAGCTAATAGAAGCGCAAGTATAGCAATCATCCATTTGACTAAACCAGATTGCTGGTACCACCAAATCCTCAATGAAATAAAAATATTCGGCTTCGGTTGAGATGTTGAGCTGCCTTGCCCGGTATTAGGACCTGTCCCTTGGCTAGGTGCAACGCCATTGCTGCAATCCTTATCAGTTTGATCTTCGGTTACCCACCCTGTTCCACCACTCGGATCTCCTGCGGCTCGTCGGCTTGTATCCCACCATGTATGTCCATTAGCCACACGAGGACCATCGATGACCTTTACTGCCCAATCGTTTTCTGGTACGCGAGTATGTGCTCGATAACCTAGACCTGGCCCCTCGCGTATGCATGTTCCAGCTCGAAGACCTACAATCTTTCCTCGCTCCCACTCGGCCTGCGCAAAAACAGAAGTGACAGATGTCAAACAAGTAATAGTTACATAGGCAATAGCCATTGTAATTATTTTTCTATTAGTGGACATCGTGAGATTCCTATAAACTGTTTTCGGAGAGAATTCTTAATCAGTTAGCGTGATTATAGGTTCTATAATCACGCTAACTGATTGTGGTAGGAATATATTCGATCATCGTGTAAAAACAGTTTGACTACTTACTGAAAACTCCCAGGAAAAATAAACAGGCACATATCATCACGAAGAGGAAGACGGCGCCCGCAACCAGGTACATCTTTCCAAGCATCTTGAAACCTTCTTTGGCCTGCGTCTTCAGCCGAATACGTTCCTCTTCCGCAATACGTTCTCGGTCTTCTGGAGTCAATCCTTGAGACATAGCTGTCCTCCTTTTGCCAAAAGATTATATAAAATGCACACGTTTAATGCATATTCAGACAACTTCTTATTATTCCTTTCATCTCTCTGGGCAATCTAACTTATAGATATCCCAATGCTTATTATCTTCATCGTAGAGAATGAAATAGGAAGGCGGTTTTTTCTCCGAGTCTAGCACTGTCCCATTACGCACGTCAAAGAGAAGCACTTCGAGCGACACAGTCTGCCCTGGACCAGCTTTTACTTCTCGGTCACCGAAAGAAATATATTGATACTCCAGTATGCCGCTTGGGTAGTAAGAAATTAAATAAAAATCTACATTGTCTTTCTCTTCATCAAGTTGGTTGGCGTTGATAATGGAGTATGGAAGGTGAGTTGCTTTATCACTAAATCCAGAAACACTTCCATGGAAACAGTTACCACTGAAAGCAACTTTTAGTTTGCCTGGAACATCCAACAAAGGTAAGTTAGCAAGATCTGATATAGGTTTTACTTGGTAATGACTGAGATCCGGAGCGGGAATTTCGTTGGAGATATTTTCAAGACTGATAAATATGTCAGGATAATCTTGATCGGAAGCAGGTTTGATTACCAGGCGTATAGGATGAGCAGCCTTTGCTACACGAAATGTCACCTTTACCCCTGTGTCAAACGGGAAACCTGGTGGGGATGGAATCTTCGGATTGTTGAACTGCACTCCATTGAAACCCCATCCGTCTGATGCTGTATAAGTCTTTCCCTCGCGAGTCTCCACTTCAGTGGTATTAATAGGGCGATGTGCTAGTTAAAACTCAGGTCGGAAAAGCAAGTTGCTTGATACGCAACCAGTCTGGGTTGCCGAGCAAGCGATTGATATAGATGCACAGCGTGTGAGCGGTCAGCTTGGTGTACAGCCGTGCGCACAAGCCCCAGAAACTATGCGCGTGGTTGCTCTCAATCTGAAACTGCTCAGTCAATTGCCCATTCACTGTTTCGATGATTTGGCGCACCTGGTTGAGCAATCGGCGCACCTCAGACGACACCTGCTGTTTCTGGTTGGCTCGCGGCAAGGTCAGCAATCGTATGCCACAGCGTTCGAGCAACTCTTTGGCCAGTTCGGCTTTGATAAAGCCTTTGTCGCCAATCACGGTCAGGTCACGTTTGTCTTCAAGCAGGTCACGAGCGGCATCACGCTCATCACAATTGGCACTCATCAACTCGAAGTCGAGTATCGTGCCGCCGACGGTGACCAGCAGATTGAGCCGATAGCCGTAGATCGTTCGTTTCTTGGTCGGGCAGCGGCCATAAGTTGCACCATAGGCGTCCCAATCACCCGAAGACGATGGTACCAAATGGAACTGAACGACTTCGATCGGGAGACTATCAATCACGCAGTGCGTATCCTGGGCGACATCCATCACGGCAAGCGTGATCAGACGAATATGGTTGATTGCGGCCATCAAGTTGCGTCGACGTCGATTGAAGCGCGAGCGTTCGGGTTGAACGGGAAACAGATGGGTGTAGTTGCGCCATTCGCCAATGAGATTGGTTTCCTTGTCCCACTCGCGGCATTCGCCCACAATCGCCATGGTGATCAGTTCGGCATCCGAGCAGCCTGGCTCGGGACCGGGTCGCGGATAGAGATGCCGAATCTGGAGCCAGATGTCGTCAATTAGTACGTACATGCACGTCACAAAGTCATCGAAATCGGTTATCATCACAATCCTCCAGGTGTGAAAGAGCTGACCGTCAGAGAGTCTCTCTGTAGCACCTGGAGGCTCGAATGTCAAACCATTTTAACTAGCACATCGCCCTAATAGTGACTCGTCTAGCATCTAAACAGTGTTGGTTAAGGAAGTCCGTGTCCATCTGTGTTAGACCTACCCGAGTGATAAGACATAGAGGTGACACCGCTGGGTCTCCAGTATTCTCAGATGCAATGCTCACAGTTACGTCGTTCCAGCCTTCACCTGCGTCTTGAATTACATAATTGAAGGGTATTAACATCAATTTGGGAGGAGGTTGTTGAGTTGGCTTGGTGGTTATTTCGGTGGGTTGAAGCGGTATTGAGGTTAGAGCAATCTCTGTAGATTGTATCGGTGTCAAAAGAGGCGTCGTATTGGTGGACTGTACCGGTGCAAGAGGAATAATAGTAGCGTTGGATGGCGACGATACTGAGGTGTTTGGTGCAGAAGCACAGCCAACAATCACAAGTATCATAAGTAGATTAATCAGGATGCGGAAGAACGAAGCAACTATCGTTAGCTTATGGCGATACATTTGTTCTTTCCTTGTGAACTCTAAGTGTTCTAACCGTAGAAAACAACTGGACATTATTTGTAATAAGCGCTATTTGGCTTCGAGTCAACAGGCGACACGCATTTGGTGAATATAACTGAGGTTTTGCAGATTTGCGCGGCGGAGCCGAGCGGCGTATGATTTGACCGACGAAAGCGTACGGGTCGGAGGGTCGCATGCCAGCCTAGCTCAAGGCATCTTGCCGCAAGTTAAGAGTTTGGCCGCCGATCTTATTAAGATCGGCATGTTTCCATTTCGTACAAACAAGCTTCTAATTGCGCCTAATTTGTACCTTATCACAACTAACCTTTACTAGGCCATACCGTCGGCCAAATAATGTGTATAACTCAACATTTGCCTCATATCTATTATGTACTAAAAAAGGTTCGTATCCACAACTCTCATTAGTACTAATTACTTTTATCTCATCTACATGACGAGATAAAACCACAAAAGGCTCTATAGATCCGCTAAGCAACAGGTCCGTTTGTTTGAGCGCATAACGAGCAAAAATCTTTTCTTCACCCTCGTATTGCTCAACACCAGAAGTTATAGATATCTTAGGCCATATAACCGCAATCAAAACTACAATGATTAGAATGACCAGAATCAATATATATATAGGAATTCGTTTCATAATTTTCGCAATTTCTCACCTCGGTATCCATGCAATAGCATCAAACCCAATATGAATGCCACACGACGGTGTCTCACCGGTAGCATCTGTCAGACGAACATAACCAGTATTATCTGATGCAAAAGCATACGTGCCTAGGGTAACCCACTGATCATAGTATGGAACCTGTGACAGTGCAACTGTTGTAACACCATACTGATGATGTATTTCATATCTAGCATTCGTCGTGTTCGTATGATAGTTCGGAATAAACGCGATTAGTTGGTAATTACGAGTAGTCGACAAACTTGGTCGCCATTCTCCCCAGCTGTCAACTGTATTACCATTAGCACAGGTCCAATACATGTGATTATTCACGCCCCTCGACCAATCATCCCACCAATATACTCCCCCTTTTGTAAATCCAGAACTCATCTCATCTACAACAACTGGTTGTGTTGATACATACCTTTGCCATCGAACCTGAGCTATAGCAAGACCACCACCCTCAAAATACTCGATTTTAACTTTATGGTTACCGGCACTCATTCTGTGATTAACTGTATACTGAGTGGGCGCCTGGTCAAACCACTTGTCCAAAATTAAGCTGTCATCAATCCATATGCGAACACCATCATCAATGTAAGCAATAAATGTATATTCATCTTCAGCAAAGTAAAATTCACCTTCCCATCGGACAGAAAAGTTATCTGGTTCGACATCATAAGAAGGGCCGTCATATCCCCAATTCTTATTTATTGCCCCCTCGCAGCGTGAGAATTTTGGTGTACCTTCGAGAGAGCGGTTATTGAAGTATTGTGATAGGAATAATCCCGAACATGATGCTGCTGTTCGCGCCCACCACCATCTGGTTCCGGGAACAAAGCTGCTCCAAGCTGGCACAAGGGTTCTACTATCATCGCCAAAACTGCACCAAGTTGTATAACACCATGATGGAGTTCTATGTCCCAGTTGAGCACTCAGCTTAAACTTATCATTATCTACATTGCCATCTGTTGTATGAATATATGTGTAATGCCATGTATTAGCTGTTAATTTGTCTGCTTGTGCTGCACCAATAGTATATGCCACTTCGTCTCGTTCACAGCTCACGTAGTTTGCTGCAAAACGCGTATCCAAATAAGGCTTTGATTCTGCCGGCCACGTCGTAGCAGCATATTCTATTACAGGAAAACACCCTGGATATCCTGTATCATCTCCATTTAGATACGTCCCATCATTATCATAGTTATATAGGAAGTAATCATGCTCATATGTTTGATCACTGGAAAAAGGTATTTCATTCCACCACATCCATTGATAGGTATACCGACCACCATTTTGACTTGGGTATACATACGACACACCCACTTCTGGATTCCATCTAGAATCATCAGATATACTTCCGCTATTTGCAGGCTGCACAATATCATTTGATTCCTGCTTTTTCTGCGGATCTGTTTTAGAAAGAGAATTCTCGTCGGCAATCGCAATAACTGTTCCAGGCCTATCAACGCCGAATCTATTGATATTGCTAGAGTCACCCCTCAATATTAGTTTGGAAATAGTTATCAGCTGATTCTTTTCTTGGAAAGCAGATGAATTTATTGCCTTAGCTTGATTCTCCATCATATTCTGGAGTTCCGCTGAATGCTTCTCGCTAGAGTTTAGCGCTTTGTCTAAAGACATTGAAATGTCAGCAAAGAAAGCCATTCGCTGCTTTAAATAATCAGATTCTATCGCTTTGATATCGATGCGGGAGGGAATAATATAGAAATCATGCAATTTCCTGCTTCCAATGGTAAAATCTCCTTCTAACATCAATGCTGTGAGTTCATATTTTTTTGCTAATCGAACCGCTTCTTGAACAGGAAGAGGTTGATTTAATGTAATGGAGGCAATTGCAGTATTACCAGGCTGAACTGTTTGTGCAGCGGCAGATGTAATACTGACTAGTATTATCGAAAGTAACAATGAAAAACATACTGCTTTGCGCATGTTGAACCTCGTTGAAATTGAGTTACAACTTACACCTGATTTTAAGAAATACCCAAGGTGAGTTACCCTAGAGTAATGTTTGTACAGTAAACTTCGAGCATAGCTAAGTCCACAATGCGCACCAAAATAAACCTAGCGTAAGGTCACTAAGAGCGTCAAAGAGTACTCTCGTGAGATATGCAATGGAAAATTGCATGTCGCGGGATGTATTCCCGATAGATCTAAATCAGGATGCGCGTTATCAGAAGCTATCCGGAAAGTGGAAGCGAGATATGGTATAGTTCCTCCTTTATCTGAGTAAAGGCATTCAGACGAAGCGGGGAGAAAGAACATGGGCTACCCAACCGACGCCACCGACCAGGAATGGGAGATTGTGGCTCCAGAATTGAGCCGAAAAGCACCGACCGGCCGACCGCGCACGGTCGATCTCCGCCAGGTATTTAATGCTATTCGCTACAAAAAGAAGACAGGCTGCCAGTGGGATATGTTGCCCGAAGGCTTTCCGCCCAAGAGTACCGTGTTCGACTACTACAAAAAGTGGAATGAGGACGGAAGTTGGATACGCATCAACGACTTTCTCCACGAGCGTGTCCGTCAAGCCCTCGGCAGAGACCCACACCCTCATATCGCAGTGATTGACAGCCAGAGCGTCAAGACCACAGAAGCCGGCGGTGATTGTGGTTTTGACGCGGGAAAAAAATATCAAAGGTCGCAAGCGCCAGTTGATTGTTGACACGAACGGTTTTGTGATACGGGTGCTGGTGCATGCAGCCGATATCAGCGAGAGCGAAGGTGGGATTTGGCTGCTGAACGAGCACAGTGATGCGCTTACGAGCCTGGAGAGCATACGTGTCGATCAAGGCTACAAACGGATGTTTGTCGACTGGGTCAATCAGTACCTTTCGTGTGCGGTCGAGGTGGTCGAGAAGGCGGCTGATCAGGTTGGTTTTGCGCTCTTGCCAAAGCGCTGGGTGGTCGAGCGAACGTTCGCGTGGTTGGGTCGCTATCGACAGCTGAGTAAAGAATACGACCGCCGTCCGGAAAGCACTGAAGGCTGGATCTATCTTGCCTCCATCGATATCTTACTCAAACGCCTCTTTCGTACCGAGTAGTTTCCGGATAGCTTCTCAGAAACGAGTGAACCATGTTCCAGAAAGCATACATGGCGGTAAAACAATGGGGTGGACATTTGCGATAAATTAACTTATCTATATCCTATAGTATTATAGCATGGATGTCAACAAAAAAACACTGGGATACTGGGGATGAAGCTACGTTCGAAGTTGAGATTTCATAACCCTCTATATTTCTAGTTATGAGAATGCCATACCGCTCCTACATGTTCGCCTGGGGAAAGGGGGTTACGCTCATACCATTGCACTTGAAAAGAAAGGCGCCCAGGCGCTCAAGAACTACCGGGCACAGCGACCCGATAGTCCTAATGATGAGGTGTTCTTGAATTACTATGGTGAGCCTATCGGGAGCGGAGGGTACGAAAAATTGTGGCAAAGTATATCCAACCGTCAGGTATTACCAAACGCATAAGCCCGCACAGTCTGCGCCATACCTTCGCCACACAGAAAGCAGAGAAGGGGGTGAGCACCTACCAGCTCCAGGAATGGTTAGGACACGCCAATTTGAACACCACCCAAGTCTATATTCACTTGGCCAAGCAGAGCGGGGGAAAGGTCATGGAGCAGACGAGCTTGTAATAGTGCGAGATAAGGCGTCATAAGCTCTCAGACAAGCTGTGCAACTTCAGGAGGATATCTGCGTATAATCTACACTAAGAACGCTTTGTGCTCAGCCTCATCGCTGACACAAAATAGTTGTGGAGAAATTTCATGAAAGCCCAGGATATAAAGTCAATTAAAGCCTTTTTCATGACGGCAGGCGTTATATCATTTGTCGCGAACTGTATTTCAATTTTCCAACTATTACGTGAACTATACAACGATACTAGCGATTTTCCATCAGATAAATTTGCAAGCCTATTTGTAAGCATCCTAATAACATTTGTTTTCGGGGCACTATTTCTTTATATCGGAAAAGACATTCATAAAAACATACTACTTCTATTCGGTTATATATATGTTATCTATGCCTCTTTCTTTCTTGTGATAGGCGGTTATTACGCGATGGAGGGTCTAATTATAGGATACGATCAGCTTATGTCATTCTTAATTCCAAGTATTATTACATCAGCCTTTGGATTTGCATTGATACATTTTTCGGAAGCAAGAACAAAGATTGTTATTTTCCCGTTTGTATTGTCGGAACTTTTCCTTGTCTCCTGGCTTCTTTTTAAAGGCTTCAACCGTGTTTTTCCTCAAATACACTCGTTCATATTCTTTATTATAATGTTTGGGTTGATGATATTATTTTATCAACAATCAGAAATGAGCGGCGCAAAAATTAGAAGTGAAAGCACTAGTAACCCAATAAAATTACTAAGAGATGTGCTGTCAAAAGCAGCGGTTGGTATCGCACTAGGAGCATTGTGGGGAATACCTATCGGCTTTATCTTCGGAGCATTTTTTGGTGCAGTATTTCGTAATTCTACCAGTAACAATTTGTGGTCGATGGTAAATTATGCCGTAGATGGCGCTGGTATAGTAGCAATAATTGCGGCAATGATAAACGGTGTATATGCTGCGACCCAAAAACGACTTTCGGATGTGTTCTCGTTGCCACGCAGTATTATAGATTTTCTATTTCGAAATAAATACTAAGTCTTGTATTGAAGACAACGAGAGATTTAGTTTAAGAAGCAAGGAACTACAAATAAGTAAGCAGGGGTCAGCCGTATGCTGGCCTTTTTGTATCTCCAAGTGGAGCCCTGCTTACTTACCTACTGGCATATCCTTTCTATCTGACAAGTCGCTTTAGCATAGCAAGCACTTCCTTTTTCCAGTTAGCGACCTGCACTAGCAAAAAGAATAGGAACCACGCAAATACTGCGAGTGGACCAATAAATCCAGTCAGGTTCATTAGCAAACCAGCGAGCACACATGTTATGGTCATGGAGGAGGAGAACCACACAATAAGTCCCACGAAGTAATCAGCACCAGTCTTGCCTTCAGTGAAATAGCGACTCCACATATCACCCCCGCCTCACTATAAGTATGGTCATGCAGAACTTAACCTGCACGCTTTGTTGAATCTGCTCATTAGCAGTTCAACCATACTCTTTTCAGAGGCTTACAAGACACATATTTCTACCTGTGCTGTAAGCCTCTGAAAACATGAGGCGTAACAATCTCTCGTTGTCAAAGTGCTAACTGAGCTAATTTAGCTCAGGCTCGGCTAAGTTTAATAACTCTCAAACGAATTATAAACTCATTGAGCAGCAATATAATAGCATTTGTAGGAGAAAAAGTAAATACTATAGGACAGACGATGGGCAACACTGTTTTGAACCCATCTATGGTGGGGATAGGGCTGGTGGTCTGATACACTACAAGTATGGACTTCCTTTATGTCCTCATCTGGAGTAGCTTTATCCTTCTCGTTCTTGGTGGTGGCCTACTCCTCTTCTTCCTCTCGAAGTTTTACCACGCTCAGCCTCAAGTCTTGCCCTATGTAGCAGTGCCGCTTTTGACTGATACAGAGTGTCGGTTTTTTCAGGTACTTCAAGATTCTCTCCCAAGAGATTGTTACTTACTGGCGCAAGTACGGCTTGCTAACTTAGTTCATGTGAAGCCAGGAAGTGGAACGTCTTTCTGGAAGAACTTCAGCCCTATTGGAATGAAGTGTGTAGATTTCGTCATCGTCAGACACGACACAATGAAGCCCATACTCGTTATCGAACTGGATGACCGGACGCATGCCAGAACGGAACGGCGGCAGCGGGATCACTTCGTAGACCAGGTGCTTGCCGCAGTAGCTATCCCTGTTCTTCATTGGCCTGCGTCGGCTTCCTACAATAGTACCGAGCTTTCCCAAGCTATTAGTTCTAAACTCAGCAGTAGGGCAAAGACCAGAAGTGCGTTATAAAAGGTATACTACCCCGAAAAGCCTAATCCCCGTTCGCGCATACTTACCCATCGGCCCTGCCCTACCACGAGATGGTCTAGCACCTCAACGTCAAGTAACTTTCCGGCGTCAACTATCTGGCGAGTCACGAATACATCCTCTGGGCTTGGGGTTGGGTCTGAGGATGGATGATTGTGTGCCACAATGAGTGCTGCACTATTCCACCTGATAGCGGCTTTAAAAACTTCACCGACGCGAACCATGGAAGCATTGAGCGAACCTTGATACACGGTCACAATGTCTTGTATGCGGTTCTTGGTATCTAGAAGTACCGTGCGCAACTCCTCTTGGTCAAGGTGTCCCATATCTACCATGAGAAGCGCCGCTGCGTCCATCGGGCTTCTTATCTGTTCTCTGCCTACCGGTCGTAGAATAGCAACAAGCGTGTCCAAGAGCGCTCGTAGCTCCTTTGGTGGCTTGTCCACTCGCAACGCCTCATAGATATCCCTTCCAGAAGCGGCAAAGGTACGAAGCTCTGCAAGGTCAACAAACGGCTCAAGTGCTCGGTGCAGCTCGTAGAGTTCGTTGGTAGTGTAGATCCGGCGTGCTGGCCGTTTGAGGCCGGGGAGGTCAAATGACCGCTGCTCATAGTGCTGGTCGTGCTCCTTAGCCTTACCCATTCACTATGTATAGCCGATTACCAAAAAGGTGTAAACAGTGAGTTATGGAACTCTGCTAGTAGCGGTGTCAGGAATGGGAGGATAGTTCGCTACGACTTTCTAAGAAGTCTTCAATAAGCGTGAAGCCGTTTGTTTTGTACGCAGCATCAAAACTAAAGATGCAGAGGCAGTTATGCTCTTTCAACACTGCCATATTGATGCAATCAACAAAGCTCACATTCTTAGATTTTTGGCTCTTAAATAGAGGAATGGCTTTCTTGCGGACGAATGTATTATCAATGTCGAGGATAGTTATTGGGCTTGGTTCTGCTGTTACGGTGGCGATAAAATCAACCGCAACTTCGTGACTTACTCGCTGGCTAATTACCGTGATAGCTTCGGCTATCACATAATTTGTGGTTATAAGGTTCACTGGAAGTGTATCAATACGAGAGTAATACTGCCGTGCTTTCTCATGGTTAGCATCGTCTTCTTTAACAATCGCAACAAACCCATCTGCGTCAACGAGTATGTTCTGATTAGATATATCAACTAACTTACTTCTTTGGTCCTCCATAAAGATAATGGTCAAGGTTTGTAGACAAATCCGTTGGCCCTCCGGTTGCACGTATTTTGAATAAGTTTTTCATGGCAGTCTTACCAGAGATGTCTTTACCTACATTCTCATGTAAACCCTTAGCAAGAAGCTCGCGCACCAATTCAGCCATCGGCTGATTACGCACTTTAGCTAAATGAGTTAACGTTTTGTGTTGTTCTTCGGTAAGATACACTTGTGTTCTAACCATATAATCTCCAATGTTATATGTCAACATATAACATATACATTGTATACTAGTGGCTAGAATGCGTCAATATAGCAAAATACATCATCAAGTACAGATTGCGAGATATATTCTCGGAAGAATGATATTAGCCTATAGTATTGACATATATAACCGTTTATAGTATATATGTCAGTATATGAACCATATCGAGAAAATTAACACTATTAAGAACTATAAGCGACTACGTGACCAACAGTATGACAAGACGCTTGAACATCTAGGTGGGGTGTTTAAGAAAGAAAATTTCTTTATCCCAGAAACTCCAGACGAACGGCGAAAGCTGTTACCACTACGCCGAATAATAGATAATGTTAGGCCACACTTTCAGCAAGCAGATGCAGCATATGAGGAAGCTGCCTGGGAAAGCTTGTACGGACGCCTAGCAAAACGACAGATACGCCGTGATGTTATTGTGGGAGGTATAGTAGACAGAATACCTATTGCAGCGCCTGTCTTTTATGCAATTGAAATGGTTACTGAGAGCGATATGTGGCGGGGAGTGGGCGACATAGTTGAGGATATAACGCGTAAGCCGCATCGGTATATCACAAACAATGCCGTGCGATTCGTTGACTTCACCAGCTACCTTATTCGCCGTACAATTTCATAGATTCTCGCTGAGAAGGAAGCATAGCCCTTCAAGTTGTCATTTGCATAGTATCCTCTATAGTCGCTTCAACGTCATCCTTTTAGCAGGATCGCTCTTGTTGACAAGAGTAACGGTGTTGTTGTCTGATGACACCTCGACAGTGTATTCGCTATCCCTGCTGCCAAGAGGCCAATAAAACTGTTTTTTCTTCATGTAATACAAAAAATTGTCGTAAATTTCGCGACCCTCACCACTTTTGAGACCAACTCTGCCATTGTCAAGAAATATCATAATAGTTTCGGGCTGCTCCACAACAGACCATTTCCCTACTAGAAAAGCTGTACCTGCATCTATATCAGCGTCGTTTGCCGCTTCTGTTGCCCGTATCGCTTGTGCAGTTGCCTGACCTTGGGGTGTATATGTATACAGTTGGTCGCGCGTTGAAGGTATGATCAATAACACTCCTAAAGTGAGTGCGGCTAAAACAACAAAAAAGAGAATAACCCCAATCAAGCTTTGGTAGGATGGCCACACATCCTCCCCGCCATCTCCTTGCCCACGTAACCTCAGTCGCTCAAGTCGATGCTCAGAATATGGCATAGCTAAAAGGAATTCGGGAGTTGCAATATCATAGACCTTATATTTTTGCACATACTCAGTGAGCGCCTCTCCTTGTCCGCACGCTTGCGCAAGTCGATCAGCGTCAAACTCCCGTTCGCGTCGAAAATTATTCCACTTACCACAAAAAGCTGCTACACCTAATTCGCCACCTGCAAGTATCATGAGCAATACGACAAGACACCCAAGTGCGGTTGTCGCCTGCGTACGTCCCCCATCTGAAGCATAAAAAAACTGCTTAGTGACGTGCGGCCCTGCCGCCTTGGCACCCTGTAAGACAGGTGCGGTGGGGTACAATCTAAACCGCGCGAGTGCACGCTCAACTTGACTATCAAAGCTGAGAACGTGTGATAACTCACGCGCTAAGAGTGCTCCCAAGTACTTGCTCTCAAGCAGCGCTGTAGTGATATAGATTTTGTCTCCGAAACGGGTTATTTCCTCCTCTTGCGAATTCGGGATCATCCTAATTTCAAATCGCTTTCCCAGCTTAGCGCGTCGCCTATGTATCTCCTGTTGGTGCTTCTCAGGAAAGGTCTTAATAATGTCGTCAATAATTTCTTCTTGCCTATCAGAAAGCTTTCCAGCTTCGGTCTTTATCCACCACGGCCAAATTACATCTGGCAGAATTCGCGTACCAAAAAGCGCCGGCACAATCGTGAGAACACTTAAGATGATAGGAAAAATACTTATGACAGCAACAAACTTAGCCACGGATACAAGATACTCTACTCTTCCCTCTCCAGTGAGCGTATATATTGGATTATGTATTCTGTAGCCAGAAAGAATTGCATCAACGAACGTGTTTACTAAGACGAATATGCCCAGAAAGAGCACGGCTCGTGCAACTGCGCATATAATCTCTACAAGCAATGTCCCAAAATAAAGCGACCACACGACTCGGGTATATTTACGCATCGGCTTATTAATAAGCTTTTGCCTGGCAAGCTTGTTGTCGGAAAACATGTGTATCACCGTTTCCTGATATGTTATACTAACGTCACGCTAGCATAAGCCTGAGTTGCTGCCCCCTGACCGTATTCGCCGTCTATTGAATACGGGAAGAAAGTCTATTATTTGCCCAATAGACTTATTCTCTCCTGACCTCGGGGCAAATCGAGGTCACGCTACACAGTAACTACACAAGAGAAAAGCGGGCGGCCAGGCGTTATTTGACTTATTCCTATTCACCTGCCCCGAGAAGAGAATATTGTCCATTCCTTGTCGCAATTTCCCAAATAGGCTCAGTAAGCACTTTGGTTAGTGGCTCACCTTTGCGGGCAAAAATCCGGTCAATACTCGTAAACCAGTATCGATGTTTCCCACCGACTTCTTCCGTTATTTTTTTTAGATTGGCAAGGCGCTCTTCTGATAAAGTAATGGTTAAAATAGCAACACCAGGCGCTTGATATCGGTTTTGATAGGCGCCATCCCTTTTTACATATTCTCGATATTTCAGGATCTTTCGGACCCAGTCGTTATAGTCAGCATTACTCCTGCCTATTTCTGTTCCACGGTCAACCTCAACAAACCGGTGATAATCCCAGGGTTGCGCCTCCCGCACTCTCAAGCAGAAATATCCATCAGGAACGAGGACTACATTACTTTCAGTCTTGCCACCGGGCAAGGTGATGGTAAGCCTGTCGCTACTGTGCCTGCTTTTGAGGTCCATGTCGTCGTAATAGGTCATTATGCGAGCATCATTTCCAAGCTCAAAAACTGCGCGCATCAGGACAACACGGAAATCGTTAATAAGGGTGAAGTGCTCGATGTACTCTTTACTCAGCCGCTTATCCTTTTGACGGCACGGAAGCTCGACCATAGAGACCTTGCGCCAAGCAGCAAGTGTTTGTCGCCCTTTTTGAGAAAGGCGATACACGTAGGCTTTCTTGCCTTCGCTTTTCAGTTGGTACCGCTCGATTTCCTCAATAAGCCCAGCTTCTCTGAGCTTTTTGAGAAGCTCCAAGCAATAGGAATCGCGGTAGGGCTCTCCTTTGTTGTACCGTAGAGGAAAGCAAAGCAGAGAGATTTGGAGTGAGGTCAGTGCGCCGCATTCGCAGATGGCACTGAGAACCTCCATCGCCCGAGGAGTAAGCGGCTGCCCGTTTTGTTCGGAAGCACTGCTCTTCATACTTTATTCTATCACCGGCGTCCTAAGCGGACCCTCTTCGTCATAGGGATCATCGTCCGGCACTTGCGTATCTGGTATCGCTGGTGCTGCCGGTGGTTCATCAGTAGGCGACGGAGCGCTCTGAGGACTGCCCAGAGGACTACCCCCGCCTTCTCCAAGCCGCCTCCTGATTTCAGCTTCAACCTCGTGTCGGTCACGTCCAAACGTCATACGTGAATGCGTGCGTATCTCTTCACTCAGACTTTTTTCTTGTGCTGTGATTGGCTGCTTTGGCTCAAGCGTATACTGAACCGGCACACGGTTGGCAACAACACTACAGAGTGCGACATATTGCGGCAGATTTGAAAGCATGTTGGCTACTTCATTGGCAACGTCACTGTATACACGCTCCCTTTCTTGCACCTTCTCAAGCTGCCCGACGGGAGCGTAACACGGATTGTGGTGCAACAGGTATCCGAGCACAAAGACAAGCGTGTGGAGCCTTGTCTCCCACGCATCAAGAGAATACGCGGTGCTCCAACGCAGCGTTAAAGTCTCTGGTGATGGCGCGCTCTGCCTCAACCAACTCACATCACTTTCTGCCTGTGTTGCCAGATTCACACGAAACTCTTGCTGACACCTCTCTAGCTCGCTTCGTGTCCACTCCCACAGGCCGGCTTCTCCCCCTTTGGTAATCTGCTCCAGCAGTGTGCGATTGTAACCGTCGCCGACTTTTCCGCGCTCGCGTCGAAAGGCGCGAAGCTTGCCTACCTGGAAGACATATCCAAGGTGTCCACTACCAAACCATTCTCTGTCCAAGTTGGAAAGGCTGTAGAGCCGATCAAGCGCTTCACAGAGCCGGTCTAGCCCTCCCTCAACTTTCTCGTCCCGCGTAGCTACCTGTTCGTCACCTTGAGCACCCATCATGAAAAATAGAATGCGGTTAAGAAGGCGCTCAAGTTCCTGTTTTTGTAGTTCAAACTGCTCTTTTTGTCTGTCGTACCCAGCGCGGTCAAAGGCTCGCTCACTGGAACGCTTACCAGCAACCAGCTTGGGCCGAAGCTCAACAGCACCCACGCGAGCTGCGTTCAAAATCCGAGCATAGAGTTCGTCTAGATGCATCCGCAGTTTTTCGTAGGTATCAAGAACTGCCCGGTTCTCGTGCCGCCCACTGGATAAAAACTCAAGGACATTTGAAACAAGCGCGTATCTCGGGCGCTCTGTAGTCTTCCCTTCCGGGATAGTTAGCCTAAATTCAGGGGCAAGCTCGCCACCATCTTTTCCGCTTACTCGAAAGACAATTTTGTTCCCAACAGCCAGTGTGCTGCCTTTGAGCTTATCGTCGTCAATTTGGTCCCGGTTTTGATGCGCAATAACGACATCAACTCCGTATTTACTGCCTTCGTCCTGTACGCGCGCAAACGTTGTGGTCATGAAGCGCGAGAACTCATCAGCAAGAATGTGAAACTTTCGCCGCCCCTCTTCTCGTGGTCGGTCAAACATCGCTCGGGCAATATCCCACATGAGGTACGCCCCAATAAAGGACGCATCGTCACGCCCAATCCTGTCCGGTAGCTTGACGATTATAATTTTTCCTGCGTCCATTGCTTCGCGAAAGTTAATGGAGTTTTTCGGTTGGCCAAAGATTGCGCGCATGGTTCTGCTACTCTCAAAGCGCCTGAGTTTATTCAGAGCTGGAGCAAAATCCTCGCGCTGCGCAGCGTCGCGTGCGTCATAACTCTTCCAAAAGCGCCAATCTTGCGAGTAATCCGGTAATAGCTTGTCGTAGAATTGCTGGCGGAAGTTGGCGTTTTGAAGAAAAAGCGGAGCGTCGGCCAAGGTATATCCCTGGTTCACGACAAACGTCGTTGCGAGTTTTCTTAGCACCTCGTTCATGCGAGGTGCATTCTTGAATGCTTCGCGAAACTCTTCGAGGTTATGGAGAAAGTCAAGGAATTGACTAGCAACGGCACCGGCGTCGTCAACGCCTGGTGCGTAAAACGGGTTAAAGCCAAAGGGACGCTCGGTATCTGAAGCGTCCCAGAAGATGACATCGCCGGCCCGCTCTTTGGGGATTGCGTGCAGGAGCTTTTCAGCACTGTCGCCGTGCGGGTCCAGAAAACATAGACCGTCGCCGTTTAGGATGTCGCCGAGTGCAATGTGCTCAAGGAGTGTACTTTTACCTGAGCGCTTGATGCCGATGATATACGTAGACAGCTCCCTCGCTTCCTGGGAGAGTGCGATCTCTTGCCCGCTTGCTTTGTCTTTCCCAATAATGACTGATGCACTCATAGAGAACACTCTTTTCGAGGGCTACCACGAAAACACACCCGCAAGGACGCGGGTAGTCTTTTCACTCACGTTTTCACAAGCACCAGGAGCGCGATTAACAGTATAACGTTTCGGTCAAGACCCGCCGCACGGCGGGCAATAAAATTCTGCCTGAAAGGCAGTACCTTTTAGCAGCGAGCCGGAAGGAAGTCCAGAGGGAAAGCCGGCGAAGCTGCGCGCCGTCGGGTGAGCCAAGCGTAGCGCAGGCGAGTCCGACTCCATCCGTCCATCCCGAAGTGAGGCGTAAGCCGAAACGTAGCCCGGAGGTCACGCCCGCACAAGCGGTGAGCGTGGCCGTAGGGTTCAGACCGTGTTTCCTATAGGACGAAAGCACATCTTTCTTTTCACAGATTTTGCCAGGCAGTTTTGCTTAGAGGATGATGAGAACACGGGCTGAAGGTGGACGGATGGAGTCGGACTCGCAAGGGCAGTCGAATGTGTGCTGCTAGTTAGCCCACGAAGTGGGAAAACGAAGCAAGAACGCACATGAAGGGTGACCGCAGTGAGGACGACGGCGCATCATAGGCGCGATTGCCCCGACGGTCGAGCCGAAGGCGAAGGACGGAGGGGTATGAGCGCCTTGATATCTTCCCTCTGGGTCGCTTGCGAGGCTCGATGCCGACGCAAGTGACAACATACTGCATTGATAAGCCAACCTGCTTTATTGAAAAGCAGGGGTTAAAGCAGGTATTCAAGCAGGTGGTTTGCCACTACTCACGACATTTTCACACGCTTTTTGTAAAGTGTTACAGGGTATTATCGCCGGAAGAGAACATGCGCTCTACTCTTTTGCGCTTTACAGCCAGTACTGAGCCAGTTGGCACAGTAAGTGTAGAGGTATGGGAACAAGAGACCGGTGGCTTAGGGGATGAAGATCGAGTGACGTGAAGCGGTACCTCTCACCTTCTCAGATCGCCTGTGCTGGACGATAACTACTAGCCCTACTAAGTTCCCTATCCAACCAGTTCCGCTGCCATCCTAGGAAGCTCAGCGCCTCAGAAGGAACATCTAAAAGCGCGGGTCGTAGCATCTCGTTCGACTAACTTTATGAAATATTTCACAATAACAGGCAAAAAAACAGGAGGGTGTTGCACTCAACCCACCTGCTGTGATAAAGTGTAAGAGCAGCCTACCCTTTGTAATGCTTGGTAGCTGCATTCCACACACTCTTTATGTAGGCTTGATGGCCGTCATTGTAACCCTTACGATGACCGGCCTCGTAGCCTTCTCGTAAGCCAATTTTGTACCCATCGCTATACCCCAAAACGAACAAGCGGCACCGTAATTTGTGCCAAAAACTTTTTGGTTTGTGAGACATTTAGCTTCACCTCCTTTACCTTTTCAAGCACTGGCCCTACGTGCTTTGCTAATTACTATGGATTAGGCCTCGATGTCTTAATGTATAACTTCTACCTCTTAGACTAAATGAGATTTCGCTCTCTGAACGAGTAAAATCCGCTGCGGCTGAAGATAATGTGGTCAAGTAGCTCAATCCCAACGACACGGCCAGCTTCAACAAGAAGATTGGTAATCTGGCAGTCTTCATCAGATGGAGTACAATCGCCCGAGAGGTGGTTGTGAGCAATTACAATGCTTGCGGCACTAAGGGTGATCGCTCGGCGGTACACCTCACGGGGATGTAGGATTGACGCATTGAGAATACCGATGCTAATCACGTCCACAACCTTTACGCGGTTTCTCACGTCAAGAATGAGCACAAAGCCATGCTCCTGGTCGCGCTCAAGTGGGTCAATTTTCAAGAACCACCGTTGCAACGCTCTGGCGACAACTCGTGGCTGTGTGGCATAAAGCCGCGTGTTTTCAAGAAGGATCATAGCGCTGCCTCCCCTTCCGAGTTGATGTAGTCAACAAAGCGCTTGAAACTGAAGTAGGGGTTCTCCGCTTTAAGCATTTCCATCTCAATCTTGAGAGCCGCATAGAGGTGCGGGCTATCCTCTATCTTTGCAAGTCCAAGCTTGATGCGCACCCTGCGGTACACCTCGGCTTTTCGCTGAAAGTCCACCGTGAACATGCGTCGTCGCCCTTTTTGGAGTTCTGAGAGGTCACGGATAACGACTTGTGCTCGACGTACTTCGTCCTGGGCCTGGCGTATCAGACTGTCTGTCTTGGTGCTTGGTTCCTTACTTCCGGAAAGAGCCGCGCTTTCACTGCGGTACATCTCAATTTTTGCCTGCCAGTCGCTAATGCAATAGTTGGGATAGACCCTCAACAGCTCAAATGCTTCAAGTGTAAAGTCAACTCCGCTTTTGGTTGAATGGAATAATAGATTTTCGCTCATAAATTTTGCCTTTTTGTAAAGTTAATAATCATTCCCCCTTTTCTTCTGAGGACTGTGGTCTTGGTCTCAACGACAAAAGCACACGGTAGGCACGGCCCAAACTTTCGCGAACATCTTTTCGGGTAAAGTCAACTTCGGAGAAATCAAAGGTTTGCTCTACTGGTAGGCTAGCTACTCTTCGTCGCTCTAGGGGTTGAACCACTTCCTCACATCGTCTGCGCTCTACTTGCTCTTGAGTGGTAAACAGGTCCTGCTGGACATAGACTTCCTGCATATATGGTTTCTTTCACCTCCTTTCCACAACCCGAGGAATGCGCTAATAGGTGGCTCTCTGGTCGTGAAGTACAGGTGCAAGCTGGGGATATAGCAAGGGATCTAGGTGATGAGGTAGAAGCACTACGAGGTCAAAAAGGGATTACAGGTGACGCTATGGCCAATCGAGAATTTTGACATGCCAAGCGCGTTCTAACCTGGTAAATACACTAAGTTAAAGCGGATTTTCAAGAGGATTGAGAGAAAAGGGTTTTTGAGCAAGAGAGGTGTACCAACGAAAACAACCGCCGAGCGGGGGAATGCTGACGGTTTCTATTCGTTACTGCTATTCAGTTGGTCTAGGAAAAGGTGTGCGCTCCTGTTTTTGGCTACGGTGGTTTTTACTTCTCAGGTTTTCTTGTTTCGTGCTTTGGCTAAAAGTATACCATGAAATAAGCTCATTTCAAGAGGATTTCTCTTAGAGTTCCCTTAACAGACTACCCCACACACGGATACTCAAGAACCTCGTACACGACCTCGCCGGTTGGCAGTAGTCGCTCGTGTCCTAAGCTTCTGCGCCGCTTCGAACTTGGCCCTGAAGGTACTGCCGGAATGTCGCCAAAGGTGTAGTCACGCTCTATCGCCCGGTAGAGCCAGCGTGGGTAGCTCTGGACGTGGACACCGCTTTGCAACGCACGGCAAAGATTGGTTATCTGCTCGTCGATGCGCTCGGGACTATATCGCAGGGCGAATTGTCGGGCAAGGCTTTGGTCAAATCCTAGCTTTCTTAGCTTCTCAACAACAAGTTTTCTTTCCCTTTCCCCTGCTTCGGAGTATTGGTATTGTTTTGTTTCTTGGTTCTCTTCTTCCTCCATTATTAGCCGTCCAGATTTCTGGAAAGTGAGCGTGGAACTTGTCGCCGATTCTTCTCCCCTTGATATATCGTCAGATGCGCGACGAGAAGGGCTCTGCGACCCGCTGTGGCTGGCTGTAGCAGCTGTTTGGGAGGTTGATGGACAAAGACGCCGATCTTCACTCATCTCCCCTTCTAGCGGGTTGTACAGGCGTATGCCTTCACCGATCAGAACCTCGGCAAGCCCGTGCTTCTCTAGCTCGGCAAGGTGGGCGTAGATAGTGCTTTTGCCCTTGCCGCGTATGGCCATCAGGGTTTCAATCGAGGGGTACACAATCCCCTTGTGTGCGTCGCTCTCGGCGTCGAGGTAGTCAAACGACAAGAGCACCAGGTAGGTTAGCTTTGCGCCATCGGACAACTGAGGATAGCCGCGCAAAAGGACTTGCGGCGTCTGAACAAAATGTTTTTGTAAACGCGGTCTTTGATATTGTACTTTATGGTTTGATACAGTTCTTTTTGTGGCAGGGGCAGAATGTAGCATGGTTAATCCGTTTCCGATTGACACGCCCCGGAGAATTTGATACTTTACTCATAGTTTGCGAAACTAAAATTTGGTTGGTGTTCTATCAGGGGCAGCAACCATTTTTTATTGCTAATTTCCCCCACTATATCAACAGAAAAAAGAGCATTGCAATAGGCAATTCGTGGTACCATGGTATCGTGGTTGCATGGCATCATGGTTTCATGGTTGCAACCATGGTACCATGGTGTCTTGGTATCATGGTATCATGATACCATTAACTCGATTAAGCGTAACTGTTCACAGTTATCCTAAGCTTATGCTATACTCGGCTGCATGACGCTTGAAGACGAAGTTGAGCGCCTGCGCGCAGTCAATAGCGATTTGCACGCTCGCGTCGGCGAGCTAGAGCAGGCCTTAGCGGCTGCTCTGGCTCGGATTGCCGAACTGGAACAGCACCACGACGAGCCACCACCCTTCGTCAAACCTAATCGACCCAAACCAGCCTCGCCAAAATCGCCGCGCAAGAAGCGAGCACCTCAGCACAATCACAACCGCAAGCGAATGACCCCGACCCGCTCGGTCGAGCATGCGCTTGAGCGCTGTCCCGACTGCCTCTACCGCTTACAAGGCGATAGCCTCGATTATTCGCGTGAGGTGATTGAACTGCCTCAACCGCAGCCGGTCGAGGTCGTCGAACATCGGGTAATCAAACGCTTCTGTCCGCACTGCCAGCGCTGGCACAGCCCCAAGCTCGATCTGAGTGGTCAGGTGCTGGGGCAAGGGCGTATCGGCGTGCGCATCATCAGCCTGCTCGGCTACTTGCGTACCACGCTGCGCTTGCCCATCCGCCGCATCCAGGCGTATCTGCACAGCGTTCATCAATTGCTGCTCAGCACAGGCGAAATCGTGGAATTACTCCATCAGTTGCGGCAGAGGTTGCAAGCCGAGCTCGAGGCGCTCAAGGCACAGGCGCGTGCCAGTCCGATCCTGCACGGCGACGAAACGTCGTGGCGCGAGGATGGAATGAACGGCTACATCTGGGCGTTTTCAACCCCAGGCGAGCAAGCTGTGCGCTACTACGACTACGACCACTCACGTGGACAGGCCGTTGTGAAACGCATGCTGGCTGGTCAGTTTGAGGGCCACCTGGTGAGCGATTTCTACTGCGGCTACAACATCTATGCCGGCAAGCATCAGCGCTGCTGGGTTCATCTGCTGCGCGCGCTGCGGGAGCTGAAGCAGCAGCACGCCGACGATGCGGGGGTACTGCAGTGGGCGCAGCAGGTACGAGCGCTCTACGACGATGCCCAAAGCTGGCTGCGTGAGCACGAGCAGCCGATACGCGAGCAGCGCGAGCAGCAGTACGTGCAACTGACGGCACGGGCGCACGCACTCGGGTTCGCCTATGCGCGGGTCAAAAAGCATGCCTGCCAGGCGCTGGCGAAACGGTTGCTGCGGCACGAGGAAGAGTTGTTCCAGTTTGTGCTGATCGATGGCTTGAGTGCGGATAACAATCTGGCCGAACGCAGCATCCGGCCGCTGGTTGTCATGCGCAAGATCAGCGGCGGCTCGCGCAGCCAGCAGGGAACCAAGACTCGGCTGGGCTTGGCAAGTCTGTTCGAGACCTGGCAGGCACGCAAGTGCAACCCGTTTGAGGAATGCGTCAAGCTGTTGAGCCAAGGCGCAACCTCTTCGACCGAATGTTCTTTACCCCAACAGTGAACAGTTACGATTAAGCCTATAGTATTGATTATTTACTATAAATGTGGTATAACTATACATAGTAAGCGCGATAACGCTTATGTATTAGTACATAAGTTGAGTTCCGCTTACTAAGTTAAAACTGTTCTTTGAAATGCGACAAATTGATAATCATCTCCACTCCTGATAGGTATCCACGGTTTTGGGCACAATATTGCGCCTGAAGCCGTGGATATTTATAGCCGAAAGGCACAAGGAGGGTGAGATGATTATTCTTACAGAAGCTCGGAAACGAGGAATGCGAAGCATCACGAGGGACTACGTCATTGGCATGATTGATTGGGATGAATGTGTCGAGATTCTGGGACTTCAAATGGAGGCCGCCCGCGAGGAGACGCCCGGTATCATCTTCGAAGGCGTAGTCTTGCTCTTCTATGTATCGTTCTTCCTGTCGGGAATTCTCTCGTTTATCTTCCTGGTGATCTACGACCTAGCCGGTGGCTACGTCCCTTGGTATCAAATGTTTCCTTGGTAATTCGTCGCAGTTTCAAAGACAGTCTGGCACCGTGGAGGGTGAGTAAATTAAAAAGCTTCAACGCTTTCTAATTATAAATCTCTCCTCCCGGTGCCAATTGTCGTTTTAGGTGTTTCTTTACCCTGAAAGTATTCGGCTGGACTACGAATTCAGAAGCTCAACGACGCGAGCAAGTACACTTTTCTCGCCATTACTTCGGTAATCTTCAACCATGTAGTTAATCGCGATGCGTGTAATCTCATTTTCACTTGTCCGAATACCTTTCTCTGAATACTCGTGCTCAATAGCTTTCAGTGCTCGTTTCTCCTCAAGAGTAAAGCGGTGTGTTGCCGCCTCTTTCCCAAACTGCTTGACCGCACGTCTCGTGGTCTCAATGATGGTGTCATGGTGTCGTGGTATCACGGTATCACGGTAACGTGGTGTCGTGGTATCGCGTGCCGACGCTGGCTCAATAGCTGGTGCAGGTTTCTTTACTTCAAGAGGTGGAGTGACGACGGGAGTAAGGGAGGGCTGCTCGCTTTCTTGAGCCTCCTTCTTTGGCTTGAAAAAGAGCGATTGTCCGTGCAACTCATTCAGGATGGCATCTTCATTTAATTTCTTCGGCATAGAAAATTTCATCAATCAAACGGTTATACTCCTCGGCTGCCCGTGACTGCGGGCGATACCCAAAGATGTCCTGCTTGGAAAAATGGGCGTCACGAATATCAGTATTTCTTGGGATGACGGTTGTTAAAACGCTATCGGGGTAAGCTTGCCGCAGCAGCTTCAGGGAGGTCTTACTGTTGACTGTCGAGTCGCTCATGGTGAATAAAAACCCGAGCAGGGAAAGTGTCGGATTAAAGTAGTCCTGCACCTCTTTGATGCTTTTTGAAATCTGTACCACCGAGTCCAGTTCAAAGTATCCCGGCGCGATAACGACGATAATGCCGTCTGATGCCGTGAATGCGTTGATAGTCAGCCACGAGAGCGCCGGGGGACAGTCAATGAACACGTAGTCGTAGAGCGCGCGTACCTCGTCAAGCTGGCGCTTGAGACGAGCTTCCCGGTGGTCAAGCGCCGTTGTTAAAGCCATGTCAGTGTCAGCAAGTAAGATATGTGCCGGCACGACCGAGAGGTTCGGCACAGTTGTAGGGTGAATGATAAGCGGCTTACTCTCAAGGATAGTCTGGTAAAGAGTTTGCTCTTTTCTAAGGCTCTGGTAGTCGGGGAGAAGCACCTTGGACGAATTGGCCTGGCTGTCAGTGTCGATAAGGAGAACTTTCTTGCCGCGCCGTGCAAGGCCGGCAGCGAGGGCGAGACTGGTTGTTGTTTTACCAGTGCCGCCTTTTTGAGAGGCGATTGAGATAACCATACGTCCGTTTCATTCGCTGAAATCCGTTGAGGCGGGTGTTTCGCGGAATGAGGTAACTACTAAGTCCTTCGATTATGTACTGTTACCCTACAAATTGCAACAGGCTCAGCGCTTCCACGATTGCGCCGCCCTTTCTGCTGGGGCAGAAGCGAGCGGCGCTCAAAAGACTTAAGACGATACAAAGAAAGCAAGTTCACGCAACCACCGTGCCATTCATGGCGTATAATTCATGCAGTTTCTAAATCGAGCACGAATGACAAAAGAGGTTTTGGATATGCCCCCATTTTGCCCACAATGTGGTGTTGATAACCCGGCCAATGCGCGCTTCTGCGATCAGTGCGGCGCGGCGCTGATCCCCGTCGCCGCGCAAGCCGCCCCAACCAGCCCGTCCATCCCCGCGCCCGTCGCGCCGCCGCCGCAGCAGCCCGTCACAGCCGCGCCGGCGGTGTCGGCAGGTTCGGCTGGCCTGACCTGCCCGCAGTGCGGCGCGGCCGCCATCCCGGGCGAGGCCTTTTGCGATAACTGCGGCGCGCCGCTGAATGCGCCCGCGCGCCCAGTTGCCCAGGCTCCCACGCCGCCTTACAGCACCGGCGTGCCGCCGCAGCCATCCTACCCGCCGCCCCAGGCGTCATACACGCCGCCGCCAGTGGCGCAGCAGCCCGCGTACACACCACCGCCCGCGTACACACCACCGGCTCAGCCGGCCTACACGCCGCCTGCGCGCACCACGCTCGCACCCGCGCAGCTTGTTGTGGCGTCGAGCGGGACATCGCTGCCGCTGCCGGCCGCCGCGCAGGCTGTGGTTGGGCGTGGCGACCCGGTGAGCAATTTCTACCCCGATGTCGACCTGAACCCGCACGGCGCGCTCGACAACGGCGTGGGCCGCCGCCACATGCGCCTGTCGGTGCAAAACGGCCAGGTCGTGGTCGAAGACATGGATAGCACCAATGGCACGGTTCTCAACGGCCAGAAGCTGCTGCCGCGCCAGCCCCAGCCGCTGCGCAGTGGCGACCAGCTGGTGGTTGGCAAGCTGCTGCTGCGCTATAGCGAGTAATCAGTGCTGCGTTTTGCGTGAGCCTGCGCTCGTGAAACTCAATATTCAGCACTCAAAACTCACAATTTTGCTATGCATTCCTGCCCTTCCTGCGCTGCTCCACTCGACGACGAGGGCATTTGCACCTCGTGCGGCGCGCTGACGCGCGGGCTGTTTCGCGGCCTCGACCTGGGCACGCCACAGCTCGCGCGCGCCGCCGCGAATGGCCTCGATTTCTACCTGCTGCTTGGCGTGCCAGCCGACGCCGACACGCGCGCGATTGCGCGGCGCTTTCGCCAGTTGCGCGTGCTGTTTCCCGACGATCCGCGCCACCTTGCGACCGAGCCGGCCCGCCGCCTGGAGCTGCTGGAGCTGGCTGGCCGCACGCTCACCGACCCACGCCTGCGCGCCACCTACGACGAGCTGCGCGCCGGCAGCCCTTCCGAGCTGCGCAATACCGTCCAGCGCTGCGCCGGCTGTGCCGCGCCGCTTCCACAGGAAGCCACGCGCTGCGCGTTTTGCGGAACCCCGCGCCCGCCAGTGCCGCAGCCGCCTGCCGCGCCACCAAACGACGCTGGCCCGCCGCCCGCCGAGCCGGTTGACTACTACGCGGTGTTGGGCCTGAACGCCGGGCACCTGCTGGCCCCAAACGGCGGGGCCGCTGCGCCGCCTCGTTCGTCATTTGGAAGCATTGGTGGCGGCTTGCTCCGAATGGCGAGCCGCGCCGCCGATGCACCACTGCTGCCGGAAGGACCGCCCAGCCCTGCCGATGTCGATGCTGCGTGCCTGGAGCGCCAGAAGGCGATTCTGCTGATGCCGGGCTACACGCCTGCTGAGCGCGAAGCGCGCATGGACGATCTGGAAATGGCGCGCCGCATTTTGCGCGACGAGCGCCGCCGCGCGCAGTACGACATGCTGCTGGTGCATTTTCGCCAGGGCCTGCTTGGTGCCGGGCGGCTGGATGGTCTGCGCCACCTGCAAGACCTTGTGCGCGCCGACATGGCCGAGGAGCGCGGCGAAGCCCCGCCTGCCGGGCAGGGCGCGGCGCTGCTGAAACAGGGCCAGGGCTTGCTCGATGCGCGCCTGCCGCGTGAGGCGCTTGACCCACTGCGCCGCGCCGTCGCCGCGCTGCCACAATCGGCTGACGCGCACAATGCGTATGTGCGCGCCGTGCTCGCCGCCGACGACCCGCTTGCCTTAGGTGGGCACGCTCTCCGAATGCTTGCGCGCAGCCTCGACACGCTGGCGAACCTCCAGCCGGCAACGCCGCAGCAAGGGGCCGTAGTGGCGCTCTGCCAGGGCCTGATTGCGCGCGACGATGGCCAGCCCGCCGCTGCGCGATCGGCGCTTCAGCAGGCAGTTGCGCTGGACCCGCAGCTCGCCCCGGCGTGGCGTGGGCTGGCCGCGCTGGCGCTTGTGCGGGGCGATCTGCCCGATGCCGTTGCAGCCTGCCAGCGCGCCATCGCGCTGGATGCCCGCGATGAGCGCGCACTTTTGATGCTGGGCGCGACTTTGCTGCGTGGCGGCAGGCACCGCGAGGCACGCGATGTTGCCGCCCAGCTCGCCGCACTCCGCGCCGACGGCAGCAGCGCCGAAAGTATCCTGCGCGAGATCGGCGGCTGAAAAGTGTTGACATCACCATTCGGCAATCGTATATCGTCTGCTGCGTGTTGGAGCAGGCTCACGTCCATCGCAGCGTGTTTTATTTCTGCCCCGCACATGCCATTGTGGAGCAATAAATCTCCGCATGGTCACATAAGCAGAACGATCTGCGCTGGTACGATTGCGCGATAGTAAACGCCAGTTTGATCTTACATTTGCTCTTTGTAATGTATAGATTAAGGCGCTGGTAGTTTCGTTCTATCTGTGCTATACTCGAATCAGCGCCGCCAAGCGCGCCATACCCAGTGCCCGCCTTATCACAGTGCTTTCCTGAACAACGCCCGCCACCCGACTGTGCATTTCCACATGCTGAGGATCGCCATGCACCGACGTTTCTTGCTCGTGCTTGCCGCGTTGGCCGCCTGCCAGCTCATCGCCCCCGCGCCCACGCAGGCCGCCCCGGCTCCCGCCCCCCTCGCGGAAGGCACTGCCTTCGCATATTTCCCCGAAACCGGCCATAACATCGGCCTTGCCGTCAAGCGTTTTTACGACACGCATGGCGGCCTCGATATTTTTGGCCTGCCGCTCACCGAGGTGTTTACTGAGGATGGGCAGCAGGTGCAGTATTTCGAGCGGGCGCGCTTTGAGCTGCACCCCGAGCTGCCGGCCGAGTTCTATGTGTCGCTCTCGCTGCTGGGCCGCCACTTCACCGAAGGCCGCAGCGAGCCGGGCTTTCAGTGGCTCGCAGGCAACCCCGGCGGCGACCGCACCTTTTTCAGCGAAAGCGGGCACACCCTGGGCGGTGCGTTTCGCGGCTTCTGGCAGGGGCGCGGCGGCCTTGCAGCATTTGGCTACCCGATCTCGGAAGAGTTTGGCGAGATCAACCCGCAGGATGGGCAGTTTTACGTCGTTCAGTATTTCGAGCGGGCGCGCTTCGAGATGCACCCCGAGCATGTCGGCACGCCCTACGAAGTGCAGCTTAGCCAGCTTGGCCGCCAGCTGCTGAACGAGCGCCCGGCCGCGCAGGCCGCCACAGCGCCGGCCCAGCCGCTGGTGCTGCTTGGCAAGGCCACCACCGGCTTCCGCACGTCGGCCAGCGAGCGGCGCGAAAATATTGCCCGCGCCACCGCGATGTTCGATGGCGTGGTGGTGCAGCCGGGGCAGGAACATTCCTTCCTGAGCGCGGGCAACTTCAGCGAAGCTGAAGGTTTTGTCGAGGGCTACGCGATTGTGGGCGGCAAGCTCGAAAAAGTAGTTGGCGGCGGGCTGTGCCAGGTCGCCACAACACTTTTCCGTGCTGCCTCGAACGCGGGCATGGACATTACCGACCGCGCCGGGCACACGTATGTGGTGTATTTCTATGAAAATATCCTGGGCTTTGACGCGACGGTGTTCAGCCCAACGCGCGACTTCAAATGGCGCAACGACTCGCCCGGCCCAGTCACCATCGCCGCAACATCCGACCTGAGCAACTCCACGGTGACGTTTGAGATGTGGGGCACCTCGGATGGGCGGCAGGTCAGCTATCAGGGGCCGTTCACCAAGAACGTGGTGCAGCCCGGCAGAGCTACCTGGCAGTACGACAAGCAGCTTGGCAAGGGGCAGGTGAAGCAGCTGGTGCATGGCCGGCCGGGCATGCAGGTCAGCCTGATCCGCACGGTGACAATGCCTGATGGTTCGGTGAAGCACTACGACAACTACCTGACGCGCTACCAGCCGTGGAATGATTTCTACACCTACGGCGCGGGCGTGCAGCCGCCATCTGGTGCAGACGTGATCGATCCGCGCGTCAACTACACGCCGCCCCCGTCAACCGCGCCGAGCGCGCCGCCGCGCCGCCAGCCCGGCTATGATCTGTAAATAACGCCCAGATGGCCGTTATGCGAATGTAACCGAAACGCAAACATTGCCATCGAAGCATAGGTGTACAATCGCCGAAGAAAGGAGATAAACCCCAGAAATTCCGTTTGTTTGACCACTGTAACTTTTCGTGGTGCCCGCTCGTAGCAGTATTGTACGTTACAAAGGAGAACACAGCTATGATCGTTCAGGGCGTATCAATTGGCGACATGCTCAACCAGAGCATGACAGTGTTGACGAAACCAAGTGTGCAGACGTTCGAGCAGTTCGAGCGGCGCGGTGGCCAGCGTGAAGCGCTGACATACGTGGGTGTGGCGGCTGCCGTAGGCGCAGTTCTTTCGGCGGTCTTTGGCTTCTTTGGTGGCGGCGTGACCGGAGCAATCGGTGGTTTGCTTGGCGGCTTGCTGCTTCCGCTGATTTCGTACTACGTTTCGGCCTTCCTGATCTACACAGTTGGCAAATCGCAGGGCGGCACCGGCACGCAGGACGAAGTCTTCTACACCATCGCGTTGTACCTCGCGCCAATTCTGGCGATCAATGGCATTATTGGCAGCAATGTGCTCTTTGCCTGCCTGGCCTTCCCGGTTTCGATCGCGCTCAGCCTGTATGGCATCTACCTGGGCTACCTGGCGGTGCGCGCGAGCATGAACCTGGATCAGAACAAGGCAATTATTACAATGGTTGTAGCCTTTATTGCCCAACTGGTGATTGGCTTCATCGTGACGGCCATTCTTGGGGCGATCGGCCTGGGCGCTGCCGCTGCCTCGGGTGCGCTGAACAACTAAACCAGACCGAACAAGCGGGATTTCAGGCGGGCTGCGCAGTGCGTGGCCCGCTTTGTTGTGCCAAACAGTAACCTTTGCACTTGCCGAAGGCGCCGCGTGTCGGGTATAATACCGTCATTGCGCTGCATTGTGCTGCGCTTTGCCCGCTTTCGCCGCTCCTCGCGCACAATTTGCCGGGGGGCGTTTTACGAAATGGGAGTAGTCAGCAGTCAGGTATCAGCGTCATTGGAATTCCGAGAATTTCACTGTTCTGCTCACTTCCGGCTACCGGCTACCGGCTACTGACTACCGGAGAAATGATAGATGTTTAATTTTCTCAAGAAGATTGTTGGCGATAGCAACGACCGCGAGGTCAAGCATATCAACCCGGTCGCCGATGAGATCGAGGCGCTGGAAGGCGAGTTCAAGGCATTAAGCGACGAGCAGCTTGCCGCCAAGACGGCCGAGTTCAAGGAGCGCCTGGCGCAGGGCGATGATCTCGACGATATTCTGCCCGAAGCCTTTGCCACCGTGCGCGAGGCCGCCCGCCGCGAGATCGGCCAGTTCCACTACCGCGTGCAGCTGATTGGCGGCATTGTGCTGCACCAGGGCAAGATCGCGGAGATGAAAACCGGCGAAGGCAAGACACTGGTTGCCACGCTGCCGCTCTACCTCAACGCGCTTGAGGGCAAGGGCTGCCACCTTGTGACAGTGAACGACTACCTGGCGAAGGTCGGCGCGGGCTGGATGGGCCCGATCTACCATCGCCTGGGCCTGAGCGTGGGTTTTATTGCGCACGACTATTCGGCGCGCTTCGACCCCGACTTTATCGACCCGGACGCGAACCCCGAGGATCAGCGCCTGGTGCACTGGCGGCCCTGCACGCGCCACGAGGCCTACGCCGCCGACATCACCTACGGCACCAACAACGAGTTCGGCTTCGACTACCTGCGCGACAATATGGTCGTCGAGCTGAGCCAGCTGGCGCAGCGCCCGCTGCACTACGCAATCGTCGACGAGGTCGATAACATCCTGATTGACGAAGCGCGTACGCCGCTGATTATTTCTGGCCCGTCGCAGGAAAGCAGCGCCGAGTACAAGAACTTCGCGCGTTTGGTGCCGATGCTCAAGGCCAGCAGCATCACGCCCGACGAGGCCAAGAAGGAAGGCCTTGAGCCCGACGGCGATTTCATGATCGACCCGCGCAGCAAGGGCATTCAGCTCACCGATTCGGGCATTGCGAAGATGGAGCAGGCGCTTGGTATCCCCGACGACGAGAGCCTGTACGACCCAAGATATTACGAGATGACGCACTTTCTCGACAATGCCATGAAGGCGCAGTTCGTCTACCATCGGGACCACGACTATGTGGTGGAAAACGGCGAGGTCGTGATTGTCGATGAGTTCACCGGGCGCAAGATGCCTGGGCGGCGCTGGAGCGACGGCCTGCACCAGGCGGTTGAGGCCAAGGAGAATGTGCCGGTCAAGCAGGAAAATGTGACACTGGCGACGATCACCTTCCAGAATTACTTCCGCATGTACAAGAAGCTCGGCGGCATGACCGGCACAGCCTTCACCGAGCGCGAAGAGCTGGGCAAGATCTACAACCTTGACGTGGTGGTGATCCCAACCAACCGCGGCATGGTGCGCAAAGACCTCGACGACCAGATTTACCGCACCGAGCCGGCCAAGTTCGATGCGGTGCTGCGCGAGATCAAGGAGATGCAGGAGCTTGGCCGGCCGGTGCTGGTTGGCACCACGTCGGTCGAAACCTCTGAGCGGCTGAGCAACCTGCTGCAGCGCAATGGTGTGAAGCACGCGGTGCTGAACGCCAAGCAGCACGAGCGCGAGGCGCACATTGTTGCGCAGGCCGGCCGCATGGGCGCGGTGACAATCGCTACCAACATGGCTGGTCGCGGTACCGACATTCTGCTCGGTGGCAACCCCGATGGCCTGATCGAAGAGATTCTCGAGCGCCAGAAGATCAAGATCGAAGAAGCCACGCCCGAGCAGATCAAGGAAGCACTGGCCGAGGCCAAGCAGATTACTGAGGCCGAGCGCAAGAAAGTGCTCGACCTGGGCGGCCTGCATATTGTCGGCACCGAGCGCCACGAGGCGCGCCGCATCGACAACCAGCTGCGTGGCCGCGCCGGCCGCCAGGGTGACCCCGGCTCGTCGCGCTTCTACCTTTCGCTGGAAGACGAGCTGATGCGCCGCTTCGGCCCGATGGGGCGCGTGAAGGGCATCATGGAGCGGCTGGGCGTCGAGGATGATGTGCCGATCGAGGCGCGGCTGATCAACCGCTCGATCGAGGGCGCGCAAACCCGCGTCGAGGGCCAGAACTTCGACTATCGCAAGCACACCGTCGAGTTCGACGACGTGATGAACAAGCAGCGCACGATCATCTACGCCGACCGGCGCGCCATTCTGGAAGGGCAGGATATGCGCGAACGCATCCTGCAGATGATTGGCGAAGAAGTCGGCAGCCTGATCGACCAGCACCTGCCCGAAGCCGAGGGCGAGGAGTGGGACGCCGAGGCACTGCTGCGCGCCGTGCGCACAATCGACCCGATGCTGCCCGCCGATATCACGCCCGAGTCGTTGCTGGAAACGCCACGCGAAGAGATCGAGTCGATGCTGCTTGAGCAGATCGAGGACGATTATATTGCGCGTGAGGAAGCGATCACGCCTGAGAATATGCGCTACGCCGAGCGGCGCATGATGCTGGGCGCGATCGACCGCCAGTGGATCGATTACCTGACCGGCATGGAAGACCTGCGCCAGGAGATTGGCATGCAGGCGATTGCGCAGCGCGACCCGCTGCTGGAGTATCAGCGCAACGCCTACGGCATGTTCGACGAGCTGAAGCGTAACATCCAGCGCGACATCGTTTACCAGATCATTCAGGTCTCGTTCCAGTACGAGGCGTATATGCGCCAGGTGCTGGCCGAGCAGCAGCAGCGCCTGGCCCAGGCACAGCACGCTGGCGAGAGCGAAGAGCAGGCCAAGGCCGCTAAGACGGTGCGCAAGCCTACGGCGGCGAAGATTGGCCGCAACGATCCGTGCCCGTGCGGCAGTGGCAAGAAGTTCAAGCAGTGCCACGAGGGCCGCGAGGGCGAGCTGTTCGCGCTGTTGCAGGGTCGCGGCGGTGCTGCGCCAGCATCCGCACCTGCCGCACAGCCCGCGCAACCTGTTGCGCCCGCCGCACCCGCGTCGGTGTCGGCGCAGCTTGCCACGGGCGGCTCGGGCCTGAACCGACCGGCTGCACCAGCGCAGGCTGCCCCGCGTGGACGCGCCGCCCCGCCTGCCAGCAATACGCCAAGCGCGCCCACCAGCAAGCCTGCGAATGGCAAGGGCGGCAAAACCGCGCCACAGGCGCAGCGCGGCAAAGCCAAAAAGTAGCCAGAACTACGTTCTTTATAGCAGGCGGCTTGCATCAAGTCGCCTGCTATCTTATTGTTTACAGAATGTGCCCGGGGCACTTCCTCGCTGGGAGGTTTGGAGGGCGCTAGCCCTCCAAGATCTTTCCTTTTTTGGCGCACTCGGCCACAAAGTGGCCGAGTGCGCCAAAAAGGGGATTTTCGGGGGCGGCGAGCCGCCCCCGAACCCCCACCGAGCGAACCCTCGCCAGGGCGAATACGCAGGCGCGTTTGCATTTTGTGCGCCTGCGGCCAGCACACAAGAAAGAAGAGCAGAGCGATGGCATCAGATACCACATTGCAGGAACAGCTCGACCGCTATGGTTTTAGCCAGGTTCTGGTGGTGCATCGCCAGGTGGCGGTGCTAACGACCAGCCGCCCTGATTTCGAGCAGATCGACAATCATTTTCTGCCCGCGCCGATTGTGCTGCAAAGCCGCGAGCGCGGCAGCGTGCCCCATGCCGGCCAGCCGGCCGTGCGCCACTTCCCGCGCCTGGGCATCACCCTCGGCTATGTCGACCACGACGGCCTTGCGGGCTTGCAGTCGCACCCCGAGATCGAGTCGATCTATGCGACGCACACCGTGGGCATTGTGCGGCCTGTGCGCACCACCACTGCTTCCCTGCGCCGCCGCCTGACCTGGGGCTTGCAGTCGATGCAGATCGACCAGTTCTGGGATCAGGGGCTGACGGGCAAGGGCGTGCGCGTGGGCCACCTCGACACGGGCGTGGATGCGAACCACCCGGCGCTGAAGGGGCGCGTGGCAGGCTTCGCCGAGTGGGATATGCTTGGCAACCGCGTGGCCGACGCCAAGCCGCACGACAGTGATGTGCATGGCACGCACACCGCCGGCACGATCGCGGGCAGGCTGGTGGGCGACCGGGCGATTGGCGTTGCGCCCGAGTGCGAGTTTTACTCAGGTCTGGTGGTGGAGGGCGGCGCGGTGCTGGCGCGCGTGCTTGGCGGGATGGAGTGGATGCTGGAAAGTGGCATCAAGGTGCTGAGCATGAGCCTGGGCTGGCGCGGCTACGACCCCAGCTTCCTGGTGATCACACGGCGATTGCGCCAGCAGGGTGTGCTGCCCGTGTTTGCGATTGGCAACGAGGGCATTGGCACCAGCCGCTCGCCGGGCAACTACCCCGAGACACTGTCGGTTGGGGCGATTGACCGCGCGCGCCACGTTGCGGCGTTTAGTGGCAGCGTGCGTTTCAACCGCGATCAGGACCCCATTCAGCCCGACATTGTTGCCCCAGGCGTGAGTATTATTTCGGCCAAGCCGGGCAATGGCTACCAGTCGATGGATGGCACGTCCATGGCGACACCACACGTTGCCGGGGTGGCGGCGCTGCTCTGGCAGGCCCGCCCCGACGCGACGGTCGATCAGATCGAGCTTGCGATCCGCCAGACATGCACGCGCCTAGAGGATGACCCACTGCGCTATGGCGATGGGCTGATCAACCCGCTGGCCGCGCTCGCTGCGCTCACGAATGATGCGAAGACGGTGTAGCGATTGACGATTGACGACTGACGACCGAGAAGTTCACCACAGAGGCACAGAGGGCGCAGAGATGTTTGTAGGTTGAATGTTTACAGGTTGCAGGTTAGACCACGGACGAATGACGAAGGACGAACGACGAAGGGAGAGGTTTCTTCTTCGGTCGTTCGTCTTTGTCATTATGAGCCGACTGAGTAATTCACCACGGAGACACGGAGGCACGGAGACAAAGGACGAAGACCGAATACGACCGCAAAGAGCGCAAAGGGCGCAAAGGTTTTGAGTTCTAGTGTGCAGCTTGCAAGCTCATGTCCCGTGTCCCTTGTCTCGTGCTTGAAGGACGACTGACGAAGGTTTAGCTTCTTCGTCCTTCGTCCTTCGTCGTTCGTCCGTCGTCGGTGGTCGTCTCTCGCAGGCACGGTAGTTGCAGGACCCCTAGCCAGAGTATCGATCGCTGTGTATAATAGCTGCGAGTTATGTACATTCTGGCGCGCACCCTGCCTGGCCCATAGCTCCAACGCGAAAGGGATGTATGAAAGCAGATGTTGACCCGACGCTGGCCCGCCAGCTCGATGCGGCCCGCGCAACCGAGCGGGTTGAGGCCGTGCTGATGCTGCGCGACGGAGCGCCACAGGGCGATAGCGCCGCCGCGCTGATGCAACAGGCCAGCGACGAAGACGCCGACGCCGAGATGAACTACATGCCCCGCATTGGGGCGCTGGTTGTGCGGGCGCAGTCGCAGGTAATCCGCATGTTGATCAGCCAGCCCACGGTTGAGGTTGCCAGCGCGAATGCGCTTGCGGAGGGCTACTACCTCTAGCGCAATTCCATGCGAGGTTTTCGGGCAGCGAAAAGCCTTGTTGCGCATCGCAATCGCCAAACCCTAACCCCCAACCCCTAGCCCCTGCGCGTTCACGCGCACAAGCGCTCGTTGCGCGTCCTTCACTCAAACACCAGTGCGCCAGGTAGTATAATACGCCTGGCGCACTGGTGTTTTTTCTTGCCTTTGTATAGATGGGAGAAGCGACGTGACGGAACACAAGCGACCACGTCCGGTGATGCTGGCGATTATGGACGGCTGGGGCGAACGCGCTGAGGTCGAGGGCAACGGCATCAAGCTGGCGCGAACACCCAACATCGACCACTGGCGGGCAACACGCCCCTGGACGCTGCTTGGCGCGGCTGAGAAGAATGTTGGCTTGCCAACCGGCCAGATGGGCAACTCCGAAGTGGGCCACCTGAACCTCGGCGCGGGCTTTGTGGTGATGCAGGACATCACGCTGATCGACAACAGCATCGAGGATGGCAGCTTTTTCGAGAACGACGCGCTGAACAACGCGATTGCGCACGTAAAAACCAATGGCTCGCAGCTCCATATCATTGGTCTGCTGGGCACGGGCGGCGTACACAGCCACATGAACCACGAGAAGGCGCTGCTTGAGCTTGCCAAGCGCCACGATCTCAGCAATGTGTTCATTCACGCCTTTACCGACGGGCGCGATACCATGCCGCAAAGCGGGATCGGCTACCTCGCCGATTTGGAAAGCTATACTGGCGCGCTCGGTGTGGGCCAGGTAGCGACGGTGACGGGCCGCTACTACGCAATGGATCGCGACAACCGCTGGGAGCGCACTAAACTGGCCTACGATGCTCTGGTTTCGGGCGTGGGCCGGCCCGCTGCAACTGCGCGCGAGGCGATTCAGCGCTCGTATGACGAAGGCGTGACCGACGAATTCATTCTGCCGGCGGTGGTGACGGTCGATGGCGCGCCGGTTGCGACGATCAAGGGCGGCGATTCGATCATCTGCTTCAACTTCCGCGCCGACCGCGCGCGCCAGATCACCAAGGCCTTCGTGCTGCAAGACTTCAATGGCTTTGCGCGCGACATGCTGCGCGACCTGATCTACGTGACCATGACCGAGTATGAGAAGGGTCTGCCGGTGCAGATTGCCTTTGAGAACGCCGACGTGGAGGTGCCGCTTGCGCAGGTGGTGAGCAGCGCGGGCATGCGCCAGTTGCACGTTGCCGAGACCGAGAAGTACGCACATGTCACCTTCTTCTTCAATGGTGGCCGCGAAGAGCCCTTTCCCGGCGAAGATCGGTTCCTGGCACCTTCGCCCAAGGAGGTCGCAACCTACGACCTCAAGCCCGAGATGAATGCCTACGGCATTCGCGACGGCATTCTGAAGGCGCTGGCCGACGACACCTACGACTTTATTATTGTGAACTTCGCCAACGCCGACATGGTCGGCCACACCGGCGTCATCCCGGCGGTGATTACGGCTGTTGAGACGGTGGATACCTGCATTGGCGCGATTGTCGATGCGGTGGTGGCGAAGGGCGGCGCGGCGTTGATCACTGCCGACCACGGCAATGCCGAGCTGCTGATCGACCCGGCGACGGGCGGGCCGCACACTGCCCACACTACCAACCCGGTGCCGTGCATTCTGGTGGCTGCGCCGGGCGTGGGCCTCGACCATGCGACGCTGCGGGATGGTGGGCGGCTTTCGGATGTTGCGCCAACCATTTTGCAGATGCTGGGGATTGGCCTTGCGCCGCAGATGACGGGCAAGAGCTTGCTTGTGAGGGCGGACACGTAGGTCCGCCCGAACATGTCTGGGCGAACCTATGTGTTCGCCCACCCGGAGAATGCATCAATGCCGCAAATAAACCCAAAGGCAGAAGCATTTGTGCGCCGCTCGGCGCAGTGGCAGGATGAACTGGCCAGCCTGCGCGCGATCATTCTCGATTGCGGGCTGGACGAGGCGCTGAAGTGGGGCGTGCCGTGCTATGCGCTTGCGGGCAGTAATATCGTACTTATCCACGAGTTCAAGGAATACTGCGCGATCTTATTTTTCAAGGGCGCGCTGCTGAGCGACCCGCATGGCCTGCTCATCCAGCAGACTGAGAATGTCCAGGCGACCCGCCAGATGCGCTTTACGAACGTCGACGAGGTGAGTGAGCGCGAGGATATTATCAAGGAGTACGTTCACGAAGCGATTGCGGCGGAACGCGCGGGCCTGAAGGTGCCAATGAAGGAGACATCCGAGTTCAGGGTGCCAAAGGAGTTTCGGGAGAAGCTCGACGAGATCCCTGAGCTGAAGACTGCCTTTGAAGCGCTGACCCCCGGCCGCCAGCGCGGCTACCTGCTGTATTTCGCTGCGCCCAAACAATCGAAGACGCGTGAGGCACGGATTGAGAAGTGCATGCAGCAGATTTTCGCGGGCAAGGGTTTGAACGACGAGTAGAACACAGTGGGCGGGCCGGTGTTGATGCGCACCTTTCGATACGCGGCTGCGCGCGGGGAACCCTTTGGGTTCAGGATGCTCACTTCTCAGGATGCGCTTGCGAATGGTCGAACAGGTGTTGGCCCTCACCCCCAACCCCTCTCCCAGGCGCGGGAGAGGGGAGTAACACTCTTCAAACGTTCCTCTCGTTCTGGGAGAAAGGTGCCGCATCGCGGCGGGATGAGGGTAAGCAGCGCGCTAATCGAATGATACAAGAGCATAACGAACACCTGCATTGCCCAGAGCGCAGGACGAAGCCGCTGTGCAACACAGCGGCTTCGTTGTTTGTGCAGCAATACGGAGCGCGGACCGTCCGGCTCTGGGCTCTCGGTGCTCTCTGTGGCTCGGTAGGAGTTGATCCGCGCGTCAGTTGAGTTGATCCGCGCGTCAGTCGAGTTGATCACGTTGAGCCTCAGACCACTGTAGCAGGAGGCAGTCGGCAGTTGGCAGGTGGCAAGAGGCAGTCGGCAGTTGGCAGGTGGCAGGTTTACGGGTTCGCAAGCACAGCTCACTGCCCACTGCCAACTGCTTGCTTCTCGGTTCGCGGTTCTCGGTTCGCGGTTCTCGGTTCGCTGGCTCAATCCCAAACCCCCAGACCCCAATCCCAAAACCCCAGACCCCAATCCCAAAGTACACACAGGTGCGATACAATAGAACAAGTGTTGCATTTGTGATAGGAGGAGCTGTGGCGAACGATCTTCGGGTTATGCTGGAAATTGGGCCGAAGGGCAAGAAGGTTGTGGCGGTTGCGCCGGACTGGCCCGGCCTCGCGCGCGGGGCGAAGACCGGCGAGGACGCAATCGAGAAGCTGCGTTCCTACCTTGCGCGCTATGCGCCCGTGGCAAAGCGCGCTGCCATGAGCGCGGACTTCGACGCGCTCACGGGCATCGATGTGGTCGAGCAGTATCCGGGAACAGGCTCAACTGATTTCTGGGGCATCTCGTTCGCGTTTTCGAGCATCGACAGGCAAGGCATGTCTGAGGGCGAGCTGGAACGCGAGCTGACGCTGTTGCAGGCATGCTGGGCGTTTTTCGACGATGTGCGCGGGCGGGTTTCGGCTGAGCTGCAGAAGGGTCCACGCGGGGGAGGGCGCGATCGCGACCGGATCGTGCTGCATATCTTTGCCAACGAGCAGGATTGGGCGAAGGGGCTGGGCGTACACACCCCCGACGATGCGATGCTGACGGGCGCGGGGATGAAAACGCATCGCGATGCCTACTGCCAGGGCATCCGCGACTATCATGCACAGGGGAAACAGGCCGGCAAGTGGCCGCTGCGCTACATGATTCGGCACACTGCCTTTCACACACTCGATCATGCCTGGGAGATGGAAGACAAGGATCTGACTGGCAAAGGGGCGTGAGGCGCAGGACTTTGCTTCGATAGGCACTCTGCGCTATTCGTCGGCGTTTGTCGGCGTCCTGTCTGTCTCGATTGCGCTGGGGTTGAATGGGACGCGGATGGACGCGGAGGACGCGGAGGAGGAAGCTATTCGTCGGCGTTTGTCGGTGTCCTGTCTATATGATTAGTGTGCCTGGAGCGCAGGGGATGGGAGATGGGGAACAGGGGGTGGAAGAAGGCATTGATTGCTCGAAGCGTTTGCCAAGCATATTCGCAGCGGGTTGATGCGCGTAGGAAAGCTCAGCTTGTAAAGCAAACCTAAAATTAGCTTTTGGCTGTGCAAGTGACAGGAAATTATGAAAACAGGAGTGAGAAACATATCGAGACATCACGCCGTTCTGGCGATGTATTACGACGAACTCCAAATCCTTCCGCTCTGAGCTGGTATCACATTTCAAGTGTTACCAACCCAGAGCGGAAGGGTTTCGTCGTCGAAGTATATCCGGCGCGTTCTGCGCCCTCATTGATTGCTGTGCGTATCCAAATATGCGCTGCGGTCGTTGTGTTCATTAACACGCTGTTGCAGTGGACTGGCATCGTCGTTTGGAAAAGCATCAGCACGCCAAAGCAATTCTGACTACCGACTCCTGACTTCTGAATACTGCCCGAAGCTCCAAAAATTGCCCACCTGTCATCTCGATACTATAATGGCATCGCAGCCGAGCGGGCGGATGTTGGCCCGCGATGACAGGAAGCATGGCCGGAGATGCAGCAGCCCAAGAAGTATGTCAGGTCCAAGCAGCGCGTTGCCGATCACGGCGAAGTGTTTACACCCGAGTGGATGGTCGAGGCCATGCTCGATCTCGTGAAGGACGAAACCGAGCGCATCGACTCGCGTTTTCTGGAGCCAGCGTGTGGCAGCGGCAATTTCCTCGTGCAGATTGTGCGCCGCAAGCTTGCCGCCGTCGAACTCAAGTATGGCAAGTCGGACTTCGAGAAAAAACAGTATGCATTGCTTGCGCTGATGTGCATTTATGGCGTCGAGTTGCTGGTGGACAACATCGCCGAATGCCGCGCAAATGTCCTGGAGATTTTCGCCGCGTATCTGCGGCTCCAGGCATCGGATGATTTGTATCGCGCTGCGTCCTATGTGCTGTCACAGAATATCGTCCACGGCGATGCGCTGACGATGCGCACGCACGACGACAAGCCGATTATGTTTGCGGAGTGGGGTTATTCGGGCAAGGGCAAGTTTCAACGGCGCGATTTCCATCTCAACACGCTGACCCTTTCGTCGACATTTAGCGAACAAGGCTCGCTGTTTGCCGGGCTGGGGAAACACGAACTGTTTATGCCAGCGAAGACGTATCCGCCAATGACGGCAAGCGAGCTGGCCGCCTGTCTTGACGAGCATCTATAGCAACGTGCAAATCAAATAAGAAAGAGAAAAACGTTTACCACCAAGACACGAAGTACTCTGGAGAATACGTTCTTTCATACAACAGGCAAGCTTCCAGGAAGCTCATCTGAGTATCAGGTTGAAACAAAACTGGCTTAAGCTTCCTGGAAGCTGAGTACAGGGAAATTAATTTCCAGAGTACGAAGACACAAAGAGCTTTATGATGCCATAAAATCTTGGTGACTTGGTGGTTATTTGAACAGTATTGGGCTTGACTCGGTGGCCGTTCGGCTGAGCTCACGACGAAGCCTCTGTGATCTCTGTGGCCGAACTGATATGCTCGTTGCTTCAAAGGAAACCGGATGAACGACCAGGCACGCTTTTCGCTTCGCGGACGCAACCCGGACGTATTGACCTGTATCGCCAACCTCTCCAACGACGAGGTGTTTACCCCGCCCGACTTTGCCAACCGGATGCTGGACACTTTGGCCGATGCGTGGGCGTCTAGCCACAATGGGGCAAACATCTGGGCCGACAAAACGGTGCGTTTCCTCGACCCCTGCACCAAGTCCGGCGTGTTTCTGCGCGAAATCACCAGCCGCCTGAACGATGGCCTCGCCCACGAAATACCCAACCGCGCAGAACGAGTCAATCACATCCTCACCAAGCAGGTGTTTGGCATCGGCATAACGAATCTAACGAGCCTGCTTGCACGCCGCAGTTTATATTGCTCTAAATATGCCAATGGTCAACATTCCATCGCCAAAGGATTTAATAGCGCGTCGGGCAACATCTGGTTTGAACGCGTCGAGCATACTTGGGATGGCGACAAATGCAGGTACTGTGGTGCTAATCGCAGAGACTATGACCGTGGTGATGCTCTCGAAACTCACGCCTATACCTTTATCCACACTGAGCATATCAAGACTCGGATTGCCGAGTTGTTTGGAGGCAATATGCAGTTCGATGTGATTATTGGAAATCCACCGTATCAACTTGGTCAGAGTGGCGGCAGCGCTGTAGGCAGCTTCGCAATGCCAATTTACCATAAGTTCGTCCAAGCCGCTAAGAGACTTGATCCGCGTTTTGTGATAATGGTTACTCCGTCCCGATGGTTCGCTGGTGGCCGGGGATTAGACGAGTATCGCAAGGAGATGCTTTCGGACAAGCGACTGCGATCTCTTGTGGATTTTCCTAATGCGGCAGAAGCGTTTCCCGGAATAGACATCGCCGGAGGTGTTTCTTATTTCCTTTGGGATCGATCTTATAACTGGACTTTTGCAGATTTGCGGCAACAAGCTTCTGAGCATATGATCAGGCGAGCGTTGGTCTACCAGTTGGGAGGCACAGGTGCCAGCAATTGTCGCGATACCACAGGTGGTCGAGGAACTGCTGGTCCAGTTCGCCGACCTGTTTCCAAATGAGCCTTCACGCCGCCACTTTGCCGAATACCTGACCGGGCTGTTTGTAGCGGAGCACAAGACCGTGAGCGGTATCACGCGAGAGTTTGCCGCCCCACCCGACCAATCCACTCTCAATCGATGGTTGACTGAAGCGCCCTGGGATGTCCAGCGCATCAACGCGCACCGGCTCGAATGGCTTCAACAGGACGCTGCAACGCGCTATCGTCACGACGGCGTTATCGCGATCGATAACACTTTGATAGATCATGACGGCAAACTGATAGAGGATGTCGGCTATTTCTGGGACCATGCCGACAAACGCCACCTGATCGCCCACGATTACCTGTTTGCCAACTACGTCAACCCGAGTGGGAAGCATTATCCGCTCGATTTCCGGCGCTTCCGCAAGCGCGAGCAGTGCGACGACGAGCGCCCGTTCAAGAATCACACCGACCTCGCTAAGGAACTGATCGATTGGGTTGTCGCTGAGGACATACCGGGCGACTTCACCTTCGACAGTTACTTCACCAACGCGCCAATTATGAACACCCTCCACGCCAAAGGTCGCAGCTACATCGGTGATTTGAAAGCCAACCGAGTGATTGTAGTCAGCGGGAAGCAGACCAGCGTGACTGAGTGGGTCAAAACGCTCACGCCGCTTGTTCGCACCAAGTTTACGGTCGGCGGTCACACGCAATGGTACCTCACCAAGTCCGTTCGTCTGCCCAATGTCAACCACCCAGTGCGTATTCTGGTGTTGTGGTCAGAAGCAGAAGCTGCGACGCCACGCAAGATCCTGATCAGCAACCGAACCCAGTGGGAAGCTCATCGCATTTTGAAGGTCTACAAAAAGCGCTGGACAGGGACGGAGACCTTTCATCGGGACGGGAAGCAGCATTTGGGCATGGGCGAGTGTCAGCTCAGGGACGGGATGGGCCAGACCAGGCACATGCACCTCGTCGTCCTGGCGTACACGGCTCTGATGCGCCAATTGAAGCATGATCGTGCCTTCGAATGGGCTCACACACGCCTGATGACCATTGGCGAGTCCTGTCGCACCATCGCTCGCGAGACCTTGGGCAAAACGCTTGCTTGGGCCATCGAACAATCGCACCAAGGCATGACTCTGTCCGATATCAAGCTCCGTTTGGCTTTACCCTGAGCTTTCGCCTATTTCTGCAAAACCTTAGTTATAATGGCCCTTGTGAGATCCGTACTGTTGCTCCAGGAGTGCCAGCAGAATCGGCAACTCGTCGGCTTGACGCTTATGATATTTTTGTACGCTACAACATCGGCGTGGCTATATTAGAGAAGGTGTGGCCGAAAGGAGTTGATTCTAGTAAGTCGCTGGCAGCGAAAGTATCTCCAACACAACCGTTTGGTCTGCGAACGTCCTACCGTGGTCTACCTACTCCAAAAGATCTTGCGCAACCTGTCGCGATACGATCTAGCGAAGGCTTATCATGGATTGGTCGCGCCGACATTCCACGAAATGATTCATGGATTGATAGATGGAAGGTCATTCTTGGCCTTGCTTATGGTGAGCGTGGATCATTTCCCTACTGGATTACTTCATCACCAGAAATTCTTGAACCAGGAATGGCATGCACAGAGACATATTTGGTTATTGACCTATTTGATAGTGAGGATCAAGCCAAATTATTTGCACAATATCTCAAAACTCGATTTACAAGATTCTTGATATCGCTTCAGAAATACACACAGCACTTATATAGCGACCGATTTTCATTTATACCGGATCTTGCCATGGATCGTGAATGGACAGATGAGATGCTTTACGAAAAGTATAGCATCACGGAAGATGAGATCGCTTTTATTAACAGCATGATCCGACCGATGGGGCAAGGCGATGACTAAGACCATCGAAGAAATCCTCGCGCCCAGGCCCGAAGCCCGGCCACGTATTTACGCCTACGCAATCGACGACGCGGCGCACAACAATCTGCTCAAGGTGGGCCAGACCACGCGCGATGTGAAGACGCGCATTGCCGAACAACTCAAGACCGCCGCGATCAAGAACTACACGATTGTGTTAGATGAGCCTGCCGAGCGCAACGATGGCACGATCTTCACCGATCACGAGGTTCGCGCCGCACTCGTCAAGAAGGGGTTCGACAACACCGAGCTAGAATGGATGCGCTGCACAGTCGCGGACGTCAAGACCGTACTCACGGCGCTTCGCACCGGGCAACAGTTCAGCGGCACGCATCACGAAACGTTCCCGATGCGTCGCGAACAGCGCGAAGCGGTCAACAAAACGCATGATTATTTCCATTCGATCTGGCGGGAAGATATGCACGCCGTTCCGCGCTTTTTGTGGAACGCAAAGATGCGCTTTGGCAAAACCTTCACCACCTACCAGCTTGCCAGAAAGCTTGGCGCAAAACGCGTGCTGGTGGTGACATTCAAGCCCGCCGTCGAAGATGCATGGCAGACCGACCTCGAATCGCACATCGATTTCGATGGCTGGCAATATCTTTCCCGCAGCAATGGCGGCGACCCAAGAACGATCAGCCGCAACAAGCCAGTGGTGTATTTTGGCTCCTTTCAAGACCTGCTCGGTCGTGACAATGCGGGCAACATCAAACCCAAGAACGAATGGATTCATACGGTCAATTGGGATCTGGTCGTTTTCGACGAGTACCACTTCGGCGCGTGGCGCGACACCGCGAAAGAATTGTTCGAGGGCGAAGAGAAAACCGTCGCTATCAAGGAAACCAAGCTTGAATACGCCGCCGGATTGGAGAACGTGAACGAAGACCTGACGGTGCTTTCCGAAAAAGAAATTGAATTTCTGCCGATCACCACCAAAGCATACCTGTATCTTTCCGGCACGCCGTTCCGGGCGCTGTCGACGGGTGAGTTCATCGAGGAACAGATCTTCAACTGGACGTACACCGACGAGCAGCGTGCCAAAGAAGAATATGCCGCCAAACATCCTGACAAGCGCAACCCCTACGGCGCGCTGCCGCAGATGCGTTTGCTCACGTACCAGATGCCGGACGAATTGCTGGCGGTTGCGAGCGCCGGGGAGTTCGACGAGTTCGACCTGAACACGTTCTTCGAGGCATCGGGCACAGGCATGCTCGCCCAGTTCAAGCACAAGGACGATGTGCAGAAGTGGCTGGACATCATTCGCGGCGGCTACCTGCCCAAGTCGGTCGAGCATTTGAAAACCGGCACGCGCCCACCGTTTCCGTATTCGGATGTGCGCCTGTTGCCGTATCTCCAGCACTCATTCTGGTTCCTGCCCAGCGTCGCGGCCTGCCACGCAATGGATAATCTGCTCGACGAACGACAAAACACCTTCTGGCACGACTACAAGGTTGTCGTCGCGGCGGGAACATCGGCGGGCATCGGGCTGGAAGCCCTGCCGCCGGTTCGCAAAGCGATTGGGAGCGGCTTCGAAACCAAGACGATCACGCTGTCGTGTGGCAAGCTGACCACCGGCGTCACCGTGGCGCAATGGTCGTCGATTCTGATGCTGCGCAACCTCAAATCGCCGGAAACATACTTCCAGTCGGCATTTCGCGTGCAATCGCCGTGGTCGATCAAAAACCCCAACGGCGACAATCCGAACGAGGAAGAAATTCTCAAGCCGGTCTGCTTTGTGTTCGACTTCGCGCCCACGCGGGCGCTGCGGCAGCTTTCGGAATATGGCATCGGCCTGTCGCCCAACGAGGCGAACCCGGAAAACGCCGTCAGGGAGCTGGTGTCGTTTCTGCCGGTGCTGGCCTACGATGGCGCAAACATGACGCAGATCGACGCGGGCGGCATCCTCGACATCGCGATGGCGGGAACCTCGGCGACGTTGCTGGCGCGCAAGTGGGAATCGGCGCTGCTCGTCAACGTCGACAACGACACCCTGCGCCGCGTGCTGAACAACGCCGAAGCCATGGCCGCCGTCGAGCGCATCGAGGGCTGGCGCACCCTCGGCGACAACATCATCGAAACGATCATCAACAAAAGCGAAAAGGTCAAGGCGCTCAAAGGCAAAGCCAAGGGCGGGGATTTGACGGACAAAGAGAAAAAGGAACTCACCGACGAGGAACGCGAATACAAATCCAAGCGCAAGATGGTTCAGGAAAAACTGATCAAATTCGCAACGCGCATCCCTGCATTCATGTACCTGACTGATTTCCGCGAGAACACGCTGCAAGATGTAATCACCAAGCTCGAACCCGATTTGTTTCTTACAGTCACGGGATTGACGGTGCAGGACTTCCATCTGCTTGTTCGCCTGAAAGTGTTCAACACCGAGCAAATGAACGGGGCGGTCTTTGCCTTCCGCCGCTACGAAGATGCCTCGCTGCGCTACACCGGCATCGAAAGCCACGAAGGGCTAACGCACTACGGCCTGTACGACACTGTTGTTGCGAGGGAGTAATGTGGTGTTGTACATCGTGCGCCAGGGCGACATCCGCACCGCGCTTGGCCTCCACGAAGGCGCTGTGTCGCGCAGAGACGCGGGGAAGTAGCGGTGTATGCGCCCACGCGGGGCTAAAGCCAATACCATCTTAACCACCAAGACACCAAGACACCAAAATTTTGTAGTATTCTAAAGCCCTCCGTGCCTCCGTGCCTCCGTGGTAAACGTTTCTGGCGGCTTTATTGAATATGCTTACCCGTTCACGGGCCGGGCGCGTGGCGGGATGAGGGCAAACAGCATCGGGTTAGAAACCTTTATGCGCGGGCGAGCGTCAAGATAGCTGATCCCTGACTCCTGCCTCCTGAATACTGCACAAGGTGCCCCATGCTCTACCCGCCTTCGTTCTTTGCCCTGCAGCTGGAGTTTGCCCTGCGCATTGCCACGCGCTTTGCGCTGCCGCTCACCGACGCGCTGCACCGCTACACCACCTACGCCGTGACTTTGAAAGTTGAAGATGGCTGGGAAGCGTTTGCCCAGGAATTTGTGCGCGCCAGCGACCCGGTCGAGCTGGCGTACCGTGTGTATGCCGAGAACAATGCCGACGAGCATATCCCCGCGCCCGATGATACGGAGTTTGGTGGCCGCCCCTTGTTTGGCTGCTTCTACTACGCCGTGCGCGACACGACGATCATCAACCCGCACTACCTCAACAACGACCTGCCCGGCATGCGCCCGCTGAGCCATGCGCGGCAGGCGGCACGGCGCGACGAGCTGCGGCGCATGTTTACGTATATTCGCCAGGCCCACCCCGAAGCAGACATCGTATCGGGCCACTCGTGGCTCTACAACCTGCCGGCCTACACGCGCCTGTTCCCGCCGCACTTCACCGATGGCATGCTCGAAAACCCCGACGGCGTGCTAAACCAGATGGTGCTGTGGTACCAGTGCTATGATCGCTTCTGGGAGCCTGCGCCAGCCGTTGCCAACGAGCTGCTGCGCCGCGCCGAGCGCGCCACCGACCTGGGCGAGCTGCGGCATTGCTTCCCATACCAGCGCTTCCGCACCCGCGCGCCAATCCGCGACTTCTACGAGTTCTATGGCGTGGGCGCGTAGTTTTGCCACGAAGACTCAAAGACGCGAAGATTTTATGTACCACGAAGACACGAAGGCAAAACTGAAGTCAGGATTCAGGTCATTTGGGATAGCAATATAGCACCCTGAGTGCGGCATAGCCGCGTATCGAAGGGTGCGCGCATACTCGTTTGAGCCTCTTGATATGCGTTTTGCGTGACTCGGAGCGGTTCTTTCTGACTCCTGACTTCTGACTTCTGACCCTTGACTCCTGACCCCTGCTCAAGAAAGGTGCCCGCCCATGACCTTTCCCTACACGCACTGGAAGCCACTTTCGCTCGCCGAGGTCACGCAGCTCTTTCGCGACGCGCCATTCACCTGGGGCGTTGCGGGCGGCTACGCGGTCGAGCAGTTTCTTGGCGCGCCGATACGCGAGCACGACGACGTTGACCTGGTAGTGTTTCGCGAAGATCAGCGCGAGGTGCAGGGCTGGCTACGTGGCTGGCACCTTTTTGCCGCTGACCCGCCCGGCACGCTGCGCCCGTGGCTTGCGGGCGAATGGCTCGCCTTTGGCATTCACGACATCTGGGGGCATCGCGCTGGCGCCGATGCGTGGGAATTGCAGCTCATGCTGCTCGAAGCCGATGGCGACGAGTGGTTTAGCCGCCGCGATGCGCGCATTCGTGGGGCGCGGAAGGAGCTGCTGGTGGATTATGGCGGCCGGCCCTGTGTGCGCATCGAGGTGCAGCTGATGTACAAAGCCAGGGGCAATCGCCCAAAAGACCAGCTCGACTTTCAGGCAAGCCTGCCGCTGCTTACACCCGAAGCGCGAGCCTGGCTTGCACAGGCATTGCGCTATGAACACCCCGCCGGGCATCCTTGGCTTGCTGCACTTGAGTAAGACGAATGACGCGGTGGGGGTTTGGGGGCGGCTTGCCGCCCCAAATGTTCCGTTTCAGGTGCTGCGCCCCAACGAAGCCGGAGCGCAGCACCTGAAACAAAATGAGCGGATTTGCGATTAGCCGATCTCGACGGGCGTCAGACCATGCACGCCAAGCGCGGTCGAAATCTCACTGCCGTGATGAATGTCGTGCTCAAGCGTGTCCCAGATGATCCACTGGCATGAACGCGCTGGCTTGATTTCCCCGGCCTCGCGCTCGGCCGCCAGCCACATATGCGCATAGGGCTGAAGCCTTGGCTCAACCAGGCTTGCGCGATACTCACGCTCGGCCTCATTGAGCCCTGGAAAGAGCTTCCCGAGGTCGGCAGGTGTCATGCCCGCAAGCACCCCCTCGATCATCGCCCAGGTCTTCTCCAGCGCGGCTACAAGCTCCCCCGCCGTGTGGCCCGGGTCGATCTCCGCCTCACACACATCCAGTGCCCATAGCTCGTACGGCGTAATATCGTCGCCGCCCTCGCCCATACGCACATGGAACCACCATGCACGGCTGGCGACAATGTGCGTCACATACATGCGAATTGTCCAGTGCTGGGGCGTAGCGCGCAGGGAAAGCTGCTCGGGCGTGAGCGGCGCAATCGCCGCGATGAGCCGCTGGTTATAGCTCCGCCACCCCTCATAGAAGGGCAGCAGCGAAAGCTGACTGGTTTCCATGAAAGAAACTCCTTGTTGAAGAAAAACACACAATGCCAGCGCAAGCAGAATACTGCCAGGTGTGAAACCCGACAGCAGTTCAGGCAGAAACGGCAAAACGCCGCTGCCTGATGCGAGGCGCGATCGATGAGGGAAGATTGTGGGCCTGCTCCGCTGGTGAAACAGCAGGCAGAAAGGAGTTACTTGTGCGTGTGCATGAGTGTTTCAACCTCTCCAAGCATACAGGAGTGCGCGATGACTATACATGCAGAAGCGGGATTGTGTCAACCGAGAACCAGGGTTTAGGGTCTGGGGTTTTGGGAGTGGTTTATTTCCAAACATCTTTGCCGAGCCGTATTTGCTGCATAGCAACATTGGCAGATCGTGAGCGTATAAGCAAGAGCGACCGTCGCGGCAACGGAGCGACTATGAAGACATTTCCTGCCGACCGAGGAGCCTTGTGGACACCGATACTCTGCAAAACACGCTCACGGAGCTTGTGCAATCTGGCTCAGCTTCCAACCCAGCCTACGCCACGCTCCTGCGCGATTACGCCACCTACCACGCCGTACTTGTGCTCGAAGGCGGCATCGTTGCGCTGCTGCTCGTTGCGCTCAGCATCTATTGCTGGCGGCACTTTGCGCGGGCGCGGGCAAATAGAAGCCGCGCATGGACCTTTGAAACAAAAGCATTCTTGAGCTCCAGCCTGGTCAGCACACTGCTTGCCGCGCTCATGCTGCTGATTGTGGCCGCGAACTTCAGCAATGTCGTGAACCCGCAGGCAGGCTTTGCGCACGCTATTCCTGATCTTGGCACGCCACCGGCTGGCACGCACCGGGCTGCGCTGCACGAGGCCGTGAATGCCTGGGCGCAATCGGGCCGCGCCGAAAGGCCAGCGCTGCTGCGCGATGCAGTGCGCGCCCGGCTGGCCTGGCAGCAACCCAAAGCAATCGCGTGCAGCATTGTGTTTGTGGCGCTGGCCGTGCTCACGGCGCGTCTCTGGCGCAGATTGCTCGATGCGCGGGCTGGCGCGGGCGCGTGGAGCCTGCGCGACCGGGCGCTGCTTGCAGCAGGAGTGCTCGCCGTTCCTGCAACGTTCTTGCTCATGATTATGGCGCTGGCAAACACCCAAGCCTCGTTCGCGCCCATCACGCTGACGCTGCTGTTTGGGTAGGAATTGCAGAACCGAGAAGCAAGCAGTTGGCAGTTGGCAGTGAGCTGTGCTTGCGAACCTGCGAACCTGAAACAGGCGTATGCGATACGCCCCGGCGGCAACCTGCGAACCTGCAACCTGAAACAGGCGTATGCGATACGCCCCGGCGGCAACCTGCGAACCTGCGAACCTGCAACCTGAAACAGGCGTATGCGATACGCCCCGGCGGCAACCTGCGAACCTGCAACCTGAAACAGGCGTATGCGATATGCCCCGGCGGCAACCTGCAACTTGCGAACCTGCAAACCTGCGAACCCGCAAACCTGCAACCCCGCACTCATCCAAACCCTGCCCTACCCGCGAATCACATTCCAACGTGAATGAAATTGCAGGACAACAAAGGGGGGCGGCGATGCGCTGGCAACGATTGGTGTGTGTGGTGGGGATGGCGGCGCTGTTGGCGGGCTGTGGCGGCGCGGCGACGAATAATGGGGCGGCGCAGGCGTCGCTGCCGTTGCGCAACGAAGTGTTGAGCGATGTGCGCCTGGTCGCGCAGCCGGGCGGATTTGCGACACCGTGGGATGCAACGCCCGACCCTGACGGTCAGCAGGTCTTCTTTACTGCCAGCGGCACGGATGGCGTGGGCGTCTTGCGCGTGCCAGCGGCCGGCGGCGCTGATGCGGTGGTGCTTGCCAAAGGCGCGCCCTTTGTTGCGCCGCGTGGGCTGGCGATCAGTAGCGACGGGCAGCAGATCTACGTCGCTGACGCCGAGGCGAAGGGCGACGATGGCATGACCGGGCGCGTGTTTGCTTTGCCGGCGGCGGGTGGCACGCCTGTGCCTCTGGCTGGCACGGCGGGCACCGCGCCACGTGGCCTGGAGATCGCGCGCGAAGCGAACGGCGACGTGCTGTACCTGGCGGGCAATGTTGCTGGCAGCAGCGAGCCAGCGGTTCTGAAGATTGCGCTTGCCGGTGGGGCCGCGCCCGAGGTCGTTGCGAAGGGCGCGCCGCTGATCGAGCCAACCGGCCTTGCGATCACCAAAGACGGAACCGTGCTGGTAGCCGATCGCGCTGCGGCTGGTGCGGGCAAGGGCAGTGTGTTCCGCATCCGCGCGGGCGGCAAGGCCGAGCAGATCGCGGGGCCGGTGCGCACTGGCACGCCCGTGGTTGGCGCGGCCCTCACGCTCGAAGAATCGGCGCTGCTGGTATCTGCCCTCGCGCCCGACCGCGACAGCGCGCAGGTGCTGCTGGTCGAGACGGGCTCGCTCAAGCAGGGCATTGTGAACAAAGTGATCGAGGCGAATACGGGCTCGGGCGGCGTACACCGCGCGCACAACCGCAACGTCTTCGCCTGGGCGGACTCGACGCTGCCCGGGCCGGGGCGCAAGGGCGGCGGGGTGTACCTGCTGACGCCGTAGCGCGCTTGTAGCGCAGTAGGGGTTGGGGAATAGGAATTGGCGGCCGTGATTGAGGCTTCTGCTCTGTGCAGAAGCCTCAACTTTTGCACCTCCAGCGGACGGCGGCCAGCGGTTCAATTACGCCGTCGCGGGTTGCGTTTGGCCGAAGCTCGATCCATTCGGGACTTTCGCTTGCAGCGACGCATAGCATCAATCCTTGTCACTTTTTTGCGCCGCGGCGCAAAAAAGTGACAAGAAAAAGAGAGTCTTCCTTGCTCGCCGCAGGCGTAAAATCCGTCTGAACGAAAGTCTTGGCATTCGACAATGTGGTATCATCCCAATCGCGTTTTCAGTGCGAGGAGTGATACATGACCGCCGTTCAGCAGGTTGCCATTGTCACGGGTGGCGCGTCGGGCATTGGCGCGGCGCTGTGTCGTGCGCTGGCTGCGCGTGGCCTCGCCGTGGTGGTTGCCGACATCAACGCCGACGGCGCGGAAGCCGTGGCGGCCGCGATACGTCAGCGTGGCGGCACAGCTGTGGCGCAGCACGCCGACGTGGCCGATGCCAGCAGTGTGACGCAGCTTGTGCAGCATACGGTCGCGACGCACCGGCGCATCGACTACATGTTCAACAATGCTGGAATTGCTGTTACTGCCGACGCGCGCGACTTGCGGGCCGAACACTGGCGCCGGCTGATCGACGTCAACCTGCTGGGCGTGATCCACGGTGTGCAGGCTGCCTACCCGTTCATGGCGCAACAAGGCCACGGCCATATCGTCAACACCGCGTCGCTGGCGGGCCTGCTGCCCTACCCAACCAATCTGCCCTACGCAACCACCAAACACGCCGTCGTTGGCTTGTCGCTTGCGCTGCGCATCGAAGCCGCCGATCTTGGCGTCAGGGTCAGCGTTGTGTGCCCGGGCTTTGTGCAAACCGGCATTGGCGCGGCCTCGCCAACGCTGAATGTGAACGATGAGCCAATGCAGCACGAGCTGCCATTCAAATTCATGGATGCGGATGACGCGGCGCAGCGCATTCTCGCTGGCGTGTGGCGCAATCAGCCGGTGATCGTTTTCCCCTTCTACGCGCGCGTGCTGTGGTGGGCGTACCGTCTGCGCGTCACCTGGCTCAGCCCGATTGGGCTTGGCCTGATTCGCGAGCTGCGGCAGCGGCGATTGCCCGTGCCTGCTGGGCGCCAGCGCGAGGAGCAAGTACGATGACAGCCGAACATTTCGATGTGCTGATCGTCGGCGCGGGCCTTGCGGGCATCGCTGCCGCCTATTATCTCCAGACGCGCTGCCCGGCAAAGCGCTTTGCCATGCTCGAAGGGCGCGATGCACTTGGCGGAACCTGGGATTTGTTTCGCTACCCGGGCGTGCGCTCTGATTCGCATATGCACACCTTTGGCTACGCCTTTCGGCCCTGGCAAGCAAGCGGCACAATCGCCGAAGGCCCGGCGATTTTGAACTACCTGCGCGAAACCGCCGAAGCATACGGCATCGACCGCGCGATCCGGTATGGCCATCGTGTGCAGAATGCGGCGTGGTCGTCGGCTGATGCGCGCTGGACGGTGGAGGCCGAGCGCGGGCCGAACGCCGAGCCGGTTCAGTTCACCTGCAATTTTCTGTATATGTGCAGCGGCTACTACGACTACGAGGCTGGCTACACGCCCGAATGGCCGGGTGCCGAACGCTTCGCGGGCCGCACCGTGCATCCGCAATTCTGGCCGAACGACCTCGACTATGCGGGCAAGCGCGTGGTTGTGATCGGCAGCGGCGCAACGGCAGTGACGCTCATTCCCGCGCTGGCCGAGCGGGCCGCGCACGTCACCATGCTGCAGCGCTCCCCGACGTATATTGTGCCGTCGCCATCGCACGACGCGCCAACCGAGTGGCTGCACCGGCACCTGCCCGAGCGACTTGCCTATGCGGTTGCGCGCTGGCGATTGATCCTGCTCGATATGTACTACTACCGGGTCATACGGCGCAAGCCCGCGCTTGCGAAACAGATGATACTGCAATTCGTTCAGCAGGAGCTTGGGCCGGGCTATGATGTCGCAACGCACTTTTCGCCCGCCTACAACCCGTGGGATCAGCGCCTCTGCCTCGCGCCGGATGGGGATTTGTTTGCGGCGATCAGGTCGGGGAAGGCGTCGGTGGTGACCGACCAGATCGCGACATTTACGGAAACCGGCATTCGGCTCGTTTCCGGGCAGGAGCTTGCGGCCGACATCGTTGTGACGGCCACGGGGCTGAGCCTGAAGCTGCTGGGTGGCGTGCAGCTCGCCCTTGATGGCGAGCCGGTTGAGCTGTCGCAGACAATGAGCTACAAGGGCGTGATGTACACCGGCATCCCCAACCTTGCGTCGGCGATTGGCTACACCAACGCCTCGTGGACGCTCAAATGCGAACTCACGGCAACCTACATCTGCCGCCTGCTGAACTACATGGATCGCCACGGCTTCGTGCAGTGCATTCCCCGGCGGCAGGAAGGGGTGGAAGCGAATACGCCGATTGTCGACCTGACCTCGGGCTATGTGCAGCGCGCGGCCAGGATGCTGCCCCGGCAGGGCTCGCGCAGGCCGTGGAAAATGAACCAGAACTTCCTGCATGACCTCCGCAGCATCCGCTTCAGCCGCGTCGACGACGGCACCATGGCGTTTGCGCGGCGCGGCGAACGTGTGGCGCAACCGGCAAGCGCAGATCGCGCCCTGACGCCATTGGGATAGGGAAACCGGGGCGCAGAATATCGAACGGAGTTTCGCATGACGCACCTGGCAATTATTGGCGCGGGCATGGCCGGGCTGGCGGCGGCGCGGAAGCTCAGGCAGCGCCGCCCAGATATGACAATTACTGTGTTTGAAAAAAGCCGTGGGCTGGGCGGGCGGGTAGCCACGCGCCGCCGCGATGGCTTTATATTCGACCATGGCGCGCAAAACCTGCGCGCGCCCACGCCCGCCATACAGCATCTGCTCACCGCCGAGCTGCCCGCCGACCTGCTGCACGATATTGGCCTGCCCGTGTGGCTGTTCGACACAGCGGGCGCGCTGGCGCAGGGCGACCCGGCGCAGAATGCCGAAGCGAAATGGATCTATCGCGATGGCTTGAATCGCCTGGGCAAGCTGCTGGCCGATGGCATCGACGTGCGGCGCGAAGTACGGGTCGGGCGCATTGCTGGCGCAGCGGGCGGGCGCGCGCCTTTCACATTATTCGACACGAATGGCGCGCCGCTTGGCAGCGCCGACATGGTTTTGTTCAGCGCGCCCGCGCCGCAAAGCGCCGACATCCTGGCGGCCAGCGCGCTCGACGAAAGCGTGAAAACGGCGCTGCTGGCCGAATTGGGTCGCGCGCGTTACCGGCGCTGCATCTCGCTGGCGCTGGCCTACCCGTGCCGCATCGAGCGGCCCTTCTATGCGCTGCTGAACAGCGACCGCGCCCACCCGATCAGCTGGCTGGCGCTGGAGCACAGCAAAGCCCCCGAGCGCTGCCCGCCCGGCAAGAGCCTGATCATTGCGCAGATGGCGCCCGCGTGGAGCACCGAACACTGGGAAACGCCACCCGACGCCTTGCAGGAACAGATTGCGCCACTGGTGGCCGCGCTGCTGGGCGAGGGGCTGGGCGCGCCGCTGTGGAGCGACCCGCAGCGCTGGCGCTACGCCCTGCCCGATGCCACCGCCGATTTCGAGACGTTAAACGCAAGCGCCAGCGGCTTGTTCTTTGCGGGCGATTTTGCCGCCGGGCAGGGGCGCGTGCACCTCGCGATCGAGAGCGGCTGGCGCGTGGCCGAGCTGATTGCGCGCACGAATATTTCGGAAAGCTGAACAAACGTTTAGTCAACCTTAAGACTCTCGCCAGCGCGCCCGATGTATAATACGCTGGTAGCAAACGTTCAATCTACAGTACGATTGCGCCCAAAGACACAAGAGGATGCGTATGTCTGCTCCTGAGATCGACGCCACGCCCGCAGCGGCGCGCACATTTCCATATCGCGGCCTGCTGATCGGCCTGGGCATTGCGCTCGCGCTGGGCGCAATTGCCCTGCTCAGCCTGCGCGGCGCGTCCGCCGGGCTGACGCCGGCCGGTAATGGCAGCGTGCTGGTGCTTGCGCCGGCGGCCTTTCTGGCGGGCGTGTTCAGCTTTCTTTCGCCGTGTACGCTGCCCATTCTGCCGGCCTACTTCGCCTTCACCTTTCAGGCTAGCCGCGAGCGCATTGTGGTGATGACAATCGCTTTCTTCCTGGGTTTGGCGACCACGATGGTGGTGCTGGGCGCGAGTGCCACCGCGCTGAGCCAGCTGCTGTTCAGCCACCTCGGCGCGCTCACAACCGTGGGCGGGCTGGTGGTGATTGCGTTTGGCATTATGAGCATGCTCGGCAAGGGCTTTGCGGGCGCGCAGCTGCTGAACCGCCCAACTGCGAGCATCGCTGGCTCGTATGTGTATGGCGCGACTTTTGCGCTGGGCTGGACGGCATGCGTCGGGCCGATTTTAGGCGCGCTGCTGACCCTGCTGGCGACGCAAGGGATTGCGGTGCTGCAGGGCGCAGTGCTGGCGTTTGTCTACGCGCTGGGCCTGGGCATGCCGCTGATCCTGATGGCGACCTTCTTCAGCCGGCTCGGGCGTGGCTCGCGCTTCTGGCAGTTTATGCGCGGGCGCGGCATTGATCTGAACCTCGGCTTCACCACCCTGCACCTCCATACCACCAGCCTGGCAAGCGGCTTGCTGTTAGTGGTTGTGGGCGTGCTGCTGGCGAGCGGGCAGCTCACTCTGCTGAGCCAGTGGTCGCAGCAGACCAGCATGGGCGAGTGGGCGGTGAGCCTTGAGCAAAGCATCGAACGGCTGTTTTTTGGCCGCTAGGCGTGAACAGGCCGATCTTGCCGGTGCCGGTGTCGCTCGCTGCGATGCCGGCATCTGCTTTTATACGAGTAGTCAAGAGACAGAAGTCAGGATTCAGAAGCTTGCACTTCCCTGAACGTGGTATAGTGCCCGTGTTTTGTGGCGCGATTTGTGGAGAGAACGCAAGCACGAAGACACGAAGGGTAGCGAAAACCACGAAGGCACGAAGACACGAAGGAAAAATGCACGTTTCTAATGCTAGTATTCTGACTCCTGACTTCTGACACCTGACACCTGACACGAACATTGAGGATCTAATGAGCGAATCTCCTACGGGCGCGGGCCCAAACTACGACGTCGCAATTATCGGCGCTGGCCCAATTGGCATCGAGCTGGCGGTGTGCCTGCAACAGGCCGGTGTGCGCTATATTCACTTCGACGCGCAGCAGATCGGCTACACCATGACGTGGTGGCCGCGCAATACTAACTTCTTCAGCACCACCGAGCGGCTGGCAATCGCGGGTGTGCCTATTCAGAACAACCACCAGCAGCGCATCACCGGCGAAGACTACCTGGCCTACCTGCGCGGCGTGGTCGAGCAGTTCGACCTCGCCATTCACAGCTACGAGCCGGTGACGCAGATTGCGCGCGATGGCGAGGGTTTTGTGCTGGAAACCGCGCCGCTGGCCGGCGCGCGCCGCTACCGCGCGCGGCGCGTGGTGGTGGCCCTGGGCGACATGCAGTGGCCCAATAAGATCGGCGTGCCCGGCGAAGACCTGCCGCATGTCTCGCACTATTTCCGCGACCCGCACGACTATTTTCGCCGCCGGCTGCTGATTGTGGGCGGCAAGAACTCGGCAGCCGAGGCCGCGCTGCGCTGTTGGCGTGCCGGCGCGGAAGTGACGATCAGCTACCGCCGGCCGCGCCTCGATTCCCAGCGGATCAAGCACTGGCTGATGCCCGACCTGGAAGCGCAGATCGAGGCTGGCGTGATCGGCTTCCTGCCCTCGACGGCGGTGCAGGAGATCACGCCCTCGCATGTGCTGCTGGCCCCGGCCGAGGGCGGCGCGCCTTTCGCGCACCCAACCGATTTTGTGCTGCTCAACACCGGCTTCCACGGCGACCAGAGCCTCCTGCGCATGGCGGGCGTCGAGCTGGTGGGCGAGAATCGTGTGCCCGTGTTCGACCCGGCCACGATGGAAACGAACGTGCCCGGCCTGTACCTGGCTGGCACGGTTGCGGCGGGCGTGCAGCAGCGCTACACCCTGTTCATCGAGAACTGCCACGAGCACGCCGGCAAGATCACGCAGGCGATTACCGGGCGCTGGCCGGCCCGGCTGGGCGGCGTGGCCTCGCGCAACTACGAGCTGTCATTTGAGCAGATTCAAGCGAATTAAACGCGCATTCAAGCGCATTCGGCGCTGGGCGCGGAGCAAAGGTATGACTGAAAATAACAGCAAACTGAAAATGCGGCGCGCGGCCGGCTGTGTGGTGTATCAACATAACGCGAGTGGCGCGCTTGAGCTGCTGCTGATCAACGACCGCTATGGCGCGTGGTCGCTGCCGAAGGGCCACCTTGAGAGCGGCGAGTGCGACGAAGAAGCGGCTGTGCGCGAGGTGTGGGAAGAAACCGGCGTGCGCGGCGCGCTTGGTCCGCTGGTTGGGCGGATCGAGTACATGGTGCGTACCAAAAAGGGCCAGCCGCGCCTGAAGCGCGTTGCCTTCTTTCTGCTGGAGGCCGCACCGGGCGTGATCACGCCGCGCGCCGAAGAAGGCATCTGCGCGGCCGAGTGGTTCGCGCCCGAGCCAGCGCTGGCTCGCCTGAGCTACCCGCAGGTGCGCACCATTGTCGAGCAGGCGCTGCGCCTCCTGGCGTAGCCGGGTGTCGGCCAAAGGAACGAGGGCGAATCGCCCGGGCGGCGGATGTGACGCACACGGTTTTAGCCTATACTAGCGCTGTAAACCTTGATATATACACGGTCGCACGGCCCGCCTTCATCCGCCGCCCGGTGTGCAGCGGTTTCACAACACAACTTGCGCCGTCCGATCTTCTTCCCTCTTCCAGGCCGCCCCCGCAGGCGGCCTTTTTGATTCCCTGTGGCACGCTCTGTGCTATAGAATAAATATCTAGATAACGGTGGAAGTGGGGCGGTTGAGAAGAGAAACGCCACTTTCCGCTGTTTTTTATTTCTGTTGGGCGATGATGCCTAACGCAATTGGGCCGTGCCGCGTGTGGCACTGCCCGGCAGGAGCAAGGAGGCAACTTCATGACCTATGACCCCAACAACACCCGCGGCGCATTCGAGCGCGAAGTGGACCGCACCAGCGACAAAGCGCACGACACCGTTGATCGCGCTACAGAAAAAGTCCACGACGCAGTCGATACGGTCGCCGACAAGGCGCAAAATGTCGCTGACACCGTGCAGGACAAGGCGCAGCAGGCCGGCGAAAAGGCCCAGGAACTGGGCCAGCAGGCGCTCGACCGCGCCGACGCAGCTACCACTACGGTAGGCGAGAAGATGACGGATGCCGCCCAGACCATTCGGCAAAATGCGCCGGCCAGCGGCACGCTTGGCAACGTGGCCGACACGGCTGCCACCACCCTCGACCGCGCCGGCACCTATCTTCAGCAGCAAGACCTGGCCGACATGCGATCCGATCTGGAAGGCATTATTCGCCGCCACCCAATCGAGTCGCTGCTGGTGGGCCTGGGCGTTGGCTACCTGCTGGCGCGTAGCACGCGGAGGTAGGCATGGCCTTCGAGCGTGAGCGCGACGTTTCGATCGCACAGCTGGTGGGCGGCATTGTTTCCGACGCGCAAGTGCTTGTGCGCCAGGAAATCGCGCTGGCCCGGCAGGAAGTTCGCGAAGAGCTTGGCCAGGCGAAAAGCGGCGCGATTAAGCTGGCGATTGCTGGCAGCGTGCTGGCGGTGGGCGGGCTGCTGCTCGTCCTCGCGCTGGCGCAGGGCGTTGCCGATTTGTTCGACTGGCCGACATGGGCTGGCTATGCGCTTGTTGGCGTGCTGGCGGCGATCGTGGGGGGCGTGCTGCTGAGCACGGCGCAGAAACAGCTCAAGGCGGTGAAACCAGTTCCTGAGAAAACCGTTGAAACGCTGAAGGAGAATGTCGAATGGATCAAAGATCGGACGACATCCGACAAAACATAGACCACACCCGCGATGCACTGACCGAAAAGCTTGACGCGCTGGAAGTTCGTGCGCGCGAAACATTTGATATCAAGCATCAGGTGGCCGAGCGCCCGTGGGTGGCGCTTGGCGCGGCGGTGGCGGCGGGCTATATGCTTGGCAGCATGGGCGGCGAAAGCGAACCGCGCTACGAAAACAGCGCGCAGCAGCAGCCGGCGGCCGGCACTGCCACACACTACTATCAATCGGAACCGCGCACGCGCGACAGCTTTTTGTCGCAGTTCGACGACGAGATTGATATGCTGAAAGGGGCGGCAATGGCAACCCTAACGAGTTTTATCCGCGACGCGATCCGTGAGTTTATACCCTCGCTTCAGGCGCAAGCCAGCACGAGCACGCCTGTACGCGGCACGCCATCCACGGCGCAGGGTGTCTCGATGCACGAAGCGCGCGACCAGCCGACGATCAACAGCGAGGCCATCCCCATGACAACCAGCTATGGCTCGAACGAGGTTGATCGCAGCGCCGAGCACGCAACGCCCTACTACCCACCGGTTTCGAAGGCCGACGAGTACCAGGCCGAGCGCGAAGCGGCGGTTGGCGCGACGCGCGCGAATCATTAGGGACGGACAGAAGTCCACAGATTACGCAGATTACACAGATCAGGCTTTACACATCTGGAGTAATCCTAGTTTCTTAATAATGCCCGAAGCAGCGTAAACAATGGTGTTTGCGCTGCTTTTATTTGTGGAAGAAAAAACTTTCCCTCTCTCATCCCCTCGCTTCCTACGCCCACCAGCTATCGATCTCGTCGATGGCGCTGGCGGCGGCGAGCAGCAGATCTGGCCCACCAAGCTGCGCGAGCGTTGGCGCGGCCCATTCCAGGCAGCGCAGCATTTCGGCGCGCCCAAGCCGGGCGGCTTGCTGAAAGGCATGTGCCAGCGCCTGCTGCGCCAGTGCTGCATCGGTGGGGGCGGCTGCGCGCGCGACTGCCGCCAGCGCACGCGTCTGATCGAGTGGGCGGGCGATGCCACGCGCTAATGCGAACGCTTCGCCCAGCTCGCCGTGGGTAGCGAGCGCGCCGGCGACCGCACCCTGGTAGCGGCTGCGCTGGTCGGGGTCGCCGAGCAGGGAGATTTGTTCTTCTGCGCGCAGCAGCAAGCCCTGGCCGAGTAGCGGCTCGGCAATCGCCATCAGGGCACGCAGCCGTTCGCCGGGCAGCTCGATGCGCTGGGCCAGGGCGTGCGCGTGGGCGGAATGGCCGGCGCGCGCCTGGGCAAGCGCAAGATCGGCGGTGGTGCGGGCGCGCTGCTCCGCCGACACGATCTGCTGGGCCAGCGCCAGCGCCTCGTCCCAATCGGCGGTGCTGGCCGCCAGGCGCGTCAGCTCGTCGAAGGCCCAGTCGCGCTCGTCGTCGTCGCCAATTGCCTCGGCCACGATTCGCGCGTCTTCGGCGTTGCCAGCGCGGGCCAGCGCCACCGCCACGCGCGACTGGGCGCGGTCGCGCTCTTCGTCTTCTTCCAGCAGCTCGGCGGTGCGCAGCGCCACCTCAAGCTGGCCGAACATGGCCTGCGCGGCCGCCAGCTCGGCTACCAGCGGCGCGCGCTCGTCGCCCGAAAGTGCGGGCAGCTCGGCGGCAGCGGTAGCCAGCGCCTCACTGGCGTTGGGTGGCCGCAGCAGCGCCAGATCGATCAGGGCGCGCGTGCGAATGGCGCGATCTTCGGCGGTGCCGATTGCTTCCAGCGCGGCCTCGTGATGCCCGCCCGCCGCCAGCGCCGGGGCCACCAGCGCCAGTGCCCGGTCGAGCAGGCTGGCATTCGTGACGGGCGCGAGGTGGCCGATGGCGTGGGCCGCACCGTGGCGGGCGGCGTCGCAAGCCAGCTCGGTGCGCGCCCACGCGATGGCTGTTTCGGTCTTGAGCGTGCTCAGCACCGTTTCGCCGCGCTCGCTGTCGCCGGCACGCGCATGCCCAACGGCAACTTCGGCCATGGCCCACTCGTGCATGGCGGCGTGGCCGACCGCATAAGCGACTTCTTCGGCGCGGGTGCGCTCGCCACGCGCCAGCAGCCAGCGCACCACCTCGGTTTCGACCATGCCGCGCCGCTCGGCGTGCCCGATGCGCGTGGCAATGCCGAGCGCGGTTGGCGGCATGTTAATCGCCAGAGCGGCGCGGGCAAAGGCGGCCAGCGTTTCTTCGCGCTCGTCGCGCCACTGGCGCGAAGGCCCGGGCGTCTCGAGATCGAGCGCTTCCGACAGCATGCGCATGGCCGAGGCGCGCATTCTGTGCGCGTAGCAAACCTCGCCAAGGCGGCGCAGGGCCTGGGCTTTGGCGTGGCCGTCGGGCACCTGCGCCAAAATCTCACGCACACGGCGAAGGGTTGGCTCGCGCGCGCCGCCCGCCGCCACTGCCGCTTCAAACACCTCGGCGGGCGCGTCGGCGGGGATTTGGCGGCCCAGGTGGGCCAGCACGCCGGCCAGCGTGGCGTGGCGCACCAGCCGCAGCAGGTCGCCGCCCGCCGAGGCGCGCAGCACCCAGGCAATGTCGCCGGCCGCGTCATGGAGTGTGCCGCTCTGACGCTCGCGTGCAACCGCCCAGCTGCGCGTAGCCAGAACCGGAAGTGCGGCCTCGCTGATGGCGGGCGTAGCCAGCGCAGCGTGGCGCGCAAGCGCGTCGAGCAGCGGTCGGTGGGCAGAATCGAGCGCGCCAGCGAAGTGATCGCCGGCCTGTTTTTGCACAAAGCGCACGAACGCGCCATGCGCCTCGGCCAGGTCGTCGTCGCGCTGGGCGCGCACAAATGCGCGCGTGACGGGGTGGTAGAGCTGCACTTGCTCGTCGACCAGCTCGAAAAACGGCTCCCAGCGCTGCAGCCAGCGCTCAACTGTTCGCAGCGGCGAGCCAGCGATTTCGGCCAGCAGCTCGGGCGCGAGTGGCGCGGCGCTGGCGGCCAGCAGCATGGCAAGCTGGCGGCCCGTTGCATCCATCTTTTCCCACCAATAGCGCTGCAGCGCCGCGATGCCGGTGGGCAGTTTCGCGGGGGTGAGCACGCCAGCCTGGCACAAGCCCGCCGCGAGGCGCGCAAACAGTGGCGAGCCGCCCGCCTTGCTGGCAATCGCTTCGGCCTGCTCGGGGCGGCTGCCCCAGGCGCGCGCAATCGCCGCCAGCGACTGCTCGGTTTCGTTGCCGACGCGCACAGCGGCGTGCGGGGGCAGGGGCAGCGCCGCGTCGGGCGCAGTGGCCTGAATAATCACAACGCCGGGCGGAACCTGTGCCGGCCAGATCGGCGGAAGGGCCAGGGCGTGGTCGTCGGGCGGGCGGCCAAGCAGCAGCACCAGCGGGTCGGCGGCGGGGCGGGACGCGCCAGCTTCGGCCAGCAAGCGCTCCAGCGTGATCGTGTCGCGGCCAGCGGCGGGCGGCAGCAGGGCGGGCTGAAGCTTGCCAAGCGCAAGCACCTGCGCGCAGGCCGCCATCACGCCCGCGCCGGCATCGTCGGCGGGGAGCCAGACCGCATAGGGGCGCTGGGCTGCCAGCATGCACAGCAGGGTCGTCAACCCGCTGCCGGGCGTGCCAAGCAGGGCAATGCGGCGCCCGCCGCCCGCTGCTATCTGCTCGTCGAGCTGGCGCAATGCGCCAAGGCGCGGCACGGCCGTTGCAACACGTTCGGCAATGCGCCGCGTCTCCATAGCCAGGGCGGGCGCGCATTGGGCGTGGAGATGCGGAAAATCGGCAACGGCGCTGATGGCTGGCGGCAGTGGTGCTATGCTCGTTCCTTGCTCGGTTCGGCGCGGTACTCGCTGCCGCGCGGCGTGCAGATGAGACTCTACCGCAGCCGGAAGGCGCGGTCAAGCGCCATGCTATACTGCATCCCGATCGCGAGCCGGTATCGTAGGTATAGACAGAGGTGGTATGAGCGATTCAGTGCTTCTTCAAACGGAACGTTTTGTGCTGACAACCCTGGACGAAAGCTGGGCCGACGAGCTGCTGGACTACCAGATGCGCAATCGTGAGTTCTGGCGCGAGTGGAACCCGCTGACGCCCGATGATTTCTACACGGTTGCCACGCAGCGCGCGCGCCTGCGCACCGACGCCGAGCTGCTGCGCCAGGGCCTGGGGCTGCGGCTGTATGTGCTGCGCAAAGCGGCCGAGCAGGGGCCGATTGTGGCCGATTTTGCCTTTAATAATATCGTGCGTGGCGCGTTTCAATCGTGCTACCTGGGCTATAAAACCGATGCTGGCGCAATCAACCAGGGCGTGATGACCGAGGCTCTACGCGCCGGGATTGCCTACGCCTTTGAGGAAATGAAACTCCACCGCATTGAAGCGAATGTGATGCCACACAACGCCCGCTCGCGCCGCGTGGTGAGCAAGCTGGGTTTTGCCGAAGAAGGGCTGGCGCGTCAGTACCTCAAGATTCACGGGGTGTGGGAAGACCATATTCACTATGTGCTGCTGAACGACGCTGTGTAGGCGTGGCAGCCGGCCTGTGGCCCGGCCCTGGGCGGTGCCGGCTTGAAAAAGTTGTGATTTTTGGTACAATTACTGCTGTAATCTGCCTTAGAAAGGCATAGTGATGATACTCGACACCGCAATTACCATCCAGGAGCATCGTCTGGCGTCGCTGCTTGCCGAAGGCGTGCGGCAGGCGCGGGAACGCAAACGCCCCGTGCTGGTGAGCACCGTGCTGCGTGCCCCGCAGTACGACCCGCTGGTGTTTTTCGATCACGGCGCGCGGCTGGCCGACGAGCGGGTGTTTTGGTCCTCGCCGAGCGGCGACATGGTGCTGGCAGGCGTGGATCGCGCCTGGGATGTCAGCGCCAGCGGCAGTGCGCGCTTTACACATATTGCCACCGCTTGGGCGGATCTGTGTGGCGGAGCATTGCTCGACGATCCGTTTGGTATGATGGGCACTGGCCCGATTTTGATGGGCGGCTTTTCTTTCGACCCCTTACGCCCTTCCACCGAGCTGTGGGCCGGCTTCCCCGACGGCCTGATGCTGCTGCCGCGCTTTCTGCTGACGCGCGCCGACGGCGCAAGCTGGCTGACGATTAATAGCGTGATTACGCCCGAAAGCACGCTGGCCGCCGAAACCGAAAAGGCGCAGCGCGTCTACGAGCTGTTTGACGGCGACGGCGAGCTTGCGCCCATTCCGCCCGGCACCATCCGCCACGCCGAAGATGTGCCCGAGGCGGCTGCGTGGCAGGAAATCGTGCGCGAGGTCGAGCGCAATTTGCGTGGCGACGGCGAGCTTGGCAAGGTCGTTCTGGCGCGGCAGTATCGTGTGCAGGGCCGCACGGTGTTTAACCCGGCGCGCGTGCTGAACCGGCTGCGCGTGCAGTATAACGATTGCTTTCTGTTTGCGGTGGCGCGCGGCGAGCGCTGCTTCCTGGGCGCGTCGCCCGAGCGGCTGGTGCGGCTGCGCCACGAAAATGTGCGCGCCACCTGCCTGGCCGGCTCGATTGCGCGCGGCGCAACGCCCGAAGAAGATGCGCAGCTTGGCGAGGAATTGCTGGCCAGCGCGAAAGACCGCGCCGAGCACGAGTTTGTGGTGCGCGCGATCTGCGACAACCTGGCCGAAGTCTGCGGCGGGCGGCTTTCAACTGGCCCGCTTTCGCTGATGAAGCTGCGCAACATTCAGCACCTGTTTACGCCAATCGTCGGGCGGGTGTCGCGCGGGCGCAATATTCTCGATCTGGTCGAGCGCCTGCACCCAACGCCGGCAATGGGCGGCACGCCCCGCGAGCCAGCCATGGCGATGATTCGTGAATACGAAGGCATGGATCGCGGCTGGTATGCTGCGCCGGTGGGCTGGATCGACGCCCGCGGCGAAGGCGAGTTTGCGGTCGCCATCCGCTCGGCGCTGCTGCGTGGCACGCAGGCGGTGCTGTTCGCCGGCTGCGGCATCGTCGCCGGCTCCGACCCGGCCCGCGAATACGCTGAGTCGTGCCTGAAGCTGCGCCCGATGCTCTCGGTGCTGGGCGGCGGCGCGTAACGCACAAATCAAGACGGAACGGCGTTGTTGCCCCACAGAGGCGCGGAGCGCACAGGAGATCAACCCTGGTCTCGGTGTTCTCTGTGCCTCTGTGGTTAGGAGAATGGGAATGGCTGCGAACGAGGCTCTTTCGGCAACGGTTGGCGCGCTGGTGGACGAACTGGTGCGCGCGGGCGTGCGCCACTTCTGTGTCTGCCCCGGCTCGCGCTCGACGCCGCTGGCGCTGACGATTGCGCGCCACCCGGCGGCGCGGCTGTGGCTGCATATCGACGAGCGCTCGGCCGGTTTTTTTGCGCTGGGTATGGCGAAAGCGCAGCGCGCGCCTGTGGCGCTGGTCTGCACCTCGGGCACGGCGGCGGCGAACTTCATGCCGGCTGTGGTCGAGGCGTTCTATGCGCGCGTGCCGCTCGTGGTGCTCACCGCCGACCGCCCGCACGAGCTGCGCGACGTGGGCGCGCCGCAGACAATCGACCAGATCGACCTGTATGGCAAGCACGCCAAGTGGTTTGTCGACATGGCCGAGCCGGCCGAAACGCCCGACCTGCTGCGCTATGTCCGCACTGTGGCGGGCCGCGCGGTCGCCACGGCTGTGCGCGGGCCAGCCGGCCCGGTGCACCTGAACTGCCCGTTCCGCGAGCCGCTTATGCCCGACCCGGCGCTGGCTGCCCAGGCCGCCGTTGCCCGCCCCGACGACGCGCCTTATGTGCGCGCCAGCACGGGCCTGCGCGCCCCCAGCGCCGAAACCGTGGCGCAGCTGGCCGCGCGCGCCCAAGCCGCCGAGCGCGGCCTGATCGTCTGCGGCGCGTACGATGATCCGGCGCTGGCCGGTCCGCTCACGCAGCTCGCTGCCGCGCTGGGCTTTCCCATCCTGGCCGATCCGCTTTCTGGGCTGCGCGGCGGCCCGCACGACCACGCGCTGATCGTCGATAGCTACGACGCCTTTTTGCGCGACGCCGCCTGGGTCGAGCGCTACGCGCCCGATCTGGTGCTACGCATTGGCGCGATGCCAGTGGCGAAACCGCTCTTGCTCTACCTTCAGCGCCACGGGAGCGCCCACCAGATCGTGATCGACGGCGACGGCGGCTGGAACGAGCCGACCCTGCTGGCGGCTGAGCTTGTGCATTCCGACGCGCGGCTGCTGTGCGAGGCGCTACTTGCGGCTTTAGGAAACGCCACGTCGCGAACGAGCGAATGGGCACGAAGCTGGCAGGCCGCGCAGCGCGCTACCCGCGCCGCCATTGGCGCGCATATGCGCGAGATCGACGGCTTGTTCGAGGGCAAGGTCTTTGCCGAATTGCGCGAGTTGCTGCCGGAAGGCGCGCTGCTCTACGCCGGCAACAGCATGCCCATCCGCGACCTCGACACCTTTTTCGCGGGCGGCGAGCACGCCGTGCGCCTGCTGGGCAATCGCGGCGCGAACGGCATCGACGGCGTGGTGTCGAGCGCGCTGGGCGCGGCCGCGACTGGGCAGGGTCCGACCGTTCTGGCAATTGGCGATCTGTCCTTCTACCACGACTCGAATGGCCTGCTCGCCACCAAGCTCCACCAGCTCGACGCGACGATTGTGCTGCTGAATAATGACGGCGGCGGCATCTTTTCGTTTCTGCCCCAGGCCAGCGACCCCGAGCACTTCGAGGCGCTGTTTGGCACGCCCACCGGGCTGGATTTCGCGCAGTTCGCCGCGCTGTATGGCGCGCGCTACACCCGCGTCAGCGGCTGGGATGAGTTTCGTGCCGCCGTGGGGGCGGGCGTGGGCGGGCGCGGCCTGCACATCGTCGAAGTGCCAACCGAGCGCGCGAGCAATGTCGCGCTGCACCGCGAGTTCTGGCCGCGCGTTGGCGCTGCGCTGCGCGACGCCGGGCTGGTGGAGTAGGAAAATCCGCAGATTGGAGAGTGAGATTAACCACGAAGACACGAAGACACGAAGATTCCTGAATTCTTTGTGCCTTCGTGGTTAATCGGTTCTCACCCTAACTTTTACAACTTTGCGTTCTTTGCGTCTTTGCGGTGAAAATCAGGCTACCACCTGCGTCTTTGTGGTGAAATCAGGCTACTCACTCAGCCACAGGCTCTGTGGGATGCCAAGCTGCTGGTAGGTGTCGCTGTCGAAGGCCGTGCCGAAGATCACGCCCTGCCATGCGCCATTCTCGCGGTGCAGAAACACAAACACCGGGTCGGTGGTGGTGCCGTCGGCGGGCGTGGCGTAGGCGCGGGCAAAGTCGCCATCGACCTTCTGCACCTCGACGGTCACCTTCTTCACGGCGCTGTCGGGGCTGGTGGTAATATACTGCGACGTCGCGTCGATAATCGCCTGCTGCTCGTTCGCGGCACCGCAGCCCGCCAGCGCCAGCACGGCCAGCGACGCCAGCACAACAACAATAAAGCGCATTGCATGTCCTTTCTACGTTTGGGCGTAGTATCGCACATTGCGCGCGCTTGCGTTTCGGCAGGGCATTACGATGAATGCAACAACTGAATGCATGTTCGAAATCAACGGCCTGCGCATGCACGCCTCGCTTGCCGGCGCGGGCCGGCCCTTGCTGCTGCTGCACGGCTTCACTGGCAGCGCGGCCACGTGGGCGGGCCTGATGGCGCGGCTTGCGCCGCGTCGTCAGTGCATCGCGCTTGATTTGATCGGGCATGGCAGCTCGGGTGCGCCAGCCGACCCGGCGCGCTACACCATGGAGTGCGCAGTAGCTGATATTGCGGGAATACTTGATGCCCTGGGCGTGCCGAGCGTTGATCTGCTGGGCTACTCACTCGGTGGGCGGCTGGCCCTGCAATTCGCTGCTGCCCAGCCCCGTCGCGTTCGCGCCCTCGTCCTCGAAAGCGCATCGCCCGGCCTTGCCAGCGCCGCCGAGCGCGCCGCCCGCGTCGCCGCCGACGAATCGCTGGCCAGCGCAATCGAGCGCGACGGGCTCGAAACGTTTGTCGCGCGCTGGGAGGCGCTGCCATTGTGGGCCTCGCAGGCAGCATTGCCCGAGGCCACCCGCGAGCGTTTGCGCACCCAGCGCCTGCGCAACAATCCGCAGGGCCTTGCAAACAGCCTGCGCGGCATGGGCACCGGCAGCCAGCGCGCCCTGTGGGACGATCTGCTGCGCCTGGACATGCCCGCGCTGCTGCTGGCCGGCGCGCTCGACGCCAAGTTCAGCGCGATTGCGCAGGAAATGGCCGATGCCCTGCCGCACGCCGAGCTGGCGATCATAGCGAATGCCGGCCACGCCATTCACTTGGAGCAGCCCGAGATCTTTGCCGGGCGCGTGGCCGTATTTCTTGAACAGCATGCGCGCTAATGCGCAACGAGCGATTGAGCGAAGAGCGCAGAGCAAGTCGTTTCGCCATTGCACTTGTTATCATCGTCTGTTTTATTATCCCTGTATGCAATTTTCCGTGCGGAGCGCAGAAAATTGCATACAAAATGATCATCAGTACCTTGCTGCCGCAGGCATATACAAAGGAGAAACCCATGCCAATCGAGTGGAAATCCGTTCAGGAATACAGCGACATCATCTACGAGCACGACGCGGCGGGCGAAGGCATCGCCAAAATCACGATCAACCGCCCCGAAAAGCGCAACGCCTTTCGCCCCGAAACGGTCGAGCAGCTGATCGACGCCTTCTCGCACGCCCGCGACGACGAGAGCGTTGGCGTGATTCTATTCACCGGCGCGGGCGATAAGGCCTTCTGCTCGGGTGGCGACCAGAGCGTGCGCGGCGATGGCGGCTATGTCGGCAAAGACAAAGTGCCGCGCCTGAATGTGCTTGATCTGCAGCGCCTGATCCGCATCCTGCCCAAGCCAGTCGTCGCGATGGTGGCGGGCTACGCGATTGGCGGCGGCCACGTGCTCCACGTCGTCTGCGACCTGACGATCGCCGCCGAGAATGCGATCTTCGGCCAGACCGGCCCAAAAGTCGGCAGTTTCGACGGCGGCTATGGCTCGAACCTGCTGGCGCGCATGGTTGGCGACAAAAAGGCACGCGAAATCTGGTATCTGTGCCGGCAGTACAACGCCCAGCAGGCGCTCGACATGGGCCTGGTGAACACGGTGGTGCCGCTGGAGCAGCTCGAAGACGAGGCAGTGCAGTGGGCTCGCGAGATGCTCGAAAAAAGCCCGATGGCGTTGCGCTTCCTGAAGGCCAGCATCAACGCCGCCGCCGATGGGCATGCCGGCCTGCAGCAGCTTGCTGGCGATGCGACCCTGCTCTACTACCTGTCGGAAGAAGCGCAGGAAGGCAAAAAAGCCTTTCTCGAAAAGCGCCGCCCGAACTTCCGCAAATTCCGCCGCTTCCCGTAGAAAGCACCAAAAACCGAGAACCAGGGATCAAAAATAAGATAGCGGTTCTTGGTTCTCAGTTCTTGGTTCTACAGCGCTTTGCAGAACAATTGACCACTCATGTATCGGCGAGCAACGCGTTGTAGCGCGGAAATTGCATCCTGCATCCTGCCAACTGCAGACTGCTTTATTGAGGTACATCCAATGTCGATGCAAGCCAGCCCTGCCCGCCCCAGCCCCGCCCGCGCCTGGGTGATGGCCGCCCGCCCGCCGACGCTGCCCGCCGCCGTGGTGCCGGTGCTGGTCGGCACGGCCGCTGTCTACCGGCTGGGTTTTCGCCCGCTGCCGTTTCTGGCCGCGCTGCTGGCCTCGGTGCTGATCCAGATCGGCACGAACTTCGCCAACGACTACTTCGACTTCCACAAGGGCGCCGACACTGCCGAGCGCCTTGGCCCGGTGCGCGTGACGCAAAGTGGCCTGATCGCGCCCGACACCGTGCGCAACGCCATGATCGGCACATTCGCGCTGGCCGCGCTGGTTGGGTTATACCTCGTAATTGTCGGCGGCTGGCCGATTCTGATCATTGGCTTGCTCTCGATTGCGGCGGGCGTGCTCTACACCGGCGGGCCGTTCCCGCTGGCCTACAACGGCCTGGGCGACGTGTTTGTGTTTCTGTTCTTCGGGCTGGTGGCAGTGTGTGGCACGGCCTTTCTGCATGTCGGCACGGTGCCGGCGGTGGCGGCTTTCGCGGCCCTGCCAGTAGCCCTGATCGTCACCGCAATTATTGTGGTGAACAACCTGCGCGACATCGACACCGACCGGGCCGCGCGCAAGCGCACGCTGGCGGTGCTGATGGGCCGCCGCGCCACCCGCATCGAGTACCTGCTGCTGGTTGGCGGCGCGTACCTGCTGCTGCCGCTGGGCTTGCTGCTTGGCCTCACGGGCGCGTGGTCGCTGCTGCCGCTGCTGACCATTCCGCTGGCGGTGCAGCAGGCCCGCACAGTGCTGAACGAGCAAGGGCGACCGCTGAACCGGGCGCTGGGTGGCACTGGCCGCCTGCACCTCCTTTTTGGTGTGCTCTTTGCCATTGGCTTGATGCTGCCATTCTAGTCGCAGCAGGCTGTGCTGGTTCAGTAGCACGATAGTGATGCGGACATCAGGGGCGAACATCAGCATTGTCATCGCCAATCCCTATTCCCCATCCCCCAACCCTGCGCTGCAAGCGCACTTGGATACAAGTTTGTTATTTTTATCTCATTTGCGCTGCTGAGATTCGGCGTTTTATACAAAGACTCATGCGGCTAACCTTTTGTATACTATTTCAGCGTGCACTACCATTGGCAACCTATAAAAACACCTGTCGTCCATGTTGACTGGTTGCCGTTTCATCTTCCGTATGCAGCGGCATTTACGACTGCCCATGGAAGTGAGCTGGCACGCACGGGCGCGATTGTTCGCGTGACGCTGGCCGATGGCCGGGTGGGCCTGGGCGAAGCGTCGCCGCTGCCGGCTTTTGGTGGCGGAACGCTGCACGACACGCTGGCGGGGCTGGCGCAGTTTGCTCCGCTGCTGGTGGGGCGCTCGCTCGCTGAGGCAGCGGCCCTGCTCGACGGGCGCGATCTGACCGGGCCGGGAATGTCGGCGCTGGGCTGCGCAATCGATACAGCCCTGCTCGACCTGGATGCGCAAGTGGCGGGAATGCCGCTGGCGCTGGCGCTCGACGGCGCAGCTGCACGCGTGGTTCCAGCCAATGCCACCGTCGGCGCAGCCGACACGGCGGCGGCCTGCCGGGCGGCAGAAGCAGCTATTGCGGCTGGCTTCGGCTGCGTGAAGCTCAAGGTTGGTGTGGCGGCAACGCCCGCCGCCGAAATCGAGCGGATCGCGGCGGTGCGTGGGGCGATTGGGCCACAGGCGCAGCTTCGGCTCGACGCCAACGCCGCGTGGGACGTGCCGGGCGCGATCGCGATCATCCGCGCCGCCGAGGCATATGGCCTGGCGCTGGTCGAACAGCCGGTTGCCGCGCACGATCTCGCCGGAATGCGAACGGTGCGCGCAGCGGTTCGCACGCCTATCGCCGCCGACGAAGCGGTGAGCGGGCCTGAGCAAGCCGCCCGCGTGCTCGCCGCCGAAGCGGCGGATGTGCTGGTCGTCAAACCAATGATGGCTGGCGGGCTGCGGCGGGGGCGCGAGATCATCGCGCTGGCGCACGCAGCCGGGGTTCAAACACTGGTTACCACAACGATCGACGCTGGGGTCGGCGTTGCCGCGGCACTGCACCTCGCCGCAACATTGCCGCCGCCGCTGCTGCCTTGTGGCCTTGCCACGGGCGCGCTGCTGGCCAGCGACCTACTCGAACAGCCAATAAACCCTTGCAATGGTGCTATCCCGCTGCCTGTTCAGCCTGGACTGGGCGTTCGCCTCGACGAACGACAGCTGGCGCGGCATGCCGGTGGATGGCAGCACAGCGCTACCGATGTTTAGCGTTTGGGCGTATGCGGGCGCATGCGCAGTGCCGCCAATAGAGTCGATGCCTTAAGCATTACTGAAAGGTGTGGAAACCATGACAACCTCCCTGCGCGACTTCCTCGAGATTCCGTATAGCGAGCTGGAAGAGCTCAACCTCGAAGCCAAGGCCAAGCGCTCGGCGCGCACGCCAATGGATCAGCTGGCCGAAGAGCGCCTGCGCTACCTGACCGACCAGAAGGGCATCAAGGCCGTAACCGTGTGCTTCAGCGACCTGGAAGGCCGCCTGCACATGCTCGACTACGACAAGAAATTCCTGATCAAGTCGTACGACAACCTGACCTTCGATGGCTCGTCGATCCGCGGCTTCACCGCCCAGTCCGAGTCCGACCTGCGTCTGGCGATTGACTGGGGCGCGTTCTACTGGCTGCCAGCCGACTTCTTCGGCACCGGCAAGGTGCTGGTGTTCGGCGATGTGCTCGAGAAGGACGGCACGCCCTACGCCGCCGACATGCGCGCCCGCCTGAAAGCCTTCACTGGCGACGCCTACGAGAAGAGCGGCCTGACCTTCAACGCCGCGAACGAGATCGAGGGCTTCCTGTTCCGTGGCCGCGACGCCGAGCGCCGCTACTACGAGACGCGCAAGTTCGATTTCGTGAACGAGGGCGGCTACTACCACTCGCTGCCGGGCGACCCGCTGCGCTCCTTCATCGATACGGTGGCCGAGGTGCAGCGCGCGCTGGGCTTCGCGAACGAGAAGGACCACCCCGAAGTCGCGCCGTCGCAGTTCGAGGTTAACTACTCCTACACCGAGGCCGCCATCGCCGCCGACCAGATTGTGCTCTACAAACTGATCTGCCGCCAGGTGGCCTACTCGCTCGACATGAGCGCCAGCTTCCTGCCCAAGCCCGTCACCGGCGTGAATGGCAACGGTATGCACACCAACCTGTCGATCACCAAGGAAGGCAAGAACCAGTTCTACGGCACCGGCGCGGAGGGCCTGTCCGACAGCGGCTGGTCGTTCATCGACCGCATCCTGACGAGCGCGAACGACATCTGCCTTGCGCTCAACGCCAGCGTAAACGCCTACCGCCGCCTCGACCCCCACTTCGAAGCGCCGAACCAGATCAAGGCCTCGCCGGTCGACCGCGGCTCGATGGTGCGCATCCCGATCGGCAACGAGAAGTCGGCCCGCGTCGAAGTGCGCTCGGTCGGCCCGGATGCGAACCCGTACATGGTCCTCTACACCCTGCTGAAGACCGGCACCGAGGGCCCGGCGAAGGAAGGCGTGCGCCAGGCCGAGAGCTACCTGCCCGACAACATCTACACCGCGATCGACAACTTCCGCGCCAGCTCGTACGTCAAGGAGCTGTACGGCGAGGACGTGGCCGCGCGCTATGCCGACCTCAAGCAGGCCTCGGCCGACCGCTGCCCGCGCCTGCTGGGCTCGCGGATCAAGACGGGCGAAATCCAGTTCCACCACGAGGTCTACAACCAGGCGCTCTGGAACGACTTTTAGGAAATTGCGCTCTAGCGCAGTATTCAGAAGTCAGGAGTCAGAAGTCAGCAAGGTTTTGGCTTCGAATATCCAATTACAACGAGCAAGGATCGATGGGGCTGCGTGCAGAACACACGCAGCCCTTTTTCTGCGCGTACGCCCGGCCGGAAGCGCCGCCAGCTGATGAAGATTTACAAAATTATCTGGCTATCACTTTTGCCCGGCCGCTAAAGCAGCGGGCTAGATTGCGGCGAAGCCCGCCTTCGCGGGCTGTACAGATTAATTTGTGAAAGACCATAAGCGGGCTTGGATGTGGCGCATATGAGCCCGCTTCAGCGGGCGTGGCTCGGTAGCGCGGCGGCTTTAGCTCCGCGCGCGAACAAGCTCCTGTTCCTATCTTCCTGTCTTCGTGGTTCCGTCCCCCCAAACCACTTTGGCGCGTGCCCGACTTTTGGCCGATTGACGCCGCTGCCCGCCTCTGGTATGCTGCCGGGCACAAGCGTTGATGGAGCTGAGTAGCAGCCGATTCTTGGGCGCAGAGAGCCGCCGATGCTGGGAAGGCGGCCCCGAGGCACTGCGAAGACTCTCCTGAGCGCGGGGAAAAACGCTCGCACGGCGCGGCCAATGCCGCCGCTGCTGCCGCAAGTAAGCCCTGCCGGATCGCCCCCGTTAGCGGGCCTCAAGGTCGCTGCCACTCCGATGGCGGCGGCGAAGTGCGGTGGCACCACGAGCAGGGCCTCCCTCGTCCGCGCGGCGAGTGGAGGTCTTTTGTTTTGAGCTTCACGGCTCAGAACTATTCTCGGAGGTGTCCTGTGGAACGAGTCTGGACGACTCAGATTGGCGCGCACATCGGGGAACGTGTGCGCATCGCCGGCTGGCTGCACCGCGTGCGGCAGCTCAGCAACCTCAGTTTCCTCATTCTGCGCGACGCGCAGGGCCTGGCGCAGGTGGTGGTGGAAGACGCGGCTGTGATCGCGCAGCTGGCCGACCTCCACGCCGAAACCGTGCTGGTGATCGAAGGCACGGTCGTCGCGGAGCCGCAGGCGCCCGGTGGCGTCGAGATCCACCAGCCCGCGCTCGAGGTGCTGGCCGCCGCAGACGAGCCGCCGCCCTTCGACCTGTTTCGCCCGACGATCAAAGCGCAATTGCCCACCCTGCTCGACCACGCGCCGGTGGGGCTGCGCCACCCGCGCCAGCGCGCGCTGTTCCGCGTTGCGGCGGCATCCATGGCGGGCTTTCGCGCCGCGCTGTCTGCGCGCGACTTCGTCGAGATCCAAACACCCAAGATCGTCGGCGCGGCAACCGAAGGCGGCGCGAATGTGTTCCGGCTCGACTACTTCGGCCAGCCGGCCTACCTTTCGCAAAGCCCGCAGCTCTACAAGCAGATCATGGTCGGCGTGTTCGAGCGCGTGTTCGAAGTGGGGCCGGCCTTTCGCGCCGAACCGCACGACACGCCGCGCCACGCCAATGAGTTTGTGTCGCTGGACGTCGAGCTGGGCTTTGTTCGCGACCACTTCGACGTGATGGCGGTGCTGAATCGCGCGCTGGAAGGCATGATCGCCGCGATTCACGAGCAGGCTGGCGGCGCGCTGGCCGCGCTGGGCGGCAAAGCTGGCCCGCTGGCATTGCCCGCCGTGCCAGCCGAAATTCCCGCCGTGCACTTCGCCGACGCGCTGGACATGATCAGCCGGGCGACTGGCGAAGATGTGCGCGGCGAGCCCGACCTGGCCCCGGCGCACGAGCGCTGGCTGGGCGAGTGGGCGCGGCGCGAGCACGGCTCGGATTTCCTGTTTGTGTGGGGCTACCCCACCGCCAAGCGCGCCTTCTACACCCACCCCGACCCGGCGCGCCCGGGCTACTCGCGCGGCTTCGACTTGCTGTTTCGCGGCTTGGAGTTGGTGTCGGGCGGGCAGCGCCTGCACCGCTACGAGGATTATCTGGCGGTGCTGGCTGAGCGCGGCATGAACGCGGACTCGTTCACCGGCTACCTGGAAGCCTTCAAGCACGGCATGCCGCCGCACGGCGGCTTCGCAATCGGGCTGGAGCGCTGGGTGGCGCGGCTGGTCGAAGCGCCCAACATCCGCGAGACGACGCTGTTCCCGCGTGACCTTACCCGGTTGACCCCGTAAGGCAAATCATCCGCAGATTACACAGATGGCACAGATTAAATTTCGCTTGCGAAAGCTAAATCTGCGTAATCTGTGTAATCTGCGGATTGATCCCCGCTTCGTGAACGAGCACAAATGGCGGACAAAAAAGCGCCGGTGTTCGCCCAATACCAAGCGGCGAACACCGGCAAAATCTTCTCTTTCTCTTCCCCTTCGGCCGGCCAAAGCCGGTTGTCCATTCCATCCCCAGGAGCCAAAATAATCACTTTTGCAGGGTTGGAGCGCGGCTAAACCACAATGCCCGCGCGCTCCAGCAGGGCCTCGACTTCGGGAAAGTGGCCGCCGGGCTCATCGGCCTGCGGCGTGGTGGTGGCTGCAATGTGCCGCTTGTAGGGCGAGGCAATGCGCTCGGCCTCGGCAAGCATCGCAGCGTAGGTGGCCGCATCCATGGTGGGGCGCGGCGTGTGCGGGCGGCTACGACGAAACGGCGTGCTCAAAATAGTAAATGCGCCGAAACAAACACTTTTGACCAGTGATTTCATTTTCGCCTCGCGTAATAGGAATATTTTTGTGCTTTCCTATACAAACGCAGAACGATACGGAATTGGGTATTGGAAAAGATGAATGTTTCGACATACTACCGGCATTAATATATGGCCGCGCCTGATGCTGATGGAGCGCGGGCGCAGGTTCCCACGTGGCTGTTCGCTTGGCACGTGCTTGGGCGGAAAGGCAGAATAGCGCTTATTTATGCGCCAAAGAGGTCGCGCAGCTCGGCGCGGATGACTTTGCCGCCCGCGTTACGTGGCAGTGCCGGCACAATCTCGATGCGGCGCGGGGTTTTGTAGCCGGCCATTCGCGCCCGACAGGCCGCAATCAGGTCGGCGGAAGTGGCTGTGTGGCCGGCGCGCAGCACCACCGCCGCTGCCGGCACCTGCCCCCACTGCGCGTCGGGCAGGCCCAGCGCCGCCGCCTCGGCCACGGCAGGGTGCGCCAGCAGCGCGGCTTCGATCTCGGCGGGGTATACATTCTCGCCGCCCGAGATGATCAGGTCGGTGCGGCGGCTGACCACGAACAGAAAGCCTTCCTCGTCGCGGTAGCCCAGGTCGCCGGTAAAAAGCCAGCCGTCGCGCAGCGCCGCCGCCGTTGCGTCGGGGCGGTTGACATAGCCGCGCAGCACGGTCGGCCCGCGCACCACGATCTCGCCCACCGCGCCCGGCGGCGCAGCCGCGCCATCGCGCACAATCCGCAGCTCGGTGGGCAGCAGCGGCTGGCCGGCCGAGCCAAGTTTGCGCAGCGCGTCGGCGGGGGCGAGCGTGGCGGCCTGCGAGGTAGTTTCGGTCATGCCGTAGGTTTGCGCCACTGGCAGGCCGCGCGCGGCGCAGGCTTCCAGCAGTGGCTGGGGTGCCGGCCCGCCGCCGAGCAAAAGGCAGCGCAGCGTGGGCGGGTAGGGCGCTGCGCCGCGCGCGTCGAGCATGCGCTGCACCATCGTGCTCACCACCGACACGATTGTTGCGCCATCCGCGTCGATTGCCGCATGGACGCGCGCGGCGTCGAAGCTCGCGTGCAGGAGAATTGGGATGCCGTAGATCGCAGCGCGCAGCGCAATCGACAGCCCACCAACATGGAACAGCGGCAGCACAGCCAGCCAGCGGTCGGTGGCGTGCGTGCCCAGGTTCAGCGCCGAGCCGACCGCGCTCCACCAGTAGTTGCCATAGCTGAGCATCGCGCCTTTGGGGCGGCCAGTGGTGCCCGAGGTGTAGATAATCGTGAAAATCGCGTCGAGGTCGATGCTGGGCTGGAGCGCAATGTCGGTGGCGGGGAGGGCGGCCAGCTCCGTCACATTTAGCGCGTGGGGCGGCTGGGCCAAAGCGGCCAGCGCCTCGTGTGCCACGGCGGCATTTTCTTCATCAAAAACGAGCGTTTGCGCGCCCACATCGTCGATCTGCCAGGCCAGTTCGGGCGCGGCCAGGCGGGTGTTCAGCGGCACAAGCACAACGCCCAGGCGCGGCGCGGCATGCAACAGCGCGACAAATGCCGGTTGGTTGCGCAGCAGCAGCGCCACCCGCTCGCCCGGCTGCGCGCCAGCGGCGGCCAGCTGCCGCGCCAGCGTGCTGGCCCAGCTATCGAGCGCGGCATAGCTCCAGTGCTGGTCTTCAAACTGCAAGGCGAGCGTATTGGGGGCGCTGGCGGCGCGCTGGGCCAGCCAGTTCGGCAGAAGCTGGCCGCTCATTGCTCGCGCGGGACGCCAGCCGGGCAGCGCCGCTCCAGCCAGATGATGCCAGCGATGCCGGCCAGCGCCAGCAGCGCGGCGGCAACATAGCCGTGCGGGAACTGCGACTGCGCAATATAGATCGCGACCATGCCGCACGCGCCGCCAATCAGGTAGCAGGTTAGCACCGCTTCGCGGCGCGTCAGGCCCAGCGCCACCAGCCGGTGCGAGAGGTGATCCTTGCCGGGAGTGGTCAGCGGGTTCTTGCCACGCAAAATGCGCGACACGAACACCAGCGTGGTATCGAAAATTGGCAGCGCCAGCACACACACCGGCACCAGCCATGTGATCCACGGCACATTATTCGGGAAGCGCAGCTTGATGCCGAGCGCGGCCAGCACAAAGCCCAGGAACAGGCTGCCGGTGTCGCCCATGAAGATCGTGGCGGGGTTGAGGTTGTAGCGCAGAAAGCCCACGCACGCACCCACCAGCGCGGCGGCCATCGCCCCAACGAGAACCTGCGGCGGGTTGCCCAGCGCCGCCAGCAGCATAAAAAACGCCGCCGCCACCGTGGTGACGCCGCCCGACAGCCCATCCATGTTGTCGAGCAGATTGAGCGCGTTGGTCATTCCCACCACCCACAGCAGCGTAATCGCCCAGTTGATCCAGGGATGCGATGGGAAGAGGTTGACCTGCGTGCCACCGAGCAGCAGCACCACACCGGCCAGCAGCTGCCCGCCGAGCTTCAGGTAGGCGTGCAGGCCCCAGTGGTCGTCGGCCAGGCCAAACAGCGACACCAGCGTCGCGCCGAGCAGAATGCCGATCAGCTCGCGGATGTAGGCGCGGTCGCCCAGCAGGATGAGGCCGACCATGAAGGAGGCGTAGATCGCGGCGCCACCAAGCAGCGGCACCGGCGCAGCGTGCATTTTGCGCGCGGCGGGCGCATCCACCACGCCCACATACAGGGCGATGCGGCGGGCGATCGGCGTGCCGACGATCGAGAAGATCAGGGCGGTGAGGAAAATAAGAATGATCTGGGTCATGGCGTGTTGTTCGGCTCCTCTTTGGCGCGCAGCGCAGGCGCGTACCCTCGGATGGTAGCACGCGGGCGGGGGTGCGTCAACCGCTACCTGATGCGATCTGTGCGACGAGTGGGCGCATTGTGGCAAGGAATGCTTCGGTGTCGGCGCGGGCGATGCGCGACGGGTGCAGCAGTGGCACAACCAGCGCGCCGCCGGGCGACTGGAACACCTGGGCGTGCACGGCGCGAATGCTGATTGGTGCCGCGCCCAGCTCGCGCAGCCCGACGGCGCGCAGCGCGACCAGACCCACCGGCACAATCAGCAGCGGGTGGAGGGCGTCCAGCTCGGCGTGAAGGAAAGGCGCGCAATTGGCCTGCTCGCGCGGGGTGGGCGTGCGGTTGGCGGGTGGGCAGCAGCGCACCGTATTGGTGATATAGCAGCGCAGCGTGGGCCGCTCGGTTGGTTCGCTTTCGCGCATCAGGCCCAGCGCGATCAGGATGCGCTGCAAGGCACGCCCCGACTTGTCGCCACTGAATGGCACGCCGGTGCGATCCGCGCCGTGGCGGCCGGGTGCCTCGCCCACAAACACGATTCGCGCCGTGGGATCGCCATAGCCGTGCACAATCTGTGTGCGGCTGGCAACCAGCGCCGGGCAGCGCGTGCAGTTCGTGGGCGTGCGTGCGACGCTCGGGCTTGCAGTATCGTTGCCGGAATGCTCAGGCGTTGCAGTGGCGAGGCAGCTGTTTTTCGCTTCCATACGGAATCATATAATCCACAGATTGCGCAGATGCCACAGATTATAACAATCCTGTGAGAACCGCAAAGCCAAGAACCGCAGAACCACGTAGGGGTTTAGGGTCTGGGGTTTTGGGATTGAGCTTAGAACCTGCAACCTGTGAACCTGCAACCTGTAAACCTGCAACCTGTGAACCTGCGAACCTGCAACCTGCAAACCTGCAACCTGCGAACCTGCGAACCTGCGAACCTGCAACCTGTGAACCCGCAACATGCAAATCACAGAACCGGCGTATTGCTTACGCCAGCACAGCATCTATGTCATCTGTGGCTCATGACTATCAAATCTTCGTGCCTTCGTGTCTTCGTGGTTTCGTTCTCATTTTCATGAGAAAGGGTTGACATTCCTACTGAAATAACTTAGAATGATTATAAGTTTGTGAGGAAAGAAACAGCGTATGGCATCGCGCACGCAACAAGTGAATAGCCTGCTGGCCCGGCTCGAAGCTGGCGGCAAGCGCGTTACGGCGCAGCGCGCGGCTGTATGCGAGGCGCTGCTGGCGCAGGGCGGCCACCCAACTGCGTCCGATATCTGGCAGCGCGTGCAGGAGCTGCACCCCTCGGTCAGCCAGGCGACGGTGTATAACACGCTGGGCGCGCTGGTCGAGCTGAACCTGGTGCGGGCGCTCGATATTGGCGGCGAAGATCACGTCCACTACGACATGTGCGTCGATCCGCACGTCAATATCGTGTGCACTGGCTGCGGCGCGATTGCCGACGTGCATACCGACACGCTTGAGGCGCTGCTGGGCCTGGTGGGCGCGCGCAGTGGCTACCAGCTTGCGCCACAGGATGGCATTATTGTCTACGGGCTATGCCCAGATTGCGCGGCCCGGTAGCGCTTTCTTCCCAGGCTGTTATGGACTGATTACGTTGGTTGCTGGCAGGCGCGCTACACTAAAGACACTGGTTTCTTCGATTAAATATTTAGAATCATTCTTAGTATCTACTAACACCGCAGGTTCGATGCTGCGAATACGCTTCGCGAAAGGCAGGTACCCATGACCACACCCGAGCAATCGCTGGCGCTGGGCGAACGCCCGGCCGACCCAATGCGCACTGCCGCGCCCGGCATCTTGCAGCTTTCGGATGAAGAAGCCGAAATCGCCCAGCTTCCCTGGATGATCCGCCTGACTGTCACCTGTCTGCTGGCGACGATTGCGGGCTGGATCAGTGGGCTGCCGTCGCTGGGCCTGCCGGCTGCGGTGCCGTGGGTGCTCTACGCAATCGCCTACGCCTCGGGTGGCTTCTACAGCATTCAGGACGCCTGGCAGACTCTGAAAGAGCGCCAGTTCGATGTGAACTTCCTGATGATCATCGCGGCGCTGGGCGCGGCTGCCATTGGCGAGCCACGCGAAGGCGCGGTGCTCATGTTCCTGTTTTCGCTGTCGAATACGCTCGAAACCTACGCCATGGGCCGCACGCACGCCTCCATCCGCGCCCTGCTCGACATGGCCCCGAAAGAGGCCGATGTTTACCGCAACGGGCAGGTTGTGCGCGTGCCGGTGGACGACGTGCAGGTGAATGAGACTGTGCTGGTGCGGCCGGGTGCGCAAATCCCCGCTGACGGCCTGGTGGTGAAAGGCGACTCGGCGGTGAACGAAGCCTCGATCACTGGCGAGTCGATGCCGGTGGAGAAGCGCGTGGGGCTGAAGGTTTTCGCCGGCACGCTGAACGGCCAGGGCGCGCTGGATGTGCGCGTCACCACGCCAGTGGGCGACTCGACGCTTGCGCGGATTGTGCAGGTGGTGCGCGAGGCGCGCGAGCAGAAGGCGCAGAGCCAGGACTTCACCGACCGCGTGATTGGGCAGTATTACGCCTATGCCGTGGTTGGCATCACGCTGCTGGCAATCGCGATTCCGCTGCTGTTCCTGGGCTGGGATGTGCCAACCACGCTGTATCGCGCCTTTACGCTGATGGTGGTGGCCTCGCCCTGCGCGCTGGTGATCTCGATCCCGGCGGCGCTGCTTTCGGCGCTAGCAAGCGCGGCGCGTGGTGGCGTGCTGTTCAAGGGCGGACGGCACCTCGAAGCGGCGGCGCGCGTGAAGGTTGTGGCCTTCGACAAAACTGGCACGCTGACCACTGGCCGGCCCGGCGTGGTGGCGCTCATTCCGGTGGGTGGGCCCGGCCGCCTGCCAAATAACCTGCCCTGCCTGGCCTGCTACCCGCGCCCGCACGACGACGAGATGGGCGAGTTGACGCCCGAGCAGTTCCGCTTGCTGGCGGTCGCGGCGGCAATTGAGCATGCCTCGGAGCACCCGCTGGCGCGCGCGATTGTGAAAAGCGCCGAAGAGCGCGATGTACCCATTCCCGAGGCCAGCGAGTTTGTGGCGCAGACGGGCGCAGGCGCGAGCGCGCTGGTGTGCGGGCGCACGCTGCGGATCGGCCGGCCGGCGCTGTTCGGCCAGCTTACGCCCGACGTGGCGATTGAGATCCACGCGCAGGAGACGCAGGGCCGCACCGTGGTGGTGCTGGGCGACGACGAGCCGTGGGGCCTGATTTCGATTGCCGACACGGTGCGCCCCGAGGCGGCGGTTGCGGTGCGCCAGCTCAAGGAAGCGGGCGTCGAGCGCGTGGTGCTGCTTACCGGCGACAACACGAGCGTAGCGCAGGCGCTTGGCAATGCGCTTGGCGTCGACGAGATTCGCGCCGAGCTGCTGCCTCAGCAGAAGGTCGAGGCTATCCGCGACCTGCAAGCCAACTATGGCCCGGTGGCGATGGTTGGCGACGGCGTAAACGACGCGCCGGCGCTGGCAACGGCGGCGCTGGGCGTGGCAATGGGCGCGGCTGGCACCGACGTGGCGCTGGAAAGCGCCGATGTGCTGCTGATGGGCGACGATCTGGCGCGCCTGCCGGCCGCGCTTCGTCTGGCCCGCCGCTCGCGCGCGATCATTCGCCAGAACCTGACCTTTGCGTTTGGCGTGATGGCGACGCTGATGCTGCTGGCGATTATTGGCAACATCGCGCTGCCGCTGGGCGTGGTGGGCCACGAGGGCAGCACACTGATCGTTGTGGCGAATGGCCTGCGCTTGCTGGTGCGGCGGATGTAGCGAACAGGATAGTGTACGAGATACACGACTACAACGCTAAGAACGTAGTGCGTAAAGCTATGTCGAAATCCCAAAATTCATCCACAGATTACGCAGATTACGCAGATTGGAGACTCGTATCTGTGGAATCTGCGTAATCTGTGGATCGATCTGGCGGCCCTTCTAACGTTGACATAGTCGTGCGTAGTTGAGCTGACGAACCTCGCCTTACTCCTGAGCGAGCGCGTAGGCAATGGCCTGCGCGCTCGCGAGTTTTTGCCCGGCGGCGCGGGCGGCGGCAAATAACGCGGGCGGCATGCTGGCGCAGATTGTCGCTAGCGTGTCCTCGTAATGCGCCTGGTCGGCCAGCTCCATCGGCCCATCGAAACTGCTGAAAATGCTTTCGGCAGCGCCAACCAGCTGGGCGGCGCGCTCGGGCTGGCCGCGCAGCAGGGCCATGCCGGCGAATTCCACCAGGCCGCGCCCAATTCCCCAGGCGTGGCCGATGCTGCGCGCAAGCTGGAGACTCTCGCCAAACAGCGCGGCGGCCTCGTGCCAGTTGCTGCGCGCCAGCGCAATCCGCCCCAGGTGCTCCAGCAGCCAGGCGCTGCCTTCCTGATCGTGCATGGCGCGGAACAGTGCCAGACTTTCGCTGAGCAGTTGGTGGGCGCGGGCCGTGTCGCCGCGCAGGAGCGCATTGCGGCCCAGATGCTCGAGCGCCCAGGCAATGCCGCGCTGCTCGCCGGTTTGGCGAAACAAGGCCAGGCTTTCGGCAAAATGGCGCTCGGCCTGCTCGTGATCGGCGCGCGCCCAGCTCGCGAGGCCAAGGTTGAGCAGGGTCCAGCCCATGTTCCAGCCGGCCCCTTCGGCGCGAAACAGCGCCAGACTTTCGTCGAAGAGCGTGATGGCGCGGGCGGTATGCTCATAGGCAAGCTCGACCTGCCCGAGGTGGTTGAGCGCCCAGGCGCGGCCGTGTGCATCGCCCAGCGCGGTGAAAGCTGCCAGCGCCTGTTCGAGCAGGGCCGTCGCTGCCCGAAAGTCGTTGCGCGACCAGGCCAGCAGGCCGGCGCCATTGAGTGCGCAGGCGCGTTCGGGCGTTGCGGCAGCGCTGGTTTCGCGTGCCAGCAGCCCGGCGATCCAGCTTCGCCCTTCGCTCACATAGCCGCGCACCAGCCAGAACTGCCACAGCACCGCCACCAGCCGAAAGCCCAGCGCGGCCTGTTCGGCTGCGCCATAGCTCCACGACAGCGCGGCGCGCAGGTTGTCGTGTTCGGTTTCGAGCTGCCGCAACCATGCTGGCTGCGCGGCGTTCCGAAAGGCCGGCTCGCCCGCTTCGGCCAGCGCGACAAAGAACTGCGCGTGGCGGCGCTGCGTTTCTGCCAGCTCGCCAGCTTCGGCCAGTCGCTCCAGCGCAAACTCGCGCAAGGTTTCGAGCATGGCGAAGCGCGCCTGCCCATCCGCGCCAGCGACGATATGCAGCAAACTCTGGCTGGCGAGCGCAGCCAGCTGCGCGGGAAGATCGGCAATGTTGGCGCACACCGCCGCCGCAGCTTCGGCCGTGCCGCCGCCCACAAACACGCCCATGCGGCGAAACACCTGCTGCTGCGTTGCATCGAGCAGCAAATAGCTCCACGCAATCGTCGAGCGCATGGTGCGCTGGCGGTCGGGCAGGTCGTGCGGGGCTTCGCCAAGCACATCGAGCGTGCCTTGCTGGTAGGCACCCGCCAGTCGTGCCAGCAGCGCGGGCGCGGAAAGCGTGGCAATCCGCGCGGCGGCCAGCTCAATCGCCAGCGGCAGGCCATCCAGGCGCGCGCAGATCTGTGCAATCGGGCGGGCGTTGGCCTCGCTGAGCGCGAAGGCCGGCTGCGCGGCGCGGGCGCGCTCGACAAACAAGGCCACGGCGGGCGAGCGCAGCAGGGCGGCCGGCTGCGGCGCTGCTTGCAGATCGGGCAGGGCCAGTGGTGCGACCGCAAATTCGCGCTCGTTCGGCAGGCGCAGCGCCGCCCGGCTGGTGACCAGCAGGCGCAGGCGTGGCGCGGCTTGCAGCAGCGCAGCGATATCGGGCGCGGCCAGGAGCACCTGCTCGAAGTTGTCGAGCACCAGCAGCATCTCGCGCGGGCCCAGCCAGGCCAGCAGCGCCTCGCTGATTGTGCGGTCGCGCTGTTCTTTCACGCCCAGCGCCTGGGCAATGGTTGGCAGCACCAGCGCGGGCGCGGAAATGCTCGCCAGCGAAACAAATGCCGCGCCATCGGCTGGGGGCGGCAGCAGCGCGAGAACCTGCTGACTCAGGCGCGTCTTGCCAATGCCGCCCGGCCCGGTCAGGGTGAGCAGGCGTGTGCTTGCGGCGCGCAGTAAGGCCAGTAGTTGCTCGACTTCGCGCTCGCGGCCAATCAGGGGCGTGGCGCGATGTGCGGGAGGCGACAAGGGTGGCAGCACCAACGCGGGCAGGGGCAGCGGCGGCGCGGCCAGCAGATCGGGGCGAGCGGCATGCAGGAAGGCTTCGTGCTCGGCGGGCGGGATATCGAGAAAGGTGGCCAGCCGCCTGGCGATCTGCACCGACGGGCGGCGCGTGCCGGCTTCGATCTTCTTGATCAGATCGTGCGAGCAGGCCACCTGCTGCGCCAGATCATTTTGCGTCAGCCCAAGCGCGCGCCGCCGCCGTTTCACCCAGCCGCCAAACAGGGAACCGTTGCTCATAGAAAAGCTCCTGACCGACTGGAGTGTGCCGCGTTGCCGCCCCATTGTAACCGATCCACCTGCGCGCTTGTACCTCTTTTGTCCCTCTTTGCTGGCGGGCGGCGGTGGAGTTTGTCCCCTTTTCAGCACCCTGCGCAGGCTTGCAATTCGCGCTTGCGGTGCTTAAATATGCACATCCCTGGCAGCCCAATCTTCATACTCCACAGCCGCTGGCAATGCCGGGGCGGATTCTATGGTGAATCGTGAGGAGGCACTATGAACGTGCGATGGAGAAGCGAGACGTCGGTGTCGCGGTCGGGTTGGTTGCGCTGGCTGGCACTGATGTGTCTGGCGGCGCTGGTTGCAGTGCAGGCTGCCCTGCTGGCGGTGCCGGCCCAGCCGGCCCACGCAGCACTATCGACCTGGACGCAGATCTGGAGCGACGAGTTCAACGCGGCGGCGAACACGGGCGCAAACACCAGCAACTGGCTGTACGACACCGGCACCGGCTATGGCTGCGCAGGCTGCCCGGGTGGCTGGGGCACTGGCGAGATCGAGACCATGACCACCAGCACCGCCAACGTCTACCACGACGGCGCGGGCCACCTTGCGATCAAGCCCATTCGCGCAGCCAACGGCAGCTGGACCAGCGGGCGCATCGAGACGCAGCGCACCAACTTCCAGCCGCCAGCCGGTGGCGGGCTTGCGATCCAAGCGTCGATCAAGCTGCCGAATGTCTCGGGCGCGGGTGCGCAGGGCTACTGGCCGGCCTTCTGGACGCTGGGCGCGCCGTTCCGCGGCAACTACCTCAACTGGCCGGGCATTGGCGAAATCGACATCATGGAAAACATCAACGGCGTCAACACCGAGTATGGCACCCTGCACTGCGGCGTCAGCCCGGGCGGGCCGTGCAACGAAACCTCGGGCCTTGGCGGCAGCACCGTGCCAGGCGGCTCGTCGCTGCAATCGGCCTACCACACCTACCGCATGGAGCTGGACTACAGCACCTCGCCGCAGCAGATCCGCTGGTACCTCGATGGCGTCAATTTCTTCACGGTGCGCAGCAACCAGATGGATGCGACGACCTGGAACAATGCCACCCAGCACGGCTTCTTCATCATTCTGAACGTCGCGATGGGCGGCGGCTGGCCGGGCAACCCCACCGCATCGACCGTCTCAGGCCAGCCCATGCTGGTTGACTATGTGCGCGTGTTTACGGCCAATGGCACCGGCACGCAGCCCACCGCCACGCCTGTGCCGCCCACGGCCACGCCAAGCGGAACGGCCTTCACGCAGGGCGTGAGCAACGTCAACGCCAGCACCGCGCTGGCATGGTTCAAGCCCAACGGCTGGACCGCCGGCTACGTGATCATTCACTACATCCGCCCAGGTATCTCGCAGCAGAACGTGAACATGACCTACAACAGCGGCACGGCGCGCTGGGAATACACCATTACCGGCCTGAGCAGCGGGCAGGTGCTGCAAACCTCATACACCTACCAGCGCAGCGGCTTGCAGTACGATACCGGCTGGTATTCGTGGACGAAGCCATAAAATAGTATTCAGGGTCAGGGGTCAGTTATATTGCCACGAAGGCTCGAAGACTCGAAGGCCGCAGAAATCAAACGTGAAATTACTGTGAGTCTTCGTGCTCTGGAAAAAGTTCTTTTTATACAACTGGCAAGCTTCCAGGAAGCTCATCTGGCTACCAGATTGAAGGAAAACTGGCTTGAGCTTCCTGGAAGCTGAGTACAGGGAAATGCATTTTCCAGAGTACTTCGTGTCTTTGTGGCAAACTCCTGGCTTGTTTCTGGCGGCTTACGCAGGCTTTCTCAAACCCGCCCAAATCTGCGGCATCTGCGTCATCTGTGGATGATTTCGGCTCCCCAGAATCAACAAAGCGCGCGGCCCGCCAAGCGGAACCGCGCGCTTTGTGCTGCCGAAAGAAGCGATTAGCTTGCGCCCGCCATCGCCATCTCGCGGCGCTTCTGGTCGCGCTTGCGGTCGTCGGCGCTGAGGATTTTCTTGCGCAGGCGGAAGCCCTTCGGCGTCACCTCCACAAGCTCGTCGTCGCCAATATACTCAATCGCGTCGTCGAGGCTGAGCACGCGCGGCGGCTCCAGGCGCAGCGCCTCGTCCGCGCCCGACGAGCGCATGTTCGTCAGGTGCTTTTTGCGGCACACATTCACCTCAAGGTCGCGGCTGCGGATGTGCTGGCCGACCACCATGCCCTCGTACACGTCGGTGCCGGGCGTGATAAAGAGCTGCCCGCGCTCCTGCGCGCCATACAGGCCGAAGGTGGTGGCGGTGCCGCTTTCTGACGCGATCAGCGAGCCGTTGTTGCGGGTGTTCAGCTCGCCGGCCAGTGGCTCGTAGCCCATGAACAGCGAGTTCACAATGCCCTCGCCACGCGTTGCCGTCAGGAAGGTCTGGCGGAAGCCAAGCAGGCCACGCGTTGGCACGTGGAACACCATATGCACCGTGCCGTCGTCGCGGTAGCTCATATCGCGCATCACGCCGCGGCGCGCGCCCATCAGCTCGATGACGGTGCCCTGGTACTGCTCGGAAACCTCGATCTCGACCTGCTCGATTGGCTCCAGCTTCTGCCCATCGACATCCTTGAAGATCACTTCGGGCCGCGAAACCTGAAACTCATAGCCTTCGCGCCGCATCGTTTCGATCAGGATGGTCAGGTGCAGCTCGCCGCGCCCGCTCACCGAGAAGGCGTCGTTGGTGTCGGTATCGGCCACGCGCAGCGCGACATCACGCTCCAGCTCGGTATACAGCCGCTCGCGCAGCTTGCGCGAGGTTACGTGCGTGCCTTCGCGGCCAGCAAACGGGCTGTTGTTGATGCTGAAGCTCATGCGCACGGTCGGTTCTTCGACAGCGATTGTGGGCAGCGCCTCGGGGAAATCGGCGTCGGCAATCGTGTCGCCAATGCCGGCCTCGGGAATGCCTGCCAGCGCAATAATGTCGCCAGCCTCGGCTTCTTCAACCTCGATGCGCTCAAGGCCCTGGAAAACGAAAAGCTGGTTGATTTTGGCCGGCTTCAGCGCGCCAGTGCGGTCGATATGCGCCACCGCCTGGCCGCGCCGAATCGCGCCGCGCAGCAGTCGCCCAATCAGGATTTTGCCTTTGTAGGCGTCGTGGATGGTGTTCGTCACCAGCAGCTGGGTCGGCTCGTCGGGCTTGGTTTCGGGTGGCGGCAGCTGGTTGAGAATCGCCTCGAACAGCGGTTCCAGCGTTTCGTACATTTTTAGCGGCGAGCGCCCGGCCTGACCGGTCAGCGCGTTGGTGTAGATCGTGGCGAATTCGGCCTGCTCGTCGTTCGCGCCCAGGTCGACAAACAGGTCGAAGGTTTCGTTGACGACATGGTTGGGCCGCGCGTTCGGGCGGTCGACCTTGTTGACGACGACGATCGCGCGGTGGCCGGCCTGCAGGGCCTTGCGCAGCACAAAGCGTGTCTGCGGCATCGGGCCGTCCATGGCGTCGACCAGCAGCAGCACGCCGTCCACGAGGTTCATCACCCGCTCGACCTCGCCGCCAAAGTCGGCGTGGCCGGGCGTGTCGACGATGTTGATCTTCACGTCTTTATAAACAACGGCGGTGTTCTTCGACATGATGGTGATGCCGCGCTCGCGCTCAAGGTCGTTCGAGTCCATCACGCGCTCGGCAACCTGCTGGTTGTCGCGGAAAATGTGGCTCTGGCGCAGCATCGCGTCGACCAGCGTGGTCTTGCCGTGATCGACGTGTGCGATAATCGCAATATTCCGAATGTCTTTTCGTTGCATCTTCTTCGCAAAAAATACCTCGACCACAGTGGGTCGAGGCTGTGTTTAATAAACTGCGCGCAGTGTACCACAGAGCCGGGGGTGCGTCAAAGCGTAGCAAACTTTAATTGGACGCAGACGCGCGCGGAGAACACGGATAATGGCTGCCTGAAGCCATTGCCTCGCGTTTTTCGGCGTTCATCCGCGTCCCATCAAAAATCCTACGGCTTGTGCCACGCCCGCCCATCGCGTTCAATCAGGGTGTCGGCGGCCTCGGGGCCCCAGGTGCCCGGCCAGTAGGGCGCGGGCTTGGGTGCGTGGCCCTGTGCCCAGCCTTCCATGATCGGCGTGATCAGCGACCAGGCGGCTTCCACCTCATCGCGGCGGATGAACAGCGTCGCGTCGCCCAGAATGGCATCCAGCAGCAGGCGCTCATACGCCTCGGGCGATTCTTTCCCAAAGCCCTCGCCATAGTTGAAGCCAAGCTCGACCGGCTGGAGCTGCAGCGATGCGCCGGGCGGCTTCAGGCCGATGCACAGGTTAATGCCTTCGTTTGGCTGGATGCGCAGCGCCAGCACATTTGGCTCCATGGCCTGGTCGGGGCCGCTGTGGCCGGGGTGGTCGCCGTTGTGTGAAAACAGCATCAGCGGCGGCTGGCGGAACTGAATGCGCACCTCGGTCAGGCGCTGCGGCAGCGATTTGCCGGTGCGCAGGTAGAAGGGCACGCCCGACCAGCGCCAGTTGTCGATCGCCAGCTTCATGGCCACAAAGGTTTCGGTGATCGAGCTGCGCGCCACGCCCGCTTCGTTGCGGTAGTCGGTGTACTGCCCGCGCACGGTGAACTGGCCGGTTTCCTCAGCCGCAATCGGGCGGATGGCCTGCAGCGCCTTGACCTTTTCGTTGCGCACGCCGTCGGCGGTAAAGGCGGCCGGCGGCTCCATGGCGATCAGCGCCAGCACCTGCAGCATATGGTTCTGCACCATATCGCGGATCGCGCCGGCCGTGTCGTAGTAGCCGCCGCGCCCTTCCACGCCAATCTGCTCGGCCACCAGAATCTGCACATGGTCGATGTAGCGTCGGTTCCATAGCGGCTCGAAAATGCTGTTGCCCAGGCGGAAGGTCAGGATGTTCTGCACCGTTTCCTTGCCCAGGTAGTGGTCGATGCGGTAGACCTGCGTTTCGTCGAACACGCCCAGCACATGCGCGTTCAGCTCCTCGGCGCTCGCAAGGTCGCGCCCAAACGGCTTTTCGATGATGATGCGCGTCCAGCCGTTCGCGCCGCGCCGCCCCGCTGTGCCGTTCAGGCCCGCTTCGCCCAGGCGCGTCACAATGCGCGGGTAGGCGTCGGGCGGCGTAGCGAGGTAAAACAGGCGATTGCCCTGCCCCGGCTCGATGCCGCGCTCGGTGTCCAGCCGGTCGAGCAGTTCGCGCAGCCCGGCATAGCCCGCCGGGTCGTCGAATTCGGCGGTGTGATAATGAATATTGTTTGCGAACGCTGCCCACTCACCCGCGTCGACCGGCTGCGTGCGCGAGTGTGCCGCAACGCCCGTGTGCATTTCCTCGCGGAACTGCTCGTCGCTTTTGTTGCGGCGCGCAAAACCAACCAGTGCAAAGCCTTCGGGCAAGGCTTTTTCGTGCTGCAGGTTGAACAAGGCCGGCACGAGCTTGCGCTGCGTCAGGTCGCCCGATGCGCCGAAAATTACCACGGTGCAGGGCGCGGCCTGCTTCGCCGCTTGCGCAGACGGTGAGGAGGGCATAAACGCTCCTTCATTTACGATTTGGGATTTACGATTTACGATTGAGGAAGCCAGCAATCGTAAATCGTAAATCGTCAATCCAAAATCACTACTGGGCTTTTTTCACCGCGTGCCCGCCAAAGCCGCGCCGCATCGCCGCCAGCACTTTCGCCGCGAACGACTCGGGCTGGCGCGAGTGGAAGCGCTCGAACAGCGAGAGTGTGATCACCGGCGCGGGCACATCCAGCTCCATCGCGGCGTGGATCGTCCAGCGCCCTTCGCCGCTGTCGTCCACATAGCCCTTCAGGCTGGTCAGGTCGGGGTCGTCCTTGAAGGCGTCCACCGTCAGGTCGAGCAGCCACGAGCGCACCACACTGCCATAGCGCCACGCCGACGAAATGTTGTACAGGTTGAGGTTGAACTCTTTCTTGGCGCGCATGATCTCAAAACCTTCGGCGTAGGCCTGCATCATGCCGTACTCGATGCCGTTGTGCACCATTTTGACGAAATGGCCGCTGCCAACCGGCCCGCAGTGTACATAGCCATCGGGCGGGGCCAGTGTTTTGAAGGCTGGCTCCAGCCGCGACACCAGCTCGTTCTCGCCGCCAACCATGATGCAAAAGCCATTTTCCAGGCCCCACACCCCACCCGAGGTGCCCTGGTCGATGTAGTTCAGGCCGTGCTCTTTCAGCATCTCGGCGCGGCGCATGTCGTCCTTGTACATGGTATTGCCGCCGTCGATAATCGTGTCACCCGGTTCCAGCAGCGGGATGAGTTGCAGAATCATCTGCTCGGTCACATCACCCGCCGGCAGCATGATCCAGACTGCGCGCGGCGCCTGGAGCTTTTCAACCAGCTCGTTGATCGAATAAGCCGGCTCGGCACCCTTGGCAGCCAGCGCATCAATCGGCTCGTGGCTGCGATTGTGCGCCACAACGCGGTGCCCATTGCGCAGCCAGCGCTCGGCCATGCCCGCGCCCATGCGGCCCAATCCGGTAATTCCAATCTCCATCGTGCGGCTCCTTTTGCTGTATGCGTTAGACGCCCGGCATTATAAACCCGCTGGCTGGGCGGCGGGTAGAACTACTTGTTTTTGCGATGCGCCCGCAACGCGCGGATGAACCAGCCTATATTCTTGTTTCGTGCTTCTCTGCGGCTTTGGGTTTGGGTCTGGGCGTATAGCAATACGCCCTTCTGCGGTTCTCACGCCTCACAGGCTTTGTCTCGCTTCCTGCGCCTTTGTTACAGCCACTCGACAAAGTTCGCCCTGCGTTGTAACATTTGGCAACCGCGCGCGACCGAATAGTGCATTGGCTTGCAATGCGCCTGGCTTGAGCAGGAGGCCCGTATGTTGCTGGCAGGTGATATTGGCGGCACCAAAACCGTTCTGGCTGTGTATAATCACGATCAGGGCCTCGCGGCTCCGCTGGCGACGGCAACCTTCCCCAGCGGCGGCTACCCCAGCCTGGAAGCGGTGGTTCAAGCCTTCCTCAAAACGCACGAGTACCCGATCGAGCACGCCAGCTTTGGCGTCGCCGGGCCGGTGCTCGCTGGCCGCGCCGAAGTCACCAACCTGCCCTGGAAAATGAGCGAAACTGGCATGGCGGCCGAGCTGAATTTCCGCGCCGTGAAGCTGCTGAACGACCTGGAGTCGATTGCGTATGCCGTGCCGCACCTCGCCCCCGCCGACCTCCATGCGGTGAATGCTGGCAAGGCGGTTGAGGGCGGCGCGATTGCCGTGGTTGCGCCGGGTACCGGCCTGGGCGAAGCATTTCTTACCTATGAGAATGGCCGCTACCGCGCCCACCCATCCGAAGGTGGCCACGCCTCATTCGCCCCCAACGACCCGCAGCAGCTCGAATTGCTGCGCTACCTGCAAAAGCGCCTGGGCCACGTCAGCTGCGAGCGGGTGTGCTCGGGTCTGGGCCTGCCCAACATTTATGCCTTTCTGAAAGACAGCGGTTTTGCGGAAGAGCCGGCCTGGCTAGCCGAAAAGCTGGCCGCCAGCAAAGACCACACGCCAGCGATTGTGGAAGCCGCGCTCGACGCCGCCCGCCCCTGCCCGCTGTGCATCACCACGCTGCGCCTGTTTGTCGCCATCCTCGGCGCCGAAGCTGGCAACCTTGCGCTGAAAGTGCTGTCGACTGGCGGCGTATATATTGGCGGCGGCATCCCACCGCGCATTCTGCCCGTGCTCGAGCAGCAGGATTTCATGCAGGCCTTTCTCAACAAAGGCCGCTTTGCCGACATGCTCCAGCGCATGCCGGTCAATATCATCCTGAACCCCAAGGCTGCCCTGCTTGGCGCGGCTTCGTATGGCCTCGCCGCGTGGTGAGGCGGCACATCTGTGTAATCTGCGTAATCTGTGGATAATTCTTGATAGCAGACGACATCAGGATTTGTTTCGTTGGCGATTCCTTCGTCAACGGCACGGGCGACGAAACCGCGCTTGGCTGGGTGGGTCGCGTCTGCGCGCTGGCGTATGCGCGTGGCTTCCCGATCACGTCCTACAACCTGGGCATTCGTCGCAACACCAGCGCCGATATTCTGGAGCGCTGGGAAAATGAGTGCTCCTTGCGCCTGCCCGCAGGCTGCGACAATCGCGTGGTGCTTTCCTGCGGTGTCAACGACAGCATGATCGAAGGCGGCGCGCTGCGCGTTGCGCTCGAGCAATCGCGCGCCAATGTTCGCGCCATCCTGCGCGCCGCCAGCAGGTACCCGCTGCTGATGGTTGGCCCGCCGCCAATGCCCGAAGATGCGCAGAACGAACGAATTTCCGCTCTTTCACGCGCCTTTGCCGACGAATCTGCTGCGCTTGGCGTGCCATTCATCGAGCTGTTTTCTCCGCTGGTCTCGGATGCCGCGTACAAGCAAGAAGTTGTGAGCAATGATGGCGCGCATCCCCGCAGCGGCGGCTACACGAAAATCGCGAACATCATCGCATCATCACCGAATTGGTGGTTTCACACGCTCTAGCGCAATGGCGAGAAGCAGGAAGAAACCTGGTTCTGCGGTTCTGCGGTTCCTGGTCTGGGCGTATAGCAATACGCCCTTTGTCGGCTCTTGAGGCTCCTTTATGCCAAACACGCACTTCCCCGATCTTGGCGATCATCTTGAAATCGACCCGAGCGCATTCGTCTCGCCGCATGCCTATGTGCACGGCACCGTCTGCATTGGCGCGCACTCCAGCGTCTGGCCTATGGCAGTCATTCGCGGCGACAAAGCGCCAATCGTGCTGGGTGAGCGCACCAATATGCAGGATGGCAGCGTGCTCCATGCCGACCCCGATGCGCCGCTTTCCATCGGCAATGGCGTGACAATCGGGCACGGTGCGATTGTGCATGGCTGCACCGTCGCCGACGACGTGCTGATCGGCATGGGCGCGGTGATCCTCAACCACGCGCAAATTGGTGCAGGCAGCCTGATCGCGGCGCGCGCGCTCGTCACCGAAGGCATGGTTGTGCCGCCCGGCTCGCTGGTTGTTGGGATTCCCGGCACCATCAAGCCACTGCGCGCCGACCAGCTCGAACGCATTCGTCGCAATGCCCAAAACTATGTCGATCTGGGTGCGCTCTATCTCAAGCGCGCCGCCGAGACATAGTGCAATCGGCTATCGAACCGCACAGCAACTGCAACACACACCCTTCTTCTCACGCGCTATCATCGGCACATACCTCTACAGTGAACCAAGTTTGTAGGAAAGGATGTGCGCCATGGCTTTTTCCGCTGATAGCCCGATCCTCAGTGCGTCGCGCCAGGGCAGCTCCGAGCAATGCGTCCGCTTCATCATGGCGCGCCCCCACGGCGAATACAACGAAGTCGATGTAGCTGGCTCGATCGTCCCGGCCTATTTCGCCGTTTGTGCGTCTGTTGGCATGGAGCCAGTGATGCTCATCGCCCAAATGATCCACGAAACCGGCAACCTCAGCTCCTGGTGGGCGCAGCGCCCGCGCCGCAACCCGGCCGGCATTGGCGTCACTGGCCGAACCAACGCCGCGCAGCCAGTCTCGGGCATCTGGGCAATCAAAAATGGCGCGTGGGTAGAAGGCGTTTCGTTTGAAAGCTGGAAGGATTCCTCCATTCCCGCGCACGCTGGCCGTCTGCTCGCCTATGCCCTGGGCGATGCGCAAAGCAACCCCGCACAGCTCGATGTGATCAAGCGCGCGCTTGGCTACCGTCCTCTGCCGGCAAGTTTTCGCGGTGCCGCCCCAAGCTGGCGTGGCTTGAATGGGCGCTGGGCCGTGCCTGGCACCACCTACGCCGACAAAATCGCGGCAATTGCCAACGCCATCATCGCCTGATTTGGGAGTCGTTTCGCCTAGTTCTCCGAAAACTGCCAAAAACTCGCGAAAACTCATTTCGGAGCAAGCTTTGCTCGCGCTATTCATTTGCCGCATCCTGATGCGATACATGAACGAATTTGTGCGATTCGCAAAAGTGTTTGACAAGTACGGGGGTGGATGGTATACTCCGCCTCGTTGCGAACGACCCCCGGCACGATGGCGATGAGCCAAACCGCCGCTCGCCGCAACGCGAAAGTGGAGACGAAACACCGGTTTGACAAACCGTCACTCCTGTGCTACACTCCGCGACGTTGCGAACGACCCCCGGCGACCTGAGTGAACTGCTCACGAGCCGCTCGCTGCAACGCCGAAGCGGAGATGCAACACCGGTTTGACACGTCGTCAACCCTGTGCTATACTCTCCCTCGTTGTTTCGCCGTCGTCTCACCGCTCACGCGGTAGACGTAACAAACAGGTCAAGGCGCTCTCTTTCCGCGAAACGCGCTGGCCGGGTGGCCAGAGACGTCGCCAGGTGTCCGCCGCGTCAACTGCGTGCTGGCCCCTGGTTTTTTTGTTCGCCTTCGCCCTGTCCACGGCACCCTGTACCTTCACAACTGAATCGTGATGATGCACACGTTCCCGTCCTTTTCTTTCTTTTTCTCGCCAGGGTCGTGGGTGGTGCCGCTTCGGCGCTCCATTCACTGCATGAAGAGTTTGATCCTGGCTCAGGACGAACGCTGGCGGCGTGCCTAATGCATGCAAGTCGCACGGAGAGCCTTCGGGCTCTGAGTGGCGCACGGCTGAGGAACACGTGGGAATCTGCCCGACCGTGGGGGATAACGCGCCGAAAGGCGTGCTAATCCCGCATACGCTCGCAAGAGGAAAGCAGCAATGCGCGGTCGGAGGAGCCTGCGGCCCATCAGGTAGTTGGCGGGGTAACGGCCCACCAAGCCACTGACGGGTAGCTGGTCTGTGAGGACAACCAGCCAGACTGGGACTGAGACACGGCCCAGACCCTACGGGAGGCAGCAGCAAGGAATTTTCGTCAATGGGCGCAAGCCTGAACGAGCAACGCCGCGTGGAGGATGACGGCCTTCGGGTTGTAAACTCCTTTTCCGGGGGATGATTGTGACCGTACCCCGGGAATAAGGCTCGGCTAACTCTGTGCCAGCAGCCGCGGTAAGACAGAGGAGCCAAGCGTTGTCCGGATTGACTGGGCGTAAAGCGCACGCAGGCGGTTGGGCACGTGGGGTGTGAAAGCGGCCCGCTTAACGGGCCGAGGCCATCCCATACGGCCCGACTTGAGCCTGGCAGAGGTTCGTGGAATTGCCGGTGTAGTGGTGAAATGCGTAGAGATCGGCAGGAACACCAAGGGGGAAACCAGCGAACTGGGCCAGAGCTGACGCTCAGGTGCGAAAGCGTGGGGAGCGAACCGGATTAGATACCCGGGTAGTCCACGCCGTAAACGATGAATACTCGGCATCTGGGGGGCGATATTCGTCCGCCGGGTGCCCCAGCTAACGCGGTAAGTATTCCGCCTGGGAACTACGAGCGCAAGCTTAAAACTCAAAGGAATTGACGGGGGCCCGCACAAGCAGCGGAGCGTGTGGTTTAATTCGACGCAACGCGCAGAACCTTACCCAGGTTTGACATGGCACTGCAAGCCGGTGAAAGCCGGTCGCCTTCGAGGGTGTGCCACAGATGCTGCATGGCTGTCGTCAGCTCGTGTCGTGAGATGTTGGGTTAAGTCCCGCAACGAGCGCAACCCCTACGGTCAGTTACCTGTGTCTGGCCGGACTGCCCATCTTGGGAGGAAGGCGGGGATGACGTCAAGTCCGCATGGCTCTTACGCCTGGGGCGACACACACGCTACAATGTCGGTGGCAATGCGCAGCGACCTGGCAACAGGGAGCAAATCGCCAATCACCGACCCAGTGCAGATTGGGGGCTGCAACTCGCCCCCATGAAGGCGGAGTTGCTAGTAACCGCGTATCAGCCATGGCGCGGTGAATACGTACCCGGGCCTTGTACACACCGCCCGTCACGTCATGGGAGTTGTCAATGCTTGAAGTCCGTGGGCCAACCGTTTCGGCGGAGGCAGCGGCCGAGGGCAGGGGCAGCGACTGGGACGAAGTCGTAACAAGGTAGCCGTACCGGAAGGTGCGGCTGGATCACCTCCTTTCTAGGGAGACCTTCGCGAGAAGGCGAACCCACAACACTCACCCGGCGAGCGGGGAGTGAGAGAATGGGAACAACGGCGTCATCACGATTCAGGGGTGAAGGCCCTGCAGCAGCTCCTCGGAGCCGCTGTTGTACCTTACCAAGTGCAGAGATACGAAATGACATCAAAGCGTCAGCGCTTTCTGTGAAGGAAGCGACTGATGCGCGACCGAGCATCATTTTCGTCCATATACGTCTTCCTTCAGGGAAGACAGAATGAGCAGAGGGTGGATGCCTCGGCGCTGCGTGCCGAAGAAGGACGTGGCATTGCTGCGATAAGCGGGGGGGAGCCGCGAGCGGGCGTTGATCCTCCGATTTCCGAATGGGGCAACCCCACAGCCTTTGGCTGTGACCGCCGATTGGCGGAGGGCACCGGGGGAACTGAAACATCTCATGTACCCCGAGGAACAGAAATCATCCCCGTAGTAGCGGCGAGCGAACCGGGGGAAGCCTAAACGAGCCGCGTGCCAAGCCGGCAGGCCTTGCGCGTCTCGGGTTGGAAGACTATCCGCTGAGAAGCTGCCGCTTCTCGCAGGTGCGCAACCGTGCAGGGAAAGACGTCTGGAAAGCGTCGCCACAGACCGTGACAGCCGGGTACCCGACCCACGCCGTTGCTCCTGGGATAGCTCTTGAGTAGCGCCGGACACGAGAAATCCGGCGTGAAGCTGGGGGGCCCACCTCCCAAGGCTACATACACGCAGTGACCGATAGCGCACAGTACCGTGAGGGAACGGTGAAAAGCTACCCCGGCGAGGGGAGTGAAATAGATCCTGAAACCGTCTGCTTACGTGCAGTCGAAGGGCGAGACCTTGTGTCGCCTGACGGCGTGCCTTTTGGAGTATGATCCGGCGAGTTACCCTTCGTGGCCGGTTAAGCCAGTCATAGGCGGAGCCACAGCGAAAGCGAGTCTGAATAGGGCGCGTGTCGCGGGGGGTAGACCCGAAACCGCTTGAGCTATCCATGGTCAGGCTGAAGCGTCCGTAACAGGACGTGGAGGGCCGAACCGGTGTAGGTTACAAACTGCTCGGATGAACTGTGGATAGGGGTGAAATGCCAATCGAAAGCGGAGATAGCTGGTTCTCCCCGAAATGCATTGAGGTGCAGCCCGGATGTAGGGGCTGCCTGAGGTAGAGCACTGTTGTTGTGCGGGGGCTTCACCGCCTACCAAGCGACGGCAAACTCCGAATGCAGGCAGCACACCACCGGAGTGAGACAGTGGGCGCAAACGTTCATTGTCAAAAGGGAAACAACCCAGACCTGCAGCTAAGGTCCCGAAATCCATGCTGAGTGGCAAAGGATGTGTCGTTGCACAAACAACCAGGAGGTTGGCTTAGAAGCAGCCACCCTTGAAAGAGTGCGTAACAGCTCACTGGTCGAGTGACGGCGCGCCGATAATCCAGCGGGGCAAAGCATGGTACCGAAGCTCAGGATGCAGCCATTTTGGCTGCGTGGTAGGGGAGCGTCGGCAGGCCGGCGAAGCGGTAGCGGAAGCCAACCGTGGAGGCCTGTCGAGTGCGAATGCCGGAACGAGTAACAGAGAAGGGGAGTGCGAACCTCCCCCACCGGAAGCCTAAGGGTTCCGCCGCAAGGGTGATCCGCGGCGGGTTAGTCGGGCCTAAGCCACACCCCAGCGGGTGATGAGCGATGGACAACTGGTAGATATTCCAGTACTATGGTTTATTCGTTTGACCAATGCCGGATGCTGATGGGGAACCGCCGCGGCGAGACGTGCGCCGTCCAAGCTGGTAGGGAGGCACAGGTTAATCCCTGTGTCGGTGACCGAGAGGCGAGAGCGAGCGGGGGTAGCAATACCCACCGCAAGGGGGGGCACCTAGGCAGTCAAGAAAGGCCGGCTCGGGAGAATAACCGTACCCGTACCGCAAACCGACACAGGTAGGCTGGCTGAGCAAGCTAAGGTGGACGAGTGATCCCGGGTTAAGGAACTCGGCAATTTACCCCCGTACCTTCGGTAGAAGGGGGGCTCCTGGCGGTGACCCGCCTTGCGCGGCGAGCGGCTGGGAGCGGCACAAACCAGGCCCAGGCGACTGGATAACAGAACCACAGGTCCCTGCTGAAGTCGTAAGACGACGTATAGGGGCTGATGCCTGCCCAGTGCTGGAAGGTTAAGGGGAGGGGTTCACGCTCCGAACCGAAGCCCCAGTGAACGGCGGCTGTAACTATAACAGTCCTAAGGTAGCGAAATTCCTTGTCGGGTAAGTTCCGACCCGCACGAAAGGCATCACGATCTGGGCAGTGTCTCGACCCGGGGCTCGGTGAAACTGCGATCACGGTTAGGACGCCGTGAACCCGTAGCAGGACAAAAAGACCCCATGGAGCTTTACTACAGCTTGCCATTGGATGCGGTCTACGGCTGCGTAGCATAGGTGGGAGCCTTTGATCCGGCCCTTGCGGGGGTCGGGGAGGCAGCAGTGAAATACCACTCTGTCGTAGATTGCGTCCTCACGCGCGAAAGGTGCGGACCGTGGCTGGTGGGTAGTTTGTCTGGGGCGGACGCCTCCCAAAAGGTAACGGAGGCGCGCAATGGTCCCCTCACGCGGGATGGCAACCCGCGGTTGAGTGCAAAGGCACAAGGGGGCTTGACTGCAAGGCAAACAGGCCGCGCAGAGACGAAAGTCGGCCTTAGTGATCCTACGGCCCGGAGTGGAACGGCCGTAGCTTATCGGATAAAAGCTACCCTGGGGATAACAGGCTGATCCTGCCCAAGAGTTCACATCGACGGCAGGGTTTGGCACCTCGATGTCGGCTCGTCGCATCCTGGGGCTGGAGTCGGTCCCAAGGGTTGGGCTGTTCGCCCATTAAAGCGGCACGCGAGCTGGGTTCAGAACGTCGTGAGACAGTTCGGTCTCTATCCGCTACGGGCGCCTAGTGTATTGCGCGGAGCTGATCTTAGTACGAGAGGACCGGATTGGACGGACCGCTGGTGGAGGAGTTGTGGGACGACCTGCAGGCTCCGTAGCTATGTCCGGAAGCAAGAACCGCTGAAAGCATCTAAGTGGGAAATGCGCCGCAAGATGAGTACACTCACGGGCTTGGCCCGGTAAGTCCCCCAGGAGATGACTGGGTGAGCGGCTGGAGCTGGAGGCGTGGCGACACGTGGAGGCGACCAGTGCGCATGGACGAGGGCTTCCCTGGGGGAAGACGTGTACGGAAGATGATGCGCTGCTTGGTCTGATGTCATTTGGTATCTCGGCACTGGCCCCTGAGCCAGTGGTGTGCGAGAAGCGCTGTGGTCCCACCCCGTCCCATCCCGAACCGGGTCGTGAAACGCAGCAGCGCCGATGGTACTGGCGGGTTGCCCGCTGGGAGAGTAGGTCCGTGCACCCTTCATCGCGGCGTGGAGCAGTGGCAGCTCGTCGGGCTCATAACCCGAAGGTCGATGGTTCGAATCCATCCGCCGCTACCAAAGGAACCTCCAGCATAGCAGCTTTCCTGGCTGATGTGCTGGAGGTTTTGAATATCATCAGCTTGCGTGTATCGTAAAGCCGGTTATAATACCCATCGTGTGGGCTGGTAGCTCAGTGGTAGAGCAGCGGCCTTTTAAGCCGAGTGTCGTGGGTTCGATCCCCACCCGGCCCACCAATCGACAACTTGTAAAGATTGCTCGTATACCGCTTGCAGAAGCGGCCATGCTCGCAACGTCGGTCGAATTGCGAAGAGAGCGTCGTGTCTGAGGTACACCTGGTCAACCAGCTGTACCAAGATGGCACGGCGCTCTTCGGTTGTTGCCTCCTTGATGATCGCTGGGAGATCGCCCAGCAGCGATGCGACGCCGCGCAGATCGGTGACGGGCAGAGCCGCAGGCGCTGCCGAGAGCTGTTCGCGCAAGCTGTCTCGGTCACGCTCATACTGCTCGTCGGAGATCAGGCCATCCTGATACAGCCGGCCCAGCCGCTTGAGTCTGGCCTCAAGCGCGGGCCGGTCGATCTGGCCTGGTTGCGTTCGTTTTACAATCGTCTGAGCGCGGACCAGCGCCTTATCCTGCCAATCCTTTGGCAGGCAGAGCAAACTGATCGCCTGAAGGATACGTTGCTCACTTGCCTCAGCAGGGCACCAGTGCGCATTACAGTGGCTGCCGGAGGCCCGCCCGCTACAGCGATAGTAGCAACGTGGCGTGCAGAGGTACCATAGGCGCGCGCCGCAGTTCGAGCAGTAGGCCAGGTCGATTAGCATGGCCTGCTGTCGCTGCACCGGCTCGATGCTGGTTCGCCCGCCCATCGGTGATTTGGCGGCGCGGGTGCTGCGGATCGCCTGCGCAGCGTCCCAGGTCGCGCGGTCGATCAGTGGTTCGTGTGCGCCCTCAACCGTTGCGCCAGCGGCGGTAATATTCCCGATGTAGATCGGGTTCTGGAGCAGCTCGACCACGCCATCCTTGTGGAATGGCATGCGCGTGCCATCGGGCTTCGGCCAGGTGTAACCACGCTCGTTCAGCTTGATTGTGACGGTACGCGCGCTCTCATTGCCGGAGGCATAGAGCCGAAAGGCGGCCTGCACAGCTTCGCGATCAGGCAGGTGGGATGATGGCTCAAGCTTGCCGTCGGGTCGGCGCACGTAGCCGACGGGAACCGGGCCGACATGCCGGCCCTGGCGCGCCTCTGCCCGGCGAGTGTCACGCATACGCTCGCTGAGCTGATCGGAATAGGCTTCGGCCGCGACCGCCAGCATCCCGAATGTCATCCGGCCAGCCGCGCTCTTCCGGTCGATCGGCTCGGTCGCGCTGGCGATCTGAACGTGATGGCGCTCAAGCTCAGCCGCTGCCTGGTATTGCACCAGGGTTTTGCGAGCGAAGCGGTCGAGCTTGTAGACCAATACCACATCAAAGTGCTTCTGCTTGGCATCTAGCAGCATCTGCTGAAAGGCGACGCGTTTCTCCAGCTTTTCACTGTACGCGCTGCGCCCCGGCTCAACATAGACTTCAATGATCTGCCAGCCCTGCCGGCTGGCGTAATCGCGGCAGGCGCGCAGCTGATCGTCCAGGCTGACGCCTTTGACCTGCTGCCGCCCGCTGACTCGAATGTAGACTGCACACCGCATATCGTACCTGTTGGCCTCGGAGCACACCGTGATCCGCACATCTGTTTCCCGCCACCATTCTAGCACGAGTTCTCTATCCGGTAAAGGATAGATCTTCATTCTTGTATGGCTCTGGTTGAGTAGGCTCGGCGGCGATTTCACTGTCCTTGGTGGCGCGCCGCTGCACAATCGCCACCGCGACGCGCGCAAGCGTGTCGAGTAGTGGCGTGGGGTCGGCGTCTCTACCGCGCGGGGGGAGTAGGATCGGCGCAGGATGAGCAGGCGTTTCTGTTGTCCGCTCGGGTGCCATGGCTTGCTCCTTGGGATGCCTTTCGATCAGGGATCGGCGGTGATGTAGCTGACAGCGAGGCTCAGCAGCGCGCGATAGCGCTTCAGATCGGCCTCGACCCGCGATAGCTCGTGCTTGACCATGGTTGGCAGATCGGAGCTATAGCGTATGAGTGCGGTAATGCGCGCGACCACCACATCGAGCGACGGCACAGCGTGCGGCTCGGCCTGTCCATTCTGCTGGGCACGTTGCATTTCAAGCGCAAACGCGCCCCGCGCTTCGGCGAGTTCTCGGCCAAGCGCTTCGTGATCCGTCGCCGCGCGAGCGATTGGCGCCAGGTCGGTGAGCGGCGCATCGAGATACATAAGCGCCAGCAGCAGAGCGTGTGCGGATATCGCATCAGAGCCAGCGGATCCAGGAGCGCCGTTGGCCAGCGATGCACACGCAACGTCGTCAAGAACGGCTGGTGGCACCTGCTTGCGCTCCGCAAGCGCACGTATATAGGCGGTAATCCCGTGAATAATGGCGCGTTGCTGCTCCACCTCGGCTAGCGTGCGCGCCGGCTGGGTAGCGAGATCATAGTAGTACCAAGGCGAGGCGCCGAGCGCTTTGAAGACCTGCAACACGGTGCCAACACCAATCCGGTCGTCACCGCTCTCAAGGCGCTCGATCGTCCCGCGCCCGACCTCAACAGTCTCGGCTAGATCGCTCTGGGTTAGCTTGCGCGCCCGACGCAAATCCTTGAGATAGACACCAGCGTTCTCCATTGGCGTCGGGGTTCGCGGTTCTTCTTCTATCGGCCCTGGAGTCATGACTGATACCGTATCTATCAGGCGGCTCGCTCAACGTTGCTCCACACGCTTGCACTACGTGCTATCATAGTCAACAAAGCCGCAAGAGTCAGCAAGCCATATCGTGAATTTCGCACCAGTTTGGACGACCCAATCAACACTTTGTTCGATATATCGGGCAAATGCCGCGTTCGCATGACTGGTTGTGCGTGTGGATCTGACAATGTCATACTTTCAGCCCTGGCGCGTGCGCTATCCATGGGCATAGCATAGCGGCGCCGACGTTGATTCGCCATACAACACAGCTTGAATTGACCCTAAACTCGGCTTAACTTCCCGCAAACGTTGTTTGGAGCTGCCTGTGACCGAGACCTTCGCCAGCGTGTTTCGCAGAGCTCGTCGCAGTGCGCGAGATCCCGAGCGTGGCGGGCCACTGACGCAGGAGCGGTTTGCCGAACTGCTTGGGTGGCAGCTTGGGACAACAGGTACAACGACGGCAACGATAAGCAATTGGGAGCGTGGCAGGACGCAGCCGCACCGGCATGAGCGACAGGCATTGTGTGCGGTCGTCACGGTACTCCTGCGTTGTGGCGGACTAACCACGTTGGCCCAGGCGAATGAACTGCTCAGATGTGGCGGTTACGCCCCGTTAAGCCAGGCGGAATCTGGCAGGATGCCAGCAACCAACTCAGCGGTCGATGCAAATGCCTTGGTCCCGCTAGATATTCCGACGAGCTCGGATCCGCGACCAGGGCCGCCTCGTACGTTGATTGCAATTCGTCACCAGTCAATGGAGCAGATCCCGGCCAGCGCTATTCGCGCATGGCTGCCAGCAGATCTGCGGAATTGCGAATATATTGAGATTAGCATCGACCAGTGCGACCTGTTCGAGAACGGCCAGCTTACCGATCCGTATGAGGCCGCGCGCCGACAGTGTGAACTCGAAAAGCGCGTAGCCGCGCTCCTCGCCCAGCATCCCGACGCCCAGCTCGCCTATTATGGCATCGCTCATATTCCACTGCTGTTCCTGGCCGGATATACGCTCTCACATCGGCGTTCAATCAGGTTATTCCAAGAGGATCGTTACACTCGCAGCTGGGATCTGCTCCAGCGGATGGAAACAAAGCCAGCGCTCCGTCTCTCAGGTCTACCGGCGGACATTGATCGGCGGCAGGGCGACGTGGTGGTTCGAATCAACATTAGCTACCGCGTGACAGAGGACGCTGTTGCCGAGGTAATACCTGGACCGCTTGCATCGATAGAGCTTGGCCTCGATCAGCCGCAACTTGACGCTGTCACGAGCGAAGCGCAGCTCTGGGCCTACACACGGGCATTTCGTGAAATGATGGATCTGATCCACCAGTATCTACCGCACGCCACTGGTATCCACCTCTTCTATGCCGGCCCACCAGCGCTCGCGTTCGCATGCGGCCAGCATGTGAGCAAAACAATCCATCCGCAACTGGTGATCTACAACTTCTTTGGCCGCGATCAGCCCAAATACTCGTGGGGCTTTGATGTTATGAGCCAGATTGATAGCGATGGATTCTTGCATCAACCAGCGCTTCAAGAACTACCCGCGTGATCGTCTTAAAATACCCACGAGGCGCCCCACTACTTTCTGGATAGTGTCAATAGTTCCTCGCGCCTGTGGCCGCACAGTATCCACAATTACCACCCATGCCCCCTAGATATCCACAAAATAGGCTACTCTGTCCACAATATCTTGATTACGCCTCCATTACAACACCAGGAAAGTCTTGACTCCTGGCTGGAAGTGTGCTAGATTCCGCACAAATGAGCGAGGGCGCGTTATACACCGGTACCGTGTATGGCGTCCCACTCGATGCGTGCGACAACACACATCCCAGTTTACAGAGGAGTTTCGACGTGGCCAACATTCAATCGCAGTTCAAGGAGTTCAACAACATCATCCGCCTCCGCCGATATGACGAAAACGAGATCTTGCGTGCGAAGCGCGATATCATTCGCAAGAAGCTCAAGGAGCGACTGCCGGAGGTATTCGCCGCTCACAACGAGGCCTGCCCAAGGTTTTATTTTCTGGATCAGGGCAGCTACGCGATGAACACCGGCATCAAGCCGCTGGACGGCGACTTTGATATCGACCAGGGCCTTTACTTCGAGATCAGCATCGACGCCTACCCCGATCCGGTGATACTCAAGGAGCGGGTGCACGAGGCGCTCGACGGGCACACCGACGATGTGTGTATCCGGCGCTCGTGCGTGACGGTCTTTTACCACTGCGACGGTGAGCCAATCTACCATGTCGATATTGCCGTCTACTCGGATGGCGAATACAATGCCGATGGCAAACCGTACACGGCCAAGGGAAAGCAATACTCTGCGCCAGAGCACCGTTTCTGGAAGGTTTCCGATCCACAGCAGCTGACTATTGTGCTGTTTGATAAGTTCAGCGAGGCTGACCGGCCGCAGTTCCGGCGGATCGTGCGGATCTGGAAGCGCTGGAAAGCTGTGAACTTCCCCAAGGCCGGCAATGGCGCGCCGAATGGGATTGGGCTGACCGTCGCGGCGTACGACCGCTTGCTGCCTGCGTATAGCGACCCGATTGCGGGCAAGCACGATGACTTGCGTGCCATGCGCCAGCTGGTCGACGATACACTGGCCCGCTTCGCGACCGTGTGGGACGAGAACGCGCAGGCGTTTGTTCGCCGGCTGGTGATCAAACTGCCGATCGAGCCCTATACTGATCTGTTTGAAGCGATGACCTCGAAGCAGATTGATGAGTTCGAGGAGCAGCTGAAAAGGCTGAAGGATGCGCTTGTCTACGCCGAAGGCGTCTCAGATCCAACCGCGGCCTGCGAGCGGCTGCGGTGCGTGTTTGGTGACGACTTCCCGGTGCCCACGAAAAAGGAGACCGCCACCACGCATTCGCCAGCGATCAGCTCGTCGGGGAACAGCGCCTAAGCTGATGACGACGATCGATAGCTGGCGCGATCAGCTCCTACAAGCGGTTGCGGGCGCTGGATTGCTTGGGCGCCCGCGCCGCGTGCGGCTGCCGAATGGCGAGCAGGGGCTTGAGGGCACACTGACGATTGCTGGCCGCACGGTGACGGTCGCGTTGATCATCGACCCGCTGTTCGAGAACAAGATCCCGACGGTGCTGCTCCGGCCATGGGATGCGCTGGGCTTCATCCCACACATCGACCCAAGTGGGAAGATCTGCTATGTCGACCCCGAGGGTATGCTGCTTGACCAGAATAGGCAGCTCCAGATTATCCGCGACTGTATGGCACATGTCCAGCGCACGCTCCGTGCAGGCGTGCTCGGCGCAAACCGGGCCGACTTCGTCGATGAGTTCGAAGCGTACTGGTCCTATCTCACGTCTCCGCTGCTCGCGATCTCAAGCCTCGATCCGATTGATGAAGTCAGCGAGGTCGTAATTGCCACATCCCCCACGCCAGGCGCGCCGCTGCGCCTGGCACATGACGCGCGCGGCATTATGCACGTGGCCGATAAACCGCCGTTGCGTGGGCCATGGGCGAGCCAGCGCGCGATCTATCTGCCGCTAGAGCCAGAAACGCTCCTCGTTCCCCCACGCCCTGATCGGCCATTTTGGGCGATTGAGGATCTACGCGCACTGCTCGCATACTGCTCTGAGGCGAACCGCGCAAGGCTCGCGTCGCTCGTTACGAGGCCAGCGCGTGACATAGAGTACGTGGTATTCGGCCTGCCACGTCCAGCGGGCGGCCGCGCGCTGTTCGGTGTTCGCCTCGGCGGCGTTGGCGATCGTCATCCCCTGGCGGAAGGCGGCCGCGCAGCGGAGCTCACACCGATTTGCATTCAGCGGCGCGATCGGGGCTTCCTGGTGCAGCGGGGCGGAGGACACATGGAGCTCGAATCAAAGCGCGTGCTGCTGCTTGGCTGCGGCTCAGTCGGCGGCCAGCTGGCCTTTATGCTCGCGCGGGCCGGCATCGGCGCACTCACACTCGTCGACCACGATATCCTTACAGCAGAGAACACCTATCGGCATGTCCTGGGCAAACCGTACTGGGGCAAGCGCAAAGCACTCGCGATGCAGCAGGCGCTTATGGCGCAGCTGCCTTTCATCAATGTACAGGCAATACCCAAAACAATCGAGGCTGCGTTTGAGCAGGATCTGATCAGACTGAAAGATTTCGTCCTGATCGTGTCGGCACTCGGAAACCCGACCGCTGAGCTTGCGCTCAATGAGCGTGTGCGCCGCGACGCCGGCCCGCCGATCGTCTTTACCTGGCTGGAGCCGCTCGGCATCGGCGGCCACGCGCTGCTGACTGGACAGCGTGGCGAGCCGGGCTGCTTCGCGTGCCTCTATTCGCGAACTGACGGCTCGGATGGCCCGCTGCAGAACCGCGCCGCATTTGGCCAGGAAGATCAGAAGTACGGCCGCTCGCTTGCTGGCTGCAATAACCTCTTCACGCCCTATGGGGCGCTGGACGCCATTCGAACCAGTGAGCTTGCGGCGCGCCTGGCGCTTGATGCGCTGAGCGGAAACGAGCAACACAATGATCTCCGCTCCTGGAAGGGCGATGCGACCGCGTTCATGGAAGCCGGGTTTGATGTCAGCGGGCGCTACCGGTTTACCGAGGATGAGCTACGCCGGCAGGGAGCGAGCTACCCGAGCGCGCGCTGCCCCGTGTGTGGCGATCAGGCAGGTTGAAGCGACTGATGAGTGACCAGCACCAGCCCTGGCCGCTGATCTTCCTTCGGCCTGACGAAACGCGATTTGAGATCAGCGTCGGGGCCTGGCAGACCATGCACGGCTATATCCAGCATGCGAGCAACGCGACGGAGGCGGGCGGCGTGCTGCTGGGGCGGCATCTGCGTGATGGGAGCGCAATCATTGTGGACGCTGTGACGGTGCCTATGGCGGGTGACCGGCGCGCCCGCACACGGTTTCATCGCGCGCAGCAGCGGCACCAAGCGGCGATAGACGCGGCGTGGGCCACAAGCCAGGGAACCTGTACCTACCTCGGCGAGTGGCACACGCACCCTGAGCGAATTCCAACGCCATCCCCAGTTGATCGGACCGATTGGCGACGGCGATTGCTGCAGGATCGCTATACAGAGCCACTCTTCTTTGTGATTGTCGGCACCGCAGCTGTCATAGCGTGGGAAGGTCGTCGGCCGGACGTGATGGTGACGCTCGCTCCAGTACACGCCGAACACCGTTGAGATAGATTATCTCCCTGAGAGTGGTGACTAGAGCCTCACTGGTGCCACAGGTATGCCTCATCACTTGCATAGACCAGTGCCTGCCGCACCTGGCGCAGCAATGGAACCGTAACTGAGTCGCGCGGCACCAGCGGATTCCAGGTCGTCGGTGCGCGCAGATCGAACCAGCCACCCTGGCGAATTGTGGTGCGGACGGCAGTTATCAACCTCGGACGCGAGCCCCTGTCACGCCGCGCGAGCAAATCACGCAGCAGTGATTGATGCCAGGCAAATGCCCATGGTACTGGATCTCACACATCTACGATGATGGCGGAACCTGCTGCTCCTTGCGATTCGCCATCTCAACATTGCCCAAGAAGGTGCGAAGGTAACTGTCCTCACTGAGCGGCAGATTGAGTAGGCCGTAGGCTATCCCCAAGGCAAAGACAACCAAGGCCACTGCACCACCAACCCGGCCAATATGGGCCGCGGAGTCCAGCAAGAGTGCAAGGAACCCACCGAAGACGAGTGCGATCAGCCCGCAGCTTACGATGCGTACAACTTCCAGCAACCTGGCCAGCCACCGCACCCAACGCTGCTGTGCCCACTCGCCGTCAGCAGAGTACCCTGCGAGACGACGCAGAAAGTAGACACTGCCCAGCATTGTCGGTAGCACCAAGAGTATCATACCAAACAGCATCGCCATGTCAGTTATACTCATCTTCGCCGAAGTACCATCAGCACTGCTGGCTGCCGGGCGGGATGTCGTGAGGTGCGATAGCGCCTCAGGAGCAATCCAGGAGATGATCGCAGTGCCCACAGCGGAGATGAGTCCAAAGACCAGCATGGCCACACAGAGGCTTACCACGAGATCAATGATATCGCCATCAAAGCGACGGTAGTCGCTGATACGGCGTTTCTCAGGCATCTCCGCTGCCGCCGTGCGCATCTTCGCTGTTGGCGCGGTGAGGATGAGCACGAGACGCCCAAGCGTGGCATCGAGCGGATTGAAGAATCTCGCTCCGGCCGGATGCTTTTGGCCTGGTTCAACAAAAGCGCGCCAGACGGGCAGCCCCCAATCATTGCTGAGGCGGGCGCTCATGATGATCGTCCGGGCGATAGCTAAGAGCAGTACTAGCCCTGCACTACCGCCGATCCAGGCCCACGTCTGCCACGAGAGCACTTTTGAATCAAAGCCGAAAAGGGTGGCAAGGGCCACCAATACCAAGCTGATCATGAAAAGAACCATCGTTGCCATTAGTGCAGCTGCTCCTACTGCAACCAGCCCATAGAGGTAGGGTATCACGCGGGCTAATAGAACGGTCGCCTTCCGACCGCGCGCGGTCATCTCGCCTGGTGCAGCAAGACTCAAATGCTCGACAAATGGCATCCAGGTCGTCGCCAGGAAGATGCAAGCAGCGACGGACAGGGCTGTGGTGATCGAGCCAAGCCAGACTGGCAGAGTGAGAACACGCTCGATGGTCGTCAGTAGTGTGCTGAATAGGAGGGCAAACAGCAACGCCAAACCCAGTCCCGCGCCGATATCGAGTGGGCGGTATACTTCCTCGAACTCCTCCGTCTCCCGATGGCGGAAGCCAAAAAACCGGCTCATGAGCATGTTCACCATGAGGATGACAAGGTGCATAGATCCTCCCCGGTGCAATACAATACCACCCGAAGAAGCCAGCCAAGAGATATATTAGGTGTAGTACGTTTGTTTTAATATACCACAGAATAAGGTTATCTTGGGGACTGCTGGCATTAGGAATCATGACTGACTCGATCGTGGAGTCAGATGATAAGCTGTCGTCTGAATATCAGGGAAGTCGTGGGTGGTCATACCCATTTCATTGACCAACCAGACGTAGCGTCTACGAATCGTTGTTCCGATTGTAGAGCCGCTGTTCGAGCCGAGCTTTGATGTCCGGCCACTCACGGTCGATAATGCTAAACAGCGCGATGTCCCGCGCACCTTTATGGGACGAGTGCATATACTGGCGCAAGGTGCCCTCTCGCGTCGCGCCAATGCGCAATAGTGCCTGAAATGACTGCTCATTCTGGCAGTCGACCTTGAACTCAACGCGCTGGTAATGGACCTGCTCAAAGGCATAGCTTAGTAGCAGGTACTTGGCTTCTGTGTTGACCGGGCTGCGCTGCCAGGGCAACCCAACCCAGCTAAAGCCGATCTCCACGCGCCGGTGCTCGCGCACTATCGAATGGAAGCGGGTTGTGCCAACAATCTCCCCAGTCGCTTCTAGAATAATGACGAATGGCAGCGCTGTTCCGTTTACCTGTCCGTCCAGAGCCTTTTCGATATAACGCAGCATCTCATTCGGGGTTCGCACGCGAATGGTCGTGTGCTGCCACAGCGCGGGTTCCAGACCGATTGCGCACAACCGCTCATGGTGGGACAGATTGAGCGGTGCCAGGCGAACGAAGTGGCCTACTAATGTGACCGACTCAGTGAGCATGAATCGCACTCCCTAAGGCGGATGAAGACTCGCAAGATGACGGGCGATAGGGCAGCATAAGATCGGCACGCATCTCACTGGCAAGTGATACCGGGTTCATCCCTGATCGTCCAACTCACTGTCCAGTGAGTCGAGCATGAAGGCTACCTGCAGGCAGCGATCCAGATCTCCATCAATGCGGTTGATAATTGTTGCAGCTTCCGGAAGATCGACCAAGAAGGCAGCGGGCGACTGGCCCAGCGTTGCCGCGATCGCGCTGAGCTGTGCGACGCGCAGCGGTCGGCGCCCCTCTTCGTAATTCGCGAGCGTGGTATAGGGCCAGCCGAGTCGCGCGGCGAGCTGCCGCACCGTGAGCCCGGCGGCTTTGCGCGCGGATGCCAGCCGCCTGCCGAGTTGGGCATCGTAATCGACGGCGTTGTTCATCAGGCATCACCCAGATCGAGCGTGCCCTGCTCCGGCAGATCGAGTTCCTCTCCGGTCAGCGCCCGGTAGGATTGCTGGATAAATGCGACGCAGTCAGCGTATTTCGCGGATGGCAGTTCTTCGTAGCGCGCGATTCGGTACTTGGCTTTGATCAGCGTCCAGCACGCAGCATAGGCGGCCGGCTTGGTCAAGCGCGGCTCGCGCGCGGCCTTGGCCGCCCCCCAGGCCTGCACAAGCTGGTAGAGATAGCCGCGCTGCTCGCGCGAGATCACGCCGCCGACGCGCTGCTCAATTGCCGCCACCCGTGAGGCGATCGCGCGAATATCGGCGCGCAGATCGCGCCAGGCCTGGCGCGCCTGGTCCTGGCTGGTCTCGATCGCGCCCTGCCGGACCTCAAGTGTCTCCTGGCGGCTCGCAAGCTCGCCGATCGCGGCGTCCAGGCGGCCGAGGTCTGCCAGGTCCTCGACCTGCCGGCTCGCCTGCTCGGGCAGCCCGGTGAGCGCGGCGAAGGCGCGGTAGACCTCGCGCACAATGTAGCGCTGCAGCCACAGCAGGCGTGGGCGGACGCTCTCGCTGACCCGAGCGGCATTGATCATCAGCAGCCAGGTCGGGATCAGTTCCAGCTCGAGAAACTCCTGAGCCTGCGGGCCGCCGGCGGTCATCACGCGGAAGCGTGTCACGCCCTCGCTGAGCACAGAGTGCGCGCGAATGCGCCGGAGCTGGGTGGAGACATCAATCGCCAGCGCCTGGCAGACATCGCGGATGCCGAGCGAGATTGTTCCATCGTCAGCGCGAACCGCGAGCACGACCGCGTCAAACAGCGTAATTGGCAGCTGTTCTGAAGGTGTACCTATGACAGAATCTTCGTCCAACATAGCGCTGACCTCTCAAAAGAAACACTATTATTTGTCGTCGTCCTGACGACAAATAATAGCATAGCGACACGCTGTTGTCAACGTGACGACAAAGGGATGGGGTTAACCCCACCCCTTTGTCGTCACGTTGGCGATAAATCGATCCGTGCACTAGAGTCGCAGCAATGCTGTCATACTGCCACATGACGCATCAATAGCCCAGACAAGACAGATGGTAGTTTCTGACGAATCATGCTACACTAGGCCGTAGCAAGGCACTCATCGAGCAGGCTGATGAACGGACTATTGTATGGCGGTTACCCCTCTTCCATCACACTCTGTCGATCGAGATCGCCGCCAGCGTGTTGATGCAGCTCGCGAGCGATGGCGGCGAAATCTCATCGATCTTACGCGACGCAACCCTCTTCTCTATTATCGTCCCTACAAAGTAGGTACGCTCGAATTTGAAGATGTCGACAAGTCAGCTTTGAACGCGTTGCTGTCGGGCAAAAGCGTCAGTATCCGTGAGCTGTTTCTCCCGAATCAACAGCAGAGCGCGCTTCGGAAAGTCAACGAGATACGCAAGCGCGCCATTGCCAACCGAGAAGACAAGGGTATCGAAACCTTGTTTCTTACAATAGGCCGGGTCACGTGGACACCGGCGACCGCTGGGCGACCCCCTGCCGCGCCTATACTTTTGTTGCCAATTGACATTGCGATAACAGCTCGTGGAAGCGAGGCACGGCTCGAACGTGCGGGCAATCCGCGCATCAATGCTGTTCTACTTTATGCTCTTTCACAAGAGCATGGCCGCAGCGCTGGGCTGGAACTACAAAACGAGGGTGATGAGGAAATCGAATCGATCATGGGCTACCTCAAGGAGGTAATCATCCGGATCGGTGCCATCGCTCGCGGTATTCCTGGCTTACGGGTTGATCTGCCTATCGTTCTCGGCAACTTTGCATTTCAGAAGCTGGGGATCGTCAACGATCTGCTCCGGTATGCCGACCAACTTACGTCACATGATGTCATTGCCGCAATTTCCGGTGACTCTGGCGCACGCCAACACATTCAGAACACCCGAACTCCAATAGAGCCCCACAGCCTGGATCGCCTATCCCCTGATCAGGAATTCTTGATCCGTGATGCTGACTCAAGCCAGCAACGCGTCATCGCGGCTGTACTCGCGGGACAGAGCGGGGTCATCCAAGGGCCGCCAGGAACAGGAAAAAGTCAGACCATCGCCAATCTGATCGCTACCCTTGCGGCCCACGGCAAGCGCGTACTTTTTGTCGCAGAGAAACAAGCGGCCCTGGACGTGGTCTACCGCCGACTCAAGGAAGTACGGCTTGGACATCTTGCGCTTAACCTGCACGATGGAACAATGTCTCATCGGACGATTTTGGATCAACTCCGCCTTTCGTTAGCGGAAACACGTCGTGTCCTACCAGTGAACAGCAGGTATGTGCATCAGCAGTTTAGTGAACGCCGATCGCAGCTAAACCAGCACGTCGCTCAGCTGCATATGCTTCGCTTGCCGTCCGGCCTAAGCGCCTACGGCTTGCATGGAGAGTTACTACGCATTCCACCTACCGCCCATTCCCAAACGCGCTGGCGCAACCCGGAGTTAGCACATATCATGGTCGACCGCGCACGCGAGATCAGGAGCCTGCTCTTGGAGGCGAGTGGGCTTAGCGCTTTATTTCTTTTTCGCCATCCTTCGCCGTGGACATACGCGCGCTTGACAGACTCTACTGAGGTTCAAGACGCGCTCGATCTGGTTGAGCAACTCTTCCGCAACCGGCTTCCGCGGCTGATTGCTGCTACAAGCAATGCTGCCAATATAGCGGATCTGCCACCGCCCGTAACAGTTGGCCAGATCTTAATCCTGCTCGACCTGCTTCCTTACATCGCCACAACCCTCAATGACTATGAACCAACTCTCTTCGACGAAGACCTCATAGGTCTGGTCGACCATCTGTCGCCTGCCGACGAAGGGCGACTTCGTGCACTCTGGGATTTGATCATCAATGGCGAATATCGGCATGCCTACCAGAAGGCGCGCAAGCACGCGAAGCGCCGTGGAATCATCTGGCCATGGACCATCCACAATGCAATCAATGAAGCAGCTCCTTACCAGCAACAGTGGCTTGAAACCCTTGGCGATGAAGCCTTCGTTCCTGAACAGGCACAGGTTGCAGCAGTGCATAATGCTCTGCAACGATCCGGTGCAGAAGAGGCTTACGAAGATCTGTTGGAGCTCGCAGCATTATTTCCTGCCACATTACTTCAGAGACGATGCCGAACCGACCAACTCGATACTGCACGCTTCACGTATCTGCAATCCTTTTTCGAAGTGCTCCGAGCAGACACCGAAACGCCCTATCAAGTGCCTCGTGTACGGGCCATTCGTGGCGCCCTCCAACAACTCCGTGCTACACCTTTTTTCCAGGAGCTACGTGAACGTCAGCCAGCACCTGAGCATTGGGCATCAATCTTCGAGCATGCCTGGCTGACCTCGTGTCTCCAACAAGCACAGCGCGATGTTCCTTCACTGGTCACGTTTAATAGTGCGACACATGAGCGCTTTGTTGACGAGTTTCGCCAAGCAGATCAAGATCGCATACGCATGGCCGCAGATCGCGTTCGTCGGTCGCACGCTGAGCATGTACGAGATGCGCGGAACACACATAGCGATCAGGACGCCCAGGTACGGCAGGAGATTGAGAAGAAACGCGGTCATTTGTCGATGCGGAGGTTGGTGTCCCGCGCCAGTGATGTACTAACAGCCATCTGCCCATGTTGGATGGCCAGCCCGCTCACAGTGAGCCAGTTTATTCCTGGCGATAAGTGCTATTTCGACGTTGTCGTCTTTGATGAGGCCAGCCAGGTTCTTCCAGAGGATGCGATCGCCGCTCTGCTCCGCGGTTCCGCCGTGGTGGTTGCCGGAGACAAGCATCAATTACCCCCGACTCGCTTCTTTGCTGGCGCTGACACAGATGTGGGTGACGAGGATCAGGAGGCACCTGAGCAGGGATATGAAAGCCTCCTGGATCTGATGGGAACTTTTCTAGACCCATGGCCGTTACTTTGGCACTATCGCAGCCGTGACGAGTCGCTGATCGCCTTCGCGAATCGGCAAATCTATGACAACGATCTAATAACCTTTCCTAGTCCTAACAGCTCACGTGCGGTAAATCACGACCTCATCCCATTTACACCTAACCCCGCAGATAACCATGAGGAAAGCAATGCGGCAGAGGTTGACCGCGTCATTCAGCTCATCTTTGAGCATGCAGAGAATCGGCCCAGGCACAGCCTGGGAGTGATCACCCTGGGTATCACGCACATGCAGCGCCTCCAGGCTGCGCTTGACAAAGCGCGGCAAGATCGTCCCGATCTCGATGACTTCTTCCTCGAAGACCGAAGCGATCACTTCTTCATTAAGAATCTAGAGCGAGTGCAGGGAGATGAACGCGATGCGATCATCCTGAGCATTGGATGCACAAAAAATCGTGCCGGGCGCCTCAACTACACCGTTTTTGGCCCGCTGTTGAGGGAGGGTGGTGAACGACGGCTCAATGTTGCTATTACCCGGGCGCGCCTACGGATGACAATTACGTCCTCATTCGATCACACGGACATGCCACCTGGGAGGTCGCGCGCACGTGGTGTTGATCTGCTGCGAGAGTACCTGGCCTACGCCTCTGAGAGCGGTAAGCAGCCGCAGTCACCTGTCGGCAACGATACTAACCTGGATGCATTCGAGGTAGATGTCTATCAGGTTCTTCGTGCACATGGCATGCGTCTTGAGGCGCAAGTTGGAGCGTCAGATGCCCGAATCACCTTCGCTGTCAGACATCCTGACCGACCTGATGAATTTGTCCTGGCAATCGAAACCGACGGCCCAGCATACCACACTGCGGCAACCGCCTCCGAGCGTGATAGGCTTCGCCAACAGCAGCTTGAGAGTCTCGGTTGGGCCTATCACCGCATCTGGTCACTGGATTGGTATCAGCGGCGCGAACAGACAATCGCACAAGTCATGGCGAGCTATGCTGAAGCGATACAAGCAGCTGATACACGCCAATACGCCGACGACTCAAACGCGAAGCCCGAGGCTATGCCCGCGCGCGAGCCGGATCTGGACGAGGAGTCTAGCGATAAAAGCGCTCCCGCGCGCGAACCACGGCCCGATATTCCGCGAGGGCAGCCGATTGGCTACTACGTACAAACGCAACTCGTGGCCTTGGTGCGATGGATCAATTCGGATGGCCTGATGCGCACGGATGAGGAGGTCATGGAGGAATTGCGGGCAGATCTTGGGTTCCAGAGGTTAGGATCCCGTATGCGTGAAGTATTTCAAACAGCAATTGAGCTAGACCGGCGACAACAGAAACGGTATAACAAATAACTACAGCCCTAAAACTTGGAGCCAGATTTATGCCGCGGTTCGCGTAGGTTGCGGTAAGATATGTATAAGTAGCCAAAACTCGCTCACTGATAGACAACCACACAAAAACAATGAATCTGGACGATTTGCAGGCGCTGGTGGCGACAATTGCCGCCACGACCGACAGCTATGAGCGCCAAGCCCTCCAGCGGCAGTATCTCGATGGGGCAACGATCTATTTGCGCCAACTACTTGCCGAGAGTAGCCAGCAAGTAACAGCCGATATTTTGCGTGCCTTCCATGCTCTCTACGACGTAAGCGGCATGCCGACACGGCTCGCTGAGATGATCGGTTGGCGCCTGCATGATCTCCAAGAGGCACTTGGACGAAACGTCGACCTTACTTGCGAGCGTTGCGGAACCATCTTTACAGTGCTTGAAACGCGCCGACTTGGTGGTTATACACGATCCCCGGAAATTAGCGGCCACGGGCAACCGATCTATTGCCGCGCGTGCCGCCGGCAAGTGTGGGAGAACGCGAGTCAAGTCTGGCAGAATCGAGAGGATATACGCCGACAGGAAATCTTCCAGCGAGCGCGTAGGGATCAGCAGATCCGTCTCGCAAACAATCCACTCGAGCTAGCATTCTATCGCGGTCACCTCCAAGACTATCTTGTGTGTTGGGTTAGTGGTGAATGGACCCGCGCGTTATTGATTGGAGACATCAGTGGTGTACCTGCCGGCTGTATGCTTTGTGGCAACCCAGATGTGCATGCCTGGGTAACGCAGCACAATTGTATCGACACTGAGGATCGCTTTATCGCGCTGCTCCAGCATTTCGACCCCCTTCCACGCGATTGCGTTGAATTCGGGGTTGAGCTTGCCAATCTTGACACCTACCACCAGGCATTGTGGCGTCTCACACCAGGCGATTATTTCGCATATATTCTCACACTACCGCTTGTCGCCCAACCATTGCTGTGCCTGTGCCATAGCTGTGGTTGGGCCGTTGACGGGACGCATATCTGTCTCACCCCGCGCCGCTCGACGACCGACCACTGGTATCAGCCGCCTAGTACGGCTGATACGATCAGCACTACTTCCTCGAACCTCGCTCTAGCGCCTCACGCACCTGCTGATGATCCAGCTCGGCATAGCCCTGGGTCGAGCGAATATCGCGATGTCCCAACACGCGCTGTACAATTTCCATCCGCTGCCCCTGCCGCACCAGCTCAGTGCCCCGCGTATGCCGAAGCTGGTGGATCGTGTAACGGGGATGTAGTGTGCCATCAACTTGGTCGGCCAGCCCAGCCCGCACGCAGAGCTGCGCCCATTGGTAGTGCGCGGATGCATACGCGACGCGCGTCCCACGGTTGGAGCGAAACAACGGACTATAGCCTGGCTGGCCCGCGAGTTCTTTCAGCCACGCGCGCAGTCCACGCAGGCTCTTTGGCGTCGCGTTTGCGCCCAGCGGCGCAATGCGCTCGCTGCCGTTCTTCGGCTCGCGGATGCGCAGCCCCTCGCGCCCTGGCTCAAGCAGCACATCGTCGAGGTTGAGCGCCAGTACCTCACCGATCCGCATCCCCGTCTCGCGCAACAGCGTGAATATCAAGCGGTATGGCTTCGGTGCTGCGGCTATCGCCGCATCAATGGTCGCAAGGTCGCTCCGGCGTTCAACTGGGCGCGGCAGCCGCCGGGTGGCTCTGCGAACTGGCTCACGATCGTTCATCGGGTTGGCCGCACACAGACCCTGCTTCTTCGCCCATCCGAAGAAGCGTTTCAGACTCGCTGCCCTTCGGGCGATCGTTGCGGGCAACGCGTCACCAACTCCCAAAAATACCTCAATCTGCTCAAGGCTGATCTGATCAAGCGGGCCTGGCAGGTGGCGGGCCGCCAGTTTCAGATCGGAGCAGTAGGCAATGCATGTGTTGGGGCGGAACCGGCGTTGCTCTAGATCAGCGATAAACAGATCGAGACTATCGGAGAGTGTTGTCATGGCAGCTCCACGCAGCACGAAAGTCTAGCCATACGATTTTGCCCTATAATTCCGGATTTTGCAATCGCTCGTACGAGCTTCCTAGAGCGCCGCACTCGACAGAGGATTTGCAAGTTTTAAATATAATACGCGTTATAGGGCAAAACTGCGTTATTCTGCCAATATTACACAACACGATGAAATATACATGACAGCAAGCGCGGACTATTGACTATGAGGAGCGTTTTCTGCGAGCTGAGGCAGGTCGCTCACTGTACGTCGTTGTGCTGGACGGCCGCGGCCGATTGCCCGGTACAAGGCCAACAACGACGGCTTTGGGTTTCATATGCGGCAGTTGAGGATCGCGTGTTAAAGTGTCCACCCAGAAGCCATCTTCCAAGCTATAGAGCGATGGATGACTTGCTGCTGTCCTGCGCCGTTTGCGCTCCTTGGCGCGATCTACATGACCTGCGGCGTTGATATCACGCAGATCCAATATTATCAGAAATGCAACTCGATCGGTAGCCGCCGCATAGATATCCGGTTGGGTGAGATAGTGTTCATGTATAGTACTCGGTTCGATTGAGCGAAACTCGTGCTTAACCTCTATTGGGAAGAAACATTCTGCAAACCGAAGCCCGTTATCTGACCGGCCACCGCCGAGCCGCGCATGCTCGTAGCTGGCACTTCGGTTAAATTTCAGTCGTAGGGCCTCGAAGAGATGATCCTGCAGATCTCTTTCCGAAGCACTCTGGCCCTTACCTTTATCTTCTACACATAGGGTATAGTCTGGCATCGTATCGCGCACCAACAGGACAAAGCTGGTTAGCGCTTCGATTGTTTCTACCAAACGATGCCACTGCTGAAGTGGATAGGAATCTAATTTGGCACGCAATTTGTGCAGCAGACTTCTCACAGCGAGATCGATTGTAGGGTCGGCTCCGTACAGATCAGGCCGATCAATAGGAAGTGGTGCTGGAGCTATGCCTAATTGATCGATAAAGCGGTCGACGCTATTGCCGTCGACCGCGTCGAGAAAATTTAGCAGTACCTCCTCAGCAGATGCGTTCAATTGTTTCGTGAGTTGATCAAGCTGAGATAAACGATCATGCAGCACATCGGTAGGCGATGCTGCTTCACTGAGAATGGCTACCTGCTCAAGCGCCAGGAGACTGACGGCTATATCAGGATTATGAGTCGGATCTGAACGATAGCGTTCAACAACAAGGCTGAGACGCCGCCGTCCGACAGCATGGAGCATAACAGGTCCAAGGTGTGGTGCGATAACACGATCGGCAATTGCGCTAATGGCCGCGCCGATCCGCGATGATGTTTCTGCGACTCTTGTCTGTGATCGAACAAGTGCATGCAGGGTCGCGAGTTCAATCAGCACAGCATCAAAGTTTGTCCAATCCTCTGCAGTATTCGCTGAGAGCACACTACGTTTCAAGGCATCGATGACAGCAATGACGCGAAGAGCCATGAGGTCTGTATCGGGAGAACGATAGTCTGTCCATATACGACTATTAATTTGCTGCAGCTTAATCTGAAGTTGCTCTATGTCCCGCCCTACACGCTGAACCATCTGTGATGACTCGTTTGTGAGCGCGTGAATCGTCGTGACAACAGTAATGAGTATATGAAAGAGAGTCGCATCGTCCCGCAACTCTTCTGTCATCTCAGATTGTACGAACGCCGCCTGTGCTGCACCTAGCCGCTGATGTAGCTCGGCATGATCAGAGGCAAGAAATGCCTCACCAAGCGTAATCAGCCCAAGCTGATAGTATGCCTCCGACTGTACAGGCAGATCTGTCGCTGCACAGAGCTGGTGGAGCTTATCGCGCAGCGCAGTGTCTGGTTGCGCATTATCCAGCCATCCAATGATCTTTGCTGCTTTGATAAGGAGATAACGCGAGTCGGTAAGTTCGAGGCGCAACAGTTTCGCGGTTGTTTCTACTCGCGCCAGAGGATTACGCAGCGCAAGAATTCCAAGGGCCTCAAGTATGGAGGTGGCAAGGTATGGATCTTCATTGTACTGTCGATAGGCATCAATGAGTGCATCAACAGCTTGCCTGCTATCCGAACCAGCACACAGAGCAAGAGCAAGCGCCATACTGCGTCGGGTTAAGATGCTCTGCGCGCGATCGAGTGCAAGAATACACACCTCTGAAGCTTGATGTGTTTGCGGTGCAAAGAAGATGTGCTCGGCTAGCTCGTCGAGGTAATCGTCAACATCGGTACCTGGCTCGATTGCACGAAGATAGGACTCCACTGCTTCCCATACAGGCGGAGCATCACGTTGCATACTGTTTAGCCCCGGCTTCATAGGTCAGACGCGGCCCCTATCCAGCTTTATGATCCATAAAAAGAGATGCGAAGGGAAATCCGATTGCTATATTCTAGCACATATGTTTCATAAATTACAGCCCTATAGTGTGCGCTGTACTCTAGAACGCATATGGTGGTACCTTGGCAGTGTAAACTTTGGCGGAAGCTGTTGCAGCCGAAAATTCCGGCCGTGCGGTGAAGCAAATGATCTGCATTTCATCTGCATGTTCAGCATCTATTTGACGAAATATCGCTGCCAGCTGTCGAAAATCATCAGGCACCATTTCTCCCGAACCTGGCTGGTCGATTAGGAGGAAGCCAGGATGGCGGCCAAGTCCGGGATCGCGTCCGAGACGCATCATTGCTGTGAAAAATGCCAACTTTATGCGCAGCCGCTCACCTTCGTTGCGAATTCCTGTGAAACTGACAAGCTCACCATGCTTGCGCATCTGCACTTTTCCTAGCGGCGTGCATGAGAGATCTGAGATGCTTTCAGTTCCGATCTGCCTGGCGAGCTCCTGTGTGAGCGCACTTAGGCGGTTCATACGTATCGCATTACGCCGAGCGGCTTCATTTTTAATTGCTTCTCGAACCTTCTCAAGGATACGAGCGCGGTTATCCATCACCTCAATATCTGGCTGTCGCAAGGAAAGTTGCGCTTTAAGTATTGAGATTTCCCCTTGGCAACGGCCAATCTCAGTGAACTGCTGATCGCGCTCAGCGTTTTCTTCTTCTGTTGGAAACGCCTGATCTATACCACTATCGACGGCCCCTTTTAAAATAGGAATCTGAGCCTCGGATGCTTCAATCTTACGACGCAGCTCCGCCAGCCTATCTCCTATATTTTTCCGCCCCCGCTCCAGGTACTGCGCCTCCTGCTCGGCCTGGCCAGCTTCTGCCTCAAGTACTGCAATTTCATCTGCTCCGGCTGAATTTGCTGGCGTCCCGCATAGACGACATTCATGCGTCGATTGTTCTCGTGTGACAGCTTCGGTACTGACCGGCGTATCGCAATTTGGGCATAGACTTACTGTCAATCCTGTGAAATGGAGTGCAAGTGCGGCTTGTTCTCGGTAACGCCTTGCCGCACCACGCACAGCCTTGATCTGCCCGGTTAGCGCGTCCCGCTCTTGTTCTAATCGGGCGCGTTCGACTGTTATTGCTGCCAGCTCTTGCTGAGCTTGTATAAGCAGCTGAACAGGAGCCGAGCCGTCAAATGAGGTACGACGTATACGTTGCGACTGCGCAATTGCCATAATTGTTTCGCGCGCAGTCTGAATTCTTTTCTCCAATTCTGCGATTTGATCGTTTAGTGTTTTCTGTTCTTGATCCGAGAGAGTGCGCTCTTGCTGTGCCGTTCGCTTCGTACGCGAGAGTTCGAGGCCTAAACGATTGAGTGGTTCAGCCAGGCTGAGATTCAGGAAAGTCGACAAGATTAACCCATCCTGATTACCAGTGGCATGCTGCGCATCACAGATCAAATATTGGTGTCCACCGTCCGCAAAGAGGAGGGCTTGAAAGTAAGTAAGCCAAGTCGTGCTACGCTCGGCTAGCTCTCCGCCACCTACGTCTTTCTGGTTCCAGGATAGCGCCGTCAGGCCTAGATTCTGAAAGAAGAAGTCCTTCAAGGCGACCTTTACTTGCTCAGCGCCTGTAGCATGGAAATTAAAGGAAACAGCTTCAACAACTTCCGACAGTGGACGTAATTCTTCGCCGGGAACAAGAACCGCCTGTAGTTCGTCATCGTTAATCTCAAGCAGGATCGTATATACGCGCTGGCCAAGAGCAAAGACTAGCTGAATTGCTGTAATCCACTTGCGCACATCGGGGTCGTAATCACTGTTATCCCCAGTCAGGGCAAATTTGATAGTTTTCATGATGGATGATTTCCCAACCTGATTATCCGGAATGAGAATGACATTCACACCAGACTCAAAGGATTGGTCGTAATTGATTGGGCTAATTGTCCCATCACGAAGTCGCTTCTCACCTGTGAAGTGCAATCTTCGAATACAGAGTCGTGGCGCTCGATTACTCAGCGCTTGATCTGAAAGATCAAGTTCGGCAACTACCTTCGCGATCTCCTCGCGTGCTATACGCTCACGGGACGCTGGGCGAAAACTAGCATAAACATCAGATACGAGCGCATCCACGTTAAACTGATCCGTAGCGTTCTCAGCCATATCATCGCTGTAAGGCATAGCATTACTCATCAGTAAACTCCAACGGCTCGCCAAAAACGGCGGTAAAGTGCGCGGCGATCTCTGAGAAGGACAGGTCGGGGATAAGGCCTTCGATCTGCGCCTGACGATACTCGGGATGGCTATATTGAAGGGACATAATCTCTGCGGGGGTCAGGCTACCGAAAAAGCGATATATCAGCTCAATTCGATCGGCATACCAACGTCCATGGGCAACGGCGGCGACTAGGCGCTCAGCCTCGCTCAACGCCAATGCTGAGACAAAGTAATACTTCTGTGGACGAGCGCCCTTCCTTGGTTCAAGACCTGTATAGATCAACCGCCGGCCATACCACCATGCCTCCACATCATCCAAGCGCTCATAGGCACCCCGCCAGAATTTGCGGTACTGGGTTGTTAAAAGCTCTGGCTCGTTATTCATGAGAATCGACCGTATTATTGAGGTAATCTCGTATCGGTCGACAACGCCGATACGGCCAAGACGATAGAGCTCGGTCAACTCATAGACGAAGTAGCCAGGATAGCGAAGCAGAAAGTCCAGCTTTTGGAGATAGTATTCGGGTGTGAAGTAGCTAACAATCTCGTGAATCGGTCGGCACTTGAGAGTTTCGATGGTCGTATCTGGCTGGCGGGCAAAGCGAACCAAAATGAGTAACAGCCGTGCCGCATCAACCTCGACGAACCGATTTGGGACAGTGTCGAGGAGAAATCGTTGATTGCTCATAGCGTTAACATGACACTACAATAGAAACTTTACAACACAGTTAGGCCATGATCGCCAAGATATGACGGGCTATAGAAACCTGCTTGTTACTAATAGCGAACGTGTGCATACTGCGATCTGCCTGGACTGAGTATAGCATGGAGAGACAAACATATCTTTGGCAGTAAAGTCGCCGATCCGCCCATCTATATTCTGAGGTTAGCATGTTATACTTTTAAAAAGCGGCCATAACTGTCGATGCCTGAACGATCATCTTGGGGTGCGTATGCCAGCTAGCTATCCTGATGGAACCCCCTATACCGAGACCGACACACGCGAGAAGCTCATCAACCCTGCTCTCTACGATGCGGGATGGACTGAGGATCACCTCCAGCGTGAGCGTAGCCCAGGCGCAATTGTTGTCGGAAGTGGCGGGCGTGGAAAGCACGACACTGAGCGGGTTGATTACCTGCTTTGCCTGCCCATCCGCGATGGCTCGATCCCGCTTCCAATCGGCATTGTCGAGGCCAAAGGCGCCGATAAACCTTATAAGCTCGGCCTCCAGCAAGCTAAAGACTATGCCAAGCAGCTGCATGTGCCGTTTGTTTTCGCCTCGAATGGGTACAAGGTCAGCTTCTACAACGATTTCACAGGCATCACACTTGATCTTTCGCTATCACATTTTCCTTCCCCTTCTGAGCTGCGCCAAAAATATGAAGAACAGAGTGGCATTCACCTCGACAGCGTGGATGCGCTTCCGCTGCTGGCCGCGTACCGTGGAGGTCAATCGGCGCGGCGGTATTATCAGGACGCGGCGATTCGCGCCGCTCTGGAGCAGATCGCCCGTGGTCGACGACGTATTCTTATATCGATGGCGACCGGCACCGGCAAGACACTAACTGCCGTTCACCTGCTCCGAAAGCTGGCCGATGCCAAGCAACTCCGTAAGGTGCTATTCGTCTGCGATCGCACCAGCCTGGCCGACCAAGCCCACGCAACTCTCAGCCGATTCTTTGGTGACGACGCGCAGATTGTGAGCGGCAAGAAGCCGCAGAAGAACGCGCGCATCTTGGTCGCGACGTTCCAGACACTCAACGTCGGTGGCGACCCCGGCGAGGAGGGTGAGGCGCGCCACGACGGCAAGTTCTTTCTGGAGCACTATCCGGAGAACTTCTTTGATATTGTGGTGATCGACGAGTGCCATCGTTCAGCTTGGGGCCAGTGGTCAATCGTGCTGACGCGCAACAGTAGTGCCGTGCAAATTGGCCTGACCGCTACGCCGCGCATCCTAGTCGGCGGTGATGCGGCTGAACGTGCCGAGGACGAGGAGATTACCGCTAATAACCTCACCTACTTTGGCGATCCAGTCTATGAGTACACCATTGCACAGGCGCAGGCTGACGGCTATCTCGCAGCGGCCGAAATCGTAAAGCGCATTTCCAGTCTGGATCGGCTTGGTGGCTTGACGCGCGAGGATCTTGCGGCACGGAATCCAACTGACCCAATTACAGGGGAGCTGCTTACGCTTGATGATCTGGATGAGCTGTACAGCTCGCGTGATTACAACCGCATATTAATTTTGCCCGATCTCGTCAAGGCAATGGCCGCCGATCTGTTCGCGCAGCTCGTAGCGCGCGGTGATCCGCACCAGAAGGCAATTGTGTTCTGCGTGCGTGATACGCACGCCGATGACGTTGCAATCGAACTGAACAATCTGTACGCACGTTGGTGTGCCGCGCAGGGCATCACCCGCCGTGAAGACTACGCTTTCAAGCTCACCAGCAAGGCACATGACCCAGACGACTTGCTCAAGGAGCTGAAGGGCGCCAGCCGATCACACTATATTGCCACTACGGTTGATCTTCTGTCGACCGGCATCGATGTACCGTGGCTGGAGAACATTGCCTTCTTCAACTACATCGGTTCGCCAATCCGGTTCTACCAGATGCTCGGTCGTGGCACGCGCATCGCCGAGGGTAAGCTAACCTTCCGCATCTACGATTATACCGACGCATCGCGGCTGCTTGGCGAAGACTTCATCAGCCGTGCTCGCCGGCTCACTGCCGTCAATGAAGCGCCGGAACCGTTCGGCGACGAGCCACGCGCCGCGCGTCGGCGGGTGGTGCAAGTCGAAGGGTTTGAAGTAACGGTGGACGAAGTCGGCCACTACATCATGATCGAGCGCGGAGGCAAAGAAACAGCGGTCAGCATCGAGGAGTATGAGCAGGAGCTGGCACAGCGGATGTTGCCGTTAGCGTCCACACTCGACGAGCTGCGCCGCAAGTGGATTGACCCTGGCGAGCGGCGTGCGTTGCTCGACGCGCTGCCTCGGCGTGCCAATGGTGCGCGGGTATTGCAGGTGCTCAAGAACCAGCAGGACTACGATCTGTACGACGTACTGGCTGATGCAGTCTACCATGCTGCCCCCAAGCGCCGGCTGGAGCGAGCGTTCGACTTTCGGCTCAAGCAGCAGCCGTGGCTCCAGGCCAGCGGGCAGCGCGCGGCGCAGGTGCTAATCGCCCTGGTCGAGCAGTTTGCGCAGGGTGGAATTGAGGAATTGGAGAACCAGCAGGTCTGGCGTACGGCTCCGGTTCGCGCGGCCGGCGGTGTTGTGGCGCTACGCGGGCTGGCACAGCAGCCAGCTGAGCTGCTGACCGAGACAAAGCGACGGCTCTTTCTGGCGTGAAGCCGCCATCACAATCGGGTATAATCCGTGTTTTGGCATCAGACAGCCCCTGTATGGATACGAAGGTTCAAACTACTCAGCGCGGGCTTTCAAACGTAAGGATGAATTGTGCTCGTACAGGGTAGAGATTAAGTCCTAATATCAATATCATAGATTAACCATGCACAATCAAACAGTGAATACCCGAATTCCAACTGGCTGGTCGCTCACAACGCTTGGAGAATTACTGATAGACATAGAGGCTGGGAAAAGCCTGAAATGCGAAGAGCGGCCCGCAACGTGTGATGAATGGGGCGTTCTGAAGGTAAGTGCAGTCAGTTGGGGAATATTTAAACCGGACGAGAATAAAGTGGTACCATCTACGTTCTTGCCTCCACCTGAGTACGAAGTACGGTCAGGTGATCTCTTGATGTCACGAGCGAATACGACTGCTCTCGTCGGTGCATCGGTTCTAGTCCAGGACACACGTTCCCATCTCATGCTGAGCGACAAAACGCTACGGCTTGTGGTAGACGATGCAATTGTCGTAAAGCCGTTCCTCCAGATCGCGCTCCGTACACGGCAGGCACGCGCGTATATCGAGGAGCATGCCACCGGTACCAGCGATTCGATGAAAAATATCTCGCAAGAAACGATTCGGCGCATCCCAATTGCGCTCCCGTCACTTCCCGAGCAGCGCGCCATCGTTCGCCAACTAGAACGCAATATGGCCGAGATTGAGCGGCTACGAGTAGCAGCCGAACGACAGCGGGAAGCAGTTGCGGCACTGCCCGGCGCCTACCTCCGTGACATCTTAGAAAGTGAAGAGGCTCGAGGGTGGGAACACGTACTGCTTGGCGATATTCTACGATTACGGAAAGAGGTTATTCATCCTCATAATAATCCTTCTGGTTCTGCGACATTCGTTGGATTAGAGCATATTGAATCGCACACCGGACGGCGCATCGGAAGTGTGAATGTCGAGATGTCACAGCTGACCGGGCGCAAACCACAATTCTTTCGCGGCGATATTGTCTATGGATACCTACGGCCCTACCTAAACAAAGTTTGGGTTGCAGATTTTGATGGATTATGCTCCGTTGATCAATATGTGTATTCGGTCGATCCAGAACGGGCTGACACCCAGTATGTTGCTGCGTTTATGCGAAGCCCGCTTTACCTGGAACGAGCACCAATCAGCACTACCCCTGGGCAATTACCACGTATACGAATTGAAGAGGTGGCCGCCGTCACTATTGCGCTACCACCGCTAGAATATCAGCAGACGCTTGTTACGCGTCTTGATGTAGAGACTCGACAAATAACACAGCTCCAGCAGCAATTCGAGCGTCAGCGTATGGCGATCGAGGCGCTACCAGAAGAGCTACTACGGGAAGTCTTCGGATAATATAAAGCAGGCCGCCACGTCAGCGGCGAGGGGCTCATGACCACACAACAAAGTAAGAAACGTGGCGCGAAAGCGAATGGCAATGGCCGCACGATCGGCGGCGTCGCCGCGATGAATGCCTACGTCAAAGGCATTGCCGACATCATGCGTCGCTCAGGCCGCGCCGGTGCGCTTCAATATGTCCCTGAGATGACCTGGATGATCTTCCTGCGCATCCTTGATGAGCGTGAGCAGCGGGAAGCCGAGGAGGCCAAAGCGCTTGGGCTGCGCTATAGCCCAACGCTCGACGCGCCCTACCGCTGGTTCGATTGGGCCGCGCCCTACGATTCCAAAGTAACGGATGCAACAGGCCGCGAGCAGGGCTGGAAGCGCAAGCAGCTTCAGGAAAGCGCGATCGGCGCGGTAATGGATTTTGTCAATGGCGACCTCATTCCAACCATCCGGCGCTTCGAGAAGAGCGCAATGCATGGCTCGCGCCAGCATGTCCTGAGCCAGATCTTCGCCAATACTCCACGCACCTACATCGACACTGAGTACAACTTGCTGGAAGTCCTTGACCGCGTCCATCAACTCAGCGAGGAGCGAATTGATACCACCCATATCTTTCCGCTCTCGCAGATCTATGAGGGCATGCTGTTGAGCATGGGCCAGAAGAACAACGATGGTGGGCAGTTCTTCACGCCGCGCGAAGTCATCCGCGCGATGGTGCGCGTGATCGACCCGCGGCCCGGGCAGACAGTTTACGATCCCGGATGTGGAACTGGCGGATTCCTGGTCGAAGCGTTCACGCATATGCACGCCACTTCAGGGCTAAGCGCTCAGCAGATCCGCCAACTAAAACAAGAGACGTTCTACGGGCGCGAGAAAGATGCGCTGATCTACCCGATCGCGCTGGCAAACATGGTTCTGCATGGCATCGACGTTCCGCACATCTGGCACGGCAACACGCTCACCAACGACGCGACCTATACGCGCTTGTTCGAGGATGCACCGACACAGTATGATGTCGTGCTCACCAATCCGCCGTTTGGTGGCAAAGAGAGCAAAGCTGCGCAGGCACGATTTACTCATAAGACCAATGCCACCCAAGTGTTGTTCCTCCAGCACATTTTCGACTCGCTGCGCGAAGAAGGCGTGTGCGGTATTGTTCTCGACGAGGGCGTGCTGTTCCGTACCAACGAGGGCGGCTATGTCGGCACCAAAAAAAAGCTGTGCGATGACTTCGAAGTCTTCTGTATCGTCAGCCTGCCGGGTGGAGTGTTCACTGATGCAGGCGCCGGCGTCAAAACAAATCTGGTCTTCTTCCGCAAAGGCCAGCCGACGGAACGGATCTGGTATTACGATCTTTCGAGCCTCAAGATCAACAAGGGTAATCCTCTCAAGCTAAGCCATTTCGAGGACTTCTTGCGCCGCGCCGCCCTGCCGCCCGATGAATCTGAGCGTGAGAGCGGGCAGAGCTGGACGATCGACTTTGCTGCACGCAAGCAGGAAGCCCAGCAGAGGGCAGAGCCCCATCAGCTGCAAGCACGCTCGCTGCTCGCTGAGGCCAGCGCAATCGATAAGGTTATTGTTCGACTCAAAGCGCAAATTCGGAAGGTTGGCACGACTGAGGAGCGCGACGCGATTTTGAGGCAGGTTGAAGAACACCTCAAGGAGCAAAAGTCGAAGCAGAAGCTGGCGCGTGCCGCGGAGAATGAAGCGCAAGCTATCCTCAACGCCGTCTACGATCTCAAGGCGGTCAATCCGAACGCACCCGACACCCGCGAGCGTCGGACGCCAGACCAGTTGCTCGCAATCATCGAAGAGGCGCAGCAGGAGATCACCGCCGGCGTAGCCGCACTACGTCGGACACGATCAGCGGACTTCTCGATCAATACCTGAGGAAACAAAATGTAACGTTATGCGAACTACATTGCTAGCAACTCTTGTGTGCGCATAAACCGCTCCTAAATTGCTTGCTGCGCTCGCATCAAACCGATCTACCATAGCATTCTAGGCGATACAGCGAGGCACGATCCATGACAGAACCTAATAGTCTACCGAACCTTCCGAAACAGGCAGCTGAGCTATGCCGATCAGGCGCATATCAAGAAAGTCGCGATCTCCTGCGAGCCTTCTTGATGCACGATTACGCCCTCCTCTGGCTCATAAGAGCCAATCTGAAACGAGACCTCACTGAAGCACACGCAGCGGCACAACTCGCCTTGGCGCTAGCACCCGAGGATGAGGCAGTGCAGCGCGCATTAGTTTCAGTGAACCAGCAAGCTGACACCCGTGCTGATAGGCCACCTCCTCAGAAAGATCTGGCCGCGCGCATCGCACTAACAACGGGCATGACGCTCACCCAAGCCCGAGCTGTTATCTGGCCATTCAGCGGACTTCACCGCCCGATCGGTGAACTCCTCGACGCTGGCACGAAAACGCTCAAAGATTTGATCTGGGCAAGCGAACGAGAGATCCAGAGTCCTCGTGACGCTCATTTACGCGACGCAGCGCGTACCATCTTGCTCACGCATCTCCTTGGCGCTGACCCGAAAGAGCCGCCACGGCCGCTCCGCGTGATGACGGGAAGTCGGTATATCGAGCGTCAAGAACGAATTGCAGTATTACTGACTGGCATATCCTCGGGTGTAGCATTTCTCCTATTGACTGCCGCGCTCATTGTGGGCAGCATCTCAACGTGGTTCGGTAATCCATATCCCTGGGTTACTGTGGGAGTCTATGTTGCGCTTATTATTCTCTGGCTTCTTGATCGGTTAGTCGCGAGATATAGTCGTCAGTTTGAGCAGTTCCGCGTCGGCCGGCAGGGCGAGGAGCAGGCGGTTGAAGCGCTTCGGGCTGCGCTAGATAGTCGATGGACCCTTTTTCGTAATATCACTATACCAAACCAGGCGGGGGGAGACATTGATCTCGTGCTGGTCGGGCTCAGCGGGGTCTGGGTCGGTGAGGTGAAGAGCTATACCGGCGTTCACCGAAATATTGGCGACCGATGGGAAAGGCAGCACAAGGGGCGATGGTATAAACTCTCAACGCATCCTGGAAAACAGGCGCGCCGCAACGCCGAACGACTCAAAGCATACCTTCAAAGCACTGAGGCCGCCGTTACTTGGGTACAACCTATCGTCATCTGGGCTGGCGAGCAGCAGGGTGGCGAACAGAGTCAGCCTTTATTCCATGCTCAAGAACCACAGACGCCTGTCTGGCTGCTGAATGAACTCCCGGATCGTATTGAGGAGCTCTGGCACAGCAAGCGCGCGCTCAATGATGAGCAGATCCATCGCATCAATCAAGCGTTGACAAACCTGGTGCTCGCTGCAACGGAAGCAACTCGTAATCAACCGACCTCACGTAAGAAGGCCGCGCTGTAATATCGTATGAAATGTACTGCTAGCTAGAGCTGTATGGATAATGAATTCGCAATTCGCCAGGCAACGGCGGCTGATCTCCCAGGCATCGTTCGCCTCGATAATGATGCCTTTTCGCCCTATGGCACCGCAGAAGATGCTGAGGTTATTGCAGCCCGGCTTACCGTATTTCCTGAAGGCATGGCGGTTGTCGAGCTCGGTGGCCAGTTGATTGGCTATGGCAGTGCGGAGAAATGGCTATCTGAGCGTGAGCCCGTGCTGAATGAACACCCACGAGATACACATCATCCCGGCGGTCACGTCTTCTGCATCACGGCCATGGCTATCAGTTCGATCTTTCAGCGACAGGGGTATGGCACAGCCCTGCTACACTACTTCATTGAACTCGCACGCACCCACGGCTGCTATCAGATCATCCTCGAGACTACGCATGCCCAACAGTTTTATCAGAAGCAAGGTTTTCAGACTATCCGCCAACGCCAAGAGCGCGGTGTCACGCTTGCTATCCTGAGCAAAGATCTCCGCATCAGGCTCTAATTTCCTCTTAGCAGCTCCTGAATATTGTCAATGAAGTTTCCTTGTACTTCTAGTTGACGAGATTTACGCGGGTGTAGAACAAGTTCAGTGCTTAGCTTACCACGACAGGCGTTACAAAGTCATCGCGCATGCGGAAAGCCGCAGACGAACCTTGCTCCACCAATTCGTCAAGCAGGTAGAGGACATCCCGCCGTAGCTCTGGCTGGCTCTTCAGTTCCGGTGGTCGCCTATAGACGTATCGTTGAAGCAGCACCTCAAGCTGAAAGACAGTGCTCGACTTTTTCATCATCTGCCGAGGATCCCCCTGCCTGATGCGCCTTGCGATATAGCTAAATGCTTGAGGAAGTGACTGTTCGCCGATACTATAGAGGAACTGCAGATACGAGTCCAAAACGGTTGATGAAGTCGGCACGGCCTCAAATAATGTGTGAATGCGCTCAGCATATCCTTCCAGGCTTTGCCAGTGGCGAGCACTCTCCTTCCAGCTTGTTCCAAGAAAGATGATTGATACCATCTCCCCTCCCGTTGCGTGCTCGCTATCAATCGTCCTGAGCCAAGGAGCACGTTGTATCTGCGCTGCGAACAGATCCCAAAGTGCCCAGAAGTGCACGGTATTGTGCGCGTGATCTTCAGCGACGATAAGCCCTTCGATAATGGACTTTACTTCTTGTGGGTGGCGTTCAACAGCTTCGAGAATGGGCTGGAGGATTCTTGTAGCCGCAGCAGTGGATGTGCGTAACAGGAAGTATTCAAGAAGCTGAGCTAATGTTGCTTCTTGCTCATAATCTCTCTCACGTCGATCCTCATCTCTATTCCACCACTCTACGAATGTCTGACCAAGTTGCTCGAATGCCATAATTGAGAGCTCTTCAGATGGTGCCTGACTCAGGATGGCAAGGCATAATTGATTTGCATCCATCCCAAACCATGTCGTTGGATCCATGGCCTGGTAAGCATCTGCTGCGATAGCACCAATAGAGAGCTGCTGACGCACAGCGAGAGCCGCCTCTGCCTCAACCAGATCGGGCTGCCGACGAGTTTCATAGGGTCGTCTATCTTCCTCCTCCATCAAAGAGGTTGCCAGTGTCGCTTCTGCCGCCAGCGCATTGATGCAGCGAAGGGTCAACTCTCGATTGGATGACCATAGGTGCCTGCCAACACTCTGTGCTGTGTACCCGCGAACCTCGGTAATTGCATGGGTCAGGGCCATGACAAATCTCTGATGAACGTGAGCACGCTGCCCATCAACGAGGCTTTTTCCAAGTAATATTGGCAGCACCCACGCACAGGCCCGATCAGCGGACATCCCGTTCCGCTGGATACGCGCATTTTGATTCCAGCGATCAGCATCTCGCTCTACCTCCGAGCAGGTAGTACGGATGCACCAGTCTTGCTCCTCGGCTGACATCTCCTCCCAGTGGTCGCGTACGCAGACGGCAGCGACAAACCCTGGACCATCGCGTCCTAGATTATTCTCCTCGGTACTCGAAGTAGTTTCTGTGAGCTCGCGGGCCTGCGTAAGCCGTTGCCGCCATTGGCTAGGATCGGCAGCCGCATCTCTATCGAAGGCTTTATGCGCCCACATCATCAGGCCGAGTCCCGTTTCCAACGATCGCATATGAGCAGCGCTTCGCTCCATCATCTCCTGTATGTCAGGATCGGGCGTGGTGGGCTCAAGACTCACATAGCTCTGTCTGCTGTTCGGAGGGACTTCCTGGGGGTCATCTGTTGAGCCAGGATCAGCGACCTCAGGTATATTTTCAGCAACACGGTACTTTCGCAGATCCATACGAGCCAGGGCAAGTCGCCAGATGCGCTGGGCTTCCGTCTGCTCCTCTACAGGAGGCAGTGCCGCATGATGCTGATCGAGAATAGCGTGTACTCGCGGCGCATGGGGCCCTAACTGAAGTGTTAATATGGCTGTTTCAAAATCCTTCCGCCGATGCGACCGTGCATGTGACGCCGTCCGCTCCTCCTCGTAAAGCCGGTGTCTGATCGGCAAGGGTATGAGACTCCGCCCGGCGGAGGACTCATGAGCAAGCCGATATCGATCAAGCTGCATGCACACGGGAGATTGGAGCAAAACTAAGAGAGTCTCACCGCATACATGCGGGAAGGCGGTTGCCACGCTCGTAACAACCGCTGTAAGCGCCGCAGAGTCACTTCGCTTTAGAATGTCCAGGCAAAGGGCGTCTATCTCACGAGGCTGCTCCTCCGCATAGTTTAGCAGCCACAGCTCCAGGGCCATCAGGATTGACTGCAGCGCATGCGGGCCGACAGACGTCCCACGATAGAGACACCACAGGCGCTCGTTGCACCACTGCCTTCGTGACGTTCCATCTGCGAAGCTCAGGCTGATCTCGTAGGGTGGAGCAATGGATCCAAGGTCTACTCGTGGGTGAGCATACCAATCAGCGCTGTGATTAACTATGTCAATGATGAGTGTAATCCCTTCGCGCAGGTGATCGCGAAGCAGTGGAAGAAACGGGCCATGATATGCGCTGGGAGGAAAGAAGTCGTGGTTGGTGCCGTGCCGCATGCCAAAGCGCTCCTCGCGCTCCAGTACGCTGCCACCAAAGCCGCGCTCACGTCGAAGATCATCCTCTGAGCAGAGCAAGTACTCTTTCGCAAGTGTTATAAGAAGCTCTGGCATGTCGCGCGCAACCGGCATTCCTTCCAATCCATCGAAGATGATCTGCCGCAGCTCTCTCGGTACACGGTTGCGCCTGTTGGTATTAGGGCCTTCCTGAAATAGAGCTGTGAAGCGCTCACGATCAGCGTTTGGGATTTTAGCGATGACCTTGAGAGTCCGATTCCGCAGACCATCCGACTGATAGTCAGTAAAGCCTGCAAGAAGCCAATATGCGATTGCCGCAACAGAGTCAGCGCCTGGCGGATAGGGTGTCTGCCAGGAGACGCCTCGTACCCAGTCCTCGATTAGACCCAGAAGTAGGAGGCGCTCTCTGTCAACGAAGAGGTGAAGCTGTCTCGCTATCAGACCCAAAAGAGAAGCCCACGCCGGGCCATCTGGCACGTTAAACTGAGAGCCAGAGGTAGCTATGTTCGCTACCCAATCAGGGAGGGTCACACAGGCGACACGTAGGAGGTGAATAACGCGATGGAGCAACTGCTTATCCTGTGCCAGAAGCGCAGCGCTATGGCGCTCAAGAAACATCGGCGAGGATGGCGAGCGCAGAAGAGAGACAAGCGTGTCGTCGCGGAAGTGAGCGGGTAGCTCATCTGCCTGAATGACATCTCGAAATAGGCGTCCCGCCATCTCAGAATCACGTGCTACAAGCTCAGTTACCCAGGCGCGATAGGTTCGACGTATGGCTGGATACGTCCCGAGTGCTGTGGAGAATGGTTGAATTGCACCTTCGTATAATTGGTATTGATCATCTACCCAGCGTAGGATCGCCCAGTCCTCAAGAACATCATGGGCGGGCGCTACCAGGGCATTACTTCCGGGCGACGCCGCAATAAGCGAGTCGTGCCGAAGGCTCGCAACTACCTCTGCATCGAGATCGTTACATGCAATATATAAGCTGAGCGCACGAGCTCGTCGAAGCGCAATCTCGGTGAGTCCATGCTCACGACGTTGAGGCATGCCACCAGCCACGCGATGAGCCACGCGTACGATGTCACGCCAGAAGAGCTCCCTTAAGTCCCGTGCACTCTCCGGAAGAGAGCGCTCCTCTGCCCAATTGATCTGGATGGCCTTGTCAAGAATATAGGGGATACGCAGCAGACGACGGAGCGTTGGATGGGCAAGTGGGCGAGCGAGCAATGGGTAAGCGATTTCCACCGCTGATAACTCATCATCACTCAATGGCGGAACTGACATGACAGCATGCTGGATACGTGCCGCTTGCAGGAAGCTCGCTCGGACGAGGTCTGCCGAGTATTCACGACAGGTTAGAACGAGACGCCAGCTAGGATCGCGCCCCACCAATGACAGCAAGTCAGTGAAGGCCTCGCGGGTAGAAGCTTCGAGCAGCCGCTCCACGCTCTCAACGAGCAGTACCTTTCGGCTCTGCCCAGCGAGCAATGCACCTACCGTGACCGCGCTCGCAGGGATCTGGACTTGCCAGAGCGTTTGGTCGAGGTGAGCTTGCGCAAATTCTTCAGCCCGGAAGCTAAATGCAAAATGATCTTCAGCCAGGAGGGTAATGACCTCCTTTGCGATGGACGACTTTCCACTGCCTGAGGTACCCGTAATAAGAACAACCTGGCTCGCCTCAAGGTGCTCCATCGCCTGTAGCACAAGCTGGTTCCGCTCAAGATGTAGATTATCACCGATCGTGGATCGAATGCCGTCAAGGATGAGCGTTGAGTGATCTTGCAGTGCTCGCATGATGCGCTGCTCGGCCCCCTCGAGGGCGGAGTGATGGTGGCGCAGTACCTCCGGTAAATCTTCGTACCGGAATGAGCGTGCCCCGGGCATGCCTTCGCCGACTTCACGGAGAAGTGCGTTCCACGTTGCCTCTGCGGCGCCAAGTGCATCCTGCTCACGAGCAGTATGTGCAAGCAGACTCCTAATCACCCCCTCTGTCTGCCGCGTTGAACTGTTAAGATCCAGGCTGAGCACATGCAACACACGTAAGAAGGGCCAGAGACTTGCGCGTGAGACAACTTGGCCTTCAACATCATTCACAATAGTCTGTAGCTCGGCGCAGTAGCGAACTGCCTGCGTGCTGATCAACCCACGTTTGGCAAGCCGACGCTCAAACTCAGCATCATCATGGGCGAAGCGAGCGCAATCAAGCAGCCCGGAGAAGTGTTTAAGTAAGACATCTGTCCCGTGCAAGGTAACAAGGGCGAAGCGGTCAACATCAGAACCAAACTGCTGAGGATTCTTGAAGTCTGCCCAGAAGTCGCTAATCGCCTTCTTGCACTCCTCATCGGTCGCGCTCACAGTGAACGTCCGCTTCACCTGGCCAACCAACTTGCGGCGAACGTCCCGGCCATTTCGGCCGACGATCAAAAAGTCGTCGGTGCGCCAGCCGAGCTGTTCGGTCTGCAGGTGGACTTCTACTACGCTGCAGTCGTGGAGGATGGGAGGGATGCCGCCTACGAGCAACAGGGCGAGCCAGTGAGCGTTCACGTGCTGCTCGAAAAATGTTCCGCCTCCCCCAGTGGAGATAGGACTTGAAACACTACCACTGCTCATAGATATAGCTCTGGCTATTGCATATGGTCGAACCCCATCTGTTCACAGATTTGGGCTGGACACGGTCAGTGAAAGATTACGTCTTATTCTATCCCAGCTTCGCCATGGGTGCCAGGGTGCCCTCTGAGAATAATGGTAGCCTCTGGAACAGATCTGTTTGTGACCACCCAGATGAGATCGAGCAGCAGATCAGTGAGAACCAGGCCGCCTAGATTGCTCAAATGCGATGTCTAGGATAACCTGGCGCTGATAAACTGTCGGGCTGCGATGGTAGCAATGAGGTCGAGGTTTCATCGCCGTAGCCAGTGATATGGAGACTGTCAGGGAATAAGACCAGCTTCCTTGAGTGCCTGTTCGAGCAGATCAGCCAGTCCCAGATCCGCAGCCCAGCGACGCAGATAGTCGAGGTCGAGCGCGCTTCCCTGGACTTTGAGCACACCCTGGGCGTCAATCCACTGCCGCTCAGAGACGCGCCCACCCATCGCATACCATTCGAGCTTCTGCAGGACGATGTCTTCGGGAGAGGTGAGCTGGAAGGAGCGGGGGTTGCTCGCCGTAATCTGTCCTGGCTGGACGCGCTGCGCCTTCGAGCGGTCGAAGGGACGATCGGGAGCAAGAAACACATCCACCTTGATCATGCTTGCCAGATGCACGAGGTTGAACGAGCTGCGCTGCTGGATTGCATCCTGAATATCAGTCGCCTGAATATAGAAGCTGCCTTGTAAGCGGTCAATGAGCGGCTGTACCTGGTTGGGGCGGATTTCAGCGATCACATCAACATCGAGCGTGGTGCGCGGGACGCCATGCGCGATACTCGCAACCGAGCCGCCAATATAGTAGACCACACCAAGCGACTCAAAGGCATCGACAACCGGTGTCAGGGCGTCAAGAAAGACTGCCATGGCCGCTCACCCCTGACATCAGCGCAGCACGTAGCCGGGTGGCAAGCGCCAGGCCGTACTGCTGCTCGGCGAATAACAGATCAAGCTCCAGCGCGCTTGCCTCAGGGTGGCGACGGCGCAGCGCGGTATAGGCACCTTCAATCGCGAAGCTGGTCAGCTCGGCGGCAAGATCCACACGACGCGCCATACCCGCCTGACGCAAGAGCGCGAGCTGCACCTGTTCAGCCGCTGGATTGGTGTCTGAGATTCCTGATGGCATCGGCGTATCTCCGCACTGACATAGACGCATGCGTATTATACCAGCCGCCCTGGAGCGGTGAAAGATGCGCTACCATGTGGGCTGACAAGGTTTCCTCCTCGACCTAGGGTGAAAGCCCGACGGAGGACTTCCAGCTCACATGGTGGAGAGCTTCTCCACATTGTCACGCTACGATAAGGTCGAATCCAGAAAGTCCTGAAGCTCTACTACATCAACGCTGTTGAGATCTTCTGGACGAATCATAACGGTAAGCCTATTTGCCACAAACCCCTCTTTCGTTGCCAGCGCAAACGAGAGCATGATGAGCTTGGCGAGCGCCATTCTTGAAAGTCCTGTTCGCGCGAGATCCGAGCCAATAATGGGTATGGAGACACCCTTTCCGTGTCCTCGAAGCCGAACCTGCTGCCATAACGTTGTCAGGGACAGCCATATATCGTCAACGGTCGACTGTATGCGCAGGTCACTTCCCATACGCCCGTACGCTGATAGAAAGTATCTTCGCCCTTCAACACCTAATACAAGGGTTGTTCCAATCGGATACCGCCAGCGCTTACCTCTCTGCTTGTCGAGGTCTTGCTGAGTCTTGTTCTTCAACGGTTGGAGTGCCTTATCAATCTCAGCGTCTAGTCGCGCACGGTCGCCGCTATAGATACGATCAAGGAATTGTCCTTGCACGCTTGACTGCTTGATGATTTCGCCGAGCTCCGTGTCAAAAACATCATTGAGACCAATGACAAGATGCTCTGGCTGGTCAAACAGATCGCCAACCTTGATTTCAATGGTATAGTCGGGCGAGCTGAAAGAGCGCGAGAAAGATGTGCGAGGAATATTTCTGGCTACAGCAAACACGAGTGAGACGCACACCAGGCCAACATAGCCTCGCCATCCCCAGTTAACGCGCTCCGGCAGAAAGAGACCTGCTGGCTCGATGAAGAGCCAAATCAGGCCAAAGATAGTCACAAATGCCACTGCAATACGCCTGAGGCCACCTGCAGCCAGGAGCTTGAAAAACACTGATGGACTCATACACCCCTTCTACCACGCTCATGACTCAAGAACGCAATCGCCCTCAAACTCAATATTCACCGGATCTCGGCTGTCATAGATCCGCGCCCGCCTACCACGAAACCTGACACGCATCTTTTTGGCTCTGATCGGGCCAAGCTCCAGTGCGAGAATGCTCTCGACAATATTCTCAGTCTTGAGCAGGTAGGCCGTATAGAGCCATGCCTGGGGCAGGAAGAGGCGGGACTGCGTGTGCAGCCATGCCCAGAGCTGCGGCAGGGTACGTATCGAGCTTGTCAGGGGTGTGCTGTAGCCGCTGCGCACCTGATAGGAAGATGCTTGCTCAAGCTCTTTCGGTAATGGCTGGCCCAGCAAGATCAGCCGGGCGCGCAGCTCAGCAATCGTATCGGCACTATAGCCGCTGAAGCTAAACTCCGTTATTCCACCTCTATTGACCTGTGGCAGCGGTGCAAGCAAGATTGTGAAGACGGTATCTTTTCCACGCGACTCCGACGTAACCGACTGAACAAAGGTGTTGCCTACCTCATGCTTGTCTGCGTATACAACATGTCTGCGCGCTTGAAACTCGCCAGGGTGGAGTGATTGGATGTCGTGAGCCTGCTCCAGAGTAGCCGGAACGATCTGTAGCTCGATGCTACGGTCTCCCTTCCTAGCCGTCCGATCTGCCTGATAGAAATGCTGATTGAGCATGACCCAGGGAGCCGGATCTTTCACCATGCCTGGAGACCGTCCTGCCAGTGATGAAGTTCCAGTGCCTTTCCGTGCTGGTGAGGGCCTAGCTCCCGCACCTGTCAGTGCGGCAGTCGCACTATCTGAGCTTGTGTTAGAACGAGGGCTCTCAGCTTTGAGGGCTGGCTGCGTGCGAGCCCTGGCAGGTTTTCGCCGAGCGATAGACTTGGCATGACGAGCGTGCAGCCAGGTTGTAAGATGCTTGCGAAAGTGTGTGGCAAAGCTCGCGGCGTTTTCATAGTCATGCCAGAGGCCCTTACCACGTAGCTTACTCTTGAGGTCAATTACCCCGGCCTTCTGCTTGATATCATCTGGCGTCGTAGGGTTAAAAGGTGCGTTCGAGAAGTAGATCCAGATCGCCGGTTTCCTTTTTCGCCTGAAACTCTTTATCGCGCGGTTGAGCTCCTCTACCGTGCCAGAAATATCACGGCGAGTGGGTGTTCCGATACGCTTCCAGAAAATCACCACCATCAACGCATACTCCTGCATGTCACCCAACTGCTCGTTGATGATAGCTTGCCCGTCTTTACCTAAGCCGGGAAAGGCACGTGAGGAGTCTATAACCTCAAGCGTTATATCAAGTGCTGGTGCAGTTGTCTGGTTGAGCTCATCAACAACAGAATGCACCGATTTACGCTCGCGTGCAACATCAGCTGGCGATGCGAGGAAAATCTTCAGCTTTTCAATCTTTGGCATAGTATGTATCAGTTCTTACTCGCCAGTTACCGTTCTGGGCTGTGTTCTCGTAAAGTCATTAGGATCAGTCGGCACTTCAAATACTGCACAAGATCTGAGCTGAGTGCTAACTTGCTGACCACCATGGGCTATAACGCTGAAACGCACCGAAATATGCCCTTTATTAGGCAGCTTAGGCTCCTGATAATTATTAACTGGATAGAGCCTACCACGAATGAGCCAGGGTGAATTTGGAGCATCGAATACAAAGTCGATAAAAACTTGAGCAGCTTGATCTGGGGCTACTGTCAGAGGAAACAACGATGATGAGCGAAATGAGAGCGGTAATGATGGATTACTAAGTAGGCCTTGTACATCCACCATAGGTTCTGCTTCCCAGTATATCGTTTTGTATGTAATAAGTCTGTTCCCCCCGGTTAGCATGCTTTTATCGAATGTCAGGATCTCATTACCTAAATATACTGTCGGAGTAATATCATCTATTGCAGTCGTATTTCCACCTATATTTTTGATATTTAGGCTAACACGACAAACTGCGCTATGCGGTATTGATGTGCTAGGCCCCATTCTTTGATTTACGACAAATGTTGTAGGCGAGCTGCCACCTAAAACTGGCAAAGCGGAATCAGGTAAGAATAGAACAATAACTGATAGTACGACGAGACCAACAAATATTGACCAGACCAGTCGTTTGTTGCGCTCTGCCCGGGGTGTGAGAAATCCACTCACCAGATTGGCTACTATACCAAGCGCAACGCCAAGCAAAAGACCTAGTACTATCTTCATCACCTAATCTCCTGCACGGCAATCAGGCTGCAAGCACAAGGCACACGGTACTGCAATCTCTACAATCGCAGTCAGGGCTACACCTCTAATACTTTCCACGTCTTGCGAGGATGCATAGACTACTTGGTGTATATTTATTCCAAATTTGTCGGTCTACTTTTTATCGTGTTTAAAGAGCTGTACGCTCCAAAGCTCGACGCATGTCATCCTCATCCGGGGTGAGATAGATGCCAGTGGTGGCAATACTACTATGACCAAGCGTGCGCTGTACAATCGCCAGGTCAGCGCCCGACTCGATCAGGCGGCGCGCCAGACTATGGCGTAGCGTATGTGGCGTTGCTGCCTCCAGGCGCTGTGCTAGGTCGAGCATCTCGCCGGTCCGCTCCAGCGATTCGGCCGCCTTGGCATCAGTGCGAAGACGCTCTGCTGCCTCATGCGCACGCTGCTCAACCACCCGCTGCACCAGCCGCTGGTTGATACCGGGCTGCATCGGACGACCTGCCTTTGTCGCATGGAAGCCAACGAGGAGTTGCTCCCGCTCGATCTCGCTGCCCAGCGTCGGAATTCCACCGGGACATCGTAGCCGATGCAGATAGCGGCGCAGTAGCGCGATAGCCTCACCAGTCAGCACCACCCGGCGCATCCGACCGCCCTTGCCATGGCGGACAGTTACGGTACCCCCGTCCAGGTCGAGATCGCGGAGCTGCACATCGCAAGCTTCCTGGGCGCGCAGGCCGGTGTAGATCAGCAGCGCCAGTAGTGCCTCGTCGCGCAGGCGAATGTGCTCATCCTTCTCACTGCGCACGGCGCGTAGGATCGCATCGACTGCCTCGGCAGGCAACGACTTGGGAATCGGCTGGCTGGTCGGAATGGCCTTGATCTCTTCAACCGGGTTTTCGTTGATCAGCCCGGCATGCTTTGCCCAGTCACAGTAGGCGCGCAGCGTCACAAGCGCCCGATTGATGGTTGCCGGGGCCGCTGCGTCATCTTTCTGACGCGCGAGCCGCCAGGTGTGCAGGTCATTCGTGCGCAGCAGCGCAGGATCGAATGGACGGCTGTAGCGTGAATTCCACCACGTGGCGAAGCCAATCAGGTCGCTGCGTACCGCCTTGATTGTTAGGGGCGATCGCCCTTTGTCTGCCAGGGAGGTCAGGTAGCTGCTGATCGAGGTATGCATTGCGCACCTGCAAAGCCGAACACATTTGCGAGATCATAGCAGGTGTTATCCGACGCGTCAATGGGGTTGGAGAGCAGCGCAAAAGTAAGATGTTATCCGACGCGCTAAGGGGCTCTCAGACAGTTACATGTCCAATAAGAGGAAATATCCGACATGGTTGAAGGTGTGCCAGTCCTCTGTTGGATACCCCATATTGGTAGCACTATGGTGGTGATAGCTTCATTTCGTTATAGGTTTCTAGCAGAAAAAGACAGAGAGCGCCAGCGACGCTCACGGACAGACGTGCATGTCGCTCAAGTGGCTCTCCCCGTAGCGGCGCAGCACCATGTGCATCACCAAGCTTGGTTCGGAGGGAACCAATGCCCTGTACGATCGAGATTGCTCCCTGAAACATGGCGCGAAAATCCTCGCTGGCTGCCTGCTCTGGGGAGATCTTAAGGAGAGGATGTACTACTTTTGACAGGCCTCGCATATCTTGCACAGCAGGAAACGGCTGGCGCATGTCGTGCAGGATATATTTGTAAGTGGCCTCAATCATTGAGCTAGCGGCGGTCAGTGCATCTGCGGGATCATTACTGAGCGATAGTCTTGCACGATCGATCTCCTGTTGGATAGTCTCAATTGGTTGACCATGCAGCATGGCTGCAACCAAGTCATCCACGGCGTGACCAGCCTGGACGATCCTGTTGCCGATGCGCTGCCAGCCATCGCCCTGTAGTGCTGAAATTAAGGTAGCAGAGGCAGGGTTGCTAAAATCGACAACATGGCCAATAAAAGCGATCAGCTTATCAACGTCATTTTTGTCCGTAAGCCGGAGCGGCTGGATATAACTATCAAGGAACTTATCCTTATTTCGGGTTGATGTGGAGGCCACATCATCACTGGGGGCAATACCGGCATGTGAGAATTGAATCCGTAAATCGTTATATGAGCCTCCATGATGCTGAAGATACATATAAAGCTGTGTGATAACTTTGCCTGAGATAAGTTCTTGAGGCATTGCCTTCTCTTCTCTACAATGCACAAGTGGCATGCCGAATACAGAGCGCAAGCATGTAAGGGATTATTGACTCCTGTTGAACGAGTGACTAAAGAGCTTACCAGCGCAGGCCATATAGATCTTGTCTAACCTACTTGCATCTAGCACATCAGGAATCTGTACGTCTAGCTTAGTAGTGAGAAATAGCTCGATGATTTGTATGTACTGCTTAAACAGCTCTTCGGGGACTGCGGTGTATCTTTTGGCATTGAGGTAGCCTTCATAGTAATGAGCAGTATGCTGAAGACACCTGACCAAGGCCACTTCTAGATCATCCAGTTCTTCCTGATAATGAAGGATGACCTCACAACTCATTGCAAGTTGGATAACGAGGTTGTAAAGGGTATCACCTTTTTCAGGCTCAACCATCATTCGATCTTTATTCGCAAAGTAGTCGGAGAAGAGCGAATGAGCGATATAGATTTTACTTGTTGCGTAGTGAAGATTCTCGAAGAGCGTGAATTTATCGGCTGCCAGTGGTCGGATGAGGTAATCCATCGCTTGTCTCAGTCGATCATCCACCTTATCAGTTGCAAGATTTCGATATGTCCAGAAGCGCTGGGCGGCCGCGAAGAAAGCTTGCGCAGCCTGCTCGGAAATTGGCTTGTAGAGCAGGGCGAAGAAGGGTTTGGCGAGTTCGATGAAGACGAGGAGATCAGACAACGCTATGGCTTCTGGGTTATTACGTGCTTTCTCACGCCCAAGCGTCTGTTGAACCCAAAGCTCATGTTTGGACTTGATAAAATACAGCCGCTCTACCGGGTATGCGGCGAGATCTCGATCGATAAGCGCATGATCATTTGGGCAGAGCAGTATCAGATTATGATAAGAGTTCCGCTCTGCAATACCGAGAGGGCTATTTCCACGCGGGCCTGAGGGCTCTTCTGCAACAATATGTGCCTGTTCACCGAGCGGGAAACCTGTTCCGCCAGAAGAGCTTTGGTGAGAAAGTTGTGCGTGGCATATCGCGCAGCGATTTCCAGAAGCACCCCATAACAGCTTGATGTCCTTTGGTGATATTCCCATTTCACTCCCTTAATCGATGCGTCGTTGCATTTCCGTACTTGGAGAGCATACCAAGCGTCTGTGAAACTATCGTCACGAACGCAGATCTGGTTGTTTTGGCTATGAGGGAGGCTTCTTGCGAGCCGCAGAAGGTCGCTTACTGTACGTAGTTGTGCTGGAGGGGCGTGGCCGATTACCAGGCACAAGACCAACAATGACAGCTTTTGGCTTCATATGTGGCAGTTGTGGGTCTGTCGGCAAGCCGTCCACCCAGAAGCCATCTTCCAGTGTATAGAGCGACGTGGGATCGGCTGGTTGTCCCGCCCGTCTGCGCTTCTTGGCATGATCAGCACGACCTGCGGCGTTGCTATCACGAAGATCCAATACCATCAGAAATGCAACCCGGTCGGTAGCTGCCGCATAGATATCCGGTTGGGTAAGAAAGTCTTCATGAATAGCTTGCGGATTGACAGAGCTAAACTCGTGCTTGACTTCGATCGGAAAGAAGCATTCTTCAAATCGAAGCCCGTTATCCGCGCGACCACCACCGATGCGCGCATGCTCATAGCTGACATTTCGGTTGTATTTGATTCGAAGTGCCTCGAAAAGATGCTCCTGCAAATCTCTTTCAGAAGCACTTTGGCCCTTCCCCTCATCCTCTATGCATCGAGTATAGGCTGGCACCGTATCGCGGACAAGACTGACAAAGCTTACGATCTCTTGAATCGTTTCTACCAAACGGTGCCACTGGTGAAGTGGATAAGGGTCTAGCTGGGCGCGCAGCTTATAGAGCAGGCTACGTACTGCACCGTCGACTGCGGGATCGGAACCATAAAGGTCTGGTCGGTCTATTGGAAGCAATGCCAGAGGTAAGCCCAATTTTTCGATGAAGCGGTCGACACTATTGCTGCCGACCGCGTCGAGAAAATTTTCTAGCACCTCTTCAGCAGATGTATTCAGCCGTTTCGTCAGCTCGTCAAGCTGAGGAAAGCGGTTGTGGAGAATGTCGCCAGCCGATCCTGTTTCGCTTACTATCGCTATCTGCTCAAGCGCTTGAAGACTGCTGGCTACATTGGCATCATGGGTCGGATCTAAGCGATAGCGTTCGACGACGAGAGTGAGACGCCGCCGCCCGACTGCGCGTATCACAACGGAACCAAGCTGTGGTGAAAGAACACGATCCGCAACTGCGCTGATTGCTGCACTGATGCGCGAGGATGTCTCAGTGACAGGGGTTTGTGAGCGAATGAGAGCATGGAAAGTTGCAAGCTCGATCAATGCGGCATCAAGATTTGTCCAATCCTCCGCAGCATTGGCCGATAGCATGGCACGCTTCAATGCATCAACGACACCCAGGACACGAACAGCCATGAGGTCCGTATATGGGGATCGATAGTCTTTCCACATACGGGTATTGATCCGCTGGAGATGTGTTTGAAGACGCTCAATGTCTTGCAACACCCTCTGTACCATTTCTGGTGATTCGTCGGTGAGCGTGTGAATAGCGACAACTGCATCGACCAGTATATGAAAAAGTGCCGCGTCATCGCGCGTCTCTTCTGTCATCTCTGCTTGCACGAATAAGGCTTGTGCCACGCTGAGTCGCTGCTTTAGTTCCGCCCGGTTAGAGGCCAGAAAAGCCTCTGAAAGCGTGATTAATCCGAGCTGGTAGTATGCCTCTGACTGGACAGCGAGATCTGTAGCTGTATAGAATGTATGGAGTTTACCGCGCAACGCTGCATCTGGCTGCGCATTATCCAGCCATCCAATAACCTTTGCAGCTCTGATGAGGAGATAGCGTGAGTCGTTGAGATCGAGGCGCAGCAGAGCTGCGGCTATTTCTGCTCGTGCAAGCGGGTTGCGCAGCGCAAGGATACTGAGCGCTTCGAGGAGGGATGGCGCCAGAAATGGGTCTTGAATGCCCTGTCGATAGGCTGCAACTAATGCATCAACAGCTTGCGTACTCTCCAAAGGGGCACAAAGGGCCAGGGCAAGGGCAATGCTCCGCTGGGTCAAGCTACTCTGCGCCCGGTCGAGCGCAACAATAAGGGCCTGTGCTGCCTGCAGTACGTTCGGTACATCGAAGACGCGCTCCGCAAGTTCGTCGATGTAATCGTCGGTGGCGGATCCTGGTTCGATTGTACGCAGATATGCCTCCACTTCTTCCCATGGAGGTATCACATCCTGCTGCATACTGCTTAGACCAGGCTCCATAGACCAGACCTATCCACTATCTGATCTTCATGTTTTGGGAGATGGATATGCAACGAAGGAAAACTTGCACCCTGGTATTTTAGCACATGCGTTTCTCTTTGGGTAGCTCTATAGTGAGTCTTGTATGTTAGAAAGCATACGGCAGAGCTTGGGCTCCATATACCTTGGCTGGCTCAGTTGCCGCAGAAAATTGTGGTCGGGCCGTGAAGCAGATAATCTGCATTTCGTCCCCATGATTGCGATCGATCTGCCGAAAGATCGCAGCCAACTCTTGAAAGTCATCTGGCACCATCTCCCCTGACCCTGGCTGATCAATGAGGAGAAAACCGGGATGGCGTCCAAGTCCAGGCTCGCGCCCGAGCCGCATCATTGCCGTAAAAAAGGCCAACTTGATGCGTAGCCGTTCGCCTTCGTTGCGAATACCTGTGAAATGTACCTGCTCACCATGCTTGCGCATCTGCACTTTGCCGAGTGGCGTACACGAGAGATCCGATATGCTTTCAGCACCGATCTGCCTGGCCAGTTCTTGCGTAAGCACACTCAAGCGCTCCATGCGAGTCGCGTTGCGCCGGGCAGCCTCCTCTTTAATCGCATCACGAACCTTCTCAATGATACGGGCGCGGCTATCCATTGCTTCAATGTCTGGCTCTCGCACAGAAAGCTGCGCTTGGAGCACTGCGATCTCACCCTGACATCGGCCAATCTCGATCAATTGGCGCTCGTGCTCTGCGTTCTCCTCTTCGGTCGGAAGAGCCTGATCAATACCGCTACCGACAGTCTGTTCTACGATAGGAATCTGGCTTTCGAGCGCTTCGATCCTGCGGCGTAATTCCGCTAACTTCTCACCAATAGCTGTTCGTCCCCGCTCAAGATAGAGTACCTCTTGCTCGGCCTGGTCAGCCACCGACTCTAGTGCTGCGATTTCGTCTTCGCCTGCGACAGTAGCTGGTGTACCGCAAAGTCGGCACTCATGTGTGGACTGTTCTCGCGTGACAGCTTCAGTGCTTACCGGTGTATCACAGTTTGGGCATAGGCTCACGGTCAATCCTGTGAAATGAAGTGCAAGGGCGGCTTGTTCGCGATACCGTCTTGCTGCGCTTCGTACACGCTTAATTTGTCCTGTGAGAGAATCGCGCTCTTGTTCTAATCGTAAGCGTTCCGCCGATTTCGCTGCCAGTTCTTGACGAGCTTCCGTAAGCTGCTGAACAGGCTCTGAGCTACCGAAAGAGGTTCGTCGTACGCGTTGAGCCTGCGTAATAACAGAGATGGTCTCGCGCGCAATTTGGCTTGTCTTTTGAAGCTCTGCGATCTTATCACTTATGGTGCGCTGCTCCTGATCGGAGATACTCCGCTCTTCTTGGATCGTTCGCCTTGTACGTGATGACTCGATTCCGAGCCGGTTGAGAGGTTCAGCAAGACTGAGATTCAGAAAAGTTGAAAGGATGAGCCCATCCTGGTTGCCAGTCGCGTGTTGTGCATCACAGATCAAGTATTGATGGCCACCGTCGGCGAAGAGGAGTGCTTGAAAGTAGGTAAGCCAGCTTGTGCTGCGCTCAGCCAGCTCACCCCCACCTGCCTCCCTTTGGTTCCAAGACAGTGCAGTGAGCCCAAGGTTCTGGAAGAAGAACTCCTTCAAAGCAGCCTTTACTTGATCGGCACCAGTAACAGAGAAGATGAAGGAAACAGATTCAACAACTTCTGCAATTGGGCGCAATTCCTCACCCGGAACGAGGGCTGCTTGGAGCTCATCGTCTGTTATATCAAGCAGAATCGTATACACGCGCTGATCAAGCGCAAAGACAAGCCAAATACCTGTAATCCACTTACGCACATCGGCGTCGTAATCACTGTTATCACCGGTTAGAGCGAACTTTATCGTTTTCATGATAGAAGATTTGCCCACATCATTATCCTCAATGAGAATGACGTTTACCCCAGGCGCAAAGGGTTGATCGTAATTAATCGGCTTGATCGTTCCATCACGGAGGCGCTTCTCCCCAGTGAAGTGCAGTTTGTGAATACGAAGTCGTGGTGCCCGATTATTCAGGGCCTGGTCTGAGAGATCAAGTTCGGCAACAACCTGTGCGATCGCTTCGCGCGATATACGCTCGCGGGAGGATGGCCGGAAACTGTTGTAAACGTTTGACACGAGTGCATCGACATCAAAGCGATCCGTGTCGTTCGCAACCGCATCATTATTAGGTGTCGCGGCGTTACTCATCAGCAAACTCCAGTGGCTCGCCAAACACGGCGGTGAAGTGCGCAGCGATCTCCGGAAAGGAAAGGTCGGGGATAAGACCTTCGATTTGTGCCTGGCGATAGCCAGTATGGCTGTACTGAAGGGACATTATCTCTGCGGGAGTCAGGTTGCCAAAAAAGCGATAGATCAGCCCAATCCGATCGGCATACCAGCGTCCGTGATCAACTGCGGCTACGAGGCGATCAGCTTCGCTCAACGCCAATGCTGAGACAAAGTAATACTTCTGTGGGCGAGCGCCCTTTCTCGGTTCGAGACCTGTGTAGATCAGGCGGCGTCCATACCACCACGCCTCAACATCATCCAGACGTTCATAAGCACCACGCCAGAATTTGCGAAATGGCGTCGTTAGGAGCTCTGGCTCGTTGTTCAGGAGAATCGACCGTATTAAGGCGGTAATCTCGTCCCGATCAATACTACCCACGCGACCAAGCCGGTAGAGTTCGGTCAGCTCATAGACAAAGTAGCCAGGGTAGCGCAGCAGAAAGTCCAGCTTCTGGAGATAATATTCGGGTGTGAAGTAGCCGACAATCTCGTGGGCTGGCAGGCATTGGAGACTCTCAAGGGCGGTATCGGGTTGGCGGGCAAAGCGAACCAGGATAAGCAGAAGGCGTGCTGCATCGACCTCAACAAAGCGTTCTGGAACAGCGTCCAGGATAAAGCGCTGATTACTCATAGTGTTGTTCGCATTGAGTTTGCATGTAAAAGATAGAGATTGCTAGCGCATATAGATGGTGCTTGCCATGATACGCATATTTACAATTTCTTTCCAATGACGTGTGGCCATATATCTGGGCAAAAACACATCGTCATCGCATCGAGATGATGCTTGTGTTACTTCCTGCCAAGGAGCTTATCGAGCCATGAGCGCTTGCGCTCTGGTTGTGGTGGTTGAGCCGCTGCACTCAATGTGGGTGTAGGCAGTACTGCCGGGTTTGGTACAACCCTTTGCGTCATGCTATCAGGTTCTGGTGTACTGGGATTGGAGACAGGGCCTGCTGGCGGCACATCCTGTTTTGGCTGGGCCTGAGTTGCACGTTTCGGCTTCACCGAAGGTGGCGCGACTGCTGCTTGTACGCTTTCCATGACGATTGTGCTATAGCGCTGCCACGCAATATCGGTATCATTACTCAGTGCCTGTTTCCAATCCTCAAAGGTGCGCACCCCCACCTCTTCAATAGTCGGTGGTCGATCTAGCATCTCCCATATCTGAACGTACTTCAGACTCAACTCGGTAAGGCGGGCAAGCGTCCACTGCTCTTGAATTTGTTTCGTATAGGCATCATATTGCTCACGGCTGCTATAGTCTGGTCGTGGCCCAAGCTGCCGTCCACCCAACCGCACAAAGACCTCATCAACAAACCGCTCCCGATCTTGGGGAAGCCGCTGCCGCCGTTCCGGTTGCACAGGTGCCTTCTCGCCAATTGTTCCGTAAAAGGCGTGCAGATCACCGCCGAACCATGCGTTCGTGACTTCCCCTGCCAGCTTCGCCACCTGTTTCACCGTCGGCAGCTTACCCTTGTCGTGGAGGAGCTTGTTGTATGTTTCACTGGCGGATCGCAGTGGCAGCTCCCAACGTGTGCGAAGATAGGTGTCGAGATACTGCTGTGCCCAAGCTTGCCGGTGGCGCGTGATAATATCACGCAATCGTTCAAAGCCAGCGCGACGGCTTCCAGAGCTATAGCTGATGGAGATCGATATACCACCAACATTGTGACTCCGCCCATCCTGATTGATAGGCTGCGGCGGCCCAAGGCGCTGCTCGGCTGTAATAAGCTCATCAAAGAGCTTGGGATTGACCGGTGTGCCGTAGTCTGCGAGTGCGCTCATATGACGGCGATGATACTCGGCAAGTCCAGCCATATCTGTACGCGAGGATGGCCCCTCGCAGATAAACCAAGCTGTAAGGGCACTGCCATGCCAGAAGGTAAGCGCGGGGCCGAAGGCTTCGGCCATTGCAGCATGCGGATAGGATTCGCTGATGATAACCTCTGGGTAGCGTGGGAGCAGCGTGGTGCCCCATAACTGATCAATCTCGGCGACCAACTCGGTCGGGAGCAGCTTGCGATAGAGGAATGCCTGAGGATAGGCCGTGCCGCTCTCTGTCAGCGATGAAGAGATCGTTCGCTCTTCGACCAATCCCCACAGCGAGCTCATCCCGGCGGCCTGGCGGGCATGAATGGCATCGAACGCATCCCAGTAGCGGCGCAATACCCCTACACGCTGCTCAACTGGCGAGGCGCTGGCAGGCTGCTGCCAGAAGGTGGACAGCATGCGCTCGACTTCTTCAACAGGCAGCCCTTGTTGCGCAGCAATCTCGGCTGCCCGGCTAGATGTCCCGACATAGAGGCGTGACTTTGGCAACTGGGTGACGACCTGCTCTTCCGCATGCGGCTCTTCACCCAGGTAATCGAGGAAAGCCAGCCAGTCACCAGCGAAGAACGCCGATAATGTACGCTCCAAGGCCTTGGTCACAGCCTGGGTGCGCTTCACGCGACCATCCGCCTTGGCCTTCTTGTAGTACTGGCTTATGAGGGCACGCAGCCGATAGGCGCGATAGCGAGCACCGATTTCCATACCAATCTGCCTCGCAAGGGCCTCCATCAGTGACTGTTTAGCAGCGTGCTGTTCTCCAGAGCGGAGCTTGCTCCAGCCTTTGCCTGGACGCAGCACAGCCAGTTCATCAGCTACATCAAGCCCTAGCGCATCCAGGACTGCTATACTCTCCGCCCACAGCTTCGCCGTCTCTTCTGGGGCCTTGGTACCCGTGAGCGGCCCGCGCAGCGCGAAGGGCAGGTAGAGGGTGTCGGCAAGTGGCTCTAACAGTGCCCAGAGCAGCATCGCATCAGAGCTACCCTTCAGGCTGATCTTCTCGCGCTCCTCCCAGGCAATCCCCGCCGCAAAGCGCTCGTGGCGCTGCATTGCAGCGGGTAGGTTCACCCAGCCCGCTCGTACCGTTGCCTCATCAGGGATAAACCATGCGCCTCGGCGCTGCTGTTCCGAGAGGGTGAAAGTAGTATCAATATATGCACGTTGTGGGGCACTGAGGCCATCGAGTGCGACCTGAATATCATCTCTTGTGCGATGCGTGAGTGTCACGATCTGTTGGCCGCTTAGTGAGCGCACCAACAGATCGCCGACCAGTGCGTCCAGCGCTTCAAAGCGTTTTGAGCGCTCGCTGCTACGCTCATATTCCAGTAGCTCGCTGGTCGTCGTTAATTGGGAGGCGCTGCGGCCAAAGGATGGATTACTCACCCGTCATCCTCATGATTTGCAGATACTGCTCAAAGGGTACAGGGTTCTTGGTTGTCTGAGCGTACTGCGCATAGCGCTGCGCGAATGCCTCGCGCTCACGCTCCATGCGGCGCCGCTCGATGCGGTCTTCATCGTGAACAACGCGCTGCTCCACCGTTCCCTGCTCGAAAAGCACGAATGCCTCCGGCGGCTTGTCGTCGACCTCGCCACGCTCGCCGATTATCTCACTCCCAGATCGCGTACCGATGCCAACATCCGGCAGATCTCCGGTATATGGATCCATCTCATTCTCGCGATAGATCGTGTCAAAGTGTTCATCGAGGCCAAGCTCGGCGTGATAGACAACATCAAGAAACTGATCGGACGCGCTGACACGACCGACCAGCGCCTGGTGTTGTAAGACGCGGATGCCGCGCCCGATGAACTGGTAGAACTCGCCGAAGCTACCGTAGGGGCGCATTGGCACCACAACCGTGATCGGCGGAAAGTCATAGCCCTGCCCAAGCATCTTGAGCTGGACAATGCCCTGGAGATCGCCGGACTCCTGCTCGAAGCGCTCGCGGGTCCCCTTGATGTGTGCCTCTGACATCGAGTGATGCAGATAGCTGCACGGAATGCCCTGCTCCTCGGCGATGCGCGCGAGCTGCTCTGCATGTCGCTCACCCAAGGCGGAAAAGAGCACACGCGGCTTAATGGGATAGAGAACGCGTGCCTGTTGCCGCAGCACATCACGAACGGTGTGCATGATCTTGCGGATCGATGCATCGGACTTGGCCGTGATGCGCGCAAGTTTACGTTCGTCGTTGATGATCGCCAGCAATGCCTCCCGCCCGACGATCTCTTCGCGGCTGCCATCAGGCCACACCATCTCGTAGGTGGTCGCCTCAGCCTGGGGCGCAAAGCGATGGACACGCAGACTCTTTGCATGGCCGTCCGTGATTGAGTCGACGAGCCGGTAGCGATAGACTACATCAGCGTCGATCGGTCGACCATCCATACGCTGGAAGCAGGCCGACATGAGCAGCATACGCGCGTTGCGAAAGTGGCGGAAGGTGCGCTGGTAGGACTCTGCTGCGGCAATATGCGCTTCATCGACGACGATCAGATCGATGTCGTCGGGCTCCAGCTTGCTCAGGAGACTCTGCGGATCGTCGGCGCTGCCCAGCGAATGGAAGTTGGTAATGATAATATCGGCAGCAAGCAGGTGGCTGCGCGTGACCTGGCTGATAGGGCCATCGTCACGGTCGAGGGTCAGGACGCGCGGAGGTCTACAGCCAGGTATGATTGGGCCACCTGGCAGGCCGTACAGTGCGTTATCGGCGCGCTGGTGGTCAAACGCTTTATCGAAGGTGCCGCGAATCACGCTGCCGGGTGTCACTACCAGCGCCCGCCGCCGCGTGAATGCCAGGCAGGCGATTACACCCAACACCGTCTTTCCAGCGCCGACCGACATCACACAAGCTGCGCGCCGCCCGCCTGAACGGTAGTAGTTACTCAGTGCGCCAAAGGCTTCAACCTGGCAAGTGCGCAGGGGTGAGATACGTAGGCAGGCACGCGCAAGATCAAAGAAGGAGCTTGGTGCAGTGGTGGCTCGACGTGGCGCCGGTGCAAGCCCGGCAAGTGGATCGGCGGACATCTCCGGCTGCTGTATAACCGGATGTGCGACGCAGTATCTTGCCAGGAGCGGATCGAGGCGTAGGATAGCCTGGAGTTGCGCCACACAGCGAGCAGTATCCTGGCGCACCGCATCATAGCTGAAGCGAATGACTGTCCAGGACGCGGCATGCAGATCATTCTGGCGCAGCCGGTCGTAGGTGAACGCGGCCCGATTGCCGTGGTAGGCAAAGCCATCCAGCTCGACTGCGATCCGGTGGCTGGCGCCCTCAATAGCGTAATCTACGCGATAGCCGCGCTCATTGACGCTGATCTCACGTTGGGCAACCACATGCGCGGCAAGACCAGGCATAACAGCGGGAGTCAGCACCCAGCGCAAAAAGGCATATTCAAGAAAGGAGTCAGCAGTGATCTGTTCATAGAGCGAGCGATTAGTAGTCATTGCTCGGCCTCAAGGCGCGTCAGACGCTCTTGTAGTGGCTTCAGGATGCTCTCATCGGCATGAAACCGGGTTGCCCTTTGGGCAACGTCGAGGGCCTCAGCAAGGTAGCCATTGCGCTCGTACATCTGGATCAGGCGCTCGAAGGCAATGCTGCGCGCATAGAAGAAAGCCCCATCTGTCTGCTGATGGCGCAACGTATCTGGGAGGGCTTCGAGCATGCGAATATCGAGCCAGCAGAGTTTTTCGATCTCCTTCATGACCCAGGGATGAGCGCGGCGCAGGCTCCACAGTCGCTCAAAGCAACCCTGCATAGCGAAGTGGTAGTCGGAGGCTTCCCCCGGCAGCTCAAGCACTTCATAGAGGTGTTGAAGGATCGCCTGTGGCGTTGCATTCTCTGGCAGTGGCTGGGATTCCCAGTTCTTCGCCGGAGAGCCTGACGATAAGGTGCCGCCAGGGTAGTGCCAGGACAGATATTCGTGCCGCTGACCGCCGAAATCTGAGCGTTGGATCTCAGGTTTCAGATTGTGATGCGGAAGACGGGCGCGCTGAACGCCTGGGCTGCCAGGGTAATTGACGCCGGGTATATCCGCGAGTCGTTGGTACCAGCGCATATTGTAGCCACCATAGCATTGAGCCGCAGCTCTGCGAGAACAAGCTGTCCGAGGATACCACCATTATATAGAACGCTCCGGGTATGGCAATAGGAACGAATGAGCATGCAGCCCTCGCTCTTCAGCAAGTAGGTTTTCCTTCTCTACATTCATGGGTTTTTGGGATGGGTCGTATGAAATCCATCATTACGACGAATATCTCTGCAATTGCCGATCTGGCATTGATGAGTCTTTCCTTCCATTACTAGACGGTAAATATATGACCGTTTTTAGGAGGCGATGTACAAGTGGCAGCCTAGGGTATTTTGAAGTAGGCATTTAGCTTGGAACTTCTTTCCGACAGAAATAGATAGAATATGCCGCAAATATTCTATATTGAAGCGAATACGATATTTAATTTAGGAATGAAAACCAAATGAGGCATCGCGCATATTTATTGTAGTTCAAGTAAATGATCGCAATAATCTGATGCTATAATCTGGGAAAGGAATTATTGAGGCTATATGGTGGCTTCCACGTACTTAATCAGCTAGATCGGCAAAGACCTCGGCATGTCTAATCCCTTCTCTAGCTACCCGACAGTTTCAAGAGAGAGGTGATGGTACAGGTTCACCGACGATATCACGAGCGGCAGTTGATCGACATCGCCCTTCTGAGTACAGTGGTGGTGAACACAATCCACCCTGTCCAAGGAGGAACCAGATGTCGATCAACCGTGTGTATCATACAAGCTTGCAGCAGTTGCAGCAATTGCATCCTCATCAGCGCATTACCCGTCTCCGCACCCTAGCCGCCCTGATGGCCGGTATTCTGCTCGCCAAGTCGGTTCACCTCGCCCACATCGCGCTTCGTATTCCCGGCAAGGCCACCGAACGCAGTATCGTGCGTCGGCTCGAACGACTGCTCGACAATCCTGCCCTGCGTGTTCGTCCGCTGTATGAGCCGTTTGCTCGTGCCTGGCTGCTTGCCCAAGCGCGCTCCACTGCTCAGGTCCGTCTGATTATCGATGCCAGCAAGGTCAGCTTCTCGCATCGGCTCGTGATGGTCGCTGTGGCGTTTCGACGCCGCGCCATTCCGATCGCCTGGACTTGGCAGCCGGGCGCGAAAGGTCACTGCTCGGCGCGTGTGCAACTGGCCCTGCTCAGCGTTGTCCGCCAGTTGATGCCGCTCGATGTCCGTGTGACACTGGTCGGTGATAGCGAGTTCGAAGCCTGCGAGGTGCAGGAGCAACTGCAGGCGTGGGGCTGGAGCTACGTGCTGCGCCAGAAACCGAACAATCAGGTGCAAGCGGCCGAAACGCCGGAGTGGCAGGCATTTGGCCAGCAGGTGGAGCAGGCTGGGCAGCATCTCTGGCTGGAAGGCGCGCGGCTGACACGCACACACAAGCGGCAGGTCAATCTGCTGGCAGAGTGGGCAGCCGGCGAAAAGGAAGCGTGGTTGCTGGCGAGCAATCTGCCGACGCGGCGAGCGGTGTTGCAGGCGTATCGGCGCCGGATGTGGATCGAAGAGCTGTTTGGCGATTTAAAGGGGCAGGGCTTTGATCTGGAACGCTCACATCTGCGGCACTTCGCGCGACTGTCGCGGCTGACGCTGGCGGTGGTGCTGGTCTACGACTGGCTGATGACAAGCGGGGCACGGGTGGTCAAGCGTGGGCTGCGCAGTCAGGTTGACCGTCACGACCGGCGCGACCTGAGCATTTTCCAGATCGGTTTTCGCTGGATCTACCGATGCCTGAAGAACGCGCGGCCGTTTGTGATGCAATTCACTCCTATCAGCAGACAAACTGTCGGGTAGCTAGATCCCTTCTTCGATCAGCCGATCTTGAACTCTCCATATGAGTATCCAGAGCGTCATTGGGAATTAGACGCCCAAGGACAACCGACCCAACAAGTTCTGCCGCGTCGGCGCTCTGCCGAATTCATTACCCCTATTCCGAAGCCGAAGAAACGCAAGCTGACTGCCTCGCAGCAGACCATTGTGTTTGATGAGGGCAAGGGCCTATCCAGCGAAGGCCAACAGTACGACACAACCACCATCATTAACGAATTGCGCAGCTATGTCGATCAGTGGCGCAAGCTGCCGCAAGGTCAGTGGCAGGTTACGCCCGAAACCGCCCGACTACTCCAGCACTGGCGCTCGCATGAATTCAGTGGTGTGCGCCCGTTCTTCTGTCAGATAGAGGCAGTCGAAACAGCGATCTGGCTTACTGAAGTTGCGCCGCAGGCAGGGAGCGCTGGCCGAAAGTTTCTTGACCATCTCAAGAGCGTCAACGCCGAAGCCAACCCCGAATTGTTACGTCTGGCATTGAAACTGGCAACGGGTGCAGGCAAAACCACCGTTATGGCGATGCTGATTGCCTGGCAGACGATCAATGCTGTGCGCCATCCACAGAGCCAGCGCTTTTCGCGCGGCTTCCTGGTCGTTACGCCCGGCTTGACGATCAAGGATCGCCTACGTGTCCTCCAGCCGAATGACCCCGACAGCTATTACGCCAGCCGCGAGCTTGTGCCGGGTGATATGCTCGACGACCTGAACCGTGCCAAGATTGTCATTACAAACTATCACGCCTTTAAGCTGCGCGAGCGCCTCGATCTTGCCAAGGGAACCCGCGCACTACTCCAAGGTCGCGACGAGGAATTGGATACGCTCGAAACTGAAGGCCAGATGCTTCAGCGCGTGATGCCCGATCTTATGGGCATGAAGAATATCATGGTGCTGAATGATGAGGCCCACCACTGCTACCGTGAAAAGCCGGAAGCCGCGCAAGACGATGATCTGACTGGCGATGATAAAAAGGAAGCCGAGAAGAATAACGAGGCTGCCCGACTATGGATTTTCGGCATTGAGGCGGTAAAACGCAAGCTGGGTATCAACTGGGTTGTTGATCTGTCGGCGACACCGTTTTTTCTGCGTGGCTCTGGCTATGCAGAGGGGACGTTATTCCCCTGGACAATGAGCGACTTCTCGCTGATGGACGCGATTGAGTGCGGCATTGTAAAGCTGCCGCGCGTGCCTGTTGCGGATAACATTCCTGGCGAAGAGATGCCAATGTATCGCAATCTCTGGGAGCATATCCGAACGACAATGCCGAAAAAGGGCAGGGGCAAAGCAGATACGCTCGATCCGCTCCAAATACCAACTCCGCTTGAAACTGCTCTTCGCGTGCTCTATGGTCACTATGCGGAAACCTTCCGCCTCTGGCAGGATGCTGGTATTGGCGTACCGCCCTGCTTTATTGTGGTCTGCAACAACACCTCGACCTCCAAGCTGGTGTACGACTATATCTCCGGTTTTCATCGCCAGAACGAGGATGGCTCGACAACGTTGGAGGACGGACGCCTTGAACTCTTCCGCAATTTCAATGAATACGGCAATCCGCTGGGCCGCCCCAATACCTTGCTGATTGACAGTGAGCAGCTTGAGTCGGGCGAAGGGCTTGACGACAGCTTCCGCAGTATAGCGGCGGATGAAATTGCTCGTTTCCGGCGAGAGATCGTCGAGCGTACCGGCGATGTGCGTCAGGCCGAGCAGATCACCGAGCAGGATCTGCTGCGCGAGGTGATGAATACGGTGGGCAAACCAGGCCGCTTGGGTAGCTCGATCCGCTGTGTCGTTTCGGTTTCCATGCTCACCGAAGGCTGGGATGCCAATACCGTCACGCATGTGCTTGGCGTGCGGGCTTTTGGGACGCAACTGCTTTGTGAACAGGTGATTGGTCGCGCATTGCGTCGCCAGTCCTATGACCTAAATGATGAGGGGCTATTCAATGTGGAATACGCCGATGTCCTGGGCATCCCCTTTGATTTCACCGCCAAGCCAGTTATCTCGAAGCCGCAAAAGCCGCGTGTGACGATCCAGGTGAAAGCGGTGCGCCCCGAACGTGATGCACTCGAAATCCGTTTTCCGCGTGTCGTGGGCTATCGAGTGGAACTGCCGGAAGAGCGCCTGACGGCAAGCTTTACTGACGAGTCGATTCTGGAGCTGACCCCCGAACTCGTTGGCGCAACCGAGACGCGCAATGCCGGGATTATTGGTGAGACTGCTGATCTCAGCCTGAAGCATCTGGAAGATATGCGCCCATCGACGCTGATCTTCAATCTCACGCATCGTCTGCTCTATACCAAATGGCGCGACCCCAATCAGGAGCCAAAGCTGTATTTGTTTGGTCAGCTTAAGCGTATCACGAAGCAATGGCTTGATGGCTATCTCCGCTGTACAGGTGGTACGTATCCAGCATTGCTTGGCTACCAGCAACTGGCAGATATGGCCTGCGAAAAGATAACTGCCGCAATAACGCGCGCAATGAGCAATGAGCGCAACATGATCGCGCTGCTCGATCCCTTTAACCCAACTGGCTCGACCCAGCATGTGAACTTCGCCACCTCCAAGCGGAGCTATTGGGAAACGGATGCGCGCCGCTGTCATATCAACTATGTCATTCTGGATAGCGATTGGGAAGCCGAGTTCTGCCGGGTTGCCGAAGCGCATCCGCGCGTGCGCGCCTATGTCAAAAACCATAGCCTTGGCCTGGACGTGCCCTATACCTACGGTTCCGAGAAGCGTATCTACCGGCCCGATTTCATCGTCAAGGTGGACGATGGACATGGCGACGATGACTTGCTCAACCTGGTCGTCGAGATCAAGGGCTATCGGCGCGAGGATGCGAAGATCAAGCGGGAAACGATGGAGACCTATTGGGTGCCCAGCGTGAACAACCTGGGGCAACATGGGCGCTGGGCCTTTGCCGAGCTTACCGAGGTCTACCAGATCGAAGCCGACTTTGCCGCCAAGGTTGCCAGCAATTTCGATACGCTTATCAGCGATGCAATGGGGAATGAATAAGGTATGCCCAAGCCAACAACCAGCAAATCTGTCGAAGCGCTGCGCCACGAAGACGAGCGGCGCAAGAATATCCCCACTGCGGAATATCAGTCTGTCCTGCGCGATGACGAGCGCAAACCTATTGCGCTGCGCTATCCACGCAACACCGATCTCGATCCCCAGCTTGTCTGGCGCGGCAAGGATGAGCAGGATTGGAGCGACCTGGTAGTACAAGCCCCGCCGCTCTATATCCAGGAGAAGATCCATCCCAAGGTGCTGATCGAAGACTTGCTGCGTCAGAGCGAGGCAACATCGACGCAGGGACGCTATCAGCAGACCGACCTCTTCGCCGATTTCAACGGCATTCCACAGGGTGCGGACAAGACCGAGTTCTACCAGCACGACCAAAATTGGTCGAACCGTATGATCCTGGGCGACTCGTTAGATGTCATGGCGAGTCTGGCAGAACGTGAGGGTCTACGTGGCAAGGTGCAGTGCATCTACCTCGACCCGCCCTATGGCATTAAGTTCAACAGCAATTTCCAGTGGAGCACCACCAGCCGCGATGTGAAGGACGGCAACGCTACCCATATCACCCGCGAGCCAGAGCAGGTCAAAGCCTTCCGCGACACCTGGCGCGACGGTATTCATTCCTATCTGACGTATTTGCGGGCTCGGCTGACTGTTGCACGCGACCTACTTTCTGACAGTGGCTCAATCTTCGTGCAGATTGGCGATGAGAATGTGCATCGCGTGCGTGCGCTGATGGATGAGATATTTGGGTATGAAAACTCTGTTAGTACGATTGCTGTCAAGAAAACGAGTAGTTCGTCTGGAAACATGCTCTCTGCCATAAACGACTACGTTATTTGGTATGCCAAAGATATAGAGCGAGTAAAGTATCGTCAACTCTACATCAACAAAGAATTAGGAGGAGCAGGAGCAGGACAATATACTTGGGCTGAAGACAGTAGTGGTAAGAGAAAAAATTACGGGAAACTTGGTATTGCTGATGCTGAATTGTCAGGACTTAGTATTTTTCGTCCTGATAACATTACAAGCCAACGACCAGCTGGAGATGGTGACGTTAGGGAATTCGAACTAGAAGGAAAGAAATACACGCCAGGCAAAGGTACGTTCAAAACTGAAATGAGCGGGCTAAGTAAACTTGCCCGTGCTCGAAGGCTAATTGGGATCGGAAACACTCTGTGTTATGTCCGTTATTTAGTTGATTTCCAAGTCTTTCCTATCGTGAATAGCTGGGACGATACCGGCATTTCTGGATTTGGCGACCCCAAAATATATATCGTACAAACGCTTTCAAAAATTATCCAACGTTGTATCCTCATGACCACCGACCCTGGCGACCTAGTGCTCGATCCGACCTGCGGCTCCGGCACAACCGCCACAGTTGCAGAGCAATGGGGGCGGCGCTGGATTACCATTGATACCTCACGGGTAGCGCTGGCGCTGGCACGAGCGCGTATCATGGGCGCACGCTATCCCTATTACCTGCTGGCAGACTCGCGTGAAGGCCAGATCAAGGAAGCCGAAGTCACGCGCACAGTGCCTTCCTCGCAGCCGGTGCGCGGCAACATCCGCCAGGGCTTCGTCTACGAGCGCGTACCGCATATCACGCTCAAGAGCATTGCCAACAATACCGAAATTGACGTGATCTGGGACAAGTGGCAGGAAACGCTCGAACCGCTGCGCGAGGCACTGAATGCGGCGCTCCAAAAGCAGTGGCAGGAGTGGGAGATTCCCCGTGATGCTGTCACGGGCTGGTCGGACAGTGCCAAGCAACTGCACGCCGACTGGTGGCAAGCACGCATCGCTCGCCAGAAGGAGATCGATGCCTCGATTGCCGCCAAAGCCGAGTTCGAGTACCTCTATGACAAGCCCTACGAGGATAGAAGGAAGGTGCGCGTGGCTGGGCCGTTCACGGTCGAAAGCCTATCGCCGCATCGCATGCTGGGCGTGGACGAAAACGACGAACTGATCGACGGGCTGGCGGAGAGCAAAGCGGGCTATGGCGAGAAACAGACCTTCGCCCAGATGATTTTGGACAACCTCCGCACTGCCGGGGTGCAGCAGGCACACAAGGAAGACAAAATCAACTTCACTGCGCTCACACCCTGGCCTGGCTACTACGTCTGCGCCGAAGGCCGCTATCTCGAAGGCGATAGCGAGCGGCGCGCTGCCATCTTTATTGGGCCGGAGTTTGGCACCGTCCAGCGCGCCGACCTGGTTGCTGCCGCGCGCGAGGCAGGCGATGCTGAATTCGACGTGTTGATTGCCTGCGCCTTCAATTACGAGGCCCATGCCACCGAATTCAGCAAGCTCGGACGTATTCCTGTTCTCAAAGCGCGTATGAACGCCGACCTGCACATGGCGGAAGACCTGAAGAACACCGGCAAAGGCAATCTGTTCGTGATCTTCGGCGAGCCAGACATCACCATCTCTCACGTTGATCACGGTAAGATCCAGGTGAAGATCAATGGCGTTGATGTCTTCAAGCCAAATACCGGCACGGTCGAGAGCCAGAGTACCGACGGCATCGCCTGCTGGTTTATTGACACCGACTACAACGAAGAAAGCTTCTTCGTGCGCCACGCCTATTTCATGGGCGCGAACGACCCCTACAGTGCGCTCAAAACCACGCTCAAGGCCGAGATCAACGAAGAAGCCTGGGCCACGCTCAACAGCGACACTTCGCGCCCGTTCGACCCGCCTACCTCTGGGCGTATTGCAGTCAAGGTCATCAATCATCTGGGGGATGAGGTCATGAAAGTGTTCAGGGTGTCCTGATGGAATTTCGTATTGCCGACACCTTCACCAGCAGCCTTGCTCGCTTGACCAGCGAAGAGCAAAAGGCCGTCAAGATGACTGCCTTCGACTTGCAGATCGATCCAGTTAACCCCGGCATGAGTATTCATAAGCTGGATAATGCGCGTGACAAGAACTTCTGGTCGGTGCGCGTCACCAGGGATATTCGCCTGATCATTCACCGCACGCCCGGTAGCCTGCTGTTGTGCTATGTCGATCATCATGACAAGGCATACGAGTGGGCAGAGCGGCGCAAGCTGGAAACCCATCCCCAGACTGGCGCTGCGCAGCTTGTGGAAATCCGCGAGACCGTTCAGGAGATCTTTGTCCCGCAATACATCCCGGAGCCAAAGCCAGTGGCGGCTAAACCACCGCTCTTCGCCCAGATCGCCGACGCTGAACTGCTAAGCTATGGTGTACCGAACGAGTGGCTGCATGACGTGCGCCATGCTACTGACGACACGCTGTTGGGATTGGCGGATCACCTGCCTGGTGAGGCGGCTGAAGCACTACTGGAATTAGCGACCGGCGGCAAACCACGAGTTACGCAATTCCCCAGCCCAACGCGAAGCCCCTTCGAGCATCCCGATGCACAGCGGCGTTTCCGTATCATGCGCAACGAAGAGGAACTGCGGCGTGCGCTTGATGCCCCCTGGGAAAAGTGGACAGTCTTCCTGCACCCTGAACAGCGTAAGCTGGTAGAGCGCGACTTCAACGGCCCTGCGCGTGTTTCCGGCTCAGCAGGCACGGGCAAGACAGTACTGGCACTCCACCGGGCGGCTTCGCTGGCGCGGCGTCATCCCGAAGCACGAGTGCTGCTCACGACCTTCTCCGACATTCTTGCCAATGCCCTCAAAGCTAAGCTCCGGCACCTGGTGAGCGAGGAGCGCGAGCCGCGCCTATTTGAGCGCATAGATGTCTACTCGATTGACGCGATAGGCAAGCGGCTCTATAAAACGCGCTTTGGCACCCCCAACCTTGCCACGCCTGAAGTGATTCACCAACTGCTGCAAGAAGCATCAAAAGCAATCGGCGGTCACTCCTTCAGCTTGAACTTTCTGCATGCAGAATGGGAGCAGATCGTTGATGCCCAGCAGATCGAAAGCTGGGAAGTCTACCGCGATGTCCCACGCCTGGGCCGGAAAACCCGCCTTCCAGAGCCGCAGCGCATGCTGCTCTGGTCGATCCTGGATCGCGTTCGCAGCGGCTTAGCCGCGCGAAAGCTGATCACGCATGCCGGTATGTTCTTCCGCCTGGCAGAAGCGATGGCCCAGACTGCGAACCCACCATTCGACTTTGTGATAGTCGACGAAGCACAGGACATCGGCATTGCCCATCTGCGCTTTCTTGCTGCACTTGGCGCACAGCGACCCGACGCGCTCTTCTTCGCTGGCGATCTAGGCCAGCGCATCTTCCAGCAGCCCTTTTCCTGGAAAGCAATGGGCGTGGATATTCGCGGGCGCTCGCATACCCTGCGCGTCAATTACCGCACATCGCACCAGATCCGCATGCAGTCCGACCGCCTGCTGGGTAAACAAGTATCCGATTTGGACGGAAATGTTGAAGAGCGTGGAGATACCGTCTCGGTCTTTAACGGCCCGGCACCAATGATCCATACGCTTGCCAATGAGCAAGAAGAACGCAAGACCGTCAGCGCTTGGCTAACAGAGCAGGTACAGTCAGGACTTGCGCCCCATGAGATTGGCGTGTTTGTTCGTTCTGCTGCCCAACTGGAGCGCGCGCGGGCAGCAGTGCAGGATGCAGGAATCGCCTTCAAGGTTCTCGATGAGCATGTCGAGACGGCCAACGACCATATCTCTATCAGCACCATGCATCTCGCAAAAGGGCTGGAGTTCCGCGCCGTTGTGGTTATGGCGTGCGATGATGAGATCATCCCCTTGCAAGAGCGGATGGAAATGGTCGGTGATGACGCTGATTTGGAGGAGATCTATAGTACCGAGCGGCACTTGCTCTATGTTGCATGCACCCGGGCACGAGATCAACTGCTGATTACCAGTGTTGCTCCGGCATCGGAGTTCCTTGATGATTTGCGCGCTGCCTGATCAATCATTAAGCTGCCCAGCCTGATTAAGCGCCCTCAATTATCACAGGCACAAATCTCAATCTTGCCTGGTGCCACCGATAGCCACGAAGTGCCCACTGATCAACTCGTATTCGCTGGCATAGAATAAGGATAGGTTCTGCCTGGTTGTATGATGGTCGGGTACTGATCCAGCTCATACTCTCTCTGTCTCGCATGCTGGGGCCAACTGGTAAGGGGTGAGAGTGCCATTCTCCGATGTAATCGTCACTACCTTCGGATGTATTGATGTATTCGTCTAACTGCTGCTGTGCGTAGTCTCCATCACGCAGGAACTTTGTAGGTTCATGTATCGCATTTGGCCCAGGCCCTACCGCCAGAGCAACTATGGCCCTATCTCCTTCAATTCTTCCGATAAGAATGCCCCCCGTCTCCAAAGGATATCGCTCCCGGCTTTCCTGCTCTATCATGTCTGCAATCCTGACACCAAGGTGTATTCCGTGAACAATAGTCATAACTGTTCCTAAAGCTGTCCACAGGCACCACAACCCCGAATAGGCTTCCAGGTACTCCAATAAATACCTGGCTGGCTCAACTGGTCTGCGGCATCGGGCAAAGAATCGTTCACGACCAGAAGGTGATTATTTTCCCCAAGCTTATCCCGAAAGCTCCAGAGGATGGTGCGAGCACACCAGTTGGCGATATGATCTATATCAACCGCTGAGGCTTCTACAGTTGGTACACCGCATCCGCTCTCAACAAACCACCCTTCATCTCCAGGCGGAATAGTTGGATAGTCCTGTGTACCGCGATAGCCGCCTTCATAGCATACGAGACAGGCATCTTGCCCTGGACGAACCAGTCGGATACGACCAATAGCGGCCTTGCGATGCGCTGTCACGTAAATGACCGGACGCATTGCTTGCAAACACAGCTGGTTGAGCAAGAGCGAAAATGAAGTATTCGCTGTGGCGTCAACAACGATGTCTGTTTCGCTTATCCATCGACGTATCATATCTGGATGCCAAGTGGTTGTCTCAGTGTCAATGTGACTGTCGGGAGTGTGGCTATGTGCCTGGACTTTTACAATCACTGTTTTGTCATAGCCGACCAATTGTAAGCCGCCTACATGCCGTACTGCATTTCCAGGACGCAGTAAATCATCATCAACAATGCGCAAATGTTGCAATCCCGCCTTCGCAAGTAAGACAGTGATCGTTCCTCCAATTGCTCCCTGCCCAAAAATGAGAACACGTCGGCTGTTTATGAGTTGTGCTATATGGCCTGTGCGCCGCATCAGTGCTTCTTGCCCAACACCTGCGGTTTCAAAGCTTTCAACTGCTATCTTTCGAAGAGCACCAGCCTGACTCCAAGATGTAGTCTTCGCTGGAGAACCAAGATTACACTTAAGAAATAACCACTGCTCTTGCTCTACGGCATCGGGATAACCGACCGCAATGATCGCGGGTACATTTGAACCATGAACCTTCTGACCATAGAGACCACATAGGTGATGTAATGCCCAGCCGGGCGATTGCTGAGCTGCAACGTCTATCTCAGACAGCAATGTATCCAATGCTAGCTTGGGCAGAGGTTCTCGCTGGAGACGAAACCATAACCCAACCTGATCTCGACGCCGCTGAGCCATCCCTATCTCTGATAGGATGCGATCCTCGTGCGCCTGGGGTGGCAGAGAAACTCCTGGTTGTGGCGCACCAGCGAATGCTCGTACATTGTCCTTCTGCCATATGCCAAAGCGCCCCATCTGTACATCAGATGGAGGCATCCAATCATCACCGATGAGCATAAACGAACGTCTTTCCCGACTAGGAAAGTAGAGATGCAGATCGGGTGGTCGATCCTCAGCAGGCCAGTCATTGAGGTGATAGCGATTAAACCAGAGGCGAACGCGAGCCAGTAGATCGTCTGCGGTCATAGATGGCGACCAGGCTGCTCTATCGCTCGGCCATAGACAGAGGGCTCCAGTGTCACTCCCTGGAGCCTGATGCCTACTATTGCGTATCGGAGGATCGGTATCGTTTGGAAAGACCTGTGGCTGTGCAAACGGAAAAGCTGCAGGAAGCAGGATTTCGATGAGATGGTCGGCACTGGAGTAATCTTCGGTTGCTGGATCGTCCCATGAGACGTTGAGCGATCCCGTCCACCTTTCTTCACCCTGTTCAGCACTCAGAAGGCGAAAACCGGCCGCCGAGAGGTCACGCCTGAAACCTGCACGCAAGTGAGAGTAGAAGCCAGGTGTATCAGCAATATCAGGCGAACGGGACGGATTCTCTGACATCGCTCGCGCTCTTCTTCAAAACAGACGGACCCTTTGACTCATCAGATCCGCTATCTTCATCAACATACCAGAATTCATGCTGGAAGACCCAGTACCAGGCGTTCATCGCCTGAGCGTATGTGCAATTAGCGTCATCGAGTACGGCTAATTCCTTGATTGCATCTCCAAGCCGGTCACGAAATCGCTCCACCTGCTTCGTAAACGCTTCCTTGTATGTCAGCTTTTGATCGGCATGAATAGGATCATACACCTCCAGGTTGCCAAGCAAGCGGTTGTAAATAGCTCTCATCGTGGCGCGGAGGGCCATGTCATCACGCTCGTAGTCCGCCTGGTAGCATTCAGCCGTGAGCTTCGAGATAATCATGCCGCCTGGCAGGTTCCAATGCTCTCTCGACCTTGCGAAGGCTTTGAGTAGGCGCACAATACGTCGAAATTGATCGGCCTCGACAGTTGCTCCTGATGTAGAAGACGGACTCTTCTCGCGCATCGTTTGCTTAAACCAGTTAGTAATTTCGACAGGATCACGCACTTTCCATTCCGCACCCGCGTGCTCTGTTACGGTTTCGCCGTATTCATCTTCGATTTCCCGATATACGGCGAAGTCGATATGGTATCCCTCGGCGTACCACACAGTTACTGCATTTGTTCGAGCTTTTGGTGATTGTGCAAAATTACCGCCAACCGTTGTGAAGGCTCGCTCAATGCGCTTGCGAGCAGCTTGCGTAGAGCTTGGCAGATCATCCTTGCGGAAAATGATCGCAACATCGATATCGTAATCGTTGTCAGGCCGCTGATTAAGCGTATGCATAGGGTAGCTGCCTTGGTCACGATGCCGAAGTGGATGTGCGTAGCTCGTACTATCTTCTTCCCCGATCTTATCCAGCCCCGCGTTCAGTCGTTCCAGGTTCGTGTCACGATGTCCAGCAAGCTCAGCACGTTTTGTATTCGGTAGGCGCACATGATTGTGATAGAACGTGACCATTTTCGAGTGCAAGTTATACATTGCCTTAATGCGCTCCTTTTGCGGTTGGACGGATAAGAAAATCGGGCGCCTCGATACTGCTGGTAATGTCTATCCCCCAGGAGTAGTTGGGTGTGTCTTTAGCTACATAGTTGTAGACTACAATCCGACGATGAATCGTTTTACTTACCTGTTGACCGCAATAAAAGGCAAGTGCTGGAGGGCCAGAATAGAAGAGATGAATGGTATTCGTGTTTGGTAACAGCTCATGTATCTGATCCATTGCGTTGCGAAAAACAGCCCCATACTCATGAACCTGATGCTCCGTTGTTATCTTATCAATTGCCGGGTGCTCTGACCCAAGCGAAACGACAGCGAGCGGTGTTGGAACTACTTCAGCGATCACCTCATCTGTCACTTTATAACTGATACTCATTCGGATGACCACATCACCATGCATTTTCTTGCGTCTTGCCGGAAGACCAGTAAGTGCCAAAGCCTCTCCCTCCCCACCGAGTTGTAACTGGTTCCAGTCGCGGGTTCGTCGGTTGAAATCGAAGAATAAAATGTTGCGGCGGTTTGATAAATGATACCCAGCAAGGAGCAACAATGGGATATGTGCTATACCGTAATAGGCAATCTGTGCGTTTGTGTGTAAGTCTAAAAGCGCATCCAGGCGCTCCTCGATGTCTCGCTGTCGACGTACCGCCTCCATTGGGTCAACGAGCCGGCCATCACGATACAAATCTGTCTGGTCTATAGCTAATTCCACGACCTGATAGCCTGCAAGTTCAGGTGGAAGGGCAGAGATGACAGCCTTCTCGGGAATTTTTTCCATTGACTGGTGACGGATGGTAATCAGGGTAGTATCTTGCTGGAGTTGAGCTATACGAGCCGAGCGAGGTGGTACAGGCCCAGAGCGTAGAAAGCCAATTGTGAATGCGGCTGCACTCTCAGCCGCATAGTGATGCCAGGCATCATTTTTGTACTGATCGGCAAAATCACAAACTCCGCGAATGGCGATAAAACGAGGTCTATCACGACTGTTGGCTGCTGCAACAGCCACCCCAAATGCCTCCATTTCGACGCCGACTATCTTTCCATGCTGTTGCCGGAGCTGCTTTATAAAATCGTTGGTGCCGATAACCTGTTCGCCTGTTGCTATCACATCGAAGATGGTATCGGACTGTTCCTCTGAGGCCGCTTTCTTCGAGCGGCGAGAAGGGCGTTCAGTCTGAATTAATTCGCGCCAAGAGAGATCGTTGTAATTCTGGGTGCGGTCAAGTAAAAAGGGATCAGCGGGATACACTTTCGGTCGAGGCTGTGAGCCATCTGGAGTAACTTTTGCTGGCTCGTAATACCATATTTGCTTTGCTACAATAACGTCGCCCAACTTTACTTTGCCGCGCACACCACCAGCAATACCGACCATGAGAACATAGTCAGGTGCCAGATCCTGTAGAGCGCGCGTGGCATGCTGCGCTGATTCGACATTGCCCATATCATTGAGCATCGTCACCGCAACCTCATAAGAGCCGTTCTGAGCATACGCAGGTACTGAAGCCAGATAGTAGGTGGGCGAACCTTCTCGCTGTACCTTGCGGATCTCCTCCAGGAGACCTAAAACAGCATCTCGCTCCTCCCGGAGTGCTGTAATGATGAGGAAATCAACGGGTGTATCTAACCTTGATGCTGCTTGAGTCATAACAACCTGTCAGGTGGAAATAAGCGTCCCGGCTGCTGCGCTTATTGTAGCATATTGAAGGCGGTAGAGAAACGTATGTGCTGCCTTGCTCTCTTTCGCCTGGAGCGATGTATCGGCTCCTTATCGAACTACAGATTCTTCGACGAGACCTAAAGTTATCTCCATCGATCTAGGAGATATCGAATGAATGTCCTTGAAAAAGACATACTGATGTTCTATACTATAGCCACGGCGTTGGCCTGGCTGGTCACTGGTCTCCCGCTCCCTGGCTGACTCCCGCCGCCTGAGGTGCGACGAAACCCGCGAGCACGACACCACTGCTCCAGCAATGCTGGCAGCCACTGTACCTCACAACTGTATAGCTGGTAGCCGGTGATCGCCGACATATCGTTGGCAGATAGACCGGATCACACCCTCTATTGAGCGCACTGCACTCCTCACCAACTTTATTTCGTAACGACAACAAGCTTTTACTCCTCTATGCCTGGCATTGCTGTGCCTAGCATTTTGCTATTCCTGCCCACCCTAATCATAGGCCACCCGCTGGCCTGAACATGCTGCCTCTATTCTGAGGCGATGATCGCCTCGTATTCTCTCCACCACTGGCGCTGCCAGCCCTTGTACTCCCCGCGCCTTGGGGGCCGTTTCTTACCGGCCCGAGGCGCATCAGGGTCGGTACCATGTGTTACCCGCTTTGACCGAAGGGAGCCACCCCATGACCACCAAGACTATTGTCACCGTGCGGCGCAGTATGCAGAAAGCCCTCAGCCCGCCGTTTCCCTTGATCTCGATTGAGATCAGATCTGACGCACTCACCGCCGACTGTCCACGCTACCCACTCATTGTCACCAGATCTTTACTCGAAACGAGGATGCGAGGATGAATGAGCTACCTGAGCAGGTACGCGCAGCGCTGCTTGCGCTCGCGAAGGTGCTGGCAGGGATTGACGACTACGAGACCGCCGACGCGTGGGTTGAAGACCTGATCGTCGCCACCGAGCACGTCATTACCGCTACCGCCCCACAGATCACCACTGCCTAATTTCCCTTTCCCGCCTATTTCAGCCGGAAGCTGCCTATGTGGCCTTCCGGTCTGGGAGGTCACGCGCAGCTCCTGTTAAGGAGTTTTCTGCCATGACCATCACGACTCCCACTATGCTCGTAACCCTTTCCCCACTGCATGTGCTTCAGCACAAGAAGGATGCTGAGCTGGCGCATGGCGCATTTACGCGCTACGAGCTGATCGACCCGAAAAATCGTAGCCATTACAGCCCCGCTGAACCAAGCATTGTCGAGCTTGGGCTTGGCTATGTCCAGGCCGTCCTCGCTATTATGCATGGGATTGTCAGCTCCTTTTCTTATGATGCCCCTGGCCTGGTCGGGCGGGTCGTGGCCCATAGCGCCAACCGTTCGAGCTGCTACCAATTTACCTGGCATCAGGAGAGTGACCGCTTTCTGATGGGCGGCTTTGTCCACTCGCGTGGGCAGCCAACCTATCAGGCGGCAATCATTGCTCTGGTACAGGCTATCGCGGCCTATCGTTCTGGTGACATCATGCAGAACCTGGAGCTGGTCGAGCGCTGGTATAGGCTGATTGGAGAGATGGAACGTATCTACCCACGACACGACATCACCGTCGGTTGGGAGCGCTCTACCCTGGCTGCTGCCTGCAAGCATTCCACTGTGCGACCGCACCTTATCCAGGTCTGCGACGCCTTGCGTATCGTGATGACCTATCGGCTCTATGACCACACCAGCCGTGAGCCGGGCGTGACCGCCCATGACGTGATCAGCCGTGAGATCGGCACTAGCATCCTGGCACCCGGCGCGCTGCTGCTCAATCCCGCAGGCGTTGCCGCCGGAGAAGCAACGGTCGCGGCTACAGCCACTGATACAGCTGCACCTGGCGCTCCTGCGCCACTGCCATCCGAAGCTGCTTCGCCAGCCAGCGCACCTGCTGCGGCTCCCGTAGCATCACCAGCACCTGCACCAATGCCAGTATCTGCCCCAGCAGCAGCATCCACTACCTCGGAGGCAGCAGCACCCACCGCTACCCCCGCACCCAAACCAGCGCGCAAGCCGCGCACACGATCAGCGCCCAAAGCCGCGCCAACTACGCCAGAGCCGCCCAAGCCTGCGCCTGTCACGACGCCACCTGTCTTCGGGCCGCATCTGCGGCGCATCGAGCTCGCGCTCAAGCGCGGCGGGCCGGTCATGCTGGTTGGCCCAACCGCCACAGGCAAGACCACCCAGGCGATGACCGCCTCCATGACGCTCGGCTTCGGCATCGAGCCAATTACCATTGACGCTGGCTGGGAGGCGGATGACCTGTTTGGCGCGTTCACACGCGCGAAGGGCGATACCGACTGGGCCTTTGTGCCCGGCCCGGTGATTCGCTGGGTCGAGCGTGCTCTGGCAGGCGAGCAGGTCGTTCTGCTGATCGACGAGCTGGCGCGCGGACATCGCACGGTCATCTCGGCGATTATGCGTCTGCTCAACGAGTACCCCAAGTCAGCCGTGCTCGGTATGCATCTACCCATTCCCGAAGGCGAGGAGGGGCCGTTCCACATCATTGATGTCCGAGCGACCCAGCAGCGCTATGTGGTGCCCTGTCACCGTGTGCGCGTGGTAGCGACCGCCAATCTTGGAGATAAGTACGACGGGCTGGATCTCTCCGATCCCGCTTTCGGACGCCGCTGGTCGGGTGGTTGGCTGCAACTAACCGGCTACAAGCCGGACGAGGCCGCCAAGATCCTGGGCGACCGCCTGGGCCTTGCGTCCACCGCACCGCTTATCCGCGCCATGCAGCGGGTCGAATTACAGATCCTCGACTATCAGCGCAAGGAGGATATCCTGCGTGCAACCCTCGACCTGGCGACCCTGATTGCCTGGGGCCGCACCGCCCTTTCTCTTCATACAAGCGCGCCCGACGCCGCGAAGGGCAACCCTCAGCGTGCCTTCCTGGACGCCGCGCGCGACACCTGGCTTGACCGTATCTGCCCCATCCTGGGTGCCGACCTTGACCCCAAGGTTGAGCGCACCCTGCTCGACATCGTTTCCGCCTCAGCGCCTGCGGCGCTTGTATAAGTCAAAAGGGAAAAGACAAAAGGCAAAAAGGCGAACGAGGCTTTCTCGTTTTGCCTTTTTCCTTTTGCCATTTTCCTTGAGCAACGGGAGGTTGCTATGAACTGGTGGCACTGGCGGCGCGCCGAGCGCGCGCTCGAAAACTGGGTGCGCGTCCTGATCGGCACCCGGCCTTATACCATTCGCTTTGACCCCGGCAAGGGGAGCTTTGTGCGCTTTGATACACAGGAGATCGTCATCGACCCGGTCATGACCAACAATTGGGGCGGAGAGGCGCTGCTGCCGGTCACCTGGCGTGGCGAGAAGGTCAGCAAGCTGGCCAGCCTGCAGTGGCGCATCAGCCGCGCCATGGGACGGCACGAGGCCGGGCATGTGCTCTTCACCGATCGCTACGGTATTAGCGGCCAGCTCCATGCATGGCTTTGTAACGCGCTTGAGGATGAGCGGATGGAGCGCCTGACCGGCGCACACTATCCGCCCGCCCGTGCCGACTTCCTGACGCTGGCGCGCCTGCTGGCGACACGCATGCCGCTTCCAGAGACGCCTGCGTCACGCGAGGATGCCCTCCTCAACGCATGTCTCTTTTGGCGCTGGGACAGCAAACGTCCGGCAAAGACGCCCTCGCGGCTGCGCTTTGCATCTGAGGATGACCACCAGCTCTGGGAGGCTGAAATTCGCCCGCTGGTCGAAGAGTCCTGGGTTGCCCCCAATGCCGGTCGGGTCGCCGAGCTCGCGCTGGAAATCCTGCGGCGGCTGGGCTTGCCCGAGCATGACAACATAGGTGGGCATGTCCTGATTATCACGGATCGCATCCCTGGCTCTGCTGAGCGCCGTCCCGGCGACGAGCCGCTGACAGTGTCTACGACCGATCTGCTGCCCGACGACAACGAGGATGATAGCGAGACCAATACCAGCGAGTGCGACGACATCCACACGGGTGACGAGGGTGAGCCACCTGAGAGCGATAGTGACCCCAGCACTGGTAGTCTGTGGCAGCGGCCCTATGGCTGGCTGGTTGCGGAGGTCGCTGGCGAGACACGTCGTCTGCTCAAGGTGCTTCAGGCACCGGCGCCAGATATCGGTAGCCGTCGCTCTGGTACACATGGCACGTTCACGGCAGAGGCCCATGCGCGCACGCGTGGCGAGCGACCGCTCATGGTCAAGCGTGAGGTCGAGCAAGATCCGTCCGGCCTGGCGATTGTCCTCCTAATAGACCGAACCGGCTCGATGGGGCCAATGCCTGGCATTGACCCTGTTACGGGCGAGCCAGATGTATCCTTCTTCGATGAGCGGGCGCGTGTCACACATGCGCGGCGAGCAGCCATGCTGTTCGAGCTTACCTGCACCGAGGCAGACATTCCACTGGCGATAGGCTATGCAGGCGACTATACCTACTCGGTGCATCTGCCGGACTCGCTCAACGAGGCCACGCTGCTCCACCATCCTGACAAGCCCGTGATCTGGCTGCGTACCTGGCAGACCCCTCGCTATGCTGAAGGGCCAAAAGCCTTGATCGCCGGACTCTACGGTGACAGCGGCAGCGAGCGCGTAAGCGCATCGCTGTGTGAGGCTGAGAGGCTGCTGCTGGCAAGGCCAGAGCGCACGAAGCTTGTGCTGTATGTGCATGACGGCCAGCCGAGCGACGAAAAGCCCCATGAGGTTGCCGCCACCATCACGGCACTGCGCCGTAAAGGCATTGTTGTGCTCGGCGTCTACGTCGGCCCACAGGACAAGATCGCCAAGCTCCAGGCCATTTTCGGTAGCGATCACACCATACCGGTTGAGCGGCTGACCGACCTACCCGCTCGCCTGGGTCGCCTGCTTCTCAAATATAAGCATGGGGCTTAGCGGTTAGGGGTTGGAGTCGTACAACTCCTGCCCTAAACAATGCCCGATCCCCACCTCCCAATCCCTAGCTCCTAATTCCCATTCGTCGTTCCGCCCGCTACAGGCTCGTTTGCACGCGACCTGGCGGGCGGCGGGTCGCGTGCTGTATCTATCAGGAGACTATTCCAATGGAACACCAGCTTCCGCGACCCCTGTCCATCCCGCAGGTACGCCTGTTTCTCTTCTGTGGCTATGCCTGGCAGCTCAGGCATCAGCGAGGCCAGCAGCCGCGCATCACGGCGAACGTCTGGCTATCACGGGTTATGCGCGAGGCCATCCGACTGGCCTACCATGGGCTACCGCTTGACACTGCTGTGCTTGAGGTCTTTGCCCAGGTATGCTCGCCGATCTATGACGCGCTGGAGGAGCTTGCTGCCATTGACGCGACCAGGTTTGGCCCACCGACGACGAAAAGCGTGCTAGAGAATCGCACCTTTATGCCTGAGCATGCCAATCTGGAGCTGCGCATCGGCGACTACCAGCGCGGTGCGCTTGGGCATTTACGCTGGGGTCGATCCCAGACGCTTGCCGACCTTTTTCGCCGTGCCATCCGGCTTGCCGATCTGGAATCGAGCATCCTGCTCAACCAGGTGCTGCTCGTCGAAGGTCAGCCGCTGGCTATTCCGCAAGACAATGCGCCACCGAGCGTGGTGGTTGCGGACATTGACGCGGAAAGCTGGGATGAGGAGGGCAAGCCAGACAATGTTGCGCTGATCGGCACGATTGGCGGTGTTCCCATCGCGGGTGCGCCAGATGTGGTTGCTCAGCGTGAGGGCACGCTGCTGGTTGGCGACTACAAGACCACCAGGGCGATCTCACGCGAGGCGCTGACCGAGGATGCTCAGCTTGTGATCTATGTGGAGCTCTTGCGCCAGAACGGCCTGATCGCGCCCGGTCAGCCGGTCGAGGTCGGTCACATCGTCCTGGGCGAGCGTGACGTGACGCAGATCTGGGTCAACACCGCTAACCAGGCGCGGCTGCTGGCGCGCATCGAGCGGCAGCTTGCCCAGGTCGCCGCCTTGATTGATGCCGAAGTGTTTATCCCACGCAAGGGCATCGAGAGCGGCCTGCTCTCGCCCTGCGCCTTGTGCGACCTTGCGCATATCTGTGATGCGTAGATAGCGTCACCTACCCTATCTGTTGTCTTTACCGCTCCGGCGGGCCATTGCGCCCGCCGGGACGCAGCCCTCTGGAGCACACTATTGGGAGTGTGCCATGAAAACCACGAAAGCCACCCGCGAGTCCAGCCGCGCATTGCGCGAGGCGCTCGCGCCCTACCTTGATCTATCTCACCTGCGTCGCCTGGCTGCCCAGGGTGACGACCTGCGCACCGCCCTAACCGAGGGCATGGAGCCGCCCGCTGAGGTGCTGGCCCTGATCGACACCCTCGCGCTGCTGCTGCGGCCCAATGAGCGCGAGGCGGTGCGCAGCCCTGGTGATGCTGCCGCGTTTCTCATGCTCCAGCTTGGACATCTCGACCAGGAGCGGCTGTGTGTGCTCTGCCTGAACACGCGCAACCGTATCCAGAAGCTGCATACGGTCTATGTCGGCTCGCTCAACACCTCGATCATCAGGGTGGGCGAGGTATTCAAGGAGCCACTGCGAATCAACAGTGCATCCATCATCGTGGCACATAATCACCCGAGCAGCCAGGTTGATCCCTCCCCCGAGGATATCCTGATCACCAGGCAGATCGTCGAGGCGGGCAACCTGCTGAGCTGCGAGGTGCTGGATCATCTCATTGTTGGTCAGGGGCGCTGGGTGAGCCTGCGGGAAAAAGGGCTAGGCTTCGACAAGAAGAAGTAGCAGTGAAATTCATCATAGCGGCGCTCCTCACGTTGAGGAGCGCCGCTCTTTATGCCTTTGATCGAGAGTCTGGGCATCACAGCCATCCAATGCCAGAGTTGATGTGCTATGATTGCGACTGAGGTGGCAGGCAGACGATCAGCGCCTGCGCTCCAGAGCCATGACCACCTGGCAGGAACGCAATGTGAGGCATAGCAGCGCTGAGCGGAGTACCAGCATATGAGTCAAGCAGATAAGGTCTTCTATCTACACGAAGACGACTGGGGCATGGTAAGCCTGGTTCCATCTGAGAATCTGGCCTTTCTGCACGAGGAGCAAGAGCGACTGGATCAGTTCAGTGCTGCGCACTTCGATGGAAGCGGCTGGACAGACATCTATGTCCGCTCAGAGGAGCCCACCCCAGTTACGGTCAGAGCTATCCCATATACGCGACTGGTCGAGCTCTTTGACAGACTCTTACCTGTCGCTGAGCGGGTCGAGACCGGCTATAGCAGCTATCGTGAGCCATGTCCGGGCTGCTTTGCGTTTGGCAAGCCCTATGATTTCGCGCTCTACGGAAGCAGCAAAGATGGCACTGTGACGGAGCTGTCGCTCTCGATGCAGACTCCCTCGCTGGATGTCGCGCTCAGGCAGAAGCTAGCGACTGCGCTGGGTGTACTTGGGCGCGAGTATCGGCTAGTCGTCGTCGACTGGCAGCGTAGCCAGATCGTCGATCTGGATGATCTGGTAGCAGTAGAGCGCTATCTGAGCGATGATGAAGAAGAAGCCTGAAGTCATGTGCAGCAAGCGGCATCAGCTTGAAATGATCCGGCGAAGCGAGAATGTATGCAGCCAACCAAGACCCTGGCAAGCCTCTTTGTGGAAGAGCCCCGGCAGTGGAGGCTGCGCGGCGACCCGCATCTCTGGCGAGAGATGCAGGCCACGCTGGGCAGTCACGCCTACCCCGACACCGAAGAGCAGCTCACGGTATTGCTTGAGCAGACCTATGAGCAGATGACGGGGATGCCACTGAGCCACCAGGAGCCCTTCTTCATCGAGCGCTTCAGCCACGGTGGAATGTCTAGTGGCTATGTCTCTCCGCAATTCTGGGCAGAGATAGCCATCCCGCTACTGCGAGCGCGCTACCGAGCTACACCATGAGCGAACCTGAGCAGCCTGCCACCATGCATATGGAGCTCCTTGCGCAGACGCTGGCTCGTTGGATCGACCCGGCGGCGCAGATGACGCACGTGTCGTCTACCAACCTCCAGCCAGGCATGTCTGGTGCTGCTGTTCAGCGCCATCGCATCAGCTATGTCGCTCAGGGGCAGCATGCTGAAATGTCGCTCGTGACCAAAGTCGTGACTCGGCGTGAGTGGCACACGCTGCGCTACCTGAATGCCCAGCAGCAGCCCAACGTCCCGTTTGCGCACGCGCTTGACGAGCGTGAAGGCGATCATCTGTTGTTCTGCATGCAGGATGTTGGCGATACGACCCGTCCGACCTCGCTTGAGCCGATCACGGAGCTTGAGCTAGCGCGTGAGGCGGCAGGGCTGGCTTCGATTCATGTCGCCAATTTTGGGCAGGCGGCGAGGCTTGCCTGGCTGCCCGGGGTTGATCGAAGCTATCTTGAAGAGATGATATTTCAGCGCACGTGGCGACCTGCCTGGGAGCAGGCGCGGAGCAGCGCTGCGTTTGTCGAGACCTTCCAGAGCGCCATCCCACGTGTTGAGGCAGCGGCGGCGACCATTGTAGAGGACATGACCAGCCTGCTCCAGGATGCGCAGGCGCAGACGCTTATTCATACCGACCTCAATCCCTCGAATGTGTTGGTGCAGGAGGGCAGACCTTACTTCATCGACTGGCAGGTCGCCATGTGGGGGCCGCTCTACCTGGATCTGCCGCATCACCACTGCACGCTGGCTCAGGCCGAGCACTATCGCCGCGCCCTGGCAGCGTATGGCTATCCTATTCCATCCGATCGATTTGCCGCGCACTACCGCGTGGCAGCGCGCTATATTGGTCTGCGCTATATGTGGTGGACGCTGGACTACTGGCTGAGTGATCCGGCCCAGACAGCCTGGGTGCAGCACTATATCGGGCTGGTGACTGGCGATGGGATTGAAGCATAGCTCGAAGCAAGGTTGAAGCATGGAGCAAGTTCGCATTCGCGCATGTAGCCTCGATGACATCGACGGCGTGATAGTATTAGAGCGCCTATGGGAGCAGGAGGAGATCGCCTACGGCAATTTCAACCCCATGAGCCGGGAAGATTACCTTGCTATCCTAGAGCATTTCCCAGCCTACTTCCTGGTGGCGGAAAGCGCTGGGCAGCTCGTCGGCTATATTCATGCCTCGGTGCAGCACAATAACCCGGTGGAGGTCATTCCTCTAGATCAGCCCTATGTCGCAATTGAGGATATCTATGTGCGACCAGACTTTAGGAACCAAGACATTGGGGGAGCGCTACTCGAACGGGTCTTCGTGGTTGCACAGCAGGAGGGCATTGAGCGCTTTATCGTTGGGACGCTGAGCAAAGAGACTGATAGCATTCTGAAGTTCTACCGCAACCACGGCTTCACACCGTGGCGTATCCAGTTCTTTAAATAGCTTGTACGAGGAAGAGATGACGAAACAGCGCTTCAAGACAACGGTCGCTAAAGAAGGCAGCAGAACATTCATCAGCATTCCGTTCAACCCAAACGAGGTGTGGGGCGTGAAGCAGCGCCATCACATCACCGGCTCGATCAATGGACACCCGGTGCGCGGCGCGCTCGACTCGGATGGCGACCAGTATTTTCTACCGCTTGGCGCGGCCTGGCGACGGGATAACGGGTTGGATGCTGACACAGCGGTCGACGTTGAGCTGATGCCGGAAGGGCCGCAGACCGATACGCTTGCACCCGATCTGCTTGCCGCTCTTGAAGGCGAGCCGGAGGCACGGGCCTTCTTCGAGTCGCTGGCAACCTTCTATCGCAAGGGCTATCTGCGCTGGATCGACGGTGCTGCACGGTGCCCAGAAATACGCCGTGCGCGCATTGCTGAGCTGGTGGACTTACTCAAAGCTGGCAAGAAGCAGCGCTGACTATTTCTCTCACAGAGGTTCCGATGCAGATTGCCCTGGCACATCCCTCAGATATTCCCGCCTAGCTTGCTCTTGCGGTGGAGGTTGAGCCGCTGTTTGGCTCGATGGTGTCCGACCCCGGCTTCCATGCGGCACTTGAGCGAAACATCGCGCGGCAGACGGCCTTTTGCGTTCGCGAGCGGAATGGCCTTCCCGGCACACCGCTGATAGGCACGCTGCTCTTCTCGGCAAACCACGCGCCGCACTACAAATTGGCTGGCTGGCAGTGGCGCAGCGTTGGCGACGACAGGGAGTAGCTCAGACGCTTGTGGATCACTGCTTCCGGCTGATTGAGCCGCCTGCCAAGCTGTCGGTCGTTACCTTTGGTGCAGATAATGTTGCGGGAAGACCGGCGCGCCATTTCTATGAACGCTTGGACTTTGATGCAGCAGAGATGGCGCCAAATGGGCCGGAAGGTGGTACCCGACAGGTCTACAGGCGCTATTTCGTGTGAGCGATCGACAGTAAATGTCAGGCGTGCTTAGACTGATACATGAAACGCGACCACCTACACCGACGTATATACTCATAGTTCTCATTGCAAGGAGTTTGACTGCGAACATTCGTGTCTCTATAATTGACGGTGGATTGGTGCCTTTCGGGTGGAGACACCCGAGGTGTGAGAACCGGTGGAAATCCGGGTCGCTCGACTTACCTGACGCTGATTCGCAAAGAGAGCTTTTGTATAAAGGAGGTTCTTATGCGGATTAGTTCGATGACGGCTCTGCTAAGTTTGCTTGCTGATGCAGCCTTACTGGCTCTGTCTCTGTATTCATCAGAGACATTCGCCTGGTTAGTGATTGTGCGACTTGCTCTCTTCGCGGCTCAGTTGTTCGAGGTTGTGGGAAGGCGACTACACCCGAAAGTCACCAATCCGAGAAGAACCGCTCCAACCTATGGGAGCGGTTCTTCTTTTTCCGTCAGGACTATAGTGACATGCACGCCACTATCAATCATCGAGCGAAGAGAATGGCCTACTAACTATGGTGGCCTGACTAGCTGATGGAAACACTGTCTCTCGCTAGAGTGCTATGCTATCATTCTATATCTGCCAAAACGCTATTACGATATGTTTACTCAGATAAACCACCTGATTTCGGGTTAGCGAAGCAACAATGCCCACACAGACTTATAACTGGAAGCGCTTCTGGTACCAGCGCGGGACAACCATTACCAGCCATCCTGGTGGCTATTTGCAAGATCCCGACAATGATTATGGGTACATCCTGAACCCTAATGCCAAGCCCTTCGCCTCGATTGCTGAGATACCATGTTTGGGTCTCTTGGCCGAGCCAGGTATGGGAAAGTCGTGCACTCTCGAAATGGAGCGGAACGCGATAGACGCTGCGGTCGCGGCCCGGGGTGAGCGCTCTCTATGGCTTGACCTGCGCGCCTACGGGAACGAGCTGCGGCTTATCAAAGACCTGTTTGAAAGCCCCACGTTCTGTGAGTGGCTCGCGGGCGACTATCGGCTACACGTTTTTCTCGATAGCCTGGACGAGGCTCTGCTCCAAATTGAGGCGCTAACGCCGCTGCTCATCGCCGAGCTAAGTAAGTATCCGATTCAGCGGTTATCCCTGCGTATCGCCTGTCGTGCCGCTGACTGGCCCACACCGCTCGAAGACGGGCTCAAACGTATTTGGGGCGATGATGCCGTTGGCATCTTTGAACTGGCACCGCTGCGGATTGGCGATATTGCGGAAGCCGCCAGGGTCAAAGGCGTTGACGCTGATGGATTCCAGCGTGAAATTGAACGGATGCAAGCAGGACCACTCGCCATCAAGCCGGTTACTCTGGATATGCTGCTGAATACGTATCGCAGTGATGGCAAGTTCCCTAATACCCAGGCTGAGCTGTATGAAGCCGGTTGTCGTCTGCTCTGTGAGGAAGAAAACTCCTTCCGCCGTGCAGCCCGACGTGTAGGAAATCTTTCCCCTGAGCAGCGCATGCAGATCGCTGGCCGGATCGCTGCGGTAATGATCTTTGCCAATAAGTATGCTGTCTGGATGGACATTGACCGGGGCAACGTCCCAGAAGTCGATGTCAAACTGTCCGAATTGCGCTTACATGGTGAGGAGCAGGCTCCTAACGAGGACGCATTGCGCGAGACGTTAAGCACTGCACTCTTCTCTGCACGGGGGCCACAGCAGATGGGGTGGGCACACCAGACCTATGCAGAATTCCTCGCAGCTTGGTATTTGTGGCAGAGAGGTGTGACGCCGAGACAATTTATGAGTCTCTTGGTGCATACTGGCGACAACTCCCGAAAACTGGTACCGCAACTCCACGAGACAGCCGCCTGGGTTGCAGGCATGGTGCCCGAGGTGTTTCGAGAAATCATGCGCAACGACCCCGAGGTGTTGCTGCGCAGTGATGTAGCAACCGCAAATGATTCTGATCGCGCAGCCCTGGTGACCGCCCTTCTTTCACTTTATGAAGAAGGCGGCTCTCTCGAACGATTTATCCGACCCTTCCATAAACTGAAACACTCGGGACTCGCCGATCAGCTGCGGCCGTATTTGGTCGAGAGAGATCGCGCTCTTGAGGCCCGCGATGCCGCCGTGGATATGGTGGAAGCCTGTGGAGTGGACGCGCTGTTGCCGGAAGTACTCGCGCTTTGCCTCAATCCTGAGGAGCATCTGCCGTTGCGTATCGGTGCGATCGCGGTCATTCAAGCGATGGGCGATAAGAACGCCAAAGCGCAGCTCAAACCGCTTCTGTATACCGAGGCGGAGCACGATATTGGCTTGCAGATTAAAGGTAGGGTGCTCCAGACACTCTGGCCCCAACATCTGACTGCTGCGGAGTTATTCACTGCGCTCACACCTTCGAACACTCAGTTCGTCGGACCGTATGAGATGTTTCTGTCGCAGGACTTCGTTTCTTCTGTACAACCCACCGATCTTCCGCTTGCCCTCGAATGGATTGCAAATCTTCCGTCACATCACGAGTTACGGATAACGTTTGGGAAGGCAATCAACACCATCTTCCAGCGCGCCTGGCGCTACCTGGACGAAGAAGGGGTACTACTATCGTTTGCACGAGCCGCCTTTTCCCGCTTGAGAGAGCACGATCCTATCATTACTTCAGAGCGCGGAAAAGACCAGGAAGTTGTCGAGTTTAATCAGGAGCTTTTCGCGAGTGAGGAGAGGCGGCACCGCCTGGTGATGTCTATCCTTCCCTTGTTTAGCGCCGAGAGCATGGATGCGGTCTGGCTTCTATATTCCACTCCTTTGCTTATTCGCCAAGATATTCCCTGGCTGATTAAGGAGTTGCTAGCGAACGAAGACGAGGAGACACAGCGGAAACTGGCCCAACTTATCGACCGTCTCTACGTTCCAGAAGATATCACATACTTCGATCTTATCTACGATGCTTGCCAAACGAATACCATCCTGGCTGAAACGTTCGCAAGGTTTCTACAAACGGTACGTCTCGAATCGCCGGAGGCCCAACAGCAGCGAAAGGAACACTATCGACACCTTGAGTTGCTGGAGAACCGTGAGAAACGAGAATTGCTCGAACCACCCCCGATTGAGCGAGTGGCTATCTGTCTCTCGTGGGTAGAGAACGGGAACGCCGATGCGTGGGGGAGACTGAATCAGGAGATGACGCTGGAAGCTGACAGCACGCATTATGGTGAGTGGTTAAAAACCGATGTGCGTGAGTTGCCTGGCTGGAAAGAGGCGGAGCCGTCAACACGGATACGCATCGTCGAAGCTGCCCGCCGTCATATTCTTGAGGGCGAAACACATGCTGATGAGTGGCTTGGAACTACTGAGTATCCCTACACAGTGTTCTCCAGCTTCCATGCGCTATGCCTACTCGAAAACGAAATGCCAGGTTTCGTTACCGAGCTTTCTCCCGCACTCTGGCGCAAGTGGGTGCCAGTCATCTACGTATATCGATCGGACACGGGCCAGGAAGAAGCTATAGAACACGAGATGCTGCGCCGTGCTTACCATCAAGCGCCTGATGAGCTGATCAGAGTCATGTTGATGGAAATAGACGGTAATCTGAAATTTGAGAGTGGATTGGTACACATTCCCAATAAGCTAAAAGCTATTTGGGATGAGCGCATTGCACAAGCATTGCTAGCCAAGGCACAGAATATAGCCGCAGATCGATCAGCGGTGGGTGTGATCCTGGAAGAGCTGTTAGAGCAAGGCTATGAACCGGCTCGTTTGTACGCCGAGTCTCTGATTGCAACGCGAGGAGAGGAGGGCAGCGCCGAGTGGCAACGAGCCGTGACGGCAGCACGCCACCTCATACTTTATGCTGCAAATGCAAGCTGGCCAGCTATCTGGAAATCCCTGCAAGAGAATACAACCTTTGGGCGCGAAGTTATTACGACCTATGCACATACCGGCGACCGTGATGCGGCAAGGCTTAAGACTCTTCCAGAACGCGCCCTGGCCGATTTCTATATCTGGCTTGAGACTGAATTCCCGCATGCTGACGATCCGAAGCGCGAAACTGACGGGACCAGGGTGTACAGCATTACCGCACGCGATAGCATTGCCATGTATCGCAGTGGAGTTCTCAGCCAGTTGAAGCAAAAGGGTACTTCGTCAGCATGCATGGAGATCGCTCGGATTGCCGCGACGTTTCCCCACCTAGAGTGGCTCAAGTTCACGCTGCTTGAAGCGCAACACAATACTCGTCAGGCGACTTGGACGCCACCTACACCACGCGATGTGCTCTTGTTAAGTCAGGACATGCGCCATCGCTTGGTTCAGAATGGTGACGAACTGCTTGCTGTTGTGCAAGAGATATTGGAAAGGCTTGAGGAGAAGCTACAAGGCGAGGTGCCGGCGGCTATCGACCTCTGGAATAACCCGGAGGGTAAGTACACTCCTAAAGACGAAAACACTTTTTCAGACTACATCAAGCGCTTCTTGGACATCGAACTGAATGAGCGAGGTGTAGTCATTAACCGCGAAGTAGTCATCCGACGCGGCACTGGCCAAGGCGATGGGGAACGAACTGACGTACATGTCAATGCAATAGCACGTGACCCAACACGCAAGAACTATGATGTGATGACGGTCATCATCGAGGTTAAGGGATGTTGGCATCCTGATGTGCTGACTGCCATGGAAACGCAATTGGTGCAGCGCTATCTCAAGGACAACACCTGTCGATATGGATTATATGTGGTGGGCTGGTTCTACTGTACCCAATGGAAAAATCCACCCGAAAAATACAGATCGCAGCAGAACCTTCAAAAACAGCTTAATGACCAAGCCGCTGCTATGGCAGTACACAACGTAACTGTTGCCGCTCGTGTTCTGAATACGGCTATTCGATAGCTCTCCGCGATCATTTTGAGAGTGAAGGCAACCTTTACGAGCCTGGAGAAGAGCGGCTCGCCCAATGCAGCGGAAACACTACCTACCTGAGTATCAAAGAACATATGACCGCACCTCGTACTCAAGCATCTCAGACTTGTCCCGAAAGCCAGCTCTCTGATAGAAGCCAACACTGGTCTCGCTCGGCCAGACGATCAGGCTCTCCAGGTCGTGCTCGCTGGCCCATTGCAATACACGAGCCATAAGCTGGGTGCCAATCCCCTGCCCACGGTAGGCCGGGCGCGTATAGACGTTGGTCACATAGCCGAGGGCATCTTCGAGCTTGTTGGGCTTGGGCACCTTGGGCACGCGCTGGATATAGATGTGCGAGACGATCTGGTCGTCCTGCTGTGCAACCCAGTACGTCCAGCGCTGCTCTGCAAGCCCCTGCTGCAAGAAGGCGGTGCAGGCTTGGAGGAAGCTGGCCAGGTCATGCACGGTCGTACCAGGCGCCTCTTCTTGGCGAAAATCCCAACGCATCTGCGCGAGCTCGTCCACATCTGCCTCGGTCGCCACGCGATAGATGGTCATTTCCCCTGATGCTGCGAGAGCCTGTATATCTTCCCACCCGTAGACGACCTCCGGGAGCATGACCCCATCTTCGTCGAACAGGCGCTCGTTGACCAGGCGCCCACCAATGGCCTCATAGAAGCCGCGCGCTGGCGTATTCGCGGCCAGGCAGCCAATCTGGAGCGCGGTCATGCCCTTCTGCACCAGGTCTGCTGCCACGGCCTGGAGCAAACGATGACCCAACCCTTGTCTCTGGTGGCTCTGGGCTATATAGAGTGCAAAAACTGCTCCGGTCTGCGGGAGCTCCTCTGCGTTCACCGGGCCACCCATCGCCAGCCCGACGATCGCGCCGTCGTCCACCGCAACGTAGATGCATTTCTGGGACTGCTCATCTGCTGCGATCTCGCGCAGGGTGCGTGCCCAGCCGTCTCCTGACACTTCCGGTGTCCACTCCTCGGCACGCTTCTTCCATGCCTCCTCCGGCATCTGGCCGTGATGCGCCGTCATGTAGGTGTCGACCATGACCTGCCCCATCGCCGGGGCATCTGCTTCATGGGCGATTCGAATATGCATACAGTCTTCTCCCGCTAAGCGAATATAAAGTTAGGCGGCTGCTTTTGCGATGATCGGCAGAACATCACTAACTAACAGCTCCAGTGTGGTCAGGTTGGGAAAGCCGCCACAGTCGAGCAGAAACGAGTCTACGCCCACCTCAATAAATGGGCGCATCTGCGCAACGATTTGCTCAGGTGTGCCAACGAAGCCGAAATCTTCTTCTAGGCTCTGAGCACTGTACAGGTCTCCAGCGATTGCTTCCGCCTCAGCCTGCGTCGCGGCGCAGGCACAGCCGCCGCTCCAGGAGCGCCGCACGGTCGCCGGATCGCGGCCTACATCAGCGCATGCCTGTGCAAAGATCTCTCCCATGCGACGATAGGCCACGATACCCGTCGAAGAGACATCCCAGCCATCGGCATACGTCGCCGTCAGGCGCAGCATCTTGGGCTTGAACGCGCCAATGATGAGCGGCGGGGTTAGATCGGGCCTGGGCTCACAGATCGCATCGTGTATCTGGTAGCGATTGCCCTGGAAGGTTGCCCGCTCCTGTGTCCACATGGCTTTGACGATCTGGACGGTCTCTTCAAGCTGCTCGACCCGCACCGGGGCAGGCGGGAAATCATAGCCGTAGGCACGGTACTCCGCCTCATTCCAGCCCGCGCCCAGGCCAAGCATGAAGCGTCCGCCGCTCAGGAATTGCAGGGTCGCGCCCATCTTCGCCAGTAGCCCGGGGTTGCGGAACGACTGGCAGACCACTGTATGACCGAAGCGAAGCTGAGGATGCAGGGCTGCTAAATAGCTGATGGTGGTGAAGCTCTCCAGCATATCGGATGCCCCATCCTGCAGGTGGTCAATCATCCAGAACGAGTCGAAGTGCTCCGCGATCAGGCTCAGGGCGCGGTTGAGATCTGCGACAAAGGTTGCCCGCCCTTCGCGCGTCGGGGAGCCGACAGGGATGACCAGGCCAAAAGTTATCGGTCGCATGATTGCTCCAATGCGTATAAACAGGTTTCTACGGGTCTACTCGATAGCATTCCAATAGCCCTGATGGTTCAGATTGGCGACGCACCACTCGTAGTGTCCATCTCCACCCTGCACAGAAATGGCGTAATAATAGGCAATTTGTTCGTTCTCCATGCTACCATGGGTGCAGGAAGAGGGATGTACATCCCATGAAATACGATTGACAACTCCACACTGTAGCTAGGAGTACATACGGATATGTCTGCATGGCCACTAAACTACCAGGAACAGCTCTCGGGTGTGGGCTGTCCCATTTGTGCCGAAGGTCGTCCTGAGGAAAGAGATGGAAGAATTCGCTTCTTTTCGAGCCAGTGGTCAGATGGCTATTTGCACCTGCGCGGTGTCCAACGTGGCTATGCGGCGGTGATTTGGCGCGGTCGTCATGTCGCAGAGCCGACAGAGCTCTCTGATGTGGAGGCAGCGGCCTTCTGGCTCGATGTGTTGCGCGTCGGTCGTGCCATGCAGGGCGTCTACCGCCCGTTGAAGATGAACTATCAGGTGCTTGGCAATAGAATACCGCATCTGCATTGCTTGGTGGCACCTCGCTTCCTGGAGGATGTTGCACCAGGTGATCCGTTGCCAGGGTCGGGGTATCACGACTTTCCAGAGGATGCAGTGCGGCTGGAGGTGACAATGTTACGCGAACAACTGGCACAGCCATGAAAATCTACCAAAAAAGCGAAGAAAGTGGTGACAGCCCAGCCTGGATCTGTGGGCACTGGAATGGCTCACCCCTCGCGATTGGCACTGGCTTACGTGCTGAGGTCGGTACCAGTGATATCCGCCATTATCATCCCTATCGAGAGTATTACGTTGTGCTCGAAGGAGCGGCTGAGCTTGAGGTAGAGGGTGTCGTGGTACCGATGTGCCCCGGCATGGTCATACTGGTGGAACCCGGCGAGCGTCACATGGTGGTGTCGGTGGACAAAGCAGGCGCCCGCTGGGTCGTTATTCAGGAACGATCTGAGCCCAACACAAAGTACATTGCGTAAGCATCAGGAAAGGAGCGGGCTTCTGCTATTCAGCCGGTACACCTCTGAACCAGGGCACGACGCTTCAGTGCCAGGGATAGCGCAGTGCGGATGCCGACGCGCATGGGCAGCGTCACTCGCTGAGCCAGGGGCAGCCAGCGCTGCTCGTGGAGGATCAGGGGTGTGTCCATCGCGCGACTTGGCAGGAAAACAGCTAGCTTATCACCTGGCCGAAAGAACGCATTGTCCCAGCCAGCATGCATCTCTCGCAGATGTAGATGCGCCAGATCAGGGTGCTGCTCCGTAAGTAATCGGGCACCAATGTGATGTCAATTGCGCATTCGGCAGCAGGTGTTCCGATGGAAGGCGACATATAGCTGGAGTCCATGCTGCTCTCCCATCATGGGTGATGTCTGTCGGATAATACTATTGGCGTGGCATCAGGAACCTAGCATCTATACCTCGTGAAGCCAGGAGGTCGTGAAGTGGCTGCTGGATAGCGTCGATGAGTTGTCCAACGGTTTGGCCATCAAGCAGTACTTCATGGTGCTCTATTTTATTACGCAACTTATTGAGCATGCGGAGATTTCTTTGGAGCTCGTCGGTTAGTTCTGATGGGTTGATGAATGCGGCTACGCGCCTGATCGCTTCCTCGAAGGTCACTGTTTTAGGAGGCCCTTCGGCGTCAAACACGCTCTTTCCCTCTTTGGTTGCTTTGATCTGCTTGGTTGCCGTTTCCGATAGATCTTCAAAGATGAGATATTCACTTTGTCGAGCCAGAAGCTCCTTCATGAGCAGCTCAATGCCATGATTCAAGAACATCACCGACTCTTTGAGCAACCAGTAGTCATACCCCCTTTGAAAAGTGTGATACGACTCAATGCCTCGCTGCAAAGAATGCAGCCCATTACTTTCGAGGTTGATATGGGAAGGGGCACTGACCGCATTGAAAAGGAATAATGGCTCAAATGGCTTCAGTTCTTGCCATTCCACCGTACTTACGTCATTTTCTAGGAGGAATGTGCGTTTGGTATGGCTGGTTCCCCACTGCTCTGCATAGAAGACACGTGCCAGAGCACTATCGTTTGGGTTTCGTTCGCGGACAAGCAGGGTAATCGCAAGCCCAACTTGAATGCCTGCAATATTTTCATCCCGCTCTCCACTGGGAGACACCTCACCTGTACGCCTGTTGCCCTGAAGATTCAGAATATACATGCGCGAAAAGAACTTGAGCCACTCTTCCCGCATCCTGACAAAGCCTGGGCTGGAAAGATAGAAATTGTTGGTGATAACCGCAATGATGCCATATTTGGAATCTTGAATATAATCGTGAGCGAGACGCAGAAATTGGACATATGCATCTTGAAGCGGTGATTTACGTATTCCATTTGGCACTTCAAATGTTGGTCGCCTATGGGTGCTTGCGGCAAAAGGCGGCGTGCCTACAATAACCGCAACACCCTTGTCGCGTTTGACCTGGTTTGCCCGCGCAACTTCACGCGCGAATGTGGTATGAGCAGAAGTGGCAGCGTCGGCATCTGGCTCTGCGAGTGCATCGGTATGCACGATTGGTAGCTGCTCATCGCCAGCGAACGTATAGCCGCTTTGAAGCAGCTTGAGTGTGAGACAGACGCGCGCGAAGGCATAGGTCGGCAAATAGATTTCAAAGCCGCATATATTTGGCAAGAGCTGATCGCGCACATAGGCATTCCAGTCTTTCTCTTGCGCCTTGACCGTTCGCTCGACCTGATCAATCGCGTGCAGCAGATATGTTCCTACACCTGCGGCCGGGTCAAGGAGTTTGACCAGAGCTTTCCCAGTTTTCTTGTGCGTACTCGCCAGCCCATCGGCGAGATCAAGATTGGTGCGGAGAAGGCTGTCAACTGACCGCACAATGAATGATGCGACGCTTTCTGGTGTGAAGTAACTTCCGCTAGAAGTGCGCGCCTGTTGATAGGTAGAGATGAAAGCGGGGTAGAAATGCATCAGCGCTTGCTCGGGTTCCTTCAGAACATCTCGAAGGCTGATCTGCTCTAGGTAGTTGAGCAGGGAATCTAGGACATGGATCTGGTGTAACTCCTTGACTAAAGCGTCAAGAAAGTAGCTACTTTCTTGATTTTGTAGCTGTTGAGCCAGATCTAGAGGGTTCCTGAGCGACAAGTCTAGTACGTGAAAAGCAACACCCTGGGCAAACAGATCAGGCAAATCCTGCGTTGCTGCAGGAAACACCATGATCTTTTGATAGTCATCGAATAAGGCACGAAGGAACGGGGTGGTAGTCGCTATCTTGTCGATTTCGTTTTTGAGCTCAGCAGCAAGATGCCCTAGCTCACCTGCAATTTTCGTAAGGGTCGATGTTGGCATAGCAATTTGACACCTCTTCAAAGGGACGGGCAAGAAAGGACACTGATGCGCAACAATTTCTGAGACGGCTCTCGTGCTGGTCAACGGTTCAGATATGACCGATGGCTGATCGCCAGTAGCGGCTCGTCCGCCAAAGTGTCCGGCGCGGGTTGTAGTATAGAAACATCCGAGGCGTTTGTCGAGGAGTGCTCAGCGTTCTGTGGAGCTATACAATTGCTCCCAGGCTTGCTCTTCAGCCTCGTTTGTAAGGGCGCGTATAAAGAGGGCATCGACACAGAAGCGGTCTAATAGCGTTTCATCCATGGGCATCGTAACCCTCTCGTCAGCGGTATCCATGTAGTGCTCTAGCAAGTCAGTGCTAGAATAGCCGCATGGTTCTGCCTGCAGCATGATTCTAACGTGTTCTGATCTGTCAGACAGCAAAGGCATGCGATGTCAACCTACCTCTTGACCTGGAACCCGCACAAATGGCCTTGGAGCAATATCGTTTCTGATACGCGTCGATGCCAGTTGGAGGGTTATCTCGACGAGCGCTGGCGCTGTGGACGAAACAAACGCATCCAGCCAGGCGATCGGGTGTTTCTCTTACGGCAGGGCAAGGAACCACGCGGGCTTATTGCTTCTGGCAAGGCAACCTCCCACGTTTTTGAAGACCTACATTGGCGTGAGGATGATGAGGTTCAAAATCCATTGGCCCGCTATATCGATGTACGCTTCGATATTTTGCTCGATGCTGATGCTAATCAGGAAGAGCTCTTTCGGCGTGAGTGGCTTGATGCCGAACCGTTCAGAGGTGTCCATTGGAACACGCAAATTTCAGGGATACATATTCCAGAACCGATCGCCAGTTCGCTTGAGCGCGAATGGGCAAGCTTCTTAGCTTCTCGCAACATTGTGCAGTATGAGACCGCAGTCCACCACACTATGAGCGAAGAAGAGGCTGGCGACAATCACTATCTGGAAGGCACGCTACAAGCTGCTTTGGTCAATCGCTATGAACGGAATGCACAAGCACGCCGAGTGTGCATACGCCATTACGGCTTGAGCTGTGTTGTCTGTGGCTTCAATTTCCAGCAAGTCTATGGTGACATTGGCGTTAGCTTTATTCACATTCATCATCTCATCCCCCTGGCAGATATTGGTGCGCAATATGTGGTTGACCCTGTACAAGATCTTCGCCCTGTCTGCGCAAATTGTCATGCCATGCTCCATCAGGATCGGCCGCCATTATCAATAGAAGAGTTGCGTAGCAGGCTAGAAACTACCCGCAGGTAGGTTCGGGATGATGGCTGACAGATCTACCAGGAACCAGAATGATGAGCGGTACGCAGTTGTCCAAACAACAATTACTCCAGCGGTGGCTAGCTGAGCATGCTCCTGGCAATTACGCCGATCTCTTTGCCAGCCGTGCTCCTGATTTCAGGCCAACAACGGAGGCTGTCGCACTCTTGCAGCGACAGATTGCCTCACGGGGTATGCATCTCTACATTGTCTGCCTTGGGAGCGAGCGTGAGCCAACGCTACCTGTCTATGTGGGCAAAGCAGCCAACCCGTGGAAACGCTGGAACACTGGGCATCTGCAAGGGCTACGGCAGGCTTACCGTACGAATACTGGGCGATACACAAGCTGGCTCAAGCTCTTCGATCAACATCCTGAACCACTACACCTCATCTGTCTCCACGAGACGGAGATTCTGTTCCCGCCGCTACCCGAATTCCCTTCAGGAGTGGGCGCGGTTGAATATCAACTCATCTCGCTGGCTGCAGATGCCTATCCAGAAACACTCTTGAATAACGAGGGCGTAGCACGATGAGCAAGCTCCAGGATTGGTTTCGCCAGCATATCACGGCACAGACGACACGCCCGCTGTTCGATGAGCATAACCTGATCGTAGCGATGACCCAGTATCGTTCGCTGCCGGTACTCAAACGCCATCCTGACTTTGACGCACTGATGATTACAACGGTTGAAAACGGCCTACAACGGGGCGCGTGGCGAGGATTCGTCTATGTCATGCATTGGCAGCATGACCATGAGACCATACCCTTGTACATCGGCAAGGCCGAACGCAAAGGTCGGACAGCCGTACTCAGCTTCAATCTAAGCAATATCCGCTCGAACCAGCAGGCTTTCGGTCGTTGGGGCTACGGAGTGGCCTATCATATCGGCGATCTTAGTCATGTGATGTTTGGTTGGGAGGCATACAAGAAGCCTGACCAGAAATACCGGCGCTGGGCCGAGCGTCTTTTCACACAGTACAATCCGCCGACCTTGATCGAACAGATCTATGTTGCGATTATCGGCTGGGAGGATGGCATGTGCGGGCCATCTGGACTGGCTGGCTCGGTTCCCTCAGTGGAGAAAGAGGTGATTGCACTAGCTGCGCATGCATATCCAACGGTGCTGCTAAATACTGATGGGGCGTAGTATGTATCCTGCTACATCTAGTCGTCTATGATGACGAGGATTCTGGCGACATTTACCACATAATAATATCTGTAACGATCATTGCTTGAGCATATCGTTTGCACCTGCTATAGTTTTTCAGGAGAAGCGATTTTCTCGTATGCAGTGACACACTCTATGATCAATGCCCTGACTACCCCCTCCCATGCCACTTCTTTTCCGGCTTTGTTGCCGACCATAATACGGCCACTACAGATGCTCTTCCGACTGTATCTCCACAACTCTAGCCCGGTCTGTGATTTCGCTTCTACCAAAACAAAACTACATATTGTCCTGATGATGTCGTTAGGCTTCGCCAATTGCGCGACCGAAGACCGTAGACGAACGTGACTTTGGCCTGTTCTTTAACGGTATCGTAGAGAGACAAACTGGCATGGTAGCGGTTCGTCACTTTGCGGGACATATCGCTAGTGCTGCGGAATAAAAGCGTCTATAGCAGCACGGAGCTTGTAGCATGAACCAATCGTATGGAGCGTCGCCGCTCAGCCAACGTATTCAGAAGCTCCTTTTGGAACGCCATGGTGAGCCACTCTCACTTATAGAAATCCACGCCCAACTACGGCGGCAAGGTAATGGTTCTATCGCGACGGACGTGCTGCGATCTATTCTGGAGGATCGAGCGCTTTTCACTGTCTTGTCTGATGATCGGTACACAATGCGCGATCATCTCGCCGCCCCAACAGTCGATAGCCCGCAACCTTCAACCACGCTCTACCTCCAGAATCTTCCTGCTGCTCACAGCAACTATGTTGTGCTGGATATCGAGACGAGCGGAACAAACCTGGCAGTCGATAGTATTATCCAGATTGCCGTAATGCGGGTGCGGGATCGGCAGCCCGTTATGTTTCGGAATTGGTATGTGTACTGCGATCCCGCACGTCTGACCCCATCACTGCGAAGAGCAATCCATCTCACAGACGAAATCGTTGCTCAGATCGTAGCAGCTCCTCCGATTAACGCTATCTGGCCAGAGCTACAGGCTTTTCTTGGTGATGATGCGCTGGTTATCCATAATGCCCGCTTCGATATAGGCTTTCTCAGGCAACAGAATCCATCACTCTCAAACCTGGCTATTGACACGATGGAACTGGCGCTTCTGGTGATGCCAGAGGCAACGATATACAAGCTCAGTTCCATTACGGAAACAGTAGGCATTGATATAGCCTTGCTTTCCACCCGTGGCATTGCGGGTATTCCGCCAGGTTATCAACCCAGCGCCGACAGCCTCCATAATGCTATTACCGATGTACTGCTGCTTCAGGCAGTGTACGCCTCGCTTTGTGATCGACTCCAGAGACTGCCGCTTGCAGTCCAGGCATTGTATGCATTTCTCCTACCAGGAATTGGCCTGAGCAATGCTGACGCAAGCGATCAACTGCTTGCTGCGCTAGTGACAGAGCAGAGCCGTGACATCCAACCACTCAGTACTCCTCTTCAGGACGATAATGCGCTTGCGCTCCTGGATCGCTTCGCTGCTGAGCAACACCTGGTCCCGCGTGCAGCTCAACGTAGGATGGTTGAGCTTATTGATGGTGCATTGACCAACGACCGCTCCTTGCTGATAGAAGCTCCAACTGGTACCGGAAAAACTATCGCCTATCTGATGCCTGCTGTCTGGCATGCGCTGCATGCTGGTCGCCGTATTGCGATCGCAACCGCCTTTAAAAACCTGCAAGACCAGCTTCGTGCAGAAGTAGCGCGACTCCAGAGCTTTATCGGATTTCGCGCTCAAGTGCTGAAAGGCAGTGCGAGCTACCTCTGCCTGCGAAATTTGCAGGACGCGATTGAAGAGATAGAACCCGAAACAGAGGTAGATCGGCGCTACGTGCTTGCAAGCATTGCAGGCCGGATTGCTGCCAATCCGGCGATGACACTGGATGAACTGCCGTACTGGTTGCGTAGCACCATTCCTGTCACAGCGGACATCGTGCGTGAAGTCGCCGTCGATCGAGCCACTTGCACGGAACGCCAATGCCCATTCTATGATGACTGTGGCCTCTTTGCAGCCTATCGCCGTGCGGCTCAGGCTGATGTGCTCCTTATCAATCAATCGCTCTGGCTGCACGAGCCGACCGCGATGCCAGCCTTCGATTCGATTGTGATCGACGAGGCGCATAACCTCGAAGACATGGCTACGAGCGCATTCGAGCAGGAGGTGAGCGAGATCACTATCCGCGCTCAGCTCTTGCGCTTGGCAGTTCCTGGAACGCAGCGTGGCGTACTCAACCGCGTGTTGAAAAGTAAGATAGATGAGACGCTCCGCCGTGATATTCATGCGGTCAGGCAGAAGATTGGGCAAGTACTTCGCTTAATTGAGGATCTTCGTGGCACATTGGCAGCTTTTGTAAAAACCTGTGATGAGCGCCTCGACCCAAAGAAGGGAGCGCAACTTCAGTTCGTCGGCGCACCAGCACGAGTCTATCCTACGCGCTGGAGGGTTGTTCAACAGGCACTCGATCAGATCTGGGATGTGTACCTGACGCCATTAATCGATAGCCTACAACATATCGCTGCTCAACTCGCAACGAACTATGTGGTCGAAATACGGACGATTGATGCTGTTCGTTCGTCACTCATCGAGCAGCGCGCACTTCTCCAAGCCATTCTCCAGGCACAGAAGACCAATCTTGTATCCTGGCTCACTGTCGAGCATGATGTACAAACAGTACGCGGCACATGGGGATTTCATGCAGCACCGATTAGGGTTGCTCCCCTGCTGGCTGAACGGTATAGACCGTATCGGTCGGTCATTCTTACATCAGCCACGCTCACAACCGGAAAGGCCGATTTTAGCTTCTTTGTTGAGCGTCTCGGTTTGCGCGAAATCTTGGGGGATGATGGCGCGCATACACTGCCGCCAGTACTTCCCTATGCCACGAACGTCTTCTTGGGTATTCCTAGTTATCTCACCTACACGCCAGCCCAGGAAACAATCAAGAGCTTTGTTGAAGAGCTTGCTCAAGAATTCGGACTATTGTTCCAGTACACGGACGGGCGCGCGTTGGCGCTCTTCACCTCGCGCGAACGGTTAGAGAATGTCAACACGCGCAGCGAAGCTTTGCTTGAACCGCATGGCATCCCGCTTCTTGCGCAGCTCTCCGGCGCGAACCGACAGCGTTTGATTGATGAATTCAAATCGCATGGCGGCGCAGTGCTGTTCGGACTTAAGGCCTTTTGGGAAGGGATCGATATTCCTGGAGAAGCGCTTTCATTTGTCGTGATGGAAAAGCTTCCCTACCCAGCACTCACAGACCCGGTGCATACTGCCCGCCGCAAAGCTGTCCACGAGCAGAGCGGCCATGAGTTCGAGGATTATCTCTTCCCGCTCATGGTTATCCAGTTCAAGCAAGGCTTCGGCCGGTTATTGCGCCGTGAGGATGATCGCGGTGCGGTCATTATTTATGATCGCAGGGTTGCACGGAAGAGCTATCTGCCTCAGATGCTTGGTTCCCTACCAGGATATCAGCCACGTGATCAAGTTGCGGAACGGTCGCGGCGCGCCTTCTATGAGCTGATCGATCAACGCCTTCCTGGTCTTATTGATCGCGCTTCCAAGGAAGCACTGCTGGCCGAGCTTCCCAATATTCTCTCCACTGACCTTGAGGCTCTGGTTGAACGGCTGGCTATTCCCGACCCACTTCCACCAGAGGAATATGAGGCTTATCGACCACGTATTCTCGAAGCACTCAAGGCCTTATTCAAGCACAACGACTTTCGCTCGGCTACCCAGGAAGCCGCTATCAGGTCTATGCTGACAGGCTCAGATGTGCTCGCCATTCTACCGACAGGCGCAGGTAAATCACTCTGCTTTCAGCTACCAGCCCTGTTACGTCGTGGTCTCACTATCGTTTGCTCCCCGCTGATTGCGCTCATGCGCGATCAGATCGACAAACTGCATGAAAATGGCATCGAGATCGCAGCCGCACTAGTAAGTGGGCAAAGCGCAAGTGAACGTGAAGAGATTATGGGAAGGGTCAGATCTGGAAGAATTCGCCTCCTCTATATCGCACCAGAGCGCCTGCGCGACCCAGTACTGCGTAACCTCCTGCTTGAGACGACGGTTCGGCAGATTGTTGTGGATGAAGCGCACTGCGTTGCCCTGTGGGGGCCGAGTTTTCGTCCTGACTTTCTGGTTATCCCGCAGATATATGCCGATCTGGAACGGCGTCCTCCCGTGGCTGCATTCACTGCGACTGCCACACCGATCATCGCGCAAGAGATTACGCAAAGCCTGGCGCTGCACGAACCCACGATTGTCAGAACATCGATTGACCGTCCAGAGCTACAGCTAGTTGTGCTGGATCGGGAGTCGCCTTACCACCCGGTCACTAGCAAGACGGATAAAATCCGGCGTTTGATGATGTTGGTGCAGACCGCTACCCAACGCGATGAGCTCATGCTTATCTACACCGCTACGACCGCTGAGGCAGAGCATTTGGCGCGATTACTGAATGTTGCTGGGTTTCTTGCGCGTGCCTATCACGGCAAAATGCCTGTACAGGAGCGTGCCAATATTAGTGAACAGTTCATGGATGGGTTGCTCTCGATCGTGGTCTGTACCAAAGCCTTTGGAATGGGGGTCGATAAGGCAAATGTTCGGTATGTGGTGCATTACCACATGCCGGGTGATCTGGAGTCCTATTTTCAGGAGGTGGGGCGGGCCGGACGAGATGGAGAACCTGCCTACGGCATCTTGCTCTACCACAAGAGCGACGAGCAGATCCAGCGTTACTTCATTGAGAAGAGTCGCCCTGACGGTGAGTTACTTGCTCGCCTGTGGCGCGAAATCTGCGCACAACCGGCATTCTATGTGCTCGACCCGATTGTGACCTGCGAGGCCTTTGATATTGATGAACTGGAGTTGCGGCGGGCGCTCTACCTGCTTGAGCGTGCAGGCATGATTCAGCGTAGGCACGATGTGACGCTGCGCGGCACCCTAACCCTGCTTGGTAGTTGGGATGAGGTGTTGTCTCTGGTAGATCAGAATGACCATGATTTGATAGGCCATCTGCGTACGCTGCTGCCAGAGGCTGGCTGGTCACGCATAGCCATCGATCTCAAGGATACCGCCTCGATGGTTGGATGCGAAATCGAAGTACTTGAGCAAATCCTCATGAGATTCAGCATCGCTGGTGGCTGTCTCTATCGGCCTTGGGAGCGTGGTTATCAGGTGCGGCGCCTCGTTGATGCAACCACACCACTTCCGGCGGTTGGACACGAAACGCCCGATGCTCAGGAAGCTAAGCTACGGCAGATGCGTGCCTTCGTACGGCAGCGCGGCTGTCGCTGGCAGGCGCTGCGCGTCTATTTTGGCGAACCGCTTGGCGCGCCCTGTGGGCGGTGTGATCGCTGTGACCCGCATCAGCGCTATCCATGGAGTGGGATAACAGAGCGCGATGTGCCGGATGTGAGCGAAGTCATCAATCTCGATACCACCTGGATGGGCATTGTCGATTGGAACGAACGGCGTGCTCGCGAAGGTCGCTCGCCCTATAGTCGCCTTTCGCTTCTGCGTATCCTCCGAAGTGATGAGTATGCGCTGATGCGCGGTGTCGAGCCTGGCCCTGCCAGTCGTCACCGTCGTGACGAACTGCGCTCCTGTCCGTACTGGGGTGTATGCCGTACACTACGACGTTCCGCATCAGATCTCGAACAACGCCTCCAGCGATTATTTGATCATGGCTTCGTCGAGCAACGCAGCGCAGCGGTTGGCTCAAACGGCACCTATTATTATCTTGTTCTGACAGAACGGGGTCGCACGCAGCTTCAGAGCGGCGAGCATATTCAGTGGAGCTGAACAATGGTGATAGCAACGAACCAACCTGTACGACGACAGATCCGTATGAATATTCCTGGGGTGCTCAAAACCCTCTTGGCGGGATATTCCGGTGGTATCACCATCATCCGAGAACTGACACAGAATGCTGATGATGCGCCTGGTGATGAGGAACGCTGGATCGAATTTCACTTCATGCCAGATCGGCTGATCGTTCGCAACAGTACCTATTTTCGCGACGAGGACTTTGACAATCTTGAAGAGATTGCACGGGGCGGAAAGCAACTTGAAACACGCAGCACCATCGGCGCGTTCGGTGTTGGTTTCACATCGGTCTATCAGCTCACTGATACTCCCATCGTGCGATCAAGCGGACGCGAAATTAAGTTCTTCCTCGAAACGCAAGATCTGGAAGAGCAGCCAAGTACGGTGATCGACTTCACCGAATTTGAGTTGCCATACCGGCGTGACGTTACACCTGTCAGTATCGCATTGGGCATGCCACCAGTCACTGAGGATTGGGTTGAGCATATCTTGAATGAGCTTCCGGACGAGACACAACGGCTGCTGCTGTTTTTGCGTCGGGTGAATCGGATTGCTATCTTTGATTGTCAGCAACTGATAGCCGAGGTGAGCCGAAAGATCTCATCAGCGAAATCACCGGGAGGCCCAGAGCATTTGCACATGACCCTGAGCTCTTCCACAGGTGCAAAGCGAACCCAATCATGGCTGCGTTTCACGGGAAAAACCGAACGTGAACCCATGAGAACACCGGATGGGCGACCGGAGAAAGATCAGGTTGTTCAGGTCGTTATACCTGATAGCGATATCACAGAACAGGAAATTGCCGGGGTACTCGCTGGAAGGCTCTACAACTATTTACCGACGGAGATACGCACTGGTCTGCCATTTCAGATCAACGGCGATTTCTATCCCTCGACCGATCGCAAAAATATCGACAACGATCGCTACCATCACCAGCTCTGGCATAAAGCCGTACTGGAGGCCATTGGCGATTGTTTTGTACGAGCAATTCCATACCTGCTTGAGCGCTTTCGAGAACATCCTGAACAGTTCTATCGGCGCCTCCCAATTACGGCTAGTACGGCACTAGCTACACCTATTGTCGAAGCCTGCCTTCGTGCGGCACGCGATCTCGCACTCTTCGCAACCCGGCAGGGATGGCGCAAAGCAGCAGACGTGTTCCGAGTCGAATCAGATCTTCGCCCACTCCTCGAAGGCATGGATTTGCCGATTATGGAGCTGGAACGCGAGCAGATTCTCGCACCGCTCATGGAACGGCTTGATGTGCGTACGTTTGGGCTCTCCAATCTGATACAACGTTGGCAGCAAGATATCCGTGTGGGAACACCGCTTCACCAAGGCCCAGCCTATTTCCAAACACCTGAACAACTTAGCCGAATCTATTCTCACCTTGAAGAGCGTTATGCGCGCAGCTTTGGCGAGCAGATAGCCCAAGCACCTATCTTTTTTGATCACCAACAGCAGCTTCGTCCAGCCAATCAATGTCGTCATGCACCAAACAACGAGGTGCGCGAAACGTTAGCTGAGAGCGGTCTGCATTTCTGGGCAGGCGATGATAGCTATGCCTATTTGTTACAGCAGATCCCTTCGCTCACACTCAGTGACATCTGGACTGCACTGCGCTTCCAGATTCCACAAGAAATACCACTACGCCAAGCACCTGCTTGGCTTAACACTAACCAGAAACTCTACCGTCTGTATCGTGCGATTCTTGATGTCAAGAGCGCCAACGAGCGTGTCCAGCGTGACCAGGTTGCAGGGGTTCCGATTTGTCTTAGTCGCGATGATTGGTTGCGGCAGCCCGGCAGTATCGCAATGCCGGGGAACGATCCCGTCGTGTACGATATTTTTGCTGACGACTCGGAACTACAGTTAGTGGCCAGATCAACGCATGAGAACCTTCGTTACCGGCAGCTTTACTTGGATCTTGGTGTACGCCTGCTGAATCTCGATTCAATTATTGAGCGTCTGGAACGGTTCGGTCGCACTGAGAATGCACTAGCGCAGGTGCACGACTGTCTAAACACGCGCGATAAGCTGTTACGCATCTATCGCTACCTGCGTGACCAACGCCAACAGCTTACGAGTGCGAACATCCATGCCCTACGTCATCGTATAGCGATCTGGCTATGTCAGGATGGCTGGCTGCGAGTTGCACGTGGCAGCGAGGGTGCCGAAGTCATGACGCCGCCAGTGACGGCGGATTGGCCACAGGGAATCAAAGTTGGGCGAGTGCTTGCTGTTGAGAATCGCGACGCTTTGGGGACATTATTCGAGGCTGTCGGTATCAAACCGCTCGACACCACCAGCCTGATTGAACACTATCTGCTGCCGCAGTTTGCGCAACTTACGTGGAACGAGCAGAAAAGTGCGTTGAAGTATCTTGAGACACACATCGAGCTACTCAGGCGAGAACCGAGGCTGCTTGAGCGCGTACGAGCTACTCCGCTGATCATCGCTGATGATGGGCAACTTAGTCGCGCCGACTCGCTCTGCTATCCGTCTGAAGAGATCGCACAGATCTTCGGCAATAGTGTGCGTACACCGGAAATCCCGCGTTATTTCGGCCGGGATGTGCCGAGTGACCCAGCAGGAAAATGGCCTTGGTATGGAGTGATGGTTTCTATTCTGGGTTTGGGAACATGTCCTCCTCCCAATACCGTCCTCACGTGCATCAATGCGCTCATGCGCGAGCCAGTCGATGTCTCCCGACAATCAATTGAGAAAATCTTTCGTTACTTGGAGCGACATTGGGAAGCTGTTTATCAGCGTGCAGGGTTGGGAAGACATCTGCGCGAACTTGCCTGGCTTCCTGCGGATGGTAATAATGAACGCCTGTATCGGCCTACAGAGCTCTTCCCAAGCCAGGAGAAAAATCTTATAGGCCATGTTGCGCCTGTACTGGGATTCCGCGAAGCTCGTCGACCTCAGAAATCTATCGGTGATGCGCTTGGGTTCCCTTCAGCAGACCGCAATGACAACGGGGAAATGCCGCATGCGCCTAAAGTTGTAGAAGAGCTTCTGATTTTAAGCCAACGCGGGGAACCTGCGCATGTACAAATTTACAAATACCTTAACGACCACCTTGACCACTTTCCTGCGGGTTCGAACGCGCTATCGAAACTGAAGGGCAAGCCGATCATTTGGATAGGTGATCGTTATTGGAAAGCAGAGCATATCTTTTTTCAGAATTACCGTAGACAGTTTGGAAGCTATCGAGGCTATATTGTCGATCCTGCTTATCCTGAACTTCTACGCAAATTAGGAGCGCATGAACCGCCCAACCCTACTGACTATCGTAACATTGTGCGTGAGATTAGCGAGAAGATCGGTAATGCTGCTGTACCAGATGAAGAACAAGCCATCCTGCTGAATGCCTATGATTGTCTTGATGAGGCAGAGGATTATCTGCTTGAGCCTCTAAAAACGGTGGCTTCTGTTCTAAGCTGCCCTGCTGTTCAAGCTCGTAATGGCCTTGGTGAGATGCATCTGCGCCGTCCAGACCAGGTTGTTCTAACACCTGCCGATCGCTATGTCGAAGCATTACCCAATCTACCAGTTGCCCGATGCAATCCAGATGGCATAGTGCTGCTTAACCGGATTGGAGTACGGCTCCTCGATCGCCTTGTTCATTACAAGATGGCTGAAACTGGTAATCTACGGCAACCTGCTAGTATTTCCAGCTCATTTGCTGGCCTCGGCCGCTCGTTGCAGCGGCTGCTCTATCATTTCCTGGATAGCCGTAGCATTCAACAACGCGAACAGGCATTATGGAATACGATCAAAGCACTGCACGTATATGAGCTCCCCGTTCTGACCGTCACGTATCTGGTTGAGCTGGATGGCATAACCTTCACCAGTGACGCGCGCGACGAAAACATGTTTTTCGATGCGCATCAGCAGGAAGTCTATATGCGAAGCGGCCTAGATGGTCGCGCGCGTGCGTCGGAACTTGCGCTCATACTCCATCAATTGCTTGCTATTCCTACTCTCCAACCAGCAATGCTGCGCGAAATTTTGCTTGACCCATCGCGTGCTGAGCAGGAAATGGACTATAACCAGATCCATCAGTTGCCACAGCACGTTGAAGTGGAACTCATCTCTGATGATCTCGAACAGTTTTGGACCATCGGTGCGCAAGCAGAAGAGGAGAGTTTCGCAGAACAAGCGGAGGAGGTTTCGACAGCGCCTGAGGATTCAGATCTGTTCCCAGAGCCAGTCGCTGCCCAGCACTCCTCGCAGGATAGTTTCAGCACACAAAACACCCAGAAAGCGTCCTCTACGCACCGACCACCAGGGCAAGCCGATGTCGAGCCACTATCCAGTAAGCATCCAATTGCAAAACCACCAGATCCAATAACAAATGGTCAGAATGGACACAAACTAGCTACCAAGCCGCAAGCAGCAACCAATGGTCAGAATGGCCACAAGCCAGCCTCTAAACCGCAAGCAGCACAGCCAGCGGATGGGAAAGTAGCTGAGAAGCCCGTTCCGCAGCATCCCTCAGTCGCGACAGGACCTCGTCCTGCCTTTGAGGGACGGACTGAGATGAATAGCCCTACAATCTCGACCGATGTAGATGGCTTGCTCGACCGTGCCCAGCGTTGGCAAGAAGAGCATCCCCAGCCGCCGATAACGCCCCAAAAGCCTGAGGCTACACATCAACATCGCCGTATAGGTATCAATCCGGCAGAACCACGAGAACAGACAATTGCCCGTTTCATCCTCACATTTCCTGAAGCAACACAAGGCTTCCTGCGCCTAAACGCTCGCGCACAGCAACTCTTTCCTGGTCAGCCGGAGCGGGTCTACTGTCGTACAAGCGAAGGAGAAAACTTTACGCTCTGGATTGATTGGAAGCGCCGACAACCGATTGCGTATGCTAAAGAGATGAAGGCCTATTTTGCCAGTCAGGAGATTCCCGGCGGCGGCATTGTCTATATCGAACAACTGCACCGTGACGAGTATCGACTGTTCTATAACCACCAGCCGCATGAGGTGCGAGAGGTACGCATCGCATTAAATGAACACGGTCAACTGATATACGAACATATCGAGTCTGTGAAGGTCAACTGTGAAACGGTGGATACGATCTACCGCGCAGAGAAACGCCATGAAGATCAGATCGCGCTGTATATGGAAGCGGCAGGAAAGAAATCTATCCTGGAAACGCTCTGTGATCTGTTTATGGCGGATCAGCGAACATGGATACATCATGATGATCTAAAGGCCATGGTTATGGCCGAACGAATGGTCGCTGATAGTTCAGTTCAGCAGATGCTTCAAGGCAAAGAGTGCTTTGTTACGGACGGCCAGGGATCCTGGCGCTTTGTACCGGACAAATTGGCTGTTTCACTCCAGCAAGACCCATTCATTACGTGGCAAAAGGCTACACAGCGACTGATGAAGACGGACGTTGTAACGGCGCGACACTTCAATCGCGAGGTAACGGCGCTGATCGGCGACCTCTCAGCGTGGTTGCATACAATTGCGACTGCACAAGCTAGTCAGGGGATCGTAGGTATCGAGGATCTAGTGCGACGCATTGTTGATACCCCCCAGGATGATCGACCGACTTCCGAATTGCGTCAGCTCGTCGTCGAGCAGCTTTCCTTTGAAGAGAGTCTCAATGACGATGGATGGCTACGCACGGTACTTGAAGCAGTGTCTACCGCTGGCATAGCCCATGTCCTGCGTCCAGCATTACGCGAAGCTCTGGATTACTTGCGTCGAACGGGTCGGATGGGTGATATACCAAATCTGATGACGCTGTGGAATGGGTACGACTCTGGTCATGGGTACGATTTGGGCATGATTCTGGCAGAGGTTGAGACATGGCGGACACTCAATCGAGCCGATGTGACCCTGGCTGAGCTGATAACAACCATGCGTCAGCATCCAGAACTAACTGGCGTCCAATCGCGGCTAAAAACGGCTGTTTTTCGCGATCTCCAACGACTCGATCCAAAGGTATGGCTCATGCACGGCGGCGGAATAGCTGCGGTAGACGCTGGTATAACTGCATACACACCCCTCCTCGATGCACGACGTTATCTTAATCAAGGAGATCAACGCGAGTTCGACCGAACAGTGCGCGACTGTTGTCTGCACATCTGGGACGATCTGGACGATGAGGGTCGTGTGGCGCTTGTGCTGAGTATCTGGAATAACGTACCACAGGCTGAGATAAAGGAAAATCAGATAGCATTCCTACAACGGGAAGCGGAACGTCGGCGTGATCGCGAGCCGGTGATTGCGTTGCTTCTAGGGATAGTTGCCTGGGAAGCGCTCTCACCAAATGATCGGCTACAGCGTCCCTCTATTGCCACGCATCTGGCAGCCTGTCATCGTCGCCTAGAGATCTGGGAGCTAGCACACGGGCAGGAATGGTTCAAAGAACTCAACCGGCGTGAGGCTGATGATCTTTCGGGTACAGCGACACTCCTTGCAGATACGCATACCAGGCGTATGGTCGCCTTTTGTGAGTTGATCGAACAGAGTAAGGCGCATCCGCTGGTCAAATATCTCCAAGCGGAGTTAGACCATCAAAGAAAAATGGCCGAATAGTATCAGTGTTCGCGATAGAAATGATAGTAAAGGCTCTCTGCCAATCCCTATTCCAACAACCGTAAAATAGCTCAAAGTGTAGCTTCGGAGCATATTGACAGATACCATATCATCCGACCAGAAATCGGTTAAACAATTCTCCAGGCAATAATTCATGCCAGCTAATATCATTCCTATTACGTGGTGCGATCCTCGTCCTAATCGTGAGGCTGAACGATCTGTCTTTGAAGCATTAGCCGATCAGCTTGACCAAGGCTATACGATCTTCCACGATCGTGCTTGGGTCGGCGACCGGCCTTCGCAGCGTGCGCGTCTTATCCAGTGCGATTTCATCATTTGCCACGAAGATCTAGGCGTCATTGTGCTGGAGGTTAAGGGAGGGAGACGCATACGTTGCCAGAACGGACGCTGGTCTTGCCAACGCCATGACGGAGCTTCGTTTTGGTATGATGTGCCACCGCATCAGCAAGCACTTGAAGCTGTGTTTTCGCTTCGAAACCTGATGAAGGATGCGACGACTGGTCAATTCCCGAACTATGTCATCGCTCATGCCGTCTGTTTTCCTCAAGCGGATGTTGAGCAGGGAGATCTGGACAAAACGCTTGATCGTGCCATCGTTATTGATCGTCGTGATATGGCCAATCTGGAAGCGGCTCTGCTGCGTGCACGTGATTACTGGCGAAAAGAGCACATGCTACGCCGTGCGACGAAGACCGCCTGGCTACCTGCATCAGCGATCACGGAGATCCAGCATCAAATCGCACGAGATATCGACATCAGGGCATTACTTGGTACGAGTATTACTATCGAGCAGCAGGATAGTATCCGCCTATCCGAGGAGCAGGCCAATATTCTCTACACGACGACGCGCGCTCGCCGTCTAGCGGTCGCGGGCTGTGCCGGGTCAGGAAAGACGCTGCTGGCTTTATTGATTGCACGCAGACTTGCAGGCGATGGAAAGCGCGTGCTACTGTGTTGCTTCAACCGACCGTTACGTGACCATTTGCGAGGAATCCTCGATTGCACACCAGCTGGTCAATCTGTACGAACGGCCACTCTGCACGAGCTATGCTTTGAGCTGGCAACGCAACTCCACACCTCCTTTGATGCAGCAGATGTGAATAGTGGGCTTCAGGCGATCCGGGATGAAATTGCCAAGCGGATACGTGCCACCTGGTCACGCTATGATGCTGTTGTGATTGATGAAGGGCAGGACTTCGATGCCAATTGGTGGCCCGTGATTGAGGCTCTTCTGGTGGCTCCGGATAAAGCCTGCTTGTTCGTGTTCTATGATGATAATCAGCGCGTGTATCAGCGCAACCCTGGTATTCCAACGGGAATTCAGACATTACCTTTGACGGTCAACTTTCGCACAACACGGGCTATTCATCGCGAGATTATTGGCTTTTATCGAGGAGATATTACACCTCGGCCAACGGCATCTCAAGGCGAAAATCCTCAATTTCGTGTGTACACGGAGGCCGATCCTGAGAGCCTACGCCTTCAGCTTCAACATCTCCTTGCACAACTTCAGCAAAGTCGTGTGCCTCCAGAGTGGATTGTTATTCTCACCCCACGAGCGGAAAGCGATACCTCGTTGCCAGCATGGAAGACCACTTTAGGACTCACGCACACACCTCAGTCAGGCATGGTTCTCTGGGATACTGTCTACCGATTCAAGGGCCTTGAACGATCAGTGGTTATCCTGGTGGAAGTTGATCATAATGCTATTGCTCGTAGTGTCATTGATCAACTCTTGTATGTGGCCTACTCGCGCGCCTCAAACCGGCTCTTTGTCTTGCATAGCAATGAGGTCAGCCAGGAGACGATCCGACGGATTGAAGGCATGCCACGACCAGTCGCAGCGAGCGTTATCGACGCACTTGACGATTATCAGCTCAAGGCTGTCAAATCAGGTCTGGGGCATGCACTTGTCTGGGCCGGAGCAGGTTCAGGCAAGACTCGCGTACTCACTCGTAGAGTGGCTTACCTGCTGTCACACTTCGCAATTGAACCAGAGCAGATCCTTGCCGTCACATTCACGAACAAAGCGGCGAACGAGATGAAGGAGCGGCTACGCGCTATGCTCGGTGACGAGCAGGTTGCAGCGCTAACTGTCGGCACGTTTCACGCGACCTGTGCACAGATCCTACGTGAGGAGATTCGCCGCCTTCCTGGACAACAATTCTATGGCCGCCGTATTGGGTTTCGTGTGCTAGATAGCGATGAAGCTGAGGAATATCTCGAAAAGGCAATTGGAAAGCTCCAGCTCAAACCTGAACAACTCAAAGTCTATATCAACGAGCAGAAGAACAGTGGTGTGCTCCCTCACGAGTGTATTGTGGAGACTGAACTCGAACGACGTAAGGTGGACGCTTACGAGTCTTACGAGCAACTCCTGCGGAAGGACAACCGGGTTGATTTCAACGATATGCTGCTCTTGACCGTGCGCCTACTTGAGCAGCACGAAGATGTGCGGAGCCGCCTGCACCGTCGTTACCGGCATATCCTGGTTGATGAGTATCAAGATACAAACATCATTCAAGCCCGCATTATCGAGCTCCTCGCTACGAGTGACGATCCCGAAACGGCTGATGATGCACCGCATTCTTTAATGGTCGTTGGTGATGCGCAGCAATCGATCTATCTGTGGCGGCAAGCGAAATACACACTGTTTACTAACTTTGCCAAGTATTATCCTGATGTTGATGTTCACCCGCTCAAGATCAACTACCGTAGCACCCGCCGCATTATCGAGGTTGCGCTGACCATTGCTGATCCACAGTTTACAGGCGTGGATCGACTCGACATGATTCCTCATCGTCGTGATGCAGCACTGGAGATTGAAGCTCTCGAATTAGAAGATGTCGCAGCGGAGGCACGCGAAATTGCGCGGCGTATTCGCGAAGTGTTGGATTCTGGCAAGTACACGCCACGCCAAATTGTGGTACTACTCCGCAGTCTGAAGGGCGACAACTCAATAAATGCTACGATCCGGCAGCTTGAGATTGCTTTCCACGAACAACGTATTCCATCAGTTACTCAAGGCGTCCAATCCTTCTACCGAAACACCATCATTCGCACGCTCGTCAGATTGCTTCGTGCTGTATGCGCCCCTGATGATGACATTGTGATGGAAGAATTTCTCGGCACAAAGCTGGTGCCTGATATCGGTCAGAAAAGTATTGAGAGCTTACACGCTATTCGCAAAAACCAGCGCAAACAGACACTCTGGGAATTACTTACGGCAAAGACGGCTGATATGTTGGGCCATGAATCGTGGCTGCTTGAAACACTACCAAGTGCAAATCTTGGTCACTCTCGCCTCATAAGGCTGAGAGAGGCAACTGCGACCATTCTTGATTTACGAATGCGATTGCCCCGGCGGCCATCTTTCAAGGATTTTCTCTTTTATCTCCGTACCCGTACACGATTCGATGAAGTGTTTCGTACCGATTCGAATGATGAAGAATTTGGCTCGCTTATGGAGGTCTTTCAGCAGGTGCTTGATAGTGAGGTGTCGGAAGCGCAGGATTTACCGAGTATGCTCGACGTGTTTGCCATTTATGACACAGCTCATGATGATGCGACCGGGCAGGGACAGGTGCGAATCATGTCCATTCACCGATCAAAAGGGCTTGAGTTTCCGATGGTCTTCGTGCCTGCCCTAGAGGAAGGCACGCTTCCTGACCACCGCAGCTTCGATGACAAAGAAAAGCTCTTGGAAGAAGGCCGTGTCTGCTATGTTGCGCTTACCCGAGCGATGGACGAGCTCATCCTCTCCTGCGTTCAGTATCGCAGTGTCGGCCCGCGCAAGTCATCTGAATCTCCGCTCCAGCCTTCCAGATATTTCCGCGCCATACTTCAGCAGGTTGTAGAGGCGCGGCGGGCTTTGCAGGATTGGGATAATCAGGAATCTACCCAGCCGCCTGACTATGACCGTCATATCGATGCGCAGGCTTATCAAACCTCTCCAGCAACCATCATTATCGACGCTACGACGGCCATGATGGACGATACGAAGTGGGTGCAATTGAACCAGGCGATGAGTTCGATCCCTGGTGCCCATCCTGCACAGTTGCTGATCTGTGATGATGATGGCCACGTTGTGACTCAAGATATAGATGGGGGTATCTGCGGTCACGAGAACACATTACGCTGGCTCCGACGGATGAGTGGGTTGCCCATCTTTCGACGGGAAATGACTCGCCTGAGTTCACAGGAAGAGTAGTAGTGGCGCACCCATCGATTTCCTCGTTATTCTATTCCCTTTTGAATGGGTAGGTTCCAAACGCATCAAATGAAGACATAATTCTTCTTGTGACGAGAGCAGCATCGTATGAAGCTCTATTTTGATACGAATATCTATGAATTCATGTCAAAGAAAGCCGAGGAAGTTGCGGTTCGCAGTATCATCGATGAGTTTGGACATGACGTTGAAGTTTCCGGTGAGAATATCACTGAGACGCTCGCCACTCCCGATGAACGGCAACGTATCTTCCAGATAGCGGCCATCGTAACAACAGCAAAGGAGCTGGAACCCCATCCGCAATCTTGGACGCAAGCTGAGGAAGTCCGGTCGGAAATACTGCGATGCCGCCCAGGGTGGTTACGACATGCGCCCTCAAGAAAATTAGTGCGAAAAGCCACATCAATGCTGGAGGGAAATAAACAGCGTTGGCTCGACATGAAAGCTATGGAGCTTCCGTCGCCCGGCGTGTTCGCCGTCTATTATCGAGATTTCCGAGAAGGGGTTGCCAAGTATGCCGATACGCAAAGAGCGCTGAGAGATAGCATTCGTAACCCTGAGAGCAATTTTTCAATAATGCGAGAGACATCGGGAAATCAAAGGACGGTCGAAAGTAGCATGCAATTCACTGCATACAATTACTGGCGATATGAGTGTCTATCAGCCTGGTTTCAAGCAATCGTCCGGCGAATACCTGAGAGTCGTGATTATGCAGACTGGCTTTGCCCTTACCTCAAGGAGAAAGCCTTTCAGGATTTGAGCTATAGCAAATTCTGGCTTGAGGAAGTTGATCCAACATATATGCCAAAGAATCACATATCTGGTCTCGCTAATTATTACCAACTGCATCTAAAGCTATCGCCTGGCAATGCGAGCGATCAAATACATGCCTGTAAGTTGCTCGATGTGGATTTGTTCATTACAGCAGACCAGCGTTTCCATCGCATACTTGAAATAATTGTCCAGCAGCATTACCCCCATATACGAAAACCTGTCCTTATTGATCGTTCAGCAGACAGTATTGCGGGCGAGCTTCGAAGGGTTCTTCTCACCATATAGAGAAGGCTTTCAAAATAACATAGCGCAGTCTATCCAAATCGTTCCTTGATCCACTGCTCCAGTCCTGATCTGTCCAATTGGAGCGTTTCCTGAGCATTCTGCACATGCGATTTAACTGTGCTCGGAGTGACTTTCAGATAAGTCGCTATCTCCGCCTGCCTCAGGCCGCGAGACAGCAGCCACAAAACCTCCTTCTCGCGCTCGCGTAGCCCTGTTCCCGCAAAGCGCTCCAGCATATCTGGAGGCACAATCTCCCGCGTCAGCGCTACCGTCTCTGGGAGGCTGACAAACGGGTCAACGGGCTGGTCATCCATAAGAGCTCGCACAACACCACGCAGGCGTCGCTGAATCTGCGCGTCCGAGCCCAGTAGCACCGCAGCTATGCCTACAGAGCGCAGCATCTTTGCCTGCTCGATTGTATCCGCCACTATTACCAGCGGCAGCTTATAGCGCTGTGCTGTATCACGCACAGCCTCATAGTCCGCTCCAGCGGCTACCAGCACGCTCACGCCTGGCCCTGCCAGCGCGCCACGTAGCGATATGCGGTCGCCTGCCTCGCTGACACGTACCTGTGGTGAGAGGATGGTGACCAGACCTGTACGCACAACAGTGTCGCTGGCATACACAACAGCCTGCTGGCGATCGAGCGCCGCCGCCGCCTTGCGTAGTGCCTCGACGCTCTCCTGAACAACCCAGGCAGCCAGTGGGCTCATCGTCAGACTATCTGTAGGGAGATCGAGCGCGCTGGCGAGTGTGGCCTGGAGCTGCTCCGGCCTGGCAGGCTTGGTCAGGGCAGGGAGACAGGCAAACCGCTCAATGGTTGCTACAGCATCGAGATTTGCCGTGAAGGGCAGAATACGGACATCTCTGCTCTCCTCACGGATACGCGCGCAGACCCAGTGCCCATCGGTATCAGGCAGCATGATATCCAGTACGATCAGGTCAGGCCGGGGCCATAGCTGGAGAAAAGCGGCCACGCCCGAAAGGCCATCGGCTGCCTCGATCCACTCCCAGCCCGGCGGCGCCATCTCGCGCACGTAGGCACGGCTGCTTGCGTCATCATCGACGATCAAGACACGCGTCATTCGTCATCCTTCCATAGCTCATCAGTCATCGCAGCAGGGAGGTGTACCCGGAAGCTGGTACCCTCGCCTACCACGCTGCGAATTTCGCACGACCCTCCCGACTCACGAATCAGATCACTAACAATAGCCAACCCGAGGCCCAGCCCCGGGCCGTCATGGAAGCGCACGCCTGGCTTGAAGACGACGGTCTGCTCGTCGACTGTTAGCCCAGGCCCAGTATCGTGCACACCTAGCACAAGCATGTTGTCGTGCGCATCGTCCTTAACAATCTCAACCAGGATACGTCCACCCGGCTGGAGCACCGCCAGCGCGTTGGAAAGCAGGTTGTCAATGATACGGCGCAGCGCCGTGGGGTCACCGATAACCAGGGTGGAGGGAGCAGCAAACGAGGTTGTTATCTCGACCCGCTGCCAGCGTTTGCGCCAGTCAACGGCCTCAAGCGCATCGTCAATGATCAGGCGCAGATCAATCTCCCCAAGGCGCAGGGGCAGGGTGCGCCCATGGAGTTGGGCCTGCATCTGCTTGACCAGGTTCTCAGCGGGTCGTAGATGACCATCCAGCCTATCACTAATAAAGTACACACGCGCATCTTCCAGCAGCCGCTGGACATGCAGTAGGCCCTGCATGGGTGACGCCAGATCATGTGCTAGTCGGGCTAGCTTATCGATCTGCGACCGGAGCGCCAGTGTTTCCTCTTTCGGGTCTGTCTCCGTTTCTGCGCTATCCGCGACTATACGCCAAAGGGTCCACGTGCGGCGATCCAGAATGTTCTCTCGCCAGAGGAATGCGCTACCCAGCACTAGGAGCAGCAGGGGTGGGAGGGGCGTAACGACACCGACAATGAAAACCAGCGCAATGCTGTAGCGCGCGACGGAGGCCGGATAGGCCAAGACATTAAATGGCTCCAGGCTCATCTGTATCTTGAAGAGGGGCTGCCGTAGGCCAAACATTCCACCCCAGCATGCAATTTCCAGCAGTGCTAGCACTGTCACTATTGCTGCCTCTGGGAGGCCAAAAACCCGCTCAATCCCTTGCGTAGCCAGGCGAAGTGGTGCGCTGAGAAGAAACAGGAAAAAGGGCGATGCGCCATACAGGCGTAGCGTTACCGTATTGATACATACGGCGGACAGAAGGCCGACCTCTAGTATTGTCTGAATGGCCAGCAGCGGAGCGTGGGCCATGTCCGAGCCGAAGAGCAGATGAAAGATGCTCACCAGCGCTGCGCCAATGATCAGGCCATCCAGGAAAATCAGCGGTGTATCTTTGCGCCAGGTCTGGTTGGTCGAGCCAAGCAGCGCAGCCGCAGCCAGAAGCAGCGCAGCGGTGACGATATCCAGCATGATGCCGGTGCCAGACGGCGCTGCGGGGAACCAGCGCTCACAGGCAATCGCCACGCTACGAGCCAGCAGTGCCAACACGAGCGCTCTCCAGCCGTGGCGCAGCACACCCTCCGGCTGCTGCTCAATACGCCAGAGTGCCCGTGGGAGCATCACCAGCAGCGCCAGCATATGCAGCAGACCTGAGGTAGTCTGCGGCCCATGCAGGATTGCTGTCGCGACCAGAAGGGCAGCAAGCACCCAGGCCAGCCGAGCGAGTGCGCCTTGCCAGGGTGAGAGCTGGCGATATTGATGTGCAATAGCTGTCATAAATACCCTAATGACACAAAAAGACGCTGGCCCACCTCGGAGATGAGGTGAGCCAGGAGACAGCGATAGGACGCCGAGATTGGCGCCAGAACAAGGTGAATAGAGCGTAGCGGAGCGTGCGTCATCGCAGTTGATTTGTGAGTTGCCTTCCTATTTGGAAGGTTGCTTCTATACCATACCAGAACTTGCGTTCTTTTTATGTTTACCTGAGTACAGTCACGAGTACGAGCTGATCCAGTTTAGCACAAAAGTAGAACGTTTGGTTAGGGTTGCTCCTCATTCCTCCTCAATTCCCCCTCCTTCACCCGTGCCCGAACAGGTATAACACAGCTACCGGCCGTGCGAACGACCGGCGGGTGAGAAAGCCTCACCTCCTGTACTCGCTGCCGGCCGCTCCATGCGGCCCCTATGCCCGGCGCGTACGCTGCGCCGGGCCTTACCTTGAGCAACGCCAGATGCCAGCAGCCACCGACAACTGTATACACCAGCACCTGGGCTCCCTGAGAGCAGGGCTACTCATGCTCCTTGCCGCCGTACTGGGAGGCTGCGCCGCACCACACACTTACGCTGAGGTGCAGGCCACCGCGCAGGCGGCGGGCTGCTGGCCAGACCCCTATCCCACGCCACGTCTGGTTACGGTTACGCCAGCCGGAACAGCGCTGACATCAACTGGCACTGTCTTGCCTGGCACACCCACAGCCACAGCCCTGCCGACCACGACACCCTATCCACGCTGCCCAGCCGCGCCCGGCGCGACGCTTATTCCCTGGCCCACGCCCGTGCCCAACCCACCGCCCTACCCCACCATAGAGCCGCGCCGCTGGGTCAGTGGCAGTGACCGCCTGATGACCATGCACCTGCCCGGCTCGGTCTACGCCCTGGATCTGGCGGTACATCCCACCGAGGGCTGGCCGGTCGTGGGCGTCACGCAGCGAAGCTGGGGCATGCCGATCCAGGCGTTTGTGCGCATCTACGACCCGCGTACCCAGGACTGGGGCGTCGCCCGCCAGGTCGATATGGGCGTGTCCAGCAATGGCACAGACCGCTTCGGCTCGATCGCCGTGGCTGTGAGCGGCGATAGGACGGTCTACGCCGCCTGGGGCGCAAGCGACCGCGCGCAGGATAGCGCTGGAGATACAACAGCAACACCAGACATCTGGGTGAGCAGCAGCCGGGATAACGGCACCACCTGGTCGCCGCCGCGCTCCCTTGCTCAGGGCTGCTGGACGGTGCAGGACATGGCTGCTGATACAGACGGCAACCTGGTCGTACTTGCCAGCTGCTACGCAGGCGATAGCTCGCGTGCAACCCTGGCTGTAAAGCCTGCAGGCGACGACTGGCAGCCAGCCGAGCGGCTTCCTGTGACTGGCAGCTCAGGCAGCGCCGTCATCGCTGGCGAGGGCAGCGACGCGCGTATCATCGCGCTGACGACTGGCTTCAAGGAGTCTGAGCGCGGACGCCTCAATCTGCTCTCCCGGCCTGTTGCAGGCGGCATCTGGCAGATCCGCAGCCTGGCCTTTGATCTATCACCAGACAGCGCGCTAGACGATCCCAACAGCGGCGCGGCCTGGCACATCCGCAGTCTGGTGTTTCCCTCTACCAATCCCGCTGGTGCGCTCTCAGCTGGCATCGCCTTCACCTGGGCAACATCAGATCGAAGCATGCTCTTCGCGCTGCTTTCGCTGGATGGCGGGCAGAGCTGGAACCCGATCGAGCCAATCCTGGTCAGGCGCGGCAGCCCGGATCGGGTTGGGCACCTCGACTTCGTTGCACCTGCCTACGACCCGGTTGCCGGGCGGCTGGTTACATTCTGGACATGCTGCGGCGCGGCCCAGTGGAGGCCGGAGGCGAGCAGTCACTACGCAAGCTGGAGTCAGCCTGGTAGCGCTGTATGGCAGGCATGGCCCAATGTGCTCGCGCTTGGCGCGATTCAGGCGCATGACACCGCCACTGCGCAGGCAACCGGCAGCCGCATGGTCTGGCTGGGCTGGATCGAGGCCAGCCAGCAGGTCACCGTCCGCTCGGTCGACCTGAACGCGATTATCCCGGCTGAAGACTACCCGACCACCACACCGCAGCCATCAGCCACTGCGGCAGGAGGCGCCTGATGGAGCGACGCACGCACTTGCTGCTGATCATCGCGCTCCCGGCACTCGTGCTGCCGCTGCTAGCCTGCGGCACGGGCGGGCTGGCAACGCAGCGCACGGCGCGCTGGGCATGTCCTAGTCCTACGCCGCTACCCTATGGCGAGAGTGGCCCAGTCAAGCGCGAGTGGCAGGAGTGCACGACCGACCCGCTGACCGGCGAGCATCACTGCCAGACCCGCCGTGAGTATTACACCGAGTGGGAGCAGGAGTACGGCGCAGCGTTTTCTGGCCCACCCTTCCCGTCACCTACCCCCTATGCCATCAAGGGAACGACCTTTCTGCTGGGACAGCGCGTCGAGGTGGGCCAGTTTCATGTGACGGTGAGCGCGTCTGCTGGCGCGGTGGTCGAGCGGCCTGGTGTCCCGGCAGGCACGCAGCAGCTCTTCTTCGTCAACATCACCTGGCTGAGCCATGCCGATGCGCCTGTGCCGATCAGCTACGCCGAGCGGGTTAAGTTGCGCTCGGTGCGCGAGCCGAATGGCGGTGTCATCACCGGCAGTAGCTGGGGCGTAACGGCCGATTCGCTCCAGCTTGCCGAGCTCGACCGCCTGCCAGATCGCATCCCAACCGGCGAGAGCAGCGTGCGCGTGCCCATCATCGGGCCGGTGGGCGAGCCGGTTACCGTTGAGATCATCTTTGACGGCGGCGCGCCGCCTCCAGCCGATGGCACACCGACAGCGACCCCGCCTCCTAATGACGACTTGCGCCGCCAGGAGCCGGGCACACTCACGGTGCAGTGGACCGAGGGCTCGCTGCGCGACATCGGCCCCTCCTGCGACGACCAGGGCGTGATCACGCCCTGGGGCGATGGTCGCTATATCTCCTGGGGCCGCGATGTGGCGATTGGCATGCCCGCGCCGCCGGGAGCCGACCGGCTGATCCAGGTGGTGCTCAACCAGGTGGGCAAGCCGTATGTCTGGGGCGCCAAAGGCCCTGAGACCTTCGACTGCTCAGGCCTAGCAAGCTGGAGCTACGGGCAGATCGGTATCCGCATCCCGCAGGGCACCGCCGGACAGTGGCCCCAGATGCGCACGGTCGACGCACGGGATCTCCAGCCGGGCGACCTGGTCTTCTTCGATATGGAGGGCCTGGGCCAGATCGACCACGTGGGCATCCTGCTGGGCGACCTGGATGGCGACGGGCGCTGGGACATGGAGCACGCCGCTAATCCCAATCTGGGGGTACGCATCGACTACGACATCTTTGAGTCCGCCTACTACGCGCCACGCATCCGTGGCTTCAGGACAGCACGATGAGCAAGCTTCTTCAACATATCGCCGCACTCGCGCTGCTGAGCTCTCTGCTGGTGCCGCTCGCTGCGCATGCGCAGGAGCTACCGCCCGATCTGATCGTCACGCTGCGCGACAGCGCTGATACCGGTATATCGAATATCAGCGTGATTGTCCGCGATGCGAGCGGCCATGAGCTGGTACGCGCCAGCACAGACGCTTCAGGTAGGGCAACCTTTGAGCGGCTGCCAGTCAGTGAGGTGCGCGTCGCCGTGCAGGGTAGCCTGCCCAATGGCAGGCCGCTCTCCCTGCCAGGCCAGGACGCACCCGGTATTCGCCTGCTGCTGGATAGCCCGCCTGTGCAGCTTGACCTGCGCGCCGAGGCAGATGGCCTGGTGCGACCTGATCCTGCCTCCATGATCGCCCCGGAGGTCGGCGTGCCAATCGAGAGTCAGCCCCAGAGGACTACCACACGATCGCCAGGGCTCTCAGCCTCGTCAATGCCAACACCTGCACTGCTGCGACCTGAAGCTCGTATCGAATCGACCTCGGGGGATAGCTTTTCCTGGCCTGGCCTCTTCCTGCTGATCTTCCTGGCAGGCGCTGCCACGCTGGTCATCCTGCTGGCGCGACGCGGGAGGGCTGTATGAAGCACCACGGCTCCACTGTGCTCACCTTTGCCACCGTTGCCGGGCTGCTTGCGCTTCAGCCTCGACCAGCCGTGGCTGCCTGCGGCGTCACCGACCCGGGTGGCTGTGTAGACGGCGCGCTCTACAGCTTCTGGTACGGGCTAGCGGGCATGGGCTGGTCACTTGACCGCACCTTGCTGCTGCTGGCCTACCAGCTCGACGCCTTCCGCTGGTGGCTGGTCGAGGTGGCCTTTACCAGCGCGTACCAGGTACTGGTGCAGATCATTAGTCCGCTGATTCTGCCAGTCGCCACCATTGCGGTCATCCTGGGCTGCCTGGCCACCCTGCTGCTGCCGCTGTTCGGCAAGCCTGGCCTGGTGAATGTACGTCATGCGCTGGTCTGGACGACGCTTGCGCCGCTGCTGCTGACGCTGAGCGGCCCGCTGATCGTGCAGCTTGAGCAGCTCCGCAGCGAGGTTGGCTCAGCGCTCTTTACGGGCGTGAGCCAGATCGCCCCTGGCGCGATCTTCGGCGCATCCGCCAGCGACATGGGAATGCCCAAGGCGCTCTATCCATCCAACCCGTGTGGTGGCGGCACGCTGGAGCGCCGCTCCGGCAACGGTCTGCGCCTGGATGACCTGGCCGCCGCGCTGCTCTGGGCCGACGCAGAGGATATTCACTGCCCTGACAAGGGCGGGCCGAGCCCTGACATCCCCGACGGCTTTTACGAGGCCGCGCCGAATGGCCCGCAGTACGCAGTCGACCAGGACGTAAGCCTGATGGACGCCGGGAACAATCGCACCCAGGCGGTGACGAATATGCAGCGCGGCGCGATCCGCACCTTCCTGGGCCTGCTGCCCTCCTCGCTGGCGGTGCTCGATGCGCTGGTACAGCTCGTCTTCGCGCTGTGTCTGATCGCGCTCTGGGTTGGCCTGCCCATCGGCCTGGTCTTCGTCTTCTTCAGCCAGACCGCAGGCGGCGTGACCGGCCTGTTCCGGCGCATGCTGGGCGTGCTGCAGGTGAGCTGGTCGAGCAGCGTGCTGCTGGGCATCGTTGCGGCATGTCTACTGGCGGCAGCCCAGCTACGCAACGCGGCAGCCTACACCGGCTTCTCGATTGGCGGGATCGTCCTGACGGCCTACATGCTCTTTGTGGCAGTCGACACCCTCAAGGACAGCGTGCGCACGCTCAACGACACGGTCGCAGGTGTGACCGGCCTGTCGATCACGCGGCCTTTTGAGCTAGCGAGCCAGGCAGCAGGGGCAGCAATCGGGGTGGGCGCGGCAGTCGCAACTGGCGGCGCAGCGACCGCGCTGACCGCCGCAGCTGCACTCCAGCAGACCGGCAGCGGGCGCTACGCCGCATCGGCAGCGCTGGGGCGCATCCGGCCAGTCGCGCAGCTTGGCGAGGTGGCCGCCGCCATGGGCTGGGTCGAGGACGAGGAGATTGTTCGAGGGCTGCACACCGGAGAGCGCAGCACAAAGGGCGACTGGTACGCCACACGCCAGCGCATGCTGACAGACGCAAAATCGACAGATGAGCAGGGCCGCAGCTTGCGTGAGCGTGCTGGAGAGCGAGCCATCAGCCGCGAGCTTGTGCGCGCGCAGCGACCCACGGTTGTACAGGAGGTCAGTAGCTTCGCGGCTGGCGTCAGGCACGTGCATGACTACCTGGGTAGTGAGCAGATGGGCAATGACCTGTCACATGCCGCGAGCTGGCTGCCGGAGCGCACCCGATCGGGCTGGGAGCGGGTGCGCCAGGGCTGGCAGGACTTCGGCGCGGACGTGAGCGAGGCCAGCGGCGAGACGCCAAACCTTGTCAGGCATGGCGCGGCAGTCGTGCAGGTGCTGGATGACCGGCTGCGACCAGGCCAGCGCGGCGCCGTGATGACGCTGGACGAGCGGCGCCGCATTCACTACACCGACCCGCCCCAAGACCTGCCTGCGGATGCCATCAGCGTGCAGCGGGGCGAGGCGCGCATTCCACGCCTGCTCATGCTTGGCTATGCCGTACAGGAGCGCAAGGACGGTACGGTCGCCCTCTGGCAGACCGACAAGGCCGCCGCTGCAACATCTGGCAAGCGCACATCAGCAGCAGACGACGAGCGCCAGCGCCTGGTCAAGGCGGGCGCCCTGATCGCCAGCGCAGCTGAGACCAGCGCGCGATCGGCCCAGGCGCGGGTTGAGCCAACGCAGTCTACAAATGACCAGGCAGCTTCAAGCACGGCAAGTGCTGCGACTTCCAATGGGCAGCCAGCTACAGCGCAGAGCACGAGCGAGACGACGCCTGCCACCGAGCCGAGCGAGTCACAGCGCCCTGAGCGAGAGACGGAGGAAGCCAATGTCTAGCAAACGCCTGCTGACCATCGTCATAGCGCTGATTGTGCTGCTTTCATCGGTGTCAGCCAGCCTGCCGATGCAGACCACTGCACAGACCATGGCGACAGTGCAGCCTGCCTCACAGCCGGATAGCTGCGAGCCAAACGACCGACCTGGGCAAGCCTGTGTGCTGCCGCTTGATGCCATCAGCGGGGCGTTCAGCTTTCTGCCGGAGGGCGATGGGGACTACTACAGCATCGACCTCGGTGCTGAGCCAACTGGCCTGGCGCTGAGCATCACCATCCGAGCGACATCCGGCCTGGATCTGCGCACCACGATTACCCGGCCTGGCGAGACGACAGCGCTGGCGGTTCTAAGCAGCCCGGCACTGACGACCACGCTGCCCGCCGATCTGACTGGCTGGCTCCTTCTGCGCGTTGAGAACCGCTCACCCATGCCGAGCGAGGGCGAGCAGTACAACCTGGAGCTTCGCAGAGTATTACCGCCGCCTACGCCGATACCTGACGCGCTGGCTAGTCAGCAGCAGGCCGAGCCAGATCGGCTGGAGAACAACTGGAGCCCTGAGACGGCGGCGCCGATCGGCGTGGGCTCGGTCTACGACCTGAACTTTGTCTGCCCGGTTGCCTGGGGCTGCACGGGCGGCGACCATGACTACCTCTCGGTGCCGGTCAAGGCAGGCGTGGAGTACCTGGTCGCCACCTTTGACCTTGGCCCTGGCGTGGACACCGTGATCGACCTGTTCTGGGGCGATCAGCAGATACCTGTCGCGACCAACGACGACGCCAGGCCAGGCAGCAGCTTCCTGAGCGTGCTGCGCTGGCGAGCGCCTGGCGACGGCACGGCCATTATCCGGGTTGGGCCGCGCACGGGCGGCGCCGGGCAGGTGGTCTTCGACAAGGACGCGGGCGGCTACCGCTTTGCCATTGCGCTGGCAGGCAGCGACCTGGCTCGCCAGCTTGAGGCTCGCATCGCCGAGCAGACCAATGCGCCGACCGCAACCCCGCAGGCATCCAGCAGGAGTAGCAGCGGCTCGCCACCACAGACAGGAACTGGGCCAAAAGGCGAGGCCATTGTCACGGCGTCCGCAACCGTGCTGCGCATCGCGCCAGATGCCAAAGCAGAGGCCATTCAGACCCTGGAGGCTGGCACGCATGTCACGCTGCTGGGTCAGGTGAGCGGCCCATGGGCGCGCGTGCAGCCGCTCGAAGGCGTGGTCTTTGGCTGGGTTTATGGCCCAGATCTGCGACGTGTAGATGAGGATGCTACGGCGCAGGTAACGCCTGGACTGGCAATCACAGCAGCCGCACCCTCGCCGACGCTACTGGCAGCTGCCGAAGCTACCTCTTCAGCGACAGCCACACCTGCTGCGCTGCCGCGCATTACAGCGCTTGACCCGGCGCCGCTGCCGCCACCAGCTCGCCTGCCTGCTCGCCAGCAGCTTACGCTTGCTATCAGCGCCTTTGTGCAGCGCGGCGCTACGGTACCGACGCCACCGCTTGGTCGACCCACGCCGACACCACTGCCAGGCTCGCAGCGACCGCTCGCTGGTCTGCGTGTCCAGCTTGTCAACGTCTTCGGCGACCTGCTGGCTGAGGCTATCACCAACACTGATGGTCGAGTACAGCTTACCCGTGATATGTCGCCGCTGGTCGCCGCGCACCTGCGCATCCCGGCGTTGGGTATCGACCTCCCCGTCGATCCTGCCCAGCCCACGCTGCTGCTGATCATCCCGGAAGGAGCTAGGCCATGACCACCTCGACGATTGCACGCGCCGACGCGCTTTTCCGGGAGCAGATCCATGCCCAGTGGCGCGACTGGCGCAGCTATCTCAAGGCCAGCCTCCTCCTGCTGGAGGCCCAGGCCGCAGCCAGCCAGCCGGTCTTCGAGCGCGCCGATTCGCGCGAGGAGCAGGCAAAGCAGGCCGCGCGCGAGCTTGTCGCCCTCCCGCAGGCCCAGCGTAGCCTCTTCGACCGCGTGCGCGAGGAGCGCCGCCAGCAGCTTCAGGTTGCGGCAGAGACGACTCGTGGCACTGCGCGCCGCCAGGCGATCGACCCCGATGCTATCGACCGGCAGGCGCTGACGGCCCTGCTGGAAGAGGCTGAAGGACACGCGGAGGGCGATGAGCGCCAGACTAGCTGGGGTGATGTGCCGCTGCTGGTGGATGGCGCAGTGCAGTGGTATCGCGTACATGTGCCGACGCTGCTGGATGTACCTGGAGCAGCGGCCTATGCCGCAGGCGGCCCGGACGGGCTGGATATGCGCCGCCGCATTGTCCTGTCGATTGCGCTTGGCCTGGGTGCGCTGCTCTTCCTCCTGGTCTGGTTCCTCTGGCCGCACAGCCCGGCTCGACCGACGAGTGCGAGCGAGCCGCTGCCAGTCATCAACGGCACACGAGTCCCTGTCTGGACAGTACGCTCGCTCACCCTGGCTAGCTCGGACGGCGTGCAGCCTGCAATCGCGCTGGACAGGATCCGCTCAGCTATCCCACTGGTGATCTGTGTTCCGGCAGCCCAGCTTCAGGGTGCGACCGAGGCCAGACTGAAAGGTGCGGACGACACGCCAGAGCGTATCTACACCTTGAGCTCGGCGAGCAGCACGCTTGCAGACCTGCGCATCGAGCCATGCGAGGGTGTCTCGACTGATCATCCAGCGCTGGCAGGCATGCTCCAGCGAGTCGAACCTCTGCCGCTTGCCGAGATAGGCGTGCCAGTCACGCCGAGCGAGGACACGTCGATCACGCTGCAGGCAATCTCCATCGTCGGACCGGGTCAGGACGGGACGCTTCCACCGGATAGCGCACGCATCATTATTCGCATCGCTGCACCGGAGCTGGACTGGCCCACCTATGCGCCGACCTTGCTGCTGGCAGATGGCACCGTGGTGCAGTCGCCTGAGCAGGTTTCTATCGAGGATGGCATTGAGCTGCGCTACCTGGTGCCGCTGCCTGCTGGCGAGCTTGAGCTGGCCTGGCAGATCACGCTGCCTCAGAGCGGCGCAGTGATGCGCTGGCGCGCAACGCTCAGTCCGCCGCCAGATCGCGCTCTCGTGCTGCGCAAAGCGCTTGAGGCTCAGCATGTCGGGCTCGCCAATGCTGAAGGGAATAGTGTCGCGATTCAGCTCACGCTCAGCAATAGCGGGGATGGCCCGCTCGTGCTCAGCCGCGACGATATCGTCCTGAAGCGTGGCAGCGAGGTACTCCCACTGCCAGACCTCCCTGAGCTGCACGCACCGCTCGCGCCCGGCGAGGCGCGCACCCTGACGATTCCACTCCCTGAGATCGCTGACGGTGCACCGCTGGTGCTCTCGGTCGGCTCGTATCGCTGGCAGATTGCCCCATGAGGGCAGAGAGGAGGTGTTCCAGACCATAAAAACCAGTCGCAGCTATCGAAATTATCCAAACCTGTAAGGAGGAATCATCGCTATGGATCAGATCAGCCAGATCTTCACCCAGCTTCAGGCCAGCCTGCTGACGCTGGTTATCCCGATCGGCGTCGTCGGCTTCATCCTGTGGGGCCTGGCCACCTTGCTCACCCCGGTCATTCCCGACTGGGCACAAACGATGCGCGGCTACTTCCAGAAGGCCATGCTGACCGTTGCGTTTCTGGGCTTTGCCACCGCCTTCGTCACGGCGCTCTACAGCATGGGCGGAGGTCAATGAGAAAGGCTGAAAGCTGAGAGATGAAAGCTGAAAGCTCCGCACAGCACGCTCATCATGGTTTTCGGTTTTCATCTTTCTGTTTTCATCTTTCAGCTTTCATCTCAGCTTTTGGAGGAGCTATGAGCTACCAGCACATCGAAGAGATCCAGAGCCGCCGCAGCGAGAAGATCGCGCTCTTTCTGACGGTTGAGAATGCCAGCGGGCTGATCATCGCCGCGCTGCCAGCCTACATCATCTCGGCGGGCATGCCCTTGCTGCTGCGCATCCTGATCATCGCGTCGGCGGCGCTGCTAGGCGTGGCGATGACGCTCGACGTGGGCGGGCTGGCCTTCTATGAGCGGCTCATGTGGCGCGTGCGCGGCAGCCTGCGCAGGCGAGTTGGTGGACAGGTGCTGACGCCGGATGCGCTGGTAGGGGCCGCTACTATCCGGCACGACCGACCGCTGCGCGTAGGCGGGCCAATCCAGGTGCGGCACAAGCGGCGACCATTGCCGATACGGGTTACTCCTCAGCTACACCCGAATAAATCTGACACTGTTCCTTTGCCTGAGACCAGAGAGCGTACGTGATGCATATTCTGAAGCTAAACAGCTTTCCTATCGAGCAGGTCACCGACCTGGAGCGGCTGGAGCGTACCCTGGGCGGCTGGTTCGCCGGGCTGACCTACCCGGTGCGGCTGCTGGCACTCTCCAAGCGCTTTGATATGCGCCCACCGATCCGGGCTGTCCAGGCTGACCTGCGTGACCTGGAGTGGCTGGGACGGGAAACCATGCCGCTGCTGGCAGCCATCGACGGCATGCTGGCAGGTGAGTCGGGAGTTGACCCCGCGCGCGTCATGCAGGCGCTGCCACCTGGCGTGGCGGTACTGCTGCTCGACCTGTTCGCCGACGCCGCAGTGTTGCAGGAGACTCTGTGCGCCTCAGACACCGGCGCTGGTGAGAGCGCTCGGCTACGCTGGAGCGAGATCGGTGACGCGCTTGACACCCTGCTCTGGCGGCTGCCCTGGGCCAAGGAGATGGGCCGCTTTTACGAGGCCCTCCAGCAGCGGCATCTGCGCAGCGCCAGCTACATCCTGGTTGCCTGGCCAGCTGCCGATGTCAGCGCGCAGACACTTGCCGCAACACTGCGCCACGCGACCGGGCGCGAGATGCAGGTGCTTGACCGCTTGCCCTGCGTGCTGGATGGCCCCTATCGCGAGCAGCCCGCCTGCCTCAAGCCAGAGCAGACCGGTTTGCCCTGGCTGGCTACGCTGCTCTCCTATGATGCGCGCGGCGCCTGGGACGCAACCACCCTGCACGGCCTGATCGACGCCAATTACGATGTGGCGATCGCCATTGACGTGCATACGATGACGCGCAACCAGGCTATGCGCTCCGCCGAGATGGCCTACAACGCCGCGCGCGTGGTTGCGCGTGACGCCCAGGTGGTCGATATGCGCGCCGGTCGGGTGATCGCCGCCGCCGAGCAGGTCATGCACGAGCTTGTCCACGAGAGCCTGCATACCGTCCAGATCGGCGTGCTGGTGGGTGGAAATACCGCCGAGGAGCTAGAGACCAACGTCGCTGAGACCCGCTCGCGCCTGGGCACCCAGCTTCGGCTCATGCGCCCGGTTGGCGTGCAGGCCGAGGCGCTCAAGCTCTGGAGCCTGGCGCCCAGGAGTCGGATCGACGCGCCGCTCAAACCGCGCAGCATGCTCTCCCACGGCGTGGGCTGCTGCATGGGCCTGCTGGGCTACCACCAGGCCAGCGCCACCGAGGGCCTCTTCTGGGGCTTGGACGCGGTGCGGCGCGCGCCGCTCTTCTTCGACCTGTTTCGCAACAACCAGGCGGCGCACCTCGTGATTCTGGGCAAGACCGGCTTCGGTAAAACCTTCTTTTTGAATCTGCTGGCCTTGCGCGCCGCAGCCCTGGCTGGTCAGCGCGTGATCGGCATTGACGCCTTCCGCAACGGCGAGCGCATCGCGGCGGCTGCGCGGGCAGGTGCGCGCTGCTACGCCCTGGGGCTGGAGACGCCGATCAATATCCTGGACATCGTCTACAGCGACAGTGAGGTCGAGGGCGGCTGGATCGCCAGCCAGGTGCAGCATGTCATCGGGCAGATCGCCCTGCTGCTGGGCACGCCGGGCAGGAGTCCCGACGGCAAGGAGCAGTATGTGCCACGGTCCATGAGCATCGCCGAGCGCGGCGTGCTCGACCGCACCCTGGGCGACCTGTACGCGGCGGTTGGCCCACAGGCGGGACGTGAGCAGATGCCGCTGCTGAGCGATCTCATCGTGCTGCTTGAAGGCTTCCAGGTGCCAGAGGCGCGCGCGCTTGCGCGTGAGCTGCGCATGCTGCTCTACGGCAGCGACAATCCAGACGAGACCACGCTGACCGGGCTGGGCAGGAGCTTCAATGCGCCTACAGCAGTCGACTGGCGCTTCGGTAACGACATCGTTTACTACGACGTATCCGGCGTGCCGGAGCTGCTGCGGCCTTTCTACTACGTGCAGGCGATTGGCGCGATCCTGCGGTACATGCGCGACCCCAGCCGGGATCGGACGCGCAAGACGCTCTTACAGATCGATGAGTTTGGCTATCTCACCCAGGTCGAGGCGCTGGCGCGTCTGGCCGCCACGATCTGCAAGGTTGCGCGCAAGTACGGCATCGGGCTTGTGGCGATTGACCAGAACCCGATCACCTTCCTGGGCGGCGAGAACGGGCGCTATATCTTCGAGAACGCGGTCGCCAAGGTGCTGTTCCACCTGGATGACTTCCCGGCCCGCCAGATGGGCGAGGCCATCTCCGACCTGACCCCGGCGCACATCGACTTCCTGAGCCATGCAGGCGTGGGCGAGGCGCTCACCGTCGTTGGCAACGATGTGTATGTGATGACGGTCGAGGCTAACCCGAAGGAGCTGCGCGCGCTGCGCGGCTCATAGCTAGAGGTGAGAAGAAGGATGCAAGGACGAATCAGACATCTCTATAACACGACAGAGCAGCATACCAGGCCGCCAGCCTGGGCCATTGCGCTGGCGCTGCTGCCAATGCTTGTGAACTGGGCCGCAATGGCGATTGCGCTGGTGCTGCCAAATGGGCGGATACGCTACGGTCTGCTGTTTGCTGCCGGGCTGGCGCTGCTGGTTGGATTCGCACTAACCACATTGCTCGCACAGTGCTACCCAGACAACAGAGGTACAGGATCATGAGTGTATCAGGCTTCTGGCTCATCCGGGTTAGGCAACAGCAGCCGCAGCAAGGCACGCTGCTGTTCCAGCAATGCCTGCTGCTCCTGAAGCAGCGCTGCCTGCTGACGAACCACCTGATTGAGCGAAGCTACAAGACCGTGGTAGCGCAGCAGCATCCCTTGCTGCTCAGTCTGCTCGGTTCTACGGCGTCGATATGCCACAAGCGGACTGCGATTCAGGCGCAGGCGGCGCAGTGTGAAAGTACCAGTCTCGGTGCGGGGATACAGCGTGCCATCTGCCAGCTCAAGAAAGTGCTGATCGAACGGAGAGGTACGCGGATTCCAGAGCTGTGGAGCATCACCCGATGTTGGCCAGTAGCTCGCCTTGTACTCATTACACCGATGGCAGCAGTACACCAGGTTCGTGATGTCATCAGGGCCACCTTGACTGCGAGGATGAAAGTGATCGATCGTCAGCTCACCGCCAACATCGATCTCAGCGACTCCGCAGTATTCGCAGGCAAAGTTGGCGCGCTGCCTGATAGCAAGACGGATGTCAGCTGGCAGTGTCATGCTGCGTGGGTGGTTGGCTGGCGACGAAGGCGCTGCTGTAAATCGGCAATCTCTGCACGGAGCGTGACATTTTGGGACGACAGCTCCTGGATCTGGCGACTTGTGGCAAGAAGCTGGGCAATGGCAGTATCGATATGCACCTGCAGCTCATGTGGATCGGTAGGCCCTGATGCAACGCCTAACAATGCGCTCTCTGCATTATCCTGGGCTGTATACCACGCTTCAAGCTGGGACTGCTCTTCATCTGAGAGCGGCAATCCACGGGTGGCCCGATCGTGGAGTGCCTGCATACGAAGGTCGTGCTCCATAGATGGCTCTCCTATGCACCTATATGTGATGAGTCCATTCCTGCATTCATTATACCCCAATGCATCTGTTATGTAAGTGGGATCGGGATGGCAATGCAGACACTATGGCGTCTTGAAAACATATCAGTGCAGATGGACATTGACGCACCTCTGGTTGCAGATGTTCTACGCGTTCACCTGGCGCACGCACCGCTGACCGCTGTGCTGATGCAGATCGGTGCTGCGCAGCGGCTCTACCTGGCGCTCGATGGCTGCCCTGGCTGTGCCGATGGTCGTTGCCTGCCTGGCTGCCGGGCTGACCTGCTGCGCCGCGCGCTGCGTGCAAGTGGCGTAGGCGAGCTAGCGCTGGTGCGCGAGGGCCTGGCGGCGCGCCCCTACGCTCAGGCGGTGCTGGCATTGCCGAGCCGGGATGCCCAGCCGCTGGATGGCGCACTGCTCAGTGCCTGGTCGGACGCGCGCCTGATCCTGCACTGGCGGACTTGGACAGGTGACATGCTTGCAGCAACCGCGCTGCTCCTGACTGGCGAGGGGCCAGACCCGCTGGCGGTCGTGCGTGCCTGTCGCTGGCAGGCTTTTGCCTTGCGTGGGCCGCTGCGACGACGGGTCATGCAGCCCATCCCGGCAGCGCTACCGCTGGGGAGACGCTGGTATGGAGCGCCTTACCTGCCGCAGCCACTATCTAGCGTGGACGAGCAGCCTGTCAGCAAGCTGGAAGAGCATCCGTCAGCCGAAGTTGACGGCATGCTGGCAGCCTGGCTACGGGCAGCGATCGATCAGCCGCAGCAGGCACAGCGAGAGCTGGAAGCAGCAGGTCAGGAGCAGGTAGCAGCCATCTCTCTTGTCCAGGTAGCGAGCGACACTCGCTGGCCTGTGGGACCAGGAGGTATGCCACCGGAGGTGCTTGGTCAGCTCATTCCACAGATCCTTGCCGAGCCGACCTTCCGCTCCACGCGCAAGGGCCAGTCCGGCATCTCCAAAGGGCGACTGGCAGGCCTACGCCATCCCTATCTCGGTGAGTCGAACGCCCGCACCCTGATGGTCTGGCTGGACCGGGCTGGGCTGTTGGCTTCACCGGAAGATGGTCAGAGTGCCTGGCGCGCGCCACGCATCTTTGTGACCGATGACCTGGATATCATTGCGGCAAAGCTCAGTGCGACGCCGCTACCGACTGCTGAGGATGTCCGATTGGCCTACGGAGGCGAGAAATGACAACCAGCACGCACAAGAGCAAGACATTGCCACCAGCAGGTACGCGCCCACCGGCACCGCCCTGGGTGAAGATTGCCGCCTGGCTTCTGCTGCTCGTGTGCCTGGGGCTCGCCGCCGGGCGCGGCCCGCTCCTGCGCTGGGCAGCGACGCAGCCGGTGGTGCCCTTGATGCAGCCTGTCTCCGTGCCAAAGAAGCCCGTGAAACCTGCCAAAGCGCCGTCGAGAGCGCAGACCTTTGAGCGCTTCAAAGGCATGGCTGCGGCGCTGATACGGCTTGGCCTACTCCCACCCGGCTACGTCGCGGTGCAGGGCATCGGCGCGCTTGGTCTCAGTGTCATCGGCCTTGAGCTGGCAATCGGCGCGCTGTCGCTGGTGATCCAGACGAGCACGCAGCGTCGCCAGGCTGGCACCATGCTGCGCGTGCGTGTGCCGCTGCCGCAAGGTGCGCGAGCAACGACGGATATCGGCGCGGATCTGCTGCGTGCCCTGCACCGTCAGCTTCCCGCATCTGGCGTGACGCTGGGTCAGGCACCCTGGCTGGCCTTGGTACTCAGCGCGCGACCAGACGAGCCGGTCGAGCTCGGCATCTGGATTGCCGGTGGAACAGCGACGCAGCGCGGGAGCTGGGCTGCAGCCACTCGTAAGACGATTCAGGGGTTGGTGCCGGACGCGGTGATCGACGTGCAGCCGGATGCGCTTGCGGCTGCATGCCTGTCAGGTCACTGTGTCGCTGCACAGGAGTGGCGGCTGTCGCTCGCGCCGCACTTCCCACTACGCCTGCATGACGACCATGCCGGTCAGGCCAGCTTGCTTGGGCCGCTGCTGGGCGCGCTCCAGCCGCGTCAGGGGGTTGTCTACACCGAGATCCAGCTTGTGCTCCAGGCTCGTCCTGACGATGTGAACCTGTCCAAGGGCTGGCGTGCCAGCGCGACCCGTCGTCTGCTCAAGCTCAAGGCGCGCGGGGAGTATGCGCTTGGCGACGATGCCAAAGCGCTGGAGACCAAGCTGGTAGGGCCGGTCTATCACGCGACACTGCGCGCTGTTGCGGTTGCAGAGATTGGACAGGTAAATGCGGCACGGGCTGAGCTTGCCGAGATCGGGGCAGTGCTTGGGCAGTACGCCGCCAGGAGCAGCAGTCGGCTTCAGCGCTGGGCTGCGGGGGCATCCATGTCGCTGCATGTGCCGAGCCAGCCCAAAGCCAGGAGAATGCCGCGCCTTCAGCGGCTGCTGGCGCGGGCACCGCGCGCTGTTCCGCCACCGACGCTGCTGTGGACACCTGCCTGGCGTGGCCCGGCTATTCTTGGTCCGGATGAGCTGTGCTCGCTCTGGCATCTACCGACACCGGCGCTTGGTCGGCTGGTACGCTGGCTCCCCTGCCGCTATTTGCCGCCGCCTCCGCATGCCTTTGCACCTAATGGGGCCACTCCCCCAGCCCGCCTGATTATCGGCTATGGGCGCCACCGCGATGGCGGCGAAGCTCCAGTCGGTCTGCCGCTACGCGACGCGCGCCAGGGCATCGCCTTTACCGCGCCGCCTGGCGTGGGCAAGACCCAGCTTGCCTCCAACCTGGCTGACCAGCTGCGGCCCTGCGGCTATACCTTGATCGACGGCAAGGGCGATGACGCGGGCAACCTGGTCGAGACTATGCGCAGGCGCATTCCGCTGGAGGACGAGGAGCGCCTGGTTATCCTGGATGTGCTGGATGCCGCGTGGCCCGTCGGCCTCAACCCGCTGGCTGGCGTTGATCTCAGCACGCCTGGCGGCGCTGACCAGACCCTGGGCCAGATCGAGGCCATCTTTGCCCGGCTCGATCCCGAGACCTGGGCCAAGGCACCGCGCATGAAGAACTACCTGCGCAAGGCCACGCTGCTGGTACTGGCAGGCGAGCCGCACCCAACGATTGCGCATGTGAAGCAGGCGCTGCTGGATGAGCGCTACCGTGCCCGGCTCTTGCCACACTGTACGAATGTCGAGGTGCTGGACTTCTGGACGGTGGAGTTCCCGCAGATCGGCGAGCAGCAGAAGTCGAGCCGCGACGCGCTGGTCAGCCGCTTCGACATGCTGCTCGACTCCGAATTGACCCGCTACCTGTTCAACCAGACCACGCCCGCACTGGCGTTCCGCGACGTGATTGCCGAGCGCCTGATCGTGCTGGCGCCGCTGGCGCACCGTGCGCTGGGCGGCCTGGCAGCGCCAGTCGGTATGCTGCTCTTCCAGGCGCTGATGCGGGCAGCCTTTAGCCGTCCTGGCAGCGACCAGACCCGTGCCGAGTACGGCTTCATCGGGGACGAGTTCCAGGTGCTGGTCGAGAACTGCGATACCAAGGACGTGCGCGACGCGCTGACCCAGGTGCGCGCCTTTGGCATCGTGACGATCATCGCCAACCAGCTGCATGCCCAGCTTGGCGACCTGGCGGAGTACGCCCTGACGGCGATCTCGAACCGCATCTTGCTGCGCACCCAGGAGCCAGACGCCACGCTCTACGCCAGGCACTACGCCGAGAGCGGCATCACGGCAGCCGACATCAGCGGGCAGGAGCCGCGCGAGCACCAGTACGCCTGGATCGGCGTGGAGGGCAAGCTGACCCGGCTCTTCTCCATGCGCCCGCTGCCCTGGCAGCCGCCGCTGGAGCTTGTGCCAGCTACCTATGCTGGGCGCGACTGGCGCGAGGTATTACCACGCGAGACGCCCACGCCGCTCTTCGACGCCGAGGTGCGGCGGCTGATGCACGGCGAGATACCGGATGAGCAGGCAACTGCCGAGGCGCTGGCAGCCGCGCCCGAGGAATGGTGGGAGTGGCTGGTACAGCGCTGGGATGCCATCCGCGAGCACCAGCGGCAGCATATCCTGAAACAGCCGGGCTGCATCCCGGACACGCACGAGCGCCAGGTCTGGCTTGCACGCCTGCGCGCCGCGCGGCGACGCGTGCTGGCGATGGCGGAGTACGCCCGTATCCGGCAAACGATTGGCGCGCAGGCTCACGGGCAGAAAATCGCTGGCGCACCGCTCCGGCAGGGGAGCATGCAGATGAGTGGAACAACTATGAGTACCAGCGACGCGCCAGCCACCCAGCAGCCCTACTTTCAGGAGCTTGACCAGCGCGAGCCGGGTCGGCTGACACGGGTCGAGCCGAGCGACCTGCTCTTCGAGGAGCCTGTCACGAGGGAAGAAGCGCGATGATAGCGCCAGTGATAGCACCAGTGCTAGCGCAGGTGATAGCACCCACGACCACCGACCTTGCGCCAGCTTTGGGCCAACTTTGGGCCAGCTTTGGGGCGATTTTGCGCCGATGTTGGGCTCGCCTGCGGCGGCCTGATGCCGAAGGGGCGCAGGGGCATTTTGGGGCACGTGATCTATTGCCGGTATGCGGGAGGCCAGCGTGATGCGCTACACCGTTGATGTCCATAACCTGCTGCTCGGGCTGGCCTGGTTCGGCTCGGCCAGCACGCGTCATATCGGGCGGCTCTGGCTGCCCGAGCATCGCCGCACTGCGGTGTGGGCGCTGCTGACCGAGCTGCGCGAGGAGGGCTACATCGAGCGACGCCTGTGGGCCGACTGGGCTGAGCGACGGACGACGCCGGTACGGCGCGATGCGCTCTGGTCGCTTTCGCGCAAAGGGCTGGCACTGGTACGCGACGCCGACCAGTTCCCGCCGGAGTACAAAGGCGCTCGCCCACGCCGCATGTTCCCGCATGACAGCCAGACCAGCGAGGCGGTGGTGCGTCTGATCGAGCTGATCCGCGACGCGCAGCGGGCTGGACAGACCACCTTGAGCGGCGTCTACCTGGAGCGCGAGATCCGGCTCGACCCGACGCGGCGTCGCCCGGTCATGGACGCGCTGGTGATCCTGACCTATGGCGGTGAGCCGACGCCAGACCACCTGGTGCCCTGGTCGCGCGACCCAACGCTTCAGGGCGAGCAGCGCGTGCGCTACGCCCTGGAGAACGACCGCGCCAGTGAGCCGCTGAGCGTGATTGCAGGCAAGGCGCACGCCTACCAGCAGGCTGGAACATCCCAGTGGGTGCGGCGCTACGGCCCCTTTCCGCTGCCGCTCTGGCTGGTACCGGATGAGCGTAGGCTCCACGCCATTCTGGACACCTGGCGACGCGAGTGGCCAGTTGGCAAGTGGCTGCTGACCACAGATGACTGGCTCCAGCATGACCGCTGGATCGAGTACGACGCTGGCACAACCCGCGAGCGCGGATTGTTTGCCCTGAGAGCACACAGCAACAAGGAGGAACGGACATGACAGACCTGATCAACCGCATCAACACCGTACGGGCAGTCGGCACGCTCGACGTGCAGCGACCGCGCAGATGGGGCGAGGAGATCACCGTAGCCCCAGTCTGGAACGCCGTGCGCGGCCTGGAACGCAGCGCCGCGCTGCAGGTACGCTCGCCCTTTGGCACGCCCTTTCAGCTGCCGCTGCGCCTGGATGACCTGGTGGCGGGGCGCGAGCTCCTGGAGGGAGAGCGCGGCATGCCGCTGCATGTGGAGGGTACGCTGGAGTGGCTGCAGCGCGAAGACCCGCGCTACGCCACGGGGCCAACCGAGCGCGGGCGGCGCGTAGTCGAGGTGCAGTTTCGGCCGCAGCAGATCCGGCTGGCGACCGACGAGGACGAGCCGGGCTGCGATGTCTGGCTGGAAGGCGTGGTGCGGCGCGACGCGCGGCGCTATCTGCATCCGGATCGGCGTGTGCCGATTACGGTGGTCAGCCTGCTGGTGCAGGTCGAGCGGACGCGGCGCAATAGCCTGGCCAGGCTGATCGAGCAGATCGAGATCCAGGTGGCCATCCCGAGTGAGCACCCCGACATGCCCAGGCTGATCCGGCGTGGCAACCGGGTGGCGGTGGAGGGCATGCTGGAGCGCGTGGTCGTACCGCTGCGCAGGGACGACCCGCAGGTGGGCCGGGCCGTCGCGGCGCTGGATGAGCGCTGGACAGCGCAGCAGGGCGAAAAGCAGGCCAGCCGCGTCGACGAGCAGCGCTATGCCAGGCAGCGCCAGCGCCTGCAGCAGACCGTACTCACCCGCGTGATTGCAGGCTATGTCAGCCTGATCGAGGGTGAGCCAGCCACGCTGGAGGAGGCCCAGGCACTGCGTGAAGACAGCCAGCGGCAGCGGCGCGCCGATCAGCAGGCACGTGCAGCCCGCGAGTCACCGGCTGACGAGATGCCCGCAGGCGCGGAGGCCAGCGAGGGCGCCGCCTCCGAGGCAGGCAGGACAGGCAGGCGGGCGCGCAGCCCAGGCAGCGAGGATGGCAGCTAGGACATAGGGACGGAATGACGAATCGGAGGGGCAGGGCGGCGCAAAACCGCCCAAAAAGAAGCCTCAATATGCGAACAAATGTGTTGGCGCTTGACCTGAAATCGTGTATACTTTCAGTGCGCGCCGACCGCATCCTGATAAGGAGAAACACCTCATGCAATCTGTACAGAACGACACGCTGGAGCGACCACAGATCGAGCGCGGGCAGGTCGTACCTGAGCCGCTGCTGCTGCGGGTCGAAGAGGCGGCGCGCATGCTGAGCCTCAGCCGGACAACCGTCTATCTCCTCCTGGAGAGCGGGCAGCTTCCGTCTATCAAGTGCGGCACGGCACGGCGTATTCCACGCGCCGCGCTGGATGAGTGGATCGCACAGCAGCTTCAGGAGAGCTGACAATGCGGCTCGCTTACGCCAACTCTGGCTTTATCCGGCAGGCGCGCACACACTCCTGCTTCCATCCGCGCTGCGCAGAGATCGATCGAGGAGCTTTACTGAAACAGGAAATCCGGATTGGTATTATCACCGGCAGAAACGCAATGGGAGAGCAGATCATGAGTAAACGACGCGGAAAGGGCGAGGGCGCGATCTACCAGCGTGAGAGTGATGGCAAGTGGTGCGCCACTGTCGATCTGGGCTTTGTGAACGGCAAGCGCCGTCGCAAGGTGATCTATGGCGAGACGCGTAAGGAGGTCGCCGACAAGCTCAAGGCGCTGCATCGTGACCAGCTTGCAGGCCAAACGATCGTCACCGAGCGGCAGACCGTGGCGCAGTTTCTTGACCGCTGGCTGGAGACGGCAGTCAATCCTCAGCGACGGGCCAAGACCGCCAGCAGCTACGAGCAGATCGTACGGCTGTATCTCAAGCCGCAGATCGGAAGGCTTCAGCTTGAGAAGCTTTCCCCAGAGCATGTGCAGACCATGCTCAACGCGCTACTCAACAGCGGTGGCGAGGATAGCAAGCCCTTGAGCGCCAGGACCGTTCAGTATGTGCGCGCGGTGCTGCGCCGCGCGCTGAACCAGGCACTGAAGTGGGGCTATGTCTCGCGCAACGTCGTAACGCTTACCGATACACCCAAGGTACCGCGCCATGCAGCGATCATCCTCAGCCCGGCGCAGAGCCAGCACCTGCTCACAACGGCGGCTGGGCATCGGCTGGAGGCGCTCTTCACCGTTGCGCTGGGGCTGGGGCTACGCGAGGGCGAGGTGCTAGGGCTGCGCTGGATTGATATCGATGTTGCGCAGCACACCTTACGCATCGCGCAGACGGTGCAGCGCGTGCGTGGTCGACTGGCGATCGAGGCGCCCAAGACCGACCGCAGCGCGCGCCTGCTGCCGCTGCCAGTTTTCATGGAGCGCGCACTGGCACGCCATGCGGAGCGTCAGGCAGCCGAGCGGCGGAAAGTAGGCGACGACTGGGAAGACCATGGGCTGGTGTTTCCGTCCGAGCGCGGCACGCCGCTGGATCCACGCAATCTGCTGCGTCAGTTCAAAGATTTGCTCGTAGCGGCCGATCTACCGGACATGCGCTTCCATGACCTGCGCCACTCCTGTGCAACCACGCTGATCGCCCAGGGTGTGCATCCACGTGTCGTCCAGGAGATATTGGGGCACAGCCAGATCAGCACGACCATGAATGTCTACGGCCATGTGCTCGACGCAACCCGACGGGTGGCGGCTGACGCGATGGATGGCATCTTCCTGGTACAGGAGCCGGACGAGCTGGGGAGCACGCATGAGCCGCAGGAAGTGCAGGAGCAGGGCGAGGCGCCCGCGCAGGCGGAGCAGACTGAGCGAGATGGACCGGAACCAGACCAGGAGCGCCCAGCCGAAATTCGGGAGACAGTCAGTCCTGAAGAGGGGTACAGCTATGCAATGGCATGTTAAGCCAAGTGAATCGGTCTCACCCGATCCGAGCTACCAGCCAGTGTGGTATAACTGTCTACTGACGCATGGCGTTGCAGGCATAGTGCATGGGGATGCCAGACCTGGCGCAGACGCTTTGAGCAGGTCAGTAGCAGCGACGCACAAACCGTATGCTGCTGCGTGCGCGTATTCGCGCGTATTCGCCGCGTCTGGCTACAGCTTTGGCTACATCACTGGCTACACGGCGCAAAAAGAAGCGACCGAAGAAACTCTTCGAACGCTTCCTGATGCCTTATCTTTTGGCTCCCCGACCAGGATTCGAACCTGGAACCTACTGATTAACAGTCAGCCGCTCTACCGTTGAGCTATCGGGGATCGCCCACACACCGGGGGATTATACACAGGTTCACAATCGCTGTCAAATGCCCTAAACGGCCTACGCCCGCCCCACGCTGTGGCGGTGCCTGACGCATGCATGGCGTATAATGCACCCAACCACGATCAAAGCAACGGAGGCGCGTATGCCCGCGGCAGACCTGAACCAACGCATTGCCGAGCTGTACGAGCAGCTTCGCCTGCATAACTATCGCTACTATGTCCTCGACGACCCACTGGTCAGCGATGCCGAGTACGACACGCTGATCCGCGAGCTGCGCGCCATCGAGCACGAGCACCCCGAGCTGGTGTCGCCCGAGTCGCCCACGCAGCGCGTCGGCGCGGCGGCCTCCGAGCGCTTCGCCAAAGTGCGCCACCCCGTCCCCATGCTCTCGCTTGGCAACGCCTTCGACGAAAACGACCTGCGCGCCTGGCGCGAGCGCGTGCTAAAAGTGCTTGGCGCCGACGCCGACGTGGCCTGGGTCGTCGAGCCCAAGATCGACGGCCTCGCCATCGCGCTCACCTACGAGAATGGCGTGTTTGTGCGCGGCGCAACCCGCGGCGACGGCGAGATCGGCGAAGATGTGACCGCCAATTTGCGGACGATCTCGAGCATACCGCTGGTGCTGCAAAAACCAGGAACCGCGAACCAGGAACCCATGTCGTCCGCTGATGCTGGTATTGTTCCCGAAACCATCCCCGCTTCGGTCGAAGTGCGCGGCGAGGTGTACATGCGCATTGCCGACTTCGAGGCGCTGAACGAGCGCCTGGCCGAGGCGGGCGACCGCGTGGCCGCCAACCCGCGCAACGCCGCCGCCGGCTCGCTGCGCCAGAAAGACCCCGCCATCACCGCCAGCCGCGCGCTGCGCTTTTTCGCCTACGCGCCCGGCCCCAGCGAAGGCGTGGCGCTCAGCAGCCAGTGGCAAACGCTCGAATACTTCCGCGCGCTCGGCTTCCCCGTCAACCGCGACCGCCGCCGCTTCACCGATTTCGAGGACGTGATCGCCTATTCTCGCGAGTGGATGGCGCGCCGCGACCAGCTTGAGTATGAAGCTGACGGAATTGTCATCAAAGTTGACCGGTTTGGCCAGCAGCGCGAACTTGGTGTCGTCGGCCGCGACCCGCGCTGGGCCATTGCATTCAAATTTCCCGCGCGCGAAACGACCAGCCGCCTGCTCGATATCTCAATCACGGTTGGCCGCACGGGTGTGATTACCCCGGGCGCAGTGATCGAGCCGGTGAACCTTGGCGGCGTGATGGTGCGCAACGCCAGCCTGCACAACGCCGACTATATTGCCGAGCGCGACATCCGCATTGGCGATTATGTCACCGTCAAGCGCGCTGGCGACGTCATTCCCTACATCATCGGCCCGGTCGCCGACCGGCGCGACGGCAGCGAGCAGCCCTGGCACATGCCCGAGCGCTGCCCGGCCTGCGACACGCCGCTTGAGCGCGCCGAGGGCGAGGTTGCCTGGCGCTGCCCGAACTTCGGCATCTGCCCGGCCCAGCTTGTGCGCCGCGTCGAGCATTTTGTGTCACGCGGGGCGCTCGACATTGTGGGCATTGGCGAAAAACAGGCCCAGATGCTGGTCGAGCGCGGCATGATCAAAGATGTGGCCGACCTCTACACGCTCACCGCCGAGTCGTTTGCCGGCATGGATGGCTACGGCCCCAAGAAGATCGCCAACGTCCTCACCGGCATTGCCGACTCGCGCAGCCGCCCGCTGGCACGCCTGATCGTCGGCCTGGGCATACGCTTCGTGGGCGAAGTCGCCGCGACGGCGCTGGCCGGCGCGTTTGGCTCGCTCGACGCGCTTATGGCCGCCAGCGCCGAGCAGATCGACGATGTAGACGGCATTGGGCCGGTGATGGCGGGCAGCGTGGCGCAGTTCTTCAGCATCGAAGCCAACCGCGCGCTGGCGCACAAGCTGAAAGACCTTGGCGTGCAAACCGACCAGCCCACCGTCGCCACCCGCCACAGCGACGCCCTGGCCGGCAGCTCATTTGTCATCACCGGCACGCTGCCCAATCTCACCCGCGAGCAAGCCGAGGAGCTGATCAAGTCGCATGGCGGCAAGATCGCCGGCAGCGTTTCCAAGAAAACCAGCTACCTCGTCGCTGGCGAATCGGCGGGCAGCAAGCTCGCCAAAGCCCGCGAGCTGAACGTGACTGTGCTCGACGAAGCCGGCCTTCAGGCGCTGCTCGGCCCCGCCACAGAGCCGCCCGCCGCAGAAGCACACCCTGCCGATTCGACCGAAGCGCCGCCCGCGGACGGCCAGCTCAGCATGGATTTGTAGCGACCAGGCCACGAACGGGCGTAGAGCAATACGCCCAGGCCACGAACGGGCGTAGAGCAATACGCCCAGGCCACGAACGGGCGTATAGCAATACGCCCAGACAGAGAACCGCAGGAGGGTTTAGGGTCTGGGGTTTTGGGATTGGGCCAACAACCTGTAACTTTCTAACCTTCTAACCTGCAACGTTTTAACCTTCCAACCTGCAACCTGCAACTCGTCTCTTGCCGCCAACGCAAAAAATTTCATCGCCCTCGCCCATACGTGGTATACTGCGCGATAGTAAATGACGGAGCGTATGGATCACTCGCCCGCCACAACCATCTACCTCGCGCTTGGTGCCAACCTGGGCAGCCGGCGCGGCGCAATTGCCGAGGCCGTTGCGCGCCTTGCCCCCGCCGTGGCTGTCGAGCGCGTTTCTGCGCTCTACGAAACCGAGCCCGCCTATGTGCTCGACCAGCCGCGCTTTCTGAACGCCGTGTTGCGTGGCCGCACCGCGCTTGGGCCTGCCGAGCTCCTTGCCCTGCTGAAGCAGATCGAAGCCGATCTGGGCCGCGCCACGACGGTGCGCTACGGCCCGCGCGCGATCGACCTCGACATCCTGCTGTATGGCAGCGAGCGTATTAATACGGCGGCGCTCACAGTTCCGCACCCGCGCATGGCCGAGCGCCCGTTTGTGCTCGTGCCGCTGGCCGAGATCGCGCCGGAGCTTGTGCCGCCAGGGTGGGGTGAAACGGTAGGAACGCTCGCCGCCGCAGTGCGCGGGCATGGGGATGTGGTGCGGCGCTATGGAGAACTAAGCGATGTTGAGCGCGAAGATTGAGCGTGCGCTTGCCCTGGGCGCGCCAATTTCCCACGCAACCGTGCCGCTTCTGAATGGGCTCGCCCGCCGTCGCCTGATGCGTGGCGGTGTTGAGCAGCGCGAAGTACGCATCGGCGGCTTGCCGATCAACTACTACTACAAAGCTCCCGCGCAGCCCGCGCCCGACGCCTTTCCCATCGTCCTCGTCCACGGCATTGCCGACAACGCGCTGACCTGGTCGTTCATTCTCGGCCCGCTGGCGCGCAAATACTCGGTCTACGCCATCGATCTGCCCGGGTATGGCTTTTCGAGCCTGCCCCCGGGCCGCAGCTACATGACCCTCGACGAAATGAGCGATGTGCTGGCCGGCTTTCTGGCAACGGCAGTGGGCCGCCCGGCGATGCTGGCAGGCAACTCCATGGGCGGCTGGATCGCGGTCAAAACGGCATGGCAGGCCACGGCGCTGGTGCGCGGCATTGTGCTGCTCGACGCGGGCGGCGCGCCGCTGGCCGGGCGCGATTCGTGGGTGCCGTTCGGCGAAACCATTGGCATCCCCGACATGAAAACGGCGCGGCTGGTCTTTCGGCAGATGTTTGGCGGCATTCCCGCGCCCATGCTCTATCTGGGCCAGCACAGCCTGCAAGATCTGTTTCAGCGCCGCGTGGTGCGCGAGTTTGTGGCGAACATGATGGATGCCGACCCGGAGAAGGAACTGCTGCGCGCCGCCGACCTGCGCGATCTGCCGGTGCCGGCGGGGCTGGTGTGGGGGCTGAACGACCAGTTTCTGCCCGAGGGATCGCTCGAATTCTTTCGCGAAAATTTGCCCGGCGCTCCGGCGCTTTTGCTCAAACGCTGCGGGCACCTGCCCCAGCGCGAGCGCCCAATGGCCGTGCTGCACTTCCTGCGCATGTTTGCCGCGCGCCTGGCCGCCCGCAGCGCTCAGCGGGTTGGCGTTTCGTAGCTCTTACCCAAGCTGCATGTTCTTCTGCAACGTCTGGCCAGCCATGCTCACGCAAGCCTTGGCTTCGCGCAACGACCCTGCTTAACGCCCAAGCATCCCGCTCGCCTGGAGCCAGCCAAGAAATATGGTCACTACGGCTGGGTCCCAGTACACGCCAGCGCCGGCACGCAAGCGCTCAGCCGCCTCGGGCATGCTGAGCACGCGATTGTATGGGCGCGCCGTCGTCATTGCGTCAAATGCATCGGCCACGGCAACAATGCGCGCACCGAGCGGGATAGTTTCACGCACCAGGCCATCGGGGTAGCCGCGCCCATCCCAGCGCTCATGATGGTGCCGCACAATCGGCCCCACCGCCGCCGCCATGCGCAGCGGCTGCACAATCCGCTCGCCGATGAGCGGGTGCTGCTGCATCACCAGGTACTCGGCGCTGGTGAGCGGGCCGCCCTTGCGAATAATCAGCTCGTCAACGCCAACCTTCCCAACGTCGTGCAGCAGCGCACCGTAGCGCAGCGCAAGCAAGTCGTCGGCATTCAGGCCCAGGCGCTCGCCAATCGCAACGGCATAGGAAGCCAGGCGCTGCAAATGGCCCTCGGTGTAGGCGTCTTTCGCTTCGACGGTGCGGGCAAGCGCAAAAATCACGGCTTCGGCCTGCTCGAGCTGCTCGGTGCGGCGCTTCGAGCGCAGCAGGGCGTGGATGCGCACATCGAGCTCCTGCATGTCGACCGGCTTTTGCAGGTAGGCATCGGCGCCGGCCGCCAGCCCTTGCAGGCGCGCGTCGCGCTGGCTATCGACCGTCACCATAATAATCGGGATCTGCCAGGTTTCGGGGTTGTGCTTGAGCCGTTCGCAGATTGCGTAGCCATCCATTCCGGGCAGTTGAACGTCTAGAATAATCAAGTCGGGCTGCTGGCGATCGATCGCAGCAAAGGCGGCGCGGCCATCGGCCACATGCTCGACGGTGTGCTCGTCAAGTTCAAGCAGCGCCGCCAGCGCTGCGCCGGCCTCGTAATTATCGTCCACTACCATTATATGGCCGCGCAATTCCGGGTCGGGGAGGCGTGTGGCGCTCAGGGTCGGCGACGGTGCCGCCTCGCTACTATGCGTCGTTGGAATCCACATCGGGCAGATCCTTCCGCCTGCGCGCATAGCTGAGATGAAGGCATGATGATGCGGCGGGGCTGCTGGTTGGCAACATGGCCAGAGTATAAAGCGGCTATATGAAGAGCCGATGAATCGCTGTTCAGCGAAAATGACAGTGGCTATATACTATAGGGCTGCGCAGTTGTCAAATGGCCGTTAAAAACACCGGGCTGGCAACTGCTCCGTTGGGGCGGCATAAGGCCAAGCAGATGGTTGCAATAGGCTTGGTGCGTATTACAATAAGGCTTGAGTGCGCCAACACCATTGGAAGGGGGATGTATGAGTGGCAAACAGCCAAAAAGCAAGTATCGCCGCAAGGCGAACTATGTATGGAATGGTGAATCAATTCGGGCGCTCCGCGAACACATGAACCTCACACAACGTGAAATGGCCGAGGAGCTCGAAGTTCGCCAGCAGACGATCAGCGAATGGGAAACCAGCATGCACACGCCGCACCGCTCCACGCAAAAGACGCTCTCGATGATTGCTGAACGTGTGGATTTTAAGTATCAGAGCAATGCGGTTGGCGAGCCGCCCCAGTCTGCGGAAAACGATTGATATTTACACGATTTCGTGTTAAACTGCGTGGCAGGAAGAGTGTGGTCGCACTCTTCTTTTTTAGCCACTTTACACGAAATCAGGTAAAGCTATGCCACGCCACATATCGCTTCCTGCCCAGGAAATCTGCGCCGCCTACCTGGCAGGCAGCAGCACCGTCGCCCTGGCGCGCCGCTATGCTTGCAGCCCCACAACCATTGCCAAGTGCCTGCGCTGCAATGGCATAGCACTGCGGCGCGCGCGTTTCGCTTCCATCGCCATCGACGCTGCCGAGCTGCGGCGCGCCTACCTCGACGAACGCCTGCCCATCGCGCAGATCGCGGCGCGCTTTGGCGTTTCGTCTGGCACAGTCAGCAACAAGCGGCGCGCCTTTGGCATCCCGCTGCGGCCGCGCCGGCCCGGCGGCCGGTAGCCGCCAACAAAAAAGCGCAGGGCGAGCAAGCTTGCCCTGCGCCAGTGCCCTGCCTGCGCTATTTCAGCTCGCGCTTGAGGATCTTGCCGGTGGCGGTTTTCGGCAGCGTGTCGCGCACTTCGACCGAGCGCGGGTACTTGTAGGCCGCCAGGCGCTCCTTGCAGTAGTCGATGATCTCCTGCTCGCCGGCGCTCTGGCCCGGCTTCATCGCCACCACCGCCTTGATCTCCTCGCCCAGCGCGGTGTCGGGCACGCCAATCACTGCCGCCTCGGCCACGGCCGGGTGGGCGTACAGCACCTCTTCGATCTCGCGCGGGTAGACATTGAAGCCGCCGCGGATGATCATGTCTTTCACGCGATCCTTGATGAAGAAAAAGCCATCCTCGTCTTTATAGGCCACATCGCCGGTGAAGAACCAGCCGCCGCGGATCGACTCGGCGGTGGCGTCGGCGCGCTTGTAGTAGCCCTTCATCACATTATGCCCGCGAATCGTGATCTCGCCCAGCTCGCCATTCGGCACCTCGCGCCCCTCGCTATCGACACAGCGCATCTCAACGCCCCAGATCGGCGTGCCAATCGAGCCGGGCTTGGGCTCGTAGTCGAGCTGGTTGAACGAAGCCACCGGCGAGGTTTCCGAAAGGCCGTAGCCCTCGAGGATCGTGACGTTATGCTTCTTATTAAAGGCGTGCATCACCTCCACCGGCATGGCCGAGCCGCCCGACACGCAGCGCTTCAGCGCCGACAGGTCGTAGTCGCTCGCGCCGGGGAAGTTGAGCAGGTAGAAATACATCGTCGGCACGCCCGCAAAGTACGAAATCTTGTCGCGCGCCAGCACTTCCAGCGCCTTTTGTGGCTCGAAGCGCGGCAGCAGGGAGATCGTGCCGCCAGCATACAGCAGCGCGTTCATCACGCAGGTTTGGCCGAACGAGTGGAACAGCGGCAGCACCGCCAGGCCCACTTCTTCCGGGCCGGTGCGCAGCACTTTCTCCGCGCCAATATACGCGTTGAAAAACATGTTGAAATGGCTGAGCTCGGCGCCTTTGGGCCGGCCAGTCGTGCCGCTGGTGTACAGAATCACCGCCGTGTCGTCGGGCATGGTCTGCACGGTATCGAAGGTCGGCGGCGTATCGACCATCAGCGCGTTCAGCGGCAGCGCGCCATCGGGCAGGGCGGCGGTGCTGCCAGGGGCCTGAGCAACGATCAGATTGCGGCACGATTTCGCCTGCGCAAAACCCTCGGCCGCCTCGCCCAGAAAGCCCTCCCAGACGATCAGTGCCACCGAGTCGCTGTCGCCCAGATGGTACTCGACCTCGTGGCGCTTGAACAGCACATTCATCGGCACCACCGTCGCGCCCACCTTCAGGATCGCATAGTAGCACAGCACGAAGTGCGGCGTATTGGGCAGCATCAGTGCGACCTTATCGCCGGGCTTGACGCCCAGGTTCACCAGACCATTGGCGATCTTGTTGGCTGCGCCATTCACTTCGGCATAGCGCAGTTTCATATCGTCGAGGATCAGGGCGACTTTCCCGGGGTTGCGGCGTGCGCTGCTTTCCAAAAGCATGGCCAGATTCAGCATCGAACGGCTCCTTTCGCTGCGGTATGCACTTTCGCTGGTGTCGCGAGGGGATGCAAAAATTATAGGTGAGCGTGCAGTGGATGTCAATGCAGCAGAGCCATTAACAAACGTTTAATGATGCGCCGAGCAGAGCAGCCCCACCGCGAAGGTATGCTGCACAGCATTCGCATCACGAATTGGCACGCTGCAATCAGTGAGCCGGGTGGAAGCATGCCCCGCCAACTAACGATCTTGTCATTTGTAATTGGCACATTGGCTGGCTATACTAGCAGAAAGAAATACACGTTTCAGCCGGCAACCGTTTGTGCTGTTCCAAAACATTGGTGTTTGATCCCGCCGCAGCACGGCTGGGTCGCAGCTTCCCGGCCACCTGAGTGCAGCGCGCATTCAGGCGGGCTTTTTATTTGCCCGCAGCACGCGGCGTTTGTTCCGGCACAGGGAAATACACAGCATATCAGGACGGGCGATTGTAAAGGAGAGAAAAATGAAATTGCGCGTTGGAATAGCGCTTTTGAGTGTTTTGATTATTTTGATGGTGGGTACACTAACACCCTGGGCCAACCCGGCCACAGTTACCAACGCCGCCTCGCAGTATGGCTACTACGACGACAACCTGCCCTATTTCTACACAGGCGGCTCGGGCAGCAAATCAATCGTCCACACCCCCAGCGGCGAAAAACCGCAAAGCAAACTCTGGTTCAACGACGGCATCTGGTGGGGCAGCCTGTTTAACAGCACCGCTGGCAATTTTCACATCTACCGCCTCAACACCACCACGCAGCGCTGGGTCGATACCGGCACGGTGCTCGACACGCGCGCCCAAACCAAGGCCGACTGCCTGTGGGACGGCACGCACCTATATGTCGCGTCGGGCGGCGGCTTCGACATCAACGGCAATGGCACCAATGCCATGTTGCCCGGCTGGCTCTACCGCTACAGCTACAACGCCGCCACCAAGCAGTACAGCAAAGATTTCGGGCCGGTGGTGATTCGCAACGGTGGTGCCGAAACCCTGGTGATGGATAAAGACAGCAAGGGCATGCTGTGGATCACCTATACCCAAAACGGCAAAGTGTATGTCAACCACAGCCGCGCCGCCGACTCGGTGTGGGATCCAAACGCTGCAATGGTTGTGCCGACCCCCAACAGCAAATGGACCACTGTCTCGGGCGATGATATTTCGACGCTGGTGGCATTCGACGGCAAGATTGGTATTTTGTGGAGCAACGAGACGACCGGGCAGTTTTCGGGCTCCAGCGACACGGCGTTCTACTTTGCCTATCACATCGACGGCCAGACCGACACGACCTGGACGAGCGGGCCGATCTTCCGCCAGCCCAGTGCCGCCGACGACCATCTGAACATCAAGACGATTCAAACCGATGTGAATGGCAATGTCTACGCCATGGTGAAAACATCATTCAATAGTGTTGGCACGCCGCAACTTGTGCTGCTGAAAGCCACCAAGGGCATCAATGGCAACTACACCTGGGACGCCTACACCGAAAGCATTCGCGAAGAAGGGCAAACACGCCCGCTGCTGATGATCGACACCAGCCACCGCATGCTGTACGTGTTTACGTCAACCGAGGGCGGCGGCAGTATTTACTACAAGAGCACCAGTATGGACAATATCGAGTTCCCGCTGGGCGCAAACACCTCGCGCACATTTATCAGCAAGCCGGGCTACGCAATCAACAATGTCAGCAGCACCAAGCAAACCGTGAACACAGCCAGCGGCATTCTAGTCATCGCCACGCACGACAACGAATCCAGCATCGACAGCTCGGCCGCCGACTACTATTTCCATGGCTATATTAATTTGCTCTCGGCGGGGCCGACGGTGACACCAAACCCGCTGACGCCAAGCCCAACCAAATCGCCAACGCCATCGCCGACGGTGAAGCCAACCAACACGCCTACTACAACGCCAGCGAAGAAACAACATTACATGTACGTTCCGGTGAGCCGAAACTAGGACAAATTTTCGGAAATGGCCGTATCGCGATAGTACGAACTGCGGTAACAAACATACCTGGTCGCCGTGGCCGGGGATTTGGGACGAGTGAATAGCTATGAGGTACGAGCAATGGAACAGATCAAGGGAACGCTGAATCGGATCGAGCTGATTGGGTGGCTTGGCGCGGAGCCAGAGCAGCGCTTCACTCCGGCGGGTGTGGCGGTGTGCAACTTCCGCGTTGCGACCAAGCGCTGGATCGGTCGTGGGGAGAATGGCGAGCGGCAAGTTTCAACCGATTGGACGCCGGTGGAGGCTTGGGAACGGCTGGCCGAGCGCTGCGGTCAATCGCTGCGCAAGGGCAGCCGGGTGCGGGTGATCGGCAGCTTGCACACGCAGTCGTGGGATGATCGTGAAACCGGCCAGAAACGCTTCAAGACGGTGGTGCGCGCCGACGACATTATGTTCCTCGACACGCGTGCCCCCGAAGCCCCCAGCGCCGAGCCCGAGGAGGTGGCGGAGACGGAAGACATTCCGTTCTAACGCCCACCAGCATCTGTCACGGCAAGCGCCGCCTCAGCCCGCAAGGGTTGGGGCGGCCTTTGTTTACACCACAGCGAGCGCTGGCAACAAGGCACGCGCTTCCGCCACTGCCGCATCCAGCTGAAGCGATTGGCCGGCCGCCCAGGCTGATGCATAGGCTGCCGCCCCCAGGCGGCGGCGCAATGCAGCCACAGCGCGCTCGTATTCGGGCCAGAAGCAAGGCCAGAGCGGCGCGGCGATCTGTTCGCGCAGGGCCGCCGCTGCGCCCAGCAGGCGCGCGCATTCTGCCGCCTGTGCCGCGAGATCGAGCAAAGCCAGCCCTTCCAGCGCAGCAGCTACATTCCAGCGATCCCCACGTGCCATGCTTTGCGCCAGCGCCTCGGCAAACAGCGCCACCGCCCGTTCACGTTCGCCCTGCCCGGCGCAGGCGCGGCCCAGGTTGTTCAAAGCCCAGTGAATATCGACTTTGTAGCCGGTTTCGCGAAAGCTCTCCAGGCTCTGTTCGAACAGCGAGCGCGCCCAGACCTCATCGCCCTGGCTCAGCGCGACGTGCGCCAGCCCGCTCATGGCCCACGCGACACGCGTGCGGCTGCCAAGCGCCAGCGCAGTGGCCCAATTTTCCTCAAACAATGCAGTGGCCCGCTCGAAATCGCTGCGCGCCCAGGCCGCCCAGCCCAGCCGGTTGAGCGCCCAATCGGCCGCGCCCTGATCGCCACGCGCCTGCGCCAAGCCCCGCACCTCGCTGAAAATCGCCACAAGCTCGCTAAACTCGCCTTGAATCCACGCAATCCAGCCAATCGCGATCAGCGCCTCGGCGCGGCCACCCTGGTTATGCAGCTCGTGCCAGAGATCACGGCTTTCGCGGAACAATGCCAGCGCGGCCGGGAAGTTGCTGCGGGCGCTGGCGTTGTAGCCAAGCTGGATGAGGCCAGCGGCAATGCCCCAGCGCTCACCCACTGCGCGATACAGTTCAAGCCCTTCGGCAACATAGGTTTGTACCTCGGCGTAGTTGCCTTGCAGATTGGCGGCTTCGCCCAGGTTGTAGAGTGCAGTTGCCAGCGCAGCTGGGTCGGCACCCTGGCGCAGCTGTGCCACCGCCGATCCGAGCATTTGCCGCGCCGCCGCCCGGTCGCCTTGTGCCAGCAGATGCCCGCCCAGCGCATACACCAATGCCACACCCTGATCGTCGTTCAGCGCCTGCCAGTCGTGCAGGCTGTCCTGGAACAAGGGCAGCGCGGCGCGATCGTCGCCCTGGTCGGCGGCAAGGGCGGCGGCGGCGAGCAGAGCACGCGCGCGCGCAAGGGATGGTGGCGCGCCCGCAGCTTGTTCGAGCGCGGCGGCCAGCCAGCTGCGGCCTTCGTCGACCGTGGCAGTAAAGACCCAGTAGCGCCACAAGGCCGTGGCAAGCTGCAAACTCATTTCGGTGCGGCGCCCGGCCAGCCCCCAGGCCAGCGCGGCGCGCATGTTGTCGAGCTCGCGCTCGAGGCGCGCAAGCCACACCAGTTGGGCATGGCTGCCCAGGCCACGCGCAGCCTGCTCGGCAAGCGCGTGCATGGCACTGGCATGGCGCTCGCGCAGGGCGGGTGCTTCGGCGCTGGCTTCCAGCCGCTCCAGCGCATATTCGCGAATAGTCGCCAGCATGGTCACGCGCGGGTCGTCGGCGGGGCTGGTTTCGCGGCGCAGCAGGCTGTGATCCACAAGCTGCGCCAGCAGATCGAGCAGCGGAACATGAGCGTCGCCGCCGATCACATCTTCGGCGACTGGCAGCGTACAGCCGCCAACAAACACAGCCATGCACGCAAACACGCGCTGCTCAGCCGGCGCAAGCAGGTTGTAGCTCCAGTCGATGGTGTTGCGCAGGGTCTGCTGGCGGGCTGGCAGGTCGCGCGCGCCGCCGGTAAGGATTGCCAGGGCTGCGCCATCTGCCGCTTCGAGGCGGGCAAGCAGTGCCTGCGGTGAAAACAGTTTGATGCGCGCTGCGGCCAGCTCAATTGCCAGCGGAAGGCCATCCAGCTGGCGGCAAATTTCGGCCACCGCGACAATATTCTCGCCCGAAAGCGCAAAATCGGGCTGCACCGCCCGGGCGCGCTGCGCAAAAAGCTGCACCGCCGGGAATTCGCCCAGCGTGGCGGGCATGGCATCGCCGGCCGGCAGCGCCAGCGGCTCGACCAGCAGCTCGTGCTCGCCGCTGATGTGCAGGGGCGTGCGGCTGGTCACCAGGAATTTCAGGCCCGGCGCACCCGCCAGCAGTTCGGCTAGCTGCGGGGCGGCACCGAGCACCTGTTCGGCATTGTCGAGCACGGCCAGCGCATGTTTGCTGCGCAGCGCCAGTCGCAGCGCGGCCAGCGGCGATTGCCCGGCGGCAGGCTCGACACCAAGCGCCTGCGCAAGCGTGGGGACGACCAGCTCGGGCGCGTGGAGGGCGGCCAGCGAGACAAAGAATGCGCCGTCAGGGAAATCGGCGGCGAGCGTGTGGGCAACCTCGATTGCCAGGCGCGTTTTGCCGGTGCCGCCCGGCCCGGTGAGTGTGAGCAGGCGCACCTCGGCGCGGCGCAGGCGCTCGGTGGCAGCGGCAAGCTCGGCGGCGCGGCCAAGCAGCGGCGTGGCCGGGGTGGGAAGGGTATTCAGCAACAGGGCGGGCTCATTCAGCGCCAAGGGTGGCTCGTCGTCGTCGGGAAGGCGCGCGCCCGATGAATGCTGCAAACGCGCGTACAGCGCGGCGGTTTCGGGCTGGGGGGCCGCGCCCAGGTCGCGCTGGAGCAGGCGCGCCAGATCGTGAAACTGGCGCAGCGCCGATGAGCGGCGGCCAGCCCCGGCGTAGAGCTCCATCAAGAGGCGCTGCGCCGGCTCGTGCAGCGGGTCGAGCGCGACCCAGCGGCGCGCTGCGGCAAGAGCGGCGTCGGGCGCGCCTTGCGCCTGCTCGCAGCGCGCCAGCTGCTCGAACAGGGCGGCGGCTTCCTGGCGCAGCGTTTCGGCCTGCGCGACCTGCCACTCGTCGAACTCGGCGCTGTCGCGCACGCCGAAGCCGGCCAGCAGATCGCCGCGATAGAGGGCGGCTGCGTCTTGCAGGCGCGCACGACATTCCGTGCAGCGGTCGAACGAAGGGTGGGCATGGGCGCGGCACGCGGCCAGCAGCGCGCGGAACACGAGCGCATCGACCCAAAGGTCGGCGGCGGGCGCAAGGGCGATGGTGTCGCGGCTGGCTTCCAGCGCGTGCGGCCCGAGCGCCTGATTCAGCGCCCAGAGCGCGCGGCGCAGGTAGGCGTAGGCGTCGGGCGCGGGGTTTTCGGGCCACAGCAGGGTGGCCAGCGTTTCGCGCCGGTGCGGCTGGCCGCTGAGCGCAAGGTAGGCCAGCAGCGCAACGGCCTTCTGGCGATCGAGCCTGAGCGGCGCGCCATCGCGCTCGATGCGGGGTGCGCCCAGCAGAAATACGTGAATGCCAGCCACAACGTCGATCCTCCTCGGCGCGCAATTATAGCCGAGAAACGCAGAAACGGCCGATGGAAACGCGCTGCGAAACGTTTACGAAACGCAAGCGGGGTATAGTGCTGCCAACAAAGAAGGAAGCCAGCCCTACGCACAGCGCATAGCGGCACCGAACGGCGAACTATACGACCCCCGGACGCCGATGTTCCCCGGATGCTATGCGTGGAAAAGGTAGCAGCGCAGCGCGCGCAACACCCCCATTCCCAGCACGCCCAACGCGTGCAGATCGCACCCCAATGCTTCAACACGCAGCGCCGGCACCATCGCGCCGCGGGTCGCCCGTGATATGGCGCTGGCCTGTATGGCCGCCGCCCGAAGATTGGAGCAAGACGATGATTAACCCAACCCAGATTCAACTAATGAAAGTGCTTGAAGAAGAGCGCCTGCAGGAAGCCGCCAACCGCCGCCGCTACGGCAAGCCGGAATCGGTGGTTGCCACGCTGTTTGTGCGGCTGCGCAACGCCCTGAAGGCGAAGAAGAGCCAGCCCGCGCGTGTTGGTGTTTCGCCAGCCGCGCCGCGCAAAGCGCACTCATAAGCATCGGGCACAAGCACGCGCACACAGACGTCGATGGAAAGCCGGGGCCAGGCACCTGCCCCGGCTTTGTGTTACGCGCAATCAGGGCGCAGCCGGCATGGTAAACCAGATCAGCTGGCGATCGGCGGTGGGCGAGATGTAGTGGACGTAGAAATCGTGGCGCACAATGCGCGCCCGGCAGCTGTCGCGCAGCGCCCAGCGCTGGCAGGCGAGCGTGGGGCCGTTATGAATGACGAGCGCGCGGTAGCCGCCAAGCGGGATCTGCCAGTCGAAGGCGGGGAGCACGCCCGAGTGCGCGGCAGTGGCCACGCTTGCACTGCCCAGCAGCACAACGAGCAGCAGAAGGCTAGCAGCAAATACAAGGGAGCGCTGGCGTGAATTGTGTGGCTCGGGCATAAGTGCGGGCTCCTGCGTGGGCGTTCGGGTTGCGGCACGCGCCGGCTGAAACTTCGGGCGGGTGGCCCAGTACGTCTTTCTTTTGTACCTGTTCTGGCGCCACTATTGTATACCAGTGTTGAAAGATTTGGCGGTGTGCGGAATTGCCAGCGGTTGCACGCGCCAAGAGCTAGCACCAGCGAAACAACGTTTGCCACAAAGGCACGAAGGCACGAAGATCGTATACGATCTTCGTGCCTTCGTGGTTAATGCCGGGTTGCTGCTACGCGATCTTCTCGCGCAGGTAGCTTTGCAGCTCGCCCGAAGCGACGCGCTCCTGCTGCATTGTGTCGCGGTCGCGCACGGTCACCGAGCCGTCGTCCAGCGTCTGGAAGTCGACGGTGATGCAGAACGGCGTGCCGATCTCGTCCTGGCGGCGGTAGAGCTTGCCGATCGCCCCGGTGTCGTCGTAGACCGTGCGCATGCCGGTGCGCTGCAGCGCCTTGCGGATGTCGCGCGCGGTACCAACCAGCCCGTCGTGGTTGCGCTTGAGCGGGAACACCGCCGCCTTGACCGGCGCGACTTTGGGCTTGAGCCGCAGCACCGTGCGGTAGCTTTCGTCGAGCAGCGGCTGGGCCTGGCCGCGCAGCTTCTTGCCCAGCTCGATCTGGTCGGCCCCGGGCATCGCCAGCAGCGCGTCGACCTGGCCAAGCGCGTTGGGCAGGTCGGCGGCGATGGCCTCGCTGGACGCCACCAGCGCGTCGCGCTGCTCGGGGCGTATGGGCGAATCGCGATTCGCCCCTATGCGCCCAACCGACTTGACGAAGGCCTGGAGCGCCGCGCTCACGGCGTCGAGTTTTTCGGGCGCGGGCGCTTTCACCATTTCTTCGGCATAGGCCTCGCACAGCACTGCCAGCGTGCAGCGCCCCACGCCTGCCGACGGCTCGATCACAAAGGGCACGACGTGGCGGTTGCTGGCCTGGTCGAAGTATGTCAGGCGCGCAAGGCTGTCGCTGTTCGGGTTCACGCGCGCCGTCAGGCCGAGCTTGTCCTGGTCGCGGCTGTGCGAGCCAAGGTCGAAGTCGGTGCGGTTGGCGATTCCTTCGATCTCCTCGTACCCAAGCGTTGGGTAGTTGTACATCAGGTCGTAGGTGCGCTTGGAATAGTGCGCCAGATCGGCCTTGGGCACGTCGTAGATCTGGATCTGGCTGCGCGGCACGCCAATGCCTTCCCACCAGCTCAGGCGCGCTTCCAGCCACTTGGCGTGCCAGTCTTCGTCGGTGCCGGGCATGACGAAGAACTCGATCTCCATCTGATCGAACTCGCGCACGCGGAACAGGAAGTTGCGCGGGTTGATCTCGTTGCGGAAGGCCTTGCCGATTTGCGCGATCCCGAAGGGCAGCTTGCGGCTGGTGGTCTGCTGCACGTTCAGGTAGTTGGCGAAAATGCCCTGCGCGGTTTCCGGGCGCAGGTAGGCGAACGAGTCGGAATCAGCAACTGGCCCGACCTGAGTTTTGAACATCATATTGAACGGGCGCGGCTCGGTCAGGTCGGTGCTGCCGCAGTTCGGGCACTTGCCTTTGATATGGTCGGCGCGCCAGCGGCTCTTGCAGGTGCGGCAGTCGACCAGCGGGTCGTTGAAGGTTTCTTCGTGGCCCGAGTACTTCCACACCAGCCGGTTCATCAGGATAGCGGCGTCGAGCCCTTCCATATCGTCGCGCTCGTAGACGTTGGTGCGCCACCAGTCGTTCTGGATGTTGTTTTTCAGCTCCACGCCGAGCGGCCCGTAGTCGAACACGCCCTGGATCCCGCCGTAGATCTCGGAGCTGGGGAAGATAAAGCCGCGCCGCTTCGCAAGCGACACCACTTGTTCAAGGGCTTGTGCAGGCATAGAACCTCTCCTTTCTGCGCCAGGGGCAACAAAAAGCCCCAGGCGAACGAAATGTCGCCTGGGGACGCACGGCCGGCGTATACAATACGTCGCGACTATGCGCGGTTCCACCCCAGTTACCGGGATTTTGGATTTCAGATTTTCGATTTCCGATTGGGCCAAAGCTCAATCGTCAATCGTCAATCGTCAATCGTCAATCAGCGGTCGCTTTCAAAGAAAATGGCTCCACAGTGCCGTTCCCCTTCGCCATGCCACCGGGCTTGCACCACCCCCGGCTCGCTGCGGGCCGATGCGTCGGGTACTCCTCTGTTTCATCGCCGCCGAAAGTATAGCACAGGCGGCGGCGCATCGCAATCGGGCGCGCGGCGGAGGAGCAGGATCGTGAAAGCTCTGGAATCCATCCACAGATTCCGCAGATTACGCAGATTATAGACCTCCTATCTGTGGAATCTGTGTAATCTGTGGATAGATATCGTTCCCCATTGCAACATTGGTATGGCGCGGGGCGGAGAAGATGAAATGCTTGCCCGCCGCGCATCCACCGTGCTATACTGATTGCCCACCTCAGATTCATCACCGAAAACGAGAGGAGCGCCCTGTGAAAGCTGTGGTCATGGCCGGAGGCGAGGGTTCGCGCCTGCGACCGTTGACGATCAATCGGCCCAAGCCTATGGTGCCGATTGTCGACCGGCAGGTAATGGCGCATATCATCGAGCTGCTCAAAGCGCACGGCATCACCGAGATCGTGGTGACGGTGCAGTATCTTGCGAACGTTATTCAGGACCATTTTGGCGACGGCTCGGCGCATGGCGTGCATATCGATTATTCGCTCGAAGAACACCCGCTTGGCACAGCCGGCAGCGTGAAGAACGCCGAGCACCTGCTGAAAGAGCCTTTCCTGGTCATTTCGGGCGATGCGCTGACCGACTTCAACCTCGGCAAGATCCTCGAATTCCATAATGAGCAAAAAGCCCTCGCCACGCTCACGCTCACGCGCGTGCCCAACCCGCTCGAATATGGCGTGATTATTGTCGACGAAGAAGGGCATGTCACGCAGTTTCTCGAAAAACCGAGCTGGGGCGAAGTGTTTTCCGACACCGTCAACACCGGCATCTATGTGCTCGACCCCGAGGTGTTTCGCTACATTCCCAAGGGCAAAATCACCGACTGGTCGAAAGACGTGTTCCCGCAGATGCTGCGCAAGAACGACGCGCTGTACGGCTACATTGCCGAGGGCTACTGGACGGATGTTGGCACGATCGAAGAGTATATGCGCGCCAACCGCGACTACATGCTCGGCAAGGTCAACCTGCCCCGCGTGGGCCACACCGAGGGCAACGACCTTTGGCTGGAAGGCGACGCCGAGATCGCGCCCGACGCGCAGTTCATGGGGCCGGTGTTTCTGGGCCATGGCGTGAAGATCAAAAGCGGCGTCATCGTCCACGGCCCGACCGCCATCCGCGACTACGCCGTGATCGACTCGCGCGCGACGATTGATCGCTCGATCATCTGGCGCAACTCCTACATTGGCGAGCGGGCCGAGCTGCGCGGCGCGATTGTGATGCGCCAGTGCAACATCAAAAGCCGCGCGGTGCTGTTCGAGGGCGTGGTGGTGGGCGACCAGACGATCATCAACGCGGGCGCAGTGATCGGCGCGAATGTCAAAATCTGGCCGAGCAAGGAAGTGGACGAAGGCGCGACGATTAGCTCCAGCATCATCTGGGGGTCGCAGGGGCGGCGCGTGCTGTTTGGCCGCAATGGCATCACCGGCCTGGTGAATATCGACCTGACGCCCGAGTTCTGCGCCAAGCTCAGCGCCGCCTTTGGCGCAACCCTGCCGCGCGGCAGCCGCGTGACAATGAACCGCGACGCGCACTATACCTCGCGCATGCTCAAGCGCGCCATGATTGCCGGCCTGCCCTCGGCGGGCGTGCATGTGGACGAAATGCACAGCGTGCCCATCCCGGTGGCGCGCTACATCACCCACGCAATCGGCGCGGCCGGCGGCATCCACCTGCGCCTTTCGCCCATCGACAATCGCGTGGTCGACATCAAATTTTTCGACAAAGACGGCCTCGACATCGACACCACCACCGAGCGCAAGATCGAAGGCGTGTTCTTCCGCGAAGACTACCGGCGCGTCTATCTCGACGAGATCGGGCGCATTTCCGATGTCGAAGATATGGAAGAAACCTACACCACGGCCTTCTTCAAGGCGCTGCGCCCCGACGCACTGGCCGGCATCTCACGCGATTTCAATCTGGTGATCGACTACGCCAATGCGAATGTTTCCAGCGTGCTGCCCAACATTCTGCGCAAGCTCGAAGTCGATGTGGTGGAGCTGAACGCCAACCTCGACGATCACCGCCTGTTCCAGACGCAGCAGGAATTCGACGAAGGCATGGAGCGGCTTGCGCGCATTACGCCGGTGCTGGGCGCGCACATGGGCGTGCGGATCGACGGCGGCGGCGAGCGCCTGTTTCTGGTGGACGATGCCGGGCGACGCTTGCAGGGCACGCAGGCGCTGGCCGCGATCACCGCGCTGGCAATGGCCGTGAACAACGGCGGCACGGTGGCCGTGCCCGTCACCGCGCCACGCGCATTTGAGCAGATCGCCGAGCACTACGGCGGCAAAATCGTGCGCACGCGCGCCACCCTCGCCGCGATGATGCAGACCGCCGCCAGCAACCGCGACATGCTGCTGCTGGGTGACGGCGGTGGCAACTATATCTTCCCCAGCTTCTACCCGATTGTGGACGGCATCTTCGCAATCGTGAAGATTATGGAGTTGCTGACCCTGCGCGGCGCGAGCCTCTCGCAGGTAATTCACGAGCTGCCGCGCTACTCGATGAGCCAGACGCGCGTGCCATGCCGCTGGGAGCACAAGGGCAAGGTCATGCGCATTCTCAACCAGCAGTACCAGGAGCGCCGGCTGGAGCAGGTCGATGGCATCAAGATCGACCTGGGCAACGAGTGGGTGCTGATTCTGCCCGACCCCGACGGGCCGTTTTTCCACATCATTGCCGAGGGCAGCAGCGACGAGCAGGCGCGCGTGCTGGCCGAAAAATATGCCGGGCTGGTGACGGGCTTGCAGTAAGCGACGGGCACTTCTGGCAGGCGGGCGCAGCACGCGCCCGCTTTTTATTTGCCTGGGTAACAATTTGCATGGTTCAGGCGTTCATACTAGTGAATTCCCAATGCCCCAGCCACTCGTGAAGGAGCCCGGACATGCTGCCCACCAGGAAACCCAGGCGCGTTCGCGTTGCCGTCGCGGCGCTGCTCGCCCTTTTGCTGCTTGGCCTCGCCAGCACACTGTATCTTAGCTCGCTCGACGCCGCGTGGTGGCGCGCCACCCGCCTTGCCGCCGAAAATCAGCCCTGGCGGCGCGGCGTGCCACGCGAAGGGCAAGACAACGAGTCGGATGTGATCCAGGCGCGCGCGCAGTCGGAATTCGACCGGCTGGCCTACCCGGCGGGCAGCATCCCGGCCAGCTGGCAAAACGCCGCGCAAACGCACATCCAGCGCGCCGTTCGCGATGGCGCAGATTTCCTGCAAGGCGGCAGGGCGCAGCCCGATGCTACGCGCCCGCCCAACAGCATCAGCTGGACGTCGATGGGGCCCGCGCCGATTGACAACGACGCCGCTGCCGATGGCTATAAGTACGGGCTGGTGACCGGGCGCATCAACGCGCTGGCCGCCGACCCCAGCAACCCGCAAGTGGCCTATGCGGGCAGCACCGCCGGCGGCCTGTGGAAAACAACTACCTGCTGTTCGGCCAGCACCAGCTGGGCGCCGCTGTGGGAAGGCAAAGATTTCGTCAGCCAGGCGGTCAGCGCAATTGCGATTGACCCAGGCAACTCGCAGGTGGTGTATGCCGGCACTGGCGACGCCGACGCGGGCGACCAGTTCAGCTCGGGCATCATGAAAACAACCGACGGCGGCGCAACATGGGAGCAGCTTGGCGCGAACATCTTCACGCCCTTTGCGCCCGGCACGCCCACCGAAAGCGACCAGAGCATCAGCGCAATTGTGATCGACCCGCGCAACACCAGCACCGTCGCCGTCGGCACGCGCTATGGCTTCTACCTTTCGCGCGATGGCGGGAACAGCTGGGCGCGCTACAGCATCCACGGGCAGCCCGGCCAGTCGCAGCACGTTTCGTCGCTGCTGCTCGATTCTTCCAGCAACCCCAGCACGATCTATCTGGCGGTGGGCTTCCCCTACGCCAGCCAGCGCGAAGGCAACATTGGCGGCGGCAATGGCGTGTATAAGGCCAGCATTCCCGCCAGTGGCGCGCCCAGCTTCACGCTGCTGAACAGCGGCTGGCCGGCTGGCACGGGCAGCGGCAGCTCGAACAATGTTGGGCGCATCCGGCTGGCACGCTCGGCCCAGAACCCGCAGATCATCTATGCGCAGGTGGGCGACTACTTCAACTTCAACGGGCTTGGCACCTGGGTGACAACAAACGGCGGCGCAAGCTGGAATCAGCTCGCCGGCTCCGCCAATTTCGACTACCACGACTGCGCCGGCTTGTCCACCAATGAAGGTCAGGACTGGTACGACCTGGCGATTGGCGTCGACTCGGGCAATGACCATGTGCTGTACGTGGGCCGCACCAGCATGTACAAGCTGCAGATCAACAGCGACTACACCAGTGTCACGGCCATCACCAACCTGGCGAATGTCTACTCGCAAACCTGCGCCGGCTACGGCTCGATCCACCCCGACCAGCACGCCCTGACGATGCTTGGCAGCGGGCAGTTTCTGGTGGGGAACGACGGCGGCGTGTACGTGGGGAATGGCGCGGTTGGCGGCTTCACGCAGCTCAATCGCGGCCTGAATATTTCGCAATTCTACGCCGGACAGATCGGCGCGAATTTCGCCACCAGCAGCACACAATTCGCCTTTGGCGGCATGCAGGACAACGGCTCGGCCAGCTGGGATGCCGCCAACGGCACGGCACAGTGGCAGGCGCGCGGCAACGGCGGCGACGGCTTCTTCGCGGCCTTCGACCCGCTGAGCAGCACAAAAACACAGGGCAACTGGTACACCGAATACACCTATGGCGCGCTGTCGTGCTCGACCACCGGCGCGCAGGGGCCGTTTTTCAGCACCTGTACGGGCGGCTGGTACACCTCGTTTGGCTTCCAGATCGACCGCAGCGACTGGTCGACGCCGTTTGTGCTCGATCAGGCGCATTGCAGCAGCACGAAATGCAGCAACATCATTCTTGGCACCCACCGGCTGTGGGCCAGCGGCAGCGGCGGAACCATTCGCAGCAGCTGGGTGCCAGTGTCGCCCGACCTGACCAGGGGCAATATCTCGAATGACAACGCTTCGAATACGATCATCGACGTGCGCTTCGCGCCTTCCAGCCCCACCAGCGCCGTTGCCGGCACCGACGACGGCAATGTCCAGTGGTCGAATACCATCCTCGGCGGGCCGAACTGCACGGCGGCGGCGGCCAATACCGCCAGCTTCAGCTGCACGCCGGTTGCGGGCGCAAGCTGGGTGAACCTTGCCAAAGGCAACACTGTGCTGCCCAACCGCGCCATCCAGGGCGTCGGCTTCGACCCAAGCGACGACCGTGTGGTCTATGCGGCTGTGGGCGGTTTCAACGCCAACACGCCCAGCACGCCCGGCCACCTGTTCCAGGCCAGCTGCGCGGCGAACTGCGCCAGCGCAAGCAACTGGAGCTGGGCCGACAAAACTGCCAACCTGCCCGACGTGCCCGCCGACTCGGTGATCGCCAACCCAAACAACCGCAAGCAGGTGTTCGTTGGCACGCATTTTGGCTTCTACTACACCAACGACATCGACGCGCAGCCGGTGGTGTGGCAGCGCTACCAGAACAGCCTGCCCAACACGGTAATCAAATATCTGACGATTGATCGCGGCGCGACGACGCTGGCGGCCTTTACCTATGGCCGCTCGCTGTACACAATTAAGCTGCCGGGCACGAGCGGCTTTGGCGAACCCCTGCCCGCGCCGGCCAACCTCGCCGCGCAGGCCATCTCGTCGCAGCAGATCGACCTGCAATGGAGCGACCAGAGCAGCAGCGAAACCGGCTTTCTGATCGAGCGATGCACTGGCGCGGGCTGCAGCAACTTCGCGCAGGTTGCGAGCGCGCCCGCCGATGCCACCAGCTTCAGCGACACGGGGCTGGCGGCCGGCACAAGCTACCGCTACCGCGTGCGCGCCACCAGCGGCACCAGCCAGTCGGAATACTCAGCCATCGCCAGCGCCGCGACCCTGGCCGAGGCACCACCGCCCCTCGCGCCGGCCAACCTCGCCGCGCAAGCCATCTCGTCCCACCAGATCGACCTGCAATGGAGCGACCAGAGCAGCGACGAAACCGGCTTCCTGATCGAGCGCTGTGCCGGCGTGGATTGCAGCGACTTTGCGCAGGTCGGCGCGACGGCGGCCAACATCACCAGTTTCAGCGATGCTGATCTGGCAGCAGGAACGAGCTACAGCTATCGCGTGCGCGCTGCCAATGGAACGAGCGTTTCGGGCTACTCCGAGCCTGCAAGCGCGACAACCTCTATTTTCATTGCATACATCCCGCTCGCGACGGCGCCGTAGCTGCATATCTTTCAAAAATGCGCTGGGAACGTTTACCACCAAGACACCAAGACACGAAGGGTTTATTCTAAAATCTTGGTGTCTTGGTGTCTTGGTGGTTAAAGGCACTAACCCGCGCGATCGCTCAGCAAGAAAACCGTGCCCGGTGGCTTTGCGCCGCCGGGTGCTTTTTTACGCTTTTTAACCACACGTTACGAGCCCTGCAAGAGTGCGATACGACCAGGCTGCTATGCTAAGGCCCAAGCCGAGCGTATTCACAGAAAGGAAGCGGCCATGTCGATTGCCGACCTGAAAGCGCGCACCCAGCAGATTTTCGATATGTTCAATACCCACGATGCCGTGGCGGCAGCCGCTTACTTCGCCGAACATGCCGAGCTGCGTGACGTTGCCGTGGCCCGCCCGGTGCAGGGCCGCGCCCAGATTGCGCAGCTCTACACCCGCCACTTCGCCGCCATCCCCGACTCGCACGTGCGCGTAGATCGCATGGTTGCGGAGGGAACCACCGTGGCTGTGGAGTGGACGCTCAGCGGCACGCACCAGGGCCGCTTCATGCGCATCCCCGCCACTGGCAAAGCCATCTCGTTCACCGGCATCAGCATGATCCGCTTCCGCGACGGCGCGGCGATCAGCGACACGCGTGTGTGGGATGTTGCCGGGCTGCTGCGCCAGATCGGGCTGCTGACCAGCGTGGAATAGGCGAATCGCAAATACGATTGTGTGTCGTGCAGCATTTTGTAACGAAAAGGATCGAGGATCGTCTGTGTTGCATTCGTATACTATGAGCAGAACACGCAAACAAGCGCACGGAAGGTATACGGCTATGGCAACGCCGACAATCAAACTCACCGCCACGCTCGATCTCGACGCGACGCCCGCGCAGCTCTGGCCCTTGCTTTCCGACACCGGCCGGCTCGACCGCGCGGTTGGCATCCCGGCCTTCGAGCGCAGCGAATTGCAGAACGACCTCTCGTTCGCCGTCGACAGCCACTACATGGGCGTGCCGGTGGCATGGAACGAATACCCATATGAGTGGGTGTTCGAGCAGTGGTATCAGGTCGAGCGCAGCTTCCACGCGCCGCTGCCGGTGAAGCGGCTGGCTACGCGCACCACGCTGACGCCGCTGCCGGGCAAGCGCACGCACCTCGATGTCTTTGTGGAATTCGAGCCACGCGGGCTGGCGGGCCGCACGGTCGCGCCCGAGTTCATCCGCCGCAAACTGCTGCGCGACCTGCTGCGCGCCTACCGCAATTTTGCCACGCTGGCGCTCAGCGCCGAGCGGGCAACACCCCCGCCGCCGCGCGCGCCGATGGTCAACACGGCCCGGCTGGAGCAAACCGGCGAGCGCCTGCAGCAGTTCGGCATTGCGGCCGGGCTGGTGGCGCGGCTGGTGGCGCACCTGCGCAGCGCCGACGACCCCGACGTGATTCGCATGCGCCCGTTCGCGCTGGCCGACGCCTGGGGCGAAAACCGCCTGGCAGTGCTGCGCGCCTTTCTGTATGCCACCCGCGCCGGCATGATCGACCTGGAGTGGGATGTGCTGTGCCCGAACTGCCGCGGGCCAAGCGTGCGCACCGCCAACCTCGACGAACTCTCGAACGAGGCGCACTGCAGCTCGTGCAACGTACGCTACGACGTCAACTTCGACGAATCGGTCGAGCTGCGCTTCACGGTCAACCCCGCCATCCGCGAGGCTGCCGACCTGGCCTACTGCATTGGCGGGCCGGCCAACACGCGCCACATTCTTTCGCAGGTGTGGCTGCCGCCCGGCGGCACAAAAACGCTCGCGCTGCGCCTGCCGGCTGGCGGCTACCGCCTGCGCACACGCCAGTTTTCGGCCATGGCGCTGCTCCACGCCGCCGAAGGGCACCCCGCCAGCAGCGGCACCGTGCGCTTCACCGCCAGCGATCTCGCGCTCGATCAGCCTTACCTCGCCGCTGGCACTGCCGAGCTGGCCCTGGAAAACCTGACCGACACCAGCCTGCTGGTGATCATCGAGCAAACTGCCTGGAACGCGCAGGCCGTCAGCGCGGCGTTTGTTTCGACGCTGGCCGAATTCCGCCAGCTCTTCTCGTCGCAGGTGCTGGCCCCCGGCCTGGGCGTGGCCGTGCGCAACCTGACCTTTCTGTTCAGCGACCTGAAGGGTTCCACCGCGCTGTACGACACGATTGGCGACTCGCCGGCCTACGCCCGCGTGCGCGACCACTTCACGGTGATGATGGAAACGATTGCCGGGCGGCGCGGCGCGCTGGTGAAGACAATTGGCGACGCGGTGATGGCGGTTTTTTCTTCGGCGGAAGACGCGATCGAGGCGGCAATTGCCATTCAGCGCGAGTTTACCGAGGGCCAGACCGCGCGCGACGACCCGCCGCTGCAAGTGAAGCTCGGGCTGCATCGCGGGCCGTGCATTGCGGTAAATGCCAACAACGTGCTCGACTATTTCGGCTCGACGGTGAACATCGCCGCGCGCGTGCAGAACGAAAGCGTGGGTGGCGACATTGTGCTGACGCCCGAGGTGCTGGCCGACCCTGGCGTGCACGAGGTGCTGGCGCGCGAAGCCCCGGCAATCGAGCCGTTTCAGCGCCACCTCAAGGGCTTTGCGCAGGACTTCGCGCTTTCGCGGCTGTGGCTGCGCGTGGGGGCAGAAGCGGGTGTGGGAGTTGGCGAGTAGAGAGTAAAACCCCAGGAATGAGCCACAGAGCGCGCCGAGGCCACGGAGTGTTGTTCACGCTCGGTGATCTCAGTGGTGTCTGTGGCTCGTTCATATTCCTTACAAAGTCCGCGCCACTTCGGCGAAGGCGCGCAAGCCGTCGATGTCATCCAGATCAAGCCACTGCAATAAAATCTCGCTCACCCCCGCTGCCGCGTAGGCCGCCAGCCGCTCGCGCACCTGCTCGGGCTGCCCAATGATGAATGGCGCATTCGCGCGTGCGAAGGCCACCAATGCATCGTCGTCCATGCCCGCCAGCTCGGCGTTGCGCCCGCGCAAGCGGTTAGTCCACTTTTCAATCGCAGCTGCATCTTTCCCAAAGAACAGCGCCGTCATCAGCGTGCGGCGCACCGCCTCGGGCGCGCGCCCGGCGTCGCGCAGCATCCCATCCAGCGACTCGTTGCGGGCCTGAAATTCTTCGGGCCGCACAAACACCGCGTTCCATATATCGGCGTAGCGCGCCACCAGCGGCAGCGTGCGCTTGGGGCCATTGCCGCCAACCATGATTGGAAAAGCCGCGCCGCGCTGCGGGTGTGGCAGCAGTTCGGCCTCACGCAGCTGGAAGAACTGCCCCTCGTAGCTGGCTGGCCCATCAACGCGCAGCAGCCGCGTAATCACTTCCAGCGCTTCTTCCAGGCGCGCAAGGCGCGTGGCGGCATCGCCCAGCGGGTAGCCGAACATGGCGTGTTCGCGCTGCTGCCAGCCCGCGCCAATGCCCAGAATCATGCGCCCGCCGCTCAGGTCGTCGATGGCGGCGGCCTGGCGCGCCCACATCACCGGGTCGCGAAACGTCACCGGCGCAACGCACGGCCCAAAATGGATGCGCTGCGTACCGCTCGCCAGGTAGGCCAGCGAGACTACCATCTCCAGCGAGTCCAGGTTCGGCGGGTCGGCGTTCGTAAAATGATCCGAGCGAAACAGCCCGGCGAAGCCAAGCTGCTCGACCTCGGCGGCCAGCCGCTGCCAGCGCGGCCACGTCAGCCCATCCTGCCCCTCGACCATGATCGAAATGTTCATGCTGCGCTCCTTCTGCCCAATTGCGTCCCAGACATTATACGCCGGGCAAGCAGAAAAAAGCGTTTTGCCACGAAGGCACAAAGGCTTTCAGGAAATTGAAAACCTTCGTGCCTTCGCGAAAATCGAAAGCGCCGTACTAAAGCGAAGTACAAAAATTTTGGCCACAGAGAACACGGAGAACACCGAGTGTTTAGCTCAACACTCAGTGGCCTCTGTGCGCTCTGTGGCTCAACGTATTTGCTCTCTGCTATATGTTCGATGAAATCTCATTCCAAGCCCCATCCCCTATCTCCCATCCCCCGCTCTAATCGCCCGCGCGCGGCGCGGCAGGTGGCGGACGCCGGCGGCGCAGGCGCAGCAGCCCCAGCAGCAGCGCCACCGGCAGGCCCAGCGGCAGCACCACAATCGCAAACCAGATCAGCACCGTGCCAATCGCCTGCACAATCGTCATCAGTGTGCCGCTGGCCTGCTCGGCCGTGCGTGAAGGGTTCCACAGCGGCGCGGGCGTCAGCGTGGGCGTGGACGTAGGCGTAGGCGTGAAGGTTGGCGTGGGCGGCGGTGGCTCCTGCAACTGGACGGTGATCGTCGAGTAGGCGGCGCGCTGCGAAAGAAACTGCATGCGGCCCTTGAGCATGCCGATCTGCCCTTCGATCTCGGTAAGCTGTGCGTTCACCTGCAACGCTTCCTCGGTGTTTTTCGCCTGGTCGAGAAACTGGCGGATGCGCGCCTGGGTCGCTTCGAGGTTCGCCAGCTGGCTCTGCACATCCACAAATTCCTGTGTCGCATCCACGCCACTGGCCTGCTCGCTGATGATGCGGTTCACGCCCTCGCGCAGCCGCTGCAACGTCGCCTCGAACTGGTCGACTGGCACGGCCAGCTTCACAAAGGCCTGTTTCTGCTGCTCTTGCAGGTAGTCGGTGCGCGTTTCGAGGATGTAGCCGCCCGCCTGCGCCGCAATCGCGTTCACGCGGCTGAGCGAAAGGTCGACTTTTGGCACTTCCAGCACCAGTGTGGCATCTTTGATGATTTTGCGCGAAGGGTCGTTGGCTGGCACGCCCGGCGCGACCGGCTGGGCCGGGCTGCCGCCACCGGCTGCCGGCGCGGCGGTTGGCTCGGCGGCGGCAGGCGGCGAGGTTGGCGCAGCCGCTGGTGGCGCTTCTATTGCCACCTCGCCATCCGCGCTCATTGCTGCGGGCGCAGCCGTGGGTGCTTCCGCAGGGCTGCTGGTGCCAACGCTGCCGCCGCAGCCGGCCAGCACAAATGCCAGGAGCAGGACCAGAAGCGGCGGGCCGACCAGAGAACGTCCAGAACGCATGATCAACCTCCTGCTGGTAATGGGGGAATTTGTCGATTCCCAGCGAGGACGCTGCCCAACACCGGTTGGTTCCGTGGGGCGTATGCGGGTTTCGTAGGTTGGCAGGTTGCAGGTTGCAGGTTGCAGCCGGGGCGTATCGCATACGCCTGTTGCAGGTTGCAGCCGGGGCGTATCGCATACGCCTGTTGCAGGTTGCAGCCGAGCGTATCGCATACGCCTGTGGCAGGTTGCAGCCGGGGCGTATCGCATACGCCTGTTGCAGGTTGCAGCCGGGGCGTATCGCATACGCCTGTTGCAGGTTGCAGGTTTGCGAGTTGTAGATCAATGTCTACTGCCTACTGCCTACTGCCTACTGCCTACTGCCGGCTGCTCGGTTCTTCGGTTCTTGGTTCTTCGGTTCTTTTGTCTGGGCGTATAGCAATACGCCCATAGTGGTACAATACGCGGCGCAAGCAGCAGCGAGGCCACCAATGAAAGATCCCGAACAGCAGCGCCAGCATCGCCAGCGCGACCGCGAGGTGCGCTACTTCGCCACGCTCAAAGTCATTGCCGAAACGCTCAACAACGGCGTCAACCTGCGGCAAACGCTTGCCGGCACGCTATCGCTCGTGATCGAGCTGCTCGACCTGCACACCGGCTGGCTGTTCCTCAGCGACGATCAGGTAATCTTCTCGCTGGCCGCTTCGCACGACCTGCCGCCCGCGCTCGAATACCCCGGCCCGGCCTGGCGCGAACCCTGCGAGTGCCAGAAGCTCGCCCACAGCGGCGTGCTGCGCAGCGGCACGCAGGTGGTCGAGTGCAGCCGCCTCGGCGGCGCGGCTGGCGACCGGCAAGGGCTGGCCTACCACGCCAGCGTGCCGCTGATCAAGGGCGACCGCCTGCTCGGCATCATGAATGTGGCAACCTCGCAGTGGGATGTGTTCACCCCACAGGATATCGAGATCCTGACCGCAATCGGTCACCAGATCGCCACCACGATCGAGCGCACCGAGCTGGCCGAGCAGGCCACCCGCGTCGCCCTGGTCGAAGAGCGCAACCGCCTCGCCCGCGAAGTGCACGACACGCTGGCCCAGGCGCTCACCGGCATCTCGCTCCAGCTCGAAACCGCCGACGCCCTGCTCGACAGCGCGCCCGACCGCGCGCGCGCCCGCATTCAGCAGGCGCTCGAGTGTGTGCGCGACAGCCTGGGCGAAGCGCGCCGCTCGGTGCTCGATCTGCGCGCCGGCCCGCTTGAGCGCCAGGCGCTGCCCGAAGCGCTGCGCGAGCTGGCCCACCGCTTCACCGACGAAACCCACATCCCCATCGACGCCCGGCTGGCGCTGGCCGGCCCGCGCCTGCCCGCCCGCGCCGAAGAAGCGCTCTTCCGCATCGCCCAGGAAGCGCTGGTGAATGTGCGCCGCCACGCCCAGGCCACGCGCGTGCGGATGCGGCTGGGCCTGCGCGCCAACGTCGTGCGCCTCACCATCGCCGACGACGGGCGCGGCTTCGAGCCCACCAGCCGTCCCGGCGCGGCCAGCGGCGGCTTCGGCCTGATCGGCATGCAGGAGCGCGCCCACCTCGTCCATGGCACCATGCAGATCCGCAGCAACCCCGGCGCCGGCACGCGCGTCGAAGTCGCCATTCCGCTCGAATAAGCCAGCCAAACGTTACAATTTCGTTATTACGCGGGCATGTCGTAGCTTCGTCATATCCCCAGGCGTTTCCCTTTTACCGAGCCATAAACGGAAACAGGTGGCCGCGCCGCCACAAACACATGGCCGCCGGGCAGGCAAGCGGCTGGAACCGTTCTTGCAACGATTTATGCAGACGGTACCGAATATTTACTTTCCGTCTGACTCGCGGTAGAATCAACACTATCGCTTAGGCATAACAATACAGTGAATAGTGCTCACGAACAGCGGAACCGGGCCACGGATCGCGCGATCCTGTCCAACTACCTCCCAGGGCACGTGGTCGAGCAGCTGCTTATCGCCAACCAGCCAGCCAGCGCCGACCTCGCCCCCGTAATCGAACACCTGCAAGCACTACTACATGCCATCGTTTCTTTCGTTCCCGAATACACCGATTTCCTGCACAGCACGCCCGTCGCCGGGCAGCCCGGCCAGCTTCACAGCACCACCGGCACATTGCTCGCCGCCGACCTGAGCGGTTTTACCGCGTTCTCGGCCCAGCTTAGCACGCTGGGCAGCGAAGGTGCCGAAATCGTGGCCCACACCATCAACACGCTGTTTAGCATGCTGATCGGCACGCTTGCCGAGTGGGATGGCCGCCTGCTCAAGCTCAGCGGCGACGCCCTCACTGCCCTGTTTATTGGCAGCGGCCACGCCCACCGCGCCGCCACCACCGCGCTCGAATTGCAGCGCCGCATGGGCGAGTTTGCCGCACTCGCAACGCCGGTTGGCGTCTTCACCCTGCGCATCCGCATTGGCCTCGCCAGCGGCAGCGTCCAGCTTGCCCAGGTTGGCTCGGCGCAGCGGCTTGAATTGCTCGTGGCCGGCGAGCCAGCGCACGAAGTTGTGGATTATCAGCGCCATGCCAGCCCGGGCGCCGTCGTGCTTGGCAACGCCACCGCAGATGAATTGCGGGCGCAGATGCCCAGGTTCAGCGCATTGGGGCCGGGCTACCACTGCCTCGAAGCGCTTGCCCCGGCTGCGCCCAGCCCGCCGCCCGCGCCCTTCACATGGGCCACGCGCGCCGACGCCGCCTGGGAGCTGCACGCACTCGTCAACCATATCGAGGCGCTGCGCCCCTACCTGCTCGATCAGCACCTTGCGCGCCTTTCCGATGGCCCGCCCACGCTGGCCAGCCAGGGCGAGCTGCGCCCCGTCACCATGCTCTTCGCCAACCTGAGCGATGTCGGCCAGCTCCTCGCATCAGCCAGCGCCGATAGCGCCGAGGCCATGCCCAGCATCCAGGCGCGCATCGAGCAAATCTGGCAGATCGTCGAGCAGTATGGCGGCGCCGTCAACAAGCTCGATCTGCATTCCGACGGCCACACCCTCATTGCCTTGTTTGGCGCGCCCATCGCGCAAAGCCGCGACGCCGAGCAGGCCGTGGGCTGCGCGCTGGCGCTGATGCACACGCTTGGCGCGGGCGGCCCATTGCAGCTGCGGCGCATTGGCGTCGCCAGTGGGCGCGTCTTTGCCGGGGCGGTTGGTTCGCCGTCGCGCCGCGAGTACACTGTCATGGGCGCGGCCGTGAACCTCGCCGCCCGCCTGATGGACGCCGCCGAAAACGGCCAGATTTTGCTGGACGCAGCCACCGCGCGCGCCGCCGAGCATCGCTTCAAGCTCCAGGCGCAGCCGCCCATCCGCGCCAAAGGCTACACGCATCTTGTGCCCTGCTTCACGCCCGAGCTCGACGAAGGCCCGCGCCTGAACCTGCTGACGGGCGCGCACGGCCCGCTGGTTGGCCGTGCCGCCGACCTGGTCCGCGCGCGTTCCGCCGTCGACCAGGCGCTGGGCGGCGCGGGCGGCAGCATTGCGCTGGTGGGCGAGGCCGGCATTGGCAAATCGCGCCTGCTGGCCGAGCTGGTGCACAACGCGCTGCTCAACGCGCACAGCTCGGTTGGTCTGGTGGTTGCGCACGCGCAGCCGACCCACCTTGCCCGCCCGTATTACCTGCTGGTCGAGCTGCTCAGCCAGCTCTACGACCTGCCCGCCCAGCCCGACGCGGCTGCGCGCCTGCTGGCGCTTCACGCCCTGCGCGCCCTGCCCGATCAGCAGCGCTTCTTCCCGCTGCTGCCCACGCTCTTCGGCCTGCCCGGCACCGAAAGCCCGATCACGCAGGCGCTCACGCCCGACGAGCGGCGCGCCCGCCTGCAAACCCTGTGTGTCGGGCTCATGCAGCACCGCGCCAGCGACGGGCCAACCGCGCTGGTGGTGGAAGATCTGCACTGGGCCGACGCGGCATCGGTCGCGATCCTGAGCGCGCTGGCCAGCTCGAAAGTGCCGCTCCCGCTGGTGCTGCTGTGCACCTTCCGCCCCGAAGGCGCGCCCGCCTGGCCCGCCGCCACGCGGATCGAGCTTGCGCCGCTGCCGCCCGAGCAGGCCCAAAACCTGATCGCCGCGCGCCTGGGGCGCCGCCCGCTCACCGCCGCCTTGCGCGATGCCGTGATCGAGCGCACGCAGGGCAACCCCTTCTTTATCGAAGAAACCATTCGCGCGCTTGGCGAGCAAGCCGCCGAATCTGCCGCGCCGCCGCTGCCCAGCAGCATCCAGAACGCCCTGATCGCCCGCTTCGACCGGCTGCCCCTGGCCGAGCGCTATATGCTCCAGATGGCGGCCGTGATTGGCCCGCAGTTCGACCGGCCCGTGCTCGATGGCATTGCCGGAACGCAGGAAGCCCTGGGCGGCGCGCTTGCCCGCCTGGCCGAGCGCGGCATTGTGCGCGCCCTGGGCGATGGCCAGTATCGTTTCGCGCATAGCCTGAACCAGGAAACCATTTACGAAAGCATGCTGTTCGCCCAGCGCCGCGAGATTCACCGCCGCGTTGCCGCGTTTGTGCGCGCGCAGCAGCCCGCCCGCGCCGCCGCCGAACCGGGTCTGCTCGCCTTCCACTATCGCAACGCCGAATCGTGGCCCGAAGCACTTGAGTTCGCCTGGATCGCGGGCCAGCGCGCCCAGGAGCTGTATGCCAGCGATGTTGCGCTCACGCACTACCAGCACGCGCTCGAAGCCGCCGAGCGCAGCGACACTGCCCCCGCCCGCCGCCAGCGCGCCCTGATCCTGCGGCGCATTGGCGATCTGCACGCGCTGGCGGGCCGCCTGAACGAAGCCACGCACACCTATGCCAGCGCGCTCGCCGTCTCGGAAGAGCAGCGCGAACAGGCCGAAATTCTGATCGCGTGGACGGAGGTGTGTGAAGGGCAGGCCGCCTATGACGATGCGCTGGCGCATCTTGCCCAGGCCGAGTCGCGCCTTGGCCCGGCCGACAATGCGCTCCTGCTGCGCATTGGTGTGCGGCGCGGCTGGGTGCTGGTGCGCAGCGGCGATAATGCAGCGGCGCAAGACGCCGTTGCGCCCTGCCTCGCGCCGCTGGAGGCGCTGGGCAGCTGGGGCGACCTGCTGCTGGCCTACAAGGTCTTTTTCCATATTGGCATGAGCCAGTCGCGCTGGCGCGAGGCCCGCAGCTACCTGCGCCTGGCGATCACGAATGCCGAGCGCATCAGCGACCTGCGCGAGCTTGGGCGGCTGCGCAACAATATGGGCATTGTGCTGACGCAGGAAGGCAACCTGCGCGCAGCCGCCCGCGAGTGCGAGCGCGCCGCCGCCATTCTTCACGACATTGGCGACCAGCACACGCTCGCCAGCGTGGAAGTGAACATTGGCGCGATTCACTACAAAATTGGCAACTACCCCGAAGCACTGCACCACTATCACGCCAGCCTCAACAGCGCCAGGGCGATTGGTTCGCTGCCGCTTGAAGGCATTATTTGCAGCAACCTGGGCGAACTGTACCGCCAGCTTGGCCGTTTGCCCGAATCGCTGGCGCAGATCGAGCGCAGCATCGGGCTGTGCGACGCCATTCACGACGATCTGGGCATGAGCGAGGCGCAAAGACAGCTCGCCGAAACGTTCATCATCATGGAACGACTTGTTGAAGCTGAACAGGCGAGCATCCGCGCCCTCGATTTCGCCTTCGCCGCAAACGACGCCCAGGCCGAAGCCATCGCCTACCGCGTGCGTGGCATGCTGGCCGGCGCGCGCGGCGATTACGATCTGGCGATTGCCGAGGTGCAGCGCAGCGTGCAGATCCTGACTGAGATCGAAAGCACGCCCGAGCTTGGGCAAAGCCTGGTGGTGCAAGCCCGCCTCTGGATCGGCGCTGGCCAGCCCGAACTGGCGCGCGCAACCCTGGACGAAGCCATTGCCCTGTTTCAAAAGGCCGGCGCCAGCGCCGACCTCGACACGACGAGCAAGCTCCTCGCGCAGCTTCATGCCGAGGAATACGAGTCAAAGGTGTATTTATGAATCATCAACCTTTCCCAACCCTTGGCCGTCTCGCAACCTCGCTGGCGCTTGTGGCCGCCCTGCTGCTCGCCACCTGCCTGGGCGTTTCGCCAGCATCGGCTAGCGTGACCAGTAGTTTGGTCGAAAGCAACATCACGGCAGACACCACCTGGACGGCGGCCAACAGTCCCTACCTCGTTACCGTGCCGATCAGCATCACATCGGCCGCAACGCTCACAATCGAGGCGGGCGTGGATGTGCAATTTCTCACTGGCGCGAGCCTCCAGATCGACGGCGGGCTGCAGGCGAAAGGCACGCCCAGCCAGCCCGTGCTGCTGCGCGCTGCCAGCGACACCTGGGCTGGCCTGAAAGTCGTGCAGCCAGCCCGCGCGATTCGCCTCGAATCGGTAACGCTGAGCGACGCGACGGTCGGCCTGACGCTTGGCCCGTCGGTGAGCGCGCCCAACCAGCGCATTGATATCATCGATAGCCTGATAGAAGGCAACCGCATTGGTATGAATATTGTGGGCGGCGTGCTTGGCAGCCTGCGCCTGACGCTGCGCAACAACCTGTTCACCGCGAACAGCCTGGCCCTGCTGATTGATGGCCTGCCCACTGGCCAGCCGCGCATCAAGCTCGAACACAACAGCTTTGAAGGCAATGGCATTGCGCTCAAGGCCCTGAATTTCGGCAATCGCACGCTGAAAATCCAGCAGCAGTGGTGGGGCAGCGCCAGCGGGCCAGAGATCATATCAGTCACAAATAATCTCACATGCACCAACTCGGTGTCGCCCGCGCCCGGCACTTTCCCGCAAGAAATCATCTGCGGCCTGGGGAACATCGACGCTGTGCCATTCAGCAAGGTGCCAGCCGGCCGCCGCATTGTGAAGCCCGGCGAGGCTGCCAAGCTCGAAACCGGCATCGGCCCTTCCGCGCTGAACGACAATGCCGTGACGGCCAGCAGCCTGCTCACGGTGTCGCTGCCGCTCGGCACGTTTTCGCAGCCCGTCGATCTTATTGCCGCGCCACGCGAGCCTTCGGGCGGCCTGCCCGGCCAGCCCACGCTGCTTGAGTTCGAAATCACCGCCGTGGCAGGCGGGCAGGAGATCCATCGCTTCAACCAGGGCAAGCAAATCACGGTGGAAGTGGCCTTCGACCCGGCCGACCTCAACGGCGCCGACCCAAACAGGCTCGCGCTGTATTATTTCGACGAGCAAACCGGCCGCTGGGATTTCGCTGGCATCACGTCTTTCCCCGATCCGGCGCATAATCGCCTGGTCGCGCGCCTCGAACACCTGACGCGCATGCGAATCACGTCGGTCGACATGGGACGTGTGTACGTGCCGATGGCAGAAAAAAACTAGCTTGCTTCCCGCGCACAAAAAACGAGGCCGGCAGCATGGTGCTGCCGGCCTCGCTGCATCTCTGCCCGCGCTTACGCCCTGGAAAAGCCCAGGCCGCGCTCGCGCATGCTGACATAGCGCCCCTGCCCAATCACCAGATGATCGAGCACCTCGATATCGAGCAGTTGCCCCGCCGCCACGATTTCGCGCGTCACCAGCACATCCTCGGGGCTGGGCGTTGGGTCGCCAGAAGGGTGGTTGTGCGCCACAATCAGCGATGCGCTGTTCTGGCGCAGTGCTGCCTTGAAGACCTCGCCCACGCGCACCATCGAAGCATTCAGCGAGCCCACATAGATCGTGGTGATCGACTGCACACGATTTTTGGTATCGAGCAGCACCGTGCGCAGATGCTCCTGATCGAGGTGGCCCATTTCCAGCAGCAGCAGCTGCGCCGCATCTTGCGGGCTTTTGATCTGAAAGCGCTCGGCCTCGCCCGTCAGCAGCAAGCGCCGGCCAATTTCCAGCGCGGCCTTGAGCGTAGAAGTTTTCGCTTCGCCCAGGCCGTGCACCTTGCACATTTCGTGAAAATCAAGGCGCTGCAAGCCGGCCCACCCGCCATAATCCACCAGCAGCTTCTGGGCCAGCTCAATGACATTTATGCCTTCTACCCCAACGCGCAAGAGAATTGCCAGTAGTTCGGTATCGCTCAGCGCCGCCGCGCCACAATCGCGCAAACGCTCGCGCGGCTTTGTGTTCGGCGGCAAATCTTTGATCCGCAGATGATATTCAGCCATCACTCGTCCCCGGTAGCACATATTTTCGTCTTCATTACTACCGCGCCGCATAATGGCGTGATACGGCCTACACCTCCGCGCTCTGCACCGCCTGAATCACCTGTTCGGCCAGCGAACGGCGGCGCGCAGCCAGCTCGCGCACCAGCGCGCCGTGGCGCAGCACCATCCAGCTATACGCCAGCACTTCACGGAACTCGCGCCACAATTCGCCCCAGCGCAGCGCGGCATAGGCCAGCGCCGGCGCAAGGAGCAGCAATAGCACGCCCCACGCCCAGCCGGCCAGCAGCCCGCACAGGATCGCGGCCAGCACCCAGCCCAGCAGCACCATCACCGTGCCAATGATCAGCTTGCCAGTGCTGGTGGTTTCTTCATAGTCGCCCAGCAGCACGGGCGTGAGCGGCCGCGCCAGCCGGTAGGGGCCATAGCTCAGCGCGAAGCCCGCAACCGCCGGCAGAAACAGCAGCACGAGCGCCAGCGCAAGCCAGATCACGCGCCCGCGACGCGCCGCATGGAGCTCCAGCTCCCATGGGTTTGCAATGCCCAGCGTGCGCAGCACGCGCGCATAGCGCCGCGCCTGCTGCTCGATCGCGGCCAGGCGGGCGGGGTCGCTGGCGCGCAGCCGCTGGTAAGCCTCCAGCAGTTGCTCGGTGTAGGCGTGCTGCTCGGCCAGGGTGCGCAGTTCCTGTGGCGCCGTCCAGCTCGCCACCAGCGGCAGGCCGCGCAGCAGTTCGGCGTGCTCGGCTTGCAGCACCACCTCGTCAAGCGCCGCATCGATCCGCTCAGTCAGCGCATCCACGGCCGCATGTGGGTCGGCGGCATAGCGCCCGGCCAGATCATCGATTGCGAAGGGCTGGCCGATCACAAGCAGCGCCGCCGAGCGAAACAGCGCCTTGTCCTGATACCATAGGCCCACCGGCACCAGCTTGAGGTCGATCGCCCAATCGGTCTCGGCCTCGGCGCTGAGCGCAATCCGTGCCGCGCCCGTGCGCAACGGCAACATGGTGGTACTGGAGTGGGTGGTGCCTTCGGGAAAAAGCGCCAGCGCGTGGTTCTGCCGCAGCAGCGCCCGGCAGCGCGCAAAGGTGCCTTCGTTGCGGCTGGCGCGGTCGCCTGTGGCCCCGCCTTCCAGCCCCTCGTCGCGTTGGCGATACACTGGCAGCGCATCAAATGCGCCCATGGCAAAGCGGCCGGCCGGGTTCGCAAAAAAGGTGCTTTTCGCCAGAAACGCGATCGGGCGTCGCACGCCCGCCATCAGCACCAGCGGGTCGAGCAGGCCATTCGGGTGGTTCGCGACAAACAGCGCCGGCCCGTCGTGTGGCAGGAATTCGCGGCCGCGCACTTCGATGCGGGGGTAGAACAGCATCACAAGGTGAAGAATGATCCAGCGAACAAGCTGCGCCAGCATAGCATCCTCGCAGTGCAAGACAGCGATACCTATCTGTCAGAACGTGCCGGGCTCGGCAATTTCGCGCATGCGCTGTGGTGCCGCACAGGCTAGCCCGCAGGCTGTTCAGGCGCGGCTGCGCCGTTCAGCAGCGCACGCGCCGCCCGCACCACATTGCGGATGCGCTTGCGGCGGATGCGCCGCAGCGCCGCGCTCACCGGGAACCAGCGCACCCGAACAATATGCTCTTTCGCTTGCGGGCGCGGGCGGCCAGCCTCGGCATGGAGCAGGTAGTAGGTCACCGTCTTGCGGCGACGGCGGCCCGCCTTCTGGATGGTGTAGAACACCTGGCGCACCAGCAGGCCAACTTCGCCCGTGATGCTGGTTTCCTCGGCAACTTCACGCGCCACCGCTGTGCGTTCATCTTCCCCTGGCTTGATCCGGCCCTTCGGGAGCGTCCAGAAGCCACCCTGCTTCTTGATCAGCAGAATCTCAAGCAGGCCAGCTTCCGAATATCGGTATACAACCCCGCCCGCGCCCAGGATCAAAGGCTGCGCTTCAGGAGTATTAGGCGTTAGGTCCATATCGAACATCGTTACTTCCTCATGTTGCAACATGCGTTGTCTGGACGCTTCCCGGCACACGTTGCGGACAAGCCAGCCATCGTATTTGCCGTCACAAAGCCTTCCACGGCAAATACAGAACGTGATATAATAGGAGCGCTTAATAAACACTTAATATACCAGAGACACCGATTTGATGCACATTCCTCTCTGTTCTGCACTGCACCATACCGCCACGTGCCGCCCGCGCGGCCTCCGCTGGCGGTATTTGCTGTGCCTGGCACTGCTGGCCGGCATCCTTGCGGGCTGCGGCCAGGGCGAAAGTAATGGCATAACCATCACAGGCTCTACGTCGGTTTCGCCCTTCGCCGAGCATCTGGCCGAAATCTATCAGCACAATCACGCTGGCACCGCCATCAACATCCAGTCGCTTGGCTCCAGCGCGGGCATTCAGGCCGCAACCGAAGGCGTCGCCGAAATTGGCATGTCATCGCGCGACCTCAAGCCCGAAGAAGCCGAAAAGCTCGACCAGCTGATCATTGCGCGCGACGCGCTGGCCGTGATTGTCAACCCCAGCAACCCGGTTGCCGAGCTCGACCTCAGCCAGGTGCAAGATATTTTCTCGGGGAAAGCAACGTCGTGGGCTGCGTTCGGCGGCCCCGACCAGCCAATCGACCTGATTGTGCGCGAAGCTGGCTCGGGCACGTTCACCGCTTTTGAAGAGCTGGTGATGAAAAGTAAACCTATCACTACCTCGGCGCTGCGGCAAGGGTCGAATGGCGCAATTCGGCAGGTTGTGGCCGAAAACCCGAATGCCATCGGCTATATTTCGCTGGGTATTGTCGACAGCAGCGTCAAGGCGCTTGCGGTTGATAGTGTGCAACCCTCGGTTGGGCATGTGGAAGATGGCTCGTACACCTTTGTGCGGCCATTTCTGTTTGTCTGGCAGAAAGGCCACCAGCTCAGCCCGCTCGCCCAGCAATATGTCGACTATGTGATGAGCGCAGAAGGCCAGCAAGAGCTTCAAAATCTTGGCCTGGTGAAAGGGCCGGCCATCAAATGAAAGAGCGCAGCATCAGCATCCTGCTCCTGATCACCGCCTTTGGCGCGCTTGTGGCGCTGGGCCTGATCACCTACTTTATCTTCCAGGCCGGCATCCCACTGATAGCAAAGGTGGGCATCTGGCAATTTCTGAGCGGGCGCGAGTGGAACCCCACCGCAAAAACACCCGCGTTTGGCATCTTTCCCATGATCGTCGGCTCGCTCTGGCTGACGTTTGGCTCGCTGGTGATTGGCGTGCCGCTGGGCCTGGCCGTCGCGATCTTCATGGTCGAGCTGGCGCCGCCGCGCCTCGCTGGCCTGATGCGCCCGGCCATTCAGCTCCTCGCCGGCATCCCGTCGGTTATCTACGGCTTCATCGGGCTTACGCTGCTCGCGCCAATCATCCGCTCGACGCTCGGCGGGCCGGGGCTGAGCGTGCTCACCGGCGCCATCATCCTCGGCTTCATGATCCTGCCCACCATCATCGCCATCTCGGAAGATGCGCTGCGCGCTGTGCCACTGGCCGTGCGCGAAGGTGCCGTGGCCCTTGGCTCCACGCACTGGCAGGTTATCACGGGCGTGCTGCTGCCAACCGCGCGCTCTGGCATTATTGCCGGCGTTATTCTTGGCATGGGCCGCGCCCTGGGCGAAACCATGGCCGTGATCATGATGATCGGCAACTCGCTCGATATTCCGTTTTCGCCACTGCAATCGGCCACCACGCTCACCAGCAATATCGGCCTCGAAATGGCCTACGCTGGCGGCGCGCACCGTCAGGCCCTGTTCGCAACCGGCGTGGTGCTGTTTGTCTTCATTATGATATTAAACGCGCTGGCGACCTCGTTTGTGCGCCGCCCCAGCGCCGGCCGGAGAAGCGCATGAACCCTGCCCGCACACAACGCATCGCCTTTGCCTCGATCTGGATCGCCGCCATTCTTACGCTGGCGGTGCTCGGCCTGGTGGTTGGCCTGATAATCGTCCGCGGCCTGCCTTCGCTGAGCCTGGGCTTTCTCACCGGCTCGCCCGAAAATCTGGGGCGCGACGGCGGCATTTTCCCCACCATCGTCGGCACAATTGTGCTTGGGCTTGTGGCCTTGCTGATCGCCACGCCGCTTGGCATTGGCAGCGCGATCTACCTGACCGAATATACCCACGAAACGCTGCTCACCCGCGCCATTCGCTTTGGCACCGAATCGCTGGCCGGCGTGCCGTCGATCATCTTTGGCCTCTTCGGCTTTATTTTCTTCGTCACCTATCTGCAAATGGGCTGGTCGATCCTGGCTGGCGGCCTCACGCTTGCGCTGATGGTGCTGCCAACTATCATCCGCACCACCGAAGAAGCCATCCGCACGGTACCACAAAGCTACCGCAATGTCAGCTACAGCCTGGGCGCAACCCGCTGGCAAATGGTTACCACTGCTGTGCTGCCAAGTGCGCTGCCAGGCATTGTCACCGGCATTATTCTCGCCTTTGGCCGCGCCGTCAGCGAAACCGCAGCCGTTATTTTCACGGCAGGCACGGCGCTTAATTTGCCGAAATCGGCCTTTTCGCCCGTGCGAACCATGGCCGTGCACTTCTACATCCTGGCCGTCGAGGGCATTTCGCTCGAAAAAGCGTATGCGACTGGAACGGTTCTGATTCTGACCGTCCTGATTATCAATGTCGTGGCTAGTTCGCTGATCACGCGGCTGGTTCGCAAGCAGGTACGACGCTAACACTATGGATATTAAAATCGAATTCGATCATTATACCCTGGCCTATGGCAATGATGTCGTGCTCAACGACATTACGCTGCCAATCGCGCGCAATGCTGTGCTTGCGGTGTTTGGGCCGGCTGGCAGTGGGAAAAGCGGTTTCTTGCGCTCGATCAATCGCATGGCCGAGCTGGACGCAAACGAGCGCCACACTGGCGATGTGCGCATGGATGGAAAGAGTATTTTCGCGCCCGCTGCCAACCTCGCCGAATTGCGCCGCCGCGCCGCAATGGTGTTTGCACAGCCAGTTGCTCTTCCTATGTCGATCTACGACAATGTGAGCTATGGCCTGCGCCTGGCCGGCCAGCGTAACCGCCGCACGCTCGACGCGGCCGTTGAGCGCGCCCTTCGCGCATCCACCCTTTGGGACGAAGTGAAAGACCGGCTCGATACCTCTGGTTTGAATCTATCGGGCGGCCAGCAGCAACGCCTGAGCATTGCGCGCGTGCTTGCGCTTGAGCCCGAGATTTTGCTGCTCGACGCGCCCACTGCCGCGCTCGATCCGATCTCAACCGCCAAAATCGAAGATATGCTCATCGATCTTAAAGAGCACTACACAATCGTGATTGTGCCGCATAGCATTCAGCAAGCCGCGCGCGTTGGCGATGCGGCAGCATTCTTCCTGGATGGCGTTTGCGTTGAGTATGGGGTTGGCAACCAGCTGTTTGTATCACCCCGCGATAAACGCACCGAGGAATATGTCACCGGGCGCTTTGGCTAGAATTCCCACAGCCAACAGCCGAGCCGCCTTGCCAAATATCCTGGCAAGGCGGCTCTTTTATAATCTCCCCAAAGGCAGTTATGCCGTGGTACCTGCTTATGGGCAGCTCGCAACCGGGGCCTGCAAGCGCCGCGCAAGCGACTGAAGCCCGCGATGCTGGAGTGCCTTGACCGACCCCTCTGTTCGCCCAAGTTTCTGCGCGACTTCCTGAATCGACATCTCGGACAGAAAGCGCAGCTGAATAACTTGCCGCTGCTCGTCGGTTAAATCGTTCAGGGTGCGGGCAAGCTCTTCATATTCAAGCTGCATACCAACGCTATTCTCTGGGCCTTCGCAGCTGCCATTCCACACATCCAGCGGAACCTGCTGCCGATTGCGCCGCCGCCGCATCACATCGATTGTGCGATCGCGGGCAATGCGATACAGCCACGCCGAAATCGGCCAACCGCGATCTTCATAGCGGTGAATACCTTCTAACATGCGAAGGAAAACCTCGGCCTGGAGGTCTTCAGCCAGCTCTGCTTCACCAAGCCGAAAGTAAATGTAGCGATAGATCGCAGGCGCGTAACGCTCGTAAATTTGCGTGAACGCACCATGATCACCCTGCTTCGCACGAATAACTAGCTCGGCGTCTGAAACGTTGTGCGACATGGTTTTCTTTCCTGCTGGGCCGCTGCGTGGCGGCGCTATTCAAACGACAGTTGTAACTGAACAAAGTCTAGCAGGCGGGCTATACCACAGTATTACCATTTCATCATTTGAGCGACCTGCTCTGTTCATTGGGCATTTATGTCTTCTTGTGCTTCTTCCGCCCCACGATATGATCCTGTACTCAGGCGACTGCGGTATAATGTGGCCGAGGAGAATGCTATGAATGGATGGAATGAGCGCAGCGCAATGGTTCGTTTGCAGCTTGAGCAGCGTGGCATCCAGGATGCGCGCGTGCTCGATGCAATGGCCAGGGTTCCACGCCACCTGTTTGTGCCAGCGGAAGCGCGCGACCAGGCATATGGCGATCATGCGCTGCCGATAACTGAAGGCCAGACGATTTCGCAACCATATGTGGTGGCGCTTATGGCGCAGGCGCTTGCGCTTTGCCCGGGCGAGCGTGTGCTGGAAATTGGCGCTGGCTCGGGCTACGCAGCAGCTGTTCTCAGCCTGCTTGCCGGTGAAGTCTATGCGATCGAGCGCCACCCGACCCTGGCAGAAAGTGCAGCCCGGCGCCTGCGCGAATTGGGCTACACGAACGTTCATATTGTCGCTTCAGATGGCACCGAGGGTTTACCAGAATACGCACCGTTTGATGGCATTATGGTGTCAGCAGCTGCGCCCTGGGTTCCCCTGCCCCTGCGCGAGCAATTGGGCGAGGGCGGAAGGCTTGTCATCCCTGTTGGCGGGCGCCAGGCGCAAATGATGCTGCGGCTCACGCGCACGAATCACCAGATTCAAACCGAGCGCCTGGGCGAAGTGCGCTTTGTGCCATTGATAGGGGCGCACGCATGGCAAGACGACACTACCAGCCATGAGGGTGAGTAGTAGCCCCGGCTGGTGGCACAGCAATGGGTGGAAGCTGGCAGGGTTGTGGGTAAGTATGACGCTTGCGTTCGCGATCTATCAATCGGGCGGGGCGCTGTGGCGGCTGCGCTGGCCAGGCCAGGTTGTGTGCTTCGATGCGCCTGATGCGCTCTTCCTATGCACAGCATTCTGGCAGAAGCTGGGGGTAGCTGGCGTGCAAGGCGCACTCGCCCTGTTGTTTCACGAAGGCGCGCATGCACTGATTGCGCGCAGATATCGCGGCGAAGTATTCCTGCCGGCAGCACGCGTCTGGTGCGTTGGCGCCATCGCCGCCGCCGCTGCTGGCATGTATATCGTCGGCCCCACGTTCCAATGGCGCACGCCCACTGCGAGCCACCCCCAGAATGCGACAATCGCGCTGGCCGGGGTTGTGGCGAGCCTTGCCATTGCGGCGCTCTGGTTTGCGGCGCTCAGTGTCATTATTGTGTTTTCGGTGGCAGTGGCGCCCTGGTTTCCCTACTTTGGCTATGCAGGCTTTCGCATGAATGCTTTGCTGGGCCTGGCAAGTCTGCTGCCACTCACAGGATTTGATGGCGAGCACCTGTTCAGGGCGCGCCCGTACCTGTATGGTTTGCTGGTAAGCGTGGCGCTGACCCTAGTGTTTGCGCTTGGCAATGAGCATGTGCTGCAGTGGCTTCTGCAGGCAATAACGGCGCTAGGAAAGTGAGTGTTTGTGAACCGAATGTTTCAAATGCCCGATGAGTCAATTTTCGGCGGGCAGTCGAATGACAATTTTGAACTGCTGAAGGCCTGGGGCGGCACCACGCTGGCCTACGCCGTGCTAAACACCGGTGCGGGCAATTTGCTGAGCAGCTCGTTTGTGATGAACCTGCTTGTGTCGGCAGTGGTGTGCGGGCTGGGCTTTGTGCTGCACGAGCTGGCGCACCGCATTGTGGCGCGCAATTATGGTGCTGAAGCGCATTTCATTGCGAACAACGGCTGGCTGATTCTCTCTATTGTGATTGCATTCGCTGGCTTTTTCATCGCCGCGCCCGGGGCAGTGTGGCATCGCGGCTACCTGACACCGCGCCAGAGCGGCTTGATCGCGCTGGCGGGGCCGGCAACAAACTTGGTGCTTTCGGCACTCTTTTTTGTCGCGCTGATGGTGATTTTGATCGCGCAGATCCCGGTTCCGCCGATTGTCGCAAGTATTTGCTTTATCGGCTTTAGCCTGAACGCCTGGCTGGGGCTATTCAATATGATCCCGGCCGGGCCGTTCGACGGCGCAAAAGTGCTGAACTGGAGCCCGCTGGTGTTTGGCATCACCGTTGGCATTGGAATTCTGCTCACCTTTGTGCTCAACAGCCAAAATACTATTCGCACGCTGTTGGGCCTGTTTAGTTAAGGAGCAAACGATGCGCAAGCCTTTGATCGCAGGCAACTGGAAGATGTACAAGACGATCGGTGAAGGGGTGGAACTGGTTGAAGCGCTGCTGCGCGACCTGGGCGATACCAGCGACCGCGAAGTGCTGGTGTGCCCGCCATTTACGGCGCTCCATGCGCTCAGCTCGTTGCTGCAGGAAACGCCGATTGCGCTGGGCGCGCAGGATGTGTTCTACGAGTCGCAGGGGGCGTTTACGGGCGCAATTGCGCCAGGCATGCTGACCGACGTTGGCTGCACGTATGCAATTGTGGGGCACAGCGAGCGCCGCCAGATTTTTGGCGACGGCGATGAGCTGATCAACCGCAAGCTGCACGCCGCGCTGGGGGCCGGGCTCCGACCGATTTTGTGCGTGGGCGAAACCAAGCCCCAGCGCGACGCCGGCACCGCCGAGGCGATTGTGGTTGGGCAGGTGAAGGCCGGGCTGGCCGGCGTGGATGCGGCTGCGCTGCCAAACGTCGTGATTGCCTACGAGCCGGTGTGGGCGATTGGCACCGGCGATACCGCCACCCCAGCCGATGCGCAGAATATGCACGCAACGATCCGGCGCACGCTGGCCGAGCTGTATAGCCCGGCAGACGCTGAAGAAATTCGCATTCAGTACGGCGGCAGCGTCAAGCCCGATAATGTCGACGAGCTAATGAGCCAGCCCGACATCGACGGCGCGCTGGTTGGCGGCGCATCGCTCAAGGCCGATAGCTTTTTGCGGATTATTCAATTCCGCTAATTGCCAGGCCGCCGAATCAGCAGCACACAATAAAGCGACCGGTTGTCCCGGTCGCTTTATGTTATTACCCCCGAATGCGCAGCCACCCTCACAACTTCAGGGCAGCCGCTGCCAGCCGCCGCAGATCGCCAAGCGGCACTGGTTTCGTCACATAGTAATCGATATTCAAGCGCTCAACGCGCTGGCGCAACTCGGGCGAGCTATACGCCGTCATGAAAATGATGCGTGTATCGATATGGCGCTGCCGGATCTGGGCCACGAGATCCAGGCCATTCAGGTGCGGCATGTTGTAATCGGTAATAATCAGATCGGGCACATTGCCCGCTATCGACGCCAGCGCCTCGGAAACCGAGGAGACGGTGGTGATGAACCAATCATAAGATAAACCGCGCAGCGCCTGCTCGACCACGAAACGCTGGTTATCTTCATCATCAACAATAAGGACGGAGTGTAACGTCATTGCGAAGCCTCAATGAGATGGTAAAACTGACGTAAAAATCATACTGTGCTTGCCTGGGCATGTGGCTGGCAAGTTGTGATCGGAATGTATGCGGGGGCGTAATAGGCAAAAACGTATGCATTTTTGTTGCTTAAAACGCGATCTATTGTGCATTTTTTGCAAGCTATCAGCCATTTCATCACGTTACACGCCAATATATATCCATTGAATAGGCTGGCTGGACGCACAATGGAAGAGCGTTTCTCACATCCTCTAGCCGCGTGATAAGGCAAGCTTTGTGAAAAATTATTCGTGTGCTCAGAGGGTTTGCAGTAAACACCTGCCGGCCTTGCAGCAGTATAGGATCAATATACTTAACAATATTGAATATTTATGATATAATGTATTCCTTAGCTATGAGGAATATGCATGCACACAGACACAGACGATGCAGTGATCAATATTGAGCGCACGATCATGCAGCTAAGCTGGCTCGGGCAGCGCCAATTTATGCAGCTTCTGGCGGGCGATCGTTTTGACCTGACGGTGCCGCAATATCATACGCTTTTGCATCTGAAACACTGTAGCGGCATGTGCAAAATGTCGGATCTGGCGCGGGCCACACACCAGTCGGCGGCATCGCTCACCGGCATTGTTGATCGCCTGCTTGAGAAAGGGCTGGTTGAGCGCGGACGGCCCGATGATGACCGCCGCCAAGTGGTGGTTGGTTCCACCATGCGCGGGCGCGAATTGCTGGCAACCATCGAGCGCGCGCGCCGCGACACCATGCACCGCACGCTCGCGCACATTCCCGCGAGCCAGGTGAACGAGCTTCAGCGCCTGCTTGGCGTGATGCTGGAAGCGATGCTTGGCGCGCTCGAAGGCGACGAATCACATAACGATGCGCCGGGCGAATAGCATGTATATTCCTGGCGCGCGAAACTCGGTGAGTAGATTAACGGTGTACAAAACAACGCATTATCATCACGTAAAGGAGAGCGTCATCTTTCAGCCAGAAGTCATCTCACACTCGCCCAAGATGTGGTACCATGAGCGCGTGTAAAGAGCAGATTATCAGTAAAAAACAGAGTGTTTTTACTTCCTACATTGAGACGGCCCGGGCATCGTGCCTGAGAAGTGAGGACATACAATGACCAAACAGAAGCAGCCATCCGACACTATCGCGCAGTCGGGCGTATCCGAGGAGGATACCCCGGAGCGTGAGCTACCCCTGGTAGTGCTGGGCGAGATGGTGATCATGCCGCATATGACAGTTCCGCTGCAAGTGGGGCAGGGGAAGTCGTATCGGGCAATGGAACAGGCCTGGGACGAAGATCAGGAAGTGTTGCTTATTTTTGTCTCGGAAAGCGAGATCGAGAGCTATAAGAATGGCCAGCCGCAACAGTTCCCGCCGATTGGCGTGATTGCGCGCCTGGAAGAGTTCATCAAGCTGCCCGATGGCACGGTACGCATTATTCTGGAAGGGCTGGTGCGCGCGCGTTTGCTCGAAGCCGTGCAGGTCGATCCATTCTTCCGCGTGCGCTGCCACCCGCTCACCGACGCCGAGCCAGTGGGCATGGAAGTCGAAGCGCTGATGGACACCGTCAAGCAGCAGGTTGATGAGTTTGTCGATCATTTAGGCGAGGTGCCGCAGGACGCAGTGGCATTTGTGCATCGCATCGACAAGCCCGGGCACCTGGCCGATATTGTGACCTACGCGCCGGCCTTTGAGTTCACCGAGCGGCTCGACATTCTGAACGAGATCGACCCGGTGGAGCGGCTGCGGCGCGCGTATATGCTGCTGGCACGCCAGCTTGAATTGCTCAAGCTGCGCCAGAAGATCCAGCAGGACACCAAGGAAGTGCTCGACCAGAGCCAGCGCGAGTATTTCCTGCGCGAGCAGATGCGCGTGATTCGCCGCGAGCTGGGCGAGGATGAGGACAGCGACGACCCGATTGACGAGCTGCGCCGCAAGATCGCCGAGCTAAACGCACCCGATTATGTCAAAGAGCAGGCCACGCACGAGCTGAAGCGCCTGGCGCAGCAGGGCATGAACAGCCCTGAGGCTGGCGTTATTCGCACCTACCTCGACTGGATCATCAACCTGCCGTGGTCAGAGGAAGAAATTCCCGAGATCAGTATTGCGCAGGCGCAGGACGTGCTGGACGAAGATCACTACGGCCTGGAGAAGGTCAAGGAGCGCTTGCTGGAATACCTGGCGGTGCGCAAGCTGGCCGGCAGCCGCATGCGCAGCCCGATCCTATGCCTGGTGGGGCCGCCCGGCGTGGGCAAAACCAGTCTGGGTCGCTCGATTGCGCGGGCGCTAGGGCGTTCGTTTGTGCGCACCAGCCTGGGCGGCATCCGCGACGAGGCCGAGATCCGTGGCCACCGGCGCACCTATATTGGCGCAATGCCGGGCCGTGTCATCCAGGGCATGAAGACGGCAAAATCACGCTATCCAGTTTATATTCTCGACGAAGTCGATAAGATTGGGCAGGACTTCCGTGGCGACCCGACTTCGGCGCTGCTGGAAGTGCTCGACCCCGAGCAGAACAATACTTTCTCGGATCACTACCTGGAGATTCCCTACGACCTTTCGCAGGTGGTGTTTATTGCCACGGCGAACCAGCTCGATCCGATCCCGGGGCCGCTGCGCGACCGCATGGAAGTGATCGAGATTGGCGGCTACACCGAGGACGAAAAGCTGGGCATTGCGCAGGGCTTCCTGGTGCGCAAGCAGCGCGAGTTCCACGGCCTGACGAACGAGCAGCTGACAATCACCGACGCGGCGCTGCTCAAGCTCATTCGCGAGTATACCCGCGAGGCGGGCGTGCGCAACCTTGAGCGCGAGCTGGCGAGCCTGTGCCGCAAGGTGGCGCGCAAAGTCGCAGCTGCTGGCGACAACGGCGAAACGCCAACCAACTACGTGGTCGACGAAGCCGATATTGTCACCTACCTCGGGCCGGAGCGCTTCTCATTCGGGCTGGCCGAGGAGAAGGACGAGATCGGCGTGGCGACGGGCGTGTACTGGTCGCCCACCGGCGGCGATACGCTCTCGATTGAGGTGCTGCCAGTGCGTGGCAAGGGCGCGCTGCAGCTCACCGGCCAGCTTGGCGACGTGATGAAGGAATCGGCGCAGGCCGCGCTTTCCTACGCGCGCTACCGCGCCGAGCAGTTGGGCGTCGATCCGAACTACTTCGACGAGCACAACATCCATGTGCACGTGCCGGAAGGCGCGGTGCCGAAGGATGGCCCGTCGGCCGGCATTACCCTGACCACCGCGCTGATCTCGGCTATGACGGGCCAGCCAGTGCGGCGTGATGTGGCGATGACGGGCGAGGTGACCCTGCGCGGCAAGGTGCTGCCGATCGGCGGGCTGAAGGAAAAGACGCTGGCCGCACACCGCGCTGGCATCAAGACCTTTATTCTGCCAAAGGACAACGCCAAGGACATTAGCGAGCTGCCACAGAAGGTGCGCGACGACCTGCAGCTCATCCCGGTTTCGTCGATGGACGAAGTGCTGAAGATTGCGCTGGCGGGTGGGCAGCAGGATGGCGCACCAAAAGCCAAACCGCTCTCGTCATAGCGCGTCGGCAGGCGTAAACACGAACGCGGCCCTGTGTGAATTGTCCACACGGGGCCGCGTTTGCGTTGGCGGCAACGCCAGGATTTGAACCTGACCTTCCATCCCTGGATGTGCGAGCCGGAGAGTTACACTTGCGTTGCCGTGCTACTTCTATAAACGGAGAAGGTGGCATATTTCGATCCACAACGGATGCAAATGGCCGGGCTAAGTTGCACAGCCTACCCCTTTCTGCTATACTCCTGGCGAATTCAGCGTCACACCGCAGAATTGTGCACTTTTACACAGGTGGTCGTTCGCCGCCTGCGTGAGTGCGTCGCTGCGCGTGTGAAGGCACACAACCGGCACCCCATACTCAGAACCTGGAAAGCGAGCGCAGCTTTTTTGGCGCACCCACTAACTATCGTTGGTCACCTCGCACCCGACCTGGATTGCCTGACGGCGATCTGGATTCTGATGCGCTTCAACGGGGCGACTGACGCAGAGCTTGACTTTGTCCCGGCGGGCAGCACCTGGCACGATCAGCCGGCTGACGCCGACCCTCAGATTATTCATGTTGACACGGGCGGCGGGCGCTACGACCACCACCAGCGCAAGTCGCGCACGCTGTGCTCGGCTGAGCTTGTGCGGCGGGCAGTTGCGCCCTATGATCTCGCGCTGGAGCGCATGGTGCGCCAGGTGAGCCAGATCGACAACGCAATGGCCCCGGCGCACGAGATGGGATTCTTCAACATCAACGCGCTGATCACGGGCTACAACCTGATGTTCCCAACCCGCCCGCGGCACGTTGCCTTTGCAATGCTGCCCAACCTCGACGCCTGGTACGAGCAGGAAGCCCGCCAGATTCGGCTTGAGCAGGCATTTGCCCGCCGGCTTGAGTTCGAGACGCGCTGGGGCCTGGGTATTGCTATGGAAAGCGAAGACGGCGGATCGAGTAAACTTGCATACGGGCACGGCGCAGTGCTCTACGCCTACCGCGACGGAAACGGCTGGATGGGCATTGCTGCGCAGTCGCGCTCGAGTGTCGACTTGACGCCGGTGTACCAGGATCTGCGCAAGGTGGATGACGGCGCAGACTGGTATTTGCACCCAAGCACGCGACTGCTGCTGTGCGGCAGCGCAAAATCGCCGGCGCGCGCGCTTTCGCAGCTGAGCCTGGCTGGCCTGGTGCAGGTGATTCAGGGAAACCGGCCGGGGGCGCGCACCATCGCCCAACTGTAGGCGGATCCTGTGGCAACGATCGTATGGCAGGAGAAGAACAATGCAAGTTCGTGAAATTATGACCTCTGGTGTTATCAGCGTGCCGGAAAGCAATACCATTGAAGATGCAGCCCGCGTGCTTGCGCGCCATCGCATCAGCGGTCTGCCGGTGGTGAACGAGGCCGGCGCGCTGGTGGGGCTGGTGACTGAATATGACTTTATTTCCAAGCAAGGCGCGACCGTGGCCGACATTATGAGCCGCGGCGTGATTAGCGTCACCGAAGACACCGATGTCGAGGAAGTGGCGCACCTGCTGACGAACCGCCGCATTCGGCGCGTGCCGGTGCTGCGGGGGGATCGGCTGGTCGGCATTGTGAGCCGGTCGGATTTGATCAAGCAGATTGCGATGCGCTGGGTTTGCCCAGTGTGTGGCGAGGTTGTCAGTGGGCCCGAGGCGCCCGAGCAGTGCCCACGCTGCCACGCGCCCAAGAGCGTCTTCACCCACGAGACAATGCACCCGGGAATGTAGGCGCGTTCAGCACGCTATGGCGCAGCAGCCGGGTTGGAGGCACCCCGCTGTGCCCTGGCGTGTGTCTGATCTAAGGAGCGAGGAACCATGGCAAAACAACCCAAGCAGCCGGAGGCCCCCGGCGACGTACAACGCGACCTGTCGGGCGAGGATCCCGAGCAGCTGAAAAACTACTACTACCAGATGCTGCTGATTCGCCGCTTTGAAGAGCGCGCCGGCGAGATGTATACCAAGGCCAAGATTGGCGGGTATTGCCACCTGAATTTGGGCGAAGAGGCGACGATTGTTGGCTTGATGGCAGCGCTGGCACCCGAGGATTATATTTTCACGAACTACCGCGAGCACGGCTATATTATTGCGCGCGGCGTCGAGGCCGGGCCGGTAATGGCTGAATTGTTTGGCAAGGAAACTGGCGTCTCACGCGGGCGCGGCGGCTCGATGCACCTGTTCGATGCCGAAAAGCACTTCATGGGCGGCTACGCGATTGTGGGCGGGCAGCTGCCGCTGGCCACCGGCGCGGCCTATGCGCTGAAGTACCAGGAGAAAGATGGCGTGGTGGTGTGCCAGATGGGCGACGCAACCACGAACATCGGCGCGTGGCACGAATCGCTGAACCTGGCGGCGCTGTGGAAACTGCCGGTGATCTATTTCATTGTGAATAATGGCTACGGCATGGGCACCACCGTCGATGAAGGCGCCGCCGAGCCCGAACTGTATAAGCGCGGCGCGGCCTTCCGCATGCATGGCGAGCGGGTGGACGGGCGCGATGTGCTGGCCGTGCGCGATGCGGCCCTGCGCTTGCGCGAGCGCGCCCAGAACGAAAAAGAGCCGGCAATTCTCGAGGCGGTGAGCTTTCGCTTCCGCGGGCACTCGGTGATCGACGCCGACCGCTACCGCGACCCGGAAGAGGTGAAGCAGGGCCGCGCGCAAGACCCGATCTCCTTGTTTGCGCACCAGATCACTGAGGCGGGCGTGGTCGATGACGCATGGCTGAAGGCAACGACCGAGCGCGTTGAGAAGGAAGTGCAGGAAGCGATCGACTTCGCCGAAAAGAGCCCGAACCCCAAGATCGAAGACCTGTTCGACTATATGTATGCCAGCCCCGTGCCGAACACGCCCGGCCGCGAGGAAGCCGCCGCAATCGCCCAGCAAGCGCAAGGAGGCCGATAAGCCATGGCTGTGATGACCTATCGCCAGGCGCTCAACGACACACTGGGCGAAGAGCTGGCACGCGACAAAAACGTCGTTCTGATGGGCGAGGAGATCGGCAAGTTCCAGGGTTCGTACCGCATCACTGAGGGCTTGCAGAGCGAGTTCGGCAAAAACCGCGTGGTGGACACGCCAATTGCGGAAGAAGGCTTCGTGGGTCTTGCGGTTGGCGCGGCCATGCTTGGCATGCGCCCGGTCGTCGAGATCATGACGATCAACTTCATTCTGGTGGCGATCGACCAGATCGTGAACCACGCCTCGAAAATTCACTATATGTTCGGCGGGCAGGCGCGCGTGCCGCTGGTGATCCGCACGCCTTCGGGCGGCGTGGGCCAGCTGGCCGCCACACACTCGCAAAGCTTCGAGAACTGGTTCGCCTACTGCCCGGGCCTCAAGGTCGTCGCGCCGGCAACGCCCTACGACGCCAAGGGCCTGATGCGGGCGGCCATTCGCGATGACGACCCGGTCATTTTTATCGAGAGTCTGGCGCTGTACGACACCAAGGGCGAAGTGCCGCAGGACGAGGACTACACACTGCCGATTGGCAAGGCCGAGGTCAAGCGCGAAGGCACCGACATCACGGTGGTGGCCTACTCGCGCATGACAGTCGTGGCGATGCAGGTGGCGCAAAACCTTGAGAAGGAAGGCATCAGCGTCGAGGTGGTCGATCTGCGCTCGCTGCGCCCGCTCGACCGCGACACGATCATCAACTCGGTGAAGAAAACCAACCGCGCCGTCGTGATCGAAGAAGACTGGTATTCCTACGGCATTGGCGCCGAGATCGCCGCGACGATTCAGGAAGGCGCGTTCGACTACCTCGACGCGCCGGTGCTGCGCGTGGCCGGCGTGGAAGTGCCGCTGCCCTATGCCGCCAAGCTCTCGCAAGCATCCAAGCCCGGCGCGCAAGATCTGATCAACGCGATTCACCGTGTGCTGGAAGGAGGCAAACGATGGCAGAAGTAACCATGCCGCGCCTGAGCGACACCATGTCGGAAGGCTCGGTCGGGCGCTGGCTGAAGAAGCCGGGCGACAAAGTCGAGAATGGCGATATCATCGCCGAGATCGAGACCGACAAGGCGACCATGGAGCTGCAGTCGTTTGAAAGCGGCACGCTGCAGAAGATCATCGTCGAAGAAGGCAAGGTTGTGCCGATTGGCGAGGTGATCGCGATCATTGGCGATGGCGCGGCCCCAGCCGAAAGCGCGCCCGCCGAGAGCGCGCCGCCCGCCGCCGAAGCCGCCCCGGCCGAAAAGCCCGCCGAAGAGCCCAAGGCCGAGGCGCAGCCCGCGCCAAGCGCGCCCGCAGCCGCCGCGCCACAGGCCAGCAACGGCCAGAGCGATGGGCATATCAAGGCCTCGCCGCTGGCGCGCAAGATGGCCGCCGAGCGCGGGATCGACCTGAGCCAGGTGCAGGGCACCGGGCCGGGCGGGCGGATCATCAAGGAGAATGTCGAGAGCTTCCAGCCCGGCGCAGCCGCCCCGGCTGCCCAGCCAGCCGCGCCCGCCGCAGCCCCGGCCGCAGCGCCCGCGCCACAGGCGGCACCTGCCCCGGCACCAAACGCCGCCGCCGAGCCGCTGGGCCGCATGCGCCGCGCAATCGCCCGCGCCATGAACGAATCGAAGCCGGGCGTGCCGCACATCTATGTCACGGTCGAGGTCGACATGGGCGCGGCAATGGCCTTGCGTAAACAGATCAACGACAGTGGCGCGTCGGATGTGAAGGTCTCGGTGAACGACCTGGTGGTGAAAGCCGCGGCCAGGGCGCTCGTCAAGCTGCCGGCCGTGAACACCAGCTTTGCCAGCACCAGCGAGGGCCAGCCGGGCGTGGTCAAGCACAGCGGCGTGAACGTCAGCGTCGCCGTGGCGCTCGACGACGGCCTGATTGCGCCAGTGATCAAGGACGCCGACAAGAAGAGCATTGGCACGATCGCCGCCGAGGTCAAGGACATGGCCGCGCGCGCCCGCGAGGGCAAGATCAAGCAGAACGAGCTTGAAGGCGCGACCTTCCAGGTGACCAACCTGGGCATGTACGGCGTGGTCGAGTTTGGCTCGATTATCACCGTGCCGCAGGCGGCCTCGCTGGCGGTTGGCGCGGTGCGCCAGGTGCCGGTGGTGCGCGGCGGCGAGATCAAGGTTGGCGAGATTATGAACGTGACGCTCAGCGCCGACCACCGGATTGTGGATGGCGCGGTGGCGGCGCAATACCTTGCCGAGCTGCGCAAGCTGCTCGAAGCGCCAATGAGCCTGCTGGTGTAAGAGCCAAGAACCGACAAAGGGCGTATGCTATACGCCCAGACCGCACGGGCGTATAGCATACGCCCAGAACGCACGGGCGTATGCTATACGCCCAGAACGCACGGGCGTATAGCATACGCCCAGAGCACAGGCCCAAGAATCAAGAACCAGGAGGCGCGAAACGCTTCCTGGTTCTCGTTTTTTGATTCTCTGCTATAATCGCCGCCAGCACAACAAGAACAATTCGCAAGGAGCAAGGCCCAGCCATGACCGCTGTTTCACGAAATACCCAGCCAATGCACGCAAACGACGTAACAATTGAATGGCTGCAAAGCCTCCAATATCAGATCCAGCCAGCCTCGCGCCCGCCAACGATTGAAGGCGTGATCGTGAAGGATCTGCGCGCCAACGTCGATGGGCGCGGCGATGTGATCGAGCTCTGGAGCCGCCCGTGGGTCGAGGCCGAGGGCATGGTGATGCCGGCGCATGTCTACCAGAGCGCGACCGACTATGGCGTGGTGAAGTGCTGGCACCTGCACGACCTTCATACCGACCAGTTCACTGTGACGCGCGGAAAGCTGCAGGTGACGCTGGTGGATATTCGCCCCGGCTCGCCAACATTTGGGCATGTGAACCCGATCATTCTGGGCGGCCAGCGCCCGCGCCTGATCAAAATCCCGCCGATGATTATGCACGGCTGGAAGGCGCTCAGCCAGCCCGAAGTAATCGTGGTGAACCTGCAGTCGCACGTCTACGACCCGGCCGACGAGTTCAAGTTCCCGTGGGACTGCGTGCTCGAAGAGGTGTGGGAGCCGAAGAACGGCTAGTGAGCGCGGGGGATGGGGAATAGCGGCAACGCCTTCAAACTTCCTCTGTATGTTCGCGCAATAAAACTACGCACCACGCACTACGATTTTGGCATTGTAGTGCGTGGTGCGTAGTTTTATTCAGGCTACGTCGCAGCAGCAGCCGCAATATACGCCTCGTTCTCGGCGCGCCAGACGGCTGGCTCGCGCCACGCCGGGTCGGGCGCGTCGCCGATATAGCCCCACGCCTGAATCGCCCACCAGCCCAGCACAATCGCCTGAAGGCGCGCAAGGTCGGCGGCGGCTGGCACAGACATGCCGTGGCGGGCGCGAATGGCAGCCTGCCGCGCAACAAGGTTGCGACAGCCGGGTCGCGCCGGGTCGGCGTTGAGGATTTCGGGCTTGGCCGGCTCGCAGGCCCAGGGCATAAGCGTCGGGTGGTAGTCGATCAGCAGGGCGGTGCCGCCGGGCGGTGCTTCTCGGCACAGCGCGTTCGCCATGTGCAGGTCGCCATGGCAGACGGTTGGCTCGCACACGCTGTTTACCCATTCCCAGTCAGCAACGACGCGCCGCAGCACCAGTGCAGCCGGGCCGGGCGCATTCCGCTGCACGCCGCGCTCAAGCTCGGTGGCGAGATCGGCCACGCGCAGTTCGCCCAGCACCCCGGCGGCCTGCGCAGCCGGCGCAAGCGTGCGCGCAACGCGCTGGAACTCAACCCCGGCTTCCAGCAGCATATCGAACTCGCGGCCATGCCAGCCGGGGTGCAAGCCATTTTCCACGATCTCCCAGACCACCCAGCCAAGTTCCTCATTCGCCACGCGTTCGCCAGCCGCGTAGACATGCGGAATCAGCGCAGGGTACTCGCGGGCGAGCGCGCGCGTCCACCACAACTGCCCCGGCTCGACATTCAGCTTCACCAGCACCGGCTCGCCGCTGGCGCGCAGATGCGCGGCGAAGTGCAGGGCGCTGCTGCCCCACTCCTGCGGGTTCGGCTGAAGATCGGTTACAACTGCAGTGAGCGACGGCTCGGCCAGCGCGCAGCGGTGCAGATAATCGATCACTTCGGGCGTTTTGATGATGCAATGGCGCTCGTCAAGAACCTGCATGGCTGTCCCGATTCATATTATTAGAACGATAACCACCAAGACACCAAGGCACAAAGATCAGATGAAGGTTGTGCAGCATCGCGCAAGTCTCTTTTGCCCCTGCTGTTTATCAGTTAGAATTTATGCTTCTTCAACTGCGTCGCGGATATGGTTCACGCGGCCAACGCGCCCCGAACGCTCGACATCAACCGCGACAACATCGATGCGCCAGAGAGTCGTGTCGGGCAGGGAATGAGCTTCAAGGAAGGTATAGGCCAGCGCGCTCAGGCGGGCTTGCTTGGCCGCGCCGACCGACGCCTCGGCCACGCCGCCGGGCTGGCCGCGCCGCGTGCGCACTTCCACAAACACCAGCGCCGCGCCGTCGCGCATGACGAGGTCGAGCTCGCCAAGGGCGCAGCGCCATTTGCGCGCCACCAGCGTGTAACCCTGGCGCTGCAAGTAGCCGGCCGCCACCTGCTCGCCAAAATCGCCAAGTTTCACGCGCATGTCGGGCATGGGCTTCTTTCCAAAATTCGCTCGCAAAATGACGAGCTATGTTCTTGGCTGGTAGTGCGTGGTGCGTGGTGCGTATTGTGTGAGCCTGATTTCAACCGCGCTCATCGTCCGTGGTCGTCCGTGGTCGGTCTTCGGGCAAAAACATGAGCCACAGAAAGCGCATCGTCACGGAAAACTCAGTGCTCTGCGCGCCTGTGGCTCAATCAGCGTTCGCCGCTCGAACGCGCTACGGGTAGATGCCGCGCGTCAGCGTCGAATGCGCCACGCGCTCGACGGCCAGCAGATAGGCGGCGGTGCGCAGCGGCACATGCCACTCCTGCGCCTTGCGCAGCGCCTGCTGGAAGGCGTGCACCATTACGCGCTCAAGCTGGGCATTGACTTCGCGCTCGGTCCAGAAGAACTCCTGCAGGCCCTGCACCCACTCGAAATAGCTGACGGTGACGCCGCCCGCGCCCGCCAGAATATCGGGAATGACAAAGATGCCACGGTCGTAGAGGATCTCGTCGGCGGCGGGCGTGACCGGGCCGTTCGCAGCCTCGCCAATCACACGCGCCTTGATGCGGGCGGCATTTTCGGCGGTGATCTGGTTTTCCAGCGCGGCGGGAATCAGCACGTCGCAGGGCAGTTCGAGCAAGGCCGCGCCGCTAATCGCCTCGGTGTTCGGGAACCTGGCGACCGCGCCAGTGCGCGCCTTGTAGGCCAGCAGATCGCTGATCGGCAGGCCGTGCGGGTTATAGATGCCGCCGCTGGTGTCGCTCACCGCAACCACCTGCGCGCCCAGCTCATCGAGCACACGCGCGCACGCGCTGCCAACCTGCCCAAAGCCCTGAATGACGACCTTGGCATTGGTAATGTCCATGCTCAAGTGGCGCGACGCCTCGCGCAGCACGTACACCAGCCCGCGGCTGGGCGCGTCCACACGCCCCTGCGAGCCGCCGACGTTGATTGGCTTGCCGGTGACGACGGCGGGCACGGTGTGGCCGGCCTGCATGGAGTAGGTATCCATGATCCAGGCCATTTCCTGCGCGGTGGTGCCAACATCGGGCGCGGGAATATCGCGGTCGGGGCCGATTAGCAGCGAGATCTCGCTGGTGTAGCGGCGCGTCAGGCGTTCGAGCTCATTTTTGGAAAGCTTCTTGGGGTCGCAGATGACGGCACCTTTAGCCCCGCCGTAGGGAATATTGACCGTGTTGCATTTCCAGGTCATCCACATCGCCAGCGCGCGCACTTCGTCGATAGTGACATCGGGATGGTAGCGAATGCCGCCCTTGGCCGGGCCGCGTGTGATATTGTGCTGCACCCGGAAGCCAGTAAAGACTTCGATGCTACCGTCATCCATTTTGACGGGGAAGTTGACGGTGAGCTCGCGCTGGGGAACACGCAAAATGCGGCGCAGGCCAGGATCGAGATGCAGCATCTCGGCGGCAATATCAAACTGGCGCTGGGCATTGTGGAAAGCATTGACCGACTCGGACGCCATTGGATTCCTCCTCATTGAGTGTCGATTCGCACCATCGGCGCGGACCACATTGTCCGCTGGAAAGAGCACGCGCAGGTAGAACGCATTGGAACACGCTCACGCAGCTAGGGCAATTCAATCGGTGGCAGCGCCCGCTCGGGCGCGTGCTGGCCGAAGCGCGCCGCAACGTGCCGGTGCAGGCGCCGGCTTTGGCGCGAGTACCGATGTTGCGCGTGCAGAGCCAGCCGCCCGGGGCGCGCCAGCCAGGGCCGCTCGTGGCGGGCCCAGCGGCGCAGCCCACGCTTGATCACAAGCGCGCTGCGGCGAATAAGCCAGTTGCGCCGGCCAACCAGGGCGATGCCGATCACCAGAAACAGCACGCCTTGCAGCACCGGCAGCACCAGGCCGACCAGGCCCAACGCAATAAAGAACCAGCCCAGCACCTGGCGCAGCACTGGCCAAATCAGCCGGCGCGCGCGGCCCCACCATAATTGAAATCGGCTTCGCTGCTTGTGCTCCATGCTATCAGTATAGCATAGGCAGTGCCGCACAGCTTGAGAATTTGGTGAACAAGCGCGGCGTTTGGATGGCTACCTTGTTCACTCCAAATTCGCAACCATAAAGACGCGCTGCAAGCTACGCACTTGGCGTTGCGATGCGCCGTGCATAATCGAAATTGTTTACGCCAATGTGGAGTGCCGCCTTCGCAGCTTATGCGCGGCCAAGCACGCGCCGCACCAGGGCGCGCTCTTCCGCGCCAAATGCGCCCAGCAGCCACAGCGCCGCCACGTACACCGGCGCAGCGATCAGGCTGGCCAGCAGCCCTTGCGGCCCCAGGTTATACACCGCCAGCATGGCCGCGCCCATAATCAGCGCGGCGGCGGCCGGCCGCCAGGCCAGCGCGAACATATTGGGCAGCGCCCCGGCGCGGCGCAGAATGCGCAGGAAGGGCAGCACCAGCACGGCCTCGGTAATGACTGTCACAATCGCGGCGAACACATAGCCGTTGACGGGGTCGCGCGCGATCAGCACAAAATTCAGCCCAACATTCGCCAGCGTGGCCAGCCCAAACGCCACGGTGATGGCGCGCTGCTCGCGCAGGGCGATCAGCACATATTGCGTGACGCCGTTGAAGTAGGACAGCGGCAGGTACCAGATCAGGATCGCCAGCGCGACGGCTGCGGCAGGCAGGTAGGCGTCGCCGCCGAGCAGCAGAATGAGCTGGCGCGAGAGCACCATCACGCCGACGGCCAGCGGCCAGGCCAGCAGCTGCAAGAGCGCTGCCGCCTGCCGGTAGGTGCGCAGCAGGGCAGGGCGGTCGGTAGCGGCGTGGCGCGCCAGCACGGGAAAGAGCGCGGCGACAAAGTAGGGCGGCACGATCTGGGTCATGCCGATCCACTTATAGGCAGCATCATACGCGCCCACCACCGAGTCGGTGCTGTAGCCGCGCAGAATGAGCGCATCGAACTTGAAGAACACGCCAAGCAGCAGGCTGTTGAGCATGAGCGGGAAGGCTTCGTGGAGCAGCGCGCGCGCCTCGGGCCAGTTCCACTCGATGTGGAAGCGGAACAGCAGCCGCTGCTGGAGCGCAAAGAAGATCGCGCTGTTGATGGTGGTGACGACCAGCGCCAGCGCGGCCAGGCCCACCACGCGCCCGCCAACGTCGGGCACCAGCAGGAACATGAGCGTGCCGAGCAGCACTTTCAGCACGTTGGTGACGAGCGCGATTGAGGCGGGGATTTCCATGCGCTGAAAGGCTTGAAACGACGCCGAGCAGGCCGCCGCCAGCGAGGACGGCAGCAGGTGCAGCACCAGCACGGCCAGCGCAAGCACCGAGGCAGCACTCAGCGGGTTGCCGATGGCCTGGTAAATGCCGACGATTAGCGCGGCGGCGGGCGCCATGAGCACGGAAAGGCCGCAGCGCAGCAAGAAGGTGATGCTGAACAGGCGCGGCGCGCGCGTGTGGTCGGCAGCGACTTCGCGCACGGTCAGGTCGTTCAGCCCCCAGTTCGTGAGCGTGACGAGGTAGAGGCTAACGATGGTGGTGACGACACTGTACGCGCCGTTGCCGGCCAGCCCAAGCGCGCGCAGCGTCACCGCCGCAAATCCGAGGTCGACCACTTTGTTGATGAGGGTGGCGGCAATCGGCAGGGCGCTGTTCTTCAGCACGCGGCGGGCGGTGTTGCTCTCGTCGTCGCGGTAAAAGCGCTGCCAGAGCCAGGCGGCCAGCCCCAGCAGCGGCAGCAGGCCGGCGGTGCCGATCAGGAACAGGATTGTTTTGGTGGTGAGTTGCATATCGGCGGATTATAGCAAACTTTCGACGGCGGACGAATGACCGACGAAAGCTTGCGTCCTGAGTAGCACGAAGTGCGTATCGAAGGGCGACGAACGACCAAATAGTTCACCACAGAGACACAGAGGCACGGAGGTTTTGGTTTACTGATGGCCGACGACCGACGGCCAGGGCGTGTTTAACCGCAAAGAGCGCAGAGGGCGCAAAGTTGGTGAGAGAGGAAAGTCGTGTGGCTTTCAACCTGCAACCTGCAACCTGCAACCTGCCAACTGCGCACACACCCTATGGCTCAGCCGCCAGCGTGCGCCGAATCTGGTCGAGGTGGCCTTCACCGTGCGCAGCATACAGCGCGAGCTGGTCGTCGAGCGAGACCGGGCCATTTTCGGGATGCAAGCCGGTGCGCGCCCAGGCGTCGGTGGGCAAGTTTTCCCAGAAGGTGACCCAGCGCGCGTGCAGCGCGTGCAGCAGCGCCAGCGAAGTGCTCAGGTCGGCGCTCTGGGCGTCGGGGAAAGCAGCCCACTGATCCTGATCGTAGGGTTTGAGCGTGGGGTGATCTTCCGTTGCGATGAGCTTGCAGCGCACATAGGAGTTCATATGCGAGTCGGCGAGGTGATGCACATTTTGCGCCACAGTCCACTCGTTCGCAAGAAAATGCGTGGTGAGCTGGGCGCTGCTCAGGCCGCCAACAAGGGCGGCGAGGCGTTCGGGCAGGGCGCGAATCGTGTCGATCAGGGCCTGGCGGTCGGCGGTGCTGGGCATAGGAGTGTGTTCCTCTCACGGGCTGTTTAGGCGGGCAGGCGTGCCACCACCTGCGGCGGCGCCCGCATGATACTACCGCCATGCAGAATCAACCACTTCGATTTTGCGCGGCGGCAAAATTCGTCCAAAAATCACCCCCCAAAAAAGCCCTGGGCGCCGTTCATCATAGGAAACCAGAAAAAGATGAACTTGGGCGCGCGAACTGCGCCCAGGGAGCCAGGCTTGATGCTACCAGATTATGTCCAACGCGCGGCCCTGCTGGGATTGCTGCACGACCTGCCAGCTGTGCTGCGCCGCTATGCGCCCGCAACGCGCGGGCTGGGCGGTGTGCTGGAGCTGGCGCTGCCAGCGAACGCAGCCGAGCTGGCGCTGATCGAGCGCGCCAGCGCGTATGCGGCGGCGGGTGGCGCAAGCGCGCCGCTGGTGGCCGAGCCGCTGCGCGCCGTGCTCGCGCGCGTGCAAGGCGGCGAAGAGCCCGCAGGCTGGGTCGCGCTTGGCAACCAGCCCGAGGCACTCCCGCGCGGCGAGGCCCCGGGCGATGCCGCGCGGGCGGAGTTTGTGGCGGCAATGTGCGACACACTGGCCGGGCTGGCCGCCCAGCTCGACCTGCATGATTTCGCGCAGAGCTACCCGGCGCTGCTGGCCTGGATGGAGCAGTTTGGGCGCGGTCTACCTGCCCACCGCGACGATCTGCCGCTGGCGGCGCACGCCCGGCTGGCGAGCGCGGCGGCGGCCTGCCTGGCGCAGCAGCCCGACGGCGCATTTGGCCTGGTGGGCATGGCGCTGGTGGGCGAGCGCGGCTACTGCCTGGGCGCAGCCGGCAACCTGGGCCGGCTGTGCGCGCGCGCCAGCTTGCTTGCGGCCCTGCGCGAGGCGCTGGCGCACACCGTGGCCGAGCGCCTGGGCGTGCCATTCGGCAACGCCATCGTGCACGAGGGCGAGCGCTGCGTGCTGCTGGTGCCGGCCGGGGCGGGCGCGCTGCTGGCCGAGCTTGAGCGCGAGCTGAACCAGCAGCTCTACGCTGCCTTTGCTGGCGAGCTGGCGCTGGCGCTGGCATTTGTGCCACTAGCCGAATCGGAGGCAGCATTCGGCACGGGGCTGGCCGCGCTGGCCGCGGCAATGGACATTGCTGTGCTGCAATCCGGGCGCGGCGCGCTGAGCGACGCGGGCGGCTGGCGCGAAGATGCCTTTGTGCTGCGCGATCACAGCTTTGCCACACAGCCGCCCTGCGCCGGCTGTGGCCGGCTGCCCGGCAGCGCGGCGGGCGGCTTCTGCCCACACTGCGCACGCGACGAACGGCTGAATACGGTGCTGGCTGGCGCTGGCGTGCTGGCGTTTTATCGCGCTGCTACCACGGGCAGTATTGAGATTTTACCAGGCTGGCACCTGCTGGCAGTGGCGGATGGCGCAGCACCACCCGGCACACCCACCCTGCTTGCACCGCTTGGGGAAGCCTTCCCAGCAACACGGCTGGATGCGACTGGCCGTTTGCCGGTGGCCGAAACAGGCGCGCCGTTCGGCCTGGCGGGAAATGCGGCGTCCGCGCCTGGGCAGGCCCAGCTTGGCTATGCGCAGATCCAAATCGAGCCATTACGCGCATTCATGCGCAAACGCCCAACATCCTGGAACGCCGCTCATACGGTTGCGCTCAGCCACGAGCTGGCGCTGCTGCGCACACGCTGGCTGCGCCACCACCTCAACTCACCACGCTACCGCGCTTTCGCCACGATTGGAATCGGCGCAACCACCCTGCTGCTGGGGCCCTGGGATCAGGTCGCCGCGCTGGTGCTCGAATTCCGCAACCTGCTGCGCCGCGCCAGTGGCGGCGCGCGCCCGGCCTGCGCGGCGGGCGTGCTGATTGCCAAAACCGGCTACCCGCTGGCGCGCGCCATCGCCGAAGCCGACACCATGCACGCCCGCGCACAGCTTGGCGCGGCGGAGTTCCGCGACCGCATCACGCTGCTGGGCGACACCGTCGAGTGGGGCGAGGCACCCGCGATTTTTGCCGAGGTTGCGCGGCTTCAGCCGCACGGGCACACGATTGGCGCGCCACTGCTGCGCGATCTTGCAGCATACGGGCGCTTGCAGCGGCTTTGGCGCGAAGCCGGCCGCACCGAGGGTTTGCGCTACAAAGCGCTGTTCACCTACAGTTTGGCGCGCGCGCTGCGGCGTGGCGATGCCGAACTCTACCGCTGGGCCGACGAGATCATACGCTCGCTTCACGGCACCGGCGACAACATTGCACTGCGCCATATTGGCGTCGTTGCAACCTACTTGCTGCTTTCGCGGCACGACGATTAGCCGCAGGCAGCCCATGGAGGGCACCATGATGAGTAGCGAACGCGAACAAGGCACCGTCAAAATGTACAGCGCCGAGCGCGGCTTCGGCTTTATCGAGCGGCGCTCGGGCGAAGACGTGTACGTCGCGCGCTCGGTGGTCGAGCGCTCGGGGCTGGGCACCTTGCTGCCTGGCGAGCTGGTGAGCTTCACCATGCGCCGCACCGATCGCGGGTATCAGGCCGAAACCCTGCTGCGCGCCAGCACCATGAACGAGCGCGCCGTTGGTGAAAGCGCCGCGAGCGACAACCCCACACCGCAGAACAGCCGCCTGCATGCCGAATACCTGCGCAGCGGCTATTTCGAAGAGCGCGACAGCCAGGCCAGCATTCGGCCCGAACTGCTCGACGAGCAGGCGATCAGCGTGGCGCAGATGCTGGGCCACTCGGGCATGAAATCGAGCCAGCTGCGCCGCTACCTGAGCCGCGCGCGCGGCATCGAGTCGATCTTCACCAGCGACGGGAGCGCGCAGCGCCTGCACGCGAATGTCAACCTGCTCAAGCGCGATGTTGCCTACCAGGTGGGCCGCAAGCAGCTGCCCGAGCCATTCCAGCAGTTCGTCAACCGCAACCTCGAAGCGTCGGGCAACGACCCCGAGCGCTTCCGGCATGGCTTTATCCCGCATTTCGAAAGCGTCGTAGCGTATTTCACCTATTACTTCCGCGAGCAGTAGGAGTTTGTATGGCGAGTACCCTGACCTCGTATCGCGCAATTCGCGGCACCATTCGCTGCGAAACTGGCCTGCGCATTGGCGGCTCGAATGAGCATGTGGAAATTGGCGAGCTTGAAAATACGATCGTGCGCCACCCAATCAGCGATGAGCCCTACATCCCCGGCTCGACGCTGAAGGGCAAGCTGCGCTCGCTGCTGGAATACCGCTACGACCGGCGCGACATGCGCAACCAGCCAAAAGGCCAGGGCGGGCGCGATGACGGCGAGCCGTGCCAGTGCGGGCGCTGCCTGATCTGCCGCGTGTTTGGGCCGCACAAAAACCCGCGCCACGAGCAAGGCCCCACGCGCGCGCTGTTCCGCGACGCCCAGCTCACCGACGAATCGCGTCAGCTGCTGCTCGACGCGCGCGCCGCGAAGGGCATGTTTTTCACCGAGGTCAAAACCGAAAACATGATCATGCGCACCACCGGCGTGGCCACCAGCCCGCGCATTCAGGAGCGCGTGCCGGCCGGCACGACCTTCACCTTTGCCATCTCGGTGCGCATTTTCAGCGACGACGACGAGGCCGCGATTATGGGCTTGCTTGAAGAAGGCCTGAAACTGCTTGAGCAGGACTATCTGGGCGCGTCGGGCAGCCGTGGCTACGGGCAGGTGCACCTGGAATACAGCCTGGCATGAAAACCTTTCGTGCTGTGATCCGCCCGCAGTCGGCGGCGCGCTCGCCCTGGCAGGCCGACATGCTGTTCGGCCAGATCTGCTGGGCGCTGCGCTACAGCCAGGGCGCGGACGCGCTGGCCGAGTTTCTTGCGCCATTTCGCGCCGGCACGCCGCCCCTGCTCTTTTCGGATGGCTTCCCAGCGGGCTGGATGCCGCGCCCGCTGCTGCCGGGCCGCCCACCCGCGCACCCACTGGCCGCCTGGGTACGCAGCCCGCTGTTCGAGGCGCTGCGCGCTGGCGGCGACGCCGACGACCACGAGCTGCCGCCTTTCACGCAGGGCCGCGCCGAGCCGAAAAACCGCGTGAGCCGCGCAACCGGCCAGGCCCAGCCCGACGAGCAGGGCGCAACGGGTTTTTATACCGACACGCACCTGTTTGCCGAGCCGCAGATCGACGGCAGCGCGCCGCTGGATGTGTGTGTGTTTGTGCGCGCCACCGACGACGCCTGGGCCGAGCGCGCGCGCAGCCTGATTGACGAGCTGGCGCGCGGCGGCTATGGCGGCAGCAAGTCGGCGGGCTATGGGCAGTTCAGCCTGCATAGCTGGCAGCCCTGGCCCGAGTTCGACGCGCCGCTTCCCAATGCAAACGGCTTCATCAGCCTGGCGAACTGGGTGCCGGCGCGCACCGACCCCACCGACGGCTGCTACACCACGCTTGTCAAGCGCGGCAAGCTGGGCGAAGAGCTGGCCAGCAGCGCAAACCCATACAAATACCCGCTGCTGATGCTGGCCGCCGGCGCGTGCTTCCGCACAGGCGGGCCGCCGCAGCCCTGGTATGGCCGCCTGGTCGAGCAGATTGCCGAAGGGCACGCCGAGGTGGTGCACTATGGCTACGCGCTGGCCGTTCCGGCGCGGCTTTCGTAAAACACCCCGCCGCAGGGGATTGACGGCGCAGGCGCGCCAGGGGAAACCGATGCTTGCGACATTTCGCACCACACACTACCGCTTCGAGCTCGAAGCGCTCGACGAGCTGCATATGCCGGCCTATCAGGGCAGCACCTTTCGCGGCGGCTTTGGGCACAGCCTGAAGCAGCTCGTGTGCTTCAACCACGACTGGCGCGCCTGCACGCCCTGCGCCCGCCACAACGACTGCCCCTACGGCTATATTTTCGAAACCACCGCGCCGCTGGAAGGCCCGGCGATGCACCACCTGCACGAAATACCCTCGCCCTTTGTGATCGAGGCGCCGTCGGAAGAGCAGCGCGTGTATCAGGCCGGCGAGCGGCTGGGCTTCGACCTGGTGCTGGTGGGGCAGGCCGACACCTACCTGCCCTATCTGATCATGGCGTTTCAGGATCTGGGGCGCGCTGGCGTGGGGCAGCCGCGCGGGCGCTATGCCCTGCGGCGCGTGCTGGCGCACCACCCCTGGCACGCCACGGAAGAGCTGATGTACGATGGCGCGGATATGCACCTGGGCGGGAGTGGCCTGGGCGTGGGCTGGGACGATGTGGCGGCGCGCGCGGCCAGCCTGCCCGACGACACACTCACGCTGCGCTTCCGCACGCCCACCCGCGTGAAATATCAGCAGACCTACGTGGTACAGCCGGCCTTCCATGTGCTCATGCGCAGCCTGCTGCGGCGCATTTCTTCGCTGGCACTCTTCCATTGCGGCGAAGCGTGGGCCGGCGACATCCACCCGCTGCTGGCGGCCGCCGAAAGCATCGAGACGGGCCAATCCACGCTGCACTGGGTCGATTGGGAGCGTTTCTCGGGCCGCCAGCGCCAGCGCATGACGCTGGGCGGCTTTGTTGGCGAGATCACGTTCCAGGGCGATCTCGCGCCGTTTCGCGAATTGCTGGCGCTTGGCTCGCTGGTGCACGTTGGCAAGGCGGCGGTGTTTGGGCATGGCCGCTACGACATTGTGGGCGCGTAGCCAACGCCCTTCCCCTCGCTCCTACAGCCAATATTTCCCCGCATCGCGCCTAATTCGGTGCAAAACGGCAACCATTGCGCGTTCTATACTATATGGGCGCCAAATGGCGCACGAAAACCTTTCGTGAAGGCACAGCCATGTCGAACTACACTGCGCCGACTGTGTTCAGCTGCCCGCGCTGCAGCGCCTCCATCGCGCTGCAAGGTGACCAAGGCATTTGCAGCTACTGCGGCACGCCGGTCGAGCGGCCGGGCGCGAATTCCAGCACCTCCACTAGCTCCTCGTTTTCGGTGAACGTGTCGACCAGCGCCTACCCGAGCGCCAGGGTCGCGCGGCGCGGCTGGCACCCGCTGCTGGCGCTGTTTCTGGCCGTCCTCACTGCCGCCGGTGGCTTTCTGGCCGGCCGCGCCTCGGTGAACGGCCCGCTCGGCCCGATCGTGGTGCTGCCAACTGGCGTGCCCGCCCCCGGCAACCTCGCCGCCACGGTGATTGCCAGCGTGGGCGTGAGCGACCAGGGCTCGCTGAGCGAATTGCTCGCAACCCTGCCGCGCGACGGCACCGGCGCCGATCTGCTGACCTTTCTGTACCACAGCGATAGCAGCCGCTACACGCTGGCGCTGATCGACGGCGGCAGCCACCAGGCGCGCTGGCAAAGCCCACTGCTGAGCAAAGAAGCCTACCAGGGCGCGTTCGCAATTGGCGACGATTTCATTTTCCTGAGCGACAAAACGGACCTGATGGCGCTGCGCCGCCGCGACGGCAGCGTGGCCTGGCAGGCGACACTGGCGGTTGAGCCGAACAACAGCTGCGAGCGCTGCCTGCGCGCAATTGGCCAGCAGGTGGCGGTGCTGGAAAAAGACAGCACGGTCGAGGTGTTCGACGCGCAGAGCGGCAAGCCCGCGTGGAGCACGCGTTTGAAGCAGAACCCCTACGGCGGGCTGACTGTGGCCGGTGACCGGCTGGTGGTGCTTGAAGAAGGCGAGGGCAAAGACCCAACTTTTATGAATTTCCTCGACCCTGCCACCGGCAAGGTCGCGCTGCAGATCGAGCCGAAATGTCCGGCCGCCCACCCCGGCTTCGACGCGGAGCGCCCCGACTCAAGCTCGTCGATGCTGTTCAGCGACGATGGCACCAGCATGGTCATTCTGTTTGGCTTTTTCGCGCACTGCGCGCAAAGCTGGGATTTACGCAGCGGCACCAAGCTGTGGGAAAGCGGCATGGATAATGCGCAGGTGGCAGTCAACTGGGATGGCGCCGCGCCAGTGGCTGACGCCAACAGCCTCTACACCAGCAATGCGGGCCAGCTTGGGGCGCTAAGCCTTGCCGACGGCACGGTGCGCGCGCTGGCCGAAGATAAGGAATACACTGTCAAGGCCGTGGCCGTGCGCGATGGCACGCTGCTGGTGGCCGCCGCGCCAAACTGGGACTCGCAGCGCCAGGAGCTGTGGGGCGTCGACACGCAGACGGGCAAGCGGCTCTGGCAGCAGAAGCTGCAAGCCCACGAGCTGCGGCGCGGCTCGTCCTCGGGCGATTGGGATGTGCAGCTCACGCAGGCGGGCGTGCTGGTGGCGCAGGTGCTGCGCGATGAATCGCAGCTCGTTGTCGACACGTTTGATATGCAGAGCGGCAAAAGCGTTTTCCACAAACAGCATAGCCTGAGCGACCTGCACATGCCAAGCCTGCGCGCCACCCTGTGGGCCGACGACACTGGCTGGCTGATGCTCGACAACAAGGTCTTTGCGCTCGACCTGAAGAGCGGCGAGCTGAGCTACCAGCTCAATTAGCCTGGTTCAACACAAATACAAGGGCAGCCGGTAGTGTATCGGCTGCCCTTTTGTATGCCTGCCAGCGAACGTGCTACTCGCCGCGCAGCGCCGCCTCGGCCTCGTCCAGGTGCTCGCCACGGTGCCGCGCGCGCTCGACCCAGCGCGGGTTGGTTTCGTACACCGCTTCCAGCAGCGCGGGCGGGTACGCGGCCAGTCGCTCGTCCAGCTCCTCGGCGTTTTCGATGGCGATGCGCACCGCCTCGCGCGGCGGGATGGCCAGCCACAGCGGCAGCGACAGGTCGTTCACAAAAATGTCGAGGTCGGGAATGAACACCGCGCCGTCGCGCTCGGTCTTGTCGAGCACATACATCACCCGCCGATCCCAGAAAGCGATATGCGCGTATACCACGCCAACCGTCCAGTGTTCCCCAACTGGGTGTGCCAGCTCGGCGTCGCTCAAGCGCGCGGCCACGTCGCGCAGGCGCTCGGTCGCGGCGCGGTTGCGGGCATCAAATTCGGAATCGAGAGCCATAGGTTTCCTTTTTGAGTTTACAGGTTGCAGGTTTGCAGGTTGTTCCCACACCGCGTCGTCGGTGGCCTTTCATTGCTTTTCGATACGCACTTCGTGCGGGGCACTCTCAGGCTCCAGGGCGCAAGCTTTCGCCGCTCGTCATTCGGCCGGTTTCTCGGGCGCGGGCGGCGCAAGCGTTTTGCCACCCACCGCCCAGTGCTCGGGCTGAATTTCGTTGATCAGCACGCGCACCTGTTCGGGGCGCACATCCAGCGCGGAAATCACGGCGTCGGTCACCTGCTGCAGCAGCGCGAGCTTGCGCTCGGGCGTGCGGCCGGCCAGCAGGTCGATGCGAACAATTGGCATGTGTTTCCCTTTCCTGAAAGCAAAATACGAATTTAAGCCACAGAGGACACAGAGGGCACGGAGATTTACTTCCTCCTCTGTGCTCTCTGTGCCCTCTGTGGCTGCCCAACGCTTGCCTACAGCGCTGCCACGCCCTCGATATACTCCAGGCTCTGGTGGCGGAAATAGGTGTTATACAGCTCGGCGTAGTGCCCGCCACGCGCCAGCAGCATCTCGTGGTCGCCCTGCTCGATGATCTCGCCCTGGCGCAGCACCACAATCCGGTCGGCGTTGCGCACAGTCGAAAGGCGGTGCGCGATCACAATCGCGGTGCGCCCGGCCAGCACTTCGTCCAGACCCTCCTGAATGAGCGTTTCGGTCAGCGGGTCGATGCTGGCGGTTGCTTCGTCGAGAATGACGATGGCCGGGTCTTGCAGCAGCACGCGGGCAAGCGCGACGATCTGGCGCTGGCCCATGGAAAGGTTCGCGCCGCGCTCACCGGCCTCGGTCGCAAGGCCACGTGGCAGGCTCGCGATCCAGTCGCCGCCGCCAACGTGCCGCGCCACCTGTTCGACCTCGGCGTCGCTGGCGTCGGGGCGGCCGTAGCGAATATTCTCAATCACCGTGCCGTCGAACAGAAACGGCGTTTGCGTCACAATGCCCAGGCGCGCGCGGTAGGCCGCCAGATCAAGCGCGCGAATGTCGTGATTGTCGATCAGAATGCGCCCTTCCTGAAATTCGTAGAAGCGCGCAATCAGCTTGCCAATGCTCGATTTCCCCGAGCCAGTGTGGCCCACCAGCGCCAGCGTTTCGCCGGGGCGGATGTGCAGGTTGAACTCACGCAGTACCCAGTTCGCAGTCGGCACTTCGCGGTCGGCACCTGCCAGCTCGTTGCTCGCTGCCGCTGACTGCTGACTGCCGGCTGCCGGCTGCTTATAGGTGAATCCTACATCCTCAAAGCGAATATCGCCGCGTGGCTGCGCAATCACTTCCGCGCCAATCTGCACCACGCGCGGCTCGGCGTCGATCAGCGCAAACACGCGCTCGCCCGCCGCCAGGCCGATCTGAAACTGGCTCCAGAACGAAGCAATGCTGGTGAGCGGGAACCAGAACATCTGCAAGCCCTGGATGAACAGAAACCAGCCGCCTGCCGTCAGCGCGCCTTCGCGCACCGTCAGGCCGCCGAAGTAGACCAGCAGGGCGGTGGCGATGCCGGCCAGCATATTCAGCACCGGGAAGATGCTGCTGAACACAAAGCGCGTGCGCCGCGTAACCTGAAACGACTGCTCGTTGACCGGCAGGAATTCTTCGTAGATCGCGCGCTCGCGGCGGAAGGTTTTCGCCACCCCAATGCCGCTGATCGTTTCCTGAATGTGCGCGCTTACTGTCGCGTTCACGCGGCGCGACTCGGTGATGGTGCGGCGTGCCATGGCACGAAAGGCCAGCGCCGCGACCACAATCAGCGGCGCAAGGCCGAGCAGAATGAGCGTCAGGCGCGGGCTGACAAACGACAGGTAGGAAATCAGCAGGATGATCATCAGCACCTGGCCGAGCAGGTCCATCGAGAGCGTGATCACCTGCGAGAATGCCTGCGTGTCGGAGTTCACGCGGCTGACGATCTTGCCCGACGGGAACTGGTCGTAGAACGACAGATCGCGCGCGGTCACGGCGTCGAAGGCGTCTTCGCGCATATGCAGCACCACATCCGCGACGGCTTCGGTTGAAAGCCAGCGCCGCAGGGCGTTGAACACCCACGACGTGGCCGAAAGCAGCGAGATCAGGGTCACCAGCCCGGCCAGGCTTGCCAGCGCGGGGCTGGCTTGCAGGCGGTCGAGGCTGCGCGCGATCAGGATCGGCACACTGGTATCGACCAGCGAGGCCAGCACGGTTGTGCCCGCCACAATGCCCATTTTGCGCGCCTGTGGCCGGAAGTAGCTCATGATGCGCGTCACAAGCTGCCGGTCGGTGTAAGTTCGGTCGTATTCCTCGGGGTCGAGGCCATCCATCAGAAAGCCCATGTTTGTCTCCAGTACGCAGTCGGCAGTCGGCAGTCATCAGCTATTCGTCGGCATCGGCAGTGTCTCTGCGGACTGCGTACTGCCAACTGTCGCCGGCTCCAGCGGTGGCAGCTCCACGTCGTAGCGGGCGAAGATGCGGCGGTAGTGCGGCGAGCGGCGAAGCAGCTGGTCGTGCGTGCCAGCGGCAGCGACGCGCCCGTTCTCCAGCAGCAGAATATGGTCGGCCCAGCGGATCTGCGACAGGCGGTGCGTGATCAGGATGGTGGTGCGGCCTTCCTGGGCGCGGCGAATTGCGCGCTGGATCTGGTCTTCCGTCGCGCTATCGATTGCCGAGGTCGAGTCGTCCAGAATCAGGATGCGCGGATTGTTGAGAAACGCGCGCGCCAGCGCCAGCCGCTGGCGTTGCCCGCCCGAAAGCGTCACGCCGCGCTCGCCGATCACGGTGCCATAGCCCTCGGGCAGCGCCGAAATGAACTCGTGCGCCTGGGCATCGCGGGCGGCCTGCTCGATCTGCTCCTGCGACGCGCCGGGCGTGCCAAAGGCAATATTCTCGGCAATCGAGCGCGAGAACAGAAACACGTCCTGCTCGATTTTCGCGATCTGCGAGCGCAGCGACTGCAGGCTCCACTCGCGCACGTCCACGCCATCGATCAGCACGCGCCCGGCGGTGACGTCGTAGGTGCGGTTGATCAGCTGTGTCAGCGCGCTTTTGCCGCTGCCCGTCTGCCCGACGATTGCGACCGTCTGGCCCGGCGCGACGGCAAAGGAGATGTCTTTCAGGACGAAGGACGATGCTTCTTGCTCGTTCGTCAATGGTCGCTCGTCCTTCGTCGGCGTTTCATAGCCAAAATCCACATGCTCAAAGGCAATCGCGCCGGCAATGCTGCCAGCATACCCACCAGCATTTTCGTCCAGCGTCGTTTCGGCGCGAATCACTTCCAGAATGCGCGCGGCGCTGGCAAGGCCCGATTGCACAATCGAGAAGGAAAAGACCGACAGAAAGGTTGGGAAGCGCAGGAGGTTCATCAGCCCGACCGCGCCAACCACTTCGGCCAGGCCAATGCGGCCCTGGCTGTACAGCAGCAGCGCGTGCATCAGCAGCAGGCCGAGCGCGAAGCTGTAGACCAGCAGCGGCAGGTAGGTGGCCTCGATGCGGCCCTGCTGCACAAACGCGCCGCGAAACAGCCGGGCAGTGTGGCCGTACTTGTTCCGCTCGAACTCCTCGCGCGCGCTGGCCTTGACGACCTCGATGCCGGCGACGGTTTCTTCCAGCCCGGCGTTGAGCTTGCCAAACAGGTCGCGCTGCGCCCGCGACACGGGCGAGAGCCGGCGCAGGTAGCGCCGCACCAGGATCAGGTAGCACACCACAAAGCCCAGCGGCACAATCGTCAGCTCGGGGCGCAGCAGTGCCATATACACAATCGGCACCACAAAGCCCATCACCATTTCGAACGACATGCTCACGCCCGGCACAACCATGCTGCTGAGCTGCGTAACATCGTCGGTGGCGCGCGCCATAATATCGCCAACGCGCTGGCGGTCGTGATACGACTGGCTTTTTCCCAGCAGGCTGCCATACAGCTCTTCGCGCGCGTCGGTGGCAATGCGCGCCGCCACGTGCTCAGCCGAAAGGCTGCCCGTAAGCATCGCAAAGCCGTCGGTCATCAGCAGCGCCAGAATGACCAGCGCGATCACCAGCAGGCCATTCGGCGCAGACGGGTTGGTGATCTCTTCGGCGGCGCGCCCGATCTGTACAGGGGCCTGCGCAAACACCAGCCAGGCCAGCGTGTAGCAGCCCATCATCAGCAGCGTTTGCAGCTTGTAGCGCAGAATGTGCGAAATAACCCAGCGCGCCGGGCTGCGGCGGTCGTACTGCCGCGCGTTTGCTACGCGGAATTCTGTCGTCTCAATCACATACTCCCCCTGTCACGATGTTGGCGGCCCGCGCATCATACCATACGCGCATTTGTTCGCCTACCATCGCAAGGCGGAGTATCGGGCTGGCCTTTTGGCTCCTTTTCGGCGGGCGCAGCGATTCGCCCGCGCCAATTTCATACGAGCATGGGGAACAATAGCCACGAAGACTCAAAGGCACGGAGGTCTTCAGGATGCTCTACAATCGTGGCATCTTCGAGTCTTTGTGGCTATTTGAAAATTATCGGGGCTAAGCGCCCGCCCCGCGATACGCGCGCACGACGTCGCCCAGCCAATCCACGATCTCGGGCGTGACGCGCTCGGCGGTGCAGATCAGGTGCGCAACGCCCATGTCGGCGTAGCTGCGGAAAGCTGCCGCCACCTCGGCAACCGAGCCACGCAGCGCGCGCTCGGGCGGCAGCTGCTCGGGGTTTTCGAGCTGCGGCGGCTGAATTATTACGCCAACCGTGGTGGCGAGCGTCGCCGGGTCGCGCCCCTGCTCGGCGCAGGCCGCATCGAGGCGGGCGCGGCGCTCGGGCAGCAGCGTGGGCTGGCCCAGCCAGGCGGTATTCCAGCTGTCGGCGTAGCGCGCAGTGATGCCCAGGAGGCGCGGCTTCGCGCCCGCAATCAGGATCTCGATGCCGCTGGCAGTGGCGTGTGGGCGCAGCTCGCAGTTGGGCGCGCTATAGTATTTGCCGGTGAAATCGACCTTGCCCTCGCGCAGCAGCGGCACAATAATCTGCAAGGCCTCCTCGAAGCGGCTGGCCAGGTGGTCGAACGGGTAGCCGAACGCGTCGAACTCGGGCTGGTGCCAGCCCGCGCCCAGGCCAAAAATGAAGCGTCCGCCGCTGATCTCGTGCAGCGTATCGGCCATTTTCGCCAGCAGCGCGGGGTTGCGGAATGGTGTGCACAGCACGATCGTGCCAAGCTGCACGCGCGTGGTCGCCTCGGCCAGCGCGGCAAGCATCGTCCAGCACTCCCAGATGCCCTCGGTCGGCTTATCGCCGCTGCGGAACAGCAGGTGGTCGTAGAGCCAGATCGAGTCGAGCCCGACTTCCTCAGCGCACTGGGCCACCGCGCGAATGTCGGCATAGCTGGGCGGGCGGCGCACGTCCTCGTCTTCGCCAATCGGCATCACCAGGCCAATTTTCATTGTGTTCTCCTTCATGTGTGCGGGCACGCGCTATCGTAGCATGAATAAGACGCGCGCGGGCGCAATTCTTTTCGCAGGGCGCTTTGCCCCTGCACTCCTTGCTTGGCAAGCAATGCCAGTTTGGAGGTGGTTTATGTTTTCGCAGGGCGCGCTGCCCCTGCACCCCGCTGGGTGTTTAGTCGGGGCCTGCGCGGCCCCGTTCCCCGCGGTTAGGGGCGGCCGCCCGCCCCTAACAACCCCGGCGTCGGGGCCTTGCCCCGAACCCCAAAAAGAGTGTGGCCGGCTGACGAAATGCTCTGCGGTTATGCCTCTGTTGTGCTCACCGCCGGCATCAAAGGATGAGTGAAAGAGAATGGTTAGGAAGCTGGTACAGCATCATTCGTCCATTGCCAGCGATCGGCACAACGGAGGCATGACAAACAAACCTCGCGCCTGATACTCACCTAAAATTTGGGGTTCGGGGCGCAAGCCCCGGCGGCCCTGCGGCCCGAGCAAACTGGTTCTTAGCAGGTACCGCTTCGGGGTTCGGGGCGCAAGCCCCGACGCCGGGCGGGTACCCACGAAGTGGGTGGGGCGGCGTGAGCCCCGGCGGCCCTGCGGCCCGAGCAAACTGGTTCTTAGCAGGTACTGCTTCGGGGTTTGGGGCGCAAGCCCCAGCCGCGGTGCAGGGTGCCGGCGCACCCTGCGGCCACGCGGCCCGAGCGTACAGCATTCGAAAGAGAAAGCCCTCGCGGCACGAGCATACAGCCCTCAAATGAGATGGCCCTCGCGGCCCAAGCGACAAAAAATCTTCCACCCGATGAGTGGTATCATGCCCAAACAAACACAAGAACGAAATGAGAAAGGAACAACGATGTTCGATACTGTGCGCGCCGAGCTTCAGGCCGAGCTCGACCAGATCGAGGCGGCTGGCCTCTACAAGCGCGAGCGCATCATCACCACGGCGCAGGGCGCGGTGATTGGCACCGTGCAAGGCCAGCAGGTGCTGAACTTCTGCGCCAACAACTACCTGGGCCTGTCCTCACACCCCGACGTGATTGCTGCCGGCAAAGCCGCAATCGACACCCACGGCTACGGCATGTCGTCGGTGCGCTTTATTTGCGGCACGCAAGACATCCATAAAGAGCTGGAGGCGCGGCTGTCCGAGTTCCTCGGCACCGAAGATACCATCCTCTACGCGGCGGCATTTGACGCCAACGGCGGCGTGTTCGAGCCGCTGCTGGGCGAGCAGGACGCCGTGATTTCCGACGAACTGAACCACGCCTCGATCATCGACGGCATTCGGCTGTGCAAGGCGCGGCGCTTCCGCTACAAAAACAACGACATGGCCGATCTGGAAGCGCAGCTTGTGGCCGCACAGGGCGCGCGCCGCATTCTGGTCGTGTCGGATGGCGCGTTCTCGATGGACGGCACGATTGCGCAGGTGGGCGCGATCTGCAACCTGGCCGAGCGCTATGGCGCGATGGTGATGATCGACGACAGCCACGCCACTGGCTTCGTTGGCGCGACGGGGCGCGGCTCGCACGAGCGCGCGGGCGCGATGGGCCGGGTCGATATTATCACCGGCACGCTGGGCAAGGCGCTGGGCGGCGCATCGGGTGGCTTCACGGCGGCGCGCAAGGAAATTGTGGCCATGCTGCGCCAGCGCTCGCGGCCCTACCTGTTCTCGAACACGGTTGCCCCGGCGATTGTGGGCGGCACATTACGCGTGCTGGAGCTGCTGAGCGCCACCACCGAGCTGCGCGACCGGCTGGAAGCGAACACGCGCCAGTTTCGCAGCGGCATGGCGGCAGCGGGCTTCAGCATCCCAGCGGGCGAGCACCCGATCGCCCCGGTGATGCTGGGCGACGCGCGCCTGGCCCAGGAGTTTGCGGAGCGCCTGCTGGCCGAGGGCATTTATGTGATTGGCTTTTCCTACCCGGTGGTGCCGCAGGGCAAGGCGCGCATTCGCGTGCAGCTCTCGGCGGCGCACACGCCCGAGCAGATCGACCGGGCGATTGCGGCGTTCAGCAAAGTTGGGCGCGAGCTAGGGGTAATTGGGACGTAGGACGTTGCTGGAGAAGCGAATACCACCAAGGCACGAAAATTCTTTGGAATGAGAACGCGATCTATCCACAGATTACGCAGATTACACAGATACGAGGTCGTTAATCTGCGTTATCTGCGTAATCTGTGGATAAATTTTGAGGATTTTGGACATTTCTCTGACCCAAAGAAAAATCAGTAGCGCAGAAACATCGAGGCCATGAAGATCAGGTAGGTGATTAGCGCGGCAAAGGCGGCTTGATTCGCCAGTGGGTTGGCGCTGTCGGCCCCGCGAATAAAGCACGACGCCGCGAGAAACACCCACACCAGCGCGTGAAACCAGCGCACCACAAACAGGCGCAGCGCCCCTGCCCCGGCCACGCGGTCGGCTGGCCACACCACCACAAAAATGCCCGCGACCACCAGGCACAGCACGCCCCAGGCGAACATTGGCACCCCAAGAAAGCGCGAGTCCATCGGCCCTCCTCATTTCCTGTCGAAACCATGCGTTTCTGCCAGTAAGACGCATGGTTCCCTGTAGAAAGTTGCAGTTGGGCGGCGAACCGAGAACCGAGAACCAGGAACCACAGAACCGAGAACCGAGAACCACAGAACCGAGAACCACAGAACCACAGAACCGAGAACTGAGAACCGAGAACCAGGAACCACAGAACTGGGAACCGAGAACCGGGAACCGAGAACCGAGAACCACAGAACTGGGAACCGAGAGCCGAGACTAACTTTCCAACCCGCAAACCTGCAACCTGCAACCTCGCAAACCTGCAACCTCGCAAACCTGCAACCTGCAAACCTGCAACCTTCCAGGCTATGCGCTCGCTTCCACTCGCCAGTAGCGCGCGCCGTCGGGCGTGCGGCCGATCAGCTTGTTGCTGAACAGCTCGCGCCGCAGCGTAGCGTGGTCGTGGTAGGTATGCCAGGCGTTGATCGTCGCATTCACTTCTTTCTCGCTGTACTCACGCCCGGTCGCGAATTTGTCGGCCAGGTAATGGAGCACCAGCGCGCGATCTTCGCGCCGTGCCGGCCATGTCGTCACGCGGCTTTGCGTGTCGAGGAAGCGGCGCAGCGATTCGGGCTGCCCAGCGCGCGGGTCGGCGTCGAGCCGGGTGGCGTTTTCGGGCGTGAGCAGCTGGCGCAGCAGCCAGAGCACACTGTCGGGGCGGCGCAGCACCAGCCGATAGCGCTTGTTGGCGCCTTCGCCGCGCATTTCGTCCACAAAACCCGCACTCACCAGCTGCTTGATGTGGCGCGACACATTCGGCTGGCTCTGCCCAAGCTGCGCAATAATCTCCTGCGTCGGCAGGTCGCCCTGCGCCAGCAGCTCGAGGATGTGCAGGCGCGTTTCGTCGGCCAGCGCGGCGAATGGGCGCACCAGCTCGATGCGCTTGATTGGCGCGCTGCGCATGGCCAGGTTCTCGGGCGATGGGCGCGCAAACACCCAGATCGTGTCGGCGCTGCCGAAGCGCGACGCGAACAGGCGCACATGCGGGTGCAGCACAAACACGACATGGCGCACGCCACCAAGCTGCGCAGTCAGCCAGTCGGGCAGCTCGCGGTTGAGAATGGCGCGCAGCATGTCGCCGGCGCTGCTGGTGGGGAAATCGCGCTGCTGCAAGAACAGCTGGAAGCCCTGCAATTGCGAAAGCCTGCGCGACCACACGGGCGCGAGCAGGCGTTCCCACAGCTCGCGCAGGTGCCCAACGATCAGCGCATGCAGGGCGGGCGGGTCGGCCAGCAGCGTTTCGGCTTCGGCGCGCAGCTCATTGCTGCCAAGCAGGAGCGCGCCCTCGGGAATGCGCGCGCGCAAGGTTTCGGGCGGCGTGTCGTCGAGCGCGGCAAGGTAGGCTGGGAAATCGGGGAAATCGCGCGCGGGCGTGAGCGCCGCGCCGAATGGCCCAAACACGAGCTGGTTGCGCTGTGCCTGTTCGGGGCTGAGCGCCGCCGCCGTCACGCTCACCCATTCTTCGTCGTCCTGCACATCCATATCGGTGGTGAGCAGCGCAAGGCTCACCAGCGCGCTATGCGCCGGCGCAAGCGCAAATTCATAGGTGATAGGCGGGCTGTAATTTGGCACAAATGGTGATGCCATACTGTCCTCACTTTCTTATTATACGCATATACGCATAATTGAAAGAAATATAGCATGGAAAATGTGAGAGTCAAGTAGGGCGAAGGACGGAGAAGGTGACAAGATGAAGAGGGGAGAGGAAAGCGCAGTAGGCAGTCGGCAGGTGGCAGTAGCCGTGATTTGCAAACCTACGCCTACAAACCCGCAAGCTGCAATACCCAAGCACCTTCGCGTTCTTTGCGCTCTTTGCGGTAGTTTTATTCTCAGCCACCAGTGGTCGGCGGTTGGTGGTCGATGGAACGGCTCAGGCAGGATCGCCGGTGCGCGCGCCGAGGGCGGCGTCGGCGATTTGCGCGCCGCTGGCGTTGGGCAGGTAGATATACTCGCCGCCGAGCCAGCCGGCCAGCTGGCGCGCTTCGCCACGACTGAGGTAGTTGCGCTGTGTGTCGATCACCAGCGAGTGGATGCCGGCGGCGGCGACCTGCCCGGCCAGGCGCTGCAACTCCGTGGCGACACCGCCGCGCTCGGCGCGCACGCCCACATTTGCGCGGCCATCGGTGAGCAGCACCAGCACGGTCTGGTGGATGCCGCGCCCGCGTGCCTGCGCGGCGATCTCAAGCGCGCCAAGCAGCGCGGCAGCGAGGGGCGTACCGCCGCCAGTCGGCAGCAGGTCGAGCGCACGGCGGGCCAGCTCGACGCTCTGCGAGGGTGGCAGCAGCAGCTCGGCACGCTGCCCGCGAAACGCCAGCAGGGCCACGCGGTCGCGGTGGATGTAGGCTTGCTGAAGCAGGGAATGAACCGCGCCTTTGGCCTGCCGCATGCGGTGCAGGGCCATGCTGCCGCTCGCATCCACGGCAAAGCAGAACAGCGCGCCGGCCTTGGATCGGAACTGCTTGATGCGCAGGTCGTCGGCCCGAAGGACGACTGACGAAGGAGCCTTCGACACGCTCAGGGCCGGCCGATTGACGGAGGACGAAGACTGTGTCTCATTGCCCTCTTCGTCGTTGGCCTTTCGTCTTTCGTCCACGCTTCGCAATCGCTGCCATGGCGCGGCGGCGCGCAGGGTCGCGGCCACGTCGATGCGGGCGCGGCGCACGTCGCCGGGGGCGCTGCGCACATGCCGCCCGCGCCGGCCAGCGGTGCTGCCACGCGAGCCGCTGCGCCCGCGCCGCTGGGCGCGGAAGGGCAGCGTGGTGAGGTCGGCGGGCAGCTCAGTGGCAAGCGCGCTGAGCACCTGCTCGTCGGGAAGCTGGGCGTCGGTGGGGGCGGGCTGCTCGTCGCCGTCGTCAGGCGGGCGCTCGTCGGCGGGCGGGGGTGGCGGCGTCTGCTGGGGTTGCGATTCGTCGGGCGGGGGCGGCGGCGCGGGCAGGCGCGTGGCGCGGGGCAAAATCACAAAGCGCGCGGCCAGCTCGATGTCTTCGGGCAGCACCTCGTCGCGCAGGGCCAGCGCCGCCGCCGCGCAGGCCGCCCGCACGGCAAATGCGTCGGCGCGGTGGCCTTCGACGCCGCAGGCGAGGGCAAAGGCGGCAAGCTGCGTGATCTGATCTTCGGTGATGTGTACCTGCGGCAGTTGTTCGCGGGCGGCGGCGACAAGGCCGTGCAGCAGCGCGAATTCGTCCAGCCAAACGTCGGTGGCGCGGCCGTGGGCGCGGTTGCGGCGCACCACCTCGGCGCGCTCGGCGGGTGAGGCGGCGGCGGGCAGCACCACCAGCAGTCCAGCTCGATCGAGCAGGTGGCGGCGCGGCGCGCCTTCGGCGGGGTCGTAGGTGCCGAGCAGGCAGAAACGGGCGGGCGCGCGCGTGCTGATGCCTTCGCGCTCGACCAGCACTTCGCCGCTTTCCAGCGCGCCAAGCAGCTGGTTCGCGCAGCTATCGGCCAGCAGGTTCAGGCCGTCGGCGTAGATGATGCCACCGTGGGCGCGCGCCAACAGACCGGGCCGCAGCACGCGCGCGCCGCTGCGCAGGGTCGCGGCGATGTCGAGCCCGCCCAGCAGCGCATCGTCGTCCGCGCCGAGCGGCAGCTCGACAAAGGGCGCGCGCGCGCCGAACAAGGATTGCGCGCCACGCGCCAGCGTGCTTTTGCCGCTACCGGCGGGCGCTGCCAGCACCAGCCCGCGCAGGCGCGGCTCGACCGCCAGCAGCAGCAGGGCTTGCTGTGCCGGTTCCAGACCAACCAATGCTGGAAAGGGAAGCAACTCGGGCATCGGCGTTGTGCGCTGCCCAGCGCCAGACGCTGGCTACTGGCAGGCGCTCCTATATGAATCGGTCATTCATTATCTCAGAAGGCAGCAGGCAGCAGGCAGCCGGCAGTTTGCTATTTACGCACCTAACGCCGCCACAGCCCGCTCGATCCGGTGGTCGTCGCCGCCCGTTTCGAGCGGGTCTTTGCGCAGGCGGTGGCGCAGCGAAAGCAGGGCCACGCGCGCCACGTCGGTAGGCTGGGCGGAAGGCCGCCCCTCAAGCGCGGCCAGCGCCACTGCCGCGCGGCAAAGCGTCAGCTCGCCACGGTGGCCGTCGATGGCGAGCGTGGCACACAGCTCGGCCGCCGCCAGCAGGGCCGCGTCGGACAGATCGACGGCGGGCAGGCGCTTCTGGGCGGCGCGAATGCTGCGCTGGAGCTTGGCCTGGGCCTTTTCCCACTTTTCGGCAAAGGCGCACGGGTCGAGGTCGAAGGCGCGGCGGCGGCGCACGATCTCCACGCGCTCGGGAACGTCGGCAATGGTGGTGATGCGCGCGTGGAGGCCGAAGCGGTCGAGCAGCTGCGGGCGCAGGTCGCCTTCTTCGGGGTTGCCGCTGCCCACCAGCACAAAGCGCGCCGGGTGGCGCACGCTCACGCCCTCGCGCTCGACGACGTTCACGCCGCTTTGCGCGACATCGAGCAGCAGATCGACCAGATGATCTTCCAGCAGGTTGACTTCGTCGATGTAGAGAAAGCCGCGATTGGCGCGCGCCAGCAGGCCGGGCGCAAAGGCCTGCACGCCTTCCACCAGCGCCCGCTCGATGTCGAGCGCGCCAACGACGCGATCTTCGGTTGCGCCGAGCGGCAGATCGACGACCGGGACGGAGCGCGACGCAGAGGCGAAGCGTGCCCGCCGCAGGGGCGAAGCATTCTCTGGCGCTGCAGCCGCAGGCAATGCTTCGCCCCTACAGTGCGGGCACACCGGCGAAGGCGCGGCGGGGTCGCAGCCGTAGGGGCAGCCGAGCACCACGCGCATGGGCGGCAGCAGCGCGGCGAGCGCGCGCACGGCGGTGCTTTTGGCGGTGCCACGGTGGCCCATCACCATCACGCCGCCGATGCTCGGATCGACCACGCACAGCAGCAGCGCGAGCTTCAGCTCGGCCTGGCCGACGATTGCGGCGAAGGGGTAGGTGGGCAGGGCGTCAGTTTTGAGTTTTGAGTTTTGAGTTTTGAGTTCGGCGGCGTTTGTATGCACGGTCAACCTTCTTCATTTGCAGGATGCGAATCGCGGTCACTCAACACTCAACACTCATCATTCATCACTCTCAGGCGTCTCCCGCCAGCGCGACCAGTTCCGTGAGCGTTGGCTGGTGGCTGCGGAAGGCGCGCACGTCGATCTGGCGCAGCAGCAGGAGCGAGCCGGCCAGCATGATCGCTTCCAGCAGAAACACGGTGATGTAGCCACTGGATGGGTTGCCCGTGGCGGCGGTGACGAGGTCGCGCAGCACGCCGCCAAGCAGCATGCCCGCGCCACGCGCCAGCGCGTCGGCCAGGCCCCACGCGCCAATGAACAGACCCACCTGCTCGGGCGTGGTCATGTCGAGCATGAGCGCGAGGTTGGTGCTGGTGGCAATGCCGGTGCCAAAGCCCAGCGCGAAGATGCCGGGCACGAACAGCGGCTGAATTTGCAGCAAGCCGCTCGCGGCGATCAGCAGCAGACCAGCGGTGGCGAGCAGGCCGCCCAGCAGCGCGCCGGTCTTTTTGCTGAGCCAGCGGCTGAGCAGCAGGCCCTGCAAGAGCAGCGCGATCAGCGTTGCGCCGCCCCATGTGGCGGTGAGTTGCGTGGTTTCCGCAACCGACATGCCGAAGGCTTGCGCGCCAAACGGCTCCAGCAGAATGTCCTGGCCGAGAATGGCGGCCAGCAGCAGAATCAGGTACACAAAGAAGCGGCGCGCTTGGGCATTCCCCATTACGGCGCGCAGTGCGGCGCGCTGGCTGGCGCGCGATTGTTCGGCCGGCAGGTTGCCGCGCGGCTCCAGCCCCACCAGGCCAAGCGCCGCAATGCCAAGCGCGATCAATCCGCCAGTGTCGAACACGCGCAAGAGGCGCGCCGGGTCGTACTGCGCCAGCGCCCGCCCGGTGATGATCGCGGTGATGATAATGCTGACGATCATCATGAACCACATGATCGCAATCGTGCGCGAGCGCTGGCGCTCTTCCGAAAGGTCGCTGGCGAGCGACAGGTAGCTCACTACGGCGAGGTTGTAGCCGACGCCCCACGCGCCAAAGGCCAGCGCGCCCAGCAGCAGGCCCAGCGGCAAGCTGCCCGGCATGAGCATGGCCGCGCGCGGCGTCAGTACCGCGCCGCCGATGCACAAGAGCAGCCCCAGCAGGATGTAGGGCGTGCGGCGGTAGCCCGCGATCGGGTGGGTGTCGGAGTGCTGGCCGACCCAGACCTGCAGCGGCGACAGGAAGTAGGGCAGCACGACCAGCACCGCCACCAGCGACGCCAGGATGTTCAGGTCGTGGATCATCACGCGGTTGAGCACGCCGTTGATCAGCACGAATGTGATCGCGACGGACACGTGCAGCAGCCCGAGACGAATGTTTTTGAAGATCGACATGCGCCCCCCTTTCAGCGACGAGGGAACGGGCGTATTGCTCTACGCCCCCCAGCACTGACGACCGAATAATTCACCACAGAGGCACGGAGGGTTTAAGGTTGGCAAGTTGCAGGTTGGCAAGTTCGCAAGGAACGTGCAAACATTCTAACCTGCAACCTGCAACTCTTAGCACTATCCGCCCACCGCCAGTTGCTGCGTCCCAACGCCTTCCATGCGGTCTTCCAGGTCGCCGTAGATTTGCTGAAGCGCGGCAAGCGTCGCTTCGTCGGCCTGCCAGAAACCGCGATCGCTGGCCTCCAGCAGGCGGCGCGCAATGGCGGCGGTGGCGTGCGCGTTCAGGCCGGTCATGCGCTCGCGCAGCGCCTCATCGAGCAGGAAGGTGTCGGCGACGCCCTGGTAGACCCAACCCTCCACGGCGGCGGTGGTGGCGCTCCAGCCGTAGGTGTTGCCCACACGCGCCTCGATCTCGTGCACGCCCTGGTAGCCGTGCGCCAGCATGGCCTCGAACCACTTTGGGTTGAGCAGCTTGGCGCGCGTCTCCAGCCGCACCATCTGCTCCAGCGAGCTGAGCCGCCCGGTGGTAGTGATCGCGTCGGCCACCAGCACGGGCGGGCGCGCGCCGCGCAGCTTCTCGACGCTCTTGGTCACGCCGCCCAGGTTTTCGTAGTAGTGGTCGATGTCGCTGATGCCGACCTCGAAGCTGTCGATATTCTGGAAGGTCGCGTCGACGGTGGCGAGCGCGCGCTCCAGCACCGGGCGGGCTTCGCGCCACTCGCCGCGCTGACCGTAGGCAAAGCTTTTGCGCCCCAGAAAGGCATCCGCGAGCTGGCTGTCGTCGTCCCAGTTGCTGCTCTCGACGATGTGGTTGACGTTTGCGCCATAGCTGCCGGGCGCATTGGCGAACACGCGCGTCGACGCCTCGGCCAGCGGCACGCCCAGGTCGGCGGCCTGCGCCAGCGCGTGCTTGCGCACAAAATTGAACTCGCAGGGCTCGTCGGCGGCGGCAGCCATGCGCGCAGCCTTGTCGATCAGCATCATCTGGTGAGTCAGCAGGTCGCGGAAAATGCCGCTCACCGTCACCACCACGTCGATGCGCGGGCGGCGCAATTCGGCCAGCGGCAGCAGCGCCACATCGCTGACCTTCCCTAGCTCGTCGAGCACGACCCGCGCGCCCAGCAGCGCCAGCGCCTGCGCCACGCCTTCGCCATCGCTCTTGAGGTTGTCGGCACCCCACAGCACCAGCGCCACGGTTTCAGGCAGCTGACCCTGCTCCTGCGTCAGCCGCTCGATCAGCTCTTCCATCAGGCGCTCGCCGGCTTGCTGGGCGGCTGCCGATGGCACGCGGAAGGGATCGAGGCCGTGAATGTTGCGCCCGGTTGGCACGACCGCCGGGTTGCGCACGACGTCGTTGGCGGGCGAGGGCGGGATGTAGCCGCCGGCCAGCGCGTGGAGCAGGCCGTTGACTTCCTGCTCGTTGGTGATGTTGTTCAGCAGATCGTAGAGGTAGGTCCACAGCGAGCGCAGCTCGCCGGGGCGGATGCCGGCCGCCTGCTGCAAGTGCGCCTCGGCAGCGGCGTAGATCGTCGCCTGGAGGTCGGGCGTGCGGGCGCTGGCGGCGTGTTCTGTATAGGCCTCTACGAACAGGCGCATGGCCTGTTTCACAATCGCGTCGATCTGCTCCCAGCGCGCCTGCGCCTGCGCGTCACGCGCCAGATTCACGCGCAGGGCTTCGTAGTCCCAGCCCAGGCGCGCGGCAACCAGCTGCGGCAGCGGCTCGGGCGTGGTCGCGCCAGCCAGCACCGGGCGGTAGAAGGCCGCCACCAGCGCCAGAATGTCGGCCAGCTCGGGCGCGCCGGGCGTGCTGCCCAGCACATGCAGGCCGACCGGGATCATGCGCTGCTCGACCAGCAGCAGCTCGTGGGCCAGCGCGGCGACGTATTCTGTATGGGCGAAGCATTCCGCCGAACTGCTGGGCGAAACTTCGCGTGTATCAGCGGAATGCTTCGCCCCTACGCCGATTTTATCGGCCTGCACCCGAATGTCTTCCAGCAGCTCAGCGCTGGGGCGCTGGCGGTAGCTGTCGATGCTGTCTTTCAGCAGGCGCAAGCCGCGATACAGGCCGGCCTGCTGCAGCGGCGGCACCATGTAGCTCACCAGGGTGGCGGAGCCGCGCCGCTTGGCGATGGTCGCCTCACTCGGGTTGTTGACGCTGTAGTAGTAGAAGTTGGGCAGGCCGCCAAGCAGACGCACCGGCCAGCAGCGGCTGCTCAGGCCCACCTGCTTGCCGGGCATGAATTCCAGCGCGCCATGCGTGCCGAAATGCACCACCGCATCGGCGTCGAACACGCGGTCGATCCAGGTGTAGAAGGCCGCAAAGCCGTGGTGCGGCGCAGCGTCTTTCGCCATCAGCAGGCGCATGGGGTCGCGCTCGTAGCCGAAGCTGGGCTGAATGCCAACAAACACCTGCCCGAACTGCGCGCCAAGAATGTGGAAGTTCTTGCCGTCGTTGAGCAGCTCGCCGGGCGCAAGGCCCCAGAAAGGCTCGATGTCGGCGTAGTCGGGGAAAAGCCGCCGGTAGTCGCCCACGCCGAGCTGCGCCGCGACATTGCCGTCGGTGCCGTAGATCGGCGCGTTGCCCTCGACAATCCGCGCGCGCAGTGCCTCGACGCTGGGCGGCAGATCGACGCTGTAGCCTTCGGATTGCAGGCGCAGCAGCAGGGTGTGCAGGCTGGCAAACACATCGAGGTAGGCGGCGGTGCCGATGTTGCCGAGCGTGGGCGGGAAGTTGAACAGCACCACGGCGACGCGCTTGGCCGCATTCGGCTTGCGGCGCAGTGCCACCCGCCGCGCCACCCGGTCGGCCGCGCGCTCGATCTGGTCGGGCAGCGCCACAAAGCGGTCGCTGCCTTCGGTTGGGCCGCCAAACACCAGCGGCTCGGCGGCGGCGTCCAGCTCGGGCAGGGCCACGTTCATTGCCACCTGCATGGGCGCGAGGCCGGTGTCGTCGCGCTGCCATTCTTCCACGCGCTGAAACGCCAGCGGAATCATGTCGAAATAGGCGACATCGAGCGCCTCAAGCGCGGCGCGCGCTTCTTCGGGGCGGCTTTCGGCCATGCCGCCGATCAGCGAGAAACCCGCGCCGTTCAGGAGGATGTCGATATCTGTGCCATGCAAGGACGAAGCATTCGCCCGGCTTGGCGGCATTGCAGACGACGCACTACCAGGCGAATGCTTCGCCCGTACGCTGCGGAAGAAGCTCTCGATCGCCGGGCGGAAGTCGAGGCCGGCGCCGTAGGCCATGCGCACGTCGAGGCCGCGCGCCTCCAGGGCGCGATGCAGCGCATGGAGGTGGGCAGTGTTGCCGCTCAGCGCAACCGTGCGCAGCGAGAGCAGGCCGACCGTGCCGTTGGACGAAGGACCATGGACGAAGGACGAAGATGCTTTTGCCTTTCGTCGTTCGTCTTTCGTCTTTCGTCCTTCCTGCCATTTCTGGTAGCTCGCCAGGTCGGCGAAGGGCGCGGGCGCGTCGGGGTGCAGCAGCGCCACGTCGGGGTACTCAATCGGTTCCTCGACGGGCAGCCTGCCTTTGTAGCCGGGCACATAGCGCTCGATCAGCAGCAGCAGCATGCGCCGCAGGTTTTCTTCCGAGCAGTGCATCCAGTACTGATGCACGACGATGTAGGTGTGCAGATCGCGCGCCTTGCCGGGCAGGTGCTTCAAAATCTTGCCGAGGTTGCGCAGCATGGCAAGCTGGCGCTGGCTTTCGCCGTGGCCACTTTTCGGGCGGAACTTGCGCGCCCAGGCCAGCAGCGGCGAGGTCGGCCGCTCGGCGCTTTCGCGCGCCCGCAGCTCGAACTTGCCGATCCGCGTCATGCGGATCAGCGCGGGGTTGCTGGTGATGATGCACACCGGCGTGGCTGTTTTGGCCAGCACCTGCTGTAAGGGGCGCACGTATTCTTCGCCAAACAGCATCGAGCCGAAGATCATGTTGGCCCGCGCTGCGTCTGCGGCGAGGCGCGCCCAGTCGGCGGCGCTGCGCAGGTTGTTGGCGTCGTACAGGCCCAACTCAAGCGCAATGCCGTGCTCGCGCTGCAGCCGCCCGGCCGCCGCACGCAGGGCAGCCGCGTGGTTGCCATCCATCGTCAGGAAAATGAAGCGCATAGTTTCTCCAGTTGGCAGTCAGCAGTGAGCAGGAGGCAGCAGCTTGGTGCCAACTGCCAACTGCCGACCGCTCAGGCGGATACAGCGCGTTCCTGCAAGCGCGGGCCGGGGTAGTTCGGGAAGCCGGCCAGCCCCTGCCAGCGGTTCGCCGCCGTGGTGACCTGCGCGGGCAGGCGGAACGTTGACAGCAGGCGCAGGCCGAGGGCAGACTTCAGGCGCGCCGAGCGCAGCTTCGAGATCGCGTCGCCGCGTGCGTCGAGCTGGCGGCTCAGCGCATCGTAGCGCGCGCAGGCGTCGAGATTCCTGAAGAACTGCGGGTGGTCGACCGGCAGCGTCACCGGGTAAACCTGCGAGCTGATCTGGTTGGTCAGCCGAATGACGCGCTGGTCGTACTCGCGCCAGTTCAGGCCCAGCGCGCTGTAGAAATCGGCGCGGCGGGCGTCGTTCAGATACATCGTCGCGTACACGGCCAGCAGGAAGAAGCGAATCCAGCGCTGGTTCACGCCCTGCAGCAGCTCGGGCTGCGAGCGCATCAGCAGCGAGAAAAACTCGCCGTGGCGGTATTCGTCGTTGCACCACTTCTCGAACCACTTGAAAATCGGGTGGATCAGGTTCTGCGGGTTTTTCTGCAGGTGCCGGTAGATCTCGATGTAGCGTGCATAGCCGATTTTCTCAGAAAGGTAGACCGAGTAGAAAATGAACTTGGGCTTGAAGTAGGTATATTTCTTGCGCGTATGCAGAATGTTCAGATTCATCTCCACACGCAGGTCGGCCATGGTTTTGTTGAGGAAGCCGGCGTGGCGGCCTTCGTCGCGGCTCATGCACTGGAAGATCCGGCGCATCGTTGGGTCTTTCAGGTGCTTAACCATCTCGGCATACAGGATGCAGCCGCTGAACTCGGCAGTGCAGCTGCGCTCAAGAAACTCGACAAACTGCGCGCGCACGGGCATGTCGTCGAAGCCGGCCAGAAATTCCTCGTTGCGCAGAAAGTGGCCCTTGTTGTAGTCGTGCTCGAACTCGCCGCGGATCCACTCAAACTCGTCGCGCATATGGTCGACGTGGAGCTTATCGACGGCTTTGTAATCGGTGGTGTAGAAGCGCGGCGTCAGGATGGCTTCCTGCATCGCGTGCTCGGTGGTGGGCGAGAACTCGCCCGGCATCTGCATCATCAGCGGGTTGAAGAACATCGAAAACCTCCAGTAGGCAGTAGGCGGTCGGCAGTTGGCGGCGGGCAGTGATAACTGCCACCTGCAAACTGCAAACTGCTCACGGGTGTTCCACCAGCTCGTTGATTTCGGCCAGGCTGCTGCGCTTGACGACGTTGCGCTTGAGCCAGCTGGCTTTGTACAGGCGCACGCGGCTGGGGTAGGTCAGCTCGCCGGGCGTCTGGCCATGATCCTGCGGCACCGTCAGGATGTGCAGCGTGTCGCCCGGCTGAATTTCCATCTCGGGCGGCATGTCGACGTGGAGGTGGAAGTGCTCGTGCTCGCTCTGCAGGTGGATCAGCGCGTCGCCTTCGCGCACAACCTCGCGCCGGTACCACTGGGCCAGCACCGCGCCGGCCACCCCCAGCAGCAGAAAGATCATCAGCTTGTTCATTGCTGCTCCTTTGTTTCAGTGCCGCGCAGCTTCCACCAGCGTTACGTGGTAGAAGCCGTGGCTGATGCGCGCGGTGCGGCGGATCGCCAGCCCGCTCGCGCCCAGCACCCGCGCGACCTCGCGGGGCGGGATCATTTGGATTTCGGTGCGGCGGTGCGCGCTTGGGAAGCGCCCGCCCAGCCAGTGCAGCCCGGCCAGCAGCGGGCTGTGCGGCGCGTAGGTAAACACCAGCGCGCCCCGCGTGCGCTTGGCCAGCGCCCCCGCGATCGTCGCGAAATCGGCGGCCGGGTAGTGCACCAGCACATCCAGGCAGGCCACTGCGTCGAAGGTGCCGTCCACGGCTTCCACATCGGCCACGCGCGTTTCGGTCTGCGCGGCCAGCCCGGCATCGCGCAGCGCGGCGGCGGCGGCGGCGACCATCTGCGGCGCAAGATCCACGGCAGTAACGTGCAGCCCGCGCCGCGCCAGCGCCAGGCTTAGCAAGCCGGTGCCGCAGCCGGCGTCGAGAACGGACGAAGGACCAAGGACGGAGGACGAAGGTTGGTCATTCGTCGTTGGTCGGTCGTCGGCGCGCAGCGCCTCGCACAGCCATTGCTCGGCCAGCGCCAGCATGCGCGCGTGCCCCTGGCGGATCGTGCGGCGGATACGCGACACCTCGGCATCGCCGTAGATCGCGCTCCAGCGCTCGAAGCCCTGGCCGTCGAAATAGGCCAGCAGGCGGGATTTATGATTATGCGATAGTTCCATAGTGTTGAGTTTTGAGTGTTGAGTGTTGAGTTGACCAAACCAACTCAACACTCAACATGTAGCATTGAGCACTTACTTCCAGCCGCCAATCACATTGAAGATCTCGCGGTCGCCCAGCGGCGAAGGCACTTCCGAGCGCGGCTGGTTCAGCAGGTAGTCGGCCATTTCGGTGAAGGGGTCGACGCAGAGCGCCTTGTCGGGGCCTTCCATCTCGAACAGCGTCTTGCCGGCCAGGCGCGAGCGGCGGATCAGGTCGTGGTAAGGCACTTTGCCAATGATCTCGGTGCCGACCGTGCCGGCGAACTCTTCCAGCAGGTTGGTGCCGCCGCCGAACTCGTAATCGACGCGGTTGGCGATGATGCCGGCCAGCTTGACCTTGTAGCGCACGCTTTTCTGCTTGATCGCGAGGCACAGGCGGTTCGCGGCAAAAATGCTGTCGAAGTCGTTGCAGGCGATGATGACGCCGAAATCAGCGTAGTTCAGCGGGGCCGAGAAGCCGCCGCAGACCACGTCGCCCAGCACGTCGAAGACGATCACATCGTACTTGTTGTACAGGCCGAACTCGTTCAGCAGCTTGACCGTTTCGCCCACAACATAGCCGCCGCAGCCGCTGCCGGCCGGTGGCCCGCCCGACTCGAGCGTGTCGACGCCCGCGTAGCCGTGCTTCACCACGTCGTCGATCTCCACATCCTCGATATGGAAATCGACCTCGGTCAGCACATCGATCACGGTGTTCTGCAGCATGCCCGTGAGCGGAAAGGTGCTGTCGTGCTTGGGGTCGCAGCCGATCTGCAGCACCTTGGCGCCCTGCAGCGCAAACGCCGCCGAGAGGTTCGCGCTGGTGGTGCTTTTGCCGATGCCGCCCTTGCCGTAAACCGCGAGCGTGAGACTCATTCGCTTTCCTCCTTTAAGGGAACCGTGGAACCGCAGAACTACAGGAACTGCGTGCATTGTTACGAGTTTACTGTTTCCATTACCTGACTGGCTGGTTCTGCAGTTTGCCGGTTCTGCGGTTCCAGCGGGCGGCCAAATGCCTGCGCATACGCCTCGGCATACGGCTCTAGCGCGGCGAACACGTGCGCCGGCACCACGCGCCGCTCCATGCGGGCGAAACGGGCGCGCACATACGTCAGATTCCGCAGCATCTTCATCTCGATCACGCTGCGGGCGAACTCCAGGCCACGCGGGCCGCGCCGCCGCATCAGCGCGGCGATCAGCGTGCGCACTGGCGCGGGCGGGCGCTTGGGCGGCTGGGCCAGCATGGCGGCGTAGCGCGCCACACCGGGCCGCCGGTCGCCGCGCTCGGTCAGCTCGCCCAACTCAAGCTCGGGGCGCAGCAGGTCGAGCATGGCTTCGCCGCGCGCGTTGCGGGCCAGAAGCCACTGCCAGCCAAACGGCGCGCCCATGTAGCCGATGGTGATGTCGGCCAGGGTGTTGGCGTAGTCGAAGCAGGCGAGACACGCCGAGGGGAAGATGTCGCCCAGCTCGGCCATCGGGATGTCGATAAAGTTCACCTTTTCAACATGCCCGTCGTCGTGGCGCAGGTGTACGCTGAAATCCTGCATAAACTCGAAATGCGCCACCGTCGCAGGCGAGCGGCTGACCAGTTCGAGAAAATGCTGCAGATCGGGGTAGGCGACGTTGTCGCTGCACGGGATGCCAATCACATACAGTTCCTGCAGGCCCAGCTCGCGCTGGGCGGCGCGCAGTGCGTGCACCTGGCAGCCCACGCCGATCACGGCCAGCCGCCGCACGCAGCTCGCGCGCACTTCGTCCAGCAGGCTCAGGCCGGGCGCGAGGCAGGGCTTGTTGCCCGCGCTGGCGATCACCTCGGCGGGCGTGCGCGCCAGAAAGGGCTGCGGCGCGAAGCGCGTGCCGGGAACGGCCCGCGTGGTCAGCACCGCGTCGGCCAGGCCGCGATCAAGCAGCAGCGCGCCGAGCCGCGTGGCAATGCCGCTCCACTGCGCGCGCGGGTTGGCAGGGCGCAGGCGGGCGGCCAGCATGTGGCGGTACACGCCGAACAGCTGCTCGTCGGGCGTTTTGCGCGCGCGGCCGTGCACCTGCATTTCCATCTCTGCCGTGCGGTTTTCCACAAACACGCAGCTCTGCGCCATCAGCGGGCGCAGGCTGGTATCGCAGAAACCGCAGTCGCTGCAGAGCTTGGGCCGGCCCTTCAGGCGGGCATCCTGCGAGAGCAGCGTGATTGTCTGGAGACCTTTGGTTGGTCCGTCCACAGTTGTTGACCTTTACGCCAGTCGTTGGTCGTTACACCAAGTATGGTCGAAGCATTCGCCTTGTTCTGCCTTGCTTGTCGGCCACAGCCTTGTCAAGTATGGGCGAAGCATTCGCACTGATCTACAACGTGGTCGGCTCGATGAGAGCGAATGCTTTGCCCTTACGACGTCGCGCCGTCTCGCCCTGCGCGCCTCAGCCGCCCAGCGCTTCCTTCGCCGCCTGCAGCACATCGACGGTGATCTCAGCGACGCCTTGCTCGCCGGCGTAGCGCTCGACGTTTTTCTGCACCCGCCCGCGCACGAAGAAGGGCACTTTCTTCAGCATCACCTGCGCTTCGTGCGACCAGACCGGAGGATGGGAGTTGGGGGATGGGGGCTGGGCAGGGCGGCCATTCGCTGCAGTTGCTGCTTGTGGCTCCTCCGACACCAGAGTATTCCCATTCCCGATCTCCTGTCCCCCATCCCCTTCATATTCGAGCCCCGCATCACCAAACAGGTCGATCAGATGCTTTTCGAGGCCCAGCGTGGCGGTGGTGTATACCTCGTCGGCCAGCACGTCGGCGCCGTCGAAGCCAAGCATGGGCCGGTAGCCCAGCAGGTGGTTTTCGATATGCGTCGGCGGCGAAATGACCATGCACGGAATGTCGAGCTTGCGGCAGCTGTGCCGCTCCATCTGCGTGCCGCACACAAGGTTGGGCTGCAGGTCGGCAATGCGCGTGGCGACCTCCTGGAAGCGGTCGGTGACGAGAAGGGGCGAAGCATTCGCCGCTGCTTCGCTGTTCATTCCAAACTGTTCGGCAGCGAATGCTTCGCCCGTACTGGTTGGAATGTGGGAGCGAGATAGCCCCTCTGGCAAATATCCCGCCAGCTGCTCACGCACCCAGTCGGCCTCGTGCGTCAGGTAGGTGCCTGCGCCGGCAATCTCCATGCCCAGTTCGTCGTGCAGGAACTTCACCACACCCACGGTATGCGTCGCGTCGCCGAACACAAAGGCGTTTTTGCTGCTGAAGCTTTCCATGTCGGCGGTGCGCGCAAACCACGGCACGCCGCTCGGCGCGCTCATGCCGTCGAGCGAGAAGGCGGTGAGCGGTGGCAAGGTTACGACCGGGCCGTTTGCGCGCGCGCCCACGTCGTTCAGCATCTCGACCAGCTGGCGCAGCCATTTGAGCGTGGGCTGCACGCCAATGGGTGCGTCGCGGAGCGCGGGCGTGCCGAACTGCTCTTCGAGATATTCGGCGGCGTTGCGGCCCAGCTCGCGGTAGGGCGCGATATTCAGCCAGGCCGCCGGCAGCCGCGCCAGGTCGCTCGGGCTGGCCCCCAGCGGTGCGACTACATTCACCTGCACGCCCAGCGTCTTCAGGATGCGGCGCAGGCAGATCAGGTCGGTGCGCACGTGGAAGCCCAGCGACGCCGGCCCGATGATGTTCACGCTCGGCTGGGGCGTCAGCGGTTGCGGGCGGGCGTAGCGCTTGGCCAGCAGCGTGAACAGGCCATCGGCGGAAAGAACTTCGGCCATGCGGTAGGGGTTGGCGTCGTATACCAGCACCTCGGCCTGCGTGCGGGCGCTCATCGCCACCGCTTCCAGGTCTTCCTGGAGCAGAATCGTGCTGCAGCTTGCGCAGACGATTATCAGCTCGGGGTGCAGCTTGGCCTCGACCTGCCGCAGCGTCTCGGGCAGGCGAATAGTGCCCTGCGCCAGGTCGCGCCCGCTCACCACGCTGGTCGTCATCTGCGGGAAGGCGGGCGTGCGCTCCAGCATCGTGAAAATCGGGTTCACGTAGTCGTCGCCCTGCGGCGCGTGAAACACCGCATGCACACGCTGCATGCTGTTGGCAATTCGCCCGACGCCGTGGTGCGCCGTGCCTTCGTACATCCACAGGGCTAGTCGCACATGTACCTCCAGTTGGCAGTTTGCATGTTGCAGTGAGGCGTACTGCCGACTGCTTACTGTCTGCTGAGTTTTCTTTTCGTAGCAGGCCGATACTTCGTCTCTATTGCACCTGGAGCGGGATGACACCCGGCATCAGCCCCGCGCTCCACACCGGGTCGTCGAGTGGGTCGAGCCGCGCGTGGCGGCGCAGCGATTTGGTGAACATGCCCGCCAGCGTGCCCGCGCCCGCCCAGCCGTGAATTGGCATAAACGCAAACTCAGTGCTCCACTTCGCCACCACGCCCTGCCCGATCAGCGGGTTGGTCGTGCCCATGGTGCTGATCACCAGGTCGGGCTGCGTTTCAGCAATCGTGCGCAGCTGCCGGTCGAAGTTGGGCTGCTCGAACACCGGCACACCTTCCAGCGCGGCCAGCTCGCGCGCATGGAATTTCTTGTTGATGTAGGGCGAGCTGCACTCGACAATCTCGCAGCCAGCGGCGCGAAGAAAGCGCGCCAGCGGCAATTCCATCAGTGTGTCGGCGGTGAAGAAGACACGCTTGCCGCGCAGCAGATCGGTGTGCGTGGCGAGCCGCGCCCAGGCCTGCGCCTCGCGCTCGCGCAAGTCAACATCGATGCCAAACAGGCGCGCCAGGTCTTCCCAGAAGGCACGCGTACCATCCGGCCCGAATGGAAACAGTGATTGCAGCAGCGTCGCGCCACGGTCGCGCGCCAGGCGCGTAGCAACTTTCGCGAGGTAGGGCTGCAGCGGCGCCAGCACCGTGCCCGGCCCAATTGGCGGCAGCTCGTTGAAGCGCGTGGCCGGCAGGAAACCCGCGACCGGGATGCCCAGCCGCGCCGCTTCAAGCGCAAAATCGTCGGCAATCGAGTCGTTCACCGAGCCAAGAAACACCACGCGCCGGTCGTCGGGCGGGGCGGGCGGGCAGAACGGCAGCAGCGCCTGCAGCACCGAATCTTCGGCCTGGCTAAAGGTGTAATCGAGGCCGCTGGCCGGCACAAACAGCACCGGCAGGTCGGGGCGGCTCAGGTGGCGCGCCAGCCCGTCGAACTCGACCTTCATCACCTCGGGCGTACACGACGACAGCAGGAAAATCACCGAAGGCTTGTGGTCGGCGCGAATCTCGTCGATCAGCGCTTCCAGCTCGGGCTGCGGCTTGGACAGGTCGGTTTCTTCCATCAGGGCCACGCCAAAGCGCGGGCGCGCAAAGATCATCACGCCCAGCGCATTCTGCAGCAGGTGTGCGCAGGTGTGCGTGCCGAGAATGAGGAAAAAGCTGTCTTTGATCTTCTGGTACAGCCAGCCCACGCAGGTCAGCCCGCAAAAGCTGTGGTACAGGCCGTCTTCTTTCTGGATGGCGTTTGGCATGCTTCCCTTCCGTTTGGGCGACGCATTTGCCGCTGGCGTGCATCATTCGAGCAAGGAGTGTTGAGTTATCGCTGGAAAATTTTATAACTCAACACTCAGCATTCAAAATTCAACATTCGCTACGCCGCAGCGCTCGCTTCCATACTGCGCACCAGATCATCACGCGTCAGGCCATGGAAGGCTTCCACACTCACCGCGCGCAGCAGCGCAATGCTCAGCACCATCAGCACGGTTTCCAGGCCGAAAATCGCGCTGTAGCCTACCGCCGGGGCAAGCCAGCCGGTTTCGATCAGCGCGCTTTTGAGCGCCCCGCTCAGCACCGAGGCCCCGCCGGTGCCAAAGGCCTGCGCCATGCCCCACAGCCCCATATACAGGCCGGTTGCGCCTTCCAGGGTCATGTCCATCATCAGCGACAGTGCGCCGACGTTGTACAGGCCGGTGCTGACACCCATCAGCAGCAGGGCCGGGTTGAGCAGGGCGCGCTGCTCGGTAAAGGCGCACAGCGTCAGCAGGCCCAGGCCCAGCGCCGTGCCCGCGCCGCCCACCGTGGCCAGCAGCTTTTTGCTCAGCGGCAGAAACGCGCTCAGGATGCCCATCAGCAGCATGCCAATCAGCACGCCGCCACCCCAGGTTTGCGTGAAGGTCGTGGTTTCCTTCACCGTCATCCCGAACACGTCCGCGCCAAACACTTCCAGCACGGCGTCTTGCAGGAAAATGCCGAGTATCGACAGCAGCACAAAGGCAAAGAAGGCGCGCACCTGCGCATTTTCACGCAGCAGCGCCAGCGCCGCGCCCAGCGCGCTGCCGGCCGGCATCGCCTGCTGCGCCTGCGCCTGCAAGGCCGCAAACTCGGCGCGGCTGCGGCGCTGCTCGACGCCCAAAATGCCAAGCAGCGCAGAAATCATCACGATCCACGGCGTCAGGTTGTACAGCGCCTGCATTTTCTCAGGTGTGTAGGTGTCGCCCATCACGACCTTGATCACAATCGCCGCCGCAATCGCGCTGACGATTGTGAAGGTCCACACCACCGCGACCACTGCGCCGCGCGATTTCGGGCGGCTCACCTCGGCGATCAGCGCGTGGTGCGCGTCGCCCGAGGCGGCAATGCCAATGCCAAACAGCACCAGCAAGCCAAAGCCGGCCAGCACCGCGCCAAGCGAGCCAGCACCCATCGCCGCCGCCAGGCCGGGCAGCGCCAGAAACACCAGGCTGGACAGCAGCGAGCCAAGCAGGAAGTAGGGCGTGCGCCGCAGGCCCAGCAGCGGGTGGCGGTCGGCCATGCGCCCAAACACCACCTGAAAGGGCGAAAGGAAATGGTGCATGCTGATCATCACCGTGATCAGCACCGCCGCCACGCCCAGGTCGTGAATTGCGATGCGGTTGAAGTTGCTGGTGAGCAGGGCAAACATCCAGCCAACGCCGATTTTAGGCAGCGCAAGCTGCAGCGTGCGCAAAACGCCCAGCAGCACGCGCGGGGCTGCGGCGGATCGAGCGGGAGCACTCATTGCAAACCCTTTCTCAACAGGCACATCGTAGTGCGGTTTCGGTACTACAAAAATGGAAAAAGGCAGGCAAAGACGGCACAAGGCGTACCGCCAACTCGGCACTACGCACCCAGGCGAAGAAGCAGTATTTTGGTAAAACCCCGGTAAAGCGAGTATAGCACAGGTTTAAGTGGTTTCAACTCTCACAAAACCTGTAGTTTTAATTCACATTTACTCTACACATCACTTACGCACGAATCGCACTATTTGCAAAGCATACACGTTTATTATGCAAAAGATATTCTTTCACAATCGAATCATTGTGAAAAGAACGCATTTCGATTGTTCGCGCGTTCCTTATCCATATGCATATCTTGGGCTGCGACGTAACGAAAGCAGGCATGCCGGGCAGCAGCACCCCAGCGCAGCAGATAGCTATTGCGAAGCGGTTGTGCTATAATGAAGCCGATATCAGAGAACAGTCGCGGAGATACCACGTCATGTCGCTCTATGTCCCGACCGGAACGCCCCCACTGATTGGCAGCGCAGTTGCTCGTATCGAGCGCCGGCTCCCCAGCGCCGGCGAAGTACTTGTGCGCCAGGGGCAGCGTGTCGAGCCCGAAGAAGTTGTCGCCAAGGCGTTTCTGCCTGGCGTTCCCATGATCGTCAACCTGGCCCGCGCGCTGAGCATTGCGCCCGCGCTGGTTGAGCGTGCAATGGTTCGCGAGCTTGGCAATAAAGTCAGCCAGGGCGAGGTGCTGGCCCGCTCGAGCCGCATCGGCGGGCGCACATGCCTGTCGCCGGTCAGCGGCAAGATCGAGTCGGTCGACACCGAAACCGGCTATGTGACGATCTCGCCCGACCCAACGACCTACGAGCTGCAGGCGACAGTGCGCGGCCTGGTGATGGAAGTGCTGCCGAACCAGGGCGTTGTGATCGAAACGCCCGCCGCGCAGGTGTATGGCGCGTTTGGCATCGGCAAAGAGCGCGCTGGCGTGCTGCGCCTGCTGGTGACCGACCCAGCCGAGCCGATTCGGCCCGAGCTGATCGACGCTCGCAGCGCCTATGCAATCATCATGGGCGGCAGTGGCATCACCGCAGCTGGCTTGCGGCGCGCCATGCAGGAGCAGGTGCGCGGCGTGATTGTTGGCAGCATCGACGAAGCCGAGCTGCGCGCGTTCCTGGGCTGGAGCTCGCCGGCGAGCTGGCGCGCTGGCACAGGCGGCTGGAATTTCCCCGACGCCGTCAGCACCGCGCCCGACCTGACGCTGGTCGTCACCGAAGGCTTTGGCACCCAGCCCATGTCCATGCCGCTGTTCGAGCTGCTGGCCAGCCACGACCGCCTGGAAGCACTGATCGAAGGCGGCACGCGGCTGCGCACACCAATGCAGCGCCCGCGCGTCGTCATCCCGCTTTCAACGCGCAGCAGCAATGTTCAGCTCGAACCGCCGCGCCCAAGCCTGCGCAGCGGCGCAACCGTGCGCCTGCTCGACGCCGCGCACCTTGGGCAGGTTGGGCAGGTACGCTCGTTTTCAGCAACGCCGCGCCGGCTCGCTTCGCAGGTGCGTGCTGCCGCCGTCGATGTTGCATTGGAGGATGGCACGCTCATCCAGCTGCCCCGCACCGATGTCGAAGTCCTCGCGTAAGGTGTATCGCAACGATACACGCACGAACAAGAGAAACAACGCATGAGTGAGGCCGCCGCAGTTCACCGCAACCTACCTCCTGCAGGCGCCGCAGCCCCACGTATCCTGGTCGTCGACGACGAACCATATATGTGTGACGTTTGTTCGCGCACCCTTCAACGGGGCGGCTATGAAGTGACATCCACCTGCGATCCGCACGAGGCCGCCAACCTGCTCCGCAGCGACCAGCATTTCGATCTGCTGCTCACCGACATCAAAATGCCGGCCATGAGCGGTCTCGACCTGGCGTACATTGCCCGCGAGCAAGATCCAACCATCGCGATTATTATCATGACGGGCTTTGCTACGATGGAAAATCTGCAGCAATCGGTGCAGCGTGGCATTGCCGATTTTCTTTCCAAGCCGTTTGAGCTCGAACACCTGCGCCTGGCGGTTGACCAAGCCCTGCACAAACGCTCGATCCTGCAAGACAACCTGCGCCTGCGCGCCGTGGCGCAGCTGTTCGAAAGCAGCCAGGCCCTGAGCGCCACGCTGGCGCTGCGCGAAGTGGCCGAAATTCTGCTGGACGTTTCGCTGCAGCAAAGCGGCTATCGCGCTGGCTTTGTGGCCCTGGCGGCCACCCCCGACGCGCCAGCAACCGTGCTTGCCGCCGTTGCTGCGGCCGAACTGCTGGCGGCGGGCAGCGAAGCAATTGACGAAGCGCTGAGCAAGCAGCAGGTTGTGGTTGTGCGCGATCAGCCGGTGGCCGAGCTAGGCGGCGCGGCGCTGAACCAGGCACTCGCCGTCCCGCTGCGGGCACAAGGCGAAGGCAGCGGCGTGCTATTGCTCTGCGACGACCGCACCGACGCGCTGCGCCCGGGCGTGATCGAGAGCGTCGCCTTGCTGGCGAACCATGCCGGCGCGGCGCTGCGCAACGCCTGGCTGTATGGCGAGCTCACTATCGCCTACCAGCGCGCGCAGGAGCTCGACCGCCTGAAAAGCGAATTCATCTCGATAGCCTCGCACGAATTGCGCACGCCACTTTCGATTGTGCTGGGCTACACCATGATGGTGCGCGACCAAAGCGAAGACCAGAAGCGCGTGTACCTTGAGCGCGTGATGGAAAGCGCCCAGCGCATCAAAACAATTGTTGACGATATGGTCAACCTGCGCCACCTTGATCGCGGCGAAACTGACTTCGCCCTCGACCAGGTGGTGATGCAGGAACTCATACATATGGCTATCGAGCGCGTGCAGCCGAGCGCCACCGAGCGCCGCCAGACCATCGGCGCTGCGCTGCCCGGCGAGCCATTACTGTTTCTCTGCGATCACGAAAAAGTCCTGCTGGTGCTGAGCCATTTGCTCACCAACGCCGTGCGTTTTACGCCGCCTGAAGGTACGATCACCGTGGGCGCCAGGCTTCAGCTGCCCGGCCCGCTCGACACTGGCGGCAGCCGCATGTTTCCCACGCGCCCGGCGGCCTCAAGCCTGCCCTGGCTCATCATAGATGTGCAAGACACCGGGGTGGGCATTGCCGAACATGAGCAGCCACGCATTTTCGACCGCTTCTACCAGGTGGCCGACTCACTCACGCGCGATCATGGTGGCATTGGGCTGGGCCTGGCGCTGGTGCGCGAGTTGGTGAGCATGCTCGGTGGCGCGGTATGGGTCACCAGCCAGGCCGGCAGCGGCAGCACCTTTTCATTTGCGCTGCCCTTCCGCCCGCCGAGCACTGTACTCGCGGCATAATAGGGCGATGTGCTAGTTAAAACTCAGGTCGGAAAAGCAAGTTGCTTGATACGCAACCAGTCTGGGTTGCCGAGCAAGCGATTGATATAGATGCACAGCGTGTGAGCGGTCAGCTTGGTGTACAGCCGTGCGCACAAGCCCCAGAAACTATGCGCGTGGTTGCTCTCAATCTGAAACTGCTCAGTCAATTGCCCATTCACTGTTTCGATGATTTGGCGCACCTGGTTGAGCAATCGGCGCACCTCAGACGACACCTGCTGTTTCTGGTTGGCTCGCGGCAAGGTCAGCAATCGTATGCCACAGCGTTCGAGCAACTCTTTGGCCAGTTCGGCTTTGATAAAGCCTTTGTCGCCAATCACGGTCAGGTCACGTTTGTCTTCAAGCAGGTCACGAGCGGCATCACGCTCATCACAATTGGCACTCATCAACTCGAAGTCGAGTATCGTGCCGCCGACGGTGACCAGCAGATTGAGCCGATAGCCGTAGATCGTTCGTTTCTTGGTCGGGCAGCGGCCATAAGTTGCACCATAGGCGTCCCAATCACCCGAAGACGATGGTACCAAATGGAACTGAACGACTTCGATCGGGAGACTATCAATCACGCAGTGCGTATCCTGGGCGACATCCATCACGGCAAGCGTGATCAGACGAATATGGTTGATTGCGGCCATCAAGTTGCGTCGACGTCGATTGAAGCGCGAGCGTTCGGGTTGAACGGGAAACAGATGGGTGTAGTTGCGCCATTCGCCAATGAGATTGGTTTCCTTGTCCCACTCGCGGCATTCGCCCACAATCGCCATGGTGATCAGTTCGGCATCCGAGCAGCCTGGCTCGGGACCGGGTCGCGGATAGAGATGCCGAATCTGGAGCCAGATGTCGTCAATTAGTACGTACATGCACGTCACAAAGTCATCGAAATCGGTTATCATCACAATCCTCCAGGTGTGAAAGAGCTGACCGTCAGAGAGTCTCTCTGTAGCACCTGGAGGCTCGAATGTCAAACCATTTTAACTAGCACATCGCCCTAATACCTGCCTGAACAGCCGGGGCAGCCAGCCTCCCTGGCGCTGTGACACTAAATTGTACTCGTTGAGCTTGTTTGGGAAAGGCAAAGCGGAGCAATGGCCTACCATCTCCTGATTGTGCCGGGTGAGAATGAGGAGCTACGCGCGCTGCCGGGCCAGCTCGCCGACGTTGAAGCGCGCGTTCTCGATTCGGCCAACGATGCGCTCTGGGAAGTGCGCAACTCCCCGCCCGAAGTGATTATCGCCGATGTCGATCTGCCGGGTATGAGCGGCCTCGATCTGGCCGAAATTCTGCCAAATTTTGGTGTGCCGACCCATGTGGTGCTGTGGAGCCGCACGCCCAACAGCCGGGCCGCAAACGAAGCCGCCAACCATGGCGTTCATTTGTTTCTCAACGGCCCGCTCACCACCAGCGAGCTGCATGAAGCGGTGTACCAGGCGCTGCGTTCGGCCGCAACAGCAGTGGCGGCGGCGGCAGTTGAGCCAGCCCCCGCCGAAGAACCTGCCGCGCCGGTAGCGCCTGCGCCCGAACCGGCACCCGTAGCGCCAGCGCCCGCTCCTACGCCCACCATGGCCGAACGGCCACGTCGCGAGCGCGATCAATCGCGCCGCGACACGCGCCCAGCGCCCGCGCCCGCCCCGACACCGAGCGAGCCGCCAGTCCGCCGGCCGGCTGGGTCGCGCCCGCGTGGTGGCTCGTTTGTGATGACGGCCGACAACCTCAAGCCCATTCGCAGCCGCATGGAATCGCTGTCGCAGGACGTTGGCTCGCAGTGCATTCTGCTGGCGAATCGCGCGGGCATGGTGCTGGCCGAGGTTGGTATCTCCTCGGGCATCCCAACCATGATCCTGTTGCCACTGCTTTCCACCAGCTTCTCAACCGCTGGGCAGATCTCGCAAATCCTGCGCGAAGACGACTCGACCTCGCTGTACATGCACGAGGGCCAGCGCTATGATGTCTATTGCTTCGACATCTTACAAAACTTCATGCTGGTGATTGTGTTCGACAAAAGCGGCATCGCCACTGCCAAAATTGGCTCGGTGTGGGTGTATGCCAAGCGCGCCATCCGCGACATGCAAGAAATGCTCGCGTAGATATTCCGCACTGGAATGGCAAAAGAGTATTGATATAACGCAAGGTGGCAAGCCGGTTTGCCACCTTGTTTTCACCACTGCCGCGGCGCAGCATAGCCCTCAAAAAACTTGCGCATTTCCCTTACTCATGCTATACTCGCGCCCGCTACAAGGCTGGCAACAGTGATGTTTTCAAATTCAACCTCCAATCCAGGTTGAATTTTTATGCCCGATGGTCGCACGCTTGTGAAAGAGTTCGCAAACATCGGTTGACTTTCTGTTAACCACATGGTATATTCTTTGTGAAAGAGTTCCCAAAGTCGCAGCCCAGAAGGGAGCCCCCTCTATGCGTAATCGGATCCTGATAGTTCTTGGCGTGACCTTGGTTGCCGGCCTGATATTGTATTTTGCCGGCGTCAAGATGACCAAGGCAGACCTGGCGATCTCAGCGGCTGCCGAACCGATCTTCTGCCTTGGCGGCGCGCTGGAAGGCGAGCATTGCGCCAGCGGCTTTCCTATCACTAACTCGCTGATTATGACGGTGCTGGTGGACATTGTGCTGCTGGTAACTGCGTGGCTTGCCACCGCCAACATGCAACTCATCCCGCGCGGCATTCAGAACGTCATGGAATTCATGGTCGAGGCGTTCTATAACTTCTCGCAGAGCGTCGACCGCAAGAATGTCGCGAAGTTCTTTCCTATCTGCGCGTCGATCTTCTTCTTCGTGCTGTATTCGAACTACCTGGCACTCATCCCGGGCGTGGGTAGCATTGGCGCGTGCATCGAAGAAGCGCATGCCGCTACCGGCGAAGCTGCAACAGCCGAGGCGCATGTGCCGCCGTCAGCGGTGTTTTCGGGATTGCCGGGCTACTGTGAAAATGGCAAGGTTGTGCCGGCCCTGCGCGCGCCCAGCTCAGATCTGAACGTGACGCTGGCGTGGGCGCTGGTGGCGGTGTTTATGGTCGAGTTCTTTGGCTTCCAGGCGCTCGGCTTGAACTACCTCACAAAGTTCTTCAACTTCAAGGAAGGCGCGATGGGCTTCATTGTCGGCCTGCTTGAGTTGATCTCCGAATTCGTTCGTATCATCGCTTTCTCCTTCCGTCTTTTTGGCAACATCTTTGCGGGCGAGGTGGTGCTGGGCGTGATGGCGTTCCTGTTCCCCTACCTGCTGCCGTTGCCATTCTATGGCCTGGAGGTCTTTGTGGCCTTCATGCAGGCGTTCATCTTCTCGGTGCTGACGCTGGTGTTTATGTCGCTGGCAACCATATCGCACACCGGCCACGACGAGCACGGGCACGAAGAGATTCTGCCGGCCGAAGCGATGGACCGACCGGCCCCCAGCGCTTCACACTAACTTTGGGTTTTGGCGTGGCTTCTGGCCACGAGTGTTTCTTGAAACATACGATACTTCTTTAAGGAGGGAATCACCATGACGGACGCAGGTTTGCGACTGATCGCCGCCGCGCTGGCAGTTGGCCTCGGCGCGATTGGGCCTGGCGTTGGCATCGGCATCGTGTTTAGCGGCGCGCTCACCGCGATGGGCCGCAACCCCGAGGCTGAGGGCACGCTGCGTACCTATATGATTCTGGGCTTCGCGCTCACCGAGTCGCTGTTCATCTTCGCGCTGGTCGTCTCGCTGCTGATCGCCTTCCAGATCATCTAGCGACTGATCCCGGCGGCTGCCGCGCGCAGCCAGCGGGCTAGGATGTAGGAGAACGGCATTGGAAAAGCTTGGTATTAACTTTGGCCTGCTGATTGCGCAGCTTGTCAACGTCATCCTGATTGTATGGCTGCTGACGATGCTGCTGTACAAGCCGGTGCTGAACATGCTCAACGAGCGCACGCGCCGCATTCAGGAGAGCTTGAAAGACGCCGAGCAGGTTAAAGAGCAGCTGGCGCGCGCCAATCAGGACTACGACGCCAAGCTGGCGCAGGCGCGCCAGGAGGCGGCTGGTATTCTGGCGCAGGCGCAGGATCGCGCGAAGGTTCAGGAACAAGAGATCGTTACCCAGGCCCGCCAGGAAGCCGACCGGATTCGCGCCGAGGCGCGCAAGCTGGCCGAGCAGGAGCGCGAGCAGCTACTGGGCGATCTGAAGAACCAGATGGCCGAACTGGTGACGGCAACGGCCTCGCGCGTGCTGGGCGAAGAGCTGAAGTCGAACCACGACAAGCTGATCGCCGAGTCGCTCGCCGGCCTGGGGCGACAAAATTAATTTACGATTTTGGGTTTATGATTTACGATTAAGTTCGGCGCAATCGTAAATCCAAAATCGCAAATCGTAAATCAAGAGAGGAACATGTGAGTACGTCCGAGGCTCAGGTTTTCGCCCGCGCACTCCACGACGCCTTGTTTGGCGGGGCGCTGCAGTCGCTCAAGGCCGCGTCGGCGAAGCTCGCCGATGTGCCAGCCGGCGATAGCGCAGCACTCTCACAGGCGCTGGCGAGCGCGCTCCCGGCCGATGCGCCGCGCGAAGTCCAGAACTTCCTGCAGGCGATGGCGCGCGAAGGCGTGCTGGACCGGCTGCCGAGCGTGGTGCAGGCCTTCGAGCAGTTCGGCCGAAGCGATACCCGCGCGCTGAGTGGGGAAGTTGTGAGCGCCGTCGAGCTGAGCGACGAGCAGCGCACAACCATCCTGAACGACTTGCGCGGCCGCTATGGCCAGCAGCTCGACGTGCGCTTTAGCGTCGACCCTTCTCTGATCGGCGGCTTGATTATTCGCGTCGGCGATCAGGTTCTCGATAATAGCCTGCGCGCCCGTCTCAGCGCCATCCAGCGCAATATGCTGTCGAGCTAGCGGAAGTGTACTGTCGGCGGCGTGCTGCCGACACGACTGCCGATGGCGCGCAGCCGGCGGGGTTGGCGAATGGTGGCGGGTAGGTGCCCCCAAGTATGGGGAACGCTTGCCCGCCCATTTTGTATCACACTAAGCAGGAGGTGCCGGCGATGGCCGTTGCAACACAAGAACTATATCAGCGATTACTGAAAAGTATTCAAGAAGGCGTCGACCTGCGCCCATCGATGGTCAACGTCGGCACCGTCGTTTCGGTTGGCGATGGTGTGGCGCGCATCGAGGGCCTTGAGCAGGCGATGGCGTCCGAGTTGCTCGAGTTCCCGGTCAAGGCCGGGCGCAGCGAGCCAGTCTATGGCATTGCGCTTAACCTTGAGCAGGAATCGGTCAGCGCGATTGTGCTGGGCGACTACCTGAGCATTGAGGAAGGCGACCAGGTCAATTCGACTGGCCGCATTATCTCGGTGCCGGTGGGCCAGGAGCTGCTGGGCCGCGTGGTGAACGCGCTCGGCCAGGCAATTGATGGCAAGGGCGCGATCACCAGCACAAACTACCGCCCGATCGAGCGCATTGCCCCAGGCGTGATCACGCGCCAGTCGGTGGATACGCCGGTGCAGACGGGTATCATCCCGATCGACGGCATGATCCCGATTGGCCGCGGCCAGCGCGAGCTGATCATTGGCGACCGCCAGACCGGCAAGACGGCCGTGGCGATCGACACGATCATCAACCAGAAGGGCAAGGGCCTGGCGTGTATCTATGTCGCCATCGGCCAGAAACGCGCCCAGATCGCCCAGATTGTCGGCACGCTCGAGAAGTATGGCGCGATGGACTACACGATTGTGGTGGCCGCGTCGGCTTCTGAGTCGGCGGCGCTCCAGTATATTGCGCCCTACGCTGGCTGCACGATGGGCGAAGAAATTATGGAAAACGGCGTCACGCTCGACGGCGAAACCGTGCGCGACGCGCTGATTGTGTATGATGACCTGTCGAAGCACGCTACTGCCTACCGCCAGGTGTCGCTGCTGCTGCGCCGCCCGCCCGGCCGCGAAGCCTACCCCGGCGACGTGTTCTACCTGCACTCGCGCCTGCTTGAGCGCGCCGCGCGCCTGAACGGCGACAATGGCGGCGGCTCGCTCACCGCGCTGCCGATCATCGAGACCCAGGCGAACGACGTGTCGGCCTACATTCCGACCAACGTGATTTCGATCACCGACGGCCAGATCTTCCTTGAGTCCGACCTGTTCAACGCCGGTATTCGCCCGGCCCTGAACACCGGCGTGTCGGTGTCGCGCGTGGGCAGCGCGGCGCAAACCCGCGCCATGCGCTCGGTGGCCGACCGCCTCAAGCTCGATATGGCCCAGTTCCGCGACCTGGCGGCCTTTGCGCAGTTCGCTTCCGACCTCGACGCGGCCACCAAGGCCCAGCTCGATCGCGGTATGCGCCTGCAGGAAGTTTTGAAGCAGCCACAGTATCAGCCGCTCTCGGTCGACGACCAGGTGTCGATCCTGTATGCCGCCACCAACGGCTTCCTCGACGATGTGCCGGTGAGCAAGGTGGGCCAGTGGAAGGCCGACTTCCTGCAGTTCCTGCACACCGCGCACCCCGAGGTCGGCAAGCAGATCTTCGATAACCGGCTGGACCGCAAGTTCCCGTCGCCCGAGATCAAAACGGCCCTGGAAAACGCGATTAAAGAGTTCAAGCAGACGAGCAACTATTCCGAGTAAGCAGTCAGCAGTTGGCAGTAGGCAGCGCGCCACGCCTGTCTACTGCCAACTGTACACTGCCGACTGCTAACTGAGGGAAATATGCCAAGCACACGAGAAATTCGCCGTCGCATCCGCTCGGTCAAGAACATGACCCAGATCACGCGCGCGATGGAGATGGTTTCGGCGTCGAAGATGCGGCGCGCCCAGCGCAACGTGCTGGCCACCCGCCCCTACGCCGACCGGCTCTACGACGTGATGGGCGAGCTGACGTCGCGCGCGGTGGGCGGGCGCAAGGGCACGCTGCTCGAAGTCCGGCCGGCTGTGAAGAACGTGGCAATCATTCTGGTGACGCCCGACAAGGGCCTGACCGGTGCGATGATCACCAACGTCATCCGGCGCGTCGGGCGCTTTGTGCTCGAACAGCGCGAACTTGGGCGCCAGGTGGATGTGCTGGCGGTGGGCAAGAAGGGGCGCGACTTCCTGGTGCGCACCGGCCAGAATCTGGTGGCCGAGGTGACTAAGCTGGGCGATTACCCCAAGCTGGTCGATACGCTCGGCATCGCAACGACGGTGATCGGCGGGTTCCGCGAGGGCCGCTACGACGAAGTGTATGTGGTGTACAGCGAGTTCGTGAACACGCTTGTGCAGCGCCCTTCGGTCAAGCGCCTCCTGCCGGTTGAGCCACCGAATGAAGCGGCCGAGAAGCAGGTCGACTACACCTACGAGCCGAGCCAGGAAGAAGTGATGGACGAGCTGCTGCCGCGCTTTGTCGAGGTGCAGCTCTACCAGTCCATTCTTGAGTCGATCGCCAGCGAGCACAGCGCGCGTATGGTTGCCATGCGCAACGCCACCGACAACGCCAAAGAGCTCACGCGCGACCTGACGCTGACCTATAACAAGACCCGGCAGGCCAATATTACCAAGGAAGTGTCCGAGATCGCATCGGGCGCGGCGGCACTGGCAGAATAATTTCACGATTTACGATTTTGGATTTACGATTTCCGATGAGCCAAACGAAAATCGTAAATCTAAAATCGTAAATCGTACATGGAGGCCGACATGGCTGGATCAACCGGAACGGTTACCGATATCATTGGGGTGGTGCTCAACGCCAAGTTCCCCCACGATGAGACCCCCGAGATCTATAACGCGATTGAAATTCCGCTCGACGACAAGGGCGGGCGCCTGGTGGCCGAAGTGCAGCAGCACCTTGGCGATGGCGTGGTGAAGGCGGTGGCTATGAGCACCACCGACGGCCTGCGCCGTGGCCTGCCCGCGCGCGACACCGGCCGCCCGATTGCGGTGCCGGTTGGCCCGGCCACGCTGGGCCGCGTGTTCAACGTGCTGGGCGACCCGATCGACACCGACATGCCGGTGGATGCTACCGAGCGCCGGCCCATCCACCAGCCGGCCCCTTCGTTCGAGGATCAGTCGGTGACGGCGCAGATCTTCGAAACTGGCATCAAAGTTATCGACCTGATCGCGCCCTTTACCCGCGGCGGCAAGACCGGCATCTTCGGCGGCGCTGGCGTGGGCAAGACGGTGGTGATCCAGGAGCTGATCGCGAACATCGCGAAGGAGCAGTCGGGCTACTCGGTGTTTGCTGGCGTGGGCGAGCGCTCGCGCGAAGGCAACGACCTCATTCACGAAATGCAGGAAGCCCGCATCGACGACAGCACCACCGTGTTCGACAAGACCGTGATGGTGTTCGGCCAGATGAACGAGCCGCCCGGGGCGCGTCTGCGCGTGGCGCTGACCGGCCTGACCATGGCCGAGTACTTCCGCGACGAGGGCCGCGACATCCTGCTGTTCATCGACAACATCTTCCGCTTTGTGCAGGCCGGCTCGGAAGTGTCCGCGCTCCTCGGCCGTATGCCCTCGCAGGTGGGTTACCAGCCCACGCTCGGCACCGAAATGGGCGAGCTGCAGGAGCGCATTACGTCGACCAAGCAGGGCTCGATTACGTCGATGCAGGCGGTGTATGTGCCCGCCGACGACTACACCGACCCGGCGCCGGCCACGACCTTCGCCCACCTCGACGCGACGATCTCGCTTGAGCGCTCGATCGCCTCGAAGGGCATTTACCCGGCCGTGGACCCGCTGGCCTCGACCAGCCGCATCCTCGACCCGAACATCGTGGGCGAGGAGCACTACCGCGTGGCCGAAGAGGTCAAGCGCGTGCTGCAGCGCTACAAAGACCTGCAGGACATCATCGCCATTCTTGGCGTGGAAGAGCTGAGCGACGAGGACAAGCTGACGGTGGCGCGCGCGCGCAAGATCGAGCGCTTCTTCTCGCAGCCCTTCACCGTGGCACAGCAGTTCACTGGCCGCCAGGGCAAGTACGTGCCAATTGGCGAGACCGTCAAGAGCTTTGCGCGCGTGCTGGCCGGCGAAGTCGACCACATCCCCGAGCAGAACTTCTTCCTGCAGGGCGCGCTCGACGATGTGATCGCGGCGTTCGAGGCGAGCAAGAAGTAGTGTTGAGTTTTGAGTGCTGAATGTTGAGTGATGGGTTCATTGGCAACTCACCATTCAACATTCAAAACTTAAAATTTCTGAGGAACCTATGCCAATACACTTGGAAATCGTGACCGCCGAGCGCGTGGTGCTCTCGGAAGAGGTTGACCAGGTTAACGCGCCCACCAAAGACGGGCGAGTCGGCATTCTGCCGCGCCACGCGCCGCTGCTGACCATCCTTGATGTTGGCGAGCTCGACATCATTAAGGACGGGCAGACGACGCCCTTTGCGGTGTCGGGCGGCTTCATGGAAGTGCTGCCGAACCGCGTGACGATCCTGGCCGACACCGCCGAGCGCGCCGATGAGATCGACGAGTCGCGCGCCGAGGCGGCTCGCCGCAGCGCCGAAGAACGGATCGCCCAGCGCCAGAGCGACCAGGATCTGGCACTGGCCGAGCTTGAGCTGCGGCGCGCGCTCATCCGCCTGAAAGTTGCGCAGCTCAAGCGCAATCGACGCTAGTTTTGCCATCATCACTCACTACGGCGCATAATTGCAGATTGCAGATAGCTGATTGTCGATTATAATCAGCCATCTGCAATCTGCAATTTGCAATTTGGAGCTGGTATGCGGAAAATCGGAATTGACCTGGGCACCGCGAATGTGCTGGTATATGTCAAAGGCCGCGGCATTGTGCTTTCCGAGCCTTCGGTTGTCGCCCTTTCGACCAAAGATAACCGGGTGAAGGCGGTCGGCGCCGACGCGCTCGCCATGCTCGGGCGCGAGCCCGAGAGCATCGAGGTGGTGCGCCCGATGCGCAATGGCGTGATCGCCGACTACGACATCACCGAGGCCATGCTGAAATATTTCATCAAGAAGGCCGGAGGCCCACTCAGCCTCAGCAAGCCCGAGGTGATGATCTGTATCCCAGCCGGCGTCACCACCGTCGAGATGCGCGCGGTGAAAGAAGCCGCGCTTTCGGCTGGCGCGCGCTATGCCTACCTCATTCGCGAGCCGCTTGCCGCCGCGATTGGCGCAAACATCCCGGTTGCGCAGCCTTCGGGCAATCTGGTAATCGACATTGGCGGCGGCACCACCGAGGTGGCCGTGATCTCGCTCAACGACATTGTGGTGAGCACCTCGGTGCGCGTGGGCGGCAACCGCTTTGATGAGTCGATCGCCGCGTATGTCAAGCGCAAATATAACGTCCTGATTGGCGAGCGCACCGCCGAAAGCGCCAAGATCGAAATTGGCGCGGCGCTGCCATTGCCCCGCCCGCTTTCGATGCAAATTCGCGGGCGCGATCAGGTAGCAGGACTGCCGCGCACAATCGAGATCAACTCGAACGAGATCACCGAGGCGATTCAGGAGCCGCTTGAGGCGGTGGTGGGCGCAGTGCGCTCGGTGCTTTCCGAAACGCCGCCCGAGCTCTCGTCCGACATCATCGACAAAGGCATGATCATGAGCGGCGGCGGCTCGATGCTGCGCCGCATCAACGAGCTGCTGACCGAGGTGACCGGCGTGCCCTGCTATGTGGCCGACCAGCCGGCGAACTGCGTGGCAATCGGCACGGGCCTGGCGCTCGAACACATCGACATCCTGCGCGACAGCCTATCTGGGGATGATCTCAATTAGTAAGGGCGAAGCATTGTAGCGCGATTGCTTGCAATTGCCACTACAATGCTTCGCCCCCACAAATATATATGAAACAAAAACTCAACCCGCCCGCCACCGGCCTGGTGCTCGAAATCGGCAGCGGCGACAACCCCAACCCGCGCTCGAACGTGCTGGTCGATCGCTTCCTCGGCTCGGATAATCGCGAGCGCGGCGGCGACCTCGTGGTCGACCGGCCCTTCGTCGTGGCCGACGCGCACCACCTGCCGTTCAAGGAAGGCGCGTTTGCCTACACGATCTGCTCGCACATTCTGGAGCATATGGACGACCCGCAGCAGTTTGCGCGCGAGCTTCAGCGCGTGAGCAAGGCCGGCTACATCCAGAGCCCCTCCGAGATCGCTGAGCGGCTGTTCCACTGGTCGTTCCACCGCTGGTATGTGAACCTCGAGGGCGACACGCTGGTGCTGCACCCCAAGGAACCGGCCGAGCCGATGGGCGAGCTGTTCGACTACCTGTACGAGTACAACCCGGCCTACTATTTCTTCCAGCGCAGCATGCCCGATCTGTTCTGGATCGAGCGCGAGTGGCACGGCAGCGACCTCGCAGTCGAGGTGCGCGACGAATCGCCGCTGCCGCTGCGCGACCCGGCCGCGCTGCGTGCGCTGGCGCAGCCGCGCCTGGGGCTGCCACAGCTTGTCGCGCTGTTCTTCAGCACGCTGCTCACGCGCCTGGTGCGCGCCGACACGCGCAAGCGCATTCGCAAGCTGCTGGGGCGCAGCTACGTCTAGTGTTGAATGCTGAATGCTGAGTTTTGAATTGCGAAACTCAGCATTCGAAATGTAGAACTTAAAACGATGCCTAGCATCACCGTCCACCTGCTCAAGCCCGGCAAAGGCACCACCATCACCTACACCGGCGCTCTGCTCAGCGCCTCGCCCGAGCTGATTGTGATCGAGGCGATCTGGGATCGCCCGACCATCGACCTCGGCTATGTCACATTTGCCACCGGCGACCGCTTCACCGAGCACTATTACACCGCGCGCTGGTACAACATTTTCGCGGTGCGCAGCGCGGCAGGCCAGCTCAAAGGCTGGTACTGCAACGTCACTCGCCCGGCGCAGTTCGACGGCGCGACACTCACTTCCGAAGACCTTGAGCTCGACCTGTTTGTGTCGCCCGACCGTACCGAGATGCTGCGCCTCGACCTCGACGAGTTCGCGGAGCGCGATTTCGCGCACCGCGAGCCAGCCACCCACACCGCCGCGCTCGCCGCACTGGACGAACTGGAAGCGCTCGCCCGCGCCGCCGCGCCGCCCTTCGACACCGAGTAGGCGATCCACAGATTTCGCAGATATGTTTACCGAATACGCGGCCACCGCTTGGTATAATGCGGCTGGCGCAGTTTGCGTGCAAGCTTTCGGCAGAGCTGTGATCATTTTCTCGCTGCCAGAAGCAAAACGCACGGCGTCCGAATGAAAATCGCGCAGCCACGCAAGTCGTACAATCCAGCATAATCTGTGCAATCTGTGTAATCTGTGGATCGAAAATCCATCTGCGTAATCTGTGGATAACATGCTCATGGTGTATGGAAAAAAGCGCCCGTTCGTGCTCGGCGTGATTCTGTTGCTACTAGCCGCCTGCGGCCAGCCAGCCGCCACGCAGGTGCCTGCAGAGCTGCCCACCGCAGTGGTGGCCTTGGCGACAACAGGCGCGCAGCCGCCCGCCGCCCCAAGTGCCGCGCCAGCCGCCACGCTCCCGCCCGCGCCCACCGCCGCGCCAAGCCCCACCACAGTCCAGTCGTGGCGCTTTGTGGTGCTGGGCGACACGCGCACCGAAGGGCTCAACCCGCCCGACGTGACCTACGCAATTGTCAAGCAAGCCACCGCCGCGCAGCCCGCCATCGTGCTGGCAGTCGGCGACATGATCAACGCGCTCAGCACGCCCGAGCAGGTGCGCCAGCAGTGGCAAAACTGGCGCGCAGCGGTTGCGCCGCTGGGGCAATCTGCCGCAGGCACGCCCTGGCTGCTGCCCACGCCCGGCAACCACGACGTGCAGAGCGGTGACTGGGCCACGGGCCTGCTCACCGAGGCCTTCCCCGAGCTGCCTGCCAACGGCCCGCCCGGCATGGATCGCCGCGCCTACAGCGTCGACTACGGCGGCGTGCGCTTCATCTCGCTCGATTCCGAGCAGCGCGCACAGATGCACCTGCTCGACGACGCGCAGCTTGCCTGGCTCGAAACGCAACTGCGCGACAACCCCGGCCACGCTGCAATCGTCTTCAGCCACGACCCGGCCTACCCGGTCGGGCCGCACATCGGCTCGTCGCTCGACGTGTACCCGCAGGCACGCGACCGCCTGTGGGCGCTGCTGAAGCAGTATGGCGCGGTCTACATCGCCGGGCATGAGCACCTGTACAACCACCAGGTCATCGACGGCGCGCACCAGATCATTGCCGGCACCAGCGGCTCGTTTGTCTACGGCGGCTTTGGCGGCGAGTTCTACCACTACGTCGTGGGCGAGGTCAGCGCGGGCGCAATCGCGTTCACCGTCTATGATCAGAACGGGCAGGAGCGCGACCGCTTCGCTGTGCCGTGATATGTGTTGCAGGTTGCCGCCGCGGCGTATCGCATACGCCAGTTGCAGGTTGCCGCCGCGGCGTATCGCATACGCCAGTTGCAGGTTGCCGCCGCGGCGTATCGCATACGCCAGTTGCAGGTTGCCGCCGCGGCGTATCGCATACGCCAGTTGCAGGTTGTAAGCGCAATCCCAAAACCCCAGCCTTCAAACCCGGCGCGTGGTACAATGCCGCCCGGCAACCAAGCACATTTGCTCGATGCTGAGCAAATTATGAGGAGATGCAATGATGCACGATCTCTCACCCATCGGTATTACCCGCCCCGGCCAGATTTTCGCAAATCTCAGCGCGCCGCAGCTTGTCGAAGCGGCGCTGGCGCGTGGCGAAGGCGTGCTGAGCTCAACGGGCGCACTGGTGGCGCGCACCGGCAAGCGCACCGGCCGCTCGCCCGGCGACAAATTCGTGGTGCAGCGCCCCGGTGCCGAAAGCGCCGAGCGAGTCGCGTGGGGCAAGGTCAACCAGCCGATCGCACCCGAAGTCTCCGAGCGACTGCATGCGCGCGTGGCCGCCTACCTGCAAGGCCGCGACCTGTTTCTGCTCGACGCAGCCGCTGGCGCGGATGCCCGCTACGGCCTGCCCATTCGCGTCGTGACCGAGTTCGCCTGGCATGCGCTGTTTGCCCAGCAGCTATTCCGCCGCCTCGATGCCGCCGCGCAGGACAGCCAACAGCCGGCCTGGACGGTGCTGGCCGCGCCGCGCTTCCTGGCCGACCCCGCGCTCGACGGCACGAAATCCGAAACCGCCGTAGTGCTCGACATCGAGCGCAAGCTGGTGCTGATCTGCGGCACCGAGTATGCCGGCGAGATCAAGAAGTCGATCTTCACCGTGCTGAACTATGTGCTGCCGCAGCAGGGCGTGTTCCCCATGCACTGCTCGGCCAACATCGGCGCGGATGGCAGCAGCGCGCTGTTCTTCGGCCTTTCCGGCACCGGCAAAACCACCCTTTCCGCCGACCCCGAGCGCCGCCTGATTGGCGACGACGAGCACGGCTGGAGCGACCACGGCATTTTCAACTTCGAGGGCGGCTGCTACGCCAAGTGCGTCAATCTCTCGCAGGCCAGCGAGCCGCAGATCTGGAACGCGATTCGCTTTGGCGCAGTGGCCGAAAACGTGATGATCGACGCTGCCAGCCGCGTGGCCGATTTCAGCAATATTTCGCTCACCGAAAACACGCGCGTGGCCTACCCGGTTGAGTTCATCGACAACGCCGAGCCGAGCGGGCAGGGCGCGCACCCCCGCACGATTCTGTTCCTCACCGCCGACGCCTTTGGCGTGCTGCCGCCGATCGCCCGCCTGACGCGCGAGCAGGCGTTGTACCATTTCCTCTCGGGCTATACCGCCAAGCTGGCCGGCACCGAGGTGGGCTTGAAGGAACCAGAAGCGACCTTCTCGACCTGCTTTGGCGCGCCCTTCCTGCCACTCGCGCCCGAGGTGTATGCGCAGATGCTGGGCGAGAAGATGGACAAGCATGGCGTGCGCGTCTTTCTCGTCAACACGGGCTGGAGCGGCGGTCCGGCCGGCGTAGGCCAGCGCATCAAACTCGCCTACACGCGCGCCATGGTCAGCGCGGCCCTGGGCGGCCAGCTCGACGGCGTGCCAACCTACACCGACCCGATTTTCGGCCTGCACGTGCCCACCCGCGTCGAGGGCGTGCCCGACGCCGTGCTGCGCCCGCGCGAAACCTGGCCCGACACGCGCATCTACGACGAGAAGGCTGGCGATCTGGCGCGCCGCTTCGCGGAAAATTTCAGGAAGTTTGCGAACGCGCCCGCTGCCGTGCAGGCCGCCGGCCCGCGTGTGTAGCGCCATATTCAAGCACGCTTGAACAGGTCAGTCTTCAAGAGATGGGACGCGGACAGATAGCAACATGCTGGTTTGTCCGCGTTCTTTGCGTCCATCCGCGTCCCGTTCTCCTTCCCCGTGCTCTCGGTGCGCTCCGTGGCGTGTTCCCACCCGCTTGCGCGGCGCGGCAACCCCTGCTACACTACGCCGCGCTATGAGCAGAATTGGCGTTGTCATCGTCTCATTCAACACACGCGCGCTGCTGCGCGACTGCCTCGGGTCGCTGCGCGGCTGCGCCTGCCCGCTGCGCGTCGTCGTGGTCGATAACGCCTCGGCCGACGGCAGCGCGGCCATGGTGCGCGAGTGCTTCCCCGCTACGGAACTATTGGCGCTGGAGCACAACCTGGGCTTTGCGGCCGGCACCAACGCCGGCATTCGCCATTTGGGAATTGGGGAAAAAGCAGCCCGTGCCGGCGACGGCGTGGCAGCCGATGGCCCCGGCCCGCCCGACTATGTATTGCTGCTCAACCCCGACACGGTCGTTCAGCCCGGCGCGATTGAGGCGCTGTACGCCTTTCTCGAAGCGCACCCGCGTGTCGGCGCAGTTGGGCCGCGCCTGCTCAACCCCGACGGCAGCGTGCAGGCGGCGGCGTTTCGCTTCCCCACCCTGGCAATGACCGCGCTCGACCTGTTTCCGCCCGGCGAGGTGCTGCCCGGCCGCCTGTACAACTCGTGGTGGCATGGCCGCTACCCGCAAGAGCCGCATGCCAGCGCGCCCTTCCCAATCGATCACCCGCTGGGCGCGTGCATCCTCACGCGGCGCGCCGTGCTCGAAGCGGTTGGCCTGCTCGACGAGCAGTTTTTCATGTATGCCGAAGAAGTCGATTGGTGCTACCGCGTGCGCGCCGCTGGCTGGGCGATCTGGCAGGAGCCGCTGGCCCGCGTGACGCATGTGGGCGGCGCATCCACCCGCCAGTTTCGCGGGGCCATGCAGATCGCGCTGTATCGCAGCCGCCAGCGCTTTTTCCGCAAACATTACTCACGCGCCTTTTTGCGCGCCAATGCCCTGGTGGTGCGTGCGGGCATGCTGCGCGCGGCCCTGCGCGACTGGCGCGGCTTTTTGCGCGGCCGGCTCGCCGCCGACGAGCTGCGCGCCCGCCTGCTGACCTACGGAGCCATTCGCAAACAGGTCGGCGGCGAGCGCCGCCCGCAGTAGGGTTCTATGCTGAGTGTCGCCATTATCGCCCGCGACGAAGCGCGCCACATTGGCGCGGCGCTGGCCAGCGTGGCCGGGCTGGCCGCCGAAACGCTGGTGCTGCTCGACGACCGCACCCGCGACGCGACCGCCACTGTTGCGGAACAAGCCGGCGCACGCGTGCTGCTTGAGCCGTGGCGCGGCTTCGGGGCGCAGCGCAACCGTGCCCTGGCGCTATGCAATGGCGAATGGGTCTTGTTCCTCGACGCCGACGAGCGCGTGACGCCCGAGCTGGCCGCCGAAATTCGCGCCATCGCCGCCGCACCCACCGACGGCGGAATTGCCGGCTACTGGATTCCGCGCTACAATCAGTTCTTCGGCACAGTGCTGCGCGGCGGCGGCTGGTACCCCGACCGCCAGCTGCGCCTGTTGCGGCGCAGCCACGCGCACTACGACGAAGCCCGGCTGGTGCACGAGTTCGCCGAGCTGGATGGGGCTTCTGGCACGCTGAACGGCCACATCCTGCATCTGAACATCGAGCAGCTGGGCGAGCTGTGGCAGAAGCAAAGCGCCTACGCCCTGCAAGAAGCGCAAACGCTGTTTCGGGGCGGGCGGCGGGCGCGCTGGCGCAACTTCGTGGGCGCGCCGGCCCGCGAGTTTGCGCGGCGCTACGTGGCGCTGGGCGGCTGGCGCGACGGCGCGGTGGGCCTGCTGATGTGCGGCACGCTCGCCTACTTCGAGATCGTCAAATTCGCGCATCTGAAAGGGCTGGAGCGGCTGTGATCGACTTCGACTACTATTACCGCCGCCGCCACCTCGACGGCAGCACTGGCATTTCCATCACCACCGGCCCCGCGCTCGACCGCTGCGACGACGAGCAGATCGGCGTGTTTGATTACATGCTGACTGGGCCAGTGTTTGCCACGCCCGTGTCGGGGCGGCGCGGCACTGCCGCCAGCACAATCACGCGCCCGACCTCGGTGGCGGCGCGGCTGTGGCTGTGGCCGGCGCGCTCCATGCGTCTGCTCCAGCAGTTCGACCAGCGCGGCCGCTGCTCGCACTTCCGCGTCGATTTCGCCACCCCGCCGCGCCGCGACGCCGACAGCATCTACCAGACTGACCTGTACCTCGATCTGTTTGCCGCGCCCGATGGCAGTGATTATGTCATTACCGACGAAGACGAGCTGGCCGAGGCCGCCGAGCGCGGCCTGATTTCCACCGAGGCCCACGCCGCCGTGATGGTGGAATGCGACCATCTGGTGCAATTGCTGGAGCAGGGTCAATTTCTGCGCTGGCTGGGCGAACTGTGCGACGCGCCGTTCGAGCTGGCGGGCCTGAGCGCCGAGCGCGCCTGGCACCGCCGACAACTGGCCGGCTGAGGCGCGCTGATGCCAACGCTGGCAATTGTCATCGTATCGTGGAACACGCGCGATCTGCTGGCCCGTGCGATCCGCACTGCGCACGACTCGCTGGCCGGCGCAAATATTCCCTACCGCATCGTCGTGGCCGACAACGCCTCGCACGATGGCACGCCGGCCATGCTCCGCGCCGAACACCCCGACGTCGAGCTGATCGAGACGGGTGCGAACCTGGGCTTCGCGGGCGGCAACAACCTGGCCCTGCGGCGCGTGCTTGGTTCCAACTTCTCATTACCACATCCTGCAGGCGCGGCAAGCCCAACACTCACCATTCAGCACTCAACACTCGAGTATGTCCTGCTGCTCAACCCCGACACCGAGACGCTTGGCGACGCCATCCCGCGGCTGGTGCACTGGCTCGAAACTCACCCCGATGCGGTTGCCGCCGGGCCGCAGCTGCGCTACCCCGACGGCAGCGTGCAGTCGTCGCGGCGGCGCTTCCCCACACGCGGCGTGTATTTCTGGGAAAGCACGCCGCTGGCGCAGCGCTGGCCGGGCAACCCCTGGGCACGCCGCTACCGCTACGCCGACGCGCCCGACGACCAGGAGCAGGACGTTGGCTGGCTGGTGGGAGCGGCGCTGCTGGTGCGGCGCAGCGCAATCGAGCGCGCCGGCCTGCTCGACGCGGGCTTCCATATGTACTCGGAAGAGCTGGAGTGGCAGCGCCGGATTGGTCAGCTTGGGCGCATCGTCTATCTGCCCAGCGCCGTGATCATCCACCACGAGGGCAAGAGCAGCGACCAGGCTCCGGCGCAGCGCTACCTCAACTTCCAGCGCAGCCGCCTGCGCGACGCGCGCATGGCCTATGGTGCGGGCTTTGCTGGCCTGCTACGCTGGTTTCTGCGCGCGGCCTATGCCGCTGAGCTGGCAACCGAAGCGGCGAAGTGGCTGCTCGGCCACAAGCGCCCACTGCGCGCCAGCCGTGTGCGCGCCTACTGGGGCGTGCTGCGCGGGCTTTAGAATATCCACAGATTACGCAGATTTCACAGATTGGGAAGTGAGCGGGCGAGCGGGTAAGCGTAGAACATAGGGCGTTTGGCAGTTGACAGTCGGCAGTTGGCAGCGTGCGTGATTTGCAACCTGCCAACCTTCAAACTTGTAACGTGCAAACTTGGCACTCACAACCTGCAATCTGAAACCCAAAACCTCCGTGCCTTTGTGCCTTCGTGGTTCCGTGCTCCCAAAACCTTCGCGTTCTTTGCGCTCTTTGCGGTTCATTCTTCTGGCCGTCGTCCGTCGCCATGCGCCGCGCGAACGGGGATGCTATAATGCCCGCGAACCCGTCTGGAGGTACGCCAATGAGCCTGACGCCCACAGCTATTTGGAGCCGCGTCGAGATTGCCGAGCGCATAAGCGCTGACGAATTCTGGCAAACTGCGCCTGACGATCGCAAGGCCGAGCTGATCAAGGGGGTACTTATCATGCCGCCACCACCGCTCGACATTCACGAAAGGCTGTTTGCCTTTTTGTTTCGCTTGCTTGGCGCATATGTTGAAATCCATAATCTTGGTGAGGTTCGCGGCTCACGAACGGCAGTTGAATTAGGCCCAGATCAGGTATATGAGCCGGATCTCCTGTTTGTTGCGCGCGAGCGAGCAGATATAATTGGGCGGCGCGGCATCGTTGGCGCGCCTGACCTCGTAGTTGAGATTTTGTCGGCCGGCACCGCCGCCTACGACAGGGGCGAAAAGCTACGTGGTTATGAGCAGGCTGGCGTACGCGAGCTATGGCTCATCGATCCATATGGTCCAGCCGGCACCGAATTCTATGAACTAGTAAACGGCCGCTTTACCCCAATGGCACCTGATTCACTCGGATGGCTACACTCCGCTGCTGTGCCAGATTTTCGCATTGATGTGAACTGGCTTTGGCCAGCAACACGATTTATTCCTGTGCTGGCAGCGCTTGCTGCTATTGCACCCCCTCAGCCAAGCAAGGACGAAACACCATGATCTCACCAAGCACCCCAACCGCGCGCGCGGGCGCAGTCGGCTTACTCGCCGGGCTGGCCGGCAGCCTGTGCTGCCTGGGGCCGAGCGCGGCCGTGCTGCTTGGGGCTGGCGCATCGTCGGCGCTGTGGGGGCTGGCGATTGGGCGGGAAGTAGCGCTTGCTGCTGGGCTGGCACTGCTGGTGGGCGGAATTGGGCTGGCGCTGCGGCACGCCCGCACCTGCGCCCTGGGCGGCTGGGCGCGCTGGCGCGCGCCGCTGCTGATGCTTGCTGCCTTTGCGCTCAGCTATGGGGTGCTGGGCGTGCTGGCTCCGCTGATCGCCGCGCAGAAGGAAGCCATTCAGCCAGCAGCTCAGGCTGCGCCCGCCGTTGCGGTGGCCGCCCCCGCCATGAGCACGCGCCGCGCCACGCTGCTGATCGAAAAGATGAACTGCCCGCCCTGCGCTGCCAAAGTGAAATCGTTGCTGGCGCGCAAGCCTTTTGTGCGCGGCGCGGTGGCAGAGCCGAACAACGAGCAGGTCGTGATCGACTACGACCCGGCGGCAACGGATGTGGGCGCGCTTGTTACGCTATTTCCCCACAGCTTTGGCATTACGCTGGTGAGCGACGTCGTGCTGCGCACGTAAGGCACGCCTACACACCAACTTCCTGCGCAGTTTTGGCTTCACCTTCATCTACATCCATTGCCGATTGCAAGCCCTGCAAAAAGCGCGCAAGCAGCTGCTCGAACTGCTCGGCCTGGCGCTCGGAAAACGCCGACAGCACGCGCTCCATGTTATTCTGGCGCGCAAACGTCACCTCTTCCACGCGGGCGCGGCCAGTTTCCGTCAGCGCCACCTCAATCACGCGCCGGTCGCTGGCGCTGCGCACGCGCTCAACCAGCCCATCGGCAATCAAGCGATCGACAATACCGGTGAGCGTGCCGCCCGACTGCATGGTCGCATCGGCAAGGTCGCCCATGCGGCAGCGCCCACTATCGTGAATGGCGAGCAGTGTCACCATCTGCGGCAGAGTCAGGCCGATCTCAGGTCGGGTGAGCGTTTGCATGGCATGCTTTTGTCCATTCCACGTCAGCTCGCGAAACAAGCGATCAATCGCTTCGATACGAACCGACGGAACTACATGCTGAGTCATATTGCCTCCAAACCTTCCTTCATTACCCGGCATATCTCGCTCTGTGAATATACGCCCTGGCAACTAAATGATGGATCGATTGCATCATCATTCTGAACAATAACAGGGCCTTCGCAGCTTATCTGCAAAAATAAAGCTGGGCCTAACGCTGATCGCAAAGAGCAAAAATATTTACGCTCTTGAGACAGCACGCCGCCTGGTAGTTGACATGTATGCTAGAATACGCGCAAACACCGCTCAGGAATGTCAGCAAAAGCGGTGCCTCGGTTTCGCAACTGCCACTGAAACATCCGAGAGTAGCGCACTATGAATTGTTCCGAGGCTCGCCGCCTCCTCGATCGCGGTGTAACACCCGGCTCGGCTTCGGCCGAGCGCGCCGCACTTGGCTTTCACCTGGCGGGCTGTGCGGAGTGCCGCACATATAGGCAGGCAACAGAGCAAGATCTGCTCCACGCTTTGCTGGCACAAAACACCGATGCGCCGCCGAGCCCCCAAACCCGCCGTGCAGCGGCCGATCCCCCGCCCCCAGCTGTAGCGCCGCCAGCCAGCCGGGCACGCCGCGCACAGGCCGCCAAAGCGATTTGGTATATTGGCTTGGGGGCGCTGCTGGCGATTCCACTGGTGGCGCTTGGCATTGTCGGCTGGGCTGCGCTGTCAGCCTTCACAATCCATCGCAATGTCCAGGCAATGATCATTTCCACCGAGCCGGCCGTAACCAGCGCCCCCACAATAGCGCCAAGTCCAGCCCCGGCGCCAACGGCCACACTCATACCTGCCACCGCCACAATTGCGCCAACCGCTGCGCCGCCCACGCCCGTGCCTTCACCCACTGCCGTGCCGCCCACCGCAACGCCAATCGCGCCAGTGGCAGGCGCGCCCGTCACGGTGCTGCTGCTGGGCAGCGACCAGCGCCCTGGCGAAACCGACCCGGCCCGCACCGACGCAATTATCATTGCGCGGATCGACCCGCAGCAGCACCGCATTGCCCTGCTCTCGCTGCCGCGCGACCTGTGGGTGACGATCCCAGGGTATGGCGAAACGCGCATCAATGCCGCGCATGTCTGGGGCCAGATCTATAACGACCCGGCCGGCGGCATTGGCCTGGCGCAGAAAACCGTCAGCAACCTGCTGGGCATCCCGATCGACTATACGATCTATATTGATTTTGAAGGATTTATCGGGGCGATTGATGCGTTAGGCGGTGTGAACGTCAACGTTGAAAAAGAACTCTACGACCCAAACTTCCCAACCATGGACTACGGCTATACCGAAGCGCACTTCCTGCCCGGCCCTCAGACAATGGATGGCGAAACTGCCCTGATGTACAGCCGCATCCGCCACCCCGACAGCGACTTTGCGCGCATGCACCGCCAGCAAGCCGTGCTGGCCGGCGTACTCAGCACCCTGGGCAGCCAGAATATATTACAAAATCTCAAGCAGCTCGAAGATGTTACGACCGCGCTGCGTGATTACGTCAAAACCGACATGCCCGAAGAGCGAATTATGGGATTGGCGTGGGCATTGCGCGCCATGGCACCCGAAAAAATAGAACACTATTTTCTCGATGCCGACATGATTTCATTTGGGGTAGGAAATGATCGTTGGGCAGAGCAAGCCCTTCCAGATGCCCTGGATGCCCTTGTTCATGATCTAATTGGCGATTAACTTTTTTTCAATTATTTACTACTTTTCAGCAAGACGGTGTCGATTTTGTAAACGAAATCGGCACCGTTTTTGATACTACGGAAGCAGGTAAACGTTATCATTTCGCATCAGAAAGCCATATACATTTAGGGTTGACAATTTGTGAAAAATACATTAGTATGGCGCACATCACCCCCGTGTGTTAGCGCCGAAGCCGATTGCCTGTCGGCAGCAGGGGTTGTGCGCTTGCCCAAAACCAGCAGCGCCACAAACCTGCAAGGCAGCCACACGCCGCACAGCGAAGATTGAAAAATTGTTATCTGGCTGGGGTCGTATTTTCGGGAAGACACACGCGCATCGTGCGTATGCAGAGGGCAGCATAATGCACTATAGCGCAGCAAACCGCCAAGCACACTGATCACAACCTGATACGTTGCTGATGGTTTGCAAATTTTAACGAGTTATGATAAACTCCCGCGCAATCCCAAGTGGAAACCTTTTGGAACCAAGCCATGTCGCTGCCGACGCGCCCCAAAGCGGGTATGCATGCGTGATTTGGTGGGATCGAAGGGTTGAGAATGAGGAGCCGCTCCATGATTGAGCATCGTCGTCTGCCATTATCGTCGCCTGAGCCAGGCGATCTGTACCAGCTACAGCAACGTGCGAACCGGCAACACCAGCGGTATAAACGCCCTTCGCAGTCGCTTCTGGCACAACAGTTTGTACAAACGACCTTTGGCACCCCGATTAAGTCTCTTTCGCGTCTCCCCGCTCGGTTCCTCCTTCACACAGTCGTGGCGCTGGTGCTGCCCGTCGCCGTCCTGCTAAGCCAGTTCTCGACGGCCAGCGTGCCCACCCCTGTTGCGCAGCCCGCCCTGCCCCCCGCCAGCAGCGATATTGTCGCGCCGGTCGCGCCGATCAACCTCGATGCGCAGACGGTCGAGGGCGATGCGCCGCTGGAAGACAATGGCGACATTCCTGTGCCGCTCTCGCTGGTTTCGCGCACCGAGGCAATGGCCCCGGTTGTGGTTGCTGCCACGATTGCGGGCGACCGCATCAACCTGCGCAATGGCCCCGGCACCGAGTACGACGCGGTTGGCCGCATCTCGGCCGGCGCGCCAGTGCAGGTGATTGGCCGCTACCACGACGGCAACTGGTTCCAGGTGCGCGAGCGCGCCGGCAAGCCCGTCTTCTGGGTTTCGGGCGAACTGCTGAACCTGCCCGAAGGCGCCGCCGATACGCTGTTTGAAGTTCAGGCCGACCAGATCCTGCCGCCGCCGCCGCCCAAGGTTGCAACCGTCAACGAAACCGGCTTGCAGCTGCGCGATGGCCCTGGCACCAACTATATTTCGATGGCGAAGCTCGACGCGGGCGCGCAGCTTGAGCTGCTCGAGCGCTACCAGGATTGGTTCCACGTCGGCATTCCCGGCGGCAACGATGGCTGGGTCAAGGGCGAGTTCCTTGGCATTCAGGCCGGCATTGTCGACCGCCTGCTGGCTGCCGAAACCGTGCCCGACCCGAACCCGGCGCTGGTTGGCATTATCACCGAGAATGCGGTGAACCTGCGCAAAGGCCCCGACTCGAAGTACCAGAAGATCGGCGGCGTGAACTCGGGCCTGCATGTCGACCTGATCGGCAAGTATAACGATTGGTTCCAGGTGAAGCTGAGCGACGGCACCAAAGCCTGGATCTTCAACGACTTCCTGAACATCACCGAGCGTGTCATCCGCCGCGTGCCGATGTCGAAAGACTTCCCGGCCCTGCCGGTGGCCACCCGCGCCCGCAGCACGTCGTCAAGCCCTGGCAGTTCGGTCGATGTCTCGAGCATCCCGGCCAGCGGCGACGCAGCCAGCTACGCAGTGCAGTTCACTGGTTCGCGCTATGTGTATGGTGGCGCCAGCCCGCGCGGCTTCGACTGCAGCGGCCTGACGAGCTATGTCTATGGCAAGCTCGGCGTGAAGCTGCCGCACAGCGCAGCCGGTCAGTTCAGCACCCGCTACGGCGCGGCGATCAGCTCGATGGATAACCTGAAGGCCGGCGACCTGGTGTTCTTTGCCGGTACGGCCGGGCACCGAGGCATCAGCCACGTGGGCATCTACATCGGCGGCGGCCGCCTGGTCCACGCAATGACCCCGCGCTACGGCGTGCAGGTTTCGAACATCTACGACGACTACTGGGTGCGGCACTACGCCGGCGCGATTCGCCCGAACCGCTAGCGACAAACCGCCAAAGCACTGCGGAGCCGGTGGCTAAGCCATCGGCTCTTGCTTTTGTGTGAAAATCTGCGCACATACGCATCAGCACAGGGCCAGACCCGTCTCATCGCCCGCGCCGGCTGAGCAATGGTATAATCGGCAAACTACGACCATTGAATAGCAATTCCAAAGGAAGGATACACCGTGAAGGGATTAGTGCTCAGCGGCGGCAAAGGCACGCGCCTGCGCCCGATCACCTACACCAGCGCCAAGCAGCTGGTGCCAGTGGCGAACAAGCCCGTGCTGTTTCGCGTGATCGAGGCGATTCGCGACGCCGGCATCGACGAGATTGGGATTGTGATTGGCGATACCGGCCCCGAGGTGCGCGCCGCCGTGGGCGATGGCAAGCGCTGGGGCGTGCGGATCGAATACATCCCGCAGGACGCGCCACTCGGCCTGGCGCACGCTGTGAAGATCTCGCGTGATTTCCTGGGCGACGAGCGCTTTGTGATGTTCCTGGGCGATAACTGCATCCAGGGCGGCATTTCGCAGCTGATTGAGGAATTCGGGCACAGCCAGCACAACGCCCAGATCGTGCTCAAGCAGGTGGCCAACCCGCAGCAGTATGGCGTAGCCGAGCTGGATGAGCAGGGGCGCATTTTGCGGCTCACCGAGAAGCCGCGCCAGCCGCGCTCGGATCTTGCGCTGGTGGGTATTTACCTGTTCGACCCAAGCATCTGGCAGGCGGTCGAGGCGATCAAGCCCTCGTGGCGCGGCGAGCTTGAGATCACCGACGCAATTCAGTGGCTGGTCGAGCACGGCAAGCAGGTTTATCCCTACGTCCACGAGGGCTGGTGGATCGACACCGGCAAAAAGGACGATATGCTCGAGGCGAACCGGCTGATTCTCGAAGAAATGCCCGCTTCAAACGAGGGCTATGTCGACCGCGACTCGCACCTGATTGGCAAGGTGATTGTGGAAAAGGGCGCGGAGATCATCAACAGCACGATTCGCGGGCCGGCGATTATTGGCGAAAATACGCGCATTGTGAATGCCTACGTCGGGCCGTTTACGTCGGTCTACCACCACTGTACGATCGAGGGCAGCGAGATCGAACATTCGATTGTGCTGGAGCACAGCGCCATTCGCGACCTTCCCTCGCGCCTGGAAGACAGCCTGATTGGCCGCTATGTCGAGGTGAACCGCTCGCCATACAAGCCGCGCGCCTACCGCCTGGTGCTGGGCGACCATAGCACAGTGGGGGTTTTGTAAGGTTTGAGTTTTGAATGTTGAGTTTTGAGTTGACACTACTGCAATTCAAAACTCAACATTCAGCACTTAACACTTACGAAGCGTTGCCGTTCTGCCTGGCCGCGTACTGCACGCCCGAAATGCGCATCAGTTTGTCCCAGCGGTGCGTGCCTTCGATGTAGCGCACCGTCCCCGAGGCCAGCCGCATCACCACCGAGTGCGTGCGCGCCCCGCCGCCGTAGTAGCGCACCCCGCGCAGAAACTCGCCGTCGGTGATGCCGGTGGCGGCGAAGAAGACATTCTCGCCCTGCACCAGATCGTTGGTGTGGTAGACCTTGTCGGGGTCGAGGTTTTGCGCCCGCGCCAGCGCGCGCTCGTCGTCGTTGCGCGGCCAGATTTTGCACTGAATCTCGCCGCCAACGCACTTCATCGCACAGGCCGTAATCACCGCCTCGGGCGCGCCGCCAACGCCCATCAGCATATCGGCGGGCGGGTCGTCGATCGCGGTCATCACGCCGGCCGAAACATCGCCGTGCAGAATGAGCTTGATGCGCGCGCCGGTTTCGCGGATCTGCTGAATTAGGTCTTTGTGGCGCGGCCGGTCGAGCACCACCACGGTGACGTCTTCGGTCTGCTTTTTCATGGCCCGGGCGACGTTGCGAATGTTTTCGGCCACGGGCGCGTTGATGTCGATCGCGCCGCGCGCCCGCTCGCCAACCGCCAGCTTGTCCATATACGCGATGCCCGACCAGTTGTACAGCGAGCCGCGCTCGGCAATCGCCAGCACGGCAATCGCGCCGGGCATACCTTCGGCCAGCAGCGTCGTGCCTTCCACCGGGTCCACCGCAACATCGACGGCGGGAAGCTCGCCCGTGCCCACGCGCTCGCCTGTGTAGAGCATGGGCGCTTCGTCTTTTTCGCCCTCGCCAATCACCACCACGCCGTCCATCGGCATGCTTTCCAGCGAAAAGCGCATGGCATCAACGGCGGCCTGATCGGCGGCAATTTTGTCGCCCCGGCCCATGAAACGCCCGGATCGCAGCGCAGCCGCTTCGGTGCAGCGCACCAGATCCATTCCTAAGTTTCGCTCGAGTCGCATCGGTGCTACCTCCTTGTAGACCGCTTCAACACCCACGGCACACGTGCTGCGCCGTGGCAACGGAGAACGCCGCGATTGTAGCACGGGCGATGCGCGCATGTCCACGCGCTTGCAGAAGCGCGCGAAAGATGGTACAACATCGCCGGCGCGGCATCCGCCGCCGCTGCGGTCTCGCTTCCCATGCTACCGAGTGCGAGTTACAAGGCCATATGAGTACAGAAGCTCTTGATTCGATTATTGTGGTGCTGCACCGCCCGCGCAAGCTGGTGAATATTGCCGGCACGGTGCGCGCCATGAAGAATATGGGCCTGCATCGGCTGCGGCTGGTGCAGCCCGCCGAGTATAACGAGTTTGAGATCGAGGGCATTGCCCACCGCAGCGCCGATGTGCTGGGGAACACGACCATTCACGAAACGCTCGACGACGCGCTGGCCGATGCGATCTTTGTGGCGGGCACGACCGCACGCCCGCGCGAGGCTGGCCCGCCGGTTGCGCTGCCGCGCGAGCTTGCGCCAACGCTGCTGCAGCACACTGCGGAAGGGCCGGTTGCGCTTCTGTTCGGCCCGGAAGACAATGGCCTGAACAACCAGGACCTCGACCGCTGCCACGCGCGTCTGGTCATCCCCACCAACCCCGACTACGCCTCGCTGAACCTTGCGCAGGCGGTCTTACTTATTTCCTACGAGCTGCGCATGGCCGCCGAGCAGCCAGCTGCGCCCGCGCCGCGCCGTCCGTTTCGCCCGGCCGACGCAGCCCAGCTTGAGGAGTTGTTTGGCGTGTTCGAGCGGGCGCTGTGGGGGATCGAGTTCTTCAAGGCGCACCAGGCCGAGGCGATGATGCGCACGGTGCGCAGCCTGACGCACCGCGCCGCGCCGGATGTGCGCGAGGCTGGCCTGCTCAAGGCCATGGCGATGGAAACGCTCAATTTCCTGCGCCGCAAAGGCGTCGCTCCCGGCGAACCGCCCGATCAGCAGCCCGACTAACTTTGCTTGGTAGAAGTTCGGCCCTGCTTGCCGAGACGAAGGACGAAGGACGAAGGCCAACGTGCTCATTCGTCCTTCGTCGCCTTTCAAAGAAACGTGTTGGGAACGTTTACCACCAAGACACCAAGACACCAAGGGCTTTAGCATACTTTAAAAGCTTGGTGCCTTGGTGGTTATTTCAAACGTTTTGATCTTCAACAGATTTCCAAGAAAATTTCTGCGGTTCTGTGGTTTCGCGCCGCCATTGCAGTTTCGCCCGAAGCTGCTACAATGAGCCATTCCCAATACCGCCCTGCCACGCACGACAGCGGTCTGCAACATAGTTGATCGCTTCTGTGCGGGCGGGAAACGCGGTGTAGCGCAGAACATGCAACTGACTCCTGCCGACTGCAAACTGCTATAAAGGAGCACGCCGTGGCCCCACGCTTCTCGCGCCCGCGCCTGACCACCGCCGACGACCCGCAGTATCGCGCGTTTGTGCGGCAGATTATGATCGGCAAGGACAATCAGCGCCCGACGCGACCGCCGCGCGCCCGCGAGCTGTTTGGCAGCGAGGCCGAGGCGGCGCTGCGCGACTGGCTGAGCCAGCACATGACTCTTTCCGACCGGCGGATTGTGGAGTATCTGGAGCATCGCGGGCGCGCGGCGGTGAAGAAGTACCGCGAGCTGGATGCGGTCTCTATTCCTGACACAAAATCAATCGAGATTTTCGAGATCAAGGCCAGCCAGAAGGCGGGAAGTATCCGCCGCGCATCGCAGCAGTTGCGCGATACGCGCAGCATCCTGGGCATGCTGTATTTCCGCGTCCACACCACGATTCTGCTGGTTGACACGGGCATCCCCGACGCACAGGACGTGGCCGAGCTGATGGCAAGTGAGGACGCGCCGACCTACCCGCCGCAAACGCTCGCCGAGGTGCTGGAGCAGCTTCCGCACGTGCAGCTCGCCGATTCGCTTGCTACGCGCTCGACCAATCCCGATGCCGTAAGCCTTTTGCGCTTTAGCGTGGACGATATTATTGCGCTGGTGGGCGAAGCGAACCTGCACCTGAACTGGGACGAAGAAGAAGAGGAAGTGGACGCCGAGCCGCCGCCCGAGGAGAAGCCTGGCTTCGCCTACAGCACCGGCGAAAGCACGCCCGACGACGATGACGACAACCCATTGGCGGCGGCACTGCGCAAGGCGATGGGCGGGAAGTAGACACGAGACATGAGATGGGAGACACGAGAACTCACGTCCGAACTACTTATCTTGGCCTGCTATAATAGCAATACGATTGTTTCCATGGACAAGAGCAGGTTATGCCGCTGGTTGTAACTAATCAACCTATTCCGCTTGCCACCGATGCTGATGGTGTTGTGCATATCGCAAACACTCGCGTCACGCTCGATACTGTAATTGAGGCGTTTCGCGAGGGGGCAACTCCTGAAACTATTGCTCAGCAATACCCTTCGCTCGCACTCGCTGATGTGTATGCAGTGATTGGTTACTATCTGAATCACCGCGCTGAGGTTCATAGCTATCTCCAGCAACGCGAGCAGGTTTCGTCCCAAATTCGCAAGGAGAATGAAGCACGCTTTGATCCGACCGGCGTTCGTGAGCGCCTGCTCGCCCGCCGACACGCAGAGTAATGCGCTATGTTCCGTTTGGCTGCGGATGAAAACTTCAACAATGATATTGTACGTGGCATCATCTTGATTGCCGAATGTAGCCTGGAAGGCGAGTGGAGGGCCAAGTACGTTATTTACCGCTGTCCTGAGCATCTCCCTGCCTAATATCAAAAGGCACAAAGAGCTCAGAGTGTCGCATGTTTACAGCTTATTGAAAACTCAGCATTCAACACTCAACACTCAAAACTGTCGCCCCGTCACCCCTCCCCCTACCGCACCCGCACATTGTCCTGCCCCTGCTGCTCGGCATAGCCCGTGAGCTCAACGTAGCCATTGCCGCTGACCGGCTGGCCATTCGCCGTTCCCTCGATGCGCACCGCCCCTTCCCAGTAGACGGTTGTCAGCGGCAGCTCCTGATCGGCCAGGTAGGGCGTGATGGTGAGGTCGAGATTGGCCGATGGCACCTGCACGCGCCAGCGCGCCGGGTAGCTGCCATTGCTGCGCGGGCTTTTCCATGTGCCAAGCACGTCGAGCGTCATATCGTCGCGGCGGATGGGGCTGGTGCTGCCGTCGGCGGCGATGAGTGTGCCGCTGCTGGAAGGCGTCGCGCCGCCACTTCGGTCGCGCAGCTGGTAGTACATCAGGTCGCGCCCATCGCTGAGCTGCAGCGCGAACCAATCCCAGCCCGCCACATTCTTGCCGAGTGAGCTGGTGCTCCACTCGCGGTCCATCCAGCTTTGCCCGGTCACCTCGAAGCGCTGCCCATTCACGGTAATGCTGCCGCGCGTTGGCATGCGCGTGAGCGAGTAGTAGTACGAGGCATTGCCGGGCTCCTCGCTCTTCTGGCTCAGGCCCCGGTCGCCCTGCAATACCACCGGCTTGCCGCCATCAAGCGTCAGGTCGATAGCGGCTGCGCCCTGCGCGGCGCGCAAATGCATTGGCAGCGCCGCAGAAGCCTGCCCCTCGGCGCTCCAGTCTTCCAGCCACACACGAAACGGTTGGGCCTGAGCGCCAGCCAGCCCGGCGGCGCTGCGGCTAAAGCGATCGAAGGCGAAGAACTGATTGCCGCCCACATCGCTGAGGGCGAAGTGCGCCATGTAGATATTGCTGGTGCCCCAGTCGGATGCGCGCGCGGGCGCGGTGGGTGCCAGCCCGAAGCGAAAGAATGTGAGCTGAAAGCCGAAATGCCGACCTTCGGCAGTGTCGAGGTTGCCGGTGTAGTACCACCATTCGGTGGCGAATTCCTGATGCGGCCCGTGATCTTGCGGAAAGACAAAGGCGCGGGGCGCAGTGGCGCGCGCAAAGCCAGCCGATACCTGGTTCGCAAGCGTATCGATGGCCGAGATCTGCCCGCTGGTGGCGGTGCTGGCCGCGCCAGTGCTGCACGCTGCCAGAAACGCGGCGCAGAAGATTATCAGAAGAAGGCGATGCATGAATGTTCCTTTATGTTTTCCTGCCATCCGGCTTTCGATTTCAGCTCTGTTCTTGTGCTCGCAAGCCTTTCAGCAGAGACACAATGCCGCTTGTTCCTGTCTAGTATACCCTACGCTGCGCGGGCATTGCGGGATGGGTGCGGGCACTAGGCAGCCGGCAGTCGGCAGGTAGCAGTCGGCAATCGCAGGATGCACAATAACTTTCAAACCTGCAACCTTCAAACGTACAACATCTTCGTGCCTTCTCGGCAGTAGGCAGGTAGCAGTCGGCAATCGCAGGATGCACAATAACTTTCAAACCTGCAATCTTCAAACGTACAACATCTTCGTGCCTTCTCGGCAGTAGGCAGGTAGCAGTCGGCAATCGCAGGATGCACAACAACTTTCAAACCTGCAACCTTCAAACGTACAACATCTTCGTGCCTTCTCGGCAGTCGGCAGGTAGCAGTCGGCAATCGCAGGATGCACAACAACTGTCAAACCTGCAACCTTCAAACGTACAACATCTTCGTGCCTTCGCGGAGCCGCATGGACATCTGTGGTGAACCACTTGGTTCCAATCGTCAATCGTCAACCGTCAATCCCGCATCCCTTTGTGAACGGCTGTTTACATGCCCGTCACCTTGCCGTAATGTTGCGATAAGCCCTGCCTTTGGCGAAACCGCGTTTTATTTTGTGAAGGGGAGAAACGAGAAGCAAAGGAGAAAACCTCAGGCCACGGCCCACCGCTTCGCTTGCGTTCACGAGCAGCGCGTGACTCTTTGCCGGGGCAGAACGTTCCCTCAACAGCGAAAAATAACGATAGGACGCGCAATGGTGCCGCTGGCAACTGGCTTTCGCGCCAGGGCCGGTTTGCTGTGATTGACTGGCGATGCGCCAGGGATGATGCATACAGACGAACGTAGTGGAAGTGGTGGAATGAAATGATAAACCGCAACTGTCTTGTTTCAAATGTTCAAAAAATCATCATTGTAGCCGAGGAAACAGTATGGCAGAGCAAATTGAGAATCATGTTTCAGCAACGATGATCAACCAGGCAAATAACTGGTCGGTGTTGTCGCATAAAGATGCAGTTGTTGCCCTTATTCCCGCATTCAACGAAGAACGATTTATTGGCAGTTTGGTGCTCGCCGTTCAGGAATATGTCGACCACGTGATTGTGGTGGACGATGGATCTTCCGACCAGACCACCGAGATTGCGCGGCGCGCCGGGGCAATTGTGCTGCGCCACGAGGTTAACCAGGGCAAGGCAGCAGGGGTCAACACCGGGTTCAACTACCTGCGCCAGCTCCAGCCCGCCGCCGTGGTGATGCTCGACGGCGATGGCCAGCACTCCGCCAGCGATATTCCCACTGTGTTAGAGCCGGTCACGTCGGGCGAAGCCGATATTGTGATCGGCTCACGCTTTTTAGAGGTCAAAAGCGAGATCCCGGCCTACCGGCAGGTTGGCCAGCATGGCCTGACAATGATCACAAATGTTGCGTCGGGCACGCACAGCAGCGATTCGCAGAGCGGCTACCGGGCCTTTTCGCGGCGCGCAATCGATGCGCTGATCTTTGGCAATGGCGGCTTTTCGATCGAGTCGGAAATGCAGTTTCTGGCCAACGAACACAATCTCAACGTGGTCGAGGTGCCGATCAAGGTGACGTATGCCGAGCCGGCCAAGCGCAATCCTTTTGCGCATGGCATGCAGGTGGTCAACGCGGTGCTGCGCCTGGTTGGGCAGACGCGCCCACTGCTGTATTTCGGTATGCCGGGCATTATTACGCTGGTGAGTGGCGTGTTGCTTGGCTTGCGGGTAATGCAGATCTATTCGGCAGCCAAACAGCTGGCGCAGGGCTATGCCTTGCTGTCGGTCGGGCTGTGTGTGACGGGCATGCTCCTGCTGTTTTCGGCGCTGATTTTGCATTCGGTGCGCGGCATGATGGTCGATCTGCGCCAGCGCCTGTTCGAGCGCCTGTCCGATCCTTACCGGCGCAAGGTGGTGTATGAAGATGAGGCGCTGCTGGCCGCCTATGCCGCCGCCGCCAACGAAGCCGACGAGCCATTGAAAGAGCGCGAGTATGGCCTGTAGTGTGATCGTGGTGGCGTACAACAGCCGCGCCTACCTGCCTGCCTGCCTGGAGTCCATCCTGGCCGATCTGGGGCCAGAGGATGAGCTGATCGTCGTGGACAATGGCTCTGCCGACGGCAGCGCGGCCCTGGTGCGCGAGCAGTTCCCGCAGGCGCGGCTGATTGCCAGCAGCAACACCGGCTTTGCGGCCGGCAACAACCTGGGCGCGCAGTTTGCGCACGGCGACTACCTTGTGCTGCTCAACCCCGACACTGTTGCGCGGCCCGGGGCCATTCGTGCGCTGGCCGCCCCGCTTGCACAGCCGGGCGTGGGGCTCAGCACGGCCTGCGTGGTGCATATGCGCCAGCCCAATCGCATCAACACCTGCGGCAATACGATGCACTACACCGGCCTGACCTATTGCCGGGGCGCAAACCGTTCGGTGCGCGAATTCGCCACCCCCGCCGAGGTCGATGCGGTGTCGGGCGCGGCCTTTGCCATTCGCCGCGACGTGTTCGAGCAGCTTGGCGGTTTCGACCCACACTTTTTTATGTATGTGGAAGATACCGACCTGTCGCTGCGGGCGCGGCTGGCGGGCTACCGCTGTGTGTACGTGCCCGAAGCCGTCGTCGAGCACGATTACCGGCCCGCATACAGCCCAGCAAAGGCATTTTACCTCGACCGCAACCGCCACCTGATGCTGCTGAAGAACCTGAGCCGCAGCACCTACACGCGCTTGCTGCCGGGATTGCTGCTGGGCGAGCTGGTGACCTGGGGCTTTCTGCTGATCAAAGGCCCGCGCTTCTGGGGCGTGAAACTGCGCGTGTACCGTGCCCTGTGGGCCGGGCGCGCAGCCATTCGCGTGGCGCGCAGGGCAGCCCGCCGCCAGCGCAGCCATCCCGACCGGGCACTGATGGGGAATTTGACGCACCGGCTTGAGTTTGGGCAGCTTGCACACCGCGCGCTGGCGGCGGCGGCAGGCATGATCTTTCACCCGGCCTTCTGGGCCGCGCGGCAGTTGTTTGCACGGGGGCGCGTATGAGTCTGCGCATCGCACATGTCACGGCCACGTTCCCGCCATATCGCGGCGGCACCGGCAATGTCTGCTTCCACAACGCCCGCGAGCTGGCCGCGCGCGGCCACGAGGTGCATGTGTTTACCGCAGCGGGGCCGAATGCGCCCGCCAGAGAGCTGCTTGCCGGGATGTATGTCCACCGCCTGCGCCCATTCGTGCGTGTGGGCAATGCCCCGGTGCTGCCGGGCCTGCTTCTGGCCTTGCGCGGCTTCGACGTGGTGCATTTGCACTACCCATTTTTTGGCGGCGAGCTGAGCGCCCTGGCCGCGCGCCTGCGCAGCACGCCCTTGTTCATCACCTACCACCAGGATGTGCTGTTGAAAGGCGCAATGGGCGTGGCCGAACGCGTGCTGCGCCACACGATTGGCCGCATGGCGCTGCGCTCGGCCGACCGTGTGTTCTTTACCTCGCGCGATTACGGGCAAGCCAGCTATGCGCAGCCGCTCTTGCGCGGGCGCGACGGGCACATTGGCGAAGTGCCGAACGGCGTGGACGTTGAGAGCTTCACACCGGGCGCGCCAACCGCAGCATTACAGCATGCGATCGCGCCACAGCAGGGCGATAAGGTTGCGCTGCTGGTGGCCGGGCTCGACCGGGCGCACTATTTCAAGGGTGTGCCGATTTTCCTTGAGGCGCTGGCCGGTTTGCCGCCCAGCATGAAGGGTGTGATCGTGGGCGATGGCGATTTGCGCGCCGAATATCAGCAGATGGCTGCCGGTTTGTGCCTCGACGCGCGCGTGACTTTCGCCGGGCGCGTGGCCGATGCCGATCTGCCCGCTTATTATCGGCTTGCCGATGTTACGGTGCTGCCTTCGACAACCATGGGCGAGGCGTTTGGCCTGGTATTGGTTGAGTCGATGGCGTGTGGCACTCCGGTGATTGCATCAAGCCTGCCTGGTGTCCGCACCGTCGTTCAGCATGGCCGCAATGGCTTGCTGGTGCCGCCCGGCGATGCTGCGGCGCTGAGCAGGGCCATTGCGCGCGTCTGCGCCGACATGCGCGCGCACGATGCAATGGGTATTGCCGGCCGCGCGGCTGCCGTGGCGCGCTATAACTGGGTGACGCTGGCGGCATTGCTCGAGCAGGAGTACAACGGTGTGCTGGCACGGCGCGGCCGGCTTGCGCGCCACACACTGCGGGGTGAACAATGATTGGCGAGCTTCCGCGCGGCCAGATTGCGCCACTTGAGTATTGCTATGCGCTTGATGCGGCGCTGGCAATGCTGGGCGGCGCGGCCCCGCACCTGATCTGCCGGGCCAATGAGCTTGTTGCCGATGCGCAGCAGCGCCTGGGACAGCCCGCAACTACGCCACCGCGCGCCGGGTTGTGGATCGAGCCCGACGCGCCGCACCTGGCCGCCGACCTGGCCGAGTTTGTGCGCGCCATTCCGCCTGGCGGGCCGCTGATCGTGATTGCCTCGCAGCCGCTGGCGCGCATACTGCCCGAACGACGCACCTGGCGCGGCGCGGCCATTGGTTTGCGCCCTGGCGGCGTTGCCCGGCTGTGCGCCGCCCTTCGCGCGGCCGGCTTTGCGCCACTGTCGCGTCACGGCATTCATTCCGCCGCCGCAATTGCCGCCAATGCGCTGGGCGCACAGCTTGCGCGGCGCGGCCGGCCCGATCTGGCCGACCAGCTTGCGTTTGCCGGGCGGCTGCGCTACCGCAGCAGCGGCTGGATGGCACCGTTCGCAACGGTGGCGCTGCTGGTGGCGCGCAAACGGGGATGAGTGGCACTGAAACAGCCGATCAACCACGAAGACACGAAGACACGAAGGTGTGAATTGTTTCGCGCCCGACCTATACGGCCTATCGGCCCGCTCAGGATGCGGCGGGATACAAGCGAAACGCAAAAATCGTTTCTCCACCCTGAGTAGCGCGTAACGCATATCGAAGGGTGGCCGCACAAACACCCGCACACGCGCACCCTTCGATACAGCCTGCCGCACCCGCTCAGGATGCAATGCTTGGAATTGATGCGCGGCGGGCGCGAACGCAATCGCACACGCGCGCAACACGTCGCCCCGGCCGTACATGGGCGGGCTGCTATTACAAAGCCGGCCTGCGCCGGCTCGATCGGGATGCGCAGGCGGCCTTCGCCTGTACGAGCCGAGAGCTTCAGCCCCACGGCAAACACAATGCGATGGCGGGCAATTAAACCCTGGCTTCTGGATCCTCGCTTCTGAAACCTGGCTTCTAAACTATGCAAACACAACCAAGCACAATCGAACGCGCCGCCGCACACGCCCCCGCGCCCAGCGCAATCGACACCGCCGTGGCGCGGATGGATGTATGGCTCGACACCATGCGTGGCGCGGATGGCTATGGCGGCCCGGTCGCGCATTGGTGGCGGCAGAGCCTGCTCTATACGGGTGTGGGCCGCGACTGGCGCTATGAAGGGATCATCGATGGCTACCTGCTGCTGTGGGAACGCAGTGGCGACGGTCGCTGGCTGGCAAAGGCAGTTGGCGCAGCCGATGATCTGCTGGCCGGGCAGCTCGCAAACGGCCATTTTGCCGCTTCGTGCTTCGAGATCAACCCTGCCGCTGCGGGCACACCGCACGAGGCCGCCGCCGATGTGGGTTTGCTGCTGCTGGCGCTGGCTTTGCGCGCCGCCGGTCGCCCCGACGCCGAGCGATATGCGGCTGGCGCGCTGCGCAATATGCATGCCTTCTACCTCGGGCAGCTGTGGGACGAGCAGGCCCAATCGTTTCGCGACGATCCGCGTGTGCCGTCGTTTGTGCCGAACAAGGCCGCCACTGCCTGCGATGCCCTGTTTCTGCTGGCCGATCTGACCGGCGATTCAGGCTGGGTCGAGCGCTATGCCCTGCCAAATGCGCGGCGCATTCTGATGCATCAGGTGCGCGGCGGGCCGCTGGCCGGCGCAATTGCCCAGAATAGCTTTGGCCGGCGGGTTGTCGAGAAATATTTCCCGATCTATATCGCGCGCTGCGTGCCGGCGCTGCTGCGCGCTTACCACTGGAGCAACGAAGGCCAGTTTGCCGAGGGCGCACTGGCGGCAATGCGCTTTGTGAGCCGCTGGCTCGGCCCCAGTGGCGCGATCCCGACCGCCATTTATGCCAACGGGCGCGCCAGCCGTGGCCCCAGCTGGGTCGCGCCGCTTGGCGATGTGCTGCGCGCCGCTTCGGCGCTGCGCCCAATCGGCTTTGCCGCCGATTTCAGCGCCTGCGAGGCGCGCTTGCTGGCCGGGCAGGATGCAAGCGGCGGTATTCAAACTGCCACCGGCTTTGCGCTGCAGGCGGGCGGCCATGCGCACGTGCTGCCCGACCTGCGCGATGTTTTACACGTCGTTGGCTGGTGCGACAAGGCTTTTCGCTACCTGGCGGCGCAATCGAGCGGCGTGCTGCCAGCCAGCGCCAGCGCGCCATTCTCAACTGAGTGCATGCTGAACGGCCAGCGTTTCACGCTGAACGAAATGCCCGATGCGCTGGAGCTGCGCCAGCGCGGCATGCTGGCCTACCAGTGGCGCAAAGGCCATCCGTGGGCGCACACAAGGCATCCGGCTTTCTGGCTGAATTGATTTGCGGCATGGCGGGGAGATGTGCAGGTGGCAGGGGGCAGGCGGCAGTGTGCAGGTGGCAGTGTGCAGGTGGCAGGCGGCAGTGTGCAGGTGGCAGGTGGCAGTGTGCAGGTGGCAGGCGGCAGTGTGCAGGGTGGGAAGATGACAAGATGACGCGGTGAAGGGGTGACTGGGTGCTCGGAATGAATTAGCCTGCGTCAGCAGGCTTCGTGTCCTTAGCCCGCTGCTTGGGCGGCGGGCGCGGGCGGAATGATGTGGCACGCGCACCAAATACTCTGACTCCTGACTTCTGAATACTGCGGAAGGCCCTCACCCCCGGCCCCTCTCCCATTGCGAGGGAGAGGGGAGAAGATCGTATCAGCGCGCCGCTATTGCGAGGGAGAGGGGAGAAGATTGTATCAGCGCGCCGCTATTGCGATGCAGACGGTAACAGGTCGTATCAACGCACAGCTATTGCGAGGCAGACGGGAGAAGATTGTATCAGTGCGCAGCTATTACGATGCAGACGGGAGAAGATTGTATCAGCGCGCCGCTATTGCGATGCAGACGGGAGAATATTGTATCAGCGCGCAGCTATTGCGATGCAGACGGGAGAAGATTGTATCAGCGCGCAGCTATTGCGATGCAGACGGGAGGAAGAGACATAATAGAAAGCTATTGCGGTTGGCGAGGGCTTGTTGACTTCTGACTTCTGGTTTCTATAGCGGTTTGCAGAACAATTGAACACTCATATGCTGGCGAGAAGGCGTTGTAGCGCGGAAAATCCAACTGCCTACTGCATCCTGCCGACTGCAAACTGCTATAACTCGTGTCTCGTGTCTCCTGCCTCCTGACTCCCGAATCCTGAACGAGCTGCCGCCTTCCGATACACACCTGGCGCGTACGCGGAGCCGCGTCGCCACGGCCCACACGTTTTCGCCCGGCGCATACCGAAAGGCGGGCAGAGCGGTTGAAGGATTAGTTGCCGCTGGAAGAGCTGCGGCGCAGCGGGCGGCGGCGATCCGACTTGCGCTTCAGGCCAATCGCCTGCACCGCATCGGAGTTCGCGCCATACTGGGCGATGACCTCGGTCTTTGCGCCGAGTGTGGCCTCGTGGAAGGCTTGCGCGGCAGCGATGGCGCGATCGCGGCTGGCCTCGTGGGCAATGCGCGTGCGCAGCTCGTCTTTCTCGGCACTGGTGAGCGTGCTTTCGAGCGTGGCAAGCGTGTCGGCGCTGAAGGCCGCATTGCGGGGCAGGTAGTCGCGCAGGTCCTGGATCGCCAGGAGGGTGTCGCGGTCGGCGTCGAGGGTCGCCGGGGCGACGCGGGTTTTGGAACGTGATGCCAAATTGTCCTCCGTTGGTTGTTTTGGCGCGCCGCACCGTCGGCGCTCAGTTCGGTAGTACCATAGCACTTCGTAGCCGCTATGTAAACCCGCCCATCGGTCTCATATCGCGCCAAACGACATGGCTAGTGCGATATAGGGCAAAAGTTCTAGTTGCAGGGCTTGCATTGATGTTTTGCATGATCAAATTCGAATTCGCAGGCGCAGAATCGAATTATGCAGGTGCAAATTCCTTCTCTGCACATGCAAATTCAAATTATGCAGGTGCAAATTCCTTTTCGGCAGGTGCAGAATCGAAGTATGCAGGTGCAAATTCCTTCTCTGCATATGCAAATTCCTTCTCTGCACATGCAAATTCAAATTATGCAGGCGCAGAATCGCATTCTGCGCCTTGCAGAATCGCATTCTGCGAAGCGCAGCATACGTATCGCACACCCGCGCAAGATGACAATCTTGTCAAAGCCGGCGCAGGGTATGCCGAGCGCGCGCTGAGATGCGTTCTTATGATTAGTGCTGGCACGGGCCAGTGCTGGGGGAGAGAGAAGTGCACAGGGTCATGAGTTTTTCACGCATTCGATCATGGAACCATGTTCTCAACCATCATTCTGGCAAAATCCTCCTTGCTGGGCTTGCATTGGTGGCCGCGCATAACTGGCGGCTGTGGCAGAACGACCGGGCATTGGCCGAACGCCTGCGCGCCGGGCCATTGCCCCTTCCGCAGCTCGCACATACCCCAAAGGTCAGCGCACTGGTGGCCGGATGGAACGAGGCCGAGCACCTCGCGGCGCACATCGAGTCATTTCTGGCGCTCGATTACCCCAATAGCGAATTGATCCTTTGCGCGGGCGGCAGCGATGCCTCGCTGGCGATTGCACGGCGTTTTGCCAGCGCACGCGTAACAGTGCTGGAGCAGCGAGCTGGCGAGGGCAAGCAAAAAGCCCTGGCGCGCTGCTTCGCGCAGGCTTCCGGCGAGATCATTTACCTGACCGACGCCGATTGCCTGTTTGATGATGAGTCATTTCGGCTCACGATTGGGCCAGTGGTTTCGGGCGAAGAAAAAGTCTGTACTGGCGGCGCGCGACCTTTTCGCGCCGCCTTAGGCAACCCATTTGTGGTAGCACAGGCAGTTTCGGATGTGCGGATGTATGCCGATGACACTGCGCCCGCCTACCTGCCCGGATTGCTGGGCCGTAATTGCGCGATCGAGCGCGATTTTTTGCAGCGCGCCGGTGGTTTTGCCGCCCCTGCGCCAACCGGCACCGATTATGTTCTGGCACACGAGCTTGTTGCTGCCGGTGCGCGTATTCGCCAGGTACGAATCAGCCAGGTAGAAACGGAATATCCCGCAAATGCGCGTGCCTATATTCGCCAGCGCCGGCGCTGGCTGCGCAATGTTGCCGTGCATGGCCTGCGCTATCGCGCGCGGGGCGATGTGTACAGCTCGCTGACGACCTCGTTTGCAGGTATGGCGATGCTGGCACTGCCCTTCACGAGCCTGCGTTTTGGCGCGGCTGCATTATCGGTATGGTTCCCAATGCTTGTGGGTGGATGGCTGGCCCGCCTGCGCTATTTGCGCTTTGCGCACCTTGTACGCGGGTGGCCGTTCAGTGTGCGGCACAGCATGGCGCTGTTGCTGGTGTTGCTGCTTGATTTTGTAGCCTGGGCGGCACCGTTGCTGGATTACCTGCAACCTGCGTCGCGGGAAAAATGGTGAGAGTACGGATATGAATAATTCCTATATTATGATCAGCTTGCAGGCACGCCGCGATCTGCATGATCCGCTGCGCTTTTTCCAGAAGCTGACGATCAACCACCTGTATCGCGAGGCGCTGTGGGGCCAGCTTGGCACGGGCAGTGAAGGCGATACCCATACCCTGCATTTCAGCACGCCGCTCGATCTTGGCGCGCGCCTGAAGCGGGTTGGCAGGGGCATTGTGCAGGGCGTCGAGCCGTTTGCGCTGTTGCCATTGCCATTTATTGTGCAGATCCTGCGCCATGTCAATCGCCAGAAGCTGCCGCTCGTGGTTGCATCGCTGGAGAACATTCCGTTCCGCCAGAAGTATGGCCCGGTGCTGACTGCCGTGGCCGCGCCCTTGCTGCGCCGCTACCTGAAGCGCGCCGACCTGCTGATCGCGATCAATGAAGGCGCGCGGGATAATTTCCTTGCGTTTGGCGCGCGGCCCGAAAAGATTGTGCGCCTGATGTATGGCTGCTGGGGTGTCGATACCGATGAATTTTCACCCACAGGCCCGGTTGCGGCCCTGCCAGTGTGCGGCGACAAGCCGGTGGCTTTGTTTATTGGGCGGGTGGTGGCTGCCAAGGGTATCTTTGTGCTGCTCGACGCATTTCGGCAGCTTCATGCGCACCATCCCGAGCTGCAACTGGTGTTCGCTGGCGATGGCGACGATGCACCACGCGCCCGCGAGCTTGCACAGGCCTATGGCCTGGGCGCAAACGTGCATTTTCTTGGCGGCGTCCCTAACCAGGACATACCGGCGCTGCTGCGGCGGGCCGAGATGCTGGTTGCGCCATCGCTGAGCACGCCACGCTGGGCCGAGCAGGTGGGTATGGTGCTGCTTCAGGCAATGGCGTGTGGCACGCCCGTGGTTTCGACGTTTTCGGGCTCGATCCCTGAGTTTGTGGACGATGGCCGCACGGCGCTGCTGGTGCCCGAGCACGATGTGAATGCACTCGCAGCCGCGATGGCAAGCATCCGCAGCGATGGCGAGCTGGCTGCGCGGCTGCGGAACAATGGCCTGGCGGATATTGCGCAACGCTACGATGCCAGCCGCAATGTATTGGTTGCCGAAGAAGAAATTTTGCGGCGATGCGCTAATTAATGTGAAAAGCTTTGCAATATGTCCGTAATGTTCAGGCACGACCATAGGCTGAAAAATTGCATTTGTACTACTGACACAGCAATCTAGCGAGCAACATAATTACATATGCCAAGCGTTACTAAACCCACATCTTTCATTCCTCGATCGCCGCTGATCGCCCTCGTTCCAGAACTGCACACGTTTTCTCCGCAAACTGGCATCGGTCGTGTGCTGCACAGCCTGCACGCTGCCTGGGGCACGCAGGTCGATTTGCTGCCCACGAAATTAGTGTCGCTGAACTTGCCTTTGCTGCGCAATTTCCCGTATGGAGTAGAAGTTCATAATACAGGTCATATTGTTCTTTTGCCGCGTTTAACTGGCGCACAAGCATTACGCAATACCGGGCGGCTGCCCAGCGTTGCTATTGTTCACGATATTGGTGTGGTCGATTTCGCGGGCGATCGGGTGGGAACAGACTGGTTTACGCTGCGCAGTGCATTGCAAAGCTTCTATGGGCTGCGCTATGCCAGCAGGATCATAAGTGACTCGGCATTCACAGAACAACGGCTGCTCCATTACCTGCCCAAGCTTGCCGATCGGGTGTCGGTGGTGCACGCCGGTGTGAATGACACATTTTTGTCTTACTCGCGCTCGCAGGCCGAGGCCCGCCAGCGGGTTGAACAGATTACCGGCACGCTGCGTTCGCCACTGCTCGCCTATGTAGGCTCGGAGATACCCCGCAAAAACATTGGTTTGCTGCTCGAAGTTCTTGCCACGCTGCGCCATACCTACCCTGACGTGCAGCTGCTCAAGGTTGGTGCGCCGGGGCACCCGCGCTGGCGGCAGAATACATTGCAAACAATGGCGCAGCTTGGTTTGCAGCCTGGCCGCGATGTTGTTTTTCTTGAAGGCATCAACGATGAGCTGCTGGCCGATGCCTACCACGCCGCAGATGTATTTGTTTCCACCAGCCTGTATGAAGGCTTTGGTTTACCAGCACTCGAAGCTATGGCCATAGGTACGCCGGTTGTAGTGAGCAATCGCGGCTCGTTTCCTGAAATAGTGGGTAATACTGGTTGGGTTGTTGAGCCAAAAAATGAAGCCTTTGTATTAGCGGTTAATCAAGCATTAGAATCGCATTCTGAAATAGAGCGCATAGCTAGACGTAGTGCAGTGAAAAAATTTACTTGGTTGAATACAGCCCAACGCTATATTGAAATATTCGGACAGATACTCACTTAATAGCACTAAGTAGGATAAAATATGTTGGCAATGAAAAGGAAATTAATAAATTTACCAAAAGGTATTACCTTTTTTCTCGCCCAAGTAGTTGGCGCGGCAGTAGCATTTTTTGCAGTTCCAATATTGACTCGTATATATGATCCATCTATATACGGTTCTTATTTGATTATATTAAGCTTTGTGGTTCTTGTAAACTCTATATTAGTGAACTGGATACAGCAAAGTATCTTGAGGTTTGTTCCAGGTAATACTAATCAATTCAAAATTATACCGCAGATGATTCTTCTGGCAAAATTATTAGCCATTATTATAGGTGTAACACTAATAATTTGTTCTAATTTCATCCCGGGAATAAATATTTCTTTTAACGAAGTTTTACTGATTGGTTTATATGGCTTAATTACTTCACTTTGTGGTTCTTATGCCGCTCTATCGCTAGCACTAGGAATGAAAACAAGATATGCTTATTTTTTAGTTCTACAGGCAGTATCTCCAATATTATTTGCCGTTACGTTATCGCATTACGAAAAAAGCATTTCCTCATTGATTATTTCTCAGATTTTAGGAAATTTATTGCCAATGCTGGTAGTTTACAGAAAATATGCAAATACCAAAATAAATTATGTGGATGTTGCCCGGTTCGCGCGCTATGGATTTCCGTTGAGTATATGGGTTTTAGGCTCACAGATGCTTAATAACCTAGATAGGTTTATGATATCATACTACAATGGGGCAGCCGACGCAGGCATTTACGCAATTAACTATAATATAGTCTACTCTTCTCAATCTTTACTATTTGGTTCAATGCTTCTTTCATATCACCCTACTTTAATGAAGTTGTGGAATGAAAAAAACTCATCATATAAATCTGTTATAAACGAGGCTATTGGAATATTCTCAATAATATCCGCATTTACGATAGGAATATTTATATCTTTATATAAGGATATTGGCGTCCTACTTCTAGGTTCTAGCTTTAGATTAGATTCACCAATAATGCCGATTATCGCAATAGCCAATACTATCTGGGGATTATCTGCTTATATAAATAAACCTTTCGAATTTAAATCTCAAACATGGAAAATGGCTTGCATGTGCGTTTTAGCCGCAGTGATCAATTTAACACTTAATATTATTTTTATTCCACATTACGGAATTTTGGCTGCTGCATACACTACATTAATTTCTTTTTCAATATACGTTGCCATATCAGTTTTTGTAAATCGAGACTCTCTTCATACTAATATATCTTACTTAATGTATCCGATATTGGTTCCATTATCTATGTACATAGTAGGTGAATATATCGAGCAGTCATTTCAAGTTAATGGCATATATAAAGTAATTTTTATATTAATCTTTGGATTATTTTTAACTGGAGTATCTTTATCACTAAATTTTTATAACAAAATTTATGAATATTTTGTAGAGGACAACCACTCTGCTCAGGTATTGTGATACTTAGAATCAGAATTTCGTTATCATGCGGGTCTATTAGTTACGCCTAGTTACGCCAACCTATACTCTCGTTTTATCACAAGCAATGCGACGCTGATCAATAACTCAGATTTGCGAGAGGGTTTCAATCAAGTAAGTCGTAAACATGTGAGACATTATTTATCTAATCCAAGGCGATTACTAATATTGATCAATTATGTGGTGAACTTGGTATTAAACCGAATTTAAACTAATTGTTGCGAACGTCCAATATAGTATTGGTATGACGAGGCATAAGTAAATGTTCAAGTTCTTGGAAATACATCCCATGTTCAGAAAGATCTGCGGCTGCTTATTCGCCTTTTTGCTTATCTGTTTTTTGCAACCTTCTATACAAATTACCAGAGTAGAAGCGCAGCAAGCAACCAATCCAATCTTGCGGCAAGCAGATCTCAATCAAGATGGTCGGCCAGATCTGACAGTTATTAGTGCATCTTTTACCACAGATCATGATCAAGTACTTGTATATGATGGTAGTAGTAATATGCAAGTTGGTACAGACTGGCGTACTGCTACCGATTTCACCGATGATACATGGATTTTTGACACAAATAGTGATGAAACTGCTCAGCTTATTTTGCAATTCGCACAGAAAGATGGCGACATCATTTGTTCAATGTACATCGATCAGAATGGTGATCGCCAGGTTAGCTATACCGTTTCCGGTACACACGTCAATATAACAGAGTCTCGTTTTGCGTCGATGGTTACACAGGTTAAAGGCTCCTGGTTTTTACCTGATGGCTCACTCAACTGGAATGTACGCTTTCAGACTGATGGCACGCAAATAGACCATATACATACCTATAACCAGACATATTACTGGAATAGGAATAATAATTTCAAGCTCGATGGCAACCCTGATGTCGAAATGGAGTTTGTCGACGCAAATCGTGATGGTATTCCAGAATATGGCACATGGCGTGTGCTTTCCGACACTCCTGCGGGGGATGGTGCAGCACGCACATGGATTTGGTCGAACGATGGTCTTCATCGGCCAGATCCGCCACTCAACAGCCTTTTCTGGCCATATATTACTACTGACCTGCCTCGCTTATCAGTTCAAAATGGTGTGGCCCAAGCAGGCAAGTATAACTATTTCGATATTCCCCCTGCTGTTTCGGTGAGTCTGCGTGCAGGTTCCGTGATTGCATTTACATTTCCTGGCTATCCAACCGAAGAAGGCTTCCACACCTTCTCATTACAGTATGCAAAGCCGGATCGCCTGAACTACATGGATTTCGAGAACGAGCAGGCCTATTATGACCTGGCCGCCGACAATGATCATTTCCCCGAACTCCATATTCGAAATCGCTATTTTGGTACAGATGATATTTTCAATAACTATATATCGGCCCCTACCGAAGAAATACGCTATTCATGGAACCAAAATAACGAAACCGGGCTAACCTGGGATTACAAACTTGGTTTAGTCGGGACATACGAAATTACGAGTGAAATCAAGCTCAATGGTTTACGATACGCGATCGTGCCATTTCGTGAATTGCCGACCTGGGTAACTGACAAAAAATGGAATTATGGAACGTTCGTCGCACGCGAAGATGCCCAGTTTGAGAGTACTGAGGGTATCTATGCGTGGGCACCGCTCGAACGCTACTTCGATGGGGATGACTCAGCACTTTCGCATTATGTAGCTGGTGATGCAGTCTTAGATATCAGAAACATGTTCACCGAAATAGACCCTGGCTGGCGTGGCGATTTCGCGCCCGAGCTGGGCACACAGGCGCGGCTGTATTTCTCGCCCGTCGATCATAAATTGCACCTGCTCAAGGCACAGAGCGGCGTCTGGCAGATCGATGACGCTTCGCGAATTCATTATGCCAACCTCGGCAGCGGCCCCTACCTCGATCAGCTGACCTACACCAGGGAAATTACCGGCGCGCAGGCATTTACCATCACGCGCCAGCTTGATATAGCGCCTGGTCACCTGCTTTACAGCGACGAGCAAGGCATCGAGCTGCGCCAGGCGCGCGTTGCCAGCAGCCTGTTCGAAACACTGCCGCCAACCAACCATGCCGAATGGCAGGCACTTGGCGAAAAGCTCGAGCAGAACCGGGGTGATACTGCGCCGGGCGACCTGCATGCCATGCTTGCGCAGTTCGCTGGCCCCACGCAGCGCATTGCTGGCGCAACCGTGCGCGATTACCGCCCAACAAGCGATAGTGGCTTCCGCTTCGTGCTTGATCTGCGTGCCAATTTCAGCGCCGAGGGAGCTGATCTCATTGGGGTGCGCGGGCTGCAAAGCGGCGCATATGCGGTGGAGTATAACGGCAGTTTCCATGTGTCGCCGCTCACTCCACCTTCCATTCAAGCCCACGCATCGGCCGCGCAGCTTACCCAGTGGCAGGCAAGCACTATTCAGGTTGCGCTCGACAATCGCGGCCTGGAAGATGTGCGCGGCGCAGTGGTGGAATTCGTTGCTACGCAGCCAGGTGGCGTGCCAACCGCCGTGACTTCGCGAACGCTGGATCTGCTGGCAGGCGTGCCAGCCGAGGTCGGTTTACCCTGGACACCCAACACTGCTGGGGAATGGTCGGCATATGTGCAGGTGCGCGGCCCCGATGGGCAGGAATTATCGAACAAAGCGCTGCGCTACGATATTGCGGCAGCCAATGCCACGCCTCAGGATGTTATTCGAGCAAGCGTGCCGCCGGCCATTGCGATTGTTGCGGCGCTCAGCCTGGTATGTATGGCTATTCTGGGCACAATGATCTTCTGGCGCCAGCTGAGCCTGGCACGACGAAAGCGGGCGTCCTATGAAAACTAACTCATTCCTTGCCGCGCGCGAACGCGGGTGGCAAACAGCCTGGATGTTGCCATTTGGCTTTGTATTATTTGCCGGCTTATATTTCACTGCGCGCTTTGGCGGGCGCTGGGCCGAAACTGATTCGACAACCTTTGCCAACGCCATTCGCTCGATGGTAGCTTCAGGCCAGCTCATCCCGTCGGATGGCATTGTGTACCCGAACGGCTATGCATTCCAGGCCATCTCTGCCTATGTGCTCGCGCTGACGGGCATCAGTGTCGCAACGCTTCAGCAAATGATCTACCCATTGATGGCTGCACTGGTGGTGCTGCCGGCCTGGGCGCTGTATCGCGAGCTGAGTGCCAGCGTGCGCGCCGCAACACTTGCCACTGTGCTGCTTTTTACCCAGCCAGAGTTTTTGTTTGTGGTGCTGCGCAGCTCGCACGAGAAGTTCACGCGCACCTTTATGTTTGTGTGCTTATTGCTGCTGGTGCGCAGCTTCAAACTGCGCGACCGGCCGTGGGCATTTGCCGCGCATGTCGGGCTGTTTTATGTGGCCGCATCGGCCCTGATCGCCAGCAATAATCTGCTGGCGCACTCGTTTATCTTCGCGCTGACGCTGGCAATGGCGCTTGGCTGGCTGCTCGAACACTTTATTGCGCCGCATACGCGCGCTGCTCAGGGCACAGCCTTGCAGCGCCTGCTGCTAGCCACCATCACCAGCCTGGGCCTGGTCTACCTGTTTGTGTTCTATTTCTACACGCCAGCTCAGCACGACCTGGTGGTTATGCACGATTCGTGGGAGCGCGTCAAAGCCCTGATCCTTGCCTCACAGCCCGGTTCGGGCACCGAAGCAAGCACGTTCAATGCGTATGCCTATGTGTCATTCGGCTGGGTCAGTTTGCCGGTGTATTTCCTGGTCAGCAGCGCCAACTGGATCATTCTGCTCAGCTCGTTTGCGATCTGGGCACGCCAGGGATGGCAGTGGCTTGTGCGCAAGCAAGCGCCAGAAACGCGCGCGCGCTGGCTGTTGTGGCTGCTGTATACCGCCTTCGCCATACAGGGTGCCATGGCGGTGCTGGCCGATTATAGCGGCGCAATTGGCAACTTGCAGGTTCGCTTGTACCCATCGTTTGCAGTGGTAGCCGTAGCAATGGTTGGCAATGCCCTTACCCGCTGGCAGCCGCGCCGTTTTGGCACCGCGCTCCGGCTCGCGGCATCGGCGCTGATCTTCTGCATCGCCTTTCTGTCGATCTTCAAAGCCAGCAACGAGCCATTGCTAAGCAACAAATGGACATTCTACCGCGCCAACGAAATCACCGCGCTCGATTGGGCTGTCACGCATCTGGATAATGCCGACATTGGCACGGAATACGACGAGCGCTTATCGGTTGGCTATAAAATGGCATTTGGTTTTGCGCCAAATAATAACAACATTCGGTTTTTTGAACTGGGATACCAGCGTAACCTGCTGATCACCGCAGTGTCGCGGCTCCGCAGCGCGCGCCTGGGGGCGCCATTGCCCACCCCACCCGATGCCTTGCAAGTGTACGACAACGGCGAGGCGCAGTTTTACCATGTGCGCCCGCAAACGCCCTACCAGAAATGAGGAGAAGTATTGTGAAACACGTCCTTGTCACGGGCGGTGCCGGTTTTCTCGGCTCGCACCTCGTCGAAACATTGATCGAACGCAATTGCGAAGTGACTGTTCTCGATAATTTTTCGGATGCACCGCGCCGTAATCTGGCAGCAGCCGAAGGTAAATTTCATTTGCTAGAAGGTGATGTGCGCAACCCTCAGCTTTGCCGGCAGATCGGCCCTGTTGATACCATTTTTCATCTTGCAGCCAATGCAAATGTGCCACTGTCAGCCCGCGATCCGCTCCACGATGGGTCAACAAATATTCTTGGCACGATCAATATGCTCAACGTGGCGCGCGATCACAAGGCCCGCCTGTTCCTTGCCTCAAGTGGCGCAGTCTATGGCGAACCATTGACCCCGCCAATGGCAGAAGATCATGCGCTGGAGCCAGTGTCGCCCTATGGTGCATCGAAACTGGCAGCTGAACATTACGTTGAACTGTACAAACGCCTGCATGGCATTGATGCAACAATTATTCGTTTTTTTAATATGTATGGGCCTCGCCAGCGCCGCTTTGTCGTGTTCGATTTCGCGCGCAAAATCCTCGAAGCCAGTGATGAAGTGGTGGTACTTGGCGATGGCCGCCAAATTCGCAGCCAGCTTTTTGTTCGCGATGCCGTTGCTGCCCTGCTTTTCGTTGCCGAGTATGGCACCGAGCCTGTGTATAACGTTGGTTCGGCGGCATCTTTCAGCGTAACAGATTTAATGCACGCCATGATGGATCTGTTAGGCAGCTCAAAGCGGCTCACAATGTCTCAGCAATCGTGGGATGGCGATATTCAGCGCCTGGTGCCCGATGTAACGAAGTTGCACGCGCTCGGCTTTCGCGAGCCAACCACGCTGCACGATGGCCTGGTGGCATTTCGTGAATGGTTTCTGGGCGAATATGCCGATCAGTATGCAGCAAAGGTGCTCGGATGAACATTGGCATTTACGCGCCTTTTTACCATCCATTCGAAGGCGGTGCCGAGCGTGTTGCACGGCGCGTGGCGCAGGAACTGGCTGCTCACAATCAGGTCACAGTATTTACACTGCACTATGACCCTGAGCTTCCTGCAGAGGAAGACGATGGGCCGGTTCATGTTCGGCGCTTACCGTACAGCATCACAAAGCCTTTCGGTTTCACCTATGTGCAAGCGCCTGAATTATTGCGCGCTTTACAGGCCGCGCGACTCGATGTGGTGCATATTCACGGCGTGATATTCCCAAACCTGGCCTTGGCAGTTACCCGGCTCCTGCGCCGCCGTCACGTTCCGGTTATTCTTGCGCCGCATGGCTTATTCGAGGCATTCGATGGCGACCCAAAACTGCCGCTGGTTAAGCGCAGCCTGTATCTGGCAGCGATTCGGCCTTTGCTGGCATCGTTGCTCTGGAGCGTATCGCACATTGCCTTAACGTCGCCCGAAGAGCACCGCTTACTCAGGCACTTTCGCCTGCCGGCGCGGCGCACGACGCTGGTTTACAATGGATTTGAGGCACCCCGGCGCGGTACGGCAAATGCCGAGCGATTTCGGCAACGGCACGGCCTTGAGCACGCCCCGCTTCTGTTTCATGTCGCCAGTGTGAAACCAAATAAAGGGCACGACATTGTCATCCGCGCGCTGCCGCAGATACTCAGCCGTTTTCCCTCGGCGCGGTATGTTATCGTCGGCAAAACCGATGGCCTGTGGCACGATTACGCCCAGGAGCTGATGAATCAGGTTGCAGCGAGCGGCGTTGGGGCAAGTGTGGTTTTCACAGGGCATGTCACGGATGAAGAGCTTGCCGATGGCTATGCGGCAGCGGATATTGCCCTGCTGCCAAGCTTTGCCGAAACATTTCCCTTATCGGTACTCGATGCAATGGCCTGGGAAAAGCCTGTTGTTGCAACCAACGTTGGTGGCATTGCTCATATGCTCGACGATCGGCAAAGTGGCCTGATTGTACCGCCCGGCGATGCCGATGCACTGGCGCAAGCCCTTGTCCAGCTCCTTTCCGACGCGCAACTGCGCCAGCGCATGGGCCAGCATGGCGCTACGATCGTTACACGTAAGTTCGATTGGCGGCAGGTTATTCACCGCTACGAGCAAATTGGTGAACGTTTGTGGAGTGCTCAATGACAAGCACAACATTTTCCCAAACACACGAGCAATATATGCCAGTTCAGCTGGTGGGGGCAGGGGCAGGCCAAACAACTGGCCTTTCGCGCTATGCACGCAGCCTGCGCCAGGCGCTGGAAGCAGCCGGCAACCCTGTCGATGTTGCTGGCACGCCGGCACCGCCAGTGCCGGGCCCGCTTGTTGGCCTTGCGCAGCGCTTTGGCTTTGATCTGCGCGCATTTTTCACAACCTACCCGATCACACTGCCCGCTGCGCCTGCGCACGGCCTTACGCACCTCACCAGCCAAAACCAGGCAAGCGCGGTGGCCTTCCGCGCGCCCGCCAATCTCGTTGTCACGGTCCACGATATCATCACCCTGGCGTACCGCAGCGATCCCGAATTAACCGGCTATATGCGCGCATACGATAAATTCTTCGACGACCTGACCATACGTGGCCTGCGCCGCGCCACTGCCCTGATTGCCGACTCTGCGCACACGCGCGACGATGTTGTGCGCGTCCTTGGCTACCCGGCCAGCCGTATACACGTGGTGCACCTTGGCGTGCATCACACGATCTTTCGCCCCCGGCCCGTGCCCGCTGATTTGTATGCGCGCTACGGCCTGGATGATACGATCGAGCCAATTCTGTATATCGGCTCGGAAGACCCTCGCAAGAATTTGCGGCGTTTGATCGATGCATTTGCCAGCATACTCGATCGATTTCCACAGGCGCGGCTGCTTAAAGTTGGCGCAGCACGCTTCGCCCACGAGCGCGAGCAGCTCCACAGCTATATTCGCCAGCGCGGTTTGCACAACCATGTCTTGTTTTTCGATCAGGTTTCCGACGACGACCTTGTATCGTTTTGCAATTATGCTCGCGTGTTTGTCTTCCCGTCGTTGTACGAAGGTTTTGGCCTGCCGCCACTCGAAGCAATGGCCTGTGGCACGCCAGTGATTACATCGAATGCGTCGTCGCTGCCCGAAGTGGTTGGCGATGCGGCGATCAGCGTGGACCCATACGATATCGACGCGCTGGCGGCGGCAATTGGCCGCGTGCTTGGCGATGCGCCATTGCGCGCCGAGCTGCGCGCGCGCGGTTTGGCTCGCGCCGCCCAGTTTACCTGGGAACGCGCCGCCCGCGAAACGCTTGCGGTCTACCGCGAGGTGCTTGGCACGCGCAAACACGCCAAACACAGCAAACATGCGCGAAGTGATATTTAGCGGCGTGAAATAAAAGAGTTTGTCAATATATTTGGCCTGTTTCAATTTGTAATGTTGGCCGCGTACCAAATCGTTTCAATATATCGTTCTCTCTATGAAGACAGAGATATACCTGCGTAACAGAACACGCCCGATAGTGTAACGACAGCATGCTCCATCAGCTGCGCATAGTGTATTAAAGAGATGGTATGACGACAGAAGCCGTTAAACACACCCAACATATAGTCCGGCGCGCCGTTCGTACCCTGCCGCTCTGGGCTGCCTACGATCTCGTTGTGGTGAGTGTGGCGGCAGTGCTGCTTCCGCTGCTGCTCATCGTACCGTTTCCAATTATCCGGGTACCGATCGGGCTGGCAATGGCCTTTATTGCGCCGGGCTATGCGCTGGTGGCGGCGCTCTTTCCTCACCGCGACGATATGGGTGGCGTGGCGCGCGCGGCGCTGAGCTTTGGCCTGAGCGCGGCAGTGCTGCCGCTGCTGGCGCTGGTGCTCAATGGGCTGCCATGGGGCCTGCGTCCATTGCCAATCGCCATTTCGCTGGCCTGCTTCGTCGTTGTGGCCAGCCTGGTGGGCATTGCGCGCCGGGCCTTGCTGCGCCCGGTCGAGGCAGCACTGCCCCCGGCCATTGCGCCACGCCCCTGGTGGCGCGAACTCAACCGTTCGGCGCGCCTGGCATACCTTGCAGGGGCGCTCGCATTCGCCCTGGTGCTTGGCGCTGGCGCATATGCGCTGCTCGCGCCCGATCCTGCCGGGCAGCTCACCGAATTTTATGCGCTTGGCAATGGCGAGCTGGCCGAAGATTACCCGCGCGAGGTCGCGCCGGGCGAAGCCATGCAGCTCACGGTGGGCATTACGAATCACGAAGGCGTCGCCGCGCGCTACCGCGTCGAAGCGCGCAGCGCGCAAACCTTGCTGGCGCAGGCCGGCCCTGTTACGCTGATCGATGGTGCAAGCTGGCAAGCGCCAATTCGCTATACGCTCAACACCGCCGGCAATGATCAGCAGGTCGATCTGCTTTTGTTCCGCGACGACGCGACAACGCCCTACCGCACCCTGCATCTGCGGGTGAATGTGATCGTGAACACAGGAGGGTAGATCAAACGCTTTTCGACATTGCCGCTCGCGCCAGTGCCCCGAGCGCACTGGCAGCGGCACCTGGCGGTGCTGGTAACCGCCATTGGCTTTGTGGTGCTGCTGGCACCGATCATCCTGCCGCCCGCTGGCGCGTGGCTGATCGTTGCCGACCCACCACTACGCGCTGACGCAATTGTGCCGCTCGCAGGTGATCGCATCCGCGTTACTTATGCTGGCAAATTGCTTGCACAGCACCAGGCGCAGTGGTTTGCCATTACCGACATGCAGCTTGCGCCACGCGCCGCCAACAAACCATATGCGCAGCTCGTTGTCGACCAGGCCAGCCGTGAAGGGGTTCCGCAGGCGCAAATTGTGATTGTGCCCGGCACGGTAGCAACTACCTACCAGGAAATACAGCAGATCCTGCGCTGTGCGCAAGCGCAAGGCTGGCAATCGGTCATTATCGTTACCAATACCTACCACACGCGCCGGGCAGGCGCAATTGTGCATCAGATCTTCCGCAACTCCGGCATCACCATCTCGATCCAGCCGGTCGCAAACGATTGGTACCAGCCTGCAACCTGGTGGCGCAGCGCCGAAGGGTGGCGCGTCACTGCCGAGGAATATGGCAAATATGCCTTGTACCTCGTGGGCTACCATCAATTCGCTGGCAAATAATCTGTAATCTTCTGTTCACAAAAACAAGGGCCGGCAGCGTCGCGCATGACGTTCTGCTTATAGAGATTATTCCCTGGCAAGCTGACAAACCGAGCTATTGTGCTGTGGTTGGGCGAAGTTAGGCGGTTGGCTGCTCGGCAAGGTTTGGGGGGCTTTTCCAAGGCCCCAAACAATGCTTTATTTCTGGTAAAACGCTAAAATCGGCATTTCGCACCAGAAACAGAGCTCGTCGTATTCCGTTATGCACGCCCTGCTATGCCGCACATGGCTGGCATTGCGATCTCGCTTTCACAAGGAGTTGCGAATATGAGCACATTATTGAACAATGTTGGTGCCCCAAATATTACTGAACAATCAATAATTGTTGCCACGCCCAACCAGGTTTCATCGACGCTGGGTGAAGAAGCTGTCATTCTCGATCTTGAACAAGGTGAATATTACGGGCTCGATGAAGTTGGCGCGCTGATCTGGAATAGCATCCAGCAACCCGCCACTGTCGCCGCAATCTGCGCTGCGGTGATGGCCGAATACGATGTCGAGCCGGCCGAATGCGAAGCCGATGTGATCGCACTCGTGAGCGAGCTGCACAGCGCGGGCCTGGTTGAGGTTAAATAGTGGCCGCGCTGCGTAAATGGCGTGCGCTTGCGCCCACCGAGCGCTGGCTGCTGCTCCAGGCGCTTGTGCTGGTGGCTGTGTTTCGCGCCGCGCTGCTGCTGGTTTCGTTTCAGCGCCTGCGACGCCTGGCCGAGCGCCGGGCAGGCAATGCGGCCCCGCCACCAGAGGCACTTGCGCGCACCGGCTGGGCAATTGCCGTGGCCGCCGACCTTGTGCGTGGCAGCACATGCCTGCCGCAGGCGCTGGCAGCCCAGGCGCTGCTGGGCTGGCAGGGTTGTGCATCGTCGTTCCATATTGGCGTGGCGCGCGGGCTGGGTGGCCGCATCGAAGCACACGCCTGGGTCGAAAGCAATGGCACTGTCGTCGTTGGCGGCACGCCCGAAAGCCTGGCACGCTATTCCCAGCTGCCGCTTGAGCGAATTTCAGCATGAATGCAGTCTTTGCCACAATCGATTGGACTGGCCGGCCAGCCGACCCAGGCGTGCTGAACGCCGCAATTGCCTGCATGCGCTACCGCTGCCCCGATGGCGGCTGGACATGGCGCGATGGCGCAGTGGGAATGGCTCAGGCCGAGCTGGCAACCCTGCCCGAAGACCAGCCCGGCGTTCATCTTGCGCTTGGCACGCTGCATATCGCCGCCGATTGCCGAATCGACAACCGCGACGAGCTGCGCCAGCTGCTGCACGAGCCATTGCTGCCCGCCGCACCCGATGCACTGTTTGTGCTGGCGGCCTATCGCCAGTGGGGCGCGGCATGTGTCGATCGCCTGGTGGGTGAGTTTGCCTTTGTGATCTGGGATGCTGCCGCGCGGCGCGTGTTTGCCGCCCGCGATCTGTCGGGCACCTGCCGGCTGTTCTTCTTTCGCGATGCGCAGCGGCTGATCATCGCTTCCGAACGCACCCAGATCCTGCAAGACCCGACTGTGCCGCTGGAGATCGACGACGATCAGCTGCTCGATTATTTTACGCCGGCCTACCAGTGGACCAGTGGCTGGGATCAGGGGCTGTTTCGCGGCTTCGTGGCGCTGCCAGCCGGCTACATATTGCTGGCCGAGGCTGGCCATGTGGCAACGCGCCGCTTCTGGGACTGGCGCGACCACACACCAGCCGATCGGCCGGCGCAGCAGGTGCTCGAAGAATACCGCCACGCGCTCGAACAAGCCATCCGCTGCCGTTTGCGCAGCCGCAAACCCGCCATCGCGCTCGAACTCAGCGGCGGGCTCGACTCCACAGCGATTGTTGCGCTGGCCGCTCGTATGAACAGCGGGCACGAACTGCATACCTTCTCGCTGGTATTCGATCAGCTCGCCGACCCGGCCGAGCGCCAGCGCATCGATCTGATGATTGCGCACTTCGGCCTGCGCGCGCACCTGATCACAGCCGACGATAAATACATACCGGAATATTTGAGCAGTAACTGGCAACCGCAAAGCGTGAGCGGGCCGCATGAGTTTGTTGTCGATGGCGCTACTGGCGAAGAACATGACGCAATACTATCCGCAGGTTGCCATACTGTGCTCACCGGCATGATGGGCGACTCGGTGAATGAGGGCTGCGAGCGCGTGTACTACGACCTGCTGCGGCGCAAACAGTTCCGCGAAGTGCTGCGACGCCTCGGTCTGAGCTGGCAGCGCGACTCGCGCCGCGCAGCCGGGGCATTGCTCTACTACGGCCTGATGCCATTTGCGCCCTGGGCCGTGCTGCGGCCGGCACTGGTGTGGCAAGAGCTGCGCCGGGGTATGTATACCGACCTGCCAGCGTTTATTGCGGCGTCGTTGCAGCAGCGCATCGCCACGCGCGACCGTTCGCTGCGCGTGCGCAAGGTGCAGCGCCTGGGCGAACGCAGCCCGGCAGTGCGCTATACGCTTGAAGATATTCTGACGCCGATGATCGCCAGTACCGCACCAGTCGATAAACCGCTGGAGTTTCGCCATCCCTTCTATGATCGCCGCCTGGTCGAGCTGGTGCTGGCCATGCCACAGGAAGAAAAATGGAATCACGACGGCGCGATATATAAAGAGCGCGAGCGCTGGCACCACCGCCGCGCTATGCAGGGTATTCTGCCCGAGGCCGTGCTCAATCAGCCATCGGGGATGGATTTTGCGGCGGCTGTAAAACATGGCCTGGCAGCCGAGCACATTCTTCCCTGGCTCGACGCCGCGCCGCGCCTGGAAATTGCCGAGCGCGGCTATGTGGAAGCCCGGGCCTTCCGCCAGGCCGTGATCGAACCGGGACAATACTATTCGTACATGGGCGCGCTGCTGGTTACCGAGGCGTGGCTCCGCGCACTTGCGCCCGGTGGCGCAATGCGCAGCCTCATACCACAACGCCAGCCATTCAATGGCTCGCCATCCATACCAACATCTGGTGCATCTTTGTCTTTCACCATCGCAACGGCGGTTTCATCCCGCTCATACAATAATGAACAACACACATCGCCTTGAGGAACGCACATTAACACTGATTATTACCCCCGCCCGCACACATATGATTGTATGAGGCATTTGTCCACAATACTGCCACCTACAATAAATATATACACTGCGGAAAGGGGGTGATGATGGTGACCAAGAAGAAATATCAACATCCAAAGCTCGTTCGGCACGGATCGGTTGAACGCATTACGCTTGCCATGAATGGCTCGGGTAGTGACGGTGGGATGGGTAATGGGGCTATGATGATCAGCCCATAATCCCTGGAAGTGTTTCCTTGCGCTTCAGCATTTCCCATAATGCAATAAGACAATACCACTTCTAATTCAGACTAATCCGTGCACATCTTATTTTCACATTTATCGCAATGAGCGAAAACAATCGCTCAATTTTTCAAAGAAAGGGGGTGATAAGCAATGAAGAAGGCATACAAGCGCCCCATGCTGCGCCAGCACGGCGCTGTCGAGCGCGTTACCCTGGGCATGGCTGGCTCGGGTGGCGATATGATGGCCATGATGGCGATGGCGTAATTGCCAAAGCTCATTCGTTCGCGTCGGAGGGCTGGCGCGCGCAGTGCAGCTGCGCGCGCCAGCTAAAAAATAGTTTCGAGATCTCTGCCCATGCCAAATCCAATCACAGAAATAGCGCTTGGCCAGTGGTATGTCGCCTATGGCCTGCGCATTCGCTCCGAGCTGACGCTGCCCGAGCTTGCGCCCGGCACAGCCGGCCACGCCGATGTCGTCATTCGCTTCGGGCCAGTGGCGTGGCGTCCGCCGGCCGGCGATCATTCCGACGGCTATGTGTGCGGCGATCAGCACGCGGCATATATTTATATCGACGACGTTGGCACATTTGCAATTCGCGCCGGGCGCACCATTACCATCGACCCGGCCCCCAGCGCAACCGACGATTACCTGCGTGTGTTTGCGCTGGGTGGCGCGCTGGGCTTGCTGCTGCATCAGCGCGGCCAGCTCGTGCTGCATGCCAGCGCGGTAGCCATTCATGGCAGGGCCGTGGCCTTTCTGGGCTGCTCGGGCGAAGGCAAATCGACTACGGCGGCGGCATTGCACGCGCGCGGCCACACCATGCTGGCCGACGATATGGTTGCGCTCGATCTGAATGCGCCCGCGCCACTGCTTGCGCCTGGCTACCCGCGCCTGAAAGTCTGGCCCGCCGTCGCCGATGTGCTCCAGCTCGACATGGCCGACCTGCACGAGTTCAATGCCGACGACGAGCGCCGCGACTGGCGTTCGGCCGCCGCATATTCGCCTGCGCCGCTCGCGCTGCACCGCATCTATGTGCTCGAAGAAGCCGAGGACGGCGCAGAAGCCAGCATCGAGCAGCTCGGCGCGCAGGATGCCTTTGCATCGCTGCTCCAGTTCCCATACGCAGTTGGTTTGCTGGGCAACAGTGGCTCAACGCCGGCCTACTTTCGCCAGTGCATCGCGCTCGCCAGCCAGGTGCCGGTCTTTCGCATCAGCCGCCCGCGCCGCCTGGCCGATCTGCCACAGATCGCCGCCATGATCGACGCACACATTGCCAGCGGAAGCCCTGCTAATGGCATTCGCTAAGCCGCTCACTACGCTGGCCGCCCGCAGTGGCGCGGGGCTTGCCGCAATTCGCCGCACACTCGCGCTGATCTGGGCTGCTGCGCCCGCGCTCACGGCTGCTTCGGCTGCGCTAACACTGGTGCAGGCGGCATTGCCAGTTGCAACGATCGCCCTGAGCCGCCCGCTGGTCGATAGCCTGGCTGCCGTGGTTGCAGCAGGCACCAGCGGGCCGGCAATGGCGCGCTGCCTGTGGCTGGCAGGCACCATGGGCGCGCTGCTGTTTGCATCCGAGCTGCTGAACAGCGCCGGTGCTTGGCTGCGCGCGGCCCAGGCCGAGCGCGTCGAAGATGCGATTCGCGCGCTGGTGCACGAGAAATCAAGCAGCGTCGATCTGGCCTTCTATGAATCATCCGACTACTACGATCAGCTGCACCGCGCGCGCGAAGAAGCCGCCACGCGGCCGCTTGAGCTGCTCGAACACCTCAGCACACTGGTGCAAAACAGCCTGACGCTTGTGGGGCTGGGCGCAATGCTGTTGAGCTATGGCGCAGGGCTGCCCGCCATCCTCGCAATCAGTGCGCTGCCCACCTTTGCCGTTGTGCTGCGCAACAGCCGCCAGTATCACGCCTGGTGGGCGCGCACCACCGCCGACCGACGCTGGGCGAATTACTATGATGTCATGCTGACGAGTGGCGAATCGGCTGCCGAACTGCGTTTATTTGGTATTGGCCCAGCATTTCGCCGCGCCTACGGCAGCATCCGCCAGCGGCTCGTGCGCGAACGTATGCGCCTGCTGCGCGGGCAATCGCTGGCGCAGGCCAGTACCAGCGCAGGCACACTTGTCATTGCTGGCGCGGCACTGCTCTGGATGCTTGGCCGCGCAGCGCGTGGCGAAGCCACGCTGGGCGACCTGGTGCTGTTCTACCAGATCTTTGATCGCGGGCAAAACCTGGTGCGCTCGCTGCTTAGCAATGTCGGCCAGATCTATGCCAACAGCCTGTTTGTGAGCAACCTGTTTGCCTTTCTCGATCTCCAGCCGCAAGTCGTCGATCCCGCTGCGCCACTGCCCGCCAGCCTGCGGCGCGGCATCGAGTTTCGCAATGTCACTTTTTGCTACCCCGGCAGCGAGCGTGTGGCACTCGACGGCTTCTCAATGAGCGTTCCGGCTGGCCGTGTGGTGGCAATTGTTGGCGCAAACGGGGCCGGCAAAAGCACCCTGGTGAAATTGCTGTGCCGCTTCTACGATCCGGCGGCTGGCACAATCGAATTCGATGGCGTGGATGTGCGCGCGCTGGCCCAGCACAAGCTGCGGCAGCTGATCACGGTACTGTTTCAATCGCCGCTGGAGTACCATGCCACGGCGGGCGAAAATATTGGCATCAGCGCCGCCAGTGCCGCGCCCGATCCGGCGGCGATTGAAGCGGCCGCACGCGGCGCGGGCGCGCACGATTTCATTGCCCGCCTGCCCGAAGGCTACCATACCCTGCTTGGGCGCTGGTTTGCCGATGGCACGGGCCTGAGCGGTGGCGAATGGCAGCGCGTGGCGCTGGCACGCGCCTTTTTGCGCCAGGCACCCCTGCTTGTGCTCGACGAACCAACCAGCGCGATGGACTCGTGGGCCGAAGCCGAGTGGCTGGATCGCTTTCGCACACTGGTGCAGGGCCGCACCGCACTGATCATTACGCATCGTTTCACCACGGCCATGCGCGCCGACGTGATTCATGTCATGGATGCCGGGCGCATTGTGGAATCGGGCAGCCACGACGAGCTGCTGGCGCGCGGCGGCCGCTATGCGCAATCGTGGGCGGCACAGATCCGCGAGCATGCCGCCGAAGCGCTGCCGGTTGCGTAAATACAAGCGGCAAAAATATATTCGCTGGCTGCGGTTTTTCCGCGCTTCGCGCGGAAAAACCGCAGCCAATAAAATCGGCAAGTACCATGCTGCCGCAGGCAAAGCGCGGCCTTGTGCAGCCAAACAACTAATTGCATACGCCCTGACATGTTGTAAAAAGAGTAAGAAACTCCCCGAGAGGAAAAACAAATGCCCGATCTTGCTTTTGACACCCAGTTGCAGCGAATTCCCGACCTTGAAATCCATCGCAGCGCCGATGGCAGCACCCACATCTTCAGCGAAGCTGGCACCGTCGCGGGCGGCAAGCATGCGCTGGCCATTCTGGGCGCCTTCTACCGCGACCGCTCGATTGGCGCGGTGCTCGACGCGCTTGTGCCGCCCGGCGCGCATGCCAGCGAGCGCGCTTCCATCCTCGAATCAATCGAGCAGCTGTATCGCAGTGGCATTCTGCGCGAAGCCGCCAGCATGGGGCCATTTCTGCGCGCCGGCAACGCCAACTACGACTCCGCGCCCATTCATGTCTATATGCTCAACGACCGCCTGCGCGTCGAAAGCTTTCTGCGCGGCATCCGCGAAGTGGTGAAGCCCGGCGATGTCGTGATCGACATGGGCACTGGCACCGGCATTTTCGCGATTGCCGCCGCGCAGGCTGGCGCGCGCCATGTCTACGCGATCGAAGCCTGTGGCATTGGGCGGCTGGCGCGCGAAGCCTTTGCCGCGAACGGCCTGGCCGACCGTATTACACTTGTGCATGGCTGGGGATCGCAAGTAACCCTGCCCGAGCGCGCCGATGTCCTGATCAGCGAAATGGTTGGCAGCGAGCCAACCGGCGATTTCGTGCTCGAAGTGATGCGCGATGCGCGCAAACGCCTGCTCAAACCCGGCGCGAAAATCGTGCCGGGCAAGGTCAAGGTGTTTGGCCTGCCGCTGACGGTGCCGCGTGCCGAGCTAAGCCAGCACATTTTCACCACCGAACAAGCCCAGCGCTGGCACGAATGGTATGGCTTCGATTTCGGCCCACTCGGCGCGGGCGATTACAACGCGCTCAATGGCACCCTGCAGAGCGTGCGCCCCTATGCCGCGCGCGACTGGCCAACCCTGAGCGAGCCGGTGCTGCTGACTGAATGGGAGCTGATGGATATTCAGGAACTGATGATCGACGTGTCTGTGCCTGTCATTGCCACTGCCGACGGCTACCTGAATGGCTTGCTGGTGTATTTTGAAGTGCAAATGGGGCCAGGCAGCTCCTTCTCGCTCCACCCGGCCCGTGTCGCGCGCGACAGCTTCCGCTACACGCCGCTCTGGATCGTCGACGAGCCGCGCATGCTCCATACGGGCGAACAATTTACCCTGAGCTACCGCTACCGCGTGCCCAATGCGCGCGCTGGCGTCAGCCTTGAGCGCGAATAAATGCTTGTCGGGCCGCCAAATGACGCGTTTGGCTCCCTGAACCTTTGGTTTGGCAGACTCACCGCAGGCGGCAGCCCTGCATCACGTTCGGGAACCGCGCTTACTCAATTTTCCCTTTGTGTGCAATTGTTCGGCGCATAGCGCCGAACAATTGCACACAAAAATAATCGTTTCTACCTTGCTGCCGCAGGCAAAAAGCACAGCTTACTGTGCCAAATGGCGCACCTGCCTAAGCAGGCAAGCAGTTGAAACGTACCAAGGAACAGAAAAAATGAAACTTGCCCAACACACCCTGTTGCGCTGCACCGATACACCCTTGCAGCTGCGGGCCGAGTCGAACAATGTCGTTCACATCATTACGCCCGACGGCAGCATGGAAAGCGGGCCGCACACACTGGCAATTCTGGATGCCTTTGCCCAGCCGCGCACGCTTGGCGCAGCCCTGGCACTGCTGCGCGGGCCAATTGCTGGCTTCCAGGAATGGATCGACCTGACCAACACGCTGGCGCAGCTCTACCAGGCCGGCATTCTGTGCGACGAATCAAACACTTCCCTCGCCAGCGATGCCAGCGAGTTCGGCTATTTCGCAACACCCGCGCAAGTCGAACTGCTGAACAATCGGCCAATGGTGGAAGGCATGCTGCGTGGCATTCGCGAAGTGGTAAAACCTGGCGATATTGTGGTGAATATGAATGCCGGAACGGGCATGTTTGCGATTGCCGCCGCGCAAGCTGGCGCGCGCCATGTGTATACGATCGAAAGCGGCACGCTTGGCGAAACCGCCCGCGCGATGATAGCTGCAAGCGGTGTGGCTGGCCGTATCACGCTGCTGGAAAGCGCCGACGAGCTTGCCAGCCTCCCCGAGCGCGCCGATGCCCTGATCGACGAAACGCTGATTAGCTACCCGCACGGCGAATATGGCCTGCGGGCGTTTGCACAGGTGCGCGCGCGCTACCTCAAGCCGGCAGCGGCGCTGATACCCGCGCGTCTACAGGTGTTTGGCCTGCCACTCAGCCTGCCCGCCGATGTGCTGAGCGAACACACATTCATGCCCGCCACAATCGCAAACTGGCGCGCCTGGTATGGCATTGATTTCAGCCCGTTTGTCGATGTTGCCAGCCCTGTCAACCATTTGTTTCACGCCAGCACCACCGATGTGCAGGGCTGGCAGGCAATCGCCGCGCCCGTGCAGCTTGGCGACATTGATCTCAGTGCCGACAAGAGCTGGATCATCGACAGCAGCGCGCCAGCGGCGGCCACGGCCAGCGGCCAGCTCAATGCAGTGCTGCTCTACTTCTCGTTCCAGTTTGGGCCAGGCACAGCGGTGGCAAGCTATGGCCCGGGCAGCCAGCCAGAAGCGGATACCAGGCACGCTATCTGGATCCTGGGCCGCCAGCCCTGGCTGAATTCAGGCGAAACATTTTGGCTCGGCTACCGGCGACACATCGCGGGAAAGGGCACCGCGCTTGTGGCCAGCGGCGGGGCAGACTACGACGACAGCATCGCAGCACACGCAGAAGCCAACGAACTATGACTCAGCATTTGCTGCGACATTCTGGAATCGTCGCATCTGGAGGCCACCGCATCGTGAAAAGGTTGTCCGTCAATCTTCGGCAGCGCGCGCTGTATGCCGCGCCACCCGAGGCCAGGCTCCTACTCGCCAGTATTCGCGGCGAGCGCATCCTGGCCTCAAGCGCGGCAGCGCTGAATGCCGCGCAGGGCGCGCAAATGCTTGAGTTTGCCGAACGGCATGGCATTACGCCACTGCTGTGCCGCGCGCTGCCCGCCGAAGCAGCCAGCCTGCCCGCGCTCGCGCCCCTTTACGAGCGCTACGGGCGTGGCGTGCACGAAGCGCTGCTGCTGGCAGGCACCATGGTGCAGCTTGGCAAGCTGCTTGAAGCGGCGGGCATCCCCACAATACCATTCAAAGGCCCGGCACTGGCGGCCTATGCCTATGGCGACCTTGCGCTGCGGCCAGCCGGCGATTTAGATCTGCTGATACGCCAGTGCGATTTCGCCCGCGCCCGCGAGCTGATGCTGGCGCAAGGCTTTGAACCGGCGCTTCAGCTTTCTGCGCAGGAAGAACAGCGCTACCTGGAGGAGCATAACGATTTTGCCTTTGTTCACCCAGGCAACAAGCTCGTTGTCGAACTGCAGTGGCGCGTGATGCAAACACCCTTCGCTTTCCCACCCGATGTGGATGCATGGTGGGCGCGCCTGGGCAGCGCCGAGTTGGCGCATCATTCCGTTCGCGCCTTCACGCCCGAAGATTTACTGCTTATTTTGTGCGTGCATGGCGGGAAACATGCCTGGGAGCGGCTCCTGTGGATCAGCGACATTGCCGCATTGCTGCGCACACAGCCCCAGCTCAACTGGGCGCGCGTTTTTGGGCTGGCGCGCTCGTACCAAAGCACGCGCATGGTACTGATCGGCTTGCTGCTGGCCCACCAGCTGTGTGGTGCGCCAATGCCCGAGGTAGTTGTGGCCGAAGCAGAGCTGGATGCTGGTGCAGTGCGGCTTGCGGCCGATGTTGCGCGGAGCCTTTTTCGCCCGATTGCCCCCGACGCAATGCTCGACGAAAAGCCCTTCTTCTACCTGTGGGCGCGCGAAAGCTGGCGCGAGCGGCTGCATATTGTCTGGACATGCTTTCCAAGCCTGCGCAACCCATACAAGCTCATTTCACACTATGTCATTGGCAACCCGCGCCTGCATCGCCTGGGGCGGCGGCGGCTTTCCTGAAACACTCAGGCATATTCAAGGGCAGCAGCGCAGCGCAACTCTTCTATCCAGACATGAAAAACCTAAGCAACGTAGTGGGTATCCTTTTGTTTGAAGCCGGCGTTATGTATGTGAGCAGGGATGCACACTTGGCGAGAGTGATACAGATTGTTAACGAATTAAAAACAACTTCGCAAGCTTGGTGTAATCTGAACGATTGATTGGTATCCCGCTTTCGCGTATGCTACAACCAGCCCGCACACTACCAAAAAACGACATTGCTGGAGAAATTGGCTTTATGATTACGACTGTTACCACTACGACCACCACCGTCACAGCCGTGGCAGCCGCCTCGCTGGCGCTGATCGCGATTTTGACGATGCTGGCCCTGCTGATACAGAAAGAAATTATCGGCGGCCTGAATGGCGAGCGCGCCCGCCGCCTGAGCCGCGCCCTGAATGTTGCGATCGTGCCACTGGTGATTGTGTTTGTGGTGACGGTGGGCTTCAAAATTGCTGACGTTCTGCGCTAGTTTCCTTCTTTTGTCTCGCCCTGCTGCTGGCCTACGCATTCATATCGCGTAGGCCAGCGCTGTGTAAACAGGGGTAATAGTATGAGCACACCACCAAACACTGCAACGCCACACCTGCTCTCGCCAGCCATGGCCCGGCGCTCGCGCCTGCTGCTCTGGGGCATTTTGCTGCTGGTTACCACTGCCGAGCTGCTGACCTCGCTGGCCAGCGTGCAAATTGGCATGTTCGCCCACGCATTGCTGCTGGTGGGGTTAACGATCTATGCCGCGCTGGGCAACGAAACCGCCGAGCGCCGCCTGGCATTGGGCCTGGCACTCGCGCCACTGATTCGCCTGCTTTCCCTGGCCTTGCCGCTGGCCGAACTGCCGCGCCTGGCCTGGTACCCGATTGTCGCGGTGCCGCTTCTGTTTGCCACCTTTGTCATCATTCACCAGCTGCGCATGAAACGCGCCGAGCTAGGCCTGAAGCCCGGCAATCTGCTGCTGCAGCTGATGTTTGTTGGCGGCGGCTTTGGCCTGGGCGCAGCCGAATATCTTATTCTCGCGCCCGCGCCGCTGCTGGCGAGCTTCTCGTGGGCCTCGCTGCTGTTTGCCGGCCTGCTGCTGGCAATCTCCACTGGCTTCACCGAAGAGCTGATCTTTCGCGGCGTGCTGCAATCGCTGGCAGCGCCCGCGCTGGGCCGCTGGGCGATCCTGTATGTCTCGCTTTTATTCGCCGCGCTGCATATTGGCTACCTGTCAGTCTTCGACGTGGTGTTTGTGTTCGCTGTCGGCATGGCATTTGCGCTTATGGTGCGCTGGAGCGGCTCGATCCTGGGTGTGACGCTGGCGCACGGTATGACAAATATCTGCCTGTTCCTGATTATGCCCTATGTCGCAACGAGCCAGAACGCCCAGCTGCGGCAGCTTTCGTCGTGGGCGATCTGGGGTGGTTCGGCGGTGGCGTTTGTGTCGTTTGCCATCTACATGGTGCGCGCAGTGGCGCTGCCCGGCCTGCGCCGCCCGGCACAAACGCCGGCGCTCGCGCCCGAGGCCTTTCCTGCCGCTGCTGCGAAGCCTGCTGCCCTGCCCGAGGCCTTTCCTGCCCGCGCTGCGAAGCCTGCTGCTGCGCCTAAACCTATTGGAGCGCCCGCACCAGCCCTGCCCGCACTGGCTGCCGAAGCCCCCGCGCCTGCGCGGCGCAGCTGGCTGGCCGCGTTTCGCCCGGCGCGAGCCGCTGTGGCGGCCACGCCCGAGCACGACATTCGCGCGCTGCGCCGCAGCATCGGCATGACATACACGGAACTGGCACAGCGCACGGCACTGCCGGCCCGCCTGCTCGCCGAAATCGAGCACGGCCTGCGCCTGCCCGAACCGGACGAGATTCGACGCATTGTGGTGGTGCTGAGTGGCTCGGTGCAGGCGGCGGCGTAGGGAACAGGAGTCAGGAGTCAGAAGACGCGAGACACGAGACACGAGGCGGGAGACGCGGGACAGGAGACGCGACACAGGCATCATCAGGTACGTCTGCTCGGTGTCATGGTCTTTTCCCTGTGCTCATCATTTTCTCGCCTGCCAGGTTAAATAAAGCGAAGCATCTCTGGCCGAAATGACCGCGAGATGCTTCGCTTTGCTGTTGCTCCGTTTAGAACGGCCCAACCGGGGAAGTATTTAGGGGGCACAGAAGACACGAGACGGGAGACAAAAGACGGGAGGGCAGGAGTCAGCCAGGCTTCGCGTCAACCGCAATAACCATCTGGCATGCCTGACTCCTCCCCTCGCCCTCGCAACAGCTGTGTACTGGCATTGCTCCCTCCCCTCTCCTTCGCAATGGGAGAGGGGCCGGGGGTCAGGGCCTCCCGCAGGAGACGCGAGACGCAAGACAGAAATCAGGAGTCAGCCAGGCTTCGCGTCCACCGCAATAACATTCTGGCGTGCCTGCAAACAGGCTCAAAACCGCCAATACACTGACTTCTGAAGCCAGGCTCCTGACTCCTCGCTGCTTCCTGCCAACTGCATCCTGCTTACTGCCCCGCTGCGGGCCGAAAATCAACTGTCAGCGTTTGTTCAGTGCTCAGCGTGAGCTGAAACACCAGATCCTGCCCTTCCTGGCGGGCCAGCGGCATGCTGGAAGACAGCAGCACCGCGCCCTTTGGCATACGCACGCGCACCGTGGCGGGCAGTGGCGGCGTGCCAGCCTGCTTTTGCAGCGTAAGCTGGTAGTGCCACCCCTGATCGTCCTGCGTCAGCACCGCAGCCGGCAAATGGTAGCGCGCAAAGATACGCCGCGCCTCGCCAGGCGGGATCACCAGCATCGTCGCAAGCGCGCTGGTGCGCGCATCGCCAGGTTCCAGCGTCACCGCGCCATTGTCGGCCTGCCCGCTCAGCAGCCAGGCGGCCGGGGTCGGCACCCCAAGCGCGGCGATGAGTTGGCTGCCTTCGGGAAGCAGCGCGCGCTGGTAGATCCAGGCGCAGCCGGCCATCAAATCCTCGTAGCGTTTGGCGCTCACAATCTCGTTGAGGCCGCGCCGCTGATCGCACTCGGGCACGCCGCTGGCCGTATTGCGCTGGCGCAATGTCAGCTCGCCAATTGGTGTCTCGGGTGCGCTCAGGTCGGCAGTGTAGGAGATCGACTGCTGAACCAGCAGCGAAACCTTGTTGTAGCCCATATTAGCCGCGTTCAGCAGCAGAAAATCGCCATCGACGGCGCGCACCGCCCCATCCCAGCCACGGTTGTACATGGCATCGGCCACCGCTGGCTCCTGCACCACCACCTGAAGGTGGCGCTCGTCGAAGGCCTGGCGCAGCGCGCCAAACACAAGCAGCCAATCGATCTGCGCGCCGCCCTGCTCGGCGCGCGCAAGCAATGCGCGGCCCAGCGGTGCCAGAAACTGCTTGCGCTGCACCCACCACGGCGCATCGGCAGCGGCATTGCCGCTCTGCTGCACGCCAAAGAACACGGCATTGCGCAAATACGCCTGCACATTTGCCGCCGTAATCGGCGCATTCGAGCCCTCGACCTCCAGCGGGCCAAGCGCACCAATCAGCAGCTGCAAGCCAGCCGGGTCGATCGCAATCACATCGCGCACGCTGCGGTTCTGCCCGCGCCCGTACAAATCGCTGATTGTGGCCGCCGCTGTTGGCAAGTCGGGCGACCAGTTGGCATCCGGGAAAGTCCACAGATCGATGCCCATATAGCGCTGCAAGGGCGCGGGTGCGTCGGGGTAGGGGCCATTCGCCGCCAGGTTGGTGATCGTCCCCGAGTCGGCCAGGCTAAATTCCACCACGCGCCCCTGCTCAACCCCCAGCACGCCGGCCGCCGTCATCAGGCCGCCGGTTGGGCGCAGTTCGTCGGGGTTTTGCGCCACAACCAGGTAGTCGTGGCGGCCATGCGCGCCCAGTAAATCGGGCAGCGCCAGCGCAATTGCCACACCATCGCGCGCAGCCGGCAGCAGCTCGTCCACGCGGGCTAGTGGCGCGCGCAGCTCGGGCGAAAGCTGCGCCTGGGGCACGCGCGCCCACGCCTCGGCCGCCTGCGCCAGCGACTGCTGGGCGCGCAGCAGGTCGGGCTGGGCATTTTCCAGGCGCTGCATCAGCGTGGTGCCGGCCACCTCGCCATTCGCCAGTGGGCGCAGGGCTGGCATCACCCCAATATAGCTACTTTCCGCCCCATCGGTCAGGCCCACGGCCAGGTCAAGCAGATCGGGCGCGGCAGCAAAGTCAGCGCCATAGCCCGGCAACCAGCTCAAGTGGCGCGCAATGGGCAGCAGCGGGGCACTGGTAAGGCGCAGCGCCACTGCGTCGGCGTGCGCGCGCGCCAAAAGCGGCCCCAGCGCCACAATCTGGTCGCGGCTGGGATGCGCGGCCACATCCTCCAGCGCGCGCAAATCGTCGCGCAGGGCCTGGGCCGCCGTATAGACCTGCCAGGCCTTCAGACCCATCAGCAAAACCAGGGTTATGCCAATGATAATAAGAAGATAGCGCACTTTGATCGCAGCACCATAGTGCGAGCGTTTTGAGATAGTGTGTTGTGCTGACATGATCGTTGCTCGCGTAAAAGACGACTATGCTAACTATAAAATATACCAGCACAAAAACACTATGATCGACATTACAAATCATGGTATCTTTCAACAATGTAATATTTGCATTCAATAATCGCATTACATTTCGATTACACAGCATATACCAGAGCATTTAAACTGTTTATAAATACACTATATCGAATAGTCGTTACTATATGCAATAATTCACAAAAATACGTACCAATCGTGCGGAATAAAGCGTTTATACATTCAGCCAATAATAAATGATCATCTGCCGGCCAAGTATTTCTTATTCGAAATAATATTGTATTCAGTACCCGGCAGCAGAGAGGATCCGTATTGATGAACAACATTCTGTCTCCACGCAATCTGCGCCGGATGGCAGCCATCGCGCTAAGCCTGGGGGTATTGGCGCTAGGCGCAACTAATGCCACCTGGGCCGCGCCAAGCGACGCGCCAGCCGGGCAAACCGTGCCATCGCGCACGCCAGCCGGCGGGCCAAACCCAACCAGCACTGCAACGCGCACGCCTACCCCGCGCCGCCGCAATCCTACTGCAACACCGGTTACCCCCAGCACCACCGCCACCGCAACGGCCACGTCTACTGGCAACGGCAACGGCAACGGCAATGGCAACGGCAACGGCAACGGCAACGGCAATGGCAATGGCAATGGCAATGGCAACGGCAACGGCAATGGCAATGGCCAAAACTTTCTGTCATGCCTGCTGCAAGCGCCCGATGGCGTTGACACGATTGAATGCAGACTCGGGCCAGTTACGCTGATCATTCCGCGGGCAGCATTCTCGGCCGGCGCAGCCATTTCCATCCAGCTCGTCGACCCAGCTGTGCGCGGCCCGATCGCTGGCGAGGCCTTTTTTGGCCCACAAGCCGATCTAACCCTGCTTGACGCGAATGGCAACCCGATCACCAGCCCAACGTTCGCGCAGCCGATTACCTTGTGCTACGACTATAACTCGGCTGATATCCCCGCCATCGGCAGCCCGGCCGGGTTCGTTATTGAACTGCTCGACACTGCCACCAATCAGTGGCAGCGGCTGGCAACAACACCCGATACCGCGAATAGCCGCGTATGTGCGCAATTGTCGCACTTCAGCAGCTATGTGCTTGGTGGCCGCCTGGCAACGCCCAGCAGCCTGCCAAACACTGGTACTCCCGCGCAGCCGCTGGTTGGCGCGTGGCTGTGGGTGCTGCTCGCAGTGGCGCTGGGCGTGGGCGCAAGTATCAAGGCACGCATGATTCAGCGCGAAGCAGCGCAGGCACACATTGAGGCGGTGGTTGCTGATATAAAGAAGCCGGCGGAAGAGAAGTAAAGTCCAGAGCAGTTTGCAGTCAGCACGAGGCAGAAGGCCGTTGTATGTTCCGCGCTACCACGTATTTCGTGTCGGTGCACGCGAGTCAATTGTTCTGCAAACTGCTGTACATCCGCGCGAGGGTTCGGGGGTGGCATTGCTGCCCCCGAATTTTCTTTTTCACGTACAGCGCCCCGGCTAAGCCGGGGCGCTGTACGTGAAAATATTCGCACTATTCTATTCCCCATCCCCCGCCACAGGCGCAGCGCTATTCCTCGCGCAAGGCCAGTGCGGGCGGCGTGCGGCTCATGCGCCAGGCGGGATACAAACCGGCCAGCAGCGCGGCAGCAATTGCCACCAGCATGGCCTGCGCAAACAGCCCGCCATCAAGCCGGAACAAGAGCGTCCAGCCAAACGAGCGCCGGTTGATCACATACACCAGCACCAGCGCCAGCATCACGCCAACGGGCAGGGCCAGCAAGCCAGCAGTAAAACCAATCAGGCCGGTTTGTGAGATCACAACGCCCCACAGCTGGCGCGGCGTCAGGCCTGTGGCGCGCAGCATGCCCAGTTCGCGTGCGCGTTCGAGCTGCAAGGCCATCAGGGCGGCCAGAATGCCAATAAACGCCACAATCGTCGCCAGGAGCTGCAACACGGTTGTGATCGCAAAGGTCCGGTCGAAAATTTCGATGGAGGCTTCGCGCAGCGCGCGGTTCGAGCGAATATTCAGCACCTGGTCGGAGCCAACCAGCGTGCGCAGATCGCGCACCAGCGCATCGACATCCTGCCCGGGCGCGGCGTCGACGCCCAGCGACGAAATCTGCTGGTCGTTCCACAGCGCCTGATACTGCGGCAGATCGATCATCACCACGCCCTGGTCGGAGCCATAGTCGGAATACACGCCCGCAATCGTGAACGGGCGCTCGCCCTGCTCGGTGAGCAGTGAGATTGTGCCGCCCGGCGCGAGATCATAGCGAAACGCCAGCGGCTCGGACACCAGCACCTGCCCCTGCGCAAAAGCCGGCCAGACCTGCGCGGGGTTGCCCTGCAAAAACTGAAACGAGTTGCGGTCGCGGTCGGTGGTGACTTCCAGCGCGACCAGCAGCTGCGGGCCAAACTGCCCTTCAATTGTGACGCTGCGGTAGCGGCGCGCGCGCTCAACGCCCGGCGCGGCGCTGATTTCCTGCACAACATTTGCGGGCAGCGGCGCGTCGAGGCGGCTGCTCGACACACCCGGCGCAGAAACAAACACATCGGCGCGCAGGGTCGTATCGAGCCAGTTCACCACGGTTTGCCGAAAGCTGCCAACCATCAGGCCCACGCCAATTGTCACCGACACCGCGATCATCAGGGCCGCGATTGCCACCGAGGTGCGGCTGAGCGTCGCAATCACGTCGCGCGCGGCCATGCGCCCAAGCAGGCCAAACAGCCGGCCCATCAGCGGGCGGGCAACTTGCATCAGCAGCAGCACCGCCATGGGCGTCACAGCCGCCGCGCCGATGGTGAGCACGAACAGGGCGCTGAAGCTTAGCACAATGCTCTTGCTGGGGATGAGCAGCAGCGCCCCGCCGAGCAGCAGAAGGCCCACACCCAGCGCGCCGGCCAGTGGCACAATCCGCCGCACACGATCTTCATACGACGAACGGCGCAGCACCGTGCGCGGCGGCGTAAAGGTCGCCTCAATCGCGGGCACGGCGGCAGCCGCCAGCGTCGTGAGCATGCCCAGCAGAAAACCTTTCACCAGCGGGCCAGTGCTGATCTCGACATTGCGAATTGAGACAGTGAAGTAGAGGTCGTTGATCGTCTGCGTGACGAGCTGAATCAGGCCGCGCCCGAGCGCGATGCCCAGCGCGACGCCCGCAAGCGCGCCAACCACGCCCACGATCACTGCCTCGCCCAGTACCAGCGCGAAAATCTGCCGACGCGAGACGCCAATGCAGCGCAGGGTGCCGAGCAAGCCGCGCCGCTGCACCACCGAAAAGGTGATCGTGTTGTAGATCAGGAACATGCCAACGATCAGGGCCAGCAGGCTCAGCGCCGTCAGGTTCAGCTCGAAGGCCGCCGTCATCTGCTCGATCGCCTGGGTGCGCAGGGCTGGCCGGGTGACGCGCAGGCCAGCGGGCAAAATCGTCGCGATGCGGTCGAGAACGGGTTGCGCGGCGTCGCCATCGGGCAGGATGAGGTCGATCTGCGTGAGCTTGCCGTCCATGCCGAGCCATTCCTGCGCGGTGGAAACATCGGCCACCAGCAGGCTGTCGATCGAGCGGCGTGCAGCATCATCTTGCGGCTCAAGCAGCGCCACCAGCGTGGCAGTTTCGGTGCGCGACCCCACACGAATTGGGAAGCTGTCGCCGCTTTTCAGCCCATAGGCGCGCGCCGTGTCAGCCGACATCAAGGCCGCGCCCGGCTGGGTGAATAGTGCTGTCAGATCGCTGTTTGGGCCGGCGTTGGACGGGCTGAGAAAGGGGCGAAACTGCCCTTCGGCCAGCGGGTCGACGCCAAGGATGTGCAGCGTCAGGCCGGGCTGATTGGGCGCGGCGGCATAGCCTTCCACCACTGGCGCGGAGCTGCGCACGCCCAGATCGACGCGCAAACGCCGGTAGATGTCGTCGTCCAGGCCATTCGGCCCGCCAACGATCTGGTGGGTTGCGCGGCCCGCAATCGTTTCGGTAGAGATCGCAAAGGCGCGGCGGGCGCTGCTATTCGTTAGATCGATTGAGACGACCACGGCGACGCCCAGCGCCACGCCCAGGATCGCCAGGCCGATCTGCCAGGGGTGTTTGAGCAGGTGCCGCCACGAGGTTTTCAGCAGGGTTGGTGTCATGTAGTACCTAGAGGAGAAGTCAGGAGTCAGGAGTCAGAAGTCAGGGTGTTTCTGGCTCGCGAAAGCCTTCTCACATATATAAGCCGTCCGATTGATCTGAAAGCAGTGTGGAAATCAGGAACATCAGCATTGCAATCGCTAATCCCTATTCCCGTCCCCTAACCCCTGCGCGTTCACGCGCATCAGGCATCCGTGCTAAGCAGCTTCCACAGCACGTCATTCTCGTCATCGGCCGTGGGCGCGTGGCCGTTGCTGGCGGGCTGCGGCGCGCTCGCTTCTTCTACTAAATGCCCTTCGGTCATGCGAAATACGCGGTCGGCCAGACCAACCACATCGGGGCTGTGCGTGACCATCAGGAGGTTTTTGCCAGCCTGGCGCGTCAGCTCGTCAAGCAGATCAAGCACCTGCTGGCCGGTTTCGGTGTCGAGGTTGCCGGTTGGCTCGTCGGCCAGAACAAGCTGCGGGTCGTGCACAAGGGCGCGCGCCACCGCAATGCGCTGCTGCTCGCCACCAGAAAGCTTGTCGGGGTAGGCGTTGCGCCGGTCGGCCAGGCCCACCTGCCGCAGCAGATCGAGCGCGTTGTCGCGGTCGCGCTGGGCGGTGCGGCCGTTCAGCTCAAGGGGCAGCAGCAGGTTTTCAAACACCGTCAGCGTCGGCACAAGATTGAAAAACTGGAAGATAAAGCCAATGTGTTCGCGCCGAAACAGCGTGCGGTCGTGCTCGGACAGGCGCGTGATGTCTTGCCCCGCCACCCAGACCTCGCCGGAGCTGGGCGTGTCGATACCGCTGACGAGGTTGAGCAGCGTGCTTTTGCCCGAGCCGCTCTTGCCGATCAGCACCACGAATTCGCCCGGCGCAAATGTCGCGCTGACTTCGTGCAGCACCACGCGCTCGCGGCCGGCTTCTTCAAAACTCTTGCTGACGCGCTCCAGGCGGATGATCGGCGGGGTGTTCGGGTCGGCGTTGCTGGCTCGCATGTATCTATCCAATCGCTTGTGACAGAATGTACAATATAAGTATACACTGTTCTCGCGTTTTTAGCTACGAAGCCGCCGGGAAAGTGGATGGGGAAGGAACCGTATTCAGGAGTCAAGGAGTCAGGGGTCAGCATCGTGCGACAGCAGTGCTAAAAGGACGCCAGGAAAGTTTACCACAGAGACACAGAGGCACGGAGATCTAAAACTTGGTGCCTTGGTGTCTTGGTGGTTATTTGAATAGGATTAGGCTTGCAACCCGCAACCTGACAACCTGCAACCTTTCAACCTGCAAACTACCCCTTCAGCGCCTCTTCGGCCGCCCAGCGCACGCCTTCGGCCACGGTTGGGTAGGGCAGAATGGTTTCGGCCAGGTCGGCAGCCTTGAGGCCCGCGCGCATTGCCAGCGCCACCGGGGCGATCAGCTCGCCGGCATTGACGCCCAGGATATGCCCGCCGAGAATTGTGCCATCGCTGCCAACCAGCAGCTTGACCATACCCTCGGGCTGACCCATCAGCACGGCGCGCTCGATCCCCTGCATCGGCTTCACGCCCACGCGGAACGACAGGCCGGCGTCGCGCAGTTCGGCTTCGGTGCGGCCAACGTGCGCAAGCTCGGGGCTCGTGTAGGTCACCCACGGCACCACGCTGGCGTCGAAGCGGCGGGCGCGCGCGGCAAAGGCGTTGTGCGCCACCAGCCGTCCCTGCTCATAGGCCACATGGGTGAACTTGTAGCCGCCCGCCACGTCGCCCGCCGCCCAGATATGCGGCACACTGGTGCGCAAAAAGTCATCCGCAACAATACCTGCGTCGGTGGTTTCCACGCCCGCCGCGTGCAGATCAAGCCCTTCGAGCACCGGGCGAAACCCTGCCGCAACCATAATTTCGTCGACGAGCAGGCGCTCGGTGGCGTGCCCGCGCCGGCTGAAATGCAGCTGCTTGCGGCCGCGCGCTAAACTCACCTCGTGCAGTTCCACGCCCGCCTCGATGCGGATGCCCTCGCCCGAAAGCAGTTCGCACAGCTGCGCGGCCAGCTCACGGTCGTCCTTCGCCAGCAGCTCATCCGACTGCTCAAGAATCGTGACCTCGACGCCGAAACGGCTAAACAGCTGGGCGAATTCCACGCCAATCGGCCCGCCGCCGATGATCGCCAGCCGGCGCGGCAGCGCGGGCAAGCTCACCGCTTCTTTGTTGGTGATAAACCCGGCGTCGTGCAGACCCTCGACCGGCGGCGCGGCGGCCACGCTGCCGGTGGCAACCAGAATTTGCTCGGCACGCAGGGTTTCGCCGTTCACGCGCACCTCGTGCGGGCTGAGAAAGCGCGCCGTGCCCTTGTACACGTCGATGCCCTCGCCGCCAAGCTTGCGCCGGGTGGCTGCGTCGCTGCCGCCGCGCACCTGATTGATGGTTTTGCGCAGGTAGGCTTGCACCTTCTCCCAGTCTGCCGTCGGGTCGCCCAGGTGCAGGCCAGCTCGCGCGGCGCTGCGCGCCTCGTGAAGCTGCGCGGCCAGGTGCAGCAGCGCCTTGGTTGGGTCGCAGCCGTAGTTCAGGCATGTGCCGCCGATTTTGTCGCGCTCGATCAGCGCCACACTGTGGCCGGCCTGTGCGGCTGCGCTGGCTGCGCCACTGCCGGCCGGCCCCGCGCCAATCGCCAGGAATTCGTAGCTGTGCGAGGGCATAATGACCTTTCGTTATGCAATGCTGCGGTATTTGCTCAGACGAATTTTACGCCTGCGGCGGGCAAGGATGACTCTCTTTTTCTTGTGACTTTTTTGCGCTGCAGCGCAAAAAAGTCACAAGGAATTGCTGCCATGCTTCGCTGCAAGCGAAATTCTTGGTGATTCAGTATTTGGCTCACTACCAAGAAAATAGCAAATCTTCGAGCCTTCGTGTCTTCGTGGTATTCTTCCGTTTCATCCGTCGCTCAGTTCGACGCCATGCTGCTGGGCGGCGCGGCGAATGCGGCCCTTGATCGTCTCGACCTCGTCGGCATCGTACTTGGCGGCGTTGTTTTTATGGTGAATATAGCTCCACGCCGCGCGCACATGCTCGGGCGTATCGACCGGGTATTTTTTGTTGGTTGGGTCGGCAAAGGTGACATCGCCATACTCGCGCTGGCCTTCTTTTGGATTCACATCGTCGCGGCGCTCGATATAGCTTGATTTCTTGCTGCTCATGGCAGAACTCCTTTCGCTGCTATGGCAGGCTACAGCACGGGCTATGCCCCGGCTTGCGGGCACGGTATGGTAGAATAGCGCCGCCACCACGCAACCGCAGGCACGAAAGAAAGAACCCTATGCCCAACTTTCCCGATCTTCGTTTGATTGCCGCGATTGGCGCGGGCAAGGCCGCCGGCCTGGCGAGCCGCGCATTAGGGCGCGGCGGCGGCACAACCCTGCCGGGCGTGGTTGCGCGGCGCATCGCGCCCGACACCCTGCGCCGGCTGAGCGCCGGTCTGCCCGGCGGCGTGGCCGTGATTGGCGGCACGAATGGCAAAACCACCACCACGCGCATGATCGCGGCGATTTTGCACGACGATGGCCGCCGCGTGCTGCATAATCGCGCTGGCGCAAACCTTGTGAGCGGGCTGACGGCCACGGCATTGGCGGGCAGCTCGCTGGGTGGGCGGGTGCGCGCCGACATGGGCCTGTTCGAAACCGACGAGGCCGCGCTGCCGCAGGCGCTCGCCGAAACACGCCCGCGCCTGGTGCTGCTCCACAACCTGTTTCGCGACCAGCTCGACCGCTATGGCGAGGTAGACACGATCGCGAACGCGTGGCGTGCCGCGCTCGATCAGCTCGCGCCCGACGCGGCGGTGCTGCTGAATGCCGACGACCCGGCCGTGGCGGCGCTGGGCGAAAACCTGCACACCCGCGTGTTCTACTATGGCCTGGAAGATACGCGCCACGCTGGCGACGGCGCCACGCACTTCGCCGACTCGCAGTTCTGCCGGCGCTGCGGCACACCCTACGAGTACACGGCGCGCTTTTACGCGCACGTTGGGCATTATGCCTGCCCGAATTGCGGCCTGCGCCGGCCCACGCCCGACTTCCGGCTGGAGCGGCTCGACCTCGACGGCACGAACGGCTCGCGCCTGCTGCTGAGCGCCAGCGGCCACGCGCCACTGCCCACCGCGCTGGAAATCAACCTGCCGCTGCCTGGGCTCTACAATGCGCTGAACGCGCTGGCTGCCACAGCTGCCGGGCTGCTGTTGGGCGTTGCGCCCGCGCGCATTCGCGCCACACTCGAACAGTTTAGCGCGGCGTTTGGCCGCATCGAGCGGATTGACGCGGGCGGGCAGCCGCTGTTTATGGCGCTGATCAAAAACCCGGTGGGCGCGAGCGAAACCGTGCGCATGCTCGTTGGGGGTCATGGGTCGGGGGTCGGGGATCAGGAGTCATCAGCATCCAGTGGAGACGCTACAACCGACGAGCTGCAAAATTCAAAACTCAGCACGCAAAACTCAGCACTTCACGTCCTCGTCGCGATCAACGACAAATACGCCGACGGCACCGACGTTTCGTGGCTGTGGGATGCCGATTTCGAGCGGCTGGCCGGGCGCGTGGCTACCGCCGTGGTGAGCGGCACGCGCGCGGGCGACATGGCGGTGCGCCTGAAGTATGCCGGCGTCGACCCGGCGCGCATTCGCAGCGAGCCCGACCTGCCGCGCGCGCTGGATGCCGCGCTGGCGCAGCTGCCCGCCGGCGCGACGCTCTACGCCCTGCCGACCTACACAGCCATGCTCGAAATGCGCGCCGAGCTGGCGCGGCGTGGCTGGGTCAAGCCCTTCTGGGAGGATTAGCGGAACTCTTTCGCAGCCGCCGCCGTCTCTGAGCTACGACATACAAAATGCTCAGGAACAGGAGGTCTGCGATGCGTTCTACTCCTTCTTCACCCCGGACCTTGCTGGCGGCGCTGGCGCTGGCGCTGCCCTTGCTGGCGGCTTGCGGCGGCGGCATGGCCAGCAGCAATGTTGGCGCAGTTCCCACCCCCATGCCAGCCGCGTCGTCGGCGGGCGGCACCGTGGCGGTTGAAGCTCCTGCGATGATGGCAACGCCCGCCGCCGCTGCCATGGCCCCAACTGCCGCAGCTGCGGCGCGCATGGACAGCGCCACCGAGCCGGCCGCCGCCGTGGGCATGGCCGCCACCGCCCCGCCCGCGTCGAGCGCGCCCCAGCCCACGCCCGCGCCCGTTACATCGCAGCAGCAGTACACGCCGTTGCGCGCTGGCGAAGTGGACGACAACGCCGATTTCGACAGCTACCTGGCTTACGTGCAGCGCTCGGCCGGCATTCGCGCGCGCCAGGCCGATGTGAGCGAGCGCTACCTGCTCAGCGTGGCCGACGCCGCTGGCCGGCCGGTGCTCGACGCGCGCGTGCGCATCTTCGATGGCGCGCAGCAGGTGTTTGAAGGCCGGACCTTTGCCGGCGGCAAAACTGTCTTCTTCCCGCGCGTGGCTGGCGTTTCGGGCAATGCCCAGCAGCTTCGTGTTGTGGTGGAAAAAGGCAACAGCAGCGCCGAGGGTGCGCTGGAACGCGGCCAAACGCGCCCGCCGGCCTTTGTGCTGCGCGACGCGGAAGCTGCGCCAGCCGCGCCCCGCCTCGACGTGCTGTTTCTGCTTGACGCAACTGGCAGCATGGGCGACGAAATCGGCCAGATTCAGCAGACGATTGCCAGCATTGCCGAGCGCATCGACGGAAGCCAGCCGCGCCCCGAGTTACGCTTCGGGCTGGTGGCCTACCGCGACCGTGGCGACGCCTATGTCACACAGGTGCACGATTTCACCGCCGACGTCGCGCAGTTCCGCGATACCCTGCTCGCCACCAGTGCGGGCGGCGGCGGCGACGACCCTGAGTCGCTGAATGAGGGCTTGCACGCCGCGATTGAGGGCGTGAGCTGGGCCGACAACGCCGTGCGCCTGACCTTCCTGGTGGCCGATGCGCCGCCGCACCTCGATTACGCGCAGGACTACGACTATGTGCAGGAAGCGCAGGCGGCTGTGGCGCGCGGCATCAAGATCTATACCATCGCGGCCAGCAACAGCGGCGACGAGGCCGAGTATGTGATGCGCCAGATCGCCCAGCAAACGCTGGCGCGCTTTATCTTCCTGACCTACCAGCAAGGCGCCAACGGCGGCACGCCCGGCGACACAACCGTGCATCAGGTCGACCCGCAATCGTTCACCGTCGAGCGGCTGGATGACCTGGTGGTGCAGGTGGTGCAGCAGGAGCTGGCCGCCGCGCAGGGGGTGGCATAAACCGTGACGGGGTGAGAGGGTGAAGGGTGAAAACTGAAGAGGTGCGCGGGCAATGCGTTTCGCCCGCGCACCTCTTTCTGTTGAATCATTCAGCCGAAGTCGCCGCGCGCCGTTTCCTGCCGGCTGCTCACTGCCGACTGCTCAGCGCTGGCGCAACTTGCGGTCGTGCTCAAGCTGCTTTTCCAGCGTTTTCGTCCAGTCCAGCTCGCCCATAATCACGCTGCGGTAGGCGTTCCACATCTGGTAGGCGGCGCGCTCGGCCGACATTTTGCCGGTGCCGGTGCACAGGCCGGGGATGGCCAGCGAGCGAATCTGGTCGTTCGGGCTGGGCTTGTGGGCGCGGTTGTGCGCCTCGACGGCGCGCAGGATCGCGCGCATCGCCAGGTAGGCATTCACGCTGCCCGAGACATCAGCCGGCACGCGCATGGTCGGCGCGACGATGACGTAGCGCAGGCGCGCGCTTTTGGTTGGCAGCACCAGCGCCTGCCCCACCAGCAGCTCGCCATCGAAGTCGCGGTCGATCTGAGCGCGCAGGGTGTCTTGCAGCCGCCAGTCGAAAATTTCCTGGCTGATCGCCATATCCACCCCGCTATCGGTGAAGCCAAAGGCGTTAGCGGGCACCGCCAGCGCATCGACCGCCAGCGTCAGAATGTTCTGGTTCACGACCTTGACGCTGCTTTCCTCGGGGAAATAGCGCTTCCACGCCTGCACCAGCTCGGCCGAGCGGTCGCAGAGGGTCATTGCAGCCGGCATCGGTTTCTCCTTAATATCTTTGATAACAATAGCTTCTTTTTTGGCGCTGGCCGCCACATTCGTGGCGACCAGCGCCAAAAAGGGAATTTCTCGGGGAGGCGCAGCCTCCCCTAACCCCACCACGCAACGGGCGATGATAGCATCCACCCTCGCTGGCCATCAGTGTAGCGCAGGCATGCGTGCGCGGCGGCATCAAGATGCGATCAAAGCAGTTGCCACCCTAATGCATTATTAGGAAAGCGATGGGAAAATCAGGAAAGAGTTTCTGCATTGTAATCACTAAACCCTATTCCCCATCCCCTAAACCCTGCGCTGAAAGCGCACTACACCGCAATTGGCACGCGCCGCCCCGCCGCCGCCGACTCGATCGCGCCAAAGACCATCGCCAGGCTTTTGATGTTGTCGTGGCACTCGCCCATGGGTGTTGCGCCTGTGCGCAGCGCGTGGACGAAATCGCGCAGCGAGCCGGCGATCCCCGTGGGCATGGCCGGGTCGGGTTCGCGCGTGTGCGGCGTGGCAGGGCGCAAAAAGCCCTCGTCGGCGGCGACCACTGCGGCCACCGGCGCGCCATGCCCATCCCAGGTGGCGCTGCCGTGCGGGCCAAGTATGCGCCACTCGCCTTCCCACGAGGTTGGCTGGCCGTCGGCGCACCAGCTGCCCCGGTAGACGTAGCGCAGCCCGCCGCTCATTTCGAAAATTGCGCTGGCGCACGCGCTGCCGGCGTACCAGCTCCACGGCGGGTTGAACTCATCGCAGTAGACCGCAACCGGGTCGGCTGCGCTCAGGAAGCGCGCCGCGTCGAAGGTGTGGATCGCCATGTCGAGCAGCAGCGGGCTGGGCATGGCATCGCGGAAGCCGCCAAAATGCGCGCCAATGAAAAAATCGGAGGTGAGCATGCCGGGCGCGCCAACCTGCTCGACAATCAGCTCGCGCAGGGCGTGCAAACGCGCGTCGTAGCGGCGGCTCTGGCTCACCATATACAGCAGGCCGGCGCGCTCGGCCGCCGCGACCATTGCCCGCGCGCGGTCCATGGTGTCGGCCATTGGTTTTTCGCCCAGCACTGGCACACCAGCCGCCAGCGCGGCCAGCGTCACGTCGTGGTGCGCTTCGGGGATGGTCACATCCACCACAAAATCGGGGCGCAGCTCGGCCAGGGCGCGATCCAGCTCGGTGCCGGGCACCACACCCGCGAGGCCAAGCTCGTCGGCGGCCTGCGCGGCGGCGTCGGGGCGAATATCGACCCAGCCCACCAGCTGGGCGTCGGCGCTGGCGGCGAGATTTTTCGCCCAGGCGCGGCCCATTCCCCCGGCACCAACTAACACTGCGCGAAGCTGCTGCATGAAATCCTCACATAGAACCGCAGAACCGCAGAACCGCAGAACCGCAGAACCGCAGAACCGCAGAACCAAGAACCAAGAACCACGGAACCTTCAACTTGCAAACCTTCAACTTGCTAACTTGCCAACCTGCAACCTACCTGCCAACCCTACCGCGCCACGGCGAAGCGCGTATGGCAGTTCTGGCACTCCAGCACCAGCTCGGCCGCGCCCAGCGGAATGATTGGAATCCAGAAAACGTGAATGTAGGTGCGGGCGGTGCGCGGCGTAAACATCGCGTACTGGCCGCAGCGCGGGCACTGCTGCATCCCGCCACCGGGCCGATTGTCGTCGCGCACGACCTGGCGCGTGCCAAAGAAAATGAGCATAGAGCCTCTTTTGAAAGGTTACGTCAGCGCGGCCACCACCTCGACACCGTTCGAGGCCATGTGGTGCAGAAACAGGACATGGTGCAGATCGCCGTCGTGCGCGAAAATGCCCAGGTCGCGCGCCACCGCCACGGGCGTATCGAAGGTGTCGACCACGTCGGCGGGCACGACCACGCGGCGCTGCATATTCGCGGCATTCGCTTCCAGCCGCAGCTGCATGGCCGCCTGGTACGCGCACAGATCCGAGCAGTCGCCAACCACAATAAAGGTGTCGAACTGCGGGTTTTCGGCCACCCACGCGCCAAAACCGGTGCCAAGGTGCGAGTTGATCGAGTTCTTCGGGAAGATCGCGATCTCGTCGTAGAACGGCAGCGCCTTGAGCTGATCGACGGCTTCGCTTTCGGGCGTGCCGCGCAGGCAGTGGGGCGGGTAGGCGTTGAACTCGGGCGTCGCCGGGTCGTGCGTGTCTTGCGTGAGCGCGAGCGCGCGCACACCCAGCGCATGCGCGCGGGCAAACAGCTCGGCCACAGGCTGCGCGATCCGGCCCACGCGGGCGCTGGCGAGCGGGCCTTCGGTGCAGAAGCCGTTGATTACGTCAATCGAAATCAGCGCCACGCGCTCGGGCTGCGTGCCAACAACGTCGGCGAGCGAGCGGGCGGGCAGCGCATTGTACCATGCGTCCAGGTAGGCCAGAAAGGGCTGGGCGGTTTGCGTAAGCTGCGAGGTTGTCATGATGTTCTCCTTACGTATTGTCAAACTGACACTATTATAGCAGATGCAGCTATTTTGTCAATATGGCACTACTCGTATTTTTGCCTTTTCCTGTTTGCAATTGCACATTTCTACGCTGCATTTCGCCTGCGGCAGCAAGGTACTTTTGATTATTTCTGTGTGCAGTTTTCCGCGCGCAGCGCGGAAAACTGCACACAAGGAAAAGATCAAGGCCATATACTCAACCTTGGTGCCTTCGTGCCTTGGTGGTTATACGTTCTCTTCCAGCCCATTCCCACGCCCGATTTGACCACCCTGCGCCGGTGGTGTACCATTCGGGGCATTCCAGCCAACCGTGTATCTTGAGGACAATGATGTCGTACACGCTTCGAATCGGCGTACGCATCGGCTCGGCCGACCCGTTCTGGGTGCAGGCGCGCGAGGCCGTGCTTCAGCGCTGCCAGCAGCTTGGCCTCGAGCTGGTGTCGCTCGATCTGGCGCTTGGCGCGCTGCAATCGCCCGACGAGCAGACCGCGCGGCTGGACGAACTGCTCGCCCACGATCTCGACGCGCTGATCTGCACCATGCTGCCCGGCGATATGATCGACCGCCTGCTTGAGCATGGCCTGCCTGTCGTGCAGCTCACCGAAAGCGACCTGCGCCACCCGCGCTTTGTGTCGCCGCGCGGCTTCTACGACATTGCGCGCATGGCCGGCGACTACCTGGCCGAATGCACCCACGAGCGCGGGCAAGTAGTGGCGGTTGGCGGCTTGCTGGCCACGCATGGCGAAGATGGTCGCAGCCGCCTGTTGGGCATTTCCGAGGCGCTCAGCCACTACCCGGCGATGGAGCTGCACCACATCCCCAGCGTCTGGCGCTACGACCGCGCCTACCCGCAGATCGAAGCGGCATTGCAGCAGTTTCACGCGCCGCTCGCCGCGATTTTCGGCCTTTCCGACTCAATGGCGCTGGCCGCCCGTGATGCTGGCCGCGCGCTTGGGCTGGTCGATGCAAACACCGTGATCGTCGGCATCAACGGCGACCCGCTGGCGCTCGCCGCGATTGCCGACGGCAGCATTGCCGCCACGGTCGATACGCCCGCCGCCGAGCTTGGCATCCAGGCCGTCGAGCTGGCCTGCCAGGGCGCGCGCGGCGAAGCGCTGCCGGCCTACTTCGGCTATGCGCCGCGCCTGGTGACGCGGGAAAACGTGGCCGAAATTGCCATGCAGAAGCTGATTGCGATCGCCGAGCTGCCCAACCGCATGGTCGGCGTCAACCGCCAGCAAGAGCAGCAGCGGCTGGCGCAGCTTGAGCTGGGGCTGGAAATCCACCGCCGCATCGGCGTCATCCTCAACCGCCAGCAGCTTGCCCGCGAGATTGCCGAGCTTATTCGCGCCGCCTATGGCTACGACACCGTTCAGCTTCTGCTCTGGCAGCCCGAAGAAAACGCGCTGGTTCTCGAGCAGGCCGGCGGCATGCGCATCCCACTTGGCGAGGATGGCGTGCTGGAACACGCGCTCGGCCAGAACGAGCTGGTCTTCCTGCCCGACACGCAGCGCAGCCAGCGTTTCGCGCCCGACCGCCACTGGCCGGCGACGCGCTCACGCGTGGCGGTGCCGATCCGCTTTGGCGCAACCACGCTTGGCCTGCTCGATCTGCACAGCCGCACCGTCGTGCAGCAAACGCACGAGTCGCTGGCGGGCCTGCAGCTCATGGCCGACGAGCTGGGCATTGCCATGCGCAACGCCGACCTGTACAGCGATGCGCTGGCCGCCCGCGAGCGCGCCGAAAAGGCCGACCACCTGAAAACGCGCCTGCTGGCGAATGTCAGCCACGAGCTGCGCACACCGCTGAACGTCATTCTGGGCTATAGCGAAACCGCCCTGAACCGCCCCGACGCCTACCCCACCCCACTGCCGCCCGCATTCCGCCGCGACATGCGCCACATCTACCACAGCGGCGAGCACCTGCTGCGCCTGATCAACGACCTGCTCGACCTGTCGCGGGCGGAGATTGGCGCGCTGGAGCTGCGGCCCGAAACGCTGGCGCCGCGCGCATTTCTCACCGAGGTGTTTCAAAGCGTGGTTGGCACCTTCGACGCGCCGGGCGTGCAGTTCCGCCTGAGCCTGCCCGAACACCTGCCCGCCATCCACGCCGACCCGGTGCGGCTGCGACAGATTTTGCTGAATTTACTGAGCAATGCGCGCAAATCCACCAGTGCTGGCACGATCACGCTTGGCGCGGAAGTTGAGCCGCCGCACATGCACTTGTGGGTTGCCGATACCGGGGCTGGCATCCCCGCCGACGTGCAGGAGCGCATTTTCGAGCCGTTTGTGACCGAGCCGCGCGGCAAAACCCGCCCCGACGGCATTGGCCTGGGCCTGACGATCACGCGGCGGCTGGTGGCGCTGCATCGCGGCCATATGGCGCTGGAAAGCGCTCCCGGTCGCGGCAGTATTTTCCGCGTCTACCTGCCGCTGCCCGCGCTGGCGGGGGAGCAAGCCCGGCCCACCAGCGGCGCCGACACCCTGCTGCTGATCTCGTCGCAGCCGCACCCGCCGCCGGCGATTGCCGCGCTCGGCCAGCGCAAAGGGCTGATCATTCGGCGGCTCGCTTCGGGCGCGGAGCTGGATGATGCCCTGGCTGGCGGCCAACCCGCGCTGCTGGCCTGGGATCTCGCCCACGCGCAGCCGGCCGAGTGGGCGCTGATTCAGCAGCTGCGCAATGACCCGCGCCTGTGCCAGCTGCCGTTTGTGCTGTATGGCCACGAAAACGGCGCGCAGCCGCTTGGCCTGACGGGCATGCTCAACAAGCCACTTCAGGCTGGCACGCTGGCCGAAACAATTGCGGCGCTGCGCCCGGCTGGCGTGGCTGGCCCGGTGCTGATTGTGGACGACGACGCCCAGACGCGCGAGCTGTATCGCGCGCAGGTGGCGCAGGCGCTGCCCGGCTACGCCATCGCCACCGCAGGCGATGGCGCGGCCGCGCTGGAATTGCTGGCCGCTGAAACCCCCAGCCTGGTGCTACTCGACCTTGCCATGCCGGGCGTGGATGGCTTTGCGGTGCTGCGCCACCTGCGCGCCGACGAGCGCACCCGCCAGGTGCCGGTGCTGGTGCTCAGCGGGCGCGCCCTGTCGCTGGAAGATGTTCAGCAGCTCGACTTTGCGCGGGTGACCTTTCAAAGCAAGGATATTCTTTCGGGCGGCGAAACTGCGGCGGCGCTCCACGCTGCGCTGAGCGGCGCGACCGCGCTGGCACGCCCAACCAGCCAGCTTGTGAAGCGCACGATTGCCTACATCCAGCAGCACCACATGCACAGCGTGTCGCGCCAGGAGATCGCCAGCGCGCTGGGCGTCAGCAAAAACTACCTGACGCAGATTTTCCATCAGGAGCTGGGCATTTCGCCGTGGGAATACCTGAACCGCTATCGCATCCAGCACGCTAAAACGCTGCTGCGCGGCACCGACGCCAGCATCACCGCGATTGCGAGCGAAGTCGGCTTTGAGGATGCGAGCTACTTCGGGCGCGTGTTCCGCAAGCAGGTCGGCTGCTCGCCGCAAAGCTACCGCGAGCAAAGCTGAGGCGGCAAGCGCACGAGCCACAGATTTCCGAACCACAGAGACACAGAGGCACGGAGAATTTAGGATTTACGAGCGATGATCTGCGAAGGTTGCAGGTTTACAGGTTTGCATGTTGCAGGGTGCAGCCTCAATCCCAAAACCCCAGACCCTAAACCCTCGCCCTGATTTGCAGGTTGCAAGGTAGCTGAACCTCAACACTGCCCCCTGCAAATTGCCCCTGCAAACTGCCGACTGCTCCTGCAAACTGCCGACTGCTCCTGCAAACTCAACACTTAACATTCAACATTCAACACTGCCCCCGCTCACCCCATCATCTTGCCACCCCACGCATCGTGCTTTTGTCCGAATGCTCCATGCTCTTGTGCGAGACAGCGCGCCGCCAATGCGCTATTCTCCCTGCATACCCAGTTCTGCCCAGATGGATATGCAATGATGCACAGCTCTCAACCGGCTGTCCTGATCGTCGAGCCCGATGCGGCGACCCGCGAACTCTATGCGCGCGCGCTGCGCCGCGAGTTCCGCGTGGTGGAATGCGCCGAAGCGCCGGACGCGCTCGCGCTGCTTCAGGGCGAAACGTTTGGCGCGATTGTGCTTGAGCCCTCGTATGGCGACGAGCGCGGCTGGCAGGCTCTCGCCGCCCTGCGTGAGCACACGCGCCGCGCGGTGCCGCTGGTGCTGTGCAGCGTGCTGGATGAGCGGCGGCGCGGCATGGCGCTGGGCGCGGCGGCCTACCTCGTCAAGCCGGTGCTGCCGGCCCGCCTCTTGGAAACGCTGCGCGCGGTGATGGAGCAAAAGCATGCAAGCAACCAGTGACAGCACCGCGCCGACCATGCCCACGCCCGGCGGGCCGCCCGTGCTCGAGCTCAACGACCTGCGCACCTACTTCTATGTCGATGGCGGCGTGGTAAAAGCGGTCGATGGCGTGAACCTGGCGCTGGGCCGCCAGCAAACCCTCGGCCTCGTGGGCGAAAGCGGCTGCGGCAAAAGCATCACCGCCATGTCGATTATGCGCCTGCTGAAATCGCCGCCCGGCAAGATTGCGGGCGGGCAGATCCTGCTGCGCCAGAGCGATGGCAAAACCGTCGACATCGCCAAGCTGCGCCCGAACGGCGCGCAGATGCGGGCCATTCGCGGCGGCGAGATCGCCATGGTCTTTCAGGAACCAATGACCTCGCTCAACCCGCTCTATACCATCGGCTCGCAGATCGCCGAGGCGGTGCGCATCCACCTGAAGCTCAGCAAGCAGGCTGCAATGGATCGCGCGCTTGAGATGTTGCAGAAGGTGCAGATCAGCGACGCCAAGCGCCGCCTGAACGAATACCCGCACCAGCTCTCGGGCGGCATGCGCCAGCGCATCATGATCGCGCTCGCGCTTTCGTGCAACCCCGCCATTCTTGTGGCCGACGAACCCACCACCGCGCTGGATGTGACCGTGCAGGCGCAGATTCTCGACCTGATGCGCGATCTTCAGCGCGACGTCGGCTCGTCGATCATTATGATCACCCACAACCTGGGCGTGGTGTCGCAGTTTGCCGACGAGGTAGCGGTGATGTACCTGGGCAAGATCGTCGAGCAAGCGCCTGTGCGCGAAATATTTCATTCGCCGCTGCATCCCTACACGGTTGGCCTGCTGAACTCGGTGCCGGTGCTGGGCAAAAAAGCCGGCAAGATGCTGGTGCCGATCAAGGGCATGGTGCCCAGCCCAACCGCCACCATTCGCGGCTGCGCTTTTGCCGCCCGCTGCCCGCACGTCATGCCAGTGTGCCGCGAGCAGGCACCGCCACTGCGCGAGGTGCAGCACGGCCACACCGCCGCCTGCTGGCTGCACGAGTAGCCCCGTTCGCCCACAACCGCTGTTGGTTCCCGGCGTTCCGCCGAAGCTGCCACATATGCTCAAGGAGGAAGCATGTCTACCGAAGATGCCAAGCGTCTGAGTCGTCGGTCATTTCTCAAGCTGGCCAGCCTGAGCGCTGGCTCGGGCGTGCTGGCCGCATGTGCCGCCGCCGCGCCGGCAGCACCAACCGCTGCCCCAGCAGCACCCGGCGCAGCCACCGCCGCCCCTGCCGCGCCCGCCGCTGCAACAGCCGCCCCCGCTGCCGGTGCCGCCACGGCCGCTCCCGCCGCTGGTGGGGCCGCGCTGCAAGGCCCAATTCCCTACCCGGCCGGTCAGGTCGTGGCTGGCGCGCGCGAGCCCAAGCTGTTCAAAGTCGACGAGATGTTCACCTACAAGAAGCTCGACACGTATTCCGAGCCGGATTACATTGCCGAGGCCGTCAAGGCTGGCAAGCTGCCACCCGTTGAGCAGCGCCTGCCCGAAACGCCACAGGTCATTCTGAACGGCTTCTTCTCGGATGGGCCGGGCGAGTACGGCGGCGTGATGCGCGACGTGTGGGCGGTTTCGACCGAGGGCTGGAACTGGGCTGCCGGTGCGGTGCAGGGCTACTTCGGCATCGACTCGATTGTGGTCGAGACGCTGCTGCTCACCGGCCCGATGTGGCTGCGCTCGGATGCGGTTGAGCCGCTGCCCAACCTCGCCACCAGCTGGGAATGGTCGAGCGACGGCAAGCAGCTCACCATGAACCTGATCAAGGGCCTGAAATGGTCGGACGGCCAGCCCTTCAGCGCCGACGACGTGATGTTCACATGGAACGATATTGTGCTCGACCCGAACGTCGTCAAGGCCGCCAGCAAGCGCAGCACCTGGCAGATCGACGGCAAGGATGTGAACCTCGAAAAGGTCGACGACAACACGATCAAGTGGACCTTCCCGGTCGAAAAGCCGGCCTACCTCATGTACTACATGAACGAGAACTACATCCGCATCACGCCGGCACACGTCCACAAGCCCTTCCACCCGAAATATAACCCGCAGTCCGACTACCAGAAGTTCCAGGACGACCTGCCGCCCAACGCGCTGCCCGTCGTCACGCTCGGGCCGTGGACGCCGGTGGACTACAAGACCGACGAGCTGATGATCTTCCGCCGCAACCCGTACTACTGGAAAGTCGACGAGAGCGGCAAGCAGCTGCCCTACCTGAACGAGATCGTCTTCGAGAAGGCCGACACCGGCGTCATCCGCACCACCAAGGTTATGGCCAACGCAGCCGACCACACCAATGTCGAGAATCCCTCGACCTTCCGCGAGGTGGCCACGCGCGCAGCCGACCCGAACGCGCCATTCCGCCTGGAGTGGGGCCCCGAAACGCTGGGCTTCTCGCTGCTGGTGAATCAGGCCGCCAACTTCGGCGCGACCGACGACCGCAGCAAAGAGCTGCGCAAGCTGTTCCGCGACGCCAAGTTCCGCCGCGCGCTCACGCAAGCGATCGACCGCGACGGCATTGCGCGCGCCGTGGCCGATGGCCCCTTCTTCCGCGCATGGCCGGGTGGGCTCTACCCCGGCGCGCAGGGCTTCGACATCGACTCGACCGTCTACTATCCCTTCTCGATCGACACCTCCAAGGCGCTGATGGCCGAGCTGGGCTTCAAAGAAACCGACGGCAACGGCATCCTGAAGTGGCCCAGCGGCCCGCTCGCCGGCCAGCCGCTTCTGATCAGCCTGGTGGCCGGCCGCGACGCCGACGGCGTGGGCGCGATTGCCGAGGCGCTGGTGCCGCTGTTCAAGCAGATTGGCGTGCAGGTGAACTACCGCCTGATGGACGGCAACGCCCTGAACGACATGAACACCAGCGGCCAGTGGGACATGCAGGTTTCGCGTATGGGCCAGGAGTGGGGCGTGCCGAGCGTACGCTACCGCGACATCGCGCCCCAGGCGCTGGAAAACCCGGTGTTCGACCGCGCGGCCGAAGGCGTGGATCGCCCGCTGCAAGAATTCGAGCAGCAGCTTGTTGATCTCGTCAAGCAGTTCCAGTCCGAAACCGACAACGCCAAAAAGGCCGACCTGCTCAAGCAGTACCAGAAACTCCACACCGAAAATGTTTACACCCTCGGCGTGGTGATCGGGCGCTATGCGCTGGGCATGTCGAAAACCATCAAGAACGTGCCAATCGGCGCGCCGGCCTTCCTGTACCAGTGGGACTACGACAACTACATTCCCGAGCAGTTCTGGATCGCGCAGGCCGACCAGGGCAAGGTTCCCGAAACGCGGCCGGGCGTTATTCCTGAGTACAAGCAGGCGTAGTGCGCTCTTAGCGCAGGGGCTAGGGGATGGGGAATAGGGGTTGGTGATTACAATACAGAAACTCTTCCCCGATTTCCATATCGCTCTCTTGTACTGGACAAGCCGCTTCATTTCGTAAGCGCCGGGGTTCACCACCAGGACACCAGGGTAAAAGAATAGTTCTTGGTGTCTTGGTGTCTTGGTGGTGAACGGTCTAACGCGTGTTTTGTCAGGTTCGAGGTCGCTATGCTGAAATTTATTGCGCTTCGGCTGCTCTCTGCCATTCCCGTGCTGATCGGCATCAGCCTGGTGTCGTTTATCATCATCCAGCTGCCGCCCGGCGATTTCGCCAGCGGCTTCAAGAGCAACCTGATCAACAACGGCATCACCGAGCAGGAAGCCGAGCGCCAGGCGCAGGCGGTGCGCCAGCAGTACGGCCTCGACCAGCCCGTGATGGTGCAGTACGTCACCTGGGTGAAAAACATTGTCACCAAAGGGCAGTTTGGCTACTCGTTCGCGTACAAGCGCGACGTGGGCGACCTGATCGCAGAGCGCCTGCCACGTACGCTGGCGCTCGCGCTGGCCGCGCACCTGATTTCAACGCTGGTGGGGGTGTTTGTTGGCATCTTTGCCGCAACGCACCAGTATAGCCTGGGCGATAATGCCGCCACGGTGCTGGCATTTCTGGGAACATCGATCCCGCGCTTTTTCCTGGCCCTGCTGATTCTGTACTGGCTGGCGTTCACGGTTGGCGCGCAGCACTTCACGAACTTCAACTCGCCGCAGTACGCCTTTGCGCCCTGGTCGTGGGCGAAGCTCGTCGACACGCTCAGCCATGTCTGGCCGGTGGTGGTGATCGCGGGCTTTGGCGGCGTGGCGCAGAACATGCGCGTGATGCGCGGCAACCTGCTCGACACGCTGAATATGCAGTACGTCACTACCGCCCGCTCCAAGGGCCTGGCCGAGTCGGCCGTGATCTACAAGCACGCCACGCCCAACGCGCTCCACCCGATCATTATGTACCAGGGCACGGTTCTCCCATACATGCTGGCCGGCGAGCTGGAAGCGGCGATTGTGCTGGGCCTGCCCACACTCGCGCCCATGTTCTACGGCTCGCTGCTGAACCAGGATATTTATGTGTCGGGCGGCTTTCTGCTGCTGTACGGCGTGCTGCTGGTGCTTGGCAACCTGATCGCCGACGTCTGCCTGTCGCTGCTCGACCCGCGCGTGCGGCTGAATTAGTGCGCTTGCAGCGCAGGGGTTGGGGGATAGCAGATGGGGATTGGTTCGGCGTATGCGATACGCCACGGCGTATGCGATACGCCAGTACATTTAGGCATATTGCATACATCAGTACGTTTGGGCGTATTGCATACATCATACTAACTCCGTTTGATCACTTTTGTTTTCTGGTGCTGCGCCCCGGCAAAGCCGGGGCGCAGCACCAGAAAAAGAAAATTCGGGGGCGGCGAAGCCGCCCCCGAACCCCCACGCTGTACAAGTATTCTTGCGGATTTGGTATCAGTACGTTTGGGCGTATTGCATACATCAGTACGTTTGGGCGTATTGCATACATCAGTACGTTTGGGCGTATTGCATACGCCCTTCTCGGCTCCACTGAAATCCGAAAAGGTCTGCTATGGCGACGACAACCCTGGAGCGCGGCGTCGCGCCCGCCCAAAGCGATGAGCGCCGCGAAAGCTATGGCGCGCTGGTGTGGCGCAAGTTCCGCAAAAGCAAGATCGCAATTGTGGGCGGCGTGCTCACCCTCATGCTGGTGTCGATGGCGGTGTTCGCCGATTTCCTCGCGCCCACCGACCCAATCACGCCGAACATGCAGTTCGCCTACACGCGCCCGCAGCAGCTCTACTTCATCAGCTCCGACGGCGCGCTGCACCTGCGGCCCTTTACCTTCACGCTCAAGCAGGTGCTCGACCCGGCGACCTTTCTGCCAAGCTGGGAACCCGACCTGACCAAGCCCTACCCAATCCGCTTTTTTGTGCAGGGCTACGAGTACAAATTCCTGGGCATCTTCACCAGCCGCCTGCACCTGTATGGCGTCGACGAGGGCGGCACGATTTTCCTGCTCGGCAGCGACAAGTTCGGGCGCGATCTGCTGGCGCGCATTTGCATGGGCGGGCGCATTTCGCTCTCGCTGGCGATTGCTGCCACGCTGATCATTGTGGTGGTTGGCGCGACGGTGGGCGTTGTTTCGGGCTACTACGGCGGCTGGGTCGATAATATCATCCAGCGCTTTATTGAATTTCTGCAAAGCTTCCCGGCCCTGCCGCTGTGGATGGCGCTCGCCGCCGTCATCCCAATCACCTGGGATCAATCGCTGATTTTTGTGACGATGTCGGCCATTTTCGCGCTGCTGGGCTGGACGCAGCTCGCCCGCCAGTTGCGCGGCGCGGTGCTGTCGCTGCGCGAAACCGACTTCATTCTGGCGGCCAAGGAAATGGGCGCGTCGGATCGGCGGATCATTTTTCGCCACTTGCTGCCAAACTGCCTGAGTCATATCATTGTGGTGATGACGCTCACCATCCCGTCGATCATTCTGTCCGAAAGCTTTCTGAGCTTTCTGGGCATTGGCATTCAGGAGCCGCTGGTGAGCTGGGGCACCATGATGCGCGAGGCGCAAAGCCTGCAAACGCTCGGTAGCAACCCCTGGCTGATGTGGCCGGCGCTGTTCATCATTCTGGCGGTGGTGGGCTTTAACTTCATTGGCGACGGCCTGCGCGACGCGGTCGATCCGTATTCGATCGTTTAATTTTATGTTTCTCTGTGGGCGCGCGGCGGAGCCGCGCGCCCACAGAGAAAAGAAAGGTGTGGGGCGGCTTCGCCGCCCCACACCCCACCAACATAAGCGAAGCTATGAACAACACCATTCTCGAAGTCAACAACCTGCAGCAATATTTCCCAATTCGGCAGGGCTTTATGCAGCGCGTGGTTGGGCAGGTGAAAGCCGTGGATGGCGTGAGCTTCGCGCTGCGCGAGCACGAGGTGCTGGGTCTGGTGGGCGAAAGCGGCTGCGGAAAAACCACCACCGGGCGCTCAATCCTGCGGCTCTACGACCCGACCGGCGGCGAAGTGTGGCTGCATACCGAGGCGGGCGAGCGCATCGACATCGCCAAAATCAGCCAGGCCGAAATGAAGCCGCTGCGCCGCGAAATTCGGATGATCTTCCAGGACCCGTTCAGCTCGCTCAACCCGCGCATGACCGTGCGCGACCTGATCGGCGAGCCGCTGGTGATCCACAAGATGGCATTCGGCCACGAGATCGAGAATGTGGTGGCGCGGCTGATGACTAATGTGGGGCTCGACCCGAACTACATGCAGCGCTACCCGCACCAGTTTTCGGGCGGCCAGCGCCAGCGCATTGGCCTGGCGCGCACGCTGGCGCTCAACCCGCGCCTGATCATCGCCGACGAACCGGTTTCGGCGCTGGATGTGTCGGTGCAGGCGCAGGTGCTGAACCTGCTGCAAGAGCTGAAAGAGCGCCTGGGCCTGACGATGATCTTTATTGCACACGATCTTTCGGTGGTCGAGCATATGTGCGACCGCATTGCAGTGATGTATGTGGGCAAAATTGTCGAGCTGGCCGAGGCCGAAACGCTGCTGCGCCGCCCGCTGCACCCCTACACCGAATCGCTGATCTCGGCCATCCCGCCCGCCGACCCGGATATCAAGCCCAACCGAATCATGCTGTCGGGCGAGATTCCAAGCCCTTCGAACCCGCCGCCCGGCTGCGTGTTCCACACGCGCTGCCGCTACGCGAAAGACGTGTGCAAAGCGGAAGCGCCGCCGCTGGTTGAGGTTGAGCCCGGCCATTTTGCGAGCTGCCACTTCGCACAGGAGCTTCACTTGCAGGGGATCGAGGTCGAAGCGTGAATTCAGCAAGCCGCCCATACGCATTTCTGAGCTACCTGCTGAGCCTGCCCGGCGCGCTGGGCGTGCTGCTCGCGCGGCCACATGATCGCTTCAGCGCATTCCACGCCCGGCAATCGCTGTGGCTGTGGGGCATCGCGCTGGCCGCGCCGCTGGCCTGGGTTGCGCTGGCCTGGGGGCTGGCATGGATTCCGATCACGGGCGCGATGCTGGGGGTGGCGCTGTTTGCGCTGGTGCTGGCCATCGAAACGCTGGTTGTCGCCGGCCTATTGGTTGGGATGGCTGGCGCGCTGCGCGGGCGCACAACGCTGGCCCCGCTGATTGGCCGGCTGGCCGCGCCGCGCCGCGCCCGCCCCGATACTGGCGCGAGCGATGCGGTGGATGTGCTGGCCGCGCCCGATATTACGATGGAGCCGTCGGTGGAGGTGGAACGCGCGATGGAGCAGCAGGCCGCCCGCGAGCGCCAGATGCGCGAGGGCTAGCGCGCTTGCAGCGCAGGGGATAGGGGTTGGGGGATAGGGATTGGTGATCGCAATGCGCACATGTGTTACAGCCTAAAATCGACTCGCACCGTCACTGTGATTTCAGCGGCATCGCGTGCGCCACGCAGCTCGGCGCGCTCGCGCACCCGCACCAGCCAGAATTGCGAGGTTCGCGTGTAGGCCGGCACATAGTTCGCCGTGTTGCCCCACGCATACCGATCAAGCGTGACCGACCAGCCGCTCAGCGCCAGCCGGCGCGCAATCGTCGACGACCAGCCAAGCTCGGGCTGCGCCATGCGGTAGCGGATCACGCGGCCACCCAGGCCAGCCTGAACGACCTGGAGATCATAGGCGCTTGGCGCAATGAACTGCGCATCGCGCTGGCGCAGCGCCAGCCAGCCCACCGCCGTGCAGGCCCCCACCAGCAGCACCAGCGCCAAAGGAAGAATGCGGCGTATTAGCATATGCATGCGCTTTCGTAGCGAGAACTGACAGAAAGTGTACGTACAGCCTTGCGGAAATCCGTTGCTGGTTATGACGAATGACGAATGACGAACGACGAAGCCAGCGTAGTCATTCGTCTTTCTCCTTCGTCTCAGCAATCATGAACGAACGTCCTCGCCACATATCTGCGTAATCTGTGGATAGATCATTTCTCGATTGATACCCGGCAGCGAGGCTCATCGGCACACGCGCCAATGGTAGTATAGTTGTTTCTCCCACACCTGAATAGCGGCATTTTCGCCCTGCAACACTGAGAAAGGAAACACCCGACCATGCCCAAGATCACGTTTATTGGCGCCGGCAGCGTGGTATTCACGCGCAACCTGTGCAGCGATATTCTGCTCACGCCCGCGCTGCAGGAATCGACGATCAGCCTGATGGACCTGCACCCCGAGCGGCTGGCGCAGGCGCGCGATGTCGTGCAGGCGCTGATCGACCGGCGCGGCCTGAAAGCGCGCGTCGAGGCCAGCACCGATATGGCCGAAGCGGTGCGCGGCGCGGATTATGTCGTCACGACCTTTCAGCAGGGCGGGCTGGATGCCTACCAGCTCGATATCGACATCCCGCAGCGCTATGGCGTCGAGCAGTGCGTGGGCGACACACTTGGGCCGGGCGGGGTGTTTCGCTCGCTGCGCACCATCCCGGTGCTGCTTGAGCTTGGCAAAACCATGGATTCGCTCGCGCCGGGTGCGCTGCTGCTGAACTACGTGAATCCCATGGCCGCGAACTGCTGGGCCTTCGACCGCGCCACTGGCCGGCCGCATGTCGGGCTGTGCCACAGTGTGCAGGGAACCAGCGAGATGCTGGCGCGCTGGATCAAGGCGCCCTACGATGACGTGGTGTTTCGCTGCGCGGGCATCAATCACCAGGCCTTTTTCCTCGAATTTCGGCAGGGCGCGGAAGACCTCTACCCGCGCATTCGCGAGGCCGCCAGCGACGACACGATCTACGGCAGCGAGCCGGTGCGCATCGACCTGATGAAATATTTCGGCTACTTCGTGACCGAGTCGAGCGGGCATGCCAGCGAGTACTCGCCCTACTTCCGCAAGACCGCGCAGATGGTGGATGGCGAACTGGTGCCGCGCTTCACCGACCCGGCCGACCACTGGTTCGACAACGGGCGCACCGGCGGCTACCTGCGCCACTGTCTGGAGCGGCTGGGGCACGCGCAGGCCGAGTTCGCGGCGCTGGCCTCGGGCGAAAAGGCGCTGCCGACGGTGCGCACGCACGAGTACGGCTCGCGCATCATCGAGGCGTGCGAAACCAACCAGCCCGCCCGCATCAATGGCAATGTGCCGAACCGCAACCTGATCCCGAACCTGCCAGGCGGCTGCTGTGTCGAGGTGCCTTGCCTGGTCGACGGCAATGGCATCCAGCCCACGCGCGTAGACGACTACCCGGCCCAACTGGCCGCGCTGAACCGCACCAACATCAACGTGCAGGAACTGATTGTCGAGGCGGCGCTGACCGGCAAGACCGACGCCGTCTACCACGCGGTGATGCTCGACCCGCTGACGGCGGCGGTGTGCACGCTGCCGCAGATCCACGCGATGGTGGGCGAGCTGCTGGCGGCGCAGAAGCAGTGGCTGCCGCAGTTTGCGTAGGGCAAAAGAAAGCCTAATGCAAGACACTGAAGTCTATTAGTTTTACCACCAAGACACCAAGACACCAAGATTAACTTTCCAAAACCTTGGTGTCTTGGTGTCTTGGTGGTTCACTTTCGTCTTTCGTCATCTGTCTTTCGTCATCTGTCCTTCGTCGCGTTAGCTAGCCCTCGTCTTCGGCAATGCGCGCCTCGCGCCAGCGAAACACAAACTGCTCGTCGCCACGGTTGCGCCGGAAGCGATACAAGGTAGTTGGGCGGCCGCGCCCCTCACGGCGCATCCCCGTGTCTTCCAGCACATTGGCATCTTTGATCTTGCGGTAGAAGTTGCCTTTGTCCAGTTCCTCGCCCAAAATCTGCTCGTAGATATGTTTCAGCTCAAGAATCGAAAACACCTCGGGCAAGAGCTGAAACGCCAGCGTGGTGTACTCCAGCTTCGAGCGCAGGCGATCCAGCCCGGTCGCCAGGATCAGGTCGTGGTCGAAGGCCAGCGTGCCGGGCAGCTTTTGCAGCGAAAACCAGCGCACCTCGGTGCTTTCGTCCGACACGCGCAGGGTTTGCTTGTCGGCGCTCACCAGCGCGATATAGGCGATGCTGATCACGCGCGTGCGCGGGTCGCGCCGTGGCTCGCCAAAGGTGTAGAGCTGTTCGAGGTAGATGTCGCGCACGCCGGTTTCTTCTTCCAGCTCGCGCCGCGCCGCCTGCTCCAGCGATTCGTCCATATTGATGAAGCCACCCGGCAGCGCCCAGCGCCCTTCGTGCGGCCAGTGCCTGCGTTTCACCAGCAGCACATGCAGCTCGCGCTCTTGCAGCGTGAAGATCACCACGTCGACGGTGACCGAGGGGCGTTCGTAGCGGGATGGGTCGTATGTTTCAGCTTGCTCGCTCATTTCCGCTCCTTTAGTGTTAATTACACACTAAGTATACACAGCCAGCGGCGTGTTGTCAAGGATGTGGCGATTTTGGATTTGCGATTGGCGATTTGCGATTGGGACGAACAACGACGATTATTCACCGCAAAGAACGCAAAGAGCGCAGAGGTTTTGCGGTACGGAACCACGAAGGCGCGAAGGCACGAAGAAAGAATAGCGTACGGCGTACTGCTGCCGACTGCCGACTGCCAACCGCCTCCTGCCAACTGCCGACTGCCGACTGCCGACTGCCAACGGCCGACTGCCGACTGCCAACTGCCAACCGCCTCCTGCCAACTGCCAACCGCCTCCTGCCAACTGCCCGCTGCCAACTCAACACTCAGCATTCAAAACTCAAAACTTCGCGCCCACGGTTGCGCGTGGAAATGTTCTCCCCTATAATGCGGCGCACTCGCTTCCAACGCACAACGTTCGCCCGGCGCGCCGCGTGTGACTATTCGCCCGGCGCGACGTCTCATTTTCCGGCAGGCATCTCGCCCGGGGCGGCAGCGCCGACCCTGCAACTTTGCCCACTGCCACGAGCAATGCAACGCATGCAGAATTGCCAAAGGCAAAAGGAGCAGGTATGAGCTGGTCTTCGCTGATCATTGGCTTGATCATCGGCTGGGCGGTTGAGTGGGTTATCGACTGGGTGTACTGGCGCCGCCGCACCTCCGACGGCAGCGCCGAGGCCGAAAACCTGCGCGCGCAAAACAAACGTCTGCGCGCCGACCTCGACGCCGCCTCCGAGCCAGTCGAGCGCCTGAAAGCTGACATTGCCGCGACCAACGAGCAGCTAAGCGCCAGCCGCAGCGAGCTGGCAAACCTGCGCGCGCAGGCCGCCGCGCCAGCCGCACCCGCTGCCGACCTGAGCGGCGAGCTCCAGCGCCTCCACGCGCGCCGGATCGTCGAGCGCGGCGAGGCAGCCTTTCTGAGCGACCAGCTTGCGCAACTGCGCGCCGAACAGCCCGCCGCAGCGAGCGCGCCGGCTGCCAACACCTTTGCCACCCAGCAGATGAGCGCCGACGAAGTGCAAAGCGCGCTTGAGCTGGAAGGTCTGCGCGCCGAAAATCGCCAGCTCCAGGCCGAAAACGAGCGCCTGGCCGCACAGATCAGCGCGGGCGCACCAGTTGCCAACACCTTCGCCACCCAGCAGATGAGCGCCGCCGAAGTGCAGGCCGCGCTGGCCGCCGAACAGCGCCGCAGCGCCCCAAACACCTTCGCCACCCAGCAGCTTAGCGCCGACGAGGTGCAAAGCGCGCTGGCAGCCGAGGGCCGGGCCCGCAGCCGCGCCGTGGGCGAAAGCGACGACAGCGCACGCCTGCGCGCCGACCTTGATGACGCCAACGGCCAGCTTGCGCAATTGCGCGCCGAGCTGGCTGCGCTGCGTGGCAAGCCGGCCCGCGATGCACTGATCGACATCAACGGTATTGGCCCGGTGATCGAGAAGCGCCTGTTCGAGGCCGGCATTCTGACCTTCGCGCAGCTTGCCGCCGAGGCACCCGAGCGCCTGCGCGAAATTGCGCGCCTGAAAGACTGGCAGGACGCCGACCCGAACGCGTGGATCGCCGAGGCGCGCCAGCGCGCCGACCAGCAGAGCGAGGGCTAGCGTATGAATACGCGCACCCTGGGCTGGATCGGCTACGACTGGTTCAAGCTCGTTGTTACGATCATCCTGATTTTGCTGCTGATCTGGTTTGCATACGCGGCCAGCGGCGCGCCGGCCACCAGTGTGCCGCGTGAGCTGCCCGCTGCGCCGGGCGCTGCCTCGCAACCCACCGCCGCTGCGGCTGGCGCGCCAGCCGCGCCCACCGCCATTGCCGCCCCGGCCGCACGCGCGCCGTCGCTCGAACTACCAGCCGGCGCAGCCCTGCCGCCCGGCACGGTGACGTTCCGCGGAACCGCCGCGCCAAACAGCCAGGTGCAGGTAACGGTCGATGGAAAGCCGGCTGGCACCGCCACGGCCGACGCCAGCGGCGCGTGGACGCTCGACGCGACGATTGATCAGGCGGGCGAGCATAGTGTGGTGGCGCAAACGCTTGATGCGAATGGCGCGGTTGCTGCTGCCTCGCAGCCGGCCACGCTGAAGCTCGAAGCCAGCGCGCCCGCGCCCGCCATCGCCGCGCCAACGATCAACCTGCCGGCCACCGCGCAGTCCGATGCGCCGGCAACCATCAGCGGCACCGGCACGCCCGGCAGCACCGTCGAGATTGTGGTGGATGGACAGGCGGCTGGTAAGGTCACGGTCGGGGCCGATGGGTCATGGAGCATCCCCGTGACGCTGGCCGAGGGCGCGCACGAAATCAGTGCGCGGGCGCTCGCGCCGGGCGGCGAGGTGGCTGTGGAATCCGGCCCGTCCACGCTGACCGTGAGCGCGCCCGCCGCCGCTGCCGCGCCAACGGCTGCCGCCGCGCCAGGCGGTGCCGCGCCCGCAATCGGCTTCCCGGCCGATAACGCAGCCCTGCCCGCCGGAGCCTTCACCATGACCGGCACCGGCACGCCCGGCAGCACAATCGAAATTCTCGACAGCGACAAGGTGATTGGCACCGCAACGGTTGGAGCCGACGGCACCTGGAGCTTCCCAATCACGCCAAGCGGCGGAACGGCTGCCTACAGCGCGCGCGCCGCCGGCACCACCGACGTGACGGCCAAACCCATCCGCGTGACCTTTGGCGCGGGGCAGGCCGCCGATTGCAGCACACTCGCGCCCAACTGCGACGCCTGGGTGACGCGCAAGGGCGGGCTTTCGCTGCGGCTGCGGGCGGGAGCGGGCACAGGCCAGGCGATTGTGGCGCGGCTGCCGGTTGGCACGCAGCTCACTCTGCTCGACGGCCCGCAGCCCGACGGCGGCCTGAACTGGTGGCATGTCCGCACGGTTGGCGGGCGCGAAGGCTGGGTGGCGGGCGAGGAACTAGTGCTCCAGCCCGATTAGCGCGGGCTTCAGCGAACGGCGTTGCCCTGGCACGCACACAGAAAGAAGACGAAGGCGTTGATCGCGCTTTCGTCTTCTTTTTATAGAAATTCGTCCACAGATTTCACAGATTGCACAGATTTTGGAAAGACTCGAGCAATCCACCGGCAAGTTCTGATGATTTAGAAATAAACTGCAACCAAAACACCGGCGCAGTCGTTATGCGAGTGAGCACCCTTCGATACGCGCTTCGCGCTACTCAGGGTGCGATAAGGCAGGGCAATCAAACCTGCTTTGAAATACATTTTGCCACGCCGCATCGTTTATAATGGCAGGGACCACACAGAGCGAAAGGCATCCTGATGCATCATTCACGTCTTCTGATAGCCATTGTTCTTGGGCTGCTGCTGGCAGCTTGCGGCCAGGCCGCCCCGACGCCGGGCGGCAGCAGCGGTGCCGCGCCGACCAGCGCCGGCACAAACGCCGCGCCCGCCAACATCACGCCCGTGTTTGCGTTTTCCGAGGCGGTAGCGGGCAAAAACCGCATCGCCATCGGCCTGGTGAGCAACAACACGCCGCTGAACGAGCCAAATGCCAAGGTGCACCTGCGCTTCTACAACCTCGACGAAGCCAACCCGCAGGTGAAGTTCGAGTCCGACGCGAGCTACTTCGGGCAGGGCTTGCCAGCCGCGTTCTACGTGGCCTACCCGAACTTCGACACCGCTGGCAACTGGGGCGTCGAAATCGCGGTGCAGATGCCCGGCCAAACGCAGCCGGTGGTAAGTAAAAACAGGCTGGAAGTCAAGCAAAGCTCGGCGGTGCCCAATGTCGGCCAGCCAGCAATTGCAGCCAAAACGCTGACCGTGAAGGATGTGCCCGATCCCAAGCAGCTTTCTTCGGGCGCAACCGTCGACCCGGCGATGTACCAGATCAGCCTCGACGAAGCGCTGAAGAATGGCAAGCCGACCGCGCTGCTGTTTGCCACGCCGGCCTTCTGCCGCACCGCCACCTGCGGGCCAAGCCTGGATGTGATGCAGGGCTTGCAGAAGACCTATGGCGACAAGGTGAACTTCATCCATGTCGAGGTCTACAAATACCCGTTCGATCAATCGGTCGCGGCGCAGGAGCAGGCAGCCGCGACGGCCCAGAAGGAAAACCGGTCGCTGACCGAGGCCGAGGCCGCCACGGGCCTGGCCGACCCGATGGTGCAGTGGAAGCTGAGCTCGGAGCCGTGGCTGTTCCTGATCGACGCGAAGGGCGTGATCGCCGGGCGCTACGAGGGCGGCCTGACCAAAGAAGAACTTGGGCCGGCCATCGAGAAGATTATCGCCGGGCAGCCGGTCTTTTAGCCGGTTTGAATGTTTGAAGGTTGACAGGTTGCACGTTTCCAAACACGGCCAACCTGCAACCGAACAGGCGTATTGCAATACGCCCAGACGCCAACCTGCAACCCGCTAACCCGCTAACCCGCTAACCTGCAACCTGTCAATCTGCAACCTGCTAACCCTGCAGTGCCTGCTCGATCAGCCGCTCCAGCGGCGTGACGCCACCCGCCGCCCAGGCCGCGTCGAAGGCGGGTGGGGCAAGAGTGGCGCGCGCGGCGGCCAGTGTCGCGTCGTGCTGGCGCTGGTCGAGCAGGGCCATGGGCATGTTCGCCTGAGCGCGGTAGGCCAGCAGCGCCGCGCATAGCCGTACCGCCGCTTCGGCCTGGCCGCGCGCCAGCCACAGCTCGGCAATATAGCCCAGGTAGGTCGCCAGGTCGCGCCGGTTGGCCGAAGCCCACGAGATCGCCAGCCCCTCGTGCAATTGGCGCGTCGCCTCGTCCATTCGCCCCGCCCGGAGTGCAATACTGCCCAGCCCCTGCAATGCCAGCGCCGCGCTGCGTGGGTCGCCCAGGGCGCGGTATTGCTCCAGCGCACTGGCGTACAGCGCCCCGGCGCGCGCGTGGTCGCCCTGCACGCGCGCGACATCGGCAAGGTTGCCCACAATCATGGCGGTGAGCTGCTCGTTGCCAATCGGCCGCGCCACCGCCAGCGCTTCTTCGAGATACTCCAGCGCCCGCGCATGCTCGCCCGTATTCTGTGCCAGCGTGCCCAGGCTGTTCAGGCGGTTGGCAATGCCCCACTGGTGGCCCAGCTCGCGGCACACTGCCAGGCTTGCCTCGAACTGCGCCTGCGCGGCGGCGTAGTTGCCCTGCTCGGCATGCAGCAGGCCCAGGCTGTGCATGGCCGCCTGCACGCCCACCGAATCGCCAAGCTGCTGGTTCAGCGCGATGCTGGCAGCGAAATAGGCTGTCGCCGCCGGGTAATCGGCCTGGTCGCTGGCAAGCACGCCCACGCCCTGCAGCAGGCGGGCGCGCACGGCGGGCGCGATTGGCGGGGCGGCAGCGTCGGCGGCGCGCAGAATGCGTTCCAGCCACTCGCGCCCTTCGGCAATATAGCCCCGAATATACCAGAACCAGCGCAGCACCGCGCCCATGCCAGCGGCGGCGGCCACGTCGCCCAGCGCCAGCGCGTGATCGAGCGCGGCACGCAGGTTGTCGTGCTCGGCGGCAAGCCGGTCGAACCACAGCTGCTCCTCCGCGCCCTTCAGGTGCGGCTCGGCCTGCGCGACCAGCCCGGCCATGCAGGCGACAAAGGCGCGCTGCGTCGCCGCCTCTTCACCCGATTCCGCCAGTCGCGCAGCAGCATACTGCAGCACCAGCGGGTGCATGTCGTAGCGGCCGGCCGTGCCACGCGCCAGCAGCGACTTGCCAGCCAGCGCGGCCAGGTGCGGCAGGCCAGCCCCGGCCACGGCAGCGGCCGCTGCGCGATCAAAGCCGCCGCGAAACACGGCCAGGCGGCGCAGCACCTGCTGCTCGGCGTCGGGCAGCAACTGCCAGGTGGTGGCAAGCAGCGCCCGCAGGCTGCGGTGCCGCTCGGGGCGGTCGTGCTCGGCGCTGGCGGCCAGATCGAGGTTCGCGGCAATTTCGGCCTCAATTTCCGCGCATGAAAGCAGCGGCACCCACGCCGCCGCCAGCTCGATGCCCAGCGGATGACCCGCAAGCTGGCGGCACAGGCGCGCAATTGCCTGCCGGTCGGCCGGGCCGGGCGCGAACTCAGCCGCCACGCGCCGGGCGCTCTGCACAAACAAGGATCCTGCGGCGCTGGCTTCCAGCACGCCCGGCGCATCGACGTTTGGCAGCTCCAGTCCACCAATGCTCAGCACCCACTCGCCGCGCGCCTGCAAGCGTTCGCGCGATGTTGCCAGCACCGTCAGGCCAGCGGCGCGCTCCAGCAGCGCGGCCACCACGCCGCCCGCGCCGGCCAGGTGCTCAAGATTGTCGAGCACGAGCAGGGCGTGCTTGCCATGCAGGTGCGCCGCCACCTGCGCCAGCGGGTCGTCGGCACCGCTGAGCGCAAGGCCAAGCGCCTGCGCGATTGCCGGCATGATCTGGCTGGCGGCCTGCGCAACAGCCAGCGGCACCACCACCACCTCGTCAAAGGCGTCGCGCTGCTCGTCGGCGGCTTGCAGGGCCAGGCGGGTTTTGCCGCTGCCGCCCAGCCCGGCAATCGTCACCAGCCGACAATCGCGGTTGCTCAGGTAGTCGGCCAGGCGCGCAAGCTCGTCGGCGCGGCCCAGAAACGGCGTGGCCGCCTGGGGCAGCGCGGCCGGCGCGGGCGAAGACGCCGGCTCGCCTAATGTGCCCGCACGAATCTGTTCGTGCAGCGCCAGCGTCTCGCCGTCGGGCTCGACGCCCAGCTCGCGCTCCAGCACGGCCCGGCAGCGCTCGAACTGGGCCAGCGCGGCCGAATGCTGGCCGTCGCGCTCAAGCAGGCGCATGGCGGCGCGGTGCGCTTCTTCATTCCACGGGTCGAGCTCAAGCTGGCGAAACACGGCCGGCAGCGCAAGCGCGTAGGCTCCGCGCCGCTCGTGAAAGGCGGCCAGTTGCTCCAGCGCGGGCAGCACTGCGCGCTGCAAACGCTCGCGCTGCACCAGCGCCCATTCCTGAAACTCCAGGCAATCGCGCGGCGTGAAGCCTTCCACAAACGCGCCCCGGTACAGCGTCACCGCTTCGGCGCGGCGGCGGGCGCACTGCGCGCAGCTCGCGGGGTCGCGGTGCGGGTGGCGGTCGCACTCGTCGAGCAGCGCGCCAAACGCGGCGGCGTCGAGCGTGTAGTCGGCAGCGGGGTTGATCTGAATGGCGTCGCGCGTGGCGAGAATGAGCGGCGTGGCGGCCTCGCGGTCGCCCAGCGTGCGCCGCAGGTTGGCGAGCGCCTGGTTGAGGTTCAGCAGCGCGGCGCGCTCGGGGCGCTCGGGCCAGAGCAGCTCGGCCAGCGCGCCGCGCCGGTGCGGCCGGTCGGCCTCGGCCAGCAGAAAAATCAGCAGCGCGCGCACCTTATCGGATTCAAAGCCACCAAGCGCGGCACCATCGCGCATAAACTGAACCGGGCCGAGCAATGCGGCTGCAAACTGCGCCATGGCGTGTTCCTTATAGTTTCCTTATTGGCTTTCGGTACAGTGCCGCTGTGGAAAAACGTGCTAGGAAACAGGAGAATTCAATGCGCTTTCGAGCTTTTCATATCGGCAATTCGCTGCTGCGGCCCGCGCGCCTGCTGCTCGCCCTGGTGGGCGTGCTGCTGCCGCTGCTGGTTCCCACCGCCGGGTTCGCCGCCGACGGCCCGCCCAGCGATCCCGCCAGCGCGCCTGCGCCCGCCGCTGCGGGTGGCCGCATTTTCGTGCCAGTGGCGGTGAAAGTCGGCAAGCCGACACCCCCGCCTCCGCCGCCGCCAACCAACACCGTTGGCAGCTTCTTTGTGGCGCGCGACGGCAAAACTTTCAGCGCCAACGCCAAGGTGGACGCAAACGGCGGCATGCATATGGCCTTTGGCGTGTTCGCCTCCGAGGGCGATCGCCCGCCGGCGGTGTATGCCTACTGCCCCGGCCCCGAGGCCGCCTGCGCCACCGACGCAGGCTGGCAGGGCGTTGCGCTTTCCGACACAGTGGGCGAAGTGCAGCTTCAGCTCACACCCGAGGGCAAACCGCGCCTGCTCATTCGACGATATAGCACCGAAGTTTCGCACGACCAGTACGTCTATGGCGAGTGCGACAGCAACTGCACCGTGGCCGCGCAGTGGCAGTTTACCACGCTTGTCACCATTGGCGGCATCGACGTGTTTGGGAAAGATAACCCGCAGCACTCGTTTGCGCTCGACCCGTGGGGCCGCCCGCGCTTTGTGTTCACCAATGGCTATGGGGCGGGCTGGACGCCGGGCGTCTACTACGGTTACTGTGACGATGGCTGCACCGACACGAATAACTGGTACGCCACCCAGATCGAAGAAGGGCCACAAAATCGCTCGCTGGAGTTCGATCTTCCGTCGCTCACCTTCACCCGCGATGGCCGGCCGCGCATTGTCGCCAACATGTCGTTCAGCGGCGAGGCGCAGGGCGTGCGCTACCTGGAGTGCGACACCAACTGTGGCGAGCTGAGCGGCTGGGGCAGCGTTGCGCTCTACCCGCGCGGCGGCGGCGTTTCGGCCACCTGGGATCTTGTGCTCGACCCATTTGACCGGCCGCGCCTGGCCTTCTACCAGGCCAGCACCGGCGATGGCAGCGGCGACCGCTTGTTCTACACCTCGTGCAATGGCGACTGCCTGAGCGCGGCGAGCTGGCAGCGCACGCCGATTGGCCTGCCGCAGGAAGCCGGCCAGAACGCCGATCTTGAGCTGGACGCGCAGGGCCGCCCGCGCATCGCCTACGAGGGGCTGCTGGGCAATGGCCTGGGCTATAGCTGGTGCAACAGCGGCTGCGAAAGCGCGGCTGGCTGGCGGCACACCATTGTCGAAAGCGCGGCCGCCCTGCAAGCCGATTTCCCGGTGGTCAACCCAATCACCTGCGACCCGTCGTTCTGGACCGACGCCATCCCGTCGCTCACGCTCGACGCGGCCGGCAACCCGCGCATCGCCTACGACAACCTGAGCGCCGCCAAGTGCTACTACCAGAACCCGGGCGACCCGAACACCTACTCGCGCATCGAGAAACTCTTCCGCGCCGTGCGCTGGCTCCAGTTCAACCAGCCATAGCCCAAAATACCAGCCTGTTTCTGGTGCCGCTTCCAATGGCGGGAGCGGCATCAGCAACAGAACTGCAAGAAAGAAAAGAACAGGCCATGAAGGAACAGCCCCCTCCCTACCGCTCGTTTATGCTGCGCGTGTGGCGCAGCGGCGCAGCCGAGACCCCATGCTGGCGTGCGTCGCTGGAAGACCCGCGCACCGGCGAGCGCCACGGTTTCGCCAGCCTGAGCGAGGCATTTCACTACCTGGAAGCGCAAATCCAGCCGGCCGAGGTTGAGCCCAGCCAGAAAGGCACACAAAGAGATTGACATGCACCGCCACTGTGCCTACAATGTAATCACATCGCAGGAGGTGCGCTATGTCAAACGTCATTCGGACACGACTGGTCAAAATCGGGAACTCGCAGGGAATTCGCATCCCCAAAGTGCTGCTCGACCAGCTCCATCTCGACGACGATATTGAGCTGGAAGTGCAGGACAGCCAGCTGATCATCCGAGCCGCCCAAACTCCGCGCGCCACCTGGGCGGCAGCATTTAAGGCAATGGCAGCACAGGGCGACGACGCGCTGCTCGACGCCGATCTCCCGCCGACGGCGTGGGAAGCGAGCGAGTGGGAATGGTAGCCAGGCGCTTCGACGTTTACCTTGTCAACCTCGACCCGACGGTCGGTACCGAAATACAGAAAACACGCCCCTGCCTGGTTATCTCGCCCGACGAGATGAACGAGCATATTCAAACCGTCATTCTCGCCCCTATGACCACCAGGGCGCGCAGCTACCCCACCCGCATTGCCTGCCACTTCGATCAGAAAGACGCGCATATCGTGCTCGACCAGATTCGCACCGTCGATAAGCGCCGCCTGATTAAACGAATGGGGCGTATCGACGCACAAACGCAGCGGCAGGTGCTGGCGGTGCTTGCCGAATTGTTCGCCGAGTAGTGCCAGCCTTTTCTCCTAGGGGTAAAACGCATAGCGCTCGCTGATGCGCATTCCCAGCAGCCGGTAGTAGCGCGTGCTGCGGCCAGCCTCGGCGCGCAGGCGCAGCACATACACCGGCGGCACGCACGCCCGCTGCACAATCCGCTGCAGGCAAATGCGATTCTCAATCGTCAATTCCAGGGCATACGGCCCCAGCGTAATCTCGCCGGTTGGCGGGGCGAGCGCGCCGGCCCGAACTGCCGCCGCCGGCACGGCACAGGCCAGCGCCAGCGCCAGCAGCCCGCCGCACAGCGCCAGCAAAATCCCGCGCCGCGTGGCCGGCACGCCCGGTTCTTCTCGCATCGCATTCCCCATCAGCACAAAAGGGGCGAAACGCGTGATCGCGCTTCGCCCCTTTCGCCGCCCGAATAGCGCGCTACGCCATCGCTTCCAGCTCGTCCACCAGCCGGTCGAAGGTATCCATCGCCGCCTGCACAGGCGCGGGCGTGGTCATATCCACCCCGGCGTCGCGCAGCATGTCGATCGACGAGCGCGACGAGCCGCTGCTGAGGAACTTCAGGTAGCGGTCGACCGCTGGCTGCCCTTCGTCGATGATCTGGCGGCTGAGCGCCAGCGCCGCCGACAGGCCAGTGGCGTACTGGTAGACATAGAAGTTGTAGTAGAAGTGCGGGATGCGCGCCCACTCAAACGCGATCTCGTCGTCGAGCGTGACGGGCGGGCCCTGGTAGCGCTTCACCAGCTCGTAGTAGCCCTTGCTGAGCGCGTCGGACGTAAGCGGCTCGCCGGCCTCGGTGCGCGTGTGGATGTCCAGCTCGAACTCGGCAAACATCGTCTGGCGGAAGATCGTGGCGCGAATATCGTCGAGCTGCTGCACGATCAGGCTCTTGCGCAGCATCGGCTCGTCGCGCGTTTTCAGCAGGTAGTCGTTCAGCAGCGCCTCGTTCAGCGTCGAGGCCACTTCGGCCACGAAAATGGTGTAGTTGCCATACACAAAGGGCTGCGTGTGGCGCGTGAAGTAGGAATGCATCGAGTGGCCCAGCTCGTGCGCCAGCGTGAACATGTCGCGCACACGCTCCTGGTAGTTCAGCAGGATGAACGGCGGCGTGGAGTAGGAGCCGCTGCTGTACGCGCCGCTGCGCTTGCCCACATTCTCATACACGTCGATCCAGCGCTTGCTGAAGGCCTTGCCCAGCGCGTCGGCATAGTCGGCCCCCAGCGGCTTGAACGCGGCTGTGACCGTGTCGCGCGCTTCATCGTAGGGCACCGCCAGGTCGGCCTGCGGCACCAGCGGCGCGTAGGTGTCGTAGATACGCAGATCGTCCAGACCCATGATTTTGCGGCGCAGCGCCATATAGCGGTGCAGCTTGGGCAGGTTGGCGTTGATCGTTTTGACAAGGTTATGATACACGTCGAGCGGAATGTCGCGCGGCTCAAGCGCGGCCGCCAGCGCGGATGGGTAGCCGCGCACGCGAGCGCCGACGACATGGCTGCGCACTTCGGCGGCCAGCGTGGTGCCAAGCGTGTTCAGGATGCCCTGGTAGCCGCTGTAGTAGTTCTTGAAGGCGTCGCGCCGCACGCGCCGATCCTTGTTTTCCATCAGGCGGCCGTAGCGCGCATGCGAAAGCTGGATCTTCTGGCCCTGCTCGTCTTCGATCTCGGGGAACTTGAGGTCGGCGTTGGTCAGAATTTCGAAGATCTCGCTCGGCGCGCGCGTGACATCGCCGAACTGCGCCAGAATGCCCTCGACCTCGGCCGAGCGGATGTGGGCGCGCTGGCGGGCCAGCTCTTGCAGCTCGTAGCCATAGATCGCCAGCTTGGGCTCGCTTTTCAGCCAGCCGCTCACGGTTTCCTGCGGGATCGACAGGATTTCGGGCTCGATAAAGGCCAGCGCCGCGCCAATGCGCGCCACCAGCGAGCCAGCGCGCTCGTCGAGCGCCTGCCCGGTCGGCTCGGTGCTGTCGGAGTTCTTCAGGTTGCTGGCGTAGGTGTAGAGCTGGTAGAGGATCTGGGCGATTTCGTCGCGCAGATTGAGCGCGCGCAGCAGCTTGGCCGCGCCCTGGGCCAGCGCGCCTTGCAGCGCGGTCAGCTCGGGCAGCAGCCCTTCGATGCGGGCGACATCCTGATCCCAGGCATCGACGTTGGCATACACAACCGAAAGATCCCAGGTATATTCGGTGGGGAGTTCGCTGCGGGCGGGGACTTTTTGCGCTTCAGCCATATACGCACACTCCTTCATAACGAGGTTTGGGCCACTGCTGCCGGCGCGGGGCTCCCGGCAGGGCACAATTGTACCACTTTTACGCTCGGCAAGCCGCTGGGCGCAATTCATCCGCCGGGCGGGCAAGATACGTATGATCCATAGAGGGGCGTATGCGATACGCCCAGACCTAGAATCGCAGAACCGCCTGAGGGTTTAGGGTCTGGGGTTTTGGGATTAGGCTTGCAACCTGCAACCTTCGAACTTGCAACCTGGCAACCTGAAACCTTCGAACTTCCCAACCTGGCAACCTGCAACCTTCGAACTTGCAACCTGGCAACCTGCAACCTCGGTGGCCAGGAATTCTGCGATAATAGGTGCGCCTTTCTAAACCTGGAGCAACGAACAATGCCAGCCCTTGAATTACCCGCCCCGATGCTCGAAATCTTTCGCGCGTTTCGCACCTGCGAGTTCAGCACGCTCGCCAAAGATGGCACGCCAATCACCTGGCCGACCCTGCCATTCTTCGACGAGGCGGCCGGGCAGTTTCTGATCACAACCTCGATTGCGCTGCCACAAAAGGTCTACAATGTGCGCCGCGACGGGCGCGTGGCGCTGCTGTTCTCCGAGCCGCGTGCGAGCGGGCTGGCGCGGCCAGGGGCGGTGCTGGTGCAAGGCGACGCCACCGCGCCCGACGAGATCGTGACCAGCATTGCCGGCGCGGAAGCAGCGCTGGCCGAGGTGTTTCGCCGCCAGCCCGGCAGCGCGATTTACAGCAGCAACCCGCTCCTGCGCCGCATGTCCGACTGGTATTACATGCGCCTGATTATCCAGATCGTGCCGCGCCGCATAAGCTGGTGGCCAGGCGGCGATTTCAGCCGCGCGCCCGAAGTTTTCGAGCTGGCCGCGCCAACCGCTACGCCCGCCACAGTCTCATTTCCCGCGCCGGCCGGCCAGATTGGCGAGGGCTGGGCCACGCTGCTGCGCGAAATCGCCGGCTACGAAACGGCGGTGCTGGCCGGCCGCGACGCGCACGGCTACCCGTGGAGCGCGCGCGTGCGCCCGCAGCCCGACGCTCGCGAGCGCACGCTGCGCGTGGTGCCGCCGCCCGGCGCGCCGCTGGTGCCGGGGCCGGCTGGCCTGCTCTGCCACCGCCACGACGACCAGCTGTGGAAACAGGAAAGCAGCGGCGCGCGCGGCGCAATCGAACGCGATGCGCGTGGCTGGCTGTTCCGCCCGACGCAGATCATCCCGGGCATCAGCCCCGACGCGGCGAGCCTGGCGCGCTTCTTTTTTAGCTGTCGCCGCAACGCCGACGCATATCTCGCAAAGCGCAAATTGCCGCGCCCGATTGTGCCGTGGGACGAGATCATTGCCGTGAAACGACAGGCGCTCGGAAAGTAAGATCTTGCCAGCCGAGCGAGTGTACGCTACAATGACTGTATAGCCCGCTGCAAACACCAATACGCGCCCGACAATACACGTACTATGCCCAAGTTGCCAGAAGTATCGCTGCCCGCACAGCTCAAAGAGCGCCTTGCGCACGGCCACCCGTGGGTGTACCGCACCCATGTGCCGCCACAGCTGCGCCTGCCTTCGGGCAGCTGGGTGCGCGTGCGCTGCGGCAGCTGGTCGGGCTATGGCCTGTGGGATGCCGAGCGCCCGATTGCGCTTCGCGTCTTCAGCACGCAGCGCCCGCCCGACGCCCGCTGGGTGCGCGAGCGCGTGCAGGAAGCGTGGGGCCTGCGCGCGCCACTGCGCGAAGCCGGCTGCACCGCCTACCGCTGGCTGTTTGGCGAAGGCGATGCCCTGCCCGGTCTGACGGTCGACCGCTATGCCGACTGGGCGGTGATTGCGCCGTATATGGATGGCGCGGGCGAGCTGATTGCGTGGCTGGCCGACGCCCTGCAGGCCACCGATCCGAGCCTGCGTGGCGTGGTGCTGCGCCGCCGCGCCGCCGACGACGGGGATGATGAGCCGGGAACGGAGCGCGATGAGGCGGGCGGCGCGCGTGGCATCGGGCTGCTGGCCGGCAGCATGCCGCCAAAAGGGCTGGTCGTGCGCGAGCACGGCATTCAGCTCTACGCCGATTTGCAGGCCGGGCAGAAAACCGGCTTGTTTCTCGACCATCGCGAAAACCGCCGCACGGTTGAGCAGATGAGCGCCGGGCGCAGCGTGCTGAATTGCTTCGCCTACACGGGTGCGTTTTCGCTCTACGCCCTGCGCGGCGGCGCGCGCCACGTCGTCAGCACCGACATTGGCAAAGGGCTGGCGGCCGCAGCCGACGCGAATGTCGCGCTCAACGGCTTCGACCCGGCGCGCCACGAGTTTGTGACGGAAGACTGTTTTGCGCTGCTGGAGCGCTATGCCGCCGAAGGCCACCAGTTCGATCTTGTGGTGCTCGACCCGCCGAGCTTTGCGAAAAGCAAGCAAAGCCGCTACGCCGCGATCCGCGCCTATACGCGCATCAACGCGCTGGCGCTGCGCTGCGTCGCGCCGGGCGGGCTACTCGCCACCGCCAGCTGCACCAGCCAGGTTGGGCCGGAAGCGTTCAAAGACATGCTCGCCACCGCTGCCAGCCAGGCCGAGCGCCCGTGCCAGATCATTCACGAGGCTGGTCAGCCGCTCGATCACCCGGTGCCCGCAGCCTTTCCCGAAGGTCGCTACCTGAAGTTCGTCGTCGCCCGCGCCGGTAACCGTCTCTAAATCAGGGCCCGCACGGTTCATACGTGACTCTTCCGCCCGAAGAGCGTCACACTACATACAAACGCAATTTCATACGATAGGACCATGCTGTGCACACAATTCTGATCGTCGAGGACGAGTCGGTCATTCGCGATATGATCGACCGAATGCTGAAAATTGCTGGCTACCGCGCGATTATGGCCGAAAATGGCGCGCGCGCGGTGGAAGTGGCCCGGCAGGCGCGGCCCGACCTCATTCTCATGGACATGGGCCTGCCGATTATGAACGGCTGGGACGCGACCCGCGCCATCAAGGCCGACCCGGAAGTGCAGCAAATTCCAATTATTGCGCTCACCGCCTACGCGCTCACCGAAGATCGCGAGCGCTGCTTTGCAGCCGGCTGCGACGACTACGAAACCAAGCCGATTGAATTTCCGCGACTGCTGACCAAAATCCGCCGTCTGCTCCAGCCGGCTGCCGCTCACGTGTAGCAATTGCAGGTTAGAAGGTTTACAGGTTACAGGTTGCAGATTAGGTTGACAGGTTACAGGTTGGCAGGTTGCAGATTAGGTTGACAGGTTACAGGTTGGCAGGTTGCGGGTTGTAGACTCAACCTCAAAACCCCAGATCCTAAACCCTAGTGCAGTTGCAGATTACTGCCCACTGCCGACTGCCGACTGCCGACTGCCGACTGCCCACTGCCCACTGCCGACTGCCGACTGCCCACTGCCCACTGCCCACTGCCCACTGCCCACTGCCGACTACTTGGTTCTCGGTTCTGTGGTTCTCGGCTCTCGATTCTTGTCACACCACGCGAGTTCGGGTATAATCGCGCCTACATCACTCCCCGGTGCTGAACCAAGGCAACGGCGCCTGCTGCTATTGTAATTCGCACGCTTACAAGCAGAGGCGGCTGCATGGGCAATCTCTTTAATGATTACGCGCTCGATGGCTTCTTCGACGAAATGTTCGCCGCCGAAGGCCAGCCCCAACCACACTACGAGCGCCTGTTTCGCCGCCTGAGCGAGCTTTCGCGCACCGACTTCGACGAGCGCATTCGCCTCGCCGACATCTCCTTCCTCTACCAGGGCATCACCTTCACCGTCTACAGCGCGCAGGAAGGCATCGAGCGCATCTTCCCCTTCGACCTTGTGCCGCGCATCATTCCGCAGGGCGAGTGGCAATTCCTCGATCAGGGCCTGCGCCAGCGCGTGACGGCGATGAATATGTTTATCTACGATGTCTACCACGAGCAGAAAATTCTGCGCGAGGGCATCGTGCCGGCCGATCTGGTGCTTGGCTCGCAGGGCTTCAACCCGCTGATGGTCGGCGTCGACCCGCCCGGCGGCGTGTACATCCACATCACCGGCACCGACCTGGTGCGCGATGAGCAGGGGCGCTACCTGGTGCTGGAGGACAACGGCCGCAGCCCGTCGGGCGTGTCGTATGTGCTCGAAAACCGCGCCGCGATGAAGCGCGCCTTCCCGCGCCTGTTCGAGCGCTCGAGCGTGCTGCCAGTCGAGCACTACCCGCAGGCGCTGCTCGAAACCCTGCGCGACGTGGCCCCGCGCAGCGCCGACCAGCCCACGGTGGTGCTGCTCACGCCCGGCGTCTACAACTCGGCCTACTTCGAGCACTCCTTTCTGGCGCGCCAGATGGGCATCGAGCTGGTGGAAGGGCGCGACCTTGTCGCCTACGAAAACCGCATCTTCATGCGCACCATTCGCGGCCTGCAACCCGTCGACGTGATCTACCGCCGCATCGACGACGCCTTTCTCGACCCGCTGGCCTTCCGCCCTGAGTCGATGCTGGGCTGCCCGGGCCTGTTCAACGCCTACCGCGCCGGAAATGTGGCGCTGGCGAACGCGCCCGGCACTGGCGTTGCCGACGACAAGGCGATCTACCCCTTTGTGCCAGACATGATTCGCTTCTACCTGAGCGAAGAGCCGCTGCTGGAAAATGTGCCGACCTATCGCGGCGACAAGCCCGCCGACCGGGCGTATATGCTCGAACACCTCGACTCGCTCGTGGTCAAGGCGGTGAACGAGTCGGGCGGCTATGGCATGCTGGTCGGCCCGCACGCCACTGCCGCCGAGCGCGCCAGTTTCGCCGAGAAGATACGCGCCAACCCGCGCAACTTCATTGCCCAGCCCACGCTGGCGCTCAGCCGCCACCCAACCTTTGTGGAAGGGCATTTCGAAGGGCGGCACATCGACTTTCGGCCCTACATCCTGCAAGGCCGCGACATCACGATCATCCCGGGCGGGCTGACGCGGGTGGCGCTGCGCCGTGGCTCGCTGGTGGTCAACTCGTCGCAAGGGGGCGGCAGCAAAGATACGTGGGTTTTGGATGAGTGAGTTATAAATGTTGAATGTTGAGTGTTGAGTTAGGCAATTCAGCACTCAGCACTCAGCACTGAGAACTACCTATGCTAAGTCGTGTTGCCGAATCATTGTTCTGGATGTCGCGCTACCTTGAGCGCGCCGAAGATGTTGCGCGCATTATTGCGGTGAACTTTCAAGCCTCGCTCGACGCGCCAAGCGCCAGCCAGGAGCTGGCCTGGGAGCCGCTGATCGCCATCACCGGCGACCGCGACCTGTTCACGGATGCGTTCGACCGCTACGACGCCGCGAGCGTCACCGCCTTCCTGACCATCCACCCCGACAACCCGAACGCGATTCGCTCGTGCATCGGCCACGCCCGCGAGAACGCGCGCGCCGTGCGCGAGCAGATCAGCCGCGAAATGTGGGAACAGCTCAACCGCCTTTACCACACCATCGCCACCACCGACATCCAGACGATCATCCGCAATCCCTACGATTTCTTCAGCGAAGTGCGCAACGGCTCGCACCTGTTTCAGGGCGTCACCGACGCGACCATGGCGCATAGCGAGGGCTGGGAATTCATTCACGCCGGCAAATTCCTTGAGCGCGCCGACCAGACTGCGCGCATTCTGGATGTGAAGTATGGCGCGCTGGCCGGCAGCACCAGCGGCGAAGGCGCTCCGCTCGCCAGCCTGCAGTGGATCGCGCTGCTGAAGTCGTGCAGCGCCTTCGAGCCCTACCGCCGCGCACACTCGCAGCTCCAGGCATGGCGCGTGGTCGATTTCCTGCTGCTCGACCGCAGCTTCCCGCGCAGCGTTGGCTTCTGCCTCGACCAGACGCGCGACGCGCTGGCGCAGATCTCCGACAGCCCGATCGACCGCCCGAGCAATACCGCCGAGCGCCTGCTGGGCCGTCTGTGCGCCGACCTGACCTACCTCGACATTCGCGAGGCGCTGAGCGACCTGCACATGTTCCTCGACACCATGCAGCACCGCCTCGGCACCATCGGCGACGCGATTGCGCAAACCTATTTTGTGGGCAATGTGCTGCCGCCAACCGGCACGCCGCTGAGCCGCTACGTGCAGGCGCAGCAGCAACAGCAGCAGTAGCGCCACGGAGAAGTATGACCGAGCCATCGCCGATTTTCATCATCAGCGGCACGCCTGGCGCGGGGAAAAGCACCGTTGCCCGCGCGCTGCTGGCGCATTTCAGCCACGGCCTGCACATCCCCGTCGACGACCTGCGCGAACTGGTGGTGGCCGGCATGGCCCACCCGGTGCCGGAATGGACCGACGAGACCACCCGACAGTTCGAGCTGGCACGCCGCAGCGCCGCGCAGATGGCAGGCATCTATGCCGAGGCTGGCTTTGCGGTTGCGGTTGACGACGTGCTTGACGCGGCCACACCCGGCGCGCTGTTTGCCGAACTTGCGGAACACTACCCGCTGGTGAAAGTGCTGCTCTACCCCAATTTAGCGAGCACGCTGGCGCGCAATGCCACGCGCACCAACAAACCCTTCGACACGGCCGGGCTGATCGCAACGATCGAGCGATTGCACGCCGAGACCGACCCCGCCGCCTATGAGCGGCATGGTTGGCTGATCCTCGACACCGGCGAGCACACGCCCGAGCAGAGCGCCGACGCCATCCTGGCGCGGCTGGCCGACATACGCGCCAGCGCCCGGCCAGTCGATCAGCGCGGCATTCTGGACGATGAGATTTTCAGCTACCGCAGCAGCCGCGACAAAGTATTTATTTCGTGGCGCGGCAAGCAGGTGATGATTCTGAAAGGCGAGCAGGCTGCCAAATTCCTGCGCAAGATCGAACCGCTCGACGGCAAGGCCGCCCAGCTGGTGATGGCAAAAATCACGGGGAACTTCAAGCACGGCAACGAGCGCTAGCAGAGTGGGCAGGCTATGAAACTACAGATCGAGCACGAAACCATTTTCACCTACGAGGAATATGTGCGCGAAGCGGTTGGCGAGGCCCACCTGCAGCCGCGCGACGACAATGGCCAGCGGGTGCTGAGCTTCCGCCTGACGCTCGACCCGGCCACGATCTACGACCGCGTCAGCGACCGCTTTGGCAACACTATTCACTGCTACACCGTGCTGCCGCCGCACCGCCGCTTTGTGATCACCGCGCAGAGTGTGCTTGAAACCAGCGCCAGCCCGATCACGCCCGCGCCGGCGCTGAGCCTGCTCGAAGAGTTCGAGTTCACCGCCCCGAGCGCCTACGTGCCGCGCACCGACGCGCTCGACGATTTTGCGCGCCAGCACGCGCCCGACGGCGCCGCGCCCGAAACGATTGCCTACGCGCTGATGCACGCCATCGCCGCCAATTTCACCTACGAAAAAGGCAGCACCGACATTTCGACCACCGCCGATGCCGTGCTGGCGGGCGGGCGCGGCGTGTGCCAGGATTTCGCGCACCTGCTGATCGCGCTGTGCCGCAGCCAGGGCTTGCCCGCGCGCTACGTCAGCGGCTACTTCCACGATCCCGCGCTGCCGCCCGACACCGTGCTGGCCAGCCACGCCTGGGCCGAAGTCTTCCTCGAAAGCCACGGCTGGCTCGGGCTCGACCCCACGCACGACAGCGCGACCGACGAGCATTATGTGCGCGTGGCAATTGGCCGCGACTACGCCGACGCCGCACCCGTGCGCGGGATCTACCAGGGCGGCGGAAAAGACGGCGAGGTGCTGAAGGTGCGCGTGCTGATGCGGGGGTAGCGCAGGGGTCAGAAGTCAGGTTTCAGGTGTCAGGAGACTCTTGGCTCCCGAAAGCTTTCTTGAAGCCGAAATTCCACAGATTTAGCAGATACGTGGAGCACTACGAACTACGCACCAAACCGAAAGTGCGTAATGCGTAGTTTTCAAACCAGCCTGCGAATTCGCACGCAAGCAGTTTTTACGATGTCAGCGCGGCGCGGCGCATCGCATACGCGATCAGCGCCACCACCACCACGCCCAGCACCGCCAGCGCCGCCAGCTTGACGGATGGCGCGGCACTCACGATCCCCACTACCCCGAAGCTGGCGCTCAGCGCATAGTAGAACAGCACCACCTGGCGCGGCGTAAAGCCGAGGTCGCGCAGCCGCAGGTGCAGGTGGTCGCGCCCGCCCTGCGCGGGTGAGCGCCCGGCCAGCGTGCGCGAAATGATCAGCCAGATCACGTCGAGGATGGGCACGCCAAGTACCAGCAGGACGGTTGCCAGCTTGGCCCCGCCGATGATCGCGCTTGCGCCCAGCGCATAGCCCAGAAACTCGGCCCCGCTGTCGCCCATGAAAATGCGGGCGGGCGGGAAGTTAAATACCAGAAAGCCCGCGCTCGCGCCGGCCAGCGCCAGCGGCACCAGCGCAATGGTGAGCTGGGCCTGCGGCTGGCGCAGCGCGTTCAGCGCCAGCGCGAGCGCCGCGATCAGCGAGACGCCGCCCGCCAGCCCGTCGATACCATCCGACCAGTTGATCGTATTGGTCATCCAGCCGATCCAGAACACCGTGGCAATGATCGCCAGCCACGGGCTGAGATCCCACAGGTTGATCTGGTTCACAAACGGGAACTTGAACGCCGTGAGCACAATGCCACGCGCTTCGGTGAGCTGGCCCTCGACATCGGGGTAGCGCGTGTGGTCCCACAGGTATGGCCCAACGGCAATCAGCGCGGCGGCGATCTGCGCCACGAACTTGGGCAAGGGCGGCAACTCCACCACGTCGTCGCGCCACATGACGAGGAACAGCAGCGTGCCACCGGCCAGCAGCAGCAGCACGCGCAGCCGCTCAAAGCCCGAGCGCGGCAGCAGCGGCTCGAAGGCGAAGGTGAGCAGCATTGCCACCACAAAGCCGCCGTAGATCGCCACCCCGCCAATGTTCGAAGTTGGGCGGGCATGGAGGCGGCGACCGCCCGGCTGCTGCACCCAGCCGCGCCGCTCGCTCAGGCGCATCACCCCGGGCATCAGCAGCGCAGTTGTGGCGAAAGCCACCAAAAAAGTCAACAGGAGCAAGGCTGCAATCAATAGTGGCATAGTTGTTCTGTGTTTGCGTGTGTGAAGGGGTGAAGGGGTGAAGGGGTGAGTAGGTGTCACCCTGTCACCCTTTCACCCTTTCACCGTGTCAGTCTTAGCCCGTCCCAAACTGCCGGTCGCCAGCATCGCCCAGGCCGGGCACGATGTAGCCCTTGTCGTTCAGGCGCTCGTCGAGGGCGGCGAGGTGAATGGGCACATCGGGGTGCGCTTCGGACAGCGCCTTCACGCCTTCGGGCGCGGCGATCAGCCCCAGGAACTTGATCTGCTGCGCGCCCCAGCGCTTGAGAATATCGACAGCGGCGATTGCCGAGCCGCCGGTGGCGAGCATCGGATCGAGCACCAGGCACAGATCGACCTCGGCCTCGGGCGGCAGCTTGTTGTAGTAGGTCACCGGCTCCAGCGTGGCGTGGTCGCGGTAGAGCCCGAGGTGCCAGACATGCGCCGTGGGAATCAAGTCGATAATCGGGTCGACCATGCCCAGACCGGCGCGCAGAATCGGCACCAGCCCGATCTGCACACCGATCTGCCTGCCGATAATCGGTGCCAGCGGGGTTTCGATGGCGCGATCTTTCAGCGGCAGATCAAGCGTGGCTTCGTAGAGCAGAAATTGCGTCAGCTCGCGCACCAGCTCGCGGAATTTCTTTGGCTCGGTCACGGTGCGGCGCAGCAGCGTGAGCTTGTGTTGTACCAGCGGATGCGGGGAAACCTGGACTTGTGACATCGCGCCCCTCCTTTGCTCGACACTGGTTCGGTATTATAGCCGATATCGCCGGGCGGGCTTTCAGGGACGCGAGGGAGCAAGCAAACCACGAAGGCACGAAGGCACGAAGAAAGGCGCGAGTTACAGGTTCGCAGGTTGGCGAGTTACAGGTTCGCAGGTGGCAGTGTGCAGTGGGCAGGTGGCAGGTGGCAGATGGCAGGTTGGCGAGTTACAGGTGGCAGTCGGCAGGTTGCAGGTGGCAGGTTGCAGGTTTTTCTTTTCGCGTAGCGCAAAAGCCGCACCCTTCGATACGGCCTTACGGCCTACTCAGGATGCGGCTTGGCAAGGTTCAGCACACCAGCCGGGTTATTTTGGGTATCTTCGTGAAACCCGCGCCACCGTGCTATCATGTGCGCACGCACCCGCACGAGAAAGGAGCTCACCGATGAGTCAGGTTCATACGCCGCCCGCCGAGGCGCTGCGCCCCTTCGCCGAAAGCAACCCGCTCGCCAGCCCCGCCGCGCTGCGCGCGCAGATGGATGAGCAGGGCTATTTGTTCTTTCGCCGCCTGGTGCCCGCCGAGGATGTGCTGGCGGTGCGCCGCGATGTGCTGGCCGAGTGCGCGGCGGCTGGCTGGCTCGATCCGGCGCACGACCCGATGGATGCGGTGGTTGCGCCCGATATGCAGCCCACCAGCGAGGGCCAGCCGCCGTATATGGCCGTGTATCGCAAGGTGCTGAAGCTGCCGCGCTTTCACGCCTTCCCCGCCCACCCCGCGCTGATGCAGATTGCGCGGCACCTGCTGGCGGGCGAGGTGCTGGTACACCCGCGCCGGATCGGCCGGCTGACCTTCCCGAACAATCAGGGCGCAACCACGCCCGCGCATCAGGATCACTACTACATTCGCGGCGCGGTGGAAACCTACTCGTGCTGGGCGCCGCTGGGCGATTGCCCGGTGAGCCTGGGCGGGCTGGCGGTCTGGCCGGGAACGCAGCGACGCGGCTTTCTCGACCACAGTGTGCACCATCCCGGCGCGGTTGGCGGCTGCGGCGTGCCCGTCGATCCTGCCGAGGCGGTGTGGCACACCACCGATTTCGAGGCTGGCGACGCGCTCTTTTTCCACTCGTACACCATCCACAAGGCGCTGCCGAACGATTCGGGCGACCGCCTGCGCGTTTCGACCGACAATCGCTACCAGCGCAATGGCGACGCAATCGACCCAGGCGCGCTGCTGCCGCATTTCAATCTGCAATGAACTCGCGCCACAGGCGGGCCAGCTCGCGGGCAGGGGCGCGCCAGTAGCGCTCGGGGTCGACGTCGAGGGTGGGGCGCGTGGTGAGCACCGGGCGGCGCTCAGCGGCAAAGGCGCGCAGCGCGGCGGCGGCAGGTTTTTCGCGCCCCTGCGCATCGACCAGGCCAAGCGTGCGTTCGCGGGCGCTGCGGTCGAGCGGGGGTTGACGCCACAATTCGGGCGCGTAGTCGGCGTAGGCGGCGAACCACGCGCCGGCTGCGCCATCGCGCTGCAAGCCGCTCAGCACCTGTTCGGCAAACATACCCTGCTGCTCAAGCGTGGCGACATAGCTGCGCAGCCCCCGCCCAAACGCCTGGTCGCTCAGCCAGCCGGGCGTGTCATTCGGCGCGGTGGGCATGCCCAGGTTGGTGACGGTGGCGGGCGCTTCGGCCAGATTGGCGGCGAGGGCGTGCAGAAACAGCACCCAGCGCGCATGGTTGGGGCGCTCGCCGCTCGGCGGGTCGGGCGGGTCGGCGCTGATGCCGAGGCGATTGCATGTTGCAAGCAGATCAGCGGGGCGCGGGCCGGCGCTCAGGCGCAGCGCGTGCGGGCTGGCGACGCCCAGCACCGGGGCGCGGGCACGCTCGCCGCGAATGGCATCGGCAAGCGTTTGGAACCACGCACGCACGCCGTCAGCCGATTCGGGCTTGCGCACACGCTCCGCGCCATCGCCAGGCTGCCAGGCCGCAATTGCGGGGTGCGCGGCGAAGTAGCCCACCAGCTCGTGGATAAGGTAGAGCTGCGCCTCAAGAATGCGCTCGTCGGCAAACAGGTCGGGCGCGACGTTTGCGCGCCAGCGGCCATCGGCCAGCACGGGCGGCCCCTGCTGCGGCTGAACTTCCACGGTTGGCGCGTAGGAACGGCTGGCCTGACGCAACTGTGCCAGCGGATCGGCGCCGTTGGCCCAGTCGGGCAGCCACAGCGCGCCGCCCACGGTCACTGGGAACAGCGCGGCAACCACACGCAGCCCGGCCTCACCAGCCAGCTCAAGCGCCTGCTCCAGCGTGGCCAGCGCGCCGCCATTCACGCGCTGCGGGCTGGGCTGGAATTCTTCCCAGCTCAAGCAGAAGCGCACCGTATCGCAGCCCAGCGCGGCAACATGCGCCAGCTCCTCGCGCACCGCCCCACGATCAAATGCGCGCCACCAGCCGAAACCGGCGCGGCGCGGCCAGTAGGTCACCCCAATGCTGAAGGTCGGCGGGCTTGTTTCGGCTGGCATATATGCTCCTGTACAGACGATCAGCAACTATAGCACAAGCGGCGGCGAATTGCGCAGTATAATAGCGCGCACGATACTGTTCCACAGGCATGGCCTAGAAAACTGGACACACACATGACAATTGATGAAGCCCGCTTTCGCCAGACGCTGGGCTATTTCGCGAGTGGCGTCACCGTGGTGACAACCGGCCAGGAAGGCGACTTCCACGGCATGACCGTCAGCTCGTTTTCTTCACTTTCGCTCAACCCGCCGCTGATTCTGATCTGCATCGACAAAGCGGTGCCAACGCACGATATTCTGGCCCGCTCGGGGCAGTTTGTGGTGAATGTGCTGGAAAAGCGCCAGGAACACCTTTCGCGCCGCTTCGCCACCAGCAACGCCGACAAATTTCGCGGCATTGCGTGGCATATGGGCACGCTTGGCATTCCCGTGCTCGATAATGTGCTGGCTGTGATTGAGTGCCGCATTTCCGCCACCTACGAGGGCGGCGACCACACGATTTTTGCCGGCACGGTGATTGATACCGACGTACACGAGGGCACGCCGCTGCTGTATTACCGGCGCGGCTACCACGAGCTGAAGTAAAGCATAGAAAAGGACGCCACCCTATGTACCAGCGCATGATGGTGCCGCTCGACGGTTCGGAGCTGGCGCAGGTTGCCCTGCCGCACGCGCTCGACATGTGCCGCGCGTTTGGCGCGACGCTGGTGCTGCTGCATGTGCGCGACCGCGGCAGCAGCGCCGAGGCATCGCAGCGCTACCTCAACTATACCAGCCGCCAGCTTGCCAACAGCGGCGTGCCGATTGAGCTTGCCCTGCACGAAGGCGCGGTGGCCGAAACGATTGTGCGGGCGGCCGAGAGCGCGCGCATCGACGTGATTGTGATGGCGACGCACGGCCGCAGCGGTTTGAAGCGCGTGGTGCATGGCAGCGTGGCGGAAGAAGTGCTGCACAGCGCCAGCGTGCCCGTGCTGCTGGTGCGCGCTGGCACGCCCGCCGAGCAGCCCGCCGAGCGCCCGGCAGCCCACAGCCCGGCGTGATGCGCCTGCGGCGCGGGGCTAGGGGTTGGGCGATGGGGGTTGGATAGCACGTCCGATTGCATAGCTTTATGCACTACGCACGACGCACTACGAAACAAAGTATCGTAGTGCGTCGTGCGTAGTAATGCCAGAATTTCCCCTCTCTATGCCCCATCTTCCACTCCCCAATCCCCGCCATGCAATCGTGGTATACTTCCCGCACACATCCCTAGAGAAACAGGACGCGCATGCCACTCAATCCCGATACGCGGCAGCGCCACCCATCGGCAGAACACGCAATGCCCGCCAGCGATGATGCTGCACGGTTACGCAAACAAGGCTACCGGCTCACCCCGCAGCGGCTGATTGTGCTCGATGTTGTGAAGCGCGGGGAAGGCCACCTGACGGCCGACGAAGTTCACGCTGCGGTGGTGCCGCAGCACCCATATATCAACATCGCCACGATCTATCGCACGCTGCAATGGCTGCAGGATGTCGGGCTGGTTGCGCCGCTGGCGATAGGCACCGGCCCACTGCGCTACGAATATGTCTGGGGCGAAACCCACCATCATCTCGTCTGCCAGGATTGCGGCTACGAGCAGGAGATCAGCGACGACATTCTGCTTGCGCTGAAAGAACAGCTTCAATCGCGCTACGCCTTCAGCGCCCAGCTTCACCACCTCGCCATTCCCGGGCGCTGCAGCGCCTGCCAGCAGAATACCGACAGCAAAGACGCGCGCCCTGCGCAGGAGCACGACGTATGAACTTGTTGCGACGTTTATTTGGCGGCGGAGACGCGCCCGCCACCGACCAGGCGATTCACCTGTATGTGCGCTGCGCGCGCTGCAGCTCGCCCGTGCATGTGCGAATCGACCCGCGCAATGATCTGGTGATCGAGTATGGCGACGACGAAGACGCCACCGGCTACCGCCTGATCAAGGAAATTATGGACTCGCGCTGCTTCCGGCTGATGCGCGCCGAGATCGAGTACGATCGCGGCCGCCGCGAGATCAGTCGCCAGCTCGAGGGCGGCACCTTTATCACCAAAGACGAGTACGACCGCAGCGTGGCCGAGCGCGACGCCGAGCGCAAGGTCGGCTCGTAAGGCACGCAACCCCGGCTTGAAGCTATGGGCGCGAAGCCTTGCGTGCGGTTGCGCGCCAACACGCCATTCCCGAACTTTCGTGCCTTCGTGGTTCAAGGCGCGATTGTAAGGGGCGCGCTCAGGCGCAGCCGCCATTCTGCACAAACGTATCTACCAGCGTGCCGTCGATCGCCACAAAGCGGTAGCTGACTTTTGTGCGCGTCGCTTCCACCAGCATTGCGCCAAATTCGTCGTTGTACTGCACCGCGCTGCCCGCGATTGGCGTGCGCACGGGGTAGTGCGACGAGCCGCCCAGCCCGTTCACGAAATACGGGAAGCCATCGCGGATGATCCGCTCGTAGTGGTGGTCGTGCCCAGCCAGCACCGCGTCGGCGCCCCAGGCCGCAAACGGCCACTGCATCCCCGCCGTCGAGCCGTGGTCGCCTGAGGAAAAGGGCGAATGATGCGCCACCACCAGATTCCAGCACGCCGTCGAGCGCGTCAGCGCGCTATGCAGCCAGCGCCCCTGCGTTGAGTCGCTCGTCACGCCGTCGGGCTCGCGCTCGTCGCTGTCGAGGATGAAGAAATGCACCGGCCCGCGCGTCACGTCGTAGTAGCGCTCGTTGCCGGGCAGCGTGAAGTAGCCCTGAAAGGCTTCCAGACCATCCGCATTCCAGTCGTGGTTGCCGAGCGCCGGGTAGAAACGGTTGCTGCGCGCCCGCGAGCCATAGCTGCCGCGGTAGGGATAAATATAATCGCTGTAAAACTGGCCGACGCGCTGGTCGATATACGCAACCTTGTCGGTGCCGTAGTTGTTGTCGCCCACGGTGATGATAAAGCCTGGGTCCCAGCGTTTCACCAGATCGGCAACCTCGCCCTCGCCGGGGTCGGCCGAGCCGTAGTCGCCAATCACCGCAAAGCGCACATAGTTCGCCTGGTCGTTGGGCGGCGCGAACGGGCGCACCGCAATCGGCACAAAGAGCTGGTGCTCGCCCCCGGCCGCGCCAGCCGCTGCCACGCACACCAGCGCCAGCAGCCCGGCCGCCATGGCGCGCGGCAGCTTCCAAAAACGCAATCGCATGGACTCCCTCCCTCGTCGTGGGCCGCACGGTTTGCGCACCCCTCTCGTAGGTAAACGCCCGGCAGCCCGCGAACGATGCGCCAGCCCGCAGCCGCGCCCGGCAGCCATGCTATACTGGGCACCAGGAGGCCGGCGCGCGCGCCTGGCCCGATTGGAGGAGCGGTATGCGTGAAGAAGAAGCAATTGACCTGCTGCTGATCCACGGCACAGTTGTGACCATGGACGCCGAGCAGCGCGTGCTGATGGATGGCGCGGTGGCGATTCGCGCCGGCGCGATTGCCGAGGTCGGCCCGAGCGCCGATCTGATCGCGCGCTACCCCGGCGCGCCAACGCACGATTGCGCGGGCTGCGCGATCATCCCCGGCCTGATCAACGGCCATGCCCACGTGCCTATGAGCCTGCTGCGCGGCCTGGTTGCCGACCAGCAGCTCGACGTGTGGCTGTTCGGCTATATGTTCCCGGTCGAAAGCACTTTTGTTACCCCCGAGTTCGTCCGCACCGGCACGCAGCTTTCCTGCGCCGAAATGATTCGCGGCGGCACCACCACCTTTGTCGACATGTACTACTTCGAGGAAGAAGTGGCCCGCGCCGCCGACGAAGCCGGCATGCGCGCAATCTGCGGGCAAACCGTGATGCGCCTGCCCACGCCCGACGCCGCTTCCTACGACGAAGGGCTGGAGCGCTCGCGCCGCTTTATCGAGCAGTGGCACGGCCACCCGCGCATCGTCCCAACCATCGCGCCGCACGCGCCCTACACCTGCACCGACACGATCTACCGCGAGGCGGCCGCGCTGTGCCGCCAGTACGGCCTGCCCATGACCACGCATCTTTCGGAAACGGCGCGTGAGGTGCAGGAAAGTCGTGCCGAGCGCGACGCCACGCCATTCGGCTACGCGGCGCGGGTGGGCGCGTTTGATGTGCCATGCATCGCCGCACATGGCGTGCACGCCACCGAAGACGACATCATTCTGATGCGCGAGCACGGCGTTGGCGTGGTGCCCTGCCCGACCTCGAACCTCAAGCTTGCCAGCGGCATCGCGCCATTCCGCCGCTTTCTGGAGGCGGGCGTGCGCACTGGCCTCGGCACCGACGGCCCGGCCTCGAACGACGATCAGGACATGCTCACCGAGATTCATCTGGCCGCGCTGCTCCCGAAAGGCACCAGCGGCGACCCAACCGCCATGCCTGCGCGCGAAGCTCTGGCGCTGGCGACCTCGCGCGGCGCACAGGCCATTCATCTCGACCACCTGATCGGCTCACTGGAAGCGGGCAAGCGCGCCGACATCACAATCATCGAGCTGGGGCGGCTGCATTCCGCGCCGCGCTACAGCTACGCGCCCGACGCGATCTACACGCACCTGGCCTACAGCGCCCGCGCCGGCGATGTGCGCGACGTGCTGGTGGATGGGCAGTGGCTCATGCGCAACCGCGCCCTGCTCACGCTCGACGAGCGCGACGTGTTAGCGCGCGCCCAGGCCGTTGCCGACCGCATCGACGCCTTTCTGGCGCGGCGCGAGGTCAATCTGCTCGACAAAATCCTGGCGATTGGCGGCATTCAGCAGGCCGAACTGTTCGAGGTGCAGGTCAAAGCCGTCATCGACGACGCGACGGTAGGGCGCATTGGCGCGCTGGTGGGCAGCCCCGAGATCACGATTGCAAAGGCCAGCGAGCGCAAGCAGTACGACACCTACTTTACCTGGAACGATGCGGCGAAGGGGCGCGTTCGCCTGCGCGAAGACCACCGCCTCGACCCGGGGGCGCGCATCGAGCCGAAATACACCATCACGCTCACCGCGCCCGCCGACCGCGCCGAGTACGCCTCGGCAGTGCGCCTGGGGCGCGCGCGCTACACCGCGCTGGCCGACCGCACGCTGCGCTTCTACCGCGAGTACTTCCAGCCCGACCATGTGATCGAGATCGAGAAGCAGCGCCAGCGCTGGCGAATTTTGTTCCGCGGCGAAGATTTCGCGCTCAATATCGACACGCTGGTGGGTCACCAGCAGCCCGGCCCGTTTCTGGAGATCAAAAGCCGCACCTGGAGCCGCCGCGACGCCGATGCCAAGGCCGCGCTGATTGGCGAACTGCTGCGCCTGTTTGGCGTCGACGAGGGCGCGCTGGTGAAGCAGGAATACGTCGAATTATAAATTTTGAGTGTTGAGTGTTGAGTTGACAGAAGCAACTCAGCACTCAACACTCAACACTCAACACTATGCTGTATCTCATCGGCCTGACGGGCAATATTGCCTGTGGAAAAAGCACGGTTGTCGCGATGCTGCGCGAATTGGGCGCGAATGTGATCGACGCCGACCGCGTGACGCACGAATTGCAGCAGCCCGGCCAGCCGGTGTACAACCAGATCGTCGCCGCGTTTGGCGCGGGCATTCTCAGCGCGCCCAACGGCCCAATCGACCGGCGTGCGCTTGGCGCGATTGTGTTCAGCGACCCGGCTGCGCTCCGCCGCCTGGAGCAGATCGTCCACCCGGCCGTACACGCCCGCATCGCCGCCTGGCTCGAAGGCGTGGCGCAGGCACCGCACCCTGCTGTGCACCCGCCCGTCGCTGTAATCGACGCGATCAAGCTGCTGGAGTCGGGCTGGAAACCGCAGTGCGACGCGATCTGGGTGGTGAGCTGCCCGCCCGAGCAGCAGCTCGCCCGCCTGGTCAGCACGCGCGGCATGAGCGCGGAAGAAGCGCGCACACGCATTGCCGCCCAGCCGCCCCAGGCCGAGAAAATCGCGCAGGCCAGCGTGGTGATCGACAATGGCGGCACGCTGGAAGGCACGCGCGCGCAGGTGCAGGCCGCGTGGGATGCGATTGCCGATTAGTGTTATGTCGGGCAGCACAAACAATTCAACGCCATAATCGCTTTTCAAAATCCATGCTTGTCATGCAAGGAAACACTATGAGTCAGCCTGAGTTTCCAACAGAACTTCACTTTCGCCCCCGAGCAACGACTACAGTACCATTGAACATACCAAGCGATGCTCTGGAAGAGCTGCAACAGGTCGCTGCTAACCGAGATATGTCGGTCGAAGCATTGTTGAAGCTTTATATTGGGCAAGGGCTTCGACATGATATTGCGCAACGGTTCGCGGATCGCGTGTTAGAGCTGACGGCCCAGGTACTTGCGCGCCATGGACAGTCGCAGGAACAAGTGGATGCGATTGTGCGCGAGATTCGCAACGCAAGCGGAAGCTGATACAGCCCTCGCCTGACCGCAAGCTTCTACCTACCGCAGGCTGCCAACGTCCACCACACGCGGCGGCATGCCCACCAGCCGCACGCGCGGGCCTTCCGCCGCAGCCGAAAGCAGCATCTCCAGCGGCGCAACCACCGCTGGCCGCCCGGTGTCGGGGAACCAGACCCGCCCGCGCTTCACCACAATACACAGCCCGCGCTCGTCGCCCACCGCGTTAAAGGTCTCGCTGCCCGGCCCGCGATACTCCGCAACCCCCACCTCCGCAAGCGCCCGCACGGTCGCCGGCACATCCTCGGTCGCCACGCCGATCTCGCTCACGCACAGCAAGTGCTGCGGCCCGAACGGCGGCTCGAAGGCGGCCGACAGCGTGTGGCGCGCGATTAGCTCCAGAATATTGCCGGCCGGGTCGAGGAAATACAGGTTGTCGGCGTCCCAGTTTTCGGAATGAAACACATCGCGGCCAGTCTGGTCGGCCAGCAACGGCACGCGCGCCCGCAGCCACGTCTGCGCCGCCGCAAAGCTCGCGGGCGGGATGTTCAACGCAAAATGGTAGTAGGGCCGCGTGCCGGTTTCGGCACGGATGAAGGAAAAAAGCGTGCTACCCGCCTGGAGCGTCAGACGCTTGGCCGAAACCTCGCGGGCAGGCAAGCCCAGCACGCGGGTGTAGAAGCTGTGAAGCGCCACAAGATCGTGTGCGCTCAAGGTCAGTTCGTGAATGTGCATGGCACCCCTGTGTAACAAAAGCGTGGTGCTTGCGCGTCCTGATCCATGGCGAGGGTCAACACCTCTCGAATATGGCAGACAGGAACGTTTACCACGAAGACGCGAAGGCACGAAGGGCTTCAGGATGCTATCAAATCCTGGTGTCTTCCAGTCTTGGTCGCTGTGTGCAAAGTATCGGGGCCAGGGTACGCGCTTACGTGCCCTCGCGCAAGGGCCGCCCGACCGATTTTGCCCTGCCCACACGATCATGATCGATTTTTCGCAACGCAGGCCGTTTATCCATGTAGACCCGCTTGCTCTCAACGAACTCGGCGTGTGCGCGCCCGCGCTGCGCCGACAACCTGACCAGGGGACATGCCCATGGAAACCTTATTTGTGCTCATTGGCTTCTTGTTGTGCATCATACTGCCACTCGCGCTGATGGTGGCGTTCATCCGCTGGCTGTGGCGGCGTGGCAGCACGCCTGTGGCCGATCAGGCGGCGCTGCTGGCGGCAATGGAAGCTCTGGTTTTGCGCTGGCAGAGCGAAGGCGCGCTCAACCCCGACATCGCCAGCGAGATACGCATTCTGCTCATTGGCGAGCGCAAACGTGTTGCCGCGCCTGCGCAGCCTGCGCCGGCGCAGGCTGCGCCTGCCCCGCTCAGCGCGCCCGCAACCGTGGCGCTCGGCCCGGACGATGCTTCCGCCGCTGCGCCTGTGCAACACGCGCCGACGCAACCTGCAACCGCGCCGACGCAGCCTGCATCCAGCGCGGCGGCAACTCCTGGCACAGCCACCCCGGCGCACAGCACAGCAATGCCGGTTGCACCAGCCGTTCCGGCCGGGCCAACGCTCGGCGACCGCTTCGGCCAGGCGCTGCTGGCGCTCCGCACGCGCCAGACCTTGCTTTTCCTTGGTGCGTTTCTGCTGTTCATCTCGGCCCTGATCCTGATTGTGTTCAACTGGGCCAGCTTCTCGCCCATCCTGCAGTTCGCATTGATCGCGGGCGTGTGCGGTGGCTTCTGGGCCGGCGGCGCGTGGCTCATTCGCAACACCGACCTCGACCGCGCTGGCGCGGGCTTGCAGGCCGTTGGTGGCGTGCTGGTGCCGGTGGTTGCGTTCTCGCTTTCGCGGCCGGGCCTGCTCGACCTCGCGCCGCGCTGGGGCTGGCTGCTGGCCTCGCTCCTGTGCGTGCCGATCTATGCCTTTGCGGCATGGCGTCTGCGCCGGCCGATCTATTCCGGCGCGGCCTGTGTGAGCGTTGCCAGCGCTGTGCTGGCGGCTATGAATGGCGTCGATGCGGAATGGCTGCCCACCGTGCTCCTGCTGACGCTGGCGCTTTTTCTGCCGTTGGAACAGTGGCTCGTTTCGCGCGTGCCGGCATTGGCCGCCGGGCCGCGCTGGGTGGCGCATGTTGCCGCACCGCTCGCACTGCTGGCCGCCCTGCTGCTGGTCGAATTCGACCCGGCGCGGCCAGCGCTGGCTGGCGCACTGTGGGCGGGCGCAGGCTTCTACGCGCTGGCGCTGGCGCTGAAACCGCGCCAACTGTGGGCGTGGGTCGCCGCCGCGCTGCCGCCCGTTGCGCTGGTCGCCACGCTGCTGGCCTGGAACCCGGCATTGCTCTGGTGGGCGGTATGTGCCGCACTGCTTGGGCTGGCCTACACCGGGCTGGCGCTGGCGCTGGAGTCGCGGGCGGGGGCGCGGGTGCTGCCGGCCTGCCTGGGCGCGCTGGCGCTGGCTACACTCGCGGTTGCGGCCAGCGCGCTGGACATGGCCGCTGCACGCTGGGCACTGCCGCTGCTGCTTGCGAACGCGCTGCTGCTGGTCGCTGCCCGCGAGCGCGGGTGGCTGGCGTGGCTGCCCGAAGCAACGCGCGATCTTGTCGCCGCAGTTGCCTTTGGCGGTGCGGCCTTGCTGCTGGCCGGCTGGCTCTGCGCGCTGCTCGATCTGAGCCCATGGCAGCCCGCCGAGATCGCCATGGTGCTGCTGGTGTTCGCCGCGCTTGGCGTGGTAGCGGCGAGCGCGCCGCGCCTGCGCCGCAGCTACGACCTTGCGCTGCAGGTGGCGAGCATCGCAGTCGGCCTGATCGCCATGTTTGTCGCGGCGACCAGCAACGGCCTGCAAGCAGCTGCGCTAACCGGCTTCGCCGCGCTGGCGCTGTTTGAGGCAGTGCGCTACCGCAATATTGCCTGGGCGGCGGTGGCGCTGGGCGTGGCCGCGCTGGCCGCGCAATTCTGGCTGCTGCGCTTTGTTCCTGCTGCCGGTCCGATGCTTCTGGTCGTGCCGGCGCTGCTGGTGAGCGCGCTTTACCTCGAAGGCGGTGCATTGCTGCGCCGGGGCGCGTGGCGCTACTGGTCACTGCCGGCATTGGGCTGGGGCGCGCTGGCATCGCTGTACGCGCTGCTGCTTGTCGGTGGCGATCTGCTCGGGCCTGGTGCAACTCAGCCCTGGCATGTGCTGGCGTTGCTGGCGCTGGCGGCGATTGTTGCGCTGGCGAGCGCCCTGTGGCGCGCGGCATGGGCTGGCGCAGCCGTGGCGCTGCTGCTGGCCGTCGCGACGCTGCTGTCCGCCGAGCGCGGCTTTTTCATCGGCTGGCAGCCCGAATCTGAATACTTCGGCCTGATTATCTGCGCGCTGACGCTGGGCTTTGTGCTGCTTGGGCAGGGCCTGCGCCGCGTGGCGGCGCGCTACGCCCCGCCCTACGAAATCGTGGGCTACGCGCTGCTGACCTTTGCGTTCTTGCCTACCTTCAGGGATGCGCGCGCCGCCACGCTGACCTGGGCGGCGATGCTGGCGCTCTACACGCTGGCGCGCTGGCTCTACCGCCGGCGCTGGGCCACCCTGCCCGCACTGCTCGCGCTCGACATGGCGCTACTCAGCGGCGCAGGCTGGCTGCTGCCCGATGGCCGCCCGGCTGGCTCGGCGCTGATTCTGCTCGGCGCGGCATGGTTTCAGGGCGTGCTGGCGCTGTGGGCCGCGCGCGGCACACCACTCCGCGCCGCGCCCGACCTGAAGCACCTCCAGCCAGCCGGCGTGGTGGCGTTTATCAGCAGCACTGCCGCGCTGACGATTGCTTCGCGCGCCGACGACGTGCTGGCAATCGTTGGCTTTGGGCTGGCTGCACTGCTGGCGCTCTGGGCCACGCTGCGCCGCAACGACATTGCAGCCTGGAGCGCGCTCGTGTTCCTGGGAATTGGGCTGGCCGCAGCGCATCGTTTCTTCGGGCTCGACCCGCGCTGGAGCATGGCCTGGGGCGTGGCCGAGGCGCTGGCGCTCTGCCTGCTTGGCTGGTCGCTCGATTTCGTGCGATCCCGGCAAGGAGGCGACTCGCCGCTGGCGGTGTGGGCCGCGCCACTGAGCTATGGCCCGCTGGCGGCGGGTGTGCTGCTGACGGCAGCGCTGGCAAGTAGCCAGTTCGAGCGTAGCAGTCTGCCGCCGCTGACGTTCGCGCTGGCTACACTGGCGCTGGTATTTGCCACCACGGCCGCGCGCCGACGCAGAAGCGAATATGCCTACGCGGCGGCGGGCGCGCTGGTGCTGGCCGGGCTGTGCCAGCTCTACGACTGGGGCTTCCGCGAACCGCAGTGGTTTGTGCTGCCGGCCGGCTTGTACCTGCTGGCGCTGGCAGTTTGTATCCGCCGTTTCCAGCACAACCGCCAGGCCGCTCAAATGCTCGAATCGGGCGCACTGGTGCTGATGCTTGGCGTCAGCTTCGGCCAGTCGCTGCGCGCCGAGGGGCTGGAATCGCAAGCCTACGCGGCCTGGCTGTGCGTCGAGGCGCTGGCGCTGCTGGGCTATGGCGTGCTGGCGAAGCTGCGCGCGCCCTTCATCGGCGGGGTGGCCTTTTTCGTGATGGGCGTGCTGTGGCTCAGCGCCGACCCGCTGATGGCGCTGAATAAGTGGGTGCTGCTGGGCCTGCTTGGGCTGCTGCTGGTGGGTGCCTACCTGCTGCTTGAGCGCCGCCAGCAGGAGCTGGTGCGCGCCGGCCGCGCCCTGATCGAAACGGTGAGTAGCTGGGGCTAGGGTCAATCCATTCAAAGACATCAGGAACGTTCACCACAGAGACACAGGCACGGAGAGTTTTATAGCAGTTTGCAGGAGGCAGGAGGCAGTCGCATTTCAGCTCTACAATGCGTTTCTCGCTAGCACAGAAGTAATCATCCGTATTTGGTAGAAGGTGAGCCACTTTTGGCGCTCTGCGCCAAAAGTGGCTCACAAAATTAGAAACACCTTGCCGCAGGCAAATCGAACGGCACAGAAATGACGAAGGCCAACTCGCCTTCGTCATTTCTGTGCCGTGCCAGATCGCGCTAGCGCCCCAAGGCATTCCCCAGCAGCGCCGCGTCCAGCTCGACCGTCTCGGCGTAGATCAGCCGCCCCGGCTGGCGCACCACACGTTCGCCGTCCACCGTTTCGGTTTCGACATAGCTTGCCGCCACGTATTCGCGCTCTTCGATCAGCAGGCGATACTGCCCGGCTGCTGGCGCGCCGCCCGGAAACGCCACCGTGCCAGTCCACACCAGCAGGTCGGGGGCGCTGTTCGCGGGGCGGTCTTCGCTGAGCGTGACCGTGCCGCTGGGCACGTCGCGCCACGCCAGGTCGCTGGCAAGGTCGGGCACGCGCTCTTGCACGCGCACCGCAACCTCGGTGGGATGCTGGGCGGGCTGGGCAGGTTGCGGCTCGGCGTGGAGCAGAGGGCGCGGGCCGCGCGGCGCAACGCCCGAAAGCGTGATGCGCAAGCGCTGCGGCGCGTAGGGGTCGCCGGAAACCACCAGCGAGCGGTCGGGCGTGAGCTGCGCGAAATCGGCCAGCACCACCCGCGAGAGCTTGGCGTCGGCCAGGGCGTGCGGCTGGTAGCGGGCCAGCGCCATGCGCACAAACGGCGTGTAGCTCGATCCATCCACGTTCAGCGTGACGTCGCAGAACCACATCTGCCGCTCGGCGTCGTATTCCACCGGGAAGCCCACCACGCCAACGCGGCCAGCCTGCCCGTTCGTGCGCGGCGTTGGCTCTTCCAGCGTCAGGTTCTCGTCGGCGGCAGCATAGCCATCAAAGTCGAAACGGCCCGGCAGACTGCCCAGCCTGCCGCTCTGCCAGATCGGGTCGGCGCCCCACTGGGTGATAAACGGCTTCCAGGCTTCGCGATCAATTGTGCCGAACTGGCTGAGCAGCACCACGCCCAGCAGCTCGCCTTCGCCGCTGGAAAACCACGGGCGGTTCAGGTAGACGCGCAGGCCGCCGCCAAAGCGCACGCTGCGCTTGATGTTCGTGCTGGCCTGCCGCTGCCACGCAAATGTTGGCACCACATAGGCCACGCTGGGCGCGGCCGGGCGCGCCGATGCCGGCACATCTACCTCTACTGCCACGCTGCTGCGCGTGAAATCCAGCCCGGCATCCTGCGCGAAGTATTCGCGGAAGCGCGAGCTGGCGACGGCGGTGTAGCGCACGCGGTGGCGTTTGGCGTCGTCGAGCGCGTGGCGTGGCGCGGCGTCGCGCGTGAGCAGCGTGTTGCCCGGCACAATGCCCACGCGGTCGTAGGCGCGCGCGAACAGCACGGTGTCGTGCTCGGGGTCGTAGTAGCCGTTCGGGCGGCGCTCGGGGCCGTCGGCCACCAGCTCGCTTTCTTCCAGCTCGGGCAGCTCCAGCGTGTCGACATGCGCAGACACGGCGACGGTGCCGGGCGCGGGCTGGGCCGGATCGTCGACCGGGTCGATCCATTCAGCCAGCAGATCGACTTTGGCACTGCTCGCGCCGTGCAGCCGCAGCCCGCCAATCAGAAATGCCTCGGTGCTGCCGGGCCGCCGCCATGCCGTCAGGGCCGCGCCTTCCTCGGGGGCGTCGCTCCCGCTCGATGGCGCGGTTTGCAGCGGGTTGGTCAGCCAGCCACGCGCCAGCGCATTGGCCTCGGCCGCGCCATCGTGGTCGGTGCTGGCGGCCACGAACTGCGGCAGGCCCAGGGGCTGCTGCACGGCGTGTACCAGCGTGAGCAGGCGCGGCGGCGAAATCATCCAGTGGCCGCCTTCCACGGCGCGCTGCAAAATATGCGCGATCAGGTCGGTATCGTCCGCGTCGCGCAGGCTCTGGCGGCTGGCCTGGTTCTGCGCCAGCTGCTCGATGCGTTCGCGCAGCCACTGCCACACACCCATGAGCTTCAGGTCGTCGGCGCTGGTGTAGCTGCTGAGCGGAACCACTGCGGTGCTGCCTTTGGGCAGCTGCACAGTCAGCGCGCGGCTGGCGGCATCCCACTGCGGCGGGCCGTTGCCGTCGGCCAGCGCCAGGCGGAAGGGCAGCGTGGCCTGCCAGTCGGCTTCGCCGCCAAAGCTCACCAGCGCGGCCGATCCGGGGCGCGGGTTGGTGTCGGCAATCGGGGTGTAGGGCAGATCGCCAGCCAGCCCGTCGTCGGGGCGGGCCTGCGCCACGCTCAGATCGGGCGCGCCGGGCAGGTCGCGCAGGGCTGCGCCACGCGCCAGCGCGTCGGGTATGAAGGGCACGCCCGGCAGCGTTTCGGCCGGTTCCAGCGGGAAATTCTGCTCTTGCCCGGCCACCAGCACCGGCGCGGCGGGCATGTTCAGCTCCGCGCCGTCGCGCTGGCGAATACGATCCCACATGGCGGGGTCGCCGTTCACGCGCCCGCTCGCATCGTCGAACATGCCCAGTTTTTCGGCCATGTCCACGGTGGCGCGCGGCGGGATGATGTGCCGGTCGCCCGCGCTCAGGTCGGCGGCGCCGGTGTCCAAACTCGGGTCGCTGTTGAAGCTGCGGATCACCAGCCGGTCGAGCGCCGAGCCAGGGCCAGTCACGGCGCGCTCGTCGCGGGCGGCCAGCAGCGGCGCGGGCACTGGTTCGTAGCGCAGGTAGACCACATGGCCCGGCTGGAGGTTGGTTCGGCGCGGCAGCGCGGCCAGGTCTTCCAGCAGTCCGGCCAGCGCGTCGTCGGGCGCGAGGCTGTTGTTCGCCAGGTCGACCGTGCGGGCGCGCAGGCGGTAGGCGCGGCCAAACTTCAGGCGCGGCAGGGTGCCGCCCAGCACGCGAAAGTTTGTGGTCATGGGAAATGGTGTGGCCGGCGGATTCAGCTCGTACTCGGGGTCGCCGTCGGGCGGGATGGCGCGGGCCGGGTCGGCAAAGCGGCTGAGCGCCTTGCCGGGGCGTGGTGCGCTCAAACTCCAGCCGGCCCAGCGCGCAATTGCCTCGTGCAGGTACAGGTCGGCGGTGCCGTTGGGCGCGCCGGGCGCGGCCCTGGTGGCGGCCAGCTGCACAAAGCCTTCTTCGCGCTCGGTCGCGAGCTGTTCCGCGCCGATCTGGTAGGCGCCGCTGCGCAGGTGCAGCGAGTGCCACGCCTGGGTAAACGAATCCCACACGTCGAGCCGGTAGCCGCGCAGGAGGTCGGCGGCGGCAAAGGGGCGGGCCGGGGCCGCACCCGGCGCGAGCGCGTCGTTGAAGGTTTTGGCGTCGCGAAAGGTCGCCAGCAGCTTCATGGCGCGCATGTCGGCAAACAGCGTGATGCCGCCCGAGCGCAGCGCCGGCAGGGTGCTGGTGTCGTCGAACACGTCCGGGTGGCGCGGGCGGCTGGGCTCGCCCTCGGGGTTCAGCAGCCCTTCGGCCAGCTGCGCGGCCTTGAGCAGCGCGCCATCCACATCCACCTGCGCCAGCCCAAACTGCTCGGGCGCGAGGTGCAGCAAGCCAAAGATCGGCTCGGGCTGCGTTTCGTTCAGCATGCCGGGCGACCACAGGCCAAACACGCGCCGGCCATCGCCCAGCTCGACATGCGCCACGGCGGTGCTTTGCACGGGCGTGTCGGTCGGCACAGCCCAGTCCCAACCCGGCCCAACGCCCGTCACGGCCAGCGTGTCAGGGTTCGCCAGGTTGGCCGTCAGCGGCACAAAATCGCGCGGCAGCTCCAGATCGAACACCAGGCCCAGCGCGCGCTGCACCGCGCCATAGGTGTTGAGCGACGAGAGCGCCTGGTGGAAATCCAGCGTCTCGCTATGATCGACTGGCTCGTTGTCCTCAAGCGCGGGCGGCGCGGGCATGTGGTGAAATGCGGCGAAGTGCTGCAAAAAGCGCCCGCGCTGGCTGTTCGGGTCGTTGTCGGGCGGGAAGGGCTGTGGCGGCAAGCCTTCGGAATCGAACGATTGCGCGTTGTTCGCCCACAGCCCAAGGTTGCGGCGCAGGCTGGTGGCGCTGGCATCGAGCCGGGTGGCCTGCGGCCAGCTGCGCGCCTTTTCGGCGTCCCAGTTGATTGGCAGGCCGCCCAGCGCGCCGCGCAAGGTGCTGCGGGCACGCGCGCCGCCTTCGCGCTTGGCCGGGTGGCGGTCGGGCAGCGCCAGCTCGACGCCGATCTGCTGGTACAGGTCTTTGATCAGCGCCAGCCCTTTGCGGAAGGGGTAGGAATGCAGCCCGCCGCCGCTGTAGTCGTCGAATTCGTGCGAGCGCACCAGCGTTTCGGCATTGAACAGTGCTTCCCACAGCTCGGGGCGCAGCGGCGCGGGGTCAATCGCCAGCGTCATCGACTGCGCGCCACAATCGACGCGCAGCTTCAGGCCGCGCTCGGCCAGCAGGCGCGTCCAGCCCAGCCAGTCGGCAAATGCGCCCAGGCGCGTTTCGCCCACCAAGCGCGGCGACACCAGCACCGAAACGGGAAGCGGATCGGCATCCAGGCTGGTGCCGCGCGGCATGATGGTAAAGAATATTGTTTGCGATGGGGCCATGTGTCAGGCTCCTTTTCGGTTTGCAGTCTGGGCGTATGCAATACGCCCTTCGCATCTTGGTTCGCGTGTCTGGGCGTATGCAATACGCCCTTCGCATCTTGGTTCGCGTGTCTGGGCGTATTGCATACGCCCTTCGCGTCTTGGTTCGCGTGTCTGGGCGTATTGCATACGCCCTTCGCGTCTTGGTTCGCGTGTCTGGGCGTATTGCATACGCCCTTCGCGTCTTGGTTCGCGTGTCTGGGCGTATTGCATACGCCCTTCGCGTGTCTGGGCGTATTGCAATACGCCCTTCGTCTTTCCTACGCAAACGCCGCCGCGTATTCGCTCCACAGATCGGGCGCGGGCAGCATATCGCCAAAGGTCGGGTCGCCATTCGAGCCGCCAAACGATTTTTCCACCGTCAGCGCGACGCTCTTGCTGAAAAAGGCGATCTCGACCGTGACGGTCAGCGTGGCCTTGCCATAGGCTTTGTCTTTTGGCGCGGGCATGTAGGTGAAGCTCAGGTTGAATTCCACCGAGATCGAAATAATGCCCAGCACCGAAAGCTCGCCGCCGACGCGCAGGTAGCCCGTCAGCGTGGCCTGCATCACGTTGGTGGTGTCGTTGCGCGCCATGCCGAAATAGATGCCCGCCATCATATGCACGCTGCCGCTGGCAACGCCCAGGTTCAGCGCGGCGCAGGCACCAAACTCCAGCGCGGCTTCAAGCTGCTTCACGCCTTTGGTATCGACTTGCAGGTGGAAAAAGCCGCCGCCGCCGAGGAACATCACGGTGAGCACAAAGGGATGGTGGCGCTCGCTGACCGCGAAATCAAAGGTTGGCTGGCCGTCTTTGAAGGGCAGCTCCAGAAAGGCCGCGAGCTGCACATCCTTCAGCGCGAAGACGCCAATCGCCACGGGCGGCAGGCCAATCGCAAAGCCGGCGCGCACCAGTTCGGGCGTCAGGTCGAGGCTGGGGCCATCGCCAAACAGGCCGGGCGGGATGAGCTTGCGCAGCTCTTCCACAAAGCTCAGGTCGCCTTTGAACTCCACCGGCTTGGAGGCGGGCGGCTGGTTCGGCGCAAGGTCCACCGTTACGTCGGGTTTTTGCCCGCTGACATTGCGAAAGCCAAAGGCTTCGAAGTTCACCACCACCACATTCAGCAGCTCAATCGCAAAATTCGTCAGCCGCCCCTCGAATCGCGAGGTTTCGCCGCCCGCGCCATCCAGCGGGCGCACAATTTCGCCCGTAACAAGGAGCTGCGTGTCGCCGCGCTTGCGGAAGCGCACAATGCCCACATCCACATCAGTGTCGACAATCTGCGGCCGCCAGTCGAGCCGGGCAACAATGTTCGCGCCTTCGCGGGTGGTGGTGATGTTTGGCGCACTGTTTGCCAGCCCAAGCACCGGGGCCAGCAGCGCGCTCAGGTCGAACACGCCAAAGAGCTTGGCGGTGTTGGGCGGGAAGAACTGCTTGGGGTCAAACGTGTCGGCCACGGCGTCTGCGATGCGCCCGGCCAGCGGGCCAATGGTTTGCGACAGCGCGCCAACTGCCATGTTTGGCGTGGCAATGCCGCCAGCCTGCTTGGCATCGAAGCCCACACCCAGGCGCTGCGGGTTGCCCAGCGCGTCGCTCACCTGCGCGAACACGCCATTGGTTGCGCCCGCGCCGCCGGTCACATAGTCGGGGAAGAGGCGCAGCGTGGTGGCTTGATTCTGGCCGAGTAGCTGCTGCACCGCCGGAACCAGCACATCGGCAGTGTGCAGGCGCGGCTGCCAGAAGGCCACGCCCGCGCTGCCTTCGGTGGCAAAGCGCAAGCCCTGCGCGTTGAAGGTGGTGTTGTCGCGCTCGCCGGCCGGGGGCGCCAGGCGCAACTTTTGTCCCGGCACGCGGCACAGCCGCCGCTCGCCGCTGCCGTTGTAGGTGGTGAACACGGCCGAAAAGCTATTCGGCTGGTCGCTGAACGGCACAAAAATCAGCGAGGCGGTGAACTCGACCGTTTGGCCGGCGATGTCGGTGCCAACTGCGTGGAACTTAAAGTCCTGCTCGCTGCCCGCCGGGCCAAGCATGACCCAGAAGGTGCCGCTGGTGATGTTGGCGGGCGCGGCAAAGGGAAAGGCAATATCAGGCGTCACCAGCGTGGTCAGGCGGATGCGCGTGAGCGGCATGCCACGGTTGTCGTGCGGCAGCGCGCCGCTGTAGTTCAGCTCGGGCTGGCGCACCACGATGTACATGCGCTGGATGAGGTAGGCCACCGGCGCGCCATTCTGCTCGATGAAGCGGCGCTCGGTCACTTTCACCAGCGCGGCGCGATGCCCAAAGGGGTAAAGGTTGCCTTCGTACACAATCCGCACGTAGTGGTCACGGCCTTGCGCGGCCGAGTGCACCCATTCCGAGACGTCGAGCCGCCGGCCGCGCCGCCCCAGCAGCAGCCCGCCCAGGCCGGGGCCGCCCGCCAGCCGCGCAAGGTCGGGCGCGGCGTCGGCACGCAGGTCGGGCGCGGCGTCGGCGCGCAGGTCGGCGCGCAGCAGGCGGCGCAGCACGGGTGGCGCAGCTGGCTCGGCCACGGCGTTGCCCGCGCCGCCCAGCACAATGCGAATCGGTATCCAGCGCCAGGGCGGGTTCCAGCCGCCGCGCGACTTCAGGTAGCCGCCCAGTGGCGACAGCATGAGCTGCTCGGCGTAAAACGGCTCGGGCAGGTAGGTATGGTTTTGCTCGTCGACATAGCCGCGAAATGCCGCCGTCAGCGCCACCAGCTCGTGGCGATCTTTGGGCGACATGGCCGTTACCGGGCCGAGGTCGGGGTCGAAGTTCTGAAAGCCGGGCGGGTTGTCGGCGTTGTAGTCGGGCGACCAGATCGCCCGCAGCGGCGCGGGGTTCTGGCGCGTCAGGCGCTCGTCGCCCGCGGGGCCGCGCCGCACCAGCTGCGTGTGCCACAGCTCGGTGCGCCCACGCGCCGATTTTGTGCCGGCGCGGTGCAGCCAGCCCATGTCTGGCGCTGGCGCGATCAGCAGGCGGTAAGGCAGCTCGATCGCGGTTTCCAGCGCGTCGGGCGGGCGAATCGCCGGCGCGGCATCTTCAGCGCCGGGCTGCACCAGCGGCGACAGCACCGGCACCAGGCGCGACCAGTCGAGCAGCCCGGCAATGCTATAGGGGATAGCCACTTCTGCCGGCACCGCAAAGACCAGCCGGCTTGCCCCGCCAATGCGCGCAGCAGTGCTGCCAGGCGGCGCAAACGGCTGCTCGGGCGATGGCGGCGGCGCGGGCTCGCCGGGGTTGCGCACTGGCGGCTCGCCGGGTGGCGCTGGCGTGGGCGCACTGCGGAAATAGGCGGCTTCGGCAATGGTCTGCGGGGGAAAGTGGACCACCAGATAGGCAGGCTGCGCGGCGTCGTCGATCACAAGCTGTGGGGCAGCTGGGTCGGCGGCATCGAGCCGCAGGTTGAGCGCGTCGATACGCAGGCTCAGCAGGTCGTCGGGGCGGGCGAGATCAATGCGTAAGGTCATGGCGCCTCCTTGGGCGGGGCAGAACGGGTGCCGAGCGCGGCACGGTTCGGCTCGCCAATAATTCGGAGTGTCATGTAAACAGAACGCAGCGCTCTACACTTTTTCGCCGCCCCGCCGCCCGCCGCCGATGACGATCCGTTCACCAGGCAGCTTCTTACGAAACGCCCTGGTACAGCATCATTCCGCATACAGACGCAAAAACGGCTGCCTTTGCAGGCAGCCGTGGAAGTGAAAGAAAGAATATATGTGAAGCGCGATCTGGGCGCGTCGGCGACCTCTCGGTCGCTCAAATCTGTCTGTCAGTAGTAAAGCAGATTCTGTGCCACGCTGCATCGGCGGCTCGGCTGATCCATACATCCATCGCATGACGGAGCCATGGGCGGGGGCACTTTCGCCTTTGTCATGCCCTCGCTGCTGGCTTTGTCCGTTGCCCCTGCCGCCGGGGGTATGGTACAATATGCGGGCGGCCATACCCTGCAACGACACAACATAAGGAGCGTGTTGCGATGGATAAATCAACGTGGACGACCAAAACTGGCCTGGCTCAGATGCTCAAAGGCGGCGTCATCATGGACGTGGTAACGCCCGAACAGGCGCGCATCGCTGAAGAAGCGGGCGCTGTTGCCGTGATGGCGCTTGAGCGCGTGCCGGCCGACATTCGCGCGCAGGGCGGCGTGGCCCGCATGAGCGACCCCGAGATGATCCTCGGGATCATGGAAGCCGTGACCATCCCGGTGATGGCGAAGGCCCGGATCGGCCACTTTGTCGAGGCGCAAATTCTCGAAGCGCTCGGCATCGACTACATCGACGAAAGCGAAGTGCTGACGCCCGCCGACGAAGAGCACCATATCAACAAGCACAAGTTCAAAGTGCCGTTTGTGTGCGGCTGCCGCAACCTGGGCGAGGCGCTGCGCCGCGTGGCCGAGGGCGCTGCAATGCTGCGCACCAAGGGCGAGGCCGGCACCGGCGACGTGGTCGAGGCCGTGCGCCACGCCCGCACCGTCTACATCGAGATCCGCCGCCTGAAGAGCATGGACGAAGACGAGTTGTTCACTTACGCCAAGAGCATCCAGGCACCCTACGACCTGGTGCGCAGCGTGGCCGAAACTGGCCGCATGCCAGTCGTCAACTTCGCGGCTGGCGGCATTGCCACCCCGGCCGACGCGGCGCTGATGATGCAGCTCGGCGTCGATGGCGTGTTCGTCGGCTCGGGCATCTTCAAATCGGGCGACCCGGCCAAGCGCGCGCGCGCAATCGTCGAGGCCACCACGCACTACAACGAGCCCGAGATCATCGCCGAAGTCAGCAAGGGCCTGGGCGAACCGATGGTTGGCATCAACGTCAGCTCGCTGCCGCAAGACAAACTGATGGCCGGGCGGGGCTGGTAATGTGATTGACGATTTACGATTTTGGATTGACGATTTGGCCCTGCCGAAGGCTATCAATCGGCAATCACCAATCGTAAACATCGAGGAATTTTGATTTACGATTTATGATCTACAGCATCGCCATCCGACGGTTCTCGTAAATCGTAAATCGTAAATCGTACATAACTATGACAATAGGCATTCTCGCTCTGCAGGGCGATTTTCGCGAACACCAGGAAATGCTGCAGCGCATCGGCGCGCCAACGCTCCAGGTTCGTCTGCCGAAACAATTGGAACAGATTGATCGTCTGATTATTCCGGGTGGGGAAAGCACAACCATCGGCAAATTGCTGGTGCTGTACGGCCTGCTCGAGCCGATCCGCGAGCGCGGAAAGGCTGGCATGCCAATCTGGGGAACCTGCGCAGGGGCCATTCTGCTGGCGCGGCACATTGCCGAAGGCCGGCCCGAGGGGCAGCCCGCGCTGGCGCTGATGGACATCACGGCGCGGCGCAACGCATTTGGTCGCCAGCTCGACAGCTTCGAGGTCAACATGGCGATCGACCTGCTGGGCGATGAGCCGATCAACACGGTGTTTATTCGCGCACCCATCCTGGAAAACCCGGGCGCGGGCGTCACGACGCTGGCAACACTCAACGACGGGCGGATCGTTGCGGCGCAGCAGGGCCACCTGCTGGCCACATGTTTCCACCCCGAGCTCACCGGCGACGAGCGCTTTCACCGCTATTTTCTCGAACTATAAGTTTTGGATGCTGGGTTGTGAGTTTGGGTTCGCGCAGCTCAAAACTCAGCACTCAACACGCAAAACTGGACTCTATGATCCGAGCTGTCACCCCCGGTGACTTGTGGACATTACGGCGTAAACCGCGCAGCCAGGTCTGGCTGTATAACGAGGCGATGCTGGCGCGGCCGCATCGCCAGTTTACGTTTGCGCTTCGTTCGATGCTCGACAGCCGGCGCGACGGCAGCACGCTCGTGCTTCGCGAGCGGGGTATGCGCGCCGTTGCACAGGCGGTTGGGCGCAGTGGCCGCCCCGAGCAGGATATCGTCATGCTCTCGGCCTATGGCGGCGGGCGCGGCGTGCCAACCGACCCCGACGCATGGTTTCGTTTGATCGAGGCGCTGTGCGTGCATGCCGGGCAAGGCCGCGTGCAGCGCCTGTATGCCGCGCTTTCGCAGCGCCACGAAGAGCTGCGCGAGCTGTTTCGCCAACTGGGTTTTGTGGGTTATACCCAGCAGGTTGTGCTGCGCCTCGAAGGCCCCGACTGGGACCAGGGCGTGACCGTTGCGCCCATGCGCCCGCAAGCGCGCCGCAACGACTGGGCGCTGCACCGCCTGTACGGCATCGTCACCCCGCACCTTGTGCAGCAGGCCGAGGCCCGCGTGGCCCGCGACTGGCAGCTGCCGATCACCGAAGGCTGGCGGCGCGCGCCCCGGCGCGGCTGGGTGCTCGGCGACGACGACAACCTCACCGCGGCGCTGCGGCTTGTGAGCGGCCCGGCAGCGCACGTATTTACCCTGCTCATTCATCCTGAGTCGCGCGATATTGTGACCGATGTGCTCCGCTTCGGCCTTGGGCACATCGCCGATACCCTGCCGGTCTACCTCTTGCTACGCGAATACCAGAGCGAGCTGCTCATACCAGCCAGCGATCTTGGCTTCCAGCCAATCGGTGAACAAGCCCTGCTGTTCAAGCAAACAACCGTCGCGGTGCGGCGACCGAGCCTGCTCCCCGCCCTTGAGCCACGGCCGGAACCACGCGGTCCGATCCCGACCATTTCCTCGCTTGGCGAGGATGCGAGGTACTATGACAGAGCCACGCAGCATCACCAGTAACATCGACCTTCTGCTCGACACGCTGCCGCTCCACATCCGGCAGTCGATCGAAGATGGCCCCGATGATAAAGAAAACCTGCTTGAAATCGTGATGGACCTGGGGCGTCTGCCCGAGGCGCGCTATCGTGGTCGCGAGCGCTTTCTCAGCGAGCGCGAGATCATGCAGGAAGATATTGATTATGTCATTCAGCGCATTGGCGCGTTTGGCGAAGATAACCGCGCCGGCATCCCGCGCACGCTGCACCGCATTTCGGCTATTCGCAACCGCAGCGGCAAGGTGATCGGCCTGACCTGCCGCGTGGGCCGCGCCGTGCTTGGCACCATCGCGATCATCCGCGACCTGGTGGAAGCCGGGCGCAGCCTGCTGCTGCTGGGCAAGCCGGGTGTGGGCAAAACCACCATGCTGCGCGAAACTGCCCGCGTGGTGGCCGAAGACCTGCGCAAGCGCGTGGTGATCGTCGACACCTCGAACGAAATTGCCGGCGACGGCGACATTCCGCACCCGGGCATTGGCCGCGCGCGCCGCATGCAGGTGCCGCGCCCCGCCGAGCAGCACGCCGTGATGATCGAGGCGGTGGAAAACCACATGCCCGAGGTGATTGTGATCGACGAGATCGGCACCGAGCTGGAGTCGCTCGCCGCCCGCACCATCGCCGAGCGCGGCGTGCAGCTGATCGGCACCGCCCACGGCAATACGCTCGACAATCTCATGTCGAACCCAACGCTGTCCGACCTGATCGGCGGCATTCAGGCGGTGACGCTGGGCGATGAAGAAGCGCGCCGACGTGGCACGCAAAAGACCGTGCTGGAGCGCAAGGCGCCGCCGACCTTCGATGTGCTGGTGGAAATCCAGAGCTGGGATCGCGTGTCGGTCTACACCGACGTGGCCAGCGCCGTCGATAGCATTCTGCGCGGCGAGGAGCCACAAGCTGAGCTGCGCTCGCGCGACGAAGACGGCCAGATCCAGATCGAGGCGGGGAGCATCCCGCCGCCGCGCGACGACAGCGGGCCGTACAACGGCGGCGGGCGGCGCGGCGACAGCTGGGGCCGCAATGGCAACGACGGCGGGCGCGGCGACCGCAATGGTCGCCAGCGCTCCGAGCGCCGCATCGGGCCGATTGCCGCACCACCCAGCGCGCCACAGCAGCACCAGCAGCGCATCTACCCGTTCGGCGTCAGCCGCGACCGGCTGGAGCGCGCAATTGGCAACCTGCATGTGCCGGCGGTGATTGTGCGCGACATGCACGAGGCCACCATGGTGATGACGCTGAAAAGCTACTATCGCCAGGGTTCCGACCGCATGCGCCAGGCCGAAGATCGTGGCGTGCCAGTGTATGTGCTGCGCAACAACACGATCACCCAGATGGAGCGCCAGCTTGGCGACGTCTTCCACCTGCGCAGCAGCAGCGACGAAGAGGACGAGGGCGAGCTGATCATCACGCCGGTCGCGCCGGCACCGACGCAGCGGCGCGCAAATGGCGGCAATGGCGGTAATGGTGGTGGCAATGGCGAAAACAAGCGCCTGACCGACGCCATGATGGAAGCCGAGCAGGCCATCACCAAGGTCATGAATGGCGAGCGCAACGCCGTCGAGCTGGCTCCGCGCGAAAGCTATGTGCGCCGTTTGCAGCATCAGCTCGCTGAGCGGTATAATGTCAACTCGGAAAGCCGGGGACGCGAGCCAAACCGCCGCGTCAAAATCTATCGGAGCTAAGGATGCGACGCGAGAGCCAGGGCTGATCTGGCTCTCGCTGCCCCCAACGCCCGCCCTACGCTATGAGCCTATTTGTCACATTCGAAGGCCCGGAAGGCAGCGGAAAAAGCACGCAGGCGCGCCTGCTGTATAGCTACTTCCACGCGCGCGGCTACCCCGTCATTCTCGTGCGCGAGCCGGGCGGCACCCGCATTGGCGACCTGATTCGCCGCATCGTGCTCGATTTGCAGCACACCGAAATGGCCGACACCACCGAGATGCTCTTGTTCTCGGCGGCGCGCGCCCAGCTCGTCAATCAGGTCATTCGCCCTTACCTCGACCAGGGCGGCATCGTCCTGTGCGATCGCTACGCCGACTCGACCTACGCCTACCAGGGTTTCGGCCTGGGCCGCGATATGGACGAGCTGCGCACCATCACGGCGATTGCCACCGGCGGCCTGCTGCCCGATGTCACGATCTACCTCGACCTGACGGCCGACGAAGGGCTGGATCGCAAGCAGCGCAAACGGCAGGAGCAGAGTGGCAAGCCCGCCTCAGCGCTAAGCCTGCCCTCAGAACTGCCGCGCCCGAATGCCGACCAGCGCGCCAACGTGGTTGAATGGAACCGCCTCGACGCGCGCGAAGTGGCCTACCACCGCCGCGTGGCCGAGGGCTACCGCAAGCTGATCGCGCAGGAGCCCGGGCGCTGGCACTCGTTCGATGCCCGCCTGCCAATCGAAGTGTTGTCCGACCAGATCGCGCACGAGCTGGAGCCCTGGACCGAGCATATTCAAATGATTGCAACCGCCTCGCCCGATACGCAGTGATGCGCGGGCCGGCCCAATCAATGCGACATGAGGGCGCGCACGGCGTGGGCGGCAACCGCTCACGCCGCGCCCATATCATCACGCTGGCGCGAAGACTTACGCGCCAGGCGCGCTTAGCCTTCGGCAGAGCGGTACTCATTATTTTTTGTAACTGTTTCTGCGCGACGCGCAGAAACAGTTACAAAACTTGATTAGAAATTCCTTGCTGCCGCAGGCAAAACGGAGTGCCACAAAACCGCACATCTGTAGACGATAGTAGTGAAGATTAAGCCAAGCAGATAAAGGCCAACTATGAAACTAGTGCTTGCAGTTGTTCAGCGCCAGGATGCCGGCGAGCTGCTCGAATCGCTCACCGCGCATGGCCACCGCGTCACGCGCATCAGCAGCGAAGGCGGCTTTCTGCACGAAGGCAACGTCACCCTGCTGATTGCCGTGCAGGATCACCAGCTCGAAACGCTGCTGCAAGACGTGCGCGAGCACTGCTACACCCGCACGCGCTACGTCTCGCCGCTGCCGCCCGTCGCGGAGTCGGGCGAGTTCTACCCGCCCTCGCCGGTAGAAGTGCAGGTGGGCGGCGCAACCGTGTTTGTGCTGCGCGCCTCGGATGTGGCGCGGCTCTAGCGCAGCAGCAGCGCGCGAATCAGCTTCGTATCACTTGTTTCTGCTTGACATTTTGGCCGACTGAGCGAGAATAAGGCCGGGCGAGTGCCCGTTACCATGCCCATCACGAGGAGTTGAAGCTTTGGATATCCGGTCGATCATTAGCAACGTTGTTCCGATTCTCTCAATCATTGGCTGGGCGCTGGGCGCCTATATTGTGCTGCTCTGGGCCGCTTCGGTGCTGTGGACATACCGCGACATCCATTCGCGCAGCGAGGATGTGGTGGTGCAGGTGCTGGCCGTGTCGCTGGCGCTGCTGCTGCCCTTCGCCGGCGTCATTCTGCATATGATCCTGCGCCCCCGCCAGACGCTCACCGAGAAGTACGAGCGCTCGCTGGAAGAAGAATACCTGCGGCGCGACCTTGAGGAAAAATACGTCTGCCCGCACTGTCAGCGCGGCATCGAGCCCGATTTTGTGGTGTGCCCGCACTGCCACACTGCGCTGCGCCGCCGCTGTGGCGCGTGCGACCGCGTGGTTGACCTGACGTGGTCGGTCTGCCCCTACTGCGGCGACGCCAGCACCGCCAGCCCGTCCGCCCCGCTTGGCGCTTCTTACCGCCCGCGTCTTACCGAGCCAGCCGAACTGGTCGAGCGCTGATGAAACGGTTGCGGCCACGGCTGGCAGCAGTGCTGCTGCTGAGCGCGCTGGCGCTGGCAGGATGCGCAAGCTCCGGCAATGGAAGTACGCGCATCGGCCCAACCACCGCAAAGCAACCCGGCAGCGCCGCCAGCTCCACCCCAGCTGGCGAGCAGCGCGCCATGGGCAGCCCGAACGCACCCATCACGGTTGTCGAGTATAGCGATTTCCAGTGCCCGTTCTGCGCCCGCTTTGCCAGCGACACCCAGGCCAAGCTTCAGCAAGAGTATATTGACACCGGCAAGGTGCGCTTTCTCTACCGCGATCTGCCGCTGACTGACATTCACCCGGGCGCGCTGCTGGCCGCGCATGTCGCAAACTGCGCCGCCGAGCAGGGCAGCTTCTGGCCGATGCACGATCAGCTCTTTCAGGGCGCCGCGTCACGCGCATGGGGCCAGGGCGACATGAACGACTTCAACGTCTTCGTGGGCTATGCAGCTGCGCTCCAGCTCGACGTTGGCAAGCTGCAACGCTGCGTGCAGAACAACCAGTTCGCCAGCCAGATCCAGGCCGATATGCGCGAGGCCACGGCGCTTGGTATTCGCAGCACGCCAACATTTGTGGTGAACGGGCAGCTCCTCGTCGGCGCGCAGCCGATTGAGGTCTGGCGGCAGGCGCTCGACGGCATGCTGACGCCGTAGTTCGGGAAGCAATTCGCCATGTGCTTTGGTCATCGGGCCGCGCCCGGTGGCCTTTGCTTTACCCAGGGAGAAGATGCAATGGCTGCAATCACCGACGTTCCCGGCGTGCGGGTGGGCCACGCGCACGATCTCGACGCGCTCACCGGCTGCACAGTGGTGCTTGCGCCCGAAGGCACGGTTGGCGGCGTAGATGTGCGCGGCGGCGGCCCCGGCACCCGCGAAACCGACCTGCTCGACCCGACGGCAATGGTTTCGGCCGTGCACGCAATTGCGCTGTGTGGCGGCAGCGCGCTTGGGCTGGCCGCCGCCAGTGGCGTGGCCGAGTGGCTGCGCGAGCACGGCATCGGCTTCAACACCGGCATTGCGCGCATTCCGATCGTGCCGGCGGCGGTGATTTTCGACCTGCTGATTGGCCGCGCCGACGCCTGGGCCGATGCCGCCCTGGGCCGCGCCGCCTGCGAGAATGCCAGCGACACAGCCGAAGAAGGGTGCGTGGGTGTTGGTGCGGGCGCGGCGGTGGGCAAGCTGCTTGGCCCGGCTGGCGCAATGAAGAGCGGCATCGGCAGCTGGAGCGAAACGCTGGCCGACGGCACTGTGGTTGGCGCGCTGGTGGTGTGCAACGCCTGGGGCGACGTGTACGACGAGGCCAGCAACACAATCCTGGCTGGCACGCGCCTGCCCGGCGGCAATACATTTGCCGACGCGCGGCAACTGCTGCGCCAGCCCGCCTACCAGGCTGGCTTGCAGATGATGGCGCAAAACACTACACTGGCAGTTGTCGCCACCACGGCGCGGCTTTCCAAAGCCGAAACAAACAAGCTGGCGCAAATGGCGCAGGACGGACTGGCACGCACGATCAAGCCGGTGCACACGCCCTTCGATGGCGACACGGTCTTTGCGCTGGCAACCGGCCAGCAGCCCGCGCTGCCGCTGGCAGTGCTTGGCGCAGTCGCCGCCGACGTGGTTGCGCAGGCCATCGAGCGCTGCGTGCGGCTGGCGACGCCGATGGGCGGCCTGCCCGCGCTTGGCGGCTAGAGCTGAGGGCTAAAAGATAAAGCCACGGAGAACACAGAGAGCACCGAGAAGTAAAACCACACTCTGTGCCCTCTGTGCGCTCTGTGGCTCAACTCATCCGCTCTTCACACTAGGCGTCGGGGTTGGCGCGCTCGCGGCTGGCTTCGAGGAAATCTTGCAGAATGATCGAGGCGGCCACTTCGTCGATGCGTGCCTTGCGCTGCTCGGGTTTCAACCCCAGCTCGACCATCATACGCTCGGCGGCGACGGTGGTCAGGCGCTCGTCGAACAGGCGCACCGGCACGGCGATCTTTTCCTGAAGCTGCGCCGCAAACTCCTGCACAATCTTGGCCTGTGGGCCGATCTCGCCGCTCAGGGTAAGCGGCAGCCCAACCACAACATCGGTCACTTCGTAGTCGTGGGCCAGTTTCGCCAACTCGGCCAGTGCGCGCTGCTGCGGCTGGGCGCGCAGCGTCGTCAGCGGCGAGGCCAGCACCCGCCGCGTATCGCTCAGCGCCACGCCAATCCGCCGGCCGCCCACGTCGAGCGCCAGCACCCGCCCCGGCTCATCACTCATTGCGCGGCCCCTTGCGTTGGTTCAGCCGGCTGGCCGGTTGGCTCCGATGGCACGGCTGGCTGCCCAACCGTCACGTTCAGCAGGAAATCGAAGCGCGGGAAGCTGGCGCGATCGGGCAGCTGGAAATCGCCAATCAGCCCTTGCTCTTGCAGCGAGCGCAGGCCAGCCTCGGCGGCCTCGCGCGACTGGCCGCGCAGGGTTTCTTTCACCTTCGCCAGCGTTTCAGCCGAAAGGCCCACCGCCGCACCGCAGCGCTGGATGCCGTCGATGGTCAGGCGCTCGCCATCCCAGTGCACGGCGCGCACTTCCTGCGATGGCGTTTCGCCCGGCTTGCACGGCCCGTCGCTGCGCTGCGCGAAGTAGTCGCGCACGACTTTCCCCAGCTGGTCGGTGACGGAATTGCCGCTAGGGGCGGACAGACCTTTGAAGCTTTCGCGCGCGGTCACAGTGAAGGTGGGGTTGTTCGGGTCGGCCACGGGCTGGCCAATCCCCGGCTCGACCACCAGTGGCTGGGAGGGGCCATTTTCGCCAAGCTGCGTGGTTGAGGGCGAAACGGTCGAGGCATCCACGCCAAACTTGCTCTCGTCGATCTTGCTGCGCAGCTGCTGCACGCCACTGTTATACAGGTCGGTCAGAAGCTGCCCCAGCACGCCGTCAACATCTTCCCGCGTCACAATGCGCTGCGACGCCTCACTGCCACCACCAATTGGCGCGTTGCGAATGAGGAAATTGCTGGTGTCGGTGACGATTGGCTGCTGGCCCGGGATGAGAATTTGCTTGATCGCATTTTCGCCCACGTTCGAGGCACTGCCCGGCGAGCGTGCCGTCACGCCAACATTGATCTGCCCGTAGGTGGTGCTGCGCCCCGAGATGCTGGTAGTCGTCTGCGCGGGCGGCACGGTCGCGTCGGCGTCGAGCGTGAAGCGCACTTCTTCGCCCTTGTCGTTGCTGCCGATAAACTCCGAGCCTTTGGGCAGCGGCACCGCGCTTTCGATGGTGTTAACGATTGTGACTTCGCCCCTGGCCGTGCCAGAAGGCGACATTGTTTCATTTTGCACCGTGCCCGCCACCGAGACCTCGACATCAGCCGTGACGGGGGCCGCCTGCACGGCCGCGCCGCCGCCCGCGCCCGAGGGATCGAGCGGGATGATCACGCCTTCAAAGGGATGATCGCCAGCCGCAGACGACGGCGGCGCAACGACCACGTTGGCACGATTACTCATGCCCCAGGCTACGGCAGCCAGCGCCAGCAGAACCAGCACCGCCATCACAATCAGCGGCAGCGGGCTGCGCCGGGCCGGCACGCGCTCGTCGGCGCGCTCGTAATCATAGATGTTACGCGAGCGCGTGCTGCTGCGCGCGCCGGTGCCGCGGCGGGTGCTGCGCGGGCGCTCGCGCTCGTCGTCATCGTCGAAGTCGGCCGCGCTAAAGCGGCGCGTGGTTCCGCCGCGCGCGGGTTCACTTTCGATGCCGGCCCAATCGTCCAGCGCGTCCGCGAAATCTTCGTCGGCAGGCCGCCGCTCGTCGCGCTCGTAGGCCTGGGTGGCGTCGGAAAAATCGTCAAGCGCGGCATACAGGTCGGCATCGTCTTCGTCGGCGTAGCGGTCGCGCGCGGGCACCTGGCCCAGCGCATTCAGAAAGGCGGCGTCGCGTGGGTCGAGGCGCGTTTCGGGCAGCACGCGAGTGCTGCGGTCGCGCGGGGGCAGGGGCGGGCGCTTGGTGCGGCCATCGTCGATCTGAAAGCTTTCGAGATTGTTGCGCCTGGCCGCCGCAATCACCTGGGCGTCGGCGCTGAATACCAGCAGCAGAACGCCCTCGGCGTCGAGTGTGCGGCGCAGGCGCTCGAAGCCGCGCGGTGCCTGAAATGCGCCAGTATCGGGCGGCACCAGCAGCTGCACCATGCGCGAGCGCGTTGCGCGCACTTTCGCCAGCGCCGTGTCGACATTGTCGTCGGGCGCGAGCGGCACCAGCGCGGATTCAGCTGCTGACATTAGTACGCCTCTCTTTTATCGCATTCCTGCCAGAACCAAGAACCGCGGAACCACAGAACCACAGAACCGCGGAACCAAAGACCGAGAACTACAGAACCGAGAACCAAGAACCGTGGAACCAAGCAGATGGCAGTAGGCAGCGGGCAGGCGAGCTGCTACCTTTCAACTTTCAAACTTGCAACCTGCCACCTGCAAACTGCAAACCCGCAACTTACTGCGCCTGCTCGCCCACCAGCCGACCCACCTGCGCCAGCGCCTCGTCGAGCTTGGCAAGGTCGCGCCCGCCGGCCTGCGCCATGTCGGGACGGCCACCGCCGCCGCCGCCCATCACCTGCGCCAGCGCCTTGACCATATTGCCGGCGTGGAGCTTGCGCTTGACCAAGTCGGGCGTCACGACGGCGAGAATTTGCGGTTTCTCGGCAATCACTGTGCCAAGTACCACCACGCCACTGCCCAGCTTGTCGCGCAGCCAGTCGCCCATTTCGCGCAGCCGCGTGGCATCGGGCGCATCGACGCGCGCCGCCAGGAAGGGCACATCGCCCTGCTGCTGCACATTGCTGAGCAGGCTTTCCAGCGCGCCACGGGCAGATTGCGCGCGCAGCTTGTCGAGTTCCTGCTGGCGCTGCTTCAGGTCGCCCATCAGCGCGTCGAGCTTTTCCAGCGCCTGCGCAGCCGGCACACCCAGGCGCGCGCTCAGGTCGCGCAGCGTGGTCGATTGCGCCTCGACCCACTGCTCCGCGCCCGCGCCTGTAATCGCCTCGATCCGGCGCACGCCACCCGCCACACTGCTTTCGCCAATAATGCGGAACAGGCCAATCTCGCCGGTACGACCGACATGGATGCCGCCGCACAGCTCACGCGAACACATCACGTGAGGGTTCGGGGGTTGGGGGTTAGGGGTTAGGGGTTGATCTTCAACTGGAGCTTCCTGCTTCAAATCGAGTTCAACATTCCCTTCCGAGTCGCCTAATCCCCATCCCCCATCCTCTATCCCCTGGTCCGCGCAGCCAACCGTCACCATGCGCACGCGGTCGCCATATTTTTCGCCAAACAGCGCCATTGCGCCACGCTCCAGCGCGCGCTGGTAGTCGGTCACTTCCCACTCCACCGGCGTGTCGGCGCGGATCCAGGCATTGATCCGCCGCTCGATGTCGCGCTGCTGCTCGGGCGTGACCTGGCGATTGTGCGTGAAGTCGAAGCGCAGACGATCCGGCGCAACCAGCGAGCCAGCCTGCGCGGCATGCGTGCCAAGCACATCGCGCAGCGCATGGTGCAGCAGGTGCGTGGCGGTATGGTTGCGCATCACATCGCGGCGGCGCTCGGCATCCACATACGCTTTGAGCTCATCGTGCAGCGCGACGCTACCCGACTCGACCGTGCCATAATGGACGATCACGCCCGGCACGGGGCGCTGCGTGTCGGTGATATGGACGCGCCCATTCGGCCCAACCAGCACGCCAGTATCGCCCACCTGCCCGCCACTTTCGGCATAGAACGGCGTGCGGTCGAGCACAAGCTGCACTGGCTGGCCAGCATTGGCCGCGCTCACGGCATCGCCGCCCGACACCATCGCCAGCACGCGCCCGCTGGCGGCGTAGTGCTCGTAGCCCAGAAATTCCGTCGCCGGCAGCTCAAACTCGCTCCACACCTCGGCCTCGGCGCCGCGCTTGAACTGCGTGGCGGCGCGACTGCGCGTGCGCTGCTCGGTCATCGCCCGGTCGTAGGCTGGCTCGTCCACCTCCAGCCCCTGCTCGGCGGCGATTTTCTGCGTCAGGTCGAGCGGGAAGCCATACGTGTCCTTGAGCGTAAACGCATCTTCGCCCGGCAGCACGGTGCTGCCCGTCGCCTTGACCTGATTGATCACCGCGCCCAGCCGCGTGATGCCGCCGGCCAGGGTGCGCAGGAACTGGCGTTCTTCAACATCGGTGGTTTCGAGAATGAACTGGCGGCGCAGCTTCAAATCAGGGTAGGCGTCGCCCATCTGCTCGATTACCGTTTCGATCACATCGGCCAGGAACGGCTTCTCGAAGCCAATCGTGCGGCCCTGGTAGGCGGCGCGGCGCAGAATACGGCGCAGCACGTACGAGCGGCCAGTGTTGCCCGGCAGCACGCCATCGGCGATCAGAAACGCCACGGCGCGGCTGTGGTCGGCCACGGCGCGGTAGGGCGCGAAATTGGCGCGGTAGTGCGCTTCGTCGCTGCCAAGCAGGGCAATCGTGCGCTGGATGATCGGCGTGAATGCGTCGGTGTCGTAGTTCGCCTTCACGCCCTGCAAGACCATCGCCATGCGCTCCAGGCCCATGCCGGTATCGACCGAGGGGCGCGGCAGCGGCTGCATGGTGGCGCGGTCGAACTGCATGAACACGTTGTTCCAGATCTCGACATAGTCGGGGTCGTCGCTGTTCACGCCGTCGGGGGTCATCTTGCTCAGGTCGTCGCCCAGGTAGACGGTGATCTCGGAGCAGGGCCCGCACGGGCCGGTGTCGCCCATCACCCAGAAGTTGTCTTTGCGGCCAAAGCGCAGCACGCGGCTCGGGTCGGCACCCGCAGCGATCCACAGCTGCTCGGCTTCTTCGTCCGGCCCGAGGCCCCACTCGTCGTCGCCAGCAAACACCGTGAACCACAGGCGCTCGATCGGCAGCTCAAAGGTCTTGGTCAGCAGGTCCCACGCCATGTTGATCGCATCGCGCTTGAAATAATCGCCAAACGAGAAATTGCCCAACATTTCAAAGAAGGTCTGGTGGCGTGGCGACGGCCCAACTTCCTCAAGGTCGTTGTGCTTGCCCGACACGCGCATGCACTTCTGCGCCGTCACGGCGCGCGAGTAGGGGCGCTGCTCGAGGCCCAGAAACGTGTCTTTGAACTGCACCATGCCCGAGTTCGAAAACAGCAATGTTGGGTCATTCCCCGGTATCAGCGACGAACTCGGCACAATCGTGTGCCCGCGCTGCTCAAAGAACTGTAAATACGTGCGGCGAATCTCCGCGCTCGAAAGATGCTTCATAGAATTAAACATTCCTCACAATGTGCTGATTATCGCGCGCACCCGCAGCAAATGGGCGCAACAATGGTGCAGCGGCGCCGTGGCGATGGGCAGTGCAGCATTTCCATCCGCACTCTCAAGCGCGCCGTAGTACAGCAGGCACAGCAGCTATCGCAACCATTTCATATGGCAGCCATAAAGGCAGAATCGCGCATTCATCTGCGGCATTGTACGGCATCCCACGCGAAACCGTCAACCCTGCACCGGCGTGCGGCGCAAAGCCCGAAACCCTTGCGTTTTGACTTCCGACGCCGTATAATGACCCCATGCTACCGGGTAGCTACGCATCCAGCCCGTCTATTAGGGAAGGCGCATGGAAGAGCAAGAACGAGCTACAGCCGACGAGCACGTTGATCTCGAAGCAAACCACGCCAACGGAACGCCCCACGAGTTGTCTGCTGAAGAGGCAGAAGACCGCGCTTTGATGGAGCAGTTCCTCCGCAACCCCGCGCACGACTACCGCAACCTTCAGTATGGCGACACCGTCGACGGTACCATCATGCGCGTCGACCGGGACGAGATTCTGGTCGACATTGGGTCCAAGGCCGAAGGGGTAGTGCCAGCGCGCGAAATGCAGTCGCTGGCGTCCGAAGACCGGGCTGCGCTGCGGCCGGGTGATGAGCTGCTGGTCTTCGTCGTCCAGATCGAAGACAAGGAAGGGCGCGCGGTACTCTCTGTCGATAAAGCGCGCCAGGAGAAGAGCTGGCGGCGGCTCCAGCAGAGCTTTGATAACAACGAGGTTATCGAGGCCAAGGTCATCAATTACAACAAGGGTGGGTTGCTGGTCAATCTCGACGGTGTGCGGGGCTTTGTCCCGTCGTCGCAGGTCAGCGGCATTAGCCGCGGGCCCGAGACGCAAAAGCAGTCGGATATGGCCAGGATGGTCGGCAGTGCCATGCCGCTCAAAGTCATCGAGATCAATCGTAATCGTAACCGGCTGATTCTTTCCGAGCGCCAGGCCGTCCAGGAGGTTCGCGAGGGCCGCAAGGACGAGCTGCTAACCACCCTGAAGGAAGGGGATGTGCGCACCGGCATGGTCACATCGATCGCTGATTTCGGCGCATTTGTCGATATTGGCGGGGCGGATGGGCTGGTGCACCTCTCGGAGCTATCGTGGAGCCGGGTCAAGCACCCTAGCGAAGTGCTCAAACCAGGCGATAAGGTCCGCGTCTACATCCTGAGTGTCGACAACGACCGCAAGCGCATTGCACTGTCGATCAAGCGCACGCAGAACGAGCCCTGGTCGACGGTCAACGAGCGCTACCAGCTGGGCCAGGTTGTTGAGGGAACAATTACCCAGCTGGCATCATTCGGCGCGTTTGCGCGGATTGAAGATGGTGTCGAAGGCTTGATCCATGTTTCGGAGATGGGTGATGGCCGCGTCCAACATCCCCGCGATGTGGTGCAGGAAGGCGATGTCATCAAGGCGCGAATTATTCGCATCGACCCAGCGCGCAAGCGTATGGGCCTGAGCATGCGCCAGCCTAGCGAGGCAGGTGATTCCAGTACGCCAGAGGCGGAGGAAGAGCCGGAATAGCGCGATGGGGCGGCGGCTGCGAGGGGAGAATACTAGTGGAGAACTACTATGTCCGAACGGGCGTTTGATAAATTTACCAAGCGCGCCAAACAGGTGCTTCAGATTGCCACCGAAGAGGCCCGCGCGTTCAACCATCCATATATTGGCACCGAGCATATTCTGCTTGGCCTGATCAAGGAAGGCGAGGGCGTGGCCGCCCGCGTACTCGATGATCTGGGCGTCAAGCTTTCGCAGGCCCGCCACGCCGTCGAGTTCATCGTCGGCATGGGCGAAGGGCCGACGCGCGAAGGCCAGGATCTGACGGCGCGCGCCAAAAAGGTGATTGCCTACGCGGTCGATGAGGCCAAACGCCTGAACCACCACTACATCGGCACCGAGCACCTGCTGCTTGGGCTGGTGCGCAATGGCGAGGGCGTGGCCACTGGCGTGCTCGATATCATGGGCGTCTCGCTTGAGCAGGTGCGCACCCAGGTGATGCGCGTGCTGCGCCAGGGCACCGGCGCCAGCATGGAGCGATCGTCGTCGGGCTCGCAATCGAACCAGCCGCAGCAGTCGCAGTCGCAGCGCCAGAGCAAAACCCCCTACCTCGACGCGCTGGGCGCCGACCTGACCGAGATGGCCGAAGCCGGCCGGCTCGATCCAGTCGTGGGCCGCCAGCACGAGATCGAGCGCGTGATCCAGATCCTGTCGCGCCGCACCAAGAACAACCCAGCGCTGATTGGCGAGCCGGGCGTTGGCAAAACCGCGATTGTCGAGGGCCTGGCCCAGCGCATCGTCGCCGGCGATGTGCCCGACAGCATCAAGGGCAAGCGCGTTGTCACGCTCGACATGGGCGCGCTGGTGGCTGGCACCAAGTATCGGGGCCAGTTCGAAGAGCGGCTGAAGCGCGTGGTTGACGAGATCAAGGAAACGCGCTGCATTCTGTTCATCGACGAGTTCCACACGATCATTGGCGCGGGCGGCGCGGAAGGCACGCTTGACGCAGCCAACATCCTCAAGCCGGCGCTATCGCGTGGCGAGCTGCAAACCATTGGCGCAACCACGCTCGACGAGTATCGCAAGTACATCGAGCGCGATGCGGCACTGGAGCGGCGCTTCCAGCCCGTGATGGTCGACCAGCCGAGCGAAGACGAAACGATCGAGATCCTGCGCGGCATCAAGAGCCGCTACGAGGATTTCCACCAGCTGCAAATTTCCGACGACGCGATCAAGGCCGCGGCGCACCTTTCGGCGCGCTACGTGCCCGACCGCTTCCTGCCCGACAAAGCAATCGACCTGATTGACGAGGCGGCGGCGCGCGTGCGCATGACGCGTTCGGCCACCCCGCCCTCGTTGCGCGATGCGCTGCGCGGCCTGGAGGCGATTCGCAAGGAAATTGAAGCGGCGATCGAAGACGAGCAGATTGATCTTGCAGCCGACCTGCGCGAAAAAGAAGAGCGCATGAAAGGCCGGATCGCCAAGATCGAGAGCGACATGGGCATCAACGCCGATGCCGAAGTCTCCGAGCGGCCCTACGTCACCGAGGAAGACATTGCCGAGGTGATTGGCATGTGGACGGGCATTCCGGTCAAGCGCCTGCAAGGCGACGAGACGACCCGCCTGCTGCAAATGGAAGAATACCTGCACAATCGCGTTGTCGGCCAGCAGGAAGCGATCGTCACGATCGCCAAGGCGGTGCGGCGCGCGCGCGCGGGCCTGAAAGACCCGAAGCGACCGATTGGCTCGTTCATCTTCCTTGGACCGACGGGCGTGGGCAAGACGGAGCTGGCAAAAACGCTGGCCGAGTTTATGTTCGGCTCGGAAGAGCACCTGATCAAGATCGACATGTCCGAGTTCCAGGAGCGCCACACCACCTCGCGGCTGGTTGGCTCGCCGCCCGGATATGTTGGCTATGGCGAGGGCGGGCAGCTTACCGACGCAGTGCGGCGCAAGCCCTACAGCGTGGTGCTGTTCGACGAAATCGAAAAAGCGCACCCGGATGCGTTCAACCTGCTCTTGCAGGTGCTCGAAGATGGGCAGCTCACCGACGGCAAGGGCCGCCGGGTCGATTTCCGCAACACCATTATTATTATGACGTCGAACGTCGGCACCGAGCACATTCGCCGGGCGTCGCGGATTGGCTTCTCGTCCTTCTCGACGGGCAGCGAACTCGACACCGACGATGTGCGCAAGAAGGTCGACGACGCGCTGAAGCAGCTGTTCCGGCCCGAGTTCCTGAACCGTATTGACGCGACGATCATCTTCCACGCGCTCACCACCGAGGAGATCCACCAGATCACTTCGCTGATGCTCAAGCGCGTGCAGGAGCAGATCAAGGAGCATGGTCTGTCGCTGGAAGTCCGTCAGGACGGCATCGACCTGCTGGCCAAGCGTGGCTACGACCCGGCCTTTGGTGCGCGCCCGCTGCGCCGCATCATCACCAACCTGATCGAGGACCCGCTGTCCGAAGGCGTGCTGGAAGGCCGCTTCCAGACCGGCGACACGGTGGTGATCGACACGGCGACACTGGAAAGCGGCGAAACCTACCTGCGGCTTCGCCCGGCCCGCGAGGTCAAGAGCGAAGTCGAAGAGGTCGAAGGCGCAATCGCCTAACGGTTCGTTTTGAACGGCGAAGGGCTGCGAGCGAAAGTTCGCAGCCCTTTGTTGTGCCTGCGGGCAATGTACTATGCCGAAATGGGACCTTTCGCCCGCAGCAGTGCCCCCCGATCACCTTTTTCGCCTGGGCTCGCGTGGTATAATTGGGCGTGCATTTCACCACCATACCGCATACGCCTGCCCGAACGGAGACACCCTTTCTTGGCAAAAACACGCACTATTTATGTCTGCCAGCAGTGTGGCTCGCAACAAAGCCGCTGGATGGGCAAATGCCCCGACTGCGGCACCTGGGATAGCCTGGTCGAGCAGACCGAGCGCAAAGAGCCGGCTGGCGGTCGCGGCCGTGGCCCGATTGGCGCAGGTGGCGCAAACCAGCCCGTGCCGCTGCGCGACGTGCCGACGGGCGGCTTCACCCGCCTGCCCGTGCTGGGCGACGAGTTCGCGCGCGTGCTGGGCGGCGGCATGGTGCCAGGTAGCCTGGTGCTGATTGGCGGCGACCCCGGCATTGGCAAAACCACCATTCTGAGCCAGGTAGCCGCGCAGTTCGCCGATCAGGTTGGGCCGGCGCTGTACATTTCAGCGGAAGAGTCAATTCAGCAGATTAAACTGCGCGCCGGGCGCATGGGGCTCGACCCCGAACATTTGCTGGTATATTCCGAAACCAGCCTCGACTCGATTCTTGAGCAGATCGCCAATGTTCGCCCGAAGCTTGTGGTGGTCGACTCGATCCAGACCGTGTATCTGGAAGATCTGACCTCGGCGGCGGGCAGCGTCAGCCAGGTGCGCGAAGGCGCGCTGCGGCTGCTGCGGCTGGCGAAAGACACCGGCATCCCAATGTTTCTGGTCGGCCACGTCACCAAAGAAGGCGCGATCGCCGGGCCGCGTGTGCTTGAGCATATTGTCGATGTCGTGCTCTACCTCGAAGGCGAGCGCTTCCACCAGTACCGGCTGCTGCGCGGCGTGAAGAACCGCTTCGGCTCGACCGACGAAGTGGGCGTTTTCGAGATGACCGAGGGCGGCCTCCGCGAAGTGCCAAACCCCTCGCAGGTCTTTCTGGCCGAGCGCAGCGTCGGCACACCCGGCTCGGCGGTGGCCGTGACGATGGAAGGCACACGCCCGCTGCTGGTGGAAGTGCAGGCGCTCACCGCCAACACCAATAGTGCGCAGCCGCGGCGCACCACAAACGGCTTCGACATGAACCGCCTGCTGATGCTGACGGCGGTGCTGAGCAAACGTGTCGGCCTGCCGCTGTTCAATCAGGACATTTATGTCAATATTGTTGGCGGCCTGCGCATCACCGAGCCTGCCGCCGACCTGGCCGTGGCCATCGCAATTGCATCGTCGTACCGCAACCAGCGTGTGCACAGCGACCTGGTGCTGGTGGGCGAAATTGGCCTTTCAGGCGAACTGCGCAGCACCAGCCAGCTCGACCGGCGGCTGGGCGAGGCGGCCAAGCTTGGCTTCAAGCGCTCGCTCTACCCGCGCACCAGCGCGCCGCCCAAAGTCGAGGGCCTGCGCCTTGCCGAGGTGCGCTCGGTTGCGGATGCTGTAGAACTGGCGCTTGAGCGCGGCGCGGCCCGCGAAAACGAAAACGACGAAGATTAATTGATTGACGCTCGTTTGAGGCCCTTATGAACGTTAGCCTCAATTTTCTGGCGCGAATTCTCGGAATGAGTCTGCTTGCCTATATCGGCCATAGCGTCGGCGAAGCGTTGTCTTCCCCCTCGCCCAACGAAACCGAAGCGCTTGCCACCCAGCTGCTGACGCTGGCGGGCGCGGGCCTGGGCCTGCTAACAACGCACCGCTGGACAATCGAGCCGGCGCAGCGTGGCATTCGCTACATTCGCAACATCTCGATCTCCGAACTGACCGCAATTATTTTTGGCGCGCTGATCGGCCTGCTGTTCGCGCTGCTGCTGGCCGTGCCGCTGGCGCAACTGCCGCGTCCGTTTGGCCAGTTCCTGCCGCTGATTGTGGCGCTGGCGCTGGCCTACCTGGGCGCAACCATCTTCTCGGCACGCAAGAAGGAGTTGGGCGGCCTTCTGCGCTCGACCCGCACACCGCTCATTCTGCCCCAACTGCTCGAAAGCGAGCGGCAAACGCGGCGCTACCTGCTCGACACCTCGGCAATTATCGATGGGCGGATTGCGCAGGTAGGCAAAACCGGCTTTATCGACGGCGCGCTGGTGGTGCCGAATTTCGTGCTGAACGAGCTGCAACTGCTGGCCGACTCGGCCGACGATATGCGCCGCGCGAAGGGCCGCCGCGGGCTGGACATTCTCAACGCGATGCAGAAGGAAGGCACGCCGCCGATTGAGATTGCCGAAGTCGAAAACCTGGGCTCGCAGCCGGTGGACGACAAGCTGGTGTTTCTGGCCCGGCAATATCACTGCCCGGTCATCACCAACGATCATAACCTTGGGCGCGTGGCCGAGCTGCAAGGCGTGAAGATCATGAGCCTGAATCAGCTTTCCGACGCGATCCGGCCGCCGGTAGTTTCGGGGCAGGAGCTGCGCGTGCTCATCCGCGACATCGGGCGCGAGCGCGAGCAGGGCATTTCTTTCCTCGACGACGGCACGATGATTGTGGTGGAAGATGCGCGCCGCCTGATTGGGCAGGAAGTCAGCGCGACAGTGACGCGCGTGCACCAGACGCAAACCGGGCGGATTGTGTTTGCGCATCTCAACAATGGCAACGGTCGATCATAAGGCTTTGGTATGCGTGCAGTGATTCAGCGCGTCAGCGCGGCCTCGGTCAGCGTCGAGGGGCAGGTGGTTGGGGAAATTGAACGCGGGCTGCTGGTGCTGCTTGGCGTGGGGCATGGCGACGGCGCGGCCGAAGCCCAGCAGCTAGCTGAGAAAACTGCCAACATGCGCATTTTCCCTGACGATGATGGGCGCTTCAACCGCTCGGCGCTGGATGTGGGCGGGGCGGTGCTGGTGGTCTCGCAGTTCACGCTTTATGCCGACACGCGGCGCGGGCGGCGGCCGGGCTTCAGCGATGCCGCGCTGCCTGAGCTGGCCGCGCCGCTGGTGGAAAGGTTTGGCGCGGCGCTGCACACACTGGGCCTGCGCGTGGCCTACGGGCAATTTGGCGCGCACATGCAGGTGTCGCTGGTCAACGACGGGCCGGTCACGATCATCCTCGACAGCGCGACCTTGCGCGAGGCGCGGAGCAACCACTAGCCACCCGGGCAAGGTGCCGCTAACTTTTTACCACGAAGGCACGAAGATACGAAGTTGGAGATGGCATACATCATGCCTCAATGCATCTTCGCGCCTTGTTGGCAAGCCTATGTAATTTCCGCAACGCTGCCCGCTACAGCAGTTCGCAGGGTGCAGAAGGCAGGTGCTTTTTCGCACTCCAACGCATTTCCGCCAATGCGTGCTTGGCCAATTGTTCTGCAAACCGCTACAGAAAGCCAAACCCTACTGACTTCTGACATCTGACTACTAAATACTGTAAGGCATTCATGAGCCACGAACAGCGCGCCGCCATTCTGCAACAGCTTGCCCACGCGCTTGAGCGGCGCGGCCTGCTCGCGCCAACGCGCATCGCCCTCGATATCATCGCGCCAATGGGCTTTCTGGCCGGCCAGGCCGCGCTTTTCATCCACCCGTTTATCCCCGAAGGGCGCTGGCATTCCTATGTCGCCGCGCTGAGCGATCAAGATGGATGGAAGGCGCTACACGATCTGGTAACAGCGCGTGACTGTTGACAAACGATCTCTTTTGGTTTAGACTTCAAGCCATGTAAGGCCACATGCTGTAAAGAATTGTAGCGGAGTCCGGCCTTGATACTAGCTCCTGCATCGCTACTCCTGATAGTGATTGTCCTTATTGTCATTGTGCTGACTCTGTTGCACCATGCACGCGCAACAGCCATGCAGCAAGCGCCCTCCCGCCGCCCGCTGCGCGCGCTTGAGCCCATTCGCAGCGCATTGGCGCGTGGTGCCGAAACCGGCAAAGCCATTCACCTTTCTCCTGGAAGCGGCGCAATTGGCGCGCGCGGCAGCACCGTCGAAACCGTGGCGGGTTTGCTGGCCGCCGAACGCGTGGCGGGCGAGGCAGCACTGAGCGGTGCGCCCTTGCTCAGCAGCAGTGGCGACGCAGTTACGCATCTTGCGCTGCGTGGCGCGCTGCGGCAGGCATATCAGCGCGCGGGAATGGGGCAGGATTACGACCCGGCGAATGTGCAACTGCTGGCGCACCAGGACCCTACGGCCTACGCGCTTGGCATGACAACACTGTATGGCCGCCAGAAGCTCGAAGCCAGCCAGCTGGTTGGCAGCTTTGGGCAGGAAGTGCTGCTGGCAACCGAGAATGGCTCGCAGCAGGGCGTTCCGCAAGTTGGCGGCGCAACCACCACAACCGCGCTGCCGCTGCTGTACCTCAGCACCGACTCGACGCTGATTGGGGAAGAAATCTACGCCGCCGAGGCATATCTGTCGCGTTCAACCACCCCGCACGCCCGCCTGCTCACTGTCGATGCCCTGCGCACAGTGATCATCATCGCAATAATTGCGATGGTTGCCCTGGCTGCAGCTGGTTTCCAGATTCCGCTGTAAGTACCCACACAAGAGTACGAGGCTGATCGCGTGTCGTTTCTGCGAGATCCAAAACGATTACTGGCAACATTGATCGCCGGCGTTGCCGGCCTCATTGTCTTGCTCGATTTTGCGGGCGCAATTCCCAGCATCGACCTGACGGCACAGTTGATTATCAACTGGGCGGCGCTGCTGGCCGTGCTTGCGCTGCTGGTGGGCTTGCTGAATGTTGTGGGCAGCCACCTGCGGCGCGTGCTGAGCCGCAGCAGCGACTGGATCTATAGCCTGGTGCTGCTGCTTGCGATGCTGCTGACGATTGTGTTTGGGACGATTATTGGGCCAACGAGCGGTGGCTACACCCTGTTCCCGGCCAGCCTGGTCGAACAGCCGATCCGCGACGTGTTCCACGCCGTCTACGAGCCACTGGCCGCGTCTTTCCTTGCGCTGCTGGCTTTCTTCAGCCTGAGCGCAGCCCTGCGCGCATTGCGCCGCCGCACTGCTGATGCGCTGGTGATTGTGATTGTGGCCGCGCTGGTGCTTGCCATGAACGCCCTGCCGCAACTGGCCGGTCTGCCAGTTTTGGGCAGCAGCATCGGCTGGGTTTCGGATTATGTGGCACTGGCCGGCGCGCGCGGCCTGCTGATCGGCGCGGCGCTGGGCGCGGTTGTGGCTGGCGTGCGCGTGTTGCTTGGGTTCGACCAACCGTATCTTGACCGCTAAGGGAGCGCCTGGTGAGCAGCGATCGCTTTGACGACAATCAAAACCTGCCGCCCTGGCTGCGCGACGTTCCACTGCCGCCGCGCCCGCGCGCGAGCGAAGCCGCGCCGCAAAACGCTGCGCCGCCTCCGCCTGCAAGCCCAGCCAATGATCTGCCCGACTGGCTGCGCGACGTAAGCGCCGAGCCAGCCGCCAGCACGCCTTCCCCGGCAGTAAACATCCCTGCCAGTGCAGCCGGCGACCTGCCCGACTGGCTGCGCGGCTTTTCGAGCAGTAATTCGGATGCAGGCACGCAAACGCCACACGATGCAGGCGAACAAACCCAGCCTGGCCGACCGGCCAGCCCGACAAACAGTGCCCTGCCCGACTGGCTGCAGGATCTCGGCGGCAATGGCGCACCAGCCGCGCCCGCCCAATCCAGCGACGCTCCACAGCGCAGCGACCTGCCCGACTGGCTGCGCGAAGTTCAGGACGCCGCGCCACCTGCGGCACCATCGCCGCCAAGCGCAGCGCCAGAGCCGCCAGCGCCGTCGGGTGATGCGCTGCCAAGCTGGCTGGCCGACCTGGCCGATCCCATTCCTGACAGCGAAGCATCCACACCAGGCAGTTGGATGCCCTCGCCCGAAGCGGCCGCGCAGAACACTCCAACTGACAAAGAGGATATGCCAAGCTGGCTGCGGCCCGACGCGCCGCCCCCGGCACCGCCCGCAGCAGCATCGCAGCCTGGCTGGCTGCAGCCGGAAGAACGTGCGCCGCAAACACCCGCTCCAACACCAGCAGCAAACGAAGACGAAGAAACGCTGCCAAGCTGGCTGCGCAGCACGCCCGAAGAAATTCGCTCAAGCGGCGATCTTGCGCCTTTCGCGCTCGATGAGCCCGGCGATGCAAAAGGCCCAGCCGCATCATCGCGTTCGAACTGGCTTTCGGGTGAAACCGAAGATGACACTGGCATGCCATCCTGGCTCCAGCCAGGCAATGCATCAACCGGGCGGGCTGGTTCTTCCACAGAAGAGCCATCGCAGCGGAACGCCCAGTTCAACACGCATGAAGAACCCAGCGGCGACATCCCAAGCTGGCTCGCTGGCGCTTCGGCTAACGCACCCGAACCGCCCGCTACCGGTGGCGACGTTCCCGACTGGCTGGCTGGCGCGTCCGCAAGCGAACCCGAACCGCCCGCTACCGGCGGCGACGTTCCCGACTGGCTGAGCGAAACCGTCACAAACGCGCCAGAACCGCCCGCTACCGGTGGCGACGTTCCCAGCTGGCTGAGCGAAACCGTCACAAACGCGCCAGAACCAGCCAGCAGCGGCGACGTTCCGGATTGGCTTGCTGGCGCTTCGGCTAACGAACCCGAGCAACCTGGCAGCAGTGATGTTCCCAGCTGGCTGAGCGAAACCGTCACCAGCACGCCCGAAACGCCCAGCAGCAGTGATGTTCCCGACTGGCTGAAGGCCCCTGCGCCGTCTACGCCCGCACCGGGCCAGCCCTCTGCCGACAATCTGCCCGAGTGGCTGCGCGATACAGCTGCTGCACCGACCGAATCGGACGCAGCGCCTGCCTGGCTCGGCAATCAGCTCGGCGAACCCGCAGCGCCGCCCAGCGACGACACCCCGCCCGCCTGGCTTGCCAGCGACAGCGCTACCCCGGCCAGCCAACCCACCGCCGAAGGCAGCGACCGCTTGCCTGGCTGGCTCGCCGACACGGCCCCAGCAGACAACCCGGCCGCGCCGCCCGCCGCCGACGATCTGCCAGCCTGGTTGCGCCCTGGCTCCACTCCCGCCAGCCCGCCGCCCGCGCCGCCAGCCGCCGACGATCTGCCGCCCTGGCTGCGCGACGATGCCGGCCAGCCGCTGCCGGTGGCTGGGCCATCCGGCGACGCGAAGCTGCCAACCTGGCTGCATGGCGCCAGCGACGACATTGCCCCAGCCGCGCCAGCTGAAGAAGCAGCGCCCACAAGCACCTGGCTGAATGAAGCGCCCGCTGCCCCTGCCGCACCCGCCGACAGTCTGGTTGGCGGCGTGGAGCTGCCACCCTGGCTGCGGCCACCGGAAGCCGAGCCGGCCAAAGAAGAAATCAACCCAACCGACGCGCGCTCGCTCGACTGGCTGACGCGCCTGGGCTCGCAGGAAGAAGAAGAAGCCGAGCTTGCCCCGCAAACCAGCCGCCTGCGCCCGCCAGCCGTGCCACAACGCAGCGCCGCCCAGATCGAGGCCATCGCGCTGCTTGAGCAGCTGGCGGCCGAGCCTTTCCCAGCGCCGCTCGCCAGCGAGGCGACCGAAACGCCAGCCGTGTGGCAGCGCGTAGGCCTTGAGCGTTTGCTCTACATTGTGCTGGCCGTTGCGGTCGTTCTTGCGCTGCTGGTACCTGCACCCAACTTTCTTGGTATGAACGAAGCGCCTAGCGCGCCCGGCGCCGCCGCCCTGTTTACGCAGATTGACACACTGGGCGAAAACGACATTGTGCTGGTGGGCTACGAATGGGACGCCCGCCGCAGCGGCGAGCTTCGCCCGCTTGAACAGGCTGTTTTCGACCACCTGACTGCGCGGCATGTCAAGCTGGTGCTGATCAGCACCGACCCCCAGGGCTCGCTGCTGCTCTACGACCTGCGCGACCGGCTGGGCGCGGCGGGGTACAAACCCAGCGGCGAAGACTACCTTCTGCTTGGCTACAAACCCGGCGCCGAGCTGGCATTGCGCGCAATGGCTCAGAACTTCCCGGCCACCCTGACATCGGATTTCCAGGGCAATGACGCATCGGGCAGCCTGCTCGCAACCACTCCCGATCACCAGCAGCGCCTGAAGACGCTTGGCGATTTCTCGATGGTGCTGGTGCTTGGCGACGAAGCCAGCGATGTGCAAGGCTGGATGGAGCAGGTGCGGCCCAGCGCGCAGCGCGCCGACGGCAGCTATGTGCCATTTGTCTTTGTGCTGCCTTCCGAAACTGCGCCAATCGTGCAGCCCTACCTCGGCCAGCCGAATGTGCTGCATCTGGCGGGCAAGCAAGGCGCACTGGCCTACCAGCAGCAGCGCGGCACCGCCGATGCGCAGATCGTGACGGAAACCAGCCAGATGCGCTTTAGCCTGCTGCTCTACCTGGCCTTGCTGGTTGCTGGCGCGCTGGTGGTGGGCATTCATAGCGCGGCGACGCGGGGGAGGAACCGGAAGTGACGCCGGTGATTGTAAACACGATTGCGATTGTGCTGACCCTGATGGTGCTAAGCCGCATTGTGGCCGATAACCCGCTGTTTCGCATTGCGCAATATCTGTTCGTTGGCGTGTCGCTTGGTCTGGCCTTTGTGGTGGCCTACCACCAGGTGCTTGCGCCGGCCGTGCGAGAAGTCAGCGCCGGGCAGGATCGCGCCGTGATCTACGGAATTCCGCTGGCGCTGGGCGTGCTGCTGCTGCCGCGCATCAGCCGGCGGCAGGAATTTTCCTGGCTGGCGAACCTGCCGCTGGCGCTGGTTTTTGGCGTGGGCGCGGCGCTGGCAGTGGGCGGCGCGATCATCGGAACGATTGTGCCGCAGATCACCGATAGCGCCAACCGGCCACTCACTGGCGACCCGGCGCAGGTTGCCGGCACAATCGTTCTGGCGCTCGGCACTATCATCACCCTGGCCGCGTTCTATTACACCACGCCGCGCAGCACCGCACTGGCGCGTGTTGCGGCGCAGGTTGCCGCGCTGGGCCACTGGCTGCTGATGGTGGCGTTTGGCTTTTTCTTCGCCAGCGCGGTGCAAAGCTATATGAGCGCCCTGATCGAGCGTGTTGGCGCGGTGCTCCGCTTTTTCGGCCTGCTTGCATAATTGCCACGGTGCGCGCTTGCCGCCCACCCTGAGTCGGTACATCTATGCCACACAATTCCGGCGCTCTGCTGCTTGCAAATATTGGGAGCGTGACCACCCGCGTCACGCTGATCGACGTGGTCGATGGCGAAATGCGCATGATCGGCCAGGCCAGCGTGCCCAGCACCACCGAGCCGCCGTATGAAAACGCGGTGATCGGCATTCTCGACGCGGCGACGCAACTGAGCGAAATTACTGGCCGCCAGCTCATGCGCGATGGCAGCCTGATGCTGCCGCAAACCAACGAGCGCGACGGCGTGAATTCAGTCGTTGCGCACACCAGTGCAACGCCCCCGCTGAATATCGTGATTGCCGCCGTTTCGAATGAAATGTCGGCCCGCAGCGCCGCGCGCGCCAGCCGCTCGACCTACACCACGATCATGCAAACCATCACGCTCGACGACGCGGCCGGGCGGACGAATGGCAGCGCCAGCGATGGCGAGCGCTCGTGGATCGAGCGGCAGGTGCAGACGCTGATGAGCCTGCGCCCGGATCTGGTGATTATTGCGGGCGGGCTGGAAGATGGCGCGCAGGACGCGCTGGTGCGGCTGGCGCATATTGTTGGGCTCACGGCCTTCACCACGCGCGTGGATTCCGACGGCCAGCAGCGCCAGGATATCAACAAGCGGCGCGTGCTGTTCGCCGGCAATACCTTTGCCCGCGAGCGCGTGATCGAGGCGCTGTCGAGCCGCGCCGACCTGCAGGTGATCGACAATGTGCGCCCGGCCCTCGACGGCGAGCGCCTTGAGCCGGTGCGCCAGTCGATTGTGCGCCTGTACAACGAAACTGTGCTGCCAACCATGCCGGGGGCCGCGCCGCTGCGCCGGCTCAGCAATGCGCCGCTTGTAACCACCAGCGACGCAACCGGCCTGATGACGCGCTTTGTGGCCGAAAACTACCGCCGCGCGACCCTGACGATCGATTGCGGCTCGGCCAGCACCGGCGCGTATTTTGCCACTACCGGCGACTATGCGCCCGTGGTGCTTGGCGGCATTGGCACGGGCTACGGCCTCGGCGAGCTGCTAGCCGAGCGCGGCGTGGCGGCGATTGCGCGCTGGCTGCCCTTCGCCATCAGCGAGCGCGACCTGACGCACTGGCTGCTGAACAAAATGCTGCGCCCGCATCAGGTGCCAGCCACACGCGACGATGTGCTGATCGAGCATGCGGTTGCGCGCGAGGCCCTGAGCATGGCGGTAAATTCGCTGCGCGACGAGCGCGCCGGCCTGGCCTACGATTATGTGATCGCTGGTGGCGGGGTGCTGGCACACGCGCCGCAGCCCGGACTGGCCGCGCTTACTATTCTCGATGCGCTGCAACCGAGCGCCGAGGAAAGCGTGCTGGCGATTGAACTGCACCTCGACATGCTTGGCCTGATTGGCTCGTGCGGCGCGCTGGCATTCAGCAACCCCGAAGCGGCGCTGACCGTGTTCGAGCGCGACCTGCTGCGCAACACGCCCCTGGCGACCTGCGTGGTGGCGCTTGGCAGCGGGCGGCCCGGCGAAGGCGCGATCGAGGCCGAGATCAAGGAAGTTGGCGGGCAGGTGCGGCGCATCACCGTGGCGCATGGCGACATTGGCCGGCTGCCGCTGGCACCCAACCGCCGCGCCCAGCTCACGCTGCGCCCGGCCAGCAATGTGCGGATCGGGCGCAACGCCCCCGGCGAAGAAGTTGCCTCGGAAGTGGCCGCAATCAGCGGCAGCGCGCTGGGCGTAATTATCGACGCACGCGGGCGCCCGCTGCGCCTGGCCGACGAGCCAGCCGGCCGCCAGAAACAGCTGTGGGACTGGCTGGTAGGCATTGGCGCGGCGCAAGGCCCCCTGCCCTACCCGGTGGCCGAGGTCATTCCTTCCCCGCCCGTCAGCGTCGGCACGGCCGGGCCCTCGATCACTTTTACCGACAGCAGCGCGCCGGCCATTCCCACTACCCCACCCGGCCAGGTTTCGCTCGACAACGACCTCGCGAAGCTGCGCCAGTCGATCGAAGAGCCGAAAAAACGCGGCTTCATGCGGCGCAAGTAAAGCCCACTACTTCCTGCACTAAGTCTGGTACAAAGTGTCTACGCATCCTGAGTAGACCGATAGGTCGTATCGAAGGGTGCGTCTACATCAGTTCGCACCCTTCGATACGCGGCTGCGCCGCACTCAGGATGCTCACTCTTTCGGCTTGGCATCAGCCTAGTTTCCGCGCCTCACGAGTTGCGGCACCTGCCGCGCCGTGCTATAATGCACCCCGGTAACAAACCAATGGTGCCGGATTGTGTAATGGTAGCACTACGGACTTTGGATCCGTCTGTCCAGGTTCGAATCCTGGTCCGGCAGCCACACGGCCCTTGCGGACATGCCTCAGCACAACGGCAATATGAATAGCTCAGCGCCTCGGCCGTCGCCGGCAGTGGGGCTGTGGTGCACAGTGAAGAATTGCTTCTTCGCTGTTTTTTTTGACTATGAAAACGCCTGAACTTGGCATTGTGGTGATTGCGGCGGGAAAAGGCACGCGCATGCGCTCGGCCTTGCCCAAGGAGCTGCACGAAATTTGCGGCCGCCCGCTGATTGGGCATGTGCTGGCAGTGGCCGACGCGCTGGAAGCCGCCTACACCGTGCTGGTGCTTTCGGAAGAAAAGCTTGGGCCGGTGCAAAGCGCATTCGGGCCGCGCTACGCCTACGCCGTGCAGCACGATCAGCTTGGCACCGGCCACGCCGTTATGCAGGCCAGCCCCGCCGTTCCGCGCCCCACCGACGACGTGCTGGTGCTGTATGGCGACACACCGCTGCTGCGGCCCGCCACCGCCAGCGCCGTGGTCGAGCTGCGGCGCTCGCGCGGCGCGCTGGTGGGCATTATGAGCATGCACGTCGCGCCGCCTTCGGGCTATGGCCGAATTGTGCGCGACGCCGCTGGCGAGGTGGTGGCAATTGTGGAAGAGCGCAACGCCACGCCCGAGCAGTTCGCCATCACCGAGTGCAACAGCGGCGTGATGTGCTTTGACGCGGCGTGGCTGTGGGAAGCGCTCGGTCGTATCACTCCCAACCCTGTCAAGGGCGAATATTACCTGACCGACCTGGCCGAAATGGCGGTTGCCGAGCGCGGCCCCGGCGCGGCGGTGGCTCTGCCCGCCAGCGACCCGACCGAGGCGCTGGGCATCAACGACCGCCAGCAGCTTGCCGAGGCCGGCGCGGTGCTGCGCGAGCGCATCGCCACCGAGCTGATGCTGGCTGGCGTAACGATCATCGACCCACACACAACCTACATCGACGCGGGCGTGACGGTTGGGCGCGACACAACGCTCTGGCCGGGCACGCTCCTGCGCGGCGCCACCAGCGTCGGCGCGAACTGCCAGATCGGGCCGCACGCCACCCTGATCGACACGGTTGCTGGCGACGGCGCGTGCGTGCGGCACGCGCTGGTCGAACGGGCGGCGCTGCCCGCTGGAGCCACTGTTGGCCCATTTGCCCATGTGATTGGCGAGTGACACATAGCGCGCCGCGATTGGGCTTCCCAATGCGGCGGTTAGGACACAGCACGCACTATGGAAGGGCGACTACAGATTTTCAGCGGTAACGCCAACCGCCCGCTGGCCAAAGAAATTGCCAGCCACCTGAACATCAACCTGGGCCGCGCAATGGTGGGCCGCTTCAAGAATGGCGAATCGCGGGTGAAGCTCGAAGAAAACGTGCGCGGCTCGGATGTGTTTGTCATCCAGCCCACCTGCACGCCGGTCAACGAGCACCTGATGGAATTGCTGCTGCTGATCGACGCGCTGCGCCGCGCTTCGGCCGCGCGCGTGACGGCGGTGATGCCCTACTACGGCTACGCCAAGCAGGAAAAGAAAACCACCGGGCGCGAGCCGATTTCGGCCAAGCTGGTGGCCAACCTGATTCGCACAGCCGGGGCACACCGCGTGCTGACCATGGATCTGCACGCGCCGGCAATCGAGGGCTTTTTCGACATTCCCGTCGATCACTTGCAGGCCGGGCCGCTGCTGGCCGAGTATATTCGCGACCTCAACCTGCCGAAGCCGGTGGTTGTTTCGCCCGACGCGGGTGGCGTGGGCCGCGCCAACAGCTTTCGCGAGCGCATTGGCGCGGGGCTGGCGATTATCGCCAAGCAGCGCCCGCAGCCCGACGTGGCCGAGGTGCTTGAGATGGTGGGCGATGTTGAAGGCCGCACCGCCATTATTGTCGACGACATGATTTCAACCGGCGGCACGCTGGCCGAGGCCGCCCGCTCGCTCAAAGAACGCGGCGCGCTGGAGGTACATGCCTGCGCCACCCACGGTATTTTTGCCGGCGATGCCACCAGTATCATCGAAAAATCGATGCTGGTGGAAACGATTGTAACGAATACGATCCCGCTGCCGCCCAACTGCGAGGGCGCGCGCATTCGCGTAATGAGCGTCGCGCCGCTGTTTGCCGAGGCGATCATGCGCATTCACAAAGATCTTTCGCTTAGCGCGCTGTTTTCGTAGGCGCTGGGCGCTGGCTGGGCGAAAGTGCCCACCACTCTTCTATGCGTTGAGGTATCCAAAACATTGGACGTTGAATCTAGCCTTATTGTGGCCGGCATCATATGCTGCCTGGTGCTGCTGGCCTTTACTTCCGCCGCCGATGCGGCCATGGGCGCGATAGGCCGCCACCGCCTGAATGCGCTGCAGGAAGAAGGCGCGCCGCGCGCCGCCCGGGTTGCGCGCCTGCTGGCCGACCCGTATCGCTTCAAGGCGGCTATTCTGCTGCTGAATGCGGCCAGCACCATCACTGCCACTGCCTTCACCCAACTGCTGACGCGCGACTTCGAAACCGGCTGGCGGCTTGCGGCACTCGGTATTCTGCTGCTGCTCATTCTGGTGTTTAGCGAGGCGCTGCCGAAAGCGCTGGCGCTGCGTAACCCCGCCGGCACCGCGCAGGCACTTTCCGGCCCAATGGCGCTGCTCACCGGGCTGTCGTGGCCGCTGATCAGCCTGATCAATCTGCTGATTGGCCCGGCGCTGCGCAGCGTCAGCGGGCACGACCTGGCGAAAATGCCGCTGGTGACGGAAGAGGAGCTGCGCCTGCTGGTGAATGTTGGCGAGGAAGAAGGGCTGATCGAGCCCGACGAGCGCGTGATGATCGAGGGCATTTTCTCGTTTGGCGATACGGTTGTGCGCGAGGTGATGGTGCCGCGCGTCGATATTGTGGCAATGGAGCAAAACGCCACGCTGAACGAGGCGCTGGAGCTGGTGATCGGCCACGGCCATTCGCGCATCCCGGTGTTCCACGAAACGATCGATCAGCTGGTGGGCATTCTGTACGCCAAAGATCTGCTGCCCTGGCTGCGGCACGGCGAGGCCGGGCAGGCGCCTTCGGTGCCGCTGAGCCTGGCGAGTTTGCTGCGCCCGCCGCACTTCGTCCCCGAAACCATGAAGGTCGACGCGCTGCTGAAAGATTTGCAGGCGCGCAAGGTTCATCTGGCGATTGTGGTCGATGAGTATGGCGGCACCGCCGGCGTGGTCACAATCGAAGATTTGCTGGAAGAGATCGTTGGCGAAATTCAGGATGAATACGACGCCGAGGAACAGTCGATGCGGCTGGTGTCGGAAGGCGAGCTGATCGCCGACGCGCGCGTGCTGCTCGACGACCTGAACGATGTGACGGGTTTGCACATCGAGTCGGACGAGTCCGACCGGATTGGCGGACTGGTGTACGAGCGGCTCGGGCGCGTGCCCAAGGCTGGCGACGAAGTGCAGCTTGGCGATGGTATCACCATCACGGTGCTGTCGGTTGAGGGCTTGCGGCCGCGCCAGCTGCGGCTGACCTACCCGCCCACGCACGACCACGACCTGGAGGCAATTGCATCGAAAGGAGCGGCAGCGGACGATGACGACGCGGCCTGACTACAGCGAACTCGTCGCGCACGCACGCGAGGCGCGCGAACGAGCATACTGTCCCTACTCACACTTCGCGGTTGGCGCGGCGGTGCTCACCAGCTCGGGGCGCGTATTTCCCGGCTGTAATGTGGAAAATGCCGCCTACCCGGCCACAATCTGCGCCGAGCGCTCCGCGCTGATGGGCGCCTACGCGGCGGGCGAGCGCACAATCGTCGCGCTTGCGGTGATTGCCGACACGCCCACGCCCGTGAGCCCGTGCGGCACTTGCCGGCAGGTGATGTTCGAGCTTGCGCCTAACGCCACGATCATTCTGGCGAACACCGACGGCGCGACGCAGCCAACCAGCCCGCAGGCGCTGCTGCCCGGCGGCTTCACGCCCGACGATCTTGGTGGGTTGGCAAGTTAAAAAGTTAGCAGGTTGCAGGTTTGCCGAGCGGTTTGCAGGTTAGAACGTTGGCAGGTTGCAGGTTGGCAGGCAGAACGTTTTAACCTGCCAACATGTAACCTGCTAACTTCCAAACATATCACATGTCGGATTTGACGACGGCGTGGCCACCAAACTCGTTGCGCAGCGCGGCCACCACCTTGGCCGCAAACGACTCGTCCTGGCGCGAGAGAAAGCGCATTTGCAGCGCCAGCGTGATCACCGGCGCGGGCACGCCCAGCTCAATCGTTTCATCAACCGTCCAGCGCCCTTCGCCACTGTCGGCTACGTAACCCTTGATGGCGGACAGATCCGCGTCTTTGCCAAAGGCGTCGGCGGCGAGATCGAGCAGCCACGAGCGCACCACGCTGCCATGCTGCCACAGCTCAGCAACGGCCTGAAGATCGTAGCCAAACTCCTTTTTGGCGCGCAGCACCTCGAAGCCCTCGGCATAGGCTTGCATCATGCCATACTCAATGCCATTGTGCACCATTTTCGAGAAGTGGCCGGCGCCGTTCGGCCCAACCCGCCGGTAGCCGTTTTCGGGTGCGAGTGTCTTCAGAATCGGCTCCACCGTGGCGAACACATCGGGCTCGCCGCCTGCCATCATGCAGAAGCCCTCGGAGTAGCCCCACACGCCACCGCTCACGCCAATATCGAGGAAGTGAATGCCGTGCTGTGCAAGCATTTCGGCGTGGTGTATACTATCGCGGTAGTTTGAGTTGCCGCCGTCGATCACAATGTCGCCGGGGCTGAGCATGCCGGCCAGCGCTTCGATCTGCTGGGTGGTGGGCGGGCCAGCCGGGATCATCACCCACACCACGCGCGGCGCGCCCAGCTGCGCAACCATGTCTTCCACCGTGGCCGCGCCGCCACCCCTGGCCGCCCGCAGCGCATCGATCTGCGCAGGCGCGCGATCGTAGCCAACCACCTGATGCCCGCCATCGATCAGGCGGCGCGCCATATTAAAACCCATCCGGCCGAGGCCAATCATTCCAAGTTGCATGGTGTCCCTCGTTTTGCTACGTCTCGGCGGCGCGCAAAATTGCGCCGTTCCTGCCTTCGTTATAGCAGACAGCATACCAGCGCGCAACTGCCAAAACGCGATACCGAAGGGGCATACTGGCATAGTTCTTGCTTTCACAATAGGGGACTTATTCCCAAGGATCCGAACGATTGTGCAGCCACGTCTCACGCAGCTGAGTGGCGGCAGGCGATGAAATGTACCTGGAAAGTGGAGGAAGCGACTGTGGCTACAGCAGAAGAATCACCGCGCGTTGAAAAGGCGCCGGAGCATATTGCGCACGGCGCGCACGACCTGGGCGAGGGCAAGGTTTCGTTTGCGCTGTGGGCGCCCTGGAAGAAGAGTGTCCACCTGATCGGCGATTTCAATGGCTGGGATGCCAGCGCCGACGCAATGGCGGTGGACGAAAGCGGCCTGTGGTGGATCGAGAAGCAGCTCCACGCGGGCGAACACGCCTACCAGTTTGTGATCGACGGCGAAACGACGATCAGCGACCCGTATGCGCGCAAGCTGCGCTGGGAAGGCGGCGACGTGCCGCACGCAATTGTCGAAGTGAATGCCAAGCCCTACGAATGGCACGACGACGGCTTTGGCATCAAGCCCATGAACCAGCTGGTGATCTACGAGCTGCATGTGGGCGACTTCAGCCCCGAAGGGACGTTTGAAGGCGTTGCGAAGCGGCTCGACCATATTGCCAGCCTGGGCATCGACGCCATCGAGCTGATGCCTGTTCAGGAGTTCCCGGGCGACCAGAGCTGGGGCTACAACCCGGCCTATTTCTTCGCGCCCGAAAGCTCGTATGGCACCGCCGAAGACCTGAAGAACCTGATCGACGCGGCCCACCAGCGCGGCATCGGCATTATTCTCGACATGGTGTTCAACCACACCACCGGCGACGCGCCGCTGAACCGGCTGTATCCCTACGACCAGAACCCCTACATGAGCAGCGACGGCAACCCCTATGGCTTCCCCGACCTGAACCACTGGAACGACGCCACCAAACGCCTGATCGCCGACATCCAGAGCTACTGGCTGAGCGAGTACCACATCGACGGCTTCCGCTACGATTATGTCGAGGGCATCGAGTGGGATGGCGTGAACGGCATGAGCTTTATCACCTGGTCGGCGCGGCAATCCAAGCCCTACGCCTACCTGATTGCCGAGCATATTGTGGGCGACACCGCTGCCGTAGTGCGCGAAACCGAAACCGACGCCTCGTGGCACTGGCAGTTCACGAAAACGCTGGGCGCGCAGCTCCGCGAGGGCGAATACCAGGGCTTCGAGTATGGCGACCTGGGCGCGCTGGAGCGAGTGCTGACCTTTGGCGGCGACGGCTACACCGACAACGCCCAGCCGATCAACTACCTGGAAAGCCACGACGAAGAGCGGATCATGTTTGTGGCGATGAGCAACCCGGCGATTGGCGAGGCCGGCGCAGTGCGCAAGAGCATGCTTGGCGCGATTGCGCTGTTCACCGCGCAGGGCGTGCCGATGCTGTATTCCGGGCAGGAGTTTGGCGCGCATGGCGAAAAAACCATTGGCGTGAGCAAGCTGCCCTGGGAATATATGGACAGCGACTCGGGCAAGGCTATGTACCACCACTACGCCACGCTGGCCTACATGCGCCACACCCAGGCGGCCCTGCAGACCAACAACTTCCAGGTGCTGCTGGCCGACCCCGAAAAGAAGGTGTTTGTTTACCACCGCTGGGCCGACAACGGCAGCGATATTGTGGTGGCGCTCAACTTCTCGCCCGCCGACCAGCACATCGCAATCGATTTCCCGCAGACCGGCACCTGGCACGAATGGCTGCACGACTACGACGAGCAGGTGGGCGACGGCCCGGTCGAGGTCGATCTGCCCGACTCGTTCGGCAAAGTGTGGGTGTTCCAGGGCCAATAACGCATGGGCAGGAAAGAACGCGGAGGCCAGGTGCGGCCTTCGCGTTCTTTTATTTGTAGCACTATGTAACTCGCCTGTTTCCCTGGCACGGCATAATAGCCGTGTCAGACGCGCCGCGCCGCTAGAAAGCGCAGTGCTGGCACACGAAATGGAGCATTGTTATGGCAACCGAGCCCGCAACCCCACCCACACTGGCCGAGCTTGAATCGCGCTTTCCTGTGCAGCACATTCGCGCAGATAGGCAGTCGCTGGCCTACCGGCAGGCTGGCGAAGGCCCGCCGCTGCTGCTGCTGCACGGCTGGGGCGCATCTTCGCGCTACTGGCTGGGCACGCTGGCCCGCCTTGGCACAACGCACACCTGCTACGCGCCCGACCTGCCCGGCTTTGGCGCATCGCCGCCGCTCAGCAGCGCCGCCGGCATTTCGCAGCTCGCCAGCCTGATTGGCGCCTTCGCCAGCGCGCTCGGTCTGGAGCAGTTCGACCTGAACGGCCACTCGTTTGGCGCGTCGGTGGCAATCTGCATGGCGGCGCAGCAACCCGCGCGCGTGCGCCGGCTGGTCGTCACCAGCTTTGGCGTGCGCCCAAACGCCTTCGAGCGGGCTTGGCTGGGGGTCGCGCAGGGCCACGCCGCGCTGGCGCTCGCGGCTAGCCAGCCGCTGGTGGAACTAGCCCGCCCTGTGCTGCGGCCGCTTGGCGCGCTGGCCGCGCAAACGCTTGGCACCAGCCCGTTCGCCGCCGCGCTGGCCGGCTGGTATGTGGCGCGCCTTCCCGACGACCCAACGCTCTTGCAGGCCGGCAGCGACGACATGGCGCGCATGGATTTCGGCGCACACCTGGCCTGCGTGGCCAGCATTGGTGACCCAGCGCTGCCTGCGGCGCTGCGCGCGGTGCAGGCACCTACGCTATTCATCGGCGGCGACCATGATCGCGTGGCCAGCCCCGCAGAGCTGCGCGCCGCCAGCGCACTGGTGCCGGGCAGCACTAGCGTGGTGCTGGCGCGCTGCGGGCACATCCCGATGGTCGAGCAGGAGGCCGCCTACCACGCAGCGATCGGCGCGTTTCTGGCGGCATAATCGCCACCTCGTCTAGCCCAATAACCTTTCAGCGTGGCCACAAAGACTCAAAGACACCAAGATTTTATAGCCTCCTGAAGTCCTTCGTGCCTTTGTGCCTTCGTGGTAATCGTTCCTGGCTGCCGTATTTGAAAGGTATTGCGTCTAGCCCTTGGTCACGCGCGCCTCCACCCGGTCGAGCCGCGCATTGACGTCGTCGAGCATCTCGGTGAGCAGCTCGGTTTTGCTGAGCAGCGTGCTCACGCCTAGCTCGGCCTTCAGGTTCACCTGGTAGTCGAGCTCGCTGCGAATACGGTCTTTCGTATCCTGGCGGTTCTGGCTCATCATAATCACCGGGGCCTGAATGGCGGCCAGCATCGAAAGAAACAGGTTCAACAGAATAAAGGGGTATTCGTCCCAGCGCCAGGGCATGAAAATATTCAGCAGAACCCAGACTGCCAAAAATGCCCCGAAGGAGAAGATGAAGCGCCAGCTGCCGCCGAACTTCGCCACCGCATCGGCCACGCGCTCGCCAAGCGTTTCTTTCTCGTCGATCACTTCGTTGGGGTCGCGGCTGACGCGCCGGCGCAGCAAGTTGTCGGTGCGGCGCACGCGCTTGGCGAGCGCAACCATCACATCCTGCGCCATATGCGGCTTTTGCAGCATCAGGTCGAGAAATTCGTGCCGGTTCAATACGAGCGTGCTGGTGCGCTGCACACTGGCAGCCGTGGCCGAGCGTGTTCCTCCATCCAGCAGCGAAAGCTCGCCAAAGAAATCGCCCGACTCCAGCACTTCCAGCACCAGCTTCTCGCCGTCGTCGTCGATGATCGACAGTTCGACCTGCCCGGCCTGAACGATATACAGCGTGCCGCCAAGCTGGTCGGCACTGAAGATGACCTGACCGGGCCGAAAGTGCTGCTCGTCCATAATGCCGGCAATTGCGGCAAGCTCGTCGTCGTCCATCCCGATAAACAGCGGGATCGTTTTCAGCATGCGCGGCTCGGCTGGCATGGCGTGTCTCCTGCGCTTATTTTCGTAGAAATTGCTTCGCAATTATAGTATGACTTACGCTGCCGCGTTATCTTGCATTCAGGGAGCGAAAAATTGCCGCCTCCTGATTCTGCTAAGTCGCACGGGCAGGCGCGTGGAAGATGGTAAAATACCGCTGCGCGGCACACTGAGCGCCAGCGCCCAAAAGAGGAACTGCGTGAAGATCTATACAAAAACCGGCGACGCTGGCGAAACCGGGCTGTGGGGCGGCCTGCGCGTGCCGAAGGATGCCGCCCGCGTCGAGGCCTATGGCACCGTCGATGAGTGCAACGCCGCGATTGGCGTGGCCCGTGCCGCCCTGGCCGCCGCGCCGGCCGGCAATCTCGACGCGCTGCTGGCCGCGATTCAAAACCAGCTCTTTGTGGTTGGGGCCGACCTCGCCACGCCCGACGAGGCCGCCTACATCCCGCGCATTGGCGACGACGCCATTCAGCAGCTTGAGCAGGTGATCGACAGCGCCGAGGCCGAGCTTGAGCAGTTGCGCCAGTTTATTCTGCCGGGCGGCACAGCCGCAGCCGCGCAGCTGCACCTTGCGCGCACGATCTGCCGGCGTGCCGAGCGCTGCGTGGTGGCGCTGGCCCGCGAGGAAGAGATCAACCCGCAGGTGGGCATTTTTCTCAACCGCCTGTCGGATTGCCTGTTTGTGCTGGCGCGCACGGCCAACGCCCGCGCCGGCGTGCCCGACGTGCCGTGGAACAACCCGCGCCAGCAGCAAGCCCAATGATTGTTACCCTGCCCGCCGCCAGCGCCGCGCCACGCTCGTATATCCTGCACGAGCGCGCCGCTCAGTTTCATGGCGCGGGCGCGGGCTACCTTTCGATCAAGTCGTTTCGCGGCGGGCAGGCGCGCTATGCCGTTGGGCGGGCGCGCTTCGCAGTGGACGAGCACGCCTACCTGGTGCTGAACCACGGCCGCGACTACGAGATCGAAATCGAAAGCGCTGCGCCGGTCGAGTCGCTGTGCGTGTTTTTCGCGCCCCCGCTGGCCGCCACCGCCCTGCGCGACAGCACCAGCCCGCACGCGCAGCTCCTGGCCGACCCCGCCCGGCCCACGCCTGAGCCATTATTTTTCGAGCGCACCTACCCGCACGGCGACGCGATTTCACGCCGGCTGGGCGCGCTGCGCCACGCGCTCAGCGCGGGCCAGGCCGAGCTGGGCTGGCTCGACGAGCAGGTGCACGAATTACTGCGCGCCCTGCTGATGCAGCGCAACGAGCTGCAGCGCGAAGTCGAGCAATTGCCGGCCGCACGCCCCGCCACCCGCGACGAGCTGTACCGCCGCTTGCACCTCGCGCGCGATTTCGCGGCGGCCTGTTTCGAGCAGCCGCTCACGCTCGCCGCCCTGGCCGACGTCGCGGGCATGTCGGCCAACCACCTGCTGCGCACCTTCAGGCACGCCTTCGGGCAAACGCCCTACCAGTACCTCACGGCCCAGCGCATTCTGGCGGCGCAGCGGCGGCTGGCCGGCAGCGACGAGCCGATCTCGTCGATTTGCCTGGCGGTGGGCTTCGAAAGCCTGGGCGCGTTTAGCTGGCTGTTCCGCCGCCACACCGGCATGTCGCCCAGCGAGTACCGCCGCCAAAGCCGGTGATTTTGAAGAAGCGCGCCGCGCCGGGCGGGGATATACTGCAACAGCGCGCGGCAAAGGGCCGTGCTGAAGCATCCGCAAGCCACAAGGAGCGTGCATATGTCCGAAGAACAAATCCAGCTCGGGCCACTCGGCCAGATCGCGCTGACCGTCGCTAACCTCGACGCAGCGGTGGCATTCTACCGCGACGCTGTTGGGCTGCCCTTTCTGTTCGCCTTCCCGAACCTGGCCTTTTTCGACTGCGGCGGCGTGCGGCTGATGCTTTCCACGCCCGAGGCTGGCGAGGTGGTGGCGAATGGCGCGACGCTTTACTTCACGGTAAGCGACATTCAGGCGGCCTACGCGCAGCTCCAGGCGCGTGGCGTGCCGTTTGTCGACGCGCCGCACGCAATTGCCGACATGGGCAGCTATACGCTTTGGATGGCCTTTTTCCGCGACCCCGACGGGCACCTGCTGGGGATCATGGCCGAGGTGGCGAAGTAGGTTGCCGGTTGGCGAGTTGCAGGTTTGAACGTTGGCAGGTTGCAGGTTCGCCGGTTGACAGGTTGCAGGTTTGAACGTTGGCAGGTTGCAGTAACTTTCGAACCTGCAACCTTCAAACTTATAACTTCTTCGTGCCTTCGTGGTTCCGTACCCCAAAGCTCTGCGCTCTTTGCGCTCTTTGCGGTGAACTATCGGCAATTGTCGGGTTGAAGTGAGGAACAGCAGCATGGATATGGAATTGTTCAGCACCTACCAGCGCGAGGCGCGCAAGACGTGGGGCGTGATCGACGTGAACCACCCGATTGTCTACCCGACGCTCGGGCTGGTGAATGAGGCGGGCGAGGTGGCGGGCAAGATCAAGAAGATTTTTCGCGACAAGGGTGGCGCAATTGGCGACGCCGACCGCGAGGCGCTGAAGTACGAGCTGGGCGACGTGCTGTGGTACCTCACGCAGATCTGCACCGAGCTTGATCTGACGCTGGAGGAAGTCGCCGCTGCGAATATCGAGAAGCTGTTTTCGCGGCTGGAGCGCGGGCAAATTCGCGGCGAGGGCGACGAGCGCTAACAGAAGTCGGGAATCAGAAATCAGGAGTCAGAAGGCGTGCTGAGAGCTGCACCCCTTCTGACTTCTGTTTTTGCCTGTGGGCTGCGCTCCAACACCATCACTACTGCTCGGGCGCGTTATTGCTCCTGAATGCCTGATTTCAGACTTGCAAATCCTTCCAGAAGCACCTCTGCAAGCGGCTTGTTCGTTGTGTCCTGCTGGTTCCAGGTGTCCAGCGACAGGCGCACTACGCCGATACACGCCATTGCAACCATCCGCAGCACAGGCCGCCGTTGCGGCTGACGCCAGACTTCGCAAAGGGTGGCGAATAAGGCTTGCTCGTATTCCTCATAGGCGACCTGCTTGCGGGCACGCAGCGACTCGCTGGAGCGCAGCAACCTGTCGATGACCCGCATTTCCTCGTTGGCATAGGGCGCAAGATGCCGAACGAAAACATCGCGCACGGCGTCCAGCGGGTGTTCGTCCGGTGAGACGGTGAGCACATCCGCCCACACCGCCTTCCACGCTTCGCTCTGCCAGACAAACAGAACATCCTCTTTCGATTTGAAGTAGGAAAAGAAGGTTCGGCGCGAAATACCGGCTTCCGCTGCAATGGTATCCAGCGTGGTGTTTTCGTAGCCGTTAGCAAGGAACAGCCGCAGGCCGGTTGCTGCGATGCGCTGTTGCGTCGCACGGCGTTTCTGCTCTCGCAACCCTTCAGCTGTTCCAGGGGCGTTGGCATTCATACGATTTCTCGCTCATTGACAAATTACACTCAGTGCATTATATTTAACACCAAGTGCAATTATTTTCTGCATCTAGTATACCATTTACTACAAAAGAGGACAACACATGGATCGCTGGACGACATCTGATATTCCTGCGCAAAACGGCCGTTCCGTCGTGGTTACGGGCACGGGCGGGTTAGGTTTTCAAGACGCGCTGGCGCTGGCCCGCGCCGGGGCCGACGTGACGATTGCTGGCCGCAACCCGGCGAAAGGCGCAGCCGCGGTCGAGCAGATTCGCGCTGCGGTGCCGAACGCCCGCGTCCAGTTCGAGGAAGTTGACCTGGGGCGGCTGGAATCAGTCGCGGCATGTGCTGAGCGCCTGCGAAACAGCCGTGCGAAGCTGGACGTACTGATCAACAACGCCGCAGTGATGACGCCGCCGCAGCGCCAAACCACCGCCGATGGCTTTGAATTGCAGTTTGGCACGAACTACCTTGGCCACTTTGCGCTAACCGCGCAGCTGCTGCCACTGCTGCAACAAGGCGACGCGCCACACGTCATCAATTTATCCAGCATCGCCGCGCGCCAGGGCAGCATCGACTTCGACGATCTGCAGGCCGAGCGCAACTACCAGCCCATGCCGGCGTATGCGCAATCCAAGCTGGCAAGCCTGCTCTTTGCCTTCGAGCTTCAGCGGCGCAGCACAGCGGCGGGCTGGGAAATCACCAGCATCGCGGCCCACCCGGGCATCTCGCGCACCGACCTGCTGACCAACGCACCGGGGCGGCAGAGCATGTCGGGGCTGGCGCGCCGCTGGCTCTGGTTTCTGTTCCAGCCAGCTGCACAGGGCGCGCTGCCGACGCTGTACGCAGCAACATCGCCTCAGGCCGCGCCAGGAGCGTATTATGGGCCGAATATGTTCAACGAAACGCGCGGATACCCCACGCTGGCGAACGTGCCGCCCCAGGCACGCGACGCCGCGGTTGCCGCCCGGCTCTGGGATGTGTCGGAGCAGCTGACGGGCGTTCGCTTTGCGCCAGCGGGCCTTGTTGAGGCTTGATTCTTCTTGACTACAAGCGAACGATTCGGTTCGCCGGATCGAAACAGCCCCATTCCGAAAAAATGGAATGGGGCTGTTTTTATTCTGCGAATATACGGGCTATGCTGGGCTGCTACTTCTTGAGCTGCTCGACGAAGTACTTGCGCAGCTTGGCAACCTTGGGCGCTACCACCGCGCGGCAGTAGGGCTGGTTGCTGTTGTTCACGAAATATTCCTGGTGGTAATCCTCGGCGCGGTAGAAGGTCGGCACCGGCGAAACCTCCGTCACCACCGGGCCATCCCAGATGCCTGCCTCGTTGATCTGGGCAATCACCTGCTCGGCGTCGGCCTTCTGCTCGGGCGAGTGGTAGTAAATCGCGGAGCGGTACTGCGTGCCCACGTCCGCGCCCTGGCGGTTGGGCGTCGTCGGGTCGTGGATGGTGAAGAAGACTTCCAGCAGCTGGCGGAACGAGACCGCCTGCGGGTCGAAGGTGATCTGCACCACCTCGGCGTGGCCGGTCATGCCGGTGCACACCTGCCGGTAAGTCGGGTTCGGCACCTGCCCGCCGGCATAGCCCGACTCCACTTCAGACACGCCGCGCAGCTCATCAAACACAGCCTCAAGGCACCAGAAACAGCCGCCGGCAAGCGTGGCTACCTCGGTGTGGCCGTTCTGCCTCCCGGATGTATCGGTCATTGTAAGCTCTTCTTTCTGTGGTGCGGTCGCCATATTCTGCATTGCGAAGCGTTTGCGCCGCGGGTTTTATTCTACACTTCATAGTCCTGCCAGGGGCGGAAACGTTACAGCCCGTCCATCCCGCCCGGCGCGACTTCGCTGGCGAGCTGTTCGAGGAACTGGCGCATGAAGTGCGTGCGCCGCTCGCCCTCGGCGCGGCCAGCGGGCGTCTGCATCGTGCCGGCCAGGCCCAGCAGCTTCACAAAGAAATGATCCACGGCGTTGATCTGGTCGTCGGGCGCGCGGCCCTGCGGAAAGGGCGCGGCAGGATCATACAGGCGGCGGCCCATCTGCCCGCTGAGCATCAGGCAGCGCGCCACGCCGATCGCGCCAATCGCGTCGAGCCGGTCGGCATCCTGCACTACGCGCGCCTCGGGCGTGCGCGGCGCGATCTGCGCCGAGAAGCTGTGCGCCTCGATTGCGTGGTGAATGCCGGGCAGGTGCGCTTCCGGGTAGCCCGCGCCGCGCAAAAACTCAATGGCGGCGTCGGCGGCCCTGCCCGAGGCGCGCGCGCGGTCGGGCGAGTTCTTCGGCACGATCACACAGTCGTGAAGCCATGCCGCCGGCACAACCGTCCACAGATCGGCGTTTTCCGCTGCGGCGAGCGCGGTAGCGGTGCCAACCACGCGGCGGATGTGCGCGAGGTCGTGCGCGGCGTCGGCGGGGTACTGCGCGCCCGCGAGAAACTGTTCGCACTGGCGCGCCCAGCCTTCGAGCGCGGCGGGAAGTGGTGGCATTAGGTTCCTTTCATGCGAGGGCTGCGCGCCCTCGCGCTCCCTTTTGAGATAATTTGTCTGGGCGGACTGTTTTTTGTCTGGGCGGACCTGCGTGTCCGCCCCCCGAAAGCAGTTTGCTCAGGCCGCACGGCCGCAGGGTGCGCCGGCACCCTGCACCCCGGCTGGGGCTTGCGCCCCAGACCCCAAATTTGATGTGGCCGCCTTGCTCAACGTTTGTCTGTCATGCCTCCGTTATGTTCACCGCTGGCAGCGCTCGATACAGGTATCGTCAATGTGTATAGCTTTCAGGTGAAGCAAACGTATCTCGTTCGATGCCTGCTTTTATGCATAACGGAGGCATGACCACGCGCTATACATTCGACACTGGCGTTCTTTGCCGGAGGGTCTGGGGAACCGGCTCGGTTCCCCAGCGGGGTGCAGGGGCAGAGCCGCCTGCAAAAGATATACAGCACTCAAACTGGCTCGGTTCCCCAGCGGGGTGCAGGGGCAGCGCGCCCTGCAAAAGATATACAGCACTCAAACTGGCTCGGTTCCCCAGCGGGGTGCAGGGGCAGAGCCGCCCGCAAAACATTTCACTCTACGCCTCGCCCTCCTCCACCTGAAAGCGATAGCCCACGCCCGGCTCGGTGAGAATGTGGCGCGGGCGGGCCGGGTTCGCTTCCAGCTTGCGCCGCAGCTGGGTGATAAATACGCGCAGCGTCGGCACATCCTGCTCGTAGGCTGGCCCCCACACCGTGCGCAGCAATGTGCGGTGGGTCAGCGCACGGCCAGGTTGCGTTGCCAGCGCCCGCAGCAAATCGTATTCTTTGGGCGTCAGGTGCACTTCCTGCCCGCCAGCGAACACCTGCCGCCTGGTAAAATCGATCAGCAGCGCGCCAGCCTGAAGCACTGGCTCACCACTGGCGGCGCGGGCGGCGTGGCGCAACGCAACGCGCATGCGGGCCAGCAGCTCATCGATGCCGAACGGCTTGGTCAGGTAGTCGTCGGCCCCCAGGTCGAGCGCCTGCACCTTGTCGCTTTCGGCGTCGCGCACCGTCAGCACAATAATCGGCACCTGCGACCATGTGCGCAGCTGGCGGCAGACATCCAGGCCGTCCATGCCCGGCAAACCCAGGTCGAGCAGCACAATGTCGGGCCGCCAGCTCCGCGCCAGATCCAGCGCAGCCGGGCCATCGCCCGCCACAGCCACCTCGTAGCCGCGCGCGCCAAGCGTGGTGCGCAGCAGCCGCCCAATCTGCGGCTCGTCGTCCACCACCAGCACGCGCGCATTCACAGAAGGTCCTCGTGCGCGTGCGGCGCGGGCAGCTCGACCGGCTCCAGCGGCAGCGTGAACACAAACGTCGCGCCACCGCCCGGCGTTGATTCCGCCCAGATGCGCCCGCCGTGCGCTTCCACAATGCCCTTGCAGATCGCCAGCCCCAGGCCGGTGCCGTCGGCGTGGCGCTCGGGCGGCGTGGCGCGCACAAATTTCTCGAAAATGCGCTTTTCCAGGCCCGCTGGGATGCCCGGCCCGTGGTCGCGCACGGTCACGCGCACGGCATCGCCCGCCGCTGCCGCCGCGATTTCGATTGGCGAATCGGCGGGCGTGTACTTGAGCGCATTTTCCAGCAAATTCGTCAGCACCTGGTCGATCTCGGTGTAGCTGGCGTACACCAGCGGCAGGTCGGCAGGAAGGTCGACGCTGAGCGGGCGGGCACCGGCGCGCGGGCGCAGGCGATCGGCAACCGCGCCAATCTGCTCGCCCAGGTCGTGCCAGTCGCGGGCAGGGTGCAGCGCGCCGCTCTCGATCCGCGACATTTCGAGCAAATTGCCCACCAGCCGGTTCAGATGGTCGGTTTCGTCGTCGACGGCATGGAGCAGCTCGCGGCGCGTGTCGGCATCCCAGGGCACGCCCTCATCGAGCAGGTTCGTCACCGCGCCTTTGATCACCGAAAGCGGCGTGCGCAGGTCGTGCGAGACGGACGAGAGCAGCGCGCCTTTGACGCGCTCGGCCTCGGCCTGGGCGCGCATGCGGGCGGCTTCTTCGGCCAGCTGCGCCCGTTCGAGCACCAGCACCAGCTGCGCGGCAATCGTTTCCAGGCGGGCGCGCTCGTCGTCGCTCAGCTCGTTGTGCACCGAGCGCTGCGCCACGCGCAGCACGCCCAGCACGCGCGGGCCAACCCGCAAAAAGGTGTCGATGTTGTGTGCTGGAGTCGGCGGCAGCGCGCCCGCCACAGCGCGCTCGCTCAGCAGGCCCTTTTCGTCGTAGATCAGCACGCTGCACAGCGGCACATTTACCAATTGCAGCGTGGTTTGCGCCAGCAGCGGCAGCGCGCGATCCAGCGTCACCTCGGCGCTGAGCGTCTGGCTCAGGTTGTACAGTGCCGAAAGATCGGCGGCGGTGCGCTCGGCGGCGTTGGCCTGGGCGCGCGCGCGGCTGGCCAGCGTGCTTGTGACCACCGCCACCAGCAGAAAGGTCAGCAGGCGCACAATATCTTCGGGGTTGGCGACGGCCAGGGTGTGCAGCGGCGGCACAAAAAAGAAATTAAACGCCAGAAACGCCAGCACCGAGGCCAGAATCGCTGGCACCAGGCCGACGGTGGTGGCGCTTGCAAACACGACCAGCAGGTACAGCAGGGCGATATTTGTTTCGTGCAGGGGCGGCAGCTGCGTCAGCACAACTGTGATCAGCGCAACACCGCCGACGCTCAGGGCATAGCGTCGCTGGGCGCTCCAATGCCGGATTGTGTTCATGGGATGCGGTCTACCTTTCCATGCTCCTCACGCGATGCCCGCCATGATACCAGCTTCTGGCGCATCTTTATACTTCCTTTACGCCCCGCCCCCAAACCCTTACACCGTTTTGACGCCAAAAATCCTACACTATGCCTGCGTTCAACAGGAACGCACGGAGCGCAGCGAATGGAGGATTTCGATGGATCTGCTGTTTCTTGGCATAACAGTGCTGCTGTTCGCCCTTTCGTGGGGCTTTGTGGCGCTGTGCGAGCGACTGTAAGGAGGGGGCCATGACCGCACTCTACCTGGTGGGCGGCGCAATCGCGCTGGCGCTGCTCGTGTACCTGGCCGTTGCGCTACTCAAACCGGAGCTGTTCTGATGACACTCAATGGCATACTGCAAATCGTCGCCTACCTGGCCCTGCTGATCGCGCTGGTCAAGCCGCTGGGCTGGTATATGGCGCGTATCTACGAAGGCGAGCCGGCCGGGCTGAACCGCTGGCTGGGTGGGCTTGAGCGCGGGCTGTACCGCCTGCTCGGCACCAGCGAGCGCGAGGAGATGAACTGGAAGACCTACACGCTGGCGATGCTGCTGTTCAACCTGCTTGGCTTCCTGTTCGTCTACCTGCTCCAGCGCGGCCAGTCGGTTGCGCCGCTCAATCCACAGGCGCTCGGCAGTGTCGCGCCCGATTCGTCGTTCAACACGGCGATCAGTTTTGTGACGAACACGAACTGGCAGGGCTACGGCGGCGAAACGACCATGAGCTACCTGACGCAGATGCTCGGCCTGACGGTGCAGAATTTTGTGTCGGCCGCCAGCGGCATGGCCACGCTGGTCGCGCTGGTGCGCGGCTTGCGCCTGCGCTCGGCGCAGACGATTGGCAACTTCTGGGTCGACATCACGCGCACGACGCTGTACATTCTGCTGCCGCTGGCGATTGTGCTGGCGCTGGCGCTGAGCGCGCAGGGCGTGGTGCAGAACTTCAGCCCGTATCGCACGGTCGCGCTGGTGCAGGCAAGCAGCGACACCCAGGGCAATGCCGTGACGCAGCAGGTGCTGCCGATGGGGCCGGCCGCCTCGCAGATTGCGATCAAGCAGCTTGGCACGAATGGCGGCGGCTTCTTCAACACCAACTCGGCGCACCCGTTTGAAAACCCGACGCCGCTGACCAACCTGCTCGAAATGCTCAGCATTCTGCTTATCCCGGCGGCGCTGTGCTACACCTTCGGCAAAATGGTGGGCGACACGCGCCAGGGCTGGGCCATCCTCGCGGCCATGACGATCATCTTCGTCCCGCTGATGTTGGGCGCGGTGGCGGCTGAGCAAAGCGGCAACCCGCATATCGCGGCGCTGGGCGTGGACACAACCGCCAGCGCGACGCAGCCGGGCGGCAATATGGAAGGCAAGGAATTGCGCTTCGGTATCGCCAACTCGGCGCTCTGGGCCAGCGCAACCACCGCCGCCTCGAACGGCTCGGTCAACGCCATGCACGACTCGTTTACGCCGCTGGGCGGGCTGGTGCCGATGTTCCTGATGAAGCTGGGCGAAGTGATTTTTGGCGGCGTCGGCTCGGGGCTGTATGGCATGCTGGTGTTTGCGATCATTGCGGTGTTTGTGGCAGGCCTGATGGTTGGGCGCACGCCCGAGTACCTGGGCAAGAAGATCGAAGCCTATGAGATGAAAATGGCCTCGCTGATTATTCTCATCCCCGGCGCGCTGGTGCTGATTGGCACCGCCGTGGCGCTGATGAGTGCGGCTGGCACGGCGACGATTGCGAACCCCGGCGCGCACGGCTACAGCGAGGTGCTGTACGCCTTTGCCTCGGCTGGCAACAACAACGGCAGCGCCTTCGCCGGCCTGGGCGCGAACACGCCTTTCTACAACACGGCGCTGGGTATTGCGATGTTCTTTTCGCGCTACTGGCTGGCCATTCCCACGCTGGCGATTGCTGGCTCGCTGGCGCGCAAAAAGGCTGTGCCGGCTGGCCCTGGCACGCTGGGCACGCACACGCCGCTGTTTGTGGCAATGCTGGTGGGCGTGGTGCTGATCGTCGGCGCGCTGACCTTTATTCCCGCGCTCGCGCTCGGCCCGATTGTCGAACATTTGATGATGATCCAGTAGGCAGCAGGCAGTGAGCAGTAGGCAGTAACACTGCGATGCCTACTGCTCACTGCCGACCGCCGACTGCCGACTTTGAGGAAAATTATGACACTCCAACCCAACAAGGCCCGCCCGCTGTTCGACCCGCCGATTTTGCGGCGCGCCGTGGCCGATTCGTTCCGCAAGCTCGACCCGCGCCATCAGGTCAAGAATCCGGTGATGTTCGTTGTCGAGGTGGGCAGCGTCCTCACCACCGCGCTGGCCGCCCAGGCGCTGTTCAGCCAGGGCGACCCTTCGCTGGCTCAGGATTCAGCTCCCGCCGGCTTCGTTGTGGCAATTGCGCTGTGGCTGTGGTTCACCGTGCTGTTCGCGAACTTCGCGGAGGCAATGGCCGAGGGGCGCGGCAAGGCCCAGGCCGATACGCTGCGCAAGGCGCGCCGCGACGTGCAGGCGAAAAAAGTGCTGAATTTTGATGTCTCAGTGTTGAGTTCTGGCGATAGCGCAACGCAAACCTCAAAACTCAGCACGCAAAACTGCTCGGCAAACGATCTGCGCAAAGGCGATGTCGTGCTGGTCGAGGCGGGCGAATTCATCCCGATGGACGGCGAGGCGATTGCGGGCGTGGCCTCGGTGGACGAAAGCGCGATCACCGGCGAAAGCGCGCCCGTCATTCGCGAAAGCGGCGGCGACCGCTCGGCCGTGACGGGTGGCACGCGCGTGCTGAGCGACTGGCTGGTGGTAAAAATTTCCACCAACCCCGGCGAGACGTTTCTCGACCGCATGATTAGCATGGTCGAGGGCGCGAAACGGCAAAAGACACCTAACGAAATCGCGCTGAATATCCTGCTGGCCTCGCTAACGATCATCTTTCTGCTCGCCACCGTCACGCTGCTGCCCTACTCGATCTACAGCGTGCAGGCGGCCGGGCAGGGCACGCCCGTCACGGTCACCGTGCTGGTGGCGCTGCTGGTCTGTCTCATTCCCACCACCATCGGCGGGCTGCTGAGCGCGATTGGCATCGCGGGCATGGACCGCATGATCCAGGCGAATGTGATTGCGATGTCGGGGCGCGCGGTCGAGGCCGCTGGTGACGTGGATGTGCTGCTGCTCGACAAAACTGGCACAATCACGCTTGGCAACCGCCAGGCCACCGCGTTCATCCCGGCCAATGGCGACGGCCCGCAGACCCTGGCCGACGCCGCGCAGCTTTCGAGCCTGGCCGACGAAACGCCCGAGGGGCGCAGCATTGTGGTGCTGGCGAAAGAACAGTACAACATTCGCGAGCGCGACATCCACGCGCTGAACGCCGAGTTCGTGCCATTCACTGCGCAAACGCGCATGAGCGGCGTGAACCTCGACGGCCACGCCATCCGCAAGGGCGCGGCCGACGCGATCGAGGCGTATGTATGCGAGCAGGGCGGCCACTTCCCGCCAGCAGTGCGCGACACCGTCGAAACGATTTCGCGCCAGGGCGGCACGCCGCTGGTGGTGGCCGACGGCGCGCGCGTGCTTGGCACCATTCAGCTCAAGGATATTGTGAAGGGCGGCATCAAGGAGCGCTTTGCCGAGCTGCGGCGCATGGGCATCAAAACCGTGATGATCACCGGCGACAACCCGCTCACCGCCGCGTCAATCGCGGCCGAGGCCGGCGTCGATGATTTCCTGGCCCAGGCCACGCCCGAGGCCAAGCTCAAGCTCATCCGCGAGTACCAGACTGGCGGGCGGCTGGTGGCGATGACGGGCGACGGCACCAATGACGCGCCCGCGCTGGCGCAGGCCGATGTGGCCGTGGCGATGAACAGCGGCACGCAGGCGGCCAAAGAAGCCGGCAACATGGTCGACCTTGATTCGAACCCGACCAAGCTGATCGAGGTGGTCGAAATTGGCAAGCAGCTGCTGATGACGCGCGGCGCGCTGACGACTTTCAGCATTGCGAACGACATCGCCAAGTACTTCGCGATCATTCCGGCGGCGTTTGCCAGCACCTACCCGGTGCTGAATCGTCTGAACGTGATGGGCCTGGCGACGCCCGAAAGCGCGATTCTGTCGGCGGTGATCTTCAACGCGCTGATCATCGTCTTTCTCATCCCGCTGGCGCTGCGCGGCGTGCGCTACCGCGCGGTGGGCGCGGCCACGCTGCTGCGCGACAACCTGCTGATCTACGGCCTGGGCGGCATCGTCGTGCCGTTCATTGGCATCAAGATCATCGACCTGGCGCTGGTGGCGCTGGGGCTGGCGTAGGATTTACGATTGACGATTTGCGATTGACGATTGGCTAAACAGCGAATGTACCGGCGTATCGCATACGCCCAACAACCGACGAAATTTCACCGCAAAGGGCACGAAGCGTTGCAGGTTTGAATGTTTGAATGTTGCAGGTTACTACGAATTGCCAACTGCAAACTGCATACTGCCAACTGCCCGCTGCCGACGAACCTTCGTCCATCGTCTTTCGTCCTCCGTCTACCCGAAATACAGCTTCAAGAAAGAAGTTAGAACCATGGCAACGCTTCGCACACAATTCCGCCCGGCGCTCATCGCGCTGCTGGCGCTCACCTTCATCACTGGCGTAATCTACCCGCTGCTGGTCACGGGCATCGCGCAGGTCGCCTTTCCCTCGCAGGCGAACGGCAGCGTGATCACCAACACCGCTGGTCAGCCCGTTGGCTCGGCGCTGATTGGGCAGGAATGGAGCGCCCCGAAATATTTCTGGGGGCGGCCCTCGGCCACCGCGCCCGCGCCTTACACCGCCTTTAATGGCGATGCGCTCACCGGCTCGTCGGGCTCGAACGCCGGCCCGCTCAACCCAGCGCTGATCGGGCCGGACGGCGCGATTCAGACGCGCATCGACGCCTTGAAGCAGGCCGACCCCGCGAACACCGCGCCCATCCCAGTCGATCTGGTCACTGCGTCGGCCAGCGGGCTCGACCCGCACATCAGCCCGGCCGCCGCCGACTATCAGGTGGCGCGCGTCGCGCAGGCGCGTGGCCTCGACGCGGCGCAGGTGCGCGCACTGGTGGCAGCACACACCGAAGGGCGGCAGCTTGGCTTTCTTGGCGAGCCGCGCGTGAACGTGCTGGAGCTGAATCTGGCGCTCGACGCGCTGAAGTAGGAGCACCGCAATGGACATGATCGATCTGGCCCACCCGCCCGCCGATTGGCGGACTGTTGTGGCGGAGCTGCGCGCTTCCGGCAAAACCGTGCTGCTCACGCTCGATGGCACACTGTGCGGCATTCTCATTCCGCAGGCCGAGCCGCGGCCCGCCGCACACGCCGCGCCCGAGCCAGCCGCGCCCAGGCCCGAGCTGCGCACCTACCTGGAGATGCTGCGCGACGACGCGAGCCTGCTGCCGGTGCGCGATGGCCAGCCGCTGGAATTTGTCACCATGATGAATTCCAGCTATATTGACCCGCAGCAGCTCTACCAGTTCCGCAACCCGCGCACCGGCGAGTTCTTTATCTACCGCGCGCGCGAGCTTCAGCAAGCCATCGGCCGCGTTTTCGCCAGCGTCGATTTCATCCCGCAGCGCCCGAAAGATTTCGTCAGCGGCAAGTCGTGATATGGAAACGAAATAGAAGCGTGTGAGCGCATCCTGAGTAGCGGCGCAGCTGCGTATCGAAGAGTGCGCCAGTCTATTTCACCCAGATGCGGCACGTTCTAACCTGACTTCCAAAGCGTGTGAGCGCATCCTGAGTAGCGGCGCAGCCGCGTATCGAAGGGTGCGCCCGCCCATTTCACACTGCCTATCACCATCACCAGAAAGCACCGCTGTGACAGACTCGCGCCCCGACCCCGACGCACTGCTCGCCCGCGTGCAGGCCGAGCACGAGCGCGCGCGCGGCCGGCTGAAAATCTTCTTTGGCGCGTCGGCCGGCGTGGGCAAAACCTACGCCATGCTCGAAGCCGGCCACGAGCAGCGCGCCGCCGGCGTCGACGTGGTGGCGGGTTATGTCGAAACGCACCGCCGCGCCGAAACCGAGGCCCTGCTCGACGGACTGGAGCTGCTGCCGCGCCGGCGCGTGCCCTACCACGGCGCGACGCTGGAAGAGTTCGACCTCGACGCCGCGCTGGCCCGCCGCCCCGAGCTCATTCTCGTCGACGAGCTGGCGCACAGCAATGCGCCCGAGTCGCGCCACCCCAAGCGCTGGCAGGATGTCGAAGAATTGCTCGACGCCGGGGTAGACGTGTACACCACCGTCAATGTTCAGCACATCGAAAGCCTGAACGACGTGGTCGCGCAGATCACGGGCGTGCTGGTGCGCGAAACCGTGCCCGACCGCGTGGTCGAGCAGGCCGACGACGTGGAGCTGATCGACCTGACGCCCGACGACCTCTTGCAGCGCCTGAAAGAAGGCAAGGTCTACATCGCGCAGCAGGCCGAGCACGCGCTGCAAAACTTCTTCCGCAAAGGCAACCTGATCGCCCTGCGCGAGCTGGCCCTGCGCCGCACTGCCGACCGCGTCGATGCGCAGATGCGCGGCTACCGCGAGGCCCACGCCATTCCGCAAACCTGGCCAGCCGCCGAGCGCATTCTGGTAAGCATCGGGCCGGGCGCGCAGAACGACCGGCTGGTGCGCGCGGGCCGCCGCATGGCCGCCGGCCTCCACGCCGAGTGGCTCGTCGTCACGGTTGAGAATGCCGCCACCGCGCGCCTGCCCGAAGCCGAGCGCGAGCGCATGGCGCAAACCCTGCGCCTGGCCGACCAGCTTGGCGCGGAAACCGTCACGCTCAGCGGGCCGCATGTCAGCGAGGCCGTGCTGGCCTATGCGCGATCGCGCAACGTCTCCAAAATCGTGGTTGGCAAGCCGGCCCGCCCGCGCTGGCAAGACGTGCTGCTCGGCTCGACGGTGGACGAGCTGGTGCGCGCCAGCGGCGACATCGACATTTATGTCATCACTGGCGAGCGCGGCGATGCACCCAGCGAAGGGCCGCGCCTGCGCGTCGAGCGCACCAGCAGCAACGCAAGCTACCTGTGGGGGCCGCTCGCCGTTGGCCTTGCTACGGCGCTGGCCTGGCCGCTTGCGCCCTACGTCGCGCCCGCCAACCTCGTCATGGTCTACCTGATCGGGGTAGTGCTGGTGGCGGCGCGCTTCGGGCGCGGGCCATCGATCCTGGCCGCCGTGCTGAGCGTCGCCGCATTCGATTTCTTCTTTGTGCCGCCCTTTTTCACCTTTGCCGTCTCGGATGTCGAGTATGCGATTACCTTCGCGGTGATGTTGCTGGTTGGCCTGACGATCAGCACGCTGACGGTGCGGCTGCGCGGGCAGGCCGCGATTGCGCAGCAGCGCGAGCGCCGTGTGTCGTCGCTGTACGCGCTCAGCCGCGAGTTCGCCAGCAACCGCAGCCTGGAAAAAGTGCTGCGCGCGGCGGTGCGCAATATCGGGCAAACCTTCGGCAGCCAGGTCGTCATTCTGCTGCCAACCGGCGGCCAGCTCCAGCCGTGGGGGCGCAGCGCCGGCTGGTGGGGCGAGGGCATCAGCGAGCGCACCGTCTTCGCGCCCGACCCGCACGACCAGGGCGTGGCGCGCTGGGTGTTCGATCACGGCAAAATGGCCGGGCAGGGCACCGACACGCTGCCTGCCGCGCAGGGCCTCTACCTGCCGCTCGTCGCCTCACTCGGCATTGTTGGCGTGCTGGGCGTGCGGCCCGCCCAGCGGCGCGCGCTCACGCCCGAGCAGCTGCAACTGCTCGAAACCTTTGCCAGCCAGACCGCCCTGGCGCTTGAGCGTATCGAGCTGGCCGAAGAAGCCCAGCGCGCCCAGCTTCGCGCCGAAACCGAGCGCCTGCGCAGCTCGCTGCTGAGCGCCGTCTCGCACGATCTGCGCACGCCGCTGGCTGCGATCACCGGGGCCACCAGCACGCTGCGCGACCAGCACGCCGCGCTCGACCCGGCCACCCGCGACGAGCTGCTGCAAACCGCCGCCGACGAAGCCGAGCGCCTGAATCGCCTGGTGAGCAACCTGCTCGACATGACTCGTCTGGAGGCCGGCGCGGTGCAGGTGCAGAAAGAATGGCAGCCGCTCGAAGAAGTGATCGGCGCGGCGCTGGCCCGCCTCGACACGCAGCTACGCGACCGGCCGGTCGGCATCGACCTGCCCGACGACATGCTGCTGGTGCCGCTCGACAGTGTGCTGTTCGAGCAGGTGCTGATCAACCTGCTGGAAAACGCGATCAAGTACGCGCCGCCCGCCAGCCCAATCGACATCCGCGCCGCCGCGAGTGGCGACAGCGTCACGCTCGAAGTGGCCGACCGCGGGCCGGGCATCCCGCCCGGCGACGAGCAGCGCATCTTCGAAAAATTCTACCGCGCGGCGGGCAGCGGCGCGAGCGGCGCGGGCCTGGGGCTGGCGATCTGCTGGGGTATTGTCGCGGCGCACGGCGGGCGCATCTGGGCCAGCAACCGGCCGGGCGGTGGCAGCATCTTCCACATCGTGCTACCATTGGGCGGCGCGCCGCCCGCGTTGCGAGATACCATATAACCACCAAGGCACGAAGACACCAAGTTTTAACGACGTCTTCAGGATTCAGGTGTCAGTATTCAGAAGCTTTTGGCTTCCTGAAGCCTTCTTATAACACCAAAGTTGTTCGATTGATCTGGCCGCTCTCTTTAATCTCATTCGCATCCCATCCATATGCTGTAATTTCGCGCAAAGCGCGAAATTACAGCATAAAAAAAGAAAAGTACCTTGCTGCCGCAGGCTATAAACGCATAACGTGCTGCTGCAGGCTAAAAAAGCAGAACTGCTTCCGCAGATCATAAAATAATGGAAACAGAACAAACTCAGGCGCATATTCTCGTGATCGACGACGAGCCAGCCATCCGTCGTTTCCTGCGTGCGACGCTCACCGGGCACGGCTATACCCTGCTCGAAGCCGCAACCGCGCAGGCGGGCATTGCGCTGGCCGCCGAGCGCCAGCCCAACGTCATTCTGCTCGACCTCGGCCTGCCCGACCTCGACGGGCTCGACGTTACCAAGCAGCTACGCGAGTGGACCAGCACGCCGATCATTGTGCTGTCGGCGCGCGGGCAGGAGCACGACAAAGTTGCCGCGCTTGAAGCCGGCGCCGACGATTACCTCACCAAGCCGTTCGGCGTTGCCGAGCTGATGGCGCGCATCAAAGTCGCGCTGCGCCACGCCGCCCGCAGCGCCCAGCCCTCCGGCGAAAGCGTGTTTGCGGTTGGCAGCCTGCGCGTCGATCTGAGCCGGCGGCTGGTGCAGGTGAATGGCGCCGAGGTGCATCTTTCGCCCATCGAGTACAAGCTGCTCGCCACGCTCATCCGCCACGCCGGCAAGGTCATTACGCACCAGCAGTTGCTGCGCGAGGTCTGGGGCCCGGGCTACGGCGAAGAAGCGCACTATCTGCGCGTGTATATGGGCCAGCTGCGCCACAAGCTCGAAGCGACACCCGCCCGCCCGCGCTACCTGCTCACCGAGCCGGGCGTTGGCTACCGCCTGCAGGTGGAGTAGCGGCGCGCGGGGATTGGTAATGATACGCATCCTGAGTAGCGCGAAGCGCGTACCGAAGGGTGCGCTTTCCTAATGACACACTACAACGCATAGCGTCGTATCATCCTTGCATCTTCATCTTCTCCGCCAGCGCCAGAAAGAAATCCAGCGCGGCGGGGTTGCGCAGCGAACCGGCGCTCAGCGCGACTTCGGGCGCGTGGCCCAGCAGAATGCGCCGGATCGGCACCTCCAGCTTCTTTCCGCTCAGCGTATACGGCACCTCGCCAATCGCAAAGATCGCGTCGGGCACGTGGCGCGGCGAAATCTCGCGCCGCAGCGTTTGCCGAATGCGCGTCTGGAGCGCATCATCCAGCGCCACGCCCTCGCGCAGCACCACAAACAGCGGCATGTACGACTCGCGGCCCAGCAGCTCCAGATCGACAATTAGGCTATCCACGATCTCAGGGATCGACTCAACTGCCCGGTAGATTTCGCTCGTGCCCATGCGAATGCCCTGCCGGTTGATTGTCGAGTCCGAGCGCCCGTAGATCACGCAGCCGCCGCGCGCATTGATCTTGATCCAATCGCCATGCCGCCACACGCCGGGGTACATGTCGAAGTAGCTCGCCAGGTAGCGCGCGTTGCCGGGGTCGTTCCAGAAAAACAGCGGCATCGAAGGCATGGGCGCGGTGATCACCAGCTCGCCCACTTCATCCAGCAGCGGGCGGCCATCGGGGTCGAATGACTGCACCAGCGCGCCCAGCGACGCGCCCTGAATTTCGCCTGCGTAGATCGGCTGGATGCGCGCGCCGCCCACAAACGCCGTGCACACGTCCGTTCCGCCACTCAGCGATTCCAGCGCCAGGCGCGGGTTGATGTGCTCATAGATCCACGCAAACCCACTCGACGCCAGCGGCGAGCCGGTCGAGCCGAGGGCACGGATGGCGCTCAGGTCATAGCGCTCGTTCGGGCGAATTTCCGCCTTCATGCAGGCCGCGATAAACGCCGCCGAAGTGCCAAAGTAGGTCGCCCCAGCGCGCGCGGCCAGCTCCCACAGCGCGTTCATGTCGGGCCAGGCCGGGCTGCCGTCGTACAGGATCACGCTGCACCCGGTCAGCAAGCTGCCGACCAGGTAGTTCCACATCATCCAGCCAGTGCTGGTGAACCAGAAAAAGCGGTCGGCTGGCGTGATGTCGTTGTGGAAAGTCAGCGCCTTGAGGTGTTCGAGCAGAATGCCGCCGTGGCCCTGCACAATCGGCTTGGGCAGGCCAGTCGTACCCGACGAGTACAAGATCCACAGCGGGTGATCGAAGGGCAGTTGCGCGAACTGGTAGTCGGCGGGTGCCACTGGCGCGGCGAGTGCGTCGACCCAGAGGATCGTGTCTGGCAAGGCGTCGGCGCTCAGGCATGGCAGCAGGATGGTTTGCCGCAGGCTTGGCAGCGCGGCCTGCAGTTCGCCCACAATCGCGCGCCGGTCGAAGGGCTTGCCGCCATACACGTAGCCATCGGTCGCAATCAGCACGCTCGGCGCAATCTGCGTGAAGCGGTCGAGCACGCTGCGGGTGCCGAAGTCTGGCGCGCAGCACGACCAGATCGCGCCAATGCTTGCCGCCGCCAGCAGCGCCACAATCGCCTCGGGCACGTTCGGCAGGTAGCCCACCACCCGGTCGCCGGCCTGCACGCCCATGCGGCGCAGCGCCGCCGCCAGCCGCTGGCTCTGGTCGAGCACTTCCTCCCAGCTCAGGGTCACAAGCGGCTGGCCCTCGGCCTGGTAGAAGATCATCGGGCGCTCGGCGCTGCGCTTGCGGAAGATATTTTCGGCGTAGTTCAGCCGCGCGCCGGGGAACCACTGCGCGCCCGGCATGGCGCGCTCGGCCAGCACCACGCTCCCGCGCTCCGAGGCCAGCACGCCGCTGTAGTCCCACACGCTGCCCCAGAATTCTTCCAGCCGCTCCACCGACCAGCGCCACAGCGCGGGGTAATCGTCAAAATCGAGGCCGCGCTCGTCGCGCAGCCAGCGCATATAGTCGCTCAGGTTGGCGCGGGCACTATCCTCAGCGCTTGGCTGCCAGAGCAGGTCGCCTTCGTGTATTGTCGCCATTGCGGGCCTCCTTGCTTCGGCCGGCACGCCATTGGGCCGGGCTGCGCACCATTATAGAGCAATGGGCCACGGCAGGCACCAAGTTCACCGCGCGAAAGCTGGTGAGGCCACAAAGACTCGCAGATTGAAGCTACATTCGGTGATCTCCGTGCACTCTGTGGCTCAACCGCCCTACGCTTTACAAACGTCCGCAATCTGCGAAATCTGCGGAAGATAGAGCATAGCGCGCACCCTTCGATACACGCTTCGCGCTACTCAGGATGCGCTTCTGATGCACATTGCTTCATTAGCCTTTGCGAAATCTGCGGATGCAGCTACCTGGCTTTTCTAACCACAAAGACTCGAAGAATCAAAGAGTGAAGCTACACTCGGTGATCTCTGTGCGCTCTGTGGCTCAACCGCCCTGCGCTTTACAAACGTCCGCAATCTGCGAAATCTGTGGACAAATTCCTGCATCCTCAAAACAACAGCGAAGCCCCGCCATCCACATAGATTTCGACCCCTGACACATGCCGGCTCAGGTCGGAAGCCAGGAACAGGCACACATCCGCCACCTCACGCGGCTCGGCGCGGCCCTTGTTGATCGCCGGGTTGCCCTTCGGTAGCTGGATGGCGATCGCAATGCTCTCGGTATTGCGCCGCTCGGTGCGCTGCCCGATGTTGGTGCGGATCGCGCCCGGGCATACCGCGTTGCAGCGGATGTTGTGCGGCCCCAGCTCCAGCGCCAGCATTTTGATAAACACCACCTGCGCGGCCTTCGAGGTGCTGTACGCGCTCGCCCCGGGGTACGCGAAGCTGCGCGTGCCATTCACACTGCTGGTGGTGATGATGCTGCCGCCGCCCGCGCGCTTGAGGTGCGGCACGGTGAAATGCGCGGTCAGGTAGGTGCCTTTCAGGTTCGTGTCGATCGTGCGGTCCCAATCCTCAGGCTCCAGCTCCTCGATTGGCGCGAACACGCCATTAATGCCGGCGTTCGCATACACAATATTGAGCTGCCCGAAATGCGCCACCGCCTGCGCCACCGCCCGCTCGACCGAGGCGGGCTCGCGCACATCGCATTCCACAAACAGGGCATCGCCGCCACGCGCCGCAATCGTCGCACGCACCTGCTCGCCGGCCTCGGGCTGCATATCGGCCAGCACCACCCGCGCCCCTTCTTCGGCAAAACGTTCGGCCGTGCCCGCGCCAATTCCGCTCGCCCCGCCGGTAATAAACGCCACTTTTCCGTCAAGCATTCCCATGTGCGCCAACCCTTCCTGGTGCATCAAAAAGCCTCGCTGCTGCGCATTCTGGTGCAAGCGCTTGCATCGCTGCGATGATAGGGGAGAAGCGCGTGCCTGTCAATATTCGCAGGAGTCAGAAGTGAGAAGTCAGGAGTCAGAAGGGTTTTGCATGAGATGGGACACGGATAAACGCTGACGAACGCCGATGGATGGTTTCATATCCAACTCGTCCGCGCTCTCCGCGTGCGTCCGCGTCCTGTTTATTCATATTGGACGCGGATAAACACTGACGAACGCCGATGGATGGTTTCATATCCAACTCATCCGCGCTCTCCGCGTGCGTCCGCGTCCTGTTTATTCATATTGGACGCGGATAAACGCTGACGAACGCCGATAGATGGTTTCATATCCAACTCATCCGCGCTCTCCGCGTGCGTCCGCGTCCTGTTTATAGCCGTGTTGACAAAGCCAGGCCCAGCGTGTAGGATAAGAAAACGCAAGCGCTTGCAATATGCACTACCATTCTGCCCCGCCCACCAGCCGCTCTTGTGCGAGGCACGCAGCCATGCCCGACCTGACGCTCGACGATATTGCCCGGATGGCCGGCGTTTCGCCGTCCACGGTGTCGCGCGTGCTGAACAATCTCGTCGGCACGCGCTCCAAGGCGCGGGCGCGGGTGCTCAAAGTGCTGGCCGAAACGTCATTTCAGCCCAACGCCGCCGCGCGCTCGCTGGCCTCGCAGCGCTCGCAGGTGATTGGCCTGCTGGTTCCCGCGCCCGCCAGCACCGTGCTTCACAACCCCACCGTGCTGCAATTTGCCGAACAGGTCACGCAATCGTGCCACGAGCGCGGCTATTTGCTCAGTCTGTTCCTGCTCGGCAGCGCCGACGACGAGCAGCTTGCTCTGCCCAAGATCACGCGCCGCGGCTTCGTGGATGGCATCATCGTGCGCGGCGCCGACGACCGTGCCAGCGAGCCGCTGCTGCGCCGCCTTTCGGCCAGCGGCGTGCCATTTGTCGCGCTTGGCCGGCCCCGCGACCTCGAGCACGTCAGCTATGTTGCGGTTGACCATAGCAGCGCCGCGCACAGCGCCATCAGCCACCTGCTCGGCCATGGCCGGCGGCGCGTCGCGCTGCTGGTTGGCTCGCTCGAAACCTTTGCCAGCCAGGAGCGGCTGGCCGGCTATCGCAGCGCCCTGGCCGAGAGGCGCATCCCGTTTGACGACAATCTCGTCGCGGCGGCCGGCATGAACAACGGCTACAGCGCAACCCAGCAGCTCTTGCAGCACGGGCCCGACGCGATCTTTCTGCCCACACGCATGGCGCTCGACGTGCTGCGCGCCATCGGTAATGCCGGGCTGCGCGTGCCCGCCGACATTGCGCTGGTCGGCTTTGAAGACCTGCCGCTCGCCCAGCAGACCGACCCGCCGCTCACGGTGGTGCGCCAGCCAATGCCCGCCATGGGCAAGCACCTGGTCAGCATGCTGCTCGACATTATGGAAAATGGCGCCGATCCGCCGCGCCGCGTGGTCTTTCCGCAGGAGCTTTTCATTCGCCAGTCGTGCGGCGCGCTTGCTTCCTGATACGCTTTCAGCGCAGGGGTTGATTGTTCCTATGCACTACGCACTACGCACTTTTGGCACCATAGTGCGTTATGCGTATATCACAACGTATAGTTCCTAAATTCGTGACAACCTCACCCTATTTCACCAAAGGAGGCGTACCGTGGACAGTTTCCGGTCGAAGAAGATCGCCACCAACCCGGTCACCGAAAAGCTGCGCGGCGGGCAGCCATGCGTCGGCAGCTGGCTCACGCTTTGCTCGCCTGTTTCGGCCGAAAGCCTGGCCAACATGGGCTGGGATTGGCTGGTGGTCGACGTTCAGCACAGCCCGGTCGGCTTTGACACCATGGTCAACTGTTTTCGCGCCATCCAGCTTGGCGGCGCGGTGCCGCTGGCGCGCGTGCCCTGGAACGAAACAATCTGGATTCAGCGCACGCTCGACGCTGGCGCGCTCGGGCTGGTGGTGCCAATGGTCAACTCGCGCGCCGACGCCGAGGCCACCGTCAGCAACATGCGCTACGCCACGCGCGGCCAGCGCAGCTACACCACCAGCCGCGTCGCCGCCTACCTCGACGTTGATTACCGCACCTGGGCCGACGACAACCTGGCCGTGATTGTGATGATCGAAACGATTCAGGCGGTCGAGCAGGCCGAGGCCATCCTGAGCGTCGATGGCGTGGTTGGCTGCTTTATCGGACCGAACGACCTCGCGCTCTCTATGGGCATCACCATGAAGGAAACCGGGCCGGGAACCGAGCACGAAGCCGCCATGCTCCACGTGCTCGAAGCGGCGAAAAAAGTCGGGCGCGCGGCCGGCAAACACTGCTTCACCGCTGGCGAGGTCAGCATGCGCATCGGCCAGGGCTTCCAGTTCCTGGCGCTCGCCAGCGACGGCGCGTTTCTCGCCAAAGCCGCGCAGGCCGAGCTAAATGCGGTCGATTTCGCCGGCACCGCCAGCGCCAGCGCGCAGGACCTTTCTGGCAAACTGTATTAAGCCGCCACTCAACGAGGAGTTCCGCCAATGAAGCCAAAAGTCTGGACCGAGGTTGCGCTGCATCCCGAGGCGCTGGCGCGTCTGCAAGCCGTCGCCGAGGTTGTGGGCGGCAGCTACGATACCCTGCCCGGCGCCGAAGCCGCCGTGATCGGGTCGAGCCAGGTCAGCACCGCGTTCATCGAGCAGGCCGGGCCGGGGCTGAAACTGGTTGTGCGCCACGGCATTGGCTACAACACGCTCGACGTGCCGACGGCCACGCAGTATGGCGTGATGTGCGCCAACACGCCCGACGCCCCCACCGAAAGCACCGCCGAGCAGGCTGTGGGCTTGCTGCTGGCTGTCGCCAAAGTGATTGCAAAATCCGACCGCTGGCTGCGCAACAACGCGCCGTGGACGCTCAACGACCTGCGCGGCGTGGAAGTGCGCGATCGCGTGCTCGGCGTGGTTGGCTACGGCCGCATCGGGCGGCGCGTGGCCGAAATCTGCGCGCTCGGCCTGCGCATGCCCACCATCATCTTCGATCCATTTCTGAGCAGCGCGGCCACCCTGCCCGAGGGCATGACGCAGGTCGATAGCCTGGAAGCACTGCTGCCGCAGGCCGACTTCCTCACGCTGCACACGCCGCTCATGCCCGAAACCACCCACCTGATGAGCGACGCGCAGTTCGCCATGATGAAGCCGGGTTCATTCCTGATCAACGTCAGCCGCGGGCCGGTGGTCGATGAGGCCGCGCTGATTCGCGCGCTCCAAAGCGGGCATCTCGGCGGCGCGGGCCTGGATGTGTTCGACCCCGAGCCGCCCAGCCCCGACAACCCGCTCCTGCGCATGGAAAATGTCGTTGTGACGCCACACGTCGCCAGCAACACCGACAAGGGCTACTGGCGCATGTCGCAGGGCGTGGTCGATCAGGTCATTCAGGTGCTGAATGGCGAGTGCCCGGCCTGCCTGATCGACGCCGCCGCCTGGCCCGGGCGTATGCAGACGCAGTAATATTTGATCCACAGATTACGCAGATTGCACAGATTGACTTTCTCAAGCACAACACAATCTGCGTCATCTGCGTAATCTGTGGATAATCTCGCAAAAATATGAGCAATACACATCTTGAACACCTTGGCCCAAACGCGCGCGACCTCGCCGAGCGTTCGCTGAACTGGATGGATGGTTGCTGGAACGACGCGGCTGGCCTGTTCCAGATGCCCAATCGCGCCTTCTACGAAGATGGCAATGTGCGCGCGGACGTTCACCTTGTGCGCGAAACTGCCTGGTACGCGCTTGGCCTGCTGCTGCGCAACCAGTCCGGCGACGCCGCCCGCGCCAGCCGCGCCATTGACGCGCTGCTGAACTACCAGTTCGACGCGCCCGGCGAGCCCTATCACGGCACATGGTATCGTTCGCCGCACGAGCCGCTGCCCCCGCCCGGCGCGGTCGTCTGGCGCGACTACGACCCGAACTGGCGCGAGTTCATCGGCACGGCGCTGGCCGTCGCGCTGCTCGAATACCCGGCACTGCTGCCCGAACCATTGATCGCCCGCATCGACACCGCGCTGCGCCGCGCAATTGCCGGCACGCTGGCGCGGAATGTGCCCGCAAGCTACACCAACATCGCGCTGATGACGGCCTTTCTGCTCGATTTTGGCGCGGCGCGCTTCCGCGAACCGGCGTGGCGGGCTAAATCCGAGCAGCTCGCCGCCGAGACTCTTCAGCGTTTCCGCGCCAACCGCACCTTCGACGAATACAACTCGCCAACCTACTACGCAATCGACCTGTATGCGCTGGCGCTGTGGCGTTCTTACGCATCCGCGCCAGCGTTGCGCGCAGCCGGGGCCGAAATGGAAGCTGCGCTGTGGAGCGACATTGCGCAGTTCTACCACGCTGGGATGCGCAACCTCGCCGGCCCCTACGACCGCAGCTATGGCATGGACATGCGCCGCTACGTGGCAGGCGTGGGCATGTGGATCTGGCTGGGGTGTGGCTACGCGCGCGCGCCCTTCCCCGACCTCAGCCAGCCATTCGAGCACAGCTGGGATTTCGCGATTGCGCCGCTGGTTGCGCTGCTGGGCGCGCACATCCCCGCCGAGGCGCTGCCGCACTTCCTCGCATTCCAGGGTGAGCGCCAGGTCGAGCGGGTGATCGCTACCGAACCGCGGCGCGTTGCCACCGCCTGGCTCGGCCCGCGCCTCATGCTCGGCGCAGAAGACTCGTCCAGCAGCCACGTCATGAACGAGCAGTTTCACCCCGCAACCGCGCACTGGCAGGCTGCGGGCGGGCAGCTTGGCTGGCTGCGGCTGCGCACCAGCGCGCCCACCGACGCCTGGGCCGAGCGCGAGCGCCTGTCACTCGTTTGCGCGCAGCCCGCCAGCCACGACTCAACCCTTGTGTTTCAGATCGCGGCGGAAGGTGTCGATCTTGCTGCGCTGCGCCACGACCATTGGGCGCTGCCGGGGCTTTCCGTGCGCGTCGAGACAAACGCAGCCGGCCCGCATGTCACGCGCAACGGCGACCTGGCCGAGATTCGCTACACTGCTGACGCCACAAACGCGCCGGTTCGCTTCACGCTATGGTTCGAGCAGGAGTAATCGCGAAGGCAAGCACGTACTTCTGCCAGCTTGCTTCTGTCACCAATGTATCCTCCATCGTATCAGGGCAGGCACCTAGTGCATTATCAAGAAAGCAATGCGGAAATCGGGTAAGAGTTTCTGCATTGTAATCACCAAAACCTATCCCCCCTTCCCTGAACCCTGCGCTGAAAGCGCACTATCAGGCACCTGCCCGCACATATTCATCACCCAATCTTCCAGGCGCGCAGGCCAAGAAACACCGGGAATTCGCGGTTGGCAAGGTTCTCGGCGCGCGCGTGCGGCCCTTCCGGCGCACTTTGGTAGGTTGGCAGCTCCAGCAGCCGGTCGATCAGGAGGCCACTGTCGGCCAGGGCGCGCACATAGGCCTCAAGCGGGCGGTGGTAGCTGCGTGTTGCGCCACGCCCGCCAGGGTAGCTCTTGAGCGGCACCGCCAGCGGCGTCAGGTAGCGATCGACTCGCCGGTAGCGCAGCTTGCGACCTTCATCCCACCCCCAGCCACTCTGGCGCGGCACCCGAAAACAGGGATGTGTCATCAGAATCACCAGCCGCCCGCTGGGGCGCAGCGCCCACGCCGCCGACGCCAGCACCGCATCAAGCGGGTCCATGTCCTGCACGCTCAGCAGAAACACCGCGCCATCGAAAGAGCTGGCGCGCAGCCCATGCAGCTGGTCGAGGCGGGCCGCATCGCCAAGCAGAAACTTGCCGTGCGCGCCATGCGTGCGGCGCGCATAGGCAAGCAGGCGCGGGCTCGCATCGACCCCGAGATAGCTCGCGCCGGCCTCGGCAATTGCTGGGGCCAGCACGCCCGGCCCTGCACCAATATCCAGAATCTGCTCGCCGGGTGCGGGTGCAAGCAGGCCAAGCACTGCCGGGATCGCCAGGTAGCGGTGGTGCTCGCTGCCCGCTTCACCGACCCAGCCAGCATACCAATTGGCCACCGGGTCCCATCCTGCGCCCTGGCCAAACCGGCGACGTTTGCGCTGATCCATGGTGGACGTTCCTCTCTGCGTGTATCGGCACCGGGCGCATATTGCGCCATCGCGCGCCGGGAACCTGGTCGTCCGTCACGTACTGCAGCCGAGCAATCACCAGTCGTAATCGAGTACACATAGGTCCTCCATAGTGAAAAATGATGAACGAAAACACAAAGCCGGGCCAGTGTGCGTGCGCCTGCACACACCCCGGCCCGGCAAAAAGAAAGGCCGCAGGCACTACGCCTACGGCCCGATGGTTCGCGAGAGAAGGAAGATCAGTCGCTCAGCATCCGCAGCGGCGCAGCCAGGCTGCACGCATCGTCGACTCCGAGCACGCGGGTGCGATACTCGACGCAAACGATCTGGACGCTGACGAAAGTCACCGACACGGTTAACTCCTAACCTTCCTTAGATAGTGGCCGCAGAATACCACGGCACAATACTTGTGTCAATCGGGCAGCAGGAGCATTCAGTGCCTCCGCTTACAGCATTCGTCACAATGGATGAGCCGTCAATCTTGTACGCGATAGCTTTCTGATGCCTTAGTGCTGCTGACGACTGGCTTCTGCTGACTGCCGACTGCTTTACGCCAGCGCCATGCCAGGGATGCGCTTGCGAATGGCCCCCAGCTCGGGGCTGATGACGCAGCCAGGCAAGCGCGATCTGCGCGCGGCTGACACCGTGAGCCTCCGCGACCAGCCAGGGTGCGTGGTGGCACGCTTGCGCGCGACCGGGCGTGCGGCACATGCCAAGCACCTGGCTGCCCGGCATCCCGATGAACTGGCCGGCACCAGCACTGCGGGGTAACAGCAAGCGCTCCTGGGCTTGACTCTTCCAGGTGAACCAGGCGCAGAAGCACTTGTGCGCTGTTTCAGTGCATGACGGCGGGCGAAGTCTCAGCACCGGCAGCGTTGGCGCGCATCGACGCGGCGGCGTCGGCGTCGCGCAGCGTGAAGGCGATCAGCGCGCCAATCAGCGCCAGGGCAGCGGCAGATGCAAATGCTGCGTAGTAACCGGCGAACTGAGGCAGCCCCGCGCCAGACGCGGTGCCCATTGCCGCGAGGAGGCTGCTCGCCAGCGCCACGCCTGACGCGCCCCCAAGCTGATTCTGGGCTTGAAACAACACCGAGGCACGCCCGGTCTCGGCGGGAGAGATTGTGGCGAATGCGGCCACGCCAACCGGCAAGAAAACGTATGCCATGCCCGCACCCGTTGCAAACATCAGCAAGCGCACAATCCACAGGCTGGTGCCCGGCCCAACGGTGCAGAACAGCGCGATCATGACGGCGACCCACAGCAGCCCAAAGCCCATCAGGCGGCGCGGGCCAACCCGCGAGTATAGCCGCCCGACGATCTGCGACGAGGCCAGCACACCGAGCGCTTCGGGGAATGTCGACAGCCCGGTCTCAAACGCTGTGTGGCCGAGGCCCTGTTGCAGAAATAGCGGCACCGCGAACAGCAGGCCAATAAAGCCAGCCTGGCCGAACAGCGAAACAAGGTTTGAGGTGCGAAACAGGTGGTTGCCAAACAGCCGCGGCTGGATCATCGGGTTCGCCAGGCGCAGCTCGATAAACACCATCGCAATCAGCGCGGCCAGGCCAATCGCCAGACACGCCAGAATGCGCCAGGAACCCCAGCCATACACACTACTCTGGGTGATGGAATACATCAGCAGCGCAAAACCAGCGCTCGCCAGCACAAAACCTTTCAGATCGAAGCCACCCGCCTGCGGCTCGCGGTGCTCGCGCAGGTACATGAAGCCGAACAGCAAGGTGACCAGCCCGAGCGGCACATTCACAAAAAACACCCAGTGCCACGAAAAGTGATCGACCAGGAAGCCGCCGAGCACTGGCCCGCTGGCCGGCGCGATCACCGTCGGCACAATCATAATCCGCGACACGCGCACGCGCTCGTGCGGCAGAAAGGTTCGGTACAGCATCGCCGTGCCAATTGGCGTCAGCACGCCAGATGCAGCGCCTTGCAGAATACGCGCACCCACAAGCTGGCCCAGCGTCATTGATAACCCGCACAGCGCCGAGGCGAAGGCGAACAGCGCCAGTGCTGCCAGAAATATGCGCTTGCTGCCCCAGCGATCGCCAACCCAGCCAGCCACCGGGATCGTCACCGCCATGCTCACGAGGTACGCCACCACAATCACATCGGTGGCAGCAATGCCAACACCGAAATCGCGACTGATCGTAGAAAGCGCCACGTTGACAATCGTCCCATCCATAATACTCATGAACAACGAGGCCACAAAAACCAAAAACACCGCTACGCGCGGGCTTGTCAGTCGTCCTATCACAACGCCAAACTCCTAATTACTCTGGCAAGAAAGTTCGTGTATACAACGGGCAAGCTTCCAGGAAGCTACTCTGGCTACCAGATTGAAGGAAAACTGGCTTGAGCTTCCTGGAAGCTGAGTACAGGGAAATTTATTTTCCAGAGTACTAATCCTGTTTCATCAATCGCATGAACGAACTTCCAAAAAGTTTCCATGCTGGTGCATTATACCTGAGGCTGTGGGCAGAATTGCGCTGCGGAGTATCAACGGCAGGGCCAGCCAATGTTGAAATGGTATCAAAAGTTTTGCGCGTGTTGGCTAGGCCGATGCCTTCAACCGTGGTCAGAAAGGCGACGCATTCAAGCTCGACGAGACACTAAACTCGGACGCGCTGCACCTTCAGATCTACCCGGTTATTGTTGGGGCTGGCAAGCGGCTGTTTGGGGAAACGGGCGCGACAAAGCGGCTACGGCTCAGATCTGCGAAAACTGTTGGCAGCGGCTTTCACATTCTGATCTACGAGCGCAATAGGTGATAGTGGTGCGGTGAGGGTTTTCACGAATATGGACGAAGAAATGCGCGAGGCATTGGTGGCTGTGCCTGCACCAACGCCCCGAGTGGCCGTATTCTACAGAGATCGCCTGAAGCCATCGCGTGCAATCGCCTGCTCGAACCTCGCCTGGTCTAATGTGAGGCCAAATCCCGGCGTATTCGGTACCGATACCCATCCATCCTGAATGGTGTAGCCCGAGGTATCGATTTCTGCGGTCGTCGCTTCGTCCCACTCAGCATACGTAAAACGCTGGATCGCGCCCGCCAGATGGCAGGACGCATAGTTGCCGTAATAGCCGCCATAGTGGTGCGGTGCCGAGCGCACGCCCACGGCATCCAGCTCGCGGCCAAGCGCCAGCCAGCGCGTGAAGCCATAGCCAAAAATATCGTACTGAATCACGTCGATCAGCCCTGCGCTTGCCCATTGGATGAGCCGTGGGTCGGCCTTGCCTTCGCCGTCGGCAATCAGCACCGGCAGGTCGTGCTGCGACAGCCAGTCGCGCAGGTCGCGGTACAGCACATCATCTTCATGGAAGGCTTCTTCCAGCCAAACGATCCCGCAGCCTGCGGTCTCGGCTAGGACATGCTTGGCAAGGTTGAGGTTGTAGCCATTGTTGGCATCCAGCATGATCGCCGCCTCTGGACCGACGGCCGCGCGCACTGCTCGGATGATTGCGATATCGCGCCGTGTGCCCTGCTCGAGCGCAAGGTGCCGCGCGCCACGCCCAACCTTGATTTTGAAGGCACGGTGGCCACGATCATAGCCCTCGCGGGCCTCGGACGCAATCAGCTCAGCGGCGGCCTCATCCGAATCGAGGTGCAGATCGTCGAAGTAGAGCGTGGTGTCGTAGCACGGCACCCGAAACGGCTCGCTCACCGTGGCGCCTGCAAGCGAGGCAGCCAGGGCATACACTGGCAGGGCGGCCCGCTGGCCAGCGAGATCCCAGAGCGGATACTCGAATGGCAGCCACGGCTCGCGCACGCCACGGCTATTTTCGAACAGCTCGCCAAGCGGCTGGCCCAGCAGCACCGTGGTGCGCTCTGGCTCGCCATAATAGGTGCCAAAGCCCCGCGCGCCATCCTCGTTGGTGATGCGCAGGATCGGCACGTTGATGGCGATGCCGTGCTCGCCCAGGCGAGCATTGCTGCCAGCCTTGCGTGGCCGCTGGGCCTGCAGCCGCGCCCACTCGACAGCCACGATGCGTTGGGTATCCATAGGTATGTGTCCGTCCATTGTCACACTCTGGCATTTCAGGAAGTTGCCTGCACACAAGGCACAGCAGGGCGTATGATACCACGGTTGGTGTGCGGCCACGGCATCGTTATGAACCTGCCGGGGCCATGTCAATGCTATAGCAGTTTGCAGTGGGCAGGATGCAGTCGGCAGTTACATTTTCCGCATCAAAACGCGCTTTTCATCGCCACACACATGGTCAATTGTTCTGCAAGCCGCTATAGAATGAGAACGCGAGTAGACGCAGATGACGCAGATATGAGGTCTCTCATCTGCGCCATCTGCGTCATCTGTGGATAGATTTTGACCGGCTCTGGCCTACGGTATCGTGTTGTCGCGCGTGTCGCCCTGGCTCGCGTTGAAGTCGGCTGCGCTGTCGTTGCCCGCGCCACCACTGAAGAAATCAGCGCCCAGCCCGCCGGTTAGCGCATCGTTGCCATCGCCGCCGCTCAGGCTGTCGTTGCCCGCCCCGCCGCTCAGGCTGTCGTTGCCAGTGCCGCCCGCGAGCGCATCGTTGCCTGCCCCGCCGCTCAGGCTGTCGTTCCCCGCCCCGCCATCCAGCACGTCGTCGGCTGCCCCACCGTTCAGACTGTCGTTGCCGTCGCCGCCGCACAGCAGGGCGCGGCCACTCCCGCCATTCAGCGCGTCGTTGCCGGCCAGCCCGAAGACCATCTGCGCGCCGCTGCCACTCGCGCTGATCGTCTCGTTGCCAGTGGTGCCGACCACGACCGCGAACGTCAGCGTGGCGCTGCCGCCCTTGCCGTCGCTGAGTGTGAGCGTGACGACCGCACTGCCGCTCTTGTTCGGCACCACCGGCGCGACGGTGATTGTACGGCTGGTTCCGCTGCCGCCAAACGTGATTGCGCTGGCGGGCACGAGTGTGGCGCTCGACGAGCTGCCGTTCAGGCTAAGCGCGTCACCATCCACGTCGGCAACCGCGAGGTTGAAGGTGCCGTTTGCCCCACTCGCAGCGCACTGGCCGCCCGCCGCCAGCACAATCGTCGGCGCGTCGTTGACGGGCGTGACCGTGATCGTGAAGCTTTGCGGCGGGCTGGTGATGCCGTCGCTGCTCTTGATCACCGCCGTGATGCTTGCCGTGCCGCTGGCCTTCGCGGCGGGCGTGAAGCTGAGCTTGCCATCGGGCGCAATGCCTGGGGCTGCGCTGAACAGGCCCGGGTTGCTGTTGCCGGTAATGGCGAAGCTGAGTGGCGGGCGGCCAGTGCCAGCCGAGATTCCGCTAGCCCAGGCAGCATTATACGCGCCCGAATCCTCAAGAACCGTGACATTCGGCCCCTTGGTAAACACTGGCCCGCGATACAGCGGCGTGACGTTCACCGTCACCGTCGCCGCAGCCGAGTCCAGCTGGCCATCGCTGGCGACAAACGTGAAGCTATCGCTGCCGCCAAAGCCACTGTCGGACAGGTAGGTCAGGTTTGGCGCGGTGCCTTGCAGCACGCCATGCGCCGGGCCACTCACGACCCGGTAGGTCAGCGGGTCGCTGTCGCTGGCCGCCAGCATGATCGGCGTGATGCTGCCTTCGAGCGCGCTAAGGGTCTGGCTGGCCGCAACTGGCGCGGCGTTCACCACCGTCCAGCTGAATGCTGCGGCAGCGCCAGCCTGCCCGGTTCCGCTGCGGGCGCGCACCTGGAAGGTGTGTGCGCCATAGGCCAGCCCAGTGTAGCGCTGCGGGCTGGTGCACGCGCTGAAGCTGGCCGCGTCGAGCGCGCACTCAAGCGAGCTTCCGGTTCCGCTGAAGCTAAAGCTGGCGTCGCGGCTGCTGCTCGGGTTGGTCGGGCTTGTGGTGATGGTCGCGTCAAGCGCGCTCGGGCTGACGGTCCAGCTTGCGCTGGCTGGCGACAGGTCGACAAACCCTTGCGCGTCCACCGCGCGCACGCGGAAGGTATGCGCGCCCTTGCTGAGATCGGCGTAGCTTTGCGGGCTGGCGCACGGCGCGAAGGCACTGGCGTCGAGCTGGCACTCGAATGCTGTCACTTCAGGGCCACTCGCGCCCGGCGTGCCGGTGAAGGTGAAGCTGGCGCTGTTCGTCGTGCTTGGGTTGGCCGGCCCGGCGCTGATGCTGGTGTCCGGCGGGTTACTCGACGACAGGTTCGTGCCAATGGTCTGGGTCGCCTGGCTGATCCGCCCGGCGCGGTCGATTGCGCGCACGGTGATGCTGAGCGCGCGGCCTTCGGGATCCTGTACTGGCAGCGCCGTTTTCCAGGTGCCGTTGCCGAATTCCACGTCGGCAAATGCGTGATTCCCTTCGCGGATCTGCACCGCCGCCAGGCCAACGCTGTCGCTGGCGGTGCCGTTGAAGCGCAGCACGCCGCTGCCCTGCTGCCAGGTGTCGGCGCTGGTCAGCGTCGCCGGGTCAATCGTGACCGACGGCGGCTGCGCGTCGGCGGTGAACGCGACCACAGGCGACGTGCCCTGGCTTGCGCCGGCCCAGTCGGTTGCGCGGGCGCTGAGCGTGTGCGGCCCCTGGCCCACGCCGCTGATGTTAACCGTGCGCAGCGTGCGAGTCACCGCGTCGGTTTGGGCAAAGCTCAGTGTCTGGACGACGGTGTTGTCCAGGCTGATCGCTACCTGCCTGAGTGACGCGCCAGCCTCGGCCGCAACCGTGACGCTGAGCGCGCTGGTGGCGGCAACAAAGCTGCCTTTGGTTGGTGAAACAACCACTGCTACCGGGGCCCCAGGCACCGCCTGTGCGCCTGGCGCGGCGTTCACGGCGACGGCTTTGGCCGCGAACGCTGGAGCGCTGGCCGGCTGAAGCGTGCTGCCAATCGAGGCGCAGTGGCCATATACGTCGCACGCGCCGGCCTGGATGCTCACGTTCGGGTCGGGCCACCAGTAGGCCGCCGACACCGCGAGGCCGTTGAGAATGGTGCGGTCGGGGAACAGCGCCTGCAAGGCCGGGTTGGTATCGAAGGTGCGTGTCGGCGTTGCGCCACCGGCCGGGCAGCTGAAGCTGCCTTCATCGATATAGCGGTCGGTCACAGCGCAGGTGAACGACAGATCGTACATCTGCAAGCCGCTGTTGTAGTCGTACCACGAGGTTGCGCCACGCGTGCCCGTCACAGTCACACGCGGGGCCAGGGTGTCGATCACGCCGCGCCAGATGTTGGACGTGAGCAGGGCGTTGCCAAGCCGGTCGGTCGCGCGCAGGTCGATCTGGTATTCACCTTCCAGCCCCGACGGCACACGGTAGCTCCAGGCGCTGGTCGCCACACCATCGCCGCGCTGCGCGACGCTTGCGGCCAGCCACGAGCGATTGAGCTGCGCGTCGGCCTGGTCGCTGGTGATGTCGGAAGGCAGCGCCGCGATCTGCTCGACCGGCGTAAAGGCGATTTCGAGCTTGTCGACGCCGGCGACGCTGGCCGGGATGTTGGCTGTGTCGGAGATAACGCCGCCCAGCGTGAGGGTGTCGGAGATCACTGGCCGCGTGGCGTCGATTGGGTTGAGCGCGACGGTCGGGCCGGCGACGTCGAGCAGCAGCGTGCCGCTGGCCGCGTCGTCGGCGCTGTGGTTGCCAACTTTGTCGGCTGCGCGCACCAGCACGGCGTAACCGCCGGTCGGGTCGGGCAAGCCGTCGGGGAAGGCGTAGGTGAGCGACCAGTTGCTGCCGTTGAGCGTAGCCTGCTGCCAGCCGTTGCCCTGGGCCGCGCCGCCCAGCCCGCGCAGCAGCACCTCGACCGAGCCGGTCTGCACGCCGCTGCCCGATCGGCTGCCAATCGCCGGGTCGCTGGCGGTGCCGCTGAGCGTGATCGTCCATTGCCCGCTGGCATTGCGGGTCGGCTTGATTGGTTTGGCCGAAAGCGCGCCCAGCGTCAGCTGCGGCGCGGTGGCGTCCGCAATCACGGTGATGCCCGCAGCGGGCGTTTCGACATTGCCAGCTACGTCGGTGGCGCGGCTCCTGATTGCGTAGGCACCCTCGGTGAGCGCGAGATTGTAGGCCCAGGTGGCCGCGCCGCTGGCCGCCTGCCAGGCACCATTGTTGATGCTGGCCTCGACTCCAGTGACGTAGGATGTCGTGTCTTTGGCGCTGCCGCCGATGGTCAGGATCTGGTTGCCCTGAAGGTACTGGTTGTTGCTCAGGCCCTCGATTGTCGACTCTGGCTTGTCGGCGTCGATCGTGACGGTCAGGCCGCCAGTCGCGGTGATTTTGCCGCCGCGCGTGTCTGTCGCGCTGACGTTGAGCTTGCTCCAGCGGTAGTTGTTCACGCCAACACAGTACGATTGCAGCGTGCGGTCGTACATCGCCTTCACCGTGCCCGTGTCGAGCGCGACTTTGTAGAACTGGAGCTGGTCGAGATCGGCCGGGTTGCCGCCAGCGAACAGCGCCGTGCCGGGCGTAAACGGCGCGCGACCGTTCTCGGTGGTGGGCGCGAGATCGCCATCGACAAACAGCTGGCGCTGGCCGCTGGTTGGGTTGCTGGTCGCCACAATGAAGTGCCAGTCGCCGTCGTTCAGCCCCGACGGGCCAGAGACCATGGTGTTATTGAGCATGAATATCAGCGCGCCATTCGCGTTCGGGTTGATATTGATGCGCAGGCCGCCGGGTGTGTCGCCCAGGATGAACGCGCCGCCGCCGCTGTCCGCGTGGGCACGATACCAGAAGGCAATGCTGAAGCGACTCTGCGCGTCGATTGGCGACGCAAAGCTGATGTACTGGCCCGCGTCCGTGAGCGACAGCGCGTAGTCCGAGGATGGCGTGCCCGCCGCAATGCCCGAGCTGTCGACCGCGCCGGCGATGCCCGCCGCCGGGCTGCCGCTTGCCGTGGCCGTAAAGCCGTGGCCCGAGCTGTCGGCAAAGGTGGTGGCGCCGGGCTGCTCCTCGAAGCGCAGATCGGCCACCGGCAGGGTGGTGACAGCCGGGCAGGCGATTGGGACGTCGGAGTTGTTCAGCACCACCTGCTCAGGCACCAGGTAGCTATACGACAGATCGGTCTTGAGCAGGTTTGAGCGTCCGCTGGCGCTGATGAACCATGCTTCGTGGATGGGGTCGTAGGCCACGTGCGGCTGGCGCTGCGTGCGGATCGAAGCAATCGACGGACCGGATGGTGTGACGCCGCGCAGCACGCCGCTCTTGGTGACGGGGAACAGGTTCGGCCCCTGCCAGAATGCGTACTGAACGTCGGTGTTCGGGTATTTCCACAGCATCAGGGTGCGGTCGCGCACCGGGTCGTAGGCCAGGGATGGCACCGCATTCTCGTCGCCGCCGATCTCGGCTGGCGTCATCGAGCTGAACGAGCCGATCAGGCTGCCGTTCTGGTCGACGTCGCCAACGAAGATTTGCTGGTAGTCCTGCGGGTCGGTGCGAAGCAGCTTCCAGGCGATTCGGTAGCGGCTGCCGATCCAGGCCAGCGCAATGCCCACGCCCGTGGTCGCAGAGCTGCGCGGGTTTTCGATCTCGACGGTGCTTGAGCCGAGTGTGCTGCCCGAGCTGCTGAACTTCATCAGGCCAATCTGCGTCACGCTTGTCTGCGTTGAGATCAGGAAAGTCAGCTCATAGGCAACCAGGAAGTTCTCGCCGTCGCTAGCCACCACGGGCCGGAAGCCGCGCGGGCCAAGGTTGTTTACCGTCACGTTGCCGATTACTGTGCCGTCCGGGCGCACCAGCCGGCCAAAAATCCAGTCGCGGGTGCCGGTGGTTGGCGTTAGGTTGTGCTGCTGCCACAGCACCAGGCAGATGCCGTTGTTGTTGCACGCGATCGACGAGGGCGAAACACCTGCGGACGAGGTGCCGCCGCTGGTGAAGAGGTTGCTCGCCGTGCCGCCAGGGACGCTGTTGAGCACCACAGCGCCATTCCCGCCAGCGCTGGTGCTGTCCGAGGTCATGGTCGTGACGAGGTAGGTATCCTGCCGGTCGGGGGCCGAGGCGGCCAGCTGCGAATAGCGCGCCGTCTGGGCCGTGCTGCCAAGCGAATTGAAGCTAAACGGGTCCCAGCTCAGTGTCGCTGGCCCGGTCGGCGCAAGCCGCGCGCGCACACTGCTGTTGATCGCCAGGGTCTGCGAGGGCAGGCCGGCCTGGGCCGCCAATTGCGTCTGCTGCGTGATCGTCTGCGCGTCGGTGAAGGTCAGCGGGTTGAACGGCAGCGCATACGGGGCCGGCGCGCCGCCAAGCGCATTCGGCGCATCAACATCCAGCACGCTCGGCGCCAGCGCGTCGTGCGCGACCACGGTGGTGGTGTAGGTCAGCGTCGCGCCGGGCCGCACGAATTGCTTGTCGGTCTCGGTGTAGACGCTGATCGGCGGGGTGTTGAACACAACCGGGTTGAACGGCACGCCCTGCTCGTCGACGCGCTTGGCAGGGTCGACCGACTGCGCCAGCTGGCGCTCGGCCAGGTCGCTGATGCCGTCGCCGTCGCTGTCGTCCAGGGTGGGGTTGGACGACACATGCACGGTCAGCGCGGTGGTGCCGCCAATCGCGACATCCCAGCCGCCCTGCCACGCGCCGGTAAGCTCGGCCTGCCGGGTGTTGGCGTTCAGCCGATAGACTGGGTGCCAGACCTCCTGACCGTCGCTCAGCCCGTCGTTGTCGCTGTCGGCGATTGCCGGGTTGGTGCCAAGCTGCGCCTCCTGCGCGTCAGTCAGGCCATCGCCGTCGCTGTCGAACTGAATGGCCGAGAAGGGCACGCTGCCCTGGCGCCGGTCGAGCTCGTACTTGTCCGACAGGCCATCGCCGTCGGTATCCCAGCGCGTGTCGTCGGGGTCGAGACCGCCATGGTTTGCGGCCAGCAGGCCATCGCCGTCGGCGTCGGCCAGCGAAGGAAATTTCGCGTCCCAGCTCATGCCGCGCCCGGCATCCGGCTTTGCGCCCAGGGCCATAAACTCGTCGAGCGTGGCCGGGAAAATGTCGTAGCGAATCGTGTCGATCCTGGTCGAGCTGTTGCCCTTGAATGTGCGCGTGTAGCAGACCGGAATCGGGTAGATGCCGAACAGCACCGGGATGCCCCAGCATTCGTAGGCCGGCAGCGCGTAGCCCATGTTGAGGTAGAACTGCGCCGGCTGGTTGAGCCCGGCCTGCATCCTGATGCCGGTTACGGGCGCTGGCGTGCTGGTGGCGTAGCCGCCGTACATTGGCGTCGCGGCGTATTTGTGATCCTGCGCCACGTTCTGCCACGCGCCCTTCATCTGGTCGCGCCCAACGTCCGTGATGTCCTGCTTGTTTGGCTGGGTCAGGCTGTATTTGAAGGTCGACGAGCGCAGATTGTCTTTCGAGAACATCCACAGGTAGAAGTTGATATACAGGCCGGCCGATGGATCGGGGTTCTTGTGGACGGCATGCGACGTGATTGGCATGGTGATCGACAGATCGTTGCCGGCCACAAACCCTTTGCTCGGGTCGGCCAGCGTGGTTTCCGGCCCGCCCGGCGCTACCATGTCGGTGCGGCTGGTATCGACCATCAGGTCGTAGTTGTACAGGTAGTAGGCAATTGCTTTGATCGCCGACGTGCCGAGCGTGAAGCATGCCCCGCCCAGCCCCGGCACGTTGCGCAGGTCGTCCACGCCCAGCTCGCAAATCGCGGTCAGCACCGCGTCGATTGCGGTAACAAGCCCCACCAGCAGCGTCCCAATCACGGTCGCGGAGAGAACCGCCAGCACAATGATGTAGATTGTCGCGGCGATTGTTTCGGCCAGCGCCCGGTTGAACTCGGGGCTAAAGGCCGAGACATGGTTGCTGACCATGCTGTAGATAAAGAAGCCCCAGGTCACGCTTATTGCGATCACGGCACCGATAGCGCCAGCATATTTCGAGATGCCCAGGCGCTCAGGAGCCGCCGAAAGGAGCTGTTTCAGCCCATCAGTTTTCGAAAGCGTGCGCAGGATAATTATTGGATCGATCACGGCAAAATACGTCTGCACGGTGAGAATAAAGGTCTTGAGCGCGATTTTCGCGCCGAGGTTGCCCTGGTTTTGGAACACGGCGGCAGTCACCAAACCGCCAATCACAATCGCCACGGCCACCACAATCAGCGTCCCAGTGCCTTTGTTGGCCTTGAAGTTTTGCAGCGCCTCCAGCGCCTTGCCCGCCGCGCCCTCGCGCACAAGCTGGCCGAGGTGCTGAAGCAGCGAGACCTTCTTTTCAAAGCGCGCCAGAATCGCTTCGTTCGCGATCGCAAGCCCAATCGCCGCGCCGCCGTTCAGCGTGATGCGGACGGTGGCGGCGGTTTCCGAGTCGGTTTTGAGCGAGTAGCGCCCCGAGACCACCGTGCTGTCCTGCTGCACCAGGCTGTTGATGCCCTGAGAAAGCGCAAGGTCGTAGAAGTGCGTGACGATCATGCGGCCCGCCGCTACGTCGGGGTCGGCCGGGTCGCCCGGCAGCACTGCCCGATTGACGTAGCGACTCTCCAGCTCATTCCAGTAGCTTTCCGCGTCACAGGCAGCCCAGGTGGTGGCGCTCGCGGCGCGGCAGAAATGCGCCCACTTCAGGCCAACCAGTGTGTTCAGCGCGACTTTCGGCTGGCTGGCTGGCTGCATGTCGAGCGTTGCGCCGCTGTTGCTGAGCGTGACATAGCCGCCCGTCAGGCCAGCCGCGTCCAGGCTCAGCGCGCGCGATTGCTGCTCGTAGGCGAACATGAGCGTGGGCTTGAGCGTTTTGTCGGCGTTCCAGCTCGTGTTGAAGCGCGTGTTCAGCACGCCAAGCGTGTCGGTCATGACCGTGTTGCCGGCAGCTTCGTCGAAGGTGGCGTAGTCGTGCCGCTCGACGCGCATGGTGTTCAGGTCGCCATCCAGCCCCCAGCGCAGATCCGAGCTGACGCCGCTGTTGCGCGTGTGGTCGAAGCGGCTGGCAATCGTGTCGATGTCGACATCGCGCACGCCATTGTTGTCCTGATCGCGTCCCGCCAGGAAGGAGTTGTCGAGGCCGTGCGACAGCGCGATGAGCGAGCTGTCATCTTTTTTGTCGGTATCGGTGGCCGGGTCTTCGTAGATCACGGCGGTCTTTGCGCCGTGGTGCTCGCTGACGTTCAGCCCGGCCAGCTTCCAGTCGTCGTAGTAGGTTTGTATGACCTGCGGCACATTATGGATGTAGCCATCGGTCGCGCAGCCCTGCGCCACCGCCTGCGCGTCTTCGCTGTCGCAGGGCAGATCGACAAGGTTCTGGATGACCCAGGCCAGCCGCACATCTTGCGCCGCCCAGCTTGTGCCGGGCAGGTAGCGCATGCGCCCGCTAAACGCCACACGCGCGCCGGTCTTTTCGTCGGTGATGATGCTGAGCGGCACATACACGATTTTGGTGCTGGCGTCGGCGGTGTAGTCGTGCACCGAAACGCCATAGGGCGTCAGCACATTCTGGGGCGGCAGGTTTGCGCCCGAGTTCGGCACGCGCAATTCCAGCATCGGCACGAGCTTCATGTCGCCATTGGCGTCGTTTGTCGCGGGCGTGCCGTTCTGCGCCGTCACAACGTCCTTGAACGTCTTGCCATCGACATCCTGAACCTGGCCCTGGCTGTCGAACGGCCAGTCGAGCACATTCAGCGCAAACCACAGGTGCTTGTCACTCGCCGGCCGAATCTGGAAATCCACAAACGCCGGAACCTGCGCCGCGAGGTGGTTCAGCGTGAGCTTGAATGGGTTGGCGTCGTTAAACACCGCCGCGCTGGCCGTGAACGGGGCCAGGTCGAGCCGGTCGGGTACGCCGTCGTTGTCGTTGTCGGCGTCGAACACGTCGGGTGTGCCGTCGCCGTCGGTGTCGCGGTTGCAGGGCGGGATCTGGCTGGCGGGCGTGCCATCGGCCGGCGGTGTCTGCCAGCACTCCTGCCCGTCGGCAATGCCATCGCCATTGCTGTCGGCCTGCTGGGCGTTGAGATACCACGTCTTTCCGCCAAGCGCGAAGCCGCGCACCTCGATCGCGTCTGGCACACTGTCTTCGTCGCTGTCGGCATAGGCCGGGTCGGTGCCAACGCGCTGCTCCTGGTAGTCGGTCAGGCCATCCTGGTCGGTGTCGAGCCCGGTATCGGCGGCCAGCACGCTGGAAGGCGCTTGCGGCGCAGCGCTCACGCCGGATGGCTGATTTGCCAGCTCGGCCGTTGCCAGCGGGTTGGCGTGCGGGTTGAATTCGGGCCGGTCGCCCTGCGACAGCAGCGAGCGCTGCAAATCGCCTTGCTGGCGCTCTTGCTCCTGCGTGGCGGCCTGGGCGGTCTGCGCTGCCATGAACGAGCTGATCTGCACATCTTGCAGCAGCGGGCCAAGCACAATGCTGGTGATCAGGAACGCCGCCAGCCCCTTCTGAAGCCGGCGCGAGCGGCGAAAACGCAGCATGACGCTCATCAGCACCGAGGCGATTGCAAGGAGCAGGACATCGCCGGTATGGGGCAGGCGCTGGCTGAGCATGCCCAGGAAGCCAGCCGTTGCGCTGGCGGGTGGCGTGCCATACTGCGAGAAATCGACCGTGATCTGCGCGTTCAGTGTTTCGTCGCGCTGCTCGGGGAACGCCAGATTCAGGATCTGCCGCACCGGCAGGCCATTCTCGGCCACCCACAGCTCGCCGTCGCCGGTCATGTCGCGATAATACGGCGATACCTCCAGCTGCGAGCCGGAGGGCAGTGCGCCGCGGGCGCGCATGGCTTGTTCGAGCTGGTCGCGCACAAACGTGGCAAAGGCCGGCCCATCGACCGTAAAGCTGTAGCGCGTCACCACAATGCCGGCGTGCGTCTCGGGCGCGTGGGCCTGAACGCCGCGCACAGCACTGAGGTAGGCCATAAAATCGCCCTGCGGGGCGATTCCGTCGGCCACGCTGCCAGTTTCCTGCCAGTCGCCCGCGCCGTGGCGCATGAAGGTCTTGCCATGATCAATCTTGATCGCCGCCCCGCTCTGGTCGAGCAGCACGCTGCCGCCGTCCGACCACAGACGCATCTCCATTGTCTCTGCGCGCAGGTCGGTCTGGCCCTGCAGGTGCAGCTGCGTGATGCGGCTGCCGCGCCCGACGTTGCTGGCTTTCGGAGCGGGGATGCTCACCTGGGTCACATCGCTGTCGAAGTGATACGAGCCAGCGGCACGGGCACGCGCCAGCGCGGCGCTCACCGGGTCGGGCTGCGCGGCGGCAGCCTGCGGCCGGATGGCGAGGCCAAGCGCCAGCGCGCCAGCAACGACCACGAGAACGAGCAGTATCCATCGGCGGTGCCAGGGCTGATTGATCATGGTATGCTCCTGATGCTTAGTTTGCCGACTCGTCGGGCGGGGGTGGTTCGGCGGTGGTTTGTGCTTCAAGAAACTCAAACAGGTCGTCCAGGCAGGCAAACAGCACAATTTCGCCCGACTGCGCGGATTGCGCCGAGGCACGCCAGGGCGCCTGAGCGCTGTCCTGCCACATGCGAATCAGGTAGGCGGCATATTTGCCCAACGGCTTGCGCTGGCTGTGTTCGAGCGACATGCTTGGTTTTTGTCGGCGATTTTGGGCGGGTCGGGAAAGATGAGGCCACGATAGCGCGCGAGCGTTGCAGGTGCGTTTCAACTGTGGCCGGGCAGCGTTGCAAGAACCGGCAATCTTGGAAAGCGCAGCGTTGCAAATCGCCAGGGCCATCTCAAAATACCAAAATTCATCCACAGATTACGCAGATTACACAGATATAAAGTCTCTCATCTGCGTAATCTGCGTAATCTGTGGATAGATCCCGTTCCCATTCCAACTTTGAAACGGCGCTGGCAAACCTCCACAAATGCTTCACAGCCCTACCTGCTTCGGCTATAATGAAACCCATCAGCCTGCCAAATTTCAGCATATGGGCGACAGAATGCACACGGCACGGATTGCGCTCCACTGCCTTGGCACCTTCGAGCTTACGATCGACGCCACGGCGGTCACCGCCTTCCCAACCGACAAAATTCGCGCGCTGCTGGCCTACCTTGCCCTTGAGCAAGACAACCGGGCGGGGGCGCGCCTGCATCGGCGCGAGATCCTGGCCGGCCTGCTCTGGCCCGAAATGGCCGACGATATGGCGCTGGCCAATTTGCGCCTGGCCATCCACCGGCTGCGCCAGACGCTGGATCGCGCCGCTGCGGGCACGGGCGCCGCGCTGCTGACGAGCACGCGGCAAACCGTGCAGCTCAACCCCGCCACGCTTGCCGTCGACGTCACGCGCTTCCAGGCGCTGCTGGCCGAAAGCGCCGCGCACGAACACCACGATCTTCCGGGCTGCGACGCATGCCTGACAAAGCTGGCCCAGGCTGTCGAGCTGTACCAGGGCGAGCTTCTGGCCGGCTTTGGGCTTGCCGACGCCCCGGCCTTTGAGGAATGGCTCCTGCTGCGGCGCGAGATGCTGCACCAGCAGGCGCTGATTGCGCTGCACAGCCTGGCCGCCGCCTGGGAGCAGCGCGGAGATTACGATCAGGCGCACCTCTACGCCAGCCGGCAGCTTGCGCTCGATCCCTACCGCGAAGAGGCGCACCGCCAGCTGATGTGGATTCTGGCGCTGCGGGGCTTGCGCGGCACGGCCCTGGTTCAGTACGAACGCTGCCGCCAGCTTCTGGCCGACGAGCTGGGCGTGGAGCCGGACACAGCGACGACCGCGCTCTACCTGCAGATCCGCGACAGCAAGCTCGGGCCGGCGCCAGGTGGTCGCGCCGCGCTGGCGCGCGAGCGTGTCGCTTCCCCCGCGCCAGCCAGCACGCAGGAAGCATCACCGTCGAACCTGCCATCCCCGCTCACATCGCTGATCGGGCGCGAGGGCGAGCTGGCGCGCATCGACGGGCTGCTCCGCGGCAGCGGCACCCGGCTGGCCACAATCGTTGGCGCGGGCGGCGCGGGCAAAACCCGGCTGGCGCTCGCCGCGGCCTGGGCGCTGCGCGACGCCTTTGCGGATGGCGTGTGGTGGGTGCCGCTGGCCGGGATTGCGACCGCCGGCCTGCCGACTCAGTATGATGCGCTGGCGACGGCGGTGGGTGTGGCAATTGGCCGGCCCTTCGAAGGGCGGAACATGCCGCTGGATGAGCTGCGCAGCTACCTGCAGGAGCGCGCAATGCTGCTGGTGCTGGATAACTGCGAGCACCTGCTGATCGTCGCGCCGTTTGTGCGCCAGCTTCTGGAAGCCGCGCCGCGCCTGCGCGTGCTTGCCACTTCGCGCGTCGTGCTCGACACCGCCAACGAAGTGGTGATTCGCCTGGAAGGCTTGCCTCTGCCCGAGCCGAGCGCCAACGACCCCGCCAGCTATGCGGCAGTGCAGCTGTTTCTGGAGCGGGCGCGCCGGCAAACGCGCGACTTCGACGACTCACCCGCAGCCCTGGCGGCGATTGTGCGCCTCTGCCGGCTGCTGGATGGCCTGCCACTGGCGATCGAGCTGGCTGCGCGCTGGGTCAGCCACTACACCTACGACGAGATCGCCCAGGAAATTCAGGCCGACCTCAACTTCCTGAGCGTCGATAGTGCCGATATTCCCGAGCGGCAGCGCGGCCTGCGCGCCGTGTTCGACTACTCGTGGCGGCTGCTGGTGCCAGCCGAGCGGCAGACCCTGGCGCGCCTGTCAGTGTTTCGCGGCTCGTTCGACCGGGCTGCGGCGCAGGAAGTGGCAACGACGCGGGCCACAACGCTGGCGGCGCTGGTCGATGCCTCGCTGCTGCGCAGCCTGGGCGTCGGGCGCTACAGCCTGCACGAGCTGGTACGCCAGTTCGCCGCCGAACGGCTGGCGCAGTCGGCAGAAACCGAGCTTCTGGCCGAACGCCATGCGGCCTATTATCTCGACCTGATGAGCCGGCAGGAGAGCGCGCTGTTTGGGGATACGCCGCAGGCCGCGGCCACGATCATTCGCGCCGTGGCCGACAACCTGCACCCGGCATGGATCTGGGCGGTCGCGCATAATGCATGGGATCGAATCGCGCGCAGCCTGCTGGCGCTGCGGCAGTATGCCCGTATCGACGGCCGCTTCTATGAATTTGCATCACTTGTTGCGGCAGCCAGCGAGCGGCTTGGCGCGCAGATCGCAGCAGGGGAAAATGTGCCAGGGCGAATGATGCTGCTGGGCCGGCTGCGCGGCACCGAGGCGTATTTCCTTGAACGGCAGGAGGCTCGCGCTGCCGCTGCAGCCACAGCACACGCCGCAATCGCATGCGCGGCGGCAGCGGGCGACGCCATTGGCGAAGCCTATGCCTACCTGCAGCTCAGCACTGCCACAGTTCCCTACATTGCCGCGCTGGCGCCCCGCGAGGCGCTGCCGGCAATTGGCTGGCTCGAGCGGGCGATCAGCCTGTGCCGGCAGCCAGCGGGCGGCGCGCCACTGGAACAGCGCTTTGCCGCTGAAGTGGAGGCGGAGTGCCTGCTGAAACTCAGCACAATCCGCATCGAGCTGCGCGAATATGCGGCGGCGTGCGCGCTTGCCGAGCAGGCGCTGGCCCTGACGCGCAGGAGCGGCGACCGCATGCAGCAGGCCCGCGCGCTCAGCATTTCGGCGATGGCGCTGGAGAACGCAGGGCGGTTCGAGGCTTCCTACGAGCGGCGATTGGTGATGCTCGACCTGGCGCGCGCCAATGGCAGCCGCCCGCAGGAACATATCGCGCTCAACAATCTGAGCTGCACCGCGATCTACCTGGGCGACTACCCGGGCGCGCTGGAGTATGCGCAGGCAGCGCTGCGCATCTGGGGCGAGTGGATGCAGAACCCCTACCAGGACGCCGATTCCTACCACACGCTGAGCTGGGCGGCCTGCCGGGCGGGTGCCACCGAGCTGGCGCTCGACGCCGCCGAGCGGGCGCTGGCCTCGGCCCAGGCGTCGCGCATCCCGCAAAATCTGACATTGCCGCTGCTGGCGCTTGGCGATGCGCTCTACGATGTCGAGCGCCACGCCGAGGCCAGCGCAGCCTATAGCGCGGCGCTGGCGCTTGGCCGCGAGCGCGAAATGCCCTCACTCATCGCCGTTGCGCTCGCGGGCGTGGCGCGCTGCCAGCTGGCCGAAGGCAGGCACACCGAGGCGCGCGCGGCCGTCGATGAATTGCTCGGCAGCGTGGATGTGCTGACTCTCGGATGCCTTTGGGAACCGCTGCGCGTGGCCGAAATTTGCTACCGCGTGCTGCAGGCAGGCGGCGACGCACGCGCGCCCGGCTTGCTGCGCGATGCCGCCGCGCTGCTCGGCCAGCAAGCCGACCAGATAGCGGATGCTACACGGCGGCGCGTCTTCCGCGAGCAGGTAGCCGCGCATCGCACGATCCTCGAGGCCGCCGGAGCCTACGAAATCACAGGCCGGGAACGCCCTGCCAGACAGCCGCCCGTATGATAGCAACAAGAGAGGACCCATGAAGCGCGCAACGCTGCACATGATCGGCAATGCCCACCTCGACCCGGTATGGCTATGGCGCTGGCAGGAAGGCTTTCAGGCCGCGAAGGCGACATTTCGCTCGGTGCTGAACCTGATGAACGAGTACGACGATTTTGTGTATACGTCCAGCTCGGCTGCAATTTACGAATGGATCGAGCTGAACGACCCGGCGATGTTTCGCGAGATCCAGGCGCGTGTGGCCGAAGGGCGCTGGCAGATCGTGGGCGGCTGGTGGATCCAGCCCGACTGCAACCTCCCTTCTGGCGAGTCGTTTGTGCGGCAGGGGCTGTATGGCCAGCGCTATTTCGCCACCAGGCTCGGGGTGCGCGCCACCGTCGGCTACAACGTCGACAGCTTTGGGCACCACGCCATGCTGCCGCAGATCCTGCGCCAGAGCGGCATGGATTCCTATGTGTTTATGCGGCCGGGGCCACACGAGAAAGGCTTGCCCGGGCGCGTGTTCTGGTGGGAAAGCGACGACGGTTCGCGCGTGCTGACCTACCGCATTCCGTTTGAGTACCTTTCGTGGGGCAAGGAGCTGGAAAAGTATATCGCGCGCACCGCTGGCGAGCTGAAACCGCCATTCGACGAGCTGATGTGCTTCTATGGCGTGGGCAACCACGGCGGCGGGCCAACCCGCGAGAACCTTGCGAGCATCCGCCATCTGCAAGGCAATCCCGATCTGCCAAAAATTCTTTTTAGCTCGCCACCGCAGTTCTTTGCAGCAATCAGCAGGAGCGATCTGCCGATCCCGACCGTTCACGACGAGCTTCAGCACCACGCCAGCGGCTGCTACGCGGCGCATTCGGGCGTGAAGCGCTGGAACCGCCAGGCCGAAAACCTGCTGATCGCCGCCGAGACCTTTTCAGCAATTGCCGAGCGCGCCACCGGCCAGCCCTACCCCGCCGATTTCGCGCACGCCTGGAAGCAGGTGTTGTTCAACCAGTTTCACGACATTCTGGCGGGCACAAGCCTCGAACAGGCCTACGACGATGCGCGCAGCAGCTTTGGCGAAGCGATGGCGATTGGCGGCCGCAACCTCAACTATGCCACACAGTCGCTGGCCTGGAATATCGACCTTCCGCACACGCCCGGCCGCACGCCCCTGGTGGTGTTTAACCCGCACGCCTGGCCAAGCCGCGTACCGGTGGAAGTGAGCTTCGGCGGCTTGCGCGAAACCCACGCCCTGACCGACGACGAGGGCCGGCCAGTGCCACTGCAAATGGTGCACTCGGGCATTATTGCGGGCGGCTGGCGCAAGCGGCTGGCCTTTGTTGCCGATCTGCCGGCGCTGGGCTACCGGGTCTATCACGTCGTCGACGATCAGCCGCCGCAGCCAGCCGCGCCGATTGCAGCCGAAGAAAACGTGCTGGAGAATGAGCACTTTCGCCTTGAGATCGACCCGGCGACTGGCTGGGTGCAGCGCCTGTACGACAAGCAGCGCGACTTCGAGGTGCTGCGCGGCCCGGCCCGCCCGCTGGTGATGCGCGACGAAAGCGACACCTGGAGCCATGGCGTCTACCAGTTCAATGATGTGATTGGCGAGTTTACAGGAACCACTGTGCGGCGCGTCGAGCACGGCCCGGTGCGCAGCACACTGCGCGTGGAAACGAGCTATGGCGCGTCGCGCCTGACGCAAGACTACAGCATGTCGGCTGGCAGCGACGTCATCGAGGTGCGCGTGACCATCGACTGGCGTGAGCAGTGGAAGATGCTGAAACTCGCGTTTCCCGTCAACCTCAACTTCATCCGCGCCACCTACGAAATTCCCTATGGGCATATCGAGCGGCCCGGCAATGGCGAGGAAGAACCCGGCCAGCGTTGGGTCGATCTGAGCGGAGTGGCGCGTGGAATCGACATTCCCTACGGCCTGAGCGTGCTGAACGACGGCAAATACAGCTTCGATGTGAGCGGCAACGAGCTGCGAATGACGGTGCTGCGCAGCCCAATCTACGCGCATCACGACCCGCACCTGCCCGCGCCCGGCGAGCACTACCCCGTGATCGACCAGGGCGTGCAGCAGTTCACCTATGCGCTGCTGCCGCACGAGCAGAGCTGGGAGCAGGCTGGCACCGTTCGGCGCGCGTGCGAGCTGAACCAGCGGCCGATTGCCATTGTGGAGACATACCACCCCGGCGCACTGCCGCAGCGCAATTCGTTTTTGTCGGTCGAGCAGGATAATATTGTGGTGAGCGCAGTGAAGCGCGCCGAGGAAGGCGACGACCTGATCGTGCGCTGCTACGAGACACATCGCATCGCGACCGACGCCACGATCCGGCTGCCCGCCTGGGGCCGCGAGTTTGCGGCCAGCTTCCGGCCCTGCGAGATCAAAACATTTCGCATTCCTCGCGACGCGAGCGCGCCAGTGTCAGAAACGAATATGCTGGAAGATTGACGCGAGCGCCGGTGGCAGTTGCGCTTGCGGGCGTGGCGCGCTGCCAGCTGGCCGACATGTATGTACCTATCGCTTTCCTGATAATGCCCTAGAGCATTGTCAGGAAAGCGATACGGAAATCTTGAAAGAATTTCCGCATTGTAATCACCAAACCCTGTTCCCTATCCTCCAAACCCTGTGCTGAACGCACACTAGGAAAGCTCACGCCCGGCGGGTGCCATGGCTACCTGCCGATGCCGTGGGTCGCGCACAAACCAGGTGAGCAGCACAAAAGCGATCACACCAAAGAGCCCCGCAACGACGAAGGCAAGCCGGTAATCCCCGATCTCCACCAGCCAGCCACCAAGGACCGGTGCCAGCAGCGTTGGCAGGGCGATCAGCGTGCCATGCAGGCCGAGATAAGTCACGCGTTCTGCCGGCGCTGCAAACTCAACCACCATATTGAGCGCTGTCGCAAAGACCAATCCTGTTGCCGCGCCGATCAAGGCAAAGACGACCGAAAAGCCCAGCGGCGTCGCGACCACCAGGCTCATACCCATGGCTGCAGCCTGGGCAAGCAGGGCGAACTGCAGCGAAGGCTTGTAGCCGTACCGGTCGGCAAGCATGCCAAACAGTGGCGTTGCAATCACCTGGGCGCCCAGCATCCAGGCCGTAAAGCGGCCGGCCATGCTTGCTGGCAAATCGCGCTGCTCTGTGGCATACACCGCGACGAAGGCAGTAGCCAGGCCCGCAAATGCGCTGAGCACGCGCACAATGATGAACATCCTGAAGTCGTGATCGCGGCGCAGGAGCGCTGGCAGTTGCCCAATGTACGCGCCAACGCCGATCGCCTCGGCCCGCTCTTCGGCCACCGGTTCGTAGATGGCGGTGAGCCCCAGGAACGACACAAACAGGCACACGCTGGCGGCAGCGAAGCAGGCAGCGAAGTTATATGGGAAGGCAAAGGCAGCCAGCACACGTTCGGCAGCAAGGCCGCCGGCAACGCCCAGCAATCCACTCAGCGCACCGCTCCAGCCGAACAGCTTACCGCGCATTCGCAACGGCGTGACGCGCGCAACAATGTCCATCCATGCCGGCAAACAGATCCCGCCACCAAGGCCAAAAATTGCCAGCAGGCCGGCGGTGATGGCCAGCATGGCGGAAGGGTTGCTTGTAGCGAACATAACCGAGAGGATGGCAAGAAGCAGAAAGGGCAGGCGTTCGATCACCGTCATCTTCAGCAGAAATGGAAGCTTGCGCGGAAGCGGAGCAACATAGGGCGCGGCGAACAGCGGCGGGAGCAGCTGGCCGGTTTGTACCAGGGCGGGAATGAGGCCAATCAGCAGTGCCGAGCCGCCAAGTTCGCTGATGAACAGCGGAACGATTGTGTTCGCTGAGACAAATGCCAATGCAAGCGAGAAGAACAGCGAATCGACGAAATTTGCGGCGAAGTTACGCTTCCAGCGCGGCGGAAATGGTATCTCGCCTAGCGCCGGCCTGATTTCCGGCTCGGCAGCTTCGGTTGTCATCATGGCAGGTCGCGCGCTCCTTGTTTCTGGCGGTCGTGAGATGGCGTACAGTATACCGTGTATTTGGCGCATCCCGGTCGTTATCAGCACGCGTTCCTTTCCAGCACAGCACGAGCGGGCCATGCTGCCCGCCCGGTTCGTGGAACGCTTGCCGCCGCTGAAGAATGAGCGTTTGCGACGCTTATAATTTCCGCGATGAGGATCACATCGGAGCTGCTATTTTGTTTCGTTTTGTTCAATTTTCCAGTGCGGCGAATGCTGCCGCGCCGGGTATTCTGTACAGAATCTGTTCCAGCGGCACAGACTGCGCCTCTGCCCATATACGGGTGAAGGCCGTGTCGCGAAGCGCCGAGCGGGCAGCAGCCAGCGTTTGCGCTACAGCAGCCTGGTCGGCGGGCCACACGGGCGTGCCCATGCGTGCGCGCTCTGCTGCCGCCACAGCCAGCAGGCGAGTGGCCAGCTCCGCATGGCTGTGGGCAAGCAATACGCTCGCAAGTTCCTCCAGCGCCGGCGCCACCATCACACGCGGCCCCATTGCCCAGGCATGCTGCAGGGCTTCAACCAGCGCCGCGTAGGCTGCCGCCTGTTCCCCGCGCGCCAGCGCAACCTTCCCGAATGTGATGAGCACCTCGGCCAGGCTGCCTTCGGCCCTGAGGCGGCGAAACAGCGCGATGCTTTCGCGTATCAGCGCATATGCCTGCGGCAGGTCGCCCGCGTAGTGCATTCCAAGCGCGCAGGTATGCAGCGCAAAGCCAATTGCCCACTCGATGCTGAGCTCGCGCAACATTGCCAGGCTTGGCTCGGCATACATGCGAACCCCAGCCGCATCGCCCTGATCACGCGCTACATCAGCAAGCCCAAGCAGCGCAAAAGCCTCGCCTGCGCGATCACCGATTGCACGATGCAGCGCCAGCCCTTCGGCAAATAACGCGGCGGCGCGGCTGAAATCGCCTTGCTCGCGCAGCAGCAAACCAAGCTCGCGCAGCACCAGGCCAAACTCTTCTACAGAAAGCTCTGGCGCAGCAGGGCCTGGCCCCGCGCGACCACCGAGCGCCCGATGCCGGGCCAGCGCATCTTCCAGCAGCGCAGTCGCGTGCTGATAGTGCCCGGCGACGCGCGCCTGCCGCGCCGCGTTGATCAGCAACTCCGTCTCGCCCGCAGCTTCCCCTAATGCGCTGCGCAAGGCCCTGCCCTGCTCGAACAGCCGCGCAGCCGTTTCAAAATCGTGCTGGTCGGAGGCAAGCCATGCTGCGGCCTGTAGCGCACGGTGCCGGGCAGCCAGGGCGCTTGCCTCGCCCGGGTGTTCATCCAGTGCCAGCAGCTGTGCCAGCCATGCGCGCCCCTCGCTGGTATAGCTATAGCTGCGCCAGAACTTCCCCAGCGCCTCCGCAAGCCGAAGACCGAGTGCGCTGTTGTTCGTGTCTGCTGCCCACTGAAGCGCGGCGCGCATGTTGTCATACTCGCGCCGCAGGGTCGCGATTGCCGCCTCGCTTCCGGGTGTGTTCCATTCGGCTGCCGCTGCTTCGGCCAGGGTGGAAAAGTAGCGCGCGTGCTCTTGGCCGAGCACCACAGCATCGGAGCGCATCGCGAGCCGCTCCAGCGCATACTCGCGGATCGGTTCGAGCATAAGGTAGCGCGGCGCTTCCTGGTCGTTCGGCCTGCCGCCAATGGCGTGTGGGCGCGTTTCCGCATTGGCCTGATACACCAGCGATTTGTCGCTCAAGGCTGCCAGCGCCGCGCGCGAAGCCCCAACCACCTGCCGCGCCGCCTCGGCCGTCCAGCCGCCGCGGAACACGGCCAGCCCGCTCAGCAGCGCGCGCTCACCTTCGCTCAGCAGCTGCCACGAGTGATCGAATACCGCGCGCAGGCTGCGATGCCGCGCTGGCAGATCGCGCAGCGTGGTGGCAAGAACGTCGAGGTTCTCACGAATCTGCCTCTCGATCTCCGCCAGCGACAGTGTGCGCAAACTCGCGGCAGCCAGCTCGATCGCCAGCGGCATCCCCGCGATATGCTGGCAGATCCGCACAATACTTGCCAGGGCCGCTTCAGACACGGCAAAATTGGCCTGCGACTGCACGGCGCGCTGCACAAACAGCTGCACAGCACTATAGTCGGTTGGGGGTGCCAGGCGCTGCGGCGCGGCCGGCGCTTGTGCGTCGGCTGGCGGGTAGGCCAGCCCTGTGACATCGACCAGCCATTCGGCCTGAAGATTCAAGCGCTCGCGTGATGTGATCACGAGAGTGATCTGCGGGGCCTGCGCAAGAATATCGAATACGAGATCAGCGCCATCCAGCAGGTGCTCGAAGTTGTCGAGCACAAGCAGCATATGCCGCTCGCGCAGATAGTTGAGCAGGTGCGCCGCAGGATCGGGCTGCCCGGCGAACGAAAGCGCCACAGTTTCGCCAATCGCAAAGACGATCTGGTCGGGCGAATTGATCGGGGCCAGCGCGACAAACGCAATGCCATCGGCAAACGCGCCAGCCTGCCTCGCCGCAACTGCCAGCGCCAGGCGCGTTTTGCCAATCCCGCCTGGGCCGATCAGGGTCAGCAGGCGGCAAGCTGGATCGGCCAGCAATCGGTCGATTGCTTCCAGTTCATCTTTCCGCCCAACAAAGCTGGTTGGCTGGAATGGCAGGCTGCTGACGCGCTCGTGCCTGCCAGAAGCTCGCCGCTGATCATTCGGTGTGTCGGCGGTGATGGTGAATGTTGGTGCGCTGTTGGTGGCGGCAAAAACCTGCTCGGCCAGCTCCTCCTGCGCGCCGAGGGCAATCAGCGATGCGCGCTGTGCCTCGCTGATGCCAGTCGCGCCAGTGATATCCATGCGCTCGTAGGGCCGATCGCGCCGAATGGTCTGGCGAAGCTCGCCGCTGTGCAGGTCCCAGATCCTGATTGCGCCGCCATCGCCACAGCTCGCCAGCTTCTTTCCATCCGGGCTGCGCCTGAGCGATTGCACCCGTCCCTGGTGCGCTTCATGCACCCGCACGCACTCGCCCGTGGCCACATCCCACCAGCGCAGCACGCCGTCGGCCCCGCCGCTGATCAGCATCTCCGCATTCGCGCCCCAGGCCACGGCATACACAATCCCAGGGTGCGCCGTGATCGTGCCCACACACTCCCCGCGCCGCACATCCCACACCAGCAGCTCGCCACCCGCGCTGGTTCCGCCGCCCGACGCCAGCCGCGCCCCGTCGGGGCTCCACGCCAGCCGGGTGACCATGCTGCGATGCCCCGCCAGCCGCTGAACGGACGCGCCGTCGATAGCGTCCCAAACATACACCGTGCCGTCATCGCCCCCGCCCGCGAGCTGCGCGCCATCGGGGCTCCACGCCACGTGCCGGATCCATGTTGCGAACTCGCGCGTGGCCCAGGGCTGGGTGCGCGAGCGCACATCCCACACGAATGCGCCGTGCTGGTTGCTTCCGGCAGCCAGCCGCTGCCCGTCGGGGCTCCACGCCAAACCGTAGAAATAGTTGCCGGGATCGTCGGGATGCTGCACCACGTCCAGGCTGGCTCCTGAATTTGGGTTCCACAACCGAATAGCATTGTCCCACTCGCTGCTGGCCAGCCGCTGCCCGTCGGGGCTCCATCCCACGCCGATCACCAGCCCGCCATGCCCAGGCAGCGTGCGCGGCGGCGTGGAGCTGGCAAGTGAGAAGACGGTTACCAGCGCGTCGGTGCCGCCGCTAAACAGCTGGCTGCCATCAGGGCTCCAGTCGATATCGTCGAGCGCGGCGGCGTAGCCATGCAGCACGCGGGTACACTCACCGCTTTCGCTGTTCCACACCCGCAGCACGCCGTCCCCGCCACCGCTCAGCAGGCTGCCGCTGTCGGGCGTGAAGGCCAGCCCTTTTGCGCCAGCAGTATGCCCGCGCAGCACCGCGCGATAGCTGCGGCTTGCCGCATCCCACAGCCGAATCGTCTGGTCGCGGCTGCTGCTTGCGAGCGTGCGCCCATCGGGGCTCCACACGACGCGACTCACCTGATCGGCGTGGCCATTCAGCGTTTCGATCGCCTGAATGCTGGCCGCGTCAGCGCCGGGCGCAGCAGCGATGTGCCAGAGCTTGACGGTGCCATCCCAGCTTGCACTCGCCAGGGTGGTAGTATCGGGCGCAAAGGCCAGCTCATCAATCCAGCCGGAATGGCCCGCGAGCACATGCACACAGGCCGCAGGCGCACCCTTCTGCACCTTCCACAGCCGGATCTGGCCATACACATCACCGCTGGCGAGCAGGCTTCCATCGTGGCTCCACGCGATTGCTGGCACCGGGCCAGGATGCGCGAGTGTCTCGAGCTGCGCCCCAGTCTGCGCGTCCCACAGCCGCACAGTGCCATCGTTCATGCTGCTGGCAAGCACGCTGCCGTCGGGCGAAAATGCCACGCGGTTGACATGGCCGGCGTGCCGGTTCCACCAGCGCAGCGCGCCGCTTGCCACATCCCAGAGCTTAACCGCCCCATCCCAGCTGCCCGTCGCCAGCGCGTGCCCATCCGGGCTGAACGCGAGCGCCCAGACCATGTCGGTGTGTGCCCGCCACGAGTGGTGCAGGGTTAATCCAGCCGCCCACACCAGCACCTCGCCGCGCGTGCTGGCCGCGGCCCAGTATTCGCCACTGCTGCTAATTGCAACTGCGGTTACTGCATCAAAGGTCTCGGTAAAGATCGTTTCCTGAAGCGCCGCGCCAGCCAGACTGGTATCCTGCATATCGACGCCTTGCAGCACGGCCTGCCGAATCGCCAGGCGCGCAAGGTCGAGGTTGCGCAGGTGCCCGCGCAGCAGCCGCAGCAGGTTGATCACATTCCCCGGCCCATAACCCTGCGCGCTCTCTGGCTGGGTGCGCCAGAATGCCAGCAGGCTCAGCAGCTGGCGCTCGGCCACGCTGCGGCTGCCCAGCCGCTCCAGCAGCGGGGTGGCGAGCAGCTGTTCCTGGCTGCGGCGCACATACTCCTTGGCCATCGCCAGCACGAGTGCATGGCTGGAAAGGAGCCGGGGGCGGCCATCGGCCACTTCGTGGGCAAGCGCCTCGATCAGGGAATCGGTCACATATTCAAGAATGACCGGCTGCAAGGTGAATGTGGTGTTGCTCGGGCCGCGCTCGATCAGCATGCGGTGGCGCAGCGACTCAAGCGCGGCCAGCAGTTCGCGCTGTGGCACATCGCCAAGATCGCGCAGCAGGGCGCTTGGTGGCACAGCTTCGCGCTCAATGGCGAGCCAGTACAGAATCGCCTGCTCCAGCGGCGTCGAGCGCGCCAGCTGCGTGTAGAGCAGCGCGCCAACGCCATTGAAGAAGGCATTGCCAGCCGCCAGAAACGCCCCAACATCGCCGCCAAACAGCTCGCGGATCGGCTCGCTCACCAGCGCGAGCGCCAGCGGGTTGCCGCTGTACAGGCGTGCCAGCGCCCCGAGCTCACTTCTCGCGCCGGCAATATCCTGCGCCTCAAGAATGCTCTGGCAGGCTCCATCGTCCAAACCAGCCAGCGAAACGGTTCGCACCGGCCCGGCGCGACCTTCCAGCGCCAGCTCGGCCGGCTTCTCGCGGCTGGTCACAATCACGCAGCTTTGGTGCTTTCGTTCGCTCAGGGCGCGCAGCAGGCTGCCATACTCAGCATAGCCGCTTCGGTAGGTGCCGGTGATCGTGCCCGGCTGCATGATTGTCTCGAAATTGTCGAGTATCAGCAGGCAGCGCCGTTCGCGAAACAGCTGCACCAGCAGCGCAATTTTGTCGGGGAGCTTTTCCGGTGGGGTTGCCTGCTGGCCGGAAACCGCGTGGATCGTCTGGTCGAGGAGGTCGGCCAGCGCAGGCCCATTTTGCAGCGAGCGAAACAGCACACACGCAAAGTGTGGTGCCGCTTCACGGGCAAATGTCAGCGCCAGGCTGGTTTTGCCGATCCCACCTAAACCCAGCAGCGCCACCACCCGGCAGCGATCCGCAAGCGCGAGCTGCCCGAGCTGCGCCAGCTCTGCGGCGCGCCCCTGCAACGCCGGGATGTCGGCCGCTTCGCCCCAGTCGATGATCGGGGATAGGGGAGGGGGAACAGGGGATGGGGTTGGGCTGCGCTCTCCGCGCGGCTGCGCCAGCAGTTGTATGAGCTGTTGCGCGTTGAACTGCCCCAGGCGTTTGGAGGCCGCCTGGCTCACCGCCGCCCAGAGCGCCTCGGCCTCGGCAAGCTCGTGGCCCTCGGTAAATGCGCTGCGATTCGCAAAGACTTCGAGTAAGTGGTGAAGATGGGTTCCGTTCGGAAGACCTTCGCCACCTTCCCACTTCAGAATGCTGCGCCGGCTGACGCCAATCAGCTGGCCGAGCTCGGTCTGCGTGAGCCCGGTGCGGTTGCGGAACGCGAGCAGTTGCTGGCCAATGGCATGCGTTCTTGCTTTGTAGTGATGCCTCGCCCTTCCCAACGTTCCCTCGTCGTTCGCACATGGAAGCGTGCACGCTCGTGCCTGGGCAAATGTGAACCCATGGGAACGCATTTGCGAACGTTAGTCGACTGATAAAAAGCGCCGGTTCATATATCTTACTGGCGGGGATATATGAAAAGCGCAACGCCAATACATGCGATGTGTGGGCGGAAACCATTATAGCACGCGTGAAGGAGGGAAAACGATGGCAAACAAAACGGAGAGGGCGCAGGCAGCACTCACGGCAAGTCTCTCGCGCCGCCGCATGCTCACAGGTTCGGGCGCGGCGCTGGCGGCGCTGGGCCTTGGCATCGGATCTGGCCGCGCGGCACAGGCAGAAGCAGCCGAGCAGCATGGGAACGAGCGCCGGCCACTCAGCACGCCGAATGTTGTGCTGGTGCACGGCGCATGGGCCGATGGCTCGTGCTGGAGCGCGGTGATCGAGCGATTGCAGGATGCTGGCTTTAACGTCACCGCGCCACAGTTCCCGCTCACCACCCTCGACGCAAATCTGGCCCGCCTGCGCCAGGTGCTGGCGTCCCAATCCGGCCCGACCATCCTGGTTGGCCATTCCTACGGCGGCCAGATCATCACCGCGCTCGGCACCGACGCGCCCAACGTCGCCGGGCTGGTGTACATCGCGGCGTTTGGGCTCGACACAGGCGAATCGATTGGGGCGCTGCTGGGGCAAGGCCCGCCAACGCCGGCGCTGGCGCACCTGCGCGTCGACGCGCAAGGCTTCGCCTGGCTGCCGCAAACCGATTTCGTGAAGTACTTCGCGGCAGATGTCGAGCGCGATCGGGCGAACGTGATGTACGCAGTGCAGCAACCATTATCGCTGGCGGCACTGGGCGAAACAATTGGCACACCAGCCTGGAAAACCCTGCCGTCGTGGTACCTCGTCGCCACAAACGACCAGGCGATTCCGCCCGACGCGGAGCGCTTCTTTGCCCAGCGCATGGGCGCAACAACGGTGGAAGTGGCATCCAGCCATGTCGCCATGGTTTCCCACGCCAATGCCGTTGCCAGGCTGATCACGAGCGCCGCGCGAACGCTCAGCGCTGGCCACTAATAGAGAAATCGTCCACAGATTACACAGATATGAAGTATCTCATCTGCGTAATCTGTGGATAGCTCTTAGGCCTTTGGAATGGCCCTGGTAAAAAGGAGTGTTCTATGGACAACGCCACCAGACCGGTCAAATCTTCCCTGCCGCAACCGCTCACGCAAGAGCACCGAGGCGCGGGCACACGCACCCATCCCGGCGTGCTGTCGCTGGCGGTCAGCGCCTTTGCGATTGGTGTCGCAGAATTTCTGGTGGTCGGCGTGCTCCCGGCCATCGCCCGCGACTTATCGGTCTCGCTGGAAACGGCTGGCGCGCTGGTGAGCCTGTACGCCCTGGCGCTCGCGCTTGGCACGCCCTTTCTGGTCGCTGGCCTGTCGCGCCTGCCGCACAAAGCCGTGCTGCTGGGCCTGATGATCCTGTTTCTCGCTGGCAACCTGCTGGCCGCGTTTTCATCCAATTATGCTATGCTCCTGTTTGGGCGCATCGTCACAGCCGTTGCGCACGGCGCATTCTTCGCGATTGGCGCCACCGTGGCGAGCAGCCTTGCGCCCAAAGGGCAGGCCGGGCGCGCAATCGCCGTGATGCTCGCCGGGCTAACCCTGGCAATGGTGATTGGCGTGCCGCTGGGCAGCCTGCTGGGCAATCAGCAGGGTTGGCGCTTGCCATTCTTCGCCGTGGCCGCGCTGGCGCTGTGTGGCCTGCTTGCCATGCTGCGCTGGCTCCCCGCCGACCTGCCAGCAAGCGCTGGCGGCAAGATCGGCACGCAGCTCGCCGCGCTCGCCAACCCGGCCATTCTCACTATGATGGCGCTGACCACGCTTGGCTTCGGCGGCAGCTTTGCCGCGTTCACCTTTATCACGCCAATTCTCACCGATGTGGCTGGTTTTTCCGCAGCCACAGCCAGTATTCTCCTGATCGTCTTTGGCGTCGCCACCTTTGCGGGTAATCTGGCAGGTGGCCGCTTGATCGGCCGCTTCGGCTGGCAGCGCACGCTGCGGCTGCTGCTGGTGCTGCTGGCGCTGACGCAGGTGGTGCTGGCGCTGACGCTTTCGCTCCAGTGGGCGATGGTGGCGGTTCTGTTCATCTGGGGCGTGTGCTCGTTTGGCATGTCGCCCGCGTTTCAGGCCGGCATGCTGGCAACCGCCGAGCGCTACACCCCTGGAGCTGTGGATTTTGCGTCGGGTCTCAACATCTCGGCATTCAACATTGGGATCTCGCTTGGCGCATTCGCGGGCGGCGTGCTCGTGTCGCGCGGGCTGATGGCGTCAACGCCGTGGGTCGGCGTGATTGCGAGTGTGCTGGCGTTCGTGCCGCTCGCGTGGTTAAGTCGTAAGGTTGTATAAGGAGAGAAAACCATGAACGAAGCATCTTTCGAAGGCGTCGGTGGCCTGAATATCTTCACGCGCTCGTGGCACCCTGGCGCGGAGCAGGCGCGAGCCGTGGTTGTAATCGTGCCGGGCTTCAATTCGCACAGCGGCTACTACGGGTGGGTTGCCGAGCAGTTGGTGCAGCACGGGCTTGCGGTCTATGCGCTGGATCTGCGCGGGCGCGGCAAGTCGGATGGCGAGCGTTTTTATGTCGACGCGTTCGCCGACTACGTGAGCGACGTCGCGACGTTCGTTGCAAGCGCGAAATCGCAGGAGCCGGAGCTGCCGGTGTTTCTGCTGGGCCATAGTGCCGGCGGTGTGGTTTCCTGCCTGTACACGCTCGACCACCAGGCCGAAATCACTGGCCTGATCTGCGAGAGTTTTGCGCACGAGCTGCCAGCGCCCGATTTCGCGCTGGCCGTGCTCAAAGGGCTGAGCCACGTCGCGCCGCACGCCCATGTCGTCAAATTGAATAACGAGGACTTTTCACGCGACCCCGAAGTGCTTGCAGCAATGAACAGCGACCCGCTGATCGCGCACGAGGTGCAGCCGACACGAACCATCGCAGAGCTGGCGCGCGCCGACGAGCGGCTGAAGCGCGAATTCGGCCAGATCACGCTGCCCGTTCTGATTCTGCATGGCTCCGCCGACAAGGCCGCCAAAGCCAGTGGCAGCCAGCACTTCTACGACATGGCTGGCTCGCAGGACAAGACGTTGAAGCTCTACGACGGCTATTTCCACGATTTGCTCAACGACGTCGGCAAGGAAAATGTGATGGCCGATATCCAGGCGTGGATCGACGAACACATTCCTGCGGCCACCGCTGTTTCATCACCTGGCAGCGAGCCCGTGTTGGCAGAAAGGTAGCTGCCTGGCCCTGTGCACAAGCAGCTTCGGGTGCGCCAGTCGCCCTGCCCGATCGTCAATCCATAAACAACCAGGCGATTTTGCTACGCCCCCGGATTATCTCCAGGGGCGTAGATATTTATGTGTCAATGCTCGTGAAGCGCCGCCTAATCGGGGTAATAGCTCACCAGCTGGCCATTCTGGTTATAAAGCGCGCCCGGGTCAGAAGACGAGTTATTCCAGATCGGCCCGCCAGTATTCGCAAATACCCTGGTCTGCCCTGGAGCAAGGCTGCCGCTAACCGGGTGCTGCTGCCCACCTGTGACACTGCACATCTTCCATCCCGAAAGACTCACGGTGGCAGTGCTCACATTCTGCAGCGTAACCGATTCTCCAGATGAACCAACTCCTTTATTGATATCGACAATCTGTACCGGGTAATCAGGTGCGGACGCCGCATTTGGCAACGTATCGCAGCTCACAAACGAAGGCGGCGGCAGTGTAGGTGTTGCAGTTGCGCTCGGCGTACGTGTTGGCGATGCCGTCGCCGTAGCCGATGGCGTGCGCGTTGCAGTCGCCGTTGCCGATGGCGTTGGGGTTTGCGTGGGTGTTGCTGTCGCAGTTGCGGTGGAAGTTGGAGTGAAGGTAGGGCCACTTGTAGCTGTCACCGTGGGAGTTAGGGTAGGCGTCGCTGTATTTTTCGCTGGTGGTGTGGGCGCCTGAGTTGGTTCGGGTGCACCGCTTGGCGGCTTAAGGGCGAGCGGAACAAACACACAGATCGTGGTGCTGCAATCAGGGGCGGCAGCAAGGGTTACTCCGAACGACATGAGCAGGGCAAGGCTCAGTGCTATAGAGAGGCGTCGCATTCTGTTCCCTTGAAACTACAATTGCGGATCTATGGGAAACATTTTCAGAACATAAAAGCGCCAAATGATTGCAGCATCACCCCCATTCAACTGAGGTGTAAAACACAAACGCGGCACCCTGCATAGTGCAGAATACCGCGTCTTCATTTGGTGGGCCGGGTGGGGATCCAACCGCCGTTCCGACACGCCGTATACCCTCTTACTACCGCGCCGCATAGCCACTTATCGCGGCACATGATCCCTCGCTTCGCTCGAATTGCCCCGACTAGCAATCGATATCATCAGACGGCAGCAGGCAGGCCCGGTTGCGGCATACACTTTTTCTTTCCGTTCGTGCACTACGCCACAGCGAGCCTCGGCTCGGTGTGGCGCTTGCCACATGCTGAAACGCCACTTCCGCGTCTCGGCGTATTGGCATGTTTGCTTAGAGAAAGGAGACACAGCTGATGGGCGAACTCCTCATCAAATAACCGTGGGATCCAACATCGAAGGCGTTGTCTGAAAAAGAAGAAGCCGCTCGCAAGAGCAAGCGGCGGGCTGGGGTGATATGGTTCACTAGTGCCTGGCAGCGTTAGTGTACCACACCACTCGGCCTGCGGCAATCCCCTGCGCGCAAGTCATGAGGATAACTTTCGTGGTACACGCACCATTTGCGCGACCAGGCGGTCGCGTTGTAGAACGATCATGTCAATCTGCTCCCCCACGTGCACAGTGTGGCGAAGAATCACAGCGCACTGACCGCTATGTGCTCGTTCCTGATGGACTCATGCTCGCCTTTGCTGATGATCCCCTCGCTGTCGGCGTATATATAGCGATTGCTCGACTCACCACAGTAGCGAAGGATGCCGTGCCACTCGCCGCACGCGATTTGGCCTCCTGGATGGGCAGTGATCGCGAGGCAGATCGCGCCGCGATCATGCGCCGGATTGTCAAACTTGAGGAACGTGGTTGGTTGATGGTTACGCGGACGCGGGCAAGCAAGCATCGCCTGCTCCCAACGTGGGGGCGCGATCGAGCGGGCAACGTATTGCCCTGGCATTTCGACCAGTCGGATAGTGGTCGCCCTGCTCATGTTCGTGGCCGACGCGTGCCGCTCGGCTTGCTCGACACATATGTTGGTCGTCTCGATCCGAAGCCTGGTCAGGGCCATGCCCTCGTGAGCCGGTACTTTACCCGGCCGCTGATTGATTTGACCGATATCGGTACCTACGTGATTGGTTTACGTGCCGAAGTCGTGCCGACGCCGCGACTGCTTCACCTCGGATTGCACGCAGTTGCAGGAGTAACAGCGCCGGCGGATGCTCCATCACTGATGGAGCTAGCTGCGGCAGGGCAGCTATCTACACTTGTTGGTGATGTGATCGTAGCAGTACACCTCAGTGTTCAGGGTCAGAACCGACTCGGCATCGCCTCAACCATCGCTGTCACGAACCAAGTAGGGCTGCCAGAACGCCAATGTGGATCACTTTGTCGATCAGATGCTGGATCAGAAGGTCGATCACATGATGATGGCAGAGCATTGACGGATATTGCGCAAGAGGACGCGCAAAACGGGAGTGGTGATCGTCACATATCACTGATCGCATGGGATGTTGGGAAAAATCATGAACGAATCAATCATGATCCCTCCTCCGACTCTCCCACCAGCCATGGCGCCGGGCAGGCTGATGTTCTCGGCTTATCTAGTGTCAGAAAGGACGCGCAGTGCGACTTCCCGGGATCGAACTACGATCAACAGCGTCGCTTCGGAGGTCAGGCCGAATATTCGCCTGCCGCACTCACAGCATCTGTGATACGCGGACATTCTCGGCTCAATCCTGACCGCCCGCTCTCTGCTGGGGAATGGCATGAGCTGCAGGCACTTCAGGAGGCCTATGGGGCCGAACAACTGCTGATCTGGCAATCGCGCGCAAGCCGGGTCAGGAGCGAACGACCCTACGGCGTCACTCCCGCCTACTACCACGCTTGTGCAGCGCGGGCTGCCTTGGACGCGTATTGGCCGAGAAAGAGTGCGCATTCGCACAATATACTCGCTGAGCCGATTGACCAAAGTATCGCGCCGTCATTGTCACCTGATCCAGCCTGTGATGCCTTACTCGCGTCAATAGGTGTGCGCGAACGGAGAAAGCTCGGTGCGGTGCCGTACACCCTGATTGCGTCCTGGCAGACCGCGCTGGCGCATCCCGGAATGGCGGCGCAGTTTACCTCGCCAATCGGATTTGCCGTGGCTCAAATGCAGCGCGGTCATCCACCGCCATCCACAGCCGAGCTTGATCGCTGGGCCGAGCGTGCACGACGCAAGGATGACCGCTATGAATCCTGGCGTTTTATCGAGCCAGTGCTCGCGTCTAGCGCATCTCCCGCCGACGAACAGGAGTTGGAGGCACGGGTGCGCGCGCTGGCGCCGCCCAATGCGGATCTGGAGGACTTGTGTGCGCTGGCCTACGCGCTTGAAGCCGGTGCCAGTGAGGCAGAAGCACTCGCCCAACTTCCTTGCACAGCGAGCGTCACTCATTCTGATCGTGATGCGCACTACGATGCTCGACACTGCTATGGATGAAAGCCTCAGCCGTATTGATCCCGCGCGCGATCTGCCGCGCTTCACGCATGATGGTGACGAGCATGCGTCAATCCATAACCAGCATCGTGGTCAGTCGCTCTGCGGCAGCTGTGGCGGTGCGGGCTGGGTGAAAGAGGCGGTGCCGTTCGGACATCCGCACTTTGGCGTGCTGTTTCCCTGTAGCTGTACGCAGCAGCGGCGGGCAGCGCACGAGGCTGCGGAGCGAGTACGTTTGAGCAATCTCGGCGGTCTGCACGACAAGACGTTTGCGACGTTCAACCCATTCATTGCCGGGCTGCGGGCCATGATTCCGGTGATCACAACGTATGCCCGGCAACCCGACGGCTGGTTGACGTTGCTCGGCCCGTATGGCGTTGGCAAGACCCACATGGCAGCGGCGATCGCGCATGAGGCACTTGGCCGAGGTGAGATGGTGCTGTTCGCGGTCGTGCCAGATCTGCTGGATCACCTGCGGGCGACGTTTGGACCGCAAAGCACGGTCGCGTACGATGAGCGCTTTGAGCTGGTACGCGGCGTGCCACTGCTGATCCTTGACGATCTGGGAACCGAGAGTGCCACGCCGTGGGTGCGTGAGAAGCTGTATCAGCTCATCAACCATCGCTATTCATATCGGCTGGCCACCGTCGTCACAAGCAATCTGAAGCCGGAGGCGATCGAGCCACGAATTTACTCGCGCCTGTGTGATCCGGTTGTCGGTACGTTGCTCACGCTGCGCGCGCCGGATTATCGGCGGCGCAACGTATTGCCCTCCGACGCCTAAGCTCATCTTCGTGTGGAGGCCACGCATGCTGCTGATTGACAACATCCTGTCCCAAACTGCCGAGGTCTTTGCCCGCACTCCTGCCGAGTTGATCGGGCGCTCGCGCAAACGCTCGATTGTCGAGGCACGCCAGGCTGCGATGTGGGCGGTGCGACAGCGCTACCCGTCACTCTCACTCGAAACCATCGGAACCGCGGTGGGTGGACGGCACTACAGTACCGTGATGCATGCACTGAGCGCGGTCGAGCAACGGGCGGCGCGGCGGACAGAGTATCGGGTGCAACTGCAGCATGTGATGGAACGCGTGGCATCTCCGTCGTAGAGAACCGCATATTAAGGGGGAGGGTTACCCATACCTGACGGCAGGCAAGAGCAAATTTACACGTAATAGTGTATAATAGAGCATGAAACATTGCTGCGAGCATCCTTGATAAGGAGAGTCATATGACCGCATCCACATTAAACAATCACGTCATCGCGGTGGCCAATCTCAAAGGCGGCGTTGGCAAGACCACAACCGTGCTGAATCTGGCGGGATTTGCAGGACAGTTCGGTAAACGGGTGCTGATCGTTGATACCGACCCGCAGGCCTCGCTGACGCGCGTCGCGCTGCCAGACGATGCGCCTGTGACCTCACTCACCGATGCCTTCGCGCGACGCGCCAGGACACTTGATGGTGTACGCTGCCCATCACGCTTCGCCGGCGTTGACCTTGTGCCATCCACGCTTGGCCTGGAAGCGGTGATCCAAACCGCGATTCCGTGGGAAGGTCGTGAGTATGTCCTGCTCGACATGCTGACGCCGCACCTTGCCGAATACGATCTGATTCTGATCGATTGTCGGCCCGGGATCGACCTTTCAGTCACGAATGCGCTCACCGGCGCCCGCTGGCTGCTGGTTCCCGTGGAGTGCAGTTTTATGGCGCTCGATGGGTATGAACATGTGCGCGCCCTCCAGCAGCGGCTTAATCAGCGCATCAACCCGGAATTGGGCGTGCTCGGGTTGCTGCCGACCCGCTATCGCAGCAATACGGCGCATGCACAGGCGGCCCTGGCGGAAATACAAGAGCAGGTTGCAGCGCTGCATGTACCCCTGCACTTCGCGCCAATTCGCTTGGCGGTTGCCGCCGCCGATGCTCCCGCACATGGCATGACGCTGGCCGATTTAGCACCGGCATCCAACATTGCGCAGGAGTATCGGCGCGCTGCGGAGCAGATTCTGAGTTTTCTGGTGGAGAAACCATGAGCAGCAAGCGTGGTGCATGGATCGGCCGGCGTGGCCAGGGAGATGCGGAGCTCGCGATCGATCAAGTGATCGGGCGACAGCCGCAAGCGGGCGAGCAGGTGCAGCAGCAGCCAGATGAGCAGATTGAGGATAGCCCGTATCAAGCCCGGCAACCGTTCAACGATATGAGTTTAGAGGATCTGGCACAGGGCATGCGTGAAGCGGGCTTCCAGGGTGTGCTAATCGTGCGCCTCCACGGCGATCTTGCGAAGCGACGCCGTGGACTGGTGCAACTGGTCTATGGACATCGCCGTCGCGCCGCATGGCGACTGATCTGTGCCGAGCGTGGCCAAGCGTGTCTGCTTCCCGTCGTTGTGCGTGATATCAGTGATGCCCAGATGTTGACGATTGGAGCACAGGAGAATTTGCAGCGCCAGGATCTTGATCCGGTGGAAGAAGCACAGATCATTGCTTGGCACGAGCAGGTCTTTTTCGAGAAAAATCAGGCGCAGCTTGGCGCAATGCTTGGGAAATCTTCGGATTGGGTCAGTGTACGCTCGCGCATCCATAAGCTACCAGAGCGGCTGAAAGATTGCTTGCGGCAGCGACCACGGGCGATTGCCCAGATGCTAGAGCTTGGGCCACTCTTTACGCAACAGCCGGAGGTGGCGTTGGCGCTGGCCGATCGAGTGGTTCAGGAGAATCTTACCCTTGCTCGGCTTCGGACGCTCGTGCGAGGTTATGAACGTCCTGAAGTTCGTGAGGCGGCTGGGATGGGATCGGCGGACCGTCGCGGCGCCGCGACAAAAGTGCAGGAATTCACAAACGATCTCGGGAACCGCTCGGAACGGTTAGCTCGTGATAAGAGCCGCGAGCGTCACGGCGCCGCGACAGATCGGCAGTATAATTCCGATGTCTCACCAATGCCGCTCCACGAACAAGGACACACCGATCCTTCTGATGCAGAGTCTGCTGGTGGGCAACTAGAGTCGCTTACTCACATCTCAGACGGCGCCCTGCTCCAGGAAGCGGCTAATACCTTGATGCTTCTGGCATCGCGTGCTGAGCAATTTCCTGCGAATGAATTAAATATGGCTATACTTGATCGACTGGAGGCGGCACTCGCTATCTTGCGACGTGCTGTTGCGGATCGTGCTAACAATTACGGCGAATAAGTAGGCATAATACTACGATTGCCGCTCTCTTTCCCAAGTTACGTGTCGTTCGCGATCTGAGAGACAGCTTGGTTGGATTGAAACGCTGGAAATCCGACAGCATTACACTGGGATAGCATCACGGAGATTCTGTCGCACCTGTTGGCGCACCTCCTCGACTGGTCGCTGCCACAGCTGCGCTAGATAATGTTCAACAAGTGTGACGTCCATCGGCAGCGCCGGCCGACGTTCGACCATAACGAACGGACCATCGGTCTCCGTCAGCACGCGGTCAGGCGGCAAACGCTCAATAATCGATTTGCCATTCCGACTACGGAGCATTGCTGGATTCACGGAACAAAAATGACTCTGTGCAAGCAACCGATCGACTTGCTTCAATGACCCGCTAAACCAATGGAACACAACAGGACGTACACCAGCGGCTTCCACGAGATCGAGAACCATCGCTTCAGCTCGCCGCGAGTGAATCGTGACGAATTTCGGTTGCTGCTTTACCAGTCCCAACACATACTGAAATGATTCAATCTGCACGTCGCGTGTTGCTATACCCTCGGCCGAGAAGTCTAGTCCGACCTCACCCACATAGCTCGTGCGCTTCAAGCACGTGGCAAATTGCGCGCGCTCGCGTGCATGCACTTCGGCCAGGAGCGGGTGCAGCCCGACCGCAAGTCGCAGCGAACGAAGGCGCTGTACATGGGGATAGGCAGCCTCAAACGCCGACGGTAGGTTCGTGACCGCAATGGTGAGGACGTGTGACCGTTCAACCAGGAGCGCAGTCTCATAGGGATCCGCATAGGTATCGATGTGGCAATGTGCATCTATCATCAGTCGCCCGATAACCCTGCGACCTGTGGCGGAGCCACCCGTTCGACAAACGCACGTAGCTCCTCTAGCCCGCGCCTCACTGTCTCCACATGGGCCTGGCGCGTGTCAAATGGGAGCGGGCCGCTGGCGACCACCAGATCGTCGACTGTCTCACGCTCCGGAATACGAGCGATACAGTCTAGCACCGCGCGCACGTCGGCGGCTACGTTCGACTCTAGGTCCAGTTCTCCCTGGCCGATGTCTATTCCATACACTTCCCCATGGTCAAGGCCAATATGATGGAGGGATGCGCGACGAATAATGCACGGCACGCAGTAGCCGCAATTGCGCACGTCTCGACGTCGCCAGATCGCCCGTCGCGATGGGTGTGCGCACGAGACAGTCTCAGGAGTGAGGCGCGCAAGCGCCGCTTGATCGGCGCAGGAAGCCAGCACCTCACCCTTCGTGCTGAGCTCGAACGGATTGACAACTGGGTTCTGGATTCCGACCAACGACGCGAGCGCGCGGAATGACTCCAGGAAAAACGGATGGGTAGTCCGTGTACTGCACGTGCCGCCGCGCGAAGGTGTCAGGGGGATGTTAATCGCGATGAACCCGTTCTCCGGTACCAGAAGCGGAACATGCTCGCCAAGCGCACGTGCCGCGAACAGCCCAAGCGCCAGAAACATGAACGAGCGGCTGCGTAGTGTGTGCTCACGGCCAAGTGATACAATTTGCTGTCCTGGGCGCGCGAGATCGCTAGGTAGTGGTCGTACGCGAACAGATAGCCGGTCGGTTCGTTGTACGTAGCCTTCCCTCTGGTCAAGCAGCTGATGTACACGCCGTTGATCGCCTGCAGGTCCGGTGGCGTCATGATGCCCAATAAGCAGAAGTCGATCATGCTGACGGGCCAGCTGATCGATCACTCCAATGAGCGAGTCGAGACCACCAGAAAACAGGCTGACTGCGCGCGGTGGCTCTCCCCGCCGCCGCTCGCGTGCACGATGGCGAGGTGTGTACAGCGCCTCTGCTCGTGGCGTAAAGCTGAAGCGCCACTCGTCACCTGTTAAAAACGTGAGACATGTTTCAAGCGCCTCCTTAGCGTGCTCCCAGATCGTGGTCTCAGCAACCGGAACAACAACATGAAAGTCGCGGGTCCAGAAGTCGTCCGCACGACGACGAGGAACGCTTTTATCCAACACGTACACGATGCTAGCGATCAGCACCAGATCGAGGGTGATTGGCTCACTCATGCCGAACATGTCATAGAGCTGGTCAAAGCTCACGTCAAGAACCGCCGATGCTGCGGCCTCTGGTATCCACAACGTGACGGTTGAAAAACCGCCAGTTAGCGTTATGCCGGCGTTGATGGTGACCTCGACATTCATGCGCCAACCTCGAAAATAGCAACCGTTTCAGTCAGGATCCGCTCCGCCAGCTGCCGCCCCTCGGCACCTCGCCAGTTGACGCTGCCAGGGTCGCGGCCGGCAATCTTCGCGCGAAGTGAGGAGAAGATCGTGCGCCGGATGCTGTCGATTGAACGCCGTGTCTGCTCGCGGCCGACCTTCTTGACGAGCTGCTCGTAGAAGTCGCGGCAGAACAGCTCGTAGAGATAGTGCCCGTAGAACTGGACAATCAGACCTGCAATCTGGATTTGCTCGAGTGTGCCCAGGAGCAGGCGCTCGACATCCTCGAAGGTTCTGGCCGATCCGAGTAGTTCCTGGCGTAGCTTGTTCAAGGCCACACGCGCAACGCTGGCATCCATGGTGCTCCCCGGACCGGCTAGGCGATCGACGAGCGCGGTTGTCACATCACTGGCTGGGCGACCGACCATGTCTCTGAGCCCAAGATCTTCAAGTGCTCCAGCCAGACCAACTTCAGCCACCCGAGCCGCAAATCCACCCAGGTTACCGCCGACACGCGCTGCGGCGCGCCCAAGGCCATGGGTGCCGGCTCCCCCAGCACCTGTACCGCCGCCGCCACCTGCACCGCCGCCGCCACCGCCACCACCCCCACGACTGCGGACACGCAGGTACGTGCCTAAAAGCTGTTGGGGGATGAGCTGGTTAGGAAGGGCCGGGCCATCCGGTTCGTCTGGCCCAGGCTCGCCACCCTCGCCACCGCCAAATTGATTCACCTGACGCTTGAGTGGTGGCCAGCCGCCGCCGGTTGGGGGACTGTAACTGCGCGATGTCCCCATCAGCCACGCCTCGATGCGACATTCTTTGCCGAATCGGTGACAACAGTTTGCGCCGCTTTACCCGCACGTGTCGATGTGCTGGACCAGCGCTTGAGTATCCGCCATACGCGCTCGCGGCTCTGTGGCTGCTCTGTCGTTAACCTGTGTAGCTCGAAGACCATATTTGGCTCGGCTGCGTTGGCAGAAAGCTCCTCCAAAGAATCCAGCAACCGTTCCAGGGCACCTGGCGTATTGGCCTCAATCAAGGCGACTAATGCCGTGAAGCTGCCAGATTCCTGGGGCTCACGCAGGAGCTGCTGGCCGAGCAACCGTAAGAGGATCGCGAGCTCCTCGGGCCCAAGGTCGCGCGCTTGTGGTGCCACCAGTCGAAGCTCGCCCTCATTCCCGGTCACAAGCTGGTCATACAGCGCGCGAACCAGCGGTGGCACCATAGTAAGCCCCGAGATCGTGGTCGTGAGTCGGTCGCGGGCGATCCAGAAATAGTCGCGCAGATCGGTGGTCGCAAGCTGTGGCTCTAGGCGAAGCCAATCCTGGACAGCTTTCTCCTGCCATGCCGGGTCGATTTCTCCCGAGATTGGCGGTGCGCCTGCACTGTTATGGTCTTTGCGACTAGATGTAGAACCAACGCCTTGCTCGAGCTGTTGCAGTTCAGCTGGTCGGCCCTCGCTGCGCGCCTGCCATTCGTAGAGCTGATCAAAGCGATGCGGCCGAATGTACTCAAGCAGCATGAGCTTGACTAGCACGATGTCGCGGATGTTCAGGCCTGCTGCCATAGCGAGTTGCTTGCGGAGCAACAGTGCGTTGAGGAAGCGCTTTACCTGCCGAGGATTGCCTTTGAGACCCTCGGTCAGGGCCGGCGCAATCGAGCTGACCCACTGCAGCGATTGCTCTAGGGGTTCCGGCAGCGTGCCACCCATCGCAGCACGCGCAGCGCCGGCCCCGTAGGTCAGATACATATTCTTCTTCCGTGCGGCCACACAATCAGTCTGGACGCGCACAAACTCCCCATCGCCAACCAAGTGGAGTTTGCAGAAAAGCAGGGTCATGTAGCTTTCAATCTCGCTTGGGGAGAGGCGCGGAAGGCGATAGGGCACCTGAATCAGCTTCTCTAGGTAATCGGTTGCCAGATCGTACGATTCTTCCCGCGCGGACTGCTCCGCTTCCATGCGAGATGTCGCATAACGCTTCATAATCGCGTAGCGCACGATGCGATGATCGGCGGCGATCACAAAGGCTGTTTTCGGAACCGCGAGAAATAGCTTGATCGCCTCCAAATTTTCAATCAGGCGCTCAGGACTACAGCGATCCAGGTCGTCAATCACCACAACTAGCGCCCGGAGTCCAGTTTCACCGAGCAAGCGCTCGAAGTCGTGCCGAAATGTACGAATGTCCAGTGGTCCAGGCGTCGACTGATCTTTGGCGATCAGCTGCTGCCAATCAATGGGCTCCTCTTCTTTAGAAGACGTGGACGGTGTGCTCGCGCCGGCCGCCGACGCGGTAGCTGCCGCCGCCATGCCGGGAATGAATGGAGCAAGCGTTGTGGCGAGATGCGCATCGATCATGCCTGCGCCGGCTGCCGCGCCCACGGCAATACTGGTACCGTACTTCAGTCCAAGTCCAAGCAGCCGCATGTAGTTGATTTTTTTGAGCAGTCGTATCACCCCGGAGCGTACTCTAGGGCCAAACCGCTTATGCTCGCCAAGCTGCACCAGGATTGAGCTGATTAAGGCTGCCTTGGCATCATCATAGCCTTCGAAGGTCCACCCATTGAAGTACAGGCAGGCGACGTCTGGGTAGGCGTCACTGTCAAGATCGTCCAACAACATGCGTATGATACTTGACTTCCCGCTGCCCCAATCACCGAAAAGGCCAACAGTGACCGGAAGCAGCGTATCGGTGGTTACGAGCTGCTTGACCACATCTTTGTGAACGGTGAAACCAAGAAGATCGTCGCTCGTTTCGTTATCAGCCCACATCTGGCCAATCTCCCTCCTGCTTGCGTGCTCTCGTCGTCGCTGTGATAGTTGCGGAGGGTATCATAGCAGAAACGTGCCGGCTGAACAATTGGTCGAGACCTAACGGCAGCATCAGTGTGTATTTGGATTGAGCAGCGGTAATTCGAAAGGGGATTCCCTGACATATCTTAGCTAACTTTGCGCTTCGCTGTAGAGTGGAGTTTTTCATTATACTCGACCTCGGTCATTATAAAGACATCTAACTGGGCATCGACAATCACCCAGCCGCGACGCTTGAGCAGGACAACTTCAATGACCCGCTGTGGGGGATCGTTTTCGCTGATGTCTGGCACCCCGTACTCATCGGCATAATCCAGACTGATCGTCAGTGCTCCATGGGGATCATGATCTATTCTCGGGGTTTTGAGGAGCGTTTCCTCGCAGCCGGTGCCAGGTGACGGGAGGAGAATTGGAATCAGATTCGGGTCACTCTTGTTTTTATTCTCCATTCAGTTTGTTGCTACGTCGACGATAGCATACCGAATGTGCCTTGTCTATGGCGCCATGTCGTCACATGTCGCGAATCTGCTCGCCAGTTTTTGCGAGGGTACGCACCATCCATGCCGACAGAATTCTTCATCTATCGTCGCGACACTTTCTCGCTATCGACTAGATTCAGACGACAAACTGATCGCTGCTTGTTCGTGTTGTCTCTGTTCGGGTGGTACACTCGGTTTAGCCTTATCTGGCCAGCGAGCACCGAACTCGATCAACTTTGTTGACACCAACGACCGCGCCCTGGTGTCCGTTTGGATACCAGGGCGCGGGAGCTGTGCCTCACAGGAACTAGAGTTCGGGTGGGGGCTATAGACGCTGCGAACCTCATCGAGTGACTCGGCCGTTTTGATTTTCGCCAAGATCGCCTCGATCTGCGCCAGGTCGCTGATCTGGCGCAGATCGGCAATCACCGGCGCGGCGACCGCTCCAAACTTGAGTTCGAGCGCGAGTGCCAGGCCGTCAATCAAACCCTCGGCGCGCCCATGTTCAACCTCAATCTCATTGAGATTGGTAAGGAGTGCATCGAGCGAAGGAACCACTAATGCGGCCTCGGCCAGGGCGTTAAGCTGACGAAGTGATAGCGGCTGCAGCCGGGCTGCGACGCTGTCGGCTGCCTCGGCGCCAAAGCGCACACGCAGCGTTCGGAGGATGCTCCGCGCCAGCTCCTGGTGCCGGCCCTGTTCGATGCCTATCTCTTCGAAGCTGGTGATGTATGACACGGCACATTCCTCCTCGATCCGTTTGATTGTATCACGCGCCTGCTGCACGAGCGGTGGGGCACGCCGTAATAGGCGATCTATCGGCGGCAGCAGTGCGCAACCATCGTCTGCTTGGTGACTGCGCTGCGGTACCCTTCAGTGTGCTTGCTATTTTGAAACTACCAAATCATCGTCGCCTGGATCGACCGCGCGGTCGACCTGTTGGAACTATTCCTGCGGCAACCTCGCTGCGGTAGCGCTCCACCGCTGCGCGGGTGCTGTACCAGCGCGGCCCGCGCTTGGTCGCCTCTAGGCGCCCCTTGCGAATGAGCAGCGCAAGGTAGTCGGTGGTATATCCGAACTCGCGCGCCAGCTCGGCCAGCGGCTGCTCTTCCGCGCCCTCGGGCTCTGGAGCGCGGTCGCAGGCGTCGAGATACAGGTCGAGCCCCTGCTCGACGGCACGACCGATCAGGTTCGCCAGTGGTCCGTAGCGGCCGCTATCCGCGACTGCGAGAGCCTCCAGGTAGGCCAGGCGCCACTCTTGGAGCAAGAGCGCCGGCGGGTAGCCTTCTTGCATCAGCATCAGATTGAGCAGCAGCCGGCCGGTTCGGCCATTCCCATCCCTGAACGGGTGAACGGCCTCGAAGCCTTGGTGCGCGATGGCGGCACGCAACACGGTTGGGTAAGCCTTACCCTCGTCACTCACCCAGGCGACCCACTCGCGCATCAGACCCGCCACGCGCGTGGCAGGCGGTGGCTGCACGCGCGCTCCGCGGATCGTCACTGGCCCGCGACGAAACTCCCCCGGCCGATCGATCAGCTTATCGACCACCATCCCGTTCAGGCTGAGGATGACGTCGATGCTGAGCGGTGTCCGCCGCTCGACCAAATCGGTCAGCTCGGCAAACGCCTGCGCGTGATTGGTCGCCTCCAGGTGCTCGCGCAGGCTGTGGCCGCCGACGGTCATACCATGCTCGATCACCAGCTGTGTCTCGCGCAGACTCAACGTATTGCCTTCGATCGCGTTCGAGTGGTAGGTGAGCAGTACGCGTAGCTGCTCGTTGATATAACGCATGGTCGTGGGCGGAAGCGGTCGATAGCGATCGAGCTCGGCCTTCTTCTCAGCCAGCCGCTGCGCCAGCCGCGGATCCATACGCGGCTCGTTCTCAATATGCACGCAATACTCCGTTCGAAACGATATCTGCTCTCGCTATTCTAGCATATGCCGATACTGTTTTTTACTTTTTAGATATGCTGACTGGAATGAGGCCTGATCACCAGCTCGCATGCCCCACAGCGGCACAGCGGGCATAGAAGTGAGAACGTGCTTCTCACTTCTATGCCGCCATGCCACTGTGGTTCTGCGTTTGGAGCCCGTTGCGGTACTAACTTGAAAAGCCCAGGCCACGCTGACGCATGCTGACAAAGCAGCCATGGCCGATCACGAGATGGTCGAGGGTGTCGATATCGAGCAGTTTCCCAGCCTGCACGATCTCGCGCGTGACCAGAACATCTTCAGGCGAGGGCGTCGGTTCGCCGCTGGGGTGCTGATGCGCCACGATGATCGCTGCGGCGTTGAACCTGACCGCCTCCTTGAAGACTTCGCCTACCCTGACCATCGAAGCGTTCAGGCTGCCGCGATAGACCGTGTGTAGCTTGAGGAGCCTATTCTTGGTGTCAAGCAATACCACGCGCAACTCCTCTTGATCGAGATGGCTCATTTCAGCGATCAGGAGCGGTGCGATGTCCGCGGGTGACTTGACCTGCAACCGCTCGCCTGGTTGGGCCAGCAGCAGTCGACGGCCGACCTCTAGCGCAGCCTTGACCCGTGTGGCGCGCGTGCGGCCGAGGCCAGAAATGGATTGCAGCTCGTCGAGGCTGGCGCGCTGCAGGCCATGCCAGCCGCCAAACGTTACGATCAGCTGCTGCGCCAGGGCGACCGGGTTCGCGCTGCCGGCGCTCCCAGAGAGGAGTGCTGCGATGATCTCTACATCTGACAACGCGGCCGAGCCATAGCTCGCCAGGCGCTCGATCGGTCGCTCGCCGATTGGCCACTCGCGCAGCGGTCGCTCGTTCAGACTCCGGCGGGCCACTGTCTGTGCGGCTGGGTCGAACAGTGTTCGTTGCGTATACACTAAAAACCTCCTGAATGCATAGCTCCAGGCGCCAGCTGTCGCCCAGGCGGCAGTGAGCGCCTGAAGCGGCAGAAATAACATTCGATCAGGCGTCGCAAACGTGTGCCACGTCGCAGAACGCGCAGGGCGACTGGAAGGCATCGAGGCCTTTACGAGCGCTGAACAGCTGATTGTCCATCAGCGCCGCGGCCATGCCGAGCTGCCGGCCGAGCCGTTGCAGCACGGTTGCGTGCTGAGCCGTGTCGGTCCAGACTGGCAGCACGCCGGTCTCGGTCAAATAGATATGCCCAATGCGTACGCGATCGTCGTCGGTGATGTAGCCGTTCTGCCGCAGCAACTCAACATAGATCGCCATCTGCGCGCTTTCGGCGAGTTCGTTCGAGGATATCGGCTTGCCGGTCTTGTAGTCGGCCACGCATAGCATGCCATCGCCCTGGCGCGCAAGCACGTCGGGCACGCCGACGACCTCCACGCCGGCGAGGGTGCCCGCAAGCAGACGGTAGCGCGTACCGCGCCCGTCTTCGTCGAGCTCGACGATAGCCTCTACGCTGTCGCTTGCTCGCGCCGCATCGCTGTCAGCAGTGGCCAGCTCGGCGACTGGGATGCCCTCCACGAGCAGCGGATTCTCCAGCAGGAGCTCGCCTTCGCTGTCACGCAGGGCGACAGCCCGCCGGTAGTAGTCGGCCAGGCTCTGGGTCTTGCCCCAGCGCGCGTGCCCAAGCCCGTGCTGCTGGAAATCCAGCAGGCGCGCGAGTACCTGGTCGTACTCCGGATGACCGACGCGCCACGCCTTCGCGGCGCTCGTCGTGGGCCGGCCCTGCGCGGCATACGCGGCGTCAAGGGCGACCAGCTGCTGGAGGTCACCCCAGACCGGCCCGCACTCGCGCGTCCAGACCTCAGTATGCGCCGCGTCCATTCGCATGCCGCGGTACATGAGTCCGATCGTCTCGTGCGTGATGCGTCCGAACCAGGCGCCGGCCCCAGCGCGCGGGCTGTGGCCGAGCCCGTACCGCAGATGCCAGGCGTAGCCGCAGCGGTACCACAGCTGCAGCTGCGAGATGCTCAGTGGTCGGCGCACGGACGCGTCCTGGCTGGTGGCTTGTGTCTCAGTCGTGGTTGTCACAGGAAACTCCTTTGAGGCACCCACACGGGGTGCCTCACGTAACGGCACCCCGTGGTGGGGTCTCAAAGGATACGAGTTTAGTATTTTCGTGCGTAGCGTAGGAGGATGCGTCCGAGGCGGTCAGGTAGGTGGCGGATATCCTCCACGCCGATTGTGTCGTCCGTGCCGAAGATGTCGCGCAGATAGCGGATCTCGCCCTGGCCACCGACGAACAGGCCGATCACCAGAGTGCCGGCCCGGCGCAGCTGCTCGACGGTCTGCCGCACGGCGTCGGCCGGCTCGTCGGTCGGTCGGCCGTCGAGCAGGTAAATAATCACCCTGGTGCGCTCGGGACGCGCGGCGAGCTGCTGCTGGGCGAGCCTGAGACTGGCGCTGTAGCACTCGTCGCCGCTGTCGCCGTACATCCCGGCCAGCAGCGCGCGCGGCCCCTCGGCGCTGCGCGGCGTGTTCCACTCACGAATCCAGATCACTGGCGAAGCAAGCGCAAACGAGCGCGCGCCGTCGGGATGGTGGCAGGTATACCCGTTATTGCCGGCGTAGCCGATGCACAGCGGAATGTCGGCCGCACTACAGGCCATGTCCAGCAGGATGGCCGCGCGGCGGGCGTGCGGCATGCGACCCTGCTCGAACGAAGGGCCGGGCGCGCCGCCAGCCGCCCAGTCGATCGGGTTCGGGCTGCCGCCCATGCTGCCGGTGCGGTCGATCAGCAGCACCATCGCCAGCCCGGCGGGGTCGTGGTCATTGACGCGTTTATGGAGCAGTGGCACCTCACCGTGGCTGCGGATGTGCGCGCGGGCATCGAAGGTTCCACTCGTTTCTGATGGACGGACATCGACGTCGGGCGTCGGGACGACCAGCACTTTGAGCAGCTGCCGCAGCAGGCCGCCGACCTCGCGCTGGAGCGCCGCATACGGCTGCATCCACAGATTGCCGGCGCTCGGGTCACAGTCGACCGCTGGCGGCTCGTCCTCCTCGACGATGATCCCGGCGATCACCTCATCATCGTCGCGGTGGCCACTCCCAGCGCTGTGGGTGTCGTAGCCGGGCGCTGCACTCGATAGCGGCTGGTCGTCCTTGCCACGTCCGAGCGCGCCGTCTGCAGCTTCTCCCGCAGTGACCACTATAGAGAGATCAGATGGCAGCAAATCGTGGCCGCCGGTGCCTGCATTCTGTGCCAAACCAATGATCCTCAGCAGCTCCAGCGCGATCTCCGCGACGCGCACGGCGGTCGGCGCTTCCCACGCCTCCTCGACGCGCGGCCGAATCTGGTCGTCCCAGAAGCCGCGCTCCTCGTCGCCAGCCCAGCGCCAGCGCGACGGTATGCCAGAGGGGCGCAGGCAATCCCAGCGCCAGAACAGGCAGGCGTTTAGCAGCCGATCCGCGCGGCCGGTCTCGTGAACCGGCGTGAGCGGCTTTTTCTGCCAGAGCAACGTGCCCAGCGCGTCGAAGTCGGCGCGGGCCGGCGCGTAGTAGCGGCCGGTCAGCCGCTCCATGCGCCCGTCCTCCAGCGCGTTGGTCAGCCAGGCGTGCAGCTCGCCGGCCACCGTGTAGTCGTCGGTGAACAGCACGTGGCCGGCCTCATGCCGAGCCATCGCGCGGCTGATCCGATACTGGAGCGCGGGGAGCGTCCGGACTGTCCGGCCGCGCCAGACGAACGGGAGCAGGCTGTCGCCGCTCCAGCCGTCGGCCATGGTGGGGTCGATCGTAATCTCCCTGGTTCGCAAATTGACATACGAGCCGCCGCCGGTCTTGTACTCGACGTGATAGGGCCGACCGCCGATCAGCGTCCGCACCCAGGTCTCCAGGACGTGCTGTGCACGCCGCCAGGCCCACCAGTTCATCGTATGCTCCTGATGTGTAGGCGTGACGGCACATACCATTCGGCATGCGCCATCACGCTGATTGATTCGTGTTCTGTGTGCTAGATCGCCGACGGGACGTTTGCGGCGACGTAGCCGTGGATGGTGCGCTCGATCTCGGGGTCGAGGTCAGCGCCCTTGAGCGGCACGACGCGGTCAATCCAGACATCGGCTGCGCTCTCGATAAACGCCTGCCGGACGTTAACACCACTGCGATGCAACCGCAGCGTGGCTTCACCCCAGGTGATCAGGGTCGCCAGGTCAAGCGTCGCCAGCAGCGCTTCCTCGCGACGCTGGTACTCGGCCACCTGCAGCGCGACCGCCTGCATTTTGGTGATCAACATCGCGCCGTGCGGGAGTGTCAGGCGCTCGCTGAGGATGCTGCGCACCACATCGGCCTCGTAGCTCTTGAGCTGCAGCCAGCCGCCGGTCCAGCGGCGTCGGAAGGCCGGGTCGTTCAGATTGATGCCGGTGTAGCCGTCGCCCTGGTTGGCGGTTGCGACGAGCCGTGCTTTGTGGCATGGCACCGCGATGCGCTGCTTGGTGGCAGTCACATCGACGATGTAGAACGGCCCCGCCGCTCCGCTCGGGATCGGGATGCCCATCTTGTCCAGATCGGCGGTGGTGTACTCGTTCATCACGCGCATGATCGCGCTGACGACGCTCTTGTGGCCGCGCGCCAGCTCGTCGATGATCAGCATGACCGTCTCGCCGCGCTGGATGCGCTCGGCCCAGCGGGTGATTGGCCCGGGCGCGAAGGCCCAGTCCTTGCCCACACGGGTGTAGCCGCCGAATAGCTCGGCGGCGTCCCAGCCCTCGTCCAGCACGACCAGCTCGAAGCCCATGCCGAGCTGAAACGCGGCGTCCTTGGCCTGGGTGGTCTTGCCAGTGGCGGTCGGGCCGACCAGCATGACCGGCCCGCCGCGCTCCAACGCGCGTTTGATCCGCCCGACGTGTGGCCCCAGCAGCCGGGAGCTGGCCGGGGGGGGCGCCGGTGCGGGTGGTGCGGCTGGCTTCGGCTCTGCAGTCGATGTCGGTGCAGCGCTGTTCGGTGCCGCTGGCGGTTTGGTCGAGGTCGCGGCTGGTGTGGTGGATGCCGAACGTGCCGTCGCGCTGCGCCGGCGCGCGGCCGGCGCAGTCCCAGACGCCGGCGGTGTCGCTGTCGCAGTTGGGGGTGAAGGTGCTTCTGGTTCTGCTGGTGCGGTTCCTGCGGATGGTGTCGCTGGCGACGTGGCCGCCGATGTTGCCGGAGGCGCCGCCTCGGCCGACACAGCCGCCAGGCCGGCCGGGTCGAGCAGCACGCTGCCAGGCAGGCGCATCGCCGCGCCTTCGGCCGCACCTGCAAGCACCTGTGGCTCGGTCACGCCGACCTCGCGGGTCGCGGTGCTCGGAAGCTGGTAGCGCAGCGCCACGCGGAGCACGTCGCACACTTTCACGATCTGCGGCCGGATCTCGGCGTGGTGACAAGCAGTCTCAATCGCACGCTTGTCCCAGGGCACCTCGGCGCTCAGGCGCGGGTAGGCGTAATCCATCGCCCGAACCAGCGCGTACCAGGTTTGGACGAGCTCATCATACGGCGCGGTCGCGCCGCAGCGGTATGCCGCGATCGCCTGGCAGAGGCCCACGACCGCGACCTGGTAAGTCGGGTGCCCGGCGTGGATGAAGCCGCCCAGGATCAAGCGATCGGGCGTGGCATGCCAGCTGAAGTGATACGCGGTGCTGCCGCCGCTCGACCGCATCGCCACGCGGCCTTTGTCTGCGGGGGCGTCAAACGAGAAGCTCGTGACGACGCCGAACAGCACGGCGAGCACCGCCTGGACGTAGCCCAGGCCGAGCTCGATCGTCGCCTCATCGCCAGAGGGCGAGTAGCGCGAGCGCTGGGCTGGCGGGATGGCTTGCAGCGCGGTGAACGCGCCAGCGGCGAGCTCGGCTGCCTTTTTATTGCGCAGCAGCCCGAATGGGTCGTTGTAGGAGGGGGTGGTCACGCTGGTTGCTCCTTTCCGGAGACAACACGCGGCCGCCCTCGCCGGGCGGCACGCCCGTTGCCCCCGGCTGATACTCGGTGGATGAATCTATCGTGACGCCGCGCCCAGTTGCTCTGGCGCACGGTCGGTGCGAAAGTGTGGGCTGTGTCTGCTGGCTTTGGCTAGAACAGTGCGAGCTGCCCGCTCGCCTGGATGACCTCGGCCGATGCGCGGCGCTGTTTGCGCTGCCTGCGCAGCACGGCCGCGATGTCGTCGAGGTTGCCAAAGATGGCTGCCGGCTGCGTTGCGGTTCCCATTGTCTCGTTCGCCACGCGCTCATTCCCTGGCACCAGTCCCGGTGCCAGGTCGAGAGCCATGGTCATGGGCGCGTCGTGAGCTGTTCCGATTGGCTCGGCCGCGACGATCGCCTCAACCATGGGTGTCGGGAGTGCGTGAGATGCCAGCCGCGCGGCCAGCGTGTCGTTCGCCCCGATCCAATCGCGGCCGGCCGCCAGCTTCCTGGCCAGCTCCTCGCCGCGGCGCTTGAACGCCGCCGCCAGGTCGATCTCGTCGTCGGCGTCCAGGCTTGCGCTTAGTCTGGCCAGCGTGGTCTTGTCCGCGCCGGCGGCCTTCGCCAGCGCGCCGTCGGGCGTGTTGCCCGCGAACAGCGCCGCCGCGCCGGATTTGGTGCCAAGCCGGATCAGCTGCTTGTGCGTGGCGGTGCCTTTGTAGGCCAGGTAGTACAGGCGCACCAGCGTGTCCTGCCCCAGCCGCCACGAGCGCCGGCTGGCCTGGTCGAGCATGAACAGGTTCATGGCCAGCTCATACCAGCAGATTGTTTTGATCTTCTGCAGGTTCAAGCCCTCCAGCACGCGCCGGTACGGAACCAGCAGCACGGTGTGGCCAGCATCCACGGCCGCATTGATCGCGTCCTCGCGATCCTCGGGGTCAACGCTGTTGGGCAGTGCCCACGGCTCGAAGTCCGCGAGCACGTGCGTCAGACGGTCGCTCGTGGAGCGCACATCGTTCTGCTCTATATAAATCATGGTTGGCCGTCCGGCGGCGACCTCCTTGGCGACGATCGTATGCAGCTCGCGCTCCAGCGGATACAGATGCTCGCTGGCGAGCGATGGCGCGCGGAAGATCTCGACGACCTCCTCTACGTCGCCCCAGTCGCCGCGATGGGTCTCGGAGACGGTGAACTGCGGCCGCTCCCACATCGGCAGGATCGACCACCAGCGCGGCAGTGTCCCCTGCGCCAGCCGCGCGGCCTCGTTGCGCTTCTCGGCCTTGGCGTGCAGGGCGGCCTCGATCTCACGGTAGGCGGTCTTGAGATCGCGGGCCTTGACCCACGCCGTAGCATCGCTCAGTGCCGCGCGAGCCTCGGCGAGCCGTGCTTTGGTCGTATCCACTCGCGCGCTCGCGGTCTCTCGCTCGCCGCGCGTGCTGGACGCGTCACGCAACGTGTCATCCAGCTCCGCCTGCGCGGCTGCCAGCTCGGCCTCAGCCGACCGCAGCGCCAGGGCGGCGTCCTCACGCTCGGCCAGCAGCGCGGCGTCGTCCATCTCTACCACCACCGGGATCTCCTCGCGTGGTGGCATGAACGCACCAACGTCGAGCACGTCGATGAACGCCAGGTCGGCCAGTAGGTACGGCAGTAGCCGCGTGCTGATGCCCGGCGCGGGAATGGTTGTGACGCTCACGTCGGTTTTTCCGCTGCCGCGCCGCGCGCTCGACTCGAACTCCTTGGTGATCGTCTGGACAACGCCGTATCGACTCATCGCCTGCTCGGCCTCGTTCCAGCCCAGCCCCAGCTGCTGCCAGAAGCGCGGGTTGAAGCGGTACCAATAGGAAAAGAAGTCGGTCAGCACGCCGCCGTAGTGCGTGCCCGACCCATAGCCATAGGTCTGGCTGGCTAGCTGGGCCAGGTGGCCGCTGTGGGCGATGTCGGTCGACTGGCCGCGCAGGTTGTGGCTCTCGTCGATCTCCACAAACGCGCAGCAGCCGGAATAGAAGCGCCGCCAGTAATCGTAGGGTGAAAAGCTGTCTGGCGCCGCCGAGCCACGGTTGCCTTCGGCGTCGACAATCCGCACCGCCGGCCGCGCCGCCTTGCGCCTGCGCGCGAGAGGCGCATCTCCCTCTGCCGCTGCGACGATCGGCTCAACATCCACCGCTTTGCTCCAGGTCGCGAACGGAATGTGCGGATACTTGGCCTGCGTGGCCTTGATCCGCGCGTCGGTCCACAGCGGCGCGCCACAGTGCGCGCAACTCCGCCGCTTGTCCTCGAACCAGGTCAGCGAGCGCACCGGCTCCTGTTTGGCCTCGGCGTCGTCGGCTTTCGCCTCCGCACTCGCGGCGGTGCCCTGCCGTTTACGCAGGCTGCCCGGCTCTGCCTCCACAATCGTGCCGCAGTCCGGGCAGAAGAAGGTCGACTCGACATCGTCCTTCATCAGAAACACGCCGGTCGCCTTGACCCGATAGGCCATTCGTTTGCCTTTGGCATCCAGCACCTCTTCCAGCTCGGGCAGCAGGTCGTCGGATGGCTTCAGGTCGAAGAGCTTGATTGGCTTCGTTTTCGTGCGCACGGCCGACTGCCAGGCGCGGCCGAACGCGCGCGTCTTCGACTGCGAGAAGATCGCGATGACCGCCGGCGCGCTTGATGTGGCGCAGCGGTCCATCCAGCGCGTGACATCGGTGTGGTCGTCGATGATGAGCACCTCGGCCTCCGGCCAGGCGCCCGCAATCTCCTTCTCCCACACCGGCACCACGCGCATCGGCGTCATCACCGCCAGCGGCAGCGCGCGCGGCGCGTCGCCGACCGTGCGCGGATTGGCCTTCCACGCGCGGCGGGTCTGCTTGACCCAGCGCGGCAGCTTGCCCTCCCAGACATGGCGATGCCGCCAGGTGTAGGCAAACAGCGCCATAATCAGGATATGCATGCGCGTTTTCCCTGTCCCTGGCTCGCCGTTGACGGCAAACCGGCCCAGCTCGCACAGCGCGGTGTAGCCGGCGAACGAGCGGTGCAGCTGTGGCGCCTGCAGACCCGCCATCGCAGCGCCGGGCAGGGTCTTGTCCTGCGCGATTGTCGCGGCCACGCCGAGCATCCAGTCGGGCGGGTTGAGGTCGTAGATCGGGGTGTACTGGCCGAGCACGCGTGTCGCCAACAGCGCCAGCCACGGCTTAAGGAAGGCGAACACCTCGTCGCGCTGGTAGTGCGTGAGCGCGCCGGTCTCCAAGTTGAGCACGCTGAGACACGGCTTGTCCTGCTGCTGCTGGATGCTCGTGACCCCCTTCTTGCGCATGTCCTCGTCGACCTCGACTGAGGCCCACTCGGACGCGATGTGCGTGGCGAAGGTGTACCACTGGCCATCCGGCCCCTGCAGCTCCTCGCCGTCGAGCGTGCCGGTAAGAATCAGCGCCGCCAGATACGACTCGCCACTGATCGGCATCAGCGGGTGGTCGAGGCTGGCAGCCGCCTGCCAGGTGGTTGCGCTCTGCCAGGCCGGCGTCGGGTGCGCGCCGCCCATACCCAGCCCGCGCATCAGCTCGGCCTCATCAGCCTTGAGCACGGTGATCTCAATCGGAATTCCGCCGGGCGTGACGATGTAGGGTTCGGCGATTGGTACATCTGGCAGCACGTCGGGGGCAAACCCCTGCGCCCACGGGCACGCCTCGGGCTTGCCCGCGTCGATGCGGTAGCGGAAGCCGCGGATGCGGTTCAGCTCCAGCGCCTCGGGCGTCTGGAGCGGTCGCTCGCGCTTGACGCCGGCGACGACGATCTGCGTGTACTTCGCAAACTCGTCGTCGTCCAGCCTCCAGCACTGAATCTGGGTATAGTTTCTGGCCCAGAAGCGCGCCATGGTGCCGTCCCACTGGCGCGCCGGGACGATTGTGACGTGCGGGCTGCCCGGCCGCAGCGCGGTGGTGGCGTCGCGGATAATCGCGTACTCCAGCCGCCCGAGCTCGCCGGTCAGATACGGCGGGTTCGAGACTATCAGGTCGAGGGCGTTCTCGGTGATGCGGACGTGCTCGAACGCGCTGGTCACAACCAGCGCGCGCGGCAGACGCGTGCGCGACTCGTTCGCGCGCTCGGCACTGAGCTCCACGCCGTAGAGCTGGGCGCGCGGGTGAGCGGCGAACGGGAGCAGCAGATCGCCCGCGCCCGATGTTGGGTCGAGGACGCTGAAGGTCGCAGCCGGGAGGCTGAGCAGGTTGCGGCAGATGCGCTCGGCGTCGATGACGCGCGTGGGGACGAACGCGCTGCTGGCCAGGTTTGCAAGCGTGCCGGAGGCCATGGAGGCTCCTTTCGGATGATGAGCCAGGGCCAGCGGCGCCCCGCCAGGGGACGCGTGTCTGGCCCTGGTCGGGCGGCGGTGAGATACTGAGTTGGTGTTGAGCTTTGTTATCGAGCTGTGGAGATTGGGTTGACGCTGACCAGCTACGCGGCAACAGCAAAGGTGTGGCGCGCCAGGCGCCTCTCGCGCACGGCCTCGCTCACCAGCTGGTGCCAGCGCGCTTGGTCGCTGGCGATCTGCCAGGCCGCAACGCCAAGCGATGGCAGCGGCGTGATCAGGTCGGCGGCCAGCCCCTCCGCCCAGAGCCGATCGGCCCAGTGCGGCAGGAACACCACGCGCAGCGCGCGCAGGTGACCCAGAAACGCGCGAGCGTTCGGGGCGGCCTGATCGTAATTGGCGAAGATATAGCGCGCGGGCCGCGCGGTCGTGCCGGTTGCGGTGGCACCGGGCGATGGTGTGTCAATCGCGTCAGGCCGGGTCAGGCCCTCGCCGATATCGGCGGTGTGCGGGATGACCAAAAAATTCTTCTCGCGGGTGTTCGGGATCGCGGCCTTGATCTGGCGGTAGCTGACCGCATCGGCGCGGCCGAACAGGTTCGGCGCGCCCCAGATCATGCCGTCCGCGACCTGAAACAGCAGCTGTTCGCCTTTGAAGAAGCGAGCAGTGGTTGCGCTCAGCGTCGTATCGTTGGCGACCAGGTTCAACAGCACCGCCTTGCCCTGCGTACTCAGGGCGATGGCGGCGACGCGGGTGGTCTGCCCGTCGGCGGCGATGCTGCCGACGAACTCGGACAGCAGCGGACGGACGAGGGTGTGGTGAGCAAGTAGTGAGGACATCTTGGTGCTCCTTGAACGAGCACACCGACCCATATCCGCCCACCGGCGAGATGGTGTGCCGGTGTGCGGACATCGGGTTATCGAGAGATCATCAGGGAGTGATTGGAGTGGTAAGAGCTGGGATCGGTACGCCCCTGACTTCGGCCGAGAATGTCTCGTCCTGGCTGCACAGATAGACCGAGCCGTCCACTGGTTCCACGAAGATCGTAATCGCGCCGCCACTTCTGGCGGTGGGACGAAGCTGGTCATATAGCGCGGTGAGTGCGCTCGCCTCCAGGCATACGCCGGCGATGCCGTCGCCCTCCACGCAGGCGAGCGTCAGATCGGTCGCTCCTGTACTCAGACGTAGTTTGCCGCGCTCCGCACGCAGATCGGTCGCTGTCGCGGAGCGTGTCGTAAGAAACAATGCGGCAGCCAGCTCCGAAGCGGAAATGCTGACATATGCCAAGCCATCCTCGTCGTTGGCAAGCGCTTCGTCAGCCCGTGCAGCGGTGCTGATAATGGATGATGGAAGTGTTTCCTCAATACCGAGCGCGTCGCGGAGATGCTTGAGCGCCGCAACGCCGCGCTGCGCCAGAAACAGCAGCAGCCGGGCGGCGACGTGCTTGCATACACCGCCGTGCTCGTGCGCGCGGGCGTAGAAATCCTTGCACCCGCACGTCATCGTGACATGGTAGGAACCGATCGGGCTGCAGGCCGTATCGTCGCGAAGCGACATGTGCGCAGTGACCGTATACGATGCCTGCTTACCGCGGCCGCTCGATGCCAGCACTTGGAGGCTGCCGTCGACCGCGATCGTGTAGATCTCCGGTCGGATGATTTTCTCCAGCGCCAGGCGACCCTTTTCCTGGATCTTCTCGGTGGTAAACAGGCGGTTGAACACGGCAAGCGCCAGGTCGAGCGCCTCTTCGGTGATCGGTATCTCGGAAAGGAGCTGGGCCTCGCCAAACAGCGCGTACCACGCGGCCAGGTCGAGCTCCATACGGGCGGCAACTTCTGAGAGATACCCGCTGGCGACGAGCTCGCCATCCAGGTACAGATCCCAGGCCGGAGTCATAGTAGCGTCCTCGCCGTGTGTTGTGGCGGATCGCAGTGCTTTCTTTGGAATAGCGATAACGGTCATTGTTTCACCTTCTCTCGGGGTCTGAGTGTGCGGTCGCGTAGCCACGCAGGGTGGCGCGAACGGTGCGACGGGCGTGGCGGTGACGCTGACGCTTCATCCAGCGTCGGAGTCTCGCCGCGCTGGGGCTGAAAAATCCCAGCGGTCGACGTTCGCGCTTGCGGACGGGTGTGCGCGTGCAGTGGCAGCAACCGCGTCGCTTCCAGGCGTAACGGGTGATATCAGGCTGCATAATTGATGTCCTGCGGCAGGCGCCGCTGCCGTCGCTCAGCGAGCAACCAGCTCCGCGGCGCCTGCGGATGCATAGGCGAGTGAAGGGTCAGGCGGCTTGGGCGTTCTCAGTGGGCGTCAACCCCTTGAGGCGATCGATCAGCTGCATGGCTTGCAACTTGGTGAGCCTGCTCGCTGCGCGGCGGAGGTCTACCTTGCTGCGCAGGCTGGACAGGCTGCTCATGCCGAAGCGGGCGCCGAGCGCGTCGAGCGCCGCGGCGGTCTCCTCGCTCGTCTCATCCAGGCCGGTGTGGAGCTCGTTAATCAGGCGCGCGATCAGCCCAAGCTGGGCGTCGCTCGCCTGTGCGCTGCTACTTGGTCCTGGTGTGTCGGCATCGTGCGCTGACGTGGCGTGTTCCGGCTGGCGCAGCCCAACCCGCTGCTCGGCCTGCTCAAGCGAGCGGCGAGCAGTGGCGGCACGCGCATTGACTGGTGCAGATTCGGGTGCAGCGCTTGGAGGTGGTGTCGTGGCTGGTGGTCGGCTCGCCTCGCCGCGGACTGTCCGCCCATCGCGCGGAATCAGCGCGCCGGGTGTGCCGCGTGCGATTAGGCCGGCGCGCGTATACATTTCGTACACGCAGCGCTGCTCTTCACCGTCGGCGAACGCGAAGTCTTTGCCGACGCGCTCGCCCTTGCCCCACACATTCGGGAGAAAGTAGTAGTACAGCCCCAGCATCAGGCCTTCGGCGCAGGCGCGCTTCTTGGCCTGCACCTCGGCTTCCTGAGCGCCGTTGGCCTCGCCTTTGGCGCTGCCGCTCGACTCCTTCTCGATCAGGCCGCCGAAGGCGCGCAGGCGCGCGATGATCTGGTGCTCGCCCCACGGGCGCAGCACGATGCTCCAGTTGTTTGGCCCGATCTCGTCGTTCAGGCGCGGAAGATACCCCGTCCACCAATCCGAGTATGCCAGGCACAACGCGGCCGTGCCGTCGCGTCGGACGGCGCCGGGTCGCACCTTGACCTCCTCGATTGGAAAGGGCGCACTCAGGCGCTCGATCACGGCCTGAATGGGTTCGGGCAGCTCGGCGAAGCCGGGGATAACGATCTCGGGCTTGGGAAGCATGAGCGTTGGTGCCGCAGTCATTTTGTGTCTCCTCCTGGTCATCGGAGCCACGTAGCTCCGATGGAGATAGCTGGTTGGTCTGCATTAGTGGGTCGCGTGGTAGGCGATGCCGTGTTGATCAAAGGTCGCATAGCCGTAGTAGCCGAGGATCGGCAGCCAGCCCTGGTCGCTGAAGTTGCTGATTGCGCCCACCGAGGGTGATTTGCCGCCGGTGTCGAACGCGCGCAGCTCCACGCGTAGGGAGTCGCCGCTTGAAAGCGTGATGGTCCAAGTGTTGGTGGTCGTATCCAGGGCTGAGACGCTGGCAATCCGAATAGTCGGCGCGAAGCGAGGTGCAGCCGCACTGGGCTGCGAGCTCAGGAAAAAGGCGCTAGCAAGAATCAGAATGGTGAGGATTTGAGCGGTGAAGGTTTTCATCGTGGTAGCTCCTCGAAAGAATGGAGGGCTACCACACATCCCACAGGGCGGTGATAGCCCCTGTGAGGCGAACAAGATAAGGCGACAGAGTTTCAGACCAACAGATAGCTGACTTGGTCAACACACAGCGGTGGCTGTGTACAGCACGCGGCGATATACGCCAGGCACAAACTGCTTGGCGTGGCTATATCAGTGATCACGGTAGACGAGGTGGTAGGTGTAGTGAGGCGAATCGGCCGATTAGACCGTCAGATCTGGCGCGCCTTCAAACAGCGAAGCGACCGTGATCTGGACGGGGAATGTGACGGCTGCGAGCGTGCCGGTTGGAGCAACGCGGTCGACGTGGATATAGTCGCCCAGCGCTGCATCCGGTTCTGTATAGACCAGGATATCGCGCTCGCTCGGCCGCACAATCCAGTACTCCGGCACGCCAGCACGGGCGTAGCTCTTGCGCTTGATCTCGGTGTCGGTCTCGGCATTTGCTGGCGAGAGCACCTCAATCAGCAGGCTTGGGACGCCACGGATGCGCCGATCCGTGATGATGCCCAGATCGGCTCTGTGCACCACGACGAGGTCGGGCTGCACAGGATCACAGCCAGGCATGAGCACGCCAATCGGCGCGATGAAGACAACACCAAGCTGTGGCCGCGTAATCTGGGCATGCAGCTCAAGGAATAGCTGCTGGACGATCCATTGGTGAAAGCTGCTTGGCGCAGTGGTCATGTACAGGACTCCATCAATCACCTCGTAGCGATTGCCATCGTCGGGCAGCCGCTCCCAGCGAGTGTAATTCCATGTCGCGTCGATTGAGCGCAATACCAACTCTGGCAATGTATCGATGATCGTCATCTCCGTCCTCCCGGCGCAGCAGTCTGTGCGCTGAATCATACGCGTTGGCCTGCGCCATGTCAATACCGCCTGGACTGATCTGAGGTTCGTCGGGTACGTCGCGGACTCGGATGCAACGGTGCCACTGCCGGGGCTGCTGGAGCGCCGGCGTAGTATGTCGCCGCCGCCTCGCGGATGATGCGTTGCGCCGTGGCGGTATCGCCCGCGCGAGCAGCAAGATGCATTTCCCGGCACGCGTCGGCCGGCATGGCCTCGATGATTCGCGTCAAATCGCGACGCGAGACATCGTAACTGAAGTTGCCCATGGGAATGCGTCCGCCGCCACTTCCCTGGAGTGAACTGAGAGGTGACATTGTGGTTTCTTCCTTTCGCGGCCATGCCGCAGATGGCGCAGCCGCTCCGCTGGGAGGGCTGCAAATGATTGCAAGCCCCTGAGCGGGGAAGAGTAGGAATAGCAGTGAGAAGGGGAATCAAAAAAGCCACATCGGCAGGAATGAGCGCTCCCGAAAGAGCGATTTCATGCTGAGTGGCAATGGTGATCATGTACAGAACGAGGCTATGATCGGCGGAGCCGAATCAGAGCGATCGCTCTGTTTTGTATGGGTTTGTGTGAGTGTGCGAGACCGCGTCTATGGCATCAGGAGTGATGCAGCGTGTCTCGGGGTGACGATGTTGCAACGACAAAGGCGGCACGGACGGGGTGGGATGCCTTGGTCGGCCTTGTACCTATGCGATTGTGAAACGTACAACAGGAGCTTTTGGTCTCCTGCTGGCTACACCGAATCTGGCATCTCGCGGTTGCAAGCGTTGACGCTCGTCAGAGAGAAAGCGTGCGCCGCCGGTTGGAACCAGGAGACGGCAGACCTGGTTTGGCCAGATCGCCTGTCCATTGTACAAGAGAACTGTACCAACGCATTACCAAAGAGAGCGGCCGCGAGTTTCGTACTTCCTGTCGCCTTGCTGGCGAAACCGCTCACTCATTCATTCTGAGTGGCGAGCACAGTGCTCATCGTTATTGATAATGTGCGTTCTTGACTCTCAGCTCGCGTACAATCTGTGATGTGGACTGCTTCAGTTGCCAATTGTTCCTGTCCATACAACCTCGCACACAATCGCACAGTGGCGCGAGCGCGTTCTGCTGCTATATCGTCCCTTGAGCCAGCATACGTTCCCGAGTGCATTGGCGTAGTTGTTCCACGTCGTGCATCGGTGATGCACCGAACAGCCGTTTGTACTCGCGGGTGAATTGCGAGATAGTCCCGTATCGGATATCTCCTTATCAGTCTTCCAAGTGTTCCATGTCTTGCGCAGCCAGGGCGATGCCCCTTACTATCCCTGCCCGGTTTCCCAATGCTGGCGCCACGATATACCGATCAATCGCACCGAGAATCGCGGGCGCCTGGACATAGCCGTTCAGGAGCTGCTGAACTTCTGCTCGAATAAGAGGAAAAAGGTGTGCTTGCTCCATCACGCCACCACCGATAATGATTCGTTCAGGCGAAAGTGTGCAAATGAGATTGACCAGCGCGAGCGCGAGGTAGCGCGCCTGTAAATCCCAGGCAGGGTGATCGGTTGCGAGCGTCTCCGCCGGCTGGCCCCAACGCTCGGCGAGCGCCGCTCCAGACGCCAATCCTTCCAGGCAATCGCCGTGATAGGGGCAGTTGCCACGAAAGGGGTCGCGCTGCCAGTCGTGCGGGATACGTATGTGCCCCATTTCGGGATGAATGAGCCCATGGAGGCGCCGCTCATACGCGACGCCTCCCCCGCCGATACCTGTGCCAACGGTGATGTAGATAGATATCGTGCACCCTTGCGCGGCGCCCCAGCGATACTCACCCAACGCGGCTGCGTTCACGTCGGTGTCGACGCGGACGGGAACTCCGAGCGCCTGGCGTATTGGGCCGGCAACATCGGTGTTCGCCCAGCCTGCTTTCGGGGTGGACGTGATGTATCCATAGGTCGCGGATGTGGGGTTGAGGTCGACTGGCCCAAACGAGCCGACGCCGATAGCCTTTAGCTGGCCGAGGTGCTGGTGATCCTGAAAGAAGCCGATGGTGCGTGCCAGTGTCTCTGTGGATGTGGTGGTGGGAAAACGTGTCTCAGCGCGAAGGTCGTCCGGTCCACTGCCGATCGCGCACACCCACTTGGTGCCGCCGGCCTCGATGCTTCCATACACAGTGTTGTCCTGAATTGTGCTGGTCATCATGCAAATTCCTTGCGTTCCTCAAACGACGAGGGCGCCTGTGTGGCTGCGGCCGTGTCCTGCGAAAGCAATAGCAACGCTTGCCCTCTGAGAATCAGATCGTCCGCAGCTGCCATACATCAAGGCCGATTACGTGCGCCTCGCCCCGTTCGGCCAGAAGCGCCACTCCCGCGCTGTCCGCACGCGTCGGATAGATCCGGCTGGTGATGCTGACACGGCCATTGGCAAATACTTCCAGCACCGACCGGTCGAGGAAGATATGCAGTCGCAGCGGCTCATCCAAACCAAGAATCAGCGGCGCAACGTGCAGGCTTCGATCGTTCCCTGAGTCGAGGCTCGCATGCGTGCGATCGACGACCAACTGGTGCAGCACGGTATCGTAGACAATCTGGGTGTACTCCGATCCGTCGGGAGAGCGACGCACGATGACACCGCACAGTGCCTCGCGCGCGGAGACGAGGTCGACAATCAGCTCCAGCGTGTCGCCGCTGACGTCCGGCACAACGACCACTTGGCCGGACGGCAAACCTGTGGCTGGCATATGCGTATGCTCGGCTCGCAGCGCCGCCAATTCAGGCACCGGCTGCATACAGACCTGTCCGTCCGGCCCAAGCGACAGCATCCGTGGCAGCGACATAGCGCCCGACCAGCCAGAGGCCAGCTGCGCTTCAGCGGTGCGTCCTTCGTGAACCCAGCCGAAGATGATCCGGCGGCCCTGTGCGTCGGTGAACGACTGCGGCGCGTAGAAGTGCCTGTCGCCATAGTCGAGCTTATGCTCAATCTTAGGGATGAAGTGGTGGTCACGATAATCGCCGACCATCGCTGCACTATAGTGCAGCTGCCCATGATCCCATACCAAGATCGCCAATATCTGCCGGCCGCCCAGGCAGTAGAAATCGGGGCATTCCCACATGGTGCCAGTCCAGATCGGCGTGTAGCGATGTGCATCGCCCACGAGCAGCGGATGCACGTATTCCCAATGACGCAGATCGGTTGAGCGGTACAGCAGCACCGTCCCGCCCTGCCCTTCGATACCTGCGCCCATGAGCTGATACCACGCGTCATCCTCGCGCCACACCGTATGGTCGCGGTACTGTACCAAATGCAGATCCGGCGGCGGAGCTGGGATAATTGGGTTGCCGTCATGCTTTTGCCAGGTCAGCAGGCCATCGGTACTCGTCGCCAAACACGCCCGCTGCTCGCCGTCACGGTTCCCACTGTAGATCAGTGTCGGCACTCCGTCATTGTCCACCGCCACGCCCGACCAGCAGCCATCTTCGTCGGCCGTGCCGGCCTCTGGTGTGAGCGCAATCGGCAGATGTCGCCAATGGACCAGGTCGGTGCTGACGGCATGGCCCCAGTGGATGGTGCCATGGAATGGGCCGTTCGGATTGTACTGGTAAAAGATGTGATACTCACCATTCCACTGGATCAACCCGTTTGGATCATTCAGCCAGTTTGCCGGCGGCAGGAAGTGATAGCCTGGCCGATGTGGATCAGCCGCAGCACGCTGCGGTTCGTTCGTCTCCATGATGTTGGCTACTCCCCTCTCCAATCAAACCTTACCGTTCTTACCTTCCCCCAGGCCGCTGGGTTCAACCTCGTATCCCACGCGCTCGGCGAGTGGGAGGCTTCCGTAGGGATCGAGACCTCCCGACCGCTGATACCAGTAGGTGACGACGGCATACAAGCATACGTTGCCATCGTCCCACCGATTGCCCTTGTACTTCTCAATGTATCCCTCAAACTTTGAGTGAAATGGGACATCATCACAAATGTGAAAGCGGCTCACTGAGGTATGCCCGTTTCCATCGAGCGCGACCATTGGCTGGGACGCGTAAGGGCTGTCAAACGTGGGGAACGGAGGCTCGGCCGCCCATGCATAGCCCACATAGTCCTCAGAGCCGGTGCCGAAGGTTGAGGGAAAGACCTCACCATCCACAAAGAACTTCTCGTCGCCCTCGCCCCACCACCAGTCGACCGATTTCTCGTTCCACTGCCCGTACCACCAGGTGGCGGCCTCCTCACGGGGTGGTGTCCAGCGATTCCAGACGTGCAGATGCATGCCACAGAAGCGCCCCTGTCCCTCTACCAGCAGTAGCGGCCAGTCGATGTCCCGGCCCGCCTCGCGTGCGCGTTCGAGAAACGCATCACGGTGCCATTTTGCGTGGAAACGTAGCAACTGATCGGCTGGTTGCGCCAACGGCTTATGGCAGACCTGGAATGTGAACGTGCGCGCGGTATCACCGTCGTTCGTGATTGTCATCTGCGCGCGCATGGCAAACGGCATAAACCAGTGACAATAGAAGCCACCGTCAGTCATGCCAAGCGGTAAGGAGCGGTAGTAGTTCACGCCTGGCGCCGTGCCAAAGAAATCACCCAACGGCGCCCACACACTTGCCGCCGCATCATCGTCCCAGGTGATGCTCAGTGCGAGCTCGCGCAGCACCCGCTGATCCTCTGGCGACGCAGGCAAATCGTGTGGTAGCACCCGGATCCCCGTTATGGCCCGGTTGCCATACAACGTGCAGATGGGGAGTGTCACGCCGGGCGGCACGGTCAACGTGATACGATCGACCGTATCGCCGTTACTTCGAGGCAGGGCCCAGCCCCGCTGCGCCAGCGTTCGGTCTGCCACCGCGAGTGCGATACATGTGTCACGGTCGAAGACTCCCGTGAAGCGCGGCAACTGTGTTTCTGATGGGAAGGTTGTATAGGTAAAATGATAATAGGCGCCCCACTCTGGAGCCAGGCGCACCTTGCACGAGCGGTTATACGGAATGGGAATGTACCGATTGCGCCCGCGTGAAAGTGTCGGTGTAAGCGAAGGAAAGTTGAGCGGCGGGATCTCACCGTTGAACCGATCAAACAAGTCGCGGAACGGCATGTCAACCACCGGTTCGGGGGCATCGTCAATGAAAATCTGCACATGCCCGTCGCGCGGCAGTGCCGACCAGATACGCCAGATGACGCCTGGACCTTCGCGCTCAAAGACGACCATCCAGTCGCCCTCCATACGAATGAAACCTGTGCCATCTTCATTGGCATCCCAGTCCTCGTATGTCCCAGTGTCGGCGTTGTAGCGCGAGCGGCGATCGTAGCTCGAACAGCACCCACCCTGTTCGTCCGGGGCCGGCGGCTCGGCGAGGCGTTCGAGGTCCACCAGCCGCCGGATCAGATCAGTATAGGAAAGCTTCACTGTCAGCCCTTTCGTACTCCTTGCAAAAACAGGCGCGCTCGTACTGTGTCCACCAGAAGAGATGCGAGGCGCTCTCGAACGCTCCGTCGCTTCCAACGATACGCGGAGTATAGGAGAGCAGGGCGCGGCGACGCCAGAGCGCCGAGCAGATGGCTTCCGGACTAGGCAGTGGCCGCCTTAACCCTTGATCTCCTGCACTGTCAGCGCCTCCACCGGAATCTCACCGAGTGATCGGATAGCTGAATCTGAATGACCAGCCCTGCGCAGCGGCTCGACCACATCACGTTGAAGGTCGGGCACATAGCAGATGATGAGATCTGCCGTTCCGAGTGGGATGATCCGAACTTCGCCTATGGCGGCGGGAAGAATACACGACTCACCGTGCTCCAGCCGTTCATCGTGGCCGCCATAACAGATGCGGATCGTGTCAGCAACATTGGATAGTGTTAGAAAGCGCCGTGGATGCGACGGCTCAACATGCGGCTCTCTAAGCGACCAGCGTTCGAGCGCAAAGTATGGGCCGGCACAGCACGTGGTATATCGGTTGAGACCATGCTCTCGAATAAGGCCGGCGGTAGGACGCGGTTGATAGTCGGTACGGAGCTCCTCCAGGGCCGCGTTGATATTGGCTTCCCAGATTTCCACTGGCAGCGCAGCGCCAGTCCCATCGTCTGGCATTACACTCTGCCCCAAGTTTGATGTCTGCTGGACTTCGAAGATAAGAGTAGCAGGTCCGAAGCTATGAATCACGCCACCCGGCACATAGACGGTGTCACCCGATTGAATCGAGTAGCGCGGCATCACCGCGTCGTACGCTTGTGTCTTGAAGGCTTCGAAAAACTCAGCTCGTGAAACGCCTGGCTTTACGTTGGCCAGGATCGTGGCGCCGGGCTTAGCCCACAAGACATGCCAGGCTTCGGTTTTCCCATTTGGTTCGGCATAGACACGCCGGGCGATCTCATCGTCGGCATGCAGATGGACCGGCAGCATGTGTGATGCGTCCAGAAACTTTAGGAGCAGCGGAAAATGCGGCCCGCTCCATCCCTGGCCAATCAGTTCATCTGGGAAATTCACAACCAGGTCATGCACGGTGCGGCCTGCATGATGACCGTTGAGAACTGTGCCGGTTGTGTCCCGATAGTCGCTGACTTCCCAGGTCTCGGCGATGACTCCTTCTGGAAGGCCCTGTTTGCCCAGCAGATCTGGAATCAGACGCTCACCAAAGGTGTAGGGGCGGATCTGAGCGGTCAGCTTGATAGGATACCATTCCAAGGCAAATCCTCCTTGAAAAATCCTCTTACAGCCAAATCTCCGAAAAGTTCGTAAGAGGACAGCTGCGAGCCACGTCGATCGCAACTGTTGTCAGGCACACTTCTTACGAACCTTACACGATTCAGAGTTGAGGAATGGAGAGGCTTAGGCCCTTCCATACATTCCCACGTGTAATGTTCACATCTGACAAGGGAAAGCTTGCTTTAGCCGGGGACGATGAATGTCATCAACTCGCCAATCAGTTTCTTCAGGGAACCTCGGCGGAATTGGTTCACCAATCGCGCATAGCTCGCCTCACACAATAAATGTTCGTAGACCGCGCGACTGACCTCTATCGTGTAAAGCATTGAGTCGAAAATCACCATTTGCACACCTCGCTTACTGTTGGTTCCAGAGCAAACGGCCACCATCTCTAGTTTCCGTCGCTCGGTGCTACTGTACATACCGAGTATTTGATACTCGGTATGTACAGTAGCATCTAGATGTGCAAATGCCCTGTAAAAGATATATAACTCGTCTATCAATAAGACGCGGCTTCCAAGAAAAGTGAGGCGCTTTCATTCAAAGTGGCACTTGCCGTCAGTCTCAAAGAGGCCCGCCAAGTGTAAACCGATAGCCTAAGGCCGAAACATTCTCGATATACCTGGGGTTCTGCGGGTCTGGCTCTATCTTGCGACGTACACGGCTGATTAACCCGCGCAACAGTTCAGAGTCTCCCCGATTTTCATATCCCCATACGCGCTCAACAAGGATGTCGCTTGGCACGGTTTGTTCGCGGTTGGATACCAGCACATAGAGAAGGCGAAACTCGAGACGGGTCAACCGTTGCGACGCTCTTCCTTCCACAGTGACCGAACGGGTTGCCGAATCCAGTGAGAAATTCTCTAGCTGGAAATGGTTGAGGACAGATTGGGGGACCATGTCTACGCGGCGAAGCAATACCTGGACATAGGCGACCAGGACGCGTGGTCCGACCGGACGCATTAGCACGAGATCTGCGCCTGCCTGCAAGATGTCACAGTGCACGGCTTCTACCACCGGATCTGTTATCACCATCAGTGGGGTATATGTGATCTCGCGGATATCGCGAACGTGCTTAAGCGCCGCAGTTTCCGCATCGCTGGTCAAAATAATGAGATCGGCTACATTTTCTGACCAGTCGGCGAGGACCTGTTTCATCTGAACGTGAATTTCCGCTTCGACTCCAGCGTAAATAATCGCCTGGCGGAGAAGATCTCCTTCGGCCATGTCAGTAGCAAATACAATAACGTTCATGGTTCTACAGCTCCCGCCACCTCGTCGTTTGAATCTACTAACCCAGAAGCGCTAGCCCGCTCGGATGCGCTTGGCCACGGTGATCTCATTTTATATGTCGCAATTGCTTCCTACTGGCACGGCTGGCGCGGCCCGACTATAGATGCTCAACGACTGACCAATCAGCGTTGGGACAGGGAGTGATAGCGATCGGCCGCACAGGCGAGCCGGACGCGCCCTGCAGTGCCAGCGGCAGGCAAACGAACAATACTTTTTGGCCTAAGAGACGATCCAGATTCGTCAGGCTTTCCACAATCAGCACGTCGTGTTGGAGCAAAGTCATATGGCCCGGCCGGTCGCGGTTACGCGTGTTGTCGATGCCGCCGTGATCGGTACCAACCAGGCGCACACCTAGCTCCACCAGGTACTCGGCGGCGCTGCGGCCGAGCCCTTTGCCGCGGGCATCTTGACGGCATGTATGTAACAACAGAAACCAGCCGCGCTTTGGCTTGATCGGCATGCGTGCAATCGCCGCTATGAGGAGATCGGCTTCGATCTGATCGTCGTCTCCGTCCGTGAGATCGCAGACGACCGCTGGCCCGATCATCCGGTGGAGCGAGATTTGGTCAACACTTGCACCGCCACGGATGAAGTGATTTGGTGCGTCGACATGCGTGGCGCAGTGGTCGCTCATCACGACCAGGTTGGCCGCAAATCCCTCGCACGGCGGGTCGAACTTTCCGGCTGCATCGCCGATACGCAGTAAGGGTACGATCGAGGTCGTAATGTGTGCGTGCAAACCATTTGTGATTGGCTTCGAAAGATCAATAATTTCCAACGTACGTCCTTTCCGCCGCGTGCTAGGCGCCGCCAGGCGGAATCACTCTGCGTTCCTGCAAACAATCCAGGTCGAAGCGCTTCTGTAGGGCTTCGGAAAGGGCACTATTCGCGTCGATCTCCGAGACGCGGCGGGCACCAACGATAGCTGTGGACACGCGCGGGTCGGAGAGCACAAAGTTGAGCGCCAGTTCGTTGAGATCGAGGTGCTGCTCGATCGATGGCCAGGCTGCGCGCATCAACTTCTGGAAGATACCGCTGGTCAGGGGCCGCATCGCCACAACGCCGACATTAGCCTCCTGCGCCCACCGGAGAGTATTGTGCCACGCTCCTTGATAGATAACGTTGTATTTGATCTGAATCACATCGAAGAGGCCAGTGTCGAGAAACGGCCGTAGGCTCACCGGCTCCTCACAGGTGATGCCGACAAAACGGATCTTGCCTTCCCGCTTGAGCTGATGGAAAGCGTCCATCGGTCCGCACTCCAGGATCCAGCGGAAGTCGTCCGGCATATATGGTTCGCCGGTGTCACCATGAAATTGAATGACGTCCAGGTAGTCCGTGCGGAGCCGGCGCAGTGAACCTTCCACCGATTGCAGGATCTGCTCTTTGTTGCGCCCTTTCCAGGCCGTCTTCGTCGCAATGAGGACGTGAGAACGCTGGCCCTCTAGCGCCAGACCCATTAGTTCCTCACTGCGGCCGTCACCATAGCCCGGAGCAGTGTCGAAGTAGTTGTACCCGACGTCGACAGCGCGGTGAAGTGCGTCGATCACAGAGCGCGTCTCTCCATCGCCCTGGGGATCCCATACCTCATTGTAGTTAGGAATGCCGATCGGCGCGCCGCCACACCCAACTTCAGAAACGCGCAGGCCGGTTCGGCCCAGATCCCGGTATTGCATCGCTCGTTCCTATCTTCATCCGTTGCGCCCCGCCAAGTGCTCGTCTGGTGAGACCGAATACGCCCGCCCGGCAGAAGAGGACGGGTATCTTCCGTCCTCTCCTGATAACCATGGTCTCTATCGGTGGCACGCTTATTCGGCGAGATCAAAGACCACGATCTCATGATCCAGCAATCCGGGTAGCACTGCCTCCACCCACTCGCCCGATCGAGTCACCGGTAGGGTTTGGCCAGACACAAGACAGCGGGCCTCGCGTACGAATGAGATTGCCTGTGGCACCCGCACACGCACAATCTGTTCGCCGACCGGCAGCAGTTCGTGTACCGGAGCTCGCCAGATGTCCGGATTGGTAAAGTTCACGAGGTGCACCTGTAGGCTCTGCGCCTGGCGGTAGGGGTGCATCTCGATCAGACCTGGCCCAGACAGCTGGGCGGGCTGTTGGCCGCGGAACGCCCACTCGATACTACTGCGCAGTAGGCGGCAGAAGTCTGGCGCGTTGGTGGACAGAAAGAAGGAATCTACATTTCCTGGCCAGAATACCCGTCGACCCTCACCAGGGTTCCCCTCCGCCAGCACGAGGAGGGGCAAGCCACTATCCCCGGTGCGGGTGAATGCTTCCTCGGGCGGGTAGCTTGGGTATGGCGGGACGAGCGTGAGTGCCGCGCCGTGCACGCCGCTGGCGGGCTGCACCGGCACGACATAGTCGCCGCCCAATGTAAGCTCAGTATCTTCCAGGCCGGCCAGCAGGCAATGCGGATCGCGATCATGGTGCAGCTGCGCGTAGGCGTGGGTCAGCGGGCCGAGAATTGGGCTGCGCTGTGCAACGCCGAGCACGTCGTCGAGGGCGCCGCGCCCGCGGGGCTGGCCCCATTCGTCGTAGGCGCCCGTCTCGAACGTGGCCAGGATCGCCCCACCTCTGCGCACAAAATGCCGCACGTTCTCGGCCTCTTCGTCCGAGAGCGCCGCCACATGCGGGAGCACCAGCAGCTTGTACTGAGCGAGTGCTGTTTGATCCAGCCGGGATACATGCGCCAAATCGAAGGGAATGCGGTTGCGGAGCAGCGCGTAATACATCCCGCGAAACGAATCGCCGCCGGGATGCGCTGGCGCAGGGCTGTGCAGAGGCGCGTCACTGCGCGATGGCCGGGGCAGGAAGCGCTGCCGATCGTGGAAGACGAGCGCGACTTCGGCCAGGCTCTGCCGGTCGCACAAATCATCCTGATGCGCATGATGCCAGCGATACATGTCTGCCAGCGGGCCAAACTGGCGCTTGTCCTGCTGCACGCCGCCGATAATCGTGAACCACGGGCGCGAGTCGGCAAGCAGCGCGTCGGCAATGTACAGCCGGTACTCAGCTTCGGGCTTCGCCACGTGACGAGAGTAGCTATTGGACGAGAAGATGTGAAAGTAGGGCTTCTGGGCACGGGTCAGCGCGCGCATCTTCTTGCCCTGTTCGCCGACAGCCCACAGCGGGTGGCTGCCACGCCGACTCTGATTGTCTACGTTGATCATCTCGGCCAGGTCGGCCAGAAGGCCCTGGTCAGAATGGTTGCCCATCCAGAATGCGCCCGGCTTTTGCTCTTTCACAACCCCATCCCAGAAGCGCCACAAATCCTCCAGCCGTCGTTCGTGCCATATGATCCACTGTTTCCAGGCCAGATCGTTTGGGTCGGCAGCCGCGGGTAGCTGAAAGCCGGTTGCGTCGAAGAACAGGTCGCGGCAGCGTCGGCAGTAGCAGATCCGCCCGCGCCCATCCCACTCGCTGCAGAAGATACCGTCGACGGCGTAGTTCTCAAGAATCTCGCGCATGATCTCCGGCACAAACTCCCAGTAGTAGGGGCCGTTCATGCACGGCACGTAGAGCTCCGGCATCGCGTGCTCACGCATCGGCTGGCCATCGCGCTCGACCGCAAACCAGTCGGGATGGCGCCAGTAGACGTCTTCGTAGGACTCGCCAGGGTCGATGCGCCCCAGCACGCGCATGTTGCAGCGCTTGACCGCCGCCACCAACTCACCAAAGAGATCCCGGTCGCCCAGCCAGCGCGAGCGATGGTGGTCAGGTAGCTTTGTGGGATAGTAGGCGACGAGCCCGCCAGCGTTGAGCGTGATGCCGTCGAGGTGGATGCTCCGCCAATAGTCCTCCCACCACGCCACGTCAAACTCGGGCGGCTCAATTTCGCGGATGTTTATCTGCCCCCAGCGCATCGCGCGCCGCGTCCAGCTCAGATCGTCTTCTGCCAATGTGCTCTCCTTTTCCTCCGAGGTGCGCATCCTCGGTGACTCACCCGCATGGCGCCTATCATCGGACTCGTCCCGAATCAAGAAACGCGAGCAGGCTCCATCCCCGCCACCAGCGGGCGGGCGGCTTCAATCGTGTCCTCATAGGCATGTGCCGCCCCAGAAAGCACGTCAGCCACCATGGTTGGGCGGCCGGTTGTGGCCGCCTCCAGGCAGGCATATACGACTGCCAGCGCCTCAAGCGCCCGCTCGCCACTGCTTATCGGCGCGCTGCCTGCGGTGATCAAGGCATGCAGCTCGGCGAAGGAGTGCGCCATTGGGTCAGCGGGAATTCGCTCGTCCAGAAAGGGCTGGATCATAGCGTTCAATTCCTGAATCTCGCCGCGATCCCGCTGGACCGTGCCGGAATCAAGACTGACGACGCCCTGAGTGCCATAGATTCGGACGGCGCCGAAGTGTGCGCCGTGTCCGGCCGAGGCGACCAGCCAGTGGCCGAGCGCTCCAGCCTCGAACCGAAGCGCGGCCATGGCAGAGTCTTCGGTGTCGACCGTGAATGAGCCATGCCGCTCGTCTTGACGCACTGGCTCGAAGGTCTTCGCCAGCGCGTAGGCCTCGGCGATCGGGCCCAGCGCCTCCAGAAACCAGTGGGCGCGATGCACGCCGTGGTCGACGAACCAGCCCGCGCCGGCCATGCCTTTCAGGTGCCGCCACGGTGTGCGTGCGAAAAACTCGCCGTAGAGGATCGTGACAGCATAGTCCAGAAGCATGGTCGGCGCCCCGACAAGGCATCCGTCGTGAAGCGTGCTCAAGATGGCGCGCGTCTTTCGGCCCAGCACAGCGGGCTCTGATACGACCATCGCCCGGCCCTTTTCCTGGGCGTACTCGATGATGCGCCGCCCCTCGGCAATCGTGATGGCAATCGGTTTTTGGACCTGTAGATGCAGGCCGGCGTCCAGACAGTCTTTGGCAATCTGCCAATGCAGGTTATGCGGCACTAGGAGGGCCGCCACATCCAGCGCTTCGCGCTCCAGCATCTCACGATAGTCGCTGTAGACCGACGGACGGCGTCCCAGGACCGCCTCAGCCTCTGCCGCGAGCGCCTCGCGCGCCTCCAGACGAGGGTCGGCAAGCGCCACCAGCTCATACAGCTGCTGTGCGCCTTGCCCATGTTGCTGGTTGGCCTCCGCCACGCCGCGCAGGTGTGCTCTGGCGATCCCACCAGTCCCAATGAAGGCCAGTTTGAGAGTCATGGGTTCCTCCTGAAATGTATCAGCGTTCCGTCTGATCATCCCAAATAGACGCTAAGTGGTAGAGCGTAAGGGAAGAAAGCGTCACCGTGCCGCCGTCGGCATAGATTTCGAGTTTCTGAGCACGCTGGTCTGGGAAAATGAGGTCTGCCAGATACGCGGCGCCGTCGTTGCCGAAGACTTCGATCGAACACCGATCCACGAAAATCTGCAGCTTCAGCCTGCCGTTTGTGAAGCTAAGGGGTGCAATGTGACGAGTCGGAAAACCGGGATGAAAATCTGATGCGCCAGAGCGTGTGCGATCGACGAACAGCGTTTCGGCCGCCACGATATAGCCAATTCGTGTTTCTTGATGCTCGCCGACTCGAATGCGCAGACCAAATTCGCTTGCCAGCGTTTTTCGCTCAGCTACTTCAAACTCGGCGATAATCTCGCAGGCATCGGCTTCCATTCCCGCCAGAAAGTTGCCATCCCCTGTAGGGTGCTGCCATCCGATCGCCAGATCATGCCAGGTGTGCGTCTCGCGGCGAAGTACTTCCAATTCACGCACCGGCTGCTGAACCAGGCGGATCTCTTGTGCATGGCTTCTCAACGTCAAGCCGCGCGGTAGAGTCAGCATCCCCTGCCATGAATCTGTGGGAACCTGCCTAGCATAATTCCAATGGCTCATCCAGCCTAACCAGATCCGGCGCCCATCGCCATGAGGGATATCTGACCAACTCACGGCGGCATAGTCGTCTGCGCCATACGTGGTAGGTAGCGGGCCGGTCAGCGCACTGAAGCACTCGCCGTCAAAATCGCCCACGAAATAGTGCATCGAGATAGCACCGCCTCGAACATGTATGGGTGTTGTGGAGCTGACGTTCAACACCCATTGAATGTGGGCGGGGTCCTCATCCACAGGTAGCGCAAACAGGTCCGGGCACTCCCAGACGCCGGGCAAACCATCGCTCATGAAGCGACTCGTGAACACCCACGTCCGCAGGTCGGTTGAGGTGTAGAAGCTGGCGCTGGTGCCGGTCGCCAGCACCATTGCCCAGCGCCCGGTTGGCGCATGCCAGAAGACTTTCGGATCGCGGAAATCCCGTTCTGTGCTGGTAAGAATCGGATTGCCAGCGTACTTGCTCCATGTCCGGCCATTGTCGCGGCTGAACGCCAAACTCTGGCTTTGCGATTGCGGCGTGTGGTGCGTGAAAATCGCAACCAGCCCACTCCCCCCATCGAAAAATCCGCTCGTATCGTTCCAGTCCACGACCACGCTACCTGACCAAATGTCGCCCAGCTCATCTGGGGCTAGAGCGATAGGGAGATGCTGCCAATGGATCAGATCGGGGCTAACGGCATGGCCCCAGTGGAGAGGCCGTTTGTGCTGATAGAAGAGGTGATATTCACCTTGGAAGAAGACCAGGCCGTTGGGGTCGTTTATCCAGCCCTGTGGTGCCGTGAAATGATACTGTGGGCGAAAGAGATCGGATCGTGTTTCTATCATGTTCAACCTATATGTCTTCAGCAGGAATCGTCACTTACGTGGTGTCTGTAGCCGAAGCCCACGCACGTGTGCCGCAGTTCCATCCGCAAATAGGCCGCAGCGGCCGAAGGGATTGGCGTACATGCGCGCGCTCAGCGCGACCTGGTCGTTGATATAGGCAACCACGGCGGTCTTGTCGACGATGATCTGAAAGCGAAGCGCTTCACCAGGGCGGATCTTCAGCGGTCGATCCAGCTCGGGCATATGGTCGACGTACCAGGAGCGGTAGCCGCCGACTTTGCCAAACTCCAGGCGCTGGCCTTCCAGATTAAAACGCAGGAAATAGCCCGTATCGCCGGCCTCATCCACCCGCAGCAGCAGGCCAGCCGCGCCAGCAGGTCGATCGAAGCGAATCTCCCCTTGCAGCAGGTATGTCTCCGGCATTTTCTCACTCAGGGCCGTGCTGTACCCGTAGAGGGCTTCGGCACGCCATCCATCGTCGCTCTGACTCCAGCTCGGTTCGAGGCGCGTGAGATCAACGTTCTGCGCAGCGTCGAACGCCCGCGTCGCCTCGGGCGGCATACGCACTGCAAGCCGTCCATCCTGGTTCTGAACGATCTCATGCACGGTCAGGCACCCGCCCCACTCCCATTCGCCATGGTCGACATTGCCTGACTTGGTTGGATTCCAGCCGAACAAGAACCGGCGCGAACCGTCGGAGGCGCTCTTGGCCGCGTAGAACGCGCGGTTGTCGAACTGGTTATCCGCGGGCGCGACCCAGGGGCCATCTGGCGACCGGCTCATCACGTAGCGGGTCGTCGTGTGGGTGGTGTACTCCGAAAACACCAGGTAATACCAGTCGCCGATCTGGAACCAATCGGGGCACTCATGCCCGTGATAGCGGCCGGGCGCATAGAACGGCTTCTGCACTGTCCAGTGGCGCAAATCATCGCTGGTGAGCAGGCCCGTGCAGCCCCGCCTGAAGAATGGCCCCTGGTTCAGCCGGGCCGCCAGGATCATGGTGTAGCGGCCAGTCTGTGGATGTTTGAAGACGAATGGGTCGCGCCAGTCATGCCGCTCATAGATCGACTCGTCGGCATACCAGACCTCCTCGGGAAGCTTGGTCCAGGTCACCAGATCGTCGCTGACCGCGTGCAAGAGCGCTTGCTCGTGCTGGGTATCCGTGCGCAGGTATGGGTTGATGCCGGTGTAAAAGATGTGGTGCTTGCCGTGCTCGTCGGTATACACGCACCCCGTCGCCACGGTGTGATCTTGTTCGTCGATACGCCCCTGCGCAAGCGCCTCGCCGTGATCTTCAAAGTGCACGAAGTCATCGGTCGAAATGTGGTGCCATGCGCTGCCAAGCCCATATGATTCCCGATCACGATGGTCGCGGAGATAAAATACGTGGTACCGGCCGTCATGGTAGTGCGGAATGCAGTCGCCAATCACGCCGGGGCGCGGTTTGAAAAAGAAGTTCACGAGGTGATTCCTTTCAGCTGAAGTTCTTCGGCGCGATGGCATAGGACAAAATGCTCCGGCGAAATTTCGCGCCACTGCGGCGTTTCGCTCTTACATCGTTCCGTTGCGTACGGACAGCGCGGGTGAAAATAACAACCGCTCGGTGGATGGGCAGGATTCGCGACTTCGCCCTCCAGCACCATCCGTGTCGATTTGCGCGTTGGGTCCGGCTTTGGCATCGCCGATAGCAGCGCCTCGGTGTACGGGTGCCGCGGGTGGCTAAAGACTTCGGTTGATTTGGCTTGCTCGACAATCTTCCCCACATACATCACCGCCACCCGGTTGGAGATATGCTCTACCACCGCCAGATCATGGGCGATAAAGATGTATGACAGATTGAGCTCTTGCTGCAAATCTTTCAACAGGTTGAGGATCTGCGCCTGGACTGACACGTCCAGGGCGGATACCGATTCGTCGCAGACAATCAGCTTTGGGTGGCACACCAGCGAGCGCGCGATACCAATGCGTTGGCGCTGGCCACCGCTGAAGGCGTGCGGATAGCGGCGCAAATGGCGCTCTTCCAATCCAACGAGCTTGAGCGTTTCAAGCACCTTCTCACGCACCTCTTTCCCGCGCGCCAACTTATTATAGATAAGCGGCTCCTTGACGATATCAAGCACGGTCATACGTGGGTCGAGCGAGGAATACGGGTCCTGGAAGATCATGTGAAAGTGTCGCCTGGCCGCCCGAAGCTCTTCGCCTTTTGCCGAGGTCAGATCCATCCAGCGATCGCCAACTTGAAGTTGCACCTGTCCACTGGTCGGCTCGATCGCCCGCACGATCATACGGCCCAGGGTCGTCTTTCCCGAGCCAGATTCGCCCACAATCGACAACGTCTCACCTGCGTTGACATGCAAATCCACGTTGTCTACTGCGCGAACCTGGCCGATCACGCGCTTCATCAGCCCGCGTGTGATGTCGAAGTATTTGGTCAGACCCTGAACACTAAGAATGCGCGGATCCATAGTTGGGCTAGATATTGGTCCACTCATCTTCTGGCTCCGTTTCCCCGCTATACAGGAAGCATCGTACGAAGTGCCCGGCTTCCTTTTCCACCAGCGCGGGCATCTCTTTATCACACAGGCCGGGCTTCGCGAACGGACAGCGCGAGACAAATCCGCACTGCCTGGGCAGGTCGATCGGGGCTGGCACGGTCCCGCTGATTACCTCAAGTTTATTCACCCGCTCCCCAGGCTTGGGAATCGAGCGCAGAAGCTTCTGAGTGTAGGGGTGCTGTGGCTCAGCGAATAGCTGCTGCGTGGTCGTGCTTTCTACCACCTGGCCCAAGTACATCACATACACGCGATCGACAGTTTCCGCGATCACCGCCATATTGTGGGTGATGTAGACGACTGACATGCCCTCTTCGCGCTGGAGATCTTTCATCAGTTCGAGAATCTGCGCCTGGATGGTTACATCCAATGCGGTGGTGGGCTCATCCGCAAGGATGATCTTCGGGCTGCAGCTGAGCGCCATGGCGATCATGGCGCGCTGGCGCATGCCGCCGGAGAGCTGATGCGGATATTCGTCGTAGCGCTGGCTCGGGTTGGAGATACCCACTCTATTCAGCAATCCGACGACATGATCGCGTATCTGCGCGCGATCGAGATTGGTGTGCAGCGCCACCATCTCACTGATCTGGTGGCCAATCGTATAGACGGGTGAGAAGGCGGTCATTGGTTCCTGGAATATCATCGCGATTTCATTGCCGCGGATGGAGCGCAGCTCCGACGAGTTCGGATTCAGAGCGAAGATATCCACACAACTTCCGTCCTTACGGTTCAGCTGCGCGGTTCCCTTGACGATCTCTCCTGGCTGTACTACCAGGCGCATAATCGACTGGGACATCACGCTTTTGCCGCACCCGGACTCGCCGATAATGCCAATGCTTTCCTGATCCCCGATTGTCAGATCGACGCCGTCTACCGCCTTCACGATACCTTCATCGAGAAAGAAGTAGGTTTTCAAGTCTCGGATTTCTAATCGGTTCATATGTTGTACCTTCATGGTACTGATCGTACCGCTGGTTATTTGGTGGGTACACCCCAGATCGAATCGAGCTGCCATGCGCTGAGATCAACGAGCGTGACCCCGCCGTGCTCCGAAAACAATCGAACCCCCAAGCTATCTGGATTGGGAAACATCAGCGCCGACATTGTCACTACCCCATCGTTGGCGAATACCTCGATCGACGACTGGTCGACAAAGATATGCAGCCGGATCGTTCCGTCGAGCGGGTCGAGCGGAGCGGTCATGTATTTGGCGAAACGGCCGTTAAACCCGGCATTCTCTGAGTTCATGCGGTCGAGAAACAGCGTGGAGGTGCGCGCGTCATACCCGACGCTTACTCCATAGCTGCCGTTCGCGCTCGTCGTGATGCCAAACTTCGCGTTCGGGTCGGTGATTCGAAAGGTTGCATCGATCTCATAGGTGTTGTGAGCCGGTGTGAACTCTGCGAGCGGGGCAACTCCTGCTATGGCGCGCTTGCCGATCTTGATAGGGGCCTGGCGCAGCTGCTCCAAAGCGGGAACTGGATGCTGCACGATCCGCAGCCCGCCCGGGTACGACTGCAAGCCGATCTCGCGCGGAAGCGCCAATGCACCTTTACCCCACGAGGTTGGCACGTCATTCGCATATTCCCAGTTGCCCAACCAGCCCATGGTCACCACGCGATTTTCGGCATTGTCGTAATCGCGATACGTGCGGACGGCGTAATAGTCAGCTCCAAAGTCAAGCCAGTTGGCATGCTCGCGCCCGACCAATGCTGGCGTGTCGGCGAACATGATCTGATCAACATTGACGTGCCCGAAATCGGCAATCGTGGTATCGTCAAGTATTTGAAGCTGAGCCCGCTTGCCCTTGAACTCTGCGACATCCCAGCTGGCCCATTTCATGTTATCGGTGCCATCTCCGGTTGCCGATCGCACAACCGCCCCATCGATGAGCAGGTTCACCGCAGCCTGGTTAGGATGATTTCCGCCCGAGATCAGGAAGTTGACAAACGCCGTATCGATCGTGAACGCCGGCGAGGTCATCTTGACGTTGCCGCGATCGCCTGTGGTCACGCCTGGTGTGTAGGTGCTCAGAAATCCGGAGCCAATAAACCCTGTGACCTGATAGTGACCAAGCCGCCCCACGTTTCCAACCGCGAGTGGGTCGCCTTCCACCGTCCAGCCCTCCGGCAGTCCGGTTTCGAAGTCGGCAAACATCTTGCCTGGCAGCCCTTCGCCGCGCAGGAGATAACCGTTCAGCGCCGGATCGAGCGTGAATTTCTCGCCATCAAAGTCGCCAATGAAATATTGCTCTCGATTAGGGCCCATCCCACAAAGCAGTACCCATTTCTTGTGGTTTGGGTTCCCATCTACCGAGAGTTGAAAGATATCGGGCACCTCCCAAACCTGCGACTGTGCTCCAACCGGGCCGAAGTCGCTGAGGTGCTCCCATCGCTTCAGATCTTTCGAAGCGTAAAAGCTGACTTTGCGATCGTCTGACAGAGTAATGATCATGATCCAGCGGCCAGTCTCGGGATGATAGAACACCTGCGGGTCACGAAACGCCGGCCGGTCGGAATCGAGCACCGGGTTCTGATCGTAGTAGATAAAGCTCTTGTAGTCATAGCTGATCGACAGGCCCTGGTTCTCCTTGTTTGTGGCCTTATGGTGCATGGTATACACGGCAATCATCGGCGGCTGGTTCGGATCGACGCCGAAGCCGCTCGTGTTGTTGAGATCCACCACCACCGAGCCGGAGTAGTATACAAAGGACCGGTCGTCACCAATCATTGGTTGAATGCGCTCGTTCCAGTGCACCAGGTCTTTCGATTCAGCGTGACCCCACCAGAAGACGTGGTACAAGCCATTGAAGCGAACCATGCCGTCGGGATCGCCCAGCCAACCTTTGGCGGGCGAGAAGTGATACTGCGGACGGAACGGCTGCTGGTAGCGCGAAGGATCAGAAATCAGGTATTCCGGCTCGTCGCGCGCCACGGACGTCGCCTGATACTCTTGCGGTGTCTTGGGTTCGAGCGCCGGCGCAGATACGTTGGTCGCCTGCGCCGGCGCTGGCACTGGTGTTCCTGTCGCTCCCGCCACGGTCGCTGGAGCATTCGAGCTGCTTTGAGGCCTGGAGGCCGGTTCCGCATTATTCATAGATTGGCATCCTATTAACCCTGAGACAAGCAAGCAGTAGATCACGAAACGCTTATACATAAAAGCAAACCTGTGTGTCGCCGATGCCAGGTATGCATCAGCGAGAGTATGGGTCGGCGGCGTCGCGCAGGCCATCACCAACAAAGTTGAACAGAATCACCGCCAGGATGATCGCGGCGCACGGGGCGAGCAGCCAGGGATAATTGGCGATCACGGTCACATCCTGCGCCTGTTGGAGTAGTGAACCCCAGCTTACGTCAGGCGGGTTGATGCCCAGCCCGAGAAAGCTCAGCGTGGTCTCGCCCAGGATCATGCCCGGGATGGCGATTGTGATACTGACGATCAGGTAGCTGGCAAAACCAGGCAGCAAGTGCCTAAAAATAATCGCCAGATTGCTCGCCGAGGAGATTTTGGCGGCCATGACATAGTCTTCTTCGCGCAGCGAGATAATCTTCCCGCGCACGACCCGCGCCAGCCCGGTCCAGCCCACGAGCGACAGAATGACGGTGATAGCGAAGAACTTCTGGATGCCGGTCCACTCGCGCGGGATGGCAGCAGACAAGCCCATCCACAATGGAATCTGCGGAATGCTGATCATGAACTCAATCAGCCGCTGGATCAGCAGATCTACGACACCACCGAAAAACCCCGAGATACCGCCCAGCAGGATGCCCAGGAAGAAACTGATCAGTACGCCGGCAAAGCCGATGAAGAGTGATACGCGTGCGGCATGCACGATCCGTGAGAATACATCGCGCCCAAGCTGGTCGCTGCCCAGCAGTAGGAACGGCTGATCAGACGTGCTACCAATCAGGTGTAAATCGCCTGGGATGAGGCCCCAGATTCGGTATGGCTCGCCTTTGACAAACAGCCTCAGCGGAAAACGCTGGGTGGTGTCTTCCACAAAGGTGTAGGTAAAGGTTGCATCGTCCAGCTTGCTCACCCGTCCATAGGTGAACGGCAAGTGAAGATTGCCTTCGGCGTCGCGAATGTGAATCCGTGATGGATTGGCAAAGAGCAGATCCCCGAAGCGGGTTTGGGGATCATACGGAGCCACGAAATCTGCGAAGATCGCGATCAGGTACATGACGACGAGCAGGTAAAAACTGATTGTGGCGAGTCGATGCTTTTTGAATTTGGCCACCATCAGGCCATACTGCGAGGCTTCCTGAAGCTTTTCGGCGGTGCGTTGGCGCCGCGTGCGGGTGCCACGATAGCGCCGCAGCAGCTCGCTGGATCGGCGATCCACATAACGCTCGGTTGCATCGTCGGCCGAATGCGTAGCTATTTTTTGCATATGCGTGTGTCTCTGTTCGCCAGTAGCTTATTCAAAGCGAATTCGTGGATCAGCCCATGCCAGGAGAATATCGGAGATCAATGTACCGATAATAGTCAGCGAGCACAAAATCAGCACGAATCCGCCGGCCAGGTACATATCTTGTGCGACCACAGCGTCGAGCATCATGGGGCCGACTGTCGGGATATTCAGAACCTTGGATACCACCAATTCACCGCCAACGATGCCAGGCAGCATCCACCCGATGGTGCTGATGAGCGGATTGATGGCGATCCGAATCGGGTACTGTAGGATAACCCGCCATTCCGGCAAACCTTTGGCGCGCGCTGTTGTGACGTACTGCTTCTTCAACTCATCCAGCAACGACGCGCGCAGCACACGGATGATCCCGGCCGATCCGGTGACCGACAGCACTACCAGTGGCAGCCAGGTATTTTGCATAAGGTTCGCGAATTTGGCGAACGACCATGGGGCATTCTGATATTGTGGCGAGAACAGCCCGGTGGCAAGATAGCCGGTGCGGGCAAAGACAATATACAGCAGCACCAGCGCCAGCAGAAAGGATGGCACCGACAACCCCAAAAAGCTGAGGAAGGTAAAGAAGTAATCCCAGACGGTGTATTTCTTCAGCGCAGACAGAATCCCGATCGGAATAGCGATAATCCAGGTCAGCAGAATAGATACGAGTGAAATCGCCATCGTGCGCGGAACGCGCTCCCACAGCAGGTCGAGAACTGGCCGCTGGTAGCGAAATGAATTGCCAAAATCGCCGTGGAGGACGATTTTGGAGATCCATAAGAAGTACTGCACCAGTACGGGTTGATCGAGCCCATATTGCCGCAGCAAGGCTTCTCGTTGGGCCGCGTTTACGCTTCCACCTTGGAGCTCAAGATTATGAATATAGGTATCGGCAAAGTTGCCAGGCGGCAGTTGAATAATCAGAAAGGCCACGATCGATACGAGAAACAGCAGTGGGATGAGAATGACAACTCGGCGCACAATGAAGGCTACCATAGCCACGCCTTTCGATAGCCCTTTCGGGCGGATGAAGAGAAGGTACCTCGCAAGCTGCTGCAGATTATCGCGAAGAGCATATGAGTTGAGCCACAGAGAGCATAGAGATCAGGTCCAATTCTCTGTGATCGCTGTGACTCAATCGTCTTGTCCTCGGCTATAGATTGTTGGCGGCCCGGTTCGAGCCTCCGTTCCCTATTCGACCTTATGCCTGGGCAAACCAGTACGACTCGGCATTGATGTAGACATCCAGATCAAAGGGCGACCCCTCTTTGGGCAGGTTTTGCAGCTTGGCGTCGACATACGCCGGCTTGATCTGTGGCCCAACGGTCGGGATCATGACATAGTGATCGGAGAGCCACTGCTGCAACTTCTGATAGATCTCCTGGCCCTTATCAGACTCGGGCGGGTACTGCTTCCGCGAGACGTGCAGGTCATAGAATTCCTGGATATACGCCGGGGGCTTGCGGCCCTGCTTGCCGCCCGAAGTGAAATACAGCCAAGTCATCGGCGACCACGGACCTTTGTGGGATGGTAGATAATCCTCCGAGATACCGCCGCCCCACGCCGGACCATCGTTCCAATGCAGGGAGGCCATCATTTGATTGGCGGCCTTGCGCTGATCCCAGAGCGAATTGTCGACGACTTCGATCTCGACCCGCAGGCCGACTTTCTGGAGCTGTGCCTTCAGCAGCTCGGCCACGGGCGAAACATCAGGCGCCTGGTTCGCATGGGTCAGGCGTAGGATGAATGGTTGGCCATCCGCTCCAAGGCGCAGGCCATCGCCACCCTTTTTGTCAAGGCCCAACGCGTCGAGCAGTTGGTTCGCCTTGGCCAGGTCGGGACCAGTGTCATTCTTAGGCACTGCGTCGGTGGCCTTGCCATACTTTTCAAAGTAAATGGTTTTATTAACCTCGTTCGGGTCCATGGCTGCGGCAATCGCTTGTCCAAAGCGGTTTTGGGAGTCGGTGATCAGTTTCTGCCAGAAGCTCCCTTCCTTATCATACTCAAAGTCGTGATTGAGGAACAGAAGCACTGGATTGTTGAACGAGCCGGTGGTAAACACGCGCTTGCCGAATTTCGTGGCGTTGGCGACGATCACCGGCATACTATTCAGCGCGATCGTATTGCCACCGACCAGGTTGACATTGCCAGCCATAACGGCGTTGAGCTGCGCCTTGTCATCGATCGAAATGTTGTTGACCACTCTGTCGATATAGGGCAGTTGGTGGCCATCCGAGTCGACGTGCCAGAAATACGGATTGCGTTCGAATACGCGGCGCGTGTCGGTCGCTTCGGTAAGCATCCACGCATTCAGCACTGGCATACCTAAGGCGCGGAGCTCGCCGCAATCCCAGTGTGCCGGGTCCTTCGTCGTGAGGAGTGTGACCCAGTTTGTTTCGTTGGCTTCCTTAAGGCGGGCGTCCAGGTCCGCTTGCTTGGCGTATTTGGCATGGAACTGTTTCAAGTAGTGCGCTGGCTTGATCAAAATGTCATAGCTGGGGATCCACGAGTTGAGAGCGGCGATGAACGCGCCATATGGTTTGCTGAACTTGAGCTCAAAGTTCGTATCGTCGATGATTTTCAGTTCAGCCGGACCCAGTTCAGCGCTCCCTTGGGTGAGAAGCTCGGTAGGCCAGCCGCGCTGCACGTCGGGATCCTTATACAGATCCTCGAAGGCAAAGCGAACGTCCCCAGTAGTTACCGGCTCGCCGTCCGACCAGCGCAGGCCCTTACGAAGCGTGAACTTATAGGTGGTATAGTCATCCGAAAAAGAGAATGCGCTGACCACGTTCGGCTTGGATGCTTTGGTCGTCTGACCTGGCGAGCGCAGGATGGTGCTGCTCTGCGCGATGTTCAAGAACCCTGAGCCGAAGGTCGGCGCGATAGTAATTTCGCCACCATACTGGCCATTTTGCCAGGTGCCGTATTCTTCCTGGATCAACGTACCCGCGCCGACGACGAACACTTCTTCTGGCAGACGTTGGTCGATCGGCAACACTTTGCCCGACTTGATGCGGTCGGCCAGGAACGGAGGCTCGATAAATCCATGGGCAGACTTGGCCCCAGCGGCGGGTGGTGCAGCGGCGGCTGGAGCGTTGGTAGCGGCTGTCACCGCCACAGGAGTAGTTGAGGCACCATCTGAGGCGGCTGGAGCAGCCGGAGCTGAGCTTTCGCAGGCGGCGATGAGCACACTGGCAGATCCAGCGGCTGCGGCGATGAGGAACTCTCGCCGAGACATCTTTGTTCTAGACACGATCATGTTCCTTCCGTTGTGCATCTATAGTTCTTGGATCGGACGATGGTGGGGAACAACAGCCGAGTTGATTCGAAGAAGCTTGTCACCTCCTTCTTAGCATCGCTGGCACGGGCGTCGTGGCAGCGGCTATACCTATGTCAGGGTATCTTCTTACGCAAGTAAATGCATTTACTTGCGGACATATTAGTACCGGTCAGCGTATTGTCGCGCCAAAATTAATAAGCGATGGGACGAATTGATTCGCGTATGATAGCGGTGCAAGGCTCAAGGTGCTGCAGTGGCGTTGTGGCAGCAGGATGTTCGATCTGGTTGAGGAGATGCTGCACAGCCCAGCGACCCATGTCGTAGTGTGGAAGTAGAACCGTTGTCAGAGCTGGTCGAAGATAGGCGGCAATAATCTCCTGATTATCGAATCCGACGATTGAGACATCTTGCGGTACACGGAGCCCGAGATCCCGCAATCCATCGTAGGCGCCCATCGCAGTGCGATCATTGCCGCAGAACACCGCAGTTGGCGGTGAATCCAAGCGCATCAGCTGCTGGATCTGCTCGTAGCCGCCGTCCGCCTGCGCATTGCCGTGCCGAACCAGCGTTGGATCAAATGCGATACTAGACATCGCCAGCGCTTCGCGATAGCCCTGCAGTCGTCCTATAGCCGCCGGGAGGTCAGCCATAAGATTGATAAAGCCAATCCGCCGATGGCCCTGTGAAATAAGCAGCTCTGTTGCCATCCGCCCGCCGCCAACTTCGTCTGGGACAACTGATGGTAGAGAGCGATCGGCGCAATAACAGTCAAGTAGAACGGTCGGTACTTCCCATAGATTCCGAGGCGGTTGAACTTCCTGATGATAGACGGCCGCATAGATGATACCCTCGACCTGCCGATCGAGGAGAACTTCGACGGCTGCCTCGAGAACTGAAGGATTACCCCCGGCATTGATAATAATGAGCATCTTCTCGTTATCCCAAGCTAGTTCCTGCGCGCCTTTGATAACTTGACCAGCGAACGGCGTTGTGGCGACCTCATCAGTTACGAAGCCAATCGTGTGAGTCTGCTGAGTTCGCAAGACTTTGGCAGCCGCATTCCGCCGGTACCCGAGCGCTTTAACCGCTTGCCAGACACGTTCCCGAGTTTCCTCCGGGATATTGGCATAAGGAACGTTGTTGATCACAAATGAGACTGTGGTCGGCGAAAGTTCAACCGCACGCGCTACATCGGCGATGGTTGGATAAGGTTTCTTATTTCGCGGCATGGTATAGCTACTTCTTAGTAAATGGATTTACTAAGGGTATAAAATGAAGCAAGACGTGAAAGATGCGGGATGAGACGGAAATGATGAATACATTTGATATTTAGTTAGTAAATGGTTTTACTGACGATATCACAATTCTGTATTGTTGTCAAGTGGCAATTTTAAGCAAGCAGCTCACGATAGCTAACGCACATTACGGAACGTGACGCCCTCAGAAGGCGTAAAAGGCTAAGAAGCTCTTGGTCTCCACTACGGAGGCCAAGAGCTTCTTAGCCTTTTGTAATCACCGATTTTCAGCTTACGAACGAAAATGTGCGCTGCGACTCAGAACCGATATGCGCTGCGAACCAGGAGCATATCATACCGTGTATGATTGATGACAAAACCAGCGACGTGGCCGATAGAGTGCAGGCTAGATAGCAACTTCTGGAGACCTTCTCGCGCGACGGCCACAATCAGATCGAGCGATTGTCTGTGCAGCCTACCCTACCGCCTACACCAACGGTAAGCACATCAGATGATCCGATAAAACACCTGCGCCGTCTTGCTGGCGGCGCTCGCCGATCGGCGCGTGAGCCGAAATCGTGCGGATATGCTCAAGAAACTCAAGAAAGACAGCGCGCATTAAGGAGCGAGGTGGCGGCGGGCAGGTGGCTGGGCATGCAAAACGAGGGGCGTTGACCCCTCATTCCGTCTTCAGTATATCACATCCTGCAAGCCCCAGTCATCGGGTCGGCGCCCGATGTGCCTACGGCTCTGGCGGTGGTACGATGCCCGCATTGCTCGTGCTCGCAAAGAGGTGAAGAGATGAGCTCCTATGTACTTGGCTTTCAGGACATCGATACAACAAAGATCATGGTTGTCGGGGGTAAAGGTGCGAACCTGGGGGAGCTGTCCAGGATTGACGGGGTACGCGTGCCAGATGGCTTTTGTATCTCTACCGAAGCCTTTACAAGAGTCATTCGTGATACGCCATCGATACAGGAATTGCTTGACCGGCTCGCGCGTCTCACGCTGGCAGATCGGCATACAATCGGCGAGCTGAGCGCTGAGATTCGCAGGGTTATCGAAGGTAAAGCCATCCCCGCGGACATTCAGGAAGCGATCACCCACGCCCTCTCCAGGCTTGGCGAGGAAAGTGCCTATGCGGTGCGATCGAGCGCGACCGCGGAGGATCTCCCCACTGCCTCCTTTGCAGGCCAGCAAGATACGTATCTGAACATCATCGGAAAGCAGGCGATCCTTGAGCATATCAGCAAGTGCTGGGCGTCGCTCTTTACCGACCGGGCGGTGACGTACCGCCTTCGAAACGGCTTCGATCCCCGTGCAGTTTCCCTGTCCGTGGTTGTTCAAAAGATGGTCTTCCCCCAGGTGGCAGGCATGTTATTTACTGCCGATCCCGTTACTGGTCATCGGAAGGTTTCATCCATCGATGCCAGCTTTGGGCTTGGCGAGGGCCTGGTCTCCGGGCTGGTGAATGCCGATAGCTATACGGTGAGGGACGGCAAGATTGTCGATAAGAAGATCTCCGCCAAGCAGCTGGCTGTGTATGCCGTAAAAGCTGGCGGCACGCAGCAACAGGAAGTCGAGCGCGAGCGGCAAAACACACAGGCGCTGGCAGATCACCAGATTGTGCAGCTCGCGCGCCTGGGCAGAATGATCGAAGCGCACTTCGGCCAACCCCAGGACATCGAGTGGTGCCTGGTTGATGATACGTTTTATATTGTCCAGAGCCGGCCGATCACGACGCTCTACCCCATCCCTGAAGCAAACGACCAGGAGAATCACATCTATCTATCCGTCGGCCATCAGCAGATGATGACCGACGCCATGAAGCCGTTGGGGCTGTCGGTATTCCAGCTGACCGCTGGCCGACCGATGTATGCAGCTGGCGGGAGGTTGTTTGTTGATGTCACCCCTGAGCTGAATTCGCCTGCGAGAAGGGCCGTTCTGGTAGATGTGCTGGGAAAATCCGATCCGCTCGTTCGCGACGCCCTGATAACCATCTTAGAGCGAGGCGATCTGATCCAGCCGCTACCAGATGATCAGGCAGAGCCGCGACCCGGCACTACAGGCGCGCCGCCTGCGAACTTTCAGATCCAGCTTGAAAACGACCCGGCGATTGTCGCTGATTTGATTAAGCAGAGCCAGGCGGCAATTGAAACGCTCAAGGATGATATTCAGACGAAGTCAGGCGCCGAGCTGTTTGACTTTATCCTCCAAGACCTCCAGAAGCTCAAGCAGAGCTTGGCCGATCGGCGTAGCTTTGGCGCGATCATGACAGGCCTGAATGCTTCATCCTGGATCAATGAAAAAATGATTGAGTGGCTGGGTGAGCAGCAGGTGGCCGACACGCTCTCGCAGTCCGCGCCAAACAATATTACTTCGGAAATGGGACTGGAGTTGTTGGATGTCGCAGACCTGATACGGCCGTATCCGGCAGTGATTGAGTATCTGCGGCACGTAGAAGATGATCGCTTCCTGGACGAGCTCGGCAAGCTTGAAGGCGGGCTGGCGGCCCGAGACGCTCTGCGTGCGTATCTTGACAAGTACGGGATGCGGTGTGCCGGCGAAATCGATATCACGCGAACTCGCTGGAGCGAACAGCCCGCGATACTCATCCCCATGATTCTCAGCCCTGTCAAGCGCTTCGAGCCGAATGCCAGCCGCCACACATTCGAGCATGGGCGCCAGGAAGCGCTGCGCAAAGAGCAAGAGCTGCTGGAGCGATTGCGGCAATTGCCCGATGGTGAACAGAAGGTCGCAGAAACACAACACCAGATCAGCCTGCTCCGGAACTTCATCGGCTATCGTGAGTACCCAAAGTACGGCATCATCAGCCGCTACTTCGTCTACAAGCAGGCGCTGCTGCGAGAAGCTGAATGGCTTGTACAGGCCAGCCTGCTCCAAGCAAAGGAAGACATCTTCTACCTCACGTTTGAGGAGCTTCGCGAAGCCGTACGCACAGGTCAGCTGGATGATCAAATCATCAGCAGGCGGAAAGACGCGTACCAACACTACGAAAAGCTCACGCCACCGCGTGTTCTGACATCCGATGGCGAGGTCATTACCGGCCGGTACAAGCGAGAACATCTCCCGCCCGGAGCGATTGTCGGCCTGCCGGTCTCTGCTGGCGTCGTAGAGGGTCGAGCGCGGGTCATGTTGACTATGCAAGATGCCGATCTCGAAGCCGGCGATATCCTGGTCACCGCCTTTACCGACCCAAGCTGGACACCGCTGTTTGTATCGATACACGGCCTGGTCACCGAAGTTGGCGGGCTGATGACCCATGGGGCGGTGATCGCGCGCGAGTATGGCTTGCCAGCAGTTGTCGGGGTGGCGAACGCTACCATGCTGATACAAGACGGCCAACGAATTCGGGTCCATGGAACAGAAGGGTATGTAGAAATTCTCAGCGGCTCGCCACACTCGGGCGGTGACCCGGTATAATTGGATTGCCGATGACCCGCACTTGGCTCAGCCAAATGAAGCGCAGCCATTGCACGGGGGTTTCATATGACCTATATCAGCTGTATTCCGTCTCCACCACTCGACGCCTATATCGACGATCTCTACTACCTTGACGGTCCGGCGGCCTACCCGCACCAGAAGGTTCTGCCCATCGCCTCGGCAAACCTGATGTTCAACTTTGGCGACCCATTCAATGTGTATGCGCCAGAGCAGACCAAGCCCTTTATGACATGTACGGAGAGCTGGTGGGTGGGTGTCTGGAACACCTACCACAGCGTCGACTGGCCGCCAAACGTCCGCTTGTTCGGCGTCCATTTCAAGCCCGGTGGCGCCTACCCATTACTCGGCTTGCCGCTGTCTGAAATGACTCGTCACGTCGTGCCGCTCGCCGCGCTCTGGGGGCGTGGTGCTGACGAAATGCGTGAGCGGTTGCACGCGGCGCCAACGATCCAGGCTGGGTTTGCCCTGCTTGAGCAGGAACTGCTGCTGCGCTTGTGCGAAGCCCCCGATCGTCTGGACCTGGTGCAGCATGCGATCACCACGATCGGCCACCATCAGGGGGCGCTGTCGATCCGGGCGCTGAGCGATCAGATGGGGATCAGCCAGAACGAGCTGGGCGCTCAGTTCAAACGCTTCGTCGGCGTTCCACCGAAGGAAGTCGCCCGGTTCTCCCGGTTTGCACACGCCCTACGCCTGATCGATGTCGCCCAACCGGTTGATTTGACCTGGATCGCGCACCAGTCGCAGTTCTACGACCAGTCGCACTTCAACAAGGATTTTGTGGCGTTTACTGGCCTCAACCCGAGCGCGTATGTGCGGTTGCGCCGCCGAGTGGCGGCAGAAAACCCGGAGTACCCCGCGTTCTACCGCTGAACCTCCCAAATGGGTGAATTTTTACAAGCCGACTGTTCCTGAACTGGCTAAGATAGTGACAATGGTTCAAGTCAATCGCTGATCTTCAGCCACGATCCAGCCTGGAAAAGGAGGAATAACGGTGTCTGATACCGCACAAGCCCAGGCGGCACACCAGTCGGCGCACGCGCAGCAGCGCCCGGAACAAGCGGCTGGGCCGCTGATCGTTTCGCAGTCCAACCCGCGCTACTTCACGGTCGCATCTGATCCCGAGGAACGGGCGGTCTACCTGACTGGCTCACACATCTGGAACAACTTCCACGACGGGATGGGCCCCGGCCCGGCCTGCGCCGAGACATCGGAGCCGTTTGACTTCGATGCCTATCTTGCGTTTCTCAAGGCGCACGGCCACAACTTCATCCGGCTCTGGCGCTGGGAGCAGGTTACATCGCAGGCTGCCGGGGGGAGCTATCACCTGTGCATGACGCCGCAGCCGTGGCGGCGAACCGGGCCGGGTAGCGCCAGGGATGGCCAGCCCACGTTCGACCTCGACGCACTCGACCAGGCCTACTTTGACCGGCTCCGCAGCCGCGTGATGGCCGCGGGAGACGCGGGCATCTACGTTGCGGTGATGCTGTTCGAGGGATGGGGCCTCCACCTCAGCCCGCCGCCTGATAACGTCGCGGGCCATCCGTTCCATGCGGCCAACAACATCAACGGGGTCGGCATCACCTCGATTGTCGATCACCAGGTGCTCCCGCTCAACCCGCGTGTGCAGGCCATCCAGGAAACGTACATTCGTAAGGTTGTCGATACGCTGCACGACCTGCCCAATCTGCTCTGGGAGGTGTCGAACGAATCGTCCGGTGGCGGAACCGTCGACAGGGAGTTTGGTCAGGCGCTGGGCTTCTCAGAGGTGCCGGAGTGGGGTAACTCGACCGAGTGGCAATACTGGGTGATCGAGGTGGTCAAGCGCTACGAACAGCAGATGGGCTACACGCCGCATCCGATCGGCATGACCATGCAGTTCCCGGTCGCTGTTCAGACTAGGGTGAACGATCCGCTGTTCGCAAGCCGGGCGGAGTGGATGTCGCCTGGCTACGACGATGACATCTTTGCCGCGGGAGGTCATCCGATGGCCCCTGGCAGCCCACCGTCGCGTTGGTACGATAACCCGCCCGACATCGCAGGCCGGAAGATTGTCATCAGCGACACCGATCACTACGCGCCAGGCGAGGGCGATGCGCTGTGGGCCTGGAAGTCGTTCCTGCGCGGCCACCACCCGATCCTGATGGACTTTGGGATCATCGACGGCATCCATCCGTCCGACCCGCCATCGGGCGCGGCGAGCAGCTCAGCATACGCCACATTCGAGGCGGCGCGCTACGCCATGGGCGACACGCTGCGGTATGCCCAAAGGATAAATCTGATCCGCATGGAGCCGCACGGGGAGCTAACCTCGACTGGTTACGCGCTGGCGAACCCTGGTGAAGCGTATCTCATGCTGCAGCCGGAGGACACTCTTGAACCGTGGACGGTGCGGTTGGAGCCGGGTAGATACCAGGTTGAGTGGTTCAGCGTCAATCGCCGCGACACGCAGACTGCCAGTCAGGTGCACATCCAGAGTGCTGGGGACAGCCGTTTCACCGCGCCATTTTCGGAAGCTGGCCCAGCGGTACTCTACCTGAAGCGCGTCGGACGCTGAGGCGCGAGAGTGACACGGGCGAGATACCACGTCAGTGCTATGTTCGCGAAACGCGTCGGCAGCAACAACTTGATGGCATCGTGACAGGGGCAGCCACTCGAAAATCGAGTGGCTGCCCCTGTTACGATAGGATAATGTGCGCTACAAAGTGTCAGGCTTTACGAGCGCCTCGGTGCTCGCCTGCTCCAGCGTCATCGCCACGCCTTTGGACCTGACCGCCTCCCAGGCTGCTTCTCTCAGCACAGGACGCGCAGCGCCCACCGTGTGCTCGTGGTCGGTACGCATCGTCGGCCAGGTCGGGTATCCGGCGCCCGTCCGCAGCGCTGCGGACGGGCGCCGGCTCAATCTGGGTGCGGCGGACGTGTTGGGCCAATCAAGCGGGTGCCAGCGCTCGCGCTGCCTGCGCACATGTATAGACTGCAAGCCCCTGGACCAGCCAGGGCAGGCCGAACACAAGTAGGGCGAACACGGTCGGCTCCTGGCCAGTGACGATCGCGGGCAGCATAAAGCCGAAGAACGAGTACAGGAAAACAAGCAGCGGAGTGAAGCGCTGCCAGCTGCCCCATTGTCGCGCACGTAGCACGGCGATACCTGAAAGCAGCGCCCCGATGGTGGTGACGAGCGATGCAAATGGTGCGATGGGAATATCCTCGCTCGCGGTGACCGCATTGACGAGGTCTCCAAGCACAAATCCAGCCATCCCGGCGATGTAGATGCCGGTCGCGATCGACGCAAACCGGCTGCTGCCCGCCGCGCCGGACCACCGCAGCCCGAGAATACTGCCCAGTATTCCAAGAAACGCGAGGGCGTACAGCGCCTGGAGCGCGGCATACCCCGCTTTGCCGGGCGTCTGGAGACCGAGACTCTGCTGCACCACAACGGCGATGAACCAGATCACTGCGCCTGCAATACCCAGCAGCCCAGCAGTGCGAATTCGATGCGCAGTCTGCATTCCTGTCCTCCTGATTGTCGATTGTTTGATAGCCACATGTATGAAGATAGCGCCGCTCGTTCCGGATGTCCTGATCTAAGGGCCTCACAAAAATAAAACATCACGATATGGCTCACGCGAAGATGCGAAAGGTTGCTATTCTTGGGACGGTTTTTGATTTCTGCGCCTTAAGAATGAGCCACGGCAACTACGTCGCTATGATGAACTGATCGCGCTTGCGCCAGAATCGCCCAGCCGAGCAGCGCGCTAAACACACCCCAAGCTGCGGTGACGATTCCATTTGGTCCGCTACCTCCCAGGAATGCAGGCAGGAGTTCTCCGGCCAAGCAGAGAAACAGAAACAGTGGCACGAATCTCGCCCAGCCTTGCCAGCGCCGCGCAGCAAGTACTGCGAGGGCGGTCAAGAGGGTAAACAGCGCTGTGAGCAGCCGACCAAGAATATAGATCAGCGATACGCCGCCTGCGGGATCGGTGAGCGGGCCAGCACCAGCCAGCGTCAGGACACAGCCGACGATCATCAGCACATAGCCCAGTACCGTACCCCCAAAGGCGATGGCATCAAACCAGCCGCGCAGACCACCGCCCCACCAAATGCCGAAAAAACCGATCAGCAGCAGGGCCAGGATCACGATGCTGCTGCCGAAGGTAATGGTGAAATCGGCGGTGCCGCGAACCCTGGCAAGTTGGGGAAAGAGGATATCAATAATCATCGATTGAATAAACCAGAGTAGTCCGCCGATGATTCCACACCAGCCGGCGAGGCGAAGCCGTTGTATGTCGTTCATTGCTTCATCTTTCTACCAGGGCATTCAACTATGCTTTATTCAAAGCTGGTCGTCAGGGCGAACGACGCGATCGTGCCTTCGTGTACGACGGCTTCGACAGTCCCTTCGCCACTGGCAAACCCCATGTGGCGCAGGATATCGGCCGAGACTGTCGCATCCCAAACGACTCGCTCGCCGGACACCCGGTGGTTCCGCGAAGCCACGTGGAAGTGCTGGAGCAACCCCTCCAGCCAGGCGCGGATCTGCTGCTTCCCGCGATACACGCCGATCTCAGGCGGTGGCGGCGGCGGCAGCTGCGTGACAACCGCGTCGTCGGCGAATAGCTCCAGCGCGCGCTCGACGTCGTTGGCGTTGCACGCGGCGTCGAACGCCTGCACCACCGCCAGCGGATCAGCCGTCCTGGTCATTTCCGTAGCCATCGAAGAGTCTCCTTTCGCATATTCCTTCAGGAATGCCAGCGCTTCATCGGGGTGGTTGATACCTCGTCAGGCATATCCATCTCCCGAGTTGTGGGTTCCAGATCGTCCGCCTCTCAACCGCCGGTTCAGCGCTGCGGCAGGCGAAACCACACCAGCGAGCGCGCGCCAGCTGGTGTGAGTTCATCCACGGAGAACGCGCGGCGCACGGTGCCCGGCCAGAAACAATCGTGTTGGGGCGGGATTGGGATGGTGGTACAGGTTGGGATCGGGCCGTTGTGAATCACCAACTGGTGTCGGGCATCGAGTACGATCAGTTGATCAAATTCCGGCGCGCTGCCAATGCACACAGCAAACACAACGGTTAGGCCAGCCGTCAGCATCAGCACCATGCCAACCGCGGCAATCACCGCAAGTATGTGGCCAACACGGATACAGCGCGCCGGCACGCCTCGAAGCAGAGCGTTCGGTCGGATACCGTTCATCCTGATAGCCCCCGCTTTGGTTCACACTGTCTCGCGACATTACACCATCTCGGCGTCGCCAACAATGAGTTAGTAGCGCTTTGGCTGATCTCACCTGAATGTTCAGAGCGCCAAAGCGGCAGACCATTCGCTGACGCGCTCTGCCAGCATATGTGCAACCTCCGCCGGCGACGGCATCGCGGCGATGTCTGCTCGGATTACGCTCGCTCGCTGCCGATAGACAGGGTCCCTGAGCAGCATTTGCACTCCAGCACTGATCGACTCGCTCGTGATTTCTGGCGCCTGCGCGACCCGCGCGACCCCAAGTCCTGATAGGCGATCCGCGCTCATAAAGTGATCGCCGTCCAATGGAATGATCAGCATCGGCAGCCCCGCTGCCAATGCTCCTACCAGCGTTCCCGAGCCGCCATGGCACACCATCACATCGCAATGCGGCAAAATGGCTGCTTGCGGCAGATACCGCTCGACGTGGACGCAGGCAGGCTGGGACCCAAGTTCGGCCGGGTCACGGTCAGCGCCCACCGTGACGATGACGTTGTACTGGGCGTCGCCGAGCGCCGCGAGTATGCCCTCCAGCATCCCCGGCGTATGGTTGTAGACCGTCCCCAATGTGACGTAGACGGTTGGAAGCTCGGGCAGGCGCTGCAGCCAGGCGGGGAGCGCACCAGGCTCGGCATCCGGGAATGCGGGACGAATCAGTTGGCTCCTGCCTGCGATACTCGCAGGCAGCGGCGCGATGCTCTCGGGCACGTGCTGCAGATACAGATAGCGGAAATACTCGTCATAGCCTGGGTCGGGCGGAAGTCCGTGCGTCTCGCGGAACGCTGCGTACTCATGGCGGACGAGGAAGTCCAGCAGATCCGGGCTGTACCCGAACAGAATGAGGTTATGGGCCACGTGCGGAATCTTGAGGATCTCGCCTGCGGTCAATCCGCCAAACTCGACGACGTCATGCACGATCAGATCGGGGTGCCAGGCTGGGATGATCTGGAGCAGATCGGTGAGCATTGGCCCCGCTAATCCATCGACGAAGATTTCCGCGAAGCGGGCGGGCCCGATTGGTCCGGGTGGGAGTTGCTGCACGTATTCGTTGTACAGGATATCCAGGCCAGCCGGTATCGCCTCGAACCCCGCAGCCTCGATGACATGCCCAAATCGCGCCGCCGTCGCGAACGCAACGTCATGGCCCTGGGACTGGAAGGCGCGTGCCAGTGGAATGAGCGGATTGACGTTTCCAAACGCGGCAACGGTCGTGAAAAGTATTCGCATTGTTCGGCCTCCTCGCATCTGCGGCCATTACATCACAACCGCGGCCACAAGTCCTCCGGAAAAACCGTAGAAAAACCCGTATACTTTCCGAGTTAAGCGCATTTCCGATCTTGACACCCGGTGTAGGCTGGACATGAACGCAGGCGCGATAGCAGATGGCAATAGCGTGAGAGCACCTGGTATCCCCGCCCATACAGCCAGTGTGTACGCACAAGGGAAGCGAAGGATGGCGGTTGAAACCTTTGGGCAGTGGCTCAAGCGACGACGGAGTGGGTTGGGCCTCACCCAGGCTGCCCTGGCTGCGTCGATCGGCTATGCTGCCGAGACAATCCAGAAAGTTGAAGCGGACAAGCTGCGCCCCTCGAAGCAGCTGGCCGCGAAACTGGCGGAGGCGCTGGAGCTTCGCCCCGAGCAATATCCGGCGTTCATTCGCTTTGCCCGCGATCAAGGCGAGCTTCCGGACTTGCCAACCCAAACTGCAGCGCTGCATCCTGCCACTCCGCTGACCCGCGTGGCCCATCACCACAACCTACCCGTGCCACTGACGGCGTTTATTGGCCGGGCGCACGAGGTTGCGACGGCGGGGCAACTGTTGCAACAGCCTGACGTACGCCTGCTCACGCTCACCGGCCTTGGTGGGATTGGCAAGACCCGCCTCGCGCTCCAGGTCGCTGTGAGGCTTCTCGACGCCTTTCCAGATGGCGTCTGGTTTGTCGACCTAGCGCCCATCCACGACGCCATGCTCGTCGCTTCCACAATTGCGACGACGCTGCAGCTCCAAGAGTCAGCTGGCCAGACGCTGATCGAGCGCTTGCGGGCCTACTTGCAAGACAAACAGGTCTTGTTGCTGCTTGACAACTTCGAACAGGTGCTGGCAGCAGGCGCGCTGGTCGCCGAGCTGCTGGCTGCGGCGCCACAGCTCAAGATCCTCGTGACCAGCCGGGTGGTGCTGGGGGTGTATGGCGAATACGATCTTCCGGTGCCGCCGCTCACGCTGCCGGATCCTGAGCACCTGCCGCCCCTCGATCAGCTGATCGAGAACGAAGCGGTTCAGCTGTTCCAGGCGCGCGCCCAGGCCGCCACTGGTAGCTTTGCGCTGGCAGCGGCGAATGCCACACTGGTAGCCGAGCTGTGCCAACGCCTGGAGGGACTGCCGCTCGCAATCGAGATGGCCGCGGCGCGTCTGCGCCACCTGCCGCTGGCGACCGTGCTCGCGCGCTTGAGCAGCTGTTTGACACTGCTCACGGCTGGCCCGCGGACGCTCCCGCAGCGCCAGCAGACGCTGCGCAATACCCTGGCCTGGAGCTATGACCTGCTCTCCGCAGGCGAGCAGCGGTTGTTCCGGCGGCTTGGCGTCTTTGTGGGCGGCTGGACGCTTGAGGCGGCCGAGGCGGTGTGTACGGCGAACGGCGACCTGCCGTTTGCGGTGCTGGATGGTCTGGCGGCACTGGTGGATCACAGCCTGGTGGGTCAGCGTGACGGTGTGGCAGGCGAGCCGTGGTTCACGATGCTGGAAACGGTGCGCGAGTATGCGCTGGAACAGCTGGCGGCCAGTGGCGAGAACGAGGCGGTGCGCGACCAGCATGCGGCCTACTATCTAGCATTCGCGGAGCGCGCCGCGCCCGAGCTGCGGCGTGCCCAGCAGGCGATCTGGCTCGCCCGCCTGGAGCAGGACCATCACAACCTGCGGGCAGCACTGGCCTGGAGCCCGGCAACAAGTGCTTCGGAGCGAGCTGCAGCCGAACATGGCCTGCGTTTGGGGATTGCGGTGTCGGAGTACTGGATCCGCTGCGGCTATATGCAGGAGGGTCGGCGTTGCCTCGAGGCGTCGCTGGCACGCTTCCCTACGGATGCGACTGACGAAGCGGCACGCCGACTGCGCGCGCAGGCGCTCTCAGCCGCGGGTAACATGGCCGCCTACCAGGGTGATGTTGCAACGGCCAGCCGGCTGCTGACGGAAAGCCTGGCGCTCTTTCAATCCCTTGAGGACACCTGGTGGATTGCCAACGTGCTCCTGAACCTCAACATACCGGCCACCTATCAAGGAGACTATGCACGAGCAGTGGCGCTGATGGAGGAAAGCCTGGCGTTGTTCCGGGAGCTTGGGGATCGTTGGGGTATTGCATCCGCGCTCTTGTACCTGGCAGGGCCTGCGATTTTCCGTCAGATCTTCCAGCCAGACGCGATGCAGCAACCTGCCGAGATCGACCGCGGCATCACGTATCTGAAAGAAAGTCTGGTTCACTTCCGGTCAGTCGGAGACAGCTTTGGGATCGGCTACGCGCTGGTCTTCCTTGGGATCCTGACGCGGAAGCAGGGAGGCCTCCAGCGTGCACGCACGCTGTTTGAGGAGAGCCTGGCGCTGTACCGTGAATTAGGGAGTCGGCTGATGGTGCCGGTTGCACTGATGGAGCTGGCTAGTCTGGCGGTGCAGGGACAGCCGCTCGCCGCGCTGGAATGGTCGGCGCGCGTGTATGGCGCGGCCGAGGCGCTCACCAGCAGCATGACGATGCAGGAGAGTGTCTTGTGGAGCTCGACCGCACAGGAGCTCCACGCTCGGCTGCAGGCACAGCTGGGCGAAGTGGCGCTTGCAGGCGCGCGGGCAGCAGGGCGAGCGATGTCGCTTGAGCAGGCGATCGCGTATGCCCTGAGCGAGGACGAGCACAGAAGCGAGCCGCCGGAGCCAGAGCCTTCAGCGAAGGCCTAGCGCTCGGTTGCACCTGCTCGGCAATGGTTCGTTGTAAGCGGCTCCTGGTGCTGATAACCGGATGCCGCAACCACTGGCCACCCGTATCGCGCTGCTTGCCGGAGACCAAGGGAGCTGGTTGTGGCAGACGGAGCGATCGGGTGTGACCACCCCTCCACCGGGACTGCTTTGAACCTGGTGCCGATCTTGCCGGCGTCGAGCTGTCCATTTCCGAGCTTGCCGTTCGTCTTGCTTGCGACGATATCCGTCACGATCAGGAGGAAGCAATGAAGTATGTTATGCTCATCTATCAGAACACCGCGCTCGAACAGCAGGCCGCGCTCCCTGAGGAGCAGCAGAAGCAGGTGTACGCCGACTACCAGGCCATCAATCAGACGTCGGGCGTTACCCCTGGGTTGCCCATGGGCCGTCCCCAGAACGCGACCACAGTCCGCGTCGAAGGCGGCAAGACCCTGACCACCGACGGGCCGTTCGTCGGTATGAAGGAGGCCGTCGGCGGGTGGTTCATCCTCGAAGCCGACGACCTCGACGCGGCCATCGAGGTGGCCGCGCGCGTCCCTGCGGCACGCTATGGTGGCGCTGTCGAGTTCGACCCTCCGAGGTATATTGGTAGCAACACTCGATCACATCTTCCGCGAGGAATGGGGCCGCGTCTTGGCCACCCTGATCGGCTTCCTCGGCGACTTTCACCTCGCCGAGGAAGCCGCGCAGGCGGCGTTCGCGATCGCCGCGGAGCGCTGGCCGCGCGACGGCGTGCCGAGCAATCCGCGCGCCTGGTTGACGACGACAGCGCGGAATCGCGCCACGGACGCCCTCCGCCGCGAGCAGGCATTCGCCGCGAAAGCCGAGCTCCTCGCCGCGGCCGACGATACTGCCGCCGGGACTGATACAGCCGTGTTCCTCGACGAGCGCCTGGCCCTGATCTTCACGTGCTGCCACCCGGCGCTGGCGGTTGAGGCGCAGGTGGCACTCACACTCCGCACGCTCGGTGGACTGACAACCGAGGAGATCGCTCGCGCCTTCCTCGTGTCCGAGCAGACGATGGCCAAGCGGCTGGTGCGGGCCAAGCAAAAAATCAAGGCCGCCTGCATCCCATTCCGAGTGCCGCCGCTGCACCTGCTCGCGGAGCGCCTCGCGGCCGTACTTGCGGTCGTCTGCCTGATCTTTAACGAAGGCTACGGCGGCCGCGACGAGCTTGCTGCGGACGCGATCTGGTTAGGACGTGCGCTGGCCGAACTCCTGCCGGACGAGCCGGAAGTCTACGGGCTCCTGGGCATGATGCTCATCCACGACTCGCGTCGCGGGGCGCGCTTCAAGCATGGTGAGATCGTGCTCCTGGGCGATCAGGATCGGTCGCACTGGAATGCCGGGCAAATCGCTGCGGGGCGCACCGCGCTCGACCGCGCGCTCGCGCTGGGCGGCAATGGCTCCTATGTCGTGCAGGCTGCGATTGCCTCCTTGCACGCCGACGTGCCGTGTGATTGGGCGCAGCTTGCAGCGTTCTATGGCCGCCTCGCGCACCTGACCGGCTCGCCCGTCGTCGAGCTGAACCGCGCCATCGCGATTGCCGAGATCGCCGGCCCGGAGGCCGGACTGCAGATTATTGACCAACTCAGTGCCAGCCTCGCCAGCTTCCGGTATCTGCACGCGACGCAAGCTGAGCTCCTACGCCGCTTGGGGCGGATGGACGACGCGCGTGAAGCGTATCTCCGGGCGCATGCCCTCACTGATGACGGTGCCGAGCGACGCTTCCTCGAACGCCGCCTCGTCGAACTGGCCTCCGCCACGCGCTCCGCACAGCCACCGTTGTGTCCGGCAGAATAAGCTCCCTTCTGAGAGCGTCACGATTTGTAATGTGCGGTATCGCTCATTAGGTACAACTGGTAGGCACTCCTACGAGCTCTTTCGTTGGTAAACGCTTTACATGCTGGTGACATTTTTCGTGCGGCCATGCGTCCGCCGAGGAGCAGAACGTGTCATCGCCGCGCAGTTACACGTGCCAGGTCATTCTTTCTTTTCTCTCGCCGCTTGTTTGTTCTCAAAACTCACTGGTTGGTTTGCTCCTATTCGGGATGAAGGGCGGCGAGCGCATCGGCGATGTGGTAGATCTCCTGCGTCAAACGCTCGGCAGCAGCAACGCGCTTCTCCCACGCCTCGACAGATGTATACCCCAGAGCAACACGCATTGCTTGTAACTGCGCTGCGAACACCGGTTTCTCTGTATCAGGAGCATCATTCTGCAACACAAGATAGGGTGTGTCGAAGCAGGAGATCCAGAACATCGCTTCGCGATGATTACCTTCGTCGATCATCTCCTGCGTCGCTTCGGCCACGTAGGGCCGCATATACGGGCGCATCATGAAACCAAACTCTATCGGCGTTCGGTAAACCTCAACGGCTCGGTCGAAGGCGATCACGCTCTGGTCGATCATCGCCTGAACCTCGGCGCGGCTCATATGTGCCGAGCCCATGACGTTGAGCGCCGCCTCGTGCAGGTCGAGACGACCGTGCGCTTCGAGGAGTTCGCGCAGCAGCGTCAGCGTGCGCCGGGTGGTTGGGCGCTTGAGCTGAGCCACAGCAAGCAGCCCACTGAGCGCACTCAGCAAGAGCCACACTGACCAGAACGCCGCTTGGCTGTTGATGGGATGCGACACCTGGCGCATCGCGGCGAGTTGCTGTTCTGCCGATACCTTTTCGGCCTCGCAGCGTGCCCATATCCAGCGGCGCCGGCGATAGTCCGCTGCGACAGCCTCATGAAGTGGGAAGAGACGCCCAGTGGGATCGGCCAGGATCTGTGTGGTCGCCAGATTTGGGCCAGCACTGGGGTCTGCCAGCACGACTTCAGCGTCCTGGTGGGCGTCGAGATTCTTCCACATGACCTCAAGCATGACACCGCGGTAGAGCAGCTCCAGATTGTCGTCTTGCGCACCCTTGTTCAGCACCACCACGACGTCGACATCACGATACAGCTGAAACGGCGCATCGGGCGGCAAGGCCGTGATTCCGCCCCACAGATACGCGCCGGCAAAATCCGGCAGATGGCGCGCATGCAGATCGACCCATTCGCGAACAATGGCCACGACTTCGTCAACACGCAGAACGGCGCTGCGTCCCGCCAGGCCGGCCGGTTGCGGTTCCTGTGTGGGCAATCGAGTGTCTCCACGCTAGTGCCTTAGAGTGAGCCAATCATCTGTTCGGAGTATAGCAGAGGCACAAAATCAGCCTCAAAATCTGGTGGTTTCCCAGACATGTTCCCAGAGTGTGTTGAACGGGCCACTCAGATCGGCCAGCATGCGCGGAGGTTCGGCTGGGCCTGGGTTGTTTGTTTCATCATCTCGACCAGCTCACGGATGTGGCCCTGGCGAGCCTGGAACGCCATACGGACGAGAACCATTGGAAACTCCCTGCCACTGGCGTGCCTGTTGGGCGGCCCACCGACGATGCATGGCCTCGAACGCATGGGTACAGGCCGGACCGTCGGTGATGCGCATCGTGGTGAAGCCAGCCCAATCGGCTGGCGGCGCGCCGAGTCGATCAGCACTGCTCGTGTTGGCCGATGAGCTCACTGTTCCACCAATCGGGTAGGCGAGCCCCGCGAGCACCTGGCGGATCCACGTCAACGGCCCGCGCGCTCGCTGATGCGCATCAGATGCGCACGTCTCTCTTCGCTCTGTTGTCATCATTGTGGCATCTCCTGCTGTCCTGGGTGCATCGATGGCACAAGCATAGCAGCTAGGTGGCTACAGGATGTCCACAGAGATTGCAAAGATGCCGCGCGCTTGCTACAATGCGCCGAAGAGCAACGCTTCCTTGCTCTACATCATTGTCTTTCTCCTGATGTGATTGTATCGCTGTCAGATCATCCATGCCAATTGATGACGCCAGTCTGTCCTTGCGGATCACCTTGCTCGGTTCACCTGAGATTCGCTGGGCCAGCGCGACCATTACCATCCCGCGCCGCCAGACACACGCGCTTCTCTACCGCTTGGCTGCCGAGCTGCGCCCGGTGGCGCGTGAACAGATCTGCGCCCTATTCTGGCCGGATGTACCAGACGCCACTGCGCGGCGCCACCTGACCCACCTGCTGACGCACCTCCGCCAGGCGCTGCCCGACCCGGATCTGCTCCAAACCGATGGTGACCGTATCGCGCTCAACCCTGCCCGAGTGTCATCCGATACTGCTGCGCTGGCCCGTATCGCCGCGAGCGCCCAGACACCGCTCGCTGCGCTGCGCGAGGCGGCCGAGCCGGCCGGCGGCACATTCCTGGGTGGGTTTCACTTGCCGGACTACCCGGAGTTCGAGGCCTGGGCCGATGCCGAGCGCGCGCGCTGGGAGCGGATCAGCCGCGAGCTGTTTGCGATGCTGGCAGAGCGCGCCGCCGCCGAGGAGCGCTACGACGACGCGATCTGGGCCGCGCTGCGCGGGCTGGCGCTTGATGAGCTGGATGAGGCGTTACACCGGCGCTTGATCGCGCTCTATGGCACCCTCGGTGACCGCGCGGCGGTCGAGCGGCAGTACGAGCGCTGCGTGGCCGCCCTCGAGCGCGAGCTCGGGGTGCCGCCGCTGCCTGAAACCCGCGACGCCTATCTGGTCGCGCGCTCCGGCCCCGCGTCGCTTGCGAGCCGCCCGGCTGTCCCGCGGAGCCAGGCGAACACCCCGCCCGATGCACTGATCGGCCGCGCGCACGATCTGGCGACGGTCGTCGCGCTGCTGCGCCGCCCGGATATCCGCCTGCTGACGCTGAGCGGGCCAGGTGGCACTGGCAAAACTCGCCTGGCGCGTGCCGCCGCCGAGCGCCTGGCGCCCGACTACGCCGATGGAACCGTCTTCGTCCCGCTCGCCCCGGTCAAGGAGACTGGCCTGATCGCCACGGCGATCGCGGCGGCCTGCGGGCTGCGCGATACCGGCGACCGCGACGCACTGGCGCACCTGCTCGATGTGCTGCGCGAGCGCGAGGTGCTGCTGGTGCTTGACAACCTGGAGCACCTGGTTGCCGCCGCGCCGCTGATCAGCGCGACCCTCGCGGCAGCGCCGGGGGTGCGGGTGCTTGCCACCAGCCGCGCGCTGCTGCGCCTGGCCGACGAGCATGTCTACCCGGTGTCACCGCTGTCCGTACTGGACGATTCTGCCGCCACCCCGGCGCCGGCGGTCGAGTTGTTTCTCACTCGTGCCCAGGCGGTCGCCCCGGATCTCCCGCTCGGCCCAGGCACCCGTGCCGACATCGCGGCGATCTGTGCTCGGCTCGACGGTCTGCCGCTGGCGATCGAGCTGGCGGCCGCGCGTATGCGCGTGCTGAGCCCGCGTGCGCTGCTGGCGCGGCTGGGACGTCGCTTCGATCTGCTGGTCGGTGGCCCGCGCGACCGCCCGGAGCGCCAGCAGACCCTGCGCGCCACGCTCGACTGGAGCTACGCGCTGCTCGACTGGCGCGAGCAGCAGCTTCTGCGCCGCCTGGGCGTCTTCGCGGGCGGCTTCAGCCTGGAGCTAGCCGAGCAGCTCGCGTCAGAGCACGACGCCGTCGCTTTGCTGGAGCATCTGATTGACCAGAGCCTGGTGCAGCGCACAACCGGACTGGAATTGAAGGGCGAGCCGCGTTTCTCCCTGTTGGAGACCATCCGCGAGTACGCGCTGGAGCGACTGATCGAGCATGGCAAGGAGCCGGCGGTGCGGCAATCCCACGCGCGCTGCCTCCTGAGGCTCGCCGAGCGCGCGGCGCCGGAGCTGCAGCGTCACGCTCAGGGCGTCTGGCTGGATCAGCTTGATCTCGAGCAGGACAACCTACGCAGCGCACTGACCTGGGCGCAGTCGTACGACGGGGAGGCGGCGCTGCGCCTGGGAGCGGCGCTGGGCGCGTTCTGGATTGCGCGCGGCTCGCTGAGCGAGGGGCGCGGCTGGCTGGAGAGTGTGCTGGCCAACGCCGGGTGGCGTGAGGTGGCGCTGGATGCTCCACCGGCGAGCACCCCGCTCGCTGGAGCGCTCGTCAGCCTCGGCCGGGTGCTGTTCCACCAGGGTGAGTACGCTCGGGCGGCGACGCTGTTGGCAGCAGCGGCGGCGCAGTTCGACCAGCTCGGGCTGACTCGTGACGCGGTTCTGACATATGACCTCTTGATTCCGGCGCTTGCGATCCAGGGCGAGGTCGCGGCTGCGGCCACGCTATCCGCCGCCACCCTGCCGCGGCTGATCGCGATCGATGACCCGACTGCCCGCGCGCTGGCCGCCGCCCGCCAGGGCTTGTTTGCGATGCACCGCGGTGATGACACGCTGGCGCAGCGCTCCCTGGAGCAGGCGTGCGCTGCGTTTCGTGACGCCGGCAATCTGGGCCAGCTGGCGATCCACCTGCTGCATCTCGGCACCACGCTCCTGCGCCTCGGCGATGCGGGCGCCGCCAGGGCGTGCTTCGACGAGGCAACCGAGCGCGCCTTGGCACTCAAGGACCGCCATCTACAGGGCTTGGCGCACAATAACCTGGGCGAGCTGGCGCGCGTACGCGGCGACTACACGGCGGCGGCCGAGCACTACAACGTCAGCCTGCGCCTGCTCCAGAACACCGACCGGCGCAGTGAGATTCCGCGCCTGCTGCACAATCTCGGCTACGTCGCGCTGCGCGCCGGCGACACACGCGCCGCGATCGAGCGCTTCCGGCGCAGCCTCGATCTGTTCCAGCCACAGCAGCCGCGCGGTGTGGCGGAGGCGATCGATGGGCTGGCGGCCGTCGCGGCAGTCGCTCAGGCGCCGCTGCTGGCGGCAAAGCTATGGGGCGCGGCTGCGGCGGCACGTGAGCAACTGCACGTGACCGCGTGGCTCCCCGATCAGATCGAGCAGGCCCACTACGGTGCGCTGGCACGCAGCGCCTGCGACCCGGAAGCATTCAGCTCGGCCTGGTCGGTCGGCCAGGCGCTCACGCTGGAGCAGGCGCTGGTCGAAGCCAGCGCGCTCGATCCGCTGTAGCCATCCTGTAGCCACTCCCCTGCTATCCTCGGTGCATCGAACCGCTGCGCGCTCAGACGGAAAGGATGCACCCATGCAAATCGGCATTCTCGGCACTGGCATCGTCGGGCAGACACTCGGTCTGAAACTCGTCGAGCTTGGGCATTCGGTAATGCTTGGCACCCGCGACCCCGCCAATCTTGATGAGCCAAAGGGCCGTGGCCCCGATGCGCGGACGCTGCGCGCCTGGCTTGCGGCGAGCGGGGCGCGAGCCAGCCTTGGCACCTTTCGTGACGCAGCCGCCCACGGCGAACTTGTGATCAATGCGCTCAGCGGCGCCGCGAGCCTGGCAGTGCTTCAGGCAGTGGGAGATGAGCACCTGAACGGCAAAACGCTGATCGACATTTCCAACCCGATCGATGCAAGCCGTGGCTTTCCGCTAACCTTGTTCGTGAAGGACACCGACTCACTCGGCGAGATCCTGCAGCGCGCATTTCCGGATGTGCGGCTGGTCAAGACCCTCAATACGATGACGGCAGCGCTGATGGTCAACCCCACGCTGGTCGGCAAGGGCGACCACACGGTGTTTGTCTGTGGCAATGATAGTCCCGCAAAAGCGGAAGTAGCGGGATTGCTGCGTGCGTTTGGCTGGCAAGACATCCTCGACCTCGGCGACATCACCGCAGCGCGGGGTACGGAGATGACCTTCGCGCTCGGACATGCGGTGATGCGCGCGCTGAGTCCAGCGGAGATTGCGTTTAAGGTGGTACGGTAACTGACGACTGGAGCGATACGAGCGACGTGATCGATGCCAAAGCAGAGCATGCCGGGCAACAAACCGCGTATCGCTTGCATCCACTGACTGGCCTCGGCGGGGTGCCGAAACCATGAGCGATTGCGGCAGACGCTTTCCGATACATGGCTCGGCTGATCTGGTGCTTTCCTACGAGCACACAGCAGCACAGAAAGGAGGCCAAGAATGCTCACCACGCGGTTCACAGAGCTGGTCGGCTGCTCGGTGCCGATTCAACAGGCAGGCATGTCGAATCTCTCCTCGCCGCGCCTGGCCGCCGCCGTGGCCGAGGCGGGCGGGCTCGGTATGGTGTCGGTGTATGGGGCGACACCGACTGAAGTCGCAGCGTTACTCGATGCGACACGGGCGCAGACGCGTAGGGTCTTCGGAGCGAACTTCATCATGCGCTTTGTTGACCCCGCGCTCGCGCACGAATGCATTGCGGTGGCGGCAGCCAAGGCACGCGTGGTCGAATTCTTCTACTCCGATCCAGATTCGACGCTGGTTGAGCTTGTTCATGCGCGCGGGGCGCTCGCCTGCTGGCAAGTCGGATCGCGGGAAGAAGCGGTCGCCGCTGCCGATGCCGGTTGCGATTTCCTCATTGCGCAAGGTATTGAGGCGGGCGGGCATGTGCGCGGGCGGATAAACGTGCTCGCGCTGCTCGATCAGATGCTTGCGGCAGTCGATCTGCCAGTGCTGGTAGCGGGTGGCATCGGGAGCGGGCGCGCGATGGCGGCGGTTCTGGCGGCCGGGGCCGATGGCGTGCGCGTCGGCACACGCTTCGTCGCGGCAGAGGAAGCTGAGGCGCATCCAGCCTACGTGCAGGCGCTGATCGCCGCTGAGCCACAGGACACGATCTACACCGAGGCGTTTTCGGTTGGGTGGCCTGGCGCGCCACACCGCTGCCTGCGCGCGTCGGTCGAGGCCGCCAGCGCCTTTGTGGGCGAGGTCGTCGGCGAGGGGATCGATTACGTCACTGGCAAACCGTTCACGATCCCGCGCTTCGGGTGTCTTGCGATCACCGCGACGACCACGGGCGCGATTGCGGCCATGCCGCACTGGGCCGGAGAGTCGGTCAGCGGGGTCAGGAAGGTGCAGCCGGCGGCCGCGATCGTGCGTGAGCTCGCAGACGATGCAGAGCAACTGCTGCGGCGTTGGTAGCACCAGCGCAGCCTTATCATTTGGTACCTGATGACTCGGTGGTTGTGTCCCTTACCACTGCTCCTCAAACAGGCGCTTGATTGAGGAGCAGTGTAATTGCTGCTATCGAGTATCTGCTTGACGGGATGTGCCGAGCCTCGTGATCCATAGCGCACTGTTGAGTCCTACGAACTCGTGCCGGGGGGCTTGGCCAATTGTCTCACGAATCCGTGCCGGTCAGCATCTGCGTATAGGTGAGATCGCGCCAGGCCTGGTGGCTCAATGGGAGCACCAGTTGATAGCTTGGCAAGGCCAGAAAGTGGCTCAACTCGCCCATCAAATCTGACACACTGATACCTTGTGGTGGAAGGGCAATTGTCTTGTTCGTGCCAATCACATTCGCTAGAAACACAGTATGTTGCAGGTCGAAGGTGACTTCCAGCGCCTGGCCACGTAAGGGTTTGCCGATGTAATAATCGGTTCCGCCGAGCGTCAAGCAGCTATCGGCTTTGACTCGGCGAAACCAGCGGCCAGTCGCGAGATACTGATAGAAGCGATTGAGATCGAGCAGGTCTGCTTCCCATTCTGGACGGTAGTGGCGGCCAGAATGGCCGGCCTCGGGATACGCTTGTAACGGTGCCTGGCCGCCCAACATGCGACTGGGAATGTGCTGATTAAGCCGATCACGCCGGGCATCCAATCCAGCCCAAAGCCGTTGGGGATCTGCCCAATGCTGGCCGAGCAGCGCTTGCAAGGTCATGGTCTGATGCATCCGCTCAATCTTCGCATGGTCAGTCGGCCGACGAATGCGCGTGAACCGAACTGCCACCCCCAGCGCCAAGAGCCAGAGATGCAGGCGGGTAGGGAAGGGCGAGGTCGTCGTATTGTCGAAAAAGACCGTGCCGTGATCAAACGAGATTTGGCGTGGGAGACCCGTTGTGAGGAACGCGCGCCGCAGTGTCAGCTGATAGGTTTCGAGCGGCAGACTGGTGGTGTTGAGACACGGATAGCTCTCGACCTTTAAGCGGCTGACGACATCAAGGATGTTGACCAGGCATACTTTTCCAATGCCCTCCACCAGCATCCAGCCTTGGGCATCAAGCTCCCATTCGTCGTGCGGGTGGGCCTGGTCGATCGGTTTGGGCGTTGGCAGGTCGCTATGGCGCGAGTAGCGTCTGGTCAACTTGGCGTGTTTGAACAGCGCGGCGATCCGCGAGCGGCTGGGAAGCGGCTGATCGCACCACCCAGGATCAGTCCGCAATTCCGCTAGGCTGGTTTCTGGCCCCCAGCCAGGATGGGCGTGCCGAAGGGTGAGGATGGTCTCCCGTAGCGCTGGTGGGATGGTACTCAAGGGCGCTTTGGCGGGTCGGCCGAGCGCTGGGGTTAGGCCAGGTCGGCCGAGGTGCTGACCGCGCCGACGCCATTTTCGGACAGTCCAAATCGAGCAGCCAAGGGCTGTGGCAATCATCGAATCGGTCTCGCCCGCTGTAGCACGTTCCAAAATGGTCACGCGATTGACAACGGTCGTGGTCTGTGCACGGCGCACCATATAAACCTCCCTTCCACTGATAGCAACATCAGTGGAGGGAGATCTTGCATCCGCCGACACTACAGCGGTACGCTTTCCTAGGACTATGGAAAAATGTGGCGGGTACGAGTTCGTAGGACTCAACAGAACATTACTATTCGCCAGTCACGGCGGAGCATGCCCTTAGCGGAGCCTCGAACGCGCTCACGCTTCTTGAAGCAGCACGTTGTACTGCTCCATGTTCAGTAATGCCGGCGATTATAAGCAGGTGGACGCCGATAACAGGAGCCCACCTGCTATCCATTCTCAAGGCTATGCTGGATTACGGCGTATCCGCGAGCTTCTCGTCAGCTGTACCACCATCGTGGATAAGAGCGGGTACAGGTATCTCCACGCTGCGATTGACTATGTGAGATGCTGGCGTAACACCGAGGCGGCTGGCCCGCTCTGCCAGAGTTCGAGCACGACGCGCGTCTTGCTGCTGGCGACGGCTTCGCACGAAGTCGCGCCGCGCCTGAAATGTTGTTTCAATGTCCGCCACTTCGCCGGCGAGTAAATCAGCACCGCCGGCCAGCACATACAGGCGCGGCGCGGCCTCGAAGCGTTGTCGCACGCGCAGGTAGGCCGTCTCAGCCCGCCGCAGCTCGCCGGGTTTACCGAGAAGCTCTGCCTTGCGCTCGACCCACTCGGCGTCGATCTGTGCGAGCTTCTGCCGTACGGCTTCCCCACCTTGCTCCTCCATCCGGCAATCGAGCTGGCCAACGACGCGCATGACATTGCCCTGCCGGTACAGCTTCTCGGCATCCTGATGGCCGGTCGGGATCGCGATATTGACATCAACCGTCTCCTGAATCGTCGCCGCGATGCCAGGGAAGTCGACTGGACGTCCAAACGAGACGCGCAGAATCGTGCCGGCGAGTTGAATGGACGGTAACTCGGGATGGCGGGAAATCTGGGGCGGCTCGGCGACCTCGCCCTCAAGCCAGACCGCTGAGGACGCGCGCCGCTCGTTGTCATACGGCTCGCGCACGCAGCTCACCAGCAGCTGCAGCTCGCGCGTTGGCCGGCCGCGATCCGTGCGACCACGCGCATTTTTGGCGTCCGTCGCGTACCGCCCATCGAAGGTCTGCCTGAGTTGCAGGCTGCCCTCGACCGCGAGCATTGTGTCGGCCGCGGCGCTCTGCAGCAGCTCTGCGCCGGGGGTGTTCGGCTCGATTGCGACCGGCATGGCGAACATGCCGCCGTAGGGCGAGCGCACCTGGAGCGTCAGGTTCTCCCAGCGTCCGCCGATGCCCCTACTTCGCCCGGCCTTGCGGGTAACCTCGATCATGTGGTCTCGGCCGCCGCGGCGGTCGCGCTTGTCGCCCCGGTCGCGCACCAGCATGGTATCCAGCATGCCGATGACGATCACCTTGTTCACAGTGTCTGTCATGTTGTCCGTAGTCATGGGTATGGTTGCTCCTGTGTTGTCATTGTGCGTTGATTGTCACGGTGCGCGCGGTCGCGCGTGCTTCATTGGTTCCGCGGCTCATCACCGCGCCAGGGACACGAGTTCATATGGTGGCCAACCGTGGTTCTTGCTGGCCGGCGTCTCCGAATCTGTGCTGTATCGTTTACGTCAGTGGCATCGTCTCACGCCGCTGCCGCTATCTCGTTCTGGCTTGACGCTCTCCTGCCGCCGGCACCCCATCCTTTGTCGTCGCCCTCGTCGAGCCGGTCTGACCCGCCACGGCTGCCGCGTCCCTGCTCCTTCCACCGCGTCCACTGCCACACGCCCAGCAGACCCCACCTTCCCGCATCCATTACCTGTTGCTCCCGCTGAATTGGTGAAGCGTGTGCTTGCGAGTGCTCTCGTTGTTCGATCACGCTTCGCATGCGTCGCTGGCCTGCGCTCCTCGCTGTGCTTTTCGCAGCAGACAATGACTCAGCGATGGATCCGTTCTTCGTCCCTGTCGCCGCCTCCGTATCGCTGCCTCTTACTCCGACCACCGCCAGCCGCTCTTTGCAAACTATTCCTACAACACGCAAATCTCTCAACAGAACACAGCCTCTCCAAACAGCGGTAAGAACCTCTATTGCCTGCCGCGCCTGCCGCGTCCTGACGCCCAAAACCCCGATGCTGCGTGAAGGCCGTTTGAAGGCCGTTTGAACACCGATTGAAGACCGTTTGAAGGCGCAGGCGAACGGCTCTAGGCACAAAAAAAGAAGCGTTTCGGAAGCGATTGCCTTTGGGCCAGCGCTACTCGTCCAGGCGCCCTGCCTCCTTTCGCGCCCGCGCCCGCGCGGCTCGCTGTTTGCCCCCGGCGCGCCCGCTCTCCTGGCTGGCGGTCAGCGGCTGGGCTTCGGGGATCACGACCCCCTTCCGCCAATCCTCACGGCTGATCGCCGGGAAGAACTGCACGCGTCCCTGTGGATCCACCACCATGTTGGTGAGCAAGTTGAATGGCTCGCTGTTGGTGAGGCTGAGGTATTTGCCCCACAGGACGCCATCGCGCAGACTGTTCGCGCTGGCGGGCGTGCCGGCCACACCCCAGCCGCTCGGCCAGATGTCCTGGAACTCTTTGGCAATCTGAGCGGCGCGGCGTGGCGTCTGCACCAGGAAGACCGGTAAGACCGGCCCGCCAAGCGTCGCCGTATAGATGCCAGCCCTGTGGAGCTCGCGGTACTTCTCGGCTTTCTCCAGCAGCACCTTCAGCTCCTCGGTGCCTTTGTCGACCTCCAGAGCCAGGCGAACATCGATCTCACCCGCCGAGCGTGCGCTGCCGTCGAAGAAGTGAATCGCGCCGGCGCGCGTGTCTGGCAGCGGTTGATCAGGGCACAGGCGCACGATAATGAGCGCGTCGATCCGCTGGCTCTTTTCAGGATAAAACTCGGTCTGGACATAGATAGAGCGGCAGAAGCGATTCTGCGCAGCCGCTAGGATCAGATTGAGACACCACCAGGACACCTGGAGATCGTGCGAGACGGTGCGCAGGTCAGGCTTCCGACCACGCGGGTCGCGGCTGCGCAGGCGCTCCAGGGTCAGCGGATCGCGCTCAACCTCCAGCGTATTCAGCAGCTCCTTGCCCTGGTCGGAGAGGCCGTAGGCGTAGGCGCCTTGCTTGCGCACCCTGGTGTACTCGGCCGCGTGATTCGCGGCCACCGTGCGCGTCTGGACACGCCAGAGCAGATCATTATGGAGCAGGTGATCCAGGCGATTCTGTACGCCGCGCCCGCTGTAGGTTGGGTAGACCGCCTGCATGAGTTGTGGCAGCGCCATCATGTCCAGTCGACCCAAGAGGCGCATCAACAGCACCTCGCGCTCATCGAGCAGCGGAAGCGCCGATGGGACGACGATGCCGAACCGATCGGTTAACGGTGGGCTATCCGCAATCTTCTTGTTTGGCGGCTCGGTCGGTGCGGTTGTCATCAGTGTTCCTCGTTCTCATCGTCGGCGGAGGTGCCCAGACCTTCAAATCCTGTCGCTATGTCGTTCTTGGCGCGCCGCCGGCCGCGCGTCTCCATCACGTCCACAAAGCTGCGCGCGTCACTGATCTGCGGTACGGCAATCGCCGCGCCAGGCTGCGGTGTTGCGCCGCTCACGAAACCAATCGGCACCAATCGTTCTGGCGCTATCTGCTCCGCTGGCGCAATGACCAGATCGCCCTGGGTCGTCTGAATGACGATCGGCTGCGCTATGTCCCCTCGGCCTTTCCCTCTTCCCTTGCCCGTATCGCTGGTCACGATTCTGTCCTGTGGTTCAATCTGGCGCCGGATGCGCGCGTACTCGGCTGCGGCCAGGATACGCGGTGTGGCGATGAGCAGGCGCGAGAGCCAGGTCTGGCGATCGAGGCGCTGCTTGGCCGCGCGCTTGGTAGCCTGAAGCTCGGGATCAAGGTCGGTGATCGTCTCATCGACCGCGATGCAGCCGGGATGGGCGATGATGTACTGGCGGTGATACTGCCGGATCGCTTCCCAGCGGTCGAGGACGAATTGCCAATCTTCCTCGCTGTAGTCGGTCAGCGCTTGCACCACGCTCGATGGGTGTGCGTGGGTTCCATAGATCAGGCCCAGCAGCTCAACGTCCGCTGCGGGGTCGGGCGAGTCGGGCGGGATGAGCGTCTGCCAGTCGGGGCCGTGATACGGCTCGACTGGGATACTGAGCGGCGTGGGCCAGGGCAGCACGATCATCGAGAACAAGCCGGTGCGCTCACCGTCGCACTGCAGCACTGCGTACTGGTGCTCGTTCGCATCCTGCCCAGCGATGTCGGTGGCCGTAATGCCGCTTGCGGCATACAGCTTCGCATATGCTGAGGCATCCGGTTCCTGGGTACGCAGGATCAAGCGCGAGCCGCTGTTGGTCAGCATCTCGTCCTTCAGCGCGCCGAGCTGATCGAGCGTCTGATGCGCGTAGATGCCGGCGATGCCCAGCCCGCGCAGCTGCGTGATCGCGTTCTGGATGTCGGTGCTATCGCCGTCCTTGCCGATGAAGACCTGCAGCTCGTCGACAATCAACGGGTAGGTGTGGCGGGTCTGGTCATTGCCTGGGCGCGCGAACGCCGATCGTACGAACTGCTGGAGCAGTAGCATGCCGATCGCGCTGGCCAGGTCGCCCAGCGTCACGTGCGGCAGCGGCGCCAGCACAATCATTCGTTCCTCGATCGCGTCGAGCAGATTCAGACGCGAGGCTGGCTGACTGACCATGTAGCGGGTCGTCTCGGTGGTCAGCAGCTGACTGAAGCGGCGCAGCAAGGCATGCAGCGATGAGCGCTGCTGCTCGCCCTGGTCGGGAAACGTGACCGTCCAGAAGGTCTGCACGTCCGGGTTGGTGCAGTGTGGCAGAAGCCGCTCGCGGTAGCTCGCGTCCAACAAACACTGCTTGACATGCGCCAGCGTCGGATTGCGCTGGCCCTCCAAGACGAGCAGAGTCGCCATCTGCACGAACTCCTTCATCGCCGGCGCCTTGCCCCAGGTGGCCGGGTCGAGGCGCGCGAAGATCGCCATGATCTGCCCGAGCGCCTGATCTTTCGCGCCCGGCCTGGTGAGATCGATACCGGACAATGGGTTCAGGCCGATTGGCCAGTCGGTATCCAGAACATCGAAGATGATCAAGCGCTGCTCCTCCTGAAGCGGGATAGAGTGGCGTACGGTTGCCGCCAGGCTGCCGCCCTGATCGTCGCCTTTGCCATCCAGGAGAAGATAGCCGTGGGGGATACACTGCGCACAGATGTTGGCCAGCGCGCGCGACTTGCCCGCGCCCATGCCAGCGGTGATGTGCATGGGCGGGCGGATGTCGCGCAGCGTCGGACCGATCGGGCCAATCGTCCCATCGGCGCGCCTGGCTCGGCCAACCATAATGCGATCCGTGCGAGCAGGTGCGATGTAGGCGTGTGGCGGCGCGGGCAGCATGCGGCACGGCAGCCAGCGGATCAGACTGCCGAGACCGCCGGCGGGGAGATGCCAGAGGCCCGCGATCTCAATCGAGGTTATGATGTCGGGCCTCCGCCATGGTCGGATCGGCAGCAGCAGCTCGGGCGGCGGGGCGAAGCGCGGCGCGCGCGTGCGCAAGGTGAGCGGACGCATCTGTGTGGTCAGGTGTGCAGCGCCCGCGCCGATTTGTACGAGCGTTTGCAGGTGATGGCTGGTGCGCTGGTGATACTGTCCCAGCACCTCGGCGATCCCGTTTAGCGCCATCTCCAATCGCGCTTGCGCATCAGCCCCCTCGGCGACCGCCGCAACACGGATCGTAGCCTCGAACGGCGCCGCGTCGAGCTTGGCCTCGACACGCTTCGCGTCCTCGGCCAGAGCATAGTCGGCTTTGGCCTGTAGTCCCAGCAGCAGCGCCGTGGCGCGGCCGCGCCAGCCGGAGCTCAGCGCCCAGCCGGTCGCCGGGCGCAGGGTGATCTGCGTCTCAGTGCGCAGCACGCCGCGCGGCGCGAGCGCGGAGGCCAGCGGCCCGAGCAGGTCGGAGCCCGCAATATCGTCCAGAAAACGTAGCGGGTAAGGTGCTGGCAGCTTCAGCCCATACTCGCGCCAGGCGGCCAACGCTTTAGGCGTCAGCGCACTCACGAGTGGGTCGGGAGCCTCGTCGACCTGCGCGCCGAGGAGTTGTCCCTGGATGACTGCGCGCAGCGCCGCTACGGTCTCTGCGCGCCGACGCGCATTCGCGTCGGCCACGACCACGCCCATCTCAATCGGGCGGTCGGGGATGCCGTTCAGCGTGAACGCCACCCATGGCGCGCTGCCCCAGTAGCGATCGCTGCGCGTGCCGGGCGGAATCGCCTGCTGGATGGCACGAAAGAACTGATCGCCGCTCGGCGTGCCTGACGCCGGCGTACGACCCGATGCTGGACTGACGCTCGGCTGGTTGGCGCGCACGAGCAGATAGGTGATCGGCGTGCGCACCATCCCCCGGCGCTGTGCCCACATCCCGAATGATGCCAGTGCAGCTTCGGCGAGCATCAGATAGGCACCCACGACGCCGATCCGGCCAAGGCCGCTGACGACGCGCGGGGTCAGGGCGGTGATAATTGCAGAAGCTAGCAGCGCTGCCATCGGATCGTGTGGCGTGCCGTCCGCGTCCTCCCTCACGCTGGTGCTTGCTGCCGGGTGAGGCTGAGATAGCAGAGCGTTCAAAAGCCCGCCAGCCGCTGGTGCTGACCTATTGGTCTGTGCCCAGGCCAGCACAGTCGGGCTGGCAAAGAAGATGGCGAGTGCACCGATGACGATCGCGCGTGCGACCCAGACGACAAGCTCGGGCTGCGGGATACGTGCGCCTTTTGGGAGCGGCGCAGTGCTGGATCGAGCTGTGGGTCGGGGCGAGCTGGTTCGGGTGGCCATGGCTTAATCCCTTCCTTCGTTCGAGCGTGCCCAGAGCATCTGCACCGTCGATTGGTCGGGACAAGGCGTCGCATTGAGCCGCTCCGCGATCTCGATCAGGCTTGTCGTCGTGAGCGGGCGCGGGTGGCGCAGCCGGCCGGGCTTGCTGGGCTCGGCCAGCAGACCGGCCAGGTCAAACCAGGCTAACAGAGTCTCGGTCAGCTCTTTGGCCTGAGCCTTATCGGTTCCCTTGAGGAGATCCACCAGACGGTTTTTCGTGACGCCGACCTCGTTGGCCTGCCCAGCGATGATCACTGGAGTGGACACGATGCGCGCCATCAATTCGGCCAGCGCCGCGCGGCCGAGTGGCGGCGGGCCAGCCGGCCAGCCATTCTCCGGCTCGGCGATCGGTGTCACTGGTGCTGGACGATGCGCGGATGCCTGTGGTGCTTGTGCGTCGCGCCGGGTAGCTTGCTCATCGGTACCTGGACCGCCCCGGCCAGGTCGGAACGCTACAGGCGGCGCGTCAGCGCGCCCCGCGGCACTGGCTGCCCGCAGCAGCGCGGCCTGGCGGCTCGGCTGCTCCGTCCGCTCTTGATCGACATCAGTTGTGGTGGTGTCATTCGCCTGGCTGCTTGAGCGACTAAGCTGCTCCCCATCATCAGCGGCGGATGCGAGAGGCACTGGCGGAACTGTATGATGCGGTTCGACGACTCTTTGCGGCCTCGTGCCGGTTTGGCCTTCCTCAATGTCTGGCATTTCCGGCGGAAACGCATGCGTCGCGGGCGTGTCGGACAGCGCCTGATTGTCAGCCACCCATGCGGGCGGCTGCTCTTCTTGTGACGGATGTTTGATAACCTCACGAGCAGGTGGGCCTAGAACGATACGGGCGGGTTCGCTTGCGGCAGAGCGATCCCAGATCGTCGGCGGCAGGCAGGTAAGCTTGCCGCGCAGCTGCGTGATCATCGCCGCGAGAGCCGACTCGTTGATGCACAGCGGACGTCCATCAAGACGCATCTTCGGCCCAACCAGGCGGGCCGCGCCAGGCTTTGGCCACGCTGCGGAGCCTGGGAGCAGGTCTGCGCTGCCCTGCCCCGCGCTCGTGATTATCGCGGGCAGCAGCGCGTACAGCTCGCGTCCCGCGCGGCGAAGCCGCTCCTGCACAACCAGGACGTGCAGTGGCGCCTTTGGCGCTGCTCGCAGTCGTGTTATAAGTGTCGAGAGAGCCTGAAGGCGACCATCATCCGGCTCGACGACCACTAGCACCAGTGGGCGTACCTGCGTGAGCGCCTCCTGGGTGGAGGTTTGCCGCTGGAGCATGCCTGCGAGTAGCTTTAGCGCCGCTTCGCCGTCAAGAGTGACGGGGACAAGATGTGCGACATCACGGTAGAGTGGCGTCAGCTCGCCCTGGTCAATGATCATCAGCGCGAGATTCGAAGGTGGCTGTGCAAAAAGCAATTCCCCCAGTAGACCCTGCAAGGCGCGCAGCGCACCCGCGCCATACAGTCCGAGGTGCCGGCAGGACGCCAGCGGTAGGAAGCGCGTGAGCTTGCCGCCGCGCCCATGCATGAGCGCTGGCAGCAGCAGTGGCCCGCCAACTGGAGCCATGGTGCCCTCGGTATGCACAAACACCGTGAGCAAACCGCGCCGCCAGGCCGCCCGCCAGGTCGGCCGCTCCTGAATTAGCCGCGCGGGCAGATCGTCCAGCCGCCCGTCGTCTTCCGGATGCGGATCGATCGTGACGAACACCGGCCCGCTTCCCGGCGCCCTGGTGGCATCCACCGCCGTCACAACGCTGTGCAGGTTCAGATCGCGCCAGATCTGGGCGATGACCGCCACGGCCGCCTGCGCGCGCTCCGCGGCACTCCAGGCATCGCTTGCACCTTCACCATCCGCGCGCGACATGACAGCTCGGGCAGCTGCCGGCGTCACCAGCGCATGCTGACTGTCCGTGCTTGATGCGGTGTGATCAGGCATCGCTCGGTTCACGTTGATACGCTCATCGGCCGCGTCTGCTGCTTTGGCCGCAGCCGAAGGCAGGCGGTTCGATCGCCTTGCATGCCGCCACTGCTTGAGACCGAACCAGTATCGAGGGAAGCGCACGGTTGGCAGGTGTAACGCCGGAAGTTCGATCCCGGGCAGCCGGGAGCGTGGAAGTCTGAGTTGCAGCAGGCGCGCCAGCAGCTGTCTGCGCGGGAGGTTCAGATCGATACCAGCGGCTGCCGCGAGCTCCCTCGTGAGCACCCCCTGTTCGGACAGGCTGCGTAAGACCCTCAGATTGCTCGCGCGGGTGACCGGGTCGGATGCGGCAAGCAGCTGCTCGACATTTTGATTGGTGTAGGTCATGCGCCGCCCGTGGAAGCGGACCAAAAGCAACGGTACGGCGCTCAGGCCCGCGAGCAGCACTATCCACGGCCAGATTGCCTGCGAGCGCAGCACGATGGCCGCAACGGGCGAAACGGCAGGCGCGCCAGATGGCACTGCCTCGGCAAGCGGGGCCGTGACCGACGGTGCCGGTGATTGGGTGGCTGCAGTCGGCGTGGGCGCTGCGAGCGATGCACCATTCGGGTCACCACCGGACAGTGCCACGCGTGTGACCACCGGCTGTGGCGCCGTTTGAAGATAGACGGGGCCGGGCGGCCGTACGAACACCAGGATGCCGGCCACTGCTCCGGCGAGCAGCAACACCAGACCAATCAGCAAGACCTCAAGACGCTGCATGACGCCGCCCATCGTTACCTCTCCCCTTCTGGCAGGTCGAGCAGCCAGGCCTGCTCGCCGCTCTGGAGCAGCAGTTCGCTGCCCTGCCACAGGCCCACCAGATCCGGTGCGACTGGCAAGCGCGGCAGCGTGGCCTCCCCAATGAAGATATCATCCTGGTAGCGCCCGATGATGACTCGGTCATTCCGAATGGTCAGTACGCGCAGCGAGCCATCGGCGAGGCGCGTCAACGCCCGGCCTTCAAGCGCTCGTTGCCGCTCGGGAATGAGCGAACTGAGTGGCGCGCTCCAGAGGAACGAGACTCCGTCCGGATCAGGCGCGAGCCACAGAAGCCCACCCGCGTCCCAAGTCAACGGCACAATCGCTCCGGCGTAGGATGCACGCGGAAGATCCGCGATCGCCGCGGCAAGCACCGTCGGCGCAAGCCGCAGGAGTGTCAGGGTCAGCCGTTCGTCCTGGAGGCTGTGGATGACCACCGCGCTGCTATCTGGCCGCCAGGAAAGCCGCACAATCTGCCCCGGCACCGCCACCACCGGTGTGCGTATCTTGGCTTTGCTCATGAGATACACCTGCTGCCCGCCAGATGCGAGCAGCTCAGCCTCCAGCAGGCTGGAGCCATCGGGTGCGAACCGCAGCAGCGCGAGTGGCGCGGAGATTGGGAGCGTCCAGGGTGCGCCCCAGCCACGCACCTCAATCGTGCCAGTGGATCGGTCAGTGAAGTCCAGGGCGGCATTCGGGCGGTACACGGCCTCGATGAGCTGGGTATGGACATGCACCTGATCGGCCAGACCGGCGTAGGCGTCGAGCGTGGGCAGTCGCTCCACGCCCTGTACGCTTACGGCCACGATCTGGCCGGGCTGCGGCGAGGGCGTTCCCTCGAGCGGCTGGGCGGTGGTGTGCTCTGCCGCAGGCGATGGGTTCAGAACGCTCTGGACGCGCCATGCGCCGTCGGCCCACCACACCTGCGCAATATGGCTGCCGGGCGCCGCCGGAGGCACGAACCGCTCGCGCGGCTCAGCCAGGCCGGTGGGAAGGGTGATGGTCAGCGCCTGGCTGGCATGCAGGGTGAGGTCGGCCCACGCGGTTCGGCCATCGGGCATGGTGGCGCGTAGGGCATGCGGGCCAGCATAGACTGGATGTGGCCAGCTGCGATCGTCGACCCACACGCGCGCTCCTGGCACTGCGACGATTGCAATTGTCGCGCGCTCGCGCCAGAACGGCGGGATCAGACCGCTGGCAAGACCGGCGCTGATGCTGACGATAATGACGACAGCGAGCGAGCGCCCGCTCCAGCGATAGATGATCCGTGCCAGCAGCGCGTCCAGGTTGATTCGGTAGCCAGCAATGCTCATACGTGTGATCGACCAACATAAAAAGCCCGTCGCGTTGGACGAGCGTCGTACGACCTCGCGCCACGCAACGGGCTCAACTGCCCCTGCTCAGGAATATGCAATTCGGGTAGTGGGTACAGCCAGACATTCTGGCGACCGTCTGGATAGTAGCATGTTCAGGGTGCGAATACCAGAGACCCGTATGTCCCAGATAGCCCTCTGCACATGGGTGGCGTCTGTCTAGGACTTATGGCGTTGAGCCAGGCTCAAACATGATACGGTCACTGGGTTGAGCGGAACTTGGCACCGTGCGCTCTCGCCGTCCCATCGCGGAGCAGTCAGTCGCAGTGGTATCTCTGGCGTACTGAGCCGATGGCCTCAAAGACAAGGGTGATTAGGACAGCAACTCGTAAACAGATGGCAAGAAGCGATAATGACGGCCCAACGGATTAGCGCTCAGTTGTTTCGGTGTCTCTCGGCAAACGGGCGATCGTGCGCGCGAAGCGGTCAACTACACCGCCGTGTTGGGCCGCGTCGAAGTCAGCGCATTTTCATCATTTGCGCACGACTGGTACATACGACCTGATCGGAGTCTGTCAAGGAGTGTGGAAATGGCACTCCGGTGGTTTACTCGGTCGGAAAGCGCCCGGCGAAACGGATTACGAGCTGATTGCGGATACGCGCCGCGCCCAATCTTGCGGCGGGATCGTCCATTTTCGTGTAATTTCACTCGTCACCAAAAACAGCAGCTTGCGCCCCGCCTCCGCGCTCGGAAATGAGCCTTTGGTTTTCGTGACCTTGCGCAGTTGCCAGTTGTACACCTCAATTGTATTCGTCGTGTAGATCAACCGTCGGATTTCCGGCCCATACTCAAACATCGTGGCCAGGTCTTCCCTATCTGTTTCCCACACCGCAACGCCACCGGATAGTTGCTGTTCCACTGTTCGGAGACCTCCAGCAGTCGGCTTTCGGTCGCCTCGCGCGTCGGTGCTTGATAGATCGCCCGCAGATCTCCGCGAACATCTTCCGGTCCTTCCAGCTCACATAACTCAAGCTCGACCGCTTTGCCGAAGAAGTCGTTAAGATTTGGCGGCGCTCACAAACTCCTGCTAGATGCGCTCATCTGGCTAGTTGAAAACCTCACCATTTACACACCCTATTTGTGCAGTCTCTCACGCACTGCTGATTTATTTTACATGCGTTGTATAGGTGCAATAAACTATACCTTTCCAAGATTGATACCTCCCTATTCTGTCAGCCATTTCGGAGATAGACAAGCGAGCGTTTTGGATGCACGTGGACTATGCTATTCCTACTGAATACATACGTCGCGCGATTGCGGCGTATCATCACTCAAGGAGGATAGCATGCCTTTTGGACAATCGTTTTTCATTAGTCGGCTGGTTGGAGGAGTAGTAGAAGCAGTGACAGGTGATAAAGAGACCGCCCGAACAGCTCGGAATATTACGCGGGTGGTGCTGTTAGTGGTAACATTGGATGTTGGTGGTCATCTACTGCATAGTGTGGCGGATCATGCAGCGGATGCCGCAACAGATCACCTCAGCGATACAGCAATTGGTCATGCCGCTGACACAATTGTGCCGCATTTCAGTAGTGCTTCGGGTGTTATCTACGACCGGACTTCAGACCTGGTCGCTGGTTATGGACACGATGCAGCAGGAAATGCTGTCGATAGTCTTGGTTATCCACGTTAAGAGACAGACCCACGGCGTCGTACACAGCAAAACCCTGCCAGATCAAAGTATTGATCTGGCAGGGTTTTGCTGCAAATGGGCAGGCGAAAGGAAGGAAATGCGCCTGAGTAATTCTAGCAGCGCTCTGGCATTTGTTGTTGCGCTGGTGTATCGCCGAACTTTCTTTTGGCGGTACGTCTGACATTGCTATAAGTGTGTAGCATTACACAACAATAGGCGTATCAATGGCTGCGCTAAGTGTATCACGACTTGCATCCTGAGCACGCAAAAAGAAGCTCACCCTACCAGCGAAAGAAAACCCCTGGACTGGTGATTGACGTACCGAATGCATCCTCCGGATTTCTTCAGGAAAACCAAAGCTTCGTGACCTCAAAAATCAGGCCGCTCAAGACTATGATGGCTTCAATCGTACTTCGACCCATATAACAAACAAAGGAGCCATCTAATGAAACGCGTACGCTTGGTCCTGTTGTTCGCTTTGCTCGCTACTGTACTCAACGCCTGTGGCTCGCTGAACGCGGGTGAGAACCCTACTCCCCCGCCATCTACCACGGAAACCAACACGCATCCAGGGGGCGACCGACCTTCGCCTACGCCAATCCGCGCGCCTAAAGAAATCGCTGCGCTGCTGCGCTCTTCGACAGTGATGGTGCGGGCTGATTTTCCAGAAACAGCGGTGAGTGATGCGGGGTATGGTTCCGGCACTGGTATTATGATCACCGCCGATGGGTATATTGTCACAAACGCGCATGTGGTAGAGGGTGCCTCGGCGGTAACTGTGGCAGCAGCGGGTTCCTCGCAGCAACGACCAGCGCGTGTTGTAGGCCGTAGCAGTTGCGACGACCTGGCTGTTCTGAAAGTCGACAATGTGGATGGCTTAACGCCGGCAACGCTTGGGCGCAGCGGCACCCTGGAAGTTGGTGAGCAAGTATATGCCATGGGCTATCCGCTGGGCGATCAGGTTGGCATCGAACCATCGTTTACACAAGGGGCCGTGTCGAAGCACGATGTGGAGCTGGATCAGTATCAAAGCCTCATCCAGACCGACGCCACGATTAACCCCGGTAACTCGGGTGGCCCGCTGATCAACCAGTACGGCGAAGTGGTGGGTATCAACTCGCTGGGAATTCATAGCGACCGAGTCAGTAATATCAATTTCGCCATTAGCATTGATGCAGCCAAAAGCGTTATTGAGCGCCTGCGGAGTGGAAGCAATCAGCAGTGGCTGGGGCTCAACCTGGTGCCTAATACCTATAAGAACTATTTCGGCACCGAGCAGGGAATGGTAGTCGCTGGCGTCGATAGCGGCAGCCCGGCAGCCAAAGCGGGAATCCTCCCAGCATCGTTGCTGCTGGCCCTGGAGGGCTCGAATGTCAACTCGATGGCCGACGTGTGCAAGATCCTGCGTTCGCACGGTGATGGCGACCAGCTGAAAGTCAAGCTATTCTACACCGACCAGAAGAAAGAGTGGCTGTTTAACGGCGAGGTCGCACTTGGCGCACCTGAGCAGACCGATGAAATCAACCCGCAGCAGATTCCCGCGCCTACACCCGCGCCGCAGGCAGACTTTAGCGATGACTTCAGCACCAACAGTTCGGGATGGGACACAAATAACAGCGCGGGTTTGCAGGAAACGCTTAGCAATGGCGCATATACCATTATCCTGAAACGGTCATCGGCCTATGTGCTGAGCGCGTTGCACATTGACCAAAACATCCCAAACAGTGCAGTGGCCGTTGATGTACTGATCCACGGGAATGCTCGCGCTGGCGTGGCGCTGCGCCATAGCAAAAACCAGCAGGGTAACAGCTACATTGCCTGCTGGATCGATGGCGGCAATCAGTATGGCTGCTTTGTCACGGTCAATAATCAGTTGACAACATTAGCCGATGCGACGACATCGGATGCCATTCAGGCAGGGCAGGTCAATCGCGTTGCGCTGCAGACGGCAGGCCAGCAGATTAAGCTGCTGATCAATGGCAAGCTCGTGGCCAGCTTCACCGACAGCCGGGTGGCAACGGGTGTACCGGCGCTGTATGTTGAGAATTTTGATGGCGCCGCGGGCGCGTCGTTCGACAACCTGGCGTTGTATCTGCCCAAATAGCCCTCAACCTGCTCATTCCGGTTCTCGTGTGCCACGCTCGGCTTCGCCGGGCGTGGCACACCCAGTGTGTGCCCTGCCAGCACTTTGCTCTCTCTACCACGTCCTCCAGCACGCCCCGCCCACGCGCCCAGGCCGGCAGTGCCATACCTGCTGGACTTTTTCGTCAGCGAATAATCAGCCAAACGGCGTGGTATCGAAGGCCTCCTTATGCGACACTAAGGCCATCGAACGAACCACTCAATAGAGAACAGCATCAAGGAGGAATGGATGAAAAAGCTCGCCCTGTTCTGCCTGACAGTCCTGATCGCGCTTCTGGCGACCGTTGCACCCGCGCCCAAATCAGCCGCCGCCGCTACGCTTGCACGCTACTATGGCACGATGACGACCACTGTTCGGCTTGTCAATGTATACGGCCAGTACGCTGGAACATACGCCTTCCGCACCAATGTCGTTATCTATGTCGAAACGCCACTGGTATACCGCGGGCTTCGCGAAACCAACCCTTTCAACCTCGCAATTCAGTCGTATCCATTACGCAATGCCTATGGCGAAGCTAGCATCTATTCTGCGCGCCCATACACATTCCTGGCGCAATACTGGCGCTATTCGATGCTCAATAGCACGCAGTTTTCAGGTTCGCTTGTCAATAACTTCGTTCCACAGGGATTGGGCGCAAACCTCATTACTGTACCGACTGAAATCGCGCCGGGTATCTGGATGCCGTTTTCACAAGCAATGGCGAATGGAACCAGAATGAGTGGGAGCATCAATGCCCAGCAGGCGATTATCAATGTGAGCGGCAATATTACCTCGCTGAGCAACCCATTCTCAATAAGCATCAACGCGCGGCGCTTTTAAACTGAATATCTGCTTTGGAGTATCTTCAGGCGGGCTTGTTAAGCTTTCTGCGCTTGGTACGGCATCCAGCGCAATTGAACTGTGGTGATGTGTGAGGCGCGGTTGGAGATACAGTTGCAAGAATAAGTTTGTGGGGCAAACATAAAAGTGGCGACGAGGCAATTTACCTCGTCGCCACTTGCTCGTTGGCGTTTATACTGCAGCGGCCTCAGCTTTCTTAGCGCGGGCGCCTTAGCTTGTCCTGACTTTCACACTGGGTTGACCGACTGGCTTGATTAGTTGTGCGACAGGTGAATCGAATCGACGATAACGCAACGGCAAGCGCTTCAGCATCGTTATTCTTGCCATAATAATTGAGCGTCTGCGCGATGATCTCGGCGCTAGAGCGCGTTGCACCAGTCTGCTTGGCTTCCCAGGTCGGGTAGGCCATGCAGCTCTGCACCCCGATCTTTCTACCCAGCCTATTATACTAAATCTCGTTGATCACTGGTATTTGCGAGCGTACATGATCGCTTACTAAAGCGGAATGTGCTCCATCGAAAACTCAAGCGATCAAGCGGATTTGGTATTATTCGTTACCGCTTATTCTCCTGACGCGTCGAGCCCTCATCATTCCGCAGGATGCAGTTCGTGTAGATGATCAGCGTGGCTACTGAGTTGTCCTTGGTTGTAGGCGCAATTCGGATGCGACACCCAGACCACCGGCGATTTTGATGATGTTTTCGTGCTTGAATAGAGCAGTCATTGTTTCTCCTTCGAAAAACAACTCAGACTGCCAGATCGTGGCATGAACGAAGGAAGAGAAACAAGTGGATCACCAAAGAGCGTGAGCGTCAGAAGACGGCGTCTCCGTTGTGCGCCAAACGCAACGATTGCCGAGGAATCAGCAAAACTTATCGGCACGAACATCAACGGATGCAGGCAAGTATGTAGGAGTGTGGAAAGCGGGGCTATATTCAAATACCAAAAAGGCGCGGTGGAACGGCAGGCGCGGATAAGAATAGGTGGGCAAGCGACAATCAACCGAGGATCGAACAACAGATAAGGTGCAGCATTAGAAAATAGCGATGATACGATTGCTCGATGCGGTCGTTCAGCAGTTTCCTGCCGTTAGGACGTTGAACGGGCTGAGCAAGCTGACAATATAGTTTCTCGCCTGGGGCAGCGTCAAACTGATAGCCGAAGGCAAGACGGCGTGGTTGCTGATCTGGGACGCGCCATGTGGCACACTCGTAAAGAAGTCAGGACGTGAGTGCGGACGCATAATCGCCAAGTCAAGGCCGGGCAGATGTGCGGTGTGCGTATTGTGATGTGCTTCTTGCCAAGTAAGAGCCCGTGGCTCAATCCGAGCGAACCGAAATGCGTTCACGGCAAGCGCCGTGTTTTTGGAGGCCAATCGAGTGCTGAGTGCCGACGAGGTTGATTAGCGCGTGTGTGCGATCTTTGCTTGTTCCCGCGAGTCTCATCCTGCTATTTGCGCATCTGTCTCTTGATTGTGCACTAGCAATCAAGATACCCGATAACGGGCGCGACACTGTAAAGTGCCACGCTCGTTATCGGCTGTGCGCATAAATGCCGTGTATTGCTAGCGTTCGTGAATTAAGTCTGCGTAGGCGACGTCGTCCGATCAGCCATCAGCATTCTGCTGGCACATCGCTTGACGGGTAGAGCGATATCGCGGTGCTTGAGCCAGCAGTGCGAAATTGAAGCACTGCGCCGTCCCCCCCTATCCCGATCAGGTCATGATCGTGGAGTATGTGCGACTGAGTAATACGGCGGCCATTGAGAAAAGTGCCATTGGTGCTACTCGTATCAATAATTAAAAATCCGTATTCGTGTACTTCTATACATGCGTGCAGCCGTGAAACAATTGCGCGGCGGATAATAATCTGGCAGAGTGGAGAGCGGCCGATTGTGCATGTGTCCGTCGTGAGGACAAACTCGTTTGGCTGAATATCTGGTTCGAGCGCAACAAGGCGCGCGCAGTTTGTGCGATAGCTCGACATCGTCGCAACATTCCTATCCGGGGCTGGATGAGCTCGCCGCCACGCTGCGGCTGGCGATAAAGTGCCCCGAAGAAGTGTAGCGCGCGAAAGAAAACACGGGAAGCGGTACAACCTCCCAGAAAGCTGACAATTTCAGGAGGTTCGCCGAAACTAGAGCGTGAGCTCATAGCCAACACCACGACGCGTTTTGATCAGATCGGCGGTTGGATCAATCTGGCGGATCTGGCTGCGCAGATTCGTCACGATCCGGTCGAGCGCATCGGCGTCCATTCCAGGATCATAGTCGCGTCCCCAAATCGCTTGCGCACAGCTTTCGCGTTGACAGATGTCGCCAGTGTGTTGATACAGGTGATGGAGCAAGCGAAACTGTGTTGGAGGAAGTTCGAGCGGTTGTGCACCGAGGAAAAACAGCATCGTCCGCTCGTCATAGCGTAGGCGGCTTGTTGGCACAAACGTCGGGTCTGCGTCAAGAAAGCGCAGCAGGGGCGCAGGGGCGCCAAGACCGATCGTGTCTCGATCGCCTAACAAGTGGGGCTCAGCTAGCTTGCGCCCATTGACGAACGTGCCATTGGCGCTGCCGGCGTCGTGCAGGAAATAGCGTGGGCCTGCGCGTTCAATCCGCGCATGAAGCCGTGAAACAAGTTGGCGCTGTACGATGATCTGACAGATCGGCGAGCGGCCGATGGTGCAGATATCGCTCTCGAGCACAAAGTCGGCCGGCTGCACCTCCGTCGTATGCTCGGCTATTGCGATCAGACGTCCCGGTGGAAGATGAATACTCGTGCTCATGGGGTTGCCTCCAGCGCACATGCAATTGCTTGATCAAGCGTCATAGTCTGCCCCTCGTCCCAGGCGGCGTGAAATGCCGCGCTGCTCACGCGCTCCTGAATGGTTTCAATCAACTGCTGGCAAAGTGGCTGATCAATCGGCGTCAAAGGAATGCGATTGACCTCACGCAGCGCCGCTGCTGCGCTTGCAAGCTGTGTTGCGCGTATGGGTTGCCCGAGGGCGTGAGCAAGGTCGGCAAACCCCTCGAGCACTTCGCATATGCCGGTTGTGTTTTTGGTATCCTGCCACAGTGCGAGACTTTGGGCAAAATGAGCATATGCAACCTGCAGCTTTCCCTGCGCAAGCTCTACGATACCGAGATTCTCATGCGTCATTGCGAGCCCGCGGCGATCGCCAAGTGCCTCGCGCAGTTTCAGTGCTTCAGCGTGAAACGAATACGCGCGTAGATAGTCTCCAGAGTAGCGCCAGGCCATGCCCAAATTATCGAGCACCACAGCTTCGCCCCATGCTTCGCCGATCTCTTTGAACAGCGTAAGGCTTCGCTCATAAAAAGAGCGTGCACGCTCCACCTCACCTTGCTCAAGCAGGCCATTCCCAATATCGACGAGCGAAGCCGCGACGCCACGCTTGTCGCCGATCGCTTGCCGCAGTGCCAGGCATTCTTCTTGTAATGTCTCAGCATATAAATACATGCGCTGGCTGCGGGCCGCTGCGGCTAGGTGATCGAGGGCAAGTGCGATACTTCGATCATCGCCCAATGTGCGGTAACGCTGGAGGCTTTCTTCGAGCGTCGCAATTGCTTGTGAATATTCCTCGAGATCTTTGAGGGCGATGCCCAGGTTTAGAAGCCCAGTCGCAATTCCATACGCATCATGTGTTTCTTGCCAGAGATCGAGCGCATTTTGGAAAAGGGTTTGCGCCTGAGTCGGCTGGCCTTGAGCGCGCGCAATACATCCAAGGGTGTTCAGCGCGGATGCACGTTCTTCCCGATCGTCAGATTGGCGCGCTAATTCAAGCGCGCGCTCTTCCCAGGCAATTCCGTGTTGATAATCGCTGAGGTCATACGCACTGCGCCCGAGTGTATTCAGCAGTTTGATGCGCCACTTCAAAGACAGCGTGTCCTGATATGCCAAAAATCCTTCGAGCCAGCTCCGCGCTTCGCTCAAGTACCCACGCGCTCCCCAAAATCGGAGCAGCCATACAATAAGCGGAACGCCAATATCAGGTTGCCGTGTTTGCTCAGCCCATTGAAGCGCCGCGCGCACATTCGCCAGCTCCGTATCTACGAGCGCGAGCCATCGGCGCTGATCGGGTCCGGACAGGTGTGGCCGGGCTTGTTCAGCAAATGCGACGTAGTATTGCGCATGCGCTTGTCGTAGCACCTGTTCTTCGCCGCTATCTCGGAGGCGTTCCTGCGCATACTCCCAAATGATCTCCAGCATCAGGTAGCGCGGCTCATCCTCATCATGCGCCACGCGATACACCAAGCTTTTGTCGTTGAGTGATTGAATACCATCCAGGATGTCGATCGGCAGGTCGCCGTTCACATTGCACACCGCCTCGACAGATGCGAGCGTTCGACCGCCAAGAAAGACACTCAGGCGACGAAACAGGAGTTGTTCGTCGGCGCTGAGTAGCTCGTAGCTCCAATCAATCGCGCCCCGAAGTGTCTGCTGACGAGTTGGCAAATCACGCGCACCTCCCGTCAGCAGCTTGAGCCGGTTGCTCAAACGGTCGAGGAGTGCTTGTGGTGTCAGCACGCGAACCCGCGCCGCCGCAAGCTCGATCGCCAGTGGTAATCCGTCCAGTCGCGTGCAGATTGCGGCGATGGCCGCTTCGTTCTGTGCGGTGGCTTGAAAATCCGCCCGTGCCGCCTGCGCGCGCTGCACAAACAGTTCGAACGCTGCAGCGTGTGGCAGCGGTGCTATTGGAAGTTCATATTCACCACGCAACCGAAGGCTTTCGCGGCTGGTCACCAGCAGCTTGAGCTGCGGTGCCGCCTCGAGCAGTTCAACCAGGTGCGGTCCAGCGGCTATCACTTGTTCGAAATTATCGAGCAGGAGTAGCATCTGTTTTTCGCGCAGAAACTGCTGGAGCGACTCACGTAGTGGTTGAGAGCTGCGCTCACGCACTTCCAATACCTGCGCGATCGCCGAAAGCACCAATTCCGGCTCGCGGATTGGCGCGAGCGACACAAAAAACACGCCATCCTTATAGGTGTGCGCAGCTTCGCTTTCTAGTAGCTCGGCTGCGATCTGGATACTCAAGCGGGTTTTGCCGGTGCCGCCCGGCCCGGTAAGCGTGAGCAACCGCAGATCGCTGCGCGCGAGCATATCGAGAGCGACGCGTGTCGCCTTGGCACGCCCGAGGATGGGTGAGAGTGTTGCCGGGAGATTATTGGGTGCGATCCATGCCGCAGTTTGGGTGGTGCGAAGATAGTCAGCGATTTGGTCGTCGATGGGCGAGGATGTGTGCAACGTGATCTCGACGGCACTCGCCTGGTGCAGACGCAAGCGTAGCTCGGCGGCGCTGGATGGCCGCTGCGATGGCTCAAGGGCAAGCGCCTGTGTCAAAAGCGTGGCGAGTGCCACTGGCACGTCGGCTCGGAGAGCGCTGATTGGCACGAGCGGATCTGGCTGTCCCGCCGCAACTTCGGCCACACGGCGCAGCGCATCGATCGGTGCGCTTCCAGTTAGTAGATGATAGCAGGTGGCCGCGAATGCAAACAGATCGCTACGGGCATCGGTTGGGACACCACGAATCTGCTCTAGCGGCGCATATTGAGGCGTATAGCCGAATACACTCTGGACAGATGCAGTCTCATCCTGATTGGATCGATTGTCTTTGGCTAATCCAAAATCGAGTAACACCAGCATGCCATCCGCAGTGAGCTTCAGATTCTGCGGCTTGATATCGCGGTGGATGATCGCCGTTTCCTGGCCATGGAGATAACTGAGCACATCCAGTAATTGGTCGGCCCAACGCTCCACTGTCATCACTGGAAATGGTGTCGATTGGCGCGCGAGCAACGTTGCTAGGTCATCGCCGGGAATATATTGCATGACCAAGAAGAGGCCAGTGGCGTCCGCAAAATAATCGCTGACAAGCGGCAAGGCTACGTGGCGCAGCCGGGCGAGCATGTGTGCTTCGCGTGCAAATCCTCGATCGAGCGCGGGAGTTCGTTGAAGTGTTTGTTTTAGTGCGACGGTCACGGCGAGCCGTTCATCAAAGGCGGCGTAGACCGCTCCCATACCCCCCTGGCCCAGAAGATGTTGTATCTGATATCGGTCATGGATGCGTGTGTGCGGTGTGAGCACGTCGTTTCTCACCCTCTCTTCCTGGCAATCCAAACTCCGGAATTCGTCAGCTTGAGCAAAGGTTATCGACCTCGTATGAGCCGTGCTGGCGATGTAAAGTATACCCAAGTCATCGCACACATTGCTTATGTATTTGCTAAGTAGCCAAGGAGAGCAGCCATGAAACTTAGTCTACGCAGTCGTGTCGCTCGTCCGCTGTTGATGGTGATCGCGCTCAATGAGATCACGATCCCAACCGAGATCTATCCCGGCTATTGGATGCCATTACCCAGGCGCTTGCAAATGGCACGCAAATGATCGGCACATTCGACCAGCAAGGCAATCTATCGATCCGCATCACGGACAATATCACGAATGAGTCGGCTCCTTTTGTTGCGACGATTGTTGCGCAGCGGGTTGGCTAGCTAGGTCTGATGCAGGAATTCGAGGTCCGCCGGGCTGATGCAATTCCTCGCATCGGCTCGGCGGACCTCGACGTGTACGACCGTGTGCTTACGTCGACCCACCCAGCGCATAATCGATCGCCTGCTCAAGTGTCATAGCGCAGCCCTCAGCCCAGGCTGTGTTGAAAGCCTCGTCACTAAGCTGTGAATGAAGGCTATTCATAAAGATACTATGTTCCTGTATTTGCATTGGTGTAATGGATTTTCCAATTGCAATGCGTATACTATCGGCTGCGGACGCCAGACGTGTTGCACGTTTCGCCTCCCCCCATTGTAAAGCTTGTCTTGCGAGCATATCCAAGGAGAGGCTTATTAATGGTTTATCCTCTAATAGGCGCTGGAGACGTAACCCTTCTTTAAAATACTCTTCGGCAAGCTGGAAGTGCTCCTGTAATTGGTACGCCATAGCGAGATAAAGCAGTGAATAGGCTATACCCCAGCGATCACTAATAGCACGTTGTATCGACAACGCTTTTTCGCAGAACTTCATGGCTTCTAGTCCATTCCCCTGCCAAACAGCGGCTATTCCTTTGTTAAGGAAAATTGTCGAAATGCCCTCTTTGTCACCTATCTCTTGGCGCATGGAAAGGCTTTCATCATGAAATTGACGTGCTTTTTCAAAATCCCCCTCTTCAGCACAAATATTGCCGATATTATCTAAAATCGAACTAATATTATACTTATCTCCAAGTGCTCGAGCTATATCTAAGCTTTCTGAGTAAAAATACCGAGCATCACTATAATTATTTTGATCCTGACACATTGCTCCTAGATTTAGCAGCGTTGTAGCAATTGCTCTTTGGTCATTGAGTTGACGAAATATTTTTTATACATTCTTCATATGATTCTCGTGCGACCGAAAAATCTCCTTGCTGGCGTGCAATGTTTCCTAAATTGCCAAGAGATGCTCCAATACCCCACTGGTCGCCTGTGATCTTTCTAATACTGAGGCTTTCCATGTGAAAAGTACGAGCTGCAGCATAATCACCACATTGTTTCGATAAATTACCAAGATTATTCAGGACTTGAGCAATTCCACGCTGATCATTCAGTTGGCGATAAAGGGTAAGAGAATCTTTCAATGATAGCTGTGCCTGTTCATAATCACCTTGAATAGTTGCTAAGTTACCGGCTTCGCAAAGCGACTGCGCATGTAATTCAGGAGAGATTTCTGTAGAGTTTGTGAGGAACAGATGCATCCATTCTCGTCCCTCGGTCAATTTTCCATATATACTCCAGAAACGAGATAATGTTATACACAATCGTAAACCTTTTTCCACAGCTTTACGTTGGACAAGCCAGCTGAATACTATCCGTTCATTATCACTTTCATCAGCTAATCGTGCTAACCAGAGCGCCTGATTCGCACCACGAAGTTCGGGTTCCGCCTGTTCTGCTAGCCACAGATAATACTCCGCGTGGGCTCGCCGCAGGGCATCTTCCTCACCGCTCGCCTTAAGTTGCTCCTGAGCATACTCCCAGATTGTTTCCAGCATCATAAATCGCGGCTCGCCATTGACGCCTTCTTGCTGGTAAAGCAGGCTCTTATCGAGCAGCGATTGTATGCCGTCCAGCACATCGATCGGCAGATCGATGGCTGCGTTGCATACCGCTTCGGCCGCCTCCAGTGTTCGCCCGCCGATAAACACACTCAAGCGCCGAAACAGCAGTTGCTCGCCAGCATCAAGCAATTCATAGCTCCAAGCGATGGTGCTGTGGAGCGTCTGCTGGCGCGTGGGTAGATCGCGCGCCCCTCCGGTTAGCAGCTTGAGGCGATTGCCTAGGCGCTCCAGTAAAGCCTGTGGCGTGAGAGCGCGAATCCGTGCAGCTGCGAGCTCAATTGCCAGCGGCAATCTATCCAATCGCGCACAGATGTCGGTGATCAGGTGTTCGTTCTGCGCGTCGAGCTTGAACTCAAACCGCACCGCTTGCGCTCGCTGTACAAAAAGCTCCACAGCTGCGGATTGCACTAAGGGAGATACTGGCAGTTCATGCTCGCCACGCAGCCGCAACATCTCACGGCTGGTGACCAGTAGCTTCAGATGAGGCGCACCTTCAAGCAAGTCAACCAGTTGCGGCCCAGCCGCTACAATTTGCTCGAAGTTGTCGAGCACAAGCAAGAGCCGCTTCTCACGCACGAAGTCGTGCAGCGCATCGCGAAGCGACTGTCCACCACTCTCACGGACCTCAAGCACCTGAGCGATCGCTGAAAGAACGAGTGCAGGGTCGCGCACCGGCGCAAGCGACACAAAGAATACGCCATCGGCCCAATATGATGGTTCATCTACAGTTGATGCCTTGATAGCGATTTCGAGACTCAAGCGCGTCTTGCCCGTGCCTCCCGGTCCAGTCAAGGTCAACAACCGAATGCTATCCTGTTTGAGCATCTCGATCGCTCGGCGTATCTCGTCCGCACGTCCAACGATCGGCGTCAATGCAACAGGCAGATTATTCGGCCGGAGTCGCGTTTCCTGTGGCTGTCTTTGCAGCTCAGCCGCTTTTTCGATCTGGGCAGCGTCAGGCACGACCACTGCTGTGATTTCGGCGACACTCGCCTGGTGGAGTAATACACGCAGTTCGGCGGCACTGGCTGGCCGTTGTGCGGGGTCGAGCGCGAGACCTTGTGTCAATACTGCTGCAATGGCAGGTGGTATTCCTGCCCACAAAGTATTCGTTATAAACAGCGGATCGGACTGACCTGCTACGACATTGGCTGCACGGCGCACCGCGTCAATCGGCGCCATTCCCGTCAGCAAGTGATAGCATGTTGCGGCGAGCGCGAAGAGATCGCTGCGCGAATCGGTGCCGGTGCCGTGGATTTGTTCAAGTGGCGCGTACTGGGGCGTGTATCCGAAGAGGCTGTGTATCGCATTTGTGCTATCGCTTCCCGTAGGGCCTTTCGCAAGGCCAAAATCGAGCAATACGATTGAGCCATCTGGCGTGCGCTTGAGATTCTGGGGTTTGATATCGCGGTGGATGATTGGCGGCTGGTGCGTGTGCAGATATGTGAGAATATCAAGCAGCTGATCGGCCCAACGCAACACATCAATCAATGGAAAAGGCGCCGACTGGCGCGCCAGGAGTGTCGCGAGATCATCGCCGGGAATATATTGCATGACTAAAAATTGGCCATCTGCCTCGGCGAAATAATCGCTCACGAGCGGCAGCATTGGGTGGCGCAATCGGGCAAGCATCTGCGCTTCGCGCTCAAACGCCCTGTCGAGGGTGGCACTGTGCTGAAGCGTTTGCTTCAGCGCGACGTTCATCAATAACCGTTCATCGAAGGCTTCATAGACGGCGCCCATACCACCTTGACCAAGCAAGCGTACGATCTGATAGCGTTCTTGCAATCGTGTGGTAGGGTGCAGCATATCCATATTCCCGTATTGGCGGCTCTACAGCACCTGCCAACCGAATACGTCGTTGCAAGTGGCAGTGCGGCGTGGGCGATACTATAGCAATCCTATGAGACTTGTAAATCAGGCAGGTACATTCGGAGCTTCTCGAAGTCAAACACTATGGTGTTGAGCGCTTCTTCAAACAACTCCATCGTGCTCTGAAAGTGCTCCTGGCACCGATACCAGCGTTTGCGCACATATTCCTTTGCCTGGAGCCACACGTGCTCGATTGGGTTCTGTTCCGGCGCGTTTGGCGCAAACTGCACGCACGTGATTGGCCAGTGCTCACGCGAGTGTCCGAGATTGACACCTTCCAGGTATTCTTGCATCTCGACACTGCGATGGTAGGACGCGCCATCCCAACATAGGATCAGCCGTTTGTGCGCGAATTGTTCGCGCAGATACTCAACAAAGATTAGTGTCCATTCAGTTGTGCCCGCTTGAAGTGGCACCACAATCAATTCGCCTGTATAAGCATCGAGCGCGCCATAGTAGGTTTGACGGTCACGCGGATTGTGGATTGGAACCGAGATGCGTGTGTTGCTCGGTCCCCAGGCATAGCCGCACACATCGTCACCACTCAGGTGGCATTCGTCGATGTACAACACAATCGTCTCTTTGGCCACGATCTGTGCTGCCAACGGCTTCAAGAGTTCCTGAATAGCTTTTTTTTCGCCGCAACTTGCGCGTCATCGTGCTTGGGATTGCGAGCGTGAGAGCGTTTATACGTAATCCCTGCTTCGGCGAACAATTCGTAATAGCTTTGCTTGGATTTGTACACCACTGCATAGGTGGTTTCGATATGGCTGCGGAGCTGTTCCAGTGACCAGGATTGCTCGGCTTTCAGCCAGGTAATGACGGCCTGGCGTTGCTCAGATGTCAGAAACGGCTGCGCACCCTGATATTTGAGCCGAAGGCCATCAACGCCAGTCGCTTCATAGGCTGCTTTGACCTGACTAATGAAACCAGGGGTCACGTCAAGCATCGCGCAGATCGTGGCATACGGATAGTCTTGGAGAGCGAGTTTGACCGCCAGGGCACGTCGATATTCGCGTGAGTCGCGATGCTCGTTGAGAAAAGCGTGTAAATCGTCTGGTATCGCATGCATCACGGTGCTCCATCCATTACTGGTTCAACCCAAATACGTGATTGGAGACACAGTGTACCACTGTTTATAATTCACGCAGGATTGCTATATATAGAGAGGATGATATGGTGTATTGTGCCCGAAGACGATGAAAAAAGCAAGATAGTAGCGACTGTTGACTTTACTCAGATATATTAAACACTGGCATTGCTACTCAAAAATACCAGTCCATGAAATGCTTGTTGCTCAGGTTGTGGGGTGAGAACTGTGTAATTCATCCTCTCACAGAGAATCTGTTTGGTGTTGAGGAGGTTAACGAACCACTGATATTCCCGCTTAGTGCTCGTAGTTTCCCAGAATAGCTATCTAGCTACCCGACAGTTTGTCTGCTGATAGGAGTGAATTGCATCACAAACGGCCGCGCGTTCTTCAGGCATCGGTAGATCCAGCGAAAACCGATCTGGAAAATGCTCAGGTCGCGCCGGTCGTGACGGTCAACCTGACTGCGCAGCCCACGCTTGACCACCCGTGCCCCGCTTGTCATCAGCCAGTCGTAGACCAGCACCACCGCCAGCGTCAGCCGCGACAGTCGCGCGAAGTGCCGCAGATGTGAGCGTTCCAGATCAAAGCCCTGCCCCTTTAAATCGCCAAACAGCTCTTCGATCCACATCCGGCGCCGATACGCCTGCAACACCGCTCGCCGCGTCGGCAGATTGCTCGCCAGCAACCACGCTTCCTTTTCGCCGGCTGCCCACTCTGCCAGCAGATTGACCTGCCGCTTGTGTGTGCGTGTCAGCCGCGCGCCTTCCAGCCAGAGATGCTGCCCAGCCTGCTCCACCTGCTGGCCAAATGCCTGCCACTCCGGCGTTTCGGCCGCTTGCACCTGATTGTTCGGTTTCTGGCGCAGCACGTAGCTCCAGCCCCACGCCTGCAGTTGCTCCTGCACCTCGCAGGCTTCGAACTCGCTATCACCGACCAGTGTCACACGGACATCGAGCGGCATCAACTGGCGGACAACGCTGAGCAGGGCCAGTTGCACACGCGCCGAGCAGTGACCTTTCGCGCCCGGCTGCCAAGTCCAGGCGATCGGAATGGCGCGGCGTCGAAACGCCACAGCGACCATCACGAGCCGATGCGAGAAGCTGACCTTGCTGGCATCGATAATCAGACGGACCTGAGCAGTGGAGCGCGCTTGGGCAAGCAGCCAGGCACGAGCAAACGGCTCATACAGCGGACGAACACGCAGGGCAGGATTGTCGAGCAGTCGTTCGAGCCGACGCACGATACTGCGTTCGGTGGCCTTGCCGGGAATACGAAGCGCGATGTGGGCGAGGTGAACCGACTTGGCGAGCAGAATACCGGCCATCAGGGCGGCTAGGGTGCGGAGACGGGTAATGCGCTGATGAGGATGCAATTGCTGCAACTGCTGCAAGCTTGTATGATACACACGGTTGATCGACATCTGGTTCCTCCTTGGACAGGGTGGATTGTGTTCACCACCACTGTACTCAGAAGGGCGATGTCGATCAACTGCCGCTCGTGATATCGTCGGTGAACCTGTACCATCACCTCTCTCTTGAAACTGTCGGGTAGCTAGAATAGCTATTAGAGAGAAGCAATTTCACAGATGCGCTTGTCCACACATCACTCATTCCAAACCACCTGATCGTGCCTCGCGTTTGGTGGTTTCGCCACAGTGATCATAGCGGCTGGTAGTCTCGGAGCTGGCGTGGCCAGCCATACGTTGCACAGTGGCAATATCGACGCCGGCGTCGAGCAGATCATTAATAAAAGTCCGCCGGAGATCGTGCGGCGAAAAGTCTTTTACTGCTGCCTGCTGGGCGCGTTACAGAAACGCGCCCAGGACGGCTTGGTCACTCAACCGCCGGATAATGATCTTGCCAGCTTTGTTCACTGGACACAGCAGCGCCCCCGTCTCCGTGCCCCGAACCGTGAGCCAATCTGCAATCGCTGCTGCTGGCCGCCCGCGTCAGCGTAGCTGACATTGGCGGAGGTGTAGACCAGCACAAGGATTTTTCTACGATACTGCCTGGGTGATGTTGGGTACGTTGGATTGTTGCGCGGCTGCAGGCATATGCGTTGTAGCATCTGTGCACATGAGGATCATGAGAAACAGAAATATAGCGGGTATACGTGAAGAGAAGAAGGCGCGCATGCTTTTCGAACTTTCTTCAAATTGGACGTTTGGTGTTATGGTGTTTGCATGATAAACGGAGCTGGAGGGGTTTTTGGGAGGGATTTTTGGGCGGACGTATGCAATACGCTGCAATGAAAGACGGCGAACACGCAGGTCGACCCTGACATTATGGGCGGACACGTAGGCCGGCGGCGGACGAGATAGAGGAATATCCCAGCATGCGACGCTCGGTCGCAGTGTACTCATTTCCGCCCCTGTCATCGTATTGTCACGTACAAATGTGCTACTTTCCTATAGGATAAACCCCCGCGTCTCAATCTTCTCTCTTGCTTGCGGGCAGCGCGGCCGACTGGCCGGGCTGTGTGTTGGATGGAGCAAGCAATGGAGGAGACGCAGGCTGCCACGCTGCAGCAGCTGATCCGCACGGTCCAGCGCCGCTGGGGTGCGCGTGCCTTGCGCTGGCTGGCGGAGGCGCGAATGCAACCACCGGCGGCCCTGGCGACCGGATTTCCGCAGCTGGATGCGGCGCTCATCATTGGCGGTGTGCCACGCGGTCGGCTGACCGAGCTACTTGGCACGCCGACCTCGGGGATGAGCAGCATTGCGCTGACCGTGCTCGCGCAGGCGCAGGCGGGTGGTGAGCTGGCCGGCTACCTCGACCTGAGCAAGACCTTTGATGCCGAATACGCCTCCCTCCTCGGCGTCGACCTCGCGACGCTACTGCTGGTGCGACCAGAATCTGCGGCTGATGCACTGGAACTCGTGCTGGCGCTGGCCGGCAGCGGCCTGAGCGTACTGGTGGTGGATTGCCTGGCGGTGCTTCAGAGCGTGCCGACCGACGCGATGCTCCTGGAGCGAGCGCTGCGGACGTTGCCCAGCGTGCTCAGCGGCTCACCGTGCGCGGTGCTGGCGCTGACTCCATTGCCCTATTCCCCCGAGATGACCCGCTCGCTTGGCTTTACCGGCTCGCTGGTGGCACATGCTGCGGCCGTGCGGCTGCATGTGGCGCGCGAGGCGTGGGTTGATGCGGCGTATGGCGCGCCCGGCTGCCACGCGCGGGTAACGGTGTTGAAGCATCAGCTGGCCGCACAGGGCGGCGACGCCCAGTTGCTGATTCGCTTTCCTGAAGGGCAGTGGCCGTGAGTCTGGTGGCGTGTGTGCAGATTGCGAACCTGCTGATTGCGCTGGCGCGGCGGGATGACGCGACGCTGCGCGACCGGGCGCTGGTGCTGTATACGATCCAGAAGGGCCGCGCCGTGGTGGTTGCGGCGTCGGACGAGACGGGCGTGGCGGCGGGAAGCGCACTGCAGCGGGCACGGGTGCGCTGCCCACACGCGAGCTACCTGCCAGCAGACCCGGTGCGGGAGGCACAGGCAAGTACGGCACTGGCTGTGCTGCTGGGCACATTCAGCCCGAGGGTCGGAGCTGTGGGCGCAGCGCCCGACCTGGTGCTGACGCTCGACCTGGGGCGGGCGGCGGTGGCGCAGGCGATGGCGCTGGTGGCCCAGCTGAGAGCGCGGATTGGGGATGAGCTGGGGCTGACGTGCGCACTGGGCGTGGGAACAACGCCGCTGGTGGCCCGGTTAGCGGCGCAGCGCGCGGGGAGTGGTGCGGCGGTGCTGGTGCCGGCCGAGCAGGAGCGGGCGCTGCTGGCACCGCTGCCACTCGAGGCACTGGGCGTAGAGGCAGCTCTGGCTGAACGACTTCAACGACTGGGGCTTCGCACAGCGGGTGATGTGGCGCGGGTACCGCTGGATGGCTTGCAGGCGCAGTTCGGCGCAGACGGACGCCGGCTGTACCTGCTGGTGCGAGGGCAGGAAGCGCTACCCATCCGAACGGTAGCGGATGCTCCCGCACTCGAAGTGCGGCGACGCTTTGCTGGGGCAGTGCGCGACCGCCACGTGCTGGGGCTGGCCGTTGCACAACTGGCCAAGCGGTTGAGCGCGCGCTTGGCGGCGGGCGGCTGGTCGGTGGGAGTGGTTGGTCTGACACTGGAGCGGGAAGATGGCGAGCCGCTTATGCTAGAGCGTCGGCTGGCCGAGCCGACGAGTGATGGTGTGCGAGTAACGGCGGCGCTGACTGGGCTGTTCGATACGGCGAGGCTGGAATGCGGCGTTGAAGCGGTCGTGGCGCGGGCAGATGGGCTGCGGGCGGAGGTAGGCCGGCAGCTGGAGCTGTTCGAGCCAGCCGGCGGACAGGTGATGCGGCTCAGTGAGATTACCGAGCGGCTGGGCGATCGCTTCGCGGGGAGCGTGCTGCGGGCTGAGCTGGCTGAACCTGGCGCAGCGCTGCCCGAGCGGCGCGTGCGGCTGGAGCGGCGATGAGCCGTTTCTGGCCGGATGGAGTGTCCATTGCGGTTGAGTGCGATGCGCTGGCGACGCCGCTGGCCTTTGTGTGGGATGGGCATCGACATATGGTCGAGCGCGTCCTTGACCGCTGGCGGGTGGACGAGGGCTGGTGGCAGCGGCGCGTGTGGCGCGAGTATTTTCAGCTGACCACCCGCAGCGGCCTACTGGTGCTGATCTTCCACGACGTCCGCGCGCGGGAGTGGCGGTTGCAACGGCTGTATGACTAGCGAGGGGATGGGGGATAGGGGTTGGGGGATGGGAAGCCGAAACCGAGAACCCAAAACCAGAGCGCAGACACCACGCACCGAATTGTGGAAAGAGGATCGTGTCGAGTCCGTGGTCCAGGATTGACTACGTCGAGCTGCACTGCCATTCGGCCTTCAGCCTGCTCGATGGCGCATCGACGCCCGAGGAGCTGGTGACGCGCGCCGGCGACCTGGGTATGGAGGCGCTGGCGCTGACCGACCACGATGCGCTGTATGGCGCGGTGCGGTTTGTGACGGCGGCGCGAGCACGCGGCATACGGCCAATCCTGGGGGCTGAAGTGACGCTGGAGGATGGTGCACACCTGATCCTGCTGGTCGAGGATGCGCGTGGCTGGCGCAATCTGTGTGCGCTGATCAGCGCGGGGCGGATGCGCGCAGCGAAAGGGCAGGCCGCGCTACTGTGGACCGAGTTGGAAGCGCACCACGACGGGTTAATTTGCCTGTCGGGCTGCCGGCGCGGGCCGGTGGCGAGCGCGCTGCTGCGCTGGGATCGGGCAGGAGCGTTTCGCGCGGCCAAGCGCCTGCGTGCAATCTTCGGGCCGAATCATGCGTGGATTGAGCTGCAACACCACCTGCGGAAAGATGACAGCGCACTCTGCGAGAACCTGGTGTCGCTGGCGCAGCACGTGGGGCTGGGGCTGTGGCGACGAATAATGTGCACTACGCGCGACGCGATGGCCAGGCACTGCAGGATGTGCTCACCGCGATTCGTACGCGCACGCCGCTTGATCACCTGGGCGCGGCGCGGCGGCCGAACTCGGAAGCGTACCTCAAAACCGGCGGACGCCTGTACCCGCTGTTTCGGCACTACCCCGAGGCGTTGACGAACACGCTGCGAATTGCCGAGCTCTGCCAGTTCACGCTCGACTATGGCTTGCAAGAGCTGCCAAACTTTCCAACGCCGCCCGGCCTGGATGTGGCGGACTACCTGCATGAGCTGTGTCGGCAGGCGCTGCCGTGGCGCTATGGCGCGCCCTCGGAGCGCGTGTGCCGGCAGCTGCAGTATGAGATCGCGATTGTGGCGCGTGCCGGTCTGGCAAATTACTTCCTGATTGTCTGGGACATTGTGCGCTATGCGCGCACGCACGGCATCCGCTGCCAGGGGCGCGGCTCGGCAGCCAACTCGCTGATTGCCTACCTGCTGGCGATCTCGCCGATCGACCCGCTCGAGCACGACCTGGTGTTTGAGCGCTTTCTCTCGGACGAGCGGCCAGCACTGCCGGATATTGATCTGGATGTCGCGGCCGACCGGCGCGAAGAAGTGATCCAGTATGTCTATCAGCGCTATGGGCGCGACCACGCGGCGATGGCGTGCACGCATATCACCTTTCGGGCGCCCAGCGCGCTGCGCGAGGTCGCCCACGCGCTCGATCTGCCACCAGTGCTGCTTGGCCAGGCCCAGCAGGCGCTCGATCGAACGGCAGATGCTGGTGGAACGGCAGCGCTTGCAGCGGCGTTGTGCCAACAGCTGGACGGGCTACCGCGCCACCTCGGGCAGCACAGTGGCGGCATGGTAATCACCGGCGCGCCATTGGCCGAGCGCGTGCCGATTGAGCCGGCGGCAATGCCAGGGCGCGTAGTCGTGCAGTGGAACAAGGATGCGCTCGAAGATGCCGGGCTGGTCAAGGTCGATATTCTGGGGTTGCGCATGCTGGCAGCGATCTCGGAGGCAGTTGAGCTGATTGGGCAGACGAGCGGCCACGCGCCGGATTTGGATCGGCTGCGGTTTGACGACCCCGAGGTCTACGCGATGATTGCGCGGGCGGACACGATTGGCGTGTTTCAGGTCGAGAGCCGCGCGCAGGCGCAGGTACTGCCGCGCTTGAAACCGCGCTGTATGGCCGATCTGATTGTGGCGATCTCGCTGATTCGACCGGGGCCGCTACAGGGCGATATGGTACACCCGTACCTGCGGCGGCGGCAGGGACTGGAAGCGGTGCGCTATGCCCACCCGCTGCTCCAGCCGGCGCTCGAAGAAACACTGGGTGTGATCCTGTTTCAGGAGCAGGTGCTGAAGGTCGCGCGCGACCTGGCCGGCTTGACGGCGGGGCAGGGCGAGCAGCTGCGACGGGCGCTGGGGAGCACACAGAGCGTCGAGCCGCTGCGCGAGGCGTTTCTAGAGGGGGCGGGGAGGAATCGTGTACCACCTGGCGTGGCAGCAGCGGTGTTCGAGCAGCTGCGGGCGTTTGGCGGCGATGCCTTTCCGAAGAGCCACGCGGCGGCGTTTGCGGTGATTGTGTACCAGAGCGCGTGGCTGAAGCACTATCACCCGGCAGCATTTTTCTGCGCGTTGCTGAACCATCAGCCGATGGGCTTCTGGCCGCCATCGGTGCTCATCGGCGATGCCAAACGGCACGGGGTACATATTCTGGGGCCGGATATCAACGCGAGCGCCGAGCACTGCACCCTGGAGAATGGCGCGATTCGGCTGGGGTTGGCGTATGTACGCGGGCTGGGGGCGGCTGCGCTCGCGCGGATTGTGGCAGCGCGGCCGTATGCGAACCTGGCTGACCTGTGCCGGCGGACGCGGCTGCCACGCACGCTCATCGAGCAGGTGATTGCGAGCGGGGCGTTGGATGGCTGGGGCGTGGCGCGGCGGCAACTGCTGTGGGAGCTAGGGACGCTACGCTATGCGGCCGATGAGCTGGAACTGCCCATTCCGCACGCCGACCCGCATCTGCCGGTGGAAACACGCGCGGAGGCGTTTGCCGGCGAAATCGCCACACTGGGGCTTTCAGCGAGCGGGCACGTGATGGCGTTCTCCCGCGCCTGGCTGGATGCCGAGGGCGTGCTGAGCAGCGCGACGCTGGAAGGAGCCGACGATGGCCAGCGCGTGCGGGTGGCGGGGCTGTGCGTCGTGCACCAGGCGCCGCCGACGGCGAAGGGCTTTCACTTCCTGACGCTGGAAGACGAGTGGGGCATGGCGAATGTGATTGTGTCGCTGGGACTGGTGGTGCGCGACGGCGCGCACCTGCACGGTGGGCGGGTGCTGCTGGTTGAGGGCGTGGCGCAGCGCGAGGGGGATGTCATCAACGTGATTGCGCAGCGGGTGGGGCCGCTGGGAGTGTAGGTCGGCCGCCGACACGCAGGTCCGCCGGGACAGGGAGGTTCGCTGGTGGATGCGGAAATGACGAATCTCGCCCAGGCGCGGCTCGACGACGAACACATCGCGCACGCCCATAGAGAGGTACCAGGGCGGATTGATGCTGAGGTCTTTTTTCGTAGCCGGGGCTGACGATTTCGATTACCGCTTCGGGCACCTGCTCCCTGGCCTCGTCGATGCCGGGTGGCTCGGCACAGAAGATAGCAATGTTGGGGCGCTTGAACGAACCATCGGGAAAAAGCAGGCGTGGATCGGAGAGATGAAAGCCGCCGCCCGCGCCGCCCTGAGCGAGCGGCGCAATGCTGGCGCGGATGCGATCAATGAGCTTCTGGTGGCGCAGGCTTGGCAGAAGCTGCCAGGTGTGCACGCCGCCGGTGATTTCGAGCTTGATCAGGCTGGAAGCCTGGCAGGTGAGGCGATCGAGCTCGGCGGCAATATTGGTGGCAGTGGATGTCATAGCAATGTTCCTTGACCGTGATGCCGAACGGTTGGGATGAGTATAGTATGGATGCGAGGGAGAGGGGCCTGTGCGGGTGGGACTCAAAATTTTGCGGCCGAAGCATGATTTGGCGCAGCAGAGCCATAGGCACAGTTTCACACATATGAGCGCTTTTCCGGTTCACCGCTTCCTAAAGCAATTGCCATACGAGCTTCGCAAAAGTTTGAGCCCACCCAGCCTGTGCAATAGGTCGCAACAGAAGTCGGCGGACAAGAAGGAGCCCCTCCTTCGAACTGCGGCCTTCGACAAGCTCAGGACAGGCCGAAACCTACCTGGACGGGACACTGGGTGCAGTTGCTCTCGGTTTGTCGGAACGTTAGCCGAGGTCATCGTAGAGTGTTGGTAGATCAACAAGCACTCCGTTGTGCTCGCGGAGCAGAGCCTGCGCTTGGGCAGTGGCACCAGTGCGCGCGAACAACGCCGGAATTGCGCGCCACCCTTCTCCTTGATCAGGAAGCGCAGCGATTGTTTTCGGTACGGTATGGCCGAGCAGCTGCCGAACAACCTGGCGGCTGACCTGATCAGTGCCCCACTTGCATTCGCCAACCAATATCACGCGCTCGCGCCAGTTGACGGCCACCACATCCGCTTGCACGCCACGGCTCCAGTGGCTTCCGATCGCCTCCGGCTTGAATGATACGCCGCCCCGCATCCCCTGATGAAATACCCAGGTGCGTGCTACTTCCTCCCAGGCGGTCTGGCCGACAAACGCACGGAGCCCACTTTGGATCTCGGCGAGCACGCTGTCGGGCTGGTAGGCGATCTCGGCTTCACGCGGTCGCAGAAAGCGGAAATAGAAGCGGTGAAATGGATCGGTCAGGTGATAGCGGCCCTGTTTCGAGCGGTGCTGGAGCGCGGGAGGTACCGTGGCTGGCACCCGGCGCTCGACGAGGCGGAGCTCTTGCAAAATACCAAGATACTTGGTGAGATTCGTGGAGGCCGTCAGCGTCGCGTTTGCGATGTCTTTGAGCGCATGGGCGCCTTCGCCGATCGCATTCAGGACGGTCAGATACGTGCGGATATCGCGAACCTCGTCGGAGAGTAGCAGCTCAATCTCTGAGAGCGCCACGCTCGATGGCGCCAGGATGGACTCGCGAATGTTGTCGCTCAGCGAGCGATTGGCATCGAACCAGGACAGGTACGCCGCAACCCCACCGACCATTGCGTAGACCGCAATCTGCGCTTCGGCACTCCACGCGGGGAAGAACTGACGGAGGATCGCGAACGGAAACGGTTGCAAGCGGTATTGCGCGGTGAGCCGGCCGAACAGCGGCGTCTGCTGGCTGAGGATGGTTTCCATGGTGCGAATCTGCGACCCGCACAGGACGAGAATGAGATTGGAGTGCTGGAAGTGGATGTCCCAGGCATACTGGAGTGCCGAGAGCATGGCGCCATCGGCCTCGATCGCCCACGGCAGCTCATCAAGCACCACAATACGTCGATCGTTACGAATAAGCTCAGCCGTATCATCCCAGAGCTCTGACCAGCTCGCAAAGGTTGGTGTCGTGGTGCTCGCAGCTCGACCTCGCAGCGCCGCGTAGAGCTTGCGGCGCTGGAGCTCGGCAGGTTCCTTCTGCGCCATCCAATAGGTCCAGGGAAGCGTGTTTTGGCTGACCCAATGGCGAAGCAACGCGGTCTTGCCGACGCGGCGTCTCCCGTACAAGAGCAGCAGCTCACCGCCGCGCTCGCGTTCCAACAGCTGTCCAAGCAGTGCCAATTCGTCGGTTCGGTCAAGAAACATAGGAGACCTCATATGGAAAGACATCGCTAGAGTATTATACTCTAGCGATGTCTCTTTTGGGTAAGATCGCTGGGCACGGTATTCGCAATCGCCGAACAATCGAATTGGTTTCGCAGGTCAAATGTTTGGCGATAGGAACACTTCAGCTTGAACGTTGCACACTGGGCCGCTTGTGTATCACAGTGCATTACCGATGCCGATAAGGTTGCACGTGGTGGTTGGTGTGTCCGTGCCTGAAGCATCGCCAGGCGGCCGGGGTGACCACAGGGTCAACACCAATACACCGCACAGCGATCAGGCGCATGCGGCGGCGTTCTGTCCAGAGACGGTCAATTGGTGCCGGCGAAGCAGGGTATCTCCTATCTTCCTGGTGCCACGTGCTGCAACTTCTCGACCACTACTTTCCGGTTGCCGTACAGCACCTACTCTGCTGCACCCGCCACAATCCGATCAATCGGCTCCGGCCAGCGCGGAATCATGAGCGGGGTGCGCTCGCCATCGGCCAGCAGAAGCGCGGTTGAGCCAACACCTTTCACCATGCGGCACGATGCCAGGTAGGCGGTCTCCTGCTCGTTTAACTCAAGAATGGCAGCTGCGCGGGTGACCGCATCTGAGTCCCGGTTGAGCCCAAGGATGAGCTTGGTTCTGGCGTTCTCCAGCAGCACGCGGGTCTGATCGCTGCCATCAAGGTCATCCAGGCTCTGCGTGATCACTGTGGCCTTGAACTGCAGCGAGCGGCCGATCCGAAAGATCGTCTGCATGGTTCGCGCGCCGGCCTCGGAATGCAACAATGCGTGCGCCTCGTCGAGCACAAGATGTGCCCGCCGCCCCGTTGGGCGATTGATTGCGACGCTTACAAAGAAGTCCATCACAATCACGGGTATCAGCCGTTCCAGGACCTCATCGTTGGAGCGCAGCAGCGCTGAGAGGTCAAGTGCCAGGAGCGGATTGTCCGTTGGGATATTCGACGGATGGTTGAACACATTGCCGACCGTGCCGTGCGTGAACAGTGTCAGTGCGCGTGCCAGGTTCTCGTTGACCTCACTCAGTTGCGCTTGCACATCGGAAAAGGTTGGCATGACGCTACTAAAGGTGCGCGGGTCGCTGGTGATGCCGCGCAGGTCATAGGCTGCGGCGATGGCAGCCTCGATCTGGGCCATGCCAACCGCGTCGACCTGTGTGCCCATGGCCTTGAGCTCACGGACGATCAGCGCCTTGACTACGCTGATGCGCTGCCCAAGCAGATCTTCTTCGAGCATTGTGACGACCTGGGCGCGCTCGGGCGTCAGCTTTGGCAGCTCGAGTGGGTTGATATGGTAGCCGCTTCTGCCGGAGAGGGAAATATACGCACCGCCGAGCGCACGCACCAGCCGACGATACTCCTGAAACTTTGGGTCAAGAATCAGCAGCGCATCTTCTCCCAGCGCCAGCTCCTGCGCCATCAGCCCGCTCATTGCATAGGTCTTGCCACTGCCTGACTCGGCGATAATCAGGGCGTGTGGGTTGGTCGCGGTCCAGCGATCCCAGAGAATCGGCGCACCGGTTCGCGGTTCTTCACCCCACACGATTGGCTGTCCGCCGCTGCGCCGCGTCAGGCCCGTTGCGGCGGTCGGCATGCCCATAGCGGCTGCCTGCCCGCTGGTATCGTGCAGCAGCCCCGGCTCCGTATACCCCAGCGGCAGCGACTGCCTATAGCCTTCCCACTGCTGAAACTGAACCACACTCAGCACAATGCCCTGCTGCGCAGCCGCCAGGCGCACTGCGTCGACACGCTCGGCCAGGCCGGCACGATCGGGTGCCGCAATGGTGATCGTCACGGCATACTGGAACAGCCGATCCGCCCCAGCCACCAGGTCGCGTCGGAGCGTCGCCGCCGCCTCCATGCCCTGCTCGGCATCCAGGTCCAAATTCGTGCCGGCCTGCAGATCGCCTGCGAGCGTGCCGAGCGCAGCGTCCTCGCTTCTGGCCAGCACACGGCGCGCCAGTGCGTCAGGGACTGGGACAATGTGCTGGTGAACCGTAATTCCAGGCGCATCAAGCCCAAGGCCCGCGTCGTTCAGCCAGGCCAGTGGCAGCACGGGCGGAAAGCCGCGCAGCTCCAGCGTCGTCAAATAGCTGTCGCCAACCTGAATCATGTGGTGCGACCGGCGATCGACGCCATCTGGAGCGAGAAGCTCCGCCAGCGTCGTCGCGCCAAGCTGTATACGGGTGCCTGCTCGTGCGGTGCCGATGGTGGAGATGATCGGCTTTTGAAGCGCATCTCGGAGTGCCATAGGATTATCCTCATTGTTTTAGCCTGCTAGGGGTCACGACTCGCCGTACGCGTTCGAGTACGGTCCCGGCCAATGGATAGCGCTGGGCGCGCACAGGATCGGCAAGACGGTAGAGCAGGCGCGCGATCTCCTCGGCTTCCATCAGCCGCGCTGCCGGCGTGCCGCCGAGTTGGCTGAGCGCGTCGGCCAGGCGACGCGCCTGCTCAACTGCGTGCGAGAGCGCTGAACTGGCAAAGGTGCTGCCTGTGACCATCTTTGCCCCAGGACGGTGGCCGAGCAAGCGTAGAATGTCCAGGCTGCTCGCTCCGCGCGCTTCTACGCCGCTCGTGACTGTGATCGCCCAAATCACCTCCTTGGCGCGGCTACCGCTTTGCGCGGCAAGCTCGGTCAGATAGTCAGCGATCGCGCCGCGTACCCCCGCAAGCACGGGCGTATCGCTGTCGTCCCGGCGGCTGAGCAAGCTCGCAATCTCGCCAGCCAGATCGGGCGGTTGGTCGACCACATAAAGGTCGATTGGGGCGTCCAGCGACAGCAGCAGCCCGTGGTACTCGCTGCCAGCCTGACCGCGTGCCGCGCGCGACAGCAGATCCCAAGGCGGCGCGCCGCCACTCACCAACCCTACCGCGACACCGTCGGGCCGCAGCAGTGCGCCGCGCACGATCTGGGACGGGAACATCTTCCGAAGCTCATCCATGGTTCTCTCCGAGAGCATTGCAACAGGCGATGTGCGATCAGAAATCCGAAAATACGCTCCCGCAATCCCGGTCTGCCCGCCCCAGTCACGTTTGCCAGCGCGGCCGGCGCAGCGTGGGCAAGGAGCTCGTCTCCGGTGGCAGCACGATGCTTCGTGGCTCAAGCCGCAAGCGATGGCGGCGCCACGCATGGCGAAGCAGAAGCCGGGTCAGCTCGGTGGTCGAGCGCCCCCAGCACCGCAGCTCAAACACGAGCAGCCCGATGACAATCAGGACGCCAGTCAGCTTGACCGTCCGCATCATATCGGCTCCGGCGACGATCATCAGCCCCCCAATGAAGATCAGCCCGGCGGTGACCACAAAGGCGCGCGCGGGAACACGCGCGCTGGCAATCTGGATGGACGACCGCACGCGCAGATTGCGTGGAACGGGCGCGCTCAGCATGCGGTTTTCTCCTGCGCACTAGAGGGCTGTCTGCGCCCACTTCACCAGTAGGTCAGCCTTGGCGGCGACGGCGAGCAGCACGACCATGATCAGCGCATCTTTGCCCGCCGCGCCAAGGTCGCGCGGCGACGTGGCAATGTGCTTAAACAAATCGATCACAAAGTAGATCGTACCGACCGCCGCCAGAATTTTGACCAGCCATTTGAAGATGTCCGTGAGCAGATTAGTTGGGTCCAGTGGTGGTGGTGAGGACAGCACTGCCAACGTGAGATCACCGGACCGCAGCAGGACACACGTGCAAAGTTGGTGGACCATTGGATTCTCCTTTGATAGCATTTGATGAAACAAGCGAGGTGAGCACGGCAGCAATGGCCTACGAACACCAGGGCCAGCCGCTCCAGAGTGAGCAGAACCAGGCCCCAACGCTGCCGCCGCCGTAGCGGCCGCCATCAGCATATGGCGACCAGTACTGGCCAGCCGGCGTGGCGTTTGGAATAGGCGTGAACACAAGCGCGTTTGGGTAGCCTGGTGGGGGCAACTGATACGGCGCGCCCTCGGGAATGATCGGCGTCGGCGTGCTGCCACGGCGTTGGTTGACCGGCGATTTTACGGCAGGCACCGCCCCGCCGGCCTGGCCGGCATTACCCGGAGCCCGTGGGAGAAACGCCAGCGGGTCAGCCATGTCGGTCAAGCAGCTGGCATCAGCCGGCGGTGTGCGTCCCTGCAGCCACTCCGGCGTGCAGATATCAATGAACGGCCAGCTGCCGTCGTAGCGCTTGACCTGCATCCCAAGGTGCAGATGCGGGCCAGTCGTCCGGCCGCTCAACCCAACAAAGCCAAGGGTCGAGTCAAGCTGATACACCCGGTCGCCGGCGCGCACGGGCGGACCACAGCCCGCGAGTGTCTCCACTGGGCTGCCAAAGCGCGGCGCTTCGACGACACACAGTTGCTCGGCCTGCTGCGGAGTACGCGGCTCGCTCCCCTGGTTCGAGCCGCCCGCGCAGCCGAGCGTGGCCCACGCGATATCAGGAAACGCGGCCTGGAGGGTCGGCACATCCCAGACCTGGAGCATCGCGCTGGTCCAGGCAACGCTGTCGGGATGCCACTCGTAGTGCCACCACTCGGCGGTGTCGCCCTGAACCGGGATGCGCTGCCAGCCGTGCGCCTCAAAGATGGCCGTGATATCCACGTTGTTCACATAGAGCCGGAACCTGCGCCCCTCAGCCACGCGCACGAACGGGCCACGCTGATTCACGTCCACGGCCCGGCCAGCCTTGTGCCAGGAGGTCTGGAGCACACCGGCTTTGCTGGTCGTGAATGATGGCGCGCGCAGTGCATCGGCCAGGACCGCCAAGGCGTCCACGCCGCTGCGCTCCGCAATCTCAGCGCGCACCATGGCGAAGCTTGCCGCTGCCGGCGCGCTCAGGCGCGGATTTGGCGCGGTCACGTTCGGCAGGCGCACCAGCGTCTGCGGCGCGCAGTCTGGCTCGCTGTGGCCAGGGCCACCAGGCTGCGCCGGCGTGTCAGTCGGGTTCGGCGTTGCAGTCGCCACGACCGGTGTTGGCGTGCCCTGTGCCACGTGCAGGGCGAGCGTGTGTCGCAGCTCCGGCGCATCGCCGTCTGGCGGCACGACGATTGTCAGATTGAGCGTCGGGTCGCCAAACGCGGCGCTCACGCGCAGTGGGATGTGGAGCTGCGCGGGCGTACGCACCGCGCAGCTGATCAGGCCAGCTGTGCCAAAACACTCGGGTGGCAGAGTGAGCGTCAGCCGCTGTGCGTCGCGCTGCGCCATGCTGATAATAATGGAGGCGGTGCGTGCTGGCGGGCCGCCAGTGATCGCCACACGCAGCACGCTGCTTCCGCCAGCGTCGACGGTTGGTGGTATGAGTGTCGCCGTCATCTGCCGTGCCGCTGGCGTTGGAGCGCTCTGGCGGACTACGCCGCCTTGACCGAGCGGCGCATCTGAGCGCTGGGATGTTGGGTTGGGTGTTACGCTTGGCGTCAGTTGAACCGTATCGCCGGTGCCGTCGTTCTGCACCGCTCCGTCGCCGCTAGTGGTTTGGGGCGGTGCGGCGGCTGCGACCCATGGATCGGGCATGCTGGCGAAACGCTCGCGCTCGGTCGGGATGTCGCTGAGGTTCCATGCGCAGCGCGTCCAGCCTCCGGCGAGTGCCGCACACAATCGTGGCCGCCCAGTGTGGCCATCAAGCGCTGCTATCGCTGACGTTGCAAATGGAGCCACAGCGCGCAGATCACCGGGCGCCGCGACCTGCGCTGGCGCGACGCTCAGGGGCGTGAGCGTGGCCGTCGCTGTGATTGGCGGTGGCGGTGGCACCAGATGCGCGCGAAAGCGCAGCGCGATATCCTGCGCGCGCTGTCCGACCTCGATTGGAGTCTGCCAGCGCAGCTCGGCGCGCTGTGGATCGCCGGCGCGCGCCACCGGCTGATCGGCAATCCAGCCGCGCCAGCCGCCGCCGCGCTGACCCCAGACCACCGTCGTCGTGCAGGTCGCGGGTCGATCGTAGAGAAATACGACCGTTCCAGGGTCGCTGCGCGTTGGAATAAAATTTGGCATGTCGTTCAAGCACATCATCTCAATGCCACCATTCGTCAGGTCGGGCGTGAGCGGGCCGCGGCCGATCGGCTGATAGCGCGCATACGCGTCATAGCGCCCATAGTCGTCGTCAATCCGTCCCTGGAGCTGCACATACAGCCGGTACGGCTCCAGGTGCGCGTAGATTGTCTGGTGATCCTGCGCGCCATTCGCCACCGTCACAATCTCACCGCCGCCCGTCTTGGACGGGTCACCACTTGCAGCCGCATCCCAGCCGACATACTGCACGGTGCCGTCGAACATCGACGGCGCGCCGCAGTGGTAGCCAAACGGGCACATCCCGGTTGGGTTGGCCAGATCAAGACCGTCGTGAAATTCGCTGCCGCCGTGCGGCGCGTCGCGCCAGCCAAAGCGGCTGCTAATCGTCCAGCCGCTGGCCTGATAGGTGCCGGCCGCATCAGTCGCAACCGATACCGGCCACACTGCGGTCGACGACTGAAACGCCGCACCAATCACGGCAACCAGCAGCACGACTAGTGCGACCACGGTAATTGCCGCCGCGACAACCGCCGCGCCCTTGACGCCGAGCGCAGCGCCGAGCTTGGTGAGCGCCTGCCTTGCAACCTGCCGGGCGGTGTGCTCGATAGCCTGCTGGGCGGCGCGCTCGGCAACCGATGGCTGCCCCTGCTCATCCCCGTCCATCAGTCGCTCTCGGTATCCGCCTGCCGGCGACGCGCGCGCAGCATGGCAATCGTCTGGGAGCGAGCGCGCGAGGGCGATGCTGTCGCGTCGGGCTGAGTCGTGCTCGCTATCGTCTGCACTGGGCGTTCCGTCGCTGCTCGGCGGTAGACTCTCCTCGTCCCGCGCTGTCCTGGCTGCACGAGCGGCGGGCGCTGCTCAGCAGGTGTCTGCGCGACCCTCACCGCGACGGCGCGCGAGCGCGCCAGCTCATTGCGGGCGTCCTGTGTCGGCGCGCCGGCGATGCGCCGGACAAATGGGCTAGCCGAGTCAGTGCCGTGACGCAATGCGTAGGGCGCGGCGCGCAGCGACTGCGGCAGCCGCTCGTTGGCGAGCGCGGCGGCTGCCGCGCGCGTCGCCGACGGGTGCTGCTGGCCTTCGCCCGCTGTCAGCACCTGCAGCCGCGCCCGGCTCGTCGTGAGGCGCCGTTCGAGCTGCCGATGCTCGTCATGCAGCGCGGACGGGTCGCCGCCGGTCGCTTCACGCATGGCGAGCTCGCGCGTGACGATCGGCAGGCGCTGCTCGTCGGCCCCGATCTGCTGCGTGAGGCCATCACGCTCCAGCGCGTGCAGGCCGCTGACCTCGGCCAGCGCTGCCCGGTGCGTGTCGCGCCGCCGCGCCCGCTCGGCGTCGCTGAAGCGCGAGGGCCGCGCGATAGTGCCGCCGCGTGCGAAGCGATCGTGCAGGCGGGCCTTGCGGCTCAGCGCATCGGCGCTGCTCGTGTCGCCCTGCGCGCGCAGCTCGCCGGCCCGCTGACGCATCAGCGTCGCGCGCCTGCGCGCCTGCTCTGGACGTGCGTTCGGGCGAGAGGCACCTCCATCACTGCTCGCTGCGGCCGTATACCGCGCGCTCGCGCGCTCGCTGGCCCAATTGGATGGGGTATCGCTCACGCGAAACGATTCAGGCGGTGCACCCTGACGCTGCGCGGCGGCGCTGTGGGCCGGGTCGCCCGTGGCTCCGCTGCGCGCTTGCTGGTCCTGGGCTGGGGATGCGGCGCTCGCCGTGCGTTCGCTCGGACCAGCAGATCCAGCAGGCGGGTGGGCAGCGCGCGCTGCCGTTGCTCCGCGCTGGCCAGCCATACCGCGCAGCGCGCTACCGGCGACCTGGTAGCGCAGGAACGCCAGCATTCCGCCACCGCCACCGCCGATCGCCGACGCCGCGATGCCGATGACGGATTTTCCTGAGAGCGCCGTGCCCATCATCACAATCGACAGCACGAAGCCGACAAATGCGTCGCCAGCGGCCTGGCCCTGATAGGGCTGCAATATCGCGCTGATGACGATGAAGATAATCACCAGGTTGATCTGGGCAAGCAGCAGCTCGATCAGCTTCTCAAACCAGCTGCGAAAGCGCGCGCTGGTTGCACGGTCCATCAGCAGCGCGCCGGCGATCGGCGCCATCGCCAGCAGGATGATGATCTGCACCAGCCGCGCAAAGCTCTTCAGAATGAGCAGCAGAATGATTACCCAGAGTGTGAGGAACAGGATGTTTGAGCCAATGTTCAAATCGCCGACATCCTGACTCGGAAATGAGAGCGACGCGCGGGCGAGCAGCAGGTTGCTCAGCCCATTGAAAAAGTCGATCAGCAGCTTGCAGATCGGGCCGGTGGCCTGAATGAAGCTGAGCGAGACCATGAAGGTGAGCAGCAGCCCTTTGCCCTCGGCGGCCAGTGCGCGCGGCCCCTCGACGATCATGTGCCCGAGCCGGACGGTAAACAGGATCGTGACCAGGCCTGCCGCGATACTATTGAGAACCGCCCAGATTGCGCGCACGCCGGGATGGTCATAGGTCAGACTGCCGGGCGTGCAGAACACAAAGTTGGTCGCGGCATTGTCGCAGCCAGTGGGCAAGACCGAGGCCGTTCCCAGAAATGCCGTAGCCGCCTTCTGCGCCATGCCGCCAAACATCTTGACGATCCCAGCAAAGATGCCCATGCCGGCGTCCAGAATCCAGTTGCCGGGGTTGAGGTCGCGCCCAAGCCATGTGATCGGACCGCTATCCTGGCCGCCTTGCAGTGCCGGAAGCGGCGTGGCACTCGATCCACGCACGAAGGCAGCCGGCGGCAGCTCGCGCACGCCACTCCAAGGCGTGCCAGTGGTGCTCCTGCCAGGCGACGTTGGTGCGTTTCCCACGCCTCCCTGGTTCTGCGGCTGCGGCCCGCGCGTGCCTGGCGCGTCGGCCAAGGCTATAACAGGCGTTAGCGCCAGGCCGAGGATGAGCGCCAGGAGCGCGAGGCCAACGGTATAGCCGATTCTGGACTGGAATGTCTTGCTGAATTGCACGGCTCGCATCCTCAACCAATCACGCTTACGCTGGCCACCGTCGTGATCTGCCAGCGCTTGCCTGTCGCGGCGCGGTGCAGCTCGTAGGTGGTATGCATCAGGATGCCGCGCCGGCTGCTGATCACCTGGCCAGCAACGCTGGTGATGTCGTCCCACTGCTCCTGCGTCTCGACACGTGCGGTGTCGCCTGTGGCGGCCACTTGCAGCACGCCCCAGCGTGTGAGTGTCGGCTCGTGGGTCTCTGCGCGAGTCGCGCGGCGCGCAAACTCAGCCTGAACCTCAGCCCAGGCGGTGCCATCGGGGGCTAGGTAGGGCGCCATGACATCGGCCCGACCGAGCAGTGCCGCCGTGATGCTGGCCTGGTTGTAGGCGGCAACGACGGCCACCAGATCGGATTGTTCAGCATTGGCTCCGCGCCGATCCGTGTCCTCGTCCAACGTGCTGAGCTGCACCACGGCGCTGCCACTCACCTGAGCCGGCCCTGCTGTGCTGGCACTGCCTGCGCTCGATATGAGGAATGGTCGCAACGCGAGCCCAATGATTAGCAGCCCGATCAGCGCCCCGAGCCACTGCAGCAGGCGCGGGTGAGAGACTGCTCGCCCGAGCATGCGATCCATCGCTGGGAGCATCATAACGCGCTCAAGGCTGACTGCCGGCTGCGCGTGCTGCTTGCCCGCGGCAGCCAGGGCGCGGCGACGCCGCGGGCGGCGAAGGATCCGGCGCGCTCGATCTGGATGTGCCATGTGGCTCGATGCTCCCGTGCTAGCCGCCGATATGTGCCAGCGCGCTGCCGCCGCCAGTCATCACAAACAGGAGGTTGCCCAGAATGCCGACGACCAGGCTGATCGCCACCAGGCCAAGCAGGTACATCGTGCGACGCTTGAGCATGCGCGTGAACTCGTCGCGCAGCAGGGCGTCCAGCGTGGCCTCGTGAGCGGCCAGAACCTGCTGCACATCGCTGCCCTCGCTCTCCGCCTGCGCGAGCGCCTCGCATACATCAGTCAGCTCCTGACAGCCGCGCGCGCGGGCAATGTGCCGCAGCGCCTCGAATGGTCGCAGCCGCCGCTCGTTCATCACAGCGAGCGCCTCAGCCACGAGCTGCTGCATCGATAAGATCCGCTTGGCGGGGCGGACGGCATAGCGCTCCAGCAGCGTCGCCGGCGGGTCGTAGCCGGCCAGCGCCACGCGCACGTAGCTGACGAAGCCGGGGGTCAGCAACCGCAGTCGCCTGCGCTGCTTTTGTGCCTGCACGATCGGTTTGCGGGGAATGATCACACCGACATAGAGGTACAGCCCGAGCCCGGCGGAAAGCAACAGGGTGCGGTTACCCTCTCCTGCGCCACCACTGAGCGCAAGCACGAGCGGCATCGCCGCGAGCGGGATCGCCGCAGCCTGGCCAAGCACGAAGCGGCCGCGCAAGCCCCAGGTTGTCGGTAGCGTGCGCACGCCCGCAAGCGCAATCCGCGCGCGCTCTAATTGCATTAAGCCAAGTGCAGCGAGCAGCACGCCTGCGAGGGCGACGCCGGCGAATGGCGCGCCGGGAGTCAGCAGAAAATCAGGCATCGAAGGTCCTCTAGTAATCAAGATCGTCGGCCCGCGCGAGCAGAAAGCCGCCAATAAACGGGGCGATCAGCGCCGTGCCAACCACCAGGCCGACCGCCAACCCTAGCGGCCCCTGATACGCCAGCGTGACGCGCGTCCACTGGGTCAGCGCAAGGTAGGCCGCCATGCTGATACCAGCCAGACCGATCGCGATCCCGCTGTAGCGCATCTGCGACAGCTCGGTCGCGGCCTGGCTGCGGCGCTGCTCGGCGGCGTGCATGGCCGTGTAGGCGGCCTGCATGCGTCGGATCAGTACATCGTGCGTCTGACCAAGCGCGACGTCCATATGCCCGAGCAGCGCCGCGTGACGGCGACTGGGCGTCTGCGCGAGCAGCGCGGCGACAACCTGCTGCGGCGTCGCCAGCATGCTGCTGTCGAGGGGGGTGCCGATGTGCCTGATGATGTATGTCCACTCGGCCTTCAGCGGGCTATCGGGCATATCCACGACGACCTTTTCGAGCGCCGGCTGGATGCCGCTGCCGCTGCGCAGCTGCGCGCCAAGCCGTCCGACGGCTGCCGGCAGCGCGCGGTCGAGCGCGGCCACATAGCGCTGTTCCTGCATCCACAGCAGCAGCCAGATCAGCAGCGCTGTGGCCGGTCCGGACAGGAGCAGCGCGACGAACAGTGGAGTCACCTTGCTCAGCACGACGAGCACGGTCAGAACAGCAGCCAGGCACACCGCCAGCAGGCGCTGCTCGCTGATGATCGGCGGTGTCCAGAGCAGCGTGGCCTCGATCACACTGCTGCGCCCGCGCGCGGCGCGCCGATGGAGAAACAGGTGCAGGCTGGCGCGTAGCTTGCCCCGCAGCAGCAACGCAAACAGCAAAATCGTCCCCATCGCGAGCCAGAGCGGCACTGCCGTCGCGATCCAGGCACTCTCCGGATGTGTGAAGGGCGAGTCAGTCAGAGCGGTCGTGTTCACGAGCACATCCTTTCAGCATGTTTCCTCAGCCAACGCCGCCTCAAGCCCGATCCGCTGCGCGCGAACTGAGCGCAGTGCCTCAGTGGATCCCTCGCCGCGCGTGAGCAGCGTTTGCATCGCGGCCTCGCGCACGCGAATGAGCGGCAGCGCGACGTGTGGCGGCAGGTCGGCGACCGCAACGCGCTTGAGAATCTCGACCGCGGCGTTCGGATGGCCCTGACCCAGCGCAGTCTCGGCCTCCATCCGCGCCTCCTCGGCCGCGGCCTCTTGCGCCAGACCAGCCTTGATCTGTGTTTCGAGCTGCTCCCAGCCGCCCGTCGGCGCCGCCGCGGCGGCGCATCCGAGACTGCTCAGCAGCGAGTCCAGCGCAGTGCGGGCATCGCGCCAGCGCCGGCCCTGTGTGAGTTGCTCAAGCTCCGCGAACTGTGCGGCCGCCGTGGCTGCGAGTGAGGCAAACGTGCCGGGCGCCTGGGCCAGCGCGCGCTGTGCGATGCCGATCAGCCGCATATCGCGGCGCTGCGCCCATGCGCTGCTGAGCGTCGCCAGCGCGCGCTCGGCCTCGCCGGCCAGCAGCAGCCGCTCGGCTCGGCCGATCGCTTCGGCGACCATGTCCAGCGTAGTCGCGACCACGCGGATCTGCGTGAGCGCGTGAGCGCGCGTGAGCTTCTCGCGCAGCGCCTCGCCCGTGCGATCTGGGCCGCCCACCCACTCCAGCATGCCGCCAGCAGTAATCCGTGCGGCGCTGCTCCATACAATCGCGCCGTCCGGCTGCACATCGACCTTGATCAGCGGGATGACGCGCGGCTTGACCAGGCCATCCTCCACACTGCACCCGTCGAGCAGCGCGATCTCGGTCACGAGACGGCGCCCACGCTCTTCCCAGAAGTCGACGTTGATCAGCACATCGAAGCCGGTGCAGGCGTCGCGCAGCGCATCATCCCGGCGCGCCTCGTACATATACGCGCCCGGCAGCGCCGCGCACGACGCAAAGCGCTCGATTGCCTCGGCACACGAGCGCGCGTGCAAGGTCGAGATCACTGGGTGATCAGACAGCACCAGCGCAAGGATGGCACCAGCCTCGTTGCCGCGGATCTCGCCCGGCAGCAGCAGATCCGGTGTCTGCCGCAGTGCCTCCCGTGCGACGCGCCCGAACGCCGTAGGGTCACGCTGGGTGTCGACCAGCTCGCGCGTCCAGATATCGGGGCGGCGGATGCCAATCTCCATCGTGTGATCCTCGATCGTCAGCATGTGCGGATCGCCCGGCCAGGAATTCGCCAGCGCCTCCAGCAGGCCGGTCTTGCCGCTGCCGGTGCGGCCGGCGATCAGCATCGAGCAGCGCGCCCGGCTGAACAGCGTGAGTAAGCCGGCGACGCTGAGATCGAGCGTGCCGCGCTTCAGAACGTCGTCTATGTCCCATGCCTCACGCCGCCCGCGCCGGATGCATACCAGCGCGCCCTCGACCGTGCGCGGCGGGATCGAGACGTGCATGCGCGTGCCGTGGGCGACCGGCAGGGTCGCCTGCGGAGTCTCGGCGTCCAGGCGCACGCCAAGCACGCTGGCCAGCAGGAGCGCGCGTGACTGAACCTCGTCGGTCGAGCCAAACGCCTCAGGCACGGTGACAAACGGCTTGCCAGCCTCCTGCACGCGGATGTGCCGCCCGACGATCTTGATCTCGTTCACACGCCCATCGTCGAGATAGCGCTGGGCCGGTCCCCAGCCAATCGTCGCGGCGAACAGCGCGACCAGAGTCTCGTCATCGGCAGGCACATGGGCAAGCGGCCCGCCGCGCTGGCGGTGCTCAGCAATTGCTGCACGCAGCACGCGGATGACCTCGGCGTTGCGCTCGGCGGCCGGCGCGAACGGGTCAAGGTACTGCGTGCGCGTCTCGTCTGCGAATGCGCGTTGCAGCACGTCGCGCGCGCCCTGCAAGATCGCGCTCTCGCGCAGCGCGGCCTCGCGCGCCAGCGTCACGTTCTGCGCGCCCATCAGAACGGCCAGCCCGCCGTCCTCATCGACGTACAGCGGCGCGGGGCGTGCGGCAGTATAGTCCGGTTGGGTACTCATCCGCGCACCTCGGCTGAGCTAAACGCCGGCACGGTGGTCGGCTCCATCGCGATCTTCTCGCCACGCAGGCGCTGCCAGAGCGAGGACTTCGGCACGGGCAGGGCAGGTGTGAGGCTGGTCTGGTCACACAGGCGCTGCACGATCTGGTGGACGGCGCGTGAAAACGCGCTGTGCGGTGCAACATCGAGCGGCGAAAGGTAGCGATCGCCCTCCTCATCGGCCATCGACACCTGGCGCGGCGCGCGCGGCAGCATCCCAAGCGTGCGCGCGCGCGGCCAGGCCTGCGCAAACAGCGGCACCACGCGATTGATCGGGACAGTCACGCCCCGCTCCGGCTCCATATACAGCAGCAAGCAGCGGTCGGTGAGATCCGGCGAGTGATGCTCGAACACCCTGAGCGCGTTGCCGACACCGGCGCGCTCCTTGCGGCCGGGCGGCGTCGGCAGCACCACGTAGCCGCCGCTGCGCGCGGCGTCAATCGCGTACGGGCGTTTCTTGATCTCAGGGCCAGTGTCGAGCAGGACCACATCATAACCGTCCAGCGCGCGCACCGCCTGCATCATCGCCTGCCACTCACCCAGGTTCAGGTCGAGCGGGTTGGCGGTCTCCTCTGCGCCGAGCAGAAAATGCAGGCCGCTCGGCGCGTGGGTGTAGATATGCCGCCGCACGTTTGCAGGCGTAAATGCGCCCGGCCCATCCTGCTTGAGATAAAGGTAGGACGGAAAGCCCGACGGAATGCGGAAGGTCGGGACAAGGCCGGAGTTGGAAAGGTCGCCGTCGACGATCAGCACCTGCAGGCCGCGGCGCTTCAGCCCTTCGGCCAGCATCGCAACCACCAGCGTCTTGCCGATGCCGCCCTTGGCGCCAGCGATCGCGATCGTGACCTGACCGGCGGCGGCCAGCTTGCGCAAGCCAAGCTGCGCGCCGATCCACCCTGCCAGGCTGGTCGCATCGCGCGCCTCAGAGACCGGCAGGCCGGCGTCGGCGAAATCGGACCGGTGCACCATGCCGACGCTCTGCAGGCCGACCAGAATGGGCACGCGCGCGCGCTGGGCCGCGCGGATCACATCCCACAGCTCGGTGAGTGTACCCTTCGTATCCTCGACATAGATCGCGTCGGGCGGCTGCTCGCTCGCGATCAGGCTTGTGAGCCGTATCAGCGAGGGCAGGGTCAAGACCTGCAGACCCTGATAGCCCCGCAGTGCCTCGGCCAGGCCGGGGGTGGTTGTGACAAGAAAAAGTTCCATGTTCGCTCCATACTGCTGCTGTTCCTGGCAGCCTGAAGATGTTCGTTAGAAACGGCCGCGCCCCCATTCGCCCTGGACCGGGTAAGCCTTCTGCACCTGCTGGGTCTGCGGGCTATAGACGAATAACGGGTTCGTGGTGTACTTGTCGCCAGTCTGCCCGCCTGCGCCCATCACGGTGACTTCCTCGATCTGGCCGACCACGCGCGTGCCACCATAGCGCCCGATATGCGCCACGAGCAGCGGCACCGCGCTCGAGGTCAGCATGCCGCGCACGATGTTGGCTGGCACGTCGCCGCTCTCGCACGCCATGCGCTCCAGGTTCTTGAGCGCGCCTTGGGTATCCGGCGCGTGGATGGTGCCGATGCCGGGGTGGCCGGTCGCCGCAGCGCGCAGCATCGCCAGCGCCTCCGGCCCACGAACCTCGCCGACCACGATCAGGTCGGGCTTCTGCCGCAACGCAAAGCGCACGCAGTCGGAGAAGGTCAGGCCGCTCCGCAGCACCTCCATCATCACACTGTCAGGCAGATCCGGCAGCTCGCGCGCCTCCTCGATCGTCACCACCCGCTTTTCCTCGCCGATCGCCTGCAGCAGCGCAGCGGCAAGGGTCGTTTTGCCGCTGCCGGTGCCGCCAGCGATCAGCAGCGAGACGCCCTGCCGGAGCGCCGTAAGCAGCAGCTCGGCCGCCGGTCGCGGCAGAATCCCATCCAGGACGAGATCGTCGAGCGTGCGCCAGCGCCGCGGCAGCACGCGCAGCGCGACGGTCGAGCCGCCAGGCGAGGCTGGCGGGCGCGTGATCGCGAAGCGCAGCCGCTGATCGGCGGTGCCGATCAGGGCATGCGCAGGCCAGGCCATGGCACGCAGGTCGCTCACATCCGCCAGCTGAACCAGACCGCTGCGCAGCAGCAGCTGGCGCTGCACGAACGCCACCCACTCGGCGTGCAGCGTGACGCCGCTGGCCATGCGCTGGCCGTGTTCGACGATCGTCACATCGCGCCCGGGGCCATTGATGAGAACGTCCGAGACCGCCGATCCGCTCGCGAGCCATGGTTCCAGCGGGCCGTACCAGGGCGTCACCGCCCACTCCGCGATCGTCATGCCGCTGGCCATGCCCGCACGCATCAGCGTGTCGCTGACGCCGCGCTGCCAGTGGCGCAGTCGCCCGGTCTGGGTCAGGAATACGAGCTCTTCGAGCCGGCTTTCGGGAGTAGCGCTGCTGTCCTCAGCGCCCGGCTCAGGGCGCTCATCGATTGCTGCTGGTGCTGCCACCGTGCATACTCCTGTTCAATTATGGCGTCGTGGCAGGCGCGGCCGTGGGTCGTGCTTCCTGGCCGGGAAGCGCGTTGCTGCTGCCTGGGATGCTGCCGCCCATGCCCTGCGGACGATACAGCGTCAGGGTGTCCGAGACCGTCATCGTCAGGCGGTCGGTCGTGATCTGGCTCGCGTCCAGGCGGTCCATGGCCGGCAACTCGTCCGACGACGCGCCGTAGCGCTCGCCCCACAGCTGCACGCCAGCCGCCTGCAGCGCCCAGATCGTATGCGACTGATAGGGCGTCATCTGCAGATATGCCAGCTCCTTGCCCTCATCGACGTACAACACCTTGACCCGCTGCATCAGGCGGCAGGCGAAAGGGCGACCCTGCGGCGCGTCGTCCGCGTTCTGGCCAGGCGCCGACGCAGGGCTGGCGTCGCCGCCGTTGGCACGGCAGAGCTGTGCGTCACCACTCGCGGCGTTGTAGCCGACGTTGACCAGATCGCGTGCGGTCAGCGGGCCGATCGTGGCGGTCGAGAACGGCACGGGCACGGTATCCTTGTCGAGCTGCTGGCCAGACGGGTAGACGGGCTGGTCTGGCGCGCGGTCGAGCAGCATGCTTGGCTGTAGCAGGTCGTTTGGCCCGATCTCGCGTGCGGCCCACCTGCCGACCACCGCGCTCGCGTCGCCGATGCCGGCGAGCTGGATTGGCCGGTGCAGCGGCAGTTCGATTGTGCCGAGGTCGTCGGCGCTGATCTGCTGGCCGAACGGCACAGCGCGCACCGCAACAAGCGCCGTTTCGGTGCGCCGGCTCTCAAAGTAGCCGTACCCTGCCGCGCCGAGCGCGATAATGATTCCAAGCACGAGCAGCAGCACTGGCGCGAGACTCGACTTCTTGGGCGTCAGCGCTTGCCCGATCGGTTGTGAGAGTGACATATCCATTCCTCCGTTGTATCGCCGCTAGGTTCCAAGGTGATCAAGCGTGTCAGCCGCGTCGATCTGCGGCGTCCAGACGCCCCAGCCGAGCAGTCCGGTCATGCGCGGCCGCAGCGTCGCGCAGACTGCCGGGGTGGTGAAGGTCACCGACGGGCGGCCGTTCGGAAACGTACAGGTTCCGCCCTGCGGCAGAAAGGTCCACTGCACGCGCGCGGACGTCTGATCGGGCGTCTCCGCGACGCCGCCAACGCCGTGCAGGTTGGTGACAAACACCGTGCAGGCCAGCGCCCGGGCGCTGCTTGCCGTCACGCTCGCGCAGCCCGTACTGCTGCTCGCGCTTTCGCGCAGCACCTGACCGTTCCGCGCAAAGGCGGCGTAGTCGAACGCCTGCACCGACGAGCGCGTGGCCTGCTTGAGCGCATCTTCAACCGCCGCCAGCTCCTGATAGCGCGCGCCGATCTCAATGCAGCTCAGGACCAGCATCATCAGGACTGGCAGGATGAGCGCGACCAGCACCAAAGCCTGACCGGACGTGCGCTGCTGGTATTGCATTACTGTGCATCCTTTTCTGCCAGCCGCGTCGCGCGGAGGTCGGCGCGCGCTAGCTGGAACGGTCCAAGCGGCGCCCAGACCGTGTCCTGATAGGTGATGCGCACGGTGATCGGATCGTAGCGCCGGCACGGCGTGCGCGCGCAGCTCACGGTAATTGCGGCCCTGGTGGAATCCGTCACCATACCGCTGTCGAGAATCACGCGCGCGGTGCTCGCGACCGTCCCCGACGGATGCGGGCCGTTGCCCCAGGTGCCGTTCTGCCCGTCGGGTCCGCCGAGCAGCGCGGCCTGGTGTGCCGCCGCACGCACCGCCTGCGAGACCGTGTACTGGGTCATCAGGATCTGCAGGCCGTCCAGACCACCCAGGATCACCAGCATGAGGATGCCGATCACCAGCGCCATCTCCACCATTGCCTGGCCGCAGACCGGGGAATGGGAGGCGGGGGATGGAGGATAGGCGGATAGCAATCGGCGCGGCGCTGGCCGAAGCCATCCCCTGCCCCACACGCGCAGGGCCACAGGTCGTTCTTGTTGCATATCATGCCTTCTCATCGTAACGGTGTCTCTCGATCTTCCATTCCCTATCCTCCATCTCCCATGTCCTACTTCGCGCTTCTCGGCATCACCAGCGATACGCCGAACGTGCCAGTCGCGGTGGTGGTGCGGCTGGCGACCACCGCCCCGGTTGCCACGTTCACGACCTCGACCACGATCCGCACCTCGACCTTCAGATCAGCCTGGCGAAGCCGGCCAAGCGTGTAGGCATAGACATCCGGGCGCATGGAGCGCGGCGCGCTGGCCGCCCAGTAGACGTGTGCCTGGCTGGCCATATCGGCTTCGGTTGGAGTGGTGCTGTCGCTGAGTGACGCACCGCCGATGTAGCGGTAGCCACAGGTTGCGCCGCTCGATCCGCTGCGGAGCGCGCCACTGCCACGGCAGCCCGCGCGGCCCAAGCCATCAGCGGCGCTGGCCGCGCGCTGGCCGAGCGAGCTGACATAGCTCCAGCCATCGACATGGGCTCGGAAGGCGTAGCTGGGATAGCTGGGCGCGGCCGGGTTGAGGACCATCTGCACGCGCGGCGTGAAGTCAAGCACCTCGCCCGCTGGCCAGGCGATCGTCCCGCCGCTGGACCGGTAGACCGCGCTGCGTGTGTCGCTATCGCCGTTCTTCGGATCCAGCGTTGAGTGAATGCTGACGGTGAAGCTGGCCTGCGGCAGCGGCGGCGGCGGCGGGAGTGGCGTGGGCGTTGGCGGCAGCGGCGCTGTGAACGCGGCAACCGTCCAGCGCGGCGCTTCAATCCAGCACGACCCCTGGCCGTTCCAGCTCCACGCGAGGTAGCTGTGGCCGGCTTGCGGGGTAAAGCGCACCAGCGAGCTGCCCAGGTCTGGCGCGATGTACTTATTCACTGCCGGCGTGCGCTGGACCGGCCACCACGCGCCGCTGTGCAGGCGATCGAAGTTGGCGTAGACCTGTGACGACTCCGGCAAAAACTGGAGCGCTGGTGCGATCTGCGCGGTGATAATTTTGAGCGTGCGGTTCCACTTGATCACCCGGCCGTCGGCAGCCTTGAGCTCCTTGGCATCGCGCGTGTCAATCAGGAGCAGGTCCTGCGCGGTCGTCAGGTCGCGCAGGCCAAAGGCGATGTGCGCCTGGCCCGGGTGGTTGTCGTCGTACGCCCCGCCGTCAACCGGGCCGGTCTTCATATGCGCGAGGTCGTAGACAATCGTGAGCGGCATTGCGAGCGGAACGGGCGCCGCCGGGCGCGCGGCTGGCGGAATGCGGGTCACGCTAAACGGGTAGGCCTCCCAGATCGGCACGCCCTGCTGGCGTGCGCCGCTTGCATCGATAGAATCGATTGGCGTGTCCCAGGCATATTCGGTCGCGGGCACGTTTGGCACATCAATGCGCAGATTGGCGCGTGTGTCGAACTTGCCACGCGAGCTGGTGCACGGCTGCGGCGGCGTGGTGGGAACAGGCACGTTGGTAGGCGGCGGCATTGGCGATGGTGTGACGCCCGGCGGCAGCACGACGGCGGTCGCGGTTGCGGTTGGGATAGCTGTGGGGATCGCCTGGCAGGTATCGTTGTGCTCGAACGCCCAGTGCTGGTTGCTCGGCCCGCTCCAATGCTCGCGGCCCTGCGCGTCAAAGGTCAGCGTCCAGTAGCCGCCGTGGTGCCAGATCCCGGCCGACCAGTAGTAGTCGATGCTGCCAATATGGCATTTGTCACGCGACACATAGGTCGGGTAGCCGCCGTGCTGCGAGCGATCCGCGCCCACGGCAAAGTCGCGCCCGACCGACTGGCGATCCGGCTTGTACTCATACAGCGTTGGGCTGCCGGGCTTGACGCTGCTGCTGCAATGGCCGGCGGTGTCGCAGCCTCCGCTGACCACCTGGGCCTTGACCCAGCCGGCGGGTGGAGCTGCCGCAGGTGCAGCAGCGGCAGGTTGCGCAGCAGGGATGAACGCGGCGCTCGTGGCGAGGATGAGAATCAGGATGAGAGAACGCTTCATGGCGAAGACTGCTCCTTGGCTGCTACTGGACGAGAATGACGGCCGATGCCATATCCCAGGCTGCCTGGGGTGGAAAGACGGCAATGCCAATGTGGGCTGCGCGGCCGGTCAGCGGCAGCGTTGTCGCATCGAACCCGTCCGCAGCGCACCCACTCGCAGCCGCATCACTGGAGTGATTATGCAGCGGCGCCCTCGCCTCAGCAGGTGTGTCCAGGCCCAGCGGCAGCACGCTGCGCACGGTGTATGTGCCTGGCAGTTGCATCAGTGAGAACGAGGGCTCGTGTACGAGGCGTAGCCAGGCCGCGCCGGCTGTCTTGTTCAGCTGTGCATCGAGTGTCAGAGCGGGCAGCTGTCGCGCCTGCCGCGCGCAGTTGATGGCGGCGAGCAGACTGGCCTCCCTCTGCTGAAGCAGAGCGGCGCTCCAGGCGGCCTGGGCCGCTGCCACCGTCTGCGGGCCAGCGTCGGCAGGCGCCGGCGTATCGAGCACGCTCGCGTTGGCATCCGTAAGCGCCGCCGGGCTGGCGTTTGAATTGCTGCTACGCGGCAACACCATACCAGACGCGCTATTCGAAACCGAACGCGGCGCGCCGGCGTCGCCGAGCAGGTGGACGCCGAGCGCCGGGCCGCCCCATCCGACCAGTGCCAGCGCGACAAGTGCCAGGATGACGATCCCGCCCGCAGCGATGCCACGCCAACGGTTCCACAGATAGAACAGCCAGATTCGCATACCATCTCCTTGAGATACCAAAAAGCCCGCCACGCGGCGTGAGCGTCAAAAGACCTCACACCACGCAACGGGCTGCACCTGCCCCTGCTGAGGGATAGATTGTTCCAGATATTACTGCACTTACTATAGCGCGTGTATTGCCATGCGGCTAGATACCTGTATGTCCCTATCTGTTGCCGCCAAGCGGGCTATGCATGCATAGGACTACTGGAGACTGTTACTGGGATCCGTCTCGGCCATTGGCCAGGTAGCGAAGTTGTCAATGCGTTGGTCCAAGGCGCGACAGGGGTGAAATTGGGTGTTGGTCGGCGTCTTTTGGACTGCTTGGAAGCTGTCCTAGCGAGCGCCGAGCTGGACTTCGCGCGCCGTGCCGTGCAGTGGATCGAAGTACAGCCGCGGTAAGATCATGGTGTTAGCGCCAAACAGCACAAACTCGTAGACTGGCGCGCCGTCCAGCCCCTGTTGAGCATGGATATCTTTCGGTGGCGGCGGCAGGACGGCCACATCGCCGGCTTCGAGCACGCGCTCCTCGACCAATTCCACGCGCGGAGCCTGGGCCCTGGCCGTCGTCCAGCCGTCGCCAGATTTGATAGCGGTCGCGCCCGCGGTAGACCCCAACGATCCCCCAACTGCCATGGTTATGGATGGGCGTGAGTGCGTCTGGGTCGAAGCGCCCGCGCACCAGCGTGAGACCACTTTCATCGGTATACTGCGGCCCGGATTATCGCCCGTGGTGGATATTGCCGGCCAGTTCGTCATGCACCTGGTCGACGACTGGGCTTCTGACCAGATCGCTCATCACCGCCGCGAGCCGCTCCAGAACATCGTCATTCACATCGCCAGCCGCTAGAGTCGCCTTGACATCGGCGATGAAATCATCAATCGTGTGATAGCTTGGCATTGGCTCCTCCTTGCATGCACCGCCCACCATCGACAACATTCTGCATTTGCAATTACACTAGCGCGCCTCAAGCACCAGTTTACCGCGCAGGTGGCGCCCTTCGCTGACACGATGCGCCTCAGCGGCGTCGGCCAGCTTGTAGCGTGTGATCGCCGGCGGCCACACCGCGCCGCTTGCCAGCAGCTCGGCCATGCGCTCCAGGTGGGCGCGGTCGCGCTCGACCGCCGGGCGCAGCACCTGCACGTCCTGTCGGCTCGGCACGAATCCTGTCGGCGCGGCGGCGATCCACACCAGCCGACCGCCGGGCTTCAGCACCTCATACGAGCGCACCTGCACCTCGCCGCCCACCGTGTCGAACACCACGTCGCATGGGCCGGCCACCCTGGTGAAATCCTCGGTGCGGTAGTCGATCACCTGATCGGCCCCAAGCTGGCGGACGTAGTCGTGATTCTCGGCGCTCGCCGTGGTGATCACTCGCGCGCCGATGTGCTTGGCGAGCTGAATGGCGAACCCCGCCACGCCGCCAGCGCCGCCCTGGATCAGGATCGTCTCACCAGGCTTGAGCTGCGCGGTGTCTTCGAGCGCCCAGAGCGCAGTCAGACTCATCAGCCCCATCGCCGCCGCCTCGACGTGACTGAGCTGCGGCGGTTTCCTGGCGACGATCGCGGCCTTGATCGCCAGCTTTTCAGCATACGCGCCCTCCACTCCACGCTCCGTGACGCCGAACACAGCGTCGCCGACTGTGAGATCGTCGACCCCTGCGCCAACCGCGCTGACCACACCGGAAAAGTCGCGCCCGAGGATGTGCGGGAATGGCAGATCGCCATATGCGCCGCGCCGCACCTTGGAGTCGGCGGCATTGACACTGGCGGCGTAGACATCGACGACGACATCACCCGGACCAGCGATCGGGTCTGGTGCGTCGCCGTAGCGCAGCATGTCAGTCCCGCCGAAACCAGTCAACAGGATCGCCTTCATACCATTCCTCCCTGGCATTGGTCATATAGGTGTCCACCAGAGCCGAGCGAGGCTCATTATAGCCGACAGCAAGGAGCGATGGATTGATTCGGATTGTTGCTCAGGCGTGGAGTTGCAGCCATGGGTCACTCGCTGACGCGTCTCCCTCTGCCTCGGTGGATGTAGAGATTGAGTTCCTGCCAGGCTACTGGTGCGTCCTGCTGGCTTCGCGAAGCAGCTTGCGCGCCTGCAATACCTCGCGCGCCGGCGTCGCGAAGCGGCTGCAGTATTTGTCGAGCCACATCAGCGCGCGCTGAACCTGATCTTCAGGTAGCGGAGCGCCGTGTTCTGCCGCTCTTTGTGCCTGTTCCAGGAGCAGATCGCCACTCTGGCGCTGTGCCCGGATCCATGAGTGATCTGGCAACGGCACAACCTCGCTCGCGAGCGCCTGCCGCATAAGCCGGCCAAGCGAGAACACCATATCGGGATGTTTGCGGATCGGCTGCTCGCAGCCGAGTTCCAGCAGCATCGGCCAGGACTGCTCGTGTGCGCTGAATGGCAAGATGGGCACGCGCGGCGCGAGCGTGCGGATCTGCACGGCTGTCAGATTGCCGTCCATGCGGGGCATGGCGATATCAAGAACAACTAGGCGCAGCTGCCCGACGTGCTGGCGTGCCAGCTCGACGCCCGCAACCCCATCGCGCGCCCAAAAACACTGATAGCCAGGAAAGGTGCGCTCGGCTAGGCGCACGAGCGAGCGCCCCAGCAGGGCATCGTCGTCGATAATCAGGACAACGGATGGTGAAGTCATAGGGTCTTGCCGATCTAGCAGCTGAGCGGGTCGCTACACGTCGTCGTCGTGAATGACCAGGTTTTATCGAATGGTGCTCCATCGAGCATGCCGGCGACACGCACGGTCAGCTCGGGCAGGCTGGACGAGTCGGCCGAACCGCGTGCGAAGTCGAGCACGTCGACAGCTTCGACCGCGCTGCGACCGTGGCCGTAGCCCAGATAGGCGTGGGTTGGGGTGAGGATGTTGATCCGGTGAAACACCGTGGCCATCAGCCCATCGATCGCGCGGAGCGGATCGTCAAAATAGTTCATGACTTCCCAGCCGGCTGCCCACGGATAGCCGGCTGCGACCGCGCGATCGCCCGGCATTATCCCGCTGAAGCCCGGCTTGCCACGCACCTCACCGTGCGGGCCGTTTGTCCAGGCTGATGGGTCATTGTGATTGCGCAGATCATAGTCGGCGTGGTGTTGCGCCGCCGCGAGCAGCGTGGGGTGCGGCTCTAGGGGTGGAACGCCGGCCAGCGCACGATAGGCGTTGATGCGGTCGAGCGCGAGTTGCTCGGGTGGCGTGCCTGGCTGCGGCGTTGGCAGGCTGTTTGATACGCTCATCTTGGCCACCAACGGCAGCCTGACCAGGTACGGGCCGTCCGCGAAACCCGCGACACAGGTTTTGAGGTAAGAGTAGTGCAGAGTGCCAGCGCCAGAACAAGCAAGATGCAGACGTATCGTCGTGGGTGGGTGAGGTGCATGAATGTGAAGCTCCCAATGCTGCGTCGCGCGATAATCACGTTTGTGTCGTCAGAAGGTCATGACAAGAAGTATACACTATTTCGTGTTGAGCTTCAATTAAGGAACGGTTCTTGTCTACCAAGTGTTCTCGGCTGATCTTGAGGGCCGCACAGGAGATCAATTGTCACGGTCGTGCCGTGTCCTGGACAGCTTGCGACCTGGATGCTCCCACCGTGCTGCTGTATGATCTCGGCGCAGGTCGCGAGCCCGAGACCTGAGCCACGACCCGGCGCTTTGGTGGTAAAGTAGGGCTCGAACATCCGCGCCTGGGTCGCAGCATCCATGCCCGTGCCGGTGTCGCTGATGCTCAGCCGCACGTACGGGGCCGGCTGGCTGCCATCCGGCTCCAAACCTTTCTCTCCAGAGGCAAGATTCGTTGTGCCGATCTGTAGCCGTCCGCCACCGGGCATCGCATCGCGGGCATTGATTGCCACATTCAGAACGACTTGCTCTAGCTGGCTCGAATCACCCCAAACCGGGGCGAGATTTGGTGCGAGTGTCAGACACACGGTGATGTTCGGCCCGAGAAGGCGCTCGATAAAGTGCACGAACTGTTGAACCAGGGCGTTCAGATCGAGGGTGCGTGGCGAAAAGGGTAGCGGCCGGGTGAGCGAGCGCAGCTGGCGAATAAGCGTCGCGGCCTGGCTCGTAGCGTGGCTGATCGACGCAAGATCGCGATAGAGCTCATTGTCTGGCGCTAGAATCTGCATATCCAGAGCGGCAATGCCCGCGATGCCGGTCAAGAGGTTATTGAGATCATGGGCCACCGTCCCAGTAATATGGCTGATACGCTGAAGGTGCTCACAGCGCTCGATCTCGGTTCGGTGCGCTATACGATCGGTGATGTCATGGCCCACGAGGACGAGCGCTGCTTGCTGATGGTTGCCGGTGCGTGCTCCATGCGCTTCGATCCAGCGCCACGTTCCGTCGGCGTGGCGCAGACGAAACGTCGCCTGGTCAACTCCACGACCCCAGATGCGCGTGAAGTGGCTCGTGAGCTCACTCCTGTCGGCAGGATGCACGTACTGAAGCAGCGGATTGCCCAGGGCGAGGGCGGGATCACATCCCAGGATCGTTCGGAAGGAAGGGCTGGCATAGCACATCTGGCCGTCAGGAGTGGCAAGAGCAACGAGCGCCGCTGGCTGTGCGCTGACGAGCTGCCGCAGCCGGGCTCGGGCTTGGAGCGCGGCCCGGTGCCATCCGAGGAGACTGTTGATTGTTGCGCCGAGCATGAAACAAACGCCTGAGCTACCGATGACCGCTGAAGAGCGGAATATGGACATGTCGCTGAAGCGTGCAAGCAGACCCGCAAGGAGCAGCGCCAGCAATGTGCAGCTGATGCCGAGCAGCAAGCGGTCGGCGTGGCGCAGGCTGATTTCGCTGAGCGTACCGCGGGTGACACCGTTGAAGGAGTGTTTCGTGGTTGCGTATGACTTGTAGCTGCGTTGGAGGGCGCCGAGGAGGGACCAACTCCTACGCTTCGTTATGGTTTCCACACCACTGATCTTTGTCCGGGTGTCGTGCTGGTTCTTCGTTCCATGAGCGACACCAATCCGAATCCATTGTGTCCAGGCCACATGCCATAGGCGGGCGTTGAACAGACCGAGTATATCAAAAGAACGTCGGGCGTACAGATATATTTATTGACTTTTTGGTAACTATTTCACCATTATCTATGATGACTTTGCATTAATCGTTATATATTACTGCATAAATTGACAATAGACTTCGCTGGTGTACGATATATGACGCAAATGCGTATATTACATTCAACGAGCATAAGTTCTACCGAATCGGCTATCACAGTTCCTTTGTGACTAGCTACCCGACAGTTTCAAGAGAGAGGTGATGGTACAGGTTCACCGACGATATCACGAGCGGCAGTTGATCGACATCGCCCTTCTGAGTACAGTGGTGGTGAACACAATCCACCCTGTCCAAGGAGGAACCAGATGTCGATCAACCGTGTGTATCATACAAGCTTGCAGCAGTTGCAGCAATTGCATCCTCATCAGCGCATTACCCGTCTCCGCACCCTAGCCGCCCTGATGGCCGGTATTCTGCTCGCCAAGTCGGTTCACCTCGCCCACATCGCGCTTCGTATTCCCGGCAAGGCCACCGAACGCAGTATCGTGCGTCGGCTCGAACGACTGCTCGACAATCCTGCCCTGCGTGTTCGTCCGCTGTATGAGCCGTTTGCTCGTGCCTGGCTGCTTGCCCAAGCGCGCTCCACTGCTCAGGTCCGTCTGATTATCGATGCCAGCAAGGTCAGCTTCTCGCATCGGCTCGTGATGGTCGCTGTGGCGTTTCGACGCCGCGCCATTCCGATCGCCTGGACTTGGCAGCCGGGCGCGAAAGGTCACTGCTCGGCGCGTGTGCAACTGGCCCTGCTCAGCGTTGTCCGCCAGTTGATGCCGCTCGATGTCCGTGTGACACTGGTCGGTGATAGCGAGTTCGAAGCCTGCGAGGTGCAGGAGCAACTGCAGGCGTGGGGCTGGAGCTACGTGCTGCGCCAGAAACCGAACAATCAGGTGCAAGCGGCCGAAACGCCGGAGTGGCAGGCATTTGGCCAGCAGGTGGAGCAGGCTGGGCAGCATCTCTGGCTGGAAGGCGCGCGGCTGACACGCACACACAAGCGGCAGGTCAATCTGCTGGCAGAGTGGGCAGCCGGCGAAAAGGAAGCGTGGTTGCTGGCGAGCAATCTGCCGACGCGGCGAGCGGTGTTGCAGGCGTATCGGCGCCGGATGTGGATCGAAGAGCTGTTTGGCGATTTAAAGGGGCAGGGCTTTGATCTGGAACGCTCACATCTGCGGCACTTCGCGCGACTGTCGCGGCTGACGCTGGCGGTGGTGCTGGTCTACGACTGGCTGATGACAAGCGGGGCACGGGTGGTCAAGCGTGGGCTGCGCAGTCAGGTTGACCGTCACGACCGGCGCGACCTGAGCATTTTCCAGATCGGTTTTCGCTGGATCTACCGATGCCTGAAGAACGCGCGGCCGTTTGTGATGCAATTCACTCCTATCAGCAGACAAACTGTCGGGTAGCTAGCCTTTGTGACACTCCGCACGGCCTAAAGACCGGCGGCTTCTTGGGGCAACCCGCCCACTGGCGAGCTTACGCCCCAACGGACTTGTCCAGCCCGGTTCAGGATGTTGATGGCTGCGTTGTGATCTCGATCAATACTTAGGCCACAGCAGCAATCAATCCACCGATCTGATAAAGAAAGCGTCTCGAAGATATGCCCGCATTGGCTACACGTTTTGGATGTATTCCGCGGGTCTACCAAACACACCACACGGCCAGCCTCTGCCGCTTTGCTCGTGAGGTGTCCAACAAGATAGCCCCAGGAGGCGTCCAAGATGCTTTTTGCCAGATGTCGGTTCCGCACCATGTTCGTGATGCGGAGGTCTTCAAGCGCGATTCGGTCGTAGCGCGAAATCAGCCGATGCGCCAGCTTGTTCAGAAAATCCTTGCGCCTGTTGGCGATCCGTTCATGCTCGCGCTGAAGCGCCAAAACCACTTTACGTCGGTTTGCGCTTCCCTTTTTGCACCGGGCAAGGCGTCGCTGCAACACTCGCAATTTACGCTGCGCGGTGCGATACAGAGCAGGATGCCCTTGCTTCTCGCCGTCGCTCGTGGTGATCAGACTGGCGATCCCAACGTCTACACCTACATCCCGTCCGACGAGGGTCTGCGGTGCGGCTTCGACTGCGCAAGCGAAGCAGGCGTACCACTTGTTGGCGCGGCGGGTGATGCGAAGCGTTTTGATCTGCCCTTCGAGCGGGCGATGCTAGCGGACAGCCACACGACCGATACCCGAGAGTCGCAGCCGCCGTCTGTCGATCTTGAAGCCATTTCCGTACTCCTTGAAGCCGAAACTGGAAAAGCGGTTGCGGCTCTTAAACCTCGGGAAGCCGGGCGTCTCGCCTCCCTTGATGCGTCGGAAAAACGCCTGAAACGCCTTGTCCAGATCAGTGACGACGATCTGCAAGACGTGACTATGGATACCTTTGGCGTAGGGGTTGCTGGTCTTTTGCTCCTTCACCAGAGCCAACTGAGCGAACTTACCCACCGTCTCAGCGCGCTGTGCATAGGCATCTCGACGTTCCGCAAGACACTGGTTATACCAGCGACGGCAGGTCTCGAGCGTGCGAGAAAGCAGCCGTGTTTGCGGCTTGCTGGGATACAGACGGTAGCGAAAGGTCTTGATCACCATGCGAGAATGTTACCCGAAACTATGTTCGACTGCAAGTGTCTTTACCGCATCAAGACAGCAGAAACAGCGTGCGCCCTGGACGTAGCTAAAGCCAGCGCCTAACCGCACGCGCTCAAGCGCGGCGGCTTGCGGCGGGCTCTATAAGGTCAGGATAGCGGAATTAGTATAGCTTGCCTGGGTCGGACGTGTGGTGAGGGTTATTCGCAATGCAGTCTCCACGACTGTTGGCTGCACATTCCTAGGTTACAAGAAAGGATCGATGCTCCATGTACATCACCGACTATCGCGATCACATCGGCTCCAGCGGGGAGAAGTTCTTCAAATCAACGCTGTTTCAGAGCTCGCACTTACTGCTTGGCTTGAATTGTCTGGAGGCCGGCCAGACCCAGGCGACGCATACGCACGCCGACCAGGACAAGTTCTACTTTGTCGTCGAGGGCCAGGGCGAGTTTGTAGTCGCGGATGCGACCTATCAGGCTGGGCCAGGCATGGTGATTTGGGCTCCGGCTGGGGCGCCGCATGGCGTGACGAACCGCGGCGATACACGGTTGGTGCTGCTGGTGGGAATCGCGCCGGCGCCGGGTGGATAAACGCAATCGATTGTATCGCGATCAGCTGGCGTCCCAATAGCCAACAACCGGCAGCGCCTCGTGCGCGCCAGGCCAGGGCGGCATGGTCGCAATCAGCAGGTGCAACTCGTTCACGCCAATCGCGCGAAACTGAAACTCCGTGCCGACCGGAATGGTGATACACTCACCTTACGCAGCAGGCATCGTGAGTGTGTAGTAGACTGCTGGTATGAAAGACAACGAACTGCTTGACTTGTATAGCGACTATCTGATTAGTGCGTTTGGGCAGACCACCGCGACCGGACTTGCGACCTTGCTCGATGGTCACATCAGTCATGACCGCGTGCAACGCTTTTTGGCCGGTACCAAACGGACTTCGAGCGACCTGTGGCAGACGGTCAAGCCACATGTGCGCGCCATTGAGCAGCTTGATGGCGTGCTCATCCTCGACGATAGTATTGCGGAAAAACCCTACACCGATGAGAACGACATCATCTGCTGGCACTACGACCACACCCAAGGTCGCTCAGTCAAAGGCATCAACTTTCTGACCGCACTCTATCACGCCCAAGGCCTCTCCCTGCCCGTCGGTATCACCCTGATTGCCAAAACGGAACACTACGTCGATCAGAAAGACGGCAAGACCAAGCGCCGCTCACCGACGGGCAAGAACGAGTACTTCCGTGCGATGGTGCAGCAGGCAGTCACCAACCAGATCCCGTTTCGGTACGTGCTTAACGATGTCTGGTTTGCTTCTGCTGAGAATATGATGTTCATCAAGCATACGGTCAAGAAAGAGTTTGTGATGCCCTTGAAGACCAATCGCAAGGTTGCCTTGAGTGCAAGCGACAAAAAGCAAGGTCGTTATGTGAGAGTGGACACGCTGGTTCTGGAAGCACACGCTGTGCGCGAAATCGAGCTCGAAGGAGTGGATTTTCCGCTCCTGCTAGTCAAGCAAGTCTTCGAAAACGAAGATGGAAGTCGCGGTGTGTTGTATCTGGTGACAAGCGATACCACGAGAAGCTACGACGACGTGACCACACTCTATCGCAAACGGTGGAACGTGGAGCCATATCACAAATCGCTGAAACAGAACGCCGCGTTAGAGCGTTCGCCAACCCAAACGGTGACCACACAAACGAATCATATCTTTGGTGCCTTGTGTGGCTACATTAAGTTAGAGTTGCTCAAACAGCGAACCAGCCTGAACCATTTTGCGCTGCGGGCCAAGCTATACACTCGTGCCGTGCGTGTTGCCTTTGATGCCCTCAGCGAGTTGCAACCAACCCGCTTGGCTGCGTAAGGTGAGTGATACACATTCCAGGCACGAGATCGCTAATCTCTGCTTCCACTGGCCCGCGACGCCACACCTGGCCACGGCCTGCCAGGCAATACCAGATCTCCTCGACCGTCTGGTGGACGACCGCGTGCGAGACTGCGCCGGCGGGCAGCGTGCAGTAGGCCAGACTGCCGCCGCGCACGCGCAGCAGGCTGCGTATGGCCGACCCATCCGGTGCGAGGTGATCCGGCGCGGCTGGTAATTGCATACTCTGGAAGTGTGCTGGTGTCTCAGGTGTCATACAGCTCCTCCAGTGCGCAGGAGCGTGCGCACCTGGTCGAGAGGCAGTGCGCGGCCGACGTGGCCGCGATAGCCTTGCACGGTTTCGGCCATGCACAGCGAATTGTCGATCGCTTCCTCGGTGGCTTCAATCACCGCCTGAAACAGCGGCGAAATTGCATCATTGGCAAGCTCCGGTCCAGTTGGCGGGGCCGCACCCCTGCGGCGGCGCACACTTTCAGCGGTTGAGAAAGCGATGACGTAGTCGCCCGAGCCATTGCTCATCGCCGCGCCGGTGCGCGCCAGGCCAGCGAGTGCGCGGGCAGCCAGGCGCCGCAAGTTGCGATCGCTCAGCGGCGCGTCGGTCGCGACGACGATCATGATCGAGCCATCTGCGTCCCCGCGATCGAGCGCGTCTTTGAGATAGTACTGGCCCAAGGCTTGACCGACAGGAGCGCCAGCCATCTGGAGCACTCCGCCGAAATTCGACTGTACCAGCACGCCGACGGTCGCGCCGCCAAGCGACGCTGGCGACACCCGCGAGCTCGTTCCAATACCGCCCTTCCAGCCAAACGCGATCGTGCCGGTTCCCGCGCCGACCGAGCCTTCTTCAACCGGGCCACCGCGCGCCTGCGTGATCGCCTGCTCGATCGTCGCAGCGGTTAGCCTTCGCGCGCGGATGTCGTTCAAGTAGCTGTCGTTGGTCTCGCCGACCAGCGCATTGATTGAGACCACGTCGTGATTGGCCGGATCGGCGAGCGTCCAGTCGAGGATTGCGTCGGCGGCGCGTGGCACAGCCAGCGTGTTAGTGAGTACGATCGGCGTCTCGATCTCGCCCAGCTCGTGCACCTGCGTGTAGCCCATGAGCTTGCCGTAGCCATTGCCGACGACAATCCCGGCCGGCACGCGCTCACGGTACAGATTCCCCGCGTGTGGCAGGATGGCGGTCGCGCCGGTGCGAATGGATTCACCCTCGATCAGCGTGATATGCCCTACCAGCACACCATCGACATCGGTGATCGCGTTGAGCGGGCCAGGAGGCAGAATGCCGGGGGCGATGCCCAGACTGCGCGCGCGAGCACGCCGTGTGGGGATGCCTGTAGGCGTGAAATCGTCATGTTCTGGCATCAGCATTGCGCGCTCTCATACGCCTGGACAAACGGCAAAACGATGGCGAGCAGATCCTCAATTGGCTGGTCGGAAGAGACGATCAACGTATCTGCTGGGAGATGGGCATACCAGGCGGTTTCTTAGTCGAGGGTCGTCTGGTCGTGTGTCCATTGCGAAGGGCCAGCGGGCCGCGCCTGCAATCGGGCTTGGCGGACAGCGAAGGGTGCGATACAGCGAACGACTTTCAACTGACCTCCTGCCTCCTGCGCGATCGTGCGCGCACGCTGGAGGATAAACGGCTGCCGCCCGGCGGTATCCAGAATCAGCGATTGTCCTTGCTGAACCATCAGCGCATGGGCGAGCGTCAGCGCAAGCTCGTAGGCCAATGGCCCAGCCTGCACTTGGGTGAGCGATGCCGCGAGCAAGACGATATTGAGCAGATCTTTATCGATAACTGGCCATCCCAATCGGCGTGCCAGCGCAATAGCAAGCGTCGATTTGCCCGTTCCCAGCAGCCCAGCCAGTAGAACCAAGGTTGGCTTCGCAGGCGCATGAATCATTGTATCTCCTCGTCCCAGCCGTCCGGTTCCAGCGCGACGATACGCCTGGCCGTTGGCGCGATATAGACGCGATAGGAGGCACCGTTCTTCACATCCCAGATGTGTACCGGGAGCCGGAAGGATTGTCCGTCGATCAGGAGATTCCAGCCGGCGCGACTGCGCATCTGAACGCGGATGGCTCCCGTAAGGCATTCGACGCGCGCCTCACTGGCCGCCTGCCGTGTTCGACGGAAGTCGATCGCGCCGACGACCAGGTCCGCAGCGGCGAGGACAGCTGCGAGAATCCATTGGATCGGGGCCAGCGGCTTGCTGGCCACAGCGTACAGAATCGCGGCGAGCGCCAGACCGATCAGGAGCGCGCCCAGCAGATTGCGAACGCCGCTCCGGACAAGCGCGCGTGCCTGCCGCTGGCTGAGCTGGCCACGTCGGTTGGCCTCCAGATCCTCACGATCAAGGTGGAAGCGGCGCAGCAACTCCTCGCGGTGACCCATCTGACACCTCGCGCTCATCGGGCGGGGCTGTCTCCAAAGTCCTGGAGGGCACTCTACGTATCACACGTATTCCGACACACAAAAGCGCGCACAAGTGTACCACAGGAAATGCTGCTGGCAGAAGGCGTACCGCCGCATTCTGGCTGTGCAGCTATGCTAGAATAATCGTCTTGATGCCCGAAAGGGAAAGATTGCATGGCTCAATCCGAAGAACAAGCACGCTGGTCGCACTACTATCAAGCACTCGTTGGTCGTCCACCTCGACCGCTCTTGATTGAGGCGCTTACCGCCTGTGGTGACGGAGCCGTAGCCGCACCGACGCGATGGGCGGCTGACTTGGGCTGTGGTGATGGTACCGAAATGCTCGCCTTGCTCGAAGCCGGCTGGCATGTGCTCGCGATTGATCGACAATCCGAAGCGATTCAACTGGTGCAGCGGAAAGTCGCACCTGAGCTTCAGCCGCGATTACAAACGCGCGTGACCGCGTTTGAGCACGTGGTGCTGCCCCCGGTGGATTTTGTCTATGCGGGCTTCAGTCTGCCGTTCTGTACGCCACAGCACTTTCCGCGCTTGTGGGCCGGTATTGTCGTGACCCTCGCTCCGGGCGGGGTGTTCGCTGGTCAGTTGTTTGGCGAGCACGATAGCTGGGCATCGAACCCGGAAAGAACATTTCATACCCGTGCAGACGTACAGACACTTCTTGCACCTTTTGAGATCGACGTGCTGCGGGAAGTTGAGGAGGATGGGAACGCCGTCAGCGGCCCAAAACACTGGCATGTCTTCCACATCATCGCTCGCAAGCGCCATGCTCCATAGAGACAGGTGTTTGATTGCACAACCTCGCATAATACGATCGTTTGGCGGCAGGGGAGATCTAGGATATCGCCAGCGGCTCGACACGCTGCGCGATGACGTTGATGACCTCGGCCTCGCGCTGCACCACCCCTTCGACCAGCAGCACGCGCCCGCTGTGCAAATGCCGGCCATCGCGCATTATCAGACCAGGCGAAACAATAATATTGGCCATACCATATTCGTCGTCCAGGCACAAAAAATGGAATCCCTTGGCAGTTGGTGGCGCCTGGTGGACGACGCACAGGCCGGCTATGCGCACGCGCTGGCCGTCGTCACAGCCTTCCAGCGTCGCACTGCTGTGCATCCCAGCGGTATCGAGCCAGGCGCGATAGAAGGTCATAACGTGCTCGTTCGGCGAGAGACCGAGTGTATCCATCTCGCCCGCGAATGCCTCGGCGCGCGACTCTGGCGGCAGCTGCACCTCGGTGTGCGGAATGGGCAGGTCAAGCTCGTCCTCCGCATAGCGCAGCGTGCCCAGTTCCCAGAGCAGCTCTCGCCGCGCGATGCCCCAGCGATCGAGCGCACCTGCCTGGATCAGCCGCTCGATCAGCAGTCGTGGCAGTCGTGTGCGGCGACACAGATCCGCCAGGCTTGAGAACGGCCCAGCGCACCGAACTTCTTCGAGCTGGGCGAGACGATTGGCGCCAAACCCAGCGACATAATCCAACCCCAGGCGGATGCCGTCCCCCTCTAACGAACAGCGCGTAGCGCTCTGCGCAATATCCACGGGCAGCATAGGGATGCTGTGGCGCCTGGCGTCGCCAACGATCACCGAGGGAGGCCAAAAACCCATGGGTTGATTCCGCAGGATCGCACAGTAGAATGCAGCTGGATAATAGCACTTCAGCCAGGCCGACTGGTAGACGATTACCGCAAACGCGGCCGCGTGGCTTTTCGGAAAGGCATAGCCACCAAACGCACGCAGTTGATCGAAGACCGCATTGGCGACCGATGCCGGTACCCCTTTGGCTTGGGCGCCAGCCATAAACGCGTCGTGCAGCTGCGCGATCGCTTGGTCAGCGCGTTTGTTCCCCAATGCTCGTCGTAACTGCTCGCCCTGTCCAGGCGTGAAGCCTGCCAGGTCGCGCGCTACCTTCAGCACCTGCTCCTGGAACAGGATGACGCCAAGAGTCTCCGCGAGCGCGCCTTTCAACAATGGGTGTTTATAGGTGACGGATTCCAGGCGCTGGCGACGCCGCAGGTACGGATGCACCATATCGCCCTGGAGCGGCCCTGGCCGGATAAGCGAGATCGCGATGATCAGGTCGCCCATGCTTCTGGGCTTCAGGCGCGGCAGGATTTGCGCCTGCGCGCGACTCTCCACCTGAAATACTCCTATGGTGTCGGCTCTGGCGATCAGCTCAAACACCGCTTGATCGTCGAAGGTCAGGCGGTCGAGATCGAGCCTGGCGCCTGTCGCTGCATGCACCAGGCGAACCGCCTCGGTCAGCGCCGAGAGCATGCGCAGGCCAAGCAGGTCAACCTTGACCAGTCCAACTTCCTCCAGCGCATCTTTATCCCATTGGACGACCACGCGCCCCGGCATCGCCGCTGGCTCGATCGGCAGCCGCTCAGCCAGCGGTGCAGCGGTGATGACCATGCCACCGCTGTGCTGCCCAAGATGGCGCGGCAGACCGTCGATCTGCCCACAAAGCTGGGCAATCATGGTCAGTACGCCGCCGTTCTGCAGTTGCTCGGCCTCAAGCGCCTGCTCGGCCTGCCTCAGCAGCTCGACTGGCAGATCGAGCGCCCTGGCGATATCACGCAGCGCGCTGCGGGCCTGAAAGGTGATCACGGTGCTGACCATCGCCGCGTGCTCATGCCCATAGCGCCGATACACATACTGGATCACCTCCTCGCGCCGGTCGGCAGCGATATCGAGGTCGATGTCGGGCATCGATGGCCGCTCGTCAGAGAGGAAGCGCTCGAACACCAGATCGTGCGCGAGCGGGTCGATCGGGGAAATTGCCAGTAGGTAGGCGACCAGCGAATTCGCGGCCGAGCCGCGCCCCTGGCAGCGGATGCCTTGGGTGCGCGCAAAGCATACGATATCCCAGACAATCAGAAAGTAGTTCGCCAGGCTGGCGCGGGCAATCACCGCGAGCTCGTAGCGCAGCTGCGTGCAGACTCGCTCGGGCGGGTCGCGGTAGCGCCAGGGCAGCGCTTGCTCGCAGAGTTGCGCCAGATAGGCAGCCGGACTCAAGGCATTGGGCGTCGGGAATCCTGGTAAGTCTTGCAGCCCGTAGCGCAGCTGGAATGTGCAGCGCTCGGCGATGCGACGGCTGTTTGTCAGCGCATCCGGATAGGCGCTGAACAGTGGCAAGAGGCGCGCGCCGGTTTTCAGATAGTATTCGGAATTTGGCCGGAGCGCCGTGCCAGCTGTATCCAGAGGTGCGCGCTGCCGGATCGCGACGAGCACATCCTGGAGCGGCTGACCATCGCGGCGGGCATAGTGCACGTTGTTGGTCGCCACATAGCCGAGCCTGAGATGGCGGGCTAGCGAGACCAGACTTTCCGCGAGCATCGCATCGTCTTTGCGCAGGTGCTGCTGGATTTCGATCCAGAAGTGGTCAGGCCCGAACAGGTCGCGCAGACGGCGCGCTCGCCGAAAGGCGGCGGTACGATCCCACGTCCGCAGCGCGCAAGCGATCGGCCCTTGCCGGCAGCCTGACAGGCAGATCAGGCCATCAGTGTGCCCATCGAGATCGGCCCAGGCCAGCTTGGCCCGGCCTTTGAGCGCGCGCATCCGCGCGCGGCTGATCAGCTGGCACAGATTCCGCCAGCCAGCCTCGTTTTCGGCCAGCAGGGTCAGGTGGTGATCGCTTTCCAGGGTGAGCTCGGCGCCCAGAATCGGGCGGATGCCGCGCGCCCTGGCGGCGGTCACGAACGGCACCGCGCCATAGAGCGCATCGTGGTCGGTCAGCGCCAGCGTGTCCATGCCCAGGTCGGCCGCGCGTGCGACCAGCTCAAATGGCGACGAGGTGCCATCAAGCAGGCTGTAGTAGGAGTGGCAGTGCAGCTCCACGTAGTCCATGGTGCGCCGCTAGTCATACACGCGCTGGAGCCGCCAGGCGTCGTCGCGCACATCGTGGTAGATCAGCACCAGTAGTCCACTCTGGGTGGTCAGCGTGAAGTACTCGCGCCAGACACGTCGCCGCCACCAGCTTTCGTCCACTCGCCAGCGCTCGAGAATCGTCACAACGATATGCTTATGGCCCTGCCAGGCAAACGCGGTCGGCGCGGCCAGCGCGTCGCAACTCACCGTGATTGGCAGCCCGTCTGGCCAAAAGCGGCTCATGCCCGATCACGCGGCTCGAAGCGCACGCGCCGCTCGGGCAGCTGTGCGGCCGAGTTGGCGACGGTCGCGCGCACGAAGCTGCCGGCGTAGCGTGTGCTGAGGCGCTCCAGTGCGGTGTCCAGTTGCTTGGGCCGGCAACTCGCCGGAGCGAAGAGTTCGAGCTGTGCGGCTACCGTTGGTACAAGCTCGCTGATCTCTAGGGTGAGGGCTTCAATGCCCGTGTCGAGTATCGCGGCGCGGCTGAGCGCCAAGAACACCTCCCTCAGCTTGCTCGGATCAGCGGTTGGCGCGCTGAGCGTTCGCTGCTGCGACCACGGCGCGCCGTCTTCGAGGTGCAACGTTAGCCTGATCGCCCGCGCAGCCCACCCGCCGGCATCAAGCTGCGCAGCGAGGCGATCGACGAGCCGGCCAATCGCCGCTTCGAGGAGCGTGCGATTGGAAAGCGGTCCGGCGAATCGCGCGGTACGGTCGAGCGCCGGTAGGGTTGTGGTCACGCCGATCGGCATGTCGTCGCCGCCGCGCGCCAGCTGGTAGAGCAGAGGCGCGCTCGCGCCGAACTGCGCCTGTAATGCGTCCAGCGGGAGTCGCGCCAGGGTGCCGATCGTGCGCAGTCCCAGCAGGTGCAGCCGCTGGACAATCTCAGCGTCGATCGGCAAGGCCGCGACTGGTTGCGGAGCAAGCAGTGACAGCTCGTGGCCCGGTGGGATAACAGCTGCCGAACCCGAACCAGCAACCGCCGCCGCGCGCCGCGCGACGAATCGCTTTGCCGCGACCCCGAGCGCGGGCGCGAGGCGGAGAGTCGTCTCGATCTGCTGGGCAAGCCGCTGTACGACGGCAATCGCCTTTGGGAGGCCGATGCGCCCCAGGTCGAGATCGACGAGCGCGTCTGCACCGGCCATGCTAAACTCCACGCGCGGACTGAACGTCTCGAGCAGGTTTCCAAGCCCGGCGCATGCCTGGCGGTCGCGCTCGGGATCGGCCGCCTGGTAGACGGCCTGTGGGCAGCGTGCGATCGCCTGCCGTAACGGCATGCCTGCGGTTGCGCCGGTATCGTCGGATGCGGCGGCGACGATCGTGCGCTGTCGCTCGGCGGCGTAGAGAATGAGTGGATGATCGGCCAGCACTGGCTGATCGCGTCGCGCAACGGCTATTGCAATGTTTGGAATCAGGACACTCGCGATGAGAGTCATATCGGTTCCCCGCGATCTTCAAAGTGAATCAGCACGCGCGCCTGTCCGTCTGGCGCCGCGAGCCGGTGCTTGAGCACGGCGATGCAGGCGGCCGCGCCGGGCAGGCCCAGTCCTGTGGGCAGCCAATCCTCGCGCGCGACATGCAGCCGGATGGTCGCGGCGTGACCAAGCAGCGAGCCGCCGAACGCGAACGATCGCGTCATCGCCGGGCTGTAGGGTAGGAGTGTGAGCGCGATCAGTGCGCAGGGCGAGGCGGCCAGCGGGCCGGGCAGGACGCGCAGCGCCTGCCCCAGCAGCGCCGCGTCGCGCGGCTCGGATTGGAGGAGCGCCAGCGAGTCGACGACCAGCACGCCGACGCCACCGCTGGCGACGAGCGCGTGGATAAGTTCTAGCGCGTCGGCGGCATTTGGCGGGCGCACGAGTAGCAGCGCCGCTAGGTCGACGCCGACGCTCGCGGCATACTCTGGGTCGAAGGTGCGGCTAAGATCCACATAGGCTACAACATCGCCCTGCGCCTGTGCGCGCGCCATTAGGCTGAGGACAATCGTGGACATGCCCGATGTTGGCGTGCCGAGGAATTCAGTGATCCGACTACGTGGAACACCGCCGATGCCGAGCGCTGCGTCTAGCTCAGCGAAGCCGGTCGAGACGACTGGAATGGAATCGTTCGTTGGCTGACCGAGGCGGCGCAAGGCACGAGCGCCCCAGCGTCGCTGGATCGTCGTGATAAGCTGCTGCAACGTGGCACTATGGTCGCGGCCCACAGGCGAACTCCGCAGATATTCAAGCAGACCGAACAGCAGGGTTCAGTCGCCCGCGACCGGATTGTGAACGAATGTGCGGGTAAATATCCTATGTCAAAATAGCACATTTGTACGTGACAAAGTGATGACATGCAAGATCTTTGGCAGAATGCTATAGTTCATCGCAGGAACGAGCAGCACATAAGCGGAGGATAGAGCGTTGGTTCGGTGACTACGCGCTCCATCACTCAGTGGCTGACTCTGTCGTGTCCTGTGCGTAACCATGACGAGGATGTGATTGTCACGAGGCATCCTGAACACAATACTGCAGATGGCGAGAGGTGCCAGATCGAGCAGGCGCTTGCATAGGTGGTCGGTCTGCATTCTCAGATAGTGCCCTGGCATCCATAGTGAGGGTGGGTTAGAATAAGCTGTAACCTTTATCCTTGGCTATGTCCAACCTCAAGGAAATCTGCGAACAGATGGAGCCCGAACAAATGCAACAGCCAGAGCTAGAGCTATGAGCAGCGGTGGTGTCTCAAGTCCTATCTCCACTGGGGGAGGCGGAACCTTCTTCGAGCAGCACGTGAACGCCCACTGGCTCGCTCTGCTGCTCGTGGGAGGTATCCCGCCGATTCTCCACGACTGCAGCGTAGTGGAAGTCCACCTGCAAACCGAGCATCTCGGCTGGCACACGGACGACTTTTTGATCGTCGGCCGAAATGGCGCGGGCGGTCGCCGTAAGCTCGTCGGACAGGTGAAGCGGACGTTCACAGTGAGCGCGACCGATGAGGAGTGCAAGAAGACGATTAGTGACTACTGGGCTGACTTCAAAAGTCCTCAGCAGTTTGCCTCTGATGTTGACCGCTTCGCCCTTGTTATCTTACGTGGGACAAACGTCTTACTTGAACACTTCTCGGGGCTGCTTGATTGCGCTCGCTTCGCCCATGATGATGCTGAGTTTGAGCGTCGGCTTGCCAAACGTGGGTTGATCAGCACGCAGGCAGTTCGCTACTGCGCCGAGCTACAGACTATTGTGAATGATGTTGAAGGCCAAGTTGTCTCACGCGCAAGTCTCTGGCCCTTCTTACGTGTGTTGCATGTGCTCAGCCTGGATCTTAACAGTTCAACGCGGCAGACAGAGGGGGTGATTAGGAGTCTGCTTGCACATACTGCTCGTGAGCAGGATGCACTTGGCGCCGCAGAGGCAACGTGGAACGCACTTCTCCGTGAAGTCGGCGAAGGCATGCCCGGGGCACGCTCATTCCGGTACGAAGATTTACCGGAGGTACTGCGCCACCATCACTCCGCCCTCGAGGGGGCCGAGCAGCGCATCATGCGAGCACTGCAAGATCACTCAACGCTCATCCTTGACGGCATTCGATCCACGATCGGTGATAATCTACATCTTGAGCGGAACCAGCTTGTGCTACAGGCGATGGAGCACCTTGAGGCGAGCCAGGTTGTTCTTATTACGGGTACCTCAGGCAGTGGAAAGTCGTCCATCGCAAAGGAGGTCATTACCCTCCTGGCTGAAGATCATTTTGCATTTAGCTTCCGGGCTGAAGAATTTGCGCAAGCTCACCTCGACCAAACGCTCTGGCAAGTCCAGATCCCTGCGAGCGCGGTCACGGTAGGTGCATTGCCTCGCTGGGCAGAGCCGAAAGGTACTGCTCGTTGAGAGCGTGGAGCGGCTGCTCGAAGCTTCTACCCGCGAGGCCTTCACTGACTTGCTGTCATTGGTGGGGCGCGATCCTAGCTGGCGTCTCGTTCTAACCTGTCGTGAATACTCGGCAGACCTCGTCCGAGCGAGCTTCCTGCAAGCGGCACGTATCCAGCATGCTGTCATGTCAGTTCCGCCATTGAGTGATGATGAGTTATCAGCGGTGGAAATCGCTTACCCATTGCTCGCTCGCCCACTTGCCCATCCAACGCTCCGTCGTCTGCTGCGTATCCCCTATATTCTTGACAAGGCCATCCAGATCAATTGGGCAGAGGAGCGCTCTCTTCCGGAGAGTGCACGGGACTTAAGGGAGCTCTTCTGGCGTGACATCGTACGCGTGGCTCATCGCGTGGCTGGTGGCATGCCTCAACGTCGTGAGCATGGACTCACCGAGATTGCGCTTCGACGAGCTCGTGCGCTCAGCTTATATATTGCATGTAACGATCTCGATGCAGAGGTAGTTGCGAGCCTTCGGCACGACTCGCTTATTGCGGCGTCGCCCGGAAGTAATGCCCTGGTAGCGCCCGCCCATGATGTTCTTGAGGACTGGGCGATCCTACGCTGGGTAGATGATCAATACCAATTATACGAAGGTGCAATTCAACCATTCTCCACAGCACTCGGGACGTATCCAGCCATACGTCGAACCTATCGCGCCTGGGTAACTGAGCTTGTAGCACGTGATTCTGAGATGGCGGGACGCCTATTTCGAGATGTCATTCAGGCAGATGAGCTACCCGCTCACTTCCGCGACGACACGCTTGTCTCTCTTCTGCGCTCGCCATCCTCGCCGATGTTTCTTGAGCGCCATAGCGCTGCGCTTCTGGCACAGGATAAGCAGTTGCTCCATCGCGTTATTCACCTCCTACGTGTCGCCTGTGTGACCCTCCCTGATTGGGTAGCGAACATAGCTACCTCTGGCTCTCAGTTTAACGTGCCAGATGGCCCGGCGTGGGCTTCTCTTTTGGGTCTGATAGCGAGACAGCTTCACCTCTTCGTTGACAGAGAGCGCCTCCTACTTCTGGGTCTAATCGAGGACTGGGTACGAGGCGTCTCCTGGCAGACACCCTATCCGCCAGGCGCTGACTCTGTTGCGGCAATCGCATATTGGCTTCTTGCAGGCTTTACTGACTATCAGTCGGATGGTCTGCGGAATCGGACTCTCAAGGTCATCGCTAAAATCCCAAACGCTGATCGTGAGCGCTTCACAGCTCTATTTCAGGAAGGCCCTAATACCAACAGGCGCAACCGTGTACCGAGAGAGCTGCGGCAGATCATCTTCGATGGATTGGAAGGAATGCCGGTTGCGCGCGACATGCCAGAGCTTCTTATAACACTTGCGAAAGAGTACTTGCTCTGCTCAGAGGATGATCTTCGACGTGAGCGCGGCTTTGGTGGCAGCGTACTGGAGCGCGAGGAGCGCTTTGGCATGCGGCACGGCACCAACCACGACTTCTTTCCTCCCAGCGCATATCATGGCCCGTTTCTTCCACTGCTTCGCGATCACCTGCGCGAAGGGATTACACTCATCATTGACATAGTTAATCACAGCGCTGATTGGTATGCTCACCCACGAGTAGACCTTGGATCCATTGCTCCACCCTACGAGATCAGCCTGAGCTTCGCAGATGGAACGTCACGAAGGCAGTGGTGCAACGAGCGCCTGTGGTGTCTCTATCGTGGGACGTCTGTCGGCCCGCATGCGCTGCAGTCAATCCTGATGGCCCTGGAGCTGTGGCTGCTAAACTATGCGGAGGAGCAGCCTCGTGAGATAGACGCCCTTTGCCTGGACATTCTAAAGCGAAGTGACTCTGCGGCGCTTACAGCGGTTGTTACGAGCGTGGCAACCGCCTTCCCGCATGTATGCGGTGAGACTCTCTTAGTTTTGCTCCAATCTCCCGTGTGCATGCAGCTTGATCGATATCGGCTTGCTCATGAGTCCTCCGCCGGGCGGAGTCTCATACCCTTGCCGATCAGACACCGGCTTTACGAGGAGGAGCGGACGGCGTCACATGCACGGTCGCATCGGCGGAAGGATTTTGAAACAGCCATATTAACACTTCAGTTAGGGCCCCATGCGCCGCGAGTACACGCTATTCTCGATCAGCATCATGCGGCACTGCCTCCTGTAGAGGAGCAGACGGAAGCCCAGCGCATCTGGCGACTTGCCCTGGCTCGTATGGATCTGCGAAAGTACCGTGTTGCTGAAAATATACCTGAGGTCGCTGATCCTGGCTCAACAGATGACCCCCAGGAAGTCCCTCCGAACAGCAGACAGAGCTATGTGAGTCTTGAGCCCACCACGCCCGATCCTGACATACAGGAGATGATGGAGCGAAGCGCTGCTCATATGCGATCGTTGGAAACGGGACTCGGCCTGATGATGTGGGCGCATAAAGCCTTCGATAGAGATGCGGCTGCCGATCCTAGCCAATGGCGGCAACGGCTTACGCAGGCCCGCGAGCTCACAGAAACTACTTCGAGTACCGAGGAGAATAATCTAGGACGCGATGGTCCAGGGTTTGTCGCTGCCGTCTGCGTACGCGACCACTGGGAGGAGATGTCAGCCGAGGAGCAAGACTGGTGCATCCGTACTACCTGCTCGGAGGTAGAGCGAGATGCTGATCGCTGGAATCAAAATGCGCGTATCCAGCGGAACGGGATGTCCGCTGATCGGGCCTGTGCGTGGGTGCTGCCAATATTACTTGGAAAAAGCCTCGTTGATGGGCAGCGTGCTCACGTTCATCAGAGATTTGTCATGGCCCTGACCCATGCAATTACCGAGGTTCGCGGGTACACAGCACAGAGTGTTGGCAGGCACCTATGGTCATCCAATCGAGAGTTGACCCTTCGCTGCATCAATGCGCTGGCGGCAGAAGCGACACTGGCAACCTCTTTGATGGAGGAGGAAGATAGACGACCCTATGAAACTCGTCGGCAGCCCGATCTGGTTGAGGCAGAGGCGGCTCTCGCTGTGCGTCAGCAGCTCTCTATTGGTGCTATCGCAGCAGATGCTTACCAGGCCATGGATCCAACGACATGGTTTGGGATGGATGCAAATCAATTATGCCTTGCCATCCTGAGTCAGGCACCATCTGAAGAGCTCTCAATTATGGCATTCGAGCGGCTTGGGCAAACATTCGTAGAATGGTGGGATAGAGACGAAGATCGACATCAAAGGGATTACGAGCAAGAAGCAACGTTAGCTCAGCTTCTTGAATACTTCCTGTTACGCACATCCACTGCTGCAGCTACAAGAATTCTCCAGCCTATTCTCGAAGCTGTTGAACGCCATCCGAAAGAGGTGAAATCCATTTTGGAGGGACTTATCGTCGCTGAAGCTCATGAGCACAATACCTCGCACTTCTGGGCACTTTGGGATCTGTTCGCAGTGCAGATACAACGAGCTAGCTGGCTCAGGACGATTGATAGCGAGCACGCAACAGGAGGCGAGATGATATCAATCATCTTCCTCGGAATAAGCTGGAGGGAGGGTGTCCGCCACTGGCAAAGCCTGGAAGGATATGCTGAGCGCCTTCACACCTTGTTTGAGGCACTGCCACCTTCATCCACCGTCTTGGAGGCGTACGTGCTGCTCCTCTACAGTATCGGCGAACAGTCACTCCCTCAAGCATTCAGTCATATCGCGAGGCGCATCACGCAGGGAGATGCTCGGCAGATGATGAAAAGTTCGAATACTGTCTTCCTGCTTGAGGTGCTGCTTCAGCGCTACGTCTATGGGCGACCACTGGAGCTGAAGAGCCAGCCAGAGCTACGGCGGGACGTTCTCTACCTGCTTGACGAGTTGGTGGAGCAAGGTTCGTCTGCGGCTTTCCGCATGCGTGACGATTTTGTGACGCCTGTTGTAAGAAGCTGAGAATTATTTCTAGTACGAAGGATAATCTCAGATGTCCCAGCTGCTCGCCCCAAGCTCCTCGACATACGCTCGTAGCACTCCTCGTAGCGTCTCAGCATGCGTCACCCAGAGATGATGATCGGCGCCTGCAATCATGTGGAATGAGGCATTGGGGAGCAGCTCGGCGACCTGCTCCATGGGCCAGCTTGGGCGAATATCCTGGTCGCCGTACACAAACAGCGCGGGCTGCTCCACCTGGCTGATCTCCTTCAGCAGCGACGGACGCTGAATATATGCTTTCCAGGAGCGGTTGACCTGGGCATTGACCTCCATATTGGGTGGATAGTCAAAGGGCGGGAGTATCTCCAGCCCCTGGTCGCGCCGCTCGCTGTAGATACGGTGCCACTCGCGGTCATTATGGATGCGCCCGCCGGACATGCAGACGAAGCCCAGCACGTGCTCAGGATAGGCCAGCGTATAGGCCAGCGCGAGATCGGCTCCGGCTGAGTGCCCAGCGACAATCCAGCGCTCGATGCCATAGTGCTGGCGTACCGCCTCCAGGTTAGTCAGACAGGTCGCAACGCTATAGGCTGGCAGCGGGTCAGAGCGACCGCAGCCGCTTGCCTCAAAGCGAATCACCTGCGCCATGTCATCCAGCATTGCCCCTACCGGTGCCAGGTAATCGCAGCAGCCTGGCCCACCGCTGCAAAGCACAAGCGGTATGCCATTGCCTTGCGTAACTGTCCAAAGCCGGGCACCCTCGCTACCCACAAACTGCTCGCTCAAGCTGTCCTCCACTGTGTATTCCAGGTCGTATAGAACGGGTACAATCGCGCTTGCGATCGACTGCACGCCTGAGGCGCAGGTCTGCATACCTAATCCATACCCTCCTCCTGCCGCCAGCAGGATGTGCATAGTGTACTGCTTTGTTGAGCAGTCCAAGGAGGAATACGATGTCCACCGCTTCCCGACGCTCGCGCCAGCCCGTGCCTGATACTCCGGTAAAGCTCCCGACACCACCGCGTGTGCTGCATCAGACTGAGCATGTTGCTGTCGGGATTGTGCAGCATCCCCGAACCGCGCTGTGGGTCGCCTGGCTCTGGAAAGACCCCTATTTCTGGTACCTGATGGGCTATGAGCAGCAGGAAGAGGCCATCGCATGCGCCCACGCCTGCTTCGGGGTGTTTGCACAATCAGCGCTGCAGCGAGCTGAAGGAATCAGCGCTGCTATCAACGAGATTGTGTGGCAGCGGGATCATGACCTTTTCCCGCCACCGCACGAGGCACGCGTCGAGATTATGGAGCTGCTGGGCCATCCACTATCTGAGCTACCTGCCCTTGTCTGGCCAAAAAAGGATCTGCGCTCTACCCAGGCTGTAGAGGAGGCGTTTGTCGATCTTATGGCGCATATCATTATCCGGATTGCGCAAGAGCAGCAAGCTGAGCAAGCGAAAATAGCTAAGCCTACTGAGCCTTCTTCTGCGGAGTAAGAACGGGATGCGAGCCGCAGCGTGATTAGCATGCATCCCGAGCTCATGACTTCCACAGTGCAGCGAGGAGCGCCCGTTCGCCCTGCGAGATAGGTAATGTCTCGACCGTTGCGCGTGGCTGAAAACCCGACTCTAGCTCATAGCCATCAATCTCGCGCATTCCTGCGTCGTAACGGTCGGCGATTGCTGTATAGACCAAGTGGAGAAAGTCGGGATAGGGATAGCGGTACTCCTTGGGCCTCGGTGTGAGGTGCTGGAAGTGGACCAGGCCAATCAGGTGGGCATCTCGAATGCTCCAGCCGGTCTCCTCCAGCACCTCGCGCTGCAGCGTCTGCATAATTGTCTCGCCCGGCTCACGCCGTCCACCTGGCAGGATATGCACACTGATGGGGTCGCGTACCACCAGAAGCTGGTCGTCCTTTCGCACCAGCGCACGCACCGAGCTGACCAGGTCGAGCGGCGGCAGCGTGGCTGTGAGATACGTGCGCACTCGAAAACGCAGCGGTGGCCAATCCGCCTGCTCATCAGCCTGGAGCACAAGTGGAGCAACAATCTGGCTCACATCGGTCATACGTGGAATGTTCCTTCAGGCGAGACTTCTCCCAAGAGGCTAATTGCACAAAAAACCAGTTGCGCCTTGGCACCGAGCTGAAACACGCTTTATGCCTCATCGCGTGCCTGGATCTCCTGGAAGACCTGCTCCAGGTAGTGGCGAAAGCTAGGATAGCGAATCTCGCCTGGTACCCAGTGCGCGAAAAACCAGGTCTGCCAGGCGTCTCCATCTGCCTGCGGCGGAATCAGCAGCACCAGCTCCGCAGCGTCACGCTCGCTCACCTGGATACAGGTATCCATAACAGTAGGCATGTCATCGCCGGGGTACGTTTTCAGAATAGCAAGCATCTCCGCATCTACGACGTTGCGCAGGTAAGCGATCTGCTCGACCGGGAGCAGTGCTGGTACGGTGCTCGAAAGCGCGCGAAAGCCATTCGATGTGATAGTCTGCTGGCAATGGACGCCAAGGCGCTGCTCCGTAGCTGCTATGGCCTGCTCGCTGGAGGGTGCCTGTCCTAGCCAACGGCTCTTCCGTGCGACACTGCTGGTGCTCTCCGGGTTGTTCAGGATCGCCTGCGTGCTCAACGCCTTGAGCAGACGTTCCCACGACCAGGCTCCATAGACCAGCGTGCGTCCCTGTCGCATGCGTGCCGCAACCGCAGCCTGGAGATCACGCAGATAGATCTGGCATGTTTCCGGTGTCACTCCAAGCGGCTCGGCCAGGATACCCTGAAGCAGCAACGGTGCGAGGTGGCGATTAGAAGCCATCGTGGGAAAGAGATACTGATGCTGTGCATACTGCTCGGCCCAGCGCTGTGCGTAACCTATCGCCTGTGCAGTCAATCCGTTGCGTGCTGCCAGCTCAGCGGCCAGGCAGGTCGCACTCGCAAATAAATAGTCTGGCTGATTGTGGTCATCAAACTGAACGATGTATTTCTCCAGACCTAGCAGCGCTTCACGCTCAGCATCAGGCGTAGGCATCCTACCGAGTTTGCCTGGACAGGCTAAGCGGCGGCTTCGACGAAAGAGATCGAGTCCGGTGAGATCCTGCCACGAGCCCGGCTTGAGCGGGATACCCCAGCGGTCATCTGCCATATACCAGCGATGCGCAACCTCAATCGATGCGATTGACTGCGGCGCAAATGGGACGCCTGCAGGACGGTGCCCCGCGGCAGCCCAGAGCACCTCCATCGCCTGATCCGGCAGCCAGGTGTGTCGTCCATGCGGCCAGCCAGAGCCCCAGAGCGTTGTGAAAAGCTGGTTGGCCTGGTCGAGATAGCCTGCGGTCGCCAGGTAGAGCGCGGCATCGGTCACAGTGCCGTACATCCGGTCGTTGTCGCCGGATTGGATCGTCTTGAGCGCATGCACGCCAAGGATGTGTGCAACACGGGTTTTGGCCATGAGAGCGCTCGCAATGTTAGTCTGAAAGGCTGCTGCCCAGATCAACCAGCACTTTCCCCGCCGTATGGCCCGTCTCGACCGCCTCGTGGGCGGCGGCAACCTCGTCTAGGCGGAAGCGTTGCACCGCGACGGGATGCAGGAGCCCAGCTTCGAGCGCGGTGGTGATATCCTTGATGGCCTCCTGGTGGGCTGCCTCGCCCATGACATAGACCAGCACGAAGCGCACCGTGATGTCTTTGCCTAAGAACTGACCAAAGGGAATGCTCGGCGTTGGATCAGCGTCAGAAGAGTAAGTCGCTATCACACCGTTGGTCTTGAGCACCTGGAGGCTGATAGGCAGGTTGGCGCCGAAGGCCACCTCGACGATGCGGTCGACGCCTGCACTGCCGGTGATCTCCTGCACCTTTGCGACCACGTCCTCCTCGCGATAATTGATGACATGCTCAGCCCCGATGGCGCGCGCCTGCTCGGCTTTCTCGGCTGAGCTGACGGTGGCAATGACTGTCGCCCCACCCCACTTCGCAAGCTGCACCGCATACTGGCCCACGCCGCCTACCGCGCCAGTCACGAGCACCGTCTTGCCCGTAAGTGGGCCATCGGCAAACAGGCAGCGATGCGCGGTCATGGCGGGAACGCCCAGGCAGGCTCCGTCAATGAAGCTTACACCATCTGGCAGACGTACGGCGTTGCTGCTTGGCACGACCACGTACTCTGCGCCCGTCCCGAAGGCTCGCCCGCGCTGCGCCTCGTAGATCCAGACCCGCTCGTCCACGCGTGACGCTGGCACAGCTGCGCCCACGGCATCGATCACGCCGGAGCCATCCTGGTGAGGGATAACACGTGGGTATGGCATGCTCGGCTGCCTGCCCCAGCCGGTCCGCCCTTTGGTGTCAGAGGGGTTGATACCGGAGACGGCAACCTTTATCCGTACCTCGCCAGCGCCAGGCTGCGGGATAGGAATCTCGCCGACCTGGAGTACCTCGCGCGCAGGCCCGTTGCGCTCGTACCAGGCCGCGCGCATCTGCTGAGGACTTGATGTAGCCATGACTTTTCTCCTCTCAATGATTTGCCTGGATGCTACCACTAGGTTGCAATGCTGTCACGAGGGCAGTGAGACCTACGCCCTTGCCTAAATACAGAGAGCGCTGCATTGATAACAAAAGCACTCTTTTCGCATTTTGTAATGCTGTTTTGTATCAAAAACCACAAATGCGCTCACATTACAATTCGTTGTCACTTCAAACGCCTTCTTGGAGCGGTGGAACAGATCTTGATACATAAAAACCCCTCTTATTTCACTTTCATACAATTTTGTGTCTCCAAAGGAATGATAGGATAGTTTCCGCCTAAGATATGTACCCCACAATTTCTCTGGAACGAGAAAGGTCATCCTCGATGGGACGCTATTCGCCGCTCGATACCGCTATCCGCCTCTTTCTCGTTCTGGTTATTCTTTGCTCCAACGGTGCCGCACTATCGGCACCGTTGGTTTTTGCCTCAAATCAGACATCATCCCTAGCTGCACGCACTGCTGCACCGCCTCACTTGATATATGCTGATCCCGAAAATCTTCCTACAGGTGCTGGTGCAAGTGCTGCCATTCCGCAAACTATGCGCGATCAGGTATCACTTCCAGGGTATACCAACATTGTCGCTATCGCGAATAACTACACCCAGCTATGGTTGGGAGATACCTATGGATGGCAGCCAATTACTCCACCAAAAAGCGGCTGGAAGTGGCTCAATATTGTCGCTAGTCCTCTCAACCCTGAACATTGGATGCTTTATGGCCTTCCTATTACGGATACCAATAACCTCCAGGTAGCTGATAATCACATTGTGGGACGTGGAAGCACCTTCTCGCCCTTCTGGCGAACGATGAATGGTGGCCGAACTTGGCAAGAAGTTATCTTACCTATTCCTACAGATGGTACACGCAACGGACAAAACTTTGTTGCGCACACAACAGATATAAGTGCATCGGGACAAGAATGGTTTGACGTCGCCTGGAGCCGTGCAGATGCTGATACTGTTTCCATCTTTGGGATGGTCAATAGCGGTGATTTTAGTGATGTTCTTCCTGTTGTCTGGCGAGGATCGAGTACCACCCTGTCAGCTATTGAGATCCCGCTTCAGCGTAAGGAAGATGGGAATTGGATAACTATTAGCCTTGGCGGTAGGGGAACTGGGAGTATTGCTGCTGGAAACAATGGTGACACGGTCGTGCGTGTATCGTATAGCGGCGCCTATACTGTTTACGGGTATATTCCGCCAGCATCAACGACGTTTATGCGCACTGGACGTATTGAGTCGCTGGACTTCACGCCACTTATTCTCTGGCCCGGAAATAATCTAGGGCTCCTGGGCTATAACCTTAGTACCCGTGAGCTCGTCAGAAACAATGATTACACTGCTAGTGTATGGGCAGATAGTCGAACCAATATTGGTGATGATACGCCCGATGATTGGTCATGGAATCACAAGCTGTTTGCCGTAACCCGTGATGCTGTATTTATTGGCAGTCACAATCTTAACGACAATCACGGTGTAGCTGCTATTCGCAATCTCGATAGCTTTCCTTCGACATCGATAGAGCTGGATCCACAGCCGGGCCTGCCCTATGCGCATGATTCCTTCAACTATATTCGCGCTGACCGTCAGCAGCAGGTCGCGGTGGCGGCCTTGTCTTCCCCAGGAGCGCTTTATCTCAGAGAAAATGGCGGCTGGCTCTCGCAATGGAGACGCCTTAGCCGACCACGTCTCTCGCCAACCAGCGATGAGCTCGATATCAATGCCTTCGAGATTGTTCGTGTACCAGGAGCTGTTTCCTCTGAGGTAGCGCGTAATCCAGGCAAGCAACTTGGCTGCGTCTGCGAGTTTGTCCATGATCCAGTCAGTGTACGTAGCGGCAACTACTGGACTCAGGCGCTCGATCTTCGTGTTGAAGGCACGGGACCAGATATAAGCTGGGCACGCACCTATTCAGCTCAGGCTGTACCCGAGCAAGCTCAGAGCGCTATTAGTCCAGGCTGGCGACATTCCTTCGGGATGCAGCTGAGTACACCCGATGATAAAGGGCGTATACGTATCCTGAGCGATCAGGGCAATAACCTTATCTTTTTATCTACCTATGATCCCACAACTTTCCGTCCGTCGGTAGGAGTGCATGGGCTCCTTACGCACGACGTAAGCAGTGGCAGCTATACCTATACCGCTCCTGACAACACTCGCTGGATCTTCAACTCGACAGGAAAGCTTACTCAAACTATCGACCAGCTCAACCGTGGAGTGAGTCTTGTCTATAGCGGGGGGGATTTGGTACGCATTGAGGATGAGACAAATGCAAACCGCAAGCTCACCCTGACCTATCAGAGTGGGGATATTCGTACTATTAGTAGCGGCAGTCGCACCGTTACCTATACCTATGACCTGGCCCACACAAAGCTGGAGCAGGTCACGGATGTCATGCAGCGCTCAACGGACTATATTTACGGAGATGTTGCGACTATCTCCGGGACACTTGGACTCCTAGAGGAAATCAAGGACACAACCGGACATACGACCGAGAGTATTGAGTACGACTCAAATATCCGTGTGACTCATCAAGACCTACCAGATGGCACCTCGCGTACTTTTAGCTATAGCGCAACCCAAACAACCATTACGACTAGCAGTGAATCAACACAGCTTGATGTTGATATCTACAGCTTCGATCCTGTAACGAAGGGTCTGACAGGCGTGTCCCATAATGGTGCCAGCGTTTATGCAGTTGCGCTTGATGGCAGCTACAGTCCGGCAGTCGTAAGCAACGGAAATGGTGGGCTTACCCAAACTATTTTTGATAATGATGGCCGTCCGATTTCCAGCATCAATGCGAATAGTGGCGACACATATATCACGTATGACAGCGCGGGTAAAGGTCGTGTTACGGATGTCGTTGATCCTTCAGGCGCAAGCAGCCATATTGTGTACAAAGATTGGGGTGGTATAGAAAGTCAGACCGTCGGTATCAAGGCGGGATGGTCTGATGGTGAGACCACAACCTTCGAGTATGCCGAGGTCAATGGTGCTCATCTCTTGACCAAGCGCACCGACCCGAACGATGTCATAACAAGCTATGAATACTATACCGGCACGACTGAGCTTGCACGCCGCAATCTGTTGCGCTGGGTTAAGGTTGGTACCGGCCCAAGTGCAGTGGTTACAACATACGACTATGATGCGCTTGGGCGACGTACCAGTACTACCATCGCCCCTGGTACTTTGCTTGAGCGCACTGACAAGACCGAGTACAACGCCGACAACACCATTGCTCGAAGCATCCTGAACTACAAGGATGGCGTCTTCGCTCCCGAGCATCCAGATGAGGATGTCATTACGACCTACTACTACGATACGCTAGGTCGATTGGTCGGCGAGAAAGACACCTATGGAGTCGTCAATACAACACGCTATGACGAGCAAGGTCGAGTTGCCTGGACACAGCGTAATGTTGTGACAGACCCTTTTGTCGATCCATTCCCGCGTGATGACTATCTACAGCCAGAGATTCAATCCTTCAACAAGGCATTCCCCTATCAGAATATATATACCACGTACACCTATGATGGACGGGGTAATGTCACGGATATTCAGGAGTACGGCATCCTGAAAGGAACATTCGACACGACATCACGACAGTTCCACTCGCCTGGGAGTCGCGTCACACATATTGAATACGATATTCTCAACCGGCCAACTATTGTCACCCGAAATTACAACCCGAGCGAGCCAGTTGACACATTACCTGATGTCAATGTACGCACGATTACCTACTACGATGGCAATGGTAACCCGACCTGGCAGCGCGATGAGCTTGGGCGCTGGACTCGTACCCAATACGATAACCTCGATCGTCCAGAGCTCATTATTAGAGACTATGTTGATGGTGACCCTGAGACGAAGACGGAGTATGGCGAAGATGACTTTACAACTAATATGTTCTATGACCAGCTTGGCCGTCTGAGCTATCGCGTTGAAAACTATGTTGACTTAGGATTTGACCCAACAAAGCCCACAGAAGACCGCATCGAAATCTTCCAATATGACACATTAGGCCGCATTACGCAGCGAAAAGCCAATTCCTATAATAGCGGAACATACACAGGTACAGATGTTAATCTTACATGGAGATATATTTACAATGCGAAAGGGCAGCTTATTGCTGAGCAGAGTGAGCGTGGTGTTTGGAACGGCTACACGTATGATGCGCTAGGTAGAGTAGAAACAACTACCGAGAACTGCGATGGTATCTATACAAGTAGTGTTTTTGAGGGCTGTGATGATGCAGCCGGGGCAGGTTTATTCCCAAGAAGGAATATTCGTAGTCATACTACGTATGACAAGCGTGGTCGGGTTTCGGAAACGATTGCGGGCTATGAAGACGGCATGTTCGATCCGGATCTTCCCGATCGCGACGTTGCGACGCTTTTCACCTATGACGCGCTAGATCATATTGTAGGTACCACATACAACTACCAGCCAGGTGCTCCTGCGGATGAATCTACGAATGTCGCTGAAGAGCGGCAGTACGATGCGCTGGGTCGTATCACCGCCAGCATCGATCCATTAGGCAAGCTTACTCAGTACGAATATAACCGGCTTGGGTTACTGCGCGCACAGACAGACCCGCTTGGGCGGGAGACGAGCTTCGGGTATCAGGCTGACGGAACTTTGCGCTGGACAGTGACGCCCGATGGGCGCTTCCAGGTTCACTTTCTCGATGGTCTGGGACGCACCAATATCACGGTGGTGAACTACGAGGATGGCATCACCACTGCATTGGTTCCCGACACCGACCTCCGAGCAGAAACGGTCTACGACACTGGTGGACGTATCACGGATGAGATTGATGCAGCCGGACGAAAAACGAGCTTTGGCTATGATCGGCGCGGCTTGTTGACAAGCGTCACCGAGAATGCCCAGAGTGGTACATGCCTGAATAGCCCCTGCAATGTGGTCACGCACTACGAGTATGACCGCATGGGCAACCGTACAAAGATTACGGACGCAAATGGCAATATACGTACGGCTCTCTTTGATGCCGCAGACCGCCCATATGAGACATCTGATGGCGCAGGCCATACTACGACCCGCACCTACACGTATCAGAACAATGAATTACATCTGCGTCAAGAAGATGAGCGTGGCCCGGACTATGCCCTGACCTATCAATTCAACCCAACTGGCGATCTGGAAAGCATTGCGTCTCCAAGCCTAGCGCACATTACTAGCCTTAGCGACTCAGCGGTGTACAACCAATACGATGTGCTGGGGCGAAGAACGCGGGTTGAAGACGGCATAGGCTGGCGTGTTGATACGCTCGATCCGCTGGGGCGGGTGCGCCAGAGCGAGCGCCATACCTACGATGAAGAAGAAGCAGACTATGTACTGAAATATGAGTACAACGCGCGTGGGGATCGTACAAAGCTCACCTATCCAGAAGATAGCACAGTCCTTACTTATGAGCACTATGATGATGGACAGCTTGAAAACGTCAAACAGGATGGGCAGCCGCTTGTTCATTACACCTATGATGAGGCTGGGCGACTTTCGGCAATGGGACGGATGGAGCCGCTCGCAAACACTGGTCTGCTGACTACGACCTATGAGTATGACGATGCCGATCGACTGATCGCACAGCATACTGATACCCTCTCCGGGATATTAGGCGTAAGCATTCTCCGCGACCTGGCGGGATTACCGGCCAAGACGACCTGGCTTGAGATGGCTTCGTTGATGGCGGCAACGGCTACTCCGCGCTCGCTCTTGCCCTATACACCAACCGCGACGGCAACGCCCACAGCTACTGCGACCTCCACGCCTACTGCAACGTCTACTGCAACAAGTACAGCCACGGCGACCAGCACGCCAACGGCTACGGCAACTCCAACGGCAACCAGCACACCGACTAGCACGCCAACAGCATCGCATACCCTGACGCCAAGCAATACCTATACGCCCTCCAACACACCGACGCGCACCCATCCGCCCACCTATACGCCGGTGCCCTATGGACGCTTCCAGATCAACTTCCAGCCTCTAGCGGCTGCTGCGCCCTCTGGCTATACAACTGATGCCGGTCGAGTCTTTGGCGCGCGTGGGGATGGCACGTACTCGTATGGCTGGTCGGAGAGCGTGGAAAGCCTGACGGCTGACCGCAACGCGGTGAGTGACCAGCGCTACGACACCTTTGCGCCGTTTCCCTCGGCGGCTGGCTCGTACTGGCGCATTGATCTTGGCAATGGCGAGTATGACCTGACGCTGGCGGCGGGCGATCCGAGCGGCACCACCGACTACGAGCATGTGCTCGCGAACGGCGTCACGCTGGTGGACGGTGGAATCTCGGCTTCCCAGCCCTGGGTCATGGGCAAAGCACGCGTGACGGTCTCGAATGGCACGCTGTACCTGACCAAAGGCGCGAACGCAGTCAATACGAAGCTGCTGTTCCTGCATATCGTCAAGGCTGACACTGCCACTACGCCCACCAGCACGGTGCAGCCCACCATCACGCCCAATCCGGCCCAGAGCAGCACATCCACGCGCACGCCTGCGGCATCGCATACGCCCACCAGCACGGCGGTGCCCTTTGCCACACCCATGGCGATGTGGGTGAACTTCCTGCACTACACCAGCGTGCCGTATGTGCCGGGCTACTCCTTCGACATCGGCTCGCCCTATGGCATTCGCTCGCAGGGGCAGCACGCCTTTGGCTGGTCACGTGAACTGTCGCAGACGGGCAAAGACCGCAACCTGGTGGATGACCAGCGCTTCGACACCTTTGTGCGACCGAATGCGGGCGACGAGTGGACGGTGGATGTGCCTAACAACCGTTACTACAGCGTGTTCATCGTGTCGGGTGATCCGATTGTGCTGCAAGATGCCGAGGCCGACCTGCGCGTCAACGGAACGCCCGTGGTGGAAGGGCTGGCGAGCGAGGAGGCACCCTGGCTGAGCGGCGACGCCACGCTATACGTGAGCGACGGCAAGATTCACATCCAGGCAGGCGGCAATCACTACCTGCTGCCGATCAACTTCGCGCATATTCGCGAGGTAGCGAATACGCCCACTACGCCGCCAACGCCAACCTACTCGATGGCACTGACCCGCAGTCCGACGCCAACGTACACACCGAGCAATACACCAACCAACACCCGCACGCCCACGAATACGGCGACACCAACGCGCACGTACACACCCAGTACTACTCCTACGCCGACGGCAACGAACACACCAACGAGCACCTTCACACCCACGCCGACCAATACGCCGACAAACACCTTCACACCGACGCCGACGGCAACCTTCACGCCGAGCAACACGCCCAGCGTGACCAATACCCCCTCATCGACGAAGACGCCGCCGCCGCCGCTGCCAACCGTGAACACGACCGGCGTGAGTACGCACGTCGAGTACGCCAGCTATGATGGGTTGTACCGCCTGCGTGGGACGGTGCGCCATGCTGATAACCTGATTAGCTCACAGGCGATGTTCTATGACGCGGTAGGCAACCGCGTGGGCCTGGCGCTGGGTGATACCCCTGCGCAGGCGCTGAGCTTTGACGGGGCCAACCGGATTGATGACCCGCAGGTCAGCTATGACGGGGCAGGCAACCGGACGGGTGTCCAGGGTGACACAGCAACGTATGATGCCTTGAACCGGCTGACGAGCACGACCAGGGGCGGCGTGACCACCGACTATGCCTACGACGGTGACGGCAACCTGCTCTCCATTACACGAGGTGGCGTCACCACGGAGATTGTCCAGGACACCACGCTTGGCCTGCCGCAGATGCTCCAGAAGGGCAGCACCAGCTATCTCTACGGGGCTGGGGACGACCGCCTGGCGCTCTTGAACGGCACGAGCCGGATCTGGACGCTGGATGACTACCTCGGCTCGGTGCGTCACCTGATGGATGACGACGGTGATATTCTCGCAGCGTATGACTACGACGCCTGGGGCGTGGGCAAGACCGACGACGGGCTGGGCTTTACGGGCGAGCTCCAGGATAACGGCCTGATCTATCTGCGTGCGCGCTGGTACGACCCGCAATTCGGTACCTTCACGAGCAAGGATCCATTCGAGGGCTTCGAGCGGTCGCCGTATTCCATGCATCCGTATCAGTATGGCTACTCCCAGCCGACGAACCTGACCGATCCCAGCGGACGCTGTCCGAACTGGGCGCTCTGCCCACCGTCCCTTGATCCACGCAATTGGGATTATCAAGGCACCTGGGAGTACTTTCAGTCGCTTCATGGCGTTAAGCGAGGTGCAAATGCCATCGAAACCTTTGGCCAAATTTGGCTCAATATCACCGGACCTGGAAATCCTGTGAATATGTATCTCACGGTAGAGGAGACGCGTAAACGGAACGAGCAAATCTTAGAGTTCGCACGTCAAGCTCGTGCTGCGGGCTACGGGCCGGTCGATATTTATGCCATGCTTGCGTCCCAACAATGGTTTGAGTTCTGGCAGGGCGTGCGTCGACCAATCGATAATCTTGTAACGGGTTGGAACTGCGGCGACAGCTATGTTTTTGGAAGCGGAGTTATCGGGACAGGTAACTATCTGATTGCTGCGGCTGGATTCATCGAAAGCGCAGGAGCCTGGCTGAAAAGTCAGGGTGCCTTCTCAAGGGTTGCTCCCGCTGTACGGGAGGGGCCAATTATCGAGGAAGCTCCTCCAGGCAAGCTCAAACCTGCGGTGGAAAGTCTCCCGTGCAACAGCTTCGCCGCTAATACGCCTGTACAAACGCCTGATGGCGACACGCCCATCAGCGACATTAAGGAAGGCGATCTCGTCCTGGCGTATAACGAGGCATTAGGCACGACGGGGACGTACACCGTTACGGATGTCCTGATCCACAATGACCCGCTGATCGAAACGCTCACGCTCGACGGTGAGCAGATCGAGACCACGCCAGAGCATCCCTTCTACGTGCTGCTGCGCGGCTGGGTGGATGCGGGTAAGCTACGTCTCGGTGATAGCGTGCGCAAGGAGGACGGCAGCTACGGCACGGTAGACCAGAAGGCGATTGAACGCCGTACCCAGCCGATGTACAATCTCACCGTGGACACCGCCCACACCTTCTTCGTGGGACAAGAAGGCTGGTTGGTGCACAATGGCGATTGCATTCTTCGCAACCCTGGCGAGATTCGATATACCCAGGACAGCATTAGTGCTAGATTTAAAGACGGTGGAAGTGTGGATGATTTGATAGATGGTTTAAAAAGTGGCAGCATCTCAGCCGATGAGATACCAGCTATTCGCATATTTGAGAAGGAAGGTAAACTTTATACACTTGACAATCGAAGACTCTATGCTTTTCAACAGGCAGGCGTACCAGTACGTACTGTTCTCGCTTCGCCACGCGAAGTACTTGCAGAAGCTTGGAAGTTTACAACCAAGAACGATGGGGTTTCTATCATCGTCAGAGGAAGGAGATAGGAAATGGAGTTACACCAAGAGGTAGCAGGAATTACAACTCGTATGGAACTGATAGAATTAATAAATAAATTACGTGCAGATTTCATAGAGCACCCAGATACCTGGGAAAACCCCAATATTGATTCTTTTCTAGAAGCAATGTCTGCATGGTTACGGGATATTGATGGTTATTATAAAAATCGAGGAGAGACTTTCTCGGAAACGCCTAATTGGCGTACTATAGGAGAACTTCTCTTGGCAGCAAAGATTTATGAATAACCTCAGCTTGGCGCTGCTATATTGGTCATCGGTAGTATAGTCCTCTGGCTGACACACGCTGTCAGCCTTTTTCTTTGTGCAACAGCTTCGCCGCTGATACGCCTGTACAAACGCCTGATGGCGATACGCCCATTAGCGCGATCAAGGAAGGCGACCTCGTCCTGGCGTATAACGAGGCATTAGGCACGACGGGGACGTACACCGTCACAGATGTCCTGATCCACAACGATCCGCTGATCGAAACGCTCACCCTCAATGGCGAACAGATCGAGACGACGCCAGAGCATCCCTTCTACGTGCTAATGCGTGGCTGGGTGGATGCGGGCAAGCTACGTCTGGGCGACAGTGTGCGTAAGCAGGACAGCAGCTACGGGACGGTAGACCAGAAGGCGATTGAACGCCGTACCCAGCCGATGTACAATCTCACCGTGGACACCGCCCACACCTTCTTCGTCGGTGAAGCAGGCTGGCTGGTGCATAATGTTGATTGTGCAGGCAACACTAAAGTTTATCATGGGACAGATGCTGCTTCTGCTGCTGACATTGAAGCGAATGGACTTAACGCCAACAAGTGGCAGAATGCTGGTGGTAGCCAGGTCTATGATCAAAAAGGCTTTTCTGTCACCACGGATCCCGAAATAGCACAACAGTGGGCAGAATGGCGGGCAATGGAGCGAGGTGGCAAACCAGTCGTGCTAGAAGCAGATCGTGCAACTCTACAAAATGTTTTACACGATACGCATCCCCAATATAGTATCGATCCTTTTGAACTCTTTATTGCTCCAAGGGATTTTTCTAAAGTACGTGGTGGTGTTTTTCGTCAAACTAATGCAGAGTAAGAGTTTGCGCTACAGTAATAACACTTGGTACTGTAGTGCATCTCATGCAAGAGTGACCTTGAATATTATAAATTCGAGCCACTTTTGATAGCCTTATGCAACAGTAATCAGAGGAGCTAAGTATGAATATTGCAGCCGAAATTGATTATTACGGATCAAGTGTTGCTGTGTTTGACCCTCAGAAAGTACTCGAACGGCTTTCGGAAGCATTCCCGATGGTCACTATCGATTACCAGGATCTAGCACAAAATGAAGTAGATAGCCTTATTGATTTTCTTGACACAAATAAGACTCCTGAACCGAGACGCGGTCACATGCTGCGCCAAATTCAAGGTAAGGCCAGCAGGATTGGTCCAGTTTATAGTTTCTCTCTAGATGTTCCAGAGCAAGGGATCTTGAGTGGTAAAGCTGGACGCTATCATGTCACGTTTTTTTTCGAGCGTAGCTTAAATAGCGCAATAGAACAGGCAATTATTCGGTTTCTTCAGTCGCTTCAGTTAGGTACGATAAGAAGCGATACTGAAACCTTATACTTTCGAATGCCGCACCCAGAGTATCCAGAATATTGGGTTCTTGGAACAGACTTACCTTCTCCTACTCAGCTGTAGCCAAATTTATCCATAATTTTGAGGCAAAAGTGACGAGTAGCTTCACAGGTGATGCTTTTGGCATTAACCAGACTGGCTGCAGATGGGTAATCTACCTCGTATGTATTAATGTCTATCTTGCGCGTGTTTGTTTCATTTAGAACTCCATCAAGAAGCGTTGTTTTGTCACACATATGTACAGAAGTCGATGATAAACTCGCGATAGTTAGATTACCCATCAATTGGTATTGACTAAACCTCGACACCGATTACAGCGAACGGGTCGTCCGAGTGCATTATTGATTGATCAGGTTGCGCACTGCATTGCCCTGTACTCTCAATGCTTGCATTGTTTATAGTTTGCGGAATACCAGCTTCGGGTTGCACTAAAAGAGGTCGCAGCTTATCAAATACTTCTAACGCTAAATCCTCCACCAACAGTCCAGCTACCTCGCGATCCATTCCATCTAGGTCAAGCCCGGCAGCCTCAGCACCCAGAATGATCAGGGCACGGGTTGCGGCATTCACCGGCCCGGCCTGATCGATGAGCGCGCGCAGCGCCGGGCTGACCCGCACCGGCAGCATTTTCAGCTTCGTTGTCATCAAGTGACCCTAGCGCTGGCTAAGCGTCGCGCCAGGCGCGCATAGCCCCGCGCAATGGCGGTCTGCGGCTGCGGTACGACCTGGGCATGCTGGAAGCGGCGCTGGATGACACTGACGAGTTGCTCTATCTCCGCACCACCACCGCCCAATAGCACCGCATCGAATTGCCCACCGCTGCCCCAGGCCTCGACCAGACGCGCAGCAATCGCCTCACCGTTTTCTCGCAGTGGTCGATCCCAGCCTGCGGGAAGCTGCCGGGATTTCGCCGCTATTACCACCTCGCCTGCGCGTATGGCCTGGTCAGTCTCATAAAGCGTAAGCTCGCGCTCGAAGGCGGCGCTGAGATGAGCACGCATCTGCTGAAGCGGGCGTGCAGTTCCAAGGTTGTAGGTGTCCAGGCTGGTGGGAATGGGCACGAGCTTGCGCAGCACCGCCACGTCGACCGTGTGGTGCCCCAGGTCGATCACTGCGACTTGCCCATTGAGCAAGGCCGGGTCGCCGACGATCTGACCGTGGTTGTCCAGGGCAGCAGCATAGACCAGTCCCAGTGGTTCGGGAATGACCCGAATGCCCGTGTAGCCACTGTGCGCCGCGCGCAGGTGCTCGCCCAGCAGCTTGGCCTTCTCGACATCACTCGCCCAGGTCGCTGGGAGACCCGTGACGCAGTAGCCGGGGAGCCCACTGTTCATCACGCCTAGCCGCTGGAGCGCGCCATGCACCAGCACCGGAATAAAGGCTGGGTCGAGGAGACGCTCCTGCGCCAGGATGGTGAGCGGCGAGGGTGCCAGCAGGGCATCTTCGCCGACCCACCAGGTGGCGTTCGCATGCTCGACCGTTTCAGCCCTGGCAATCGCGCCAGCAACCATTCGCGCGGCACGACCAACCATTGCGGGGAAGATGACCGGCTCGCGCTCCACGCCGTCGCGGTCGATGATGACGTACTTCACATAGCCATGCCCAATGTTCGGGCCGTGTCCTGCCAGGTTCATGGTGTTATCCCTTTCGCTGCTGGTCAGATGCTGTTGTCGTGCTCAACCGGCGGCGGTAATCTGCCGCCTGGATAGGAATGACCTCCCCATTGATCGCGGGATCGTACATACGTGAGGCGATGCGCGGGTCAAGCTGGTCGAGCCGCACATTGCTGGTGAAGATGGTTGGTAGTCGCTCGTTGTAGCGATGGTTGATGAGCTGGTAGAGCTTTTCCCGCGCCCACAGCGTTGCGCTCTCGGTACCCAGATCGTCCAGCACCAGCAATCCCACGTTGCGCACCAGGTCGAAGCGCTCGTCGTAGGAAACGGTGCTTTCCGGGCTGAAGGTGGCGCGCAGGTGGTCGAGCAGGTCGGGTACGACCACGAAGAGCACCGGCACGCCGTGAGCGAGCACCGCGTGGGCGACCGCCGCAGCCAGATGCGTCTTACCACAGCCGTAGGGACCAAGCAGGGTCAGCCAGCCCTCCGGGCGACGTGCAAAGGTTTCTGCTCGCTGGTAGGCGACCTGGACACCAGGCACAAGCTGGTCAAAGCTGGCGAAGGTCTTGTCCCGAAATGCCGCCAGGTTGCTCAGACGCTCTAGCTCCGCCCGGCGCTTGCCTTCGATCTCGGCCTGCTTGCAGCGGCAGGGAAAGAGCTTCGCGAAGTCGGGATGCCCATATGGCACCTGCCTAGTCAGCCAGCCGAACCCATCGCACGCCGCACATGCTTCGGGTTTGGTGGGCTCTTCGGTTTCCTGGGCTGACCCTGACTGAGCGAGCAGGCGAAAGTCGGCCATGCTGATGGGCTGTGGCGTCTCAGCGTCGGGCGCTGCGTGCAATGAGCGCACGGTACACCTCCTCGTTGCTGTGCTGAGAATCGTCGACTACCTTCCTGCGCGCGATTCGCTCCAGGGCTTCCGTCTCGCTCACACCTTCCGTAAGCAGCGTGAAGAGCTCCAGCAGCGCCTGCCCACTGGTCCCTGGCGGAGCAATTGCGCGAGCCCGCTCCGCAAGCAATACCTGGTGTTCGTTGTCGGGTGGAGCTTCAACCGGCGCGATATGCCGCCATGCTTGGCTCATGTCCTTGCGCTGCGCATGTGCTGCCCAGCGCTCCAGCTCGTCAGGGAGGGGCGGAGATAGTCGCTGCTTCATCTGCGTGATAGCGAAGCCAACCGGGTCGGTGAAGCGTGCCTGCATGCCTGGATGGCTGACCACTGCCTGCCACTGCGCAATGAGCGCTACCGGAACACCTGCGAGCGCCGCCAGGTTTCGCACGCCCATGGCGCGGAGTATGGCTTCGACTTCGGGACTGACGGCAGCGCTGGTTGCCGGTTTTTGCTGATGCTGCTGAACGAGCGAACTACCACCGCCACCTCCCTGATCCCCTGGCGGTGGATTCATTCCTTCCGTCCTTGAATTCCATGAATCCCATGCATACGATGTGCTTGTCTCACGTACACGGGCTTTTGGACGTTCTGGAAGGGAATACACGATGGTTCCTGACGCAGGCTTTTTCGATCCGCTCGCTGATCTGCTCAGTGATCCGCTAAGCGATCCGCTAAGCGATCCACTCGGTGATTCGCTCGCTGATCTGCTCTGGCAATCACGCTCGTCATCGGAGAGATCACCGTCTGAAGACCGCCGCAATCTGCGCCAACCGAAGGTACTGAGGCGAATAGTGGCCTGCTCACCTTCCCCTCCACATCGCACATGGCCATCAGCCACTGCGGTGAGCAGGTCATCCAGATTTTGTGGTATCTGAGGCTCGCCGTCTCGCAGCAGCCCAAACTGCCACAACCGCTCCGTTGGCATGATCTCAGCAATTGTCGCAATCGCGTATGTCCCGATGTCAACGAGATCGAGCAGCGGATGGTCGAAGTAGCGTGTAATCAGGGCGGGTCGCCGCCCTGGCTGTGCGTCGCACCTTCCCAGGTAACTATCGAGGAGGTCGAGCGGAACACGCCGCGTATGGACATCAGCAGGTTTTCCAAGTCGTAGATCGTTGAACTGCCAGCAGTGGTTGCCCCAGGTCGGCAGCAGGCGAAGTTTGACCGTTTGCTCCCGTAGAGCGAGGAGCCAGCCCGTGGCAATGAGCTGCTGAATGCGTCGCATAATCGCGGCACGGCTATGATGGTTGCCAGACCATGCTGCCAGGTCATTTGCGGAAAGTGGTGCAGGGCCGCGCTCGGTCAGTGCGCAACGGGCGACTGCAATGTAGACTCCTATTGCCAATGGGTCGTACACGAACGCTCGTAGTAGTTTTTCGGGAATACGCAGATAAGGCCGCACCCGTTCGGCGATGGGTGCTGCGATCTGTCGTTGATTAGAGGTAGGCAATAGCTGGCCCACCTGCTTCGGAGAGGACATCAGAGAGTGCTCCTTCACACCTGGAAGGCGTCTTGACACGCGATTCCGTGGGTGCTCTAGTGAGCGGCAACACGAGGCCGGGTGGCTGAAAAGCTTCAGCTACCTGCGCAGGGGGAGGCTCTTCGACGGGTTTGGCAGCCGGTGTCGATGAGCCTTTTTGCTCCCATGTTATTGCTCACGGCAGAAGAGTTTATCCGAGAGTAATCAGGCAGGCGCTAAGGTGGTATCGGTGCCGGAAGGTGTGGGCAATCTCCAGGTCTTGGAGGCACCTGGTAGCTACTACGTTCTCGCAAGCGCATCGGGTATCTGGTGAAAAGAGACGGGGTAGGTCGTTCCGACGGAGATCGAAGGTTCGATTTGTGCGCACGTGTACATACGTAATAGCGCTTCAGGATGCGGTCAATAGCTCCGGTTTCATGTAGCCAAACATGTAGCCAAAGTGATGAAAATGGGCGTACATGGGCGGATGTGGGCAGATACCCGATCCTGACTAGAATGCGGAAAAGTACGTGTGCGGACACGCGCGAATTGGCCCAAATCTGACTTCCAAGCAGAATGTCGTCGGTTCGAGCCCGATCACCCGCTCCACATTTTAAGGCATTAGGACGCGATCGGCGACCATGGCTGATCGCGCCTTTTTGCCCGTTTACCCCCCTCATGTAGCCAAAAATGTAGCCAAACGTGTAGCCAAACTCCGCGAATTCGTGAGTACAACGGCGTACGCTGGCACGCGGAATTTTGAAAAGTGCCACTGCTTTTTCCAAAAAGGGCATGTGTAAGGCGTTCTCGGAGCGCTGGTTTGCGGCATCAGGAAAGCCCAGAACGGCACTACGCTCAATATGCCTTTCATGTGAAACAGATGCATGATACCCCTGGTCGTTAAAATGTAACGGCATAGCTGTACCTCTCGCTTAAACTTTTGCGCTCCCGCAGGGTCTTTAGCCCCTTCTGGGGTTTCGCTGGCGGCTCCGGCTTTGCCGTGTCTTCGTCAGTCGCCTGGAACAGGCTATCCATCGCTCTAGCTGCCACACGGCGGGTTTCCGGGAGCACATGCCCATAGGTATTCATGGTCAGCCCGATCTGGGAGTGTCCCATGATATCCATCACGATGCGCGGGTGAACGCCCTGCGCGATCAGCATGGTTGCGCAGGAGTGGCGTAGGTCGTGAAAGCGGATCTCTGGTAAGCCCGCCTGCTCCAGCACCGCCTTGAAGTGGCGCACCAGGCTGCGCGGCTCCAGTGGCGTGCCGCGCTCCGAGGGAAAGACCAGCCCATGGTCTTCCCAGTCCTCGCGCCGTGCGCGCTCTTCAGCCTGGCGCTCTGCATGCATAGCCAATACGCGCTCGACTTTGTTCGGCATGGGCAGCACGCGCACGCCGCTGCGGGTCTTGGGCTGGGCAATCACGATCCTGTCCCCAACGCGCTGGATCGTCTGTATGACCTGCAGCGTATGGGCCGCAAAGTCAATGTCTTGCCAGCGCAGCCCCATGATCTCGCCCTTGCGCAGCCCGAGCAGCAGCGCCACATGGTAGAGCGCCTCATAGCGATGCCCGGCTACAGTGGTGAGCAGACGCTGCCCCTGCACGTGACTGAGTACCGCCATCTCCTTACGCTCGACCCGTGGCGTCTCGACCAGGATGGCCACATTGCGCATAATCAGCCCCCAGCGCAGAGCCTGGTTGAGCGCGCGCTGTAAGACGGACTGCGCGTACTCCACCGTGCGTGCGCCCAGCGGCCCGCCGTTGCGTCTGCCGCGCGTCAGGAGATCGTTGATAGCTGCCTGAACCTGCTCCGGCGAGAGCCTGGAGAGCTGGTAGCGACCCAGTCGTGGAATAAGGTAGCGCTGCACAACCTCCGTATAGCTGGCTGCCGTTTTGGGGCGTCGGTGGGGCCGCACGATCGTATCCAGCCAGCGGTTGAGAAACTGCTCAACCGTCTGCCGCTCGACCACCAGCGACACCCCCGCAGCCTGATCGCGCTGTAGCGCCCTAAGCTTGTCGGCGACATCCTTGCGCGTTGTGCCGTACACGGTCTTGCGGCGACGCTTGCCATTCACAAAACCCAGATCGACCGTAGCGCACCACTTCCCGTCACTTTCGCGCTGGTAGATGCCACCCTCGCCTTTTCCTCTGCGACTACTCATTGGGTCCGTCTCCTATCAGGCGTATGAATATCTCCAGTCTGTCTGGAGAGCGAGTCGTCCAAGACGGCATGTGCAATGCGCCTGGTCGTCGTATATATAATGGAAGGAGCTGCATCTCTCCCTCTGTAGCGGTGTCCTGGATTGGCTCTGTCATCCCATGGAGTGCCGCACTTGACAGAAAGCACAAAACGCCCGACACTCTCCGCAGAGAGCATCAGGCGTTTTGGAAAGCTATGCTGGGCTATGGCTATTGGCGCGCAGGCGTATGCACAGGTATACGTGCGGACAGGCGACGAAAAGCGCTCCTGAAAGCCCTGAACATCCCCTCCTGCATGTAGCCAATCATGTAGCCAGAGGGACAAAAATGGGCAGATAGCGGCGAACGAGATGTTCCCACAAAACCTGATTGGAATGCGGAAAAAGATGCCTGCGAACGCGCGCGGATGGCGCTGCGCCGGACTGTTAATCAGTAGGTTCCAGGTTCGAATCCTGGTCGGGGAGCCAGCATCAGAAGGCCCTGGACAATGGCGTCCGGGGCTTTCGCTTTGTCCTTTTTTTGGGCGTATGCGATACGCCTTTGCCCAGGGCGCTTCGCCCCGTACCCTCGCTCTGGGTATTGAGTCGGGGCCTGCGCGGCCCCGTTCCCCGCGGTTAGGGGGCTTTTCGCAGGCCGCTTCGCCCCTACACCTCGATGGGTGGTTGAGTCGGGGCCTGCGCGGCCCCGTTCCCCGCGGTTAGGGGCGGCCGCCCGCCCCTAACAACCCCGCCGTCGGGGCGCTGCCCCGAACCCCAAAAAGAGCGTGGCCGGCTGACGAAATGATCTGCGTTCATGCCTCCGTTGTGCTCACCGCCGGCATCAAACGATCAGTGAAAGAGTGGATATAGAAAGCTGGTACATCATCATTCGACTGTTGCCAGCTTTTGGCACAACGGAGGCATGACAGACAAGCTTGACCTGTGATACCCACATCAAATTTGGGGTTCGGGGCGATAGCCCCGACGCCGGGTGCCGGGGCGGCGTGAGCCCCTGCGGCCTTGCGGCCTGAGCAAACTGGTATACTCGCAGGTACTGCGTAGGTGGGGCGCGGCGGACACGCAGGTCCGCCCAGACATCCAAATACAGACAGCGTATAATACGCTGCACGGCGACGTATGCAATACGCCGCGACCACTTCGCCCGTGAGAAAGAAAGTACCATGAACCTCCAGGAACTCAACCTGCGCAAGCTCTTTGCGCTGCTTGGTCTGCTCTTCGTCGTCGCGTCGGTTGGCGCGATCTTTCTTGCGCCGGGCACCTTCTGGAACTGGGGGCTGCTGCTGGTGGCGCTTGCGTTTCTGTTTCTTTCGCGCCGTGCGGCGTAGCCTCCCGCGTTTGGCGGGGAGCTTTGCCCCTGCACCCCGCTCGGGTGATTGAGTCGGGGCCTGCGCGGCCCCGTTCCCCGCTCTGGGTATTGAGCCGGGGTCTGCGCGGCCCCATTCCCCGCGTTTAGGGTGCTTTTTGCTTTTTATCGGGCGCTTCGCCCCTCTGCCCCAATCGCGGTATTAAGTCGGGGCCTGCGCGGCCCCGTTCCCCGCGGTTAGGGGCGGCCGCCCGCCCCTAACAACCCCGCCGTCGGGGCGCTGCCCCGAACCCCAAAAAGAGCGTGGCCGGCTGACGAAATGATCTGCGGTCATGCCTCCGTTGTGCTTACAGCCGGCATCGAAAATGAATGAAAGAGTTGATTAGAAAGCTGGTACGCCATCATTCGACCGTTGCCAGCCCAATGGCACAACGGAGGCATGACAGCCAAACCTCGCGCTTGATACCCACATTAAATTCGGGGTTCGGGGCGCAAGCCCCAGCGCCGGGTGCAGGGGCGGCGTAGCCCCGGCGGCCTTGCGGCCCGAGCAAACTGGCATGAAGCTGGCACTGGCAAAGATGCAAAAGAAGGCACTGCGGCCTGAGCAAATTGGCATGGGGCAGGCACTGCCTGCGGCCCTCGCGGCCCGAGCGAGTTGCAAATTCCCCCACTATCGCTACCATAGGCGCACACCGTTTGAAGGAAGCGAGAGCACCTGTGAAATTCACCCCTGCCGAGGCGGCGCAGGCCGCCCGAACGCTCTATGGCATTGTGGCGGAAGCCCAGCCGCTGCCCGGCGAGTACGACGACAACTTCCACCTCCAGGCTGCCGACGGCGCGGTCTATGTGCTGAAGATCATGCACGCCGACCGCGAGGCTGCGCTGATCGCGGCGCAGTGCGGCGCACTGGCGCACCTGGCCGAGCGCGCGCCCGAGCTGGCGCTGCCCCGCGTGTTGCCCGCGCTCGACGGCGCGACAATCTCCGCCATTACCGATGCGAGCGGCGCGGCGCGGCTGGTGTGGCTGCTGAGCTACGTGCCCGGCGAGCTGTACGCACACGCCCGCCCGCACACGCCCGCCCTGCGGCGCAGCCTGGGCCAGCTGCTTGGCCGCATCGACGCCGCGCTTGGGGATTTCGAGCACCCGGCGGCGCATCGCGAGCTAAAGTGGGATCTCCTGCGCGCCGGCTGGGTTCGTGAATCGCTCGATGCCGTTGCCGCGCCCGAGCGGCGCGCGCTGGTGGCGCAGGCGCTGGCGCTGTACGATGAAATTTCGCCCACGCTGGCCGGGCTGCGCCAGAGCGTGATTCACGGCGACGCGAACGATTACAACGTGCTGGTCGGCCCGCCCGGCATTGCCCGCGCCGCGCTGAGCGTGATCGACTTTGGCGACATCATGCACACGGCCACGGTGGGCGAGCTGGCGATTGCGGCGGCCTACGCCGCGCTCGGCACGCCCGATCCGCTGGCGGCAGTGGCCGAGGTCGCGGCGGGCTACCACGCCGCGCTGCCGCTGGCCGAAGAAGAAGTGGCCGTGCTGTTCGCGCTGGTGTGCGCGCGCCTGGCCGTGAGCGTGGTCAACTCCGCGCAGCGCGCCGCCCTGCTGCCCGACGACCCCTACGTGACGATCAGCGAAGCGCCGGCCTGGGACGCGCTCGAACGTTTGCTGGCGAACAACCCGCGCTTTGCCCACTACACCCTGCGCGCCGCCTGCGGCCTGCCGCCCGTGCCGCGCAGTGCTGCGGTGGTCGAGTGGCTGCGGGCGCAGGAGTGCGCGCCGGTGCTGGGTTTCGACCTTGACGCCGCGCCGAGCGTTACATTCGACCTGAGCGTGGGCAGCCTGCTGCTGGGGGCCGACCCGCACAGCGCAGAAACGGCCGCGCTGACCGAAACGCTCTGGCGCGAGATGCAGGAGCATAGCGCGCGCTATGGCATCGGCCGCTACGACGAGCCGCGCCTGATTTACACCAGCCCGGCCTTCGCCTCTGGCGCAAGCGCGCTCGACGAGCACCGCACAATTCACCTTGGCATCGACCTGTGGATCGAAGCGGGCGCGCCAGTCTATGCCCCGCTGGCCGGCACGGTCGAGCTGGTGGCGAACAACGCCGCGCCCAAGGACTACGGCCCGCTGGTGGTGCTGCGCCACATGGCCGGCGACGGCACGCCCTTCTTCACGCTCTATGGCCATTTGGGCGAAGAAACGCTGACGATGGTCCAAGCCGGCCAGCCAGTCCAGCGCGGCCAGCAGATTGGCGTGATCGGCGCGCCGCCCACCAACGGCGACTGGCCGCCGCACCTGCATTTCCAGATCATCACCGACCTGCTCGACTTTGGGCGCGATTTCCCCGGCGTGGCCTACGCCAGCGGGCGCGCATTGTGGCGCAGCCTCTCGCCCGATCCGAACGCGATCCTGGGCATCCCAGCCGAGCGTTTCCCCGCGCCCGCGCCAAGCCTGGGCGAAACACTCGCTGCGCGGCGGGCGCTGCTGGGCGGCAACCTGAGCATTTCCTACCGCGAGCCGCTGAAGATCGTGCGTGGCTGGCGGCAATACCTCTACGACGACACTGGCCGCGCCTTTCTGGATGTGTACAACAACGTGCCGCTGGTGGGCCACAGCCACCCGCGCGTGGTGCGTGCCGCGCAGGCGCAGCTGGCCCTGCTGAACACCAACACGCGCTACCTGCACGACGCGATTGTGCGCTACGCCGAGCGCCTGACGGTCCTGATGCCCGCGCCGCTGCGGGTGTGCTACTTCCTCAACTCGGCCAGCGAGGCCAACGAGCTGGCGCTGCGCCTGGTGCGCACTTTCACCGGCCAGCGCGACATGATCGTGCTCGACGCGGCCTACCACGGCCACACCAACGCCCTGATCGACATCAGCCCCTACAAGTTCAACGGGCCGGGCGGCGCGGGCCAGCCCGATTGGGTGCATATCGCGCTCATCCCCGACGACTATCGCGGCGCGTACCGGCGCGGCGACCCACAGGCCGGGCCGAAATATGCCGCCCACGTTGGCGATCTGATCGCGGGCGTGCAGGCGCAGGGGCGCGGCCTGTGCGGCTATATTGCCGAGACGCTGCCAAGCGTCGGCGGGCAGATCGTTTTCCCGCCCGGCTACCTCGCCACGGCCTACGAATACGTGCGCGCTGCGGGCGGCTTGTGCATTGCCGACGAGGTGCAGGTGGGCTTTGGGCGTTTGGGCACGCAGTTCTGGGGCTTCCAGACGCAGGATGTGGTGCCTGATATTGTGGTGCTGGGCAAGCCGATTGGCAACAGCTTCCCGCTGGCGGCAGTGGTCACCACGCCCGAAATCGCGGCGGCGTTCGACAACGGCATGGAGTTCTTCAGCACCTTTGGCGGCAACCCGGTGGCCTGCGCGGCTGGGCTGGCGGTGCTGGATGTGTTGGAAGAAGAGAAGTTGCAGGCAAATGCACAGCAGGTGGGCGAGTACACCCTCGGCGGCTTGCGAGCGCTGGCCGCCCGCCACACGGCCGTTGGCGACGCGCGGGGTATGGGGCTGTTCCTGGGGCTTGAGCTGGTGCGCGACCGCGCCACGCAAGAGCCTGCCGCCGAGATTGCGTCCTATGTCGTCAATCGCCTGCGCGAGCGCGGCATTCTGGCCGGCACCGACGGCCCGTTCCACAACGTCATCAAAATCCGCCCACCGCTGGTGTTCGCCCGCGCCGACGCCGACGCGCTGCTCGCCGCCCTCGACGATATTCTGGCCGAAGATTTCGCGCGCGTGTGAGGGCGTATGCAATACGCCCGTGCCTCAATGCCCGTGCCTCAATGCCCGTGCCTCAATGCCCGTGCCTCAATGCCCGTGCCTCAATGCCCGTGCCTCAATGCCCGTGCTTCAGCAGCGGGCGTATTGCATATGTCAAGGGCGGGTAAGCCAGGTAGCGGGTAAGCCAGGTATGGGTGTATTGCATACACCCATACCTGGCTTACCCGCCCGGCGCGAGGTGCTGCCGAATAAAGGCCTGCACGCCCGCATCCTGAAAATAGCTGGAATGATCGACGGCGGCGCGAAACTGCTGGTCGGCGGTGAAGGTGCGCGAGCCGGCGTCGATGTCGAGCGCGCTGGCAGTATTCACCACCAGATCATTCGCTTCGCCCATAAACACCTGCATCGCCAGCGCGGCAAATGCCTGCTTGAAGCCCTGCTGCATCACATCCGAAATTGCGAAGCTGGAGGTGACGGCCGCGTAGGGCACGCGATCATTCACGCCCGCCGGGTTGGCCGCATTGATCTGTTTCTGGAAGCCGCTGCCAGGCGTCATGGCGGCGATGCCGGGCAGGTCGAAGGTGCTTTGCGCGGCGGCCTTCAGCACCAGCTCCAGCAGCGCCGGTGCCCAGAAGCCCGCGCCGCTCAGCGTCCCCAGCCAGCTGCCCAGCGTCAGCCCCACCGACACCAGCCGATCCCAGCGCGCCGGTTCGGCCAGGCGTGTGCCGGCGTGCGGCGAGCCAGCCGTGAGCAGGCGGCGCGGGCGGAATTTCGGCGTGCTGTCAATCAGCTCGACCAGGCTGCGGATTACCAGTCCGCCGCGGCTGTGCGCCACCAGATCGACGCTCAGCTGCAGGTCGTCGGGGATCATTTCCAGCAGAGTGCGGGCATTTTCCAGCGGCGTGCGCGTGGCGGTCGGGTGGTCGTAGCCGATCACGGCATCGTAGCCGCTCGCCAGATCGGGCACGAATTGCCCGCCGCCGCTGCCCGCCACCGAGCTGCCAAAGCCGTGCACATACAGCAGCACGCGTCGCTCGCCGCCGGCGGGCAGCAGATTGCGCCACATCTCGAAGCCTTGCAGGCGCTGCCAGCCATTGCTGCCATGCGAAGAAACCACCGGCTCGGGCTCGAAGTGGCGCACCGTCGCCAGCAGCGCTTTGTCGAGCGGGCTGCGGATGACCTGCAACACGCGCTTGGTCACGACGCCAGCCACCGCGCCGCCAATCGCGTCTTCCAGCCCCAGCGTGCGCGCGCGGGCGCGTGGGCCGGGCCCGCCATCGCCAGCGACTGGATGCACCGGGAAGCGCAGCACCGTGGGCGTTTCGTCGCCAAGCGTGCGGGTTGCCACCGTGCCACGCTCGGGCAGCGTCACGTCGTAGATGATGCCGTCGGGCGTGTGTACTTCTTGCAGCAGCGCATACACCGCCGCCTCGCTGGGCCGGTATTCCAGCGCGCCATCGGCCGCTTCGTCGCCAAGCGTGCGCGTGGCGGGCGGCGCCTGCACATCCAGCGTAATTGCCGGCTCGGCGGGCGCAAACACCTGCAGCGGCGCCGTGATCGGCGGCAGGTCGCGCTCGCTCAGCACCGCCGAGTCTTTTGGCGCGACATTCACACTGCCATGCCAGGCCGGCGCTGGCTGCAACTGAAGTTTGGGCGTCAGGTCGATCGGCGGTGAGTTTGGGGGTATTGCGGGCATACGAACCTCCTTGGAATAGTGACATTCCAGTGGTATGCGCCATTGTACCATTTGGCAGAAAAAATGCTTCAGGGGCCTGGCGAACCAGACCCCTGAAGCAAGAGAAGAGAGGAGAAGGAGATAATGGGATTATATCATACCTTTAATAGTTTGCAAGCACCTTTTTCTCCTGATGGCACAGAATATGCTATGCTACGCGCCGCTTGAAAACGCGCACGACGAAAGTGAAGGGAACACATGATCTACCACCTTGCGCCGGCCGAGCGCTGGCACGCCTGGCCCGCCGAACAGCCTTATTTGCCCGCCGAGTTCGCTGCCGACGGTTTTGTGCATTGCACCGGCGAAAGCGATACCATGCTGGCCGTGGCAAACCGCTTCTACCGGGGCGCGCCCGGCGATTTCGTGATGCTGCTGATCGACCCCGAGCGGCTGAGCGCGCCGCTGCGCTGGGAAGCGCCCGCCGACCCCGCGCCGAATGCCGGCCCGCAGCTAGCGCCGCTGTTCCCGCACATCTACGGCCCAATCGACCGCGCGGCGATTGTGGATGTGCGCGCGGTTCAGCGCGCAGCCGATGGCGCGTTTGTGGGCTGGTAGAAGCTATTTCGTCCGATTCTTTACCAGGAAGACACGAAGGCACGAAGACTCATGAATCTTCGTGCCTTCGTGTCTTCGTGTTTATAACAGGAGTTTACCCAACGACGCGAGCGCCCGCGCCGGCGTTGTTCGCAATCGTGAACTGCACGCCCGGCAGCTCGCGCAGCCGCCGCTCGACCTCGGCGCGGTCGGCCGCCGCGCAGATCACATGCACATTCGGCCCGGCGTCAATCGTGAAGTACGATTGCAAGCCTTCGGCGCGCCATGCCCGCACCGCGTGGATCACCGCCAGCGTGCCGCTGTTCCAGTAAAACGAAGGCGGCGTCGAGGTCATGCAGACGACGTGCATGGAAACTGCGTCGGCCTCCATGGTTGTGCCGAGCAGCTCGAAATCGCGGGTGGCGATGGCCGTGCGCGTGGCGGCCATGCGCGCCGGGATCTCGGCCAGGCGCGTGGGGAAGTAGGCGCTGGTGACGGCAAGCTGGTGGTTTTCGGCGCTGCCGATCTTTTTCGCTCCGGCATCGACCACCGCCACCACATCGGCCAGCGCCCAGTGCTCGGGTGGGGCCAGACTCACCGCATACGATTCCGTGTCCCAGCGCCCCGCATCAAATGGCCCTTCGGGAATGACCCACTCGACATAGCCGGTTGGAATCGAGCGGCAAGCCGAGCCCGAGCCGCCGTGGCGCGTCAGGATGGTGAGCTGGCGCTCGTCGAGATCGAGCCGCAGGGCAGCAGCGCCCGCCAGCGTCAGGGCGGCAAACGCCGCCGCCGACGAGGCAATGCCCGCGTCCGACGGAAAGGTGTTGGCCGATTCCACGCGAGCGCACGCCGCCACGCCCGCCAGCCCACGCAGCCGGTCGAGCTGGGCCACCACGCGCTCGCGCGGGCGGCCAGTCGCGGGCGCGGCGGCCTGCCCGAACAGCGTGATCGTCACCTCGTCGTCGGGCAGGTCGGGGTCGAAGGTCACGCTGGTCGTCGTCAGGCAGGTGTCGAGGTTCAGCGAGATCGAGCCGTTGAACGGCAGGGTGCGGGCGGCATCCTGCACGCCCCAGTATTTAATAAAGGCAATATTCGCCGGCGCAATTGCCGTAGCAGAAGTGGTTGTGCTCATAGGCGTTCTCATGCTCCCGTGCAGAATTACGCCATAGCATACCACATCGGCGCGTGCCGCCGTTTGCGCTACTGGCCCAGCAGGTTCAGGCTGCCATACAGCGCCGTGCTGTAGCCCGGGTCGGCCCAGTTCGACCATGTGTAGGGCCGGTGTTCGGCCAGCACGGGCAGGTAGGCTGGCGAGCGCCAGTAGGCATACGCCACCTCCCAGCCCGAGCGGTTCGCTGGCGGTACACAACTATTCGCAGGGTAGGGCCAGGTGCAGCGCTTGGTAAATGCATCCATGACCTTGGGTGCCAGGAAATCCCAGCCGTTTTTCAGCCCCACGCCGCGTGGCGTGCGATAGGTGTACAGCGAGCCGTCGCCCTGCCGCCGCAGGACTTCGGCGAACACGGTTTTCATGCTCATTGCCACCTGGTTGTAGGAAAGCGGGTCCTCGCGGCGATTTTCCTCGGTGATCGAGCCATCGCGGCACATGCCATAGATCCAGTCGTTGTCGATACATGAGTCATCCGCAGTCGCGGCGCTGCTGGTATCCGGCTGGCCGTCGAGAAGCTTTTTCCAGTTGGCGATGGCGGCGCTGCGCTCGCCCGGCAGGTTGGCGTACACCGCCACGCTGAGCCAGAGCAGATTGCCCGCGTCGGCCCAGTTGTTTGTGCGCCGAGCGGCAATTTCGGCCTGCGGCAGCGCGAATTTGCGCAGAAACGCAATAAACTCGGCACGGTCGCCTTCACCCCAGCCTGGCGTGCTGGTGAGCAAATCGGCGCCCCAGATCATGGCCGGCATCAGCCGGCTCCAGTCAAGATTCGATTGTTTTTCGCCACCGTTAATTGTGGTAAGTGTCCGCATCCAGACGCGGATAAACTCAGCGCTCTTGTCGCTATACGCGGTGTTGCCCGTCATTCGGTATGCAACCGCCAGCAGGTAGGCGTTTTCCGACGCAAGATTTAGGCAGTCGTAGCCTTGTTTCACAGTGTTTGTATAAACGCTCACGGCGCAGGGCGTGTCGCCCATGGCCTCGTCCGCGTTTTTGAAGAGCGAACGGACCGCAGTGCGCGCCGGCTCGATCCGCGCATCGTACTGCGCTTTTGCGAACAACAGCTCGCTGGGCTGAATGATCATCCCCAGCGGCGGGCGCGGGCGGCGGGCGATTGGCACAAACACCGTAAATGGCGCTTCTGCGGCGCTGCGAAGCTGTGCGGGTAATAGAGGGGTGGAGGGAATAGGCTGCGCCAGTGCGGCCAACGAAGGAACAAGCGCGAGAACCATCAGGAGCAGTGAACCTACCGTGCGGGCAAGACGATAGGAGAAGCGGCAGGAATGCGGCACGAAATTCTCCTTTTATTCAATTCTTAACAAGCTCCTGGAAGGCGACTCTAGCATATCGGTACAGCCGAGTCAACGTGTCGGAAAGTGATTCCGATGAGAACTTGCTCTCAATCTTTTCATTGCCCGAACGGGTTTACGTGTCAGCGATTCGGAAAGCGGCTACACATGGGGATGTGGATAAGTCGAAAACATGGCGTTGATTTGGCATGATTGGCTCTTGCCATTGCATGAGTTTTTCGGTATGATACGCCCATCGCACAACAGCAAGGAACATCTATGCACCAGCTGCTCCCGCGCATGGCCCCGATCGACGACAGCCCGTTCGAGCTGGCAGACGAGCCGCTTGTGCTCGACCGCGCACAACTGCATGGCGCGCTGACGCGCCTGGCCGAAGCGGCCACCATGCCCGCCATTCGCCAGGGCATCGACGCGCTCGGGGCGCAGCTTGCCGACGCCGCCAGCCCGCTGCGCGCCGCCGAGGGTGTGCGTTTCGCGCCCGACTACCTGCGCGCCGAGCTGGCGCAGATTCGCGCGGCCTACACCGTCGAGCGCGCGCGCTACTACATTGGCCGGCTGATCAAAAGCGTTACCGAGGTGCGTACCGGCGCGGTGAACGACATCAACCTGAATCGCTGGAAGGAATACGAGGATATTTACACCGACAGCCTGTGGGTGGTGAACCGGCGCGACAGCACGGGCGCGCACCACGCCGGCTACTGGGGCAACTTCATCCCGCAAATTCCGCACCAGATGATGCGGCGCTACACCCGCCCCGGCGATTGGGTGATCGACCCGTTTGCCGGCTCGGGCACCACGCTGATCGAAGCGCGCCGGCTGGGCCGCAACTGCCTGGGCGTCGAGCTGCAAGCGCCGGTGGCCGAGCGCACCCGCGCCCAGATCGCCGCCGAGCCCAACCCGCACGGCATTGTCACCGCCCTCGCCAACGACGATTGCCTGGCCGCCGATTACCGCGCCCTGCTTCGCGCCCACGGCCGCGATTCGGCGCAGCTTGTGATCCTGCACCCGCCCTACTACGACATCATCAGGTTCAGCGACGACCCGCGCGACCTTTCCAACGCCACCTCGCTCGACGCCTTTCTGACGATGTTGGGCACGCTGGTCGATCGCGTGAATGAGGTGCTCGACTCGGGGCGCTACCTCGCGCTGGTGATTGGCGACAAATACGCGAAGTGCGAGTGGATTCCGTTGGGCTTCCAGGCGATGAATGAGGTATTGCAGCGCAATTTCCTGCTCAAGAGCATTATTGTGAAGAACTTTGAGCAAACCGCTGGCAAGCGCAGCCAGGCCGAGCTATGGAAATATCGCGCGCTGGTGGGCGGATTCTATGTCTTCAAGCACGAATATATTTTCGTGTTCCGCAAGCGCTAGGCCAGCGGGCAGAAGGCAGTATGCGGCAGGCAGTGAGCAAATTAAGCTCAAACTGCCCCTGCCGCCTGCCACCTGCCGCCTGCCGACTGCCGACTGCCGACTGCCGACTGCCGACTGCCACCTGCCGACTGCCGACTGCCGACTGCTCGCTGCCGACTGCCGCCTGCCGACTGCCGCCTGCCGCCTGCCGACTGCCGACTGCCGCCTGCCGACTGCCACCTGCTCGCTGCCTACAGTTCCACCAGCCCCAATTGCGCGGCACGGCTGACGGCCTCGGTGCGGTTGCCCACGCCCAGCTTGGCCAGAATGGCCGAAACGTGAAATTTCACGGTGCGCTCGCTGATCGTCAGCTCGCCCGCGATCTCCTTGTTCTGCCGGCCACGCGCCAGCAGGCGCAGCACATCCAGCTCGCGCTCGGTCAGCGGCTCGGCGAGGCTGCTTGCGGCCGGGCTGCTGACCTGGCGCAGCAGGCGCGCCGCCACCACCGGCTGCAAAAGCGAGCCGCCGCCGTGCACCACCCGAATCGCCTGAAACAGCTCGTCGCGCGGCGCGCCTTTGAGCAGGTAGCCCTGCGCGCCGGCCTGCACCGCCGCCAGAATGCGCTCGTCGGTATCGAAGGCGGTGAAGATCAGCACGCGCGCCTCGGGCCGCGCCACGCGAATCGCCCGCAGCGCCGCCACGCCATCGAGCTCAGGCAACTCTAAATCGAGCAAAATCACATCGGGCTGCAGCGCGGCCGATTGCGCCACGGCCTCGGTGCCGCTGGCCGCCATCCCAACGATCGCAAAATCCGCCTGGGTCTCGAGCACGGCGCTCAGGCCCTCGCGCACAATCGGGTGGTCGTCGGCGATGAGAATACGGATCGTCATAGATTACGAAAGGGTGAAAGGGTGAAAAGGTGAAAGGGTGAGGCTCTGTTTCACCCTTTCACCTCTTCACCCTTTCAGGTTCCCGGCGTGTAGCCGCACACGATTAATTCTTCGACATTGCCACGCTTGCGCCCGTCGCAGTTGATTTTGCGGCTGGCCAGCACCACGGAGGTGCTGACGGCGTGCGCAGCGTACAGCTCGCGCGACAGCGGCGTGTGCGAGTTGCTGAGCATCACATACACTCCGCGCTCCATCAGCTCATCGAACAGGTGCGCCAGGCGGCGCTGATCGTCGGGGCCAAATGTCTGCCCGGTGTAGTGCGTGAACGACGCGGTCGCGCTCATCGGCACGTAGGGCGGGTCGAAATACACCAGGTCGCCCGGCTCGGCGCGCGCCGCGACATCGCCAAAATCGCCAACAAACAGCTCGGCGCGCTTGAGGGCCGCGCTGGCCGCGCGCATGTTGTCGGGGTCGCAGATCAGCGGGTTTTTGTAGTAGCCAAACGGCGCGTTGAACTGGCCCTTGTTGTTCAGGCGGTACAGGCCGTTGTAGCAGGTGCGGTTGAGGAAAATCGTGCGGGCGGCGCGCTCGACCGCGCCACGCTGCGCGAAATCGGGCCGGCGATCCCAGCCGCGCACATCCATGAAATACTCGCGGTCGAGCCGGTGGCGCTCGTGCTGCTTCAGCGCGGCAATCAGCGCCTCGGGTTCGTCGCGCACAACCTGGTAGCACAGCACCAGCTCGGGGTTGAAATCGCACAGCAGCGCGCCATCGTGGAGGCGGCCGGAGTTATATAAGTGGAAAAACAGCGCAGCGCCGCCCACAAATGGCTCGTGGTAGCGGCGAAACTTGCGCGGCAAACGGCGCGATAATTCGGGCAAAAGCTGGCCCTTGCCGCCCGCCCATTTCACAAACGGGCGCACAGCAGAGAGGGCCTCGATCGCCATCGAGGACTGGGTCATGGTGCCAACCGGCTCTGTTTCGCACGCGGTCAGAGACATGGTCCCGCGACAGCGCTGATACTTCTGAATGCCGGCCGATTATAGCATACCTGGTAACACATTTGTTGCATATATGGACAATGATTCTGCGGCGCTGTATAATACTCGGCACACATTCCACTGGCATCGAGGTGCTATGAATCGCATCGGCACGAATCGCTGGCTCATTCTTGCGGCGGTGCTGCTGGCCGTCTGGCTGATCTGGAGCCGGCTTCGGATCATCTTTGTGGTGCAGCTCAACATCTGGAGCCTGCTGCTGATCACGGGCCTGCTGGCGCTCGGCATCTACGCCGCGCTGCGGCAGTTGCGCGCGCCATGACGAGTGTTTCGACCGAAGAGCCAAGCGCGCGCATTACCACCCCCGAGCGCCCCACAATGCTCGGGCCATCGGTACGCCCGCTCACCGCCACTGAGTTCAACACCGCCATGGTGCACCTTTACCGCGGCGAAGTTGGCCGCGCCAACACCTGGCGCATGCGCCTCGACGGCACCACCAACTGGGCCGTGCTCACCACCGGCGCAACGCTCTCGTTTGGCTTCAGCAGCGAAAAAAACACCCACGTGATGATTCTGGTCAACTCGCTGCTGATCTTCTATTTCATGTATATTGAAGCGCGCCGCTATATGTTCTACGACCTGTGGCGCACGCGCGTGCGGCTGATGGAAACCGAATTTTTCGCCGAAATGCTCACGCCCGAGCGCCCCGACGAGATCGACAACTGGCGGCAGCTGCTGGCAAGCGATCTGCTGCACCCGCGCTTCAGTATTAGCCTGTGGGAAGCGCTGGGGCGGCGGCTGCGGCGCAACTACATCTGGATCTTTGGCGTGCTGCTGATTAGCTGGTGCGTCAAAATTGTGATCCACCCCAACTCGCCGCCGTCCTTCGCCGAGCTGTTTGAGCGCATGCGCATCGGCCCGATCCCCCCGTGGGCTGTGCTGCTCACCGGCGTGATCTTCAACGCATTCCTGGTTGTGCTGGCGATCAGCAGCCCCGAGCGCACCAGCGACGAAACCGCCTCGCGCCAGGAAACGCGCCGCCGCCTCACGGGAGACCGTCTCGCATAGGGCGTCCTGGTGCTGCATTGGCCCGTAAAAGTTGGGTATACGCGTTGTTGTCGTGCGCAAGAAAACTGCCTCTTGAAACTATGTACAATTTATGCTATGATGTCGCCATGTTCAAACGGTTTGGTTGCTACGAGATGCCTCAGACCCCGCCTGCGCCCCAGGACGTGTGTTCCCCGCTCATCGTTTTCCCAAGCCTGCTGGACAGCGAGTTTTTTTCACTACAAGGAGTAGGCGAGCGATGAGCTACGCGGACAAGACCCTCACGTGTCGGGATTGCGGTTCGGAATTTGTCTTCACAGCGGGCGAGCAAGAGTTCTATGCCCAGAAGGGCTTCACCAACGAGCCCACGCGCTGCCCGGCTTGCCGGCAGGCGCGCAAGGCATCGGGTGGCGGGCGCAGCAGCAGCTACAGTGATCGCGGTGGTTACAGCGATCGCGGTGGCTATGGCGACGACAGCTATGGTAGCAGGGGCGGCTACAGCAGCGGCGCGCGCGAGATGCACACCACCACATGTGCTTCCTGCGGCAAAGAGGCCAAAGTGCCGTTCGTGCCCCGCGGCGACAAGCCGGTGTACTGCTCGGATTGCTTCCAGCAGCAGCGCCGCGCGACTTCGCGCTGGTAAGCACCACCTCGGCAAATTTGCGGCGGCTGGCTTCCAAGCCAGCCGCCGTTTTGATTCTCCGATGGTATAATACCGGGCGCGCGCTGCTTTACTGGCCGATCGGCCAGGCGTACTGCGCGCCCACATATACCCTATGCCGATACTGACAATCGCCACAATTGCGGGGGTGCCCATCCGCTGCCGCTGGAGTTGGCTGGGCATGCTGGTGCTTGCCACGGTTTTGCTGCACTGGATGTACACGCCGCTGGCCGGGCCATCCGGCGCATGGCTGCTGGCCGCCGTTGCGGCGCTGTTGCTGTGCGCGTCGGTGGTGCTGCACGAACTCGGGCACGCGCTGGTCGCGCAGCGCTACGGGCTGGAAGTGCATGGCATCACCTTGTTTGCGCTGGGCGGTGGCACCGAGATCGGCGAAGCCGCGCCCGAGCCGGTGCGCGACCTGCTGGTTGCGGTGGCTGGCCCGGCAGCGAGCGTTATTCTGGCGCTGCTGGGCGGGCTGCTCTGGTGGCTCCTTCCTGTGCCGGCCTTGTCCACGCTCGCGCTGCACCTGGCCCTCACCAATGGTGTCGTGGCGCTGTTCAACCTGCTGCCCGGCTACCCGCTCGACGGCGGGCGCATTCTGTGGGCCATGCTTTTCTACCTGAACGACGACGCGGTTGGCGCAGCCTGGGTGGCCGCGCTGGCCGGGCGGGTGTGCGGCTGGCTCTTGTTTTTCGCGGGCCTGCTGTATACCTTTGGTACGGGCGACCTGCTGAACGGCAGCCTGGCCAGTCTGATCGGCTACTTTCTGGCCCGCCACGCGATTATTGGCTACCGGCGTTTTAGCGTGCAGCACGCCCTGAGCAACCTGTCGGTGCACGACCTGATGCAGCGCGGCTTTCGCGCCGTTGCGCCCGAGCTGCCGCTCGACCAGTTCGTTGGGCGCTATGTGCTTGGGCAGCTCGATCAGGGTTTCCCGGTGCTGCTGCTGCCCGAAGCCGATGCGCCACAGCCGCTGCTTGGAATGATCACCATGCGCAACCTGCGGCGCTTCCAGTTCAACGAATGGGCGCGCACCCGCGTGGGCGAAGCGATGACGCCGCTGCACCGCATTCGCGCGCTGCCGCCCGAAATGCCCGCTGGTGAGGCGTTTCGCACCCTGCTGGAAAGCGGCGAAGAACAGCTGCCAGTGATGGATGGCGCGGTGCTGCTGGGCATGCTGCGGCGGCGCGATATGTTTGGCTATATCGAGCGCCAGCGCAAAGCCCAACGCTCATAATAACGCAGCGCGCAGCGCCCGGGAAGGTATGCTATACTGGCGGCATCAGGTAGGCATTGCTGAATACCAGGGCATCAAAGGAGCACAGCACATGGTTGAACGTATCTGCCCGGCATGCCAGCACGGCAACCCGCTGAACGATCACTACTGCGGGAAATGCGGCGCGCCGCTTGAGCGCCAGCTTCCCGCCCGCCGCGATGCCGCGCCGATGGTTGTTGCTGGCCGCCAGCTCCCGGTGACCTGGCAGCAAGTTGGCAAAACCGTCGCGCTGAGCGCCGCCGCGCTGGTGGCCGAAGCCGGCCTGACATGGTTGCGCCACCGTATGGAAAATACTGCGCCCGCATCTACCGCACTGGCGCGCCCCACCACGGCAGCCGCCAGCACTCCCGCAATCACAAAAAGCCCGGTTGGCAGCGTGGTGACGATTGTGAGCCAGCGCGTGATTGAAGTGTGGGAAGGCGCGGACGGGAAAAAGCAGATCAGCGAACGCCACTTCTGGCGCCGCACCGAAGAATAAGCTCCCTATCAGGCGCGCGCTATTCTGCTGGCGCGCAAGCCGTGCTATCGTACCCTTGCGGAACATAACTTGCTGTTATTTCGTCATACTGACAGCGGGCAGGCAATGGGCACGGCCTGATAAGCGGGGCGCTCCTGTCGGAAACCACCTATGGCTCAGGCACTATCAACCAGCGAATATATTCAACGGCGGCTTCAACCCATGCGGCGGCGGCTGCAGCTGCGCGACTGGCTTTTGCTGGCGACGCGCACGCTTTGGCTGGCGCCGGCGGGCTTTGCGTTGCTGCAAATTATTGGCCGCCTCACGCCCATCCCCAACCTCCTGCTGTGGTCGCTGCTGCCGCCGGCGCTGTGGCTGCTCTTCATCATTGGCGCGCTCTTGTTCCGCCGGCTGCCTGCCGCCCAGGTGGCGCGGCGCGTCGATCTTGAGCTGGGGCTGCGCGAGCGCCTTTCTACCGCGCTTGAGCTGAGCAGCCAGAAGGCCGAAAACCCGCTGGCTGGCCAGCAGCAGGACGATGCGCGCACGTTCGCCGAAACGTTGCGCCCGCGCATGCTGCCGCTTGCCATCGCAGTTGCGCGCCGCCCGCTGCTCATGGCACTCGGCGCACTCGCGCTTGGCCTGGCGCTGGCAGTGCTGCCCAACCCGCAAACGGCGGTGCTGGCCGAGCGCGCGGCGGTGCAGCAGGTGGCCGCGCAGATCGCCGACCAGACGCAGGAACTGCGTCAGCAGATTGCGCAAAACCAGGCGCTCACACCCGAAGAGCGCGCTGCGCTCGACAAGCAGCTTGCCGAGCTGGAGCGCCAGCTGCGCGAAAACCCGGGCAGCCGCGAGCAGGCGCTGGCCGATCTTTCGTCGGTGGAGAACCAGCTCCAGCAGCGCATCGACCCGAGTAGCGATGCCCGCCGCTCCGCGCTGGAGAACCTTTCGCGCAGCTTGCAGAACACTTCGGGCCAGAATGGCCAGCAAACCGGCGATGCCAGCCAGGTCGCCCAGCAGCTTGATCAGCTTGCCCAGCAGCTCAGCCAGATGACGCCCGAGCAGCGCCAGCAGCTTGCGCAGAACCTGAGCCAGCAGGCCCAGCAGCAAAGCCAGAGCAACCCGCAGCTGGCGCAAAATCTGAACCAGGCCGCGCAGGCGCTCCAGCAGGGCAATACCCAGCAGGCGCAGCAATCGCTTCAGCAGGCCGCGCAGCAGGCCCAGCAGGCGCAGGCCCAGCAAGCCCAGCAGCAAGCGCTGCAGCAGTCGCTCTCGCAGCTGCAGCAGAACCGCCAAAGCGTGGCGCAGGCTGGTCAGCAGAATCAGCAAAACCAGCAAGGCCAGCAAAACCAGCAGGGGCAGCAGGGCCAGCAAGGCCAGCAAAACCAGCAGGGGCAGCAGGGCCAGCAAGGCCAGCAAAACCAGCAGGGGCAGCAGGGCCAGCAGGGCCAGCAAGGCCAGCAAGGGCAGCAAGGGCAGCAAGGGCAGCAAGGGCAGCAAGGGCAAAATGGCAGCTCCGGGTCGGCGCAGAACGGCGGCCAGCCGGGCAACCCGAACGGCCAGAGCAGCCAGCAGGGCCAGAACAATGGCAATGGCGGCAACGAAGCTGGCAGTGGTCACGACGACATGATCTACCAGCCCTACAAGCCCGGCAATGGCGCTGCGCGGCCCGAGGAAATCCAGGGCCAGCAAGGCCAGGGTGGCTCAACGCAGACGCAGCAGGGGCAAACCAACCTGCCCGGCGCGGCTGGCCCGGCGCAGGTGCCCTACCAGGAAAATCTGCCCACCTATCAGCGCGCCGCCGGCGAAGCGCTCGACCAGAGCGCCATTCCGCCGCATCTGAAAGACTATGTTCGCGACTACTTTTCTAACCTCGAGCCCAGGCGCTAAACGCCCTGGCGCAGTTCTTACTCGATTGCAGACGTTTTTACGGACAGTGGCGTCCCTCATTGCCGGTCTCGGTCGAGACGTATACGCAAAGCAGCACCAGGCCGTGCTGCGTAGAGGGTGATACCATGATCGTACCTATTGTTGGAATGCTTGCAGTGTTTGTGCTGATCGGCAGCATGTTTCTGGTGTATGGCGCGCGGCGTGCGTCACAGGTTCCTTCCAAAGCAATCACGGTTGCGTTTGCGCTTACCGCAGCATCCTGGTTTGCATTTCTGATCGCGCTGATTGGCGCAACGGTGATTCTGCTGGCGCTGCCACGCGTGTAAGCGCGGCGGCTCACACTCACCGAGCGCGTGCACAAGCGAAGCAGGGCGGCCCAGCCAGCGTGCCGCAGGAGCAGGAGTTTCACATGACCAACCCAACCTCAGCGCCGCGCTTTGGCCCGGAAGAATTCCGCCAGCGCGCCGCAATGATCGAAGCCGAGATCGGCCAGGTGATTGTGGGCCAGCGCGACCTGATTCGCCAGACGCTGATTGTTCTGCTGGCGGGCGGCAATGCCCTGCTCGAAGGCGTGCCCGGCCTGGCGAAAACAACCCTGGTGCGCACGCTCTCCGACGTGCTCGACTGCTCGTTCAACCGCATTCAGTTCACCCCCGACCTGATGCCCGCCGATATTGTTGGCACCACGCTGATCAGCGAAGATGATGCCGGCCACAAGGCGTTTCGCTTCGAGCCCGGCCCGATTTTCGCCAACCTGGTGCTGGCCGACGAGATCAACCGTGCCACGCCGAAAACGCAAAGCGCGCTGCTGGAAGCCATGCAGGAGCACACTGTCACGGTGGCGAAAACCATCCACCAGCTGGCCGACCCGTTTTTCGTGCTGGCGACGCAGAACCCGCTGGAGATGGAAGGCACCTACCCGCTGCCGGAAGCGCAGCTCGACCGCTTCTTCTTCAAGATCCTGGTGCCGTTCCCCAGCACCGCCGAGCTGGTTGAGATCGCCAACCGCACTACCAGCGAGCGCACGCCGCAGACGCGCAAAGTTGCGAATGGTGCGCTGGTGAGCGCAATGCAGAAGCTCGCCCGCAGCGTGCCGATTGCCAGCCATGTGCTGGCCTATGCCGCCCGCCTGATTTCCGCCACGCACCCAACCGACGCCAGCTCGCCAGCTGTGACGCGGCAGTATGTGCGCTATGGCGCCAGCCCGCGCGGCATGCAGGCGCTGATCCTGGCTGGCAAAATTATGGCCCTGCTCGACGGGCGCTTCAACGTGGCGTTCGCCGATTTGAAACTGGCTGCCCTGCCCGCACTCCGCCACCGCATCATTCTGAACTTCGAGGCTCAGGCCGAGGGCATAGATCCCGACGATGTGATTCGCCAGCTGGTCGAAACGGTCAAGACCGAGTAGGCCAGCTTCGCCTGAATGCCAAGCGGAGCAAAGCATGGTGGTGCGTATCCCCGCAGTGGTGGTTGCGCTGGCCCTCGGGCTGGCGCTCGATGCTGGAACATTTGCGCTGGCGGTTGGGTTGAATGCTGCGGCGGTGGCGATTGTGCTGCTGCCACTGTGGGCCGCGCTTGGCGGCACCGTGGCGGCCCGCTGGGCCAGCCGCACCGCGCCTGCGCCGGGCCTGGCGGTGGGTGTGCTGCTGGTGGCCTGCCAGCTTGGCGCAGCCTTTGGCCCCTACCCCGCCATCCAGCCACTGATCGACCCGCGCCTGCTGCTTTTGCAGCTGATTGCCGCGCTGGGCGGCGGCATGATCGGGATGGTACTGGTGCGCCGCGCCGCCGGGTCGGTTCAGCCCGCGCCAACGCTCACGCCGCTTTCGTAGCAGCGACATTGCTGGAAGCGTGAACGCGCATCCTGAGTAGCGCAAAGCGCGTATCGAAGGGTGCGCTTGCCTATTTTGAGCCCACGAAAGTAGACACAAGGCATGACTGTCGCCCCGGCACCCTTATTCGACCCAACGTTTCTGCGCAAGCTCGACCGGCTGGCGCTGCTGACGCGCCGCGCGATGGCGGGCGACTTGCAGGGCGAGCGCCGCAGCCCACGCCGGGGCAGCTCGGTGGAATTTGCCGATTTCCGCCCCTACGCGCGCGGCGACGACATTCGCCAGATCGACTGGAACCTGTACGCACGCATGGAGCGCTTTTTCCTCAAGCTGATGGTGGCCGAGGAAGAGCTGACTATTCACCTGCTGCTCGACAACACCGCCTCGATGGATTGGGGCGAGCCGAACAAGCTGCTCTACGCCCGGCGCGTGGCGGCGGCGTTTGGCTACATCGCGCTTTCCAGCCTCGACCGCGTGACAGTGACGGCACTGGCGGCCGGCAAGGGCCAGCAGCTGCCCAGTGTGCGCGGCAAGCGTGGCGCGCTGCCCCTGTTCGATTTCATTCAGAAGCTGCCCGGCGGCGCGGGCGGCAACCTGCAGGCCACCGCCAAGCGCTATATCCGAACGGCGCGCAATGTCGGCCCGCTGCTGCTCTGCTCGGACCTGATGGACCCCGAGTGGAAAGAAGCGCTGCGCACGCTGACGGCACGCCCGTTCGAGATCACGATTGTGCACACGCTGGCCCCGCAGGAATTGCGCCCCGACATCGACGGCGACTTTCGCCTGCTGGATGCGGAGGGCGGCCCTGCGCTCGAAATCACCGCCGACCTGGAGGTGCTGCGCCAGTACGACGAGCACCTGCGCGAGTGGCGCGCCGAGATCGAGAGCTTTTGCAGCGGGCGCGGCATCAACTATATTTTTGCCGACACCTCCGTGCCGGTGGAAGATTTCGTGCTGTCGAATTTGCGGCGGCGCAGTGTTGTGCGGTAGAATCACAGTGTGACGGCGAAGATAGTACACGAGCAAGCCTATGAGCATACAAACATCAATGCTTACCAGCCGGGCCGTTGAATACCCCGATAGCGATGGGCAGCCTATGGCCGATAATACTAGACAGTTCCGCTGGATTGTGACGATTCAGGGTGGGCTTGACGCGCTGTTTCAAGGTGACCCACAGGTCTTTGTGGCTGGCGATTTATTGTGGTACCCGGTTGAAGGCAGGCCGCAGATCCGTGTTGCGCCCGACGTGATGGTGGTATTTGGCCGCCCCAAGGGCGACCGTGGCTCGTACCAGCAGTGGAACGAAAGTGGTGTTGTGCCGCAGGTCGTGTTCGAGGTGCTTTCACCCGGCAACACACTGCCAGAAATGCTGGGCAAACTACGCTTCTACGAGCGATATGGCGTCGAGGAATTGTACCTGTACGATCCCGACAGTGGCGCGCTCAGCGGCTATATTGGCGGCCAGGGCGAGCTTACAGCCGTGCCTGAAATGCATGGCTGGGTGAGCCCGCGCCTGGGCGTGCGCTTTGAAATAGCAGAAGGTGAGATGCGGCTGATCCGACCCGATGGCCGCCCCTTTGAGTCATATGTTGCTCTGGAACGCGCCCGCGAACAGGAACGTCAACGCGCCGAGACAGAACGTCAACGCGCCGAGCGCTTGGCCGCGCAACTTCGCGCGCTAGGCATCGAACCCGATCAGGCGGAACCGTAGCAGTGTCCTTTCTCACACCACTCGCGCTGATTGGCGCAGTTGTTCTCGGCCCGATCATCGTGGCCATGTACCTGCTGAAGCTGCGCCGCGAAGAGCGCCGCGTCTCGTCCACGTTTCTGTGGCAGCGAGTCGTGCGCGATGTCGAGGCCAACGCGCCTTGGCAGAAGCTGCGCCGCAACCTCTTGCTGCTGCTGCAGCTGCTGCTCCTGCTTCTGCTGGTGCTGGCGCTGGCACGGCCCTTTTTCCTCACCAATGGCATTGCGGGCAAGAACCTGATCATTGTCATCGATCGCTCGGCCAGCATGGGCGCGGCCGACGGCTCGCCCACGCGCCTCGATGCGGCCAGGCAGCAGGCGCTCGCGCTGATTGGGCAGCTGGCCGATGATGGGCGCGCAACCGTGATTGCGGCGGGCGGCCAGACCGAAAACCTCGTGTCGGCCAGCACCGACCGCCGCCAGCTGCGCGACGCGATTGAGGGCATTCAGCTGCGCACCGGCGGCGGGAGCGACCTGACACAGGCGCTGACGCTTGCCGCTGCGCTGACCGCCCGCACCGCCGACAGCGAGATCGCAATTATTTCCGACGGCAATGTTCCCTCGCTCGAAACGCTTCAGCCGGTGCCGGCCACCGTGCGCTACTTCCCGGTTGGCACCAGCCGCGATAACGTGGCGATGAGCGCGATGGCAATGCAGCCCAGCCCGGCTGGCCAGACACTTTTCGCCCAGGCCACGAACTACGGGCCGAATCAGGTTTCCCGCCGCCTTGATCTCTACCTCGACGACCAGCTGTTCAACGCCTACAACCTGACGCTCGCGCCCGGCGCTGATCAGTCGGTGGTGGTGGAAGTGCCCGCGCAGGTGCGCAAGGCCGAGGCGCGCCTGACCGACCCCGGCGCGGCCGACGCGCTGCCGACCGACGACCGCGCCTGGGCGGTGAGCACGCTGGGCGAAGGCACGACGGTGCGGCTGGTCAGCCCCGGCAACCGCTTCCTTGAAGTTGGGCTGGCGCGCTTGCCGAGTATCAAGGTTTCGGTCGTGCCGACCAGCACGGCCACCTTTACCGAAACGGCTGCGCAGGTGCCGCTGACGATTTTCGACGCAGTGGTGCCGACGCAGCTGCCGCCCGGCAACCTGCTGTTTATTGCGCCACCACGCTCCACCAGCTTCTTCTCGGTCACTGGGCAGATCGATTTGCCGGCGCTGCGGCCCGTTCCCGGCGACGAGCCGCTGCTGCGGAATGTCAAGCTCAGCGATGTGAGCGTGCTGAAGGCGAACAGGATTCAGCCGGGAGCGTGGGCGCGCACGGTGGTGGATGGCGATGGCGGGCCGATGCTGGTGGCGGGCGAGCGCGATGGCCGCAAGATCGTGGTGCTGGCGTTCGATCTGCACAATTCCGATCTGCCGGTGCAGGTCGCTTTCCCGCTGCTGCTGTCGAATTTGGTGAGCTACCTGGTGCCGGGCAGCGGTGCCGACGCCGCGCAGCTTGCGCCGGGCCAGCCGCTGGCGCTGCCGGTGGATGCGAGCATTACGGCGGTGCGGATCAGCCACCCCGACGGCAGCATTGTGACGCCTGAGGCGCGCAATGGCCAGGTGATCGACGCCGACACGGGCACGCCCGGCGTGTATGTGGTTGAGCAATTTCAGGGCGAGAAGCTGGTGGCACGGCAGCGTTTCGCCGTCAACCTGTTCGACCCGGCCGAGTCGGCGGTTGGGCCGCAGGCCGAGCTGAAGGTGCCACAGGTGAGCGGCTTGCAGCAGGCCACCACGGCCGAGCGCGTGGGCCGGCAGGAGTTCTGGCGCTGGCTGGCGGCGCTGGCGCTGGTGGTGCTGGTGGTGGAATGGCTGGTGTACCAGCGCAACGGCATCGCCTTCCTGCGGCAGCGCTGGCGCAACTGGCGCACGCGCCCGGCGAGCTAGATTCTTGGGTAACATTATTGCGGGTGTCCTGACGAAAGACGAAGGACGAACGACCAACACAACTTGGTCGTTCGTCCTTCGTCTTTTGCCCCCAAAATCTTTTCGGGGAGTGTTTGCGATGCTGACTTCTGCGTGCTGCCTACTGCTTCAGTGTCCCGCGCACAATGCGCGGCGCAGGCAGGTCGGTGTTGTCAATCACCAGTGTGGCGTGGTGCGCGGGCGCGCAGGCGCGCATGTAGAGCTGCTGGCCGAGAATATAGCGCTGGTTCATGGGCGCGTCGAGCGCGGTTGGGCCGGCGTCGCGGGTGGCGAAGCGCGGCACCGACACGGCAAAATCCACATCCAGAAAGATCGAAAAGTCCCAGTAGCCGCGCAGCTCGGGCCGGTGCAGGAAAATGCCATCCAGCACAAGAATGTCGCCGGGGGCGGCCTGCGCCTCGGGAATGTCCACCGCCGCGTCGCTGCGATGGTCGAACGCGGCGGTGCGGTAGCGCCCGCTGCCGCCCGGGCTCAGCGGGTCGAGCAGGGCGGCGCGCAATTGGGCGTAGTTGTAGGAATCTTCGAAATAGCCCTGCGGCGAGTTGCGGCCCTGGCGGTAGCGCAGCGCGCGTGGGTTGTGGAAGCCATCCACCGAGGCGCGAATGACGGGCCGGCCACGGGCAATCAGCGCCGCCGCCAGCTCGTCGCCAAAGACGGTCTTGCCGGCCCCATCCACCCCGTCGATGCCCACGCGCAGCACGCCGGGTGCCGGCAGGCGCACAATCACGGCGGCCACCCGTTCGATAAGCATGTCGCGCTGTTCCATAGTGCTCGCTCCGTAATAGGATCGAGCGCCATGGTATGGAGAACAGCCGCGCGCGTCAATGTCGTTCTTACCGCGCCGACGGCGCAAGCTGCGCGGGCACTTGCGTGGGCTGGTTGGCGCGAAACCATGCTACTTCGTCGCGGACGGTTTCGGCAAAAGGCCGTAAGTTCGCGCCCAGCTCGCGCACCGCCTTGGCCGAGCTGGTGGTGTTGCGGCGGTAGACGCTCTGTACCGCGGCGCGCGTGATCAGCACCGGCCGGCCCGTCAGCCGATTCCATGCTTCCAGCACGGTTGCCAGCGCCAGCGCGCCGGCGTAGGGCAGGTGCCAGCGCGGCGCGGGCACGCCACTGTTGTGCTGCAGCAGCGCAAACAGCTCGGTGAAGGGCACAAAGGTGTCGCCGCCAACGATGTAGCGCTCGCCGCTGCGCCCACGCTCAACCGCGTTAATCATCGTTTGGGCGACATCGCGGGCATCGACGGGTGCGCCGCCGCCATTGGGCACGCCCGGCAGCCGGCGGTTGAGGTAATCGAGCACAAGCTGGCCGCTGCTGGTTGGCGCGGCGTCGCCGGGGCCAAACATCCAGGCCGGCAGAATCAGCACCACCGGCAGCGCGCTGTGCTTGAGGAATTCGGCGATGCGCTGCTCGGCCAGCACTTTGCTTTTCATATACAGGTTTTCGGTCGCGTAGCTGTCGGGTGGCGTGCGCTCGTCGCCCACCAGCGTGCCCGGCTCAGCGCCGATCACGCCGTTCGAGCTGGCGTAGATCACTTTCCCCACGCCTTGCTGCTCGGCAGCACGCAGCAGCGCCATGGTGCCATCGACATTAATCGCCTTTAAGGTGGCCCAGTGGTCGCCCGGCTGGTAGTATTCGCGGAAGTAGGCCGCCGTGTGAAACAGCACATCGCAGCCGGCCAGCTCGCCCGCGAAATCAGCCACGTTGGTCATATCGCCTTCGACCAGCTCGACATCCAGCCCCGTCAGAAGCTGCGCGGCCTTGGCGCGCGAGCGCACCAGCACGCGCACGCGATGCCCCTGCTGCACAAGCAGCCGCACAAGATTGCCGCCCAACAGCCCGGTGCCGCCCGTCACAAATGCTTGCATGGAAACCTCGCTTCTTGCTTTACGCTGCGCCGTGGGGTATAATGCGCGCCAGATATGTGAGCGAAAGCTCATGATTATAATATGAGCAATGGCTCATATTGTCAAGAGCTGGATTCATACTATTTTTGCGCTGCTGCGCGCAGGATGACGAGCCACAGAGAACACCGAGAACACGGAGTTGGATCTCCAGCCCAGTGCCCTCTGTGCGCTCTGTGGCCCAAATGCTATTTCGCCAGAAGGAGCCGCGCCCCTTGCCGAACAAGCCCACAAACGAAACCGCCACAATGCGGCGCAGCCCGCAGCAGGCGCGCGGTCAGCAGCGCGTGGGGCTGATCCTCGACACAGCCGAGCAGCTGTTTGCCGAGCGCGGCTACGACGCGGCCAGCACCAACGAGCTTGCGGCGCAGGCCGGTATTCCGATCGGCTCGGTTTATCAGTTCTTCCCAAACAAAGAGGCTATTCTGCACGCGCTTCTGGCGCGCTACCGCCAGGAGCTTGCTGCCCTGTATGCCGAGCGTCCCACACCCGCTGGCGAGCCGCTGGCCGATGCGCTGGCGCGTGTGCTGGACGTGCTGACGAGCTATGGCGGCGATCATGCCGGCTTCAGCCGCATGGTGCTGCAAGCGCCGGCTGGCTCGGCGCTCGCCACTGCCTGCAGCGACCTTGCGAACGACATCATGGCGCGTATCGACGCGGTGCTGGCCGCGCACGCGCCCGCGCTCCGTGCCGAGCAGCGCCGCCTTTTCACCAGCGTTGGTTTCACCGCCGTGGGCGCGATCCTCTCGCAGGCGCTTTCCGCCAAGCAGGCGGGCGACATCGACGTCGGGCACGCGCTGATTGAGCAGGCGACGACGCTGCTGGTGGGCTACCTGGGCGCGGCGCTGGGCAGTGCGCGGTAGCTGCTGACGACCACCGACCGCGGACAACCGACGATGGGCGAACCCCTTTTCGTCTTTCGCGTCTTATGTGTCGGCCAAAAAAACTACCGAAACCTGCGCCCCTTCCATGTCACGCCGCGGCCCAGGCGCAGGCGCAGCAGCCCCCAGCCCGCCAGCCCGAAATAGATCGCCGTGCCAAGCGGGAACAGCGCGCCCCACCACGGCGCGAGCCGGTAGCGCCGCGCCGCCAGCACGCCCCAGCACAGCAGCGCCACGCCCAGCAGCGCCACGCCATGCGCCAGCAGCACCAAGCCCAGCGCCGCGCCGGGCCGCGCCCAGGCCAGCAGGGCACCCGCCAGCAGCAGGTAGCCCGGCGCAAACGCCACCAGCGACTGCCGCGCACCCACCCAGAACGAGCGCGCGCCGCCGCTCTGATAGCCCGCCACCGCATTCTTGCTCAGGCCCTCGGCCAGGCTGGCCCAGCCGTCATACATGCGCACGGCAATGAGCTCGGGCGCGTGCGCCGCCGCAATGCGGTAGCCCGCCGCCTTCACGCGCTGGCCGAGGTCGGTATCTTCCAGAATGCTGGCGCGCACCGCCCGATGCCCGTCGGTAGCATCGTAGACCGTGCGGCGCAGCATCAGGCAGGGTCCGTTGGCAAACGCAACCGGCGAGCGCGGGTCGCTCACGCGGGCGAGCGGATACAGCGCGGTGAGCAGCGCGAAAAAAGCCGGCAGCACGATCTTCTCGGCGGGCGTGCCCAGGCGCAGCTGCGGCAGAAGCGTCAGCAGGTCGAGCTCGCCCGCCTCGGCGCGCTGGACGAGCGCGGCCAAAAGCTCGGGCGCGGGCAGCACGTCGGCGTCGAGAAACAAGAGCCACGCGCCGCGCGCCTGCCCGGCCGCCTGCCAGCAAGCCCAGCACTTCCCAGCCCAGCCGTCGGGCAGGGCAGCGCCGGAAATCACATCAAGCGCAGGCAGGCATTCCGCATAGCTGCGCGCCAGTTCCGCCGTACCGTCGGTCGAGCCGTCGTCCACCACAATCACCTCGAAGCTGCGGTAGCGCTGCGCGGCCAGCCCAGCCAGGCAGTTCCCCAGCCGCGCGGCCTCGTTGCGCGCCGGAATAAGCACCGACACCAGCGGGCCGTCGGGCGGTTGCGCCAGGGCTGGCCTAAGCGTGGGCGCGCGCGCGTCGGCCAGCAGGTCGGCGGCATACAGCGCGGCCACGCCCAAAGACAGCAGCGGAACCAGCAGCAGGAACACAAGCATGGCGGGCCTTATGCAAGCGCGCAAACCGGCGCTTCGGAAGACGGGCGAGGGCGCGGCGGATTTTTCTGCACAATGGCTGTTCGCGCTCTGCCCAGCCGTAAACGACCGGGCTGCAAAGCGACGCCCGCTGAAGCAGAATTATCCATCACACCTGCCCGGCGATCATACCATGCCTGGCGCAGGGCATTGATGTATAATAGGATACTCACTCGTTGCCCACCCGCAGAAGAACCGACGGTTATGCGCTTGTTCCGACGCAGTCTCGATCTCAGCCTGGCGGACGTTCGCCCGGCCACGCTGGATGATCTTGGCGCTATTTCACGCCTGCTGCGGCACGGCGCGCATCACTATGCCAGCTACCCCTACCCACATTTGCCTTCGCTGCTGGCGGGCGCGCCGGCGGTGGTGCTCAGCACTGGCCGCGAGGTTTGGGCGGCGGCGCTGGCCGGCTGGAACGTGCAGGGCGCGAGCTGGGTGCGCGCCTTTGGCATTGGCGACGGCCTGCTGGTCGGGCCGGTGTTCGATGCGCTGCTGCCGCTGTTCCACGAGCAGTTGCGCGCCCAGCAGGTGCAGGCGGTGTTCTATGCCGGCGATGAGGCGGCCGACCTGTGGATGCAGCCGGGTCTGGCGGCGCGTGGCTATGTGCGCGAAACCGACGTGGTGGTGTACGAGCAGGTGACGCTGGAAGTGCCCAGCACTGGCAGCACCGCCGCGCGCCTGCGCCGCGCCGAAGCTGTCGATCTGCCCGACGTGCTGGCAGTCGATCGCGCCTGCTTCTCGGCACACTGGACCAAGGACGATCAGGTGCTGGGGCAGGCGATATTCGAGGCGCCCTTCTTCGTGGTGGCCGAGCTCCAGGGCCGGGTGGTCGGCTATGCCTTCGCCACCAGCCACTTCGGCGGGCGGCTGGTGCATCTGGTGCGCATTGCGGTGCTGCCCGAGCTGCAGGGCCAGGCGGTGGGTGTGCGCCTGCTGGCCGAAGTGGTGGCGTTTGCGCGCGGGCGCGGCGCTGGCACGCTTACGCTGAACACACAGGCCCACAACCTGCGCGCCCAGCGCCTGTATGAGTGGTTTGGCTTTCACCGCACCGGCGAGCAGCAAACCGTGCTGCGCTTCGATCTCCAGCACCGCGCTGAAGATACGTAATTCTCACGATAGTATCCCAGCGAAATACACGCTATCCTCTCTCTATCGCGCAGATGTGGTACGTGGTGGCTTGGCGGCAGGGGCGCGAACTCCTCGGCACAATCGTTTCTGGCATGCCTGAATAATACGCGCTTCGCCGTAGCACGCTCAATGGCTATTGGTGCCCGATGGCTGGCCTTGCTGTGCCTGCCTGTTGCTGCCCGGCAAGGCGCTTGGGGTTCATCGTGAGTCTATCGCCCAGGTCACTCTGGGCGGCTAGATACGTTTTTCGTTCCTACAAAGGAGATTGCACGATGGCAATGATGCGAGCGGTTGGGATGGATGGCTATGGCGGGACTGACGTGCTGCACTACCAGGAAATGCCGCGCCCCGAGGTCGGGCCGGGCGAGCTGCTGGTGCGCGTTCGTGCAACAACAGTGAACCCATTCGACACGGTGATGCGCGCGGGCTACGTGGCTGGCTGGTACCAGTACGCATTTCCGCTGGTACCGGGCCTGGATGTTGCGGGCGTTGTCGAAGAAGTTGGCGCAGACGTAGAAGGTTTTGCGCCCGGCGATGAAGTGTTTGCACGCCTCGACCCCGCGCGCAATGGCGCAAATGCAGAATACGCTGTGGTTGCTACTGCCGACGCCGCGCCCAAACCGCCATCGCTGAGCTTTGCCGAAGCGGCCGCGCTGGCCCATGCCGGGCTCTCGACCTGGCGCTCGCTTATGGACGACGATCTGCTCGTGCCCGGGCAAACCGCGCTGATCCATGGCGGGGCGGGCGGCGTCGGCAGCATTGCCATCCAGCTTGCGAAATCGCATGGCGTGCATGTGATCGCAACGTCGTCGCCCCGCAATCTCGATTTTCTGCGCGAGCTAGGGGCCGACGAAGTGATCGACTACACGGCCACGCCCTTCGAGCAGGTGGCGCACGATGTGGATGTGGTGCTCGACACGGTGGGCGGCGACACGCTGGAGCGCTCGTGGGGCGTGCTGAAGCCGGGCGGTATTCTGGTGTCGCTGGTGCAGCCGCCCGGCGAGGAAGCTGCCGCTGCGCACGGCGTTCGCCAGAAGTTTGCCGTGGGCATTGGGCCCGCCAGCGCGGTGCTGCACGAGCTGAGCGCGCTGGTGGCGGAAGGCAAGCTGCGGCCAATTGTCGACTCGGTGCTGCCGCTGAGCGAAGCCAGCCACGCGCACACGCTGGTGGAAGGCCGCCATACGCGCGGACGCGTGGTGCTGGTGGTGGAATAAGCTTGGGCTTGATTAGAACGGTTCGCACAGCGCACGACGTTCTGCAAAGAGCGTCGTGCGCTGACTCCTGAATTCTGACTCCTGACTCCTGCGTATCACGCCTCGCGCGGCTTGGCCGTTCGCCCAAACAGCCGCCCCAGCCCGCGCCGCGCTTCGGCCGGCTGCGCCGAGCGCCGCGCCCGCACAAACACCGCCAGGTACAGCGCCAGCCCGAAGTAGAGCGAGTTCAGCGCGCGAATATCGAGCAGCGCCAGCACGCCCTCGCGCGACGTGTTCAGGCTGTCGAGCCACGCGCCGAGCAGCGGGATGCCGAGCTGGTCGATACCCGCCACCAGCAGCGCGCCCAGGATCGCGCCCGGCACGCTGCCCGCGCCGCCAATCACCACCATCGCCAGCACCATGGCCGACACGCGGAAATCGAACTGGTTGGGATCGACATAGCTGAAAATGCTGGCGAACAGCGAGCCAGCCAGCCCGGCGATCACCGAGCCAATCACAAAGGCCAGGTGCTTCGAGCGGGTGATATCGACGCCACAACTGGCTGCCGCCACCTCGTCGGCGCTGAGCGCGGCCCACGCCCGCCCGATCCGCGAGCGCGCCAGCCGCATGCACGCCACCGTTGCCAGGATCAGCGCCAGCGCGGCAAACAGATAGGCTTCGGTGGTGGTGCCGAGCCGGTAGCCAAACAGAATCGGTGGCGGCAGCGCCGCCGCACCGCGCTCGCCACCCGTCCACTGATCAAGGTTCACAAAGCTCTGCGGGATGATCAGGCCAAACGCAACCGTCACAATCGCCAGGTAATCGCCGCGCAGGCGCGTGGCCAGCGCCCCGTTGATCACGCCAAAAATCATCGAAACGACCGTGCTGACCGCCAGCACCAGCAAGAAATCGAGCCGCGTGGGCAGCCATGCGCTGAGCTGCCCGCCCGTGAGCATCGCCACTGTGTAGCCGCCCAGCGCGAAACACGCGGCATAGCCCAGGTCGAGCAGGCCGGCATAGCCCAGCACAATGTTCAGGCCCACCGCCAGCAGCATAAACAGCAGAATCTTGATCGCCACCAGCTCGTAGTGCAGGCCCAGCGCCAGATCGAGCAGCGGATAGGCCACCACCAGCAGCAGCAGCGCAGCCGTCAGGCGCGGGCGCAGCCGGCTCACCGGGCGCTCGCCCAGCTCGTCGGCGCTGATACGCGCGCCCGAGTCGTCACTTTCCGCGCCGCCAAGCAAGCCACCCGGCCGCAGCGTCAGCGCGCCGATCAGCACCACCATCAGCAGCACCGGCGTCCACTGCGAGGCCAGGAAATAATCGCTGAACGCCGCCAGAATGCCGAGCAGCAAGCCGCTCAAAAACGCACCGCGCGGCCGGCCAATGCCGCCGAGCACGGCAGCAGTAAAGGCGAACAGGCCGCTTTGCACGCCATATTCGGTGTAAGGGTGCTGGTAATAAATCGTGAAAATAAACGCCGCCGCGCCCGAGAGCGCGCCGCCAATCGCAAAGGCTAAGCGAATTGCGCCGTGGTGGTCGATGCCGCACAGCCGCGCCATTTCGGCATCCTGCGCGCAGGCGCGCAGCGCCCGCCCGGCCCGCGAGCTGCGCAGAAACCAGCCCACCAGCAGCGCCAGCGCCACGGCAAAAAGGAGCACCAGCAGGTCTTTCAGCGTGTAGCTCACTTGGAGTTTCAGCCCGCTCGCCTGCACCAGATCGAGCTTGGGCAGCAGATCGTGCACACCCAGGCGCGGCACTTCGGGCACACCCGGCGTGCTGTGGTGCGCGCCCGGCACCGATTTGTCGCTGGTGCGCCACAGCAGCGCGGCCTCGTAAAGCATGAACGACAGCCCGACCGTGGCGATCAGCGGGGCCAGGCGCGAGCCGCCGCGAAACGGCCGAAACGCCACCCGCTCGACGGCGACATTCAGCGCGCTGCCAAAGGCCATTGACGCGAAGAGCGCGAGCGCCAGCCCGCCCACGAGCGGCAGCGCGGCCATGCCCGGGATGAGATCGAGCCCGCGCACCACCACCACCACCAGCACAGTCGTCAGCGCAAACAGGTCGCCATACGCGAAGTTGAGCATGCGCACCGCGCCATACACCAGCGTCACGCCAATCGCGTTCAGCGCGATCACCGCGCCGTTGGAAAGCCCGATCGCCAGGATCTGGAGCATGATCTCGGCGCAGCTTGTGGTGCCACAGTTCATAGTGTTCCTTTTGGCCGAAACGCCGAGCTGTGCTATTATTCTAACCGCCAGGGTGGTTAGAATCTAGCCGAAAAGCGAAGCGCTGTCAAGCGATGACGACGACCAGAACAATCAATACCTTTGCGGGTGATCTGCGGCTGGTGGGCGGGCGGCTGGGCCTGGATTTTGTGAATACGGTGAACGACCACGCGCTGCCGCAGCCCCGCGATCACTGGCGTGATTACGGGTTATTTCTGATTTGGGCGCAGCACGCCAGTGCCGCCACGCCCGCCCAGCTTCAGGCAGCATCCCGCGCCGCCACAGCCCAGCCCGCTGCCGCGCAGGCCGCGCTGGAGCTGGCCCGCCGCACGCGCCGCGCGCTGTATGGCGTATTCAGCGGCAATGCCGCCGGTCGCCCCTTCGCCCCCGCCGACACCGAGGCGCTCAACGCGGCGCTGGCGCGCATGCCCGCGCCGGCCCAGCTCGACCCGGGCACAAACCCGCTCGGGTGGCGCTGGCCCGCCGATGCCAGCCCGCTCGACGTGCCGATCTGGCCGGCGCTGCTTTCGGCGGCGGCGCTGCTGGCCTCGCCCGAGCTGGCGCGCGTGCGCGAGTGCGCCGGCGAAGGCTGTAGCTGGCTGTTTCTCGACACCAGCCGCACCGGCAGCCGGCGCTGGTGCTCGATGGAAGATTGTGGCAACATCGCCAAGGCGCGGCGCTACTACCGGCGAATGACAAACGACGAATGACGAACGGCCAGAACTACCGCAAAGAGCGCAAAGGGCGCAAAGAATTGTGGATTGCAGGTTCAGCAGTTCTGCGGCTCTTGATTCTACGGTTCTCTGCTCAGCCGATCACCCCGTCATCTTGTCATCTTGTCACCCTTGTGCCGACTGCCAACTGCCAACTGCCGTCTGTTTGGTTCTGCGGTTCTGCGGTTCTTCGCTCCCGGTTCTGCGGTTCTCGGTTCTGCGGTTCTTGACATCCGCCTAACGATATTTTAACCAGAGCTTGCGCCAATCGCCCTCAAGAAGTGTGGTAAGATAGCCCCGTCCACACTGCACCTCGATAACGCTCAATACGCTTGCGGCACTCGGGCAGCCCTTGCCCGTGCCCGCCTGTTCAGCATCGCCACTTGAGATTTGCAAGAGGGAGGGTTATGAACATCTCGCGACGCTCGTTCATCCGCTACATGGCCGTTGGCGGCAGCACGCTCGCCTGGGCGTGCACCAGCATCTCGTTCGCCCACGCGGCCGGCCCGGAAACCTTCAAGCTGCGCATCATCCACACCAACGACCATCACGCCCGCATCGAGCCGGTGACGGGCGGCACACCGCCTGCGCCCATCCACGGCGGCGTTTCGCGCCGCAAAAAGCTGATCGACGCGATCCGCGCCGAGGGCGGCAACCAGGTGCTGGTCGACGCCGGCGACATCTTCCAGGGCACCTTGTGGTTCAACCAGTACCTCGGCCTGGCCGACCTGGAGTTCTACCACTACATGGGCTACGAGATGATGACGATCGGCAACCACGAGTTCGACAAAGGCCCCGAGCCGCTGGCGAACTTCATCAAGCAGGCGAAGTTCCCGGTGCTGAGCGCCAACATCGTTGCCAGCTCGTCATCGCCGATCAGCGGCCTGTACAAGCCCTGGATCATCAAGGAAATTGGTGGCGAGAAGGTCGGCTTCTTCGGCCTGACCACCGAAGAAACGCCGGGCATCTCCAGCCCGGGACCAACGCTGCAGTTCACCAACTATATCGAAGCGGCCAGGAAGGCTGTGGCCGACCTGAAGGCGCAGGGCGTGAACAAGATCATTGCGCTGACCCACATCGGCATCACCTTCGACCGCGAGCTGGCGCGCCAGGTCGATGGCATTCAGGTGATCATTGGCGGCCACTCGCACACCCCCATGGGCCCGATGGTCAGCCCGGCCGACCCGGCCCGCCCCTACCCCGAGGTGATTGCATCGCCGTCGGGCAAGCCGGTGGTGATGGCGACCGACTGGGAGTGGGGCCGCTGGCTGGGCGACCTGACGGTTGGCTTCGATGCAAATGGCGACATCACCAATGTGCTGGGCGCGCGCCCAACCGAGGTGGCCGCCAGCCTTGCGCCCGATGGCGCGCTGGAAAACCGCATTCAGGTGCTGGCCCAGCCGCTCACAGCCTTGCGCACCAAGGTGGTTGGCGAATCGGCTGTGGCGCTGAATGGCGTGCGTGGCGATGTTCGCACCAAGGAAACCAATCTGGGCAACCTGATCGCCGACGCCATGCTGGAAAAAACCCGCTCGGCCGGCGCGCAGGTGGCGCTGATGAATGGCGGCAGCATCCGCGCCAGCATCGACGCGGGCCAGATCACGCTGGGCGAGCTGCTCGACGTGCAGCCCTTCAGCAACACCATCGGGCTGGTAACTGTCACCGGCGCGCTGCTGAAAGAAGCGCTGGAAAATGGCGTCAGCCAGCTCGAAACGGTGGCGGGCCGCTTTGCGCAGGTGTCGGCAATCCGCTATAGCTTCGACCCTTCGCGCCCGGTGGGCGACCGCGTGACGGGCGTGCAGGTGGCGGATGGCAAGGGCGGCTATGCCCCGCTCAATCCTAGCGCCAGCTACCGGCTGGTTTCCAACTCGTTTGTGATCGCCGGCGGCGATGGCTACACCGCGCTTGCCAAAGGCACCGACAAGATCGACACTGGCATTCTGGATATCGACACCACGGCGGATTATGTTGCGGCGCACTCGCCGATCAATGCGCAGGTGGAAGGCCGCATTGTGGTGAGCGGCACGCTGCCCGGCGCGTCGGCCCCGGCACCGAGCAGCGGCGCGGGCCAGGTTCCGGCGCAGCTGCCCAACACCGGCGGCGATCTGTCGCCCGTGTGGATGCTGGCCGCCCTGGGCGCGGGCGCGATCGGCAGCGGCTTGCGGCTGCGCAACCGTGCGCGCGTGGCCGAGGGCGCGGAAGAAGTGGCCGAAGAGGTGGCAAGCGAAGAGCAGGAGCCGGTTGCGTAGCCCCTGGCTTCCCGGCACGCAGGGCGGGGTGACGCTGTCGCCCCGCCCTGTTGTTTGTATGTTTCTGACGAATACCAAAAAGATCAAGCCACGGAGAACACAGAGCGCACGGAGCGAATAAGCACGAACAGCTTCGGAATACAAGGCGTCCGAAAGCCAAGAGCACCCTAAATAGAACCAAAATTCCGTGTCCTCTGTGCGCTCTGTGGCTAGTTTCTCCTCACAGCAAAGGAGCACCCATGCCAGCCCGCGACCTGAACATTGCGATTGTTGGCTGCGGCAATATTGCCGGGCCATACGCCCACACGCTCAAGCCCTACGAGCACATTCACCTGCTGGGCGCAACCGACATCGACCCGGCGCGCGCCGAGCGGCTGGTGGCCGAGTATGGCGGCACCGCCTACCCCTCGCTCGACGCGCTGCTGGCCGACCCAAACGTCGATGCGGTGGTGAACCTTTCCATCCACCACGCCCACCCCGCCGTGATCACGCAGTGCCTGGAAGCGGGCAAACATGTGTACAGCGAAAAGCCGCTGGCGATGCGCTACGCCGAGGCGCGCGCGCTGGTCGATCTGGCCGAGGCAAAAGGCCTGCGCCTGAGCTGCGCGCCAATGACTTTTATGGGCGAGGCGCAGCAAACGATCTGGCGCGAGATCCGGCGCGGCACCCCTGGCCCGGTGCGCATGGTGTATGCCGACGTCAACTGGGGCCGCATCGAGAGCTGGCACCCCAACCCCGGCCCCTTCTACGAGGTTGGCGCGCTGTTCGACGTGGGCGTCTACCCGCTCACGCTGGTGACAACCTTCTTCGGCCCCGCGCGCCGCGTCACCGCCTTCAACACCGTGCTTTTCCCCGACCGTGTTACAAAAGAAGGCGTGCCCTTCCACATCGACACGCCCGACTGGGCGGTGGCGGCGGTGGAGCTGGCCAATGGCACAGTGGTGCGCCTGACCACCAATTTCTATGTTGGCCACCATGGCAAGCAGAAAGGGCTGGAATTCCACGGTGACCTGGGCTCGCTCTACCTCGGCAGCTTTCAGGATTTCAACGCCGCAGTGGAGTTTGCGCCGTTTGGTGGCAGCTACGCCCCAATTGAGTATGCGCGCCCGCCCTTCACCACCACCATCGGTGAGCGCGTGATGGCGATTGAATGGGCGCGCGGCGTGCTCGACCTGGCCGAGGCGCTGGGCGAAAACCGCCCGCAGCGCGTAACCGGCGCGCAGGCCGCGCATGTGGTCGAGATCTGCGAGGCGATTAGCACCTCGGCGCGCGAAGGCCGCCCGGTCGATATTCACTCGGAGTTTGTGCCGCCCACGCCGCTGGACTGGGCGGAGTAGTCTCGTACTCGTGTGAATGCTTGATGATTACGCACTACGCACTACGCTCTTTTCAGAAGAGTGCGTAGTGCGTAGTTCTGTTTCTAGCGCCCTTCGCCCTCGGTCACAGCCGGCGCGTCGCGGCGGGGCGGGCGGGCCGGCGCGGGCACTTCCAGCGGCACCGCTGGCACAACTTCCTCGAAGCGGTAGAAGTGATCGAACAGCACCTGCAGCACCACCGTGAATGGCACCGCCAGCAGCGCGCCCATAATGCCGCTCAGCTCCGCGCCAATGAACAGCGCAATAATAATCACCAGCGGGTGCAGGCCCACGATGTCGCCCACCACCTTGGGGTAGACAATATTCGCCTCAACATTCGCGATGACAAGGTAGAGCACCAGCACCCCCAGCGCCAGCCACGGCGACGACGACGACAGCGCCACCAGCATGGCCAGGCCGGTCACAATTGCGCCGCCAACGTAGGGAATCAGCTCCATAAAGGCCGCAGCCAGCCCAAGCGCAAAGGCGTAGGGCACGCCCATCAGCCCCAGACCAATGCCGAAACATGTGCCATAGAACAGGCACACCAGCAGCTGGGCGCGCACCCAGTGGCCCAGGCGCTCGCCGATCTGGCGCGCAAGCTCGGCGGCAGTGGGGCGCTGCGTGGGCGGGAAAAAGCGCGCAATAAAGCGCGGCGCAAACTTCCCGTCGACGGTCAGGATAAAGGCGATCACCAGCACCAGCAAGCCACTCAGCAGCGCCGAGGTGAGCGTGCGGCCCAGGCCCACCAGCAGCGCGCCCAGGCCACCCACCACCACGCCGATCTGGTCGCTGAGCTGCTGGGCCAGGTCGTTGAACTGCAATCGCTGAGCAAAGGCCGGCAGGTAGGGCGCGATCCACGTGCCCGGCGCGTCGATCAGCGTTTGGGTGAGCGTGGGCAGGCTGGTACTGAGCTGATCGACCTCGTCGAGCAGCACTGGCACCATAACCGCCGCCACCACGCCCAGCACCAGAAACAGCGCCACGTAGATCAGCACAATGCCAACCGCGCGCGGCACGCGCTCGCGCTCGAACCAGCTCACCGCTGGCGTGATTGCCACGGCCAGCAGGATGGCGATAAACAGCACCAGCAGGATACTGCTGAAATTGAACACCAGCCACACCAGCGCGGCGGCTGCCAGCAGCAGCGCCACCCCGCGCGCCGTGACGGTGAGGGAGATCGATTTGGGCATGCGTTCCTCGTTCTGCTTGTTGCTGCCAGCGGCGTTCATGCATGCTTGAGTATAGCACTGCGAGTGCCAAGAGGCACGGCCTACGCCCTGGTGTGGTACAATCGGCAGGAATTCGACCTTTGCTTCGGCCACACGAAAGAAACACGGATGCCCGCACTCCGCGCACGGCTGACCGCGCTCGAAATCCTCGTCGGCATGGCGCTGGCGCTGGCGATTTTCCACTTTGGCGGCGCGCTGCTGCCCGCGCTGCTGGGCCTGGCATTGTTTGGCGCGCTGGCCCTGCTGCGGCCCGACCTCGCGCTGCTAGCCGTGCCGGTGACAGCGCCGCTCTACCTTATTCCAACCGCAATTGGCGGGTTGCGCGCGCAGGGCTTTATGCTGCCGCTGCACGAGGCCGCGCTGCTGGTTACGGCGCTTGCTGCGGCTGCGCGCTCGGTGTGGGAATTGGCGCGTGGCAATGCCAAAGTGCCGCGCCTCAGTGTTGCGCTGCTGGCGCGCGAATATGCGCCGCACATCTTGTTTCTGCTGGCTGGCGCGCTCGGCGTGGCGCTGGCGGTCGCGCGCGGCCCGGCGCTGATCGAGTTCCGCCGCCTGATCATCGAGCCGCTCGTGTTTTACGCGCTGGCACGCCACCAGCTGCGGGCCGCGCCCACACGCAGCGACAATGCGCCGCCCCTGGTGGCCGCGCTGGTGCTGGCTGGCGCGCTGGTTGGTCTGCTGGCGCTGCTTCAGTATGTTGGGCTCGATCTGGTGCCGTTTTTCGGGCAGAAGCAGTGCTTCGCGCCCGACGGCGGGCCGTGCAGCAACATTGTGGTGGATGGCGGCCTGCGGCGCGTGCAGTCGGTGTACGGCCACCCAAACAACCTCGGCCTGTTTCTCGGGCGGGTGTGGCCCTTCGCCACCATGCTGACGCTGGCCGCGTGGCCGCGCCGCAATGCACGCTGGGCCTGGCTATTAGGCACGCTGATCTGCCTGGGCGGGCTGGTCGTCTCGTTTTCGCGCGGGGCATGGCTGGGCGCGCTGGCGGCTGCGGCGGTGCTGGGTTTCGGCCTGTTTGGCGCGCGCCTGCGCGGGCGCTCGCGTGGTTCCGCGCTGGGCGTGGCGCTTGGAATCGTTATTGCTGCGCTGGTTCTGGGCGGGCTGGCGCTTTCGCTGCGCGGCGATGTGCGCGGCGGCAGCACGCCAGTGCGTTTGCTGCTGTGGCAGGAAGCGCTGGGCTACGTTCGCCTGCACCCGCTTGGCATCGGGCTCGATCAGTTTGGAACCTACCACGACCCCAAGTCGGGCCTGAGCCTGATCGACCCGGCGCTGATCGGCACCAGCGAGCAGTTCGCCGCGCACCCGCACAACCTGCTGCTCGACATCTGGCTGCGGCTCGGGCCGCTCGGGCTGCTTGCGTTTGGCTGGCTGCTATGGCGTTTTTTCCGCAACGCAATGCGGCCCGAACATACCGCGTTGATGCTGGGCGCGCTGGCGGCCATGGTCGCGGCGCTGGCGCACGGCCTGGTCGATAATTTCTACTTCGTGAGCGACCTTGCGATTGTGTTCTGGTTGTTGATTGCGCTGAGCGAGTCTGATCGGGCGTGACGGGCGGTAACCCTGTGTGAATACGCAACAGCCGCGCAATCTGCACATATAAAGGAGCATCGCGATGGCACTTTCTCCGCTGATTCTGGAGCGCAAGCTCGACAGCCGCCTGTGGGGCGGCGATACCCTGGGCGATTGGCTGGGCCTGCCCAGCGCGCCCGCGCACCTGGCCGAGTCGTGGCAGGTGTACGAGCACAATCGCGTGGCCGAAGGGCCGTTCGCCGGGCGCACGCTGGCCGAGCTGGCGCAGGAGCAGGGCGCGGCGCTGCTTGGCACGCGCCCATTCGCGCGCGGCGGCGCGGATTTCCCGCTGCTCGCGAAATTCATCGACGCAGCCGACCACCTTTCGGTGCAGGTGCATCCCGACGACGCCTACGCCCACACGGTCGAGGCGGCAAGCGGCTTCCACGGCAAAACCGAGGCGTGGTACATCCTGCGCGCCGCGCCGGGCGCCGATCTGATCCACGGCCTGACGCGCCCCACCAGCCGCGACGAGTTCGCGGCGGCGCTGCACGACGGCACGCTGATGGAGCTGATGCGCCGCTCGCCCGCCCACGCTAGCGACACGGTGTTTGTGCCGGCCGGCACCATCCACGCGATCAACGCCGGTATTATGCTGTTTGAAATTCAGCAGAAATCCGACCTGACCTACCGCGTCTACGACTACGACCGCCGCGACGCGAACGGCCAGCTGCGCGAGCTGCATGTCGAACGCGCACTCGACGTTTCGAACTTTGGCGAGCAGCCGCCCGCGCTGGTGGCGCCCACGCCAATCGACGAAGTGCGCACGCTGCTGGTCGAGTGCGCCTACTTCGCCATGGAGCGCTGGGATGTGCGCGCGCCACTGCCCGCCAGCACCGACCCCGGCAGCTTCGAAATTCTGACCGTGATCGATGGCGCGGCCGAGCTGGCCTGGCCGGAAGGAACGCGCAAACTGGTGCGCGGCGAGTCGGTGGTGCTGCCGGCCGCGCTGGGTATGTACCAGCTCAACCCCGCGGGCGCGGCCACGCTGCTGCGCTGCACGGTGCCGTAGCGTGCCAGGGGAAGCGCAGAGCGCTGGGGCGCAGAACATAGAGCGGTTGCAGTTTGGCAGGACGCAGTTGGCAGGCAGCATAGAGCCAAGAACCGCAGAACCGGCACTTGCAAACCTGCAACCTGCAACTTGCAACCCTAAAACTCCGTGCCTCTGTGCCTCTGTGGTGAAAGTTCCTGGCTTCTTTATGTGAACGATTTTGCTTTTAGAAAAGCGCCAGTTCTTGACGGAATAAGATCTTTCATTTACCATCCATTGCTGCAAGTCAAACCGCTTATCTCATGCTCTTTCAGCCACTCGCGGCGCTCGGCGCTTGCGCCGTCGGGCCGGCCTCTGCCGAGGATCTACGCATGACCAATGCTGTCAATCCCACGATTTTTCGCGCCTACGATATTCGTGGTGTGGTCGATGTCGACCTGTCCGTGGCGGTGTATGGCACGTTAGGCCAGGCCGCCGGTACCTATTTTCGCGGGCGAAACCCCGACCGCAGCAGTTTGCGCGTGGTGGTAGGCCGCGACGCGCGCCTGACCTCGGCCGACTACACGGCGGCCCTGATTGCGGGCCTGCGCTCGACTGGCTGCGACGTGATCGACATTGGCATGGTGCCCACGCCGCTGATGTATTTCGCGGTGGCCTACCTCAACGCCGACGGCGGCGCGGTGGTGTCGGCCAGCCACAACCCGCCCGAGTTCAACGGCCTGAAGCTGCGCCAATCCTCGGCCCAGTTCGGCGGCGAACCACTTGCGAGCGACCAGATCCAGGAAGTTGGGCGCATTGCCAACAGCGGCGAATTCGCCAGCGGCGCGGGCAGCTACGAGCAGATCGACATCAGCGACACCTATGTGAACGATGTCGTTGCGCGCATGAAGCTCGAACGGCCAGTGAAAATCGTGCTCGACGGCGGCAACGGCTCGGGCGGCCCGCTCGGCCTGCGCACCTTTGAAGCGATTGGCTGCGACGTCGTTCCGCTCTACATCGAGCCCGATGGCACCTTCCCCAACCACCACCCCGACCCGCTGAAAGAAGCGAATATGCGCGACCTGATGGCCAAAGTGCGCGAAACTGGCGCGGCGCTGGGCATCGGGCTGGATGGCGACGCCGACCGCCTGGGCGTGGTCGATGGCAGCGGCACCATGGTCTTTGCCGACCGCTATATGATCGCCATGGCGCAGCACGCCCTGCAAAGCGGGCCGGGCGCGGTGATCTACGATGTCAAGTGCAGCACCGTGCTGCGCGACGCAATTCGCGCCTTTGGCGGCACGCCCGTGATGTGGAAAACCGGCTACCCGAACGGTTCGGCCAAAATGCGCGAACTGAACGCGCCGCTGGCCGGCGAGCTGAGCGGGCATATTCTGACCAACATCCAATACCACGCCTTCGACGACGGAATTTTCGCCGGCTGCTACCTGCTGAAAGCGCTGGAAGCGCGCGGCGAAACGCTTGAGCAGGCGCTCGCGCCCTACCCAATCCTGCCATCGCTGCCCGAAGACCGCATTCATGTGGACGAAGCCAGCAAGTTCAAGATCATCGAGCATGTGCGCGACACCTTTGCGCCCACCTACGATGTCAGCGACGTCGATGGCGTGCGGGTCGATTTTGGCGACGGCTGGGGCGTTGTGCGCGCCTCGAACACCGAGCCAGCCATCACCACGCGCTTCGAAGCCAGCACGCCCGCGCGCCTGGAAGAAATTCGCGCCCTGATGCTGGGCGCCGTTGCGGCCTACCAGCCAGCCAGCGCGCACTAACCCGCTAAACAATGCAACTCGCCAATATACAACACAACACACGCCAATGAGCCAGCGCCCGCGATTGACCCGACAATATTGGGATGGCACCACCGCCGCCGATTTCACGCTCGACGGTGTGTATCAGCGCTGCCAGCAGATCGGCCAGGTGCTGCAGGCACAGCGCTGGCGCTGCCTGGTGACGCACGACACGCGCTTTATGGCCGGCCAGTTTGCGCGCTACGCCTACCAGGTGCTGCAGGCGCAGGGCGTCACAACAGCGTTTTTCAGCCCGCCCGCGCCTTTCCCGGCCGTCGAACTGGCGCTCGAGCAGCGCCGCGCCGACGCCGCCCTGCTGCTTTCGGCGCGCAACTTGCCATTCTGGTATAGCGGCATGGTGCTGATGACGCCGCCGCTCGATCAGCCGCTGCTGGCAGCGCCCGCAATACCCACGCCGCGCGACCCGGCAATTGGCTTCCCGCTGCCGCCCTTCGACGCGGGCGACCCGGTGCAGCTCGATCTGCGCGCGCCCTATCTTGAAGCCCTGCGCAGCGCGATCGATGTCGACCTGATCCGCCGCGCCACGCTTACGGTCTTTGTCGACCCGATGAATGGCACGACCAGCGGCTACATTCCCGCCGCGCTTGGCGATAACGGGCAGACCAAGGCGATCGAGATCAATCGCGAGGTCGACCCGCTGTTTGGCCGCCAGCCGCCCCAGCCCACCGAGGCCGGCTTGCAGCGCCTGCGCAAGCTGGTGAAAGAAAGCGACTCGCACCTGGGCGTGGCGCTTTCGGCCGATGGGCGCGCAATTGCCGCCGCCGACAACACTGGCGAGCTGGTGACGCCGCACGACCTGGCGCTGCTGCTGGCCGACTACCTGCACCGCGAGTATCGCCAGCGCGGCATCGTCGTCGTCCCGCCGATTGCAGAAGGAATGGACGTGTCGGCGCTGCGCAGCTGGGAATCGGCGGCTGGCCTGAAGGTGGAGTTTGCGGCCGACCCGGCGCAGCGCATTGGCGACCTGCTGGCCGGCGACCGCAACAGTCTGCTGGTGGGCGTGACGCCCAACGGCGAAGTGACGCTGGGTCGCTACGGGGCATCGCCCGACGCGGTGCTGGTATCGCTCCTGCTGATCGAGATCGCGGCGCGTTTTGGCAGCCGCCTGCGCACCCTGCTCGATCAGGTGCGCGGCAAACAATAGTTCGCATTGTCTTGGTGCACGCTAATTTCTCTGGAAAATAAATACCCTACACCCAGCTTCCAGGAAGCTCAAGCCAGTTTTCTTTCAACCTGATACTCAGATAAGCTTCCTGGAAGCTTGCCCGTTGTATGAAATAACGTATTTTCCAGAGTACTAATGCATACGAATGCAGGAATGGGCCGTAGCTCCCTGACCTGCCTGGCAGCGCCGATGGCCATGTGCGCCGTTGCGGCGCTGCCCGCACCATGAGATCTGGAATGCAAATAATCGCGAAACGGCTCGCCGCCCTGCGCCATTTGTGGTCGCCGCTGATCCTGGCGTCGTTGGGCATCGTTGGCATATCGCTTGGGCTGGCCTACTTCGTCATCGCCTTTTATCACACCGTGTCGCTGCCCGGCTTCTTCTACTACCTCACGCTCCAGTTTCTTGATCGCTGGCTGCGCGGCTGGCTCCTGCTGCTTGTCGGGGCAATTCTGCTGGCCGCCGGCATCTGGAAGCTCAGCGGCGTCGCCGTCATCCCGCTCGACGCCACACCGCGCGGCGAAAACGAGTTTGTGCTCGGCTTTCGCCGCTCCAGCCGCGCGCCGCGCATCACCGTGCTGTCGGGCGGCGCGGGCCTGCTCATCCTCGCCAGCCTGGGCCGCTACGCCAGCCGGCTCACCTGCATCACCCCCGTGCAGGACCCGGTGGAATACTACTATCGCGCTTCGAGCCTCTACCATTTCGAAAATGTGATCTTTGTGCCGCCCATCCCGTCGCAGCTCGAAGTCGAAGTGGAGCTTGACGATGGCACGCATCACAATATCAAGGAAAATATCTCGCATCGCGAACAGCTCGCGCAGCGCCACGCCATCGATTCGCGCCTGATGAGCAGCGACAGCCATCCCTTGCCCGCGCAGCAGCCGATCTTCCGGCAGGCCAGCGACGCCCTGCGCAACGCCGACGCGATTGTGCTGGGGCCGGGCAGCCTGTTCGAAAGCATTCTGCCCAACTTGCAGCTTCCCGAGGTGCGCACCGCCATCCGCGCCAGCCGCGCGCGCACGATCTATATTTGCAGCCTGATGACCGAGCCGGGCCTGACCACCGGCTTTGGCGTGGCCGAGCATATTCGCCAGATCGCGCGCTACGGCGGCTTCACGCCCGACTACGTGCTGGTCAACGCACAGCGCATCGACCCGGACGTGCGCCAGATGTACGAGGCCGCACACCAGTCGCCGGTGTTTATGAACCCCGAGGAATACGAAGAAACGGTGGTGAGCAACACCGACCGCGTGACCTCGCGTGATGTGGTGGTGGAAGGCGCGGTGGTGATCGAGGCCGATCTGGCCAGCTCGGTGGTGCAGCTCACCGCTTCGCTCGACCAGCCCGGCGAAGGCCGCACCGTGCGCGTGCTGCGCCACGACCCCGACAAGCTCGCGACCGCGATTCTCGAAATTCTGCGGCGCGAATAGCTATGCGGGTTTGCAAGTCGCAGCCGTGGCGTATCGCATACGCCTGTTGCAAGTCGCAGCCGTGGCGTATCGCATACGCCTGTTGCAAGTCGCAGCCGTGGCGTATCGCATACGCCTGTTGCAAGTCGCAGCCGTGGCGTATCGCATACGCCTGTTGCAGGTTGGCGGATCGATGGCACCCTTCGATACGGCCTGGCGGCCTACTCAGGATGCCAGAATGTCGCATCTTCGCGCTCTTTGCGTTTCGTTCTTCTCGTCGTCAATCGTCCATCGTCACTCGCGCAATCGTAAATCGTAAATCTTCGCGCCCTTTGCGCTCTTTGCGGTTCATTCTTCTCGTCGTCAATCGTCCATCGTCACTCGTGCAATCGTAAATCATAAATCGAAAATCGAAAATCGCACATGTCCGACACAGTTATTCTATTCGAAGACGAGGGCTTTCAGCTCTTTCTGCCGCTGGTGTATTCGCGCCCGGTCTACGAGCTGCGCTGCGGCATCTTCACGCTGCGCGAGCGCCTTTCGGCCATGCTGGTGCGCCAGCCCGCCGCGATCTGCCGGCCCCACCTGGCGGCGGTCTATGGCGCGGGGCGCTGGCCGCTGCGCCTGCTGGCCGAGCAAAACCCGCTTCTGTTCGTGAATGGCCGCGCCACCGACGTGCCCTGGCTGGCCGCGCTCATGGCCGAGCCGCTCAATACTATCTACATTTCCGCCGGGCCACAGGGCCAGCCCGTGCTGGTTGGCGCGCGCCTTTCGCCTACGCTCGCCAGCGCCGTGCTGCTCGACATGCTGGAGCAGCGCGTGGCAAGCGCCCTGGAAGAGCTGCGCCGCTTTGCCCGCGTGGTCGAAGTACAGGCATCGCTGCTCGTTTACCCGTGGGATCTGATCACTGCCAATGGCGAACAGATCGCCCGTGACGTGCCGCTGCTGAGCCGCGCCGCCGGCTGGGCCAGCGCCGCCGACCGCCCAATCGAGCGCGCCGATGTGGTGGTGCACAATCCTGCCCAGGTCTGGCTGCACCCGCAGGCACGGCTCGATGGCCCGCTGGTGCTCGACGCGCGCGACGGCCCGATTGTGATCGACGCGGCGCATGTCGAGCCCTTCTCGTTCATCCAGGGGCCAACCGCCATTGGCGCGGGCGCGCTGGTGGGCAGCGCGCGCATTCGTGGCGAAACCACCATCGGCCCGGTCTGCCGCATTGGCGGCGAGGTTGAAGCCAGCATTGTGCAGGGCTACAGCAACAAGCACCACGATGGCTTTCTTGGCCATTCCTACCTGGGCGAATGGGTCAACATTGGCGCGATGACCACCAACAGCGACCTGAAAAACACCTACGGCACCATTCGCGTCGCCCTCGAAGGGCGCGGGCAGGTCGACAGCGGCGTGCTGAAACTGGGCTGCTTTCTGGCCGACCATGTCAAGCTCGGCATTGGCCTGCACCTCAACGGCGGCGCGGTGATCGGCACCGGCTCGAACATCTTTGGCGTGCACTTCGCGCCCAAGACCATTCCGCCCTTCACCTGGGGCGGCGAGGTTTTTCGCGAATACCGCATCGACAGCATGGTCGATGTCGCGCGCAAAGTGATGGGCCGCCGCAAGCTCACGCTCGCCGCCGAGTACGAAACGCTTCTGCGCGAGGTCTTCGCCATGACACGCGGCAGCCGCGCCGAGATCACCGACAGCGTGCTCGACCTGCCCGCACGCGCCGCCAATGGCCGCGCCCTGGCGCAGGCCGAAGCCGATGCCGTGCGCGCTTTTGAGCCGATTGGCCGAGGATAATCAATGAATGCTTCCCCGCATATTGTTGCGATTGGCGGCGGCGGCGGCGCCAGCCAGGTGCTGAAGGCCGCCCAGCCCTTTGCCGAGCGCCTGACCGCTATTATTGCCGTCACCGACACTGGCCGCTCGACCGGGCTGGCCCGCGCCATTGGCGGCATTCCCGCGCCCGGCGATCTGCGCGCCACCATCGCCAATTTCGCCACCGACCCGCAGATCGCCGCCTTGTTGCAGCACCGTTTCAGTGGCGCAGGTATTCCCCAGCTTGAAGGCATGGCCGTGGGTAATCTGCTGCTGGCGGCGCTGGGCCAGCAAATGGGCGATTTCGGCGCGGCGGTGCAGTTCCTGGCGCGGCTGGCCGGCACGGCCGCCACCGTGCTGCCCGTGTCGGCCGCGAATACCGACATCTGCGCCGAGCTGGCCGATGGCACGCGCGTCGCGGGCGAAGTGAATGTGCGCGGCCTGGGCAAGCCGCCGATTGCGCGCCTGTTCCTGCGCGAGCCCGCCCCCGCGCTTCCTGCCGCCCTCGACGCCATTCGCGCCGCCGACCTGGTGGTGATTGGGCCGGGCAGCCTGTTCACTTCCGTGCTCGCCGATCTGCTGTTCGACGGCATGGCCGACGCGCTGGCCGCCACGCGCGGTCGGGTCGTGTTCGTGTGCAACACCACCACCCAGCCCGGCCAGACCGACGGCTACACCACCCTTGATCACATTCGCCGCGTCGTAGAGGCGCTTGGCCCCGGCACGCTCGACGCCGCGCTGATCAACCGCAGCACGCTCGACCCGGCGCGGCGCGCGCGCTTCGCCGCCGAGGGCTTGTTCCTGCTCGAACCCGCCGACGCCGAGATCGCGGCGATTGCGGCGCTGGGCGTGCGCCCGATCGTGCGCGATTTCAGCGAGCCGCCCGGCGAGCAGCGCGCCCTGTGGAACAAACAGGACACCGTGCGCCACGACCCGGCCGCGCTCGCCGCCGCCCTGCGCGAACTTGTGTAGCGCAGCGATACAGCACGCGTGCTTGTTCGTCTACCTTGTGTGAAGCAACTCATCGACCTTCAGCTTTGTTTCGTTCTACACTAGAGCTCAAGGTCAGTGTGCGCGGAAGCTGTATAGCGGTTTGCAGAATAATGGAACGCTCGTATGCTGGCGAGAAGGCGTTGCAGCGCGGAAAATGCAACTGCCTTCTGCGCCCTGCCGACTGCAAACTGCTATAGAAAGCCAGCGCGTTTCTGACCCATGAAGACTGAAGGCTAACAGCAAGGAGGTGTGGAATGGGTGACCCACGCGTGGCAAAGCTGGCGCATGTCCTGATCAACTATTCGCTGGAGGTCAAGCCCGGCCAGGTGGTGCAGATCAACGCCGACGCCGTCACCGCGCCACTGGTGCGCGAGCTGGTGCGCGAAACGCTTCAGTCCGGCGCGCGCCCGCTGCTGCGCCTGACGCTCACAGGCCTCGACGAAATCCTGTATAAATACTCCTCCGACGAGCAACTGAGCACCATTCTCGACCTCGATCGTCAGGAAATCGAGACGATCAGCGGGTTTATTTATGTGCTTGGCAGCGAAAATACCAAATCGCTCTCCCGCGCCGACGCCCGCAAAGTCGCGCTGCGCGCCCAAACCAACCGCTCGCTCAACGCGCGCTTTTTCGAGCGCGTCGATCAGGGGCAGCTCAACTGGGTGATCACACAATTCCCCACCGCTTCCGCCGCCCAAGACGCCGACATGTCGCTCCGTGAGTACGAAGATTTCGTCTACAGCGCGGGCAAGCTCGATCTCGACGACCCGGCTGCCGCCTGGGCGGCGGTGCGCGCCGAGCAGCAGCGCCTGGCCGATCTGCTGGCCGCCCGCAGCGAGTTCCGCATCGTCGGCCCCGACACCGACCTGACCTACCACACCAGCCGGCGCAGCTGGATCAACGCCGACGGCAAGCGCAACTTCCCCGACGGCGAGGTCTTCACCAGCCCCGACGAAAGCCGCACCGAGGGCCACATCCGCTTCACCTTCCCGGGCGTATACGCAGGGCGCGAAGTTGCCGACGTGCGGCTCGAATTCCGTGGCGGCACGGTGGTGCAGGCCAGCGCCGCCCGCGGCGAAGACCTGCTGAACCAGCTGCTGGGCATGGACGAGGGCGCGCGCCGGCTCGGCGAGGCCGCCTTCGGCACCAACTACAACATCACCAACTTCAGCCGCAACACCCTGTTCGACGAAAAGATCGGCGGCACCATCCACCTAGCGCTGGGCGAGTCGTTTGCCGAAATCGGCGGCCAGAACCACTCGGCGCTGCACTGGGACATGGTCTGCGACCTGCGGCAGGGCGGCGAGGTATTTGCCGATGGCGATCTGATCTACCGCGACGGCAAATTTTTGATTTAATGAGCGCTGCGGCAGCCCAAACGCCGGCGCACTGCACGAAAGTTATACTATGCTGACCCACCTGCGCCGAACGGGCGAGATCAACGCGCCATATGCCGAAGTTCAGGCCACGCTGGCGCGCCCCGAGCTGTGGCCGCGCCTCATTCCCAACGCCGATCAGCTGGGCGCGCACTGGCTGTGCGGCGGCGAGCTCTTCGCCGTCGAGCATAGCGTGGCCGGGGCGCAGCACAGCTGGCAGGCGCGCTCCGCCGATGGCGCAACAGCCCTCACCATTGTGGTATCGCTGCGCGACGCGCTCATCACCACCCACGCCACCGTCGACATCGCGCTCCAGCAGCCCTTTCGTGCCGCGCGCTGGCTTGGGCGCGCCGCGCAGCGCGAATTTCTGGCCGAGATCGTTCGCTACGCCCAGGGCGCGCTTGAGCGCCTGCTCGCGCCGCCACCCGCCGCCGACCTGGCGGCGCGCTACCCGCGCACCGTGGCTGCATTCGAAGCCATGGGCGCGTGCGAGCACCTCGACCGCATCGCGCATCTCGACGCAGTGTGGGCCGGCATTCGCACGGGCACGCCGCCGCCCGCAAACGAATCGATCTACACGCTCACGCACGCGCCGCTGCCCGCCCCCGAGTACGACTTGATCTACGCGGGCGGCGGGCTGGGCCTGCTCCACGCCGTCGTTATGGCACAGCGCGGTCATCGCGTGCTCCTGTTTGATCGCGGCGAAGTAGGCTGCGCGCACCGCGAGTGGAACATCTCGCGCGCCGAGCTCGATGCCCTGGTGGCCACTGGCTTCTGCACCTGGGATGAATTGCAGCCCGTGATCATGGCCGAGTATGAGAACGGCGTGGTGCGCTTTCACGCGCCCGCCAGCACCGCGCGCGAGCTGTGGATGCCCGAGGTGCTGAATGTTGCGCTCGACGCCACTGCGCTGCTCAGCCTTGCGCGCCGCAAGCTTGCAGCCGCTGGGGGCACCGTGCTCGACCAGCGCAGCTTTCGCGGGGTAGAAGCCAGCGCGGCAGGCGCGCAGGCGGTGCGTGTGCAGCTTGCCCGCCCCGACGGCACTGCCGAGCACTACAGCGCACGGCTGCTGCTCGACGGCATGGGCAGCGCCTCGCCGCTGGCGCTGCGCCGCTTCGGCGGCCAGCCCTTCGCCGGCGTCTGCCCCACAGTCGGCACCGTCGCCTCGGGCTTTGTGCGCGGCGCAGCGCCCGACGAGCACAACCCACGCGTGGGCGACATCCTGCTCAGCGTCGCCGATGCCCAGCGCGGCCAGCAGTACATGTGGGAAGGCTTCCCCGGCCGCGCCGACGACCTGACGGTGTATCTCTTTTATTACGATACGCTGCACACCCGAAAATCTTCACCTTCCCATCCCCCAACTCCCATTTCCTACCCCCCCTCCCTGATGCAGCTCTTCGAAGACTACTTCGCGCTGCTGCCGAGCTACAAGCGCCCCGGCCACGATTTCGCGCACCACAAACCGGTGTACGGCTACATCCCGGCCCGTCACAGCCTGCGCCGCCAGGAAGCTCCCCTTCTGCGCGGTGTGCTGCCAATCGGCGACTCGGCCGCGCAGCAGTCGCCGCTGACGTTTTGCGGCTTTGGCTCGCATGTCCGCAACCTGGCGCGCACCACCGGCCTGCTGGAGTTTGCGCTGCATCACGATCTGCTTGCCCCCGCGCAGCTTCACCCGATCAGCGCCTACCAGGTGAATGTTTCGCTCAACTGGGTGTTCAGCCGCTTCATGCAGCCCTGGGCCGCGCCCGACGACGTGAACCAGCTGCAAAATATCTTTCTGGGCGTGCTGAATGATCTGGGCGGCGCGCTCGCGCAGCGCTTCTTCCGCGACCGCATGATCTGGGGCGACTACCACAAAATGATCCTCGGCATGTTTCGCCACCACCCACAGATTGTCCTGATCGCGTGGCGCGTGCTTGGCCCGGCTGGCGTGCGCCAGTGGATCGCCGACTACCTGGCATACAGCCGCGCGGCATTGCTCGCACAAATCGCGCGCGCCATCCCTGCGCCGGCGCGAAGTACGCTGCTTGCGGCACTCGGCCATATTGCGCCAGCGTGGGCCTTGCGGCTGCGCGCGCGCCTGGCCGAATGGCAGGCAATGGGCTGGACGTGACGATTTGTTCTCAAGCATTGACAGCGATCTGCAACCTGCGTATACTCAAAGTACGAACCGTACGACTTTGACCGAGCCCGGCGCAATGTCTGCGCACCCATAACTGGACTGATGAGAAAATTCGTCATTCTGATGCGGCGTGCAGCTTCCCGGGTGCATTGACAACCAAACGGTGCTTGCAGTACCCCTCGTGATCCTGGGCCAAACGTGTCCGCAGCGGCATTGTTCGCCCAGGAAATAACAAGAACGTCATCCTGGCAATCATTTGTGCCGTTCTTGTTCTGCATTCGCCAGCACAATTCCCTGTACGAATTCGGCTTGCCATCGCCTCGCTTGGTGCTGGTTGGCAGCTTGCGTTTGCGTTCCAGCGAGCGCAGCCCTACGAAGCTGCCTCGCAGCACCGGCGTGCGGCGGCTGGATAACAAAAGGTTCATTATGATGCAGCCTAATGTCACAACCTGTTCAATCCAATTAGGTATGCTTGATATACGTGGCTCGCAACTGGCGGGGCCGTGTGCCTTGCCAGCCGACCATCTTCCCTTCATTCGCATTTATCGTCACAGTATCTAATTTCGCTACGCCCGCGTCGGTGCTCGCCGCGCCGATAGAAAGGAGAATGTGTATCGCATTGTCGTGAAGTACGATCTGGCGGAACCATTGCAGCTTCAGCCCTTGCTGTGGGCACAATGTTTCCACGGGCTTTCTTATTACACCCCTTCCGCCGGAACGTAGGGTTTGGAGACATGTTTACGGTGCTTTTGCCGCCCATCTCCACATCCTGGTATTAAGATCTATTAAGGAGTGAAACTCGATGAAGAGAAAGCTATTTGCTTTCAGTATGACCCTGGCACTGCTTTTGAGCATGCTTTCGGTAGCCGGGGTTGGCGCCCACTCGATTAGTATTGAAAACTCAGCTAGTTTAGTGCCCAGCCGAACCGACTGGTTTGGCCTGAAGCCCTCCGCCGGTTATAGCATGGTCCAGCGCAACAACGCCCAGCAGGGTGAGGTTGTGTTTGGCGATGCGGTGAAAACGGGCAGCGTGCCCGACGCGCGCCAGATCGTCGGCACCGGCAGCATCACCCGCGCCGCCAACCTCGACTATTTCAGCGTAACGGCCGATGCCGACCGGATCTATTTCCTGGCCAAGGTAGATCGCTACCAGGGTATTACGCAGAACCCGTCGATCAATCTCGTTATCACCATCGACGGCGACCACGCCAACAACTCTGGCAGCGTGGCCGTGCCGGTTGGCACTGGCAGCTTCACCCAAACGGTGAATGTGCCAGCCGATGCGGCATGGGAGAAGGCGATCAACCTGCAGTTCAAGCCCGGCAACAACACCAGCAATGGTGTGGTGGCCGCCAATAAAATTTTGGTCTATACAAACCCGTCGACAAGCAGCAACTGTGGCAGTGGCTGTGCAGCCCAGCTTGCCAGCTCGGCCGTCGCCAAGGGCAGCTTTGTCGAGCTGAGCATTCCGTGGGGTAAGGCGGGCGATCCGCTGTTCAGCCTCCGGCCGGCTGCGGATAGCGCAAACTTCCTGCGCTTCACCGTCTCGACCACCTACAACAACCTGGCGCTTCCGCCGGACGGCTTCAGCTCGCCAGTGATCGACGTGCTGAGCAACACTGGCAAGACGACGTTTGATGAGATCAAAGATGGCGCGCTCGACACCAGCTTCGACGTGCACTTCGACACCAACGCCCCGCAGGGTGGTGGCACGGCCAGCTACGAGCCCTACGCGCCGCTGCTGATCACCGAGTTCCAGGCCAACCCAGTTGGCAAGGACACCCCTGGCTCGGCGTCGGCCGGCGACAGCGAGTGGATCGAGATTTACAACCCGAACAACTTCAGCGTTCAGCTGAGCGACTACAAGCTCGGTAACGCCGCTACGCGCGGCTCGTCGAGCCAGGGCATGTTCAAGTTCAAGAGCCTCAACCTGGCTTCCAAGGGCGTGGTGGTTGTGACCGCCAGCAAGAGCGACTTCGCCAAGGCGCACCCGAGCTACCCAGGCACGCTCCTGCAGTTCGGCACCGACCTGACCAAGTACACCGCCTGGGCCGGCGGCGATGTCAGCCTGGACAACATCGCCCCTGCACAGGTTGAGGAGCAGGTTGTGCTGCTCGACGCCAAGGACGACATTGTCGACCTGGTGAACTACGGCAACCCGCTCACACCGACGATTGGCAATGTTCCGATCCGCGTGGCCGACGTGCCCGAGAGCACCAGCTACGAGCGCTGCCCGGCGGGCCTGGACACCAACGGTGGTTTCATCGACGGCGTCAACGACCCGGCCACCAACACCGACTTTGTGGCGCACGATGGTATCAGCGCCCAAACGCCGGGTATGGCCTGCGAAGGCCGCCCGGGCCTCGACAACAGCATCGCCAAGAGCGGCCCGACGACGGCCACAGTTGGCACTGATGTTCCGTTCACGATCACCTATAGCAACATTGGCTCGGAGACTGAGCTCAGTGGCGTGAAGGCGACCATCGTCGACACGCTGCCGGCGGGCATGACCTTCCAGTCGGCGGCGCTGCCTGACGGTACGCCTCTGACACCTGTGGTCAATGGCCAGACTGTCACCTTCAGCGTGGATGCGCCTGGCAAGCAGATCGATGGCTTTGGCCCGTACACCATTGTTCTGACCGGCACGATCTCGCCGAGCGCGCCGCAGAACACGGCGATGATCAACCGCGTAACGATCAGCTCGCCGAACGAGCTGGCGGATACCACGACGCAGGCCAACAACCAGGCTGAGTGGACCGTCACGACGCTTGGCCCGGCTGTGCTGGCCACCAGCATCACCCCAGTGCTGTTCGCGGCCCCGCCCGGACGCGCCTTCAGCCTGACGCTGAACTACGCCAACACCGGCCAGAGCGTCGCCGCAGGCGTGCAGGTCAAGCTGGCAGTTCCGGCGGGCGTGCAAATCACCAGCGTGAACTCGGGCGGCGCAACGCCAACCTTCTCGCTGCCGGTGAACGGCCCGACCACGCTCACGTGGAATGCTGACCAGCTCGACGCAGTGCAGAATGGCGCGATCTCGGTCGCGGGCAAGGTGCTGAGCACCACGCCTGAAGGCACCGAAATGACGTTCACCTCGACGGTGTCGAGCACGACCGGCGGCGTGGCAAACGCGACCTTTAGCGCCAAGCTGAAGGCCGAGTTCATCAAGCTCTTCATCCCGATTGCGCGGTTTGTCGCCCCGTAATCGTGGTAGAGCCTAATCGGTCAATGTGGGCGCGGGGTTACCCCTGCGCCCACATTGTTTGTGCAAAACTGGCGCTACCAAACTGAGCGGTTTGATGGTATAACCCTGGTGTAGCAATTCCATCTCACTTCCAATTGCTGAATATCACCCAAGCCTCGGCGCAGGCGCGCCACACCGCAGTTGAGCCCGAAATCTATGAATAACGAACAACGAATTCTGTGCCTTGCCGCGCGCTTATACCCCAGCCCCGCAGCCGAGCGCGAGCTGATCGAGCGCCTGCGTGGCCCGATTGATTGGGAGCGGCTGTGGCAGCAGGGGCATCTTCATGAAGTGCTGCCGCAGCTGGCGACGACAATGCGCCGCCTGGCAAGCGAAGTAACCCCGCCCGCCGAGTGGCGTGTGCGCGCCCAGCGCCGGCTGTATGCCACCCTCATCCGCAACACCACCCTCGCCGACGCCATGCTCGAAATACTTGGCGAATTTCGCGTGGCGGGAGTTGTCGGCATTCCTGTGAAGGGTATTGTGCTGGCCGAAACGCTCTATGGCGGGCTGGGGCTGCGCTCGCTCGGCGACCTGGATGTGCTGGTGCGTCCGGCCGATTTGCCGGCTGCGCGTGCTGCGCTGGCGCGGCTGAACTTCACACAAGAAGCCGAGCCAGGCTTTGAAAACGCCCACCATCCCTTTCACGATGCCCCGTACTACCGCCCAGCCCCTGGCGGCAGCGTCTGCCTTGAGCTACACTGGGGGCTGTGGGCTAGCCGCTTCTTCCGGCTCGGGATCGACGCGCTGTGGCAGCGCTCGGCAACCGCGCAGATTCACGGCGCGGCATTGCCCATCCTCTCGCCCGAAGATACGCTCCTGCATCTGGCGATTCATCGCTCGCGCTCGCCGCTGCGCCTGCGCTTTGTGTGCGATATTGCGAACCTGCTGCACCACCACGGCACCACAATCGACTGGGAATACACGCTTGTGCAGGCACGCGCGGCCGGGGCGCGCACGGCGCTGTATGTCGCGCTGGCGCTGGCGCACGAGCTGCTCGCTGCTCCGGTGCCGGCGGGGCTGCTGCCGCGCCTGCGTGTCAGCGCGCCCAAGCGCCGCCTGCTTGAATACACCTGCGGCGCCACGGCACTATTCCGGCCGGCCGCGCCCGGCGACCTGAAGCAACAGCCTTCGCTGCTGCTGCGCGTGCTGGAACAAGATGGCCTGGCGCATATTGGCCTGAATGTCGGCGTGTCGCTGCTGCGCAAAGGCCAGAAACAGCTGTATCGCGCCCGTCGCGCTGGTGCCACGCCCGCAGCCGAATGAGAGAATTGTCACTTTTGCCGAAAAGCGCGCTCTGGTAAGGCCAACTCGGCATTGCAAAGAGTGGATGGGCGCGCAGTGGAATGACGAAACTGTTATACGCCAAGCTTGCAGTCTCTGCTATACTTGATCCACAGCGTCGCATATAACCCTGCGTATTCACCAGCATCGTACGGCCAGCAGTTGCTTGCGGTACGCGGAGCACCAATGGAGACCAGCACCACACCCGCGCAGAACTCGGAAGTCACGCTCCAGCGTGTGGGGAACGAAGCCATTCTGCACGATCGCCGCAATGGCCGTGCCCATGTTGTGAACGAATCGGCCGCGCGCCTCTGGGAATTGTGCGATGGTCACACCTCGCTCGACGATATTGTGAGCGCCTTTGCCACATCCTACGGCCTGCAACCCGCCGACTTGCGCGACGATGTTCTATATATTCTTTCGAAATTTCGCCAACTCGGCGTTCTGGCATAGCTGGCAGCGAAATGGCTGGAGCACTTTCAACGCAATCGCATATCGCCCCCGACAATGATGTCGCGTTCAGCGCGAGCTATGATGTGCTGGGCGTGCCGGTTCATGTGCTGGCGAACGACCCGGAAGCATTCGCGCGCGTCAGCGAAACCTACGCCGCTTTCGAGCGTCCGCACACCGCAGCCCCTATATTTCGTGCCTGGCTGATGCGCGGCGCAGCAGGGGTGGAGGTTGGCGACACACGCGGCGATACGCGGCGCTGGCCCGACGTACACACCGCAACGATCGACTTGCTCGACCGAATGGTTCATGGCGTGCTGGCGGCATTTCACGCGCGCGGCATCTACGCCATCCACGCGGGCGCATGTGTTCACCGTGGCGCGGCCGTGCTCCTTGCCGGGCGCAGTGGGCAGGGCAAAACAACTTTGGTATTGGGGTTGCTGCGGAAGGGCTTGGGATTGCTGTCTGACGAATTTGCGGTGGCCGAGCCAGGTACGCAGCGGCTGCTGCCCTACCAGCGCAGCATCCACATCCGCCCGGGCACGCCCGAGCTGATCCCTGAGCTGGCCTGGGTGGCTGAACGCCCGCAGGTGCGCCTGGGCGGCGGGATCGAATGGACACTGACAACCAGCGATCTGGCGCGTTCGTTTCCCGGCTGCCTGGCCGAGCCAGCACCGCTGCGGCACGTATTACTACTCGAAGGCGCGCCGCAGCCCACCGCCGAGCCAGCGATCGAGCCGGTGGCAGGGGCAGTTGCCGCCATGGCACTCGTGCGCGGCACCTGGGCGGCCTCGCAAGATTTCGCGGCTGGCCTGGCACGCATCGCCAGCCTGCTCGACGGCGTGCGCTGCGCCCGCCTGCGTGTTGGCGCGCTGGGCGCAACCACCGAGTGCATTGCGAGCTGGCTCGAGGCGCGGCCATGATTGACATGACCCGCAAATGGCAGCACCAGGCGCGCCGCACAACATTTGAAGATTATCGCCGCCGCCGGGTTGTGACGTGGATTGCGCCGCGCGGCACCAGCATGCGCCCGCTGATTGGCAGCGCCACCTGGATGCAGGTTGAGTTTGGCGCAACCGACGCGACCATCGGCGACATTATTCTGTTTCCGCTCGGCGATATGCTGGTTGCGCACCGCGTAGTGGCCACCCGCCAGCGCAACGGGCAAACCATTCTGGTGCCGAAGGGCGACGCCGAGCCCTACTGCGACCCGCGCGTGCCACTTGCCGATGTCATCGGCGTTGTGCGCGCAGTGCGCCAGGGCCGCAACGGCGCCGGCAGCAGCCTTGGCTGCACCGGCACGCTTGCACGGCTGATCGCTCACGGTTCGCGGCTGCATGGCCGCGTCGCTAATGGCTGCCGGCGTGCAGCCGCATTCCTACCGGACCCGCTGCGGCAGATGGCGCTTCGCGCTATTCCGCCGCTGGCCAGGGTTGCCGCCCGCACCCTTCTTACACCACTCTTCTGGGCGGCCTGGCTTCATATGCCAAATTTCTTCAGTGGAAGGAGGTGAAACCCATGAAGTACGAGCGCCCCGAGGTCCTTGCGACCTACACCGAGGAGGAGCTGGTCGAGGAGGCCGCCGTTTGTGTTGTGTACGGTGGTATCCCTGGCAGCTAGTGTTCGCCAATTATCGTGGCGCTGAGATCGCATGGTCTCAACGCCGACAGTGCAAGGGCAGCTGCAAAGCTGCCCTTTGCGCTAACGAAGTGAAAGCATAGGAATCAATGCAGCCCGCGATCGAAACGCACGGCCTGACAAAACGCTTTCGCAAACTGCACCGCTACCGCGACCTTGTGCTGTACCCGTGGCGCAAAGCCAGCCACCTCGCCGTCGATCAGGTGTCGCTGGAAATCATGCCCGGCGAGCTGTTTGGCCTGCTCGGGCAGAACGGCGCGGGGAAAACCACGCTGATCCGCATGCTGTGCACCGCGCTCCTGCCTTCCGAGGGAAGCGCGGCTGTGTGTGGCTACGACGTTGTTCGGCAGGCGCGGCATGTGCGCGAACGCATTGGCCTGGTGAACAGCGAAGAGCGCTCGTTCTACTGGCGGCTGACGGGCCGGCAGAACCTTGAGTTTTTTGCCGCGCTTTACCATGTGCCGCACGCCGAGGCCGCCGCACGCGCCAATGCCCTGATCAGGCAGGTGGGCCTGGAAGAAGCCGCCGATCGCCCGTTTCGCACCTACTCCAGCGGCATGCGCCAGAAGCTGGGCATTGCGCGCGGCCTGCTCAACCACCCACAGGTGCTGTTTATGGACGAGCCAACGCGCTCGCTCGACCCGATCTCGGCTCAGTCGATGCGCCGCTTTATTGCCGACTATATTATTCGCGAGCTGGGCTGCACGGTCATTCTCGCCACTCACTCAATGGTCGAAGCCGAAGAGCTGTGCAACCGCATCGCACTGGTGCAATCGGGCCGCGTGGTTGCGCAGGGCTCGCTCGCAGAGCTGCGCCAGCGTTTGAATTATGGCGTACGCTGCGTGATTCGGCTGCGGCGCATGCCGCCCGACCTGCCCACAGCTCTGGGCCGCCTGCCCGATGTGCTGGGCGTTGCTGCCGAGCGCGCCGAAACCGAGCAGCGCCTCGCCGTGACATTGCGCGAAGAAGGCCCGGCCCTGGCCGCCCTGCTGCGCGAAATCGTCGAGAGCGGGGCGGAAATTTACCACTTCGAGACGCACGAAATCTCGCTGGAAGAAATCTACCTGCGCACGCTCAGCGCGCCGGCCCAGCCGGCAGAGGCCGCCTTATGTTAAACCAGCTGCGTGTTCCCTGGGCCTTTCTGGTGCGCGATTACCGCCTGGACGTGAGCTACAAGCTCGGGTTTATGTTTCGCGTGCTGAGCGCCGTGCTGAACGTCGCGATCTACTACTTCATTGCGCGCGTGTTCAACGCCACCGCCGCGCCGTACCTGAGCGCCTATGGCGGCAGCTATTTCGCCTTTGTGATCCTGGGCGTGGCATTCAGCGAATATATGTCGATTGGCATGAGTGCGATTGGCGAAAGCGTGCGCGACGGGCAAACCACTGGCACGCTCGAACTCTTGCTGCTCAGTCCCACGCAGCTTCTAACTACATTGTTCTCGTCTTCACTCTGGAGCTACGTGTTTGCTACGCTGCGTGTCCTAGTCTATCTCGTCGTCGGTATCTTTCTGGGTATCGATTACGGAAATGCAAACGTACCTTTTGCCCTGCTTACACTCGTTATAAGTATTGTCAGCTTTAATGCGCTGGGGCTGTTTGCGGCGAGTGTGATTATTCTTATGAAGCGTGGCGACCCGCTGGGCTGGGCGCTGCGGGTGGGCTCGCTGATGCTGAGCGGCGTGTACTACCCGGTGGATGTCCTGCCGGGCTGGCTGCGAAGCGTCGGGCAGGCGCTGCCGCTGACGCACTCGCTTGAGCTGCTGCGGCGCTCGCTGCTGCTTGGGGAGGGATTTGCACAACTGGGCGGCGAGTTGCTTTCGCTGGCGCTGCTCACGGCGGTTCTGGTACCGATTGGGCTGGTGGCCTGCCAGATTGCGATCAACATTGCGCGCGTCGATGGGAGTTTGTCGCATTATTAAACATTTTGCGCCGAGCGTGCAGTGGGTCGAAAATAGTCATTTTGTCACAAAAGAAAAAGGGGGAAATCAATGCGACGGTTTTTGTTTGTTTTGATGATCATGCTGTTGACTGCGTGCGGTGCGCCCGACACGGGTGCTGTGCCAACAAATGCTCCGGCGAGCGAGCCGACGGCCGATACCGGGCCGTGCGCGCCGGCAGCCCTGCGCGCATACCAGACAAACTACACCAATGTGATTGATCGCTGGGGCACAGCATTGATTCAGGCCGGCCAGGTCAAGCCAGCCGACCTCGATGGCCCGATTGGCACGCTGCAAAAGATTGCCGACGACCTTGGGCAGGTGCAGCCGCCCCAGTGCGCGCAGGCTGCACACGCCGCGAGCATCGACGCCATGAAGATGTCGATCAGCGGCTACCGCGACCTGATGGCGCAGAAAGATGTCGGCTCGACGCTGCGCGAGGCGATTGACAAGCTGGCCAGCGCGCGCACCACGATCAACGCGCTGCCAAACGCCCCGCAGGCGACGGCCACTGCGCTGCCGACCCTGACGGCGCAGGCGACGTATACGCCAATCCCAACCACTGCGCCTACCGCCACCGCTGTGCCGACGGCGACGCCGCAGCCGCGCAATGGCGTGGTTGGCTCGAGCCGCACGCAGGTCTTTGAAACGTCAGTCAGCGATAACCCGATCAAGACGCTGCTGAAGAACACGCCAGTGCTAGCCTTTGAAGTCGACCATGGCCGCCTGCACATTCGCGCGGGCGACGTGGAGGGCTGGGTGTCGCAGTCGTCGATTGTGATTAAGTAGGCCGAAAACAAGCCCGCCGCCCGGATGGTTCGTCCGGGCGGCGGGCTTTTGTTTTTGCGGGTGATGTTTCTAGAGCGCGGATTCGGTGGCGCGGCGGCCAGCCGGGCGCTGCAATTCGCGCAGCAGCGCGGAAGCCTGCTCGTAGGTCAGGCCGTGCGCCACAACGCCAAAGCGGCGGCGCGCTTCCATGTCGAGGTCGAGCCCCTGCTGCTGGGCCAGCCGCTCCATGGCGTGGATCTGCTTCTCGTTCACGGGCGTGGCGTCGGCAGGGCGCGCGGGCTCGGCCGGGCGGCCGGGCGCTTCGGCGCGCGGGGCTGCCGGCGCGGCGGCGCGACCATTGGCAGTGTAGCTGGTGCGCTCTTCCGAAAGCTTCTTCAGGCCGTCGATGAACACGCTGGCCTGGCCTTTGGTCATGGTCACCAGATCAACCGACTGCTCGCCGGCATAAGTTGCCAGCTGCTCGCTGCCCCAGTTCATCTGCTCTTGCAGGGTGGCAATATAGTTGCGCTGCTTGTCGCTGGCGGGCGAATCGGGGTCGCGCACGGTGATGGGCGCGGGCGCAGCGACATTAGCGCGAATGTCGGCGATCTGCGAGTCGGCGGCTTCGCGCTGGGCGCGGAAGATTTTCCAGCCGAGATCAACCGCCTGCTGCACCTCTTCCTCCGAGGCGTCGATGGGCAGGGCAATCGTTTCTTCCAGGGTGATGAAATCTTCGCCGATGCGGATGGCGGCGCGGTAGGTGCGCGCGACGGTGCGGTCGTCGTTCTTGCGTGGGGTTGCCATGCTGTGTCCTCCTGGCCCGGCGGCATAGGCTGGCTGCGCTCGACCGGGCTTGTACTCTTGCTTTGCGTCTCGTCTCGTGTTCTTCGGTCGCTCCAGCCCGCAGCGACGCTGGGGAAGGACGTTGCGAGCATTATAGCATAAATGTTCGGTTTTCGCAAGCTTATTCTTCGCCGCGCGCGCGCCGCCGTGCGCGATCCTGCGCTTCACGAAGCCTTTCCAGCTCGGTGGCGCGCGCAGATTGCGGCGCGGGCTTTTCGCGTTTGGGCCTGGCCGGAGTGGGGCCCTGTAGCGCTGGCGGGGCTTGCGGCTCGGCGGGCGGGCTGGCCGAGCTGAGCGATGGCGTGGCGCGGGCAAAGCGCCCAAGCCCAAAGCGACGCAGCAGCGCGGCCTGCTGGCCCGGCGTGAACAGCAGGCGGCGCAGCGCGATGTCGAAGGGCAGAAGCAGCAGCGCCAGCCACAAGAGCGGCAGGCCGATTTCGCGCACCGCGCCCGCGCTGCTGGCGTTGGCGTCGAAGGCCTGGGCGGGGCTGATGCCGCTGCGGCCGCCAGTGGCGCGCGCCAGCGCGTCGAGCAGGGCCGGGTTTGCGCCACGGCTGCGATATTCGGCGCTTTGCGGAACGACCGCCCCGGCAGTCAGCGCGCCGGCAGGCTGGCCCTGCGCGTCAAGCGCGACGAGCTGCAGGAGGTATGCGCCGGGTGGTGCGCCGCGCACCACAGTGCGATATTCGCCCGGACCGGTTTCGCGCAGCGTGAGGGCGGTGCTGATGGCGTCGGTGGCGAGCAGGCGGCCACTGAGCGTGAGCCCGGTTTGTGGCTGGCCGAGCGCATCGGTGGCGCGCGCGCGCAGCACCAGGCTGGCACCTTCCAAGCTGGTTTCCAGGCTCAGGTTTTGGCTGGACTGATTGGGCAGCAGCCAGCCGACGAGCTGCGCGGCGAAGCGCGGGAAGCCCTGCCAGCCTACCCAGTCGGCGGCCCACTGGCCCTTGAGATCGCTGGTCCACGCCAGAGCGCGGCCCAGGCCATACTGCCAGGAAGCCAGCAGCGGGTCGCCACGCGGGGTAGCCAGCAGCACCTGCGCGCTCTGGCGTGGCGACGTAATAACGTACCCATTCAGCGGCGGGGTTTGCTCGATGCCGCGCAGGATCGGGTGCGGCGCGGCGCTGGCAGGGGCAAAGCGTTCTTCCACAATATATGGCTGAATCACGGCTTGCGCTTCATCGACCAGCAGGGTCGGCAGGTTGGCGGCCTGGTCGGTCAGAAAGGTGCGCCCGCCGCCGATGCGCGCAATATCTTGCAGGAAGGGTACATCGCTGCCATTGCCGACCGCGATGGACGTGAGCGTGACCTTTTCATTGTGCAGTTGGGCCACCAGCTCGCGCGCGCCTTCCTGCTGCACCGAGTCGCCGCCGTCGGTGATGGTGATGATGTGGCGCACGGGCAGCTCGCTCTGGCGGATGTATTGCGCGGCCTTGGTGAGCCCGTCAAACATATTGATGCCGCCGCCGCCAGCACTGGCGCGACTGAGCGCGTCGATTGCTTCGTCGCGGCGGCGGCCGGGCAGCGGGCCAATCACCTGCTGCGCGGCAGAATCGAACATCACCACGGTCAGCTCGTCGTCGTCGCGCAGCAGCGAGGCAATCCGTTGCGCGCCCTCGGCCGCGAGCGAGATTTTGGTGCGGCCATTTTCGTCCGCGCCCATGCTGCCCGACACGTCGATCAGAATGACGATGCCGACCGGCGGCAGCTGCACCTGCGAGGGGATGTCCATGCTCACTGGCAGGGCGGCCTCGATTGGCGTGTTGCGCCAGCCGCCCGCGCCAAACGATTGGTCGCCGCCAACCATCAGCAGGCCGCGCCCGAGGTCGTGCACATAGGCCGAGAGCAGCGCCTGGGTTTGGCGCGGCAGAGCGCGCTGCGACACATTCACCAGCGCCACGGCGTCGTAGGTGCTCAGCGCGGCCAGGCTGGCGGGCGCGTCGGCGGGCGCGGCAACGGTGGGTTCGAGCTGGGCGGCGCGCAGTGCTGCCGCCAGGGCGTCGGCCTCGCCGGGCTGGCCGGCCAGCAGCAGCACGCGCGGCGGCCCGCTGATGGCGCTGTAGGCTTCGGCGGCGTTGTTCTCGGGCCGCGCATCGCCGGGCGCTTCTAGTCGCACCACGTAGCGGTTGAAGCCGGGCTGGCCGGCCGGCAGCGTGAGCGTGAACTCCTGCTCGCCGCCGGGGAGCTGCACGGCCTGGCTGGCGAGGGTTGCGCCGCCCGGCCCGCTGACGGTGAGCTGGCCGCCTGTGGCGGTGTTGCTGTCGAGGTGGATGGTCATGCGCAACTGCTGGCCGGTGCGCGCCGCTGCGGGCAGATCGATGCCGCTGACCTGCGCGTCGGGGCCGTCGGCCAGGCCGCTGAGGGGCAGGATGTCGATTGGCACGCCGCGCGCGGCAGCAAGCTGCGCGGCCGCCTCGGCATCGCCGCCGTTCGCGCCGCCGTCGGACAGCAGCACCAGCCGGGCGTGGCCTTCGCTGGGAAGCAGTGCGAGGCTCAGGCGCAGCGCCTGCTCGATGTCGGTGGCGCTGCCGCCTGGCTGCACGGCAACCTGCCCAAGCGCGCGCTCGGCGGCGGGCGGGCGCTCGACCAGGGCGCGCTGGCCGAACACCACCAGGCCGGCACGGTCGTCATTAGGCATGGCGGCAAGCGCGTCGTGCACAAATGCCTCGGCGCGGGCGCGCTGCGAGAGCGACACCGAGTCCGAGCCGTCGAGCAGGAAGATCGTGGTGGTGCTGCCGACTGGCTGCGTGAGCTGCGCGCCGGCCAGGCCAAGCACGACGCTGGCGATGGCGACCGTGCGCAGCAGCAGGCTGGCCCAGAAGCGCGGGCGCGACAGGCGGCGCGGCGCGGCCAGCGTCAGCGCCCACAGCGGGGCCAGCACAAGCAGCAGCCAGAGCAGCGATGGAGCGATGAAGGTCAGGCCGGGCATGGCGCGTTCCAGCGGTGGAAAAGTGGCGGGGCACGTCCCGCCGCTAGGGGCAGTATAGCACGGGCGACGACCGCGCAAGGGTTTAGGGTCTGGGGTTTTGGGGGCTTCAGCCTGCAACCCGTCGACGTAATTATTCACCGCAAAGAGCGCAAAGAGCGCGAAGGTTTGAGCGTTGCAGGTTTGCAGGTTTGCAGGTTGCAGGTGGCGACAAAAGGCAACGTAATTTTTCACCGCAGAGGACGCGAAGAGCGCGAAGGTTTGGGAGTTGCAGGTTGCAGGTGGCGACAAAAGGCGACGTAATTATTCACCGCAGAGGACGCAAAGAGCACGGGTCGGCCAGGACAGGTGAGAAATTAGGGGTTTAGCTGTCAGGGCCGACCTGCGTGTCGGCCCTACTACGCCTCGCCCGGGCCGGTCGCCACCGGGCGCGTGGGATCGCTCGACCAGTCGCTCCACGAGCCTTCGTAAAGCAGCGCGTCGGTGCGGCCGGCCAGGTGCAGCGCGAAAATGTCGTGCGCGGCGGTGACGCCCGAGCCGCAGTAGCACACAATCGGGTCGGCGGCGTCGGCGCCAAGCGCGAGGTAGCGGTCGCGCAGTTCGTCGGCGCTTTTGAATGTGCCGTCGGCGCTGAGATTGCCGGCAAAGGGCGCCGAGCGCGCGCCGGGGATGTGGCCGGCCTGCGGGTCGATTGGCTCGACTTGCCCTTCGTAGCGCTCGGTCGCGCGCGCGTCGAGCACGAGGGCGCGTGGGTCGCGCCGCAGCCGTTCGACCTGCTCAGCATCGACGACGCGGCCAAAGTGCGGCACTGCCACGAATTCGCGTGGCGCGACTGCGGGCGCTGCTGTTTCGGTGGGGAAGCCGGCCGCCTGCCAGGCCGCCCAGCCGCCATCCAGCAGCGATACCTGCTCGTGGCCGAAATAGCGCAGCAGCCACCACAGCCGGGCGGCATATGCGCCACCGCTGGAGTCATAGGCGACAACATGCGTGTCGGGGCCGATGCCAGCGCGGCCGGCGGCCGCCGCGAACTGCTCGGGCGTGGGCAGCGGGTGGCGGCCCGGCCCCTGCCCGCGCGGCGCGGCCAGGTCGGCATCTAAGTCCATAAATGGCGCGCCAGCGACGTGGCCCGCATCATAATCCGCCCGCCCGCGCCCGGGTTCCGTCAGATACCAGCGCACATCGACTGGAAGCACGTTCGGGTCGCCCCGGCGCGCGTTTAACCATTCCGCCGTCACCAAAGGTTCAACAGACATCACGGCCCCTTTTGCAATTCAAGACAGGTGAAACTCAGCAAATTCCGCGCCACTCACAGGTGGCAGTAGCGCGGCGCAACCCGCTCGTCGGCGGCGACCTCGGCCAGGTTGGCCACGGCCAGCTCGCCGCGCTGGTCGAGGTATTCGACATGCGCGCCGATTTCTTCCAGCGCCAGCAGAATGTTGTAGCTGCCGACGTTCGGGTAAAGCTGTTTGGAAAGCTCGGAGATGGTGTGCGGCGTGGCGCAGGCCTCGTGCACGCGCGCGAGCTTGCGCTGGTGCGAGGCTTCGATTTCTGCAATGCGGGCGGGCAGATCGTGGATGGGGCCTTCGTGGCCGCCCAGCGTCAGGCGCACGCCCGACACAGCCGCAATTGCGCGCAGCGCAGCCAGATAGTGGCCCAGCCCGGTCGAAGGCGTGATGCTTTCGGGGGCCATGTGCGGCGTGGTATGCGGCAGCACATGGTCGGCGCTCAGCAGCACATCGTCGATCTGCAAGCAGACCTGGCCGGGGCAGTGGCCGGGCGCGTGGAACACACGCATGCGCCCGTCGAGCGTGTCGCCGTCGTGCAGCACGGTGGCGACCTCGACCGAGCGGAACAAGCCCTTGCTCCAGCCGTGCATCGCCATCAGGCTCCCGTGGCCGGTTTCGGAAACGCCCGCGCGCCAGAGAAAGGCGGAAACGGCGCGGCTGGACAGGATGCGCCGCTCTTCGTGGTTGGTCAGCACACGCCGGTCGAGCTCGTGCACGGCCACGGGCGCGTCGGTCAGCTCGCGCAGCGCGCCCAGCCCGCCGTAGTGGTCAACGTGCGCGTGCGTGATCACAATGCGCGTCAGGCTGCGCCAATCGGCGCGCTCGCCCCAGCTGGCGCGCACCTGCTCGAAACCCTGGCGCACGTGCAAGGTGCTGTCGCCCAGGCCGCTGCCGGTGTCGATCAGCGCGGCGTAGTCGCCTTCCAGCACGAGATAGACATTCCCCGTGAGCATGGGGAAAACCTGCGCGGCAATACGGTAGATCCGCGCGCCGCCGGATGTTTCGTAGCGCGCCACTGGCTCGATCGACACGGCGTGGTTCCTGCCTGTTCAATGCAAAACCGAGAATTACCAAATCACGAAGTACTTTGGAAAATACATTTCCTTGTACTCAGCTTCCAGGAAGCTCAAGCCAGTTTTGCTTCAACCTGATAACCAGATGAGCTTCCTGGAAGCTTGCCCGTTGTATGAAAGAATGTATTTTCCAGAGTGCTAAGATTCAAGAGTTGGCGGCGGAAGGTTTGAAACGGAAATACTCAGGCAGTAGTATACACCGTTCTTTGGCGCGACTGGCGGCGCGCTGTGAGGCGAATGAGGTGATTTACAGATTCGGCTTTCTTACGCGAACAAGCAATCTGTGTCATCTGTGGATGACCCGACCGCTATGCACTGTTTGTGTAGCCATGCGTGGAATCGAACGCGCCGCCGGGACGGAACAGCCAGAATATCACGCCGCCAATAATGGTGAAGAGCATGCCCAGCCCGCCCAGCACCCCCGCCGCCAGCCACAGGTCAGTTGACGAATCGATTGCGGCGTGAAATGGCAGCGCGGGGTCGTAGCGCAATGGCACACGCGCGCCGATGGCGTAGCTGCGCGCGCCACCCGTGCTGGATGTGAACTCAATCGGCTCCTCGGCACCGGCGGGCGTAAACTCGATGACGGGAAAGTAGGAGATTTCGCCCTCGCTGTTGGTGCGGCGCGTGTAGCCAATCACCTCGCCGGTGGCGGTGCGCGCACTGCGCAGAAATTCCTGCGTCGAGCGGTAATTATAAACCGCGCCGGCCAGCAAGCCCAGGCCAACCAGCACAAAGATCAGCGGGATCAGGCGAAAGAGTTTGATTGGGTCGTTGAACATGAGTATCCAGTAGTCAGGATTCAGAAGTCAGGCGGACTTACGTGGCGACGTGGAGGTCACCTGCACGAACCGTTGCACACGCGGCTATGCTGAATGACGCGGGCGTGGGGTTTCAAAGAAGTTCTACTGCCCGCCCCACCCGCAAACTCTCCAGCGCGGCCAGGCTGGCGCGCAGCGCCTCAAAGGCGTCGCTGGCGCTGGCGCGTGGTGCCGGCCCGCCCGCAAACCAGCCGATCGCATCGCGCATTTGCAGCGTGTAGGGGTCGTCGTCGCCCGCGCTGGCCGGCACCGCCACGCCGGCAGTGGCCTCGGGCGGCGGCGCGTCCTGCCAGCTATCGTGCGTGATCGTGCCGTCGCTGCCATGCAGCACGAATGTTGTGTGGAAGGGCGTGGTCTCGGCCCAGCTGCCAGTGATCTGGCCGTCCGCGCCGCTCGTAAAGCGCACTTCGGCTACCACGCGATGCGGCACCGGGCTGTGCGCGCTGATTTCCGCAATTGGCCCAAACAGCCAGCGCGCCCAGTCGAAATCGTGGATCATCAGGTCGAGCGCGACCCCACCACTGCGCGCCATGTCGGCGTACCAGCCGCTCGCCACGGTGGGGAAGGGACCGCCGCGAGTCGCTTCCAACCGCTTCAGCACGCCAAGCTCGCCGCTCTGCGCAACGAAATGGCCGACGAAATAGGCCCCGAAATAGCGCAGCACCTGCCCAACGGCGAGCTGGACGCCCGCCCGCTCGCACAGCTCAATCAGCGCCGCGCCATCGGCCAGGGTGCGGGCCAGCGGCTTCTCGCAAAAAATGTGCTTGCCCGCCTGCGCAGCCGCGCGCGCCAGATCGAGATGGCTGTCGGTTGGCGTGGCGATCACCACGGCATCAATATCGGCCCGCGCCAGCAGCCCGTTCGCCGCCAGCACCGGCACGCCGTATGTTTCGCCAAGCGCGATTGCTGCTGCCGTGGGCGCGCGCACGCCAAAGCCGGCCAGCTCGGCCCCGGCGATGCGCGCCAGCGCCGCCGCATGGGTGCGCGCCATTGCGCCAGCCCCCAGAATTCCTACGCGCATAAATCTTCTCCTTTACGCGTCTGTATGCGCTCATTATAGCCCAGGGCTGGCTATACGATGCGAACTAGTAGAGATTGCATGGCGCGAATTGCCCTAAAGCCGCCGCCCTCCCCGTTCAGTTGAATAGAAGCACGCAATAGCAGTTTCATCATTCCGCCTAACGATATAGCGTTTTTGCGCCGTTGTGATGCTCTCCGCCCGCGCAGAGTGTGCGATTGATGTGCGTGGGCGGCGAATTGAAGGCAGCCGCAAACAAAGATTGCGAGGGCGGCTGCGAGACGAAAGGATTGAGCTATGACCACTGTGGAACGCGAGGAAATCATCGACGGCCTGCCCGACGCCGACCCCAGCCCCGACGCCAACGCGAATGGCGGGCCAACCACGCCTACCACCACGCCAACCGACACCCCGGCGCAGGCTGGCTCGCACTTTGCTTCGGCACCGCGGCGGGCGCATGGCACGGGCGTGCGCGGCGAAAACCTGTCGCGCCAGTCGTCGCAGTTTGAAGGGCGCTTTGGCCGCATGTTCCGCACGCTGCCGGCTGCCTTTCACACCGAAGATGAGCTGGTGCTGCTGGCCCAGAAGATGAATGCCAAAGCCGAGGGCGCGCCGACACCCGAGGAGGAGCGCGACAATGAAGAGAACCTGGGCATCAGCGCGGGCTACACCTACCTGGGCCAGTTTATCGACCACGACCTGACCTTCGACCCGAACAGCAGCTTGCAGCGCCAGAACGACCCCGACGGCCTGACGAACTTCCGCACGCCGCGCTTCGACCTCGACTGCGTGTATGGCCGCGGGCCCGACGACCAGCCCTACCTGTATGCCGACGACGGCGTGCACATGCTGCTGGGCCGCCCGCTCACCGGCAACCCGGCCGACCCGGACACGCGTGATGTGCCGCGCAACACGCCGAACAAGGGCGAGCCGGCGCGCGCGCTGCTGGGCGACCCGCGCAACGACGAAAATGTGATTGTGTCGCAGTTGCAGGCCACCATGCTGCGCTTCCACAACCGCATGGCCGACATGATGGCGGGCTTGCCGTTCGAGCGCATTCAGCGCGAGGTGCGCTTCCACTACCAGTGGGTCGTGCTGCACGACTTCCTGCCGACCATCGCCGGCGAGCAGGTGGTGCTCGACCTGCTGCCCCAGCTGACGCTGGATGGTGAGCGCGGCGGCGTGCCGGCCTTTACGCCGCGCCTGCAGTTCTACAAGCCCCAGGTTGAGTCGTTCATCCCGGTGGAATTCAGCGTCGCAGCCTATCGTTTCGGCCACTCGATGGTGCGCCCGATCTACCGCCTGAACACAACCCTGCCGAACCGTCAGGAAATCTTCGCCACCAATCCATTCCTGAGCCTGGGCGGTTTTCGCGCCTTCCCCAGCACGTGGGCGGTCGATTGGAATCTGTTCTTCGACATGGGCAACGGCGCGCCCGAGCTTGGCCCCGAGCGCGTGCAGCCATCCTACAAGATCGACACCTCGCTGGTGAACCCGCTGGGCAACCTGCCACCCTCGGTTGCGAAAGGCCCCGCCAGCCTGGGCGAGCGCAACCTGCGGCGCGGCCTGCGCATGAGCCTGCCGTCGGGCCAGGCGGTGGCGCGCGCGATGGGCATGCCGGTGGTGCCGGATGTGCGGCTGCGCGTGGGCAAGGCGACCGAGGAAGATAAGCGTTCGAACATTCGCCTGACCGACATTTCGCCCAACTTCGCCAACAATGCGCCGCTGTGGTACTACATCCTGGCCGAGGCGCAGCAAGCTTTTGAGGACGACAACACGCCGATCCGGCTGGGGCCAGTGGGGGCGCGCATTGTGGCCGAGGTTTTTGTGGGGCTGCTGTGGGGCGATTCGCACTCGTACCTGCGGCAGGAGCCGGGCTGGCGGCCGCGCGACGAGTTCGTGCGTGGCGGCACCTTCGGCATTGCCGAACTGATCCGCGCCGCGCAAGGCTAGGAACTTCTACCGCAAAGAACGCAAAGAGCGCGAAGATACATTAATCGGGACGAAAGACGAAGGACGAATGACCAAGTGCGTGTTGGTCGTTCGTCCTTCGCCATAGGAATTTTGAGTGTTGAGTTTAGCTGCTGTGGAAGCTCTACCTCACCATCTCCGTGCCTCTGTGTCTCTGTGGTAGTTCTTTCTGTTGTCGTTCGTCGGCTGGCTCAGGGCGCAGGCGGCAGCGCGGTGCCGTGCGGGCTCTCGACCGTCACATCGGCGTACTGGTCGCTGATCTCGCCCGCCACATCTTCCACCATCAGGCCCAGCACATAGTCGCCGCTGGGGGCCGCGCCTTCGAACAGGGTGAGTGGCGCGCTGGTAAAGACTATCGCATCACCTTCGACGGTGCTGTCGTCGCCGGTTTGCGCATTGTAGGTTTCGATATCGGGCACGAAACGGTCGCCAGCGCGCGGCTTCAGCTCACGCGGGCGCGGGTTATCGCCGCTGCCCTTGTCGAAGGCCCAGATGTGCTGCAGCGCACCGCGCCCATTTTCCACCACAAACTCCAGGCTGGCGGGCGTGCGCTTGCCGGTTTTCGCGCTCACATAGCTGCCTTCCACGCTGTAGGTCGTCGTGCCGTAGTCGATCGGCGCGAGCGGCGCAAGCACCACGCTTTTTCCGTTACTGAGGTACCAGCCAGTCGAAGGCCAGCGCAGCTCGACCGGGTCGCCATCCTGCCAGCTTGCCTCGGTATCGCTGGGCGCAGCGCCGGGCGGGTAGAGGTAATCCATCGACAGAATCTGCACCGTGTCGGGGTCGTTCGGGTCGAGCGCGCCCACGAAGTAGTACACGTCGGCGGTGTCGTCGCCACTGATGGCGGAGGAAAGCGTGACCGGCGCGTCGGGCGCGGCCTCGGGCTGGCTGAGCTGTGGCGGCGCGAGCGTGGCGCGGGTGCTGCTGCCTTTGCCGCCCTTGTAGAAGGCCTGCAGAAACTCATCCCATCGCGTAGCAGCCGTTAGCGGCGAGCCGTCGAGGTAGCTGCTGTCGTAGTCTTTCTTCTTCCACGGGAAGTACACCGACATCCCACTCGATTTCGGGTGATCCGCGCCAAATCCACCGGCAATGCGCGCCCCCTGGATCGTTGCGCTGAGCGTGCGGGCGGCGTCCGTTACCTGTGGGCCGAGTTTGGCGGCGGCCAGCGAATCGGCCAGGTAGCCCAGGTCGATCGCGCTGATATCGGCGTCGCCGGACGCGTACTCGGCGGCGTGCGCGCGGGCCTTGCCAATCGCTTTGTACGATTTGGGCATAGCTGCGATCAGCGCGTTCGCCAGTGTGTCGAGCTGCCCCGAGAGCTGGCCGATTTTGGCAAGATCAAAGGCCGCCAGTGTCACCGAGGGGTCTTTTTCCTTTTTGTAGAAGGCCGCAAAGCTCTTGATGATGCTTGGCGCGAGTGCGGCGGCGTCCTGCGGCGGCTTGGCGGCCAGGTCGCGCAGCCACGCGTTCCAGGCCCAGCCCTCGCCCGGCTCGAGGTCGGCGCTGCCAATGGCGATCTGGCCGAAAGGCGCAACCGCCTGAAACACGTCGATCTGGCTCATCAGGCAGGCGTCAAAGCCGATCAGATCGAGTTTCTGCACGCCCGTGCGCTTGCGCGCGTCGCCCAGCGCCTTCGCCAGCTCGGGCAGTGTCAGCATATCGCCATCGCTGGTGTCGTCGCTGGCAACGCCCGGCCACGACGCGCCGTGGTCCCAGAAGATCAGCGCGTAGTGGCGCGCCGGGTAGCTTGTGATGCCCCAGGTGATGAAATCGGTCAGCGTGCGCGGGCTGCCCATGTTTTGTTCGCCCAGGTCGGCAAGCTGGTTGCCTTTGGCGGGCTTCTTGTTGCGCTCGACGCGAAAGCGCTTGGTGCCGCGCCAGTCGCCGCTTGAGGCGTCGTCCCAGTCTTCATCCGAACCAATCCGGTCGAACTGAACGATGATATTCATCGCCGCGCTCGACCCGACCGTCGCCATTTCGGCGTAGTCGGTCAGCGCCTCGGGCTCGAGGTCGTTGTCGCCGTCGAGGTAGACCAGAATGGTCCATTCGGCCTGCGCGGCTGCCTGGGGTGTCGTTTTTGGCGTTGGGGTGGGGCGTTTGGGCGTGGCGGTTGGTCGTTTGGGTGTGGCAGTTGGCGGAACAGATGGTGGCGCGTCGGCCAGGCATCCGGCCAAACTTAGCGCCAGCAGCGCGAGCGCGAGGCAGCGGGCAAGCAAGGAAGGGCGGCGGCGCGGGGTGGGGCGGGCGTGCATGGCTGGCTCCTGCAAGACGATTCGTGTTTCACATACAATAACGCCAGCCAGCGCCCGCCCGATGCGCGTGATTGCGTCGGGTTCGGGGCAGTATCGCGCCGACGACCAATGGCCGAGAAGAGATTACCACAGAGGCACAGAGGGCGCGGAGATTTAGGGATTGACGATTGACGATTGGGATGAACGACGACCGCATTATTCACCGCAAAGACGCAAAGAATGCGGAGTGCAAGCGGGATAAAGGTTGCAGAGCCTCATCACCTACGGCATCCTGAGTAGCGCGTAGCGCGTATCGAAGGGTGGCGTCTGCCTCGCTGCTACAAAAGACGAAGGACGAAGCACGCGCCTTTCGTCCTTCGTCTTTCGTCTTCTGGCCTATCTGCGTAATCTGTGTAATCTGTGGATTAACGTATCCTACCGCGCCACGTGCAGCACAACCCCATCGCGCGCGGGCACGGTGATGCGAACTTTGCCATCCTCAACACGCGCGCCGGCTGTGCCGTAGAGCGCCGCCAGCTCGGCACCTTCGGGGAAGTGCTCGCCCGTTTGCACCATGATCTCGCGCGCTTCCTCGCCGGTGTTGGCGGCTACCAGCAGCGCCTCGCCATCGTCGGTGCGGGCGAAGGCATAGCTCGCGTCGTCGGCATACAGCCGGTGGTACGCGCCCGTACGCAGAGCGGGGTGGGCATTGCGCAGTGCAATCAGCTGCTTGTGGTAGGCTAACAGCTCCATGTCCCAGGTGTCGCGGTGCTCCCAGGGCATGCCGCGCCGCGTGTCGGGGTCGAAGTTTGTGCCGGGCAGGCCAATTTCGTCGCCATAGTAGATGCTCGGCGCGCCCGGGTAGGTCATCTGCAAGAGCGTCGCCAGGCGCACGCTGGCCGTGTCGCCGCCCACAATACTGATCATGCGCGCGGTGTCGTGGCTGTCGAGCAGATTGAGCTGCGTGAGCTGAATTTCCCACGGGTACAGGGCCAGCAGCCAGTCGATCTTGTCGGCGTACTGCGTGCCGGTGAGCGCGGGAATCGGGTGGTACGAGCGCCCAACGACCTGATCGGCCAGCACGCGCGGCCCGCCCGCAAAAGCCATCGCCGACTCGGTGAACAGATAATTCATCACCGCGTCGAACTGGTCGCCCTGCAGCCACGGCCGGCTGTCGTACCAGATCTCGCCAACGATATACGCCTCGGGGTTGATCGCCTTGACGCGCTGGCGGAACTCGGCCCAGAAGCCCTCGGTGCGAATTTCGAATGGCACATCGAGCCGCCAGCCATCGATGCCCTGGCGGATCCAGAATTCCGCCACCTGCATAATGAACTCGCGCACCTCGGGGTTGTCGGTGTTGAGCTTGGGCAGCGCGCGGTTGCCAACCCAGCCCAGGTAATTCGCCGGCTTGCTGCCGTCGTAGGGGCTAAGCGGCCAGTCTTCGACGGTGAACCAGTCGATCCAGGGCGAGTGCGGGCCGTTTTCCAGAATATCGTTGAACTGAAAGAAGCCGCGGCTGGCGTGGTTGAACACGCCGTCGAGCACGACCTTCAGGCCGCGCCGGTGGCATTCGTCGAGCAAGGTCGTAAAGGCTTTGTTGCCGCCCAGCAGCGGATCAACCTGGTAGTAGTCGTGGGTGTGGTAGCGGTGATTCGAGGCGCTCTGGAAGATCGGCGTGAAATAGATCGCGCTGACGCCCAGATCCTGAATATAGTCGAGATGTTCGACGACGCCAAGCAAATCGCCACCCTTGTAGCCCTCAATCGTTGGCGGCGCATCCCACGCTTCCAGATTGCGCGGCTTGCTGACAGCATCGCTTTTTGCAAAGCGGTCGGGGAAAATCTGGTAGAACACAGCGTGTTTGACCCAATCGGGCGTATGAATTTCGGTCATTGTTTCTCGCTTTCCTTTTGCCTGCGGCAGCAAGGTAAATTCCGACGTTTATGTACGGTGTGGTCGCGCTATGCGCGACCACACCGTACATAAGAAATAGTAGAAGCTCCACTATCCTAGCAGAATTCCGGCCACGCGCCGCGTTGCGCCGCCAACGGCGGCGTGGTATCATGCCGGGCGCGGCGCAGGGCCGCACCTGCAGGAAGAACAAGCATGACCCAGATACTTTCCACCAGCACGGCCTACGACGCCGCGCTCCACGGCGCCGCGCTGGCCGAAGAACATAGCGCCGGGCGCATTCTGATGCGCGGGCGCGACCGCGCCGCTCTGCTGCACCGCCTTTCCACCAACGACATTCAGCGGCTGCGGCCCGGGCAAGGCGCGCGCACCGCGCTGACCACGCCGATCGGTCGGATCATCGACCTGCTGACGATTCATGCGCTCGATGATGTGCTGCTGGTGGCAACTGGCCCCGGGCAGGGCGGCGCGGTGTGGGCGCATCTGAAGAAGAATATTTTCTTTCAGGATCAGGTGACGCTGGAGGCGGCCGGGCGCGCCTACGGCCAGCTTGCGCTGTATGGCCCGCAGGCGGTTGCGCTGTTAGAACAGCTCGGCGGCACGGATCTGAGCGCGCTGCCGCCCTTTCACCAGCGCACGCTCACCCTTGCCGGCGCACCCGTGATCGTGGCCGCGCGCCAGCCGATTGGTGGGCCGAGCTTCACGTTGTACATCCCGACCGCGCAGGTGGACGACGTGCGCGCCGCGCTAGAAGCGGCTGGCGCGGCCATGCTCGACCCGGCGACGCTGGATGTGCTGCGCGTCGAGGCAGGTTTGCCGGCGACCGGCAACGAGCTGAGCACCGAGTATATTCCGCTCGAAACCGGGCTGCAAGACGCCGTGAGCTTCACCAAGGGCTGCTATGTTGGGCAGGAAATTATTGCGCGCATGGACAGCCGCGGCCGCCTGGCAAAACGCCTCATGGGGCTGCGCCTGAGCGCGCCGGCCGCCGCGCCCGCCAAGCTCGATGTGGGCGGCAAGGAAGCGGGCGACCTGACCAGCGTGGTGGTTTCGCCGCGCTTCGGGCCGATTGCGCTGGCGTATGTGCGCAGCGCGCACGCCGAGCCGGGCACGGTCGTCGGGATTGCGGGCAGCGACGCGCGCGGCACGGTGCTTGAGCTGCCGTTCGGCGAGTAAAATTTTCACCGCAGAGACACAGAGACACGGAGATTTTAATTCGAATCTCCGTGTCTCTGTGTCTCTGTGGTAATTTTTTGTTCCGTTGCTACCCGCAAGGCGCGACTGATCAGCGGGAGGGCCAGCGCGGCAAAGGCGTCGGCGGTGCGCCAGGTGTGGTCGCCATCGGCGAATTGCGTGTGTGGCAGGGCATTGGCGATGCCGCGCGCGGCCAGGCACGCCACCAGATGCTCGCCGCGATAGTAGTTGGCCTGCCAGGGCTCGTTGCACTCGGGGCCATAGCCAATCAGCCAGGTCACGCCGGCCAGCGCACTTGCGTCGCCGCGCAGAATGAGGTTCGCCGGGCTGCCATGCGCAATCAGGCGGGTGTTGCGCGGCACGCCAAAAGCCGCGTCGAACATGGGGTTGCGGATCACGCTGTCGGTGGCACGCACGCGCCGCCCGCGATCAACGGCGTAGAGAAAGGTGCCGTCGTAGGCGCCAGCCGCCGCAAATAGCTCGGGGCGGCGCGCTGCGGCGGAAATCGCCATAGCCCCGCCAAGCGAAAAGCCCAGCAGGCCACGCGCCCGCCCGCCCTGTGTCGGGAACTCCGCGTCGATGAAGGGCAGCAGTTCCTCAAAGAAGAAATCGGCAAAGCGCCCGCTGCCAATGCCGGGCGCGCCATTCGCCAGTTCGGGCGCGGCCATGTTCAGCAGCACGCTCGGCACGGTGTTGTCGTCGCTGGCCAGGCCGGGAAACACCAGCACCAGCGGGCCGATCTGGCCGGCGGCGCGCAGGCGCAGGTAGACATCAATGATGTTTGTGCCGCCGCGCGACTGATCTTCTTTGGTGTTCAGCCATTCGCGCTCGTGCCCGCGCAGAAAAAACACCGCCGGCACTCGCTCGCCAGCAGCCAGATCGGGCGGCACGTAAACATACACGCGCCGGGTGAGGCCCAGTGCCGCGCTGGGCAGCGCGATTTCCTGCACGCGGGGATCGTATACCGGCGTGGCGGGGAGGGGTGTGCTGCGGCGTGGCACGGCGGTCCTTTCCAGCAAAACGAATGCGGCGATTGTACCATTCTTTTGCGCTCCCAACGCACAAGGCCGGCCATTGTGGCCGGCCTTGTGCGTCGCGTTTAGCGGCTTATTTCAGCGCGTCGAGCGCGCCCTGCGCGTCGACATTGCCATTGTCGAGCGCGCTTTTGTAGGCTTCGCGGGCTTCATCTTTCCTGCCCAGGTCTTCCAGCGTGCGGCCCAGCCCATAGAAGGCGTCGGCGTAGTGCTCATCCAGCTCGGTGGCGCGGCGGAATGCCTGCTCGGCATCGTCGTACTGCTCCAGGCCGCGGTAGCTCCAGCCCAGCGCGTTGTGTGCCGACGACTGGGTTTCTTGCAGCGCCAGCGACTGCTTGAGCACATCGACCGATTCCTGGTATTGTTTCGCGTCGCCGCTCAGGTTGGCCTGGTCTTGCAGGATCCAGCCCAGCCCGGTAAACGCCTCGGCATATTTCTCGTTGAGCTGCGTGGCCTTGCGGAAATTCTGCTCGGCCTGCGCATATGCGGCTTTCTGCTCGTCGCTGCCATACGAAAGGCTGTTGCCCTGCGCGCGCAGCAGCCAGCCCTGCTTGGTGGGCACGCTTGGCACGTCGGGCGCGATGCTGGCGGCCTGCGCCAGCACGGCGGCGGCGGCGGCATATTCGGGGGTGGGCTGGTGCTGGAGCGCCGCACTCTTGCCGAAGTAGGCATCCAGGTCGTCGGGGTTGGCGGCAATCGCCTTGTCGAACTCGCCCAGCGCGCCGGCATAATCGTCGCTGTAGTACAGGTTCCAGCCCAGGCCAGCGTGCGTGTGGCCGTAGGCGTCGTCGGCGGCGAGCGCGTCTTCAAAGGCTTGTTGCGCCTTGTCGTGCTCGCCCTGCGCGTCGTAGAAATAGCCCAGGTTGCTGTGGAACACGGCCATCTGGCCTTGCAGCCCGATCGCCTGTTCCATCGCGTCAATCGCCGTTTCGAGCGTGTCGCTTTCGCCGGTGAGCGCATAGCGCTGGTAGGCTACAAAGCCAATCGCGCTCTGGGCCATGGCCTTGCTCAGCGGGTCGTCGCTGGCGGCCAGGCTCAGGCTTTTCTCCGCGTCCTGCTCGGCAGTGTCGAGCAAGGCAGTGTCGGAGTTTTCGAGCCCGATGTTGGCCTGCACCTCGGCGCGCGCGCTATAGGCAAAGGCCAGCTTGTCGTTCAGCTCAACTGCTTTGTTGGCTTCGTCCAGCCCGGCCGGGTATTTGTTCTGGCTGCTGAGCGCCTCGGCCAGCAGGGCGTGCGCCAGCGCGGAATTGCTGTCGAGCGCGAGCGCGGCGCGGGCCTCCGTTTCGGCCTGCTTGCTGCGGTCGCGCAAAATGGCGATCAGCGCAAGCTGATTGTGCGCCTGAATGTTCTTTGGGTCGGCGGCGAGCACGCGCCCGTATGCGGCGGCGGCGGCATCCAGGCCATTCGGCTGCGCCAGCGCGGCCTGCCCATCCTGCAAGCCCTTGGCAATCGCCGGGTCGGGCCCGCGCAATGCCACCAGATCAAAGGCCAGCGCCAGCACAATAATCAGCGCCAGCGCGCCAAGCGCGAACCACAGCCCGCGCCGCGAACGGCGCTCGGGCGTGGCGGGCGCGGTGGGCACGGGCGTTGCGGGCGATGTGGGTAGTGGCGTTGCTGGCGCGGTTGGCAGGCCGCCAAAGCCAGCGGCGGGCTGCGCCAGTGGCGTGGCCGGGCGGGCTGCCACCATGGGTGGCGGGGTGGCACTTGGCGCAACCGGCTGGCTGTTGCTGGCTGGCAGGGTTGGCGCGCTGGGCACGCCAACGGGCGGGCTTGCGGCGGGCGTGCCCATTGGCGGGCTTGCTGGCCGCTGCTGCGGAGTGAGCGCGCGCGTGCCCAGGCCAGAAGCCTGCTTCAGCGCATCGACCAGAGCGGTGGCCGAAGGGAAGCGCGCCTCGGGCCGGCGCGCCAGCGCGCGCATGATCACATCTTCCACGGCCAGCGGCAGGTCGCCGCGATAGTCGCGTGGCGGGCGCGGCGCGTATTGCAGGCGCGCCACCAGCATGCCCATGGGTGTGTCGGCGGAAAAAGGCACCTTGCCGGTGAGCAGCTCGTACACCACCACGCCCAGCGCGTAGATGTCGGTGGCCGGCCCGATTGTGGCAAGCCCCTGCGCCTGCTCGGGCGACATATATTCGGGCGTACCCATCACAGTGCCTGCCAGGGTCAGGCCCTGCGAGGCGTCGCCGCCGCGCGCAAGCCCAAAGTCGGTCAGGTAAACCCAGCCATTTGGCTCGACCATCATGTTCGAGGGCTTGATATCGCGGTGAATGACACCATTGCTGTGGGCGTAGTCGAGCGCGCCGGCCACCTGCTCGAGCAGCGTCGCCGTTTGCGCCAGGCTCAGCGCGCCATCGTCCTGCGCGACCTCCTTGAGCGTGCGGCCGGCAATGAACTTCATGGCAATATAGTGAAAGCCCTGCGCCTCGCCAATCGCGTAGATCGGCACGATATGCGGGTGTTCGAGCGCGGCGGCGCTGCGGGCTTCGTGCAGAAAGCGGTGGAGGTAGCTCTGGTCGCGCGAAAGCTCGGGCGGCAGTATTTTCAGCGCCACCATGCGCTGGAGGTCGGTCTGGCGGGCTTTGTAGACAACCGCCATGCCGCCGCGCCCCAGCTCGGAAATAATTTCGAATGGGCCGAGCGTTTGCCCGTTGACGAGCTCGTTGTTCATGCACTTCCCCTGCGTTGTGGCTATGCGCTGCGCCCCGGCTTGTGTGAAGCGGTGCTGCTGCTAAGACGTTTGCCAATAGCTGTGTGGTTCCACCTGCCATGAAATAAACGTTCCAGGGCCTATGGTATCGCATAGATCGCGGCAGAATTTGCGCAAAACGCCGCCGCTTAGCCAACAAAACGCGGCGCGGCTGCGGGCACAGCAGCGCCCCGGCAACACCATGCTACCGGGGCGCAGGGTGAAAAGCAGACACTACGAGAGGCCGTCGTTATCGCCTGCTGGGCGCGCGCCTAACAGCTGGTATGCCGCGAACAAGGCAGTGCTGCCAAGCAGCAGCAGCAGCGCGGCGCTGGCGAAGGGCTGGAGCGATGCGTAAAAAGCGCGTGCAAGCGCCGGCAGTGGCGTGGGCTCTGTGGCCGGTTGGGTGAAATTCCACTGCAGGAAGCACAGCCCGGCGCACAGCAGGATCAGAAGCTGGCTGACAAAAAAGATCGAGGTATGCCGCCAGACAGGGGCAAACATCCGCATGTCGACCTCCATTTCAGCGAAGGACATGCGTAGTGTAGCAGAGGCGGTTAAGGGCATTAATGATGCCAATCTGAAATTGAGGTGGCACAGGATAAATATTTTGTTACCGATGCATTTTTTTGGTCATCACTGCAATGGCTTTCGCGCCATCGAGATAAATAAAAATTCATCGTACTACTTGCGCGCGTATGGTATGATACATGCTACTTAAAGCCCATGCCCGCACCGAAATAGAATATTGAAATCGATGCCAGCTTTTGCTTGCCTGGCGTAGCTGTGCTGATAATTGCTTTTGAGTTGTACTGAGCTAGAGCGTACGAAAGATTGTAGTCTGGAAGGGCCAAAGCAAAACTGATGCTTCTCTAGGTCTGTTTCCCGCAGCACACCCTTACCACGGCGTAGGGGCAGAGGAAAAATCATGCGTCAACGAAGAATTACGTCCCTGCTCACATACCTGAGCGCCGCACTCATTGCGATGGCGCTCCTGCCGGTTGCTTCTTTTGCCCAGCCGGCGCTTCCGCCCGATGTCTACACCGAACCGGGCGGTTTAGGCGTGCCCACCAGCGTGTCTCCTTCAAATGGCCTGGTAACGGCGATGGTTCAGCTTGCCCCGAACCCGCCAGCTGGCACGCAAAGTACCCTGACTCAGCAGCTTGCTTCCATGCAGGCGCGTGTGTTGTTTCGCACCCACGCGGCGTCGAATGGTCTGGTAGTTACCATGCCGGCCAGCAAGCTTGGGCAGATTGCCAGTGCAGCGGGTGTTGCAAGTGTGCGGGTTATCCCCCCGAAGTACCCGGCCACACTGAACGCAAACGGCACGACACCGGGCGAAGCGGCTGCCGCGGCTATTGCTGGCGCAACCGGCGCTGGCGTGCGGATCGGCCTGATCGACCGCGGCATCGATTACACGCACGCCGATTTTGGCGGGCCTGGCACCCCGGCCGCGTATGCGGCCAATAACCCCGCGATCATCGAGCCGGGCAGCTTCCCAACCGCAAAGGTGATTGGCGGCTACGATTTTGCCGGCGATGCCTATGACGCAAATGCCACCGGCGCTCGCGCCATGCCCGTGCCCGACCCCGACCCGCTGGAGTGCCGCACGGTGCCGGCTGGCATGGCCGCGCCCCCCTACATCGGGCAGGGCACGCATGTGGCGGGCCTGATGGCGGGCTTTGGTGTGATGAATAGCGGCGCGACGTATCGCGGCCCCTATACCCCCGCGCCCGACACAAGCACCATGCGCATTAGCCCCGGCGTCGCGCCCGAGGCGACGATCTATGCGCTGAAGGTGTTTGGCTGCACCGGCGCGACTACCCTGCTCACCGCAGCGATTGATCACGCGCTCGACCCGAATGGCGATGGTAACACCGCCGATCATCTCGAAGTGCTGGTGATCTCGCTTGGCACGCCGTTTGGCAGCCCCGACGACCCCGACGCGCTCGCAATTGACAATGCAGTGCGCAGCGGCATGGTAGTGGTTGTGGCGGCTGGCGATACACAAAATACCTTTTACTCCGTGAATTCACCGGCCAGTGCGCGCCTGGCTATTGCTGTTGGCGCAACCAACAACAGCGCGCAGGTGAGCGCGAACAGCGCGCGGGGCCTGGTGCGCGGCAATGGTGTGCTCAAGCCGGATATTGTCGCCGCAAGCATAAACATTCCTTCGGCGGCGGTGGGCACTGGCAGCAATGCCATGGCGATGTCGGGCACTGCCGATGCGGCAGCGCAGGTTGGTGGCGCGGCGGCGGCGCTGATTCAGCAGCACGCTAACTGGCCTCCGACAGCGATCAAAGCCGCGCTGATGAACAGCGCCACGCCGTTTGATGCGCCGCCATCCCTGGTGGGCGGCGGCCGGCTGAATATGAGCACGCTCAGCACCATCAGCGTGATGGCGTATGCGCCCGGCACGGCTGGCGGGCTTTCATATGGCGCGCCGTGGGTGGCGAACACGATTCAGCCAACTCGCACGCTGGTGCTGCTGAATGCTGGCGCGACGGATCAGGACGTAACACTGGCGGCGACGGCTGTGGCAACCGAGACGGGCGTGACGGTGCAGCTTCCAGCCGGGCCAATTCACCTGCCCGCCTATAGCGCGGTGCAGACAACCGTTGGCCTGACGATCGACCCAAGCCAGCTTGATTTCTCGCCCGATCCATCAACCGCCGCGAGCCAGAACGGTCGCCCGCGCTTCTACCTCGCCGAGCATGGCGGCTATATTCAGGTGATTGGCGACCGTGGCGTAACTGGCACGCGCGTGCGCCCAGCCCACGCCGCGCACTTCCCAAGCGTTGATTTCTACCTCGACGATACATTGCTGGATCATTCGCTCGACTCGCGCGAGGTGCAGGAATATATCACTACCACCGCTGGCCTGCATGTTGTGCGCATCCGCCGCGAAGGCGCGGCGCCAAACTCGGCCCCGCTGTTCAGCGCCACGGTGAATTTGCAGGATGGGCACGACTATACTCTGGCCATGGTTGGGCGGCCGGGCGCGCTTGCCATTCTGCCAATCGACGATACGATTACGTCGGCCCCACCCGCCGCTCAGGCACTGATACACTACGCCAATGCCAATATCGAAGAGCCGAATTGGAAGATCGGCCCGGTGGATGTGTACCTCGACGGGGTATTGCAGGTGGCTGCCCTGAACGTCGGTGCCGCCTCGCCGTACTTTGCGATCTCGCCGGGCAGGCACGAGGTGGCCTTCTTCCAAACCGGCGCAAACACAGCCACCGAGAAGGCTCTGACTCGCAAAACCTTTGATGTGATAGCGGGCCAGGCGCTGCTGGTAGGTACCGGCCGCCACGACGACGACGATGGCGACCTGAGCGATCTTGAGCAGCGTACCTTTATTGGCCGAAGCACGATTCGCATTGGCAGCGCAATACTGGCAACGGTACCGTATACTGTGCTGCCAACCACTGCGGCATTGTCGCGTGTTAATCCAGTGCTGAACATCCCGCCCGGCGCGCGCAGCTTTGCCCTGCCGATTACTAACACGGGCGCGCGCAACACCGGGCTGGTGAATGTGCCGAACCGGCCGGCAACGCCCAATACGCCGCTGGCCAGCGCCTATGAACTAACTGCGGGCAGCCCGGCGCTCAGTACAATTGGCGCAACACTGCGCCCCGCCGATGTTCGCTTTGTTGGCGTCACAAGCAGCTACTCGGTGACGCGCAACCTCGATCAGTTTACTTATGTGTATTTCGGAATGGCAAGCTACGCGCCCTGGGCAACGCCGAACGAGGTTGAGTACCAGGTCTGGATCGATGCGAACCGCGATGGGCGCGACGACTTCTTGCTGGTGAATGCGAACCAGGGCGAGCTAGCGGGCGGGACGCCGAACGACGTTTTCATTAACGTGCTGTACCCGCTCTCGGCCAGCGGCACGCCCATTCCAACCAATCAGTTCATTTTCTGGGGCACCTACACGCCGCCCATCCAGTCGAGCATCGACCTGGCGCCGTTCAACAGCTCGGTGATGTTCCAGCGCGTCAAGGCGTCGGATCTGGCGCTGCCGAGCAACCCGGCCGACCCAAATAGCCCGAAGGTAACGCCAACGCGCTTCTGCTACCATGTCGAGACGCGGGCGCGCGCGCTGAATGGCTTCAGGCAGGTCGTCGACCGCGTGCCCGACGCATCGAGCGCGCCAGCGGCGGTGTGCGGTGGGCGCAGTGGCGTGCTGTACTACGACATTCAGAACCCGGCGATTGCGCCGATCAACACCAGCAACTTCATCTTTAGCACGCCAGTGGCGGCACGCCCGATCTTCCTGGATGTGCAGGGTGGGGCGATTACAGGGCTGGTGCGCGGCGATGTGCTGACGGCGCGCGGCGGGGCCAGGCTGCTGGTGCTGCACCATCACAACGCGCCATTCCCTCAGGCCGAGGTTGTGGATGTGCGCCAGCTCGCTGTGGGGACGCCATAGCGCCAATATGTAAAATCTCTGCGTGCCGACAGGGGCGCGGTGGGTCGAACCCGCCGCGCCCCTGTCGTTGGGGGAGAGCCAGGAGTCAGAAGTCAGAAGTCAGGAGTCAGGAGTCAGCTCTGCGCTAGAGGAACGCATCCCGCGCCACCAGATCGTCGTAGGTTTCGCGGCGCTGGAGCACGCGCGCGTGGCCGTTCGCCAGCAGCAGCAGCGCGGGGCGCGGCACAAGGTTGTAGTTGCTGGCCATGCTGAGCGTGTATGCGCCGGCCACGGCCAGGGCCAGCAAATCGCCTGGGCCGGCGGCGGGCAGGTCAACATCGCGCAGCAGAATGTCGCCGGACTCGCAGTAGCGCCCGGCAACATGCACGCGCTCGCTGGATGGCTCATTGGCGCGGTTGGCCAGCAGCGCAGTGTAGCGCGCGCCATACAGCGTGGGCCGAATATTGTCGGCCATGCCGCCGTCGAGGTGCAGAAAGCGCGGCAGGCCCGGCGCGGCCTTGGTGGCGACGACGGTGTAGAGCGCCACGCCCGCGCGCGCAACAATCGAGCGGCCTGGTTCGAGGATCAGGCGTGGCAGCGGCAGGCCACGCGCCGCGCAGCCGCGCACCAGCGCATCGCTGATCGCCGCCACGTAGGCGTCGAGGTCGGGCGCGGTTTGCGCGGCAGTGTAGGGCACGCCCAAGCCGCCGCCCGGGCTGATCTCGCTGATTGCGAGGCCGCGCGCGTGCAATTGCGCCGCGCAATCGAGCAGCACGCCCAGCGCCTGCTCGAACGGCGCGCGCTCGAAGATCTGCGAGCCGATGTGCGTGTGCAGCCCAACCAATCGCAGACCCGGCGCGGCCAGCAGGCGCGTGGCGGCTTCGTCGAGCGCTTCCAGCGGGAAGCCGAACTTCGAGGTGGCGCGGCCAGTTTCGATGTGCGCATGCGTGTCGGCGGCGATGTCGGGCGTGAGCCGCAGCATGACCGCCTGCGGAGTCGAACGCCCGGCGGTGAGACTCGCGAGCAGATCAAGCTCGTCGAGCGAGTCGAGCATTATTTTCCCAATGCCCGCAGCCAGCGCCGCTTGAAGCTCGGCACGCGGCTTGGCGTTGCCATGCAGGTGAATATGCGCGGGCGGCACTCCTGCGCGCAGTGCCACAAATAGCTCGCCGCCCGACACCACATCCAGCCCTAGCCCCTCGCTGTGCGCCAGCTGTGCCACGCCCGTGTTCAGCAGCGCCTTGCCGGCGTAGTGCACCTGATGCTCGCCGGGGTAATGGCGCGCGAGCGCGGCGCGGTAAGCGCGGCACTGTGCGCGGAAGGTCGCTTCGTCAAGCACGTAGAGCGGCGTGCCGAACTCCTGCGCGAGCGCGGGCAGATCGCAGCCGCCGATGGCGAGATGGCCGTCGGGCCGCAGTTCGGCGGTGAGCGGCCACAGCGCGGGCGTGAAATCGGGCTGGTTTGGCATTGTGTTCCCCAAAATGAAAATGCTGGCTTCCCGCAAGAAACCAGCCCATTCAACCGAAACAAAAAATTACAGCAGCGCTTTGAGCGCCGCCAGCGCGGCGTCGTAATCGGGTTCGCTCCCGGCGACCGGCACATACTCGACATGGCGCAGCGTGCCGTCGGCCGCGACCACAAACACCGCGCGACAGTCGATGCGCAGCTCTTTGACATGCGTGCCATAGGCGTCGCCAAAGCTCATGTCCATGTGATCCGAGCCCATCACGACCTTGTCGATCCCTTCGGCCCCGCACCAGCGCCCCAGTGCGAAGGGCAGATCGGCGCTCACCGTCACGATGCTCACGCTCTCGCCCAGGCGCGCAGCCTCTTCATTGAAGCGGCGGGTCTGGCGCGAGCAGACGCGCGTGTCGATTGAGGGGACGACGCTGATCACCAGCGGCTTGCCAGCAAAACGTTCGCTGCTGATTGGCTCGTTGCGCGGGCTGGCGAGCGTGAAGCTTGGGGCTTTGTCGCCTACATGCAGCTGCGGCCCGATCAGCGTTTTCGGGCCAGCAAAATCAAATGCGCGTTCCTCGGCCATGCTAATTCCTCTCACTGAAGTGCGTATTGCAAATAGTACGGATGCGAATGCTGTGCGGTTTTCGCTTCACCGCTGAAACGCGGGCATTCTAGGTTCGTGGCCGCGCTTTGTCAATTCGCGTGAACTGGCACGCCGATTGCTATAGCAACGGTAGACCGAATGATATCTGGTTCACAGCAAAGGAGTGTGAGATGAATACAGTGATTGGCGTTTTTGATGACCCGATGGCGGCGCGGCGCGCAATGGAACGCCTGCGCGACGGCCCGCTGATGCTCGACGATATCTCGATCATTTCGCGCAACGCCGAGGCGACAGGCGCAAGCAGTGAAGATGTGTCGGCGGGCGAGGGCGCGGCGGTTGGCGCAGTCTGGGGCGGCCTGGTCGGCCTCGGCGCGCTGCTCATTCCTGGGATTGGGCCATTTGTGGCCGGCGGCGCGCTGTTTGCCGCGCTCACCGGCGCCGTAACGGGCGCGGTGGTTGGTGGCGTTTCGGCGGCGCTGATCGACTTCAGTGGCATCCCGCAGGAAGATGCGCGCGGCTACGAAGAAGAAGTGAAGGGCGGCAAAACGCTCGTGGCTGTGCGCGCGCAGGACGAAGATACGGCAGAGGTGCATCGCCTGCTGTCGGAAGATGGCGCGAGCAGCGTGCGCGACGACATCCACGAGGCTGGCGCTGCCGCGACGGTTGGCGCGCCGCCCCGCATTGCCATGTACGATTCGGCGGGCAAGCGCGTGGAGCAGGCCGCCACTATGGGCGCTGCGGCCAGCACGCCGCGCCGCTATGGCTACTACAACACGCCCGATGGCCAGTGGACCAGCGGTGAAGTGGTTGGCGAAGGCCAGGGCAGCGGCCCGCGCACCGACACCGGCACGTATGACGCCGATCAGTGGGTGGGCGAGGGCCAGGGGCCGGGCAAGACGCCGGGCGACACCTGGACTAGCGGCGAAGTGGTTGGCGAAGGCCAGGGCGACGGCCCGCGCACCGATACGGGCGAGTATGATTCGAAGCAGTGGGTTGGCGAGGGCCAGGGCGACAAGCCAGCCAGCTAGGCTACGCCGAACCTCTAGCCATAACCTAGTATTGACAAGGTGAAGGGGTGAAAGGGTGAGTAATATCACCCTTTCACCCCTTCACCTTGTCACCCGTATGCCTCGCGCAAAATCTCAATCGGGTGGCGCAGCTCCTTGCCGGTGCCGTGCGCGATCTGCCAGCGGCAAATCTCCGAGTCGCACACCGCGGTGTCGCTGCCGCTCGCGCGCACAAACTCGAACAGGCCCGCGCCCACATCCATCGCAATGTCGTACTTCTCGGCCTTGTAGCCATAGCTGCCGGCCAAACCGCAGCAGGCTGCCGTGCTCTCGTTCAGCTCCAGCCCTGGTACCAGCTCAAGAATATCGAGCGCGGGGCGGCCCAGGTTGTGCGCGCGCAGCTGGCATGGCGCGTGGTAGGGCAGCGTGCGGTCGAGCGGCTTGAAATCGGTGTTCAGCTCGCCGCGCTCGTAGAGCAGGCGCAAGAACTCGAAAATGTCGTAGGTGTTTTCGGACACCAGGCGCACCGCAGTTTCGTGCATGCCCAGCAGCTCAGGCGCTTCTTCCTTGATGGTGAGCGTGCAGCTCGTGCTGGTGCCGACGATTGGGATGCCCTTCTGCGCATAGGGCAGCAGCTGCTCGACGTTATATTCGTGGTGGCTGCGCGCCGGCTTGAACGCGCCGTTCGAAAGCAGCGGCAGCCCGCAGCAGCCCTGCTTCGCCAGAATCACCTCGAAGCCGTTGCGCTCAAGCACCTCGACGGCGGCCTGACCCACGCGCGGCTCGTAGTAGTTGGTCGAGCAGCCGTGGAAGTAGACCACCTGCTTGCGCTGGCCGGGCGGCGCCTGTTCGATCACGCCGGCGCGCACTTTTTGCAGCTCGGCGCGGCGCTTAAACCAGCGGCGGAAGCTGTAGGTGCTGAAGGTTGGCAGCGGTGCCTTGCGCGCAATTTTCACCGTACGCTCGGCCAGCAGCCGCAGAATTGGGTTGCGCGCGCCGAAGTTCGCCAGCGGGGCCAGCGGGCCGCACGCCAGCTTGCCGAACACGTACTGGTAGCCCAGCAGCCATGTGCGCAGCGGCACGCCTTTTTCTTCAACAATCGCAGCCTTGGCGCGCGTGTTCAGCTCCATGATCTTCACGCCGGTGGGGCACACTTCGTTGCAGACGCGGCAGCCCGAGCAGTAATCGACCGAATCGTCGGGCGAGGGCTGGCCGGGCTTGCGGAAGCGCTGCGCCTGCGGGCCGACATACTTCGGGCCGGGGAACAGGTCGGTCACCGCGCTGACCGGGCAGGCCGCCGTGCAGATATTGCACTTGATACAGTGATCAAGCGAGTTTTCGAGCGACAGCTCGATATGGTCTTGTATCATAGTTTTAAGTGTTGAATGTTGAATTTTGAGTTTCCAAGAACTCAAAACTCAACCGATATATGGATATTCACAATCAACGTTCAAAAAACTGCATGTTGCCTGCGGCAGCAAGGTAATTTTATTTTTGTGCATGGTTTTTCCGTGCGTGGCGCGGGAAAACCATACACAAAGAAAAACGTAAGTACGGCTCTGCCGAAGGCTCAAAAGGTGGCGTGCGTAAGCCTTGGTTAAGAATTCAAAGTTTGCGCAGCACGCCAGCCCGTCGCCAATGCCATGCCGCTGTAGCAGCGCTCGCGGATGGGGTCGCTGCCGGCCAGCGCCGCGCCTGCCACGGCCAGGTTCGAATACACGGGCGCGCCATCATCGCCCAGCGGGCGCATCTGCGCGTCGGTGGCGATGCCTGCGCCATAGATCGGGTGGCCGTCTTCGTTGAGGAAGCGCGGCGCAAACCACTCGCCACGCCCGGCCGGGGCGCGCAGTGGCAGGCCCAGCGCAGTTTCCCACACCGCCCCGGTATGGTCGGTGCGCACGCCGCCGCCCGCAATCCCGCCCGTGGCAAGCAGCCAGCGGCTCCCCCGGTGCGCCTGCTCGCGCGCGGCGGCAGCCGAGTAGACTGCGTTCAGCGTGCCGTCGGCACCCTCGCCGCGCAGCACCTCCGCGCCAATCTGCACGCGCGCGCCCGCCCGCACCAGTGCCTCGCGGAAGATCGTAAACAGGCGCAGGCCGGGCATCGAGGGCGGCAGCGTCGGGATTTCGAAGATTTGTGCGCCGCTAAGCTGCTGCAGGTGTGCCACCACGCCGAGTGGGTCTTTCAGACCCAGCACCGCCGGCAGACCAATGCGGGTGGCGTCGCCACGGGCCTGGCGCAGCTGCCGCCCAACATCTTCGCGGAAAGCCGGGTCGTCGAACAACTGCGCGAAGGTGCGGGTGTTGAAATCGAGCTTGCGCGTGATCGGCGGCAGGCGCAGGTAGATGCCGCGCGCGCTCACGCCCTGCGCCACAAGGTTGCTGGCCGCCAGCGGCGGGAAGAAATCGCGCAGCTCGTGGAAGCCAGCCAGCAGCACCGGGCCGGGCAGGCGCATGTCGCCGGCGGCCATGGTGGCGGGGAAAAAGGCGGCCGGGCGCAGCGCGCCCAGCGCGGTGGGCAGCAGCACATTGCGCTCGAAGCTGCCGACATACGGGTAGCGCGCGGCTTCGGCCAGTGCGCGGAAGCGGTCGATCGCCGCTTCCAGGCCTTCCACGCCAGCGCGGGCGTAGGGGTGCTGCGGCTTGCTGGCCGCCAGCCCGGCAATCGCGTCGCGCAGGCTGCCATCTGCCGCGCCCCATACGTCAATGGTGCCAGAAGTCCAGTGTGTGGCGCCCTGGCCCTTGGCCAGCAGCAGCGGGCGCAAACCGGCATCGGCCAGCGCGAGCGCGCCCATCAGGCCGGCCAGCCCCGCGCCAATAACAACAGTGTCTCGCATATAGTTCCTGCAAGGGTGAAGGGGTGAAGGGGCGCGAGTGAAGTGCCATCGTAGCCTTTCACTCGCTCACCTTTTCACCCGTTCACGCTAGGCGGCGTGATACTCCGTCGCGATGGCCGGGTGCGCCGTGACCATGTCGGGCGCGTTTTGCTCGGCGGGCGCGGGCGTGGGCAGCAGGTCGATGCCCAGCGTATCGAGATAGATGATCTCGTCGAGCCGCGCCTGCCGCAGCTGGTCGCCCCAGGCAATTGCCGTCAGGCCCTTCCAGCGCTCTTGCAGGAAGTGGCGCAGCAGCGCAACGCTGTGGCTGCCCGATTCGGGCGGCGGGTCGCCAATTGGCGGCGTATTTGGCGGCGGGTCGTTCGCGGGCGGCGCGCTCGGTGGCGGGTCGTTCGCGGGCGGCGGCGTTTCGGGCTGGCCGGGCGGCGGCGGCTCGCGCACTGGCTCTTTGGGCGGCACAAGCGCGCCGGCCGGGCGGGTTTCGTTCCACAGCGCCACGGCGCGGTAGGTGCAGAAACCGCCCTGGCACGGCCCCATGCCCAGGCGCGTGTCGCGGCGAATGTCGTCGATGTTCGAGGCCCGCCCGGTTGTGATCGCCTGCAGCACGCGGTCGCGCGTGACCAGCTCGCACTCGCAGATCAGGTCGCCATAGCTGTCGGCGGATTCCACATGCGCCAGCGGTTCGCCCATCCAGAAGTAGTGCGGCGGCGGGCCTTCGCCACCGGCAGCGGGCGGCACCGCCTGGCCGGAAAGCACCGGCTGGCCGCGCCCCCAGTCGCCCAGGTTCGGCAGCGGCTCCAGGTGCGTGCGGCACTCGGCGCTGACGCCCAGCTTTTTCGCCACCGCGTCCACCGCTTCCTGCGCCATCATGCGGTAGGTCGTCCACTTCCCGCCCACAATGCTCAGCATGCCTTCCACGCCATCGCGGGCCGCATGGTCGAGCAGCTTATACGTGCGCGAAATGTCGCGGTCGTCGGTCACGTCCTGGTCTTTGTAGAGCGGTCGCACTCCCGCCCAGGCCCGCAGCACCCGCGCGCGGCTGATGCCGGGAACGAGCTGCTCGCCCTCGTTCAGCATGCGCTCGACTTCCCAGGCCTCGATGCCAAACACATCCGGGTCGGGCACGTGTACGTCGGTGGTGCCGATCACGGCCACTGTGCGGATGGGCACGATGATGTCGCCGTCGGCGGGCGGCTTGCAGCGGTTCACCACCGTGTTCAGCACGCGATGGTTCATGGCGACCATGGTGCCTTTGCCCGGCACCACCGTCACTTTCAGCCCGGCCAGTTCGGCAATTTTGCCGGCCCACGCGCCGGCCGCGTTGATAATATAGCTGGTGTGAATATGCACGTCTTCGCCGGTGCGCATGTTCTCGCATACCGCGCCAGTCACGCGGTCGCCTTCGCGCACCAGCGCCTTGACCACATGGTAGGTGCGCACCTGCGCGCCGTGGCGCATGGCATCTTCGGCATTGACATGCGCGGCCAGAAACGAGTCGGCCGAGCCGTCGCGCACTTCGAAGGCGCGGCTGATGCGCGGGTTGAGCAGCGGCTCGCGGCGCAGCGCCTCGCGCACCGGGATCTCGTTCACCGGCACGCCGGTGGCGTGGCAGCCCGCCACAAAACGCTCGGCGTAGCTTTCGTCGTCGGCGGGCGTCACCACAAACAGGCCGCCCGTGTCTTCCAGGCAGTGCGGCATGATCCGGCGCAGCACTTCGTTTTCGTGCGCGCACTCGGTGGCCGATTGCGGGTCTTTCACCACATAGCGCCCGCCGCTGTGCAGCAGGCCGTGGTAGCGCCCGCTGGTGCCGTGCGTCAGGTCGCCCTTTTCCACCAGCACCGCGCGCACGCCGCGCAGCGCCAGGTCGCGCAGCACGCCCACGCCAGTGGCGCCGCCGCCAATCACCAAAACATCAGTGTCTATGGTTTGCATAGCTTGGGGTCATGCCTCCATTTCCTTTCAGCAACAAGGCGGATTCTTGGCATGAGTTCGGGTCGGCCCGGCTATTATAGCACTTGTTCTTGGCACCTATCGCCCGCCGCGCCCGTGCAGCCAGCGCCGCGCATGTGTTCATGAAAAAAGAAGCGCGTCCTGATGCGCAGCGCCGTGCCCTATGCCCCGCCCGGCCCGCGCTTCTGCCCGTTTTGGGGAACAAACCTGCGCCGACGGTTACCGAGCGGCAACCGAGGGGCGGACGGAGGACGACAGACGACTGAAACAACCGCAAAGAGCGCAAAGAGCGCAAAGGTTTGCGAGTTGCAAGTTTAGCCGTTATCGGTTCTATGGTCCTGCGGTTCTATGGTTCTGCGGTTCTGTGGTTCTGTGGTTCTGCGGTTCTGTGGTCCTGCGGTCCTGCGGTTCTGTGGTTCTGTGGTTCTGTGGTTCTGTGGTTCTCGGTTCTCGGTTCTCCGCTGCAAATTTTACAATGCTGCAATCTCGGCGCGAAGCCATTGCCCTAGCCGTGGACACTATGCTATACTGCCCGCGCATTATCCAATTTTATGTGCATCAGAAACGGGCGCAGCCGCGACCGTGCCGCCCGCTAAGGGTTCCTACTGGAGGCAAGCATGCAACAGCCCCTGACATCCGTGCCCGTGAGCGCCCCGCCATCGCAGCAGCAGCAACAGCAGCAGCTGCCGCCGCGCCCACGCAGCATCGACGATACTGGCCTCTCGATGACCTTTGTCTCCGACCTGGTTGTGCGCGCGCTCTACCTGATTGGCGAAATGACCGGCCAGCAGATCGTCGACCTGCTGCACCTGCCCTACGACAATGTGATCGACCAGGCGATCAACTACCTGCGCCGCGAGCAGATGTGCGAGATCAAGGGCACCGGCGGCATTGGCGAAAAAGCCTACCGCTACCAGGCTACGGTGCGCGGCGTCGAGCGCGCCAAAGAGATCGGCGAGCGCACACAATACCTCGGCCCCGCGCCCGTCACGCTCGAAGCCTACATCGCCATGATGCAGCAGCACAGCACACAGGGCCTGATCATCACCGAAGACTCGATCCGCCAGGCGTTTTCGCACCTTGTCATTGGCGAGGCGCTCTTGCAGCAGCTTGGCCCGGCGATCAACTCCGGCAAGTCGATTTTCCTGTTTGGCCACGCTGGCAATGGCAAAACCAGCATTGCCGAGGCCGTCGCCAAGCTCATGTCCGACACAATTATGATCCCGCACGCCGTGATCATCGACGGCCAGATCATTCGCGTGTTCGACCCGATCCACCACGACCGCGTGCCGGTGCCGGCCAGCCTTGAGCATACCTACGACAAGCGCTGGGTGCTTTCCAAACGCCCAATCGTGATCGCTGGCGGCGAGCTCAACCTCGACTCGCTCGACCTGGTGTACGACGAGTACAGCAAATACTACGAGGCCCCGCTGCAGATGAAGGCCAATGGCGGCCTGTTCCTGATCGACGACTTTGGCCGCCAGCAGGTGCGCCCGCGCGAGCTGCTGAACCGCTGGATCGTGCCGCTGGAAAAGCGCCAGGACTTCCTGACCCTGCATACCGGCAAGAAGATCGAGGTGCCCTTCGACCAGCTGATCATCTTCTCGACCAACATCGAGCCCAAGCAGCTCGTCGACGAAGCCTTCCTGCGGCGCATCCGCTACAAGATCGAGGTTGGCAACCCTTCGCCGCCCGAGTTTCGCGAGATCCTGCGCCGCATCTGCAACGCCAAAAGTGTGCCATACAGCGACGAAGGGCTGCGCTACCTGCTCGAGCAGGAGTATGGCAAGCGCAGCATGGAGCTGCGCGCCTGCCACCCGCGCGACCTGATCGACCAGCTGATCGACATTGCGCGCTTCACCCGCACCCAGCCAACCATGTCGCGCGAGCTGCTGGCGGCGGCGTGCAAATCGTACTTCGTGGAAGTCTAGTGCTGAAATTGTGCAAGGGCCATTGCAGCACGACGCTCAGGCGCGATAACAAGAAAGCTGTGGAGCGCATCCTGAGTGGGGCGGCGCGCTGCGCGAATTGCCTGCGCGCCAGCGTTTGTTCAGTAGGAGCCGCGCAATAGCATTGTACTCTTATGTCTGAAGACGACCAGAAAAATTTTTCTGAGCGATTGCGCGAGCAACGTCGTCTATTGAGCGTGAACCTCATCAATCTCATGAGGGTAGGCTATGCTTCTTCCGGGCCACTTCTGCTTCAGATCGAAGATATCCGCGCTGACATAGCCTACCTCAAGCAAACCCTGCGCGACTGGAACGTGCAAGTCGATGACCACCCCGACGATGAGCGTTCCGCTATTCCCACTGCCCCAATGCCCGGTATGCCTGGTAATTCTGCCGATATGCAGCTGCTGCTCGCAATCGAAGCGCAGCGCCAGGCGTCTGGCGATGGCAAGCTGTACGGAGCGTTAAGCAAACTGAACTACACCTTGCAACGGTGGCGCTTCAAGAGCACGGTAAACAAACAGAACGTTGCTGCTATTCTGATCGATGGGCAGGACAAATATGGCCAGCAGTGGCTGCTCAATCTCTTCCTGAAGGAATATGAAAGCTCTATCAATGTAACGTCCATCGATCTGCGACGCCTTGGGCTTGGCAAAAGCATTGCCGACCTGTGCCAGGAAATCGGGCGAAAAGCCGAAGTTGCCGCCAGCACGCCCGAACAGCTCGCCCCGGTGCTGTGCCGCTGGTGGGAAACCCAGCACACAATCTTGATATTTCACTCGGTTGAGCGGGCAGGCGAGCAATACTTGCGCGAGCTGCTTACCAATTTCTGGGCGCCGATTGCCGCGCATGCATGCGCGCCGGGCCGCCACACAGGCAAGCATAAGCTGCTTTTGTTCCTTGTCGATAAAAAAGGCGTAACGAGTCGCTGGAACCTGCCCAGCGCGCAAAGCCCGGCCGACGCTGCTGCTTTACTCAGGCGTTTGCCACCGATTACTCGTTTTTCGGCAGATGATTTGAACAGCTGGATCGGTACATCGATCCTGGAACTGCCCGACGATTTTTCCGATCTTGCCGATGTATCTACTATTCTGGAAAACACAGATGACGGCGTTCCTGAAAGCGTGCTGGAAGAAATTTGCGCGCTGTGCGACTACAGCTGGAACGAGGGAGCGAGCCGATGGCTGAAGCACTGAAGGCGCTGGCATATCGCGAGCAGGCCGCGAATGCGCCCGCCAGCGCCGCGCCGCCCTACCTGCCCAGCCCCGCGCTGGTCGATGCCGTGAACCTGGCGATCTTCCTCCAGCGCCCGCTGCTGATCAAGGGCGAGCCGGGCAGCGGCAAAACTCGGCTGGCGCGCGCCGTGGCCGGGCAGCTTGGCCTGCCCTACGAAGAATGGCACATCAAATCCACCAGCCGCGCCCGCGATGGCCTGTACACCTACGATGTGGTTGGCCGCCTGCGCGATGCCCACCTCGCTGCCAACAATCAGCTCGACCCAGCGGCGCTTGAGCGCAGCAAAGACGCTTCGTCCTATGTGCAGATGGGCCCGCTTGGCCGCGCCTACGAAAACGAACAGCGCACCGTGCTGCTGATCGACGAGATCGACAAGGCCGATATCGACTTCCCCAACGACCTGCTGCTCGAGCTCGACGAGCAGCGTTTCACCATCGAAGAAACCGGCGCGCGCGTGCAGGCACGCCAGCCACCGATTGTGTTCATCACCAGCAACGACGAAAAAGACCTGCCCGACGCCTTTCTGCGGCGCTGCCTGTTCCACTACATCGCCTTCCCCGCCACCGCCCGCCTGGAACAGATCGTCGCCGCGCACTTCCCTTCCGCGCCGTCGGGCGTGGTCACTGCGGCGGTGCAGCGTTTCGAGCAGCTGCGCGGGCGCATGCTGCAGGACAAAGGCGAGTCTGGCAAGCGCGTCAGCACCAGCGAGCTGATCGACTGGTTTCGCGTGCTGCAGCGCTACCCCGAAGATCAGGCGCTGGCGCGACTGGGCGGCGACCTGCCCTTTGCCGAGGTGCTGCTGAAAAGCTGGGACGACCACCGCCGCTACCTGGCCCAAACACCCGAGCAGCCATGAGCAGCGCGCCGCTGCCGCTGCTGGCGCTCTTCGACGAGCTGCGCCGCGCTGGCCTGCCGCTCGGCACCGGCGAGTACCTGCTGCTGGTGCGCGCCCTGCGTGGCGGCTATGGCCTGGCCGACCGCGCGGCGCTGCGGCGCTTGTGCCACACCCTTTGGACGCACAGCCTGGAAGAGCAGCAGCTGCTTGATTATCATTTTGACCAGCTGCTCAGCCAGCCGCCCCCCGCCACTTCAGCCGATACTTCTGGCGAAGCCCCGCCGCCTGCGCCCGAGCTTTCTGCGCCAAAACCGTTAGTGCTTGGCGACGAGGATGACGCCCCCGCTCCTGCTGGCGCTGCTGCACCTTCGCCCGCGCCCGTTGCCGCCGACCAGGCTGCGCGCGTGCTGGCGCACCTGGGTGGCGTCGGCGCGGGCATGGCCGTGTTCGCCAGCGCGGGCGAGCATTTCCCGCTCACGCGCCGCCAGATGAAACAAGCCTGGCGGCACCTGCGCCGCACCGGGCGCGCTGGCCCGCCCGCCGAGCTCGACCTCGACGCGACAATTGCGCAGATCGCCCGCCACGGCATGCTGCTCGCGCCGGTTCTGCGCCCGCGCCGCGTCAATCGCGCCGAGCTGCTGCTGCTGGTTGATCGCAATGGCTCGATGGTGCCGTTCCACGCGCTCAGCCAGTACCTGATCGACACGGCCACGCGCGGCGGGCGGCTCGGACAGGCTGGCGTGGGCTATTTCCACAACTGCCCGGCCAGCCATCTCTACCACGACCCCGGCCAGCAGCGCGCCGAGCCGCTGAACCTTTGGCTGGAACGCCTGAGCGCCGAGCGCACCAGCGTGCTGATCATCAGCGATGCGGGCGCGGCGCGTGGCGGCCTGAGCGCCGAGCGCGCGTTTCGCACCGCCGCGTTTCTCAGCACGCTCAAGCGGCGCTTCGCCCAGCTAGCCTGGCTCAATCCCATGCCGCGCGATCGCTGGCCGGGCACCACCGCCGAAGTGATCGCCCAGATCGTGCCGATGTTCGCAATCACGCGCGCCGGCCTGGATGGCGCGATCGATGTGCTGCGTGGCCGCGCCAGCCGGGGGATGTAGGGTGAGCAGGTGAGCGGGTGAGCAGGTGAGCGGGTGAGCAGGTGAGCGGGTGAGCAGGTGAGCGGGTGAGCGGGTGAGCGGGTGAGCAGGTGAGCAGGTGAGCAGGTGAGCAGGTGAGCGGGTGAGCAGGTGAGCAGGTGAGCAGGTGAGCAGGTGAGCAGGTGAGCAGGTGAGCAGGTGAGCGGGTGAGCAGGTGAGCAGGTGAGCGGGTGACTGTTAGGGCGTATCGCATACGCCCCATACGCCCCATCAACCGATCACCTGCCGGGAACGGCTGATCACCTGCCGGGAACGGCTGATCACCTGCCGGGAACGGCTGATCACCTGCCGGAAATGGCTGATCACCTGCCGGGAACGGCTGATCACCTGCCGGGAACGGCTGATCACCTGCCGGAAATGGCTGATCACCTGCCGGAAATGGCTGATCACCTGCCGGAAATGGCTGATCACCTGCCGGGAACGAGTGATCATCATCCGACAATCGTCAGTCATCTTATTTCGGCCTTCATCCGTCGGTTGTCCAATCGTAAATCGCAAATCGTCAATCGTAAATCTTCGCGCCCTTTGCGTGCTTTGCGGTGACAAATTCTTCGGTCGTCGTTCGTCAGTCGTCAGTGGTCGTCATCCATGACACACGCCTCCACAACCAGCTTCCCGCGCCACCCGCGCCTGCGCTCGTTTGCGCGCCGCTTCGGGCGGGCACACCTCGATTTCGCCTGCCACGCGGCTTTCCCACTCGCGCTCACGCCCGACCTGCTGTACTTGCTGTGGGCAGCCTTCCCGCGCGACGCGCGCGACCAGCCAATTGGCGCGCCCTGGGTTGCCGTGGCCGACCTGCTGCTGTCGAGTTTGTGCGACGAGGTCGGGCACGAGCTGTTTGAGTTCGAGCCCGAGGTGCGCGACGAGCTGCTGGCCGAGCTGAAAAGGAGCCCACGCTTTGGCCCGGCGCGCATCACCGCGCTGGCCGCCTTTGTGTCCGAATATGTCGGCCAGCAGCTGCGCAGCAGCGACCCATTCGTGCGCGATTTTGCCGAGGCGCAGCACTGGGCCGCCCGCGCCGCCACCGACCCGGCCAGCGCCGCTGCCGAGCTGGCGCGTGCCTATGCCGAGCTGCGCGGCACCGAGCGCGACCGGCTGCTGCGCCTGGAAGCGATCATCGAAGCCATCGCCCGCCCCGAGCGCGCCAGCGACATCGAGTCGCTGCTGCCCTACGCCCGCGCCCTGGCCGACTGGGCGCGCGGCGACCAGGCCCGCGCCGCCGTGGTGCTGCGCAGCATGGTCAACAGCACCGGCCAGATCCGCCTGGGCGGGCTCGTGCTGCCGGTGCCGCCCGCAATTGCCGCGCCTGCTTCTCTCACCGCTTCAGAAGCACCGCCGCAGCCAATGTCAGCACCATCCGCGAACGATGAGAAGATAGCGGAATTGCGTGAGCGACGCTATAACAAGCAGCGAGAATTGCACCTTCTTGAACAGCAGCGCGCATATTTTCGGCCTGCTGCGCCTGTGCATGTGCTTAACGGCATCGAGGAAGCGCGGGCGCAATTGGCGCAGCTCGACGCGCAGATCAGAGAACTGTCTGGCAACATCGATGCGACTGCGGTTAATCCAGCCGAAGAGATTGCGCATTTGCAAGCGCTGCGTGTTATTCAACTGCGCCGCCTGAGCATTTTGGAAGAGCAGCGGGCGATGCTTGGCAGGACGGTGCCAACAGAGATAGCAATTGAAATCAGCGAACTTACGCAGGAGCTCGAAGCAACTGAGCAGCAATTGCGCGAGTATGGCGCGTCGCTGGAAGCTCCTTCCTCACCGGATGAAGGCCCGGCTCCAGGTACTGCTGAGGAGCGAGCGCAGTTAGAAGAGTTGCGCGAGGCGCACCAGCGGCGCTTACAAATTCTACAAGAGCAGCAGGTAAGGTACGACATCCATACTCCTCCGCATATCATCATGGATATTCAAGATGCGCGGATGGCAATTGCGCGAATTGATAAGCAATTAAGTTTTGATCAAGGCAACGAAGCGCGTATTGCACAACAAGATAGTTCTGCTGACGCGCGTATGGAAACACTACTCGCAAATATTTCAAAGGAAATGAGCCAGCTGAACGCAGCCGAGGTGCCAGCGTTTCTGCTTGCCAAAGCCTTTGAAATGGTCGCATCAGACACAGGCACTGTGCATGGATACGACGCGCATACCCGCGAATTAGTGCTCCTTGCCGAGCGTGGGGTGGGGTCGCAAATGCCCCACCGGCAAAGCCTGAATGAGGGCATCACTGGGCTTGCTGCCAAGGAACGCCAAAGTATCAGGCTCGACAATGTTATGCAGTCGGAGGAATATATTCGTGTCGTGCCAACAACCACCTCCGAGCTTGCCGTTCCACTCCTTGATGGCGATGAGCTGCGCGGTGTAATAAATCTTGAAAGCGCGAGCGAGGCCCAATATAGTGAAGCAGATGCGCGCTTCGTGCAGGCTCTGGCTGCGCTTGCCGCGCGCGCGCTTCGCACAACCGAGCCAGCCGAAACTCAGCAAGAGGCAGCGCCCGAAGGCACACCCACCCGCCCCCAGCTCGAGCAGCAGCGCGCCGACATCCAGCGACGCTTGCAGAAACTGGAGCAGCGTTCGCACCGCACGCCCGAGCCCACACCTCAAAGCGCAACCGAGGCCGCCGAGCTGCGCCGCCAGCTTGACGCGATCGAGCGGCAGCTTGCGTCGGTGCCCGCCGAAGAAATTGCGCAGTTACCAGTGCCCGACATCGAGATTCGGTCCGACGAAGCACCACTCACAACTATTTCGCTGCACATTGCGCGGCAGGGCAGCGGCTACAGCATCAGCCTTGTGGGCGACGCGGGCATTGCACAGGCCGCGCTGGCACCGAGCGAGGCGCAGCTTGAAGAGCTTGCTGGCCTTGCACGCCGCAGGCTCGACGAGGTAGTGAATACGCAGGTAGGTGGGCAGTTTGTCTATCAGAATGAGCGAACAAGCATTGAGCCCGAGGTTTATGCGCAATCGCTGCGCACGCTGGCCGAGGCGGGCAGCTTTCTCTACCACCAGCTCTTTTTCGGGCCGGGCAGCGGCGAGGATTCGCACGCGCTTGGCAACCAGCTGCGCGAGCTTTCGCAGCGCGCCCGCCTGCGCATCACCATCATCTCCGAGCGCGTGTTTCTGCCCTGGGCGCTGCTCTACGATGGCCCGCCTTCCCCGTCGGAAGCAGTCAATCCTGAAAACTTCTGGGGCTTCAGGCATGCGATCGAGTGCCAGTTGCCCTCGACATCGGCCAACCTGCCGGCCATAGCGTCGGGCGCGCTGATTGCGCCAGGCACCGCGCTTGAGCTGGCATTCGTTGGCGATAATGGTCTCGATAGCCAGCTTGCCCAGCCAGTTGTCGAACAGCAACGCGCAAGCCTGAGCGCATTGCCCAATGTGCGCTTGCAGGATTATTCCAACGTCAGCGATCTGTATCGCTTGCTGAGCGACAGCTCGATGGCGACAGATGTGATCTATATATATGCTCTTATGCTTGGGAACTCGGACGCTGATGCGGATGATACGCGAATTTGCCTTGGCGACGAGCAGATTATGCTCACTGAGTTACGGGCGCGTCTGTCCATAGAGCCATTAACTGGCCGACCGTTTGTGTTTATGAACGCCCAGCGTCTGCTAAGCGCCGACCCCACGCAGACCGACAGCTTTGTGCCCTACTTTCTCCAGCGCGGCGCGCGGGCGGTGCTGGGCGGCGAGGCGAGCTTGCCCGTGTTCTTCGCGGCGCAATTTGGGATGGAATTCGTGAGTCGCTTTGTGGCGGGCGAGGAAAGCGCAGGCAACCTGCTGCTGGCGCTGCGCCGCGCCTACCTCACGCAGCGCCGCAATGTGCTTGGGCTGCTGTATGCGCTCTACGGCCACGCCGACGCGCGCGTGAAAAGATCGGCACCCGGTGCCTCGAATGTTGCTTTCGACGAAGAAGAATTTGATCCAGAATCGTTTGACTTCCAGGATTTTGGCTCAGCAGCAGATAATCACCCACCAATATTCTAGCCTGGTGTGTATGCAACTCACCCCCGAAAACCTGATCGCCGGCTACTGCCAGGGCCTGTTCCCCATGGCCGACGACGACGGCACGATCAACTGGTACGATGTCAAGCGGCGCGCAATCATCCCGCTCGACGCCTTTCACGTGCCCAAACGGCTGGCGCGGCGCGTGCGCAACGGCGGCTACGACATCCGCGTGGATACCTGCTTCCGCGAGGTAATGCTAGCCTGCGCCGCGCCGCGCCCCGACCACGACGGCACCTGGATCTCGGATGAGATGGTGGAAGCCTACGCTGCCCTGCACGAGCTGGGCTTCGCGCACAGCGTTGAGGCGTGGGCCGGTGGCGAGCTGGTGGGCGGGCTGTATGGCGTCGCCATTCGCGGGCTGTTCGCCGGCGAAAGTATGTTCAGCCGCGCCACCGACGCCAGCAAAGTCGCGCTGGTGCATCTGGTCGAACGGTTGCGGCGCGGCGGGTTTCAGCTGCTCGATTCGCAGTATATCGTTGGCGAGCATATGCTGCAGTTTGGCACGATCGAAATCTCGCGCGCGGAATACCAGCGCCGCCTGGCGGTTGCGCTCACAGTTGAAACGACGTTCTGATTTCTTCACAGATTACTCAGATTACGCAGATAGGCCATCTGCATATCCTCCAATTCAATGCTCTAAAGATCCTGATCCTGTTCTTCGGAAATTTGTTGCTGGTTTGACCAAAGACGAATGACGAATGACCAATTGCTTCGTCATTCGTCCTTCGTCCTTCGTCTCAGCAGCCGAGCCGCACTTGCTTGCTTCGTCTGCAAACACCCGTCAAGCACTCGGGTGCGTGCCGCTTTGCACCCACACGGTCGCACGCCTCGCGCCGTTCTGGTATAACAAGCATGAGCAATTGGTTCAACGGAGCACGTCCATGCTTGCAACACTTCGCAACCACCACTCGATCTTCTACGCGGCGCTGGCGCTGGGCCTGTGCGCCGACTACCTGTTCTACGAGCGCGCGGCTGGCATTTCGGTGCTGCTGTTTGTGGCGCTGGCGCTGGCGCTGCGCGGTGTGCTTGCCCGCGCCGAAGGGCGCTCGATGGCGCGTGGCAACCTTCTGCTGGCGGGCGCTGCGCTGTTTTTTGCTGCCTGCCTGGCATGGCGCGCATCGCCCACGCTCACTGCCCTGAACACGCTGGCGCTGCTTGGGCTGCTGGCGCTCAGCACCGTGCTGTATGGCAACGCCGAAGCGCTCTGGCACGCGCCCGCTGCGCTGATTGCCCGGCTGGTGGGCGGCCTTGCCGATGCGGTTGGCTTGCCGCCGGTGCTGGCGGCGCGTGTCGCGCGCGACCTGCCACGCGAGCGCGGGCGCATCCGCCACCTGCGCCCGATTGGCTGTGGCCTGCTGCTGGCGCTGCCGGTGCTGGCAGTTTTTACGCTGCTGCTCGCCAGCGCCGACACCGTCTTTGCCAGCTATGTCGATCAGATCTTTAGCTTTGAGCTGCCATTCGAACTCGACTCGCTGTTTGGCCACGCCTTCTTCATTGGCGCAATGGCGTGGGCCTGCGCGGGCGGCCTGCTGGTGTCGCTGCTGGGCGGCCAGCTTTCGGCTTTTGGCAGCGCCTTTGCCGACCTCACGCGCGCAATTGTGGGTATTGTGTATGTTGCGCCGGGCGAGGCAACGGACGAATTGCCCGCCGAGGGCGACACACAGGAGCTGCGCATGCCGCGTCGCGCGCTCATTTCGCTGGGCGCAGTCGAAGCGCTGACCGTACTTGGCGCGGTCGATCTGCTGTTTGGCAGCTTCATGGCAATCCAGGGCGCATACTTCTTTGGCGGGCTCGATACCCTGGCGCGCACGGGCATGACCTATTCGGAATATGCGCGGCGCGGCTTTTTCGAGCTGCTGGCGGTGGCGTGCCTGGCGCTGGCGCTGCTGTGCGCGCTGGCAATCGTGACGCGGCGTGAGGGCGGGCGCGAGCGGCGGCTGTTTCTGGGCGCCAGCGCAGTGATGATTCTGCTGGTGCTGGGGCTGCTGGCCTCGGCGTTTCAGCGCATGGCGCTCTATGAAGCGGCATATGGCTACACCGAGCTGCGCATCTACACACACAGCTTTATGATCTGGCTGGCTGCCGTGCTGGGGCTGTTTCTGCTGGCGCTGCTGCGCAATCGTGCGCAACTCTTTGTGGCGGGCGGCCTGGCAGCGGCGCTGGTGTATGTGGCGCTGCTAAACCTCGCCAACCCCGATGCATGGATTGTGCGCGAGAATATCGGCCGCCTGCATATGGTGGTGGAACAGCCGCGCGGCGACGAGCAAGTCGATGCCTACTACCTCACGCAGCTCTCCGCCGACGCCACGCCCGCGCTGGTTGGCGCGCTCGGCCAGCTCGACCCTGCGTCGTGGCACACGGTTGCGGCGGCGCTGGCCGAGCAGCACGCAGAGATCGCCACCCGCATGACCACCAGCGGCTGGCCGGCCTGGCACCTCGGCCGCGCCCAGGCGCAGTGGGCGATTGAGCGCGCTGGGCTGGCAACGCCGGGTACGCGCTGATGCGCTTTCAGCGATATTCGATTTTTTCTTTGTGTGCGTTTTCCGCGCGTAGCGCGGAAAACGCACACAAAAAGAATAGCTCATACCTTGCTGCCGCAGGCTAAAGACCACGCAATGTGCGTCACCGCGTAACTCGTGTAATGAAACAAATATTTGAAAACGATATGCACTAACATTGCATTGATAATGCACAAATATACACATTACATCTATAGTAAATATGTAAGTATTGAAAAGTATATGCACCATCGATGCATCAAGATGGCACAAATAATTAATACTTTAAACTTTTAGAAAGTGATATAATGTGTATGAAGAGGAGAATTATGAGGCTCAATTGAAGAAAGAAGGGGAGATGCAAAACAAGCGTATTATCGTGGTCAATCACGACGACGTCTATTTGCAGCTCGTGCAGGATCTGTTAAACGACGAAAACTACACAAACGTGAGCTGCCTGCAAACAGCTGGCGCGTACCCGGTGCTGCTGCGCGAGCAGCCCGATCTGGTTATTCTCGATATCCCGGTTGTCGCCACACAAGATAGCTGGACGCTGCTGGATCTGCTGCGGCTTGATCCGCGCATGCGCACAACTCCGCTCATCCTCTGCTCGACCGACGCTAAACTGCTGGCCGAGAAGCGCGCTTTTCTGCAAGGGCGCGGCTGCGAAACGCTGGAGAAGCCGTACCTGTTCGACGAGCTGCTGACGAAGATTCAGCACGCGCTTGGCGAGCGTTCGTTCGCGCCAGGCTATGCGCTTCCAGCTGCTGCGCCGCAGCCAGCTATGGGGCAGTAGCCTGCATCACTGAAAACGAAACGCGGCCCTCGCACAATGCGAGGGCCGCGTTTTTGTTGCGTGCTAATCGAGTGAGACATCATTGCTAGATCAAGCAGAGAACAGTGTTTTCTTTCACCAAGAAAGAGCGTATCTGTGTAATCTGCGTAATCTGCGGATGGCCTGCGCTACAGGCCGGCGGCGCGGCGCAGCGCGTCGGCGCGGTCGGTGCGCTCCCACGGCAGCTCGACATCTGTGCGGCCAAAGTGGCCGTATGCGGCGGTCTGGCGGTAGATCGGCCGGCGCAGGTCGAGGTCGCGGATGATCGCGCCCGGCCGCAGGTCGAAATGCTCATTGATTAGCCTGACAATCGTTTCCTCGGCGATTTTGTTGGTGCCAAAGGTTTCGACGCTCACCGAAAGCGGGCGCGCCACGCCGATCGCGTAGGCGAGCTGCACCTCGAAGCGGTCGGCCAGGCCGGCGGCCACCACGTTCTTCGCCACCCAGCGCGCCGCGTAGGCCGCCGAGCGATCGACCTTTGTCGGATCTTTGCCGCTGAACGCGCCGCCGCCGTGGCGGGCCACGCCGCCGTAGGTGTCGACAATGATCTTGCGGCCGGTCAGGCCGGCGTCGCCATGCGGGCCACCCGTCACAAAGCGGCCGGTCGGGTTGACGTAATACTTGGTGCTGGCGTCGATCATCTCAGCCGGCACGACCTTGTGGAAGATGTCTTCGATCACATCCTCGCGAATCTGCTCCTGGCTCACGTCGGCGGCGTGCTGCGTGCTGATCAGCAGCGTGTCGACGCGCACCGGCTGGCCGTGCGAGTACTCGACCGTCACCTGGCTCTTGGCGTCCGGGCCGAGGTAGGCGATCTGGCCGCTCTTGCGGGCCAGGGCCAGCTCGCGGGTGAGCTTGTGCGCCAGGCTAATCGTCAGCGGCATCAGCTCGGGCGTTTCGTTGCAGGCGAAACCGAACATCATGCCCTGGTCGCCCGCGCCGACGGCCTCGATCTCGGCTTCGGTCATGGCGCCCTGCTTGGCTTCCAGCGCCTTGTCGACCCCCATCGCAATATCGGCCGACTGGCCGTGCAGCGCCACAATCACGCCACAGGTGTCGGCGTCGAAGCCCACGCCCGTGCCGGTGTAGCCAATGTCGCGGATGGTTCGGCGCACCACTTCCTGAATTTCGACATAGGCCTCGGTGGTGACTTCGCCCATCACCAGCACCAGGCCGGTCGTGGCCGACGTTTCGCACGCCACGCGCGAGCGCGGGTCTTTTTCAAGAAAGGCGTCGAGAATCGCGTCGGACACCTGATCGCACAGTTTATCGGGATGCCCTTCTGTCACAGATTCCGAGGTGAAGAAGAGCTGAGGTGATTGCATAAATGAGGTTGGCATGGGGAAAACTCCTGGTTTGTGAATAGTATGGAATTTTCGTATGTTCGCGCCGGTGGTGCTGGCCTAGCGCAGCTGGTCGCGGAAGCTTGGGTCGTTGATCATGCGGGCGATGATTGTGCCGTAGACGGCGATTGCCCCGACCAGCACAAGCAGGAAGAGCGCGCCCAGGCCCACCGCCAGCCAGCCATACAAGCGCGCCCGGCTCGGGTCAACGGCATTTTTGGCTTTGGTGAGCGTCACAATGCCGACAATCAGCGGCACCAGCGGCGACAGGCAGTTCAGGCCCGGCACACAGCCGATGAGCGTGCTGGCAACAATCGCCAGCGCCGCAATGGCCCAGCGGTCGCCGCTGGCGGCGGGCTGCGTTTCGGTGATGCCGGCGGGCGGGTAGCTTGGGGCGGGCGGCTGCCAGTCTTGCTGCTGCTGGCCTGGGTCGTAAATTGTCATCGCGCACTCCTCTGCCAGACAAGGAGAAAGGGAGACAGGGAGACAAGCGACTGCTGCTCGTGCCTCCCTGTCTCGCGTCTCGTCCTACGTGCCTTCTTCCCACGAGTTCAGGTACTTGTCCTGCTCGGGCGTGAGCGTATCGATCGAGACGCCCATGGCCTTGAGCTTGAGCGCGGCGATCTCGCGATCGACTTCCTTGGGCAGCGCGTGCACGCCATTGGCCAGCTTGCCCTTGTTCTTCTGCAAGAACTCCGAGGCCAGCGCCTGGTTGGCGAACGACATGTCCATCACGGCGCTGGGGTGGCCTTCGGCGCTGGCGAGGTTGATCAGGCGGCCTTCGCCAAGCAGGTTGATCACGCGGCCATCCTTCAGCAGGTACTGGTCGATGAACGGTCGCGGCTGGCGCTTCTCGTTCGAGAGCGCTTCGAGCGCCGGGATGTTGATCTCGACGTTGAAGTGGCCCGAGTTGGCAACAATCGCGCCGTCTTTCATCACCGCGAAGTGATGCCCGTCCAGCACGTTGATGTCGCCGGTGGCGGTGCAGACGAAATCGGCCAGCGGCGCGGCTTCGACCATCGGCATCACGCGGAAGCCGTCCATTGCGGCCTCAAGCGCCTTGATCGGGTCGATCTCGGTGACGATGACATTGGCACCCAGGCCGCGCGCACGGTCGGCAATGCCACGCGAGCACCAGCCGTAGCCGCCGACCACAAAGGTCTTGCCCGCCAGCAGCACGTTCGTGGCGCGGATGATGCCGTCGAGCGTGCTCTGGCCGGTGCCGTAGCGGTTGTCGAACATGTGCTTGGTGTCGCTGTCGTTAACGGCGATCACCGGGAAGTTCAGCACGCCGTCGGCGGCCATGGCCTTGAGGCGGATGACGCCGGTGGTGGTTTCCTCGGTCGAGCCGAGCAGGCCGTCGAGCAGCTCGGGGCGCTGCTTCAGGATCGCCGTCACCAGGTCGGCACCATCGTCCATGGTGATGTGCGGCTGGTGGTCGAGCGCCGCGCCAAGGTGCTTGTAGTAGGTCGGGTTGTCTTCGCCCTTGATCGCGTAGACTGGGATTTCTTCGTAAGCCACCAGCGCGGCGGCCACGTCGTCCTGGGTGCTGAGCGGGTTCGAGGCGCACAGCACCACGTCGGCGCCGCCGGCGGCCAGGGTGCGCGCCAGGTTGGCGGTTTCGGCGGTGACGTGCAGACAGGCCGACACGCGCAGGCCGTTCAGCGGGCGCTCCTGCTCGAAGCGCTCGCGCAGCAGGCGCAGCACGGGCATTTCCTTTTCGGCCCAGTCGATGCGCTTGCGGCCCTGCTCGGCCAGGTTGAGATCCTTGATGTCGTAATTGGTTGCCATTGGGTGTGTGTTCTCCTTTATTTATTATGATGTTGGGGCGCAGCAGGCAGCAAAGCTTTCGTACGATAAAGGCCCGGTGGCCTGCTGCGCCCTTACTTATTATGATGTTGGGGCGCAGCAGGCAGCAAAGCTTTCGTACGATAAAGGCCCGGTGGCCTGCTGCGCCCTTACTTATTATGATGCTGGGGCGCAGCAGGCAGCAAAGCTTTCGTACGATAAAGGCCCGGTGGCCTGCTGCGCCCTTACAATCCGCGAGTCGTCTGCGCCCTTACTTCAGGCTTGCGACCCACTCCGGGTCGACCCACAGGTCGATATGGCCGCACGCGACGCACGCTGTCGCCTCGGTGGGGTAGTGCTCGTTATACACCACGTCGAGCGAGCGATGGGCGTGCCCCGGCGCGATGGCAGCGGGTTTTTCGCCGGCGGCCGGGCCATGATCCTCGATCAGGATCACGCGCTTGACGGCGCTGCCGCAAACCGAACACGTTCGCTCATTCTCGTTCATGGTTCAACCTCCACTGCGTGGCCCGCATGCGCGCTGCGCAGCAGGGCTTCAATCGTTGCCATGTTGTCGAGGGTTTCGGCCAGCGGCATGTCGGGCAGACCCGCCGCATTGTGCCCGGCCTGGACCAAGCGCGCAAATCCTTCGGCTTCGAGCTGGTACTGGTTGACGGGCGCGAACTGAATTTCTTCGGTGCGGTCAGGGCCGGGGCCGTAGTGTACACGCATGCGCCCGCGCTGGTCGGCTGGGATGTTGAATGCGGTGTCGATGTCGATGCTGCCGCCCGTGCCAATGATCTGCACCTGCTGGTGCCCGCTGCCCGCCAGCGTGCAGCTGATCTGCGCCAGCGCGCCGCCCGGGTATTCGAGCGTGCCGGCCAGCGTTTCGTCCACGCCCGAGCCGGCCCACTGCGCCGCCGCGAGCGCGCGCGACGGTGCCTGGCCCGCCGCCAGCCGCGCCACATTGACGCAGTAGCAGCCCACGTCCATCAGCGCGCCGCCAACCAGCTCGGCGTTCAGGCGCACGTTGCTCGGGTCGGTCAGGAAGAAGCCGAATGATGCGCGAATGATCCGCACGTCGCCAATGGCGCGCTGGGCCAGCAGCTCGCCCAGCTTGAGCGTGCGCGGGTTGAAGCGGTACATAAACGCTTCGACCAGCCAGACATTGTTGGCCCGCGCTGCGTCGTACATGGTGAGCGCCTCGGCGCGGCTGACGGCCAGCGGCTTTTCGCACAGAATGTGCTTGCCGGCCTGCGCGGCTTTGATCGACCACTCGGCGTGCATGCTGTTCGGCAGGCCGATGTACACCGCTTCGACCTCGGGGTCGGCCAGCAGCGCTTCGTAGCTGCCATAGCCGCGCGCAATGCCGTAGTTGCTGGCAAAACTCGCCGCCCGCTCGGCGTCGCGGCTGGCGGCTGCCACGACATGCTCGCTCTCGGAAGCGCGCAGCGCGTCGGCAAATTTCCCCGCGATATGGCCGGTGCTAATAATTCCCCATCGCATAGCGTGTGCCTGTGCTTTCCTTAATCTCGCGTCGGCCCTCTACACTATCAAGCCGGAAGATTCATCCACAGATTACGCAGATTACGCAGATAGAGCTTTTACGAGCCAAACTATAATCTGTGCAATCTGTGGATTATCCTCGGCGTCAGGCGCGCGCGCCCTGCCCCGCCAGCGCCTCGACCTCGGCGCTTGGGCCGAAGGCGTCGGCATAGCGCGTGGCAAACTCGCCGGTTGTAAACGTGTGCTCCTGGCAGCCGCGCATTTCGATTGCGTAGGCGGCAGCCAGCGCCGCGATGCGGCCCGTCACATCGAGCGGCAGTTCGCGCGCCAGGCCGAACGCCAGCCCGCCCAGGTAGGCATCGCCCGCGCCGGTCGGGTCCACCACCTCGCTGATCGGCGCGATTGGGATTTCGAGCTGCCGCTGGTTTGTGTTGTCGTAGATGATCGAGCCTTCTTCGCCGCGAGTGACAACCGTGAGCGGTACGGAAGCGATCAGCTCGGCCTCGCTGCGGCCAGTTTTCTGCGCCATCATGCCGAATTCGTAATCGTTGCCCACCAGCACGCTCGCGCCGCGCAGGCCATCCAGAATCTGGTCGCCCTCCAGGCGCGGCGTCTGCTTGCCGGGGTCGAACAGGAACGGGATGCCCGCCTGACGGCATTCGTGGACCGAACGCTCCATCGCCTCAGGGTCGGTTGGCGAAATGATTGCCAGGTCGCTTGCGCCGAGCCCGCGCTCCAGCAGCGAAAGGTTGCGCGACTGGGCCATTGCGCCGGTGTAAAACGCGACGATCTGGTTGTTCGATTTGTCGGTGTTGATAAAGCACGACGCGGTGAATTCGTCGTCGATCAGGCGGATGCCCGAGGCATCGATGCCCTGCTGCTCCATCCAGGCGCGGTACTCGCCAAAATCCTGCCCGGCCGTCGCCACCACTCGCGGGCGCTCGCCCAGCAGCGCCAGCGTGTAGGCAATATTGCCCGCCACGCCGCCGCGCATGCGGCGCATGGAGTCGACCAGAAAGCTGACTGTTAGCATATGCACTTTATCCGGCAGGATGTGATCCTTGAAGTAGCCGGGAAAGTTCATGATGTAATCGTAGGCGAGTGAACCGGTGACGACGATACCCACGTCTTGCTCCTTGAATTAGCCTTGCTTATTCGTTCGGGCCATCCAGCCCGTGTTGTTCGCGCAGCAGTGCCGATGTTTCGGCCACCAGCTGCATGGCGCGCTCGGCGCCGGCCACCGACAGGCGGCTGATTGTGCCGGCGGTGGTGACGACACAGCGGCGCAGCACGCTTGCTGCGTCGTGCCCGCCCGGCGCAATCGCGCCCGCAAAATTGCTGGCCTGCTCGGCCAGGCGCTCGGCGCTGGCCCGCGCAATCGTTTCGTCCTCGGCGGGAACCAGCCCCAGGCCAAGCATGCCATCGCGCTCGAAAAACTCGGCCAGGGCCGGCGCGGCGGCCACCAGGCTGGCGCTGTTGTCGGCAACATTCGCAATCAGCATGTCGATACTTAATTGCAGCACTTCCGCCCAGTCGCACGCGCCGCCGGCAAACAGCGCCTTGCACGCGCGCACATCATCCAGCACCTGATTGATCTGCTGGCGCACCCGCGCCCAGTCTACCGGCACAAACGGCAGGCCAACCATTTCGAGGAAGGGCTCGTCGACGCAGATAATTGTCGTCGGGTTCCATTCGCTCAGGCGGGCCTGCTGCCACTCGGCGCGCAATTCCAGGTGCTGCACCAGCGCGTCGAACAGCATGTCGTCGTAGATCAGCGGCCGGTCGCGCTCGTCGGTTATTTGCGCGGCCAGGCTGATCGGCCCCATCAGCTGGCCCTTCAGCGCGCGATACGTGCGCAGCGATTCGCCGTGGCGCAGCATTTCGTCCAGGCCCGCAGCATCGTCGGCGCTGAGCGATGTGTACGAATAGCGATCTTCCAGGTAGGCCAGCCCGAGCGCGTCCATCTCCTGCTCGGCGCGCCGCCGGTCGACATACAGCCGCGATTGCGAGGCGTCGACCACCAGGCCGGGAAAGCCCTGCATGCTCTGGACATAGCTTTCTTCGCGGAAGCTGCGCCGTGGCAGCTGCGGCCAGGCCAGCAGCGCGCCAGCATAGCGCCGCGAAATCTCAAGCGCCTGCGCTGCGTTGTGGTGCGGCAGCCCGCCGAGCAGCAGCGGCAGGCAGGCAGGTTCGAACGGCAAGCTCATACACTGTCGGTCTAGCCTGCCGCCGCGTCGCCGCCCCCGGCTGGCGCGAGCAGCTGGCGCAGGTTGTCGGCAAAGGGCGGGCGAATCACGCCGCGCTCGGTAATCAGGGCGGTGATGAGCGTGTGCGGCGTGACGTCGAAGGCCGGGTGCGCGGCCACCACACCCGCCGGCGCAATCGGCTGCCCGCCAATGCTGGTTACTTCTTCGGTGGCGCGCTGCTCGATTGGGATGGCATCACCATCGGGCAGGCGCATGTCGATCGTGGACGAGGGCGCGGCGACATAGAAAGGAATGCCGTGCGCGCGCGCCAGCACCGCCAGCCCGTAGGTGCCGATCTTGTTCGCAACATCGCCGTTCGCCACCACCCGATCCGCGCCGACAATCACGCAGTCGATTGCGCCCTGGCGCATAAAGTAGGCGGCCATGTTGTCGGTGATCAGCGTGAGCGGCACGCCCGCGCGCTGCAGCTCCCAGGCCGTCAGGCGCGCGCCCTGCAAAAATGGCCGCGTTTCGTCGACAAAGACATGCATGGCGCGCCCGCGATCGTGCGCCACGCGAATAGGCGCCAGCGCGGTGCCAAACCCGGCGGTGGCAAGCCCGCCCGCATTGCAGTGCGTCAGCACCTGCCCGCGCGCAGGAATAAGATCCACGCCATATTCGCCAATCGCGTGGCACATTGCCAGGTCTTCGGCCATGATTGCGTGAGCTTCGGTGAGCAGAAGGTCGCGCAGCTCGGCGGGGCTGGCGCTGGCGTGGCGCTGGGCGGTGCGCAGCATGCGCTCGGTGGCCCAGGCGAGATTCACTGCCGTGGGGCGGCTGGCGTCGAGGGTGGCTTTGGCCGCTTCGAGCAGCGCCAGCAGCGCGGCGCTGGTGCCGGCGGGCTGGCGGGCGGCCAGCGCCATGCCATACGCGGCCGTGCAGCCGATCGCGGGCGCGCCACGCACCTGCATCGAAGTAATCGCGTGCGCGACCTCGGCCACGCTGGTGCAGCGCACGGACGTTTCCTGATTGGGTAAGAGCCGCTGATCGAGCAAGCCGACGGCGTCGCCATCCCACCAGATATGCTGATATGCTGTGTCAGTACTCATAGAAAAAGCCGCCCGCATCGCGAGAGGCCGTTGTCGTGCTACCTCTCATCTTTCAGGCGCATAACGCGCCTGCAGGAATTGGCACCTTCCCGCCATTTACGATTGACGATTGACGATTGACGATTGACGGCAGCGCCTCATCGTAAATCCAAAATCGCAAATCATAAATCGGCAGGGGTTGCCGGGCTTCGTCGGGCCAGTCCCTCCGCCCCTCATGATGAGCATTATGATGCATTTTTCAAGCCGCGATTATAGCATAGTCGCGGGCGCGCTGCAACCACGGGCCGTTTGGCGCATTTGTGCATCTGCGCTGTGCCACGCAGCCGCGCCCGAAGCCGGTGTGCTATAATATTGAGCACACAGAATTCATGCAGCGACGGCGCAACCTGTGGGGCGTGCCGCGCGATTGCCATACGCCAGGCGCAGGTATGCGATTGACATTTTTGGGCACCGGCACCTCCATGGGCGTGCCGGTCATTGGCTGCGAGTGCGCGGTGTGCACCTCGCCCGACCCGCATAACAAGCGCTTGCGCACATCGGCATTGCTGGAAGCCGATGGCAAGGCAATTTTGTTCGACGCCGGCCCCGATCTGCGCCAGCAGGCGCTGGCCGCCGGCATTCGTCGCGTCGATGCCGTGCTGCTGACGCACGCCCACGCCGATCATATTTTCGGCCTGGATGATTTGCGGCCACTCAATTTCGCGCAGCGCGCCGCCATCCCGCTCTACGGCACCGCCAACACCCTGGCCATGGTGCGCGAACGTTTCGGCTATGCGTTTGTGAATACGTCGGAAGGCTCGACACGGCCGGCGCTTGAGCTGGTTGAGATCCAGAGCGGCGTGCCTTTCGACATTGGTAGTGTTACCATCGTTCCGTTCGATGTGCAGCACGGCAGCTGGACGATCACGGGCTTTCGGATTGGCCGCCTGGGCTATGTCACCGATGCCAGCAGCATTCCCGCGCCGTCGCTGGCGCAGCTGCGCGACCTCGACGTGCTGGTGCTTAATGCACTGCGCGCCAAGCCGCACCCGACACACTTTTCGCTTGGCGAGGCCTGCGCCGTGGTGGCCGACCTTGAGCCGGCCCGGGCGCTGCTGGTGCATATGACGCACGATGTCGAGCATGCCAGCGTTGACGCCGAGCTGCCCGCGCCGGTACACCTTGCCTACGACGGCCAGGTCGTCGAGATCAGCGAACCCTGATCTACGATTGCGTATCGTAAAACTGGCATTGGCCGGGCGCAGGAATGCATGAAGAAGCGGTTCTGTGGTACGATAACAGTGCGATCAAGCAACGTTCATATCAACAGTACTTTCCCTGCGACGCGTGTGTCGCGTGGTATTTGGCCAGCCTCGCGCAGAGCGCAGCCTTTACCGTTGCGCGCGAGTGCGCCTGGCCGGCGCATTGCTGGCACGCCGCAGCTGCATAGATTCGGAAAACCATGCGTATTGCGATTGATGCGCGCCTGAACGCCTACCGCCAGGGTGGGATTTCTCAGTATACGCGCCAGCTACTCACGGCTTTGCCCGATACAGCCCGCGACGACCAGTTTGTGTCGTTGCAGCACCGCGACCACCTGCGCCCGCTGGCGCTTGCGCCAAACGTGGTGCGGCGCAGTGTCTATACCCCTCCCCATCATCGCTTCGAGCAGTGGACGATGCCGCTGGAGCTGCTGCTGGCTCGCCCGAATGTCGCGCACTTCCCCGATTTTGTGGCCCCGCTGCGCCGCCCCTGCCCAGCCGTTGTGACCATTCACGACCTGGCGTTTATGCACTACCCCGAGATTCTGGACGACGCCGCGCGCGCCTACTATGGGCAGGTGCGAACCAATGCGCCGCGCGCCGAGGGCATTATTGCCGTTTCGGAAGCTACGCGCCAGGACATTGCGCAGTTCATCGACATCCCAATCGAGCAGATTGACGTGATCTACGAAGCCGCCGCGCCGCTGTACAAACCGATTCCGCTGCGCGCTGGCGAGGCGCGCGTGCTGAACTCAACGCCGGTGGAAGCTGGCTCGTTTATGCTGTTTGTGAGCACGCTTGAGCCGCGCAAGAATCTGCCAACCCTGCTGCAGGCATTGCGCATCTGCCTCGACCGGCGGCCCGACGCGGGCTACCGGCTGGTGATCGTCGGGCGGCGCGGCTGGCGCGACGAGCCGATCTTTGCGGCGGTGCGCGACCTGAAGCTGGCCGACCATGTGTTATTTGCGGGCGGCGTGGGCCAGTACGACCTGCGCTGGCTGTACAACGCCTGCCGCATCTATATCAACCCTTCGCTGTACGAAGGCTTTGGTCTGCCGCTGCTTGAGGCAATGGCCTGTGGCGCCCCCTGCCTGGCCGCCGCGACCTCGAGCCTGCCCGAGATCGGCGGCAACGCGGCGATCTATGTGCCGCCGCTCGATGCCGATGTCTGGGCCGACGAGATCGAGGCGCTGTGGGATGATAGTGTGCGCCGCGCCGAGATGGGGCGCATGGGCCAGGCCCGCGCGCAGCAGTTTTCGTGGGCGCGGGCCGCGCGCGAAACAATGGCGGTGTATCGCCGCGCCGCTACCGAGCGGGCGCTGCCCACCACGGCCACGCCGGTGCAGGCCGGCCTCGACCTGCCCATCCCCACGCGCGCGCCAATGTCGCCGGCTGGCCCGCGCACCTGCGTGCAATGCGGCGCGGATCTCAAGCCCACCAGCCTGCAGCATCGCCTGGCGATGCGCGCCGATGCCATGCCCGCCAGCGCCGAGCCGATCGCGCCGCGCGCCTGGGCATGCGCTCGCTGCGGCCACGTCGAGCTGGTGGTCGATTGGGCCGGGGCCGGCGACGGCACGGGCGTATTGCACTACGCCCCGCTTGACGAAGGACGACCGACGGCGGCAGATGCTGCCGAGCTTGAAGACGTGCCTGCCGAAGCAGATGGCGGCGACGGCAAGGGCGTATTGCAATACGCCCCGCTTGACGACGGACAACCGACCACGACAGATGCTGTCGAGCCAGAGGTTGTGCTTGCCGAAGCATATGACGCAACTGCCGAAGCAGATGGCGGCGACGGCAAGGGCGTATTGCACTACGCCCCGCTTGGCGACGGACAACCGACCACGGCAGATGCTGCCGAGCTTGAAGAAGCCCCTGCCGAAGCATACGACAGCACTGCCGAAGCAGATGGGAGCGGCGGCAAGGGCGTATTGCAATACGCCCCGCTTGGCGAAGGACAACCGACGGCGGCAGATGCTGCCGAGCTTGAGTCAAGTGCTGCCGAAGCATATGATGCCCCTGCCGAAGCATATGACGCCACTGCCGAAGCAAATGATGCCACTGCCGAAGCAAATGATGCCACTGCCGAAGCATATGACGCAACTGCCGAAGCAGATGGCGGCGACGGCAAGGGCGTATTGCAATACGCCCCGCTTGACGAAGGACAACCGACGGCGGCAGATGCTGCCGAGCTTGAGTCAAGTGCTGCCGAAGCATATGACGCCACCGCCGAAGCATATGACGCCACTGCCGAAGCAAATGATGCCACTGCCGAAGCATATGACGCAACTGCCGAAGCAGATGGCGGCGACGGCAAGGGCGTATTGCAATACGCCCCGCTTGACGAAGGACAACCGACGGCGGCAGATGCTGCCGAGCTTGAGTCAAGTGCTGCCGAAGCGAATGGCGCGCTGCCGGAAAGCGAAATGCTGCCCGCCACAACGCCCGCGCTCCCGCCCGAAAGCGCGCACGACGGCCAGCCCGCGCTGGCACTGCCCGAAGATGCGGCGCTCGATGGCGGCGTGCCGCATTCCAACGGCAAGCACACTGCACCAGCCGCCAGCGTGAAATCGAACGCCCGCTCCACGCGCCGCAGCAGCGGCGACACGGCCACGACCACCACAACCAAACGACGGCAGAATAAGACCAAACGAAAGTAAACAGACGGCATGGCTCTGCAGCCCTCGCCCCGCCTGATCCACAGCCACGCGCCCATTCGCGTCTGCGACAATGGCGGCTGGACCGACACCTGGTTCGCGGGCCACGGCGCCGTGTGCAATATTGCGGTGTCGCCCGGTGCCACGGTGCAGATCGCCGCCACGCCGCGCGCGCCCCGCACGCCGCATGTCACACTTCACGTCATCAACTACGATCAGCGCATTCACTACGAGCCAGCCGCGTGGGGCGCGCGCCCGCCCTTCGATCACCCGCACCCGCTGCTCGCCGCCGCGCTGGCCGAAATCGCGCCGCCCGACGACCTCGCGCTCGATATCGAGATCGCCTCGCCCATTCCTGCCGGCGCATCCACCGGAACCTCGGCCGCCGTCACCGTGGCGCTGCTCGGCGCGCTCGACGCCCTGCGCCCTGGCCGCCGCACCGCCCACGAGATCGCCTACGCCGCGCACCGCGTGGAAACCGTGCGCCTGGGCCAGCAAAGCGGCATTCAGGATCAGCTTGCTTCGGCCTATGGCGGCGTTTCCTACATCGAAATGATGCGCTACCCGCATGCCAGCGTTTCGCCCATTCGCCTCGCCCCAGCCCTGCGCTGGGAGCTTGAGCGCCGGCTGCTGCTCGTGTTTCTTGGCACGGCCCATAGCTCGTCGGAGGTGCACGGCAGCGTGATTGCGCGGCTCGAGCAGGAAGGAGGCGCATCGCCGCAGCTTGCCGGCCTGCGCCACTGCGCGGCGCTCATGCGCGATGCCCTGTATGCGGGCGACTGGCCGGCGCTTGGCCGCGCCATGGATGCCAACACCGAATTTCAGCGCGCGCTGCACCCCGAGCTGGTGAGCGCAGGCGCGCAGGCGCTGATCGAGCTGGCGCGGGCGCATGGCGCGCTGGGCTGGAAGGTGAATGGCGCGGGTGGGGCTGGCGGCACAGTGGCGCTGCTGTGCGGCCCCGACAACGCGGCCCGGCGCGCGCTGCTGGAGCGTATACCTCAGCTCGATTCTTCCATGCGCGTCCTCCCCATCGCCCTCGACGCCGACGGCCTGCGTGTGTGGTAGTGCGCGAACGGCGCAGCAAACACATTCCGCACCCACTTCCAGCGCCTCATCAGCGCGTCGGTTTCTTCAGAGATAGTTCATGTTCACTTCATGTCTGGCTTCTATAGTGGCAATACGTCGCTCGTTGGGAGCGGCGGAATGCAACACAAGGAGCACACAACATGATGAAGTGGATTCGCGTTATTGCGCCGTTCGCCGCGCTAATGGTCGTGCTGGCTGCCGGCTTTGCGGCGCTTGGCAATGGCCAGGCAAACGCGCAGCGTGCTGCGGCCCCGGCAAGCGCGCCGGCAGCACAGCCGCCCGCGCCCACCGAAGAGCCAAAGAACGGCCCCGACACTGACACGGTCGATCAGCAGGACGGGCCGCAGGATGGCGCGCAGGATGCGGAAACGCCGGACGGCGCGGCTAACACGGAAACGCAGGACGGCACCGAGCAGCCCGACAACGAAGCCGCCGATGCTGCGGCACTGGCTGGCAAGGCAACCGTCACCGCCGACCAGGCCAAAGCAACCGCGCTCGCCGCGAACCCCGGCGCGACGGTGGTGAAGGCCGAGCTTGGCGACGAGAACGGCGTGATCATCTACAGCGTCGAGCTGAGCAATGGTGCGGATGTCAAGGTCGATGCCAACAGCGGCAAGATCCTGAGCACCGACCAGGCCGGCAGCTCAGCGAGTGACGGCGCGGGCGATACGGAGACACCCGACTCGTCCACAAAGTAGGCGCTTCAGCACAACCCAATGCGGTCGAGGAAACAGTAACTCTGTTTCCTCGACCGCATTATTTTTTATGCAGCTTTTGCCGGCGAAAGCATTTCTCCTCGTTTCATGTCAGCTTAATCTGGCAAAACTATAGTAGAACCCAGCACACGCCGCGCATGCATCGTGATGCGCAGGCGAGGTGTACAGTCCAGTTTGTACTGGCTGTCGCGGTCATGCTGACACTGCCCTGGGGCTGCAATACACGCCCTCGTTCGGGCAAAATGTCGCACCAATTTGCAAAGAAAGAAACATCCATGTCATCGTCTTCTCGCATTACTGGCGGGCTCAGTATTATGCTTGCCGGCATTCTGGCCGTCTTCGCCTTCAGCGCGTTCCGCAGCCCACCCAGCTCGCCCGCTCATTCTCCGGCGACTGCTGCTTCGGCGCTGCCAGTGCCGGCCTTCAAACACATCTTTGTGATTGTGATGGAAAACAAGGATTATGCGCGCGTGATCGGCAGCGACCAGGCACCGTATATGAGCTCGCTCGCGCAGCGCTATGGCGTTGCAACCAACTACTATGGCATTCGCCATCCGAGCCTGCCGAACTACCTTGCGCTGACTGGCGGCGACACATTTGGCGTCACAAGCAACTGCACCGATTGCTTTGTGAATCAGCCTAATCTGGCGGATCAGCTGGAGGCGGGCGGCAAATCGTGGAAGGCGTATATGGAAGGTATGCCGAGCCCCTGCTTTATTGGCGACGCGGTGCCGCTGTACAAGCAAAAGCACAATCCGTTTATCTACTACGACAGCATTCGCACGAACCCGGCCCGGTGCAGCAATATCGTGCCGTTCACACAATTTGCGGCAGACATCCAGGCCAATACGCTGCCGGATTTCGTTTGGATCACGCCGAACATGTGCAACGACATGCACGACTGCCCGGTTAGCACTGGCGACACCTGGCTCAAAACCGTTGTGCCCCAAATTTTCGAAACGCCAGCCTGGAAGGATAACGGCGTGCTGTTCATCACGTTCGACGAGGGTTCAGGACGGGCTGGTTGCTGCGGGAATGCGGCCGGTGGTCGGCTCGCAACGCTGGTGCTGTCGCCGCTCGGCTGGTCTGGCTTCACATCGGATGTGCCGTACAGCCACTACTCATTGCTCCGCACAATCGAAGCGGCGTGGAAGCTGCCCTTGCTTGGCCAGGCGAACTGCGACTGCGCGATGCCAATGGCCGATTTCTTCACACCCGCCGCGCCGCCAGCGCCATGACGATTGGGCCGCGAGCGCATTCAACAAAGAGCTGTAGCTGAAAGACAATGTGAAACGCCGGAAGTGCCAGGGAGAAAATCTCTGGCACTTCCGGCGTTTCGGACTCTTCGCCTTCCCGACGCGCCATGCTCTCGTTCAGGGAAGCCTGGTTTTCAGGAGCTACACGGCAGTGTAACTGTGGCGGTGGTTCCAGCGCCGGGCGTGCTCTCGATGGCGATGGTACCGCCGTGCGCGTGGATGATTTCCTGCGCGATTGCCAGCCCAAGACCGGCGCCGCGTGTCGTGCGCGAGGCTTCGGCGCGGTAGAAGCGGTCGAAGAGGCGCGGCAAATGCTCGGCGGCGATACCGCTGCCGGTGTCGGCAATCGATATTTCTACGGCATCGGAATGGCGATTAGCGGCGACGGTGATGCCGCCCTGGCGCGTGTATTTGATGGCGTTGTCGAGCAGATTGACGAACACGCGAATCAGCGCATCGCTGTCGCCCTGCACGATTAAATTCGGCGCGATGGCGCATTCGAGCGTGAGGCTGCGCGCTTCGGCCAGCGGCACGAGCGAATCGGCGACGTCTTGCAGCAGCAGGCTCAGCTCCACCGGGCGGCGCTCCGCGAGCGCCTGGCCTTCGCCGCGCGCCAGCCGCAGCAAATCGTCCACCAGCGTGCGCAGGCGATTGGCTTCGTTGGCAAGGTCGTCGAGCGCTTGCTCGTAATCTTCGGGCGTGCGGCGCTGCTCGCGAATCACGCCGAGGATCGCCTGCATGGCCGCGAGTGGCGTGCGCAATTCGTGCGAGGCGTCGGCAGTGAACTGGCGTTCGCGCTGGAATGCCGCTTCGAGGCGGGCCAGCATCGTGTCGAACGTGGCCGCCAGCCGCCCCACTTCATCATCGGTCGCGGGCAAGCCGAGGCGCGCGTGCAAATCTTCGGCCGAAATGCGGCGCGCCGTGCGTGTGATCTGGTCGATTGGAGCGAGCGCGCGGGCGGCCAGCAGGTAGCCGCCACCTGCTGCGGCGCAGATAAGCAGCGGAATGCTGACTAAAAGCGCTGTCAGCAGTCGCTGCAATGTCGCCTTGACGTCTTCGAGGCTTCGCGCCACTTGCACCGCGCCGATAACCTGATTGTTTTCGGTGATTGGCGCGCTGTACCAGCGAACGGTGTCGCCGCTGGCGGAATCAGTCGTGGTTGCGAATGAGCTTTGGTTCAACGAACTGGAAGCCGTGGTCGAGGCGAGCGGCTGGCTGTGGTATGGCCCGACGGCCTGCAACACATGCCCGGCCGGGTTCAGCACGCGAATAGTCAGGCCGCGCTCGCGCAAGCCAGCGAGGGCCGATGTTTCGGGAATGCTGTCGGAAATGGAGAGCACGCCGTTCTCGATATTCACGGCTGCAATCGCCTGCGCGGCGCTGAGTTGAAGCGAATCGTCGGCGTTTGCGTACAGGCTGCGCGAAAGATTGGCGTACACAAACGCGCCGAACGCGATCAGCGCGCCCAGAAGCAGAATGGCGACCCAGAATGCGAAACGGACACGCAGCGTTCTAATGCGGCTCATCGTCGCCTTCCGCCAGCCGGTAGCCCGCGCCGCGCACGGTGTGAATGAGCTTCACCGCGAAGGGATCGTCGATTTTGCGCCGGAGGTTGCGGATGTACACATCGACCACGTTCGACTGGTTGTAGACTTCATAGTTCCACACCTGGTCGGCGATCAGCGTGCGCGTAAGAACGTGGCCGGGGGCGCGCATCAAGCATTCGAGCACCGCGATTTCCTTGGTCGTCAGCTCGATCGACTTGCCGGCGCGCGCCACCTGGCGGGTGCGCGTATCCAGCGTCAGGTCGGCAAACTCTAGCGCCGAAGTGCGCGGGGCGTCGTCGGCGCGGCGGATGAGCGCGCGCAGCCGGGCCAGCAATTCGCGCAGCGCGAAGGGCTTGACGAGGTAATCGTCGGCCCCGGCGTCGAGGCCATCCACCCGGTCGTCGACGGTGTCGCGCGCGGTCAGCATCAGGACGGGCGTGCGAACGTCGCGGGCGCGCAGTTCGCGGCACACGGCGAGACCGTCGATTTCCGGCAGCATGATATCGAGTATGATCAGCTCAAAGGTGGCGCTTTTGGCCCATTCCAGCGCCTCGCGCCCGGTTTCCGCCAGATCGACCGCATACCCCTGTTCTTCAAGGCCGCGCTTGATGTACGCGGCGAGCGTGTGTTCGTCTTCCACCAGTAAAATATGCATGACCTTTTCCCAAATATTCACGCGACCGTCGACCTATCCGTCGACGTCGATTCCAATATTACTGCCTGCCTTCGCGGTGGCGCAACACGATATGCCCAAGCGCTCAGGCAGGTGGCCAGCCAACATGTTCCCGCCGCGATTCCCGCCAGCACATCGCTGAGGTAGTGGACGCCGAGGTACATGCGGCTGAAACCAATCAGGCCGATCAGAAACAGCGCCGCAAGCGCAACTGCAACTTGCCAGCGCCACTGGTGCATTCGAGCGATCAACATGAAGGCCAGTAGCCCGTAGGTAATCGTCGCCATCAGCGCGTGTCCGCTTGGGAAGCCCCAGCCGAGCGCGGCGTCGAGTGGTGCGGCGGCCAAATGCGGGCGCTGAATCAGCGCTTTCAGCAGAAGCGTCAGCAGCCCGCCGCCGCCGAGCGCGCCAACCCAAAGCACCAGCTTGGCCCAGCGCCGCCGCGCCACAAACGCAACTACGCCGACGAATGCGATTGCCACGAGCGCCGAGCCGCCGAATGCCGTCACAACGCGCATGGCCTGTGTGGTCAGCGGCGTCGCCACGCGGTGCAGTTCGAGCGCCACGCGCGTGTCGAGTGCGGCGAGCGTTTCCTGCCCCAGCGCGCTATCGGCGATCTGCGCGAATGCCAGCAATGCCGCCAGGCTCACGCCGAGGCCGATGGTGGTGTGAACGCCCAGGTACGACCACAGCGAAAGGCGTGCGCGCCACGTGTTCATCGTGCGGGCGAGCCACGAGCGCGCAAAACGCTGCCGAACGCTGCCGAGCCGGGCCGCGACACTCGACTGGTGCCGAACCAGCCAGCGCCAGAGCAGCACGCCCAGCACGGCTGCGAGGGCGATGCCTGCGAGACCCCAGCCGATCTGTCGCAGCCACGATTCGATCACGGTGAGCTGGCTGCCGAACGCGAAGCCAAGCGCGCCCACCACCGCCGCCCAGACGATGCCGCCAAGCGCGTTGTAGAACAGAAACTGGGCGTAGCGCATCCCGCTCGCGCCGGCAAGAACGGCCGACAGCACTCGCAGCAGTGCGACGAAGCGGCCCAGAAAAACCGTCTTTGCGCCGTGCCGCTGGAAGAAGCCGGTCGCATGCCCGACGTGCTCGGGCGTGACCCGCAGCCAGCGCCCGTAGCGCGTGAGCAATGCCACGCCGTAGCGGTGGCCGAGCCAGTAGCCGAGGTTGTCGCCGGCAATCGCCGCGATGGCTGCGACCACGACGACGCCGCCGATCGGCAGCACGCCCTGTGAGGCGGAAGCGGCTGCCAGCAACAGCATCGTCTCGCCGGGAAGCGGCAGCCCGGCGCTTTCCAGAAAAATAAACAGGCCGAGTGTAATCAGCCCGTACTGCATCAAGAGTGTTTGCAACATTGCCATTCCCTGCGTGCTTCCCCAGCCTGCTGCGCCGCAAATATCTCGTCGCAGCGGGCAATTCACCTAAGCTGAGTATAGCGAGCCAAGATGAAATCTGCGTGAAGCGCAGGGGTGGACTCTGGGGTCTGGGGTCGGGAGCGTTCTGACTCCTGACCCCTGATCCCTGATCCCTAAACATTTCTATAGCTCGCGCAGCCGCTCGACCACGAGCCGTGCCGACACGCGCTGCGCGATCAGCATCGCCGCGCACGTTGCGACGATTGCCGCGCCCAGCATCAGCGCGAGGTAGCCCCACGGCACCACCAGCGCCTCGGGCGGCGGGTCGAACACGTGCGTCAGCAGCGCGACAAGCATGGACGCAACGCCGACGCCCGCGCCGACGCCGACAATGCAGCCGCCGACGAGCAGCAGCACGCCTTCGCTCCAGACGAATGCGCCGAGCTGGTTGGCCCGCGCGCCGAGTGCCGCCAGAATTGCGAACGTGCGCTGGCGCTCGATCAAGCTGAGTCCCAGCACCAGCCCGGTCGCGCCGACGACGAGCACCACCGCGAAGAACAATTCCAGCGCCGTCAGCCCGCGCAGGTCGACCGCTGTCAGGCTTGAGCTGATTGTGCGCTGCGTCGCGCCAATATCGGTCACGTGCGCGCCGGGCATCGCCGCGACCACGCCCTGTGCAGCGTGCGCGACTGCGGCGATGTCGCCGTTCGTGCGGAGCAGCACAGTTTCCGCCGCGCTGTTGCCGGTCCGCTGCGCGATGTAGCTCGCATTCGCTACCAGAAACGAGTCTTTCGGCGCGGTTGGAAATTCGCGGACGATGCCGACGAAGTGAAACGGCACCACCTGGTATTGATTATCGCCAGCGTGCTGAAGCCGCAGATTGATCTGGTCGCCCGGTGCGAGCTGGAAATCCTTTACAGTTTCTTCCGACACAAGCACGCCGTCGGGCCGCGCTGCGAGCGCCGCCAAAGTCCCCCGCGCGTTGCCATTCGCGAAATACGCATTCGCCATGCTGGTCGCGTTGCCGATGCGCGCCGGGTCGATGCCGAACAAATCCTGCAAGTCCGCGCCGACATACGCGAACCGATGCTGAAGCGGCTCGGCGGCGGCGACACCAGGAAGCGCCGCAAGTTCGCGCAGTTTCGCGCCCGCCGGTGCTGCCGTCGAGCCGCGCACCTGAACGTCCGCGCCGTTGGTCAGTTCCGCATCGACGCGCGCCTGAGCGTTGTAGGTGGTGTTGAACATCGCCGTCGATGTTGCGAACGCGCAGGCCAGCGCAACCAGCACGACGCCGCGTGTGTGCAGGGCGCGTTGCCGCCCGAGCGAGCCAGCCACGACATCCGAGAGCTGCCGCGCGATTGGGCGCAGCGCTGTTGCAAGCGCACGTCGTCCGCGCGCCAGACCGCCGTTCCACAGCCGCATTGTCAGCAGCGCCACGCCCAGCCACAGCCCGAGCGGTGCCAGAAACGCCTCGTATGAAACCGCGGTCTGCGGCACGCCTTCGGGCGCGAGCACAAGCTGGTAACCGGTGCTTGCCGTTCGCCAGAACATCACGCCCGCGACGACCAGCAGAATGGCGTCAAGATACAGCCGCTGCCAGAATGGCGCGCGCTGCCGCCCAACAACCGTTCGCGCGCGAACGACCGTGCTGCCGCGTGACGTTCGCCAGGCCGGAACCAGCACCGCAACGGCCGCGAGCGCCAGACCGACTGCCACGGCGGCGAACAGCCAGACCAGCGTTGCGGCGGAAAAGATCTGCACCTGCGGGACAAACACCGCTGCCGCGAGGTAGGCCAGCGCGCCGCCCAGCACGCTGCCGAGCACGCCTGCCACCAGCGCTTCCAACCCTTCCAGGCGCAGTATCTGGCTCGTCGTTGCGCCGCGAGTGCGCAGCAATGCCTGCTCGTGGCGGCGGCGCGTCTGCCCGGTGGCGGCGACGGCGAGCGTCAGCAGCATTGCCACGATTGCGCCGGGCAACCCGAGAAACAGAAACAGGATCGTCGCGTAGAGCGCGTCGGCGCGCGCCCCATCCAGCCGCGCGGCCAGGTTGTCGCCCACCACGGCGCTGCCCGCGACACGCGCCTCGAAGTTGCGTGCACGCTGCTGCACGGCGATAAACGCCGCGCCCGGATCGGACGGCAGATCGTGGCCGAGCCGCACGTGCAGTTGCGTGCGCACCGAGTCGGGCCGCACCGCTGCCTGCGGATCAAATAACGTGTGCCACTGCTGCGCCGGAAGGAGCAGAACATTGTCGGGCGGCGCTTGCGGCGCGGTGCCCGGCGGCACGCCCACGGCCTGAAACAGCGAATCGGCCTGCGGCAGATCCACCACACCCGCAACGACCACGTCGGCGGGCGGCACACCCTGCCGCTGAATGGTGATGTGGTCGCCCACGGTCACATGCAGGTTCGCAGCCGTCTGCTGCGCGACCAGCACGCCGTCGAGCGAGCCAAGCAGCGCTCGAAGTTCGGCAGGAAACTGCTGGCGATACTGCGGATCAATGCCCAGCACTTTGCCCGCGCCTGTGGTTTGCACGGTTCCGCCCGTGCTGGCGCTCAAACCCGCCACATCCGCATAGCCGACGGTTTCGATTGCGGTGGACGGCGTGGCGGCCTGCAACGCCTGTGTGACGCCGGCTTGATCCGCGCCGGGCGCCAGCAGAATTTGCCAATCGACCGGCACGCCGTCGATCGCGCGCTGTGTCATCGACGTGGCGCTTGTGGCCACAAACGCGCCCAGCGACGCCAGCAGCGCCACTGTGAGCGCGCACCCAACGGCGACGCCGAGCAAACGCCCCGAACGCCGCGCCAGAATACCCCTGAGCCAGAGAAGAAGTGTCATTGTATATCTCCGTGAAGCGTGCCGTGTTCCATATGCCAGGTATGTTCGAGCCGTTCCGCGACGGCGCGGTCGTGTGTCGCCACCACGAGCGCCGCGCCGGTTCCCGCCAGCGCCGCCAGCAGTGTGTCAAGCAGGTGCTGTGCGGTTGGCCGGTCGAGCTGGCCGGTTGGTTCGTCGGCCAGCACGAGCTGCGGGCGCGTCACGAGCGCGCGTGCCACGGCGACACGCTGCGCCTGCCCGCCCGACAATTCTTCGGGCAGCTTGTCGGCGAGGTGCGAAAGTTCGAGCCGCGCCAGCGCTTCGAGTGCATCCCTGCGCGTTCGCGACGGATCAGCCGTTCCCAGCAGAAGCGGCAATTCCACATTTTCGACGGCGGTGAGCGCGGGCAAGAGGCTTGGCGTTTGGAACACAAACGACACCAGCGATGGACGCAGCGCCTCGCGTTTGCCGAGCGCGGGCCAGGTGATTTCGCCAGCAGTTGGAACATCAAGCCCGCCGAGCAAGTGCAGCAGCGTCGATTTGCCGCTCCCCGAGCGCCCGACGAGCGCGATTCGGTCGTTCGGCAGCACGGTGCAACTTGCCTCGCGCAGCGCCACAACGTCGGTGCCGCCGCGCCGGTAGCTGCGCTGCAAGCCGTGCGCAATGACCAGCGCGCTATTCGTGAGCGGTGGCATCGTTTCCTCGCGCTCTAAAACAATGGTTGTGCTATGATGCGGCTGCATATATCCTCCCGTCCTGCAAGCGCACAACGCGGCTCGTCTGTGCGGCGAGCGCTTCGCTGTGCGTGACGATCAACGCGGCACCACCGGCGGCGCAATGCGCAGCAAACAGGCGCAGCACGTCGGCTTCGGTTTCGGCATCCACCTCGGCAGTCGGCTCGTCGGCCAGCAGCAGCGCTGGCTTGGTTGCGAGCGCGACCGCCAGACCGGTACGCGCGGCCTCGCCGCCGGAAAGCTGTGCCGGGCGCGCGTGCCGCCGATGCGTCAGCCCGACCTGCTCCAGAACCTCGGCGGTGCGTGGCTGAATGGGCCGATGTGCCATATGCAGCTGAAGCTGAACATGCTGCTCGACCGACAGATGTGGGAACAGATTGCCGCTCTGCATCAGCACGCCAATCGTCGATGCGCGTATTGCCGCGCGTTCGTGTTCGGGTCGGCGGCTCACGCGCCGGCCAAGCACGTCCACCGCGCCGCCGTCGGGGTCGTCCAGCCCGCTCAGGCAAGCCAGCAGCGTCGATTTGCCGCTGCCCGACGGCCCCATCACAGCGACCATTTCGCCCGCCGCGATCTGCAAGTTCACGCCACGCAGCGCCAGCGTTTCGGAGTCGCCCACGTGGTAGAACCGATATAAATCGTGTGCTTCAAGAATCATCAGACACCTTCTTAATTCCAGCTAAAGCTGCCGGCAATGCGCTGCCACTGGTCGACGTTATCGGCACCCTGCGGCGCCCAGAGCGTCAGGGTTGCCAGCTTGCCCGCGTTGTAGAACAAGTAGATGTTTTGTTCCAGCCGAACCTGCTTGTTTGTCACCGGGTCCGGGTTCGAGTTCGCGCTGCTTTTGACCAGGATAGCGTCTCCGATCGGCAGCTTCACCGCGTCGACACTCGCGACCGACATGGCGCGGCCAGCCGCAACCAGCGCGGCGACCTCGTGATCGCGTGCGCTCTGCACGGTTGGGGCGGCGCTCGCAGAAGAAACAGCCACAGCCAGGCCGTCGAGCTTGCTTTCAAACCGAACATTTGCCGCGTCGGTGGTGCGCGCCCAGCCTTCCGGCACTTCCAGCGAATAGCCGCCAGATGCCGCTGCATAGCGGACAAATGCCTGCGTGTCGGGAATATCGCCAACCGGGTTTGTTTCCGGGGCGACTGGTTGCTCGGGTGTTGCGGCGGCGCTTTGTGCTGCGGGCACAGCCGTTGGGGTGATAGTGGTCTGTGCCGTGCCGCAACCGGCCAGCAGGATCGCTGCAATGCCGACGATGCCGGCCCAGGCGGGAAGATTGCGCATTATTTCTGCTCCTTATGCTGAAATGTTGTTGTGAAACTGTGTCCACGCTCGTGATTATGAAATCAGAACATGAAGCCGGCATGAAATCGGCGCAAAAAAAGAACGGGACCGCAGTCCCGCCCTCAGAGAAATATTGGCTTGTGTTCGGCGTTTACAAATCGCGCCCGCCGCTTGCGCGCACGCTGCGAATCGCCAGCGCGCTGCCCACAATCACCAGCCCCAGGTAGGCCAGCAGCACCATTGGCGGGCCGTCTTCCGGCGCGCTGCTATTCGTGCCCACGCTGGCCGGCGAAACCATACCGCCAAGCAGCAAGCCCTGGCTGTTCACATTAATCACGCTGCGCGCCCCCTGCGCCACGCGCCCGCTGCTCTGTGCCGCGCTCGTCAGCGGCGCCGTGGTGAAGCCGGCGCTCAACACCACTACAAGAATTGCGGCAATTGCAATCGCCATCCTGGCCATTTTGTCCTCGCGCTATGATAGGCATCTGTATACAGGTCGAAGATTAACCCAGCATCAAGCCGATGCTATTATTTTGGAAAACCTGCGGTAGGTGCAAAGCAAAAGTCGTGCCACCATGCCCGGCCAGCGCCCGCGTGTTTCGCGCCCGGCGCGGGGATGGTTGCAGGTTCTTGGTCTGGGCGTATAGCAATACGCCCTTCGTCTCTTGGTCTGGGCGTATAGCAATACGCCCTTCGTCTCTTGGTCTGGGCGTATAGCAATACGCCCTTCGTCTCTCGGTCTGGGCGTATAGCAATACGCCCTTCGCCTCTCGGTCTGGGCGTATAGCAATACGCCCTTCGCCTCTCGGTCTGGGCGTATAGCAATACGCCCTTCTTCTTTTTTGCCGCGCAGCGGCAGGAGATGGTATACTCATGATGCAGTGCGGCATGGGGCTGCTGCACAAGGTTTGGTGGGGGCAATGGCCGACGAGCTGCGCATCAATATGCTTGGCCCGCTGCAAATCGTTCGCGGCGGTCGCGCCCTGCCCGAAAGCGTCTGGCGCTCGCGGCAGGAGCGGCGGCTGCTTGGCATGCTCTTGGCCGCGCGTGGTCGCCGCGTTTCCGCCGAGCAACTGATCGACTGGCTGTGGCCCGAGGCGCACGCGCAGGCCGCCGCCACCACGCTGCGCAGCACGGTCAGCGCGCTCCGCCACCTGCTCGAACCCGCCAGCGGGCGCGCATCGGGCCAGTTCATCCTGACACGGCCGGGCGGCTACGCCTGGAATGCCGCCAGCGGCGCGCAGATCGACGCCGAGCTGTTTCTTGAGCTGCTCGACCGCCGCCCGCCCAGCACGCAAGCCACTGAGCGCGCGCTGGCGCTCTACAATGGTGACTACCTGGCCGACGAGCCCGACGCGCCCTGGGCCGAGCAGCCACGCGACATGCTGCGCGAGCGCTTTCTTGGCGCGCTCCATGATCTTGCCGAGCAGCGGCTTGCCGCCGGTATGGACGATGCCGCGATTGCGCTGGCCCGCCGTGGCCTTGCGCACGACCGATTGCGCGAGCCGCTGTACCGCACCCTCATGCGCGCCCAGGCCCATTCCGGCGACATCGCGGGCGCGCTGCAAACCTACGAGCGCTGCCGCCACGCGCTCGACGAAGTGCTGGGCGTTGCGCCCTCGGCACAAACACGCGACCTGCACACCGCCATCCTGCGCGACGACGCCGCGCCGCGCCCGCCCGAAGCTCGTTCGCCCGCCCGCGCTCCCGAGCCGCCCACCAGCGACACGCCGCCCTTTGTTGGCCGCGCCGCCGAGCTGGCCGCGCTGAACGGCTGGCTGGCCGCGCTGCGCGAGCGCCAGGGCGGCGTGGTGGCGATTGTTGGCGAGGCCGGCATTGGCAAAACGCGCCTGGTGGCGCAGGCGCTGGCCGGCGCTGGCCCGCACCTCGCCATTGCTTTGCGCTGCACGCCGCTTGAGCGTGGCCTGCCCTTCGCGCCGCTCAGCGAAGCCCTGCGCCCCTTGCTGCGCGCCGCGCCGATTGAACTGCTGCGCCGCCTGCCGCCGGTTGCGCTCGCCCAAACCGCCGACCTGCTGCCGGTGCTGCGCGAGCGCCTGGCCGACTTGCCCGCGCTGGCGGGCGCGCCGGCTGGCGAAGGGCATAATTACCTGCTGGATGGGATTGTCGATGTGGCGCTGGCCCTGGCCCGCGAGCAGCCGCTGATCGTCTGGTGCGACGACGCGCAGTGGGCCGACGAAGCCACGCTGGCCGCGCTGGGGCGGCTGGCCCGCCACGCGACGCGCCGCGCCCTGCTGCTCATTCTGGCCTACCGCTCGGAAGAACTGGTGGAGAATGCCGCGCTGCACCAGCTGCTGCGCACGCTCGGCCGCGAAACGCTGCTGCGCCCGCTGCTGCTGGGCCGCCTGGCCGAGAACGATGTTGCGACGCTGCTGGCCGGGCTGGCGCAAACCGGCACCGCCCAGGTGGCGCGCCTGGCGCAGCGCCTGAGCGCCGCCAGCAGTGGCAACCCGCTCGTGCTGGGCGTGGCGCTGCAATCGCTGCTCGAAGAACACCGCGCCCATTCGCTCAGCGCGCTGCTGCCTGCGCTCGATGCGGGCGCGCCCCTGCCCGACCTGGCGGGAGCGCCCGCGCTGCGCGAGCTGGTGCTTGGCCGGCTCGAACACCTGCCCGCGCCCGCGCGCACCCTGCTCGAACAGCTCGCCGTGATCGGGCGTCCCGTCTCGCTCGATCTGGTCGAGCAGCTGGCCGACGCAGGCGCGCTGGAAGCGGCGCAGATGCTGATCGCCCGCCAGTATCTGGCAGAGGCCGATGACGGCCGGCTGGCGTTTCGCCACGACCTCGTGCGCTCGATTATCAGCGCGGCGCTTTCGTCGCCGCAGCGCCGGCTGCTGCATCGCCGCGCCGCCGAAGCGATTGCTGAACTGCATGGCGAAAATCCTGCGCGCGCCGCCGAGCTGGCATTTCACTTCGAGCAGGCTGGCCGCGCCGATGCCGAGGTGCTGCGCTACGCCGCGCTGGCGGGCGACCATGCGCGCCGCTCGTTTGGCTACCGCGCCGCGCTGGCGCACTACGATGCTGCGCTGCGCGCTGCCGAGCGCATGGGCCAGCGCGCCCCTGCCGAGGCGGTGCGGCGCGTGTTTGTGGCGCGCCTGCTCATGGCCGAGTCGCTGCTCGATTGGGATGGCGTGCTTGCCACCGCTGCGCGCTATGATCGCTGGCGCGCAACACGACCGAGCTTGCCGCCCCTGCTGCCGCCGCGCCGCATGGCGGTGCTGCGCGCACTGCTGGGCGATCTGGCTGGCGCGGCTGAACTGAGCGGCGCGCACGCGAATGGCTTGCCGGGGCAGCCCGCCGCGCTGGACGACCTGCAGTGGCGCACAGCCATGATTTTCCAGCCGCTCGATGCGCCATCCCGCCCACGCGAGAGGGACAGCTGGCCGGCAAGCCCGCCGCCCGCGCCGTGGCTGGCCCCGCTCCCGCCCGACGAATCGTCGCACTGGCCGCATTTCGTGCCGGTGGCGCGCTTGCCCGGCGCGCCCGCCGACGAGCTGCCCGAGCTGCTGGGATCCGAGGCGGCGGCGCTGGCGCTGTTCCAGGTAGGCTGGGCCGCACTCATGCAGGGCCTGCTTGGTGATGCCGAGCCCTGCCTGCTGCGCGCCTACGAGCTGGCGGTCGAAACCAGCCAGGCGGCGGTAGCGGTGATCAGCGCGCTGCAGCTGGCGCACATGCACGATCTGCGCGGCGACGCGGCCGCAACTGCACACTGGATGGGAAGGAGCCTGGACACGGCACAGCGCGCGCCCGAGGCGGCTTGGGCCGCCATCTGGCCGCAAATTCACCAGTCGTTTCTGCACCTGCTCGACGACCGCTTTGCCGAGGCGCGCGCGGGCTTCGAGACGCTGGCGGCGCAATTGCGTGACCAGCCGGCCTTTCAGTCGCACCGCATGGGGGTGGAAGTGGGGTTGGGGCTGCTCGATCTGGCGGGCGGCAACCTCGCCCGCGCCGAAACGCGCCTGCTGGCCGCGCTGGCGGTGCCACAGCTGCTGTATGGCTTTGTCTACGCCGCCGCGCAGCACGGGCTGGCGCGCATTGCGGCGCTGCGCGGCGACGTTGCGGCGGCGCGGGCGCGGCTGGCCCACACGCTCGAATACAGCGCCAGCCGCCGCCTGCTGCCCGAGTATGTGCGCACCGCCATCGAGGTTGCCCGCATTGAGCGCGATTTCGGCACCCCGGCGCGGGCGCTGCCTCTGCTCGCTTCTGCCGCCGAGCTGGCCGACACCGCTGGTTTTGGCCCGCTTGCCGCCGCCGCCCGCGCACTGCTCGCCCGCCTGAGGGCGTAGGGTCAGGGGTGCGGGTTCGCAAGAAGTGTTGAATGTTGAGGTTGCAGGTTTACAGGTTGCCGGTTGCAGGTTTGCAGGTTCGCACGTTTGCGGGTTTTTTGGTCCAATCCCAAAACCCCAGACCCCAAACCCTCATACTGTTCTCGGTCCTTCGCATCCTTTGCGGTTCATTGTTTCAATTGTAGTACCTTGCAACCTGCAGCTTGAAACCCGCCCTACCCAATCTGCCACACGCGCTCGCCATAGCGCGCCCCGGCTGGCGCAACCCCTGCCGCGTAATCCGTGATCTGCTGCTCCATCTGCGCCGCGCTGCCAAACAGCTCGTAGAGCTGGCTGGCGTAGGCATGAATCGCTTCGATCTTCCGGGCCAGCGTTGTGTCAATCGCAACCGCGTAGGGCGTGAGCGTTTCGCCGGCAAGCTGCGCCATGCGCGCCTGGTACGCGCTCGCCGCGATCGAGTAGGGCAAATCTTCGTAGAAGCGCACGCCCGCGCCGAAGACCTGGCGCAGCATAGTGTGCGCGATCAGGTGATCGACGTGCGAGCCAACGCCAAGCGGGCCATAGAACTGTGCGGCGGGCATGCGCGCGCGCAGTTCGGCAAAGAGCGCGCCCAGGTCGGCGAACTGCGGGTCGCGCGCGTCGGGCGCATTGAACAGCGACTCGCGGGTGTTGTAGGCGTCGGGGAAGCGATAGATTGCGTCGAGACGGCCCGCCCACCAGTGGTCGAGGCCAGGCATGCGCGCCATGGCTGCGCGCTCTTCGGCCAGCCGCGCCGAAACTGCCTGCGCAGCGGAAAGCTTCCACTGGCTGTGGAATTCGTCGGCCAGCGCGCTAAACGGCCCGGCCGGGTCGGGCGCGGCGGTGCTGAGCGTCACCGACAGCACGCGCTCGCCGGCGGCGAGCTGCGCGGCTACCGCGCCGCCGCACGAAATGACCGTGTCGTCGAGGTGCGGCGAAATATAGACGTGGTTGTAGGTGTCGCCCAGCTGGGCGAGGGTTTCGATCTGCATTATTTTCTCTCAATATTTACTCGGCGTGCGCTGTCCTGCTCGGGGTGGTTTGGAGGGCCAACGGCCATCCAAAGAATTTCCCTTCAGGCGCTGGTCGCCACCAATGTGGCGACCAGCGCCTGAGAGATTTTTTCCGGGGAGGCTATGCCTCCCCGAACCCCACCACAGCGCACGGCAGCGCTGATTAGCGCGTCAGCGTCACTTTGCTGAGGCCGCGCGGGCGGTCGGGGTCGCCGCCGCGCCCGACGGCGAGGTGCAGCGCCAGCGCCTGCCCCGGCACAATCGCCGCAATCGGGCTGAGCCACTCGGGCAGGCCGCCCGCAAACGGCAGCAGCGCGTCGGCACCCTGCGCAGCGGCGGGGTCATCCGAAATCACCAGCAGCTCGGCGCCGCGATCTTTCAGCTCGCTCGTCAGTTCGCTCAGGTCGGCGAAGGTCGCGCCGCGCGGGCGGAACATCAGCACCGGCATGCGCTCACCAACGGTGGCGATCGGGCCGTGGCGGAAGTCGGCCGAGGAGTAGGCCACCGCCATCACGTAGGTCAGCTCTTTCAGCTTCAGCGCAAGCTCAAGCGCGCTGGCGAAGTTGAAGCCGCGCCCAATCACGACGTACTGCTCGTTGCTGCGGTAGCGCGCCGCCAGCTCGGCCACCGGCCCCATGCCCGCGAGCGTGCTCGCCAGCGCGGCGGGCAGTGCCGCCAGCTCGGCCTGGCGCGCGGCGTCGCCGCTCAGCGCGGCGGCCAGCATGGCCATGATTGCAAGCTGGGCAGTGTAGGTTTTCGTTGCGGCGACGCTTTTCTCGACGCCGGCATGCAGCTCGATCACATGGTCGGCGGTGGCGGCCAGTGGCGAGCTGCCGTCGTTGGTGATGGCGAGCGTGGGGCGCTGCTGGCGCTTGGCTTCTTCCAGCACTGCCACAATGTCGGGCGACTGGCCCGACTGCGAGATGCCGACGACCAGCGTGTTGGGCAGGCGCGGCGGCGTGTGGTAGAGCGTGTACAGCGCGGGCGTCGCCAGGCCCACCGGGTAGCCAGCCAGCGAGGCCCAGGCGTATTTCGCGTAGATCGCGGCGTGGTCGGATGTGCCGCGTGCCGCGATCAGCACGTGCTCGAAGGGCGGCAGCGACGCGACGATCTGCTGCACGCGCGCGCCCTCGCGGTCGAGCAGGTGCGCGAGAACGTCGGGCTGGCTGTTGATTTCCTGTTCGAGAAATGTTGTCATTGGAATATCCTTGTGTGTTACAGATTAGAAGGTTGCAGGTTGTCGCCGCAGCGTATTGCATACGCTCGTGTTGCAGGTTGTCGCCGCAGCGTATTGCATACGCTCGTGTTGCAGGTTGTCGCCGCAGCGTATTGCATACGCCTTTTGCACGTTTCTTTTGGAAACTTCGTGTCTTCGTGGTGCTCGTATTCTTACGCTCACGCCATTTGCACAAGCGTTGTGCGCGCCAGGAGGTCGCGGAAAGCCGGCAGCTCGATGCGCCCGCCGCCGATCAGCAGGGCATTCGCAGCACCGGCGGCGACGGCGTGGCACAGCGCGGTGGGCGCATCCGCGCCGCGTGCCAGCGCGACGGCCAGGCCCGCCAGCGCGGCATCGCCGCTGCCCGCCGAGCTGGCCAGCGTAATCGGCGGCGGCGCGGCGTGCCAGCTCCCGGCTCGATTCGCCAGCACCGCGCCCGCGCTGCCAAGTGTGATGATCACTGGCCCGCCAGTACGGGCGTGCAGTTCGCGCGCTGCGGTGGCGGCATCGGCTGGCTGGGCGAGGGCGCGGCCCACAAGCTCGCCCGCCTCGGCGGCATTGACCTTGATGCCCAGGCCGCCAAGCTCGGCGGCGGCGCGCAGGCCCGGCCCGCTGGTATCGGCCCAGAGTGTGCAGCCCGTTGCGCGCACATGCCGCAGCAGCATCGCGTAGTCGGCCTGCGTCGTGCCCGGTGGCAGGCTGCCGCTTACGCACACAACGTCGGCGGCGGGCGCGCGCTCGACCACCTGCGCGGCCAGTCGCGCCCAGTCATCCGAGGCGACCGTCGGGCCGGGTTCGTTGATCACCGTGGCGTCATGCGACTGCCCGTCGATCAGAATGATGCAGGTGCGCGTTTCGCCCGCGATCCATGTCCACGCCGCGCCGAAGCCTTCACGCTCAGCAAGCTCGGCCATGAGCCGCCCACTGTGCCCGCCCGCGAAACCGGCACACACGACGGCACTCCCAAACGTGCGAACGGCGCGTGCCACATTCAGGCCCTTGCCGCCCGCCGCCGCAAACGCGCTCGTCGCGCGCTGCGACTCGCCAGGCTGGAATGCTGGCACCGTCAGGGTGCGGTCGACGGCGGGGTTGGGCGTGACACACAGGATCATAGCGCCGACCGCGCTTCGGCCAGGGTTGGCTGGGCCGCGGTGCCACCGGCTGCGCGCGTCGAAAGTGAGCCGCAGGCACAGGCCAGGCGCAGCGTCGCCTCAAGATCCCAGCCCTGCAAGAAGCCGTAGACAAAGCCTGCATCGAAGCTATCGCCCGCGCCAGTGGTGTCAGCCACGCGCACCGGCAGCGCAGGCGCGCGCGCAGTCGTGCCGCCGCGCCGCGCCACGCCACCCTGCGCGCCCAGCTTGGCGGCGACGGTTTGCTTTGGCCCGGCCAGCCGCGCCAGCGCCGCGTCGGTGTCGGTGGTGCCTGCTATGGCGTGCAGCTCGGCTTCGTTCGGCAGAAACACGTCGGTCAGGCGCAGGGTGTTGCGCAGCCCGCCATCCCAGCGCTCGGTCGGGTCGTAGTTTGTGTCGAGCGAGGTGGTTAAGCCGCGCACGCGCGCCTCGCCAAACAGGCGCGGCACATCCGGGCGCAGCGCGTCGAGCATGAAGAATGCGCCGAGGTGCAGGTGGCGCGCGCGGTCGAGCATATGCATGTCGAGCATGTCGTAGCGCAGCGCCGCAATCGAGCCGGCAAAGGTCAGAATCGCCCGGTCGGCGCCGCGCGAGAGAATGACGCTAAAGCCCGTGCGCAGCGCCGGGTCGACCCGCACCGCGCTGGTGTCGATGCCGCGCGCGACCATCTGCTCGCACATATACTGGCCAAATGTGTCGTCGCCAACAATGCCGGCAAAGGCAACGCGCAGGCCCAGCCGCGCCGCGCCGCACGCAAAAATCACCGACGAGCTGCCGATCGTGAGCGTCGCGTCGTCGACCATTTTTTCGACCTGCCCAAACGCGGGTTCGACATCGCCGCGCAAAATCAGGTCGGGGTTGATTTCGCCCACCACAAGAAGATCGAATGGCTTAGATTCAGTCATAGCGTAAACCTACTATAGCAGGTTGCAGTCGGCAGGATGCAGAAGGCAGTTGTCTTGCTGCTACTACGTTCTTGCCAGCATATCAATGGTCAATCGTTTGCAAAGCGCTATAGAACCGAGACCGCAGGACCAAGAACCAGAAACCGTAACCACGAAGACACGAAGACACGAAGGGATGAGAACCTGCAAACTTGCGAACCTGCGAACCTGCGAACTACATGAGGGTTTGGGGTCTGGGGTTTTGGGATTGGGCCAAAAAAACCCGCAAACGTGCGAACCAGCAAACTTGCAAACTTGCAACCTGCCAACCTGCCAACCTGCCAATCTGCAACCTTCAAACCTGCAACCTGCCGACCTTCAAACCCGCCGCCCTACGCCTTCATGACGCGCGCGCCCTGGCTGGTGAGGGCGATTTCGATCTCGGGATCGAGCTCGCTGCCGGTCACGATCAGGTCGCTGGCGTTGATGGGCGCGAGAAACGCGGTGGCGAGCCGCCCGAACTTGGTGTGATCCGCCACGACAATGACCTTGCGGCCAATCTTCAAAATGGCGCGGTCGGTGATTGCCTCGAGCAGGTACTGGCTGGTCAGGCCGTGTTTGGCGTCGATGGCGTGTACGCCGATGATGACCTTGTCGGCGCGCAGTTCGGCCAGCGCCTGCTCGGTAATATGCCCGATCATCGAGAGCTCGGCGCGGCGCAGCTGCCCGCCCAGGCTGATCACCGTGGCGTCGGGCGAGTCGGCCATGAGGTTGAGCACCATCAGCGAGTTAGTGATCACGGTCAGGTTTTTGTGCGCCAGCAGGTTACGCGCCACTTCGAGCACCGTCGTGCCATTCCCCAGGAAGACCGTGTCGCCGTCGGCGATCAATTCGGCAGTGGCGTGCCCGATGCGCTGCTTCTCATCCAGCTGATCCGCGATGCGGCTGACGACCGGCAGCTCGGGCGGGGCCTGGCGAATCGGGATCGCGCCGCCATGCACGCGTTGAATCTTGCCGCGCTCGGCCAGCGCGTCGAGGTCGCGCCGCGCGGTGGCCGGGCTGACGGAGAAGTAATCGCAGATCTGTGCGACCGTGACGCGCTGGCGCTGCTCGATGAAGTGCAGCAGGTGCGTCTGGCGTTCCACGCTGGAGATCAGTTGTTCGGCCCCCCGCTCCATGCTTGCCCCTTCCTGCGCGTGTTCAGGCCAATTTCATGCGATAGTCGATCGATTGCGGCGGCGGGTACCGCTGCGCGGCGGTGGCACGCAGCGCGTCGTCGAGTGGCTGGCCCGACTCGGCGGCCATGCGCCGCGCCCACAGCTCGAACCACAGGTCGGTAAGTTCGGTTTCGCCTTCGCGGATGTCGGCGTATTCGTGCCCCAGCGCCTGCTCCACTTCGTCGAGCTTGCCGAGTGCCAGCGCAATGCGCCCACTCAGGATGCGAATGCGGTCGCGGGCGCGGTAGGCTGCGGGCAAGTGCGTGGCGACGGCGTCAGCTTTCTCGTATTGATCGGCGGCGCAGAGCAGGTATAAGTATTCTTGCGCCAGCGCAGCCGGTATCTGCTCGGCGGCCAGCGCCAGCTCCCATGCGGCAGCGTACAGATCGAGGGCTTCGGCGGCTTGCCCTTCGCGCCCGGCCAGCACCGCGAGGTTGCGGTAGGCCCATGCCGAGGGCGCGCGCGCCACCGATTCGCGCCACGACGCGCCCGCGCCAGCCGGGTCGTCGCTTTCGAGCTGCTGCACGCCCGCATGGAGCAGGGCATACCAGTGGCGTCCGCCCGGTTGCTCCAGGCTGCGCTCGGTCAGCGCGGCCCATTCGGGCTGAGTCATCCACGCGCCGGGCGCGGCAGAAGGTGCATGTTCGGGCAGGCAGCCGTCGCGCAGCAGCGCCAGCCAGGGCGCTTGCTCGGGGCCAAGTGTGTGCGCGGGGAACACAAACGTCGCTGGCACTGCGTTGGCTGTGCCGTCGGCGGCGCGGCGCACAAGCTCAAGCGCGCCCCAACCCGCGCCGTGGTGCAGCAGCTCGTTGGCGGGCGCGTCGGCGCGTGTGCGCGCGGCAGATTCGAAGCTGGCCAGCTGTGCGGGCGAAATCTGCTGCTCGACCGCGCGACCAACCGCCCGCCGCGCCGCGCCCCAGTCGGCGTTGTGCGCGTCGGCGGGGTCGGTTGCCAGCAGCCCGAACGCCTGAGACCAATCCCACGCGCTGTGCGGCGGCATGGGCTGGCTGTGCAGTTGGGTTGGCGCAAGCCCGCCCTGAATTTCGAGGTACGCTTGCCCCGGCTCGGAAAGAAATTCCTGCCAGCGCCGCCCGCCCGTGTGCGTGCCCCAGCAAAACAGCTTGCGGTAGGCCAGCCGTGGCGTCGAGGCTTCGAACAAACCCGCGCCGCCCGCGTCGAGCGCGGCCTGCCAGGGCAGTGCGGCAGCTTCGCACTGGAAAAAGAATTCGTTGGCGAAGGGGAAATTCAGCGCATAGCTGGCGTCGCGGCCGGGCAAACTTGGCAGCTCGGGCATATTGGCCGCGCCAAAACTCAGGTCGCGGAAGTCGTCGAGGTAGATCACCTCGTCGGCAGGGGCGAGCACGCGCGTGCCGGGCGCTTCGGGCACGGCAATATTCGTCCACCAGTACATCCATGCCGGCTGCGCGGACGGATTCACCACGCGTGTGTAGGTGAGCAGCTGCGGCGAGCCGGGCGGCAGGTAACAATCGATCTGCCAGAACACGCTTTTGCAGCGCTCGAACTCGTACATGCGCAGCCCCGGCTCGCCATCCGCGCCACGAATGGCGGCGGCGAACAGTGGGGCGCAGGTGCCGAAGGTGTGGCCGAACTGGCCGATGTTCCACTCAATGCCGCCAGAAAACCAGGCGTTGCGGATGGCGAGGTTGGCGGGCTGAAATACCGGGTTGCGCGCCAGCAGTTCGCGGCCAAGCGGCTTGTGTACCAGCGAGTAAAGCCGCCCGCCCAGCGCGGGCAGGAAGGTTGCGGCCAAAATGTCATTCTCTAGCACAATCGCCGTGAAGGTGAGCGGCTGCCGCGCGCGCCCATAGTCGTCCTGCATGCGGTAGGGCAGCACGCGAAACCCTGCCTGTGCGCCAAAGCCGGCCTGTTTCTCGGGCGCAAGGCCCGGCAGGGCGCGCACGGCCCGATCATGCTGCGGGTCGCGGAAGAAGGGCAGGGGATTTTCTTCGCCAAGCGGCGCGCCGGGCAGCGTCAGGCTCTCGATCCGCAACGCAGTCATTGGGTGCTCCAGCAGAAACGGCGATGTTTTTTCCGACGACCGACCACCGACGAAGGGCGAATGTACCGGCGTGTCGCATACGCTGCGAATGATGAAGGACGAATATGCGGGCGTATCGCATACGCTGCGAAGGACGAAGGGCGAATGTACCGGCGTATCGCATACGCTGCGAATGACGAAGGGCGAACACCACCTTCGGAACTATTTTTTAGCTGGAAAAATGGATTGTGACCACCTTTGGAACCATTTTTCCGTGATCCCCAATGGCCGAACACACCTGCGCAAGCATTGTTTCATCATCCCCAATGGCCGAACAGCAGGTGCGCAAGCATTGTTTCATCATCCCCAATGCTCGAACAGCAGGTGCTCAAGCATTTTTCCGTCATCCCCAATGGTCGAACACACCTGTGCAAGCATTGTTTCGTCATCCCCAATGGTCGAACAGCAGGTGTGCAAGCATTGTTTCGTCATCCCCAATGGTCGAACAGCCGGTTTGCATCCGATCTTGGCCGGGCGAACACAAGGTTCGCCCTTACATCCTGTACGGTCGCAGGTAATGCGCCATGCAATAACGTGCAACCTGCCAACCTTCAAACCTGCAACATTCAAACCTGCACCCCGCAACTGGGCTACACCGCCACCACGCGCCCTTCGTGGCGGGCCTGCTCGGCGGCAAACACCATCAGGTGCGACTCCAGCGTTTCGTCGGGGCCAGAAAGGATCTGCCCCGGGTCGTTGTGCGCCAGCGCGGCCACGAAACTGCGCATCACGCCCTCGTCGCCGCCGCCGTGCCCGGTGAGAATCGTGCCGTCGGTGCTGGTGTTTACGTCGATGGTTTCGCTTGTGCCCGTGCGAAAGTCGTCGATGCGGATCTGCGCGCCATCGCCATAGATCTCGCCGTGCGTGCCAAACAGGCGCGTTTCGCGGTCGCGCCCACGGGTGAAGGCGGTCATGGTGAAGTTGGCGGTTGCACCATCCTCAAACTGCATGTTCACCACCTGATGATCGACCACATCGTTGTCGCAGGCGTAGACACAGCGCCCGTATGGCCCGTCGCGCAGCGCGGCCAGCACGCCCGCCTCGGTGCGGTCGTCGGTGATCACATCCACCGGCCAGCCCGTGTTGCCTTCGCGCACGCGCCCCAGGTAGAAACGTGGCGCGGAGTAGGGGCATTCGGCCTCAACTGCGCAGTCGAGGCAGCGGTCGGCCGCGCCCGCCGGGCGTTGGTCGGCGCGGAAGTGGCGCAAACTGCCAAATGAGCTGACCTGCGTGCAGCGCCGGCCCATGATGTAGCGGATCCAGTCGAGGTCGTGGCACGATTTTGCCAGCAGCATGGGCGACGACATGGCTTCGTTGCGCCAGTTACCGCGCACAAACGAGTGCGCCTGGTGCCAGTAGCCCACCGGCTCAAGGTGCTGCATGCTCACGATTGTGCCAATGCGCCCGGCATCGAGCAGGCGTTTGAGCGCCTGGGTGTAGCGGGTATAGCGCATGACGTGGCACACGGCCAGGATCACGTTGTTGCGCTTCACGGCGGCCACAATCTGGCGGCATTCTTCGGCGCTGGGGGCCATGGGTTTTTCCAGCAGAATGTGGTAGCCGCGCTCGGCAAAGGCAATCGCCATCTCAGCGTGCATGGCATCCTGCGTGGAAATGATCACCCCATCGGCAAGGCGCGGCCGTTCGGCCAGCTCGCGCCAGTCGCGCACCACATTCTCAGCAGGAAGATCGTGCAGGTTGTCGAGCCGCTCGCGCTGGAAATCGCGCGGTTCGGCCACGCCAACGATCCGCGCAGCGGCCGGGTAGTGCTCGGCGAAGCGCGCATACTGCGAGCCACGGCTGCCCGCGCCCAGCACCAGCAGCCTCACCGGCGCAGACGTGTTCGTCATGCTGCCCCCGCTTCTGTTGCGCTCAGCACCACCACGGTGGCGAGCGGGTCGCGCCCTGCGTGTGGCAGCGTGATCGTGAGCGTGTTGCCCTCGCGGGCCAGTTCGGCGGGCGCGTTGTCGGGCAGAATGGCGGCGTGCGCGAGTTCGGGCGGCACGTCATGGAGCGTCACGCGGTCGGCGTCATTCAACACCACCACATACTGCGTGTCGCCCTTGCGCGTGCTGACGGCATCGGCGCTGGGGGCGAGTGTGCCGGCGCTTGTGCCATAGATCGCCCGGCCATTGCGCGCCAGCCACGCGCCCACCGCGCGCAGCTCGGCGGCGTGCTCAGGCACGATCTCGCCCTGCGGCGTTGGCCCGACATTCAGCAGAAGGTTTGCGCCCGCGCTGGCGGCGCGTGCCAGCGTCACAACAAGCTGCCGCGCCGGCTTCAGGCCCGCGTCGGTACTGTGGTAGCCCCAGTTCTTGTTGATCGTCATGCACACTTCCAGCGGCATACCCGCCGCCGGCTTGGTGACGTTGAAGCCGGCCGAGTTCTGGCCCGGCAGATCCTGCTCGAAGCCCTGTATGTCTTCGCCGGGAAGCGGCACCTCGTGGCGATTGTTGATCACCACCGCATTGGGCTGGAGCGTGTGGATCATGTCGTAGAGCTGGCCGTACTCAAACGAGCCGCCGGGCAGGAAGTATTGGTTGCTGTCGTTGGCCTCATGGTGCGGCCAGTCGCCGTCGAACCAGACGCATGCCAGCTCGCCATAGTTGGTGCACAGCTCGCGCACCTGCCCGTGGAGAAAGGCAAGATAATCGTCCCATGTCTGCCCGGTTGCTTCGCGGAAGCGGTAGGCCGGGTGCCGCCAGTCGAGCAGCGACACATAAAAGCCCAGCTTCACGCCCTCGGCGGCGCATGCGTCGGCCAGCTCGCGGATGGGGTCGCGCCCGAACGGCGTGTTGGTGATTTTGTAGTCGCTCAGCGCGGTGTCATACATGCTAAAGCCGTCGTGGTGGCGGCTGGTAATCACCATGTAGCGCTGCCCGGCGTCGGCGGCCAGCTTGGCCCAGGCGCGCGCGTCGAACGCGGTGGGGTTGAACTGCCCGGCCAGCCGGGCATATTCGGGCGGCGCGATACTTTCGTGATGCATCACCCACTCGCCACGCGCCAGCAGGGCATATAATCCCCAGTGGATGAACATGCCAAAGCGCGCATCCTGGAACCATGCCAGCCCCTCGGGCGATACCTGCTTCTGTGCTTCCATTGTGAAGCTTACCCCTTGACCGCGCCGGCGGTCATACCCTTCTCGATCCGGTCGTTGAAAATCAGGTAGACCAGCAGCGTCGGGATCATCACAATCGTCACCGCCGCAAACAGGCCGCTCCAGTCGCTGCCATAGAACTGCTTCGCCTGCAAATAGTACAGACCCTGCGACAGCACATAATGTGTGTTGCCGGTCTCGTTCGTGATCATCAGGGTGTTGGGCAGAATGTACTGATTCCACTGCCCGAGGAAGTTGAAGATGCCCATGGTGATCAGGCCGGGCTTGGCGAGCGGCAGGTACACGCGGAAAAAGATATCGTACTGGCTTGCGCCGTCGATCAGCGCGGCCTCACCCAGCTCGCGCGGCAGTGTGCGGAAGAAGCTGATCAGGAAAAAGATCGTGAATGAGAGCGAAAAGGCGACATACACCAGAATAAGACCCTGGTAGGTGTCGAACAGCTGGAGTTTCTGTGTCACGAAGTAGAGCGGCACCAGCGCAAGAAACAGCGGGAAGATCATGCCGACCAGAAACAGGTTGGTGATAAACGCCCGCCCGCGAAACTCAAAGCGCGCCAGCACATACGCTGCCATTGAGGACAGCAGCAGCGTGAGAAACAGCGAGGGAATGACGATGATCAGCGTGTTGACAAAATACTCGCCCAGGCGTGCCGTGGTCCATGCGCGCGCAAAATTATCGAGAATTGGCGTGGCAGGCAGCGCCCACGGGCTGAAAAAGATTTCCTGATCGGTTTTGAACGCAGTCATGATCGCCCAGAGCATGGGGAAAATGACGATAATCGCCCAGACCCCCAGGATGAGATAGATCGCAAGCTTCGCCAGCAGGGCGAGCGGGCTGCGCGACCGCGTGGCGGCGACCTCCGTGGTAGGCTGGCTGGTGGCAGTTGCCATGGCTACTTCCTTTCACACGCGGGTTTCGTACCAATACCTTTCAAATAACCACCAAGACACCAAGACACCAAGTTTTGTAGCTTTCTAAAACCCTCCGTGCCTCTGTGTCTTGTCTAAAAAGCCGCCAAGTGGGGCGGGTCAACAAAAGACCAATGAAGGCTCGCAGAAGTGGCTTGGCTCTGCTATCCTATGCCTTGATGCATCTCAAGGCCGCAAAAGACCGATGCGCTCGACGCTGTCACAGAGAATGGCTTTCGATGCATCGTATCGCTTGTTTCACAAGACCGTGTAAGATCCCAGTGCCCACGAGCACGTAGCCTCAAGACTGGTCCGAAACAAGCTCCTTTTCTTGTCCTTTGGAGAGCTATCATGCACATTCTCGGCATTGACCTCGCCAAACTCACCTTCGATGTCACCCTGCTGCGTGAGGGTGGCGACCGTCGCCACAAGCAGTTTCCGAACACCTCCGCTGGTTTTGAGCAGCTCCAGCAGTGGCTTCGCTCCCAGCACATTGAGCACGTGCATGCCTGTATGGAGGCAACCAATGTCTATTGGGAAGCGCTGGCTGCCTTCCTCGCCGATGCTCAGCACATCGTCAGTGTGGTTAACCCTGCCCGTATCAAGGGTTTTGCCCAAAGCCAGATGATGCGCACCAAGACCGACAAACAGGATAGCCGCATCATTGCGTTGTTCTGCTTGCAATGCCAGCCCGAAGCCTGGACACCACCCTCTGCCGCCCAGCGCCGCTTGCGTGCGCTCACACGCCATCGCGACGACTTGCTCCAAACGCGCACGCAACTGTCCAATCGCTTGGGCGATACCAGCGACACGGTGGTGCGCACGTCGCTTGAAACGGTTCTGGCAAGCGTAGAGGAGCAGATCACAAGCGTCGAGGCACAACTCAAACAGCATCTCAAAGACGAGCGTGACCTGGGCGAGCAAGCTGCGCTTCTCACGGCGATTGTCGGAATAGGTACAATCACTGCCGCTAAGTTGCTGGGGGAGTTCTGCGATATCGACGCGTATACATCGGCCAAGGCGCTGGCGGCAGACGCGGGAGTAACACCGGCGCAGCACGAATCGGGAACGAGTGTGCGGCGGCGAACACACCTCTCGAAAGTGGGCAAGGCGAGCGTGCGAGCGGCGCTGTACTGGCCGGCAATTGTGGCGATGCGACGATGCGAAGGGTTCAAGGCGTTTGCGGAACGGCTGGCAGCGCGCGGCAAAGCCAAGGGTGTGATCATCGGTGCGGTGATGCGCAAGTTGTTGCACGTGGTCTATGGTGTACTCAAGCATAAAACGCCCTTTGACCCAAACAAAGTCCTTGGCCCGACCCGTTCTTCAACGTAATATCTCTGTGGTTAACGTTCCTCTCGTCCGTATTTGAATGGTATTGGGTTTAGTACTCAAGTGTTTCGCGCGCGGTGAAGCGCAGGCTCAGCACCGACAGAACGAACACCAGCAGCAGCAGCACCAGCCCCATTGCGGTGGCATAGCCAAACTGCCCATCGCTAAAGGCCGTCTGGTACAGGTAGGTGGGCACCACATCGGCGGCGCGGCTTGGCCCGCCGCTGCCATTCGTCATCACCTGCACCTGCGCGAACAGATCCATCGCGCCAATCGCCAGGAACACAATCGCGGTGCGAATGGTGTCCCACAGCAGCGGCACAGTGACGCTCCAGAACTTTACCCACGATGTTGCGCCGTCGATCTCGGCAGCCTCGTAGTATTCGGGTGGAATGCCCTGCATACCCGCGACGAACAGCACCATATAGAAGCCAACCGACTGCCAGACCACCATTGCCAGCACCGCGCCAAACACCGTGCCGCGGTCGCCCAGCCAGGGGAAGCTGGCAAACTGCGACAGGCCAATGCCGGTGAGGAAGCCATTGAGCAGGCCGATGGTCGGGTGGTAGATAAAGCTCCACAGCACCGCGATCACCACCACCGACATGACCTGCGGGAAAAAGAAGGCGACGCGGAAAAAGCGCGCCCATGTGATGCCCTGCGTGAACAGAAAGGCGAAGAACAGGCCGAGGCCAATGATAACAGGGGGCAGCACCACCAGCGCGATGCCGTTATGGCGCAGCGCATTCCAGAACTTTTCGTCGCCGTAGAGCTTGATGAAGTTGTTGACGCCGTTAAAGCGAATATTTGCCGACAGGCCGCTCCAGCGCGTAAACGCAAACACCAGCGCCGACAGGTAGGGGACCAGCACAAAGGTGGTGTAGAGCAGCAGTGGCAGGGCCAGGAACGAGACGATCAGGCCGTTTTTGCCCCGGTTCATACGCAAATCCCTCCGCGTGGTAGAGAAGCAGTATGCAGCTGGCACATGGCAGCTGGCGGCCAGAACGACCGCCCACTGCGCGCTGCCAACTGCATACTACAACAAATTGCCGTTAGCGGTTGAACTTCTTGATGTCGGGGTCGGCCGCGACCTCGTCGGCCTTCTTCTGCATGATGCTGATGAACTCGTCGGGCTTGATCACGCCCGTCATCAACTCGCCAGTGCGCTGGTCAATTTCCTTGTTCATCGCGCTGTACCAGTTGGTGAAGTTCATGTTGATCGCCACGCCCTTGGAGCCTTCCGCCAGCGCGACGCCAGCCTTCATGCCTTCCGAAAGCTTGGCACCTTCGGTGCCGCCGGTCACTGGCATGATCGCGCGCACGTTCTCAGCGAAGTACTTGGCCGAGTCCTTCGAGAGCAGGGCGCGCAGGTATTCCATACCGCCAGCGGTGTTCTTGCCCTTGGCCGGGACGATATAGGTTTCGCCGCCGTTGGCGTTCACGGCGTTCTGATCGCCCTTGCCGTCGGCGTAGCCGGGGATGTTCGCCACGGTCATGTTGAAGTCGGCCGGGGTGGTCGTCTTCATTTCGTTCTCGAGCCAGTTGCCGCAGGGGATGAACACGGCCTTGCCCTTCAGCCACTCGGTCTGCGACTCCGTGTGCGTCAGGCCGGCGGTGCCGTCCATGATGTAGCCCTTGTCCCACAGCTGGTAGAGGTCTTCGGTGGCGCGCTTGATCGCCGGGTCGCTCCACGCATTCGGCTCAAGGTTGTCGAGCTTCTTGATGACGTCGTCGCCGCCAGCGTAGTAGACCAGCATGTTCCACACAATACCCCAGATGTAGTAGGGGTACTTGCCCTGGTAGGTCCACGGCGACTGCTTGCCGTCCTTCTTGATCTGCTCGCACAGCGCCAGCATGTCGGCCCAGGTCTTCGGGTAGGTGTAACCAGCCGCTTCGAAGGCGGGCTTGGAGTACCAGATGCCCGAGATGGTGTAGGCGATGTTGATGCCGTACTGCTTGCCGCCGAAGATCGCGCTGGTCTGCGAGCCGGGGAAGAGCGTGTCGCCAAAGGTCTTGCCAGCAGTGTCCCAGGCCGGCGCGGCCAGCAATGGCGCCAGGTCGAGCAGCTGATCTTCGGCCACCAGGTCGGCCATGGGGATCAGGCCCGCGCCCGAGTTGTCGATCACATCCGGCGGGGTGCCGGCCACAAAGCGCGGCTGGAGCTGCTCTTGCACCTTCTGGATGCTCTGGATCTTGACAGTGGTGCCCGAGTGCGCCTTCTCGACGAGCTGGCCGGCGTACTTGATGTAGTCGTCGCCGAAGCCGCCTGCGAAGAACACGCCATCGACCTCGCCCGCCGCCAGGTTGAACGGGTTGCCAACGTCGGCCGCGCCACCGGCAGCGGCAGCGGCAGTTGGCGCCTCGGCCATTGCGGCGGTGGGGGCTTCTGCCATCGCCGCGGTAGGAGCCTCGGCCATCGCAGCGGTAGGCGCTGCCGCCATTGCGGTGGGCGCTTCGGCGGCGGGGGCAGCAGTGGGCGTGGCAGCCGTGCCGCCGCCACAGGCCGCGAGAATGGACGCGACGATCGCGCTGCCGCCGGAGAAGGCAGTGACCTTGAGGAATTTGCGCCGGGAAATCTGTTCGCTTGAGGACATGAGCAACACCCTTTCTGTGAGCATGACCGATCAAACGCCACATATGGGGAACCACACATAGCAGCGCGGGGCGCTGGGTGTGGGCGGACGACGTGGTCGTGGCTGGCGTGCTCCTTTCCTGTGGATTTGCGATCCGAAGGCGGGCTGCGCTGCCGGGTTGTGCCGCTGCGGGGTGCCTGAGTGTGCGCGCCGGCCTGGCACGCTGCGGGTATGATCGCGCACGATTGCTGCACGATCAATCACAAAGCGTCATGATTTGGTGAAAAGATGATTGATTACGGCGTGATGGTAGCACGATGTTGCGCGTTTGTCAAGCGAGGATTAACTGCCGCGCACTGCGCTTGAGGATTGAGGCTGGGGAGGAAAGTGGAGTTTGTTGACGGAAACGTTGATGATTATTCGTGACAACTTATGATTGTTTTTCCGATAAAGCGCGCAGCACTGTTTCTTTGGCCAGTCGCGCCCGCCGCCATGGGCAGAACAGCGCGATCATGCCTTTGCTCCTTCGGAGCCAGGGCGTTCGGCCGCGCGCACCCGCACCTCGATCACAGGCACGTTCAGCACGTCGAACACAAACGTGAACAGATCGTCGTACAGCTCGCTGGCGCGCTCGGCGGCGTCGGCTGGCAGCTCGATGGTGGCGCGGGAATGAGCGGCGTCGGTGGAAATGGTGAGGGTGAGCGAGCGCGGGCGATTGACGATCATCATTGGGAGGCTCCTGCGATGCGGTATGCACGCTTGCGCCGGCCATGTTGCAAGCAGTTCGTTTCCGTGGGCACAGACTAGCACGCAGAAATCCCGGCGTCATGAGGCAGCAATCCCGATCACGTCGGGAACCTGTTCGTGGATTGCATTTTTATATAAGCACTAAGTACTTTGGAAAATAGGTTATTTCATACAACGGGCAAGCTTCCAGGAAGCTTATCTGGTTATCAGGTTGAAAGAAAACTGGCCTGAGCTTCCTGGAAGCTGAGTACAAGGAAACTTAAAGGTACCAGGAATCGCATTATATTCCTGGTGCCTTTGCTTCCAATTCGCAGCTGATGGCTGCGGTAGAATACGGCTGGAATCGTTGCGAACTGTGGAGATGCCCATGCCAAATGACGATGCCGCGCTGGTCGAGTCGTGGCGGCCCGCCTTTGCGGCGCTGTATGCGCGCGATGCGCAGAACGCCCGCCGCCAGCCGTTTGAGGAATACTGGCGCTGGGTGCAAACCTGCCTGCTGGAGGGCGGCGCGGGCAACCCCGGCTGGCTGGCCCAGCGCGCCACGCTGCTCGCCCGCGTGCGCGACGCCGAAGCCCGCGCCCGGCTGGCGCCCCTGCTCGAAACGCTTGGCCGCGCCATCGCTGGCGAGTGGGCCAAAGACAGCGCGACCCGCCGCATTCACTCGACTTTTTTGCAGGGCCGGCCCAACCTCATGAGCTGGGGCCGCGCACTCGAAACAGCCGCCCGCCGCGACACGGGCGATGGGCAGGCGATCGAGGCGGTGGTGCGCGCCATTCAGGCCGAGCTGGATGCGCTGTTCGGCATGAATTAGTGCACACTGAGGAAGTCTGGTTTCGGTTCTGCGGTTCTGTAGCAGCTGAACTGCAGAACCACAGAACCATGGAACCGTGACCAGAAAGCTATTCCTGAAGCGTGCCATTTGTGGGCCAAGGGCAACCCCGCGTTGCGGTTTTGCTACGGCCATTCTACCCACGAATGCTAGAGTGTGCGCAGCGGTGCAGAGCCATGTCAAAGGTGGAATGGGAAGCGAGATTTATCCACAGATTACGCAGATTCCACAGATTAGAAATTTTCATATCTGTGGAATCTGCGTAATCTGTGGATGGATTTTGGGACTTTGACGTAGCCCTGACAGCGATACGAAATACAGGCATAAAGAGGTGCGCCATGGAACTGTGCGAACGGCCAAATCAGGATCTTGCGCCGATCTTCATCATCTCGGGCGGGGCGGGCGCGCTGGGCAAGCACCTTGCGCGCGTGGCGCTCTCGCAGTTCCCCGGCTGCTGCCCGGAAGTGATTGTGGTGCCACAGATCGGCAGCGTCGCGCAGCTTGGCGAAGCGATTGAGCAGGCGGCTGCGCGCGGCGGCACGATCATCCACACCATGGTCGAGCCGCACCTGCGCGCCGCGCTGACCGAGCAGGCCGCTGCGCGCAACATCCCCACAATCGACACGGTTGGCGGCGCGTTGGCGCAACTTGCGCAGCAGTTCGGGCGCGCGCCGCTTGGGCAGCCCGGCCTCTACCAGGGGCAGGACGACGCCTACCTTGAGCGGATCAAGGCGATTGAGTACACCGTCGACCACGACGACGGCCGCAGCCCGACGCACCTCGACCAGGCTGACGTGGTGCTGACGGGCGTGTCGCGCGTGGGCAAGACGCCGCTGAGCATCTACCTCTCGGTGCTGGGCTGGAAGGTGGCGAATGTGCCGCTGGTGCGCGAGGTTCCGCCGCCGGCTGAATTGTTTGAAGTCGACCGGCGGCGCGTTGTGGGCCTGACCATCGACGTAGACATTCTGATGCAGCACCGCCGCTGGCGGCAGAGCAATTTCGCGGGCATGGGTGGGCGCAGCTATTCCGACCCCGAGAAACTGTATGAGGAGATCGAGCATGCGCGGCGCGTGTTCCGCAAGGGCGGCTTCGCGGTGATCAACGTGACGAACAAGCCGATCGAGGAAAGCGCCGATCAGGTGATCGCGCTGATCAGCCGCTCGTTCGAGCACCGGCTGCATGTGCCGGCGCTGATTGCACGCTAGCGCGCAATCAGCGCGGGGATAGGGGATAGGGGTTAGGGTTTGGTCATTACAATGTGGAAATTCTCTCCTGATTTCCGCATCGCTTTTTGGATAATGCACCAGACAATCTGTGCAAGTCATGTTTTATCCACAGATTACGCAGATGGCACAGAAACGGCTTGCTGAAGCAAAAAAGCAATCTGCGCCATCTAGTGGATGTTGATTCTGTGCTACATATCGAGCGGGCTGCGCACACCGTGCCCGCCGCGGTTGAGCACGTGCGTGTAGATCATGGTGGTTTTCACATCGCGGTGACCCAGGAGCTCCTGCACGGTGCGGATGTCGTAGCCATTTTCGAGCAGGTGGGTGGCAAAGCTGTGCCGGAAGGTGTGGCAGCTGGCCGGCTTGGTGATACCTGCCGCGCGCACGGCATTGTGCACGGCACTTTGCAGCATGCGCTCGTCGCGGTGGTGGCGGCGCTGGACATTGCTGCGTGGGTCGAGCGAAAGCCGGTCGGCTGGGAACAAATACTGCCAGCCCAGCTCGCGCTCGGCGTTGGGGTATTTGCGCTCCAGCGCGAAGGGCAGATAGACCGCACCAAAGCCGCGCCGCAGGTCGTCGGCGTGCAGGTGGCGCACCAGGAAGATCTGGTCGCGCAGCGCGGGCCCAAGCGTGTCGGGCAGCATGGTCAGCCGGTCGCGCATGCCTTTGCCGTCGCGCACGGTCACCTGCCGCTGCTCGAAGTCGATGTCTTTCACGCGCAGGCGCATGCACTCCATCAGGCGCAGCCCGCTGCCGTAGAGCATCTGGCCCATCAGGCGCTGCGTGCCGGCCAGCTGGTCGAGCACGGCGCGAACCTCGTCGCGCGTGAGCACCGTGGGCAGGCGGCGGGGTGCTTTCGCGGCCACCACGTCGCCGGGCGCTTCAATCTTGATATTCAGTACGTCGCGATATAAAAACAATAGCGCACTGCGCGCCTGGTTCTGCGTTGACGCAGCGACGTTGAGATCGACTGCCAGATGCGTCAGAAACGCGCCGATCGCGTCGAGGCCAAGCTCGCGCGGGTGCCTGAGCTTGTGGAAGCGAATGTAGCGCGCGATCCAGTCGACATAGGTGTCTTCGGTGCGGCGCGAGTAGTGTTTGCTGCGGATGACGGCGCGCACCTGGTCGAGCAGGCGAGATTGTGGCGGCATGGCTTTCTACCCGAAATCGTGTACGATGCGAGTAGTATAGCACAGGTGTGTGGGTTTGTCACGCACAAAAAAGTGGCCGCCGGATCGTTCCGTCGGCCACAGTGCTGGTTGGGGCGGGTTTAGCGCGCCAGCCCGCTGATTGCGGCGGGCGCGTCGGCCAGTTTGGTGCGCTGGCCGTTGCCGCCAATGTCCCAAAACCACAGCGCGCTCGGGCCGCTGCCGGGAGCGAGTGGGCCGCGCGGGCCAGCGGCGGCGTTTTGCTGCGTCACATAGGCCAGGCCAGTGCCAACCGTTTGTGCCGCGCCAAAGCCGCCAAGCGTGGTGCCCGCCGCCAGCGTGCGGTCGTCGCCGGTTTTGGCGGAAAGGGCGTGGAGCGTGTAGCTCTGCGCGGCGGTGCTTTCGCAGGCGCTGGTCAGGTAGAACAGCGTGCCGTCGCTGCCCCAGGCCAGTGGCCGGCTCCAGAACGCGCTTGTGACGGGCGGGATGACGTTTGCGGTGGGCGTGGGCGTGGCCTGGCTGCCCGACTGCGGCGTTGGCGTGGGCTGCGCGCCGGGGAGTTGCAGCGCCTTGCCATCCGGCCCAAGCAGCAGCAGGTCTGCGCCGCCCTGCACGCGCAGGCCCTCAACGGCGATGGCGCTGCCGTCGGGCGCGGCCAGCGGGCGGCCCAGGCTGGCGTAGGTGCTGCCGCGCTGAATCTCGCCGCCAATCTCGCGCTCGGCGCCGTCGGCGCTATGCGTGAACAGCGTGCTGCGGCCATCCTCGGCGCGCGCGGCATAAACCAAACGGCCTGCGCCAAGCCACTGCGGCGCGAAACGGCTCCACTCGTCGCTGGCGGGAGTGACGCGCTGCTCGCCGCTGCCATCGGCCCCAACCGTCCAGATGCTCAGGCGCGGCGGGTTTGCGCCAGTTTCATCGACCGTCAGCGCGATGGTCTTGCCGTCGGGCGAAAATGTCGGGTCGTCGCACGATTGGCTTTGCAGGGGGATGGATTGCAGGTTCTTGCCATCCGCGCCCAGCACCCACAGCGTGCGCGGGGCCACACGGTCGCCCACATCCGCGCCGGGCGCAACCGCGCAGAAAGCGATCTGGCTGCTGCTGGCGGCCAGCGCGCTTATGTCGCCAAACTGGTCGTTGCGCTGGTCTTTGGTGAGGTTCGTGGCCGTGTCGCCATCGAACTTCCAGGCGTCGCCACCCTGGATGTAGAACAAGGGCGCGCTCGGCTTAGTGTCGCTGGTGGCGGGCAGGCCCAGCATGTCGTTATTTGCGGCCGGCGCGCCACTCTTCGCCACATCGAGCACCAGGCGCAGCGGGCTGGTTTCGAGCTTCAGGCGGAAAGGCTGCGGCTGATCCATACCAAACGCCAGCGTCGCACCTGCGTCGCCAGTGGCCGCGCGCAGCTCGAGGCTTTTCAGCACGGTGGTGCCAGAAAGCGCCAGCGTCGGGCTGATCGTCGTGGCGGAAAAGCCATCGTCGTGCAGCCAGCCGCCCATGTCGACCAGCAGCGTGTAGGGCGCGACCGTGCCGGGCGCTGCGCCCGTGTCGTCGGCAGCGCTGACGCAGCTGGCTTCTGCATGGGGCGCAGCCGAGTCGCCGGGCGCGCTCAGGCCGATTGTGACGCGCTCGAAGGCCGGCTCCAGCGTGGTAGTAATCGCCGTGATGCGCGCCGAGAAGCGCCCGCCATCGGCTGCGCCGGCCCCCTGCGCGCACAGGCTAAAGCCCGCCAGCGCCGGATTGGGCGTTGCGGTGGGCGGCAGCGGCGTGAGCGTCGCGCTGGGCGGCGGTGATGTGGGCGTTGCGCTGGGCGCAGTTGTGGCCGTAGGCGACGGCCCGGTGGTTGGCGTGAGTGTGTTGGTGGGAACATTCGTGGCCGTGGCCGATGGCGTGGTCGCCTCAAGCGTCTGGCGGGTTTTGATCTGTTCCTGCTCGGCGATCGACTGCTGCTCGCAGCCGGTGGCGAACAGCAGCGCGAGGCTTGCGAGCGCCATGGACAGATGATAACGATTCATACAGTACGCAGAAAGCAGCTGCCCCGCGCCGGCGAAGCGAGCCGGCGGCAGGGGCGGCTGCGGCTAATCCCCCGGCAGCACAACCTTGATCCAGCCGCGCCGCATTGCATACACCACGGCCTGGGTGCGGTCGTTCACCGCCAGCTTGCGCAGAATGGAGGACACATGGTTCTTCACCGTCTGGTTGCTGATATCGAGCTGCAGCGCGATTTCCTTGTTGGTGCGCCCGGCCGCGACCAGATCGAGCACTTGCAGCTCGCGCGGGGAAAGTGGCGAATAAATGCTCTGGGTTTCTTCGTCGACGGCCATCTGGCGGAAGGCCATCAGCACCTGCGCGGCCACGTCGGGCAGCGACAGCACCAGATCGTTGATCGGGTACTCGCCCATGCGCACCTGCTTGATCACGCGCAGCAGCTTGTCGGGCGCGACATTGCGCGGCTGGTAGGCGGCCACGCCGGCCCGAATGGCCTTGACGACCTGCTGCCCATCCATCGAGGCGCTGATCAGAATAATGCCAACGTGCGGGTGCGAGCGCTTGATTGCGCGGGCGACCTCCAGCCCGTTCACGCCGGGCAGGTCGGTCTCCATCAGCACCATATCGGGCTCGGTATAATCAACAAGCTGGATCGCCTGCTGGCCGTTGCTTGCTTCGCCCACGATCCGATAATCGGGCGAGTTGGCCAGAAAATGGCGCATCCCCTCACGAAAGATCGTGTGGGCGTGCACAAGGACGATTGAGATTACGCTCACGTCCACCTCCTGACCATTCGCCTGCGATGCCAAGCCCGGGGTTTGCAATGCCTGGATGGAAACGAAACCGGCTTCCTGCGGGTGAGCGTAAAGCAATGCGGCAACAAACACTCAATAGTTTGTGCGCCTGCGCGCCGGGCTAACCCTCATCGGAAACAGGCTGAAGTATTTTCGTGCGGCGAAGATTGCCGCCATTATACTTGATGAGAAGGCTTTACACAAGCCTTTTCGCTCCGGCGTGCCTAACGCGCCGCCGCTGCGTTGCGCTCGAAGCGGCCAGCCCGCGCGCCCGGCACTGCCACAGCATTCAGAATATCGTTCATAACGACCTGCGCGGTGACGTTGCGAATGCGCGCGGCCGGGCTGATGATCAGGCGGTGGCCGAGCACTGGCGTCGCCAGCAGCTTGACATCATCGGGAATGACATAATCGCGCCCGCTGAGTGCGGCCTGCGCCTGCGCGGTGCGATACAGCGCCAGCGAGCCGCGCGCGCTTGCGCCGAGATAGACATCCTCGTGGTGGCGGGTGGCAGTGGCCAGCCCAACGATATATTCTTCGATCAGCTCGTCGACATAAATCTCTTTGATCTGCTCTTGCAGCTCAAGCAGCCGGTCGGCACCAATGATCTGCTCCACCGCATCGAGCGGGTGGCTTTGCCGCTGGCGGCGCAGAATGGCGATCTCGTCCATCTTCTCGGGGTAGCCCAGGTTCACGCGCAGCAGAAAGCGATCGAGCTGGGCTTCGGGCAGCGGAAAGGTGCCTTCATACTCAATCGGGTTCTGGGTGGCCAGCACGATAAACGGCTTGGGCAAGGCATAGGTCGTGCCGTCGACGGTGATCTGGCGCTCTTCCATCGCTTCGAGCAGCGAGCTTTGCGTTTTGGGCGTGGCGCGGTTGATCTCGTCGGCCAGCACGATCTGGGCGATCACCGGGCCGGGGCGGAACTCGAACTCACGCGACTGCTGGTTGAAGATCGAGATGCCGGTGACATCCGAGGGCAGCAGGTCGGGCGTGAACTGGATGCGCTTGAAGGTGCAGCCAATTGAGCGCGCGATGGTTTTTGCCAGGGTGGTTTTGCCGGTGCCCGGCACATCTTCCAGCAGCACGTGGCCCTTGCAGAGCAGCGCAATCAGCACCAGCTCGACGGCCTTGCGCTTCCCCACAATAACCTGCTCCACATTGGCGGCCACGCGCTCGACCGCCTGCTTGATATCCTCCATACAGCCCCTTGTTATCTTCTGGCGCGCATCAAACGCTGATGCACCGCGGCAGTATACCACATGAAGCGTGGCCGGGGCATGTCGCACCTGTGGCTCAGCCTTCTTGAAGCAGGGCGCGGATGAACGCAGCAAACGCGGACGGATGGCTTTGTGCTGGACAGTTCCGTGTTCTCCGCGTCCCATGTGTTCTAAATCCACTCTGGTTTGCGCCCCCTGCCGCCCTCTGCTACAATCGGTGCTTCTTCACACCTTCCCCGATGGCGCTGCCGGCGCCCTGGCCGCGCCGCCGCAACAGATTGGAGCACAAGCATGAGCACACCCGCCAGCCCGGCGCTGCAACCCCAGCGCACCATCGACGAGCTGAAAGAATTGCGCGCGCTCACCGGCGACCCCGAAGGCGCGCAGCGCGTGGCCTTTACCGACATCTGGGTGACGGCGCGCGCCTGGATGCGCGAAAAGCTGGCGCAGCTGCCGGTTGAGGTCGAGATCGACGCGGCCGGCAACCAGTGGGCCACGCTGCGCGGCGCTTCCGAGAAGGAACTGCTGATCGGCGGGCATATCGACTCGGTGCCGAACGGTGGCTGGCTGGATGGCTGCCTGAATGTGCTGGCCGGGCTGGAAGTGCTGCGCCGCCTTGCCGCCGAAGGTACGCCGCCCGTAACGGTGCGTCTGGTCGATTGGGCCGACGAAGAAGGCGCGCGCTTTGGCCGCAGCCTGTTCGGCTCCAGCGCGGCGTCGGGCAATTTCGACCCCGAGGAGCTGGCCGAGCTGGTGGACAAAAACGGCATCACGCTGCCCGATGCGCTCACGCGTGTGGGCATCGACCTCCACGCGGCGCGCCAGGCCAGCGAGCAGCTGAAGAACGCCGCCGCCTACCTGGAGCTGCATATCGAGCAAGGCCCGGTGCTGGAAAGCATGGACCTGCCGCTGGGCGTGGTGCTGGGCACCTTTGGCGTCGAGCGTCACCGCATCATCTGGAAAGGCCAGGCCGCACACTCGGGCTCGACGCCAATGGACAAGCGCCGCGATGCGCTGGCCGGCGCGTCCAAGCTCGCGCTCGAAATCCGCGACATCGCGCGGCGCGCTGGCAATGGCGCGGTGTGCACCAGCGGCGGCGTGGTGTGCAAGCCCGGCATCGTGACCTCGGTGGTGGAAACCGCCGAGCAACTGCTCGACCAGCGCCATCTCAACCCCGACACGCTGGCGACGATGTTGCAGGAAGCGAAAGACGCCAGCACGCGCTTCGCCCAGGAAGAAAAGATCGACGTGACGTGGGAGCGAATCTGGAACATCGAGCCAATTCCCTTCCATCCCGACCTGATCGAGCTGTGCGACCAGGCCATTCTCGAAACCTGCGGCACTTCGCACCGCCTGCCGAGCGGCCCGCTCCACGATGCGGCAGAAGTGTGCCGCGCGGGCGTGCCGACGATTATGCTGTTTGTGCAGAGCCTGCGCGGCATTTCGCACAACAAAATCGAAGACACCAAGGAAGAGCATATTGCTCTGTCGGTTGAGGCGCTCGACCGCCTGGCCAGCAAGACGATTGAGTGGATTGTGGCGCAGGGGTAGGGCATTACACTTCAATCGGACGCCTGGAACGTTTACCACGAAGACACGAAGGCACGAAAGACTCCATCTTCGTGTCTTCGTGCCTTTGTGGCTATGTGAGGAGAAACGCGTGTCCCTGACTGTGCTGGAAACCGAGCGCCTGCGCCTGCGGCAGTTTGCCGAAAGCGACGCCGCCTTTGTGCTGGAACTGCTGAACGAGCCCTCGTGGCTGCGCTTTATTGGCGACCGGGGCGTGCGCACGCTCGACGACGCGCGCGGCTATATCACGAACGGCCCGCAGGCCATGTATGCGCGCCACGGCTTCAGCCTGCTGGTAGTCGAGCGCACAACCGACGGCGCGGCGCTGGGCATGTGTGGCCTGATCAAACGCGACACCCTCGACGCGCCCGATATTGGCTACGCCTTTCTGCCGCGCGCCTGGGGCCAGGGCTATGCGCGTGAGGCGGCGGCGGCCATGCTGGCCTACGGCCACGGCGCGCTGGGTCTGCCGCGCATCCTCGCCATCACCGACCCCGAGAATGCCGCCTCGATCAAGCTGCTCGAAGACATGGGCATGCGCTTTGTCGAAGTCATCCCATTCGCTGGCGGCGGCCTCTCGCGCCTGTTCGAGCATCGCCAAGATACGTAATTCCCTCGATTTCATTGCGCCCAACCTTCTTCTATCATAAGCACACCGACGCGAATTGGGAGAGAAGGAGAAAACGCCATGAAAATAGGTCGTTACCGATGGGCTGGCAGTATTGCATTGCTGCTGCTGGCCTGGGCGGTCGTCTCGCCTGCGCAGGCACACCCGCGCGCGGCAAGCAGTGTTGAGCGCCCGCCCGATGGCAAATATCTGTTTGTCGAGCTGTGGGTTGAGGTGAGCGGCACGGGCAATCTGCCCCCGTATATTGTTGACTTCCCCGGCTACCGCTTCGACGCGAATGCGGGCACGCTTGAGCCCTTCTTCACGTCGCAACCCCCGCTGCCTGCGCTTTCGCCAAATAGCTGGGGCGCGCTGGGCAATGGCGAAAGCCGCAGTGGCGCGGCGGGTGGCGGCATCAGGAGCAACCTCGGCATTCTCCCCACCATTCCCTACACCACGTCGATCGGGATTGGCGATGGCACCGCCGGCCCGTACACCGAGCACCTGCGCACGGCAACGGTTGTGCTGCGCGGCGTGGCCGCCGACGGCACGCTCGACGTGGTGATCGACGGCGAGGCGCAGCAGCTTGCGCCGGGCGCGCAGTGGCAAAAAACGGTGGGCGCGGATCTGGTGAGCACGGAATACAACGGCCACTATGATGTCATTTCAACCGTCACGAACTACGGCTGGCAGGATCGCGCGAAGTTCGACGGGCCGACGCAGTTCGCGTGGGTGCCGCTCGCGGAGCGCTGAGGCTTTGAGAAGCGGAACCACAAAGGCACGAAGACACGAAGTATTCTGGAAAATACGTTATTTCATACAACGGGCAAGCTTCCAGGAAGCTTATCTGAGTATCAGGTTGAAAGAAAACTGGCTTCAGCTTCCTGGAAGCTGAGTACGAGCACTTTTAGGCAGGCAGGCCAAGCGCACCAGCCAGCGCCGCGATCACCTGTGATGGCAGCAGCTCGCGCATGCAGAGGTGGCCTTCGACCAGGCACGCCTCGTTTTTGAAGCGATTCTCGACGCACACGCGGCAGGTGGCTGGCGTGCGCAGTACTGTCGCGTTGGGCGCGCGCGGTGCCCACAGGTTGATCGGGCTGGCCCCGTAGCCAGCGGCATCATTCCCGAAAATACAGATCGTCGGGCAGCCAGCCGCCGCCGCAATATGCATCGGCCCGGCGTCCACCACCACTGCCGCGCGCGCCTGCTGGAACGCGCCCACCAGCTCGGGCAGGGCCGTTTCGCCGCGCAGGTCGATCAGCGCGGTTTCTTGCAGCAATTCCTCTTCCCAGCCGCCCGCGTGGTAGCGCTCGCGCTCGACCTGCGGCTTGCCGCCGAGCATGCCCACGCTCAGGCCCCGCGCTGCGCACCAGTCGATCACCTCGCGCCAGTAGGCAGGCAGCCACTGCTTGGCACTGCGCGTGGTGGTCATATGCAGCAGCACATCGGGCACGGCGGTGCGCGGCGGCGCGCTGGCCAGCTCGGCGCGAAAGTAGTCGGTTTCGACATAGGCGATCTGGCAGAAAATTTCGGCAAGGTAGTTGCTGCCCAGAATTTCGGCGTAGCGCGCAAGAAAATCGGGGCTGTTCCAGTCGGCGTCGCGCAGCATGCGGTCGCGGATGTCGTCGCCGGGAGGCATTTTGCGCCGAAAATCGGGCTGGAGCGACGCGCCAACGAGGTAGCGCGGCGCGACGGCGGCCACCACCACGAGATTCAGCTCGCTAAACTCGTCGCAGTTGATCGCCAGATCATAAGCTCCGGCCGCCGCGCGCCGCTCGCTCACAAAGGTATTCAGCTCGGCCAGGTAGTCATCGCGCGCGCCATACAGCGAGAAGCGCGCATCGACGTAGGGGCAGCCTTCCTCGAGGTCGCGGGTGGTTTCGCCGCCAAAGAAATCGAGCGTGGCGGCGGGGTATTTTTCTTTCAGGCCGCGCAGCAGCGGCGTGGTGAGCACGAAGTTGCCAACCTTATCGGAGCCAAATACCGCCAGGTGCGGGCGCGGCCCCAGCGGCTGATCGGTGAAGCGTTCCATAGTTCTCCTGCCGGTAGGCGCGGTTCGTGGCGCTATTATACTCAATCCCGCTTGTCGTTCTGTTTCACGCAGAATCAAGAAATCCACAGATTACGCAGATTTCACAGATATGGCTCGCTCAAGCAAAAAATCTGTGGCATCTGTGCGATCTGTGGATAATCCTGCGCCAGACACGCCGTGCTACGTACTGCTGATTTCGAAATGCTGCTTCTGCTTTATGCCGCCTTCATCGCCGCCCGCGCCGCGTCGAGCGTAAAGGCCACCGCCGCGTCGTCGTGCGCAAGCGAGACGAATGCCGCCTCGAACTGCGAGGGCGCGAGGTACACTCCCCGATCGAGCATGGCGTGGAAGAAGCGCGCAAAGCGGGCGGTGTCGGCGTGCTGTTTGGCGCTGGCATAATCGCGCACGGGCGCGCCCGCGAAGAAAAAGCCCCACATGCTGCCCACCGCCGCCGCCTGGAGCGGCACGCCGGCTTCTTCTGCCGCCGCCGCAAAGCCGTCGCGCAATTGCGCCGCCACGTCGGTAAGCCGCTCGAACGCGCCGGGCGCGCTGATCGCGCGCAGCGTCGCTGCACCAGCGACCATCGCCAGCGGGTTGCCCGACAGCGTGCCGGCCTGGTAGACCGGGCCAGCCGGCGCGATCTGCTGCATGATCTCGCGCCGCCCGCCATAGGCCGCCGCCGGCAGCCCGCCGCCGATCACCTTGCCCAGGCAGGTCAGGTCGGGCGTGACGCCATACAGCGCCTGCGCGCCGCCAAGCGCCACGCGAAAGCCCGTCATCACTTCGTCGAACACCAGCAGTGCGCCGTGCGCGTCGGCCAGCGCGCGCAGGCCTGCCAGGTAGCCATCGACTGGTGGCACCAGACCCATGTTGCCCGCCACCGGCTCGACAATGATCGCCGCCACTTCGCCGTTGTGCTGCTCAAGCAGTTGCTGCACGGCGTCCAGGTCGTTAAACGGCGCGCTGAGCGTATCGGCGGTGGCGGCGGCAGGCACGCCCGGGCTATCGGGCAAACCCAGCGTCGCCACGCCCGAGCCGGCCTGCACCAGGAATTCGTCGGCGTGGCCGTGGTAGCAGCCCGCGAACTTGATGACCTTGGCGCGCCTGGTGTAGGCGCGCGCGAGCCGAATCGCGCTCATGGTCGCCTCGGTGCCCGACGACACAAAGCGCACCAGCTCGACCGCTGGCATGGTGGCGGTGATCAGCTGTGCCAGCTCGGTTTCGATGGCAGTGGGCGCGCCAAACGAGGTGCCGCGCGCGGCCTGCTCGCTCACCGCCCGCACGATGTCGGGGTGGGCGTGGCCGAGGATCAGCGGCCCCCACGACAGCACATAATCGACATATTTGTTGCCGTCGGCGTCGTATAAGTACGCGCCTGCGCCGCGCTCGATAAAGCGCGGGGTGCCGCCCACGCCGCGAAACGCGCGCACGGGGCTGTTCACGCCGCCGGGAATGTGCTGCTGGGCCTCGGCAAAAAGTTCGGCTGAGCGGGTGCTTGCCATGGTGCTCTCCTTCTGTGCAAAGGGCGTTTGCGCGCCCGTGAAACTCGACTTGGCCTGGAGCGTGTACCCGAAAACGCATCCTGAGTAGTGCGAAGCGCGTATCGAAGGGTGCGTAATTTATCCTGCTGTCAGGTGCCGCAAACCTCATTCCAATGCGGTCGCTGGCCCGCGCACAAACACCGCTGCCATTGCTGCGCTCAGCCAGGCCAGCCCGGCGCAGGCCAGCATCACCACGCGAAAAACGTCGGCAAAGGCCAGGCGAATCGCCTGCCGGGCGGCATCTGCCTGTGCAGCCGGGAACGCGGGTGGCAGATCGGCGGCGCCAAGCTGCGCACCCTGCCGCAGCTGCGCGCGCGCGGCCGGGTCGAGTGCCAGCGCCGCGCCGTGCTGCTCAAGCGCGCCTGCATACAGCGCCAGCGCCAGCGCGCCCACAATCGCCAGCCCCAGCACGCCCGCAATGCGCGAAATGGCATTGTTCACGCCCGAGGCCGTGCCAGCCGCCCGCGCCGACACCGCGCCCATCACCGCCGCCGTGAGCGGCACGATTGTGATCGCCATGCCCAGGCCCAGCAGCAGCACGCAGGGAAAAAACGTCCACCAGTAGTGCGCTGGCCCGCCGGTAATGCCCACCAGCGCAAAGGCCACAAAGCTCGCGCCCACGAGCGCCGGCCCAGCGATCAGCGGCATGCGCGGTCCGTGCCGGTCGGCCAGCGTGCCAGCGCGCCGCGAAAGCAGCGCAAGCACCACCGCGAAGGGCGTAAACGCCAGACCGGCCTGCGACTGGCTGTAGCCCTGTACGTTCACCAGATTGAGCGAAAGAAAGAAGGTCGAGACGGTCAGCGCGCCGTACAGGAACAGCGTGAGCAGGTTGGTGCCGCTGAACGTGCGCGAGCCAAACAGTCGCAGCGGCATCATCGGGTGGGCGCTGCGCGTTTCCACCAGCACAAAGGCCGCCAGCCCGGCCAGCCCGCCCAGCAGCGTGCCCGCCACCAGCGGGTTGGCGAAGCCGCGCTCAGGCGCAGCAAGGCTGCCATAGGCCACGCCCGCCAGTCCCAGCGAGGCCAGCGCAGCGCCCACGTAATCGATTGGTGGCGCGGCAGAAACGGGCGGATCGGCGGGCAGACGCGCGAGCGCGACCAGTGCCAGCAGGCCGAGCGGCAGGTTGATCAGAAAAATGCCGCGCCACAGCCCGGCCCCGGCCAGCACGCCGCCCAGCACCGGCCCGGCGATCGTCACCAGCGTGGTGGCCGACGACCATGTGCCAATCGCGCGGCCGCGCTGGTTGGCAGGAAAGGTGGCGCTGATCAGCGCCAGGCTGCTCGGGATCATCAGCGCGCCACCCAGGCCTTGCAGCACACGTGCCGCGATCAGCAGTTCAATCGAGGGCGCGAGCCCGCAGCCAAGCGAGGCCAGCAGAAACACGCCAATGCCGCTTTGAAAGACCCGCTTGCGCCCGATGCTGTCGCCAAGCGAGCCGCCAAACAGGATCAGCGCGGCCAGCATCAGCAGGTAGGCGTTCACTACCCAGAGTAGCTGCGCCCCCGTCGCGCCGAGGCCGGCTTGCAGCGCGGGCAGAGCCACATTCAGCGCCGACGAGTCGATAAATGCCATGCTGGAGGCCAGGATCGCAGCCAGGAGTGCCCGCCGCTGGTGCGGGTTTGCGCGAGATTGCACCGTGGTTCTTTCTGCTGGAAATTGGAGCGAGAAGTATTGTGCCAGTGCCTTTCAAATAAGGCAGCTAGGAACGATTACCACGAAGGCACGAAGACACGAAGGGCTTTAGAATGCTACAAAATCTAGGAGGCTTCGATTCTTTGTGGCTGTTTGAAAGGTACTGTGCCTGGTGCGGTATCAGCCAGGCGATGCGGAAATTGCGAAAATAGTAGCATAGCAAGCGCCAGTCCCTATTCCCCATCCCCTAACCCCTGCGCTGATGCGGCGAGGCGTGCCAGCGCGGCCTGCACCTGCCCGAGAATGAGCGGGTAGTCGAGCGCATCCAAATCGTTCGTGTCGATGTCAACGCGCTCGCCGCCAATGTCGAGAAAATCGTTGCGCGCGCCCGCGCCTTCGCGCACAATCGGCTCGTACACTTCGATGTTCAGGTGGTCGAGGTGGCCGGGGTGGCGCGCGCCGCTCAGCACGCGCTGCCGGAAGCGCTCGAAAAGCACCGGGCCATCGGCCATGCAGCGCACCTGCAAGGGCAGAAACGGCCAGTGTTCGCGCAACTCGTGCAGATGCGGCAAGTCGAGCACCGGGTCGAAGTTGCTTTCGATGATCTGCGAGCAGCCGGCCCGCAGCAGCGCCTCCGTGGCTTCGTACAACATCGCGTAGCTGGCCCCGCCCAGGCGCTGCGACCACACAAGATCGCTGGTGCCCAGGCTGTCGAACAGCGCTTCCTTGAAGTTGTCGCGGTGGAACAGCGGCAGGCGCAATTCGCCCGCCAGCCAGCGCCCAAGCGTGGTTTTGCCCGCGCAGGGCGGGCCGGAAATGATGATCAGAAATGGCGGTATTGGCATAGCAATCGGGTGGCGGCTATTCTTGCGCGAGCCAGCGCACCGCTTCCTTGGCGTAATAGGTGATGATCATGTCGGCACCGGCGCGCTTGATGGCGATCAGGCTTTCCAGCGCGGCGCGGCGCTCGTCGATCCAGCCATTCTGCGCGGCGGCCTTGATCATAGCATATTCGCCGCTCACCTGATACGCCGCCAGCGGCAGGTCGTGCTGCGTCCGCGCCGCGCTGATGATGTCGAGGTAGGCGCCGGCCGGCTTGACCATCAGCATATCCGCGCCTTCGGCAGCGTCGAGCGCGACTTCGCGCATGGCCTCGCGGGCGTTGGCCGGGTCCATCTGGTAGGCGCGGCGGTCGCCAAACTGCGGGGTGCTTTCGGCCGCCTCGCGGAACGGCCCATAAAAGGCCGAGGCGAACTTGGCGGCATAGGCCATGATCGGAATGTCGTGGTGGCCAGCCGCGTCGAGGCCGGCGCGAATGGCCGCGACCTGCCCGTCCATCATCGCGCTGGGGGCGACAATATCCGCGCCTGCGTCGGCGTAGGCCACGGCAGCGCGCGCCAGCAGGTCGAGCGTCGGGTCGTTCAGCACGTCGCCGCTGCCCGGCTCGGGCGAAAGAATGCCGCAGTGGCCGTGGTCGGTGTACTCGCACATGCACACGTCGGCCACCACCAGCAGCTCGGGTGCGCGCGCCTTGATTGCGCGAATGGCGCTTGGCACCGGGCCGTTGGCGTCCCATGCGCCGCTGCCGGTTGCGTCCTTATGCACAGGAATGCCGAACAGCAGCACGGCCGGGATGCGCAATTCCATCAGCTCATCGATCTCGCCGCCAAGCTGGTCGACCGAGCGCTGGGCGTGGCCGGGCATGGAGCTGATCGCGCGCAGGACGTTCCGGCCCTCGGCAATGAACAGCGGGGCGATCATATCGGCGGCGCTGAGCGTGGTTTCGCGCACCATCCGGCGCAGCGTGGCGGTGCGGCGCAGCCGGCGCGGGCGGTTCAGCAGGTTCATATTTTTCTCCTTTGGGATTGTAATTTTTTACCACGGAGGCACGGAGACACGGAGATTTTGTTTTTGAACGTTCGTGTTCTCTGCGTCTTTGTGGCGCGCAAAAGGGACGATTTCGATTTCACCACAGAGACACAGAGAACACGGAGAATTTAGTTTTAGAGCGGTTTGCGGAACAATTGACCACTCACGGACCGGCAAGAAACGCGTTGGAGCGCGGAAAATGCAACTGCCTTCTGCATCCTGCCGGCTGCAAACTGCTATAGAATCTTGGTGTCTTGGTGTCTTGGTGGTTCGGTACTTTCCTGGCTCTTCGTGCCTTCGTGTCTTCGTGGTTAGGGTATTTTTGCGAACCACGCAACCAGCGCATCGACCACGCCCGCGCCAGTGAACTCGCGCGCCTCGGCATCCACGCGCAGCCCTTCCGCGCGTGCCGTTTCGGCGGTGATCGGCCCGATGCAGACGATTGCGGTCTTATTCAGCAGCGCCGCCGCGTCGCTGCGCTCCATGCCGGCACGCTCCAGCCCGTCGAGCGTGTAGCGCACCGTAGACGAGCTGGTGAAGGTGATTGCGTTGGCGCGACCGGCGTGGAGATGATCGGCAAGCGCGCCCACGCCTTCGCCCGGCACGGTATGGTACACCGCAATTTCGTCTACTTCCGCGCCTCGTTCGCGCAGGCCAATCGCCAGCGCGGCGCGGGCAATGTCGGCGCGGGGCAGCAGAATGCGCTGGCCGGCCACATCGCCAATTTCAGCCAGAATTGCCTCGGCCACGTACTCGCCGGGCATGAACTCGGCATGAAGGCCATAATCTTCGAGCGCGCGCGCCGTGGCTGGGCCGATTGCGCCAATGTGCAGGTGGGCGAGCGCAGCAGGCTTCACGCCCAACGCCTCCATGCGTCCGAGCAGGGCATGCACGCCATTCACACTCGTCACGATCAGCCAGGAATAGGTGGGCAGGCGCGCAATCGCCGTATCGAGCGGGGCATAATCGTCGGGCGGGACGATTGCAATCGCCGGGCAGACCAGCGGCTCCGCGCCAAGTGATTCGAGCTGCGCAATCAGCTCACGCGACTGCGCGGCCGGGCGGGTGACGACGATGCGGCGGCCGGCGAGTGGCCCGTGTTCAGCGCTACTCATGGTGCTTCGTTCAGCAGCGCCTGCCCGCCCTTGTCCAGCAGCTGCTCGGCAAGCGTCGAACCAAGCGCGGCAGGCTGATCGATTGGGCCGGCAAGCGTGCCGCGTACCACGCGACCGTCGCGCGCGCCAATCAGCCCGCTCAGCGTGATCGTCGAGCCTTCGAGCCAGGCGTAGGCGGCGATTGGCACCTGGCAGCCGCCGCCAATGCGCCCCAGGAACGCACGCTCGGCCGCGACGGCGCAACGGGTTGGTGCGTGCTCGAGCGGCGCCAGCAGCTCAAGCGTGGCTGCGTCGCCGGCGCGCGTTTCGATGCCAAGCGCGCCCTGTGCGACCGCTGGCAGCATCACGGTTGGGTCGAGCAGCTCGGTGATCTGGTCTTCCAGCCCGAGGCGGCGCAGGCCGGCCGCTGCCAGCACAATCGCGTCGTACTGGCCTTCGTGCAGCTTGCGCAGGCGCGTATCGACATTGCCGCGTAAGTCGGTGATGCGCAGGTCGGGGCGGGCGGCGCGGAGCTGGCAGGCGCGGCGCAGGCTGCTGGTGCCAACGTGCGCGCCAGCGGGCAGGGCGGCCAGCGCCGCGCCGCCGAGCGACACAAGCGCGTCGCGGGGGTCTTCGCGGGCGGGAATGACGGCCAGGATCATGTCGGGCGGCAACTCGGAAGGCAGGTCTTTGGCGCTGTGCACGGCCATATCCACCCGGCCGGCGCGCATTGCGTCTTCGATCTCGGTGACAAACAAGCCCTTGTCGCCAATCGCGCTGAGCGGCCGGTCGAGGATGATATCGCCCTTGGTGGTGATGTGCTCGACGCCGACGTCCAGCCCGGGCCAGCGCGCCAGCAGCGTGTCGCGCACAAAATGCGTCTGCACCAGCGCGAGCTTGCTGCTGCGGGTGCCGATCACGACCACCGACGTGCTGGCTGCGCGGGCGGTGGGTTCAAGTGCCTCGATTGAGCGATGGGTCATTGCTATGCCTCTCTGTATCGCCTGCGCGGCGGGCGGCAGGGCGCTGCCGTTGCCCTGCACCCACGGCCAGGATCTGCGCCCTGCACCCGGAATGGAACGGTCGGCGCATTGAAAGAAAACCCTCATGCCTGCGTCAATCCTGCAGGAGCATCGTCATGTCTGGGCCGGGCGGGGCATGAGCCGCACACCCTGGTGAAGCACCAGCGTTCTTTTTCCATCTCCAATTTTCGGAAATCCGTTGCTGTTTCTGACCAAAGACGAAAGATGAATGACCAATTTTGGCTTCGTTCTTCGTCTTTCGTCCTTCGTCTTAGCACGAGAAATAAACTTCAACCAAGCTTTACTACCCCTGCGTCGTCTCAGCCGGCACGTTTTCGAGCGCGACGGCGCGAATCAGCTCGACGAACTCGGGGTCGGCGTTGGGCATGCGAATGCGCTTGAGCATCATGCCAAGCTCCTGCGCCTTGGCCTGCGCCTCGGTGTCGATGTCCCACAGCACCTCAAGATGCTCGGCCACAAAGCCGAACGGCACGCTCAGCACGGAGCGCACGCCTTCGTCGTAGAGCTCCTGCAGGTAGTCCACAATATCCGGCCCAAGCCAGGGCTCGGGCGTGGGCGCGGCGCTCTGGAAGCAGAAGCGGTGGTCGGGCAGGCCGACCAGCGTGGCAATGGCGGCGGCGCTTTCGCGCAACTGGTCGACATACGGGTCGCCCTGGGCGATGATTTTTTCGGGCAGGCTGTGCGCGCTGAACAGCACCGTGACCTTGCCCTGCGCCTCGGGCGGGAACTCGGCCAGCGCAGCGCGAATGCGGTCGGCGATCAGCGCGCGGAACAGCGGGTGGTCGTGCCAGTGCTCGACGAAGTGGAAGCGGAACGGCTCGGGAAGCTGCGCGAGCGCCTTCTCGGTGTAGGTGCGGTAGCCCTCAAGGCTGTAGCGTGAATAGTGCGGGGCCAGCACCAGACCCACAACGTCGCGCAGGCCGTCGGCGGCGATCTGCGGCACGACCTCAGCGATATAGGGGTGCCAGTGCTTCATGGCGAGGTAGACCTTGTACTGGCCGGGGAACTCGGCATCGAGCCGCGCGCGCAGGCCGTCGGCCACGCCCTTGGTCAGCTCGTACAGGGGTGTCTGCCCGCCGACCTTCTGGTAGCGGAAGATCAGGTCTTCAAGCTGCTCGGGCGAGGGCTTGCGCCCGCCGCGAATGTGCGTGTAGTAGGGCTCGACATCCTCAAGCGTCTCGGGCGTGCCGTAGGCCATGACCATGATGCCGGTCGGTGTATTATTCTTCATCGTTACCTCTATTCTTCTGAACCGCAGAGGCGCAGAGTACGCGGAGTTTGCAGATTGTGGAACCTGCCAACGTTCCAACCTGCGACCTGCTAACTCGTTGATGAGTATTCGTGCACGAAGTTGGCCAGCCGCGCAACGTTTTCGACCGGCGTTTCGGTGAGGATGCCGTGCCCCAGGTTGAAGATATGGCCGGGGCGGCCGGCGGCGCGATCCAGCACATCGGCGGCGCGGCGCTCGATCAGCTCCCACGGCGCAAAGAGCGTGTGCGGGTCGAGGTTGCCCTGCACCGCGAAACCCGGCCCAAGCTGCGCCCAGGCATCATCCAGCGTGCTGCGCCAGTCGACCCCAATCACATCCGCGCCGCTCTGGCGCAGCAGGCCATACATGCCGCCCAAGCCCGTGCCGAAATAGATAATTGGAGAATTGGAGGCGCTTCCTCGTTCCGCTGCCGCGCTTTCGCGAATCGCGGCGATGACCTGCTGCACATACGGCAGCACAAACGCGGCATAGTCGGCGGGGGCGAGCGCGCCAGCCCAGCTGTCGAACAGCTGAATGGCGTCGGCACCGGCCTCGATCTGCGCAATCGCGTAGTCGCTGATCAGGCGCGCGAGCTTGCCCATGAGCGCATGCCACGCCGCTGGCTCGCGGTACATCAGCTGCTTGGTGCGGCGATACTCGCGCGAGCCGCCGCCCTCGATCGCGTAGCTGGCAAGCGTGAATGGCGCGCCGCTAAAGCCGATCAGCGGGATGCGTTCGCCGAGCTCGCGCTTCACCAGACGCACCGCGTCGAGCGTGTAGGCCACGGTTTCGCGTGGGTCGGGCTGGGCGAGCGCAGCAATGTCGGCCATGCTTGCGATCGGGTTGTGGATGACCGGCCCCTCGCCCTGCTCGTAGGTCAGCTGCAGGCCCATGCCCTCCAGCGGCGGCAGGATGTCGGCGTAGATGATCGCCGCGTCGATGTCGAAGGCCTGCACCGGCTGCATGGTGATCTCAGCCGCCAGCTCGGGCGTTTTCACCATGTCGAGAAAGCCGTGGCGCGCGCGAATAGCGCGGTACTCGGGCATGTAGCGGCCGGCCTGGCGCATAAACCACACCGGAGTGCGGTCGGTCGGCTCGCGGCGGCATGCGCGGAGAAAGCGGGATGTGTGTAGCTCTGGCATATCTCTATCTATGTTGTTGGGGGCGAAGCATTTGCGTGGAATGCATTGCCATGCGAAGGCCTTTCAACGCAAATGCTTCGCCCGTGCTGCTATGAAAAGTGCGCATGCTGGGTCGGAAGCTCGAATGCTTCGCCCCTCCTTGGATGCGCCCGCGATTATCCAAGCAGCGCCAGCGCCTCGCGCAGCGGCCGGTGAATGCCGGTGATGATCGGCGTATCGCGCAGGGTGTAGCGGCGCGCTTCGGTGTTGCGCAGGGCAGTCACCAGCTCGCTGAAGCGCGGCATGTCTTCCATCTCGTAGGCGACCACAAATTCCTGGTCGTCGAGGCCGGTGGTGTAGAGCAGCACCTGGCGAATGTCGGCGAACTCGTGGCCCACGCGAATGTGCTCGTTCATCATGCCCTGGCGCGCTTCCTTGCTCATCAGGTACCACTCGGTGGTCTTGCTGAACGGGTACACGGTCAGGTAGGTCTGGCGGTCGTTCAGGTCAATCGCCTGCTCCTGCGTGGTTGGGCGCTTGGTGTAGTTCGAAGGGCGCGTGAAGCCGTACAAGTTGTGCTCGATCGTCAGGTAGGCACCCAGCCCGCTTTGCAGCAGCCGCGCGGTCATTTCCTGCATGGCGAGCGGGTCGATGCCGCGCCGCCACAAGAGCAGCTCGCAGCCGACTTTCAGGCCCAGCGTGCTGTAGGCCCAGGTGGCGATGTCGGGCGCGTACTCCTCGATCACGCTGGCCAGCGACTCGCGGCCGTCTTCGCGCGCGCCGTGGGGCAGCCGCCGCCACGCCGGGTCGGAGCGAAAGGCGGTGTACTGCACGAAATAGCGCTGGCCGGGGGTTTCGGAAGGGCTGGACATAGGGGGTTCCTCGCTTCTCTTTGTGATATGAGTCGGCAGTTGGCAGTTGGCAGTTGGCAGTTGGCAGTTGGCAGTTGGCAGTTGGCAGTCACCCTGGAACATTCAGACTTTCGAACTTTCAAATCTGCGAACGTTCAAACCTGCAACCTTCGAACTTTCAACCTGCAACATGGTCGTTATTTCGCGCTGCCAAGCTGAAACAGCTCGTGCACGGCGCTGACCAGCTCGCCGTCGCGATGATCCTTGAGCGTGGCGATCGGCTGGTGCAGCAGCTTGTTGACAATCGCGGCGCTGAGCGCGCCAATCGCGGCCTGCTCCTGCGCCGACAGGTTGGGCATGCGCGACAGCGTGCGCTGAAGCTCGGCGGTGCGGATGGACTCGGCGCGCTCGCGCAGGGCGCGGATGGTTGGGACGACGCCCTGCTCATTCCACCACTGCTGGAACTTTGCCACCTCGCCGGCCACAAGCTCCTCGGCGTGGTTCACCTCGGCGGCGCGCGTGGCGCGGTTGGCGTCGCAGATCGCTTGCAGGCTATCGACATCCCACAGGCGCACGCCCGGCACCGCCGCCGCCAGCGGCTCGACATCGCGCGGCACGGCCAGGTCGAGCAGAATTAACTCGCCTTCGCGGCCGGCCATTGCGCGAACCGCCATGTCGGCTGTGAGAACATAATTCGGCGCGGCAGTGCAGCTCAGCACCACATCGGCGTCGGCCAGCCCCTGCTCGATCTGCGCGAAGGGCAGGGTTGCCGCGCCATAGCTGGCGGCCAGCGCGGCTGCGCGCTCGGGCGAGCGGTTCGCCAGCGTGACGGTCGCGTGCTCGCCGCGCAGGTGCTTGAGCGCCAGCTCGGCCATGCGGCCCGCGCCCAGCACCAGCACGCGCCGCCCGGCCAGTTCGCCCAGCCGCTCGCGCGCAATATCCAGCGCCACCGAAACCACCGACAGGTGCTGGCGGGCGATGCCGGTTTCGGTGCGCACCAGCTTGCCCACTGCCAGCGCGTGCTGCAGCAATCGGCTGATCATCTGCCCGGCCATGCCGGCCTGCTGCGCGGCGGCCAGCGCGCTTTTCAGCTGCGTCTGGATCTGTTCTTCGCCCAGCACCATCGAGTCGAGGCCGGCGGCCAGTCGAAACAGGTGCTGCGCGGCGGCCTCGCCAGTGAAGATGTAGAGGTGCGGTGTCAGCAGTTCGGCGGGCACGCTGTGGCGGCTGCCCAGAAAACCCACCAGCGCCGCCGGGCCATCCACCTCGTCGGGCAGCAGGCCGCCGATTTCGACGCGATTGCAGGTCGAGATAATAAAGCCCTCAGCGGCATAGTCGCGCAGCCCGACGAGCGCAGATTGCAAATCCTCGGCGCTGAAGGCGAGCTGTTCGCGCATGGCCACCGGGCAGATGCGCTGGTGTGTCCCGATAATAACAAGTTGAGCCACAGCAATTTCCTATGTACTAGTGCGCGTGAATGCGCAGGGTTTAGGGGTTGGGGGTTAGGGTTTGGGGATTGCGATGCGCAACGAAGCCCTTCACTGCCCTAAAACCTCACGTGGAATTGCACTACGTGTAGACCACAGAAACAAAGACGAATGTGAAATTGAATCGTTGCTACACAAGCAGAGTATGATCGATAGCTGTTAAAAAAGTATGTGAAATCTGTTCGTTTCTTCCAAATGTTTGAACATTGCGTTTATGCGCCCTGTTTCTCGAAACCCGCAATCACGCCCAGCAGAATCGCGTCCATAAAGCGATCGAGCCGCGCATGCAACCCGGCCGCCTCGGCCAGGTCGGTGGGCTGGGCGATGCCCGGCACCGGCATGGCAAGCTGCGCAAAGGCGCTGCGAAAGAACAGAAACGCCTCGACCGTGTCGTGCAGGCTCACGCCGGCCACGCGCGACTCGCCGCCGTAGCTTTCGCCCACCGCGCGCGCCTCGACCAGAAAGCGCGTATCGTCTTCGCGCCGATTGATGTACTGAATGAGCAGGCCAAGCAGGCGCTGACCCAGGCCGCGCATGCGGTTCGTAAGCGGGCCGCTGGTGAAGCGCGTGTGCCATTCCTGCTGCGCCAGCGTGTGGCTGTCGAGCGCCCAGGCCCCGCCGTGCGCGTGCGGGTTCATGCTGTGCGCGGTTGGGTGGGGCGCGGCATGCGGCACCAGCGCGGCGGGCGGCGCGGGCACCAGGCGCACAATCTCGGCGCGCGCAAAGCGGCGGTGCCCGCCCAGCGTGCGGCGCATGGTCACGCGCCCGCTATCGCCCCAGCGGCGCAGTGTCGAAGTATTTACGCCCAGCAGCTCGCTGGCTTCCTGCAGCGAAAGCCACTCGGCGTCGGCGGTTTCGGGCTGGTGCTGCTGGTTCATAGCGCTTCTCGGCAATCGCTCTCAGGCCAGGGTTGGAACGCGAAGCTGCTCCAGCGCGGCGCTGGCGGCAAGCTGCGCCTGCTGAATGCAATCGGGCAGGCCCACGCCGCGGTACGAGCTGCCGGCCAGCAGCATGCCAGCGGGCAGGCGTGCTTCCACGGATGCCACGCGCTCGCTGTGGCCAATCGCGTACTGCGGGTGGCCGTTCGGCCAGCGGAAAATGCGGCTCCACAGCGGCGCAGCGTCGATCTGCAACATCGAACGCAGCTCGTCGCGCACAATCGCCAGCACTGCATCGTCGTCCAGCGCGACAGTTTCGGGCGTGCGCGCGCCGCCGGCAAACACGCGGATGAGCGTATAGCCATCGGGGGCGCGGCCAGCAAATTTCTTTGAAGTAATAGTCAGTGCGTTGATGCGCCGCCCTTCGCTCTGCGGAATAACCAGACCGAAGCCTTCGAGCGGCGCGCGGATCGCCGCGCTTGGGTAGGCCAGCGACACGGTGGCGGTGCTGACATAACGAATGTCGCGCAGCGGCGCGGCCAGCCCCGGCTCGATTGTATCGAGCAGGGCGGCGGCCGCCGAGGCGGGCGTGGTCACAATCACGGCATCGGCGTCGAGCGATTCGCCCGTATTCAGCCGCAGGCGGTAGGGGTGCGCGGCCGCCGGGTTGTGTGCGAGCGCCACGACTGAACGATTGGGCAGCAGTGTCGCCGCCAGGCGCTTCAGCAGGGCGGGCAACAGCGTGCCAATGCCACCGCGCAGCGTCAGGAAGGGCGGCGGGGGTGCGGCTGCGGCGGGCGCGGCTTCGCGGGCGCGGCGGGCTGCAAGCAGCGCGCGAATCACGCTGCCGTGCGTGCGCTCCATTTCCAGAAAGCGCGGAAAGGTCATGTGCATGCTTTGCTGCTCGGGGTCGGAGCTATGAATGCCGGCCAGCAGCGGCTCGCCCAGGCGGTCGAGCGCTTCTGCGCCAAAGCGCCGCCGCATGAAATCGGCCAGCGTCTCGTCGACGCCGTCGGTGCGGGCAGGCACCCACTGCTCGCGCAGCATGCGCAGCCGGCCCTGCCACGAGAGCAACGGCGAGGCGAGGAACGGCCCAAACTCGGTTGGGAAGATCAGCGACATGCCGGCTGGCATGGCGACGGGCCGGCCTTCGATCAGGAAATGCGTGGTGATCGGCGTGGGTGTGGTTGTCAGCAGCTCGGATTCCAGGCCCAGCGCGCGCACCAGCGCAAGCGCGGCGGGCTTCTGCGTCACAAACGAGTCCGGCCCGCCCTCGACTAGGAACGCGCCGGCAGGCGTCTCGACCGACTCGGTGACGATCTTGCCGCCAAAGCGCGCATCCTGCTCGACAATCGTGCAGCGCAGGGGGATGCCTGCCTGGCGGGCGGCCTGCTCCAGGTAAAAGGCCGCGGCAAGCCCGGTGATGCCGCCACCAATGATGACAACCGGGCTCCCTGCATTGGCGCGATCGCGTTGCTCTGTCATGGAGTTAAATCTATCAAATCTATCAAATCTATCGTAACTCACTATAGTGTATCGATCATGCTACAAGCTGTCAAGATAAGCGAGGTGGCCCAAATGGCCGATTCTGTTGCACAACGCTGACACATTTGTTGTTCAAACGATGCGCAGCATTTCTGCCCGCGCAAACTCTAGCGTGGTCCTGTCGAATCGCTCTCGAAATGCCGCATCGGTTATGTTTCCTGCACGACAGATTTGGCAGCTTTTGAAAATAGAAACGGGCGAAGAAGCAGTTTTTGGGGCGTTTTGATACCTACTAGAGTGAATCGTGATTGTGAGCAAGGAGCCCGTATGAGAGGATTGACCATTGCGGCTGTGCTGGCCGTGCTGCTGGCAGGTATCGGCGCTGCGCCGGCCGCAAAAGCCGCGCCGGCTGCGCCGCCCGCGCCCGCCAGCGCGGAGTATGCCGCGCGCCCCGGCGGCCGCGTAGTGCGCGCCGACGCGCCCGACCGAGTCGCCGTACCGGCGGTTCATTCGACCACAACGGTGCAGGCCTGTGCCGCGCTGGCCCCGCAGCTGCTAACGCCGGCGAATGGCGCGACCAGCAACGATCTTCAGAACCCGCGCTTCACCTGGAATCGCGTGGCGGGGGTGAGCGAGTTCGTCTTTCAGCTGGCCGCGAACAGCAGTTTCACCAATTTGCTGGCGACCGAATCGAGCGGAACGCCAGCGCATCCCGGGCCGGTGGCGCACACGACCTTTGCCGACCTCGATCCGCTTTCGACCTACTACTGGCGCGTGGCAAGTGTGTGCGCCGACGGCCAGATCGGCGCGTTTTCGGCGGGGTTTGTGCTGCACGCGGGCGCGGGCGCGGGGAATGTGAGCTGCACGCTGCCGCCGCCAGCCCTGCTTGCGCCCGCCAACAATGCGCAGGTGAACACGCTCATCCCGCAGATCGCCTGGCAGCGCGCCCCGAACACCTACGAATACTACTACCAGCTCGCCAGCGACAGCGGGTTTAGCAATGTCGTCGATTCCAGCTATTTCATTGGCGTTGATCCCGAGCTGAACGCGAATGTTTCGACCCGCCCGCTCGACAACCTTGCGCCGAACACGCGCTACTACTGGCGGGTGTTGAGCATCTGCGCATCGATCGATAAAGCAGGCAGCTTTGGCGCGACCTTCTCGTTCCGCACGCCCGCCGACACCAGCGCGCTGCCGCCCGCGCCGCAGCAGATCGCGCCCGAAGATGGCGTCACCACCGGCTCGATCCGCCTGACGATCCTGTATTCGGCGGTGGCGCAGGCCGAGCAATACAACGTGCGCCTGTACGAAACGCGCACCGACGCTGAGCAGGACAATTGGCGCTCAGCCTATTCGCCGTTTGGTACGGTTGCTGTGCTTGTGCGCCAGCCCGAGCAGACCTTTTTCTGGCGGGTGAAGGCGCGCAACGCCTTTGGCTGGGGGCCACTGTCGGGCATTCGTTCGTTCCGCACGCCCGCGCTCACGGCCAGCGCAACGATCACGCCCCAGGCGGGCGGCACGCTCAGCCCCAGTGGCGGCTTCCTGACGGTGAACTTCCCGGCTGGCGCGGTGAGCGCGCCCACCTTACTTGACTATTTGCTGCTGCCAAGCCCGCAGCACAGCCTGCCGGGCTATCATTTCGCCAACCGCGCCTTTACGCTCAATGCAACGTCGAACGGCCAGCCGCTGCACCAGTTCAACAAGCCCTTCACCATGCTGGTGCGCTACGACCCGAGCGACCTGCTGGCGGCGGGCATTTCGAACCCGGCGACGCTGAATATGGTCTACTGGAACGGGCAAGGCTGGCAGGCGCTGCTGCCATGCGCGGGCTGTGGGGTCGATACGGCGCAGCGCACGGTGACGGTGGTGCTGAACCACCTGAGCGAGTTTGCGCTGGTGGCCCCCGGCGCGGCGAGTGTAGGCGGCGGGCGCGTGTTTGTGCCGCTGGCGCGGCGTTGATAGGATGGTGCGAACCTGTGTGCTGGTGAAGTTGCGAGTTCGGGAGTGGCTTGCGGCCCACGAATTTCTTTTGCTTACACAAGCCCTTGTTCGGCGGCCTGGCGCAGCTCGCCATACACGCGGGCGAGGTCGGCCAGCTGGTAGTGGGCGTTCAGGCCCGAGGGGTTGGGCAGAATCCACACTGGCGTCGCGCCAAACGGCTGCTCCTGGCGGCCCAGCACGGCGCGCGGCTGCCCAAACGCGGTGCGAAAGGCGGTGACGCCAAGCACGGCCAGCACGCGTGGGCGAAACGCATCGACTTTGGCTTGCAGCCGCGCGCCGCCCTCGACCAGCTCGTGGGGCGCCAGCTCGTCGGCGGTGGCAGTGGCGCGCGCCACCAGGTTGGTGATGCCATAGCCCAGCGGCAGCAGCTCGCGCTCTTCGCTGGGGTGAAGCTGGCGCGGCGTGAAGCCAGCCGCGTGGAGTGTGGGCCAGAAGCGGTTGCCTGGCCGCGCAAAGTGGTGCCCGGTGACACCCGAGTACAGGCCGGGGTTGATGCCACAGAACAGCACGCGCAAATTCGGGCCGATGATGTCGTCGATTGTGCGGCCGGCGGCGGCCAGCAGCTCGGCGCGGGTGGGGCGCGGGTCGGGGGCGCGCTTGGCGTCTCGCTCAGCCAACTCAGGAAACTCCGATGTCCCAGGCGGCGCTCAGATCCTGGGCCGAGAAGCGGCGGAAGGCCAGCACGGTGCTGGTTTCCAGAATGCCGTCGATCTGCGACAGGCCCTCGGGCACGGCCTCGGCAAGCTGCTCGTACTCGTTCAGGCGCAGCACCACCAGAATATCGAACTCGCCGGTGACGCTGTAGACCTCGGCGACGCTCGGCATGTTCGCGATTTCCTGCGCGATCGCAGCGATCTTGCGCGGCTCGGCTTTGACCATCACAAAGGCGGTGAACATCGGCGTTGCTCCTTTGGTTCGGCGGCTCGCGCGCAGTATAGCGCAAGCGTGGCGGTGGTGCAATGCGTGCCTGGCCCATCCCAGGCGTTTGCGAGGGCTACGCGCCCTCGCGCACCGCGGCAAGAGGCCGCCGCCGGCCACACCCACTTCGTGGGTACCCGACCTCGCCGTCGGGGCCTTGCCCCGAACCCCAAATTTGATGTGGCCGGCATAAAAAAGATTTGCGGCCATGCCTCCGTTGTGGATGAAAGCAAGGCATCGGTCGAATCGTGTTGTACCTGCCTTACAAGCTGCCGCCCTCGCTCGTCAACTGTTGCCAGCGCTGAGCATAACGGAGGCATGGCAGCATTGCTTTGCAATAGCTTCTGCATTCACTCGGGTTCCAAGGGCGCTAGCCCTTGGCCGGGGTGCTGGGGCGGAAGCCCTAGCGGCCCTGCGGCCTGAGCAAGCTGCGTTGCATAAGTGAAGGCACCTGAAAAGGCAAGGCGGGCGGACACGCAGGTCCGCCCAGACAAGGCCGTCCAGACAAAACCGTCCAGACAAGGCCGCCCAGACAAAACCGTCCAGACAAGGCCGTCCAGACAAGGCCGTCCAGACAAAACCGGCCAGACAAGGCCGCCCAGACAAAACCGGCCAGACAAGGCCGCCCAGACAGTGGCGTATCGCATACGCCGCATGCACACCAAAAATTAACCAATCCTATACCCCAAAAAGGAAATCCTGCACGTCTAATACAACAGAGCGCCCAACCAAGCCGCACACCGCCAGCGCGCCCATCACTGATAGTGGGGAGAGTATGCAGAAGAATTTCAGCAACGACGGGCCGAGCGCGCACCGCCCGCTCTACGAGCGCACCATGCGCCAGGGCGGCAGCCTGGTCAGCGTGCCGACCCTGCACTGCAACTGGCTGGCGGGCGACGTGGTCTACCCGATCACCATCAGCCAGGCCGAAGTCGAGACCGGCGCGCGCCACGTTGCGGAGTTCTACACCCCCAGCGGCGAGCCGTACCGCGTAGCAATCGACCTCGTGCCCGGAACGGCGCACGGCACGCAGATTGTGATTGTGGGCGCGGGCGGGCCGGCGCGCGAGGGCAATGGGCGCGGCGACCTGATTGTGCTGGTGCTGGTTGCCTCGTAGGCACGCGTGGTATACTGGGCGCGGATCCGCGCTTCTGAGTGCCGTGCCCTATGCCAAAAACAATCGTCCCTGCCCCGCCAGACGCCCGTTTCGCTGCCTTGTCGCGCCACCCCGAGCTGATCGGGCGCTATGCCGCCACGCAATGGCAGCGGGCTTTTGGCCTGAACATCAGCAAAATCGACGACTTCCTCTATGTTGGCGGGCAGTTTCGCCCATCCCAGTGGGCGGGGCTTCACGCCCTCGGCATACGCGCCGTCCTGAGCTTACAGGATGAATACGAAGATCAGTTCGCTGGCCCGCCCGCGCCGCGCAGCCTGCGCCTGCGCGTGCCCGATTTCTACCCGCCATCGCTTGATCAGTTGCAGGAAGCAGTGGCGTTTATTGCGGCCGCCCGCGCCGAGCAGCTGCCCGTGATGGTACACTGCCACGCCGGTGTTGGCCGCGCCTCGCTCACCGCCAGCGCCTTTCTGGTGGCGCAGGGCGCGCCGCACGCCGAAGCATTTCACACCATTCGCAGTGCGCGGCCAATTGTGATCCTCAACGGCCGGCAGCTTGCGCGCCTGCGCGAATGGGAAGCGCACATCGCAACCCAGCGGGCCAGCACATAAGCAGCTTTGACACCCCTACCCCCCTATCGTATAATGCCGCCCGCCGAGCAAGGAGCGCATTCCGGCGCATGAAGCTGCCGTGAAATGCCTTTTGGGAGCGTTTGGTCTTCCCGGCTTGCTTGTTCGTGCCTCGTCAGTCGGGGCACGACGACAGGAGCGAAACGGCGGCATTCGCGCGTGCGGATGCGCGCCACGCATAGACGCCCGGGTGCATTCCCGTGCGGGTGATGGCACGGTTTGGAGCGAGCGGTACAGCCAGGGATTGTATACGCGCGCTGGCGCATGCCGGCGCTGCTGCTGATCGGCGCGCTGCTGCTGGCCGGGGCATTGGCGCTCGGCGGCAGCAGCGCGCTTGTGCTATGGGTGGTGAATGGCCTGGTTAGCGCGTTGCTGCCGGGCCTTGCGCTGGCCTTGCTGTACACCACCCCCGGCCTGCTGCTGCTGCGGGCGCTGTGGCCGCGTGAACACGCGCTGGGCTTGGCCGAGCGCCTGAGCCTGGCGATCGGCCTGAGCGTCGCGCTGCCGCCGCTGCTTTTGCTTCTGGCGCAGCAGCTTGGGTTGCCCTGGGGCTCACCTGCCACCTGGGCCTTTCTGGCGCTGTGTACCGTGGGCTGGGCGGCGCTGGCCGTGCGCGATGCGCGGCGCGAGCGTGCGCTGCCCGCGCCTGACGCGCCAAGCCTGGTGCTGCTTGGCATTGCGCTGGCCGGCTTGCTGGTGCGCCTGTATGCGGTGCGGAATGTGCCGGTCGGCCTGCTGGGCGATTCCTACCAGCACACGCTGATGGCGCAGCTGCTGGTCGATCACCAGGGCTTGTTTCAATCCTGGCAGCCCTACGCCGCGCTGAAAACCTTCACCTACCACTTCGGCTTTCACGCCAACGTCGCATTCACCCACTACCTCACCGGCATCGACGTGCCGCGCAGCCTGGTGCTGGCCGGGCAGGTGCTGAATGCCCTGACCATCCCGCTGGCGTTTACGCTGCTGCGGGCGCTGGGCGGCACGCGCTGGGCGGGTGTGTGGGCGGCACTGGTGGTGGGCTTTGTGGGCAACATGCCGGCATTCTTTGTGAACTGGGGGCGCTACACACAGCTCGCCGGGCAGCTTGTGCTGATGGCGCTGGTGGTGTGCTGGGTCGCGCTGGCAGAGTATCGAGAACCAGGAACTGAGAACCAAGAACCACATGCTGAGCGGCGCGGCCTGCGGGCTTCGCTCCAGGGCTTTCCATACCGGCTAGCGCTGCTGACTGCGCTGCTTACTGCCGGGATGCTGCTGACGCACTATCTTGTGACGGTGCTGGCCGCGCTGTTTGTGCTGGGCTACTTTGTGATGCTGGCGCTGGCCCGCCGCGATGCGCGCCTGGTTGGGCGAATGGCGTTGCGCGCCATCCCAAGCGCCGCCGTTGCCTTGCTGCTGGCGCTGCCCTGGCTGCTGAATGTGCTGCGCGGCCAGCTGCTGCGCAACGCCAATGGCATGGTGTCGGGCGGCTCGGGCAAGGCCGTGATTACGCAGATGTCGGCGCTGGAGCCGGTGGCGCCGCGCTATGTCGGCGGCGGGGTGCTCGTGCTGGCGCTGCTGGGCCTGCTGGTGGCGGGCTGGCGGCGCGACTGGCGCATGGCGTTGCCGGCGCTGTGGGCGGCGCTGCTGGTGCTGATCGTCATCCCGTATGTGGTGGGTTTGCCCGGCGCGGGCGTGATCGACACGGTGACGGGCCTGGGCACACTGTTCATCCCGGCGGCGCTGCTGGCCGGCTATGCGCTTGGCTCGGCGCAGGAGGCGCTGGGAATGGCGGCGGCGCGCTTCAACCTCCATGCGGCGCTGCCTGCGGCTGTGGCGGGCGTGGCGCTGCTGGCGACGATTGCGGTGACCACGGGCCGACAGGCGACTATCGTTACTGGCGAAACGGCGCTGGTGAGCGATGCCGATCTGGCCGCAATTGCATGGATCAAGGCGAATACGCCGCCCGACGCGCGCTTTCTGGTGAATAGCTTCCCGGCCTATGGCGGCACGCTCGCTGCCGGCTCGGATGCCGGCTGGTGGCTGCCGCTGCTGGCGGGGCGCTGGGCCAGCCTGCCGCCGCTGACCTACGGCAGCGAACAGGGCGAGATCGTGAACTACCAGAAACACCTGAACGATTTCATTGTGGCGCTGCGTGGCCGCCCGCTGAGCGACCCCAGCCCGGTGCTGGTTGATCTTACTAAGCGCTCGGCATGGCGGGCAGTGCGCAGCGCCGGCACAGGCTATGTGTATAATGGCGCGCATCCCTACCCTGGGCCAGGCGCCGTCGACCGTTTCGACTCGGCGATTTTGCGTGCGGACCCGCGCTTTACGCTGGTGTATGATCAGGGTGGGGTCGAGATCTTTCAAGTCAATTTGAGCACGCAATGAAATTTGTGGTGATCGGCCCAACCTTCCCATTTCGCGGTGGCATTGCGCACTACACCACGCTGCTGGTGAAGCACCTGCGCGAGCGGCACGACGTGCGCTTTTTTTCCTTTAGCCGGCAGTACCCGCGCCTGCTGTTTCCGGGGAATGTCAGCGCCGACCCGAGCGAAGCAACGCTGTACGAGCCGTGCGAACGCATAATCGACACCATGAACCCGCTGACATGGCTGGCGGCGGCGCGGCGCGTGGTGGCCGAACGGCCTGATATTCTGCTGCTGCAATGGTGGACGCCCTTCTGGATCCCGCTGCTGCTGCTGGTGTCGCGCGCGGCGCACCGCGCCAACATCCCGGTGCTGTTTATTTCGCACCAGTTCATCGAGCCCGACAGCTCGCTGATCGAGTGGTTCTTTGCGCGCATGACCCTGCGCCTGGCCGACGGCCTGATTGTGATGACCGAGGAAGAGTTTGGCATGGCGCGGCGCGTGCTGCCCGGCAAACCCATCCGCGCCGGGCACCTGCCGCCCTTCGATGTGTTTACGCCGCAGCACCTGACGCGCGCCGACGCGCGGGCGCAGCTGAAGCTCGATGCCGACGCGCCATTGCTGCTGATGTTTGGCTTTGTGCGGCGCTACAAAGGGCTGCGCTACCTGCTCGACGCGCTGGCGCACACGGCGGTGCCGGCGCACCTGCTGGTGGCGGGCGAGTTCTGGGAAGATGAGCAAGCCTACCGCGACCAGATTCGCCAGCTTGGGCTCGAACAGCGCGTGACGCTCGACAATCGCTATATCACCAACGAGCAGCTCGAACCCTATTTTGCCGCCGCCGACGCGCTGGTGCTGCCCTACCTGAGCGGCAGCCAGAGCGGTGTGGGCATGACGGCGGTGCACTACGGTCTGCCGGTGATCGCCACCGCCGTTGGCGGACTGGCCGAAACGATCACCGACGGCGAAAGCGGCCTGATCGTGCCACCCGGCGACGCGGCCGCGCTGGCGCGGGCGATCGACCGCTATTTTCAGGATGGCCTTGAAACTCCTATGCGCGCCGGGATGGCTCAGGCGCGCGCGCGGCTTTCCTGGGCCGCGCTCATTCGCATTATTGAGGAGCTAAGCAATGAGCTTGCCGAATCACGCGCGAACCGACGCGCACGCGGCCCCGCTGCCGATCGGCATCACGGCAATCGTCCCAGTCTATAACGAAGCCGAAACGATTGAAGAAATAGTGCGACGCCTGGAGCGCGTGCCGGTCATTCGCCAGATTGTGGTGGTGGATGATTTTTCGCGCGACGGGACGCAGGCAATTGTGCAGCGGCTGGTGGATGAGGGCCGCGTGGTGGCACAGTTCCACGAGCGCAACCGCGGCAAGGGCGCGGCGCTGCGCAGTGGGCTGGCGCTCGTCACCGAAGAATATCTGGCGATTCAGGATGCCGACCTGGAATACGACCCACGCGACTTCCTGAAAATGGTCGAACTGATCGTGCGCCACGACGCGCAGGTGGTGTATGGCTCGCGCTTTTTGGGCGCCGACCGCACTGGCATGCTGTGGACGCACTACCTGGGCAATCGCGGCCTGACGCTCTTGTTCAACCTGATGTTTCAGCGCTGGATCACTGACATGGAAACGTGCTACAAGCTGTTCCGCACCAGCCTGCTGCGCCAGATCGGCATCGACAACGACCGCTTCGACGTGGACCCCGAGCTGACCGCCAAGGTCGTGCGCGCCGGCCACAAAATTTATGAAAGCCCGGTTTCGTATGTGGGCCGGCCCTATATCGCCGGCAAAAAGATCAAGCCGCATGATGCCTTCACCGCCGTTGAGACGCTGTGGCGCTACCGCCGCTGGCGGCCGCAGCCCGTCGCCGCGCCCGAGCCGGCTGGCGTTGCGCGGGGGTGAAGTCGCACGAATGCGAACGCGCGGGGCTGAAGCGGGCTAATGCGAACGTGCGAATGCGAACGCGCGGGGCTGAAGCCGCCGCGCTACCAAGCGACGCCCGCTTCAGCGGGCTAATGCGAACGTGCGAATGCGAACGCGCGGGGCTGAAGCCACCGCGCTACCAAGCGACGCCCGCTTCAGCGGGCTGTGTGGAACAAGAGCGAAAGCACACATATGCCGTATTGGCAACTGTTCTACCATCTTGTGTGGTCGACAAAGGGGCGCGAGCCGCTTTTGACACCGGATGTTGAACCGCTTGTGTATGATTTTTTGCGTCGCAAAGCGATTGGTTTGGGCGCTACAGTATTTGCGCTTAATGGCGTTGCCGATCACGTCCATTTGGTCGCCGCTGTGCCACCAAAGCTGGCGCTGGCCGCATTTATTGGGCAGGTCAAGGGCGTTGCTTCGGCAAAGATCAACCAGCAGAGAAGTACAAATGAGCCATTCCGCTGGCAAGAAGAGTATGGCGCGTTCTCGTTCGACGCTAAGCGACTGCCCAATTTTGTAGCCTATGTCGAGGCGCAGAAACACCATCACGCGCTTCATACCGAAATTTCTGCGCTTGAGCGCACCGACGACAGCCCAAAGCCGATGTTGCGCGAAAACCGTGAGGTTTTTTCACTCGATGATGAAGTGTGGCGTGCTGAATTGAAAGCACGCTGATGATGAACATATCGTAGCCCCGTTCACGGGGCGCTGCTCTCAGCGCGGCGGCTTTAGCCCCGCGCAGTAGCCCGAAAAGAGTTCGTACCCATATGACAGAAACCATTCCCATTACCCCGCACTTCGCGGCCTACTACCGCTCCATGCTCATTCGCGATCAGCTTGGCCTGCCCACCCAGGCGCAGCGCGTGCTCGACGTGGGCTGCGACGACGGGTACATTATGAGCAGGGTTGACGCAGCATTGCGCCTGGGCGTCGATATGAGCCCGCGCCTGCGCCCTTCCGCCACAATGTCGGTTGCGCGCGCGTCGGCCACCGACCTGCCGACGCTGGAAGGCAGCTTCGATTGCATCCTGGCCTTCGACATTCTTGAGCACGTCGAAGACGACCGCGCGATGATGCGGGAAATGCTGCGCGTGCTGGCGCCGGGCGGCACGATCTGGTTTACCACGCCCGCGCTGGGTTTCCGCATGTTCCCAAACTGGCTGACGCCCTACACCAATCGCAGCTTCGGGCATGTGCGCAATGGCTACACGCCCGAGGTGCTGGGCGCGCTGCTGCCCAACCGCGAGGAATGGACGGTGGAATATTTCTACTGGAACGAGCCGACGCTGCGCCTGCTGTTTGCGCCGCTGCACTTCCTCAACCTGGCTGTGCCATCGGCCGCCGCTGCGCTGACGCGGCTGTGCTACCGGATCGACTCGGTGTTTCGCGATGGCGAGCGGGGCCACCTGCTGGGCCGCGTGCGGCGACGCAGCGAGATCTGATCGATGCGCGTGCTGTTTCTTGGTACCTCGAGCCTGCAAGATCCGTCGCCACGCGGGCGCTGGCTGCCGCTGGCGCGCGAGCTGGCGGCGCTGGGTCACCAGCCCGAGCTGGCGCTGCTGCACCCAACCTACGATCGGCTTCCCCACGCGCTGCGACGCCAGGAGCGCGGGGGAGTCGTGGTATACTACGCCAGCCAGATGCACGTGTATGGGCCAGTGACGGAGCGGCGCTACTATGGCGCGGCGGCGCTGCTGCGCGTCACATTTCAGGCCGCGCAACGGCTGCTGCTGGCGGCATTGCGCGCCCGCCCCGACGCGATCCATGTCTGCAAGCCCCAGCCAATGAATGGGCTGGCTGGCCTGCTGGCGGCGCGGCGGCTCGGCGTGCCACTGTATGTCGATTGCGACGACTACGAGGCGGGCGGCAACCGCTTTGCCGCGCCGTGGCAGCAGGCGCTGGTGCGCTACTGGGAAGACATGCTGCCGCGCCGCGCCGCCGCCGTGACGGTGAACACGCGCTTTCTGGAAGCGCGCTGCGCCGGGCTGGGCGTGCCGGCCGAGCGGATTGTGTATGTGCCGAATGGCATCGCGCCCGAGCGCATTGCCGCGCCGGATGCGCGGGCGGTGGCGGGCCTGCGCGCCGGGCTTGGGCTGGGCGATGCGCCGGTGGCGATCTACGCCGGCACGCTGAGCGAAACCAGCCATAACGTCGGCCTGCTGCTGGACGCCTTTGCCCTGGTGCACGCTGCCATGCCGGCAGCGCGCCTGCTGCTGGTTGGCACTGGCCCCGATGGCGAGGTGCTGCGGGCGCGGGCGGCGGCGCTGGGTTTGAATGGCGCGGCGCATTTTCTTGGCTATGTGCCCTACGGATCGGTGCCGGCCTACTTCGGGCTGGCGCGCTGCTCCGCCGACCCGGTGGCCGATGATGCGGTGGCGCGCGGGCGCTCGCCGCTGAAGATTGTGGAAAGCATGGCCGCAGGCGTGCCGGTGGTCACGGGCGATGTGGGCGACCGCGCCGAGATGCTTGGCGCTGATGGGGGCACGATTGTCGCCCCCGGCAATGCCCGCGCCCTGGCCGATGGGCTGCTGGCTGGCTTGCGCAGCGCGCCCGACGTGGCGCGGGTGCAGGCGCAGGCGGCGCGCTTCCGCTGGGGCCAGCTTGCGCAAACGTGGCTGCGGGCCTACACAAAAACGCCCGCCTGATGTGGAGCGAGATACACTTCAGGAGAAGGAAAAGTGCCGATGAATGTTCAACAGCTCCTGGCGCGGCCGCCAAAATTGCATGGGCCCGAGAATGCTCTTTTTGATCACTACCGGCTTGAAGACGAGCTTTTTCATTTTTTAGATCACAATATTCGCGAAGGAATGAAAACGCTTGAGATCGGGGCCGGTTCAAGTACGATCATTTTTGCGCTCAAAAAGGCAAAACACGTTTGCATTGTTCCTGATCAGCAGCAGATCGAGCGAATCAAACACTACTGCTCGGATACGAATATTTCGCTGGATGATGTAGAATTTATTGCAGATACAAGCCAATCGGCCCTGCCAACAATCGAAGCGAAAGATTTCGATTGTATTCTCATTGATGGTAATCATGGCTTCCCATCGGTCTTTGTCGATTGGTATTACAGCGCGGGGATTACTAAAGTCGGTGGAATCATTATTATTGATGATTTACATATCTGGACGTGCAGCACGCTGGTAGATATTCTGCGCAGCGAGCCTGAGTGGCAATTAGTAAAAGAAACAAGCAGAGCAGCAATTTTCAAGAAAATTGCGCATGGCAGCGAGCAAAAAGAGTGGGTATATCAACAATACGTCACGTCGCGGAGCCGTCGCCGGGCTTTGCTGCCGAAATTCTACTATATGCTTCAGCTCATACGCAGAGGCGATTTCAAACTGCTGTTTCATAACGTGCTCCTTCGCGTCAGACGTTCGTAAATATCGCTGATGAACAGCTTTTTTTCTATCGTTATACCCAATCTGCATTCCCCGCTGATCGACGAGGTTGTGGCCGCACTGGAGCGCCAGAGCGCGCGCGAGCAGATCGGCGAGATCATTGTGGTTGGGCAAGATCGCTACGGCAAAATCCCGCCCGCTGCGCGGGCCATTACCACGCCCACACCCGTTTCGGCGGCTGCGGCGCGGAATATTGGCGCGCGCCAGGCTCGCGGCAAGTACCTGCTGTTTCTCGACGCGGATTGTGTGGCCGCGCCCGACCTGCTTGAGCGCCTGCTGGCGTGCCACGCCGCTGGTCACGCCGTGCTTGGTGGGGCGATGAGCCTCGCCGCCGAGAACTACTGGGTGCTGTGCGACAATCTGCTTTCATTTGGCGACGTGCTGGCGACGGCACCGGCTGGCGCGCGCACCTACCTGCCAAGTTTCTGCCTGAGCGTGGAGCGTGCCGCGTTCGAGGCGGCTGGTGGCTTCGACGAAGGCTACCCCGGCGCGGCGGGCGAAGACATTGAACTATGCCTGCGCTTGCGCCAGCTTGGCCTCGATTGCTGGTTCGAGCCGGCGGCTGTGGTGACGCACCGCCCGCCGCGCGCCTCGGCCCGCGCCATGTGGCGGCACCAGCGCGCCTTTGGCCGCGGCTACTATCAGGTGGTGCGCCAGCTGCCAGAACTCCTGCCATCGCCGCTGCTGCGCCTGTCGCCATCTGCTGCACCATTGCTGGCGGCGGCAGCGCCACTGCTGGCGTGCGCCGATCTGGCGCGCTTGCTCGCCTCCTCGCCAGCACTTCGGGCGCGGCCATTCGCTGCGCCGGGCATGGCGCTGGGCCGGCTTGGCTGGTATGTCGGGGTGGCGAGCGCCTGCCTGACTAGCCGACAAACTCTGCCGCCGCGCCAGAAATCCGCAGGTTCCCCCCACCAATGATGATCTCCGTGATCATTCCCAACCTCCACTCCCCGCTTGTTGCCGGGGTGATTGCCGCGCTGCGCGCGCAGACGCCAGCCGGGCAGGTGGGCGAGATTATTGTGGTGGGCATGGATCGCTTCGGGCAGGTGCAGCCCGACGCGCTGGTGCAGTTCATTCGCACCGAGCAGCCGGTTTCGGCGGCGGTGGCGCGCAATCTGGGCGCGGCGGCGGCGCGTGGCGAGTATCTGCTGTTTGTCGATGCCGACTGCCTGCTCGAACCCAATGCAGTGGCGCAGCTGCTGGCGGCAATTGGCGCGGGCTATGGTGCAGTGTTGGGCGGGGTGGTGCCCGAGCGTGAACGCTACTGGGTGCTGTGTGGCAACCTGATGGCCTTTCCCGAGTTTCTTTCCGTCGACCCGCCCGGCGAACGCGGCGTGCTGCCCAGCTTCTGCCTGATGCTGTCGCGCGCGGCCTGGGCAGCGGCCGGCCCCTTCACCGAGCGTTACGCCGGCGCGTCGGCCGAAGATTTGGATCTGAGCTTTCGGCTGCGGCAGGCTGGCTTTCGGCTGGGCTGCGCGCCAGCGGCGCATGTGCGGCACCGGCCGGCGCGTAACCATCCCGGCGCGGTGTGGCGGCAGCATGTTGGCTTTGGGCGCGCCTTCTTCGATATTTATTATCGTTATCGAGAGTTCATGCCGTTTTCTGAAGCGATCTGGGTGAGCGAAAACCTGCCGTCGCCGCTGGCTGCTGCCGCGCATCTGCTGATAGCGTGCGCCTTTGTGCTGCGGCTGTTTCTGCGCCGGCCGCAGCTGCGCCCATTCTGGCAGGCAGCGCCGGGCATGATCTGGGCGCAGATGGGCTTGTATGCAGGGATGCTGGAAGCGGCGAGCGCTCGCCGCACGTGATGCGGATGCCCAGCAGGCCCTGGAAATAGGATACAACCATGCGTTCGCGTTTCATTCAGGCGACACGGAAGCTGTCGCTGCGCGATACTCCCACCTCGGCGGGCGGCCTGGTGCGCGTGCTGGCTGGCGGCGTTACTGCTGCGATCTCGGGCATGTTCCTTTCGCGTGCGCTGGGTACGCTTGCGCAAATCCTGATTGTGCGCACGCTTGGCCCGGCCCTGTATGGCGAATATACCGCCATCGTCGTGTCGCTCAGCCTGTTCGCCAGCCTGCTTGGGCTTGGACTCGATACATGGCTGCTGCAGGAAGGCGGGCGCGACCCGGAGAACGTTTCGTACCCCATGCTGCAAGTGCTGGCGATCAAGGCAATTACCGCCACCGCACTGCTCGTCGTTCTGGCGATTGCCTGGTCGAACAGCGTTGGGCAGGCGCCAGCCTTTGTGATTGGCGCGGTAGGGACGATCTTCGAGAGCTTTGCGCAGACGGGCTACAGCGCGCTGCGCGTGCGGCGGAAGAACACGCTGGTCGCAGTGTTTCAAACCATCACGCCGCTGCTGGTGGTTGTGCTCCTGCTGGCACTGTCGCGCACTGCCGTGAACGTACTGCTGCTGATGAGCATTCAGGCAACCAGCAGCATTCTGATGGCAACGGTGGTGCTCACCCGCATCTGGCAGCAGCGCCGGCGCGGCATCGAGCGCCCGCGCCTGACGATCTGGCCGGCTGTGCGGAAAGGCTGGCTGTTTGTTGTGTCCGAAGGGCTCTCGAATATCTACACGCAGGCCAACCTGGCCGTTCTTGGCGCAACCGCCGGCACGCTGGCGCTGGGTATTTTCAACCCCGCGCTGAACTTGATCAGGCTGACCTATCTGGTGCCAAATCTGCTCTTCTCAGTGGGTCTGCCGCTGCTCATGGCCCCAAACCTGGCGCTGGCAGAATATCGCCGCGTGACGCGCCTGATGATGCTGGTGTGTGTGCTGTATGGGCTGGGCGCGATGATCGCGATCTGGTTCTTCGGCCAGTTGCTGATTGTGCGGATCTTTGGCCCCGAATTTACCGCCTCGCTGACATATGTGCGCATTATGTCGCTGCTCCCGCTGCTGAAAGCCTGCAATTTTGTGTGGGTCGCCATTCTGCTGGCGAACCTGCAGCAGAAGCTGCGCGTGATTGTGCAGGGCTTTGTGGTGCTGGTGTGCCTGGGGGTCGGCTGGCTGGTGATCCCTTCTTACGGTGCCACTGGCGCGGCGTGGGTCTACCTCAGCATTGAGGGCTTGCTGTTCGTGATGTACGGGCTGGCGGCCTGGGCAACCTCGCGGCAGAGGACATAATGCGCATTGTTGTCACCAACAATCATTCCATGCTGAATGCCGGCGACCATATGATCCTGCGCGAAACCGTGCGCATGCTGCGCGAAGCCGATCCAGCTGCCGAAATCGATCTGGTCTTCAACGAGCCAGCCTCCGGGCAGGCGGCCTTTCCCGAACACCGTATTCACGCCAGCCCGGTGAACTGGGTCGCGTCGCTGCGCCCCGATGGCAGCTACGCGCTGGCTGGCCGCACAGCGCGCTGGGGCTACCTGTTGTTGCTGCTCCTCAGTGCGCTCTGGTTTCGCGCGACATCGCGGGCGCTGTTCCTATTCTTCGATGCGCGCAAGCGTGGCCTGCTGCGCGCCATCGCCCGCGCAGACCTGGTGCTGGTGTGCGGCGGCGGGAACTTCTATACGTCCACTGCGGGCGATGGCCTGACCGGCTGGTTTGGCTTCACCCTAAGCTGCTGCGCGGTGGCGCTGCTCATGGGCAAGCCGCTGGCACTACTGCCGCAATCGATTGGCCCATTCCACAGCAGTTCGCAGCGCCGCGCCATGGCGGCAATCATCCGGCGGGCGCGGCTCACGTGCGTGCGCGAGCGCGCCTCGCTCGGTGTGCTCGAAGCGCTTGGCTGCGCACAGCGTGCCCTGTGCCTGCCCGATATGGCATTTGGCGCGCAGGTTGATGCGGAGGAAGAAGCACGTGCCTTGCTTGAGCGCGTGGGCGCGCTGCATCAGGAAGCGTTGGTTCGCGTGGGCATGAGTCTGCTGAACTGGAGCGATCAGTACCCGCAGTTTCAGGGGCAAAATACCTACGAAAGCGCCATTCTGGCATGCATCGACGCCATCACCGCGCAGGGCGGGCAGGTTGTTTTGTTCGCGCAGTGCTGCGGGCCAAGCGCCGCCGAAGACGATCGGCGCACGGGCGCGCGCATTCATGCGCAGGTAGCCGATCCGCGCCGCGTGCATGTGGTGATGGAAGAAGTGCCGCCTGATGTGTTGCAGGCGGCGTATGCCCGGATGGACTATTTCATTGGCACGCGCATGCACGCGGTGATTCTGGCGCTGAATGCCGGCACGCCCGCCCTGGCGATTGGCTACCTGCACAAAACCCGCGGCGTGCTCGAGGAGCTTGGCATGCGCGAACACTGCCTCGACATCAGCACGATTACGTCGGAGCAGCTTCTTGCTGCCTTCGAGCAGCTGCGCCGCGATGCTAAACGCGACCCTGCCGCGCCCTACCTGCGCCACGCCCGCCGCGCAAAAAGCACGCTCGGCCGTATTCTTGCCAGCATCGCGGCGCAGCCCACGCGCCCGCCCGCACTCGATTCGCTTGCTACTGAGCAGGAAGCTCCATGAAAAAATCGCGACGCATCCGGGTAACGCAGCTTCTGCGCGGCCTGGCCATTGGCGAAGTAAATGGCGGCTCGGAGGTTTTTGCGCTGCGGCTGGCACAGCTGCTCGACCCGGCAGTGTTCGATGTCTCGATCTGCGCAATCTGGTCGCACAACTCGCCAATCGAGCGCCGCTGGAAGAAGAAAATGGAAGATCAGGGCTTCCCGGTCTTCTTCGCCACGCACTACCGCTCGCAGTTTCGCCGGGATCTTGAAATGGCCTACCTGGGCGCGTACCCCATCATCTGGCGGCTGCGCCCGGATATTCTGAACAGCCACACCGAGTCGCCCGACATGGTCGGCGCGGCGATCAAGCTGACCGGTGGCGTGCGCCGCCTGGTGCGCACCTCGCACAACAGCCTCGAATGGTCGTTCGACCGGCGCATCTGGCGGATGACCTCGCGCATCTACCCGCTGGTGTGCGATAGGGAAGTGGGCGTTTCGTCGCTGGTGGCCGAAATTCTGAACACCAGCCCGGTGGCGCGCCTGCTCCACAAACACGCGCCTTTTGTCGCGAATGGCGTTGACGCTGATGCCGTGCTGGCGCAGCGCAGCACACGCGACATGCGCGCGGAGCTGGGTATTCCGCGTGACGTGCCTTTGTTCGGCATGGTTGGCCGCTTGAGTGAGCAAAAAGGCGTTCCCGATCTGATCCGGGCTATGCACACCGTGCGCGCAGCTTTGCCAGGCGCGCAGCTGCTTATTGTTGGCGATGGCGAAGATCGCGTGCAGCTGCACGCGCTGTTGCAGCAGGAAGGGCTGGCTGAAAGTATTACCTTTCTTGGTCCGCGCACCGACGTGATGGATCTTGTGGCCGCATTCGATGTGTTTGTGTCGTCGTCGTGGTGGGAAGGGTTGCCAACCGTGGTGATGGAAGCAATGGTGCTTGGCACGCCAGTTGTCGCTACGAATATCCCGGGCAGCCGCGAGCTGATTATTGACGGCGAAACTGGCTGGCTTGCGCCTGTTCGCCAGCCGGAGGCGCTCGCCCGAGCAATGCTCGATTGCTATGCCGACCGGGCTGCGGCAGAATCGCGCGCCCGCAAGGCCCGCGCGCATGTCGAGCAGTTCTCGATGCGCCAGGCCGCCCGCGCCTATAGTGAGATTTATGCTGCGCTGGTGTGAGCCAGCCCGCAGATACACCCATAAGAATGGAAACGCACATGAGCAAAGTTTTTGGCATTGGCTGGGCGCGCACAGGCACAACCACGCTCGGGCAATGCTTTCAGATACTGGGCTACGATCACCAAAGCCAGGATTTAGGCCTGGTGCCCGACCTGGGCCGAAACGATCTTTCGCGCATTCTCGCACTGGCTGAGCGCAAAGAAACCTTTGACGACTGGCCCTGGATTATTTTGTACCAGCAGCTCGATCAGGCTTTCCTGGGGAGTCGTTTTGTGCTAACGAAGCGGAAAAGCGAAAACTGGCTGCGCAGCTACAAAACGATTCTGGCGGCTGAGGGGAAAACATCCGAGGAAATGCTGGCGATCCGGCGCATTCTGTATGGCTTGCCCTTCCCGAATGTGACGGATGCGCAGCTTGTTGAGCGCTATGAGCGCCATAATGCGGAGGTCGCCCAGTATTTCCGCGACCGGCCCGCCGATCTGCTTGTGATCGATTGGGAGCAGGCCCATGGCTGGAATGAACTCTGCGCCTTTTTGGGCAAACCTGTGCCCAATACCCCATTCCCACATGCCAACAAGAGTGGTGCGCAAAAAGGCTACCTTGCGCGCCTTGTGGATGCGGTTGCCAGGCGCGTTCGCTAGCGGCAATCGTCATGTTCGCTGATTGGGCCTGCACACACAGGCAGGGGCGGTTTTCCGCCCCTGCCTGTGTGTTTGCGTGGCATACTCTGCCAAATCAGCTTGTCACGCGCTGAAACGCTCGGCCAAAATATGTGCTATTTATTCACTTGCACATCGGCTGGCATCTCAAACTTGCCAATGTCAAAGATCTGCCCGGCCTGTGGCTGAAAAATACGCGCGTTTCCGTTGCTTTCGCGCAGGACATCATTTCGCCCATAGTAATCGCCAACAATAATCGCATATTCCGCAGGCTGCACTTTCGAGAAAGCAAAAAAGCCATTTTCATCGGTCTGCGCTGCGGGGCTACTACTGATATTCAGCACAAACGCCGCTTCCTTATGATCCGCATCCCAGTGAATTTCTGCCAGGTACACGGGGGTGCGCTTGATTGGCTGGTTTGTGTTTGCGCCTACAACGGTTCCAGTCACGGTACTGTTGCCCGGCTCAGCCGTAGGCACGATCGACTGTTTCACTGCCGGCTGCGTCCCTCCCGATTGCTGCGGGGTGGGGGGCGTGCCACTGCTGCACGCAGCGAGAAGTGGGACAAGCAGAAAAAGTAACAACAGAGAGATTCGCAACTTCATTTTCAAACCTCCAAAAATAAAACAGCAGGTACATTTTGTGATTGGTAAGCGCCGCTCGTTACCAAGGTTAAGTATAGCACGACTGCATGGCCTGTCACCTTATCCAAAAAGAGTATAGTGCTTTCTTGGAAGGCGTGTATGCTCAAAGCCCCGCTCTGTTCTGCCAGCAGGGAAGATCTTTGCTGGCTGGAATCTGCACTGTTCTTACACGCATATCCGCCTGCCCTCAATCCTGCCATCATGGTAAAGAATTCGCAATCTGAATAACCTTTTGTAAAGATTCGGTGGAAATAAATCCTTCTTCGTAATATGGCTTTCTAATGCCTGAAAATACGACGATAACCCGATCGGGTTATCGCACTACTCCGGCAAAATAAGCCAGATTCTGCGAAGAAATTATGCTAGAGAAGTATGGAGCAAAGGGTGCTTCTCCGTTATAGTACCCACAACGAACCTGTCGTTCGACCAATCCGTTATTGCTTTAGGAGGTTTTTGGATGAAACGGTTCCTTGTTGCTTTGAGCCTTGTGATGGCGATGTGCTTTGCAATTGTGCCGAACGCAGCGTTTGCTGCCTCGGCCTACCAGACGCCATTCTCGGTCTCGATTACGTATCAAAATGTTGGTTCCGCTGTAGCGACCGTGAATGTGAGCTTCTTTGCTGAGAACAATGGCACGGCGCAGAACTTCTCGGCCGGTACCCTGGCTGCAGGCGCGAGCGCCTCGCTGAGCGTCGGTAAGGCTATCTCCTCGGGCTCCTTCAAGGGCTCGGCGGTGCTGTCGTCGGATCAGCCGGTTATCGCGACGATTGTGCAGTTCGACTCGACGAGCACGGTCAAGAACCGCCCGCTGTCCAATGGCTTTGGCGCGGCCGATGGTGCTGCCAAGCAGCTGATCGCCACTGTGCTGAAGAATCAGTTCAGCAGCTCGACGATCTTCTCGGTGCAGAACACTGAGTCGTCGCCTGTGAACGTCACCGCCCAGTTCTTCGCTGTCGGCTCGACCTCGGCAACGGCCACCGTCACGGCGAACAACCTGCCGGCGGGGGCAGCCAAGTACTTCGATGTTGGCTCGATTGCCCAGCTGCCGAATGGCTTCAACGGCTCGGCGATTGTGACTGCCAAGCTTTCTTCGAACAACAGCACCGCCGGCAAGGTCGTGGTGACTGTCAACGAGCTTGATACGGCCGGTGGTATTGCCAAGAGCTTTGAGGGTTCGTCGGTCAGTGGCGCGAAAGTGTACATGCCGTCGGCGACCTGCAACGCCTTTGGTGGCCAGTCGACCTCGTACGCCGTGCAGAACGCCGATCTGTCGAACAGCGTGTCCTTCCAGGTTCGCTACAAGCGGACGAACGCTGCTGACCTGATCGATGGCCCGTACTCGCTGGCCGCTGGTGGCAAGAAGAGTATCATCACCTGCAACAAGATGCCGGCTGGCACGTCGGGCTCGGCTATCATCGAGCGCACCGCTGGCTCGGGCACGCTGGTTGCCGTCGGTAAAGTTTCGGGCAACGTCTTCCAGACTGCCTTCCTGGGCATTGTTGAAGGCACCGGCTCGGCCAAGATTGCGGTTCCGTACGTTCGCTGGGCGTCGGATGCCAATGTGAACGCCGATCAGCGTTCGGCTCTGGCTATCCAGAACATCGGCAGCGCGCCGGCCACCAACGTTACCGTGAAATACATTGATCGCAACGGTGTCGTTAAGGGTACGCAGCTTCTCGGTACACTGGCCGTCGGTGCCAAGGGCAACTCGAGCCCCAAACTGGCAAACGCGCTGGATGGCTGTGGCCGGTTCGGTATCTATGGCGATGGCTGCGCCTCGCTCCAGTTCGGCGGTGGCGCGATTGTGACTGCTGACAACGGCGCGCAGCTGGCGGTGGTTGTCCGTGTTATCTCGGGCACCAGCAACCAGTCTGGCGAAGACTACAACGGTATCAACGTTCAGTAGTTAAAATCTCCACTTTTTATCACGGTCGAAGATAGGTTCGTACCAGGCCCTGCCATCGGCAGGGCCTGGTTTTGTTCTGCGCACCCATCTGGTGCTGCACCCATCGACACTAGGCGCAGTATCACAAAGGGCGGGGCAGCTAGGCTGCCCCGCCCTTTGTGGAAATATTCTCGCTGATTCATGCCAGATACGGATCATCAGTTCAGAATGATGATCCTGAGCCCTTGGGCTTCGCTCAAAGTTACACTCCGTGAAGCATATTTTGCTCGTGGAATGGAAGATTCTTCACTTGGCTATGGCTTCGTCAAGAATGACAAAGGAAAAGTAGTTACCCGTATTTGGTATCCGTATTCTGGAAAATAATTTTCCTTGTACTCAGCTTCCAGGAAGCTCAAGCCAGTTTTGCTTCAATCTGATAACCAGATAAGCTTCCTAAAAGCTTGCCCGTTGTATGAAAGAACGTATTTTCCAGAGTAATCAGTATGGCAGATACTGCCTCGTTTCGCTGATAACACATCTTCGAATAGGCCACATAATCGCGGCGCATCAGGCAGTGTAGAAAGCATTTGAATGCCTGCATAGTATTCGCTGTGCAGACGCGCCTGTAGCTGGAGAAGCGTGGTTCACAGGCACCGTTCTACAGAGCATTACGGCTGTGCCCCAAAGTGGGTATGCTTCTGCCTGCAGCTATCAAAGAGGTATCTGCCTGGGCATATGCGAACGATACCCGATCTCTCTGCGCCTGGGAATTAGTTGTTGATAATGGGGACTAGTGTAGAGTAGAGTACCTGGTATTCGCTGACGGCGCCCGGTTGCCTGGCGCTAGTTGGGCCGAAAAGGAAAATACTGGTACTCAGTGCCACTGCTCGCGACGAAAGACCAATCTCATCTGGCACGGGCACTGGTGTTTGCCACGCGTCGGCGGTGGGGCTGTACTCAGCGGCAGTACGCTTTTGTGGGTCAAACAGCAGCACACTGTTGACGGTTCCCACAACGGCTGGGGCCGCAACTGGCTCGCTTAGGGGAACAACACTTTCCCACACGCCGCCACTGTCGTTCGTCGGGTCGAAGCGCTCGTTGGCTGCAAGCGGCCCACTCTGGTTTTCGCCGCCAATGATATAGATGCGCTCTTCCACCAGGGCAGCACCGGCATTGGCGCGCGCTGTGCGCATTGGTGCGCTTTCCGCCCACGTTTTGGCGCGTGGGTCATACACAAACACTTCGCCCCGATAGCTTGTGCCGTCCCAGCCACCGAAGAGGTAAAGCTGCCCCTCGAAATCGGCCAGAGCGTAGCGGCTGCGCGGCGCGGGCATTGGCGGCAGGCTTTCCCACTGCTTGGTGCGCGGGTCGTATACTTCGCAGATCGCCAGCACCGCGCCGTCTTGCCCTTCCCCACCTGGCACATAGATTTTCCCGCCAAGCGTCACGGCCCGTACATTGCGCACCGCCGTGGGTTTAGCGTTCAGTGCCACCAGCTGATCCTTGCTGGGGTCGTAGCGATCAACGGCTGCGCTCACGGTGTTGCCCTCGGCACCACCAATCAGGTAGAGCTTGTTGTCGGCAGCGGCGATGGCGAAATCGGTGCGGGGCTGTGCCCAGGCGCTATGTGATTTCCAGCGGCTTGGTGGCGCAGATTGTATTGGTGTTACGGATGCGGTGGGATCGGATGGTTGGCGCTGCATAAGCAGGTAAACCACCGCGCCAGCGAGCAGAACCACCAGGCCGAGCGCAGCGAAAAGCAGCGCGCGCGCCCGACCTGAGCCGCCAGGAGACGCGGCAATAGGTGTATCGGGTGGTAGTGGGGTGGGATCGAATACGATCGCTGGCTCAACAGAAGTTGGCTGGGTTTCGAGTGTATTGGCTGGCGCGCTGGTGTTTGCCGCGGGGGCAGTTTCTAAAAGGGTTGCAGGCGCGTCGATTGGCACCGCAACGCCGATATCGCCGGGCAACTCATCTTCCGGCAAAGCCGAGGCCACTTCGGGTGCGCGATCGAGCTGCACCAGGCCCTGCCGTATGGCAAAGACCGTCGCTTCGGTTCGTGACGCGGCGCCAATTTTCTCGAAAATATTCCGAAGGTGAACCTTGACGGTGTTGATGCTGATGTTCAGCTGGTTGGCGATTTGCTGGTTGGTGGCGCCCATGGCCACCAAGCGCAAAATATCGCGCTCGCGCTCGCTGATTTGTGCGGAATCGCTGGACATACGCTCCGATGTCATCTCAATCTCCGCACGCGATCATAGCACGAAGGTTCGGGCCCCGCAAGGCAATCGGATGAGAGAATTATGACGATTGCTGGTCGCTTGCGGCCGGTAGCGTGTTGTTCAAAAGTTCGCTCGAAGTGGGCCGCGTGCTGGCCGGCAGGTCGTCGCTTTCGCTTGCGAACGGCTCAGCATCTTCTTCCACTGCCTCGGCAGCAGGGGGCGGCAATGCACGGCGGTGGTTCAGGTACATGCCCACGATGCCAATCAGCACCAGCAGCAGGCTTGCAATCTGGGCGGTGCGCAGTGCGCCACCGCACTCGCCGCCAATGCCGTTGGTGCACAGGCTGTCGGTGCGCAGGCCCTCGATCCAGAAGCGCCCGATGCCATACCAGATTGCATAGAACAGTGCAATATCGCCGGTGCGCAGCCAGCCGCGCAGCCGCCGCTCAAGCGTGAGCAGCAGGCCCACGCCAACGACATTCCAGATCGATTCATATAAGAAGGTTGCGTGGAACAGCGTGCCGGGCGGGTAGGCCGTCATGTCGTTGTAGGGCGGCAGCCGCCGGTCGGCGTCGATGCTTACGCCAAAGGGCAGCGATGTGGGCCGGCCATAGGCTTCCTGGTTCATGAAGTTGCCCCAGCGCCCTACCGCCTGGGCCAGCAAAAAGCCGGGCATGCAGATGTCGAGGAATTCGATCAGCGGAAGCTTGTTGCGCCGGGTGTAGATCAGCGCGGCAAGCACCGCGCCGATTAGCGCGCCATGAATCGCCAGGCCGCCTTTGGTCGTATTAATCAGGTCGAGCCAGGGACGGCCGGCGAAGCTTTGCCATTCGAATGCGACATAATAGATGCGCGCACCAGCGATGCCAAGCACCATGCCAAGCAGCAAGAGGTTCCAGATATGGTCGGCGCTATAGCCGCGCCGCTCGGCGCGCCGGGCCGAAATCCAGCCAGCCAGCATTGCGCCACCAACGATTAGCACGCCGTACCAGCGCACCGCGATCGGGATGCCAAACAGGCTGGTGTTGATCAGGAAGGGATCGCCCGGGGGATGGAGTGGAAACATACACTTTTCCTTAGCTTATGGACATGCGGCCGTATTGTACGCCGCGCTTCCGGTGATGTCAAAGCTGCGGGCAGGCATGGTACAATACGCGCCGAGGCGTGCGAATCTGCCTCCACAGCTAGGAAACAAGCAGGAATTGGCGTGACAGCATACCAGAATTACGCGCCCTACTACGATGCCACCGGGCAAATTCGCTTTGCGGTGCTGATGCACCAGTACTTGCGCGAGGTGCTGACACGCCATCCGGTCCCCGGCCACCGCATGCTCGATCTGGCCTGCGGCACGGGCACGCTGGCGCTGCTGTTTGCCGATGAGGGCTGGGAGGTTGTGGGGCTGGATACCTCGTCGGCGATGCTGGCGCAGGCGCGTGCTAAAGCGGCAAACCTCGATACAGTGGGCCGCGTGGCGTTTGTGAAGGGCGATATTCGCCAGCCTGGTGTGGCGCTTGCTGGCATGCCCGAAGCGCGCCCAGGCTCGTTCGACCTGGCGACGTGCGTGTACGACAGCCTGAACTATTTGCTGGAAGAGGGCGATCTGGCGGCATGCTTCGCTGGCGTGGCCGAGGCGCTTGCGCCTGGCGGCGTGGCCTTGCTCGACATGAACACGCATTATTTTCTCGAGCACGATTGGCTGCCAAGCGAGGTGCTGGAGCTGCCGGGCTTTGTGCAGGTTTCGCAAAGCCATTTCGACCCAGCGACGGCTTGTTCGACGATGGTGCTGACGGGCTTTAGCGGCGATGACGCCGAGGGCTACCAGCGCTTTGACGAAACGCATATCGAGCGTGCGTATTCGCCCGATCTGGTAGCAGAACTGCTTGTGGCGGCGGGCTTGCTGATTGAGGCAACCTACGATTGCTTCACCTTCCAGCCGCTGAGCGAGCGCACGCAGCGCATTGCCTGGGTCGTGCGCAAGCCGACAACCTGAAAAGCATAACAATGCTCTTAACGATTGATATTGGCAACACAAACATCAAACTCGGCGTCTACCAGGGTGACGAGCTGCTGGCGCACTGGCGCATGGCCACCGAGCGGCTGAAGCTGGCCGACGAGTACGCCGTGATGATTCACAATCTGTTTGCGCTAGCCGGGCTGAATGTGAAACAGGTGCAGGGCTGCGCGATCTCGTGTGTGGTGCCGCCGCTGACAGGCCAGTTCCGCGTGCTGAGCCGCAGCTACCTCGGCGTCGAGCCAGTGATTATTGGGCCGGGCGTGGCGAGCGGACTGCGCTACGAAATCGATACGCCCGACCAGCTTGGTGCCGACCGGGTGGCGAACTCGCTGGCGGCCTTTCGGCGCTATGGCGGGCCGGTTATTGCGATTGCGTTTGGCACCGCCACGGCATTCGATGTTATTACCGAGGCGGGCGTGTATATTGGTGGGGCCATTGCGCCGGGCATTGGCATTTCGGCCGACGCGCTGTTCCGCCTGGCCGCGCGGCTCTATCAGGTCGAGCTGGCCCGCCCGCCGCAGGTGATTGGCAAAAACACGGTACACTATATGCAATCGGGCCTGATTCTTGGCTATGCTGGCCTGGTCGAGGGTCTGGTGCGGCGCATGCAAACCGAACTGGGCACGCCATGCACTGTGGTGGCCACGGGCGGCCTGGCCGAAGTGATCGCGGGCGAAACCGACGCGATCACCGTCGTCGAGCCGTTGCTGACGCTGGAAGGACTCAAGATGATTTATGAAATGAACCGCCCGGCGTGAACCGCGCCGGCACCATATGCTAAGGATTGATCCGTGTCTGTTCTACCGCCAATTGAAGAAAAAGCCGCCTACGTCGAGCGCATGTTTGCGCGCATCGCACCGGGCTACGATCGTATGAATCGCGTGATGACCATGGGCATGGACCGCGGCTGGCGCGATTATGCCGCCAACCTGATCGCGCCACCTGCTGATGGCCGCGCGCTCGACGTCGGCACCGGCACCGGCGATTTCCTGCCCATCCTGGCCGCGTGGATGCCGGAAGGTTTTGCCGTGGGCCTGGATTTCACCGTGCCAATGATGCAGGCTGGCCTGCCCAAGCTCGATCTTGCCGACGGGCGGGCAGGTTTTGTGGGCGGCGATGCGCTGAGCCTGCCCTTCACCGACAGTTCGTTCGATGCGATTACTACCGGCTTTACCATGCGCAATGTCGTCGATATTGGGCAGGCATTTCGTGAGATGGCGCGCGTGGCGCGGCCGGGCTGTGTGCTGGCCTGCCTGGAAGTGGCGCGACCCCGCAACCCACTATTGCGCCTGGGCCACCGCATTTATTTCGAGCAGGTGGTGCCGCGCATCACGGCGCTGCTGGGCGGCGACCCCACTGCCTATACCTACCTGCCACAGTCGGCGCGCGCCTTCCCGCCGCCCGAGGCGCTGGCGCGAATCATGCAGGAAGCAGGTTGGGCCGAAGTACGCTTTTCGCTGCTTGGAATGGGCGCGGTGGCGGTGCATACCGCAATCAAACCGCGATAAAGGGGGCTTATGGGGCGCTACGATGATGATCGCCCGCGCCGGCGCGATAATGACGAGTACGACGACTACCCCCGCCGCCGCGATTCGCTGATGGATCGGCGGCTGCGCCGCGCGCAGGATGAAGAGCTCTACGACGACGATTATGAAGAGCCGCGCTACTCGCGCCCGCGCGCTGGCGGCGGTGGCGGAATGGGCTATGGCACCATGGGCGGCGGTGGCTGCGCCAGCTCGGTTCTGTATGTGCTGCTTGGCGGCATTGCGCTCTTGCTGGTGGGGCTGATTGTCGGCCCGCAGCTGATGAGCAACCTGGTGCCGAATGTGCCGCAGCAGGTGCGCGAGATCGTCGCGACGCCCACCACCACGCTGCGCGACCGTGGCGGCACCATTCTGCAAATTCGCAGCCTGAACCGCCTTGAGACGCAGAGCTTCGCGGCCGAGCGCGTGATCGAAGCGAAGGTCGAACGTGGCAACCCGCTCGACCTGCTGCTGGGCGACCGTCTGCTGCTGATCGCCAGCGGCGAGGTGGTGGCGGGTGTCGACCTGAGCAAGCTGCGCGATGGCGACGTGACGATTTCGCCCGATGGCAAGAGCATTACGCTGAAGCTGCCGCCGTCGGAGATTTTCAGCAAGAAGCTCGACAACGACCGTACGCGCGTGTACGATCGCCAGCAGGGCGTGCTTGCGCCCCAAAACAAAGACCTTGAGACCCAGGCGCGCAGCCAGGCCGAAGCTGAGATTATGAACGCTGCCTGCGAAAGCAACATTATGCAGAAGGCCGCCGACGATGCCAAGCGCTCGATGGAGCAATTTCTCAAGCTGCTTGAGTTCTCGCAGGTGACGGTGACAAGCTCGGCCGGGCCGTGCGTGGCGCCGGCTGGCTTGCCCGGCGCGCCCACTGCCCCTGCGGCCACAGCCACACAATAGAAGTATAAGGGTTTGTATGGTAACTGTTTCCTTTGATCCCGAGGCTGGGACACTGTACTGGTATTTCACCGAAATTGAAGCCGGCAGCACCGAGCTGGAAGGCGAGTGCAACGGCACGCTGCTGCTCGATGCGCGCGGCGATGTGATCGGCCTGGAGCTTGAGCTGGACGAAAGCGTGCGCCCCGCCGACCTGGCCCTTGCGCTGGCGCACCCGAATGTGCGCTACGACCGCGCCGCCGCCACGCTCACGGTTCTGCTGTTCGACGAAGAGCCGGGCGGCGTCCAACCGCTTCACGAGGCCGTCATTCTCGATTTCGACGGGAGCGAGCGCCTGCAGGGCTGCGATGTCCTGGCATCGCGCGAGTTCGAGCTGGCGCTGCGCCTGGGCCGCTTGCAGCCCTTCATGGTCGAGCTGGAAGACGAGCCGCCGCCTGCCTTCGCGCTCGACGACGCGGAACTGGAAGACGACGAAGAGCTGGAAGACGACGAGCAGGGCGACGAGATCGATTTCGAGGAAGCCGAGCTCGACGATTCGGCGTTTGAAGAAGATGCCGCGCTTGATGACGCGATCGAGCTTGATGACGACGATTCAGGCGACGAGCTGCTCGCCGCCGACGAGCTTGAAGATGGCGAGCTCGACGCCGAAGACCTCGCCGACGCGGCCGCACTCGACTCCGACGAAGAAGACGATGACGAGCTGCTCGCCGCCGACGAGCTTGAAGATGGCGAGCTCGACGCCGACGATCTCGCCGACGCGGCCGCACTCGACTCCGACAATGACGATGCAGAGGGGGACGGCGCCAGCCTGGTAGCTCAGCTGCCCGCCAATGGCGAGGCCGACCTGGCGGCGGTGGTGGCGCAGGCGCTGGCCGAGGCCGACACCGGGCAGGGCACCCCTGCCCCGGCTGCCGGCTTCCGCGCCGGCTTTGTGGCGCTGGTGGGCAAGCCGAATGTCGGCAAATCAACCCTGCTGAACGCCATGCTTGGCCAGAAGGTCGCGATCGTCTCGCCCAAGCCGCAAACCACACGCATGCCCATGCGCGCCATTCTGAACCGGCCCGACGCGCAGATCATCTTTGTCGACACGCCCGGTATTCACGACCCGCGCACCAAGCTTGGCACGTTTATGGTCGAGCAGGCACGCCGCAGCATCCCCGACGCGGATGTGGTCTGCTTTGTGGTCGATATTGCCACGCCGCCGAACCGGATCGAGCAGCGCATTGCCGCGCTGGTGGCGCGCTCGCACGCGCGGCGCATTCTGGTGCTGAACAAACTCGACCAGCGCACGCGCGCCGGGCAGGACAACCTGGCAGCCTACCGCGCGCTTGGCCCGTGGGACATGGAAGTGGCGGTTTCGGCGCTGCTGAACAAGGGCCTGGAAACGCTGCTCGACGAGATTGTAGCGCGCCTGCCGCCTGGCCCGGCCCTCTACCCCAGCGACCAGATCACCGACCAGACCGAGCGCGAACACGCCGCCGAGCTTGTGCGCGAACAGGTGCTGCGCCTGACCGAGCAGGAGGTACCGCACGGCGTGGCAGTTGAAGTTGAGGAATGGGAAGAAAAAGAAAACGCCGTGTATGTTCGCATGACCATCTATGTCGAAAAGGAATCGCAGAAAGGCATCCTGATCGGCGCGCAGGGCGCGATGCTGAAGAAAATCGGCAGCGGCGCGCGCCCTGGGATCGAGGCGCTGATTGGCCGGCGCGCCTACCTTGATCTGTGGGTGAAGGCTCGCCCGAACTGGCGCGATGACCCTTCGTCGCTGCACTGGCTGGGCTACCGGAGTGACGATTAGCTCACAAAGCCCTGATATGTCTGCCAAAATCCAGCGGCACTCATCTTGCACATGTAGCGCGTATTGGCTGTAAAAAAGCGGCACGCGCTACGTTTATTTCATAGAGTACCTGATTGGCCTAGTACACATAACCTATGGCAATTTGTGAATGAACATGGTATAGTGAATGTAGCCGCAAATCCGCTGCACCGCCCGGTGTAGCGCACCCACACTGAAGGAGTTGTTATGGCACTCTTCGCTTTGTTGGCAATTGTCGCTCTGATGGCTACACTGGTCGCTCGCTCGGCGCAAGCACGCCGCGTTCCGGTTCGCGTCCCTGCCCGTGTGGCGCAGCGCCGCGCAATTCGCCGCCGCTAAGCCGCTTACATTGCCGCTGTGGCCCCGCCGCAGCGCTTCATATAGATGCCGTGCAGGCGAGAAGCTCAGGCTTCTCGCCTGCGTGTTTGTTGGGGGCACCCGCAAGCCGCGTATGGTATAATTCCGCCCGTTATGAACACACAAATTCCACATCTCTATAATCTCTCCCTGCCCGAAATCGAGCAGTTGCTGGCCGGCTGGGGGCAGCCCGCGTTTCGCGCGCGCCAGGTCTATCGCCAGCTCTACACGAAATTTGCCAGCAGCCCCGCCACAATGACCGACCTGCCGCTGGCGCTGCGCGAACGGCTCGCCGCCGAAACGCGCATCGCCACGCTGGAGCTGGTGCGCCTGCAAACCGCCGACCAGGGGCAGACGCGCAAGGCGCTGTTTCGCATTCCCGGCGGCGAAGTCGTCGAAAGCGTGCTGATGGTCTACCCCGACCGCGCAACGGTGTGCGTTTCGACGCAGGCGGGTTGCGCGATGGGCTGCGTGTTTTGCGCGACCGGGCGGCTGGGCCTGCTGCGCAACCTCAGCGCGGGCGAAATCGTCGAGCAGGTGATGTGGGCCGCGCGCGAGCTGGAAACCCTGCGCGCCGAAGCTGCCGCAGGCCAAAGCGCCGCGCCTGGTGTGCAGCACCTTACCAACGTCGTGTTTATGGGCATGGGCGAGCCATTTGCGAACTACGACCGCTGGTGGCAGGCGGTTGAGCGGCTGCACGACCCGCAGGGCCTGAACATGGGTGCGCGCAGCCTGACGGTCTCGACGGTCGGGCAGGTGACGGGCATTCGGCGCTTGGCCGGCGAGGCGCTGCCAATCAACCTGGCGATTTCGCTTCACGCCCCCGACGATGCGCTGCGCTCGGAGATGATGCCAATCAACCGGCGCTACCCGATTGCCGACCTGCTGGCAGCGACGCAGGACTATATCGACACAACCCACCGGCGCGTGTCGTTTGAATATGTGCTGCTGCAAGGCAAGAACGACGCGCCCGAGCAGGCCGCCGCGCTGGGCGCGCTGCTGAAAGGCATGCTCTGTCACGTCAACCTCATCCCCTGGAACCCGGTGCCGGGCGCGCCGCTGGGCCGCTCGGAGCGCGCGCGTGTGCTGCGCTTCCAGCAAGTATTGCACGAGCAGGGCATTGCCTGCACCGTGCGCGTCGAGCGCGGCGTTGCAATTGCGGCGGCCTGCGGCCAGCTTGCCGGCGTGCCACTTGAGATCAGCGAGCCAGCCGAGATCATCGCGCTGAGCGGCTAGCGCCGCGCACCATCCAACGACTCTGAAAAGCATTCGATACAGCACGAATGCTTTTTTCTTGCGCGGCGTGAGTCTTGCCGGTGATGATCCATAATGCTATACTGAACCCGAACGTGCTGCCGCCCGCACATTGCCGCCAACAAAGGCCCAGCTGCTGAAAGAGAAGGAAGGTTTCAATGGCGATTGCCACTGAGATAGCGCCCGAGGCCGAGCTGCGCAACCCCTACCAGAGCCTTTCGCGCTACATCAACCGCGAGCAGAGCTGGCTTGAGTTCAACAAGCGCGTGCTGCAGGAAGCGCTGGAAGAGCGCCACCCGCTGCTGGAGCGCGTCAAGTTCCTTTCGATCTTCAGCACCAACCTCGACGAATTCTTTATGATTCGCGTGGCCGGCATCAAGCAGCAGATCGCCGCGCGGGTGGTGGGCCGCTCGCCCGACGGCATGACGCCAACCGAGCAGCTTTTTGCCATTCGCCGCGCCGTGACCGAGCTGGCCGACCAGCAGCGCAATTGCTGGCTCGACGATATTCAGCCCAAGCTGCGCGCACAAGGCGTGTATATTCTCGATTACGACGAGCTGGATGACCATCAGCGCGCGTACTGCAAAGACTATTTCGAGCGCGAGGTCTTCCCGGTGCTCACGCCGCTGGCCTTCGACCCCAGCCACCCCTTCCCGCAGATCTCGAACCTGAGCATCAACCTGGCGGTGGTGATCAACGACCCCGAGGAAGGCGAGCTGTTTGCGCGCGTGAAGGTGCCGGCGGTGCTGCCGCGCATGATCCCGATCGGCGGCAATTGCCCCGCGCCGGAAGAAATCCAGCCCGAGCGCCGCTTTGCCTTTGTCTGGCTCGATCAGGTCATCGCCAGGCATGTCGATGCGCTGTTCCCGGGCATGGCAGTGACGGAAGTATACCTGTTCCGCATCACGCGCAACGCCGACGTTGAAATTCAGGAAGAAGAAGCTGCCGACCTGCTGCGCACGATCGAGCAGGGCGTGCGCCGCCGCCGCTTTGGCGCGGTGGTGCGCCTGACCATCCAGCACGACATGCCGCAGCGCATCCGCGATTTGCTGCTGGCGAACCTGAAGCTGACGCCCGAGGATGTGTATGAAGTGCGCGGCCCGCTCGGCCTTTCCGAGATCATGGCACTGACCAGGATCGACCGGCCCGAGCTGAAAGACCCGCCGTTCTACCCCAAGGCGCCGGCGCTGCTGCGCCACGCGCGCACCAGCAACGAGATCTTTGGCGCGATCCGCCAGCAGGACATTCTGCTGCACCACCCGTATGATTCATTCCAGCCGCTGGTGGAGTTGATCGAGGCTGCGGCGGAAGACCCTGAGGTGCTGGCGATCAAGCAGACGCTGTACCGCGTCGGCAGCAACTCGCCGATCGTCAAGGCGCTGATGCACGCGCGCGACCAGGACAAGCAGGTGACGGTGCTGGTCGAGCTAAAGGCGCGTTTCGACGAAGAAAACAACATCACCTGGGCGCGCGCGCTGGAGCGGGCCGGCGTGCACGTTGTCTATGGCCTGGTGGGGCTGAAAACGCACGCCAAGATCGCCCTGATCGTGCGGCGCGAAAATGATGGCCTGCGGCGCTATGTGCACCTGGGAACTGGCAACTACAACGCCGGCACCGCGCGCGTGTACACCGACCTGGGCCTGCTGACCTGCCGGCCCGACATTGGCGCTGACGCGTCGGATCTGTTCAATTTCCTGACTGGCTACTCGCGGCAGACGCGCTACCGCAAGCTGCTGGTGGCGCCCGTGAACCTGCGCGAGCGGCTGACCTGGCTGATCGAGCGCGAGATTGCGCACGCCAACAGCGGGCGCGCAGGCCGGCTGATCTTCAAGCTCAACGCGCTGGTTGACCCGGCGATGATTCGCCAGCTCTACGCAGCATCGAGCGCGGGCGTGCAGATCGACCTGATCGTGCGCGGCATTTGCTGCCTGCGGCCGGGTGTGCCCGGTATGAGCGAGAATATCACGGTGCGCAGCGTGATTGGGCGCTTTCTGGAGCACAGCCGCGTGTACTATTTTGGCAATGATGGCACACCCGAAGTGTACCTGGGCAGCGCCGACCTGATGCAGCGCAACCTCGACCGGCGCGTCGAAACGCTGTTCCCGATTGAAGACCCGGCCATGGTGTCGCATATTCGCGACGACATGCTTGAAATTTACCTGCGCGACAACACGCGCGCGCACCTGCTCGAGCCCGACGGCTCGTATACGCGCGCACAGCCGCAGGAAGGCGCGCGACCGATCGACAGCCAGGTTGCTTTTGGTGCCGGCCACGATTTACCACCAGAGTAAACGCTATGGAAAGCACCCGCCTGTTTATTGCGGCCCCGCTGCCACTGCCGGTGAAAACCGCACTCGTGAGCGCGCAGGCGCGATTACGGCGGGTGGGTGCCCCGGTGCGCTGGGTGGCAGCCGAGGCTATGCACCTCACGCTGCACTTCCTGGGCGAAACCGACACTGCGCAGGTGCCAGCCATTGAAGCGGCGATCCAGCAGATCTGCGCGGAATATTCTGCGCCACAGCTTCGCCTTACCACCACGGGCGCATTCCCCAACTCGCGGCGGCCCAATGTGCTGTGGGCGGGCATTGGCGGCGATACCGAATTGCTGGGCCAGATGGCGTCGGCACTGCGCGGCGCGCTGGCACAGATTGGCCTGGCCCGCGACGAGCGCCCGTTTCGCCCGCACCTGACGCTGGGCCGCACACGCCGCGATGCCCCACCGCAGATGATCGAGCGCCTTGGTGATACCATTCGCGCCCTGCCGCAGCTGACACCCGCCGCCTGGGTGTGCGAGCGCATTGTCCTGTTTCGCAGCGAGCTCCGCCGCGAAGGCCCGCACTATACCGCCCTGGCGGAGTGCAGCCTCTTGCCGGCCCAAACGAGATGAGCTATGTTTGCTGATCGTCTTTCGCGCATTCTGATCTGGATGCTGATCGTGGCCGTTTCGGTCTACCTGCTTGAGCGGCTGTTTTTCCTGACGGCGCTGTTTGCCACGCCGCTGCTGCTGTTTAGCCTGGCCTGGCTGGTATCGCTGATCCTGAAGCCGCTGGTCGACCGGCTGACGCTGCCGCTGCCAACAACTCCCGGTGGAGCAAAGCGGCACGGCGGCTGGCGCATCCCGCGCAGCATTGCGGTGGCGCTGGTGTACGCCGCAATTGTCGCGCTGATTGCTGTGCTGGTGATTTCGCTGGTGCCGATCATCGAGCCGCAGCTGGTGGGCATTGACGAAACGCTGCCCGATGCCGTGAGCCAGATTTCGCAATGGATCAGCGGCCTGGAAGGCGAGCTGCGGCGGGTTGGCTTTCGCGGGAACCTGAACGGCATTGCGCAGCCAGACACGCTGGCGCAGCAGGCCACCGCCGTTGGCAGCACGCTGATCCAGCAGTCGCTGGGGATTGCGAGCGGCATTGCGACATGGCTGGTGAATATCACACTGGTGCTGATTATCAGCTACTACATCACGCTCGACGGCCCGCGCATTTCCGCGCGCGTGCTCGACCTGATGCCCGAGCAGTGGCGCGGCGACACCACGCGCTTTTTCAGCATTGTGAACTTTACGTTTGGCGGATTTTTGCGCGCCCAGCTGCTGCAAGCCATGATCTATGGTCTGGCGACGGCTGTGGTGATGGCCGGGCTGGGCCTCGATTATGTGGCGCTGGTGAGCGTAAGCGCGGCGGTGCTGGTGCTGGTGCCGATAGTGGGCGGGCTGCTGGGGGTGATCCCACCGCTGGTGGTGGCGATCATCGGCAACCCCGACCGGATCTGGCTGATGCTGTTGATGCTTGGGGCCGTGCAGCAGGTGCTGTTCAACATGATCATGCCGCGCCTGATGGGGCGGATCGTCGGTTTGCACCCGCTGTTGGTGTTTGCGGCGATTCTGGTGGGCGCGACGGTGGCGGGCGGCTGGGGTATTCTGTTTGGCATCCCGATTGCGGGCGTGCTGGCTGCGGTGCTGCAATTCGTATATGGCCGCGCAACCGTCGCTGCCGACGAGCCGCTGCCCGAAGCGCGCGATGAGCAGCGCCTGGCGGCTGGCGACCGGCGTTCGCTTTCCTAGCTGGGGCGGCGGCTTTGCGCGGCCACGCGCTCGATGATCGTTGCGGCCAGGCGCGCCACTGCCTCGGGCGCAATCACGTCACTGGCCTCGCGCGCGGCCACCACATCGCTGAGCCAGTCGTAGGTGTGATCGTTCACCGTAATTACTACTTCCCACTCGTTCGCACCCAAGCGCGCGACGCGCTGGCGTGGCTCGGCACGGTTGAGCGGCAGCTCGGGCGCGGGAGCCTGGGCAGCAGGGTAGCTTGCGCCATTGCTCGCGCCATTGCTCGCGCCGTTGACGGTTGTGACGGTTGGGGCGGGCTCAGGGCCGCGCTCGAAGATTGCCTGCTGATGCTGGTAGGACGCCTCGAACTCGCGCAGCACGCCAATCGCCAGATGGAAGTAGTCGATCATCCCAAAATATTCGCCGCGCTTCACGTCTTTGCGCATGGCCTCGGTCACAAGCGCGTCGCGCCGATTGACGAGCGTATGCCAGCGCTCAAGCGCGGGCGACTCTTCGCCAAACACCAGCCGCGCCACTGCCTGCACCGCATTTTCCCACGATTGAAACTCGCTATACCGCATCATCACCGAGGAAGGGACGTGATCGCGACCTTTCTCGGCGCTTTGGTGCAGGCGCGCGATCATGTTGCGAGCGTCTTCGATGAGGGGTTGAAACATGACACACTCCTTGGATTGTGGCCGGGATGTTCCGTCTGGAATGCCCGACGTTCGCATTGTATCGTATCAGGTTGACGCGAGTTGTCAAGGGTTTTGCGCGCCCAAACGCGCACAGCCAGCCAATAGCGCGTGCTACGAGCGATGAAAACAGGCTATGCTAGTGCAGAAATCGCTTGCATGCCCGCTATTTGACGCTCCTTCCCCTCTCCCATATAATACGCGGGCTTATTCGGCTGCTACAGCTACTCGTATCGCCTCGCTGCTATCCCAGCGCCTAGAAAGTGCGTAACCCCCAATGGCTGTTTCTGAACGACGCAAGCCTATGATCGCCATCTGCGGCGCTGGCCAGTGCGATGGCGGCATTGCCGCGCTTGCCGAGACGGTGGGCCGCGGCGTGGCAGCCGGCGGCGCGACGCTGATCTGTGGCGGCCTGGGCGGGGTGATGGCGGCGGCCTGCCGGGGCGCGCGCGCCGCTGGCGGCCTGACGATCGGCTTGCTGCCTGGCGGCGACACCAGCGCAGCGAACCCCGATGTGGTCGTGCCAATTGCCACGGGCCTGGGCGAAGGCCGCAACCTGCTGATTGTGAGCAGCGCCGACGTGGTGATCGCGATTGGCGGCGAGTATGGCACGCTGTCCGAAATTGCCCTGGCGCGCAAGATCGGCCGCACGGTGATCGGGTTGCGCACCTGGAACCTGGGCCGCGATGCCGCTGGCGAGCCGCACCTGCTGGCCGTCAATTCGCCCGAAGCGGCCGTCGCCGCCGCGCTGACGCACTGCAAGCGCCGTTAGGCGCGTGCCTCTTTCTCGCCGTGGCAGGCGTATACCGCCGCCCGCGCAGACATTAACCCAATGGTAATGCCTGTATCAGATACCTCTCAGCAGCACGTCAGCCGCCACACGTATAATCTCTGCTACAGAGCCGTTGATCCTAACGAGGCTTACAACAAGGTACCGAATAGGAGTTGACAATGCGGAAACGTGCCTTTGCCATCCTCATGATTCTTGCGCTTTTTGGCTCCTATGCGGCAATGCCGCAGGCGGGTTCAGCGGCGCCAAACAAGCCGGGCGATGTGCCCGATACTATTCCGCCGTTCTTGTCGCAGTATTTTAACGAGACACAGCACGCGGCGATGAATTCGTTTGCGGCCTTCTGGCAGCGCACCCCCAATGCCCTGTTTGTGCTGGGCTACCCGATCTCGCAGCCCTTTATCGAAGAAAGCTTTACCAACCCGGGCGAGTATTACCGCGTGCAATACTTCGAGCGCGCTGTGCTGGAAGAGCACCCCGAAAACGCTGGCTCGCAGTACTACATCCTGGGCCGCCTGATGGGCAACCAGATCATTCGCGGGCGCGAAAACGAAGGCCCGTTCCTGCCGGTGGGCGATCCGGGCGACGGCACCTTCGACAGCGCCACCAGCCACACCCTGCGCGATGGCCCGGCGCCCTTCCGCAACTTCTGGCTGAACAACGGCGGCCTGGAAGTATTTGGCCGGCCGAAGTCCGAGCAGTTTCAGGAAGTGAACCAGGCCAACGGCCAGACCTACTGGGTGCAGTATTTCGAGCGCCAGCGCATGGAGTGGCACCCCGACGAGCCGAACCCGCAGTATCAGATCCTGCTGGGCTTGCTGGGCAATGAATACCGCGACGCCAAGCACCGCGGCGAAAGCGCGTTCCAGCCGATCACTGCCGACCAGGTGCCCAACCCGCCGGTCCAACCCGAGACGCAGGGCTTTGTGTACGGCTTCAACGCAATTCTGTATGGTCAGGGTCAGCCCTGGCAGGATCGCCAGCGCGTGCTGTCGCTTTCGAAGAATGCGGGTGTGTACTGGATCCGCCAGCAGGTGCGCTGGCAGGACTTGCAGGGCGCGCCGGGCACGCCATGCTACCAGGTGTGCTGGGGCGAGCTCGACAATATCGTCAACGACGCATCCAGCGCGGGCGTGAAGCTGCTGATTAGCGTGGTGGCCGCGCCAAGCTGGGCTACGTCCGATGGCCGTAACGGCATGCCTTCGCGCGACCATTTTGGCGATTTCAACTTCTTCATGGGCAAAATGGCCGAGCGCTATCGCGGCAAGATCCAGGCCTATGAGATCTGGAACGAAGAAAACCTCGCGCACGAGAATGGCGGGCGCGTGGCGAATGCCAGCTTCTATATGGACATGCTGGTTGGCGCGTCGCAGGCCATTCGCGCCGCCGACAGCAACGCGATCATCGTGTCGGGCGCGCCTTCGTCCACCGAGACCAACCGCTCCGATATTGCGGTGAGCGATATTACCTTCCTGCGGCAGATGTTCGCCGACCCGCGCTTCCGCGCCAGCGTGGACGTAATCGGCGCGCACCCGGGCGGCCAGTCGAACCCGCCCGACACAATGTGGCCCGACAATCCCGGCCCTGGCCCGGGCTGGACGACCAGCCGCGAGTTTTACTTCCGCCGCCTGGAAGACGTGCACCAGGCCATGCTCGATGCCGGCCTGACCGACAAGAAGGTCTGGGTGACCGAGTTCGGCTGGGCCACGCGCAACAACACGCCGGGCTATGGCTTCGGCAACAACACCTCCTTGCAGGAGCAGTCCGACTATATCGTGCGCGCCTTCCAGATGGGCCGCAACGAGTATGGCTCGTGGATCGGCGGTATGTTCCTGTGGCAGATCAACTTTGCCGTGCTGTGGAAGTACCAGGGCAACGAGCTGCACGAGCAGGCGTCGTTTGGCGTGCTGAATGGCGACTGGAGCCCGCGCCCGTCGTACTACGCCATCCAGGCCATGCCGAAGTAGCATCGTTCGCGAAGCTGGTGCGTAGTGCGTAGTCTGTAGATCCAGAATCTACGCACTACGCACTACGCATCTCCCCTATATTCCCCGCCCAACGAAACGAATTTCCACATTTGCGCGTCATCATAAGGGGTTGAGCCAGGCATCAGAAATGGCTCAGCCGCGCATTATTTCAGCGCCAGCGTGAATTCGTGTACAATACGGCGATCCTACAAAAGATAGCGAGTCGTTGTATCAAGGAGATTATCTGTGAACATGCCTTTCGGCAATATGCGTACTGCGGCGGCGGCTGCGCTTGCTGTGTTGCTGCTGCCCGTGCTGGCGGCCTGCGGCGGCAGCGCGCCTGAGCCAGCGGCAAACCCCACGGCCGCACTACCCACCGCGGCGGTGGTTTCAACCCAGCCAACCAGCGCGCCCACCGCAGCGGCCGATGCCACGGCTGCCCCCGAGGCCACGGCCGCGCCTTCCGAGCAGCCCACCACTGGCCAGCCCGCGCCCGAGCCCGGCACGCCGATCAAGCTGCCATATATGAATTTCGGCATTGTGAACCACCTGTACTACACCGACCGCGAGCGCGTGCTGACGCTGGATGGCATCGCCGGCTTCGACTGGGTGCGCCAGCAGGTGGTGTGGAAGGACGTGGAAGGCCCGAACCCCGGCGACTATGCCTGGGGCGAGCTCGACAAGATCGTCGACGACGTGGCAGCCAAGAACCTCAAGCTGCTGATTAACATCGTGCAGGCGCCGACATTCTACAACTCCACCAATGGCCTGCCGCAAGACCCAGTGTCGATGGGCAACCTGGTCGAGGCAATGGTCAAACGCTACGGCAACAAGGTCGCGGCCTACGAGATCTGGAACGAGCAGAACCTGGCCCATGAAAATGGCGGCACCGTCACCGAGGCCGACGCCGGCCACTATGTCGATATTCTGGTGGAGTGCTACAACCGCATCAAGGCGCTCGACCCAAGCATTATTGTGCTGGCTGGCGCGCCTTCCTCCAGCGGTGTGAACGACCCGGCGATCGCCGTTTCGGATGAGAACTACTACCGCGCGATGTACCGCTACAAAGACGGCATCATCAAGTCGCACTTCGATGCGCAGGGCGTGCACCCCGGTGGCTCGGCCAACCCGCCCGACACCATGTGGCCCGACAACCCGAGCAACGCGCAGGGCTGGACCAACGACGCGACCTTCTACTTCCGCCATGTTGAGAACGTGCGCAAGTTTATGGAGCAGGAAGGCGTGGGCGACCATCAGATCTGGGTGACGGAGTTCGGCTGGGCGACCCAGAACAACACGCCGGGCTACGAGTTTGGCAACCAGGTTTCGCTCGACCAGCAGGGCGAGTATGTTGCCGACGCGATCAAAATGGCCTACGAGAAGTATCGCTACGAGGACGATTCGCCCTGGATGGGCAATATGTTCCTGTGGAACATGAACTTCGCCGTGGTCTGGTCGCAGAATAACCCGCCCAACCCGCTGAACGAGCAGGCCTCGTTTGGCATCCTGGAGCCCGATTACACCCCGCGCCCGGCCTTTCTGAAGCTGCAAAGCTTGCTGCCACAGCTCAAGCAGAAGCAGGGCCGCTAGCACCTCCGGCGACCGACGACCGACGACCGACCACGCGCTGTTTGCGAATCGTCGGTCGTCGGTCATTTTCTTTCTGATGCGCTACGCACTACGCACGACGCACTACGCAATACGCACTATAGAGCCAAGAACCCTGCTGATGAGCATGATTGAGCATTCGCTATGGCAAATTTAGTGCCGGTTCCATCAATCGAAGCAATCGCCGCTGCGTTTGAACGTGGTGACTCCGACGCGCTGCGCCAGGGGCTGGTTGCGCTGCTCGGCAGCCCTGCTGCCGCCACGCACCTGCGCGCGCTCGACGCGGCTGGCCTGCTCACGCGCATCATTCCTGAGCTAGAGCCCGCGCGCGGCACCGACCAGCCGCACGTACACTTTCTGGCGGTGCTGGCCCACTCGCTCGAAACCGTGGCGGGCGTGGCGTGGCTGCTGGCGCAGATCGCCGGCGAAACGCCCGAGGATGCGCCATTGCCGGCTGGCATTCGCGCCAACCGGAGCCTGGCCTACCGCAGCAAATTTCAGCCCCAGCTTGCCGAGCACTTCGCCGGCACGGTCGGGCGCTACCCGCGCGCGGCGCTGTTCAAATTCGGCGCGCTGCTGCACGACAACGCCAAGCCGCAAACGCTGCGCCGCACCCCCGACGGCACGGTCAGCTTCCACGAGCACCAGACAATTGGCGGCGAGGTGGCGGCTGCCGTGGCGCAGCGCCTGGGCTTCGACGCCGCTGAAACGCGCTACATCCGCACGATTGTGCGCGAGCATATGCGGCCCGGTCAGCTCGCCATCCTGCCCGAAGTCACCATGCGCGCCGTGCAGCGCTTCTTCGCCGCCACGGACGACGCCGGCCCGGATGTGCTGCTGCACCTGCTGGCCGACCACATGGCCACGCGCGGCCCGCAGCTCAATGTGCGCAGCTGGATCGCGCAGGCGCAGTGGATCGACGCGCTGCTCGACGTGCTGTGGGGCGAGCCGGCCGAGATCACCCCGCCGCTCGCCAACGGCAACGACCTGATGCGCGAATTGGGCATTCCCCCCGGCCCGCAGCTTGGCCGGCTACTTGCCGCGATTGGCGAGGCCCAGGCCGACGGCACAATCACCACCCGCGACGAAGCGCTGGCCCTGGCGCGCCGCCTTGCTGAGCGGAAGTAAACCGCAGACAAACGACGAAGGATAAACGGCGAAGCCTGCTGCGTGACTGTCTGTTTGTCCGTTGTTTCGGTGCTGCGGTTCTCGCCTACCACACCCGCCGCCGCACACGCTCGGCATATGACTCATAGCCCGGGTACTGCGCGCCCAGCCATTCTTCCTCGCGCCGCGCCTTCTGGTCGAAAAACAGCCCCAGCAGCACGCTCAGCAGCAGCGAGGGCGTGCTTGCGCGCAGCAGCGACCAGCCAAGCGCGCCCAGCAGAATGCCAGTGTAGATCGGGTGGCGCACAACACCGTAGATGCCGGTTTCGACTAGCTCGCCATCCGCGATTGGCCGCGGGAAGGGCGTGAGGTTGCGGCCCAGCGCCCGCGCGCCGGCCACTGCTACACCGCCGCCTGCGAGGCCCAGCAGCACGCCCGCGATGCCGAGGGGCGAGCGCAGCGGCTCGGGCCACTCGGGCAGGCCGGCCAGCCGGCGCGGCGCAAGCAGAATTGCGGCCAGCAGCGCAAACTGGCCTGCTACCCATAGCTCGCCACGATTGTTTCCTGCTTTCCTTGCCATTGAATTGCCTTCTGTTTACAGCGACTGCTTGTGAAAAAGCGCAAGATGTTGCGGGGTATCTGGCAGCGTATTATACTGCGCGAACCCCGTTTCACGTTTCAAATACATGCAGGTAACGATGCCATTGGAACTGCACAGCATTGCAGATGTTGCTGGCGCGTTGGCGCAACACGCGTATGTGGCCGACGTTGGTTTGTCTACGAGTCTGTTTCTTGCGCTGAAGATGGGCAAGGCGCTCCTGCTGGAAGGCGAGCCCGGCGTCGGCAAGACCGAGGTTGCCAAGGTGCTGAGCGCCGTGTCCGCGGCCCCGCTCATTCGCCTGCAGTGCTACGAAGGCATCGACATTGGGCAGGCCGTGTACGAGTGGAACTACCCGCGCCAGTTGCTAGAGCTGCAATCGCGCCAGGGCAGCAGCGCCGCCAGTGTATACTCGGAAGAATTTCTGCTGCGCCGCCCGCTGCTCCAGGCGATCGACCAGAGCAACGAGCGCGCGCCGGTGCTGCTGATCGACGAGCTCGACCGCGCCGACGAGGAATTCGAGAGCTTTCTGCTCGAGCTGCTTTCCGACTTTCAGATCACCATCCCCGAGCTTGGCACGCTGGTCGCCCGCCACCGGCCAATCGTTATCATCACCTCCAACCGCACGCGCGAGCTGCACGATGCCCTGAAGCGCCGCTGCGTCTACCACTGGATCGATTATCCATCGCGCGAGAAAGAGCTGGAGATCGTGCGGCGCAAGGTGCCCGGCGCGGGCGAGCGCCTTTCGGCGCAGATCGTGGATTTTGTGCAGGCCGCCCGCCAGCAGGAGCTGAGCAAGAACCCGGGCGTGGCCGAAACGCTGGATTGGGCCGAGGCGCTGCAGCACCTGAATGCCGAGGAGCTGAGCCGCGAAACGGTGTATGCGACGCTGGGCGTTATTCTGAAATACCAGGACGATGTGGATAAGCTGCGCGGCGGGGTGGCGGAAGAGCTGCTGGCCCAGGTGCAGTGAGTATATGACCACACGCGACCGCGCATTTCTGCATAACTGCGTGCTGTTCACACGCATGCTGCGCCGGGCCGGCATCCCGATTGGCCTGGATCAGGTGCTGGAATTCGTGCGCGCGCTCGAATGGGTCGATCTGCGCCAGCGCGAGCAAGTGTACTACACGGCGCGCAGCCTGCTCATCCGCCGGCACGAGCATCTGCGCCTGTTCGACGCAATGTTTAGCCGCTTCTGGCGGCGCGCCTATCCCGGCGAAGGGCCGACTCAGCGCACCATGCCGCGCGCGCCGCGCCACCGCCCGCGCCAGCAGCCCTTTACCATTGTGACGTATATGGCCTACAAGGCGCGCCTGGGCGACCCCGAAGTCGATGTGACCGACAAATCGGGCACGGCCAGCGACGCCGAGCTGTTGCAGCGTAAGGAATTTTCCGAAATGACGCCCGAGGAGCTGGCGCAGATCAAGCAGCTAATCGCACGGCTGCGCTGGCGCATCAGCCAGCGCGAAACACGCCGCCGCGAGCGCGATGCGCACGGTAACCTTTTACATATGCGCGCCGTGATTCAGGATGCCGCCCGCCACGGTGGCGTGCCGCTGCGCCTGTTCTGGCAGCGCCGCACCCGCCACGAGCGCCCGCTGGTGATTCTTGCCGACATCAGCGGCTCGATGGAGAAGTATGCGCGCCTGCTGCTGCAGTTCCTGTACAGCGCGGCCCACGGCCTGCGGCGGGTCGAGTGCTTTGTGTTTGCCACGCGGCTTACGCGCATCACCGGGCAGCTCAAGCTGCGCAATATCGACCAGGCGATCGACGGGGCGGCGCGCGAGGTGGTGGACTGGGCTGGCGGCACGCGGATCGGCGCGAGTCTGCACGCGTTCAATCGCCACTGGGCGCGGCGCGTGCTTGGTCGCGGCGCGGTGGTGCTGCTGATCAGCGATGGCTGGGAGCAGGGCGAGCCAGCCGTGCTGGCGCGCGAGCTAAGCTGGCTGCGGCGGCGCTCGTACCGCCTGATCTGGCTGAACCCGCTGGCCGGGCGAACGAGCTACCAGGCCCGCGTCGGCGGCATGCAGGCGGCGCTGGCCGAGATCGACGATTTTCTGCCTATTCATAACCTGCAAAGCCTCCAGGCGCTGGCGCAGCAGCTGGCAACCCTGGACGAGCGCCGCCGGCTGTGAAGCGGCTGTTCGCTGGTGTGGTGTGTATGAGCAGAAAGAGGTGTGTGTAGTCACTGGTTGAGGGTTGGGCTAGAGTTCACGCTTTTGTGACGGATAGACCCCTACGTGAAGGGAGCGACGATGATCCCGGCAGCCTTTGAGTACCTGGTGCCGCGCTCGCTGGACGAGGCGCTGGCGGCGCTAACGCAGCACGGCGACGACGCGAAGATCCTGGCCGGCGGGCAAAGCCTCATCCCGGCAATGCGCTTCCGGCTGGCCGCGCCCAGCGTGCTGATCGACATCAACCATCTTTCCGACCTGGAGCATGTGCGCGCGGAAAACGGTCACCTCGCAATTGGCGCGCTGGCCCGCGAACACGCGCTCGAACACTCCGCCGAGCTTGCGCATGACTTCGCGCTGCTCCACGACGCGGCGGGCGTGATCGCCGACCCGCTGGTGCGCAACCGCGCCACGGTGGGCGGCAACCTTGCCCACGCCGACCCCGCCAACGACCACCCCGCCGTGATGCTGGCCTATGGCGCCGAAGTGCTGGCGCGCGGGCCGGGCGGCACCCGCAGCATCCCCATCGACGATTTCTTCCTGGGCCTGTTCGAAACCGCGCTGGCTCCCGACGAGCTGCTGACCGAGATCCGCATCGCCCGCCCCGGGGCGGGCAGCGGCGGCGCCTACCTCAAGCAGGAGCGCAAAGTCGGCGACTATGCCGTGTCGGCTGTGGCTGTGCAGCTCACCATGCAGGGCGGGCGCTGCACCGCCGCGCGCGTGGCGCTTACCAACGTCAACCCGGTGCCGATGCGCTCGGCCGGCGCAGAAGCCGCGCTGGTGGGCAACGAGCTCACGGCCGAGGTGCTGGAAGCCGCCGGGCGCGCCGCCGCCGACGAGTGCGACCCCAGCGCCGACCTGCGCGGCAGCGTCGAGTACAAGCGCGACCTCACGCGGGTGATCGCCAAGCGGGCCATCCGCAAAGCGGCCGAGCGGGCGTCGGGAGCGTCGGGAGCGTCGGGCGCGTCGGGCGCGTAGAGGACGCTATGTAAGGGCGAAGCATTCGCCCATGGAAGCCGTGACTCTGAATAAACATATACTGGGCGAATGCTTCGCCCCAACATCGGCGAACGCATCGCCCCAACATCGGCGAACGCATCGCCCCAACATCGGCGAACGCATCGCCCCAACATCGGCGAACGCTTCATCGGCGAACGCTTCGCCCCAACATCGGCGAACGCTTCGCCCCAACATCGGCGAACGCATCGCCCCAACATCGGCGAATGCTTCGCCCCAACACCAAGGATCAAATTGCATGAGCAAACACACAATATCCGTCACTATCAACGGCGAGCAGCGCAGCGTCGAGGTCGAAAGCCGCACGCTGCTGGTGCACTTCATCCGCGAGCAGCTTGGCCTCACCGGCACGCACATCGGCTGCGACACCACCAGCTGCGGCGCGTGTACCGTCCACCTCGACGGCACGCCCGTCAAGAGCTGCACGGTCTTCGCCGTTCAGGCCGATGGCCGCGCAGTCGATACGATCGAGGGCGTGGCGCAGGGCGGCGCGCTGCACCCGCTGCAGGAAGGCTTCTGGGAGCAGCATGGCCTGCAGTGCGGCTTCTGCACGCCCGGCATGATCATGACGGCCAAGGCGCTGCTGGCGCAAAACTCCAACCCCAGCGAAGACGAGATTCGCCACGCGATTTCGGGCAACCTGTGCCGCTGCACGGGCTATGTCAAAATCGTCGAGGCCATCCAGTACGCGGCGGCCAAGCTGCGCGAGCAGCCCGAGGAGGTACCCGCATGAGCGATAACCCGATGAAGGATCTGGATCTGAGCAGTGGTCGCCATCTCGACGACCGCGTTGAGTTCCACACGCCCGCGCCGGCTGGCGCGTCGGCCACGGTCGAAACGACCCACGATGTGCGCGTCACCACGCCGGCAAACGTCTGCGGCATGGGCCACCGCATGAAGCGCAAGGAAGACCCGCGTTTCATTCAGGGGCGCGGCAACTACGTGGACGACGTGAAGCTGCCGGGCATGCTGTACATGGACATTGTGCGCAGCCCCTATGCTCACGCCAAAATCAAGAAGATCGACGCCAGCGAGGCGCTGAAAATCCCCGGCGTGCTGGCCGTGATCACGGGCGAAGACCTGAAAGCGGCTGGCAACCTGCACTGGATGCCCACGCTCATGTCGGACACGCAGATGGTGCTGCCGATTGAGAAAGTGGTCTATTACGCGCAGGAAGTGTGCGTGGTGGTCGCGACCGACCGCTACACTGCCGCCGACGCAATCCAGCATGTCGATGTCGAGTACGAGCCGCTGCCGCCAGTTGTCGATCCCTTCGAGGCGCTCAAGGACGAAGTGATCGTTCGCGACGACAAGGAAGACAAGACCAACCACATCTGGCACTGGGAAGCTGGCAATAAAGACGCGACCGACGAGGTGTTTGCCAGCGCGGCCAAGGTCGTCGAGCAGTACATGTACATCCCGCGCATCCACGTCGCGTCGATCGAAACGTGCGGCATGGTTGCCGACTACAGCAAGATCACCGGCAAGCTGCGCATCTACATGACCTCGCAGGCCCCGCACGCGCACCGCACTGTGTTCGCGCTGGTGAGCGGCATCCCCGAGCAGAAAATCCAGATCATCTCGCCCGACATTGGCGGCGGCTTCGGCGGCAAAGTTCCGGTCTACCCCGGCTATGTCTGCTGCGCGGTCGCCAGCATTGTGACGGGCAAGCCGGTCAAGTGGATCGAAGACCGCAGCGAGAACCTGCAGGCCGACTCGTTTGCGCGCGACTACCATATTACCGCGCAGATGGCGGCCGACGCCGACGGCAGGATTACGGGCCTGCGCGTGAAGACGCTGGCCGACAACGGCGCGGCCGACGCTGCCGCCAACCCCTCGAAGTTCCCGGCCGGCCTGTATTCGATCTGCACCGGCTCGTATGACATGAAGGCCGCGCACGTGGCCGTGGATGGCGTCTACACCACCAAACCGCCGGGCGGTGTGGCCTACCGCTGCTCGTTCCGCGTGACCGAGGCCGTGCACATGATCGAGCGCATGGCCGACATCATGGCGCACGAGCTGGGCGAAGACCCGGCCGCCTTCCGCATGAAGAACTTCATCAAGCCCGAGCAGTTTCCCTACAAATCGCCAACCGGCTGGGAGTACGACAGCGGCAACTATGGCGCGGCGCTCAAGGTGGCGATGGACATTCTGGGCTATGACGATCTGCGCAAGGAGCAGGCCGAAAAGCGCGCCCGCGGCGAGTTCATGGGCATCGGCATTTCCAGCTTCACCGAAGTGGTAGGCGCTGGCCCCTCGCGCGACTACGACATCCTGGGCATCAAGATGTTCGACAGCGCCGAGATCCGCATTCACCCGACCGGCAAGGCGATTGCGCGCTTCGGCACGAAATCGCAGGGCCAGGGCCACGAAACCACCTACGCGCAGATCGTGGCCGAGGAGCTGGGCCTGCCGGCTAACGACATCGAGGTGGAAGAAGGCGACACCGACACCGCGCCCTATGGCCTGGGCACCTACGCCAGCCGCTCGACGCCAACCGCTGGCGCGGCGGCGGCCATGGCTGCGCGCAAAATCCGCGCCAAGGCCCGCAAGATCGCGGCCTACCTGCTCGAAGTTGGCGAGGATGACCTGGAGTGGAACATCGACCGCTGGCAGGTGAAGGGCTCACCCGAACAGGCCAAGACCATTCAAGACATCGCGTTTGCAGCGTACACGAACCACCCGCCGGGGATGGAAGCGGGCCTCGAAGCCACCGACTACTACGATCCGCCGAACCTGACCTTCCCGTTCGGCTCGTACATCGCGGTGGTGGATATCGACTCGGGCACGGGCGAGGTGAAGGTGCGGCGCTTTGTGGCGGTTGACGACTGCGGCAACATCATCAACCCGCTGGTGGTCGAAGGCCAGATCCACGGCGGCCTGACCATGGGCCTCGCGCCGGCGCTGTTCGAAGAGATTGTGTACGACGAAAACGGCACGAACCTGACCGGCACGTTTATGGATTATCTGCTGCCCACGGCGGTGGAAACGCCGAAGTGGGAGCTGGGCAAGACCATCACGCCCTCGCCGCACCACCCGATCGGCGCGAAGGGCGTGGGCGAGTCGCCAACCGTGGGCGCGCCACCCGCGATCGCCAACGCGGTGGTCGATGCGCTATGGCACCTGGGCGTGCGCCACGTCGACATCCCGATCACGCCGCAGAAGGTGTGGAAGATCCTGCGCGATCACGGCGTCACCGATTGATCGGTAGGGTCGCAGCAGACCGGCATACGGATTGACCGTTAGGGGCGCAGCAGCCAGGGAAGCTTTCATATACCAGATGCTTTGTGGCTGCTGCGCCCTTACTTGAGGCATGCCATGTACGATGAGTTTTTTTCCAAAGCCCACGCCTTGCGCGAGGGGGGCGTGCCGTTCGCGACGGCGACGGTGGTGCGCGCCGAGCGGCCAACTTCGGGCAAGCCCGGCGACAAGGCGATTGTGACGGCCGATGGCACGATGTACGGCTGGATCGGCGGTAGCTGCGCGCAGCCGACCGTCATCCGCGAGGCGCTGGCGGCGCTGCGCAGCGACGAAAGTCGCTTCGTGCGGCTCTCGCCCGACCCGGCATCGCAGCCGCCACGCGAGGGCTTGCTGGATGTGCCAATGACCTGTTTTAGCGGTGGAACACTGGAAATCTATATCGAGCCGCAGCAGCCGCAGCCACGCCTGATCGTGGTAGGCGGCCTGCCGGTGGCGCGCGCGCTGGCCGAGCTGGCGCGGGCGATGAGCTACCGCACAATTGTGGTCGACCCGGCGCACCACGGCGCCGCGCCGCCCTATGCCGACGAGCTGCTGACCGAGCTGCCCGCGCTGGCCGGGCGCGTCACGCCGGTGACGTTCATTCTGATTGCCACGCACGGCCAGTACGACGAGCTGGCGCTTGAGCAGGCGCTGGCGACTCCTGCGCCCTATATCGGGTTAGTGGCGAGCCGCAAGCGTGCCACGCAGGTGCGCGATTATCTGGCCGATCAGGGCTTTGCGCTCGAGCAGCTGGCGCGCTTCAAGTCGCCGGCGGGGCTGAATATTGGGGCGCGGCGCGGCGACGAGATCGCGCTGAGCATTATGGCGGAAATCGTGCAGTGCCGGCGCGGGCTGGCCGACCTGGCGTGGCAGGAAGTGGCGGAAGCGCCGCCCGCAGCCACCCCGGCGGAGGCAATCGACCCGGTTTGTGGCATGAGTGTCGAGATCGCGGGGGCCAAATACACCTGCGAACATGGTGGCGAAACGTTCTATTTCTGCTGCCCGGCCTGCCGCAAAAGCTTCGTGCGCGCGCCCGATGAGTACCTCGTCCACAAGTAGCCGAACTCACCACAGAGGCACAGAGAACACAAGTGGCTTAAAACCTCTGCGTTCTCTGTGCCTCTGTGGTGCTTAATCGTCGGCAAAAAGCGAGTTTGGCGCGTCCAGGTTGGCGTCGTCATCGACCGAGACGCCCATGCGCTGCACCAGCTCGCCGCCAAACCAGCCCACCGCGCCAAGCGTCGCGCCGCCAAGCAGGGCCAGAACTGTCGCCTTCATGGGCGGGTTTTCGGGGTCGTGGCGGCGCGCCCACCAGCTAGCCGCAAACAGGTTGATGGTCGTGTCGCCGATGATCGCGTGGATCAGGCCGATGCGTTTGGCGCGCGTGCCCCACGGCAGAAACCACCAGTCGATCGCGCCGGGAACCATCGAGACCCAGCCACTCAGGCAGCCGGCGGCCATGTTCCAGAAGGCGATCTGGCGCCACTTCTTATCGCCAGTGATCAGGCCCAGCAGATCGAAGCCAACTGCGCTGGCGAGCAGGCCGATAGGCAGCCCAACCAGAATCGGGTGGGTGCCGTGGCCGAGAACTTTCACGCGACTTTCCATGGTGCTCCTCGCAAGACGAAAGACGAAAGAGGGAGGACGAAAGCGCGTCGTCGTTCGCCTTGCGTCCTCCTTCGTATCAGCCAGAATCGTGCCTGTGCTTGCATATCGGGAACCACGAAGTTTCGAAGCTGAGAAGTTCGCGAAGCGTTTGAAGCAAAACTTAAACGCTTCGTGTCTTCGTGTCTTCGTGGTTTGGAACTCCTACTCGTCGGGTGTGAGCGCGGGCCGGCGCGTGTGCCAGTCGGTCACGCGCTGGTAGGCGTCGCCCACGCGCAGCAGCGTGCTTTCGTCGAAGGGCCGGCCGATCAGCTGCAAACCTACCGGCAGGTCTTCGCTGAAGCCGCACGGCACGACCAAGCCCGGCACGCCGGCCAGGTTGATCGGCAGCGTGCAGACGTCTTCGAGGTACATCGCCAGCGGGTCGTCGGTTTTCGCGCCAATCTTGAACGCCACGGTTGGCGCGGTTGGCGCGGCCAGAATGTCGACCTGCGCAAAGGCCTGCTCGAAGTCGCGGCGGATGAGCGTGCGTACCTGCTGGGCGCGCTTGTAGTAGGCGTCGTAATAACCCGCCGACAACGCATAGGTGCCGAGCATGATGCGGCGGCGCACCTCCGCGCCGAAGCCGCTGCCGCGCGTGCGCTCCAGCTCGTCCCAGTAGCTGTCGCCGGGCTGCTTCTCGCCATAGCGCACGCCGTCGTAGCGCGCCAGGTTGGCGCTGGCCTCGGCCGGGGCGATGATGTAGTAGACCGGCAGGGCGTACTTGGTGTGCGGCAGCGACACTTCCACGAGCTCGGCGCCATTGTCACGCAGCACGTCGAGCGCGCCGCGCACAGCCGCCTCCACGCCCGGCTCCATGCCATCCACAAAATACTCTTTCGGCACGCCCACGCGCAGCCCGCGCACATCGCCGCTAAGCGCGGCGGCGTAGTCGGGCACGGGCTGGGGCGCGGCTGTCGAGTCGCGCGGGTCGGCACCCGCGATTGCGCTCAGGATCAGCGCGCAGTCACGCGCCGTCCACGCAAATGGGCCGATCTGGTCGAGCGACGAGCCAAACGCCACCAGGCCATAGCGCGACACGCGGCCGTAGGTCGGCTTCAAGCCGGTGACGCCGCACAGCGAGGCGGGCTGGCGGATGCTGCCGCCCGTGTCGGTGCCGAGCGAGCCAAGCGCGGCGCTGGCCGCCACTGCCGCCGCCGAGCCGCCGCTGGAACCGCCCGGCACGCGCTCAAGATCCCACGGGTTGCGCGTGGGGAAAAAGGCGCTGCGCTCGGTGGATGAGCCCATGGCAAACTCGTCGCAGTTGGTTTTGCCGAGCAGCACCGCACCCGCGTCTTTCAGGCGCGCGACAGCAGTGGCGTCGTAGGGCGGCACAAAGTTCTCAAGAATTTTCGAGCCGCAAGTGGTCGTCAGACCTTCGGTGGTGATCACGTCCTTGATCGCGAGCGGGATGCCGTCGAGCGGGCCGGCGCTTGCGCCCTGCGCGCGGCGGGCATCGGCAGCGCGGGCCTGCTCCATCGCCAGGTCGTCGCTAATGGCGAGGTATGCGCGCACCTGATTATCCACCGCCGCAATGCGGTCGAGCAGCGCCTCGGTCAGTTCGGCCGACGTGATCTCGCCGGCGTCGAGCCGCGCGCGCGCTTCGGCGATTGTGAGGTTGTAGAGTTCGGCCATGCCAGCTCCTCAGTATGCAGCCAGCAGTACGCAGTACCGCTGAGAGTCGTTGAATTCCTGGAACACCGTGTGCCTGCCGACTGCCGACTGCCGGCAGCGTCAGTATCCCCGATTTTCGCCCTGCAGAATTGCAATGCCGGTTTGAATAATGATCTTGATGTCGAACAGGAGCGACCAGTAGTCGATGTAGTACAGGTCGTAGCGGGTGCGCTCCTCGATGCTGGTGTCGCCACGCAGCCCATTCACCTGCGCCCAGCCGGTGATGCCGGCCTTGAGCTTATGGCGGCGCATGTAGCGCGGGATGCTCTGGCTGAACTTTTCCACCCAGACCTGCTGCTCGGGGCGCGGGCCAACCACGCTCATTTCGCCGCGCAGCACGTTAATGAACTGCGGCAGCTCGTCGAGCGAGTAGCGCCGCAGAAACGCGCCAATGCCCGTCACACGCGGGTCGTCTTTGGTCGTCCAGTTGCCAAGCGCGGGCGCATCGACGCGCATGGTGCGGAACTTGATCGTCGGGAAGGGCTTGCCATCGAGCCCGACGCGCTCCTGCGCGAAAAACACCGGCCCGCGCGAATCGATCCGTATCAGCGCGGCGATCAGCAGCATCACTGGCGAGGTGAATGTCAGCACCAGCATCGAGACGACGATGTCGAGTGTGCGCTTCAGCGCGCGGTTGAGCGGGTTGTCGAGTGCGACGTTCTTCACGCCAATCAGCGGCAGCCCGCTCACGTCGCCAATCGACACGCCATTGTTCGTAATCAGCTGGAAGGCGTCGGGGTAGAGCTTGATCTCAACCGACTCGTCCTCGGCCAGTGCGACGACGTCGAGCACTTCGTTGGATGAACGGCCCGACAGCGCGATAATCACTTCGTCGGCCTGCGTGGCGCGGATCACGCGGCCCAGCGCCTGCGTGCGGCCCAGCACCGGCACCTCGTCCACCATCTCGCCAACGGGTGTATGGTCGGAAAGAAAGCCGCGCATGCGGTAGCCCAGGCTCGGGTTGCGGCGAATGGTCGCCAGCACCAGCCGGCCCGGCTCGCGCGCGCCAACAATCAGCACGCGCCGGGTGTCGATGCCGCGCTGGCGCAGCATTGCCAGCACGCGCCGGTAGATCAGGCGCAGAAAGGTGGTGATGACAATGGCCGAAAGCCACGCCAGCGCGACCACCTGCTGGTCGAGCGGCAGATCGTCGCCGTTGAACAGGCCCAGCGACAGAAGCGCGTTGGCCATGTAGAGCACAAAGGTGCCGAGCGACACGCCCAGCACGATTTTGAATGCCTCGTCCACGCGCGACGCGCCGCGCCGCAGTGTATATAGCCCAACCGCCGCAAACGTAATCGCAAAGATCAGGTTATACAGCAGCACGAAAATTTCGGCCACAAACGGGCTGCTGGCGGCCAGCTCGGTTTGCAGGTCGGGGTTGGCGAGCAGGCCCCAGCGGTAGGTGCCAAGAAAGGCAATATTCACAGCCAGCGCATCGCACCCCATCACCGCCAGCGTGAGCAGCAGGCGCGATACCCAGGGCCGTGGGCGCACGCGCCTACCCGACGCGGCGTGCGGCTGAGGGGCGGAGGAGATTGCGGCCAAGGCTCAGATACTCCTTCAGCGTAATGCCCGCTTCGATCGCGAAATTCAGGGGCGCGGGCGTGGTCGCGGCGTAGTGCTTGCGGTGAAACACGCGCATCGCGTCGTAGAAGGCGCGGATCGACTGGAACGGGCGCTGGCGGCTGGAGGCGCGCTTGTAGTGGTGCACCGTCGCGCTCGGCACATACATGATCTTCCAGCCATACTGCTTGATGCGGTAGGCCCAGTCGAGGTCTTCGCCATACATAAAGTAGGCTTCGTCGAGCAGGCCAGCCTCGCGCACGACGCCGCCGCGCACCAGCATGCACGCGCCCACCACTGCGTCGACCTCGGTCTGCACATCGGGGCTGAGGTAGGTCATGTTGTAGCTGCCAAAGCGTTTGCTGCGCGGAAATAGCTTGGAAAGGCCCAGCGCGCGGTAGACGAATGCACTTGGCGCGGGAAACGAGCGCCGGCACGCCAGGTCGAGCGAGCCGTCGGCAAGCAGCAGCTTTGGCCCGCACGCGCCAACCTCGGGATGCGTTTCCATGAAGCCCACCAGCGCGTCGAGCGCGCCCGCCGGCACAACTGTGTCGGGGTTCAGCAGCAGCACGTATTCGGGGGATGGGATGCTCTGCGCATCCTGCATTTCCTGCCCTGCATCTGCCGTGATCCTCCGCAGCGCGAGATTGTTTGCGTAGGCGTAGCCGCCGTTGCGCGGGCTGTCGATCACATGAACATGCGGGAATTCATCGCGCACCATAGTGGTGCTGCCGTCGCGCGAGGCATTGTCGACCACCCAGATGTCGAGTGGGAATTGCGCCGCGCCGGGCTGGATGGATTGCAGGCAATCGCGCAGCAGGTCGCGGGTGTTATAGCTGACGATAACGATCGCAAGCGTGGGCATGCCACTTCCTCATCATTCCAATGCGCCGCGTATTATACCATAGGCGATAGATGGGCAAGCGAAGTGAAAATATACCAGATAGCAAACCTGAAACCTTTAACCACCAAGGCACCAAGGCACCAATCATTCGGGCTAGTTAAAGAAACTTGGTATCTTGACGTATATTTCGATTAACAATATAATCTAGACAGTCTAGACAGATACGAAAGGACGACAATATGGCGCGCACCTGGCAATTGCAAGAAGCCAAAAATAAGTTCAGTGAAGTGGTGGAAGAAGCGCTGAAGAACGGCCCGCAGCTCATTACCAGGCGTGGGGTTGAAACAGCGGTTGTGCTTTCGTATGCGGAATATCGCAAACTTCAACTGGCGCAACAGCCGCTGTCGGCGTTTTTTCGCGAGTCGCCGCTGGCTGACGCGAAACTCGATCTCACCCGCGACACCAGCGCCGAGCGCGGGACGCTTGAGCTATGAACTATTTGCTCGATACGAATGTTATTTCTGAGCTGGTTGCCAGAAAGCCCAACCCGCGCGTGCTGGAATGGATCGACAGCTGCGACCCGAGCCACATTTTTGTGAGCGTAATCACGATTGGTGAGCTGCGCAAAGGCATTGAGAAATTACCTGCTTCGGCGCGGAAAGACGCGCTGGCTGAGTGGCTTGCGAATGATCTGGTGCTGCGCTTCAGCGGGCGCATCCTGACCCTTGATCTTGATGTGATGCTTGTGTGGGGCCAGCTTACCGGCGAGCTTGAGCGTGCAGGTCGGCCCTTGCCAGCAATCGACTCGCTGATTGCGGCGCTGGCGCTGCACCACGGAATTACCCTGGTCACGCGCAACGCAGCCGATTTCGCGCACGCTGGCGTCGCGCTGCTCAATCCGTGGGAATGAAATTCCGGGGGTGGGAGATGGAGACACTGTGGCATGCAACAACTCGGTGGTCTCCGTGTTCTCTGTAGCCAGATATTTCTGCGCTTTTTATAATGGCAAAACACCACACAGCGCGCCCCGAAGTCCTATGCTATAATAGCGCCAACTACTGGTTCTACGCGATAAGGAAGCCACACCATGGCGCAGCGACGCATTTTACAGATAGAAGACCCCGACGACAAGCGCGTGCTCAAAACCCGCGCCCACGCCGTCAAGCAGTTCACGCCCGCGCTCCAGGCGCTGGCCGCCGATATGTTCGAAACCATGCACGCCGCCAATGGTGTGGGCCTGGCCGCGCCGCAGATCGGCATCAGCCAGCGCATCGCGGTGATCTGGATTCCGCCCGAGGAAGAAGAGCAGCCCGACGGCAGCGTCATTGAGGTTGCGCCCGAGCAGAATTATGTGCTGATCAACCCCGAAATTGTGAAGCAGAGCGACAAGGAAGAGATCGGCGGCGAAGGCTGCCTGAGCCTGCCCGGCCGCTATGGCGAGGTGCCGCGCGCCAGCTGGGTGACGGTCGATTATACCGACCTGAAGGGCAAGCGCCAGCGCATCCGCAAGGCCTATGGGCTGCTGGCCCGCGCACTCCAGCACGAGCTCGATCACCTCGACGGCGTGCTGTTCACCGAGCGCATGCGCGACCTTTCGACCCTGAAGGACATTCGCGAGGACGCCGACGCCGCGCCAGTCGAGGCGTAGTTTTCTCGCACAATTGCAAGAAACGCCCCTGACACACAGTCAGAGGCGTTTCTTTTTGCGATTGCGAAAGCACTATTCTGTAATCACAAATGGCGCGCCGCGCAGAATATCCACCTCAAAGGTGTGCTGCACGTCGTCGAAGCCGGCGCGGCGCAGGGTTACGCCAATATGCCAGCGCCCGCCCATGGTGGTGAAGTTGCCGCGCGCCAGGTAGCGCTGGCCGGTGCTGGCCTTGGCCTCGGTTTGCACGCCCTCCATTTCCATGCCCTGCATGTCGAAATGCATCAGTACTTTGGTCTGCGCGGCTTCTGCGCCGGGCCGGCGGTCGGTCACATCCACCGCAAACTCGTTGTCGCCAATCTGCGCGGGCGCGATCCGCAGCGTCAGGTCAACATCCCCTTGTGTGGCAGTTTGCGCAATGCCCTGCTGCTCATGCGCTTCCCAGGCGGCCAGGCTCGGCGCGACGCCCGTCATCACGGCGGCCAGCAGCAGCACCAGCGCGCCAACAAGGAGCTCGACGCGCACGGTGCGGCCAAACGCCCGCGCCGGAGTCTGGTTGCCGCCGCGCAGCCGCCGCGTCAGGATGAGCATGTTCAGCGCGCCCAGCGCCACCAGAACGGCGAACACCACAACTTTCACCACCAGCGCCCGGCCATAGGTCGTGGCCGCCAGCAGGTCGAGCTGCTGGATGTGCAGGGAGTACTGGTACACGCCGGTCAGCGTCAGCGCAACCACGCTGGGCAGCGCCACGCGGGTGAAGCGCGGGATGAGCAGGCTCAGCGGCAGGGCGCGCTCGGGCGCGCGGCGCGCGGCCAGCACCGCCGCCAGCAGGCCGGGCAGGCCGCCCAGCCACGCAACCATCGCGGCCAGGTGCAGCCAGTCGAGCGGCACGGCAACCAGCGCCTGCGTGCTGGCGGCAGCGTGCGAAAGCAGGCTAAACGTCAGCAGCACCACGCCGCCGATCGCCAGCGACACCCACCACAGCCGCGCTGGCCCGCTGCCAGCCAGCGGCAAGCGCCATGCCAGCACCACCAGCTGAAGAATGAGCGCCAGGCGCGCCAGCCACAGCAGACCCGTGCTGCCGCGCAGCAGCTGCACCAACGGCGCGCCGATGGCGGCGAGCAGCGGCACCTCGGCGGCAGTGGCAGCCTGCGTGAGCAGAAAGAACAGGTTCGTCAGCAGAAACGCGATGCTGCCGACGAACAGCAGCCGCCGCAAAACGCCCGTCATGGCGGCATCGGCGGCAAGGCGCGCGTCGTCGTTTTCCTGCCAGCGGCGGAAGGCCGGCCGCCACACCAGCACAGCGAAGGGTGCTGCGCCCAGCGCCAGCATGGCCGCGAGGTAGTTCAGCCAGCGCGCCAGCGCGTCGGCGGGCGCGGGCGTGAGCGTGGCCGGGTCGGGCGTGCCGGGCGCGGGGATGAGGCTGCCGGCGCTCGCGGCCACGCCCACGCCAAAGGGCAAACTCCCCTGAGTGATATGCCCATCGGCGGATGAGCGCACGCGCCAGATCGCGGTGTAGCTGCCTTTTTCCAGGTCGGGGATGATCAGGCGCATGATTTTCGTGTTTGCGGGCGTGACTTCGCCGGGCCCTTTTTCGATCAGCTGATTCCTGCTGTCGAAAAGCTGGATGCGGCTGAAGCTCGGGTCGAGGTCTTCGGTAAACTCCATTTCAATCGAGGGCGGGCTGGCGTCGAGCGTTGCGCCAGCCGCAGGCACCGAGCGGACGAGGTTGGCGTGCGCAAGCGCGGGCCGCGCCACCAGCAGCGCAAGGAAAAAGGCCAGCGTCGCGCTCAGCGTGGCGCGAAACCAGGGATGGCGGGTTTTCATAGTTGTTCCTTTGCGCTGCTGCGCGCGTCGAGCCAGTATGAGAACGGTGTGGCAGCCGCGCGCCGATAGCAAGGCGCGCGGCTGCCGGTCGATTAAACTGTGCGCTGTGGCTGTGTGTTGGCAGCAACCGGCTTGCGGCTGCGCAGCGCCAGCACCGCCACGGCCAGCCCGGCCACGCCAATCAGCGCGCCAAGCCCGCCAACGATCAGCGCGGTCTGGGCGGTCTGTGCGGCGGCTTGCGCCTGCGCATTCAGCTCGGCTGGGGTAGACTCGGCAGCCGGGAAGGCCACCGTGCTCTTGGCCTTCACTGCGCCAAAGGTTTCGGGCCCGCTCATCATGGAGACATCGACCGGCGTGTTCTCGATCGTGCCCCAGATGTGCCAGGTATAGTCGCCATCGGCGGTTGGCAGCACATCCGTGGTGTACGCGCCATCTTCGCCCCACTGCGGGCGAAGGGTCAGCTCTTTCTTCGACGCGCCAAACAGCAGCTCGATTTTCAGCGTGTCGGCCAGGTCGTTGACCTTCTTGCCGGTTTTGGTGTTGGTGACGCTCAGATCGAGGCCGTTGGGCTCGCCCTGGTAGGCCGGCTCGTTCTTGAAGCCAATCACCAGTTCGTAATCGCCAACCGTGGTGTGGCCATGGGCCAGCGCCAGCGAAACAGTCAGCGGCAGCAGCAGCGCGGTCGCCAGCAGCGCGAGCGCGCTGCGCATCAGGGTGCGAGGCATGGAGGTATATCCCTTTCACAATCAATACCGAAACGGCGGGCGCGCGGCACAGTGCCGCACACCGGTGCGAACGGCGAACCAGCGCCAATGGCGCAGTGTTCGGGTAGGTTCAGCGCACGTTACGCGATTGTGATCAGGCGTGGGGGACGCAGGGGTGGTGGCGGGTAGAAGTGCGGCGGGCGGCCCGGCGGCGCGGGCAGCATGCGCAGCAGAAGGGTGAGCAGCAGCAGCACGAACGCGAAAGCCGGCAGAACTTCGTGCACGGGCGAGGGTGGCACGTGGAATGGCACATCCGAACCGCCCGCGCCACGCAGGTGGCAGGCAGCCGCATCGCTTGCCGCTTGGCCCGCGACGCTGGTTTCGTCCATTGCCATGCCGGGCATGTCGTCCATCGCCATGCCTGCCATGTGGTGGTGGTGCATGTGCTGCATGCTCGCCTGGCTGAACAGCAGTGGCAGCCAGACCTGGCAGTGCACCACGCACAGCAGCGGCTCGCCCAGCCCAACGACCAGCGCCACCAGCACCATCGCCAGGTTGCGGCTGGGGCGCAGGCGCATCCGCCAGCGCCAGAGGCGCCGCCAGCGAGCAATGCGTTGCTTGTTCAGAAGGGCAAGCGACATAATCGTTCAAAAGCTGCGTGCTATTTCACAAACATACTTATACTTGATCGTGCCGGCATCGTCAATCCGGCGCTGGTTGCAATCTTTTCACCTGCGGTTATGGCCTGCTAACCGACCACAACCCTGCGCGCCTGTGGTATAGTTGCCGCACATCCGCCAGCTTTGTGAGAAAACGATGCGCGCACAAACAGGCTTTTTTGCCTTTCAGCACCGGGCGCTGGGCGGGCTGCTGGCCTGGGGCCTGAGCAGCATCGCCGCCAGTGTGCCGCTGCTGGCCAGCCGCAACCCGGTGCTGCGCCACGCCGGCTTGCAGGCCGCCACCTGGGGCGCAATCGATGCGCTGCTGGCGGCTGGTGGCCGGCGCGGCGCGCGGCGCAACATCGCGCGCGGCAGCACCGACGGCGTGCGCGAGGCGCGGCGCTTCCGCCTGATCCTGCTGGTCAACGCCGCGCTCGACGTGGGCTATATTGCCGGTGGCGTGGCGCTGCTGCATGGGGCGCGCGGCCGCGCCGAGCGCGCGGGCATGGGCGTGGGCGTGGTGCCGCAGGGCGTGTTCCTGCTGGGCTACGACCTGCTGCTGGCCTGGCTGGCCGGGCCGTGGGCGCGTGATGAATTCGAGGAAACATGAACACCGATGCAATTGCAGCCGCCGTGCGCCATGCCCTGCAGGGCGGGAACGTTCCGGGCATCCTTGTGGCAGTATCGCGGCCCAGCGAACCGCTTGCTTTTGTTGCGCAGGGCAGCGACGCAGCCGGCACTGACCTCGCCGCCGACACGCTGTTTCCCGTCGCCTCGGTGACGAAAATGGCTACTTCGCTGGCGGTGCTGCGCCTGTGCGACCAGGGCCAGCTCGCGCTCGACGACCCGCTGGAGCATCACGTCCCCGAAGCCGCCGCCGCGCAGCCCGGCGTGACCTTGCGAGCGCTCTTGTGCCACACTGCTGGCATGCCAATCGACGTTGCGCCGCGCCACGCCGCCTACGCCAAGGGGCTCGACTGGGCTGCGCTCAGCACGGCCTGCCTGCTCACCGCGCCCGACGCGCCGGCTGGCAAGCGCGTGCAATACAGCAATGTTGGCTATGGCCTGCTGGCGCTGGCCGTCGAGCGGCGCACCGAAAAAGCGTTCCCGGCCGCCCTGCACGACCTTGTGCTTGGCCCGCTGGGCATCACCGCAACCCTCGGCAGCGAGCCGCCGCGACCCCCGGCGCGGCTCGCAGGCGTGCGCGGGCAACATGCCGAAACCGAGCTTGAGCCGTTTAACTCGCCGTTCTGGCGCAGCCTGGCGCTGCCCTGGGCCGGCCTTGTCACCGACGCGGCGGGCGCAATCGCGCTGGTGCGCGCCTTTCGCGGCGGGCAGCTCCTGAGCGCCGAGCTGGGTGCCGAGGCTACATGCGACCAGACTGGCGGCCTGAGCGGCGGTTTTGTCGAGCCGCTGTTCTGGGAGCCGTGCCCATGGGGGCTTGGCCCCGAAGTGCGCGGCCAGAAGTCGCCGCACTGGGTTGCGCCCGCTGCCGGCCCCGACTCGTATGGGCACAGCGGCGCGTCGGGCTGCCTGGCCTGGTACGTGCCCGCCAGCGACACGGCCTTCGCCATCCTGGGCGCGCGCACCGCCGACAGCGGCTGGCTGCTGCGCCGCGCCCCGGCGATCTGCGCGGCGATTTTGGGTGCCTGAATGGGGAAGGACGAGCCGCAAGTGCGCCCGCCTGGGCATCGGCGTGCGGCGTTATATTGCCAGCCACGGTGTGCCGCAGATGGCGCTCAAGCGAACACAACGCCTTTTTCAACCGTCAAAAAGAGAAGCCACAGAGCGCACCGTGGCCACTGAGAAGAAAATAAACTCAGTGGCCTCGGTGCGCTCTGTGATTTTTCGCTCGGCGCTATTTGTTCTGCGCCTGAATCGCCGGCAGGTGCTCGGCATAATGCTCGTAGGTGTCGCCCGCGATCAGCTCCAGCACCGAGCCGCCCAGCAGCGTGCTGAGCGCGCCGGTATCGCCCAGGTCGGCGTCGCGCAGGCGCGCCAGCGTTGCCACTGCCCGCGCATACGAATGCTCCAGATCGGCACGGATCGTATTGGCCGGCAGGTCGCGGGTGGCGGCATAGTGCGCGGCGTTCACCCGGTCGACCGTTGCAGCAATTTCTTCGCCCGGCTCGCTCAGTGGCGTGGGCGCGCTGCCGCTCAATACCGCTTCCAGCAGCGCGGCCATGCGGTTGTGCCAGAAGCTCACATGCGCCAGAATGTCCTTCACCGACCACTCGTCCTGCGCGCCGGGCCGCTCGATCTGCGCGGCGCTTAGCGCATCCACCGCGCCAGTAAACTCGGCATAGCTCCCTGCCACGCGCTCGCGCAGTGCGGCTGCGCTCATAGAATCGCCCATTGGCTTGCTCCTTTGCTGTATGGTGCCTGATCTTACACAGCCGGGCGCTTGCGTGTTTCGCGCCGTGCAGTACAATACGCCAACCCCCACGCTATTATAAGGAAGACGAACAATGAGCGACCAGATTTCGGTTGAGTTCGACGTTCCTGCCGCCATGCGCGATGGCGTCGAGCTGCGCGCAAATATCTTTCGCCCCGCCGATGGTGGCCCCTACCCGGTGGCGCTGGTGCGCACACCCTACGGCAAGGATTTTGCCAGCGTGCTGCCCGTGGGCGATGCCCTGCGCATGGCGCGCGCCGGATATATTGTGGTGGTGCAGGATGTGCGTGGTCGCTTTCGCTCGGGCGGCGCGTGGGCAGTATTTGAAAACGAAGCCAGCGACGGCTACGACAGCGTGGAGTGGGCCGCGCGCCTGCCTGGCTCGACCGGCGCAGTGGGCATGTATGGCCTGTCCTACCTCGGCTTCACGCAGTGGATGGCCGCCCAGTCTGCGCCGCCGAGCCTGCGCGCAATCGTGCCCGCGCTGACGTGGTGGAACGCGCTCGACGGCACGGTTGGGCGCGGCGGCGCGCTTGAGCTGGGCCTGCAAGCCTACTGGCAGCTGAACGCGCTGGCGCTCGACGTGGCGGTGCGGCGCGCTGCCGGCCAGCCGCCCGCCGAGCTGATGCAGGCCCTGGCGGAGGTGGTAAACGAGATCGACGGGCTGCGGGGCGAGGGTTACGGCGCGCTGCCGCTGGGCGAGTTTGCGCCACTGGCGCGCACGGGCATGCTGGGCGATTTGCAGGCCGCGCTGGCGAATGCCGAAAACCCGGCCTACCTCGCGCCCTACTCCATCCGCGCGGGCTACGCGAATGTGCAGGTGCCCGCGCTCGTCGTCGGCGGCTGGTACGACATCTTCACGGGTGGCTCGCTCCAGAGCTTTGCGGCCCTGCGCGGCGCGGGCAGCACCCCGGCCGCCCGCCAGTCGAAGCTGGTGATGGGGCCGTGGTCGCATGTGAACTACTCAAACGCCGTGGGCGATCTCGACTTTGGCTTTCGCGCGCAGATGGCGCTGATGAACCTGCAAAGCGACCTGACCGGCCTGACGCTGCGCTGGTTCGATCACTGGCTGAAAGGCGTGGAAAACGGCATTGCCGCCGAGCCGCCGGTGCGCCTGTTTGTGATGGGCGCGAATAGCTGGCGCGACGAGGCCGAATGGCCGCTGGCCCGCGCTGTGAATACGCCCTTCTACCTGCGCGCAGGCGGCGCGCTGTCGGCCGAGCCACCCGCCGCCGAGCCGCCCGACGGTTTCGTTTACGACCCGGCCAACCCCACGCCAACGCTTGGCGGCAACCTGCTGATGCACACCCTTTACAATCCCGGCCCACGCGACCAGCGCCCAGTCGAGGCGCGTGCCGACGTGCTGAGCTACACCACTCCCCCGCTCGAGCGCGACACCGAAGTGACTGGCCCGCTGCTGGTCAAGCTGTGGGCCACCAGCGACGCGCCCGACACCGACTTTGTGGCGCGGCTCGTAGATGTGCATCCGAACGGCTTCGCGCAAAACCTGGCCGACGGCATTGTGCGGGCGCGCTACCGCAACGGCCCGCGCGCCGAGCCGCTCGAACCCGGCCAGCCCACCGAGTTCACCATCGACCTGTGGGCAACGGCGAATGTCTTCAAAGTCGGCCACTGCATCCGGGTCGATATTGCCAGCGCCAGCTTCCCGCGCTGGGATCGCAACCTGAACACCGGCGAAGACCCTGCCACCGCCACGGCTATGCGCCCGGCGCAGCAGCACATCTTGCACGACGCCGCGCACCCATCGCATATTCTGCTGCCGATTGTGCCGGGATAAAGTCGCAGGTTGGCAGGTTAGCGGGTTGCAGGTTGGCATAGTGCAACACTCCGAATAATCCGAAGAGTACTTGGAAACTGCTGCCTGCAACCTGCTGACTCCTCGTTCCTGACCACTGGCTAAAACGGCGCCTCGTCGCTCGCGGGCTTGCGCGCGCTGCCCGGCGGCACAATCCGCAGCTGCCCGGCGCGGGCGCTTTCCTTGCGCGCCCGCAATATCAGGTTCGCGATCTCATCCTCGCCGCGCGCCTGCAAATATTCCACAATGCCATCAATTTCTTTTGCATCGTAGCGGGTTGAAACGCCTGGCGAGGTGATCGTCAGCCGGTAGCCCTCCGACTCGGCGCGGCCGCCCATTTCGGCCAGCACCTCGGAGATCTGGGCGCGCAGCTCGGCCTTTTCCGCCTCAAGCGGCGCAATCTGCGATTCAACCTCGCCAAGATCGGACAGCAGGCGGCGCATTGCTTCGCGGTGGCTGATCGCGCCGGATTGCCAGCTGGGAAAAGAATCGCTTGGCATACAGCAAACCTTTCGTTGAGCGAGACCATTCGAAAGCAAGGCGTTTGAGCAGGGTAGCAAGCTGAAAAGAAAACTATACCATATCTCAATCCCAATTTTGGTTCTGCTTTCGGTTGCTTTCAAGCCCAGAAAAGCGATATGAACACACAATGTGCGCAAAATTGCAAGATATGCTATAATGCCGTCTGGCTTACAACAGAACGACGGGCTGCGCCAGGCCTGCTCGCGATTAGTAAGGAGACATCTGTGGCGCTGGAAAAAGAAGAAAAGACTGGTATCATCACCGATTACCAGGTTCATGGTGCCGACACCGGCTCCCCCGAGGTGCAGGTTGCCCTCCTGACTGAGCGGATTAATCAGCTCATTGAACATTTGAAAACACACGCGCACGATCATCACTCGCGCCGTGGTTTGTTGAAACTGGTGGGTCGCCGGCGCCGCTTGCTGGCCTACCTGAGCAGCAAAGATAAAGATCGCTATCGGCAGCTGATCGAGCGGTTGGGTCTGCGCCGCTAATGCGCGAGAGCGGTCGAACGAGGATGCTATCAGCCCAGTTGCTGACCAACCAGGCTGGAATGTCGCGTCGACCATTCCTCACGCATGTTCAATTTGGCTCGTGTTGCGCAAGCCCAGAGCATAGTGCCCTGGGCTTGCGTCTGTTGTAGGTTCGTGTTTATTCGTTTGGGGCCGTTAGGGATTGGAGCTTGAACGGGAAGGCCCATGCCAGCCCGCGCAGCCTCCAGTACCTAACGACCCATCACAAGCCGCAAGGTGCGGCTCACCAAGGAAAGGGTGTATGTCAGAACGGCAAATTCATTCCGTCAGCGCTGAGATAGCTGGACGGACGCTGACCCTCGAGGCGGGTCGGCTGGCCGAGCAGGCCGATGGTGCGGTGACTGTTCGCTATGGTGATACGGTATTGCTGGCCACAGTGGTCGGCGCAAAAGAGCCACGCGAAGGGATCGATTTCTTCCCGCTGACCGTCGATTACGAAGAGCGCATGTACTCGGCCGGCAAGATCCCCGGCAGCTTCTTCAAGCGCGAAGGCCGCCCCACAACCACCGCCATTCTCACGGCGCGCCTCACCGACCGCCCGCTGCGCCCGCTCTTCCCCAAGGGCTACCGCAACGAAGTGCAGGTCATCATCACCACCTTCTCGATTGACATGATCAACGACCCGGGCCCGCTGGCGATCATTGGTGCCTCGGCGGCGCTGGCGATCTCCGACATCCCGTTCGCCGGCCCGGTCGGCGCGGCGCTGGTTGGCCACCTCGACGGCCAGCTGGTGATGAACCCCGAAATGCCCGACATGGCAAACAGCCGGCTCGACCTGGTTGTGGCTGGCACCAAAGAGGCCGTGCTGATGGTTGAAGCGGGCGCGCACGAGCTGACCGAAGACGAAATGCTCGACGCTGTCATGCAGGGCCACGCGATCTGCAAGCAGATCTGCGAGCTGCAAGAGCAGCTGGTGGCGCTGGCCGGCCGGCCCAAGCGCGAGTTCGTCGCGCCCGCCGCCGACACCTCGCTGAATGAGGCTGTCACCAGCTACATGGGCCGCCGCCTGAAAGACGCGATCAACAACTCGAACAAAGGCTCGCGCGACGAGGCCACCGAAGCACTGCGCCAGGACGTCCTCGCGCACTTCACCGCCGACGAGCCCGAGGAAGAAATGCCCGCGCGCGTCAAGGCGGTGCAGAAGGCGTTCGATGCGCTGCTGAAGGAAGAAGTTCGCTCAACGATCCTTGAGCGCGGCCAGCGCGTCGACGGTCGCAACACCACCGAGATCCGCCCGATCTCGATCGACACCGGTGTTGTGCCGCGCGTGCATGGCACGGGCCTCTTCACCCGCGGCCAGACGCAGGTGCTCACCATCACTACGCTTGGCGCGCCAGGCGACGAGCAGCGCCTCGACGATCTTGGCATCGAGACGACCAAGCGCTACATCCATCACTACAACTTCCCGCCCTACAGCACTGGCGAAGCGCGCCGCATTGGCTCGCCGCGCCGCCGCGACATTGGGCACGGCGCGCTGGCCGAGCGCTCGCTGCTGGCGGTTCTGCCCAGCAAGGACGAATTTCCCTACACGATGCGCCTGGTCTCCGAGGTGCTTTCGTCGAACGGCTCCTCGTCCATGGCGTCGGTCTGCGGCTCCAGCCTCTCGCTGATGGACGCAGGCGTGCCGATCAAGCGGCATGTCGCGGGCGTCGCGATGGGCCTGATCACCGGCCCCGAAGGCCAGTGGAAGGTGCTGACCGACATTCAGGGCCTGGAAGACGCGCTCGGCGACATGGACTTCAAGGTCGCCGGTACGAGCGAAGGTGTCACCGGGCTGCAGATGGATATCAAGACCACGGGCATCACCTATGACATCATGCGCCAGGCGTTTGCGCAGGCCCGCGATGGCCGGCTGTTTATTCTCGGCAAGATGGAAGCGGCGATCAGCTCGCCGCGCGAAGATCTGTCGGAATTCGCGCCGCGCATCATCACAATCCAGATCAATCCCGAAAAGATCGGTGCGCTGATCGGCCCGGGTGGCAAGACCATCCGTGGCATCACCGAGAGCACTGGCGCACAGATCGATGTCGAGGACGACGGCCGCGTGTTTGTCTCGACCGCCGACGGCGAAGGCGCGAAGAAAGCCGTCTCATTGATCGAGGCGCTGACGCGCGAGATCAAGATCGGCGACGTCTTCCTGGGCAAGGTTGTACGAATTATGCCGTTTGGCGCGTTCGTCAACCTCGTTCCTGGCAAAGACGGCATGGTCCACGTTTCCGAGCTGGACGTTAACCGCGTCGAGAATGTGGAAGACGTCGTCAACCTGGGCGACGAAATCAACGTCATGGTCATTGGCGTTGACTCTGGCACTGGCAAGGTCAGCCTCTCGCGCCGCGCAATCCTCACGGGCGAGTCGCCCGAGGAGCGCCGGGCCGCAGGCGGCGCGCCGCGCTCGGGTGGCGGTGGCCGTGGTGGCCCCGGCGGCGGCGATCGTGGCCGCGGCGGCCCGCCCCGCAATGGCGACCGCGATCGGCCGCGCCGGCGCGATTTCTAAGTACCACTACATCATCGTGTTACAGCCCCGGGCAAAATATATTGCTCGGGGCTGTTATTTTGCGCATGCCGGGGCGTTTTACGCTCCTTGACAAGCCTCTTGAAAACTGCTAGAGTAGGGGCGCGCGGGAGTGGCGCAATGGTAGCGCATCTGCTTCCCAAGCAGAGGGCTGCGGGTTCGAATCCCGTCTCCCGCTCCACTAGTACAGGCGTGCGATTGCACGCCTGTATTTTTTACCGCTTATGGTTGCTTCGTTGGTAATACAGCACTAGTATGATGGCTACAGTTCTTATAAGGACTTGAGAGGAACTGCCATGATAGCAACAAACAACCAAGTCAGTGCCACTCGTGAGATCACGGCTGCGGGAAAACCCAAAGTACTCATCGTTGAAGATGATGTCGACACCCGATTGATAGCGCGTCGCGCGCTAACACTCCACGGCTACGATGTGATTGAGGCTGGGGATGGCGTCAGTGCTTTTGAGCTTGCCAGGCGGCAATGTCCCGCGCTCATCGTTCTTGACATGGGCCTTCCCGGCATAGACGGTTGGACAGTGGCTGGCGATATTCGTGCCGAACCCGCGCTTCAGCACGTTCCAATTCTTGCCATTACGGGCTACGGGATGGCTACCGCCCACCGCGCTGCTATTGAATATGGCTGCACGCAGGCTATTTGCAAGCCATTCAAGATGAATACGTTTGTGCAAGTTGTAAGCCAGTTGCTCACAGCACAATAACGCATCTATTCAACGACACATAAGCGCCAGAACAAACTATGCGTCTTCGCGTACTGAATGTTTATACTTGGCGCTGGCAAACTTGGCAAAGACCGTATATTTCGAGCCAATGCCCATCGACTCGAAAATTCAGTCGTTTCGCCAAACCCCCTACCAAAACATCAATATCACATCCTTCAAATGCGGTAGCAGCGCCACATTTGCGGCATATAAGGTGATGTTGATGCCTCTGCTCAATAGGTACATAAGCGTGGTCGTCGGGCGTTGTACTTGAGCGCGCAGAGCTCCAATGAACGCGCGCGAGCCAGTGATCATCATAGAGCAATTCGACTGTTCGGTAGACAGTGGCCCGACCAATTGGGCCTTGCTCCCCCCCTGCATCCTTAAATAATTCCTCAGCGCTAAATGGGTGATTATACTGCGCCATAAGTTCGAGAATAGTGCGGCGTGGCGCGGTAACACGATGCCCTTGAGCACTTAGGTAGGACAATACTTGTTCAACCCAAGCCATAAAAACCTTCTTAATCCCTCACAAAATCAGTTCTATGCACAATTCGCGTATATTGCTGTGCGCGAAAAAGTATTTTGCGCGGCGGCAGCAGAGAAAATACGCTGGCGCACCTCAACAAGCAGAACTGCGAGCCAAAACCTACTATAAGCCAATTGAGTTGCACATAAGAGTAGTGTGGAAAAACACGTTCCGGTGATTATTATAGCATGAGCTTCACAACGCCAAATGGCGCGATCTGTTACGATCGCGCCACGCTATTTTGCGCCTTTAGGTGAGGCTTCAGTTAGGGAAAAACAATCCCATCGGCTGGGTCGAGGCCTACGTGTGCGGAATGGAACGCCAGCGCAGCTTTAAGAGAAGCAATTTTACCGCCAGCAGTCAGATCGCTGAATGTGCGCGCGAGGTGCGGCGATTTTCCCTCGTATATACGCACAAACCAACCGTGAGTACCACCATGGACGCGATTGTTGAGCATTTTGGTGGGCTGATCAACGCGGGTAATTCCTTTGAGCCGCCCAAGGTGCGCCGCAATCGTGCTTTTTGAAGTCCAGATCATGGCGTTGTTAATAGCAATCTGGACATGTGTCCAGATGCCATCTTGACGTATTCGCACGTCAAACACAACGCCAATAGCTTCCTCGGGAGGTGAGCCAGCAGGCGCACGGAGGCGCACGACATCGCCCACGCGCGGAATCATGCTGAGTGGACGCGGTTTGCCGCTTAGAAAGATCATCGCAGGGCGTTCAACCCAAGTATAGCGATCATCAGCGGCGCGCGAGCGAATTGCTGGGGCAGAGGCCCAAGCTTTTGCATCTTCTGGTGAGACTTTGCGAAATGTTGGCATAACTTCAAACCACATCATGGTGTTGGCGCGTGCGGGGGCACGCAGCGACTGTCGGACAGGGACAAGCCGTTGAAGCGACTAAAAATGCCCGCAGGAATGAGATGCGAGCAGACTATGCTTATTGTAACATATCCTTTGTGATTCGAAATGGGTATTTAGTACTGTGCGAGTATTATATAGGCTGAATTTATCTAACTTCAATTGCCGCCGCCCTGCGATTTAGCCTCGATACGGCGTGCAGCTAATGCGCAATCGTTTCTCAGTGCACTCTGAGATGCTGTTCGATTGGTAAAACGTTGGGGCACCGGTCAATTCAATAACCGGTGCCCCAAGAAGATTAGCATTGATGTGTCACTCAGGTGGCCGCGAAATAGTTTGGCGTTTCTTACGATTTGAAGCGATTGCGCAGTTTATCGGTGAAGCTTTGGGCGGTACCGACAACGGTTTCGCCAACCTTGCGCGAACTGTCAATGACCTGACCAGCCTGGGTACCAACCTCGGTACCAAAGTCGCGGGTGCGGTTCCATGCCTGTTCGGTTTGCTCATAGCTGGCGCGCAGCTTCGCTGGCCCCTGCTTGCGAACCGTGCGGGCAGCCTGTTCAGCCCGGGTTGCGCCTTGCGCTACCATACCCGGCGCCTGCTTGCGAACCGTGCGGGCAGCCTGCTCCACCCGTGATGCCCCATTCACAAGCACACCAGGCCCATTTTTGCGGAGCGATCGGCCCCACTGCTCAAGCTGTGAACCGCTGCGTTCGACATACGATGGGCCTTGCTTGCGAATTGTGCGAGCTGCTTGTTCAACCTGCCCGGCACCGCGCTCGACCAGCGAAGGCGCTTTTTTGCGAACGGTACGAGCAGCCTGCTCGGCGCGGCTTGCGGCATTGGCCAGTGTCGCTTCTGCCTGCTGAATGCGTGTTGGTGGGCGACGCGTGCGCACTGCCAGCCACACGCCTACGATAATAGCCAGCACGGCGCTAAGACCGCCAGCTAACATAATTGTTTGCTGGTGCTTCTGCTCTTGGGCGCGCTCATAGTAGGATGGTGAATTAAACTCAATGCTGCTCATCGACTGCCTTCCTTCCTAGCTAGTTCTGTTATAGCTCCACGAAAGTGCTTACAAATGTTTGCTGCCAAACTTCAATTTTGATGTTCAGAGCAATTTTTCTTCTTCCTACATATTTGCAAGCTTCGTGCCAAGCATGCACAGAAAATCAGTCTCGATACTGATGCCGACAATTGCCAAATTGGTTAAGGTCTCATACAGGCGTTTGTATATGGGCTTGCTTGGTAGCTGATTAGCGAAAACATACAGCTATGGCTTGGATCCTGGTAGTTGACGACGAGTATGTGCTCGTAGAAATGGTTGCCTCCCTGATTGAGGACCTTGGCTTTCGTCCCGCGATGGCCGCGAATGGCGAGGAAGCACTCCAGCAGCTGCTCGTTGCTTCAGAGCAGCCTGGGCTCGTTATTTCCGATATTATGATGCCACGAATGAATGGGCTTGAATTAGCGACGGCGGTGAAGCACAATCCGCGCCTGCATGATGTGCCAGTTGTGCTGATGAGCGCAGCCGGCAAGCCGCCAGATGTGAGCATTGCCGACGAATTTATTCATAAGCCGTTCGATATGGATGAATTAGCTGGGCTGATCGAACGATATATGCAGGATAGCGAGTAACCTCGAGTGCCACATAAGAGAAGCCCCGGCCAGCAATATGCGCTGGCCGGGGCTTTCCTGCGTTTATCGGCGCTCGTAGTTTGGGGCTTCTTTGGTGATGGTAACGTCATGGGGATGGCTTTCGACCAGGCCTGCCATTGAGATGCGAATGAAACGCGCATCGCGGCGGAGCGCCTCTATATCTTTTGCGCCAACATAGCCCATGCCCGAGCGCAGACCGCCGACAAGCTGGAAGATGGTGTCGCCAAGCACGCCTTTGTAAGGCACCATGCCTTCAATTCCTTCGGCAACGAGCTTTTTACCAGTGCCAGCGCTCTGGAAGTAGCGGTCGCCGCTTCCGCGCTGCATTGCGCCAATCGAGCCCATGCCACGGTAGCTCTTGTAGCTGCGCCCTTCATAAAGAATGGTCTCGCCCGGGCTTTCCTCGGTGCCGGCGAAGAGCGAGCCGATCATCACGCTGTGCGCGCCGGCTGCGAGTGCCTTAGCGATATCACCGCTGTACTTGATGCCGCCATCGGCAATAATTGGCACGCCGAAGCGCTCGGCCACGCGCGCGCAATCGCTGATCGCGGTGATTTGCGGCATGCCCGAGCCCGACACTACGCGGGTCGTGCAGATGCTGCCGGGGCCCTGCCCAACCTTGACGGCATCGACGCCGCGCTCGCAGAGCGCGGCAGTGGCTGCGCCGGTGGACACATTGCCCGCCACAATTTGCATATCGGCGAAGGCTTCACGCACGCGCAGCACTGCTTCCAGCACGCCCTGCGAATGGCCGTGCGCCGTGTCGATTACCAGCACGTCGGTGCCAAGTTTCACCAGTGTCGCCGCGCGCTCAAGGAAATCGCCGGAAGCGCCAATGGCCGCGCCAACGCGCAGGCGGCCCTGCTCATCTTTGCAGGCGTTCGGGTGCTCGATCTGCTTCATAATATCTTTCACGGTGATCATGCCGGAAAGTTTGCCGCGCCGATCGACAACCAGCAGCTTTTCGATGCGGTGCTTGTGCAGGATTTCTTTGGCTTGTTCAAGCGTAGTGCCTTCGGCAACGGTAACAAGATTTTGGGCAGTCATCAGCTCGCGAATCGGCCGGCTGCGCTCGGTTTCAAAGCGCAAATCGCGATTGGTGAGAATGCCAACCAGCTCGCGCTCGGCGTTGGTGATGGGAATACCCGAAATGCGATACTCGGCCATGAGATCGAGAGCATCGCCAACGGTTTTGTCTGGCCCCATGGTGATTGGGTCGGTGATCATGCCGCTTTCGGAACGCTTGACTTTGCGCACCATTTCGGCCTGCTCGTCGATCGAAACGTTTTTGTGAATAAAGCCAATTCCGCCTTCGCGGGCCAGCGCGATGGCGAGCCGATGTTCGGTGACGGTATCCATAGCCGAACTGGTGATAGGAATATTCATGCGAATATTGCGTGTGAGCAGCGTGCCGACATCGGCGCGCGAGGGCAGCACATGCGACTCCGCTGGCACGAGCAGCACGTCATCGAATGTCAGCCCATCGCGCGCGTATTTGTCGTCCCAATCGATTGACATGATCTCTCCTTTACGAAGGTTTTGATAATGCAGAAGTATCACACAGTTGTGTTACACGGCCGTCGGTAACAAAAAGCCCCCCGCGCGCTGGGGCGCAGAGGGCAGCAGCAACGACTGCCAGTGTTTTCGATAGATTTATGTAGCGCAGCTGCGGTTGCATGGCTCCACATGAGATGGCGATATGTTCCACGTACTATACGCCGATGGCATCAATTCGTCAACCGCCGTTGGCACCTTTTAGGCGCGCGGCGAGTGCGACATAGCGTCGCATTGCCTCCTCGGCACTGGTGCCTTTGAGTTTATCCCAGGCATCGTACTTAGCTTGGCCGACAGGGTCAAACATGCCAGGCCGCTTGCCTGTTGCGTTGCCCGCAGTGGCCTGCTTGTAGAGGGCGTAAATTTCGAGCAGGGTGGTGTTGTCCGGGCGTTTGGGCAGCGCCTGAATTGCGGTGGCGGCGGCTTCAAACTGGCTTTTGAGATCGCTCATTCTCACATCTTTCTACTCAAACAACGCCTTTATGCGGCAAATGTTGAAGTGAGGGGCTGGGCCATGGGGCGATCGAGCGCGGCAGCAATGCGCTCGACCTGCTGCATCATGGCGGCAAAGCTGGGCGGGGTGAGTGCCTGTTCGCCGTCGCAGGTGGCGAATGCGGGTGCATGGTGCACTTCGACAATCAGGCCATCCGCGCCGGCAGCGACACCCGCCCGTGCAAGCGGCACAACCCGGTCGGCGCGGCCGCTGGCGTGCGATGGATCAACGATTACTGGCAGATGCGAAAGTTGCTTGATCAGCGGAACAGCGTGGAGATCGAGCGTGAAGCGGGCGCTGTCGTCGAATGTGCGGATGCCGCGCTCGCACAGAACAACATTGGGATTGCCTTCCGAGAGAATATACTCGGCGGCCAGCAGCAAATCGGTAACCGTGGCAGCGAAGCCGCGCTTGAGCAGCACAGGCCGGCCACTGCGGCCAACGGCGCGCAGCAAGGGATAATTTTGCATATTGCGCGCGCCAACCTGGAGCATATCGGCGCAGGAAAGCACCATTGGCAGCGTTTCAACGTCCATGATCTCGGTGACGACTGGCAGTCCTGTGACCTCGCGCGCCTCGGCCAGCAAGCGCAAGCCCTCGATGCCAAGCCCCTGGAAGGCGTAGGGCGACGTGCGTGGTTTGTACGCGCCGCCGCGCAGCATCACCGCGCCCGCGTCTTTGACGGCTTGCGCGACTGCCAACACCTGGTCGCGCCCTTCGACGGTGCACGGCCCGGCGATCACGGCAACCGCTGCGCCGCCAATCTCGGCGGGCTGGGCTGCGCCAAGCTCGGTGCCCAGGCGTACAACGGTGTCGGCCTCGTGGAACTCGCGCGACACCAGTTTATAGGGTGCAGTGACGCGGATTAGCTCGCGCACGCCGGGCAAGCGCTCGATGCGGTCGCCGTCGGCGATTGGGCCGCGATTGCCGGTGATGCCAATGGCTGTGCGTGTGGGCCCGGGCATGGGGTTGGCGGTGTACCCAAGTTCGGTAATCGCGCGACAGACCTGCTCGATCTGCTCGGGCGTTGCGCTGGCATTCATCACAACAAGCATGTGTGTATCCTTACTCAACATTGTGCAGGAAGCGAACTATACTACTATTGCTAGTAATCGGCCTGGATTGCATAGCAATTTTGTCATAGTTCGGCGTGCGCGCGAGCAGCGTTGCCGCGCGCGGGCGCAGTGTAACACCGGGCACAGGCGTGGTCAAGCGTCAATGCAACGAGAGACAAGAAAGAATACCGCTTTCTGAAGGGAAATTTCGCACTACCTCTCGCATGCTTAGTAATGAGACGAGTCTCTGTTTGAGGCGTGAAAAATAGTATTGCTATGGTATGGCACCTATGATACGATACCGACACTACCAATAAAGGAGCGCAGCCAGTGCAACTTGAAGGCACGCTTGATACATTTCCACTTCGCGAACTTATTGAGATGGTGGTATATAGCTCGGTGACCGGAGCGCTACAGGTCCAGGTCGATGGCGGCATCGGGCGGCTGTATTTCCGCGATGGCCGGCCCTATCATGCGGTGGCGGGCGAACACACCGGCATCAACGCGGTTGGCGCGATGTTCGAGCAGAAAAACGCGCGCTTTCGGTTCGCAGCCGGCGACGTGAGCACCGACACAACATTGTGGATGGATCCACTGGAGATGATCGAGCACGCCGAGGAACTGGCGCGGCTGTGGCAGAAAGTGCGCCAGGTCATTCCTGATGTTGGCCAAATTCCGTACTTGCTGGGAAATGTTGCGCAGAGCCAGGTTCATATCAATGAAACGACCTGGCCAGTGCTATCAGTAATCGATGGCCAGCGAACGGTGGAAGAAATTTCCGCGCATCTGAATTTGGTTTTGCTCGATACTTGCCTCGCGCTTGTGACCTTGATAGAACAGGGCCTGGTGGGAGTTAAACGTTCGCCCGCAGCGAAACCACCGGCGATTGTGCTCCCGGCGACACTGCCGAAAGCCCCTGAGCCGGCTCCAGCCCCGGCAGTGAACTCTTCTGGATTCCTCGAACGCCTGCTGGCCGATGCGAAAGCAAAGGAGCAGCAGCGCCCGGATCTCACCGATGATCAGGCGCAAGAGAGCAAACAGGTCTATCGCTACGTCGACGATCGACGTTAAGGCGCCACCGTGGCTGCCGGCGCGGCGCCGGCTGATTGCGACAATCCTCTGCTGTACAGGAGTTGCCTGGCTGGCTGGCCCAGCCGGGCATCTGCTTGTGTTGCTGCCGTTTCTTCTGCTTGGCCCCGGCTACCTGCTTGAACGACTTCTGCGGCCTTTTCCTCGGCCCACACCGTTTCTTCTGCCACCAATCTGGGTCGGCCTCAGCCTCAGTGTTATTGCTCTGCTGTATGAATGGGCGACCGCGTTTGGCCTTGCATTAACCCTGCCTGTGCTGGTGCTGCTGGCAATAGCATGCGCTCTGGGATGCATCGCCCGCTTGTGGTGGGGCAATGCAGGCCGCGCCGAGGCACGCGCGCATATCGGTGGGTGGTGGCTGGCGCTCGTGGCGGTGCTCGTGTTTACCGCGTGGACGCGCGTGTATGAAGTGCGCGACCTGGCGCTGCCAAACTGGGTTGATCCAGTGCACCACGCCCTGCTCATTCGTGTGGCGGCGGAGCGCGGGCTTGCGCCGCTCGACTTGCGGCCCTACCTGCCGATTGTGGAACTACCCTACCACTGGGGCTACCATGTGTTTGTCGCGACGCTGATGCGGCTTGCGCAGGCGGAACTGCCGGTGGCGATGCTGTGGAGCGGGCAGGCGCTGAATGTGCTTCAGGCGCTGGCGGCGGCGAGCTTTGCGGCCTACCTGTGGCGGCGACCAGCGGCCGGCGTAGTTGCGGCGATTATAGTTGGGCTGGTTTCGATCATGCCAGCCTATTACGTAAGCTGGGGCCGTTATACACAACTTACTGGCCTGCTGCTGGTGGCACCGATTGCGACGTGCTGGCTGGAGCTGCTGCGCAAACCCTCACGGCGGCTGGTAGCGACACTGGCGATTCTGCTGGCTGGGCTGAGTCTAATCCACTTCATTGTGCTGCTGTTTACCCTCATGTTTATGGCGGTGAGTGGCGCGCTCTGGCTGCTGCGGGCAGAAAAAATTGAACTGCGCGCAGGCGTGCTAGCGGCGGCTGCGGCGGCCGTGCTGGCGCTGGGAATGGCGCTGCCGTGGATGCTGGTGCTGGCGCGCCAAAAGCTGGTGTCGGCGCCCGAAGGCTCGGCGCTGCCGCTGGTGGGCGGGGGCACGTTTAACGCGCTGGACATGAACCTCGTGTGGGCAGGGCAGAACCGCTGGCTGATTGCCGGGGCGCTCGCGGCGGCGCTGTGGGGAATTCGGCGGCACCAGCGCGCCGCGCTTGAGCAGATTGGCTGGGTGGCGGCGCTGGTGGCAAGCGCGAACCCCTGGCTGGCATTGTATGTGCTGCCAGTGGCGGGCGGCGCGCTGGGACTCTGGGCGGCGCTGCGACGGCGCTGGCTGCTGATGCTGCTCGGGTTGTTGTTGGTGCTGGCGAACTCCAGGCTGCTGCGCCTGCCCTACCTTTCGCTGCTGACGAACGAGTCGGTGGTGATCAGCCTGTTTCTGCCGATGGGTGTGCTGATTGGCGGCGCAGCAGCTTGGGCGTGGGACGCGCTGGCCGCGCCGCGCCGCGCGTGGGCGCGAGGGCTGGCGGTGCTGCTGGTGGCGGGCGTGGCGACCTGGGGCGGCTGGAACCTGCGCGACGTGGTGAACCCAAGCACGGTGCTGGTGGGCGCGGGCGACGTGGCGGCGCTGGAGTGGGCGGCCGCGAACACGCCTGCCGATGCACGCTTTCTGGTGAACACTGCTGGCTGGCTGCGCACCGGGCGCGGCAGCGATGCGGGCTGGTGGCTGCTGCCGCTGGCCGGGCGCTGGGTGAGCGCGCCGCCGGTAATTTACGACTATGCGCCGCCCGCGTTTGCCAATGCGGCGCGCGCACGCAATGCCGTGGTGAGTCGCTTCAAGGCGGGGGATGAGCAGGAACTCTACGCGCTGATCGACCGCGAGCGGATCACATATGTGTTTCTGGGGACGCACGGTGGGCCGCTGAGCGCGGCGGCTTTCCCGGCCAGCGCGGGCTTTGATAAGGTGTACGAGCGCGACGGCGCGACGATTTTTGCGGTGCGTCGCGCGAAGTAGAATACCCATCCACAGATTTCGCAGATTTTAGAATTGTTTTGGCTATCGGAAAAGGCACTCGCAGCAGCACGCGCGATGTGCCTTTTCTGCATTTGAGCGCGTGGAGTGAAACGCCTGTGCGAACCGGCGGCGGGGTGTTATAATGCCGCAGGCGATTCGTTTGGCGACGGCTTGCGAGCGGCATGGACCTCGATCAGAAACTCGAAATACTTTCCCCGGCGGCGCGCTTTGATGCCTGTGACACATTCAGCCAGGGCGGGCGGCGCTATGCCCCCAAAAAGCCGGTTTGGAACGATAGTGGCGTTACGTCCGACAACGGCCCGGATGGCAAGGCGCGGCCGGTTTTCCGCTTGCTGATGAGCAGCAAGTGCGAATGGAACTGCGCGTACTGCCCTTTGCGCTCGGGCAACGACATGCCGCGCGCGTCGATGTCGCCCGAGGAGCTGGCGCAGGTGTTTCTGCCGCGCGCCGAGCGGGGCGCGGTGCAGGGCTTGTTTCTCTCGACCGGGGTGGAGCGCGACGCGCACGCCGCGACCAGCAGAATGCTCGATGGCGTGGAGCTGCTGCGTACGCGCCACGCGTATGCTGGCTATGTGCATGTTAAGCTGCTGCCCGGCGCGTCGATCTCGGAGGTGGAGCGGGCTGCGCGCCTGGCCGACCGGGTGAGCCTGAACCTCGAAGCGCCTTCGCAGGCGCGCTTGCAGCGCATTTCGCCCGAGCGGCGCTGGGACGACGACCTGATTACGCGGCTGGTGTGGGCGCGCGACTGGCAGCGCGCCGGGATGATCAAGAGCGGGCTGGCGACGCAGTTTGTGGTGGGCGCGTCGGGCGAGAGCGACCGCGAGCTGCTGCTGACGACAAGCTGGCTGTACCGCGAGCTGGATATGCGGCGCGTGTATTTCGGCGCGTTTCGGCCGGCGGCAGGCACGCCGCTGGAAGGCGAGCTGCCCACGCCGTTTGTGCGCGAGCAGCGCCTGAAAGAAGCCGACTGGCTGCTGCGGAACTATGGCTTCAACACTGCCGAGCTGCCCTACGACCCGGCCGGCGACCTGCCGCTGCATATCGACCCGAAGCTGGCGTGGGCGCTGGAACATCCCGAGCAATTCCCGGTTGAGCTGAACACGGCCGACCAGGAAATGCTGCTGCGCGTGCCGGGCCTCGGGCCGATCAGCATCAAGCGCATTCTGCGGCTGCGCAAGCTGAACCGCTTCCGCGAGCCCGAGCAGCTCAAGGGCCTGGGCGGCGCGGCCTCGCGCGCGCAGGATTTTGTGACGCTGAATGGGCGCTATTTTGGGCGCGACCCCCTGACGCGCGCACGCCACTATGCGCGGCGCGCACCGATTGCTGAACAGCTGACGCTCTGGTGATGCAGAACAAACCTCGTACCACGGCCCGTACTGCGGCTACGCACCTTTCGTTGCGCGGCTCGCCGGCGGCTGCACTCTGGCTGGCCGGTCTGGCGATGGTGGCGTGCTACCTGGGCGCGCTTCTGCGCTTCCCGCTGCTGGCGATCTACGCCGAGCCAATTCAAAACCTCGCCAAGCTGACGAACTCGAACGGCTGGATCGGTCTTTCGCTGGCGGTGGGCGTGCTGGCGCTGTTTCTGGCCTATGGCGCGGGCGCGCTGGCGCTGGCCGAAAGCGGGCATGAACAGCGCAGGCGCAGCGTGCTGATTGCGCTGCTCGGCTTCCCGCTCGTATGTATCGCCCTGCTGCTGTTTGTCTACCCCACCACCTCGCTCGATCTGTACGACTACCTGTTTCGCGGGCGTATGGCGGTGCGCTATGGCGCGAACCCGTTTGTGCAGGTGCCGAGCGACTTCAAGAGCGACCCGCTGTTCTGGTTTACGGCGTGGCGGCGCGCAGTGACGGCGTATGGGCCGGTGTGGGAGGTGTTCAGCCGCGCCACGGCATGGCTGGCGGGCGAGCGCCCCGGCGCGCCGGGCCTGAACCTGGCCCCCGAGGTTGCCGGCGAAATTATTGTGATCGGCGCGCGCGACGCCGAACTGTGGCGGCTGGTGATCGCGTTCAAGCTGCTGGGCGTGCTGGGCTTTGTGTTTTGCGGCGCGGCGATCTGGCTGGTGCTGCGGCGCACCGCACCGGGCTACCGCTGGCTGGGCCTGTTTCTGTGGCTGTGGAACCCGCTGGCGCTGTGGGAATCGGTGGCGGCGGGGCATAACGACGCATGGATGGCGGGCCTGATTGTGCTGGCGGTGGGCGTGCTGCTGCCGCGCGCGGCCAGCGCAGATTCGCCGGCACAGCCGAGACGGCATTTCTTGCTACCCTGGCTGATCTCGTTTCTGGTGCTGACGCTGGGCGGGCTGGTGAAGTACCTGGCGTTGCTGGTGGGGCCATTGCTGCTGAGCGCGGCGCTGCGCCGCCAGCCGAATGCGCGCGCCCGGCTGCGGCTGGTTGCGGTGGGTGGGCTGGCCTGCGCGGCGCTGGTGGCAGTGGCCTACTCGTTCTTCTGGGTTGGGCCGGCCACGCTGCGCAACTTCAGCGACCGCGGGACTCTGTTCACCAGTTCGTGGCTGGCGGTGCTGCAAGCACCCCTGAAGCTGCCCGGCGTGCCGGCGGCGCTGGGCGCGCCCAACCTGCTCGCGCTGGTTGTGCCGACGGATGTGGTGCAGCCACTGACGGTTGGCCTGGGGCTGGGCTTGCTGGTGGCGGGCGTGCTGTGGGCGGCGTGGCGGGCCTGGGAAGCGCCCGACGAGCTGGCGCGCCACGCGCTGTGGCTGCTGCTGTGGTTCTTGTTCCTGTGCAACACCTGGTTCCAGCCCTGGTACATTCTGTGGGGGCTGGCACTGCTGGCGATTCAGCCGTGGCGTTTTGCGGCGGCGCGCGTGGTGGCGGTGTTTTGCGCAACGGCAATGCTGAGCTACCTGGCGGGCGTGTTTCTGCTGCCGGTGCTGGGCTGGCCGGGCGATAGCGCCGAGTGGAATGCGCTGGCTTCGCTGCTGATCTACTTGCCGCCGCTGTTGACGCTGCTGTGGGGGCGGCGCTTGCGGCTGGCGCAGCAGTTTGGGCGGCTGCGGGCGGTGGCGCTGCGCACCCGTCAGTCGAGCGAGGACGGGATTCAGGAGTCGGGAGCTGGGAGCTAGTAAGTTTTGGCTTTCTGAAGCCTTTGTGTGGCGCGGCTGGGCATTATGCTTGGCCGTGCTGTTTTGTGTTTAAGAAGAAAGCGTAAGGACCAGCCGCACTTCGGCGCGCTCGCGGCGAAAGCCCAGCCGCAAATTGAGCGCGAGCAGCGTGGGGCTGGCGGTGTGCGTTACCAAAGAAATGTAGCCGCGCTGGCGGGCGAAATCGAGGGCGCGCAGCTTGAGCGCAGTGGCAATGCCGCGCCGCCGCAGGGCCGGGCGCACCGCCGTGCCAACCGTTTGGAGCTGCTGCGGCGCGCTGGTGGTGTGCGCCAGCCCGCTGTATCCCACATATACCCCGCCCTGCCGGGCAATGAAAAAGCCCTCGGCAATGATTGCAGATTGATAGAAGCGGCGGGCATATTCTTCGAAGCTGGGCGGGATGGCTGGGCCGGGATCGGCGTTAGGCCAGTCGTCGAGCGCGGCGGTGTGGAGATCGTAGAGCTTGCGCAGGGCATTGGGGTCGTGGGCGCGCTCGTAGGCGAGGGTGCTGATGGTGATGCCCTGGCTGGCAAGCTGCGCTTCGATTGCGCGCCAATGCTCGGGCGTGGGCGTGGCGAGGTCGAGGCGCATGCGATACATCCGCTGCGTTTCGACAAAGCCGCTGCGCCACAGGAAGGTTTGCGCTTCGAGATTTTCTTCGTCGGTGCGCGCCTGGACTGAGCTTGCGCCGCGCAGGGCCAGGTCGTCGAGCATTTGGCGCAGCAGGCGCCCGCCCAGGCCCTGCCGCCGCCACGCGGGGTGCACCATCAGTTCCAGGCGGTACTGCTCCTTCCGCACGCGCCAGAACGAGCCATAGCCGCGCACCTCGGGCGGGTCGCCGGCCAGCGCGACATAGCGCACCGTGCGGCCCCTATCGTCGGCGCGGGCGTCGGCAGATTGCCAGCTGGCGGCAAGCGCGGCGCGCTCAGGTTCGAGCGCATTGGCGAGCGCCACCGCAGGAACGTAGTCGCCTGCCTGGATCGGCCGAATGATCGTCGGCATGGTGCGCCTTCCTTTTGCTGCGACCAGGGACGAAGGATCGCATTGAACTCGGTCGTTTGCTATTCGCCTTCGATCATAGCCAGCAACGGATTTCCAAAAATAGATTGTATATGAGTTGAGCCACAGAGCCCACAGAGAACACGGAGTACAAGACCAATTTCGGCGTTTTGGATTCAATTGATCTGAAATTCGCTGTAGGGCAGTGAAAGGTCTTGTTGCGCATCGCAATCCCCAATCCCTAACCCCCAACCCCTAACCCCTGCGCGTTCACGCGCACTAGGGAGCGCTTACTGTCAGTGGCTGCGTGGCAATGTTGGTGCCGTCGAAGCTGTTGGCGCGCAGCTCGGTGCTGAGCCGGTAGCTGCCGGGTGTGTCGCCGCGCAGCACGAAGGTGATGGTGTGCGGGCTGCGCTGCGCGGTAGCTGGCGTGATGCTGAGAATGGTGCCGGCTACGGGGAGCGTGCCAGTGCCGCGCGCGCCGTCGCCCTCGACTGTGTCGACATAATAATTTGCGCCAATTGTGCCGTCGGCATTTTCTGCGCCCACGGTTAGGCGGTCTTCGGCAGCGGTGTTCGGCCCATATGCTATGTGAATGCGCTCGCCGCCGAGTTCGATCCAGACTTGAAAGCTATGGTGTGAAACAGCCGGGTCGCGGCCGAAGCGCGGCACATCCTTCCACTCGGCCACAAACCATGTTGTCGAGCCATTCGTGGATGTGACGTTGGCGGCCGACCATGCGCCACCGCCCGGATCGCTTGCCAATGTGCCGCGCATGTCGAGGTCGGTCCAGTAGGGCGCGACGACATTGTTGGGCGTGGTGGTGCTGGGAAATTCCTCATTATCGGGTGCGACAACCACCCTGTCGCCCAGGATCAGGTAGCCGTTGCTGACCATTGTAACACTTGTGTAGTTTGCGCCGTTGAAGGAAAACTGCGCAGTTTTATAGGTGAGCGCCACTTCGTCGCAGACGTTGCCGCACGGGCTGGGCTTGACGCCAAGCGTTGCGAGCGGCACAAAGCCAAACGGCAGCCCAGCCGGGTCGGGCGCAATCGTGAAGGAAGCCGGGCGGTAGGCGGGCAATGTGCCGGTGTAGCGAATCTGGCGCGTGCCAGGATCATAGCTCGCGCCGCTGAGGGTGCCGGGGCGGAGCGTGAGGCCGGCAGGCACCGTGCTTTGCAGCTGGATATTCGCGTTCGCAGTGCTGTTGTTGGTGGCGGAGATGGTGCAGCTTGTGTCGCTCCCCGCCGCGAAGGCTGTGGGCGCGCACTGCTGAGCCAGCACGACATTCGGCGCGGCGCGCACCCAGCTGACGGGTAGGTGCAGCGAGCGCGCGCCACTGCGAAGCAGCACGCTGCCGTGGTACGCGCCGGGCGGCTGGCTGACTGCATCGACAGTGACGGTGAAGGTAGCAGTGCCGCGTGCCGCAAGCGCAAGCGTGGCTGGCTCAACGCGAATGCGCGCGCCGGGCGGCGCGCTGCTGCTGAGCGACCACAGGGCCGGCTGATCGATCACGCTGCGCACGGTGCGGGCCACGCTCTGGCGGCCGGGCATGATCGGCAGCGAGATGCTGGGGTAATTCACCGCATAGAGATGCGCGGCCAGGCTAGTGAAGGCGCTGGCGGGCGCGTCGATGGTCAGGCCCGGGTCGCCAGCATTGCGCAGATCGAGTCGGCCCGCGCCAGTGTCGTAGGGCGTTGCGAGCGTGCGACCATCTTCTTTCAGCACGCCAGTGCGCGCGGTGGTCATCAGCGCCGACTTGATTTGGCCGGGCGTCCAGTCGGGGTGCAGCGCCCGGAGCAGCGCGCCCGCGCCGGCAACGTGCGGCGCGGCCATGGAGGTGCCAGCAATTGCCTGAAAGAACTGGCCGGGCGGCCCTGCGCCGGGGGTGTTCGGCTGGGGCGTTTGGCCGGCGAGGATCTGCACGCCGGGCGCGGCAATATCGGGCTTGCTGATGCCGAGTTGCTCGGTGGGCAGCGGGCCGCGCGAACTGAATGCCGCGATCTGGTCGGCGCTTTGCGAGTCGAGCACCGCCTTGCCGCCACTGATGTCGGCGGTGACGGGCTGAGATGTGTGCGCGGCAAGGAAAGCGAGCAGCTGATTGGCGGCGGGCGTGTCGATATGCACGGCGGGCAGCCAGTGGTTGTCGCTCACGACGTCGGCAGGCTCGGGGTTATAGAGGATCATGCCGACGCCGCCGCTGATGCGGACATTGCTGCCTTTTTCCACACGCGGATTCACGCCGCGCTGGCACAGCACGATCGCGCCACGCGCTGCGGCCGGGAGCGGGCCATCGCAGAGTGGCACGCCCAGAGCGGCTGCATACACCAGCGGGCGGTTCAGGATGCCACCCGTGATCGACGCGCCGCTGAGCGTGAGCGTTTGCCCGCCCGCACGCACCGTCAGCTTGCCAACGAAACGCTCGTCGGTGGTGCTGGCGGCCACGGTCATCACCCACGGGGCGTTGGCCGGGCTGTCGAGTGTGCTGGCGGCCGGGCCATTGTTGCCAGCCGAGGCGGCCACAAACACGCCCGCGCGATAGGCATCGAGAAAGGCCAGCGAATCGGGCGATTGATAAGGGTCGGTGAGAAACGTGCTGCCAATCGAGTAGTTGATGATATCGACGCCATCGGCCACGGCCTGATCGATTGCGCTGACCAGGTCGGATGTCAGGCCGCCGCTGTTGCCCAGCGCTTTGTAGGCGGCAATCGAGGCGCGCGGCGCAATTCCCGAAACCACCCCGCGCTGCTGCCCGAGCACCGTGGCGACCACCCCGGCATTTCCGGCGGCGGTGCTGGCGGTATGCGTGCCGTGGCCCTCATTATCACGCGCCGAATCGAACTCGGTAGGGTTGAGGCCAAAAAAGAATTTGTAAAGATCCAGGTGTTCGCGCGCGCCAATGAGCTTGTGGTTGCACGAAATGCGCGCCGACGCATCGCCGGGCGGTTGGCAGGTGCCATGCCAGCGCGCTGGCGGCGGCGGGTAGCTGCCGTCGTCGGCGAAGGAGGGATGCTCGGGCCAGATGCCGGTGTCGATCACGCCCACGATCACGCCTTGGCCGCCGTCGCCCAGCTGCGGGTTGGCGGCCAGCGCGCGCCAGATCACATCCGCGCCAATGAACTGCGGGCTGCGGTCGGTGTCGGCCTGGTGCAGGGTGTCGGGCTGCACCCAGCGCGCGCCCGGCAGCGCGGCAAGCTGCGCAATTGCCCCGGCTGGAATGATCATTGCCACGCCGCCCAGCACCACGCGATAGCGCGCGGCCAGCCGCGCCTGGGGAATGGCGGCCTGCGCGCGCGCCACAAAGTCGTTCTGCTGCCGTTCGAGGTAGGCTAGATAGTTGCGGCTGGCCGCGCTGGTGGCATCGAGCCGGCGCGCGCCGGTTTGCGCGGGCGCAGTGGCGGCCAGCCCGGCGATGCTGCCGCTATACGCGGCCAGCGGCGCGTCGTCGAGCTTGACGATCACGCTGATCAGGCCGCGCGCCTGCGGTTTCACGGGCGTGCGCGCGTCCCAGCCCGCTTCGCGGCGCGCAATAATGGTGGCGGGCTGGGCGCGCAGGCCGGCCTGCGCCTGAGCGACGCTGAGTGGCAGCGCGCCGAAAAGAAACACCAGCAGCCAGAAGATCACACGCTGGCGGTGATGCTGTACCATAGCTGTGTTCCTCTCGTTAGGTGGCGATGTGCAAAATGCAAAGAGGAGGGTTTCATACTACGAGGAATGCGTGCCAGTGTCAACTGCGAAATGTGCCAGCAGCGCGGCACGGGCGGAACGGAACGTGGCACGCCCAGCCTGCCATACTACCTGCCTTCGGCGGGGCATATCGAGCAACAGGAAGCGTTTGCGCGCGCTCGCTCCGCCTTCCGGTACGTTGAGCATTGGCCGAACCTATTCCTCTGGAACTGTTACGCTCTGTCATGTTACTGTGTGTTTGCCGGCACTATGGCCTGGCACATACGCGAGGCGCAGTTAGCGCCAGAGGAGTGGTGGCATGAGCGGTCTAGCTTCCGAACCAGACAACAGCTACGATATTGCGATCATCGGCGCGGGGCCAAGCGGCCTGTTCGGCGCGTTTTATGCCGGTATGCGCGGCATGAAAACCCTGGTGCTCGACGCGCTGCCCCAGGTCGGCGGCCAGGTCGCGGCGCTCTACCCCGAAAAATACATCTACGACGTGCCGGGTTTCCCTAAAATTTTGGGCCGCGACCTGGTGGGCCAGCTGGTCGAGCAGGCGCGCCGCTTCGAGCCGCATGTGCGCCTGGGCGAGCAGGTGCTCGACCTGCGGGTGCTGGGCGAGCGCAAAATTATTCTCAAAACCAACAAGGGCTTTTACCGCACGCGCTCGGTGCTGATCAGCGCGGGCGTTGGCGCGTTTGCGCCCAACCGCCTGCCAAACGTGGATGCCGAGCGCTTCGAGGAGCACGGCGTGTACTATTTCGTGAAGGCCAAGCGCGCCTTTCAGCAGCAGAACGTGCTGATTGTGGGCGGCGGAGATAGCGCGGTTGACTGGGCGCTGAACCTGAAGGACGAAGCGCGCCATGTGACGCTCATCCACCGGCGCGACCAGTTCCGCGCGCACGAGCAGAGCGTGGCAGAATTGCGCGACTCAACCGTCGATATTCGTACCTTCCACGAGCTGAAAGAGCTGCACGGTAATGGCCACCTCACCGCCGCGACGATCTTCGACAACCGCACCAAGGCCGAGCAAACGCTGCCGATCGATAGCGTGCTGGTGTTTCTTGGCTTCAAGGCCAACAGCGGCCCGATCAAAAACTGGGGCCTGGAGATGGAAGGCAAAGGCCGCGCAATCAAGGTCGGCCCGCATTTCGAAACCAATTTGCCCGGCGTGTTCGCGGCGGGCGATATTGCCGGCGCGCCAGCCAAGCTCGACCTGATTGCGGTGAACTTCGGGCAGGCCGCGATTGCGGTGAACAGCGCCAAAGCGTATGTCGACCCGACGGCGAGCCTGTTCCCCGGCCACAGCTCCGAGGCGAACGGGCATTAACGTTTGTGTATCTGCGCGGAAGTCTTTCGGTTCTGCGGTTTTGTGGTTCTGCGGTTCTATAACCAGGGAACCGCAGAACCAGTCAGGCATTACCCCGCCAGCGCCGCCGTAATCGCGTCGGCCGAGGCAGGCACGTTGGCCGCGTAGGCGCGCAGCAGCCCATAGCAGCCGGCCAGCATCATGTCGCCGTGCGGCACCGCGAAGTATGGCCCGAGCGCCGAGCCGCGTAGCGCCGCGCGCCGCGGCCCGGTAACGGCCAGAAACGGCTGCGCCTCGGGCGTTGCACGCAGTACCAGCGCGCCATGGCCCATGCTCTCGAACACTTCGCGGTTGGTGATTGCGCCGCTGCCCAGGCGCGTAAGCAGCGTTTCGAGCTGGCCGGGCTTGAGCTCGCCGGTGTGGTGCTCGAAGCAGCCGGCAATCGCGCCATCGACGAGATGAAACGCCAGGCAGTGGAAGTTGCCGACATTCGCCACCAGCAGGTCGGGCTGCTCGGCTACGCGTGGGTCGTCGAGCGCGCCCAGCACCGCCGCTGGCGCAGTATCCATCAGCACCGCGCTCAGTCCCGCCGGGATAGAATCGGCCACGGCGCGCAGGCGCGTCATGGATGTGGGCACGTTGGCGCGCGGGAAGCCCAGCGCCAGCAGGCCGCGCCCGGTCGAAAAGCGCTCGGCCAGGTAATCGAAGCGGAACACGCGGTCGCTGATGTCGGGCGGCGCGTTGCCGTGGTCGAACACCGCCACGGCGATGCCGTCGTAGTCGGGCGCGACGCCAAACGCCGCCAGCGCGGTGTTGATCGCGTTCAGGTCGAGGTCGGCCATGCGAATGCGGCGCACTTCGCTGCCCAGCGCGGCCAGCTCGTCATCCGAGAGCAGCTGCACGCCCATGTCGCGCGCAACCCACTCGAGGTCGTCGTTGAAGGTCGCGGCCGCGCCAGCAGTGGCATACACCGGCAGACCGGCGCGCAGGTGGTCTTCCACCGCCCAGTGGCACGGCCCGCCGCCCATAATCACGCCATCGAGCGCGATTGGCGCGCGCTCGGCGGTGGCGGCGCGCACGGCCTGCGCAACAATCTGCGTTGGCGCGGGCATCACCAGTTGCGCGCCATTTTCCACCGGGCCGTCGCTGTCGAACAAGAGAATATCCTGCGTGCCGGTGCCAATATCAATCGTCAGAATGCGCATGGTTCCCCCTGTGCTGGCGGCGAGCAAGCTGTATTATACCCATTTTGGCCGCGCCGGGAACGTCCCCTGCTGCCCAGGCGTCATAGGTGTGGGCGCGCTGTGCGCCGTGAGAACGCCAAAGTTTTGGGAAAAATAAGGATCGCCGCTATGCATATGCTTCGTTATTTTCTGGCCGCCGTGGCGGTGCTGATGCTGGGCGCATGTGGGGGCACGCTAGGCACCAACGCGCCGCAGCCCGCCAGCACGAGTGTTCCTGCGCCAAGTACGCCGGGCGCAACCGCCGCCCCGGCACCTGCACCCACGGCCGGGGCTGGCGCGCCGCTGGTGGTCTACCACAAATCTGGCGGCATCATCGGTCTTGATGATACCCTCACAGTCAACGCCGATGGCACCTTCACGCTGAAAGATCGTACAGGCGCGCAAAGCAGCGGGCAGGCCACCGCCGATCAGCTCCGCAAGCTGAACGACCTGCTGAACAGCATGGATTTCGCGGTGGTGCCACAAAGCATGCCGGGCGCGGTTGCCGATGCCTTTATCTATGAGATTCAGGCGCCAGCGCAGAACAAAACTGTCACCGCGATGGACGGCGTCGAGTTCCCGCAGGTTGTGCACGACATCATCGACGTGCTGGAGGCCATGCGCTCGCAGGTGCAGTAGGCGAACGGCGAACGACGATTGTGTTGCCAAAGCAACCTTGCAAGGCCGCGCCAAAGCTATGTCAAAAGGCCAAAATTCATCTACAGATGACGCAGATTACACAGATTTGAGATCAATAATCTGCGCAATCTGCGTCATCTGTGGATGGATCTCGTTTCCCTTCCAACGTTGATATAGCCTAATGCCGCAGTGCGTCACGTTGACGGCGGGCGCGTTGCGCTGCTATAATCGGGTACCCACAGCGAATACCTGCCGGCGCCCGCGCTGGCTGCCACGAAAGGAACCCGACAATGGAGTACGAGCTTCCCGAAGACATCCAGATGCTGCGCCAGGCGGTGCGCGAGTTTGCCAACAAAGAAATCGCCCCGATCGCCCGCGCGATCGACGAAGAAGAGCGCGTGCCCTTCGAGGTGCTGCGCAAGGCTGGCGACCTGGGCCTGCTGGGCGTGCCCTTCCCCGAGCAGTATGGCGGCGCCGACTCGGGCGTGATCGGCTACTGCGTGCTGATGGAAGAGATCCAGCGCAAGTGCGCCTCCACCGCGACGATTATTGGCGCGCACGCCCAGCTCTGCGCCATGTCGATCTACCTGAGCGGCACCGACGCCCAGAAAGACCGCTACCTGCGCCAGCTCTGCGAGGGCAAGAAACTCGGCGCGTGGGCGCTCACCGAGCCAAACGCCGGCTCGGACGCCGCGCACATTCGCACCACCGCCACCCGCGACGGCGACAGCTGGGTGCTGAACGGCTCGAAGATGTGGATCACCAATGGCTCGTTTGCGGATGTGCTGGTGGTGTTTGCCGCCAACGACCGCGGCCTGGGCGCGCGCGGCGGTGTGACGGCATTTATTGTCGAAAAAGACTTCCCCGGCTTCAAAGTCGGCAAGGTCGAGCCGAAGATGGGCCTGCGCGCCTCGCACACCGCCTCGCTCTTCTTCGAAGATTGCCGTGTGCCGCAGGAAAATGTGCTCGGGCAGGTGGGCGCGGGCTTTGCCACCGCCATGCAAACGCTCGACATCGGGCGCTGCGGGCTGGGCGCTTCCAGCCTGGGCGCAGCCAAAGAAGCCTACGAGCTGTCGGTGAAGTACGCGATCGAGCGCCAGCAGTTTGGCCGCGCCATCGCGGATTTCCAGGCGATTCAGTTCAAGCTGGCCGACATGGCGGTGAAAATTTACGCGATGGAGCAGATGGTCTACGACTGCGCGAAGAAGGTCGATCGCGGCGAAAACGCCACGCTTGAGTCGAGCATGGTCAAGCTGTTTTGCACCGAGGCGGCCTCGCAGATTATTGACGAGGCGATCCAGATCCACGGCGGCATGGGCTTCTCGCGCGAGCTGCCGCTGGAGCGCATGTACCGCGATGCGCGCGTGACGCGCATTTTCGAAGGCACCAACGAGATCCAGCGCCATGTGATCGCGAGCGAGCTGCTGAAGCGCGCCGGGCATAAGATCAAGCTGTACTGATTGCGATTCTTCACCACCAAGACACCAAGACACCAAGATGCTATTGTTTTATAAAAGCCTTGGTGCCTTGGTGTCTTGGTGGTAAACGTTCCTATTCTATGCTCCTGTAAAAAAAGGACGAACGGCATTGCGCGCGTTCGTCCTTTGTCGTTGGTCTTTGGTCGTTCGCGCACTACGTCAGCACAGCAATTTCTTCGTAGCCAGCCTCGTTGATCGCGTGCATAATCGCCGCCAGGTCGGTGCGGCGGTCGTGCGCGACGCGCACGGTTTTGCCCGCCAGATCGACAGTGACGAGCTGCACGCCGGGCAGGGCGTTCACCGCCTCGCTGATGGCGCGCACGCAGTGATTGCACGAAATTTCGGGAACCAGGAGCTGTTCAGTTTCCATGGCTTGTTTCCTTTACTTGGCGCTTGGCATCACGGCGTCGCGGTAGGCGCCCAGCGTGCGCTCGGCGGTTTCGCGCCACGAAAAGCGCTGAGCCTGGCGCAATCCGCGCTCGCGCAGTTCGGCGCGCAAATCCTGGTCGTTCAGCAGCCGCAGCAGCGCCGCGCCAAGCGCGTCGGGGTCGTACGGATCGACCGTCAGGCCGGCGTCGCCCACCACTTCGGGCAGGCTGCTGGTGTTGGACGTGACCACTGGCGTGCCACAGGCCATTGCCTCCAGCGGCGGCATGCCAAAGCCCTCGTAGAACGAAGGGAACGCGAACACGGTGGCGGCCGCGTACCAGAGCGCCTGGTCGGCCGCGTCGATATAGCCGACAAAGCGCACGCGCTCGCCCAGATTCATCGCCTCGACCTTGGCGAAAATATCGTCGTACAGCCAGCCCTTGCCGCCGCCAATCAGCAGCGGCGCGTCGGTGTCGGCGGCGATGCGGGCATAGGCTTCGATCAGCGTGGGCAGGTTTTTGCGCGGCTCGAGCGTGCCAAGAAAGAGAATAAAGCGCTCGGGCAGACCGGCGCGCAGCCGGAAGGCCGCCAGCCGCGCCGCGTCGGGCGGGGTGAAGCGCGGGTCGCAGGCGTCGTGCGTCACCACGATCTTCTCGGGCGCGATGCCGAGCAGGCGCACAATTTCCTGCTTGGTCGCTTCCGACACCGCCAGAATGCGCGATGCGCGCCGCGCCGAGACGCGCGTGGCCCACGACAGGTAGGTGCGATTGACGCGGCGAAAGGTTTGCGGAAAGCTCAGAAATGCCAGATCGTGAATGGTAATGACGCTTGGCACCGGGCACAGCGTTGGCGCAACATTCAGCACGCCGTGGAACACATCTGCGCCGCTGGCGCGCAGCATCAGCGGGGCGTAGAACTGTTCCCAGGGGATGCGCACGCGCGGGTTGATGGTCGGCAGGCGGCTGGGTTTGACATGAAAATTCGGTGGCAGGTTCAGATCCGTGCTGCCGAGGCCGCGCGTCGTGTAAATGCTGTAGCGGTTGCTGTGGTCGATCTGGCCGAGGTGCGTCAGGAGCGCTTCGACATAGTTCGATACGCCGGCCCGCCGAAAGCTGCGGGTGTGGGCCAGCAGGTGCGCATTGATGGCAATATGCATAGGTGGCTGGTGCTGTGATGGGGCGCAAGCGCCCCGATGCTTGCTTCGTGCGAAAGGAGCCTTATGGCTGGGCGGCGTAGGTGGCTGATGGGATCACACCCCAGTAGTCGCGCGGCCAGTACGACACCCAGGCCTTGCCAATGATGCCATCGAGCGGCAGCGCGCCCCACTCGCGTGAGTCGCTGCTGTTGTTGCGGTTGTCGCCCATCACAAACACGGTGCCGGCCGGCACTGTCACTGCCTGCCCGAAGTTGCACGGGTCGTCGCCGCGGCAGATCGTCGGCACGCCTTCCAGGTATGGCTCGTCGAGCAGCTGGTCGTTCACAAACACCTGCCCATCCTTAATCGTCACTCGGTCGCCGGGCAGGCCAATCACGCGCTTGATATAATCTTTGCTCATGTCGCGCGGGTATTCGAACACCAGAATTTCGCCACGGCGCGGCATATGGAAGGGGTAGACGATCTTGGCCGGCATGTCGGCATTGCCGGGCAGAAGCCGCAGCGGGGCGTTCAGGTCGAAGTGGAAGTAGACAATTTTATTCACCAGAATATACTGGCCGGTGTGGAGATTCGGCTCCATGCTCTGGCCTTCGATCTTGAAATTCTGAATCACGCCGCGCACAATCAGGAACACCAGCAGAATGAAAATTGCCGTTTCCAGCAGCTCGCGCAGCACGCCGCGCAGGCTTGAGGTGTTGCGTGGGGCGGGTTCGTCGGCGGCGCGTTCCCAGCCGGTGGGTGGGGTGTTGGCGGGCGGGGTGGGCTGCTCGAAGTTCGAGCCGCGCTCCATGGGAGTATTATCCATTCGCGTTCTTATCTCATTCTTAGCGCGCCATCGGCACAGGGCAGCGATTGCGGGCGCCAGATTGTAAACAGTTAGCAGATGAGATCGGCGGCAGAAATGCGAGAATTGCCACCCTTTAGCGCCGATCGCTTGATACGGCAGCCAGAAATGCATTATACTCCATAGCACAGGAGAATGCCAGCAGGAGCGACCATGCGTCTTACCGAACTTGTTGAGCAGAGCGGGCCAGAACGCTTTCGCTGCGGGGTATGCCAGTGGCGCTGCGAGCTTGGCCCGGGTGAGGCCGGGCAGTGCCAGGTGCGCGTGGGCACGCCCGAAGGCATTGACGTGCTGAATGACGGCATGATCAGCGCGGCGAATTTTGCGCCGGTTGAAGAGTTCCGCCTGTGGCACTTCTTCCCCGGCACGCAGGTGCTGGCAGTGGGTGGCTGGGGCTATGCCTTCCCGGCCGACCAGCAGCGCGGCCAGTATGGAGCGCTGCCCGACGACGAAAGCAAGCGCCGCCAGCTTGCGCCCGAGCGCGCCGCCAATGTTGCGCTTGAGCGGCTGGCGCGCGGCGTGGTGTGGAGCTTCAGCGACCCTTCAGTCTCGCTCGAATATGTTACCGACCTGCTGAAATCGAGCCGCGCCACGAGCCGCTACACCGCGCTGGTCACATCCGGCTACGCCACGCTCGAAGCGCTCCATCAGTTCGGCCCCTACCTCGACGGCATGAGCCTGGAGCTGCGCGCCTTCGACCATGGCGCGTACCGGCGGCTGGCTGGCGTCGAGCAGTGGCGCGGCATTCTCGACCTGGCGGTGCAGGCCAAAGAGCAGTGGAACTGCCACCTCGAAATCACCACGCGCCTGCACCCCAATGTCAACGACGCGCCCGAGCAGATCCAGACCATGGGCGCGTGGGTGCGCGACGCGCTTGGCCCTTTCACGCCCTGGCACCTGCTGCCCGGCGATGCTGGCGCGGCTGCATCGGCGTCGGTGGCGCGCGCGCGCCGGCTCGCGCACGAGCTTGGGCTGCACTATGTGTATGGCGCGGAACCCGGCCAGCACACGCGCTGCCCAAATTGCACCGCCGTGCTGATCGAGCGCGAAAAATCGCAGGGCCGTATCGTTGGGTTGAATGATGGCGTCTGCGCTGCGTGCGGCGCAGACCCGCACCTGCACCTCTCGATCTTCCGGCGCTGATCCCCGCATTCTGCTCCTTCTGGCCGAGAACAACGATTGAGCCACAGAGCGCACAGAGAACACTGAGGAAGACAATCAGAGCCTGCTGAAGCCCGGTGAGTTTGCGGCTTAATATGTCAGTGGCTTGCCATACGATGGCTCGTGGCGGGCCGTGCCTGGCGCGACCCCAGGCCACGCAGATGCGGCCAGCGGGCATGGTATACTACGCCGGATATTCGACAGTTCAAGGTAGAAGCATGACAGAGATCCTGTACGGGCGCAATGCGGTGCGCGAGGCACTGCGCGCCCGGCGGCGCACCTTCCAGCGCCTGATGGTTTCCGCCGGCGCCCAAGAAGCCGGCACCCTGGGCGAGGTGGTAAAGCTCGCCGAAAAGATCGGTGTGCCGGTGGCGCGCGTCGATCGCCACGAGCTCGATCGGCGGCTGCGCGAAGCCAACCACCAGGGCGTGGCGCTTGAGTGCGGCCCATACCCCTATGCCGAGCTGGATGATTGCATGGCGCTGGCCGCCGAGCGCAACGAGCCGGCGCTCATCCTGCTGCTCGACCATTTGCAAGACCCGCAGAATGTCGGCACGCTCATCCGCACCGCCGAGATCGTGGGCGCGCATGGCGTCGTGCTGCCCGGCCGCCGCGCCGCCGAGCTCACGCCCGCTGTGGTCAACGCTTCTTCGGGCGCGACTGAGCACCTGCGCGTGGTGGTGGTGAGCAACCTGGCGCAGGCGATTGGCGAGCTGCAAAAAGCCGGCGTGTGGGTGGTTGGCGTGGAAGACGACGAGCGCGCCCAGGAGTTCGACCAGGCCGACCTCGATATGCCGCTTGGGCTGGTGATTGGCGCCGAAGGCCCGGGCCTTGCGCGCCTGACCCGCGAGCGCTGCGACTTCCTGATCAAGTTGCCGATGCGCGGCCAGATCGCCTCATTCAACGCGGCGGTAGCCGGCTCGATTGTGCTGTATCATGCCTGGCGTGCCCGGGCGCGCTGATGCCGTTCTTGCCCTTTGTAAAGCGGCTTTTGCCCAGAGGAATACCGAATGGGAACCACGCTTGATCGCGCAACCGAGCTGCTCCACGAGTGGGTTCAGTCCGACAGTCTGCGCAAACACTGCTACGCGGTTGCGGCCTCGATGCAGCATTTTGCGCGCCTGAACGGTGCCGACGCCGACGAGTGGGGCGCGGCCGGCCTGCTGCACGACATGGACTATGAGCAATACCCCAACTATGCCCGCGCCCGGCCCGGAAACCACCGCTGCGTCCAATGCCATTCTGGCGGGCGCTGCCGCCGAGCCGCCGATTGCGATGCACCCGTTTGTGGGCGTGACCTACCTGCGCAAAAACGGCTGGAGCGAAGCGATCTGCCGCGCGATCCTGGCGCATGCCGACTACAGCGGCGTTCACCCCGAGACGCCGATGGAAAAAACACTCGTCGCGGTCGATGAGCTGTCGGGCTTTGTCACGGCGGTGGCGCTGGTGCGGCCCACCAAAAGCGTGCACGAAGTTGAGGTGGCGGGTGTGCGCAAAAAAATGAAAGACAAAGCCTTTGCGCGCGCCGTCAGCCGCGAAGACATCATACGTGGCGCGGCTGGCCTGGGCATCCCGCTCGAAGAACTGATTGCACAGGTGATCGCCGCGCTGCGTTCGGATGCGGAACGGCTGGGGCTGGCTGGCGGTTAGGCTCACGCGCTCTACGACGCATTGTCGATATGAGTATGCTATACTGGCAGACAGGGCAGAGCGGCGGCTTGCGCCGCTTTGTCGTTTGTCGCAACTATGTGCAGCGCCAGCAGAGCGGGTGGGCTGCCTACCGCCAGCCGATACGCCCGGCGCGTCACCGCCATGACATTGCGCTTTCAGCACAAGCTGAGCATTCCATCAGCCGCGTTTCCACTCATCAAGCGGCCTGAATTACTCGAACGACTCGAACAAGCCATTACGAGCAAACAGGTTGTAGCGGTTGCGGCGCTCGCAGGATGGGGCAAAACCACTGCGCTCGCACAATGGGCGCAGCAAACCGTGCTGCCGGTGGCGTGGTACACGCTCGACAGCACTGACCGCGATCCCTGCCAGTTTCTTGATTATGTGCTGGCCAGCGCCGAGCCGTATGTTCCCGGCGTGGCCGAACTGCTGCAACGCCTCGCTGGCACTTCACCTCAAGCGCTCCCCGACCTGTTTCGCCAGGCCGCGCTGCTGGTTGCCGCTGCGCCCAAGCCCTTCGCGCTCGTGCTCGACGACTTCCATGTGCTGGAAGACGAAACCCTGCCGGTGCTGCCGGGCAGCGAGCTGATCTTCGAATTTCTTGCCAAAATCGCCGAGTATGCCACCAACTGCCATCTGGTGCTCACTTCGCGCATGCTGCCCAATATTCAGGGTTTGGCGCGCCTGATCGCGCAGCGCCGAGCGGTTTTTTTCGACTATGCCGTATTACAGTGGAGCGCCGACGATATTCAGCAGCTGGCGCTTAGTAGCACTGGCGTGCAGCTTAGCCCTGCCAATGCCGAGCAGCTGGCGCTGCACATGAACGGCTGGGTCACTGGCATCATCCTCTCGCTCGATCAGGATGTGCGCACGCCGCAGCCGGTGTTTGATCTCGCAGCCGACGCGAGTCATGTGTATGCCTTCTTCGCCGAGCAGATCATTGCGCCGCTACCGCCCGACTTGCTGCGCTTTCTGGAAGACACCAGCGTGCTCGAAGACCTTTCGCCGCAGCGCTGCAACGCCCTCCGCCACACCCACGACGCGGGCGCATTTCTGGCCGAAATCACACGCCGGGGGCTGTTTATTTCGCAGAAAGACAACTGGCTCTCCTACCACAGCCTGTTCCGCGATTTCCTGCGCGCGCGGCTGGCGCACGACCCCGTGCGCGAGCGCGAGCTGCTGCTGCGCGCCGCCGAGCTGTATCGCAACGACGACGACCTCGACCGCGCGCTGGAGTGCTACCTGGCCGCGCGCGCCGACGAGGCTGCAATCACGTTGCTGCGCGACCGCATCCCGTCCATGCGCCAGCGCTCGCGGCAAAACACACTGCTGGCCTGCTTCGAGCGCCTGGCCGCCTACCTTGAGCAAACCGGCCGCGAGCGCATTCTGCCGCCCGATTTGCTGCTGGCACAGGTGCGGGTGTACCTTGATCTGGCACTGTGGGAGCAGGCAAACCTGGCGCTACGTCTCGCTGAGACTTTGGGCGATGCCCAGATTAACGCCGAAGCAATGATCTTATCGGCCGAGGTTGCGATGCTGCAAGGGCGACGTGATCTTGCGCAGGAACTTCTTCAGCACGTAGTATTTGCCACGCTTTCACCGCGTTTGCAGCTTGAATATTACCTAACACTGGGGCGTGCCCAGGTCTTGGGTGGAATGGCAGGGCCGGCTATTGAAGCCCTGGAATTAGCTTACGAAGCTGCACCTCAGATCGTGCCAGCCCCTGAATTGCCACTGAAGCTAGCGCTCATTTCTGATAATTTAGGTTGGGCCTATGCTACTCAGGGCGAGCGAACTACTGCATTACGCTATCTCAAACGCGCTGACGCATGCTGGCAGGCGTCGGGAAATCAGGGGCGGCGTGCCATGACGCTCAATAATCTCGGTGTCCTGGCAACAGAAGAAGGTCTTTTCAGTGAAGCGCGCGCGGCGTTTGTTACTGGCGTAGATGTAGCGCGGCAGACCGCGCGCTACCGTGAAGAGCTGTATTTGCAGCACAGCCTTGCCGAGTTGGAAATCGTGGAAGGCAATGCTGCGCGGGCGCTCGATATTTTCCAGGCTGCATACGAGCTCGCTGTTCGCGTAGAAGTAGCTTCGGGTATTGCTACGGCGGCGGCTGGCGCGCTCTGGGCTGCGGCGCTGGCTGGCCGCACCGAGCTGGCGCGGCAGTGGGCGGCTCATTTTGCCCCACTTTCCGAGCGCGCCGCACCGGCTTTACGGGCGCGGGCGGCCCTGGCGGGCAGTTTGCTTGGCAGCGCGCCGCTGGCGACTTCGGCATTTTCTGCTGTGTTCGCAAAAGCCACCGCTTGTGCTGAAGCGCTTACCCGCCCTGAACGGGCTTACCTGGCATTGCTGCAAGCATCTGCTGCGTTCATGGCGCAGGGCTGGCAGGCGGCCGAGCCGCACTGGCAAACGTTTGAGCAATCCGCCGATTTGCCAGAACCACTTGTGCATCGCCTTGCTCAGAGCCAGCGAACATTGCTCCAGGCTGCGGCAAATGCTTCTGAATTTGCGCGGCACCTGCTGGCGACCATCGATCTGCCGATTCAGGTGCGCTGGCACATTGTGACACTCGGCCAGTTTAGCTGCCTGGTGGATGGCGCGCCAGTGGAGCTTTCGCCGCTGCACCGCGCCCTGCTGGTGCGTTTGCTCGATGCCGGCGAGGCGGGCCTGACTGTCGACCGTTTGTGGGAAGAAGTGTGGGGCGACAGCGATTTGCGGATGAGCGCCCTGCACAAGGCGATCTTCCGCGTGCGCGAGCAAACGGGCATGGCTATGGCAGCGAAGGCCGGCCACTGCGCGATCCAATCGCCCTGGAGCACAATCGAATACGATGCGCAACTGTTCGAGCGCGAGATTGCGAACGTTGGCACAGCTGCTGAACTGGAAGAAGCGTTGGCGCTCTATCGTGGCGATTTCCTGCCCGGCGCGGCGTTGAGCGCGGCGCTGTGGATTGATCGGCGGCGCTCGCTGCTGCAACAACAGTACCTCGATGGCATGGAACGGCTGGCGCATTTGCTGGAAGACAGCGACCCGCGCCAGGCGATTCAGATCTACCAGCAAATCCTCGGCATCGATGGCTGCCGCGAGGAAACTGCGACCCTGCTTATGCGGGTGGCGGCCCGCCAGCGCAACCTGGCTCTGGTAAACGCTACCTACGAGCAGCTTGCCAGCGCCCTGCGCATCCTCGGCGCATCCCCCGAACCGGCTACAGTCGCGCTTTTGCAGGCCACGACGCGCGGCACGCTGCCGTCGCGCCAGCGCGCAACCTACGAGCACCCGGCCTAATTTCAAAATTCCCCCCAAATTTCCCCAAAGTCCACGAAAAGTCCACGGGCGGTCCATAGCGTTCGGTATAGTGCCCTCAGTTATTCATCGCACGAAGAAAAGGACTGAGGAGGCACCCAATGCGTATCACACGTATCACACTCGTTCAGGCAATCACCGCCGCAATGATCGCCGCAACCTTGCTGATGGCCGCCCTGGCACCCTATGGCCCTCCTGGGGTGAGCTAGTTCTCGAAGCAAGGAGGCACTCAATGCGTATCACACTTGTTCGGGCAATCACCGCCGCAATGATCGCCGCGATTTTGCTGATGGCCGCCCTGGCGCCCTATGGCCCCCCTGGCATTAACTAGGTTCGCGTCAGACCAGATACACTGGCTATGATGTTTGTTGCAATCGCACTTATTGGCGCGCTGGCAAGTGCTGCAATTGCCGTCTGGCGCAAGCCGCAGCTGCCGGGCTACTGGCCGGTGCTGGCGCTGGCCCTGCTGCCGCAGATTGCGAACCTTGCCGGCTTCCAGGTTGCAGGGATGTTCTTCTGGGCAATTGTGGCAGTGTTTGTGTGGTGTGTGCTCAACTACGCGGTGAGCGGGGCGCTCGTTGTGGCGCTGGGCGTGGGCATGAACCTGCTTCCGATGGCGTGGCACGGCGGCTACATGCCAATCCGCACCGATATTCTCGCCGAGATCGGCCAGGTCGTTTCACCTGGCACAGTGCTGCTTGGCTCGAAGGATATTGCGGTGCTGAGCTCGCCGCTCTGGCTGCTGTCGGATTGGGTCATTCTGCGGCTGCCTTCAGGCCCGATTGTGGCAAGCCCTGGTGACGCTGTGGTAGTGGTTGGCATTGTGTGGTGGCTCATGTTTAGCCACCGCCCGGAAAAGGAAGCTGTAGATGTTGACACTCTCTGTGACCCCAATGTCGCTTGAGCGGCGCACGCCACCGATGCGTGGCCAAAGCAGCCGCCCGGCGCTAACGCACCTGGTGCTGCTGGCAGCCGCTAACCCAATCATTGCCGAGCGCCTGCTGCGCGGCGAACCGTTTGATAGCGCGCTGAGCCACCCGCAATATGTTGTTCCGCTCGACGCACGCGACCGCGCGACGCTGGCCGATATTTGCTCGCGAACCAGCAGCGTGCACGATTTTATGATGACACTTGCCGCTGCCGCCGATGGCACCGTGGTGTAATTGCTTGAATGCTGGGCAGGCCGAAGGCTGGTGAAGCGCTGCAAACCAACGACCACAGAATTAAGACTTCAAAGCGTGGAAATGGGGAACACCCATTTCCACGCTTCCCTGTCTCTCTCGCGGCATTTCTGGGCCTTGCGGGAAGGTGCGTACTAGAGATCCGTTTCAACATTAGCGTTCTGGGGTGTTATGAAGCATCGTCTGCCTTTTTCTTTGCAGCAGGAATCGCGTATGTCATCAGATCCAGCCATGCCTTCTGCTGGCGCTTCGACGAAACTGAGCTCGCTGCTGCACGCACTTGTCATTGCTGCCGATTGGCATGAATGTTGTGCAGAGCTTGCGCGTTTTCAGCCCGAGATTTTCCCTGCCACTCGCCTCGATATCTATGTGCCCGGCGCCGATCAGGCGCTTGCGCGCGTGTTTTCGACACACGCACCCTGGCCGGAAGAGCGCGCCATCGAGGGTGGCGAGCGTGCGCTGCGCGCCTGGTATTCGCGCCTGTCGTATTTCTGGATGCTGAAACCATTGATGGCGGCTGGGCAAGTGTGTGGCTGGATGGTTTTGGCACGTCGGCATGTCCAGCTCGACATGGGCGTGCAAATGCTGGCCGATCAACTTGCGCCGATGCTGGCACTGCGCTTGCGCGACGAGCAGTCGCAGCAAATCCTGGCAATGAATCGCCAGCATACGGCGCGGCTCGAACAGCGCCTGCGCACGAACGATACGCTGATGATGCACGCGACCCTGGCGGCCGGTACCGCGCACGATCTGAGTAACCTGTTTACGTCGCTGCTGATGCACTCGCAAATGCTGCTGCAGGATGTTCCTGCCGAGTTGCAAAGCGATGTATCGGTGATTTTGCGCGCTGCCGAAGATGGCCGCCACCTGCTGCATCGCTTGCAGCATGGCGTTGCGCCGCCCGAAACTGGCCTGTCCGTGGTCGCTGATCCTGCCACAACGATTCAGGATGTGATCGAGCTGACGCGACCACTGTGGGAAGCACGCAATACCATTCGGGTGAAAACCGAAATTGCCGAAACGGCGCTGGCTCGCATTCGCCCGGCCGACTTGCGCGAGGTGCTTGTCAATTTGCTGATCAATGCCATTACGGCGCTTTCGAGTGGTGGCGAAATCACGTTTGGCGCGCAGCTTGCGGAAGGGCAGGTGGTTATTACGGTGGCCGACACCGGGGTTGGCATGTCGCCTGAACTGCAGCAAACAATTTTTCAGCCATTTGCCTCAACCAAAGCACAGGGCCGTGGGCTTGGGCTCAGCATCAGCCGCGCGCTGCTCGAGCTGTATGGCGGGGCAATCAGTGTGCGAAGCGAAGAAGGGCAGGGCTCGGTCTTTTCGATTATTCTGCCTGCTACCCAGCGCGACCGGGCGGCTTCGCTGGCGTGAGACTGCACAGGCGTTTGCGCGTGAAACCAGGCGTTACGAGGCTCTTGCGCGGTGTGATAGAATAGACATACCGCGGCCTGTCAAAATACGCTTGGAGATGGTATGTTCGGGCACCTCCATATCGAGGAGCGCGGCCGTCCGTCGCGAATTGTCGATCTGGTCAGCTCTGCGACGATCGGGCGCACGTCCGACAATGATATTGTGCTCGATTCGGATGGGGTTTCGCATGTTCACGCCATGTTGCTGGCGCAGGCAAGTGGCGTTGACCTGGTTGATCTTGGCAGCACATTCGGCACGTTTGTCAACGCGGTGCCCGCCGAGCCCGATGAGCCGGTGCGCCTTTCCGATGGCGCGCAGATTCGTATTGGCCGCGCTGCGCTGCGCTTTCTTGCCCCACGCGCCACCACCCCCATGGCACCACTGGTGCCGGGCAAATCTGCCGCGCCTGCCCTTGCGACCCCGCACCTCAATACCCGCCTGGAAGGCTGCTCGATCGACGCACCGCTAGAGGTGGGCTGCAGTGTGTCGCTGCTGGTGTGGGTGGGCGCGCACATCGCCACCGACGAGCACCAGAGCAGCCGCCCGCTGAAGCTTTCGAGCGCGCACCTGGAAGCCACAACCTCGCTGCGCGTGAGGGTGCGCGCGGCGTCGCCGAGCTGGCGTATCATTGCCGAGCAGCCGACGATTCTGGCTGCACGCTGGGGGTCGGCGCAAATTGCCCGGTACAGCATCCAGCCGATGCGCGCCGAGCGCACGCGCCTGGGCATTCGCGTCGAGCAGATCGATAGCGGGCACCTTGTGCAACAGCTGGCGCTGGGCGTGATGGCCGATGCGGCAGCGCGCCCTCGCCCGCCGCGCCACGAGTCGCGTGTGCCTTCGCTGGGCGATGTATCGAGTTCGCCTGTGCGGATGTGTCGTGCATGTTTTGCGCCAACTCGCGCTGGCGCGCGCTTCTGCCACCATTGCGGCGCGCATATGTAGCCCAAACCGCAGGGTCGAATAAACGCCGCGCCTGGAGAAATTCTCCAGGCGCGGCGCTTGTGTTAACCTGGGGCGGGGCCTAGCCGAAACGGCCAGTCACATAATCTTCGGTGCGCTTGTCGCTGGGGTGGGTGAAGAGCTGATTGGTTGCGCTGAACTCGATCAGCTGGCCCGCGCGCGTCGCCGGGTCCATCAGCATAAAGGCAGTGTCGTCGGAGGCGCGGGCGGCCTGCTGCATGTTGTGCGTCACAATCACGATCGTATACTCGCGCCGGAGGTCTAGCATAAGCTCTTCGACCTTGAGCGTGGCAATCGGGTCGAGCGCCGAGCAGGGTTCGTCCATCAGCAGCACCTCGGGGCGCGGCGCGATTGCGCGGGCGATGCACAGGCGCTGCTGCTGCCCGCCCGAAAGGCCCAGTGCTGATGCATGGAGACGATCTTTTACTTCGTCCCACAGCGCGGCCTGGCGCAAGCAGTGCTCGACGCGCTCCACAATCTGCTTGCGGTCGCGCCAGCCTGCCACGTTCAAGCCAAACGCCACATTCTCGAAGATTGATTTGGCAAAGACATTTGGGCGCTGGAAGACCATGCCAACGCGCCGCCGCAGCAGCACCGGGTCGGTTTCGGGGCCATAAATATTCTGCCCGTCGAGCAGCAGCTGCCCTTCGCCACGCGCGCCGGGCGTTTGGTCGTGCATGCGGTTGATTGCGCGCAGCAAGGTCGATTTTCCGCAGCCCGAAGGCCCAATGATCGCGGTGACATTGCGGTCGCGAATGCTGAGCGAAATATCGCGCAGGGCCTGGAACGCGCCATAGTAGAAGTTGAAGTTTTTTGCTTCCAGCTTGCGCTCCTGCGTTTCGGCGTGTTCGCGCTCGCGCGCCAGCGCGCCGATGGTGACGGTATGGGGCAGGCCAGTGGCGGCCAGTTGTGTGTTTGTCATGCTGCCCTCCTAGCCGACGCGACCGCTAATATACTCTTCGGTGCGCGGGTCGCTCGGGGCGGTGAAGATTTTGTTCGTGTTGTCTTCTTCGACCATGACGCCCAGTGGCCGCGCCTGTGTGCGGTCGACCATAAAGACCATGGTGCGATCGGCGATGCGTGCAGCCTGCTGCATGTTGTGTGTCACGATGACGATGGTGTAGTTCTGCTTGAGTTCGATCAGCAGCTCTTCAATCTTGTAGGTCGAAACCGGGTCGAGCGCGGAGCACGGCTCGTCGAGCAGCAGCACCTCGGGCTGGAGCGCGATTGCGCGGGCGATGCACAGGCGCTGCTGCTGCCCGCCCGAAAGCGCCAGGCCGGAGTGATTGAGCTTGTCTTTCACTTCGTCCCACAGCGCGGCGGCCTTCAGGCTCAGTTCCACGCGCTCGTCAATCAGCTTGCGCGCAAATCCTTCCAGGCGCAGGCCAATCGCCACATTTTCGTAGATCGAAAGCATGCGCAGTGGGTTGGGCTGCTGGAAGACCATGCCGATGCGCCGACGCACTGCCTGTGGCTGGATGCCCGCCCCGTAGATGTTTTGATCGCCCAGCAGCACCTGGCCCTCTGCGCGCGCGTTCGCCACTTCCTCGTGCATGCGGTTGATGCAGCGCAGCACGGTTGATTTGCCGCATCCCGACGGGCCAATAATCGCGGTGATAGCGCGTGGGCGGATGACGACATTCACGGGCAGCACCGCCTGGGTGGGGCCGTAGAATGGTTTCAGGTCTTTGAGCGTCACTTGCTGGCGCTCGATGGTTTGTGATGTCATATGTTTGTATTCAACGCACGACGCCGGCGCAATCGCCGCATCGCGCACTATTTGACGCGGCTGCGCGTGGCCCAGCGCACGGCCAGGTTTACAGAAAGAACCAGCAGTGTGAGCACCAGCGCGGTGCCCCAGGCCAGGGTATTTTGTGCCGGAAAGGGCGTGTCGGTGTATTTATAGGTCAGCAGTGGCAGCGCGGCCATTGGCTCAAGCAGCTTGACGCTGACGTTGTTGTTGCCCAGCACGGTAAGCAGCAGCGGCGCAGTTTCGCCAGTGGCGCGGGCAAAAGCCAGCAGCACGCCGGTTACGATGCCGCTGAGCGCCGTCGGCAGCACCACGGTGAGTGTCAGCCACCACTTGGGCGCGCCCAGCGCCATGGCCGCCTCGCGCATTGTTTGCGGCACCAGCTTGAGGATTTCCTCGGTGGTGCGCGTGATCACCGGCACCATCAGCACCGTCAGTGCAACACTGCCCGCCAGCGCCGAGAACTGATGCGTGCGCTGGACGATCAGCACATAGGCCGCCACGCCGATCACAATTGAAGGCGCGGCACTCAGCACGTCGGTGCAGAAACGCACAGCGGTGGCGATGCTGTTGCTGGGGTATTCGGCCAGGAAGATACCGGCCATAATGCCGATTGGCAGTGCCATCAGCAGCGCCAGGCCGACAATAATGAACGAGCCGATAATGCCGTGCAGCACGCCGCCGGCATTGCCGACCGCGCCATCGAGCCCCACCACCGGCGGCTCGTAGGCTTCGGTGAAGAAGGCAACGTTGAACGCGCCCGCGCCCCGGTAGATCACATAGCCCAGAATAAGAACAAGCGGTATCAGCGCCAGCAAAGTTGCGCCAATCGTCAGGCCGCGCATAAGGAAATCGACCATTTTGCGGCGGTTGTAGTTGGGTGCCTGGCTAATCATGAGCGTGCGCTCCCGACTGGCCCGCGCCCGGCCCGCCATACCAGCAGCCGCGCGAAGGCATTGACAAGAAGGGTGATGCCAAACAGCACCAGCGCAATTAAAATCAGGGTCGACTCGTGCATGCTGTCGTTGGCGTTGGGCAGCTCGCTCGCCACCAGCGACGCGGCCGTGATTCCGCCGCCGAACAGCGAGGTGCTGATCTTATCTTTCACGCTGCCAATTACCATCAGCGCCGCCATTGTCTCGCCGAGCGCGCGGCCCAGGCCGAGCATCAGGCCGCCAATAATGCCGGCGCGCGCGTAGGGCAGCACGGCCTTGCGGATCATTTCCCAGCGGGTTGCGCCAACCGCCAGCATCGCTTCGCGCTGGTGGTTGGGCACCACGGCCAGCACATCGCGGGTAATGGCGGCAATGGTGGGCAATATCATGATCGCCAGGATGATGCCGGCCACCAGCAGGCCGCGACCGGCTGCCACTGGCCCGGCCAGCAGCGGGAAGCTTTTGCCCACGCCCTTTGCCAGCGGCGAGGCAACCCAGCTCCGAAAAAAGGGCACAAACACAAACACGCCCCACATACCGTAGATGACGCTGGGGATCGCTGCCAGCAGCTCGACCATGAAGGAGAGCGGGTTGCGCAGCCGCTGCGGGCACAGCTCGGCAAGAAACACGCCGATCAGCATGCCCAGCGGGCCAGCCAGCAAGAGCGCAATCAGCGACGACACCAGGGTGCCGTAAATTGCGGGCAGCGCGCCAAAGTTTTGTGAGTTTGGGTCCCAGCCGGTGCGGAACAGGAAGCCGATACCAACGCGCCCGCGCGCCTCGCCCGAGCCAATCCATGTCACATACCCGACGGCAAAGACCAGGGCTACAACAAGCAGGGCGAAAAAGAGTGTCAGCAGCCAGAAGATCACGTCGCCGTGCTTCGTGCGCTGCTGAAATGCCTGCCAGGTGCTGAGTCGCTCGACTCGTGCCATATCTACCTCGTTGCTTTGATATACAAGTGTTCAGATGAAGGTATCAATACTCAATTTTTGTGTTTCTAAAGCGAGTTTTGGGGGCCGCCACTCTGGCGGCCCCCAGCCCCGTGGCTTTGTTCCTACGGCATTGTGAAGGCTGGCTTGCCATTCACCATAATCTCGCCGAGCTTGGCAATTGCCTTCTCGCGCACCGAGTCGGGCAGCGGCGCGTAGTTCAGCGACTTGGCCGATTCGCTGCCTGCCGTCAGCGCCCAGTACAGGAAGTCGGTCAGTGCCTGGGCCTTGGCCTCGTCCTTCTGGTCTTTCGCCACCAGGATCCAGGTGTAGCCCGAGATTGGGTAGGCGTTGTCGCCCGTCGCCGGGTTGACGATGTTGACGCGCAGGTCGTCGGGCGTGTTGGCCAGGAAGCCATCGGCCGCCGCGCTCACGCTCTCGAGCGAAGCCACCACATACTTGCCGGCAGCGTTCTTGATCGCGGGCTCGGGCAGGTTGTTCGCGGCAGCGTAGATCAGCTCGACATAGCCAATTGCGCCTTCGGTCTGCTGAACAATTGCGGCCACGCCGGGGTTCTTCTCGCCGCCCTGGCCGGTCGGCCACTGCACGGTGTCGCCCGCGCCGACTTTTTCTTTCCACTCAGGGCTCACGCTGCTCAGGTAGTTGGTGAAGATGCTGGTCGTGCCCGAGCCATCCGAGCGGTGCGCAACCACGATCTCCGTGTCGGGCAGCTCGACGCCGGGGTTGTCGGCGGCAATCTTCGGGTCGTTCCAGGCGACGATTTTGCCCAGGAAGATGTCGGCCAGCGTCTCGCCCGAGAACTGCAGCTTGTCGACGCCCGGCAGGTTGTAGGTGGCAACCACCGCGCCCAGCACGGTCGGGATGTGCAGCACGTCGGTCTTCAGCGTGCCAGTGTTCACGTCGGTGGCGGCCTTCAGCTCGTTGTTGCTGGCAAACTTGTCGGTGCCGCCGAAGTCGGTCACGGCGCCAAAGAAGTCTTTGCGGCCCTGGCCCGAACCAACGCTCTGGTAGTTAATTTCGACGTTCGCAGCGACGGCTTTGTAATCCTTGATCCACTTCTGGTAGATCGGGTCGGGGAAGCTCGCGCCCGAGCCGGTGAGCTTGGCGGTGATGTCGCGCGGCGTGAATGTGCCCATCGCGCCACCGCTGGCGGTGGTCGGCGCTTCGGCCATTGCGGCGGTCGGCGCTTCGGCCATTGCGGCAGTCGGCGCTTCGGCCATCGCGGCGGTTGGCGCTTCGGCCATCGCGGCAGTTGCGGCGGCTGGCGCGGCGGTTGCGGCAGCCGGCGCGGCGGTTGGGTTGCTGGCCGGGGTGGCACCGCCACACGCGGCAAGGATCGGGATAACGAGTGCCAGCAGCAGCGCGAGCATACCGTGGCGTTTGGCGTTGATGGTCATACGAGTGAATTCCTCCATGATTTCGACAGTCATCTTTCGGCGTAGAAAAGCGCGGCACATCTGCTGCGGCTGAAACGATCGCGAACGAGCGTGCACACCCATTCGTGATTTCCTGATTTGATGATGCCATCATAGGCGGGCTCTGTTAAATCACTCACAAGCCATTGTTAAGTCTCGATTAAATATTTGGCGGTTTTTGGGTGTGGAAAAATCGGGCTCGTGGCTGGTGAACATGCGTATTCTCGGCATCAGAGAGCGGCGTGTGTTTGAGCCACGCCGCAGGTGCCCGCGCGCCTGCCATCTCCACGGCGCGCGTTTCTTTAAGGAAGTCTCTGTGTTAACCGAGCCATTCCAAGCGAGTACGCCATGACACGGAGCCGGGCAGTCTGGTCAGGCTGGCATTGTCGCGCAGCGGCGTGGGTGGTATAGTCACCGCGTGGTTTCGCGTAATTTCATGGCGCGGTGTGGCGTATCACGCCGGGCGCCTGCTGCCAGAGAAGGGCACGTATGGAAATTTGTGTGTATTGCGCGTCGAGCAACGCGATAGCGGAAGACTATTTCACGCTGGCGCGCGAGCTTGGCACCGCAATGGCTGGCCGAGGGCTGGGGCTGGTGTATGGCGGCGGCAGCGTGGGGATGATGGGCGAGCTGGCGCGCGCGGTGCATGCCGTTGGTGGCCATGTTGTTGGCGTCATCCCGCAGTTCCTGCTGGATCGCGAAGTGGGCTATTTGCAGGCCGACGAGCTGATTGTAACGACGACCATGCGCGAGCGCAAGCGCCTGATGGACGAGCGCGCAGCCGCGTTTGTGGCGCTGCCCGGTGGCTTCGGCACGCTGGAAGAGCTGCTTGAGATCCTGACGCTGCGCCAGCTTGGCTACCACGACAAGCCGATTATTATCGTGAACGCAGATGGCTTTTTCGACCCGCTGCTGGCACAGTTCGAGCGCGGCTTTGCGGGCGGCTTTACGCACGAGCGCTACCGGCGGCTGTATGCGGTCGCGGCGAATGTGGGCGAAACGCTGGCCCTGCTGGCGGCCGAGGCTCCTGGCGGGGTGGGCACGCCTGGTTTGTAGGTGTGCGAGGGTTGGGCGCGCAAAATTCCTGGCTTTTCGCTATAATACGCCAAGCTGCTGATAGAGGAACCATCATGGACGATCTTGCAATGTTGCGTCGCCGCCTCGATGCCCTTGAATCGCTCGTTAATATTGCCGATGCCCTGCGCCCGGATATTCCCGAAGACGAGCTGTACGAGCTGGCGCTCCAGTCGTTTTGCAGCCTGGCCGGCTACGAGGCCGGCACGCTGTGGCGCTACAATGGCGGCGCGTACACATGCGTGGCCCGCTATGGCCTCGAACGGCAGCGCGCCGCCCTGGCATCCAGCCAGCCGCTGAGCGATGCTGACGCGCAGAACCTGCTGGCGCTTGGCACGGCGGCGGGCGGCATGCACTGGCTGGCGCACCCGCTGCCCGAGCCTGCGCCGCCACTGCTGCGCGGCCCTGGTGCGGCAGGCCATACCGTGCTGGTGCCGCTCGCTTTCACCGAGCGTATTGGTATTGTGGCGATCGAGTCTTCCGAGCCGGCTCCCGACCCGCTGGCAATGGAGCTGCTGGGCCGGCTGAGCGACCGGGTGGCGGTTGCGCTCGATACTGCGCGCGCATTTCAAACCCGCCAGGAAACGATCAACGATCTTCAGCGCCTGATGGAAACGCAGCGCGTGCTGCAGGAAACAGTGTTCGAGCTTTCGGCGCCGCTCTTGCCGCTGCTGCCGGGTGTGCTGGTGCTGCCGCTGATCGGCTCGATCGATGCAGCCCGCGCCGATCGCATTTTGCAGGCCGAATTGAGCACAATTATGCGCGAGCGCGCGCGCGTGGTGCTTGTCGATATCACCGGCACGTCGGTGGTCGATACGCATATTGCGATGCAGCTCATCCATTCTGCCGAGGCCGCACAATTGCTTGGCTGCCGGACGATTCTGGTCGGCGTGCGGCCGGAAATTGCGCAAACCCTGGTTGGCCTCGGCGTCGATCTGCGCGGCGTCACAACCTATGCGACACTGGCCGATGGCCTGCAGCACGCGCTGCGAATTGTGCGCCGCCAGCTTGTCTCGCTTGATACATAGCGCGGGCTGGATGAATTGCCGCCTGTTCATTAGTCACTCATCTGTCATCGAACTGTAGCCCGAGTGGCTAGCGCGCAGGCGGTGCATCGCATATAATAGGCGCGAATTGTGAAGGTCTCAATCTAGCTCCTTCGAAGCGGAGGCGCCGTTGCCCATGCCACAGCCGGGCCAGCAGCATACTCAGGCGGTGGTGCCTGCGCGAACCGCAGCCCCGATCGACATGCTCACCGCGCTGCATCAGTTCGCCCTTGATCTTGTGTCGCGCCCCGCTCTTGGCGATACGCTGGCGCAGGCGTTGCGTACTGCCGCGCAGCTAACCTGTTCGGCCCACGCCACGCTGCTTGTGCTCGATGCCGACGGCCAGATTTCTTACCGAGTGGCGCTTGATAATGGCAACCTGGCCCCGCTGGCAATGGTTGCCCAGCCGATGATGCAGCGCGGCCTGGCTGGCTGGGTGGCGCGCGAGCGGCGCGCAACGCTGGTGCGCGACACTGCGGATGACGAGCGCTGGCTGCCCGGCCCGGGCCTTGGCGATCTGCGCTCGGCGGCGGCGGTGCCAATTACCTACCGCGAGCGCGTGCTGGGAATATTGACAGTGGGCCATGAGCTGCCCGAACATTATGACGCCGAGCAGCTCAACATGCTCGAAATCATTGGCACGCAGGTCGCGCTGGCGCTGGAGCTGGCTGCGCATACGGGCGGGTCGCCGCGCCCGGCAGCGCCGCCCTGCACCGCCAACATGGTGATGCTGGCGGTGGAGCTGCCGGGCCTGAGCGCTGCAGCAGATCGGGTGCCGGGCGGCTTTGCCGGGCTGATCAGCCCGTTTTTCCAAACTGTGCGCGAGCTGGCCGAGCGCCGCAAAGGAACCCTTGCCACGATCGCCAGCGACACGGCACACATTGTCTTTCCTGCCGAAGATGGCGCGCTGCGCGCAGTGGTTATGGCCGCCGAATTGGCTGCGGCCACGCAGCACCTGAGCGATACCTGGCGAAAGCGCAAGGTCTTGCCGCTTGGCAGCCTGAATGTTGGAATTGGCGATGGGCAGCTGACGCTTGGAACCTTGCCAATGCTTCCGTCGGCCCTGCATGCCAGCGGCGCTGCTGCGGCACGCGCACAGCGATTGTGCGAGCTGTCGCGCGGCGATGTACTGGCGACGCAGGGTGTAGCAATGGCGCTGGATGGCCACGCGGCGATTATCGTGCGTGCGCTGCCGCCACTGCGCATTGAGCGCGAAGTGATGCCAATTTTTCACCTTACGTGGCGCGTGCCGGCTGCCGCACATGCAGCAAACAGGTCTGGGCGCTAAATCATCAGTGAACGAATGTGAAGAGTAGCGGCATCGGACGCGCTTTTGGGCAACAATCGCGACACCGCTGTTCGGCTTGCGAGTAGCAGTTGGGAGACTGGCTTTGAGAGAATCACCGACCGCCGAGATACGCATCGACGCGCTCACACGCATCACGGAGGCGATCGAAACTGCCGCCACGCTTGATGAGCTGTTGCTGCTGGCGCTGCGCGAACTGACGATATTGTTCGACCTGCCGCGCGGTGGCGTGGCCTTGCTGAATGACGAAGCCAGCGCCGGCCAGATTGTGTGCGAGTACCCGCCCCAGATCACGCCGGCCATGGCACTCACACCAGCCGATCTTGCGCTGCTCCAGCGCGTGGTGCGCCGGCGCGCGCCCGTTCAGGTGCACGATGCCGATTATTCCAATGCGCAGCGCCCGGCGGTGCTGCTGCGCGCCTTCAATCTGCGCTCGGCGCTGATTGTGCCGCTGATTGCGCAAGACCACGCCACTGGCGTGCTGGCGCTTGGCACGGCCGACATGCGGCGCTTTACGAATGACGAGATTGCGCTGGTGCGCACGCTGGCCAGCCAGCTGGCTGCCGCGATCTCGGCCTTCCGCATTTACGACGAAGCCCAGCGCCGCAACCAGGAACTCAGCACCCTGAACGAAATCGCCTCGACAATCACCTCGACCCTCGATACTGGCGAGGTATATCGGCTGGTGGTGCAGCGCCTGAACACCTACTTTAATGTGGAAGCCGGCTCGCTGCTGCTGACGGATGAGAACACTGGCAACTTGAATTTTGTGATGACGATCGAAGGCGGCGAGGCCAAGCTGGCTGGCGTGAGCGTGCCAATGGGCCAGGGCGTCGTGGGCGCGGTGGCGAAAAGCCGCCAGTGGGAAATTGTGCCCGATGTCCAGACCGACCCGCGCTTTTATCGCAAGATTAGCGAAGACCTGGGTTTTGTGACCAAGTCGATCTTGTGCGTGCCGATGATTGCGCAGGGCAACGTCATTGGCGTGATTGAGCTGCTGAATAAGCTCAACGGCCAGTTCACCCCCGACGAAGCCGAGCGCCTGATGCGTATGGCCGCCTTTATTGGCGTGGCAATCGAAAATGCGCGCCTGTTTACTCAGGTGGCCAATGGCCGCGACCGGCTCGCCGCAATTCTCAACTCAACCGCCGACGGCATTCTGATGACCGACACGCGCGGCATGGTGCTGACTGCGAACCCTATGGCCGCCGACCTGTTTGGCGCGCCCGAGGCACAGCTGGTTGGCCGCCAGATCGACGATCTGCTTCAGGCGCTCCACAGCCAGGCGCGCGAAGTCAACCAGCGCTCGCGTAACGATACAAGCGCGGCCGAGGGCGAAACGCCAGTGCATGTGAGCGACATGGAGTTGGGCGGCGCGCATCACCGCTTTATTCGCCACCTGAGTATGCCCGTGCACGATGTTGGTGGTGTGGTCTATGGCCAGCTCACGGTGCTGCGCGATATCACCCAGGAGCGCGAGCTTGAGCAGCTGCGCGACGACTGGACGAGCATGCTGGTGCACGATCTGCGCGCGCCGCTCACATCCATTATGAATGGCGTGATGATGGTAAAGCGCGGCATTGGCGGGCCCGTCACCGACGCGCAGACCGAACTGCTTGATATTGCGCACCAGGGCAGCACGGCCATGCTCGAACTGGTGAATAACCTGCTTGATATTTCCAAGATGGAGCAAGGCCGCCTGACGCTTGATATCGACCAGGTTGCCCCGTACACGATGATCGACAAGGCGCTCGACCGCCTGCGCGTCTCGGCGCGCAGCAGGAATATTGGCCTGGAAGAGCGCGTGGCGCTGAATGTGCCACTGCTGAATGCCGACGACGACAAAATTGTGCGCGTGCTTCAAAACCTGCTCGACAACGCGATTAAATTTTCCTCATCTGGCTCGGCGGTGACGATTGGCGCGCATCCCTACGATGCCAATCATGCACTCCCAGCCGACGTGCCCGTGCATCCGCTCTTCAACGATGGCGAGTGGGTGATCTTCTGGGTGCAGGATCGTGGTATGGGCATACCCGCTGCCTACCATGAACGAATTTTCGAAAAATTTGGGCAGGTGCGCGGCCGCAAAGTGCGTGGAACCGGCCTGGGCCTAACGTTCTGCAAGCTTGCAATCGAAGCACACCAGGGCCGGATCTGGCTGGAAAGCGAAGAAGGGGTGGGCAGCGTGTTCGCGTTTGCCTTGCCGTTAGACTTGCAAGATGAACAATAGTAAATAAATACTTTACAGTTTTGTCATCTTCAAGTCATCTTGATTCGCCTTGTCAGTTCGTATATAATGTGTCTACCCTTCAGCCAGGCTACTAAGGCGTGTAAAACTATTCTTTATATGGCTGAGGCAGGTCTTCATGCGCCGGTTATTGCAATTTATTCAGTCACATATCCGCTATAAGATTATCATGCCGTTTCTGGCACTGACGATCTTTGTGATGCTGGCCGGCGCGGCTATTGTGCTCTTTCTGGTGGCGGCCAACGCCCAGGATGTGCTCACAAACCAGCTGGCCAATAACGCGCGCATTGTGAGCGCGGCGCTGGTTGAGCGCGAACAAAATCACGTCAACTTCCTGCGCCAGGCGGCCTTTGCGGGCGGCAGCCTTGAAGCGAACACGCCGGCAGTTGCCGATGCACTTTCCAGCGGCAACACCGATGTCGTTTCGCGCACACTCAAGGTGTTCTACCTGAGCGGCATCAGCAACCCCACCCTCGATTTCGACCGGCTGATTGCCTTCGACAAGAACGGCCAATCGCTGCTCGACTGGCAGCGCGTGAAGGACGACCCGCGCGAAGAACCCTACCGCAACGGCACCACCGACCTCACGCCAATCCGCGACGTTAAGCGCATTATCAGCAACACGCTTGTCGATGGCGCGGATAAATTCTCGGGCCTCATCCAATTCGGCAACGACCCGCAGCCGCACTTCTACACGGTCGTTCCGGTGAAGAAGAATGCCGCAGTGGTCGGCGGCCTGATGGTCGCCATCAAGATCGACCGCTTGCTTCAGTCGCTTCAGCGCAACACCCAGGTGCCGATCACCACGGTGTACAACCTCCAGGGCGAAGCGATTGGCACAACGTTTGTGCCGCGCGCCGACCTGCCAAGCCTGAACATGCGGCCGGAAGTTGTGCAGGCGCTGGTGTCCAATAGCGCGCAGTCGGTGATCAATGCCGAAAACTCGCCAGTTGTGCCAAAATATGCGCTCAGCAACATCCAGCAGCGCGATTATGAAGTGGCGTATAGCCCGCTCTACATCCAGAACAAGCTGGCGGGCTATTTCTCGGTCGGCCTGCCTACCGACTTCCAGGTAAACTCTGTGCGCATTAACCGCACAGCCATTACGCTTATTGCGCTGGCGCTGGCCTTAGGCTCGATTGTGCTTGGCTATATGATTGCGCGCAACATTACCCGCCCGCTGTCGGCGCTGGTGCGCACCGCCGAAGCAGTGACCAGCGGCGATTTTGAGCAGCGCACCGACGTGCGCACCGGCGACGAAGTTGGCCGGCTGGCGCAGGCATTTAATCAGATGACCGAGCATTTGCTGCGCCTGTATCGCACCAGCCGCGAGCTTGGCACGGCGATCGAGGTTCAGCAGGTGCTGGATGTGACTCAGCGCACGGTCGACGCATTTGTGCCCGGCACCGAAGTGCTGGCCCTGCTCGACGAACGTGGCATTTGGGGCTACCGCCTGCGCAGCGAACCCGCGCCTGAAGTGCTTGGCTTGCAAAACCTGCGCGTTGCGCCGGGCGACCCCCTGATCCGCAGCCTTGGGAAGAACCAGCTGCCACAAGTGCTCGACGTCGCCAGCGAGCCGCGTCTGGCATCGCTGGGATTAAGCGATGTGGCTGGCTTCCAGAGCTTGCTGCTCACGCCGCTGGTGGTGCAGGGCATGGTGGTGGGCGTGCTGATTTTTGGCAACTCGGCAGCGAATGCCTTTGCGGGCGTAAACGAGCCAACGCTGATGGCAACCGGCAACATGGCCGCAAGCGTGCTGTATAACGCTGTGCTGTTTGATCGCGTGCATAACGAAGCGAGTGAGCGCGAAGCCATTCTGAAATCAATTGGCGATGGCGTGGTGGTGTGCGATCAGCAGCGCAACATCATGCTGGTAAACCGCACTGCCGAGCAGATGCTGAACCTGCGCGACTGGCATATTGTGCGGCGCAACTGGAATGCCATCCCGCTGGAGCGCGTGCCCGTCGCCAAAGACATGTTCGGCAACGACATCGTGAACCTTGAACACTACCAGATTGGCGAGCGCGTGGTGAGCCTCAGCAGTGCGCCGGTAATTGGCGAAGACGATACTGTGCTGGGTGAAGTGATCATCTTGCACGACGTATCGGCTGAAGCTGCGGTGGATCGCGCCAAGACGCGCTTTATCGAGCGTGTTTCGCACGAACTGCGCACGCCACTCACGCCGATCTGCGGGCACACCGAGCTGCTGCTGCGCGGCTACCTTGGCCCGCTCACCACCGAGCAGCGCGAAACGCTCGAAGTAGTGCGCATGCGTGGCGAGCAGATGCGTGATCTGGTGAATAACTTCGTGATGATTGCCAGCATCGAAGCGAACACGCTGATCACCGAGCCCGAGCCGCAGGATGTGTGGGTTGCGGTTGAGAGCGCCCTGGCGCCCATGCGCAATGCCTTCCTGAAAAAGGGCCTTGACATCATTCTCGATATTCCCGATGCGCTGCCGCCAGTGCGCGCCGACCGCCAGCAGTTGCAGGTCATTCTGACCCAATTGTTCGATAATGCGCGGCGCTACACACAACAGGGGCGCGTGACCATCCACGCCAGCCACCAGGGCGAGTTCGTGCAGATCGACGTGACGGATACCGGCCCGGGCATTTCCGACGAAGAGTTTTCGCAGCTCTTTACCCGCTTCCATCGTGTCGAGGGCAACACTTCGCCCGAGCGCGGTGGTGGCCTGGGCCTGGCAATTGTGCGCCAGCTTGTCGAACGGCAGGGCGGGCGCGCCTGGGCCGAAAGCACGCTTGGCGAAGGCAGCACTTTCAGCATTGCACTTTTGGTAGCACATGAACACGCAGACATCGTTGCCGAGCCAAACAACTCAGAGCGATCAGCGTGACCCGTTGCGCTGGCTCATCCCAGCCGCGCTCCTGCTGCTTCTGTTAGCAATTTGCTGCGTCGGGCAGATTGTGATTGTCTTGCTGTCCCCTCGTAACGAGGGCTCAAACCTGAATCTGCTTTCCAAGAAAGTTGCCGATTACGCCCCCTGGGAGCTCGATCTGCAACTGCCGCCGATCGCGGCAGAAGCCGCTGCCGCAGAGGCTAACGAGCGCTCGACGGCGCAGGTGCTGGCGACGCAAAGCCCAACCCCACTGATTGCCGCCAATGTGCCCACGGAAGATGTGGTTGTGATCGCGCCGCCGGCAAACGCGCCAACCAACACGCCAGGCGTAGTTCAGCTCACACCCGAGCCTACCGTTACGCCGCGCCCTGTAATAAGCGGCCCAACTGATACAGCAGTGGTTGGTACGGTGCCGCCAAACACGCCGGTACCCGCGCTTCCTTCTGCCACACCAACGCAACGCGCCAGCGTGGCAACGCAACAGCCCACTCCAACCCCCACCCAGAACGAGCCGCCAACGCCGATTGTGTCGCCATCACCGACAGTGCAGCCGACGATTGCCACGCCTTCGGCAACACCGCGCACCGCGACAAACACACCGCGCACGGCGACCAATACGCCAACCGTAGTGATAAGCACGCTGGTTCCGAGCAACACGCCTACCGTGGTGGTGAATACGCCAACGGACACGCAGATCGTGATCACGAACACGCCGTTTGTGCCCACGAATACGCCGCGCCCGCCAACGAACACGCGCACGCCAACCGATACGCCGCGCCCGCCAACGAACACGCGCACACCGAGCGATACGCCTACGCCAAGCGATACGCCCACGCCAAGCGATACGCCCACGCCGAGTAACACGCGCACGCCGACGAATACGCGCACACCCACGCACACACCAACCGACACGGCCACCGCGACGGCAACCGATACGCCGACAAACACGCCAACCGACACGGCCACCGCGACGGCAACCGATACGCCGACGGCGACGTTCACGGCCACGCCTTCGAATACGCCAACCCCAACCCAGACGCCTGGCTGTTCGCCGCAACCTGGTATTTTCAAGATGGGCAAGCAGCGCCTTGGCGCGGCCACGGTCACGACAGGCCAGGCAGTGACCTACCAGATTTGTATCTACAATCGCAGTGGCGGCCCCAAGCAAATCCAGCTCGTCACCGATACGTTCCCGCAGCAATGGACGTACATCAGCTGCAATGCGTCGGATGGGGCGATTGCATGTATCAACGACGGCAACCCTGGGGGCGAAACGGTGAGCTGGGGCAAGGCCGACAATACCGCCTACACGCTGCCCGATAATACCGACCTGCTGCTGACTGTGACAGGCAGCTATGGCGCAGCCAACCCGGCGTGGTGTAATGATCCGGGCAACTATACCCTGTTCTATGCCGGCGGCGGCACGCTTGGCGGCACAGATCGGCCGTGCGTTGCTGTGAATTAATACTCTGGAAAATAAGTTATTTCATACCGCAGGCAAGCTTCCAGAAAGCTCATCTGGCTACCATGTTGAAGCAAGACTGGCTTCAGCTTCCTGGAAGCTGAGTGTAAGGGAATTTATTTCCCAGAGTAATTAGGAGCCTGCAGAAATCATACTAAGTTCGCGAGAATGCGAACACAAAAAGAAACGTCGGGGCGGCTTTGCCGCCCCGACGTTTCTTTTCTAATGCTGCACCCTGGCTTTGCTGGCGTGCAGCATTAGAACAATAGAAGAATTACTTCAAACCCCAGAGCATGAGGTAGGCAAGCGCGCCCAGGCACAGAAATGAGCCATAGGAAATATACTTTGGTACATTCGGGCGGCCAGCCGCGCGCAGCGCCAGCAAAATCACGGAGAAGATGCCCGCCAGCACCATGCCATAAAAAATCGCTGGCATCAGGTTCAGCAAGCCCACCGCCGCGCCGATAAAAATCGCCAGGTAGACATCGCCCAGGCCGAACGGCACCGCCGTGCTGCGGAAAAGTACCCGTGCCAGCACAAAAAAAAGCGCGAACACAAAGCCAGCCAGCAATGCGCCAAGCAGCGCGCTCAGAAAGCTGTGGTGTGGGATGAGTGTGGCAGTGAGGAGCGCGACGAGCGCAGCGCCCAGGATCACAAACGTGTAGATCGAGCGGTGCAGCCAGTCGATCGCGCCGGTGAGCACCAGAATGATCGCGACAAACGACAGGTAGAAAAACGCTGCACCAACGCCATAACGTATGTAGAAAAGGGTCAGGCTTGCGCTGATTAGCAGTTCGTTGAGCGGGAAGATCCAGTGCAGCGATTGGCCGCAGCAGCGCCCGCGCCCGCCCTGTGCCAGCCAGCCCACCACCGGCAGCACCTGCCACCACGCGAGCGGCTGCCCGCAGCGCGTGCAGTGTGGCCAGCCCCCCATCGCGCCTTCACGTGGCAGGCGCACAACCACCACATTCACCAGCGCGCCCAGCAGAAGCCCGACAAGTGCTACCAGAATGGCGGCGGGATCGAGCATGGTACTCACCATCAGGCGCGCATTGCGGCGCGCATAACATCGAGCGGCGCGGTGCGGCCCGTCCAGCGCTCAAAGGCCAGCGCCGCCTGCCGCACCAGCATGTGCGAACCGTCGAGCGTGCGTGCGCCGCGCGCGGCCGCCTCGCGCAGGAGGCGAGTCTGCCGATAGACCATGTCGAACACCAGCGCATCGGCGGGAATGAGATCATCCGCCAGCGGTGTTTCATCGCCATGCCAGCCCAGCGACGTGGCATTGATGATCAGGTTGCTTTCGGCCAGCAGCGCCGGCAGGGCGGGGTCGTCGGGCGCGGCGGCCAGCAGAAACGGATCACTGTCGGCGGCGGCAAGCACATCGGCCAGCAGCTGCTCAGCTTTTTCGGGCGTGCGATTGACGACGACAAGCCGCGCAATGCCCGCCCCCACCAGCGAAACTGCAGCCGCCCGCGCCGCGCCACTCGCGCCGAGAATAAGCGCGCTGCTGCCAGCTGGCTCGTAGCCCGCGTCTTCGCGCAGTGTTGCCAGGCAGGCGGGCGCGTCGGTGTTTGCGCCCGTCAGCGTGCCGTCGGCCTCGCGGATGATCGTGTTGGCCGCGCCAATCACTGCCGCCGCCGGGTCGAGCCGGTCGAGCAACTCGAGCACGGCGATTTTATGAGGCAGGGTGACGTTGGCCCCGAGCGTGCCTTCTGCGCGCAGGCTGGCCACGCGGGCGGGCAGCTCGGCCGCGCTGGTGGCCCACAGCTCGTAGTGGGCTGGCAGGCCAAGCGCGGCAAAGGCGGCATTCTGGATGCCGGGCGAGCGGCTGTGCGACACCGGGTCGCCAATCAGCCCGACGCGCAGTGGCGCGGTTGGTTCAGAAGTGTGCGGCATAGTTTTCTGTGTACGTCGCCTTATTTCGGGCAGGCCAGGTATTCCTGCTCGTAGCGGCTGAATTCTTCAAATGATGTCGCGAACTTGTGGGTGCCGGCCTGCTCACACGAAGCAACGAAATACAGGTAGTTGTTAGCTTCGTCGGGCTGGGCGGCGGCGCGCAGGGCGTCCAGGCCGGGCGTGCTGATTGGGCCGGGCGGCAGGCCGCCGTTTGCGCGGGTGTTGTAGGCGTAGCGGTCGGTATTCGCCCCAACTTTGTCGATTTCTTCTGCGGTGAGCGTATCGAGCTTGGGCCACCAGGTGCCTTGCTGCCCAAGCAGATATTGCACGGTGGGGTCGGAACCGAGCTTGCCGCCGCCAAACTGCGCCTGGTTCTCGGGCTTCAGCCGGTTCCAGAACACCGAGGCGACCTGCGGCATCTCGCTTGCCACCGTGGCCTCGCGCTGCACAATCGACGCCATCGTGACGATCTGGTGCACGCTTGCATCCGGAACGCGCACAGCCGTCTCAAAGGTAGCATACTGCTCGTCGAAGCGGTTCAGCAGCAGCTCAATCACATCGGTGACGGTGGCCGTCGTGGCAATGCGGTAGGTATCGGGGAAGAGGTAGCCTTCCAGCGACGCGCCTTCCGGCAGGCTGTTCAGGCGGAAATGCGTGGCTTTAAAAGCGGCTCCATCGCGCGCCGCCGCCAGAAATTCCTCGGCGGTGACGGCTGGCAAACCGGCCTGGCCAACGCGGTCGGCAATTTCTTCGAGCCGCAGCCCTTCAATAATCGTGAGCTGCGTTTCTTCGATTTTGATGCCGGTTTGTAGCGCGGCCATGATCTGGCCCATGGTCATGTCGGGGCGCAGCATGTAGCGCCCTGCGCGCAGTTTGCCGTCGAAGCCCTGCGACTTCACAAGGTAGGTGAAGAGCTGGGGGATGCGAATGAGACCGGCGCTGCGCAGCTGGGTGGCGATAGCACTGGTCGATTCGCCTGGCTCAACGACGAACTCAACTGCAGTCGAGTCGTCATCTGCCGGGCGGCGGATTTCGCGCAGCAGAATTGCGCTGACACAGGCAACCATTAACGCAATCAGCGCCACCCCGAGAAAGAGGGCGCGCAATGTTCTAGACAACGAAAACCTCCCTGGAACATGGTATTGGCGAGCGGCGCGTTGCGAAAACAAACACGCCGCTGGCAATTGCAACTATGGCGCGGCTGTTGGTGACTCGTCGGGGGTGCCCGAAAGATCGTTTGGTTCATTTTCGACTGGAACGGTGCCTTCTGGCTGCGACAGGAGCGAGCGATTAACCCAGCCCTCGCCATTGGCGCTTGAGATCTGCGACGAGGATGCGAATTTTTCGCCCAGCCGAATATGGTACCACTGCCCGTCGGCCGTAACCCCAAGAAACACAACCTGGTCGCCCTGGCTGATGCGCCCAATCACCTCGCCGCCGCTGACCTGCGGCAGGGCGCGCACATTCGCTGCCGCGCGCACGGTGCCGGTGATCAGCGTTTCGCTGGTGGCGGTTGGCAGCGGGGTGCTGTCGGCTCCGGGGGTTGCCACTGCGGGAAGGGCGGCGCTGGTGTCGGCAGTGGGCGCGGGCGCGGCCAGCACGGCCGGATCGACTGGCTCGAAACCAACTTCGCGCAGCTGCGTGCGCAGATCGCCCAGCATCTTCCACGCCACAATCAGCGCGACCAGCATCAGCACACAGGCCACTGCAGTTTTGATCAAATCGGCGCCGCGCAGCAGCATGTTCTGGCTTTGCATTTCGTTCAGCGCGCTGCGCGCAGCCCCCGCCACCGACTCGCCCCAGCTGGTTTTGCCACGGTCGTCGCGCGCAACCCGGCGCAGCTCGATCAGGGCCCGGGCATCGCCAACCACGGCCAGCGCGCGCACTGCGCTCCAGCGCACATTGCTGTTGGGGTGGCGCAGCGCTTCCAGAAGCGGGCCAGCCGCGTGCCCATCGCCGATCTGGCCAAGCGCCTCGGCGGCGCGGTAGGCAACCAGCCACGGCCGGTTTGGGCTGAGCGCTTCGTTGAGGGCCGGAACAGCCGCGGGGCCAATTTCCACCAGCTTGTCGACGGCGCTCTGGTGCAGGGGGTTGCTGGTGTCGCCCAGGGCGGCAACCAGCGATGCAACGCGCTCGCGCGCGACCTGCTGGGCGGCGCGCTGCTCGGCGCGGCGTGTGGGCGACGTGCGATCTTTGCTGAGAGGCTGGGTGCTATTTGGCTGCCCCACAACGACCATGCCGACCTGCGTATCGTCGCTGTCGTGCGTTTCGGGGGTGTGGAGCGGTTGTGATTCGCTGCCGTTTGTGCGGGGATGAGTGCGTGTATCCTGTTCGTCCATTGTGCCTAACCTGCCTGTGCCGCAAGCCGCTCGGGCCAGCGTTTGAGAATTGCTTCTACGATCTGTGCTGCGGCCTGGTCCTTGGGCTGGCGCGGCAGCGTTTCGCTTCCGTTGCCATCGTACAGCGTCACGGCAATATCATCGTGCCCGATGCTGGCGACCGCTTCGTTGGCGATAATAAGGTCAAGCCCTTTGCGTTCGAGCTTTGAGCGCGCATAGGCTTCGAGTTCGTGGGTTTCGGCGGCGAAACCGACTTTAATGAAATCGCGGCGCGTGGCGAGCCCGGCCAGAATATCTGGATTACGCACCAGCCGCACAAGTAGTTCTTCGTCGTCGCCTTTTTTGATCTTGCGCTCTGCCAGCTCGGCCGGGCGGAAATCGGCTACCGCCGCGTTCATAATCAGCAGGTCGGCCTGCTCGATGCTGGCGTACACGGCGTCGCGCATTTCCAGCGCGGTTTCTACGCGCACCAGATCAACGGCGGTGGGTGGCGCGAGCGCAACTGGCCCGGCGATCAGCGTGACATGCGCGCCACGGTCGCGCGCGGCGCTGGCAAGCGCAAAACCCATGCGCCCCGACGCGCGATTGCCCACAAAGCGCACTGGGTCGAGCGGCTCGTGTGTGCCGCCCGCGCTGACCACGACGCGCCGCCCGCGCAGCGGGCCAGTGTTGCGGCCCAGCAGTGCGCGCGCGTGGGCTTCGATCGTGCCGGGCGCGGGCAAGCGCCCCACGCCTTCCACTGGCTCGGCCAGCCGCCCCGAATCGGGTTCCAGCACGGTGATGCCGCGCCGGCGCAGGGTGGCAATATTTTCTTGCGTCGCGGCGTTGGTGTACATATGCGTGTTCATTGCGGGAACGCACAGCACCGGCGCCCGGGTGGCAAGTAGGGTTGTCGTGAGTAAATCGTCGCCCAGGCCGGCAGCAAGCCGCGCAAGCGTGTTGGCCGTTGCCGGCGCGAGAACGACCAGATCGGCGCTGCGGCCCAATGCCACATGCCCCACCACGCCATCTTCAGGGAGCGACCACATATCGGTGAGCACAGCCCGCCCCGTCAGCGCCTGAAAGGTTGGCGCGCCAACAAAGCGCTGCGCCGCCTCGGTCATGATCACATCGACAATTGCGCCCGCCAGGGTCAGGTTGCGCGCCAGCTCGGCCACTTTATAGGCTGCGATGCTGCCGCTGACGCCAAGCACAATATGTTTGCCGGCAAGCACATCCATCGCGTTCACTGCCGCTCGTTCACTCATGACGGCGCATTGTAGCATTGGGAAGGGTCATAGTCAATTTTGGCGAGGCACGGAGCACGGCGGCGGGTTACTGCCAGCTATAAAAATGGGGCTGCCGCGCCCCGCGCCGACGGTGTTTGGCCCTCTACTCTTGGTTAACGCAACGCAACCTTTGATTATCGTTCCTTTCCTCACAAACCTTCGTGCCCTGCGTATTATAGCCATAGCTCATTCGTACACGGGCCGCGTAGCCCACATTGAAAGGACGATCCCCCTATGGCTTCTTCACTGAATGAACTTATCACGCGCCGCAATTTTCTGAAAGGTGCTTCGCTCGGCGTGGGCGTTCCCGTCATTGGCACGCTGCTGGCCGCGTGTGGCGCGGCGCCGGCCGCCCAGGAACCCACGGCAATGCCAGCCGACCACAACATGACGCCCGAGACGCAGGCCAGCGGTGGCATGAGTGCCGACGATATGGATGCCCACCACGAGGCAGGCATCAAAGCCTTCCTGGCTGGGAAAGAAACCACCAGCAAGGGCAACCAGCCGCTTGAGCCAAAACTGGACGGCGACGTCAAAGTGTTCGAGCTTACCAGCAGCGTGATTCAGTGGGAATACAGCAAAGGCCAGAAGGTCGAGGCCTGGGCCTATAACGAGCAGATTCCTGGACCGCTGCTGCGCGTCACCGAGGGCGACAAGGTGCGCGTGATCATCAATAACAAGCTGCCGGAAAGCACCGCAGTGCACTTCCATGGTGTGATACTACCAAACAACATGGACGGCGTGCCCTTCATCACCCAGCCGCCAGTCAAGCCGGGCGCGAGCTTCACCTACGAGTTCACCGCCAAGAACCCCGGCTCGCACATGTACCACTCGCACCACAACTCGACCAAGCAGGTTGGCAAGGGTCAGCTGGGCGCGTTCATCATCGATCAGAAAGACAAGAGCAAAGACCCAGCCTTCGATGTCGAGCACGTCATGATCCTGAACGACCAGCTTGGTGGCTTCACGATCAATGGCAAGGGCTTCCCGGCCACTGAGCCGGTAGTCGCCAAGCTCGGCCAGAAGCTGCGCATCCGCTATATGAACGAGGGCCAGCTCATCCACCCGATGCACTTGCACGGCCTGCCGCAGCTGGTGTTTGCAAAAGATGGCTGGAATCTGCCGCAGCCCTTCTACTGCGACACGCTGAACGTCGCACCGGGCGAGCGCTGGGACGTGATTGTGGATTGCACCGAGGCGGGCGCGTGGGCGTTTCACTGCCACATTCTCTCGCACGCCGAGGGTGAGAATGGTATGTTCGGTATGGTGACGGCGCTGGTCATTCAGTAGTCGCACTGTTTGCCAGAAGCGCCACTGCGTCAATGCCGCAGTGGCGCTTTTTCAACCCAACAGCAAGGGCCGCGAGAGTGTTTTCTCGCGGCCCTTGCTGTAACCAATTGTGTGGATGTTAGCGATTATTTGGGCGCCATGTACGGCGAACCCACCGCAATGTAGCCGTAGCCGCGCTCGGTCAGCTCGTTGTAGTCGGGGATCATGCGCCGGCCGTCCAGCACCAGGAAGGGCGGCTTCACCGACTGCTCGATCGTGCGCGAGAGGCCACGGAACTCTTCCCAGTCGGTCGAGATGAACACCATGTCCGAGCCGGCCAGCGCTTCCTTGGCGCTGTTGTGGTAGCTGATCTTCTCGAACAGATGGTTGTTCTCGGGGTTGAAGAAGCGCTTGGCCTCGTTGGTGGCCACCGGGTCGTAGGCGCGGATCTCGCTCACGCCACGCGCCAGCAGGGTTTCGACCACTTTAAGCGACGAAGCGTCGCGCATGTCGTTGGTGCGCTGCTTGAAGGCCAGGCCGAGCAAAGCCACCTTCTTCTGGTTGAAGCGCGCGCCAGCCTCGCGGCCGGCCCGGTCGATCAGGTAGGTTTTCTGGTATTCGTTGATACCATAGACCGACTGCAGCATGTCGGTGGGCTGGCCGGCCGTCTTGAGCTGGTAGATCAGCGACTGGATGTCCTTGCCGAAGCACGAGCCGCCCGCGCCGTTCGACACATACGAGCCCCAGGTGCTGATACGGTTGTCGGCGGTGACGCCGCGCTTCAGGTCTTCCATACGGATGTTCTGGAAGGTTTCGCCGAGGCGCGCGCCTACGCCGTTCCAGAAGGAGATGTAGGTCAGCAGCAGCGTGTTCGCCACATACTTGATCGCCTCCGCCGTTTCGGGCGTCGTCTCGATGTAGCGGATGCGCACGTGGTTGACGAACTGCGAGTAGATGCGGCGGATGATGCGGAAGTCGTCTTCGGTGTCGGCGCCAACCGTCACGCGGTCGGGTCGGCGCGATTTCTCGACGGCATCACCTTCGGGCAGGAACTCGGGGTTCGAGGCAACACCCGCGTTCGGCACATTGTACTCGCGCAGTTTGCGCTCGAGCTGGCGGGCCGTGCCAATCGGCACAGTGCTCTTGTTAATCAGCACAATGCGGCGCGTGTCTTCGCGCTTGGCCAGCAGGGTGCAAATGTGCTCAACGGCCTTGAAGTAGAAGCTGAGGTCTGACGAGCCATCGACATTCGGCGGCGTCGGCAGGCACAGGAAGATCGCGTCGGTACCTTCGATGATGCTTTCCAGATCGCTTGAGAAGAACAAGTAGCGATCTTTATTCTCGGCAATGATGTCGGCCAGGCCGGGCTCATTGACGTAGTGGTTGATCTTTTCTGCTTCTGCCGAGCGGTATGCATCGAGCTTGCGCTCGTCGATATCGTAGGCGTAGACTTCATGGCCATATTCGGAACACACAGCTGCATGGGTCAAGCCTACAAAACCAGTACCAGCCACAATGATTTTCATTCGTTCTCCTTTGGGTGAAAATGATTCAAGGCGCATAGAATAGCGCCTTGGGCTAAACGCCGCCTGGTGCAAAATAACAGGCAATACAGGCTAATTTGGTGAATTCCCCGATCGGCGTTGAGGGGTTGTGAGCAATGCACGATAAGTATGATACCGCACTTTATGCCGAAATGATATTACGGTACGCTGATGTGTAGTTTTCAGTTTCTTAATGTAGGTAATATTTCGGTTTAAATTGCTGATAAAAACACCTGCCAGCAGCAACGCAATGTGCTGCCGGCAGGTCTTACAGGCCAAAAGGCTTATTTCACTGCCGATACAACCAGGTTGTCGAATGTTACGGTGACGTTCGGGTCATCGAAGGTATTGACGGCGAAGGCTGCCTTGCCACGCGAGAACGTGGCGTCGCTCACTTCGTCCAGCAGTTCGTCATTGGCGAACAGGCGGATTGCGTCGCCCTGAGTTTCGACGCGCAGGGTGTTCAGTTCACCCGGCCCGTGGATCGCGGATGAATTCGTCCAGTCGATCAGCTGCGTGAGTTCGTCGTTTTTGTACAGGTCGAGGCTGTAGCTGCCATCTGCGGCCACCGCGAAGATGTAAAAATTTTTATCATCCTGGTAGTGGAAGATAATGCCGGCGGCGCTATCTTTTGGCCCATCGATCGTTGCGTCGATGGCGATCGAGGCGTTGCCGTAGTCGCCGCGCATGGTCTTCCACAGAATGAGCTTGGGCTGCTTCATCTTCATGGTGTAGGCGCCATCGACAAAGGAATACACGGCGTTGTCGGTTTCGCCTTCGTCGAAGTTGCTGGTTGCGGCGTCATCGAAGGTGTCGCGCAGCAGCACCGCGCCAGTTCCGCCTGTGTCGCCAGTGCTCGTTTCCGGGGTGGCTTCTGGCTCGGGCGTGGCTTCGGGTTCGGGCGTGGCTTCGCCGTCATCCGGCGTGGCGTCGGCCTCGAAGGTGGGGAAGGGCGCGAAGGTTGGGAATGCCTCAACCGTTTGCAGGCCCGCCGCTGCCGCCGTCGAGAGCGCGGTGCTGGCCTGGTTGGCAGCGCGGCCGATCAGAATATATGCGCCGACCGCGAGCGCGACACAGGCCAGCACGCCAATGCCGACAATAATGCCAAGAATTTTCCAAATATTATTGCCCGATTTAGGCGGCGGCGCGGCTGCGCCGGGCGGGATGTTCGCGCCAGGGTAGCTTGCGCCCGGGTAGCTCGGTGGTGGAAGCGGCGTGGTTGGCGGCATCTGCGCGCCCTGCGGCGGTGTAGACGGCGTAGATGGAAACTGCGCGGGCGGGATCGGCGCGGGCCCGGCGATGATTGTTTTGTCGGGCTGCCCAGCCGGCGCAGTGGGTGTGCCCGACAGGTCGCTGGGGACGGTGGGCAGAACCACGGTTTCCTTGCCGGTCATCGGTCGCGCAGGCGGCGGGGTGGCCGGCTGCTCGGGCAGGCGCCCGCCGCAGTTGCCACAAAAACGTTCTTCTGGTTTAACCTCGGCATGACATGTTGGGCACTGTAGCATAATGCAAAAACTCCCTTTGTGCGAGCGTGTTGGTACTCATGACGTATACCGATGGCTAAGCGCCGCAGGTGCGTCAATTATGCCCAAGAACCTGGCGCAGTGCTATGAAAAAGCGCACATTTTCTTCCTCGGTACCAAATGAAATACGAATATGCCCCGGAATCCCCCACCCCGAGAGCGGCGTGACGGTGAAGCCCTGATCCATCAGCGCGGTGGTGACTTCCATGTCGTCGCCAACTTCGACGGCGATGAAGTTGGTGTTGCTGGGAATCGGCTTGAGGCCCATGCCGGCCAGCTCGCTCATAAACTGCGCGCGGCAGGCGTTGGCGTGCGCGCGGCTGCGCGCAACATGCTCGCCATCTTCCAGCGCGGCCAGCCCGGCGGCCTGCGCCAGCGCGTTGACATTGAATGTCGGGCGGGCGCGTTCGAGGTAGCCCATGACATCGGGATGGCCGAAGGCATAGCCCAGGCGCAAACCGGCCAGCCCATAGATTTTCGCAAAGGTGCGCAGCACGATCAGGTTCTGGCGGCCGGCGCGCAGCTCGGCCAGCAGGTCGGGGTAGTCGCTGCGCTCGACAAACTCGACATAGGCTTCGTCGGCAACAATCAGCACGTCGTCGGGAACGCGTGCGAGCAAGCGGCGCAGCTCGTCGGCGGAGTTGGTGGTGCCGGTGGGGTTGTTCGGGTTGCACAGAAACAGCAGGCGCGTGCGCGCAGTGATCGCGTCGGCCATGGCGTCGAGGTCGTGCGTGAAGTTGCGCAGCGGCACGCGCACTGCTTCGCCGCCCATTTCGATTGTGCGCAGGAAATAGCTGATGAACGAGCCGTGCGCCATCACCGCCTGGTCGCCTTCGCCAAGAAAGGCCAGCGCCAGCAGGAAGACCATTTCATCCGAGCCGTTGGTGCAGATTACCATGTCGGGCGCAATGTTAAAGTGGCTGGCCAGCGCGTCGCGCAGCCCGGCCGATCCAGCGTCGGGGTAGCGGTGCACCTGCGCGGCGGCGGCCTGAATGGCGGCCAGCGCGCGTGGCGACGGGCCGAGTGGGTTTTCGTTCGAGGAAAGCTTGACGACACCGGCGGGCTGCTTGCGGATGAGCTTGGGCGGCTTGTAGGGCGGGAGCGTGGCGATGTACGGTTTGAAGTGCATGGGGTTCCTTTTCAACAGCGGGAAAGAGCTGGCACGCGAAGCGGCGCGGCGGAGATATTATGCTTCGTCGGTGACGCCATTGCTGTGCTCACAGACGAGGGGGAGCGTGAAGAAAAAGGTGCTGCCCTGGCCTTCGCGGCTTTCGGCCCAGATCTCGCCGCCGTGGCGGGCAACAAACTCGCGGCTGAGGTATAAGCCCAGGCCGAGGCCCTCCGCGCGTCGCTCGCGCCCGCGCGCATAGCGCCGGAACAGGCGGCTGAGCTGATCTTCCGAGATGCCCGAGCCCTGGTCGCGCACGGCAACCAGCACCTGCATGGTCTGCGGGTCGGTGTTGGCGGGGATGCTGTAGAACGGGTGGTTCGCGGCGATTGCGGCGACCGGGAGCGACGCCAGCCGTACGCCAATATGTGTGCCGGGCGCGCTGTAGCGGATCGCATTGCCGACCAGGTTGGTCAGCACCTGGCGAATGCGCAGCGAGTCGCACACAATCTGCAGCTCGGGCCCGGGTGCTTCCAGCTCGATCCAGCGGTCGCCCGCGCTGGGGCGCTGCTGCTCGATCACCTGCTCGGCCAGCGCGACAAGGTTGACCGGCTGCACCTGCAGGCTGACCTGCCCGGCGTCGATGCGCGAGACGTCGAGGATATTGTCGACCATGCGCAGCATGTGCGTGACCTGCTGGGCCAGAATGTTCAGGCCGCGCAGCTCGGACGAATCTTCTTCGCCGCGCCGCTGCTCGCGCCGCACCAGCAGGTCGGTGTAGCCGCGCACCGCCGCCAGCGGGCTGCGCAATTCGTGCGCGGCCACGGCCAGGAAATCGTCTTTGGCGCGCTCAAGCTTCTGGTTGGTGGTAATGTCGCGAAAAATCGTCACCGCGCCGTCGATATTGTTGTCGTCGTCGTAGACGGGCGCGCCGCTAAAGCTCAGCACGGTATCCTGGCCGCTGGCGCCATGCGAAAGTAGCCGATAGTCGTGAAAAATCTCGCCGGCCAGCGCGCGCGTCATCGGCAGGCGCTCGACCGGCAGCGGGTTGCCTTCCAGATCGCGAATGCCATAGAAATCGGGCATTTCCGTCACCGACTGCTCGGGCGGCAGCCGATCGACCGAAAGCAGCTCGATTGCCGAGCGGTTGCCCAGCACCAGGCGGCCTTCGCCATTGCACAGCACCACGCCCTCGGCAATGCTATTGATGACGGTGGCGAGCTTGAGACGCTCGGTGCGGGTGTCCTGATACAGGCGCACGTTGGCAATCGCCAGGCCAAGCTGGCTGCCCATGGTCATCAGCGCCGGCACATCGACCCGGTCGCGCAAATTCGCGTCGCCATACACCCCCACCACGCCCACCACCGTGCCGCCAGCCAGCAGCGGCAGGTAGACGCAGCTGTTGAATCCGGCGTCGAGCAGCAGCTCTTCGCCGTCCTCGGCGATCAGCGGGCGGGTGACGGTCTGGCCGTAGCGCACCGTTTCTTCGTAGGGCGAGTGCGCCACACCCGAGGCGCCAAGGCGGCGCACGAAACGCTCGGGCAGGCCGCGCTGCACGGCAATCGAAAGCTCGCCGCGGGCGAGATCGTGCAGCAGCAACATACCCGCCGAGGTTTCGAGCACATGCAGGATCACGTCGAGCGCGTTGGTCAGCAGCTCATCCAGGTCGGCGGCCATGCTCACCACGGTGCCAATCGCGCCCAGCGCTTCCAGGCGGTATTGCTGCGCCTGCATTTTGGCGTGCAGCTGGGCGTTATTGATCGCGCCCGCCACCAGATCGGCAAAGGTTTGCAGCATCTGCAAGTCGTGTGTGGCGACGGTTGGCTGAAGCTTGGGGTGGAATAGCTCAAGCACACCAATGATCTGCTTGCCGATATGGAGCGGGATCAGCACAGCCAGGCTGCTTGGCGGCACTTGCGCCAGCAGCGCGTGCACGTCGTCGGCAATGCGCTGGCTGACGCGCCCGGCCTGCTCGGTGTAGCGCCCATGCCCTTCGACTTCCAGTGCTTCGCCGCGCTGCCAGACCAGGCCAATCAACCCTTCGCCGGGCCGCAGGCGCAGCCGCTCCATGAGCGCAGGATCGGGCGCGGCTTGCAGGCCATAGAAGGATTTCAGCTGCAGGGTACCCTGCTGATCCTGAAGCCAGAGCAGGCCGGAAGATGCGCCGGGAACCACCTGCACTACGCGCTCGATCAGCGTGGCAATCAGCTCGTCGGGGTCGAGGGTCGAGATAAGCTGGGTGGAAACGTCAAGAATATCGTTCAGCAGCTGGGTGTGCTGAGCGTCGTTTGGCGGGGCCGGTTTGCTGGCGTTCGAGTTGAGTTGTCGGGCGGCTTTCGAGCTCATGGGTGGGCCGTTTCGTTCTTCTGCTGGGCGTAGCGATGTGATGCTGCTGGTGCCAGTGCCTGCGCGAATTGCTATGCGCGGCCCACGCGGCGAGATGGGAAGCTCGCCACTCGTCACCTTCGTCGGCAGTGCCATCACGGGCGAAACACGCAGTTGTGCTGAAAACGCGCTGCTATACGCGCATTCTGATTATAGCATGAGCTTGCATGAAAGAGAATGAAAGAAGGCTGCCCGATGATCATGTGCTATCATATCGCAATGAATCCGCAGCACCCTGCCCGTATCAGATTGCGCACCCTGTTGCGCCGCCAGCCGCAGCCAAAACTGGCGGAGGCGGCGTTATGTATTGCATGGGAAGATCAGGGTGTGGCGAATATTGCGGCGGCGCTGCGCGAGCTGGATGGCCTGGCCGAAGCGGCGCAGCCACGCCTGCCGGCTGGTGGCACACCCTACGAAACGGTGCTGGCGCTCAACCGCTTTTTGTTTGGCGAGCTGGGCTTTCGCGGCAACACCTGGGATTACAGCGACCCGGCGAATAGCTTCCTGGATCGCGTGCTGGCGACGCGCGCCGGCTTGCCGATTACGCTTTCGGTGGTGTACATGGAAGTGGGCTGGCGGCTGGGCCTGCCGGTTGCGGGCGTGGCGCTGCCGGGGCATTTTCTGGCGCGCTATGCGGGCAATGGCGAAGAGCTGTTTATCGACCCTTTTAACCGCGGGCGGCTGTGGAGCCGCGACGAGTGCCTGACGCAGATCAACACCTTCTATGGCGAGGCCGGGCCGGCGCTGGCCGAGCATGTGTTACAGCCGCCCTCGCACCGCGCGATTCTGGCGCGTATGCTGCGCAACCTGAAAAACCTTTATCTCGAACGCTCGGAGTTTGCGCCGGCGCTGGCCGCCAGCGAGCGAATTGTGCTGCTGGAGCCGCAGCAAGCCGCCGATGTGCGCGACCGTGGGATGCTGCGGGCGCGGCTGAACCAGCTCAACGGCGCGCTGGAAGATTTCGAGCGCTACGCCCGCCTGGCCCCGCGCGCGCCCGACCTGCCGCAGATCACGCGCCAGGCGCGCACCCTGGCCGAGCGCGCCGCAGCGGGGAACTAGGGCAAGCCTCAGGCTATCGAGTAATCCGCAGATTTTGCAGATGACACAGATGTTGCTATTCTTGCAGCCCACAGGCGGCAGAAACAAGCATGCAGCATCTTGTACCTATACCTTGCAAATAGCCACCGAGAGATCAAGATTTTATAGGTTCTGAAGCCTTTGGTGCCTTGGTGTCTTGGTGGTTTATTTTTCTACCTGTTGCGCTTCGGGTGCGCTGCGCGGTTCTGATGGCGGCGCGTGTGGCACAAAACCTTCGCCGCGCACCTCCTGCGCATCGCCAATCACCACAAAGGCGCGTGGGTCGGCGCGGCTGACGGTGGCGTTCAGAAAGCTGACTTCCGAGCGCGAAACCACGCACAGCAGCACCGCGCGCGCCGTGCCGGTGTAGCCGCCCTGCCCTTCCAGCAGCGTCACGCCGCGCCCCAGGTCGTGAATCAGGGCTTGCGTAATCACGGCCGGCTGGTCGGTGATGATCAGCGCCTGGCGCGCGCCACTGCCGGCGGCCAGCGTGTAGTCCAGCGTCACGCTGCCAATAAACGCCACCAGAATCGCGTACAGCACCTTTTCGGGGCCATAGGCGAAAAAGGCCGCGCCAAACACGGCCATGTTCATCACCAGGATGCTGCGGCCGGGCCGCCAGCGCCATCGCCGTTCGAGCAGCCGCGCAATGATATCGACGCCGCCAGTGGTGCCGCGCGCGCGAAACACCAGCCCCACGCCCAGCCCATCGAGCAGGCCGCCATAGAGCGTGTAGAGCAGCGGGTCGGCGCTGACCGGGCGCAGGTAGGGCGCGAGCAGGTCGATGGCCAGCGCCATCACGACCGTCGCGTAGATCGTGCGCAGGCCAAACATCAGCCCGCCCAGCGCGCGAATGCCAATGATGAACAAGGGAATATTCGCGATCAGCGTCACCAGGCCGATGGGCGTGCCGATTGCGCTTTGCAGCAGCTGCGCGCCGCCGGTCAGCCCGCCCATCACCACGTCGTTTGGCGTCAGGAACATATTCACCGAGGCCGCGACCAGCACGGCGCCCAGCGTGATCAGGAGGTAATCGCGCAGAACAGACCAGGCGCGTTTCATGTTCCACTCCAGATGGCAGCAAAAAGACGCGCCACGGGCGCGCGCCTTTTCGCCGCGAATTGATTGTTTCAGGTTTTTCGCTCAAGCGGATTTTACGCCTGCGGCGGGCAAGGAAGGCGATCTTTTCTTGTCACTTTTTTGCACTACAGCGCAAAAAAGTGACAAGGGGTGGTGTTCCGCGCATAGCGCGAAAAACCGCGTACAAAAAGGATAGAATGCCTTTACTCGTCGCCGTCGCGGCCAATATTCCAGCGCAGATAGGCCTCGGCAAAGGGATCGAGCGCGCCGTCGAGCACGGCCTGGACGTTGCTGGTTTCGTGCTCGGTGCGATGATCTTTCACCAGTGTGTAGGGGTGCAGGTAGTAGGTGCGCATCTGGCTGCCGAATTCGGCCGAGCGGTGTTCGCCCTTGAGCTTGGCGCGCTCGTCGCGCTGGCGCTGCAGCTCGCGTTCGAGCAAACGGCCGCGCAGCACGCGCATTGCAGTTTCCTTGTTTTGCAGCTGTGAGCGCTCGTTCTGGCAGATCACAACGATCTGCTCGGGCGTGCCGGGCTTGTAGGTCAGGCGCACCGCCGAGTCGGTGGTATTCACGCCCTGCCCGCCGTGGCCGCCTGCGCGAAACACGTCTACGCGAATGTCGTCGGACTTGAGCGAGACTTCGGGCGCGTCGTCGACTTCGGGCAGCACCTCCACCAGCGCAAACGAGGTCTGGCGCGTGTTGCCCGAGTTGAAGGGCGAAAGGCGAATCAGGCGGTGCACGCCAGCCTCGGCCTTGGCGAAGCCGTAGGCGTAGGGACCACGAATTTCCAGCGTGGCGCTTTTAATGCCCGCCTCGTCGCCCTCGCTCTGGTCGACCAGGGCAACCTTGTAATCGCGCGCTTCGGCCCAGCGCGTGTACATGCGCAGCATCATGGCCGCCCAGTCTTGCGCGTCGGTGCCGCCCATGCCCGCTTTAATGGACAGGAATGCGTCGCGGTCGTCGTAGGGCGCGCTGAGCAGCAGGTCGATCTCCTGCCGGTCCATCGCCTTGACGGCGCGGGCGTACTCGGCGGCGATCTCCTCGCGCAGCGAGTCGTCGTCTTCGGCGTTGGCCAGCTCTTGCAGTTCGACCAGTGTGGTGATCTGCGATTCAAGCGACTGCCAGCGGTCGAGCTCGGCCTTGAGGGCCGTGAGCCGCTGCATGATTCCCTGAGCTTCCTGGGGGTTGTTCCAGAGTGTGGGGTCGGCGCTGCGCTCTTCTAGCGCGTTGATGTTCGCTTGCTTGCCAGCGAGGTCAAAGCCGCCCGCGGACGCTGGCAAAGCGCGCCCGCAGGGCCTCCAGATCGGTGTTATCCACGGTTCCTCCAATAATTGGCGGCCTAGCCGCCCACGATGCGCTGGTTTGGCGCGGCCAGATTTGCCAGCAGAGCGGGCAGCGCCTCGGCCACATCCTCGTGCAGCACCACGTCGGCGTGGGCGTCGAGGTAGGTGCAGCCCTGGTTGATAATAATCAGCTTCCCGCCATGGTCGAGCGCGGTCAGCGGCAGCTCGCAGGCGGGCGCAACTTCCAATGCCGTGCCGGCGATGATCATCACGTCGCAGGTGCGGGCGGCGCGCTCGGCCAGCCAGTAGATCCCGCGCGGCAGCATTTCGTCGAACAGGACGACGTTGGGCTTCAGCACCCCGCCACAGCTGCAGCGCGGGATGGCTCCCTTCCGCACGCGGGGCAGCACCGCGCTTGCTGGCACCTGCTGTTCGCATTCCAGGCAGATGGCGCTGCGCAGGTGGCCGTGCAGCTCAAGCACTTCGCGCGAGCCAGCGCGCTGATGCAGCCCGTCGATATTTTGCGTGACGACGGCAACATGTTTGCCATGCTGTTCGAGCCGCGCCAGGGCCTGGTGCGCCGGGTTGGGCTGCGCCACCGCAATTGTGTCGAGCAGCGGGCGCACCCAGCGGAAAAAGCGCTGCGGGTCGGCCCGAAAGCCGCGCAGCGACGCAACTTCCATTGGGTCATCGGCCCGCCACAGGCCCGCATCGCTGCGAAAATCGGGGATGCCCGACGGCCGGCTGATGCCTGCCCCCGTCAGCGCGGCAATGCGCGTGGCGTGGTGGAGAAGCTGTGTTGCGCGTGCAATCGCGTGCTGGTCCATCGTCGCACCAACTCTTTCCGAACGCAGCCCGCATGCTACCACGCCGGACGGCTTTCGTCCAATTTGCGCGTTTGCAATGCGCTATGCGCCGCTAGGGCGTGCTGTCGTCGGGCGGGGCGGCGAGCGCCGTGGGCATGCCGCGCACCACCAGCCAGCGCTGGCCGTTGTGCTGCCATTCCTGGGCCAGGTAGCCGGGCAGGCCGCTGCTGGTGGGCAGCGCTTCGATGGTGGGCAGCGTTTCTGGCACCTGCATATGCACAAAGTCGCCAAAGTGGTAGCGCCCGATCTCGGTGATATTGTTGATCTGCGGCGGGTCGCGCTGGACGCGAATGGCGGCTTCGGCCTCGGCGGCGGGCATTGGGTCGGCATCCAGCAGGAAAATGTAGGGCCGGCCGATTGTGCGTGTGTCGAACCAAACCTGCTGGTAGCGCGGGGCCAGCGCAACCACGCGCTGCATTGCTGCCAGCTCTTTGTCGGCATAAAACCATGTCGATTCGGCTTCGGCGCGGTGTTCTGTGCGCAGGGCCGTGAACCACGCGCCCGCCTGCCCGGCCAGCACAAGGCACAGCGCCGCCGCGCCGATTGCGCGCGCCCAGGCCGGCGCGGGGGCGGGCAGGCGGCCAAGCGCGCGCCACCAGCCGGCCAGCCCCAGCCCAACCAGCGCGGCGTACACTGGCGCCAGCGCCGACGCGCGAAAAGCGTGCGGGTTGCCGCTGGTCAGGCTGGCGGGCAGCGGCGCGATCAGCAGCGCCAGCAGCAGAAACAGCCAAACGTGGCGCGGCACCGCCGGGCGCGGCTCAGGCGCGGGCAGCAGCAAGCCCAGCAGGCCGATCAGCGCCACGCCTTCGGCGGCGAGGGCCAGCCCGTGCCGCTGCACGCCCTGCACGATTTTGCGCAGCCCGCCGCTGCCATAGTAAAAATCGGGCTGGAAGTAGACGCGGTAGTTCGCCCACCAGAGCGTCAGCCACTGGCCGGGCGTGTCGGCGTGGAGCGCGACGAGCTGCAGGCGCGCGCTGCTGCTTGGGTTGAACAGCGTGCTGAGCGCGAACGGCAGCCACAGCAGCGCCAGCAGCGCGGCGGGCAAGAACCAGCCCAGCAGCGCGCGCGGCCCGTGGCGCAGGGCGGCCAGCGCCACGGCGGCCAGCACCAGCAGCGGCACAGCCATTTTCAGCGTTGGGTAGGCGTAGAGCGCCGGGCCAGCAGCAGCCGCCAGCCAGAAAGCGTCGCGACGGCGGCCATAGATGATCAGGCGCGCGCCGGCCCACAGGCACAGCGCGACCACCGTTGGCACCAGCGCGGGCGGAATGGCGACGCGGCTGAGAAAGACCTGCCAGGGCGAGAGCGCCGCCACCAGTGCCGCGCCCCATGCCGCGCCCGGCAGCCGCAACTCGCGGCCCAGGCCGTACAGCGCCGGCACGGCCAGCGCGCCAAACACCGCCACCACCACGCGCGCCACCAGCGGCTGCGGCCCGAACAGCGCGACCCACGGCAGCAGCAGGTAGGTCAGCAGCGGCGAAATCCAGTCGCCAAAGCCCTCGAAGGCGGCGATGGGCAGGAAGTGGCCGAGGTGATCGTGGGCGGTGTGCGCGAGGTGCCATGCATCGACCAGGCTCACGGTTTCGTCGCGGTGCATGAGCGGCGGCGCGTCGCCAAGCCAGGCGAGCCGCAGCGCCAGCCCAAGCAGCGTGAGCGGCACGAGCAGCCCATAGCCGCGCCGCATGGCCCATGCGCCAACCCAGGCCAGCGGCAGGCTCGCCAGCGCGCACAGCAGCGCCAGGCCGATTGCGCGGGTGGGCAGGCCAGAAGGCCGCGCCGCAATCGACAAGACCTGCACGCCCAGCCAGCGCCAGTCGCCGGGCGGCTGGCCGAGCGTCGAGCGCAGGCGCAGCGAGCTTGCGCCGGGCGGCAGCAGGATCGTGAGGTGCTGGCGCTGCGGGGTGACGCGGTATTCGCCCAGCGCGCCGGCATCGCTTTCCAGCCACACCTGCGCAGAATCGCGGCCGGGCCAGCTCGAAAATTGCAGCGCCAGATCAACCACGGTTGGCCCGCTGTGCGGCGCGAGCGGGAAATCAGCCTGCGATCCCGTCCAGCGCAGCGTGTTTTCGGCCTGGTACATGCCCGTTCCTGCCGCCAGCAATGGCGCGGACGGGCGCATGAGCAGCGCCAGCGCGGCACAAAACACGCCCGCCGCCAGCAGGCACAGCAGCGCGACACGGCCAAGCGGCGCTTCAAGGGCGCGTGGCAACACAAATTTCCGGCTTGCGATCATCGCCGCAGATTGTACCCGAAAACGCTCCGCGCCGTGCAGCCGAAAAGCCCTTAACCACCAAGACACGAAGGCACGAAGAATAGGATTGGAAAATTTCTGTACAATTCACAATTCGAGTTGTTTTGGATGCAGACGAACGCAGAGAATGCGGAGCAGCAGCCACAGTCATCTGTGTCTTTGCTCGGGGAAGTCGGACAGATGCCAATTTCCATCAAACCTTGGTGTCTTGGTGGTGAATTTTCGCAATCTAGTGCATTGGGAGAAAGGGGTGGGGAAATCAGGAAAGAATTTCCGCATTGTAATAACCAAACCCTATTCCCTATTCCCTAACCCCTGCGCTGAAAGCGCACTAGCGCACCACCCGCATCATGCGCAGCAGCGCGCTGCACAGCGGGCTTGTCGCGTCCATGAAATCCGCGATGGCATTGAAGTGGTGGCGCTCGGGCTGGGGAATAAATGTGCCGTCGAGCCCTTTCGCCTGCCACGCCTCCAGAAAGGCGTCGGACTGGCGGCGGAACTCGCCCGGCTCGTGCCCGCCATACGAAACCAGCAGCGGCGCGGCCCGGTCGGGCAGGTGCAGGATCGGGCTGTTGCGCAGCACTTCGCGCCAGGTGAGCTGGAGCGACTGCTGCACAAAGGTGTAGGGCAGCGGCGCGAGGTCGAACAGGCCGCTCACCACGCAGCCGCCCTTGATGACGTCGGCAGGCAGCCCGTAGTCGGCTTCCCAATCGGTTTGCATGGCCATTGCGGCCAGGTGCCCGCCGGCCGAATGCCCCGCAACATAGATGCGATTGCGGTCGCCGCCAAAGCTCGCGGCGTTGCGGTAGGCCCAGGCAACGGCGGCGCGGGCCTGGCGCACAATCTCCTCGATGGTGACATCCGGGCACAGCGCGTAGTTGACCAGCAGCGTGGTCACGCCCGCCGACACCGGGCCGCGCGCCACGAGGTTGTATTCTTTGCTCGACAGCGAGCGCCAGTAGCCGCCATGAAAAAAGATCAGAATAGGCGCGGCTGGTTGCTCGGCGCGAAAGATGTCGAGATGCTCGGCGCGGGTTGGGCCATACGGCACATCAAGATCGCTGGGCAGGTCTTCGCGCACGCGGGCGCTTTCGCGCATGTAGAAATCGATGATGGCGGGAAAATTGTTGACCGACCGCCCAACGTCGTATTCGGCGTTGAGCGCTTCCTGGCTGGTGAAATGGCGATAGAGAGCCATGAATGTTCCTCCTGTACTGATTGCGCGAGCACGATGCTGGCGTGCTATACTCGCATTGAACCAGAACCGGGGTCGCGCCGGGTCGCCCTTTGGGATACAGGAAGGCGACTGCTGCGGCCAGCCCACAGGAATGCGATGGACGAAACCACAACATCGTTTGGCTACTGGGTGCGCCGTCAGCGCCGCGCGCTCGACCTGACGCAGCGCGCCCTGGCCGAATGCGTTGGCTGCGCGGTGGCGACGATCAAGAAAATTGAAGCCGATGAGCGCCGCCCTTCGGCGCAGATGGCCGAGCGCCTGGCGGCCTGCCTCGCTATTACCGATGATCAGCGCGCCCGCTTTTTGCTGGTGGCGCAGCAGCAGCGCGCCGTCGATACGCTGCCGCTGGCCGCCGCGCCAATTCTCGCCCCTGCCGCGCTGCCGCTGGCTGCGCCCTTGCGCCCGGCCACCAGTTTTGTGGGCCGCGCCAGCGAGCTGCGCACTATCGAGGCGCGGCTGCTTCAAGAGAACTGCCGCCTGCTGACGCTGACCGGGCTGGGCGGGGTTGGCAAAACCCGGCTTGCGCTTGAAGCGGCTGCCGCGCTCGCGCCCGCCTACGCCGAGGGCGTGTGCGTGGTGCCGCTGGCCGGGGCCGAAGATGCGGCGGGCGTGGCGGCGGCGGTGCTGCGCCGGCTTGGCCTGCCGCCCGTCGGCGGTGATGCGGCCGGGCATTTGCTGCGCGCATTGCGCCGCCGCCACCTCTTGCTGCTGCTCGATACGGTTGAGCATCTGGCGCGCGACGCGGGCGTGCTGGCGCTGCTGAGCGAGCTGCTGGCCGCCGCGCCGGGCGTGGCCTTGCTGGTCACGTCGCGTGAGCGGCTCAACCTTCAGGAAGAATGGGTGCTGCCGCTTGAAGGCTTGCCGCCCGACGAAGCCGCCATCGCGCTGTTTAGCGAGCGAGCGCGGCAGGCGGGTGGCGATGTGCCGCTGGACGGCGCTACGGTCGCGGAAATTTGCCGTCTGGTAGAGGGGCTTCCGCTGGCGCTCGAGCTTGCGGCCGGCTGGGCGCAGTTCATAACGCCCGCGCAGATTGCCGCCCAGCTTCGCGCCGGGCTGCCGCCGCTGCCCGCTCGCCTGCGCAACATCCCCGAGCGCCACCGCAGCCTGCAGGCACTGTTCGACCAATCGTGGGCGCTGCTGCCCGAGCCGCGCCGCACACCGTTTATGCGGCTGGCCGTGCTGCGCGGCAGTTTCACCAGCGATGCCGCCCTGGCGGTTGCGGGCGCAGACCTGCCCGCGCTGCTTGAGCTGGTGGATGCCTCGCTGGTGCGCGCCGAGGGCGGCGACTGCTACGACCTGCACGCGCTTGCGCGCCACTACGCCGCCGCGCAGCTTGCGGCGTCAGGCCTAGCTCAGGAAGCGCAGCGGGCGCACGCCGGCTACTACCTTGCGCTGGCAGGGCGCGATGCCGGGCAGGATGCAATCGAGCGCGAGTACGACAACATCAGGGCCGCCTGGCTGTGGGCGCTGCGCGCAGGCGAGTGGGCCGCGCTGTGGTCGGCGGCACAGCCCTTGTTCGATTACTGGATGAATCGCGGCTCGTGGGACGACGGGCGCAACCTCTTGCTGCGCGCCGTGCAAGAAGCGCCACCCGACGACACACGCGGCTACGCGGTGGCGCTGGTCGCGCTGGCGACCTTGCTTGCGCGCACGGGCCACGCTGCTGAAGCGCAGCCCTATGCCGAAGAAGGCCACGGGCGCGCGCTCCAAACCGGCGACCCAAACACCATCGCGCTGGCCGAGATGCACGGTGGCCTGCTGGCCACTGATCATGCGGCGCGCGAGCGCCACTTTCTGGCCGCGCTTGCTGCGGGGCGGCAAGCGCAGAATCGCCCGCTGCTGGCACGCACGCTGATGCTGTATGGCGATTTTCTGCGCGACGCGGACGCGCAGGCGCAGGCGCATGCCGCGTACGACGAAAGCCTGGCCCTTGCCCGCGCTCTGGGTGACCACGCGCTGGCGATCTACCCGCTTGGCAACCTCGGGCGGCTGGCGCTGCTCGATGGCGCATTGGAGCGCGCCCACGCGCTGTTTGCCGAGAGCGTGGCGCTGGCGCGCGCCCAGCACGCCCCGATTGCGCTGGCCGACTGGCTGCTGCGCCTGGGCGTGGCGCAGTGCTACGCGCAAACGCCCGCCTTCGCCGCCGCAACCCTGGCCGAATGCGCGCACCTGACCGACGAGCTGAACCACTGGCGCAACCTGCCCAACGCCCAGATCTGGCTGGCAATTGCGGCGCTCCAGAACGGCGATGTCGCTGCGGCGGATGCGATTCTGCCGCTGGCGCTCGCGGAATACACTGCGCGGCTGCACGATCTCGAGTCGCTTGCGCCGCCAACCGAGCTGGCCGAGGCGCTGCTGGCGGTTGCAATGCGCCATGTGGCTGCGGCACGGTTCGCGGAAGCTGCTGGCGCGCTGGGCTGCGCCGAAACGCTGGACGCCACAACTGACCCGTTTTTCGCCGCAATGGCCGCCGCGCTGCGGGCGCGTGTCGCAGGCGCGCTGGGCGATGCCGCGTTTGCGCAGGCGCTGGCGCAGGGCCGGGCCACGCCTGTAGGCGCGCTGCTCGCCGCTTCTGCCCGCGCCAAAACCGTTTGATCGGCGCTTTGCCGGTCTGCACGGCACGCGCGCAAATATGGTAGAGTCGCCGGCACAGAAGGTGGCGACATTCCGCTGAATTGGTACGCTGCACAACAAGAAGGAGCAAGGCATGAGCGAGCGAGTGGGCTTTATTGGCCTGGGCATTATGGGGCGCGGGATGGCGCGCAACCTCCTGAAAGCCGGCTTCCCGCTGCGTGTGTGGAACCGCACTGCCACGCGCATGGACGAGCTGGCCGCCGACGGCGCGCAGCCCAGCGCGAGCCCGGCCGAGCTGGCCGGCCAGTGCGACATCATCATCACCTGCGTGAGCGATACGCCCGATGTGGAAGCGGTTTTGCTGGGCGAGAATGGCGTGATCGCGGGCGTGCAGGCTGGCGCGCTGGTGATCGACATGAGCACGATCAGCCCGCAGGCTACGCAGTCGTTTGCGGAGAAACTGGCCGCGAAGGGCGTGAATATGCTTGATGCGCCGGTGAGCGGCGGCAGCGAGGGCGCGGCCAAGGGCACACTGAGCATCATGATTGGCGGCGATGCGGCGGATGTCGAGCGCGCCATGCCGGTGTTTCAGGCCATGGGCAAAACGATCACGCACGTCGGCGGCACTGGCGCGGGCCAGACGGTCAAGCTCGTCAATCAGATTTTGGTGGTCGGCTCGATGCAGTCAATGGCGGAGGCGCTCTTGTTTGCGCAGGCTGGCGGCGTCGATCTGGAGAAAACCCTGGCGGCGGTGAGCGGCGGCGCGGGCGGCAGCTGGACGCTCAGCAACCGCGGGCCGCAGTTGATCAAGCGCGACTGGCGGCCGGGCTTTATGATCGACTTGCAGGCCAAAGACCTGCGCCTGGTGCTGGATGCCGCCGACGACCTGGGTGCGCCCTTGCCGAGCACCGCGCTGATCTTCCAGCTTTACCGCACCTTGCAGGCGCAGGGCCTGGGCGCGGAAGGCAACCACGCGCTGGTCAAGGCGCTTGAGCGCATGTCGGGCATTGAGGTCGGCGGCGAGGGTTAGAGCATTTACGATTGGCGATTGACGATTTTCGATTATCGATCAGCACATTCCAATCCTCTGTTTGCCCAGACAAAAGACGAAGGACGAATGACGAAGCGTGTTTCGTCATTCGTCCTTCGTCATAATCAGCGACGAGTTCCGAAAAGCTGTGCAGAACCAAGAAGTACACAATATAGCTTGGTGTCTTGGTGTCTTGGTGTCTTGGTGGTGAAAAACATCTCGCTTCGGACCGGCTACCCCTCGACGAAGCGCGTGACCACAAAAATGAACAGCGCGCCCAGCACCGTCATCAGGATTGTCACCGCCGAGCGGCGCTGCGAATGCGCCTCGGGCAGAATGTCGGCCGCGCTGATGTAGAGCAGAAAGCCGGCAAAAAAGCCCAGGTAGAGCGCGAGAATGCCGGGCGAAAGCTGGAAGAACAGCGTCGACAGCGCGCCCAGCAGCGGCGCGGCGGCATCCAGCCCCAGCAGCACCAGCGAGCGGCGCGTACTGTTGCGGTGGGTCAGCATCAGGCTCATGGTATTCAGGCCGTCGGCGAAGTCGTGCGCAATCACCGCCACCGCCACTGACACGCCAATCGTGCTCGAAACCTGAAAGCCCAGTCCAATCCCCACGCCGTCCATCACGCTATGGCCCACCAGCGCCAGCGCCGAGATCAGCCCAACCTGCGGGTGGTGATGCTCGGCGTAGTTTTCTTCCTGCGCGTGGTGGATGAGCGTGAGCTTTTCGGCGCTGTGAAACAGCAGAAAGCCCACCACCAGCGCAATCATTGCCCGTGTTGGGTCGAGCCCGTGCTCGGCGCTGAGCGCAAACACCTCCGGCAGAATATCGAAGCTGACGACACCCAGCAGCACGCCAGCCGTAAAGCCCAGAATTAAATGCAGATGATCGCGAAAGCGCAGCGCCAGCAAGCCGCCAGCCGCTGTGAAAACAAACGCGGTGAGCGAAAAAAACAGGACTCCCATGTGTTCTCCCAATAGCCATTGCGGCGCATAGTATACCAGAGCGCGCAGGATGTTACAGGAACGGTGCCGCGGCATGGCCGCGCCAGCGCTGGAATGGGAGCGAGTTCTATCCGCAGATTCCACAGATATGAGGAACATAATCTGCATAATCTGTGTCATCTGTGGAATGAATTTTGAGATTTTGACATGGCCCTGATGCCGCAATTGTCCCTGTGTTCCTCCCCGATGAATATGCTATACTTGCGCCTGTTTTGCGAAGCGCCGCCAGGCCCCACCACGGAGGAATGCTATGACCGCCGAGGATGTGATTTCCGCCGACCACGACTTTATTCTGCAAACCTACCAGCGCCCCGATTTCGTGCTTGAGCGCGGCGAGGGCAGCTACCTTTTCGATACCGAAGGCCGCCGCTACCTCGATTTCGTTGCCGGAATCGCAGTGAATGCGCTTGGCTACGGCGACCCCGACGTTGCGCGCACGATTGCCGAACACGCGAACGGCCTGATTCACACCTCGAACCTGTTCCATACGCGCCCTGCCGCCGAGCTGGCTGCCAGCCTGGCCGAGCGCTCGTTTGCCGATCGGGTGTTTTTTGGGAACAGTGGCGCCGAGGCAATTGAGGGCGCGATCAAGTTTGCCCGTAAGTACGCCCGCGAGCACGGCCACGAAGATAAGACGACTGTGGTGGCGTTTTCTGGCTCGTTCCATGGCCGCACCATGGGCGCAGTAGCCGTGACGCACCGCGAAAAGTATCGCCAGCCGTTTATGCCGGTGATGCCGGGCGTGCGTTTCGCGCCCTTCAACGACCTGGCCGCCGCCGAGGCCGCGATCACCGACGATGTGTGCGCCGTGCTGGTCGAGCCGGTGCAGGGCGAGGGTGGCCTGAGCACGGCCACGCCCGAGTTTCTGCGCGGCCTGCGCGCCGCCGCCGATAAAGCTGGCGCACTGCTGATTCTGGACGAAATTCAGTGCGGAATGGGTCGCACCGGCACGCTGTGGGCGCACGAGTTCTACGGCATCACGCCCGACATCATGACGGTTGCCAAGCCGCTGGGCGGCGGCTTCCCAATCGGCGCGATCCTGATGACGCAGGCCGTGGCTGATGTGGTACATGCCGGCGAGCATGGCACGACCTTTGGTGGCGGGCCGTTTGTCACTGCGGTGGCGAAAGTCGTGCTCGACAAAATTGCCGACCCGGCGTTTCTTGCGCATGTGCGCGACATAAGCGACTACCTCGACGAGGCGCTGCACGACTTCGCCAGCAGCCATCCGCAGGTGCGCGAATTGCGCGGGCGCGGCCTGATGCGCGGCATCCAGATCGACGGCTCGGCGGCGGCGCTGCGCGAAATCGCCCATGAGCACGGCCTGATGATCGCCACCGCTGGCGACGACGTGGTGCGTCTGCTGCCGCCGCTGATCATCGAGCGCGCGCAGGTGGACGAGCTGGTGGAAAAACTGGGTGCTGCCTTTTCTCAGTTATAAATGCTGAGGGTTGAGTGTTGAGTTGAAATTCGTACAACTCAACACTCAACATTCAGCATTCAACACTCACATGATCCCAATTAGCGACCGCAACCCAACGCGTAATTTCGTGTTCATCAACTATGTGCTGCTGCTGGCGAACATTGCCGTGTTTGTCTACGAGCTGCAACTGGGCGGCCGGCTCGATACGTTTATCGAGCGCTGGGGCGTGCGCTCGCCCGAGGTGATTGCGCTGCTGGGCGGGCAGCTCAGCCTGCTCCAGCCGGTGCTGCTCAAGTCGCTGGTGTCGATGTTTCTGCACGGCGGCTGGCTGCATATTATCTTCAACATGCTGTTTCTGTGGATCTTTGGCGATAATGTCGAAGATAATTTCGGCAGCTTTGGCTACCTCATTTTCTACCTGCTGTGTGGCGTTGGCGCGGTGCTGGCGCAAGCCTTCCTGACGCCACGCGCCGACATCCCCTCGATTGGCGCGTCGGGCGCGATCAGCGGCGTGCTGGCAGCCTACCTGCTGCTCTACCCGCGCGCGTCGGTGCGGGCCATCCTGCCCATCCCGATCTTGTTCCTGTTCTCATTCTTCGTGCCGGCCTGGCTGATGATTATTGTGTGGTTTGGCGGGCAATTACTGAATGGCTATGCCGTGCTGACCGATGCCGCCGAGATGACGGGCGGCGTGGCGTATGGCGCGCATGTTGGCGGCTTCGTGGCCGGGCTAATTCTGACCTTCTTTTTCCGCCGGAAACAGCGCGCGCCGCGCTACGAAAGCTACCAGTATTACCGGCAGCGCTGATCACCACGAAGGCACAGGACCGCATGAGGGTTTAGGGTCTGGGATTTTGGGATTGGGCTTGCAACAGGCGTATGCAATACTTCTCCAACGCAACCTGCAAACCTGCAACCCGCCAACCTGCGAACCTTCCAACATTCCAACCTGCAACCCGCGCATTTAATCGCCCAGCGGCGGCGGGTAGCTGCCGATGGTCGGCGTGGGAGCGGCGGGCGCGGGGTAGGGCGCGAGCGTGGGCGTTGGCAGGGCCAGGGTGGCGCGCAGCTCGTTGCCGAGCAGGCCGAGCAGAACGTTGTAGGGCGGCTTGTTCTCGGGGTGCAGCTCGAAGCGCGCGCGCTCGAACCACTGCACGGTGTACTGCCGCCCGTCGCTGAGCGTTTCGGTTTGCGGTTCGCTCAGTGGCAGGCCAAACAGCGCCAGATTTTCCGCCTCGCTCTTGCCGGCGCGGCCATCGAACTCCAGGCCGTTTTTGCGCCATGCCGCCAGAATTTCGCCACAGGCGGCGTGCCGTGTCTCGGTGAAGTAGCGGCAGCCCGCCTTGACCGCGACAGCCGCGAAGCCCAGCCAGTCGCGCCCCTGCTGCTCCAGCCGCACCGCGCCGAGCCGGCCAAGCAAGACATCGTAGGGCGGCTTGTTCTCGGGGTGCAGCTCCAGGCGGTTGCGCTCGAACCACTGCACCTGAAAGGGCTTGCCTTCAATCAGCTCCTCATGTTGCGTCGTCACCGGGTAGCCAAACACTGGCAGTCCGCCGTTCTGCTCCCAGAATGCGCGAATGCGCCCGGCGATGCAGAAGCCCGTTTCGGAGAAGCAGCGTTGCGCCGTTTGCGCCTGGCCGGGCGTGCCAAAAAACAGCGCGAGAGCAACCGAAATGGCAATCAGCGGCAGTGCGGCGCGTCGGTTCATGCGTTTTCTCCAGTTGGCGGTTGGCGGTCGGCAGTCGGCAGTCGGCAGTCGGCAGTAACGTGCGAACGTGAAACCTGTAAACCTATAACTCCAAAACCTCCGTGTCTCAGTGTCTCTGTGGTGAACTTTCGTACCCCATTGCTTGTAACACATCCCGCGCCGCGCTGGCCTCATCCCAGGGCACTTTCTCGGTGCCGTAGATAATGCAGGCCTCGTGGCCCTTGCCGAGCAGCAGCACAATATCGCCGGGCCGCGCGCGCTCAAAGGCGGCGCGAATCGCCGCAGCGCGGTCGGGGATGCTGAGCGCGGGGCAGGGCTTGCCAGCGACCTGATTGGCCTCGACTCCAGCGGCAATCTCGGCAATGATTGCCTCGCGGTCTTCCAAACGCGGGTCTTCATCCGTCAGCACGGCGAGGTTGCAGAAGCGCGCCGCCACCGCGCCCTGAATTGCGCGCTTCTCGCGGTCGCGCTCGCCGGCGCTGCCAAACACCGCAATCAGTTGGCCGCTGGTGAGCGGGCGGACGATGCCCATCAGCTTCTCGAAGGCGCCGGGCGTGTGCGCGTAATCCACCAGCACCGTGAAGGGCTGGCCCTGCTCAATGCGCTCCATGCGCCCGCGCACGCCAGGAATCGCTTCCAGCGCGGCCGCGGCGACATCGAGCGGCACGCCTTCGGCCAGACCTACGGTGAGCGCGGCCAGCGCGTTCGATACGTTGAAGTCGCCTGTGAGCCGCAGATTGAGTTCGCGCGCGCCCCAGGGCGTTGCAACGCGGAAGCGCAGCCCATGCTGGCTGGCCTGCACGTCGTGGGCGCGCACGTCGGCGGGGCTGGCGATGCCATAGGTCAGGCGCGTGGCGCTGGCTGGCGCGGCGTCGAGAAACATCTGGTGGTTCGGGTCGTCGGCGTTGACGATGGCCAGTTTTGAGCGTTGAGTTTTGAGTGTTGAGTGAGGCGTCGGCTCGCTGTTCGTCGTTGGTCGGTCGTCGGTCGTCCCTTCACCCAGCATCTCAAACAGCCGCGCCTTGTCGCGCCGGTACTGCTCGACCGAGCCGTGGAAGTCGAGGTGCTCGTGCGTGACGTTGGTGAGCACCGCCACGTCGAACTGCGCGCCGCCCAGCCGGTTCCAGCGCGCCGAAAGCGCGTGCGAAGTCGACTCGAGCACGGCGTAGTCGCAGCCGGCCGCCACCATCTCGCGCAGCATGGCCTGCACTTCGGGCGCTTCGGGCGTGCTCTGGCGCGTGTCGTTGGCCCATTGCCGCCCGGCAATCTTGAAATCGACGGTGCCCATCATTCCCGTGCTGTGGCCGCCCGCCTCCAGCACCGCGCTGGTCAGGAAGGTCGTGGTGGTCTTGCCGTCGGTGCCGGTAATGCCCACCACGCGCATCTGACTGCCAGGGTGGCCGTACCAGGCCGCCGCCAGTGGGGCCAGCGCCACGCGGGCGCTCGGCACGCGCACATAGGCCACGCCGGGCGGCAGCGCCAGCTCGGCCGGGTCGCGCTCGCCAACAATGGCAGCCGCGCCACGCGCCAGCGCCTGCGGAATGAAACTGTGGCCATCGGTGTGAAAGCCGCTGATCGCCACAAACACGCAGCCGGGCTGCACTGCGCGCGAATCGTAGGCCAGCCCGCTCAGGGCGATATCGGTCGGGCCGTGCGCCTGCGCGTCGGGCAGGCCGGCCAGAAGTTCGTGAAGCTGCATGAAAACCCCCAAGAATAGCTGCGAGCGCCCATTCTAATCGGCGCGGCGGGCGGCGTCAATCCCGCGCAGAGTGCCAGCACATGCCTGCGTCTTGCAGCCGTGTTCGCGGTTGCGTCGGCACGAAACCTGCTTGTGACTCTTTATTCATCTCCGTGCATGGTGGCCTTTCTCTGGGCGCGTCTGCGCGCATCGTGTTGAGTTAGAAACCCCACTTACCGCTATGACAGAACGTGAGTATTTCCCCGCTGCTGAGCTGCTGGCAGGAGATGATCTTGTCGAACAGATCGCGGTCGCTGGCGAACAAGCCGTTCAGCACCCCTGGTTCGACCTGTTTGCACGCTCGGGCTATGCCGCCAAAGGCGTGGTCTACTTCCTGGCCGGTAGCCTTTCGGCGCTGGCGGCGATTGGCTTGCGCCGCAAGGCGGCCAGCAGCGTCAATGCGCTGGAAGAAGTGTTCACTGGCTCGTTTGGCTATGTTGCGCTGCTGGCAATGGCGGTGGGGCTGGCGGGCTACGCGCTGCTGCGCCTGGCCCAGGCCCTGTTCGATCTGGAGCGCAAGGGCTCAGGCCTGAAAGGGCTGATAATTCGCGCCGCCTTTGTTGGCAGCGCAATCTTTTACGCCGGCCTGGCGTTTGCCACGCTGCGCCTCGCATTTGGCGGCGGGGGCGTGCCCGATGGCCAGGAAGAAGGCTGGGTGGCATGGGCATTCGGCCTGCCCTTCGGTAACTGGGCCATTGGCATCATCGGCGCGATTGTGATTGGCGTGGGCGTATGGCAGGGCTACCTGGCCTACCGGGCGCGTTTCAACGAGCGCTTTTGCTGGGACACAATGAGCACAGGCGAGCAGCGCTGGACGACCTGGATCGGGCGGGTTGGGCTGGTGGCGCGCGGCATTGTGATCACTCTAATAGGTGGGTTTCTGGTTGAAGCGGCGCTACTGGTCGATGCCAGCAAGGTCGAAGATTCTGCCGAAGCAGTGCAATCGCTGGCTGGCCCATTCGGCTGGTGGGCAGTCGCGATTGTTGCGGCCGGGCTGGTTGCCTATGGCATGTACCTTTTTGCAGCGGCACGCTACTGCAAGATCGCGCCGGAGTAGCAGGAAAGTGGTACAGAGTTTGCTAATAAGCCGTGTAGTGGGGGAGACTTTAACTTCAGGAAAGTGTGAGGACGATGGCACAGCGTGGGGTAAGCGCCGAGGCAGTGAAACAATCGGCGCAACAGGCAGTTGATCATCCCTGGTTCGAGAAGCTGGCGCGTTTCGGCTATGCTGCGAAAGGCATTGTATACCTGCTGGCGGGCGTGCTGACGGCGCGGGCGGCATTTGGCCTGGGCGGCGCTGCTACCGATAAGCAGGGCGCGCTGCGCACGATCCTGGCCCAGCCATTTGGGCGCGTTCTGCTGGTGCTGATTGCAATTGGCCTGATCGGCTACACACTCCTTCGTTTTGTGCAGGCCACGCTCGATCCCGAGCACAAGGGCAGCGATGCCAAAGGCATCGCGCAGCGTGTGGGCTATGTGCTGAGCGGGCTGGGCTATGGCGGTTTGGCAATCACTGCGCTGCGCTATGCCCAGCGCGGCGCGGCAACCCCGAGCAATACACAGGCATCCGAGCAGGGTCTGGTCGCGCGAATTTTCAGCTACCCGCTTGGCCGCTGGCTGGTTGGCCTGGTTGGCCTTGGCGTGATTGGCGCGGGCTTGCAGCAAATCTATCGCGGGTGGACATCCAACTTCAGCGAGCATATGCGCTGGGACGCGATGAGCCAGACAGAACGGCGCTGGGCCACCATTCTTGGCCGCGTGGGCCTGGCCGCGCGCGGGATTGTGTGGGTGCTGGCCGGCGGCTTTCTGGTGCAGGCGGCCCTGACGCTCAACCCGCAGCGGGTGCAGGACTCGGGCGGCGCGTTGCAGGCGCTGGCAGGCATGACGCCGCCCTGGGTGGTTGGCCTGATCGCGCTGGGCCTGGCGGCCTATGGCGTGTATATGCTGGCGGCGGCGCGCTATGCGCGAATTGTCACCAGCGCGCCACAGAAGCGCCAGACGGCGCGGGCGAGCTAGGACATTTGGGCAAATCACACGATAGTTCGAGGCCACGGAGTAAACGCTCTGTGGCCTCGGTGTTTTTGCTGTTTTGTGTGTCGCGATTCGTTTTTCCACAGGAGTACGAAGCTACACGCCCAGATTTCTGACTCCTGACTGCTAACTGCTGACTTCTGCCCTTCCTGCTTCCCCAAGCATTGCGCGCACCGTCGGCAGCATCGTTTCTGCCACCAGCGCCGCGCCAGCCGGGGCAAGGTGCGCGCCATCGCAGAGCAGACGGTAGCCGCGCTGTTGCGATAAACCGGCGTAGCTCGCGCCGCGCCACGCAATCGCCAGCGCGTCCTGCACCGGCACCCAGATGCGGTATTCTGGCCCGATGCGCGGCTCGGCCACGAGCGCCTGCGCAAAGGCTGCGCGCACATCAATCAGCGGCAGCCCCTCCTGCGCGGCAATTCCCCGAACGATGAGTGAATAGCCGTCCACCAGGTGCTGCACCGGGTCGGCGGGGTCTTCGCCGACGGTGGTAAGCGTGCACAGCGCAAGCTGCGCGTGCGTGCGGGCGCGCAGCTCGCGAATGAGCTGGCGGTAGGCGTGGATGAAGCGGCGCGGCGCAACCTGGGTATGCAGGTTTTTCAGCGCGTGGTAGTAGGCTTTGCTGGAGCGCAGGCCGTAGACGGTGGTCAGGTCGTTCAGCCCAACCATGATCGTCACCACATCGGGCTGGTGGGCGATGACATCGCGCTCGACGCGCCGCAGCAGGTGGATGACCGTGTCGCCGTTGACGCCAGCGTTGATCACGCGCACGCCGGACAGCGTTTCGCACACAATATCGACATACGACGCGCCAATCACGCCCTCGGTGATGCTGTCGCCGAAACAAACCAGGGTTTTGGCGGTGTTCATAAATTCCTCGGCAGAATAAGAGTGGACATAAACGCAAAAACTCGAAGACGGCGGTATTGTTAGCACCTTCGCGTCTTCGAGTCTTCGTGGCAATGCGCCCAGTAGCCTAAAACCAGTTATCCAGAATGGGCAGCAGCTCGGGCAGCGCGCTAATCGTAGCGTTGGGCTGCACCGCGCCAAGCGGGAACTCGCGGCTGCGCATCCACACCGCGCGCATACCAACGCCTTGCGCGCCCATAATGTCTTCGCGCGGGCTGTCGCCCACGAAGATCGCCTGCTCGGGCGTTGTGTCCAGCAGCTCCAGCGCATGGCGGAAAATGGCGGCGCTGGGCTTCCACATGCCAACCTCGCCCGAGAACAGCGGGTGCTCAACATAGGGCAGCACGCCAATGGTTTCGAGATCTTCCAGGTGCAGCTCGGCCGGCCAGATCGTGTTGGAAATCAGGCCCAGGCGGTAGCCGCGCGCGCGCAGGGCGGCCAGCGTTTCGAGCGCGCCGGGCGTGGGGCTCACACCCTGGCGCAATGGGTGGGCGTAGCGGCGCACGGCTTCCAGCAGCGCCGAATCGTCCAGCGTCAGCGCGTGGTCGGCCACGCTGGCGCGAATGAGGTCGATGGCGCGCATGTTGATCGCGCCGCCAGTGGATTGTTCCCAGCCTTCGGCCAGGCGCCTGAACATTGCCGCGACAAAATCTTCCTCGTGCGACTCGATCGGATGGCCCTGCTCGACCAGGTAGCTATACACGCCGCGCAGCCCCGGTTCTTCGAACTCGCGCCAGCTGCCGGTGCCCGGGCGCACGAAATTCATCAGCGTGTTGCCCATGTCGAAGATCACAGCGTTGGTCATATCAGCCTCCTCGCTTGGGTGTTGCCGCCGCGATGATTTGCTGCAGGTATGCCTGCCAGGCGTCGCGGTTTTCAAGCGTGACACGGCGCACGCGCTCCAGGTCGCCACTTTCGGCGGCGTCGTACGAGCGCGCCAGCGATTCCTGAAAGGCGCGGGCCAGCTCGGCCACGGCGCGGCGCATTTCGCCATTCAGCTCGCGCTGGTGGTCAAGCTCGCGCTGCAACCAGTCGATCATGCGCTGCGCTTCGCTTGGGTCGGGCAATTCGTCAGTCATTGCAATTCTCTACGACTTTTTGCATTTTCACGCTGCAATCGGTATTTCGCAGATTACAGAGAGAGTGTGTCATATAACCTAATTACTCTGGAAAATAAATCCCCTTACACTCAGCTTCCAGGAAGCTCAAGCCAGTCTTGCTTCAACATGGTAACCAGATGAGCTTCCTGGAAGCTTGCCCGTTGTAGAAAAGAACGTATTTTCCAAAGTACTCATCATCTGTGTAATCTGCGGATTAACTTCTTCACTAGCTGCCGAAACGGCGCATCCACACGCGGTAGAGCGGCGGCAGAAAGGCGTGGTCGTAGGCAGGCAGGAAGCGCACCACCTCGCTGCCAAAGCCCTTCTTGAAGCGAAACACACCATACATCGGGTCGTTGCGCGCTTCCGCTTCGAGCTGGGCGCGCTCGGTGTCGCTCCCCGCCGAAAGTGCGCGCCCAAACTGGTCGGGCACGCCCCAGAAATCGTAGGTAGTGCAGCCGCGCTCGCGCGCCCATTGCAGGGCGTGCCATTGCAGCAGGTGGTTTGCGCCGCTGCGCAACCCTTCGTCGGTTGAGCCGCCATACAGGTACAGCCCCGCGCCGGCCCAGGCAAACACCAGCGAGGCCGCCACAGTTGCGCCAGCGCGCTCGGCCAGCAGCAGGCGCGCGCACTCGCCGTGGGGGGTGCTGCGGAACTGCTGCCAGGCGCTATTGTAATAGGCGCGGCTGTGGATGCCAAACTCGGCACGCCGGCCAGTTGTTTCCATAATCGCGTAGAAGGCATCGAGGTCGGCAGGTGCTGCGCCCACGCGCACGCTTACGCCATCGCGGGTGGCGCGCCTGATGTCGGCGCGGTGGCCCTTGCTCATGCCAGCCAGCAGCTGCTCGGGCGCGGGCGCGAGCGCGAGGTGCAGGCTGGTACGCGGTTGCAGCGGCGGCGCGGGAACGAAGCCCTGCGTAAGCAGCCAGCTATGCAGCGTGTCGGCACCGGGCGCGCCTTCCAGCACATTTGGCTCCAGGCGCAGAAATACCGCCCGCGTGCGGCGGGCCAGGCGGTGCAGCGTATGGAGAAGCACACGGTTCGCGGCGGGATTGTTTTCCGCCAGCAGCGGGCCGCGCGGTACATACGCGGCGCTCAGGCCCAGGCGCGAACGGATCAGCAGTTGCGCGCCGGCGCAAGGCCCCTCTGGCCCTTCCACCAGCACGCGCTGCACCGCCCAGCCAACCTCGGCCTTGAGCGCGCCCCAGCCGCTTGATTGCAGCAGGTGGCCGTGCGGGTGGCCGTGGGTGAAGGCGTCCCAGCGGGCGGCATCGGGCTGCGTCACCGCCAGCGCGGCGGGGGCTTCAGGCTGTTGTATCGCCATATCTGCTCGTTGATATTTCAGTCGCGCGCGCGGCTGCCAGCGTGCCGCCAGATCCGCTCGCCATAGCTCGCGCCTGCCGGGCGCACGCTGTCGGCGTAGTCCTCAACCGCCTGCGCCATCCCGGCAGGGCCGCCAAACAGCACGTCGAGCTGGCTGGTGTAGGCTCCAATCGCCGCGATCTTCTGCTCCAGCGTGGCCGTAATGTCGATTGTGGTGCTGGCGAAATCCTGGCCGAGCGCTTCCAGCCGCTTTTCCAGCGCGCCGGGCTGCTGAACATACGGGTAATCTTCGTAGTAGGCCAGCCGCCCGCCAGCCGTCAGCGCCGCAATATACGTGACCTGATGGTCGACATGCCCGCCCACGCCCAGCGGCGCATAAATCGTCGCGTTTGGCAGGCGTGCGCGCAGGGCGGCGATCAAGTCGCGCAGCGCGGGCAGCAGGGTGTCGCTGCGGGCGGGCGTGCCGAACAAGGCTTCGCGGCTGTTGTAGCTGGCTGGCATGCGGTAAATTGCGTCGAGCAGGTCGGCGCGAAAGGCGTCGGCGCGGAGCTGCTGGAGCGCACCTTCGTCTTCGCGCAGGCGTGCGGCCATTGCGTCGCGCGGGTCGAGCCGCCATTCGTTGGTGTGAATGTCGTGCGCCAGCGCGCTGAAGCGGGCGTTGGGCGCGGGTGCGCCAGTGCACAGATCCACCACCAGCACGCGCTCGCCCGCCGCAGTTGCGCGCGCAATCGCCCCGCCGCACGAAAGCGCGGCGTCGTCGAGGTGCGGCGACAGGTAGACGTGCGCGTAGTCGCCGATCTGATCGAAAGCAGGCAGCAGCATCGGCTACACCAGGCTGTCGCCGAGCATCAGCTCGTCGAGCGCGTCGGTGGCGGCCTGGCGGCGGGCGTCATCGCCTTCTTTCGCAACCTGCTTAAGCAGGCGCTGCGCAGTTTCGCCGCCGATCTGGCCGAGCGCCCAGATCGCGGCCAGCGACACTTCGCTGTCTTTGTCGTTCAGCAGCGGCAGGATTTTTGGCAGTAGCGAGCGCGCATCTTCGCCCATTTCGCCAGCGGCGCGGGCGGCCTCGTAGCGCAGCGCGGGCGAGGGCGCAACCAGCGCCTGCGTGATGTTCGGCAGCCAGCGCGGCAACATCGAGCGGCCCATCGCCACCAGCGCGCTTTCACGCAATAGTTGCTCGCTGCTGCCATAGGCCTGCGCCACCTGCTCCTGAATTGCGTCGTTGCTGGCGAAATAGCCGGCCGTTTCCAGCGCGCGGCGGCGCACATCGACCGGCTGGCGCGTGTCGAGCACGGCGCGCTCCAGGGCGGCGCGCAGCGTTTGTTCGTCGCTGGCGGGCAGTTCTTCCATTTCGGCGCGGTACGCGAAGCGGCCAAGTGCCATGGCAGCAGCGGCGCGCACGCTGGCGGCCGGGTCGCTTTGCAGCGCCTTCACCAGGCCTTCCAGCACCACGCTGCGCTCGCTTTCCCACAAGCCCTCGGCGGCGGCAGCACGCACTTCGGCGTCATCATCGCCAAGCAGCCACACCAGCGCCTGCGCAAAATCGAGATCGACATTATCTTCGGCCAGTTCCACCATTGCGTGGGCGATCTCGGCGCGGCGGTGCGCGTTGATCGTCGCCCAGGCCGGCCAGAATTCGTTGTATGCATCGCCGCCCAGGCCAGAAAGCGGCTTCAGGCTGCGCATCGCCAGCTTGTGGCTGGGCGAACCAATATCGTACACAGTGTCGGCAAGAGCCATTGTTTCTCTTCCTTATAGAGTATGGAACAAGAAGCGCAGAGACGCGCCAGCGGCGCGTCTCGTCGTCCAACAGATCAATCGTGTAAGTGTGCTAGCCTACTCGTCGTCGTCATAGTCCAGGTCGTCGTCGTCTTCCTGATCGTCGACCTCAACCGGCGGCGGCGCGTAGGTCCAGGTGTCGCCATCGTCCTCGAACTCGTCGTTGTCCTTGAGCAGGTGCGCAAGGTACTCGCGCGAGGCCGGGCGCAGCGCGTTCAAGCCCACATACAGCTGGTCGAGTGTAGCGCGGTAGCGCGGCTCCGAGCGCGTACCAACCGGGTTGCCAACCGTCTCGAACACATGCTCGATCATTGCGTCGCCCTTGCGGCGTTCGTTCATCGGCAGTGACTTGAGATTGCGCAGGCGACCGAACTGCTGCTGGTTGACCAGCATGTCCTCGTCCACCGCCGCATAGTAGCTGACATTGGCGAACGCGAACTTGTTCTTCTTCTCGTCGAGCACCAGCAAGCGATCCTGCTGCTCGGGCTGCTCTTCGTAGGTGATCGTGAAGATGTGCGGCTCGGCAGTGCGGGCCAGCGTAATCTGCGCGCCCGGCACCAGGTGCTCATGGAAGAAAGTTTCCAGGCCCTGGAGCCAGCCGCCACGGTTGCCGGTTGGGAAGCGCAGCTCGGCCAGTGTCGAGGTGTAGTGCTGGGGCGACTCGATCCGCAGCACTGCGCTGCGCTGGTCGGCCAGCAGGGCGGTGGGCAGCAGTGCCGCCAGCGCCTTGGTGTAGGGCAGAATGCCATACTCCCACTCAAAGAAAGTCAGGATGTGGCTGAGCGTGCCGTTTTTGCGAATCGCGTCGGCGCTCTGCTCGGCCAGGCTGTCGTCGAAGCCTTCTTCGAGATAGCCAGTAATCTGGCCCATTTCGCTGGCCTTGACGCGCTTGGTGCCAATCGCGGGCATGCCCTTGGTCGACCACAGGCGCGCACCGTCGACGCCCACAAACTCAAAATCCTTCTCGCGGCTCAGCCGGTAGTCGAGCGCAAAGCGGAAAGTCTCGTAATCGGACTGGCGCGGGTTGTGGTAGAAAATGTCGGCAATAATCTGCGCGTCGGCCATCGGCTCGCCCGTCTCGACCAGGTAGTCGCGGATGCGGCGCAGGTCGTTCTTGCCAAAATTGTCGACTGCGGCCTCGGGGTAGGCGTCGTTGCCGAACATCACAATCCGGCGCAGCGGGTCGTTTTCGAGCGCGCTGCGGAATTGTGTGATCAGCGTCGGGCCATACTGCGCCAGCAAATCGGCCGTCGGGCGGCGCAGATCGATCTGCACACCGTTCGGCAGCGTGATCATGGTGTTCTGGATGCTTGAAGCTGCCTTTTCGGCCACTGGCGCAGCTGTTTCTTCCACGGCCTCGGCGGGCTCGGCAACCACGGCTGGCTCGGCAGCGACGGCGACGGGCTCGGCGGCCTCAACTGGCTCGGCGGTTTCAACTTCCTCCACCACTGGCGCAAGTGTCGCTTCTTCGGCAACGCTTTCGTCCACGCTTTCGCCCGGCACAATCGGCGTCAGGCCGGCCTGCTGCTGCCAGTAATCGGAAATATACACCGGCTCGACGGTGGTCAGCGCGGGGCGGGTTGTTGTCACCACCACGCTGATATCATCGACGGGCAGGGGGTTATCGGGCTCGTAGAGCCGCTGCTTGAACATATGCGTGTTTTCGTCGCGGCGCGGGCGGTAGGCGCCCATGCGCGAAATGACGTAGATCACGTCGTCGCCGCGCTCTTCGCGCGTGAAAATCGCATCGTTCTTTTTCAGCGCGGCCTCAAGCTCCTGCGCGACTTTCGCCGGGTCGGATTTACCCTGTCCGACCAAATAATCGGTCAGGTTGCCGAGTGTCTGGCGGATCGGCGCATCGACCGCGAAGAACGAGCCCTGCGCCTTCATGATCTCAAACACCTTTTCGGCCAGGGCCTTCTGCTCGGCGTTACCACTAAATGTGGGCTGATCGCTCATCCGCGTTTCTCCTCTGCTATCACCAGATCGCGCAGGATGTCGAGGTAGCGCTCAACCAACTTGGCGATATCCTGAGGCTGGCCGCTGGCGCGCAACATCTGCACCAGCTTGTCGAGGCCGGTCTCCCCAAAAAGTACGTTTTTGGCGTCCATAGCTCCCGTTATTTCTTGGCCCGAAAGCCGAAAAAGCGGCGCGCACGAAAATACGCGCACACGCAGCGCAACTAGCCGAGCATTATAGCATTGCGAGGGCGGCGGCGCAAACGCGCTTAATCGCGCATGCTTTCGAGCGCCAGCGCCAGCGCGCCAATCGAAACGCTTTCAAAGCCCAGCACCGACGGCACAATCTGCACCGGGCGCTCGATCAGCGACGACATATAGGCCGGAATGCGGGTTTTGATCGCGTCGATCAGCGCCTCACCGCCGTGGCGCGCAACCACCCCGCCGAGGATGATCATCTCGGGGTCGATCAGCGCGATGATTTGCGAAAGGCGCACTGCCAGCAGGTCAGCCGCTTCTGCAATGATCTGCGGGCCAACCTGTGGGTTGCTGAAGATCTCGCTCAGCAGATCGCTCGACTGGCCCAGCTCGCTGGCGCGCTGCAAAACCCCACCAATCGACAGGCGTTGCTCGAGCGTGCGCGGCGGCTCGTTCGGGTAAACCGGGTCGATCGCGCCGACCACGGCATGCCCGACTTCGCCGGCCATGGTTGTTGCGCCATGATGCAGCCGCCCGTTCAGCACCAGGCCGCCGCCAACGCCGCTGCTCAGGTGGAGATAAAAAAGGTTCTGTACATTGCGCCCAACGCCAAAGGTTGCCTCGCCCAGCGCGATCAGGTTGGCGTCGTTGTCGAGCAGGGTCACTGCGCCAAGCGCATCTTCGATATGATCTTTCAGTGGGAACTGCTCCCAGCCGCCAATGCGATGCGAGCGCTGGACAATCCCGCGGCGCGCGTCGACCGGGCCGGCAAAGCCCACGCCAATGCGCACCAGCCGCTCGGGCGCAACATCGTACTGGCGCATCAGTTCGTGCGCCTGTTCGAGCGAGGCCGCCAGAAGCTGGTCGGCGCTGCCGCCGCTGATTTCGCGGGAAGAGCGGTGGTAGGTATGGTTTTGCAGATCGACCAGCGCGGTGCGCAGGCCATAGCCGCCGATATCCATGCCAAGAATATAGCCCTGGCTGCCCAGAAGTCCCCAGCTGTTGTGTGCGAGCCGGTCTTGCACGAGGGGTTGCGGGTCGTTCATGGCGATCCTCTTTCTCGATGATGACGGCATGAGGGAGTGTTCGGGTGGGCGTACAGGGGCATTATAGCACACTCCTTCGCGGGGCAAGGGAAAGCCGCGCCAGAGCTGATACTGACGCGGCGTGCCGAACTTTCAGAAGAATTATTCGCCGTCTGGCGCGGCTTCGGGCGCCTGGTTATTTTTCTGCCAGTTTTCGGCGGTTGCCCCAGGCATACCAACCAGCAGCAAGCACAAGCAGCGCGAGAACGATCGGCACAGTTGGCAAATTGGGTTTTGCGGGCGCAGGGCGGGGTGCTGCGGCTGTGTGCAAGCGTGGCGTCGGGCTTGGCGGAATGGCGCTTGGGCTGGGCAAACCCGTGTAACGCTGGCCCTTTGATGCAAGCGCATATGGTTGCGCGGCGGCTTGGTTCATAAACTGGGCGGGTATGCGCGCTGGCGCATGGCGCGGAACGCCAGCAACAGATACTGAGGCAGACAGGTCTTGGTTGCTGGTGGGGCTGGCCTGGGCCGGCAGCGGCGCGCCGCTCCCAGCGAGGGAATTGGGTGCTGCTGTGTTTGCTGGCAGCGGGCTTGCTGGCGCGGCTACGCTGCGGTTGGGTTGTCCGGGCGAAGGCTCGCACTGCGCCACCCACGCCCCGTCAACTCGGCAGACACTTTTGTCGGCTGGGGTCGCGCCAAAGCGATATTCGTCGGCGGTGCTGCCATCGGGCCGCAGCAGGCGCACCGTATCGCCACCATTATTCAGTAGCGCTTTTGGCAACTGCACGCGCAGCAGCCCATGCGCAGCTATCTGCGTGCCTGCGGGCAATTTGAACGGACTGCCGCCGCCTGGGCCGTCGTCAAGCGCCCAGCCACCAATGCTGGCAGGCGTGTCGCCCCGATTTTCCAGCTCGATCCACTCATTGCTATAGTGCACTCGCGGATTCGGCAGGGCTTCGTTCAGCACAATGACGTATGAATTTTCTGTGGTTTGTGCGAGCGATGGCGAAGCCGCCGGAAGTTGTGCCGCTAGCTGAGCATCGGGTAATGGCGTTTCAGCAATCTCGGTTGTCAAAATATTATTGGGCGCGGCTGGCGAAGGATTGTCGGTGATATGCCAAGCCCCATCGGCGGCGCGGCTATAGCTGGTGTCGGCGGGCGAATTCGGTAGCTCAACCAGATCGGCCACGCTGCCGTCGGGGCGCAGCAGACGTAATGTGTCGCCGCTGTTGTTCAGCAGCGCGCCTGGCAGGGTGATAACGAGATACTCGCCGGGCAATAGTGTTGTGCCGGAAGCAAGCGTGTATGGCTTGCCACCGCCTTCGCCGTCATCTATTTGCCATTCGCTCAAGTCGGCAGCTTCACTTCCAGCCTGGTACAGCTCGACCCATTCTGCATCATATACAGTGCGCGGGTTCGCCAGCGCTTCGCTGAGCAGAATGCCAGCAGGCCAGACTGCTGGCGTTGGGCTTGGGGTGGCCGAAGGCGTGGCGGTGGCTGTGTGCGTAGCTGTTGCTGAACGCGTTGGTGTCGCAGTCCGTGTGGGCGAGGGCGTCCGTGTGGGCGAGGGCGTCCGCGTAGATGTTGCGGTGCTGCTTGGCGTCGGCGAAGGTGTTGCAGTTGGCTGGGCTGGCGGCGCGTTCGGCTCGCCTGGCGTGTTCGCGCTGCTGAGGTACCAATCGCCGTTCTCGGCGCGGCTATAGCTGGTGTCGGCCTGGCTACTCGTATAGATAACCTCATCTGCGACGGTGCCATCAGGCCGCAACAAGCGCACGGTATCGCCATCGTTGTTGAGCAAAGAAGTGGGTAAGGCGATAACAACATACCCATGCGGCTCAATTGTTGTGTTACCTGGAAGCGTGAACGGCGCGCCGCCGCCCTCGCCATCATCCAGCTTCCACCCGCCGAGGCTGGCGGCAGTTTCGGCGCGATTGTGCAGTTCGATCCATTCGGCTGCATAGCTTTGCTTTGGGAATGGCAGGAATTCGTTGATCTGAACGCCATTGGGCATGGCGGTTGGACTTGCCGTTGCGGTGGCAGTGGGCGTTGGGCTCGATGTCACAGCTTCGCTGGTTTCGAGCGGCTCGATTGTTGGCGTGCGTGTGGCAGTTGCTGTCATCGTCGGCGTTGCAGGGAGAAGATTCAATTCGCCGGGTGTGTTCAGGCCGCTGAGCAACCAGCTGCCATCGGGCGCGCGGCTCCAGCTCAGGTCGATCTGGCTATTTGTGTAGGTGGTTGCGTCTGCAATGCTGCCATTAGGGCGCAGCAATCGGACGCTGTCGCCGTCATTGTTCAAAATCGTGCTGGGCAGGGTAATCACCAGATAGCCGTGTGGCGGGATGGTCGTGCCGGCAGCAAGCGCAACTGGCGCGCTGCCGCCTTCGGCATCGTCCACTTTCCAGCCAGACAGGTCTGCGCTGGTTTCGGCAGCATTGTAGAGTTCGATCCATTCGTGCGTGTACACGATTTTTGGGTAGGCGAGAAATTCCGAGATCATTATGCCAGCCGGGTAGGGCGTGGCTGTGCTTGTGGCAGTTGCTGTGTTCGTAGGTGTTTTCGTAGGTGTAGGCGTTACGGTAGATGTGCTTGTGGCGCTGGGAGTGTTGGCGGGTGCCTGGCTGGGTGTAGCGGTGAACGTCTGCGTGGCTGTATGTGTGGGAGTGTGCGTAGCAGTTGCTGTGTTCGTGGACGTTGCGGTGGGCGTGTTCGTAGGGACCGCGCTTGGCGTCATTGTGGCTGTATTTGTCGAAGTCGCACTGGGTGTGCTGGTTGGAATGGCCGTGTCGGTTGCAGTGGTGGTGGGTGTAACGCTTGGTGTTTCGGTTGGAATAGCCGTATCGGTCGCGGTAGGTGTATTGGTAGGCGTGGCACTGGGAGTTTCGGTGGGCGTGGGTATGTCGGTCGCGGTCGGTGTGGATGTGTCGGTCGCGGTCGCGGTAGGTGTATTGGTAGGCGTGGCACTGGGAGTTTCGGTGGGCGTGGGTATGTCGGTCGCGGTCGGCGTGGCCGTGTCGGCCGCGGTAGGCGTGGCACTGGGAGTTTCGGTGGGCGTGGGTATGTCGGTCGCGGTGGGCGTGGGCGTGTTGGTCGGTGTGGCCGTATTGGTCGCGGTGGGTGTGACACTGGGTGTTTCGGTAGGTGTGGCTGTGTTGGTTGGCGTATTTGTAGGCGCAGCGACGTTCCATGTGCCCTGGCTGGGCGTACCTTTCACAAAAGCGCCAGTGCCATCCGGGATGCGCGCAAAGCTCATTTCCTTGGTTGCGCCGCTATAGGTCACGCTATCGATCAGATTACCTGCCGCATCCGAAAGCTGAACTGCGTCTGTGCCCATGTCGTTGAAAAAGGTAGATGCGTTCGCAATGACCAGCAGGCTGTGGCCAGGAATACGCGTGCCGTTGGGGATCGTCGTGCGCGTGCCGCCAATCACGTCGTCGTCGATCTTCATATTCGAAAGGTCGATTTCGGCATCGCCCATGTTGATAATTTCGACCCATTCAGGGCCAAGTGACGAGGAAGGGAGAAACTCATTGATCGCAATCGGCGAAGCAGCCCGCGCGGAATGAGACGGCTGCAAGAGTGTAGGTGCAAACAGTGCTATCAAGATGGCATGGATAATGATTTTTCGGCGAAAATAAGCCATGCAACACTCCATTTTTGCGTAATATGAACGTCTTTGTATCGAAATTGCGCTGTATGGTGTTTTAGGAGTTGAATGGTAAAAAGGGCATAGTAAGTAGACATAGTGCATCACTACGCCTGCGAATTCTCGTTATGTCACAAGAGATTGGAGAAGGTATATCAGCGTGGATATATGCGCCGAAACAGACTGGGGTGTATAGTACAATCGCTACATTACAAATAAGCAACCAAAAGGTATGAGATCGGAGCAAGCTGCCCGCCTCGCGCAAGGGCTTGCCATGCCGCCATGCCTGTGCTATACTATACCCATACCCAGGGGGGGTATGCAGTTCGGAAATGCTGGTGCGGAATGTGCTATCATACAGCGCAGCATGTGGCACTGGCGAACGAATCGTCACTATATCCAGGAGTTATTCCTATGCATAGCAAAGTCGTTGTTATCGGCTCCGGCCCGGCCGGCCTGACGGCCGCACTCTACGCGGCGCGCGCGAACCTTGAGCCACTGGTGGTGCGCGGCCTGCAGCCCGGCGGCCTGATCGCAACTACCAGCGAGGTCGAAAATTACCCCGGCTTTGTCGAGGGCGTGGGCGGCTACGACCTGGCCGATAATATGGAAAAGCAGGCTGCGCGCTTTGGCACGCAGTTCAAGGATGCGCTGATCGAGAAGATCGACGTGAGCGCGCGCCCGTTTACGCTGACGACCGACGGCGGCGAGACGATCACCGCCGACACGCTGATTGTGTCGACCGGGGCGTCGCCGCGCAAGCTGGGCGTGCCGGGCGAAGAGAAACTGGCGAATCGTGGCGTGTCGTACTGCGCCACCTGCGATGGCTTTTTCTTCCGCAACAAGCGCGTGGTGGTGGTGGGCGGCGGCAATAGCGCGCTCGACGAGGGCCTGTTCCTGACGCGCTATGTCAGCGAGCTGGTGATTGTGCACCGCCGCGACACGCTGCGCGCCGACCCGGTGCTGCAAGAGCGCGCGTTCAGCAACCCCAAGGTGCGCTTTGTGTGGGACTCGACCGTGAGCGAGATCCTGGGCGAGCAGGGCGTGACGGGCGTGCGCATCCAGAACCTGAAAACCGGCGAGGAAATCCAGCTCGAAACCGACGGCGTGTTTCCCTACATCGGCCACATCCCGAACACATGGCTGTTCAAAGGCACGCTTGAACTCGACGAGAATGGCTACATCGTCACCGATGGCCGCACGCGCACGAACATTCCCGGCCTGTTCGCGGCCGGCGATGTGGTCGATCATGTCTACCGGCAGGCGATCACGGCGGCGGGAGACGGCTGCAAGGCGGCGATGGAGGCGACGTGGTTTCTGGCTGAGCAGGAACACGCCGCAATGAAAGCACAAAGCCAAAGCGAAGAAGTCGTTTCGCCAGCACTGGGCCAGTGGTAAGCGCCTCAGGCAACAGGGCGGGTGCAGGCTGTGGCCTGCACCCGCTTTGTTTTTCCGCGCGGGCAAGTGCTATACTATGGCAACCGTGTGGGAGATACGAATATGGCAATTTCTGAACTAAGCGAAGCGACGATTCGCGCCCATGCCGCCCCCGAGTCGTTTCAGCGCGGCTGGAGCTACTACAAAAACGGCGCGGTGCACGACCTTGCCCTGCGCGGCAATGTGCTGCACGCCAGTGTCGAAGGCAGCCAGCACCCATCGTACCGCGTGAATGTGACCTTCGACAAAGGCGGCGTGACGGCGGCAACATGCACGTGCCCCTACGACTGGGGCGGCTGGTGCAAACATATTGTCGCCGCGCTGCTCCGCGCAATCCACCATTCTGGCGAAGTCGTTGCGCGCCCGCCGCTCGACGAGCAGCTCAAGGTGCTGGATCGCGGCCAGTTGCAGGCGCTTATTTTGGCCCTGGCGGCGCGCTCGCCCGACCTGGCCGACTCGATCGAGCGGCAGCTGGCGCTGTTGCACATCGCCAGCGCGCCGCCCTCGGCGCAGAAAGCCGCCGCGCGCCGCTCGCCAATCGACACAAGCGCAATCAGCAAGCAGGTGCAGTATGTGCTGCGCAATTCGCCCGACAGCCGCTATGAATACGACTATTACGACGACGAAGACCCCGCGCGCGATACCGTCGACGCGCTGCGGCCAATTCTGGATCAGGCGCGTGGCTTCATCAGCGGCGGCGACGCCCTGAGCGCGCTGGCGATTCTGGAAGCTTTCACCATCAGCTATTTGGCGCACGGCAGCACGTTTTTCGAAGAAATTGAAGAAATGTACGGCAGCTTTGAAGGGACGCCGGGCGATTTCTTCGAGGAGCTGGCCGAAACCTGGGCCGAAGCGCTGCTGAGCGCCGACCTGAGTCCTGATGAGCGCGACGAGTGGGGTGAGAAGATCGCGGGCTGGAATGACGAGATCGACGAGCTGGGCGGCGAATCGCTTTTTGGCGTGGCGCTTGTTGCCGCCGAGCAGGGCTGGGAATACCCGCCGCTCCAGCGCGTGCTGGCGGGCGAGATCACGGCACAGGGCGCGTGGCAGGGCGAGCCGCCCGATTACGCCGACGCGCTGGCGCTGCTGCGCCTGAAGATACTTGAGCGGCAGGGTCGCTTTCAGGAATACCTCTACCTGGCCGAAGCCGAAGGCCAGCTGAACCTGTATGTTCTGATGCTCGCCAAGATGGGCCAGAGCGACCAGGCGCTGGCCGAGGGCACGCGCTACCTTGCCAGCCCCGACGATATTCTGGCCGTGGCAACGGCCCTGCGCGAGCGTGGCGCGCTGGAGCAGGCGCTGCGTCTGGCCGAGCATGGTCTGGCCTTGCCGGTGCCGCATTCCAACAGCCCCTATGCCATTTCGGCCGAGGCGCAGCGCGCGCCACTGGCGAACTGGGCCGCCGAGCTGGCCGCCGGCATGGGCGAGCGCGAACGTGCCTTGCGGGCGGCGGATACTGCTCTGCGGATCGCGCCCAGCCTTGCGGCCTACCGCATGGTGCAGGAACAAGCCGGCGACGAGTGGGAAACGCTGCGCGGCGCGGCCCTCGCGCGGCTGCGCAATTCTCCCGCGGTTGCCGCCAAAGTCGATATTTTCCTGCACGAAAACATGATCGACGACGCGATTGCCGCCGTGCGCGAAAGCCCCGACTACAGCCTGCTTGAGCGCGTGATGACGGCGGCTGTGCCGCTGCGCCCCGATTGGGTGATCGAAGCCGCTTCCAAACAGGCGCAGCGCATAATGGAGGCAGGCAAGTCCGACCGCTATTTTTACGCAATCACCTGGCTGACCCTGGTGCGCGACGCCTACAAGGCGACGGGCCGCGCCGACGACTGGCGCGCGCATGTGCAGGCGATTCGCGCGCAGCACGGGCGCAAATACAAGCTCATGGGAATGATCGATCAGTTGCGATGAGTGGAAGGGACGCATAATGCAGCCAATGCGACGGGAGTCGCCCTACCCGATGGTGCCGATCGACGAGGCGCGGCGCATTATTACCAGGCACGCCGTGCCGCTTGGCGCTGAAGCGTGCGACAGCCTGAGCGCGGAAGGGCGCGTGCTGGCCGAGGATGTGTATGCCGACGCGCCGCTGCCCGATGTGCCGAAGTCGGCGGTGGATGGCTATGCGCTGCTGGCGGGCGATGGCATGGCCGCGCGGCGCGTGCTGGCCGAAATTACTGCCGGCGCCGATGCCCTGGCTGGCGCGGCGGTGCCGCCCGGCGCGGCCGTTCGGATCATGACTGGCGCGCCCGTGCCGCCCGGCGCGGATGCCGTGATCATGGTCGAGCAGACCGAGGAGCACGATGGCATGCTGCAGATCGCGCAGCCGGTGCGCGCGGGCGATAGCATTCACACCGTTGGGCAGGATATTGCAGCTGGCGCGCTGGTGCTGGCGCGTGGCACTGTGCTGCGCGCCGCCGACGTGGGCCTGCTGGCGACAATCGGGCGCGTGCGCGTGCCGGTGTTTCGGCGGCCGGTGGTGGCGGTGCTGGCAACTGGCGACGAAGTGTACGAGCCGGGCCTGTCCATCCCACCCGGCGGTATTCGCGACAGCAACCGCTACGCGCTGATGGCGGCCGCGCGCGAGGCCGGCTGCGAGACGATTTCGCTTGGCATTGCCCGCGACGATGTGCAGGTGCAGCGCGAAGCGATTCGCGACGGCCTCGCGCGCGCAGATGTGCTGCTCACCAGCGGCGGCGTCTCAATGGGCACGCGTGATTTGATCAAGCCGCTGCTGGCCGAGCTTGGCACGGTGCATTTCGGGCGGATCGCCTTCAAGCCCGGCAAGCCCACCACCTTTGCGACGATTGGCGAGAAGCTGCTGTTCGGCCTGCCCGGTTTCCCGGTGTCGTCGCTGGTGTCGTTTGAGGTGTTTGTGCGCCCTGCCCTGCGCCGCCTGCAGGGCGACGCGCATCCCGAGCGCGCGCAGGTGCGCGTGGCGCTGGCGAACCCAATCGTCGCCGCGCCCGACCGCCCCGAATACCAGCGTGCGATTGTTTCGTGGGAAGGCGGGCGACTGGTGGCGCGAGGCACGGGCGCGCAAGGTTCCAGCCGCCTGCTTTCGCTGCGTGGCGCGAATGCACTGCTGCTGGTTCCCGGCGATGGGCAAACCTACCCGCCCGGCGCCGAGCTGGACGCGCTGCTGACCGGCCCAATCGAGTAGGGTAAGGCTGAGAATCCAGGCGAACGACAAAGCGAGGATAGGTTAGCGTTGAAATAAGAACGAGATCGATCCGCAGATGACGCAGATTCCACAGATATGATACCAAATACGGATGATTACTGCTGAATTGTCATGCTGAGCGCAGCGAAGCATCTCTTGTTACTGTGAATAGGAGATTCTTCACTCCGCTGACGCTCCGTTCAGAATGATAAAATGCAAGTCTTTACCCGAACTTGGTATGAGGTCTATAATCTGCGTAATCTGCGTAATCTGTGGATAAAAATTTAAAGACTTTGCTGTAGACCTGACGACAAAGGACGAATGACCAAAGTTCACGCAACTTTGGTCATTCGTCCTTCGTCTTTCGTCACTCGTCAGTCGCCTAGTCCTCGGCAATCGAGAATTCGGTGACGCTGCCCTGGGTGACTTCCTGCGCCTCGATCTTGACCTTCAGCTCGCGCTGGCCCTGCGTCAGCGTGTATTTCCACTGGCCGTCCTCAGGATCGTGGTCGGTGTCCGCGATGGTCCAGCCGCTGGCGGCGAAGGCGCTTTCGTAGAAGGCTTTCACATCGGCAGCGGGCGCATTGGCAATGTACGTATTATCCAGCTTAATCTGGCCGTTGTCGTCGTCGCGATCCTGCTTGGTGCAGGTGGCGCCTTCAAAAACGGGCAACCCTGGCACGGCGGAGCAGTTGCCAATCACGTCTGCGCCGGCTGGAGCAGCCGGGGCTGCGGGCTGCTGATCGGCCGGGGCTGGCGCGGCAGGCTGCTGGGCGGCTGGCGCGGCGGGCTGCTGCGCAACTGGGGCAGCCGGCGCGGCGGGCGTGGCCGCGGTCTGTGGTGCCATGAAGCGGTAGGCCAGCAAGCCGACGACCAGCAGTATCACGAGCAAACCGGCCAGCGCAACCATGCGGCGGCGCATATACGCGGCGCGCTCTTCGGCGGGCGTCAGCGCAACGCTTGGGGTGGCTGCGGCTGGCGCGGCGGGCGGCGAGTTGACGGCAATCGTCGCGCCGGTGGCGGGCAGGGGCGCGGCTGCTTGTGCCGGTTCGGGCTGCGGCGCTTGCATCTGCGGCGCGGCTGGCTCGGCCGGGGCGGGTGCTGCGGCGGGCGGCATAAACTCGGGCTCGGGCTCGTTGTGCATCACCGGCAGCGTCAGCGTCGGGGCGTCGTTCAGCTCCTGATCGCCAGCTTCCAGCACCACAGAGTTCGCTGCGCCAAGTTCCAGCGCCTGCTCAGGTTGAATGGTTGCGCTGGCGGTGCGGGCATTGCGGGTGGCCGGGCTGCTGGCATTGCGCTTCGGGCGTTTCGTCGTTGCCATGTCTTTCCTCCTTCGGCAAACTGTTGTCGATGCGATCGAGCCGCTGGGCAGTGCGTTGGTGTGCCGACCGCGTCGTTGTTTGTTGATGGCACTACTATACGCCCCGAGAGCCGCAAACAGAATGACACACGCCATCCGCGAGTGATCGTATTCCTGACGAACGCCGCCCGAAGGCTAACTGTTCGCTGTGGTATAATGGCGCGGTTGAACCTGCCGGCTGAACGCGCGGGCGCATGTTGATGCCAAATTCCGCATAACGAGCGCCTGGGCCGCCGGTTAGAAATTGGAAAGGAGTTCCTGTGGCTACACAGCAATGGAGCACGCCGCCGGCGATGGAGATCGACGCCAGCAAGCATTACCAGGCAACACTCGAGACGAATAAAGGCACGATTGTGCTGGCCCTCAACCCGCAGCATGCGCCCAAAACGGTCAATAACTTTGTGTTTCTGGCGCGCCAGGGCTTTTATGATGGCCTGGTTTTCCACCGCGTGATCAGTAACTTCATGATCCAGGGTGGCGACCCAACTGGCACCGGGCGCGGTGGCCCCGGCTATAAATTCGAAGACGAAACGCGCAACAACCCGCTCAAGCACGAGACGGGCGTGATCTCGATGGCGAACGCCGGCCCGAACACTAACGGCAGCCAGTTCTTCATCACCCACTCGCCGCAGCCGCACCTGAATGGCGGCCACACGGTGTTTGGCAAGGTGATCGACGGCCAGAACGTCGTCAACGCCATCCGCCAGGGCGACACCATCACGAAAGTCACCATCAGCGAAAGCTAGGCTGCTCGGCTTGTTCTCATCAGCTCGCTGCGCTCGTTTCTGCGGGCGCAGCCAGGCGGAGTTGCGATACTGCAAGGTTGCACGCCTGCGCGCAGGCAAGAAGGCATCCGGCGTAAAGGGGTGTCTTCTTTCTATTGGCAAGGAAAGCGAGGGAGCATCGTGATCGAAACGCAAGACATTGTGCGTCCGCCCAGGGAGCTGGTCGAGGGATTAGCGAAAATTGGCTCGGCAACCGCCAGCGGCGAGCTGAGCCGCCTGGGCATTCGCGACCCGCATATTCGCGGCCTGCGCCCCTGGACGCCTGGAAAGACGGTGGTTGGCCCCGCGCTGACCCTGCAATTCATGCCCAAACGCGAAGACCTGTACCGCGTCGACGAATATGCCGACCCCGAGAAGCAGCTGCATCGCCATGTGCTCTATCACACCCAGCCCGGCGATATTGTGGTGGTCGATGCGCGCGGCGACCTGGGCAGCGGCGTGTTTGGCGAAATGATGCTGACCTACTTCAAGGGCAAGGGCGGCGCGGGCGTGGTGATCGACGGCTGCATCCGCGACTACACACACGTTCAGCATCTCGACCTGCCGCTGTGGCTCAAGGGCGTGACGCCGAACTTCCACACGCAGACGAATATTGTGCCGTTTGCGGTGAACGTGCCAGTGGCCATGAACAACGTGCTGGTGATGCCGGGTGACCTGATTGTGGCCGACGACGACGGCGTGGTGGTGGTGCCGATCAAGCTCGCGCCCGAGCTGCTCCATGCGGCCAGCGAGCACGCCGACTGGGAAGTGTTCTCGCGCGAGCGGCTCGCGGAAGGTGGCGACCTGCGTAAGTACTACCCGCTTTCCGCCGAAGCGCGTGTCGAGTACGAGGAATGGCAGCGCAAGCAGGAGCACTAGCTGCAACAAGGCTAATTGCTGTGGTGAACTCGGGGCTGCGTGGCGGCCCCGGGTTTTCTTTTTAGCGAGGTCAGCGCAACGCGGCGTACGCCAGCATTTGGCGGTGGCTTTCAGCTAGAAAAAGAAAATTCGGGGGCGGCGAAGCCGTCCCCGAACCCCCGGTGTGCAAGTATTCTTGCGGATTTAGTATCACATACCGTGTGTTTTACCAGGAATAAGTTTCCTGAGCACAGTTTTGTACCGTGCCTACTTCTCCTTATAGTGAAATACTTCCTCAAGAGGAACCCCAAATACTTGTGCGATTAAAAATGCGACCTCCAGCGAAGGTGAGTATTTGTTCCCCTCGATTGCATTTATCGTCTGACGTGTAACCCCAACTTGATCTGCAAGCTCTTGCTGCGTCATCTCACGATGGCGGAAACGAAGTGTACGAATGTTGTTTGTAAGCTGACCGCCACCTTTACCCATGCGTTGAGGCCTCTCGCCGATACAGCAATAACTGCGAAGCAATCTCGACCAGTTGAGCAAGCACCCAGAACCCCAGCAGCACATGCGCGAAGATAAAGTTTCCATCTGTTACGAGTGTCGTGCAAAGTGCCAAGAAAACCCCTGCCGCCAATACATATGCACCGTTTCGCTTACCCTTCAACTCGATCAGCCAATCTCGTTCATCCGTTCTTGTATTGCGATCAAAAGATGCAATAAGAATGTGCCCTACGATCTGTGTGATAACAAGAAGCACGACCGCAAGAACGAAGAATATCACTTGATTGGGCATTAAGTTGACCGCATAGGCTGGCAGCACCATCAGAAAGTAGAAGCTGAAACTGGCAACAAGGCCAATCAACATCGACCAGAGGCTCTTCTCCTGAAACGACAACCCCATACCAAACCCTCCTTTGTGTTGCAGTATCCATATGTTGGAATGTCAAACATTTTTGACATTGAGAACTATACCATTAATGCTGTATGATGTCAAGTATTTTTGACATCATACGAATGAGTCAAACGATGTTGGATAGAATCCAACGCATCATATTAACTTCGTTTGATTACTTTCGTTTTCTGGTGCTGCGGCCAAGTTTCGCCGGGCGCAGCACCAGAACCAAGAGAGCAAACGGAGCTACTGCAAAAGCCGAACCAACGTGTAACGCCCTGATCTACCGCATTGGTGTGCGATAAACCAGGGCGTTTTCTGCGTGGCGGGGAGGGTGGGATTCGAACCCACGTGGGTTTTCAGGCCCAACTCGTTTTCGAGACGAGCACGTTCAACCGCTCTGTCACCTCCCCGGATTGTTTGGGCTGCCAGTATACCGGAAGGGCGGCCCGACGCCGATTGGCGCGACCGCCCTCGTGGTTTGTGGCGACTCTGGGGCGACTCGAACGCCCGACCTCTTCCTCCGCAGGGAAGCGCTCTAATCCACTGAGCTACAGAGTCTCGTCTCCCAACACGGCGCATCATACCACGGCTTGGCGATTTGTGCAAGTTAGAAGAGCCACCAGCGCCGCTTCAGCGGACGCACCGGCGTGGGTGCTGGCAGGCGCACTGCCTTGTCGGCCAGCAGCGCGGCGGGCGTGCCCTCAACCAGCGCGTCGGCGGCGGGGCCGCCAATCATTTCGGCGGCGCGGTCGCGGGCGGCGCGCAGCAGCGGTGGGCGGCGCGGGCGCACGCCGTGGGCGTCGCTGGCGAGCACATGCGCCAGGTTGTGCATCAGCAAGGTTTCGGCGATATTGCGCAGGCGCTCGCCCTGCCCGCCCAGCAGTGCCTCGGCCGTGAGCTGCATCAGCACGCCGCGCTCGACCAGGGTGTCGAGCCGGTTTGGGTTTTGCTGCACCTCGGGGATGCGCTCGGGATGCGCCAGCAGCACGCGGTAGCCAGCCAGTTGCAGGTTGAACAGCACCGTGTCGAGCGAGCTTGGAATCGTCGCGCTCACCAGCTCCAGCAGGATCGTGTGGCCTTGGCCGTAGGGCAGCAGCTGGCCGCGCTTGAGCTGCTCGGCGAGGCTGCTCACAAAATAGATCTCGCTGCCCGTGATGACTTCGAGCGGGATGCCTTCCTGCAGCAGCGCGGCATTGATCTGCGCCACGCGCTCGCGGATGAGCGCAGGGTCGTAGACGCGGCAGGCGCTTGAGCCAGGGCTGTGCGGTGTGGCCGCCAGAATGCGCGTGCCGTCGCGCGCGGCGACTTCGGCCATGGCCAGCGACTCGGGCAGGCTGGCCGCGCCGTCGTCGACATCGAACAGGATGTGGGAATGGAGGTCGATCATGGCAATGAACGAGTAATGGAAGATAGGCAGAACAAAACGCCAGGGTCGCGCATTCTAGCCGTAGTAGCCATAGCCGCGCTCAAGCTCGGCATTGTTCAGCACCACGCCAACAATATTGGCCTTGCCTTTTTCAAGCATCTGGCGGGCGCGGCGGGCGCGCTCGCGGTTGGTTTTTTTGGCCTGGAACACCAGCAGCACGCCATCCACGCGCGTCGCCAGCACGGCCGCGTCGGTCACGGCAATCACGGGCGGCGTGTCGAACAGCACAATGTCGGCCTGGCTGCGCAGCCGCCCAATCACCGCTTCCATGCGCCGCGAGCCAAGAATGTCGGCTGGGCGCGGCGGCAGCGGGCCGCTGGCGAGCAGGCTCAGGCCCGGCACGCCCGTGTCGTGCAGCGGGATCTCGGCATCTTCCTGCGCCAGAATCAGGCTGGTCAGCCCGGCGTCGTTCGGCAGGTCGAACAGGGTGTGGAGCGTGGGCCGGTGCAGGTCGCAATCCACCAGAATCACGCGCTGCTCGGCCTGCGCCATTGTCACCGCCAGGTTTGCGATCGTGGTCGATTTGCCTTCGTCGGGCGCGGTGCTGGTGGCAAGCAGCGTGCGCAGCGGCTTGTCGAGGCTGGAAAACTGGATGTTGGTGCGCAGCGTGCGGTAGGCTTCGGCCGCCGGCGAGCGCGGGTCGCGCAGCGCGATCAGCTGGCTGCGTTCGGGTGATGGTGTTTTCATGCTATTGTGATGCGTGCCAATTCAAGCGTGGCTTCTTTCGCGTTAGGCTAGCGGTCGACCGTGGGAATGGCGCCGAGGGTCGTCAGGCCCACGTAGCGCTCGATGTCGTTGGCCGTTTTCAGCGTGTTATCGAGCGCCTCAAGAATGAATGCGAAGATCAGGCCGAGCACCAGGCCCAGCAGCAGGCCGGCCGGCACCGTCACGGCGGCGCGCGGCGGCCAGTACAGGGTGGGCGCGCGCGCCGACTGGATTTCGATGACGTTGATGCGGCTGCTGCCTTCCAGCGAGGCGTTTTGCGCGGCCACCAGGCCCACCATGTTCGCGCCAACCGCGTCGGCGAGCCTGGGTGCCGTCGCTGCGTCGGGGTAGGTCGCCTGAATGACCATTTTCTGCTCGTCGGGCAGCACCTGAATGGCGATATGTTTGTTCAGCAGCCAGTCGGCGTCGCGGTCGAGCTGCAGCTGCTGGCTGATCTTGTCCAGCTCTTTGGGTGCCAGCGCGAGGTTGCGGTAGCTGTTCATTTTGGTTTGCAGCACGAGGTACAAACCCTGGTCGAGCTGGTTCGCAACCACCTGGTAGGTCGCTTCCGAGCGGTACAGCGTGTTGCCAAGCGCGAACTGGATTTTGCCAAAGGCATAGCCGCTGGCGGCTGCCACAAAGGCGGTGAGCACAATCACCCACCAGCGCCGCCGTAAGATATTGACATAATCAGAAAGAAGCATCGTATTCTTCCTTGTGTGGGCGGGCCAGCGCCAGGGCAATCGCCAGGCCTGCCGCCGCGCCCAGCCCGAGCCCGGTGCGCAGCGCCAGTTGCAGCGCCTGCGCGCGCGGCCCGTTCAGCCGCGTTGGCGCTGCGGGCGGGTCGAGCACGCTGATGTTTAGGCCCGGTTGCGCCGCCGAATCGCCCCAGTAGCGCAGTCCGTTCGTTTGCAGCAAGGTTGTCGCGGTTTCGGCCAGCGCGGTGGCAGTGGCCGGGTCGCCCGCTTCTGCCGCAAACGTGACGGTATGCTCGCTAAAACTTGCCGCCAGCGCGCCCGTTTGCGCCGCATCGGCAGGAACGCCGCGCCGCGCCAGTTCGGCCGCCAGGTCGGTGCGAAACGCGCTGCCCTGGACAATCGTCGGCACGTCCTGCGCGGTGGTGTCTTCGCCGCGATCCGACAGCCCGGCCGCGCCAGCAGCACCCGGCGCGCGCGTGACCAGCAGGCGCGTGCCCGTGCCGTAGCGGGCCGGCTCGCGCAGCGCGGCAGCCGCGCTCACAATCAGCACCAGCAGCGGCACCGCCAGCAAAAGCAGCCAGCGCTGGCGCAGCGCGCCAAGGTACTCGGCGGGGCTCATCGTGCCCGCGCGCGCATCTGCTGATCGACCACAGCGCGAATTCGCTCGACAAACAGCTCGCGGCCAAAAGCTTCGGCGTGCTGGCGAATAACCATTGGGTCGTAGGTGTCGCCCCGCGAGGCGGCAACCGCTGCGGCCAGCGCGCCCGCGCTCTGCTCGGCAAAAAAGCGCCCGGTCACGCCTTCAATCACGGTGTCGAGCGCGCCGCCCGCGCCATACGCAATCACTGGGCGGCCCGCCGCCATCGCCTCCAGCGGCGTGATGCCAAAATCTTCTTCGCCTGGGAACACAAACGCCCGGCACTCGGCAAAAAGCTCGTGGCGCTGCTGCTCGCTCACCTGCCCGAGGAACTCGACATTCGGCCCAGCCAGCCGTTCGAGCTCCGCGCGGTCGCGCCCATCGCCAAAGATTTTGAGTGGCAGCTTCAGCGCAGTAAATGCGCGCACCGCCAGATCCAGGCGCTTGTATGGGATCAGCCGGCCGCCGGCCAGATAGAACTCGCCGGGCGTGCGCGGGCAGAACGGTGCCAGCTCGACCGGCGGCGGAATCACCAGCGCGTCGCGGCCATAGTAGCGCTTGATCCGCGCCTCGACGGCCCGCGAATTCGCAACAAAACAATCAACGCGCGGCGCAGTGCTGACGTCCCACAGTCTAACATAGGAGAGTGCGACGGGCAACACAGTGCGCTGGAGCTGCCCAAAGCCCTCGCGGCTGACATAATCGTCGGTGCGCCAGGCGAAGCGCATGGGCGTGTGGCAATAGCAGATGTGAAGTGCGTGCGGCGCAGGAATGACGCCTTTGGCGTAGGCGCTGCTGCTGCTCAGAATCAGGTCGTACTGGCTCAGGTCGAAGCTTTCGAAGGCGCTGGGGTAAAGCAGAAAGTACTTGCGGAAATGGCGCCGCCAGCCGGGTAGCTGCTGCATCCACGAGGTGCGAATGTCCCATGCGCGATATGCTTCGGGCATGGCATCGGCATCGTAGATCGAGGTATAAACCGGGGCCTGCGGATACAGGCCGTGAAGCGCTTCGAGCACGCGCTCGGCGCCACCGTACTGGTTCAGATAATCGTGAATAATTGCGACGCGCATGGTCAGTTTCGTTTGCTTTGAATGCCGCGCATAAGCTACCAGCAAAACCGCATGGCGTCAAACGCGCAGAACGCTGGCGTGTATGCGCCGCACTTGCGAAGAATCTCCGATCACCATATAGTAGTACAAGCAACGTCGCTGCCAGGCACTGGAGCGATATGGCGTTGGTATACCTTAATGGAGGCAATTAAAAGAAATGACATCCGATCAAGCCGAGCTGCGCCGTGTGTTTACAAGCGCGAGCCTCGGGCACACGGCGTACCGCAGCTGGGCGGCTCAGGCGCGGCACGAGCGGCGCTTCAATATTGCGCGGCTGTTCGAGGCGCTGGGCGCTTCCAAGCTTGCGCGTGCCGAAAGCGTGTTCCGCCAGATGGGCGAGGCCGGCTCGACCAATGGCAACGTCGACCGGGCGCTGGCCGGGCTGGAGCCCGAGGCGATTGGTACCGGCCCGATTACCGGCACCAACCCGCTGGCGCGCGACATGCTGCTGCGGGCGCAAACTGCGCTGAAAGAAAATCGCGACCTGCGCGCCGACGAAATTGGCGACATTTTTGTCTGCTCAACATGCGGCACGCTGCGCGAGGGCCAGCTGGTGGGCGCATGCCCAAACTGCGGCACGGTTCCCGAGGCGCACCGCTCGTTCCGCGCGCTTGAGGCAATGGGCACGCTTGGCCCGCACGCGATCATGGCATCGCTGGAGCACACCGAAGAAGGCTTGCGCAAACTGCTCGACGGCATCGACGAAGATTTGCTGGCCAAGCGCCTGGCCGAGGGCAAGCCTTCGATCAAAGAGCTGGTGGGCCATCTGGTCGATATCGACGCGGTGTTCCGCGAGCGCGCATGGCTGCTGCTCGAAACCGACCGCCCCGAGCTGCCGCCCGCGCACCCGCCACGCCTCGATGCGGCGGTGGCCTACCGCAGCCAGCCGGGCGAGGCGATCCTGGGCGCATTTCACGCCACGCGCCGCCAGACGATCAACCTGCTGCGCGGCCTGACCAGCGCGGCCTGGCACCGGCCCGGCCACCACGAGCTGTATGGCGAAGTGAACCTGCTGCACCAGGGCAACTGGATGATTGCGCACGAGCGCGCCCACCTGGTTGAGCTGGCGCAGCTGCGGCACGATCTGCTGGTGCATAATGAAGCCTGCAAGGCACCCGTTGACCTGGGCGAGGCGGTGACGACCGAGAATAATGAAGGCGAGTAGGCGGCAAGCATTCGACCTTGACGAAGTCGCACCGAACCATTTTGCGATTGGCAACCCGCACATTACCAGCGCAATCAAATCGGAAGGCGTAGTGACTGGGCGCATGTTCGAGCTGACCGGCTGGCGGCGCGAAGGGCTAATCGCCCGGCTGCGCGAGCGCGGCTTTGCGGTGCGCACCATCGCCGACCGCATTGCCAAGCTGCCCGCGCCGCCCGCGCCGCTGCCAATTGGCGCGCCGGGCTGGCGCGCACAGGCAACCGCGATCGAGCAGTTCAGCCATTTCGACCTGGGCTTGCTGCGCTGGCATGCGCTCGCGCCCGAGCAGCGCGATGGTGTGTCGGGCGTGACGATCTGCGATGGCTGGGTGCTGCGGCGGCGCAAGGGGCGCAACCCGGCCACGTTCTACCTGGCGCATCGCGAGCGCGCTGGCGGGGTGGGCTTGCACCCGCTGGACGAAACGGCGGCGCTGCTTCAGGGCTATGCGCAGGCGCTGGCCTTTGATGCGCGCCCGCTGCTGGTTGGCCCGGCTGGCGCGGCCGATGGCCCGCTGCTTCTGCCCGCGCTCGAACTGCCGCCACCCTATCGCGAGGCGATCACGCTGTGTGCGAAGCAGGGCGCGGATGGCTGGCTGGTCGAGCGCGGCGGGTGGCCGCTGGCGCAGGAGCTGTTTGCCCGCCTGGGCGTGCGGCTCACGCTCGATGAGGCTGCGCGGGCGCCAGCTTAATGCTCGGTGCTGTAAAGCTTACTGCTACCAAGTGAAACGAACACTATGCTAACAAACGAAGAGGCCACCCCAATTGTCGGGGTGGCCTCTTCGTGCTGACGGCGAGTTATGATGCGATAGCGCCATGTTTGGCTGCTTAACCGCACCTGGCATTCAATTGGCGGGGCGATTTCGTCGGTATACCAGCGGCGCGGCAGCATTCCGCTACTTTGCTCAAGTTCTTCCAGAATATCGCTCGCTACGTCGATCATTCACGAGCCTCCGTAGTACAAAGCCCTAAACGTGCCGAACCGGAGACAGCCTAACGCTGTCTCCGGTTCGGTGCTGCGTATAGCAGACGGGATTTACCGGCCGCGGTTGCGGTTGCGCAAGAATGGCGGGATGTCCAGGTCGTCGCTGCTGCTGAACGTGGGCGTGGCGCGCGGCTGCTGCGGCTGCGGCGCGGGGCGCTGCGGCTGCACCGGCTGGGCAGCCGGCACCGGCACCTGCTGCTGCTGCGGCTGGGCCTGTGGCGCGCCGGCAAACGAGCGCGAGCGCTGGACATTCGGGCGCGTCGAGTCGAAGCCGGTGGCGATCAGCGTGATGCGCACCTGCCCGGCCGGGAAGTTCGGGTCGACGACCGCGCCGAACTTGATGTTCGCGTCGGGATCGACCGACTTGGCCACAATGTCGGCAGCCTCGTAGATTTCGAGAATGCCCAGGTCTTCGCCGCCGGTGACGTTGAACAGCACGCCCTTCGCCCCGTCGATCGAGACTTCCAGCAGCGGCGAAGCAATCGCCTCGTTCACGGCATCGACCATGCGCGTGTCGCCGCTGCCGTAGCCAATCGCCATCAGCGCCGAGCCGGCCTGCGCCATAATCGCCTTGACGTCGGCAAAGTCGACATTGATCATGCCGCGCTGGGTGATGACATCCGAAATACCCTGGATGCCCTGGCGCAGCACGTCGTCGGCCATGCGGAAGGCCTGCAGCATCGAAGTGTTCTTGCTGGCGGTCTGCAGCAGGCGGTCGTTCGGGATGATAATCGTGGTGTCGACCATCGGCTTGAGCTGATCGATGCCCTGCTCGGCGGTTTTGCGGCGGTGGTTGCCTTCAAAGGTGAAGGGCCGCGTGACCACGCCCACGGTCAGGATGCCCAGATCCTGCGCAATTCCCGCAATAATCGGCGCTGCGCCGGTGCCGGTGCCGCCGCCCATACCGGCGGTGATGAAGACCATGTCGCAGCCCTTCAGCGCCTCGTAAATTTCCTCGGTGGTTTCCTCGGCGGCCTTCTGGCCGATCACCGGGTTGCCGCCCGAGCCGAGGCCCTTGGTCAGTTTGTCGCCAATGCGGATGCGAATATCGGCCTGCGAGTGCATGAGCGCCTGCGCGTCGGTGTTGACGGTAATGAACTCAACGCCCTGCACGCCATCCGACACCATGCGGTCCACGGCGTTCGAGCCGCCGCCGCCAACGCCAATTACTTTAATCGTTGCGTGCGGCTCGGGCCCGAGGTTGAAGTTGCTGAAATCTGCCATGCGAAAACCTCCTGTTGTCAGTCGCCAGTCGCCAGTCGTCAGTCGGCGACAACTGCCGACCGCAACCTGCAACTGCTTATGGAAGAAATTCTTTGAGCCAGCCTTTAAAGCGTTCGTATGCCGAGCCGCCGGGTGAGCGGTCGGATGAGCCGCCGGATGGTGGGAGCATCGCCATACCGTGGCGCGAGCCCCAGCGCAGCAGGCCAATGCCGGTTGCGTAGGGCGGGGTGTCGATCGAGTCGGACAAACCGCCCAAATCGGTGGGTGTGCCAACACGCACGGGAATGCCGAGCATGTCGCGCATCAGCTCATCGAAGCGCGGCAGCTGAACCGCCCCGCCGGTGAGCACCACGCCGGCCGGCAGCAGGCCCTCGTAGCCGCTGCGCCGGATCTCGTTGTAGATTTGCTCTATCACCTCCTCTGCACGCGCTTGCAGCACTTGGTTCAGGAGCGAGCGGCTAATGTGCTGCCGCTCGCCGGGCGCAAAGCCCTCGGCTTCTATCAGGTCGGTCGCGGGGTCGGCTGCCTCGTCGGCAATTGCCGCGCCGTATTTGAGCTTGAGATATTCGGCGGTGTTGTGGGGCGTTTTCAGCACCACCACGATGTCGTTGGTGAAATGGTTGCCGCCCACCGGCACAACGCTGGTGTGCCAGATGCCGCCTTCCACAAACACGGCAATGTCGGTGGTGCCGCCGCCAATATCCACCAGCACCACGCCGCGATCCTTGTCGTCGGGTGTGAGCACCGCCTCGCCCGAGGCCAGCGTTTGCAGCACCAGGTCGTCAATTTCCACGCCCGCGCGCTGCACGCTTTTGATCAGGTTCTGGATCGCCATCACTTCGCCGGTGACGATGTGCGTTTCGACTTCCAGGCGGAAGCCGCTCATGCCGATCGGATCGCGGATGCCTTCGTGCCCATCGACGACGTAGGCGCGCGGGATGACGTGAATGATCTCGCGCTGGTTGGGCATGGCGATGGTTTGCGCATTTTCCACGGCGCGCGCCACGTCGTTGCGCGAGATCTCATGGTCGGCGCGCGATACGGCCACCACGCCGCGGCTGTTGAGCGACGAAATATGCCGGCCCGATACGCCCACAAAGGCGGTGCCGATGCGGTAGCCCGAAAGGCGCTCGGCCTTTTCGACGCTGGTGGCAATGGCGTTGACGGCGTCGTCGATATTCACCACCACGCCTTTGTCGAGCCCTTTCGAGGGCGTCAGGCCCACGCCCAGCACATTGACGCGCCCACTGTCGTGGACTTGCGCCACAATCGTGCAGACCTTGGTGGTGCCGACATCGATACCGACGATAGTGCGTTGAGCCATACTGTTCTCCAGATTGAAGATTGAAGATTCTCGATTGCAAAGACAATCTGCAATCTGCAATCCACAATTGCCTTATGGTTGTGCTGCTGGTTCGGCCGGCGTCGTGGCCGGCGCGTCATTGCGATAAAATGGTGTCGCTGGCCGCAGGTCGAGCGTGGTGAAGGCGGTGCCATCGCCAAGCAGCGTGCCAAGCACGGCCAGCTTTTCGTCGAGCCGTTCGGATGTGCCAAAGATAATCGTTCGGTTGTCGGCGGTGGTGATGAACATGCGCCGATCCTGGTTCCAGCCAATATGCGCGGGTGTCAGGCCATACTCGGCTGGCAGCCGCAGGCTCAGCAAGCGCCCAAGCGTGAGCGCATCGGCGTCGACGGTGTCGTTCGGCTGGAGCGGGCGACCGCTGCTGTCCTCGATCACCAGCGTGTTCGTGATTGGCGCGCTGGCGTCGCTGTCGAGCACGCGCCCGGCCGAATCGACCAGGTAGAGCGATGTGCCCGATTGCCAGCGCAGCTCGGGCTTGCGCTCGCGCACGGTGATGTTCAGGCGGTCAGGCAGCGTCAGGCTGGCGCTGGCATTTTCGATATAGGCGCTGGTCTTCAGCCGCGCAACGATTGCGCCCGTGTCGAGCTTCCAGATCGACTGGCCGTGCGCGCCGCTCAACTCGGCCACGGCCTCGGGGCGCATGGCTTGCGCGCCCTGCACATCAATCTGCTGCACGGTGAAGCGCGGCGCGGACGCGATATACACCAGCCCGCCAATCGCGAAAATCAGCAGCACCAGGCTTACGGCGCGGCCACTGCTGGCCCACGAGCCAACCGCACGGCGCGGGCCGGGGCGCGTTGCGCCAGTGTTGCGGGCGCGGCGGCGGGCGGCAATGCGCTCGCGGGTATTCGGCTGGTTGTAGTCGAAACGATCCATAGTTTTGTGCCAGTTTGCAGTCGGCAGTTGGCAGTTGGAACGTCGTGCATACTGCAAACTGCCTGCTGCTTGCTATTCCTCGTTGCGCTCCAGCGCCAGTTCGATCAGGCGATCCAGCAGCTGCTGGTAGGCGAGGCCGCTGGCGTCCCACATTTTGGCGTACATGCTCACCGACGTGAAGCCGGGCATGGTGTTCGCTTCGTTCAGGTAGAGCGCGCTGCTGTCCTTGTCGAGCAGGAAATCGACCCGCGCCAGGCCCGCGCCGTCAATCGCCTTGAAGGCGCGGATGGCCAGCTCGCGCACCTGCGCGACCTGCGCCGCGTCGATTGGCGCAGGAATGAGAATTTGCGACTCGCCGCCCAGGTATTTCGCTTCGTAGTCGTACCACTCGTTCGAGGGCACGACTTCGCCGGGCACGCTGGCCGCGACCTCGTCGTTGCCAAGCACGCTAATCTCGATCTCGCGGGCGTTGATACCCTGCTCAATCACGATCCGCCGGTCGTAGCGCGCCGCTTCATCCAGCCCCGCCGCGAGCGTGGCGCGGTCGGTGGCCTTGGTGATGCCAACGCTGCTGCCCATATTGGCGGGCTTGATAAACATCGGGTAGTGGAGCGCGGCTTCCACGCGCGCGGCCACCGCATCGGGCTGTTTGCGCCAGTCGGCGCGCTGCACCAGCAGCCAGGGCAGCAGCGGCAGGTCGGCGGCGGCAAAGGCGGCTTTCATCATCGCCTTGTCCATTCCCACCGCCGAGGCCAGCACGCCACAGCCGACATAGGCCACGCCGGCCAGCTCCATCAGGCCCTGAATGGTGCCATCTTCGCCCATTGGGCCGTGCAGCACCGGGAAGACCACGTCGATTGCGCCCAGCACCGAGGAACTGCTGCCCTCGGCCAGGCCACTCGCCTCCAGCGCGGTGTCGCTGCTGGCAAGCGTGCCCACGTCGGCGTCGCTGGTTTCCTGCGCGCCGCCCGGCAGCTTGAGCGGGTCGGCCGCGCCGACGAGCGCGGGCATCGCGCCCGTGCCAGCCACCCAGCGGCCATCTTTATGGATTCCGATCGGCGTCACATCGTATTTGCTCGGGTCGAGATTTTCGAGCACGGCCTGCGCCGAAACCAGCGACACCTCGTGCTCGCCCGATTGCCCGCCAAACAAAACGCCGACGCGAATTTTCTTTGCCACAGCAGACCTCACTCGTGCGTAGTACCCCTGAGCCTATCCCTGCGCTGAACGCGCCCTTACACGATTTGAACTTCCAGCGCCAGCGCGATGCCAAACTCGCGCAGCACGCGCTCGCGCGCCAGCTCGATCAGCCCTAGCACGTCGTCGCTGCTCGCGCCGCCCAGGTTGACAATATAGTTGGCGTGCTTCTGGGCGATTTCGGCCTGCCCGACGCGCGTGCCTTTCATGCCAGCGGCTTCGAGCAGCTGGCCGGCGCTGCGACCGGGCGGGTTCTTAAACACGCTGCCGCAGGACGAACCCCACGGCGTTTTGCCCTTGCGCTCGGCGGCGGTGCGCTCCATCTGCGCGGCCAGCGCCTGCCGGTCGGCCCGGCGCAGGGCGAACTCGGCGGCGAGAACAATCGGGCCGACGGATGACGAAGGACCGAGGACGAAAGAGTGCTGATCGTCGGTCGTCCGTCGTTCGTCTTTTGTCTGCTTGAGCGCGCTGGTGCGGTAGCCGTATGCGAACTGCGCAACCGGCCATTCTTCCACCGCGTCGTTCACCAGCAGCCATGCGCGCTGGAGTACACTGGCGATATCGCCGCCATAGCAGCCGGCATTCCCGAACACCGCGCCGCCAATCGTGCCGGGCAGGCCCTCGGCCCATTCCAGGCCGGCCCAGCCCTGCGCGGCCAGCCGCCGCACGGTGCCGGCCATCGGTGCGCCCGCGCCAATGAGCGCTGTCGCCGTGTCGCCGCTCGCGCCGAGCTGCAGGCTGGTGTCGCGGTAGCGGATCACCAGGCCCGCGAAACCAGCGTCGCGCACCAGCAGGTTGGTGCCGCCGCCCAGAACGAACACGGGCAGCCCCTGCTCGCGCGCCCAGGCCAGGGCGTCGCGTAGTGCGTCCGGGCTGGCAACACTGGCGAAAAAGCGCGCCGCGCCGCCGATGCGCCACGAGGTGTATTTCGCCAGCGGCTCGTTTTCGGTCATTGCGTCCATCAGCAGTTATTTCCGCGGTGTGTGGCCGCTGCGAATACGCTCGCGCAGCTCGGCCGCTTCGTCGGCGTGGTGCAGGGCTTCGCGAATCTTCAGCGCCTCGATCCAGTAGACATTCGCCTTGTCGCGGCGGCCTTCTTCCAGCGCCAGGTCGCCGCTGCGCTCCAGCGCGCGCGCCAGGCCAAGCTGGTCGTTGTCGCGGCGGGTGAGCACAATTGCGCGTGTGTAGCAGCTGCGCGCGTCGTCGTAGCGGCGCTGCGCGCGGGCGACATTGCCCAGGTGCAGCAGGGCGATGCCCTGGCCGCGTGGGTTTTGCAACTGCCCTTCCAGCGCCACGGCCTGCTCAAGCTGGGCGGCGGCTTCGGCATACTGGCCGAGCTGCTGCAAAATCATGCCGAGCACCGTGTGCGAGCGCGCCTGCCCGACAACATCGCTGATCTGCTGGCGCAGCGACAGGCTTTCCTGCGCGTCGGCCAGCGCCTCGTCGGTTTTGCCCTGCGCCAGCCGCGACAGCGCAATCTTGTCGCGCAGAATGGCCTGGCCGAGAATGCTGCCGCGCCCTTGCTCGAGGCTCAGCGAGCGCAGGTAGAACGTCATTGCTTCGCGGCTGGCCCCCAGAATGCGATAAATGTCGCCAATGCTGCTGAACACGCGCGCCAGGAGCAGGCGGCCATCGTGCTGCTCGGATTCTTCCTGCGCCAGCTGCAGCTCTTGCAGCGCTTCGAGATGCCGTCCCTGCAACTGGTGTACTTTCGCCAGGTGCAGCCGCGCCTCGGCCTCCAGCTCGCTCAGCTCGTCGCCGGTGGCGAGGCTGCGCGCCTGCTGCAACACGACCTCGGCGCTGGCAAGCTGCCCAAGCTCGCGCTGCATGCGGCCAACCGACAGGTAGGCGCGGATGGTGGCCTCGGTGTTGTTGCGCGCCTGCGCAATGCTGAGCATGCGGCGGGCGTAATCGAGCCCTTCGCGGTACTGACCGCCAAACTCAAGCACCGCCAGCGCCAGCGCGTAGGCGCGCAGATCGTAGCTGTGGCGCTGCTCGCCATCCAGCCGCTCGATCAGCGTCAGCGCCCGCTCGGCCCAGCGCCGCGCTGAGGTGAAATCGAGGCGCGTCATGCGCGCCTCGGCTATCTCTAAAATCGCTTCAACTGCTTCTGCAAACGCTCCCGCCTGTTCCCAGTGCCAGGCCAGCGCTTCACGCCAATCGGGCGGCGCTTGCGTGCTACTACTGTAGCGCGCCTGCAGCGCCTCGGCGGTGCGTCGGTGGAAGCCTGCGTTGTCTTCAGTCGTCACGGTTGGTTCTTTCTCGAATGTCGTGCTGCCCAAGCATAGCAGATGTGGTACGACGTGCCATAGCAGCGGGTTTTACTCGTGCAGTGCGGCCAGCACCTGCTCGCCGACCTTGTAGCCATCGCCCGCGCCCAGCGTGAGCACGACATCGCCCGGCTGTACGATTTCCTGCAACGCCACGGCGGCTTCTGCCGGGCTGCCGGCGGTGCGGGCGGCCGGGTGTGCCAGCCGCTGCACCAGCAACTCCGCGTCGATGCCGAGCGTGTCGGTTTCGCGGGCGGCGTAGATGTCGCCCACCAGCACCAGGTCGGCGTCGCCAAAGGCGCTGGCCCAGGCGTCCAGCAGCGCGCGTGTGCGCGAGTAGGTGTGCGGCTGGAAGTAGGCCACGATCCGCCGGTTGCCGTAGCGGCTGCGGGCCGCCGCCAGCGTTGCGCGAACCTCGCTCGGGTGGTGCGCGTAGTCGTCCACCACTGTCACGCCGCCGGCTTCGCCCTTCAGCTCGAAGCGCCGCCGCGTGCCGCGATAGGTTGCCAGCGCCGCAAGCGCCTGCGCGGGCGCGACATCTGCGGCAAGCAGGGCGGCCAGCGCGCCAAGCGCGTTGCGCACATTATGCGCGCCACTGAGCTGGATGCGGGCCGGCCCCAGGCTGCGCGTCGAAAGCGTGCGGCGGTCGTAGTGCCATACGTCGAAGCTGGTGCCACTGGCGTCGGCGCGCACATTCGCGGCCATCCAGTCGAGCAGCGTGCGCCGGCACGACACCGGGTCGCGCCACACGTCGTCGTCGATCCCATACTGCTGGGCTGCGGGCAAGGCCAGCGCGCGCTGCGTGCCCGCGTCGTCGCCGCACACAATCAGGTTTTCGGGCTGCGCCACCGCGCCGGCAAAGGTGCGAAACGCCGCGTCGTAGTCGGCTTCTGTCGCATAAATATCGACGTGATCAAGCTCGATATTTGTGATCACCGCGATCTGCGGCGCAAGCGCCAGAAAAGTGCGGTCGTACTCGTCGGCCTCGATCACCAGCGGCGCGGTTGGGTCGCCCCAGCGCGCATTGCTCGGCAGGTCGGGTGCTTCGCCGCCAAGCAGGAAGCCCGGGTCGCGGCCGGCCTGCATCAGCGCCAGCGCAATCATGGCCGTGGTGGTGGTTTTGCCGTGCGTGCCCGCCACCGCAATAATCGCCCGCTCGGCCGACCACTGCCGCCACAGGTCGGCGCGCTTGAGCACCGGGATGCCCGCCGCCCGCGCTGCCTGCACCTCGGGGTGATCGGGCCGCGCCGCCGACGTAATCACCAGCGCGTCGGCCCCGGCGATATGCGCAGCCGCGTGCCCTTGCACAATGTGCGCGCCACGGGCGGCCAGCGCGCTCGTCAGGGCGTTCTGCTGCAAATCCGAGCCACTGACCGCGTGGCCCTGGTCGAGCAGCACATTCGCGATTGCGCTCATTCCCGCGCCCGCAATGCCGACGATATGGTAGTGCATACCAGTGGTCGCTACTTCCACACGCGGTTGAACCGCAGCAGAATAATCACGATCAGCAAAATAACAAATGCGCCGATCATGGATGGGATGACTGCGGCGTAGTTCGGCAGGCTCGTCAGCGCGCTGGAAATCAGGCCGCCGCGATTGAGTGTTTCCGGCGCGTCGGCCCAGAACGCCGATGCCGCGCTGATGCCCAGCACGCCGACATACAGGCCGGCCAGCAGGCCCAGCAGACGCATGTTCTGCGCTTTGTCGTTGGGCTTGAGCGGCGGGCCTTCCCACGGCCAGGCGTTCGCAATGCCCACGGCCAGCAGCGCAATAAACACAAGAATGCGCAGCAGCAGCGGAGCCTGGAAGTTATCGGGAATCAGCGGGTTGAGCGGCTCGACGGTGTTAAAGTCGCGGCCGAGGGCAAAGGCGATCAGCTTCGGAAAGTTCGTGTAGAACCGATTGATCAGGCCCACAACGAAATTTCCGCCCTGGACAGTCAGCAGGTAGCCAATTGTGATGAAGATTGCGATGCTAAGCATGTAGCGGAAGCCTTTGCGCCAGCCCAGGGCCGCCAATCCGATCAAGATGGCGTAGGTGACGATGGAGCTTCCCAGGTTGATGATGATTAAACCGTTGTCTGTAGTCATGCTGGGCTTCTCCTGGTTGCCAAATCAAATCGCACCTCGGCCGAACGTTGCACGGTGCCCGACTGGTGCAGCTTTGCTCGTCCAACGATGTCCACACTCTTCTTTGCCAGGTTCCGTCAGCGGACTCGGCGCGGGCTGCGGCGCGCTGTGCCAATCGTGCCGCGTGTTCCTCGCCGTTGTTTGCCCAGGCTGCCCAGGCCCGGCCGCCACCACTCGGCCAGGCGCGCGCGCAGCGCAATAGGCGGTCGTCGGAGCAGGCGCGGCGCTTGTTCGATCTGGTCGCGCGGGCGCTCGACCTGATGCCGCGAGATGCTCAGGAGTATTCCTGCCGCTACCATACACATAATCAGCGACGAGCTGCCGTAGCTGATGAACGGAAGCGTCAGGCCGGTAAAGGGCAGCAGTGTCGTCACCACTGCCATGTTGATCAGCGCCTGAAAGACCAGCCAGGCCGTGATGCCCGTGGCCAGCAGCGCCGCGAAAGGGTCGGGCGCGCGCCCGGCGATGCGCAGCCCGCGGTACGCAATCACCAGAAAGCAGCCGACCACGAATAAAGTCCCCAGAAGCCCGAACTCTTCGCCAATGACGGCGAAGATGGCGTCGGTATGCGCTTGCGAGAGCCAGAGAAACTTCTGCCGGCCTTGCCCGAGCCCGACGCCGAAGAGGCCGCCGCTGCCGAGGGCGTAGAGCCCGTGAACCGGCTGCCAGCCTGCCCCCTTATAATCGGCGAAGGGGTCGAGCCAGGCGGCGATGCGCCCAACCCGGTAAGGCGCGATTTTAATCATTGCCCAGAAGGCCCCGCCCGACACCACGCCCGCCCCGGCGATATGCAGCAGGTTCGCGCCGGCGGTGAAGTAGACGATCCCGGCGATGACGATCATCACAATCGTTGTTCCCAGGTCGCCTTCCAGCATCACCAGTCCGCAGACGATACCAAGCATTACTGCGAAGGGGATGAGCCCGTAGCTGACGTTATCGAGCTTTTCGCCGCGCCGCGAGAGCCAGTCGGCGAAGTAGATGATCATCGCGAGCTTGGCGAACTCCGATGGCTGCATACTGAAAAAGCCGATGCGGATCCAGCTCTTTGCTCCATTCACGACTGTCAGGTCGGAAGGGAGCACCAGCACCACCAGCAGCAGGAGCAGCGCCGCGCCGATCAGGTGAACCGAGTAGGTACGCCAGAAGCGGTAGTCGATACGCTGCGCGACCAGCAGGCCAACCGTGCCGAGGATCAGGCCCACCAGCTGGCGGATGGTGTAGTAGAGCTGGTTTTCGTGCTGGATGAAGGCGTCGACAAACGACGCGCTGTACACCATCACGATCCCCAGCGGCACCAGAATGCCGACCGCAGTCAGCAACTGGTAATCGGGTTTGCGGGTAGAAGTGTCGAGCATAGGTCCATCAGCAGTCAGCAGCCAGCAGCCAGCAGCCGCGCTGCATCTGCTGCCTACTGGATAGGCGGTTGAATGGTTAGGATCAGGAACACCAGAAGCGCCAGCACCGCCAGCGCGCCGGCCCAGCCGCCCGGCAGGTTGCGCCGTGTGATCTGCGGTGGGTACAGCCGCTGGTCGATTTCCAGGCGCGGGGCCAGCAGCCAGCCCACCAGCGCGCCGCCGATCAGGCCGCCAATATGGGCGAAGTTGTCGATCCGCCCACCGGAGCTAAACCCGATGAACATGTTGATCATAATCACGGTGATCAGGCTGCCAAGCTGCTGGCGCGAAACCTCGCCCAGCACCCGGCGCGCAAGGTAGAAAAACGCGGCCAGCGCGCCCACTAGCCCGAAAATCGCGCCCGACGCGCCCACTGCCGGGTCGGGCGAGAACATGTACGATGCCACGCCGCCGGCCAGCCCAGCCAGGAAGTACAGCGCCAGAAAGCGCCCGGTGCCATAGATCCGTTCGGCCTGCGGCCCCAGCGCGTACAGCGCCCAGGCATTAAAGCCGATATGAAAGATCCCAACGTGCAGGAACATCGACGTAAGAAATCGATAGTACTCGCCGCTGCGAATTGCCGCGTTATCCTTTTGCCCAAGCAGAAGCAGGAAATCATTCACCGGGATACCGTTGAACCGCACTCCAAGGATTTGCAAAACCGTTGGAATCACAAAAATCCCGATGTTGAGTGCCAGAAGCACCCAGAATATGCGCGCCTGGCCAAACGGCAGCTGGAGCCGGAAGGTTTGTTGCTGCGGTATTGGCTGCGCTTCGCCCACCTCGGGCGTGGCCAGGTCGGCGCTGCGCCGCTGCCCGAACTCGCTGCCGAGGTCGTCGAGCCGCGGGCGCAGGTCGTTGTTGTCGTTGGGTGGTTGTGTCATGTGTGTATTCTGTGCGGCGGTTACAGGGCGTGAACGATGCGCCGGAATTCCTCGCCGCGATGAAATTCGTTCCGAAACATCCCAAAGCTGGCGCAACCCGGCGCCAGGAGCACCACATCACCCGGTTCGGCAAGCTCGCGCGCGGCAGCAATTGCCGCGCCAAAATCGCTGAAAGGCCCGCGCACTGGCGGAACCGCCTGTTGGGCCAGCGCCGCCTGGAGCTTGGGTGTTGCGCTGCCGTCGAGCAGCACTACGGCTTTGGCGCGCTCGGCGATGGCGGCGGCAAAGCCCGCAAAGGGCAGGTTTTTGTCGGCCCCGCCCGCGATCAGCACAATCGGCGCGTTGAAGCTGTGCAGCGCGGCAATGGCGGCATCGGGCGCGGTGGCGGCGGTGTCGTTGATGTAGCGCGCGCCATCGACTTCGCGCACAAATTCGAGCCGGTGTTCGACGCCGCCAAAGGCGCGGGTTGCAGCGCGAATGTGCTCGGGCGCGATGCCAAAGGCGCGGGCCAGCCCGGCGGCGGCGGCAACGTTCGCCAGGTTGTGATCGCCGGCCAGCGGGATGTCGGCGCGCGCGAGCAGCAGCTCGTTTCCCTGCCACACGCCATCGTCATCGAACCAGGTGCCCGGCCCGTCGGCCTCGGCGCGGCGGCCAAACCAGGCCACCCGGCCCGGCGCGGCGGCGGCCCAGCCCGACACAATCGGGTCGTCGTGGTTTAGCGCCACGGTGTCGCTGGCCGCCTGCCAGCGGAAGATCGTTTGCTTGGCCGCGCCATAGGCCTCCATCGAGCCATAGCGGTCGAGATGGTCGGGCGAAAGGTTGGTCACGGCGGCGAAGCGCGGGCTGAGCTGCACCTCGTCGAGCCCTTCGAGCTGCCAGCTCGACAGTTCCAGCACCACCGGCGTATTCGGCCCAATGCGGTCGAGCTGCTCCAGCGCCGAGATGCGCAGGTTGCCCGCCACCACGGTGTCGGGGTGTTGCGCGCCCACCATTGCCGCCAGCAGCAGCGTGGTGGTGGTTTTGCCCTTGGTGCCGGTGACGCCCAGAATTGGGCCGGGGCACAGCCGGAAAAACAGCGTCATCTCCATCTCGATGCTCGCGCCGGCCGCGCGGGCGATCTGGAGAAAACGTGATTCGCGCGGAACGCCGGGGTTGCGAACAACGAGGTCGGTGGAGCGGAAATCGGCCTCATCGTGGCGGCCGAGAACAAAGCGGATGGGGTAGCCAGCCAGGGCGTCGAGCGATGATTGGAGCAGCTCGGGCCCGCGAAGGTCGGTGACGGTGACGTGGGCGCCGTGGTCGGCGAGAAAGCGTGCGACGCCGAGACCGCCGCCGTGAACGCCCAGGCCCATCACGAGTGCGCGTTTGCCACGTAGGTTCATGATGTTGTTCGGATCATTGCCCGCTCGATTGCACTGATTGAACCTGCACGTTCGCCGGCTGGTTCTGGAGTTTTGCGCTCTGGTCGGCATCGCGCAGCGTCAGCGCCAGCGAGATGCCAATCAGGGCCGCGACCATGCCCACCAGCACGAAGCGCTGCATCACCTGCGTCTCGCTCCATCCCACCAGCTCGAAGTGGTTGTGCAGCGGCGACATTTTGAAGAAGCGCCGGCCTTCGCCAAAGCGGCGTCGTGTCCATTTGAAATAGCTCACCTGGATCATCACCGAGATCGCTTCAGCCACAAACACCGCGCCGACGATTGGCAGCAAGAGCCATTGCTGCGATTGCAGCGCGATGACCGCCAGCACCGCCCCGAGCGCGAGCGACCCCAGATCGCCCATAAAGACTTGCGCCGGGTGGGCGTTGAACCACAGAAAGGCCGCGCACGCCCCGACCATGGTGAAGTTAAACGCCATCAGGTTTATGAACTTCTGGTCGAGGAAGGTGATCACGCCGTAGGCCGCAAAGGCAATCGTCAGGTTCCAGCCGGCCAGGCTATCGAGCCCGTCGGTCAGGTTTACCGCGTGGCTGGTGCCAATGATGATAAACGTCGCCAGCGGGATGTACCACAGGCCAATATCCCACTGCCCAACAAACGGGATGATTACCGGGCCTTTGAACTCGGCCTTTTGCAGACCGAAGGGAGCTGGCAGGTAGAGCACCAGGCTGGCCCCCAGCGCGATGATAATCGTCAGAATGAGCTTGCGGCGCGGCGTAAAGCCGTAGGTGCGCGAGCGCGTGCCCACCAGCGACATATAGTCGTCGATGCCTCCCAGCACTGCAAAGCCTGCCAGCACGGCCAGCGGCAAGAGCATCGACCAGCGATCGACCAGGTTAAAGAAGATCGTGAGGAAGATCACCGGCAGCAGGATGATGATCCCACCCATGGTTGGCGTGCCGGTTTTGATCACATGGCTTTGCGGGCCTTCGGCGCGAATCTGCTTGCCAATGCGTTTTTCGCGCAGAAAGCGCACCCAGTAGCCGCCCGTGGCCAGCGTCAGCGCGAAGGCCGCCGCTGCCAGCAGCAGCGCGCGCGACATATTGTCCACCAGCACTGCGCGTAATGCACTTCCCACGATAGGTTCTCCTCAGGATGATGCAGCCGCCCGCGCCCTTATGAGGCTACCGGGCGAGGCTGCTGAAGCGCCGTCACGATCGCTTCCATGGCGACCCCGCGCGAGCCTTTGACCAGCACGTAATCGCCAGTTTGGAGCGAACCGCTCAGCGCCGCAATGGCGTCGTAGTTATGCGCAACATGGGTGATTGCAGCGGTGTCCATTCCGGCGGCGCGCGCTTCGTCGGCGATCCATTCGGCGCGTGTGCCGACGGTCACAAGCTGGTCGGCCACTTCGGCGGCGCGGCGGCCCACCTGGCGGTGCGCTTCTTCTTCGACCGAACCAAGCTCCAGCATGTCGCCCAGCACCGCGATTTTGCGGCCATCCAGGTCGGCCAGCAGGTTCAGCGCGGCCAGCGACGATGCCGGCGACGCATTGTACGAGTCGTCAATAATGGTTGAGCCGCCCAGGCCCGGCACCGCCAGCAATCGCAACTGCGCGCTTTCGTCGCGCAAGCCATCGACAATTGCGTCCCACCCCAAGCCCAGGATCAGGCCGGTGGCGGTAGCCGCCAGCGCGGTATGGACGCTGTGCCGGCCAAGCAGCGGCAGGTTCAGGGTCACGCTTTCGCCGGCGTGGTGAGCGCGAAACGAGATGCCAGCCAGCCCGCGCCCCTCGATCGCGTCGGCCCACAGGTCGGCGGCCGGGTCGAGCCCGTAGAAGAAGGGCTTGGCGGCCGTGACCTCGGCCATGCGGCGCACGCGCGGGTCGTCGATATTCAGGATGGCGTGGCCATTGGCGGGCAGCGCGCGCACAAGCTCGCTTTTGGTGCGTTCCACCGCGTCGATGCTGCCCATGCGCTCCATATGCGATGGGCCGACATTCGTCACAATGCCGATGTGTGGCCGGGCGAGCTGCGCCAGAAGCGCAATATCGCCCGGCACATAGGCGCCCATCTCCAGCACGGCCACTTCGTGTTCGTGGCCGAGCTGGAGCAGGGTTAAGGGCAATGTGGACTCGTTGTTATAGCTTCTTGGATTTTTTAAGGTGCGATACCGCCGCTGCAGCACCGCTGCCGCCACTTCCTTGGTTGAGGTTTTGCCCACACTGCCGGTGATACCAATCACCATTGGCGCGAACTGGCCCCAGTGGAAGGCCGCCAGCCGGTGGAGCGCCGCCAGCGGTTCATCAACCGCTATCAGCAGCACTGCGCCGGGCGCTGCATTCTCGAGCCCCGCCCCGGTGGGTTCAACCACCGCGAAGGGTTTGCCCGGCTGCAGCGTTCCGGCCCGCTCGCGCCGCACCAGCGCCGCAGTGGCGCCACGCGCGACGGCGTCGGCCAGGAAATCGTGCCCGTCCACCCGCTCGCCGCTCAGCGCGACGAAGAGGGAGCCGGGAGTTGCCAGCCGCGAGTCGATGACCGCCTCGTCGAAGGCAACCTGCCCGAAAGGCGCTGGCACTGTGGGCGACATGCGCCCAGTTTCCAGCTGCACTCCGGCCAGCACTTCGTCCAATCTCAACACCGCGAAATCCTCCAGAATAAGCCCGATTTCGGCGGCATTGTAGCATAGATTATCTGGATCAGTTACAGATGCGCGCCCGGCGCACCTGCGGGCCTAGTGCGCGGCAATCGCCACGCCTGGCACCTGGTCGGGGCCGACGAAGTTCGGGTCGGGCGCGATGCGTTCGTAGCGCATCAGCTGCTCGACGATTTTGCGATACACCGGCAATGCGGTGTTCACGCCGAACGGGTCGTCCTTCGGATAATCAATTTTCACCAGGATGGCGTAGCGCGCGTTGTCGATCGGGGCCAGCCCGGCCACCGAGCCAATCGTGCCTTCGCTGTAGCCGCCATGCCCGTCGGGAATTTGCGAGGTGCCGGTTTTTGCGCCAACTGCGTAGCCCGGCACCAGCCAGAGCGTGTCGGGCTTGGCTGGGTTGACGTAACCATTGCCCGATTTCACAATCATGCCGCGAATGGTTTGCGCCACCTCCGGCGACACCGGCTGGCCCTGCGGCTGGGGCTGCGTGGTGGCGCAGTTGTCGGCGTGGCAGACCTTTTCGACCACGTAGGGCCGCATCATCTGCCCGTCGTTGCCAAGCGCCGCGACCATGCGCACCTGCTGCAGCGGCGTCACCAGAATGGCCTGCCCGAAGGCGTTGGTGTCGAGGTCGAGCGGGCTCCAGCTTTCGGCGGTCGGGTCTTTCACAATCCCTTCGGCCTCGCCCGCCAGATCGATGCCGGTGGCCTTGCCGTAGCCAAAGGCCTGCACCATCGCATAGAACTTGTCTTTGCCGGTCATTTCGTTGAACTGCAGCGCCGCGACATTGCTGGAGTAGTAGAGCATATCAGCGGGCGTGATCGCGCCGTGCCCGCCGCCGTTCCAGTTCTTGAGCGACCAGCCGTAGCGGTCGATCGCGCCGCCATCTTCCACCGTAGTGTCGGTGGTGAAGGCGTGCGCCTGCAAGCCCGCCGCAACCGTCACCAGCTTGAAGGTCGAGCCCGGCTCGTAGCCCTTGCTGATTGCAGGGTTCAGGTTGTACATCTCGGGGTCGTAGTCGTAGTAGCGGTTCGGGTCGAAGGTCGGGTAGCTTGCCATTGCGCGAATCGCGCCGGTTTTTGGCTCGATGACAATGACGGTGCCGCCGTCGGCCTGGTGCGCGTCAACCGCGTTCTTCAGCTCAACTTCGGCCAGGTGCTGAATGAGCGGATCGAGCGTGAGCTGCAGATCGGCGCCATCGCTGGCGGGCTTGCTCTGCTGCGGCGCGATCCAGATCGGCTGCGACTGGGCATCCACCTCGGCGGTGATCATGCCGGTGCTGCCGATCAGGTCGTTGTTGTAGAAACCCTCGATGCCGCTAATGCCCACACCGTTGAGGTTCACCGCGCCAATCGTCTGGGCGGCGAAGCTTTGCTGCGGGTAGACGCGGCGCGGCTCGTAGACAATGCTGAAACCCGGCTCGTTTTCGAGAATTTTCGAAACCTGCTCGGCAATCTCGGGGTCGAGCCAGCGCTTGAGCGGCATCCACATGCTGTCGGGGTCTTGCATGGCGGCGAGCAGATCGGGGGCGGGCTTGCCCAGCAGGCCGGCCAGCATTAGCGCCAGGCGCGGGGCTTTTTCCTTGTCGATCTCGGGCGGCACGGCAAACAGGCTTTCGCGGTCCACGTCGAGCGCCACAACGTTGCCGGCACGGTCGCGAATGGTGCCGCGGCGCGGATTGAGCGTGATCTGCTGCTTGATTTCGCTGTGCGCCATTTCCGAAAGTTTGGCGCTCTGCACCACCTGCAAATTGCCGAGCCGCAGCGTCACAATCACAAAAGCCAGCGCGCTTGCCAGCAGCACGGTGTTGATCCGCCAGCGCGAAATAGCGACCGGCCGGGTCGTTTTTTTCGGGGTTTTCAGTTGTTGGCTGCGTACTGCCATAGCGGTTAGCGATAACCCATCGGGTTATCGGCTGGGCGCGTCCTCAGCGGGCGCGGCGGGTGCGGCGGGCGGCGCAATCGTGACGTAGCGAACCTGATCGGGCGTCATGGGCTGCATGTTCAGCGCCTTGGCGCGCTGCTCGATCTGCAGCAGCGATTGCGCCTCGGAAAGCTGAAGCTGCAACGCGCCATGCGTGCGCAGCAGCTCGCGCTGTTCGCGCTGCAGGTTCGCCAGCTCGTAGCCCTGGGTGGCGAGCCGCCCGGTCTGGCCAAGCGAGATCAGGCTAAGCAGGGCAAACACTACCGCCGCCGCGATCAGGTAGCGCCCGCCGTCGAGCTGAAGGTAGCGGGGCAGCTGGACGCGCCGCGCGCGCGCCTGCTCGATGGGGAAGAATTGACGGATGTTGACTGCCATGGTCGCCCTCTCAGTTCTCTTCGCTGGCCTTCGCCGCGATGCGGAGCTTGGCGCTCCGGCTGCGCGGGTTGCGGCGTGCCTCATCGTCCGAGGCTTCGATTGGCTTTTTGGTGATGATTGTCAGCTGGTTGCGCGGGCTGCCGCCATAGCCCGATTCGGCGCGAAAGAACAGCTTGACGATCCGATCCTCCAGTGAGTGAAACGAAATAACGGCCAGCCGCCCGCCCGGCTCGAGTAGCTCGGTGGCCTGCGGCAGCGCCGCTTCAAGGCTCCCGAGCTCGTTATTGACGGCGATGCGCAGCGCCTGAAAGGTGCGCGTTGCCGGGTGAATTTTGCCGTGCCGCCCGCCCAGCGCGTGTGCCACCAGCTCGGCCAGCTGCGCGGTGCTGGTGATGGCTGCCTTGCGCCGCGCTTCGGCAATGAAGCGGGCGACGCGCCGCGAGCCGCGCTCTTCGCCATACTGGTAGATGATGTCGGCCAGCTCGTCTTCCGGCGTTTCGTTCACCAGGTCGGCCGCGCTTGGCCCTTCGGTCGGGTCCAGCCGCATGTCGAGCGGCGCGTCGGCCGTGAACGAGAAACCGCGCTCGGGCGTATCGAGCTGGTGCGACGAAACGCCCAGGTCGAGCAGAATGCCGTCGACGGCGGTGAAGCCGTGCGCCTGCGCAATCGCCCCAATGTCGCGAAAATTGCCGTGCGCCAGGGTTGCGCGCTCGCCATACAGCCCTAGCCGCTGCCCGGCGGCCGCCAGCGCGGCCGGGTCGGTGTCGATGCCAAGCAGCCGCCCGTCGGGCGCGCTGGCCGCGAGTGTGGCGAAGGCATGGCCGCCGCCGCCCAGCGTGCCGTCGATATAGCGCCCGCCTGCGCGCGGCGCCAGGCCGCTGATAACTTCGTTCAGCAGCACCGGCACGTGGCGGAACTGCGGCTGGGAGCTGGCAGATTGCAGATCATCATTCATCGACGGCGTGCCATTCCATCTGCAATCGGCAGATTTATATTCCCAGCGCCGAAAGCTGCTCGGCGATTGCGCTCACGCTGGTGTCGAGCGAGTCGAGCACCTGTCCCCAGCGCTCCTGCGCCCAGATTTCAAAGTGCGTGCTCAGGCCCGCGACAATCACCTGATCGCCCAGGCCGGCGTATTCGCGTAAATTTTGTGGCAGCAGAATGCGCCCCTGCCGGTCGAGCGCCAGGTCGGCAGCGCCGGAAAACAGGTGCCGGCGCAGGTTGCGCGCCTCGGCCTGCCCAAGCGACAGCTCATTGACGCGGGTGGCAAGCTGCTCCCAGGCGTTGCGCGGGAAGCCCATGAGACAGCGATCGAAGCCGCGTGTGACGACCACACCATCGCCAAGCTCATCGCGAAAGCGCGACGGCACGGCCAGGCGCCCTTTGTCGTCCAGGTTGTGCTCGTACTCGCCAAGAAACACGGCCGCGCTCGCTTTTTGAATGAATTTAGAACAGAAGTTCTAATTATTCCCCACTTTGCCCCACATTCCCCCACAAGTTTGCACATTATATACCACCACCCCCACTTTTTCAATAGAAATTATGCGAATTTTAGGGAATGTCACAGTTTTGCCACCTACGAGCGCCGCTAGCATCAGCGATTGTTTGACGCAGCCCCAGCCAAGCCCTATAGTGCGGGCGAATAGCCTTTCGGAAATGATTGGCGCGGCAGGTGGCTGGCGGGAGCGTATGCACTACGCATTTCGCGCTATGATTCGTGAAACGTCGTGCGTAGTGCGTACATCTGGTGGCAAACGTGGCAGGGCTGTCGGCCACAAAAGTGGCCGACAGCCGCCGAAAGATCGTGCAGAATAAAGGAACACAATGAGCGAACTAACGCATCTGGATGCGGCGGGCCACGCGCATATGGTGGATGTTGGCGCGAAGGAGATCACGCAGCGCGAGGCGGTGGCGCGCGGCGCGGTGCTGATGCAGCCAGCCACGCTGCAACTGATTGTTGCGGGCGCGCTGCCCAAAGGCGATGTGCTTGCAGTGGCGCGGGTGGCGGGCATTATGGCGGCCAAGCGCACCGCCGAGATCATCCCGCTGTGCCACCCGCTGATGCTGACGCACGTGGCGGTGGAGCTGGCGCCCCAGCCGGCCAGCGATGGCGCGGCGCTGGCGGCCATTCTGGTGGAAGCGACCGTGCGCACGAATGGCAAAACCGGCGTTGAGATGGAAGCGCTGACGGCGGTGAGCGCGGCAGCACTCACGATCTATGATATGTGCAAGGTGGTTGACCGGGCCATGCGCATTAGCGATATTCGGGTGGCGCAGAAACGCGGGGGGAAAAGTGGGGAATGGATCCTGGAAGAGTGAGCGAATAAACGAAGGGCGTATTGCAATACGCCCAGACTAAACGGCGTATTGCAATACGCCCAGACCGAATGAGGGTCTGGGGTTTAGGGTTTTGAGATTGAACTTACAACCTGTGAACTTGTAACCTGCGAACCTGCGAACCGCAACCTGCAACCTGCAACCTGCAAACCGCTACGCTCCGCTGAGCCGCGCGCGGGCGCGCTCAAGCACTTTTTCGCGCGCGGCCCAGGCTGCGGCGGCGGCGGCGTGCGCGCCCTCGGCGGCCTGCACCTCGGCGGCAAGCTGCTCGACGGTGAACATCTGCTGGAGGGCATATTCCTCGGCGGCGGCGCGGCGCTCGCGCAGCACGGCCAGCTCGCGCTCAAGCAGCGGGTCGCGCGGGCCGGCCGGCTCGTCGGCCAGGTCGCGCAGGCGCTGCTCAACTTCTTCCAGCTCCCAGGCTGCGTCGCTGAGGGTGGCACGCGCCTGCTTGAGCGTGTCGCGGCGGGCGCGCTGCTGCCGCTCGTGGTCGGCGTGGGCGGCGCGGCCCAGCGCCAGCGCGCGCTCGACGCGCGCCAGGGTCTGCGCCCGGGCATCGGCGGCGGGGTTTGGTATGTGAATGGGTTTGGCTTCCATAGCATATACGACGAGCAGAATACCACGCTGTTGCAGCCGCCCATACCTGCATGCCATCAGCATACCACGCTCGCTGGCGCTGTGCATGGGGAAGGAGTCAGAAGCCAGGATTCAGGAGTCAGGAGGGGTGACAAGGTGAAGGGGTGAAAGGGTGAGCATAGAACCAAGAACCAAGAACCAAGAACCTGTAACTTTCAAACGTGTAACTCAAAGCCTTTGCGTTCTTTGCGCTCTCTGCGGTTAACAACTCATCGTCGGTCGTCGTTATATTTCGCGAACGTGTGTGCTGAAATCTATTGACAAGAACGCATGTTCTGGTATACTGAGAGCCAGCAACTCGTGATTAGAAACAGAAGGACGACGCGCGATGATTCAGCACATCAGCGCTGGCTCTCCCGCCTACGCGAGCGTTTTCGCGCGGGGCTGGGCATGGCTTGTGGCGCTCTGGCAGCGGTCCGAGCCGGTCGATGTTGTCGAGCAGCGCTTCAACTTCCTGCCGGATCGGTTTCGCTGGCGCGGCGACACGCGGCGCGTGCGGGCCGTGACGCGGGTGTGGGAGCGGCCTTCCGATGGTGTGCGTCCGGCGCGGCGCTATTTCGAAGTTCGGTGCGGGCAGGATCAAAACTTTGTGTTGTTTCAGGATGTGCAGATTGGCACCTGGCATATGAGCATGTAGGAGGATCGGTATGTACCTCGGGTGGTTCGACGACAACCCCAAGAAGTCGGCCTCGCTGAAGATTACGGAAGCAATCGACGCGTATATGGATCGCTTCAAGACGCGCCCGAACGTCGTGCTGGTGAACGAGGCCGATTGCGCCGAGATCAATGGCGTGAAGGTGCGGCCGGAAGGCTATATTCGGCGCAACAATTTCTGGGTGGGCTGGGAGGACGCGGCGCGTGTGTAGCGGGCCGCCACGGGCGCTCCACAACCGAAGATGATCGCGCGGGCACGGGCTCGCGCGATTTTTTTGCGCGCAATTTGACCCACCTGCGGCGCTCGGGTACAATCCGCCGTCGGTGGTGCGCCGCCCGCGCCGCCCACGACGAAACCACTATGAAACGACCTGCGCGCCTAACATTCCACCTTCTTCGCCAGCCCGCCGTGGCTGGCGCGCTGCTGTTTGTGCTGGCGCTGGCGCTGCGCCTGTATCGCCTGGGCGCGCAAAGCCTCTGGCTCGACGAGGGCGGCACCTGGGCCGAAGTGACGCAGCGCGGCTGGGGCGCATTGCTGCGCGACCTCGCCAGCCCGAACGCCGCCTATCCACTGTATCACCTCTTGCTCAAGGGCTGGGTTGGCCTGGCTGGCGACAGCGAGTGGGCGCTGCGATTCCCGTCGGCGCTGGCGGGCGCGGCGGGTGTGGTGGCGATCTTTTTCGCCGCGCGCGAGCTTGCCGGGGCGACGGACGACGGACGATCGAACGGGCGTATTGCAATACGCCCAGACACCAACCTGCAACCCCTCGCCGCCGCGCTTCTGTTTGCCGCCGCGCCCTTTGCGCTCTGGCAATCGCAGGATGCCAAAGCCTACAGCTTGCTGACGCTGATGGCCGCGCTGCTGGTGTGGGCGCTGCTGCGGGCGCTGCGCACCGCCGCCCCGCGCGACTGGCTCGTGCTTGCGGGCGTGGCGTGCGTGAGCCTGCTGGTGCACCGGCTGGCGCTGCTGGCGGTGCTGGCCGCGCTGCTGGTGCTTGTGCTGCTTTGGCCGTTTCGGCGCGCGGGCGTGGCTGGCGCGGCGCGCTGGCTGCTGCTGCTGGGCGTGGCGGCTGGCGCGCTGGCGGCGATTTATGGCGTGGCGCAAGCCGTCGGGGCCGAAAATCGCGGCGGCAGCGGGCATGTGCCGGCTGGCCCGCTTGCGGGCCTGTGGCTCTCGCTGGCGCACTTCGCGCTCGACCGGGGGAACATCGATGGCTGGCTGGGCGTGCCGCTCGTGGTCTGGGCGCTGCCCGCGCTGGCGCTGACGCTGTGGGGGTTCGTGCGGCTGGCGCGGGCGGCATGGCGTGGCAACCGGGCCGCGCTGGCGGCGCTGTGCATGTTTGCGGTGCCACTGCTCTTGTTTGCTGGCGCGCTGCTGGTGGTGCGCTTGTTCGAGTCGCGCTATGTCACGGTGGCATTCCCCGCCTGGGTGCTGGTGATCAGCGCGCCGCTCGGTGCGCGTGGCCCGGCGCAGGAGAAAACGTCGGCGCGGGCGGGCGGGCTGGGTGGCGTGCTGTGCGCGCTGGTGCTGGCGGTGAACGCGGCGGTGCTGTTTCAGCCCGAGCACGGCCTGTTTTCGGGCGCGGCGGTGAAGGAACAGTGGCGCGATGGCGTGGCAGCAATTGCGGCACGCGCGCACCCCGACGACCTGCTGATTGTGCATCCATACTATGTAATGCCGATGTGGCAGTACTATGCGCCGCGCGTCACGCCCGACCCGCTGCCGCAGCCGGCGACGTTTAACGTGCTGGGGCAGGGCGATTGCATGAACCAGCGCGTGCCAGTCGAGTGCTACCGCCGCGAGTATGAGAAGGACTTCGACGCGGCGGCGCGTGGGCATGCCCGCATGCTCATGCTGATTGCGCCCGAGCACGCCCGCACCATCGACCCACCCAAGACGCTGGCAGAACTGCAAGCCGAGTGGGACGCGAGCCCACATGCAGACCCGAATGCGAAGCCGCCCACCGAGCCAGACAAATATGGCGTGCTGGGTCTGCGCTTCCAGTTTGCCAGCAATCAGCGCACCTGGCCCTGCGGCGGCGATGTGTTTGTGGGCGTTGAAGTGATGTGCGCCAGCTTCCCGTCGCGCTATCAGGAAAAGGGCGCGGCCTCGATCCCGCAGCCAGCCGTGCCGCTGGTGGGCATTTTCGGCGGCGAGATCGGGCTGCGCGGCTACACGATCGCGCCGCTGGGTGGCGAATTGCGGCCCGGTGGGCATTTGCCGATCACGCTGTTCTGGGCAGCAGCAGCGCCACCCACGCGCGACTACACCATGTTCCTGCACCTGTGCCGCGATTGCAACGCGCCGCCGCTCGCGCAGGACGACCGCCGGCCGCTGGATGGTTATTTTCCAGCCGGGCAAACCACCACATGGAAAGTGAACGACCCCGTGCACGACGAGCGCAGCCTCGCGCTGCCCGCCGACCTGCCGCCCGGGCGCTACACCCTCTTGCTGGGCGTCTACCCCGCTGGCGACCCGGCCGAAAGTGCGCGCCTGCCGGTGCAGAGCGATGCGCCCGTGCGTGGTGGCACGCGCCTGGTGCTGGGCGAGGTCGCCATCGGCCCGTAGCTGAAACAAACCAACTTGATCGGGAGTATAATGCTCAAAGGCTCACCGACGAGGAGGTTCATGTGCTGGCTCGTAGCATCCCCAACTTGTTAGGCATTTTCCGCATTCTGACCACGCCGCTGCTGGTGTGGCTGATTCTGCTCGACACCAGCGCCGGCTACTATGGCGCGGTAGTTTTGCTGCTGGTGATGGCGATCAGCGATATTGCCGACGGCCCGCTGGCGCGCAGCATGGGCGTGGTGTCGCCGCTGGGCGTGTTTCTCGACACGATTTCCGACAAGATCTTTGTGGCCGGCGCGCTCATCCCCATGGTAGAAGGTGGCCTAATCTCGGGCTGGATCGCGCTGCTGGTGATCGTGCGCGACTTTGCGGTGTCGGGCCTGCGCTCGTTCGCCGCCGCCGAGGGCGAAGTCATTTCGGCGCGGCAGTATGGCAAGCAGAAGCTGGTGATCACCGTCACTGCGCTGGTCTGGTGCCTGCTGGCGGCGGCCTACAACGGCTCACGTGCGCCGATCTTCCAGGCCACGCCGGCCGACGCCAGCGGCCTGCAATGGCTGCTGTCATGGCTGTTCAGCCTGTGGCCGGTGCCAATGTTCCTGGCCGTGGTGTGGACTGCTTTCTCGGGTATTGAGTACTTCTGGAAAGCCTGGCCCTTGCTGAGCGGCAAGCTGGCCCCGGAAGTGCGCGCCGCGCCACCCGCAACCCCGCCGAGCAAATCAACGCCCAAGTAAGCTACGCCTACGGCAGCGCGCAAACGCGTCATGGTGCTCAGGCAGGAAGAACACAGAGCGGTATGCTCTTAACTCAGTGCTCTCCGTGTTCTCTGTGGCTCGTAAAATCTGTTCTTTGCTAGAACCACATCCAATGAAGGAGCACGGTATGGCCGAAGCGATTGCCCCTCCGCTGGCCGTTTCCGCGAGCCGCCCGCGCATGAGCGCCTGGCAGCTGGCCGCGCTGAGCCTGTACTGGTTTGGTAGCAGCGCACTGGACGGCCATCCTGATCACGCTGCTGCCGCTCCAGGCCGAGGCGATTGGCGGCGCCGACTTCAAAGGCCAGACACTGGCGAATATTCTCGCGATTGGCGCATTGCTTTCGATGGTGGTTGCCCCGCTGTTTGGCGCGTGGAGCGACCGCATCCGCACGCGCTGGGGGCGGCGCAAGCCCTTTCTGGTGGCGGGTACGCTGGGTAATGTGGTGGGCCTGATCGCGCTGGCATTCATCCCCAGCACGTCCGCCGCGCTCGTGCCCTACATCCTGGCCTATATGTGCATCAACCTGTTCAACAATCTCGCAACCGCGCCCTACTCGGCGCTCATCCCCGACGTGGTGCCAGCCGAGCAGCGCGGTGCGGCTAGCGGCTGGATGGGCCTGATGCAGATGCTTGGCAACTTCCTGGGCGGCATTACGGGGCTGCTGCTTGGCGCGCTGGGTGGCGTGCGCGGCGCGTACCTGGGCATCGCGGTACTCGATGCTGGCGACGGTGTTTACCGTGCGCGAGCCCGACCCAGGCGCGGTGCCGCCATTCCGCTGGGGCGAGTTTCTGCGGGGCCTGATCGCGCCGTTCCGCTCGCGCGATTTCAGCTGGGTGTTCTGGACGCGCTTTCTGGTGGTGATGGGCACCTTCACCGTGCAGGGTTTTATTCTCTACTATATGAAGGACGTGGTGGCGGGCGGCGCGGAAACGTACAACTATACGTTTTTCGGCATACCGCTGGCGAAGGATGCTGCCGGCGCGACCTCGTTCTTCATTCTGGCGCTGCTGGTGGGCGCAATCATTAGCTCGCTCGCGGCTGGCTCGCTTTCCGACCGCTACGGCCGCAAGCTGATGGTGTATATCAGCGGCGCGCTCCAGGCGCTGGTGGTGCTGGTGTATATCTTCACCGGCAACTTCGAAGTGGCCGTGCTGATGGGCATCGTCTTTGGGCTGGGCTACGGCGCGTACCAGGCGGTCGACTAGGCGCTGGCGAGTGATATTCTGCCAAGCGAAGACGACTACGCCAAAGACATGGGCGTGTGGCACGTGGCAATGACGCTGCCGCAGTCGATTGCGACGCCGATTGCCGGCCTGCTGCTCGACAACTTCAGCCGCGTCGGGCGGGCCTCGGGCCAGCCGACCCTGGGCTACACGGTGATCTTTGGCATCGCGTTTGTCTATTTCGTGCTTGGCACGGTGCTGGTGCGGCAGGTGCGCGGCGCGCGGTAGGGGCAGTAGGCAGTAGCCAGTGGGCAGCGGGCAGTTGGCAGTGGGCAGTGGGCAGTTTGCACGGGGCGAATTGCATACGCCTGTTGCAGCCGGGGCGTATTGCATACGTCTGTTGCAGCCGGGGCGTATTGCATACGTCTGTTGCAGCCGGGGCGTATTGCATACGTCTGTTGCAGCCGGGGCGTATTGCATTCGCCTGTTGCAGCCGGGGCGTATTGCATTCGCCTGTTCGTTCATCATTCGTCGTTCAATCCAAAATCTCCGTGTCTCTGTGTCTCTGTGGTAAAAAATCGGACGTCATTCGCCAACCTGAAAACCTTCCACCCTGTAACCCTTTACGGAGCCATAATGAGCCGAATTGCCGAAACTTTTGCCCGCATCAAAGCCGAGGGCCGCGCCGCCCTGATGCCCTACCTGATGATTGGCTACCCCGAGCGCGACTCGGCGCTGGAGCTTGCGCCCGCGCTTGAGGCTGCTGGCGGCGACCTGTTCGAGCTGGGCGTGCCGTTCTCCGACCCGCTGGCCGATGGCGCGACCGTGCAGCGCGCGGGCGAGCGGGCGCTGAAGAATGGCGTGAACCTGACGTTCTGCCTCGACAATGTGCGCGAGATGCGGCGGCGCGGCGTGCAGGCCCCGCTGGTGCTGATGGGCTACGTCAACCCGTTCATGCGCTACGGCCTGGCGAAATTCGTGCAGGATGCCGCCGCTGCTGGCGTGGATGGCCTGATCATTCCCGACCTGCCGCTGGAGGAAGCCGGCGAGTGCCACGCGCTCTGCCAGGCCGCCGGGCTCGATCTGGTCTTCCTGATCGCGCCAACCACCCCCGACGAGCGCATTGCCGCGATTGCCGAGCTGGCGAGCGGCTTTATCTACTGTGTGGCGCTGACGGGTGTGACGGGCGCGCGCCGTGAGCTGTGGCCGGGCCTGCCCGATTTCCTGGCACGCGTGCGCCGCCACACCGATGTGCCGCTGGTGGTGGGTTTTGGCATCAGCACGGCAGAACACGTGCGGCAGGTGGGCGAAATTGCCGACGGCGCGATTGTTGCCAGTGCCCTGATCGACCGGATGGAGCAATCGCCCGCCGACGTTGTCGCGACCGCAACAAGCTATCTGCGCGAGGTGCAGGGCGCCGAACCGGCTGTGAGCGGCTAGCCCTGTGCTATAATGGCGCTGTCGAAACCGCAATGGGGCGGTGCGCGGCGTCGCCCTACGGCCTGGGAGGAACACCATGCAGTCAAGGGCATATGTGCTGATCGAGGCGGAAGCCGGCCAGGTCGGCTCGATTCTTGAGCGGCTGCGCAGCGTGGCAGGTGTTGCGCGCGCCGACGCAGTGACTGGCCCGTACGATGTGATTGCGACGCTGGAAACGGACGAATCGCGCGAAATCGGCCGGCTGGTGATGAATGAAATCCACGGCGTGGCTGGCATCAAGCGCACGGTGACATGCCTCGCCATCTAAGCCGAGTTTGTGTTCAAGGGCGAAGGGCTGCGTTCTGAGTGCGCGCCCTTCGTTTTTTTGTATCGCCAGCAGCTGAAAGAAAGGGACAGCGATGGGCAAAGGACTTGAAGGCATTGTTGCGGCGGCAACCGCAATTAGCTACATCGATGGCATGAACGGCCGGCTTTTCTACCGCGGCATCGAGATCAACGAGCTGGCCGAAAAGTCGACATTCGAGGAAACCACCGCGCTCTTGTGGTATGGCAAGCTGCCGACGCAGAGCCAGTTCAGCAGCTTCCAGACCAAGTTCTGCAATAATCGCCAGATTCCCAACGAAATCCTTGCGCTGCTCATGTCGCTGCCCAAAAAAACCTCGCCCATGGAAGTGCTGCGCACCGCCGTCTCGGCGCTTTCGGCCTACGACCCCGACGACCTTGACAACACGCTGGAAGCGAACGTCCAGAAGTCCATTCGCCTCACGGCCTCGATGCCAACGATTGTGGCGGCCTGGGATCGCATTCGCAAGGGCCAGTGGCCCATCCTGCCCAGCACCACGCTGAGCCACGCGGCCAACTTCCTGTACATGCTCACCGGCAAAGAGCCGCCCGAAACCGCTGCCCAAGTGCTCGATACCTGCCTCATCCTGCATGCCGACCACGGCCTGAACGCCTCGACCTTCTCGGCGCGCATCACCGCCTCGACGCTTTCCGACCTCCACTCGGCCATCACGTCCGCGATTGGCACGCTCAAAGGCCCGCTTCACGGCGGCGCGAATGAGCAGGTGATGCACATGCTCCGCGAGATCGGCCAGGTCGACCGGGTCGATCAGTATATTCGCGGCGCGATCAATGCCAAGAAGAAAATCATGGGCTTCGGGCACCGTGTCTACAAGGCCGACGACCCGCGCGCCGCGTGGTTGCAGCGCCTGTCGCGCGACCTGGCCGAGTCGTCGGGCACGCGCAAGTGGTACGACATGTCTGAGCGCATTCGTGTGCTGGTGCAGGAAGCCAAGCCGCTGCCAGTGAACGTCGATTTCTACTCGGCCTCGGTCTACTACACGCTGGGCATTCCGATCGACCTGTTCACGCCGATCTTTGCGATCAGCCGCGTGGCGGGCTGGACGGCCCACGTCTACGAGCAATATAGCGACAATCGCCTGATTCGCCCCGAGTCGGAGTATATTGGCCCGATGGACGTGCACTACGAGCCAATCGAGAGCCGCCGCTAGTTCGAACAAGGAAAATAAGGCGATTGCCACGAAGACTCAAAGACTCGAAGGGCTTCAGAATACTATAAAATCTTGGTGTCTTTGAGTCTTTGTGGCTATTTATAAGGTATTGTCGTTAGATCGCCTTCATTAGCCCAGCAAACCAGCGCCCGCCGCGATGCAACCGTCGCGGCGGGCGCGTGTGCTATCATGGCGGGCGGCGGCGCTGTAACTTGCTGCCGCTATGCTTCTGGCAGAATCAACGATGGCTACAAGGAGGTGCCTCCCATGAATTTTGCCCCCACCGAAGATCACGAAATGCTGCGCCAGGCCGTGCGCGATTTCGCTGAGAAAGAAGCCAAACCCACCGTTGCCGCGCGCGACGAGCATATGGAATGGCCCGCCGACCTGGTGAAGAAAATGGGCCAGCTGGGCTTTCTGGGCGTGGCCGTGAGCGAAGACTACGGCGGCGCGGCGCTCGACTACATTTCCTACGCGATTGTGATCGAAGAGCTCTCGCGCGTGGATGCCTCGCTCGGCGTGATCGCCTCGGTCAACAACTCGCTGGTGTGCTACGGGCTGGAGAAGTTCGGCACTGAGGAGCAGAAGCGCGAGCTGCTGGTGCCGCTGGCCTCGGGCCGCGCGCTGGGTGCGTTCTCGCTTTCCGAGCCCGGCGCTGGCTCAGACGCGGCTGCGCAGAAAACCACGGCCGTGCGCGACGGCGACGAGTATGTGATCAATGGCGTGAAGAACTGGGTAACGAATGGCGACCACGCTGACACGATCATTCTCATGGCCATGACCGACCCGTCGCAGGGCGTGCGCGGCATCAGCGCCTTCCTGATCGACACGCACGCGCCCGGCTGCAGCGTGGTGAAGGTCGAGAACAAGCTGGGCATCCGCAGCGCGCATTCGTGCCAGATGGCCTACGACAACTACCGCGTGCCGGCGTGGCGGCGGCTAGGCGCCGAGGGCCAGGGCTTCAAAATCGCCATGACGATCCTGAATGCGGGCCGGATCGGCATTGCCGCACAGGCGCTTGGCATTGCGCAGGGCGCCTACGAGGCCGCGCTTGAGTACGCCAAGCTGCGCGAGCAGTTCGGCAAGCCGATCCTTGATTTCCAGGCGGTGGGCTTCACGCTGGCCGACATGGCAACGCGCATCAAGGCTGCGCGCCTGCTGACCTACGAGGCGGCCTGGCGCAAGGACAACCATCTCGATTACATCAAGGATGCCTCGATGGCCAAGCTCTACGCATCTGAGACGGCCATGTGGACGGCAACCAAGGCAATTCAGGTGCATGGCTCGAATGGCTACTCGAAGGAGTACCCCGTCGAGCGCTTTTTCCGCGATGCCAAGATCACCGAGATCTACGAGGGCACCAGCGAGATCCAGCGCCTGGTGATTTCGCGTGAGATTGCGCGCTAGCGCGCCCACGTTTCACAGCCAACAAGAAAGGACGAACCACACGGTTCGCCCTTTCTTGTTTTGCTCCTGATTAGAGGCAGACCGGCGGGCAGAGCGCCCCAACCACAGTTGGGATGACTGGCGGCGGCGGCTCGGCTGTGGGCGGCTCGGCTGTGGGCGGCTCGGCTGTGGGCGGCTCGGCCGTCGGCGGGTCGGTCGGCTTGGGCTCGGCCGTCGGCGGGTCGGTCGGCTTGGGCTCGGCCGTCGGCGGGTCGGTCGGCTTGGGCTCGGCCGTCGGCGGGTCGGTCGGCACTGGCGTACTCGTTGGGCGCGGTGTGCGCGTTGGCCGTGGCGTGTTCGTCGGCTCGGGCGTGCTGGTGGGTGGCACCGGCGTGTCGGTTGGCGGCACTGGTGTGTTTGTTGGAATGGGCGTCTTGGTTGGCGGCGTTACACTGGTGGCACTGGGCACGGCCGTCCTGGTCGCGCTCGGCACGGGCGTGCTGCTTGCGCCTGGCACAGCCGTGCGCGTGGCGCTTGGCACTGGCGTGCGCGTGGCACTCGGTTCAGGCGCGCCATTGATTGGGGGCGTGGTTGCGCCCGGCTGCCCGGCAGCTGCGGTGGGGCGGCGACCGCCGCCACCACCGCCCGAAGCAGTGGTTGGCGCTGCGTCTACTGGCGCAACCGGCGCATTTGCCCCGCTGCCAGCATCATCGGCCGGAACCGCGCCCGCGTTAGGAATCGGCGTGCCAAAGCGATTGGTTGGCACCGTGCCACCCGAACGCGGTGTTGGGCTGCTGGCAGCCTGCGGCCGCAGCACGGTGGGCTCGACGGCAAGCTGCACGATGTCGCTGCCCGCCCCCGCCTCGGCGGCAATGTAGGCTGTGGCTGTTGGCTCAGCAGCTTCGGTCGGATCGTCGAACAGCGAGTCTGCCAGATTGCCGCGCTGCGGATCGTAGGCCAGCAGCGCCGGGTCGAGCAGATCGCTTCCGCCATTGCTCGAGCTGCCGCCGCCAAACAGTGGCGAGTAGCCGCCCGACGCCAGCAGGCTGATATTCGGTGTTACCAGTTCGAGCAGCCCAATCGTTGCCAGAACAACAAGAACACAGGCAGTGATAATAATGCCAATTCGCTGATTTCGATACACGGAAACTCCCTCTCTGCGAGGCAAGTGGTGGTTGCGGGTGTGCGGGCGCCTCGATATACTCTTTTCAGGGCTTGAAGCTTACATGGGAATCTGTGTGCGTTCGGCCTCTTCAAACGTGCTGCTGGCGAACCAGGCAAAACGAGGCGCTGTTTTGTACACTCACACGGTTCTTGAGCAAGCTCTCCCTGTAAGATCACAGCCTACCCGATCCTTATAGGTGATTGGTGAGTCTTATGCTGATACGGAGATATCAATATTGTCATTTGATCGTAGTACAATAGCCTTGCAAGGCCAAATAAACCTCATTCTAAAATATAACAGTTTGTTCATCCGGGGTGAACTGTGGCGCAACTGCCGAAATACTGGCTTGTCACCGTGCCAGCAAGTCTCGTTCTTGCGTGCCTGCTGCTGAGCGTGTTTTCGTGGTCAGAAACGCCGGCACAGCGGCGCCAGCAGGCAATGCAGCGCTGGCAGGCACGGCCATTCACAAATTACCGAATTACCATTCGTGTGGAGTATGGCGGCAATGCCTGCACGCAAGAGCTGGAAACGGCGGGCGAACAGCTCAACCGTGTGGTGGCAAACAGCTGCCGGGTTTCGTGGATTGGGATGACGACAGTGATGCGCCTGTTCGAGGTGAGTGCGCTGCTCGACAGGCCAACGCCGTGCTATACACAGGCCCAGGCATGTTCCTGCCTGCGGGTGCTTCAGCAGCCCATCGCCTACGACGCGAGCCTGGGCTACCCTGCAACGATTATCTACCAGCGCGCGGTGCAGCCAAACTACGGCGACATGGCCTACTGGCGGCGGCTCTGGCAGACGCGGCGCGTGCCAAACTGCGGCCCCACCAACTACGACGTGACCGTCAGCGTGCTGTCGATTCAGCCGCTGTTCTAGAGCCACTACCTTTTAAATAACCACCAAGGCACGAAGGCACCAAGATTTTAGTGCATTCTGAAGCCCTTGGTGTCTTGGTGTCTTGGTGGTAAACGTTCCCGGCATGCTACGTGGAAGGCATTGCTTCTAGAGCAGTAGGCTGCACGCCAATACAGCATAGTTTCCTGCCAACTGCTACGGGTTCAGAAAAATGCAATCGCCTTACAGCAGCGGGCGCAGAAATGTGCCGGTGTACGAGCCTTCCGCCGCCGCGATCTGCTCGGGCGTGCCGGTCGCCACCACCTGCCCGCCGCCGTCGCCGCCTTCCGGTCCCATATCCACGATCCAGTCGGCGCTTTTGATTACGTCGAGGTTGTGCTCGATCACCAGCACGGTGTTGCCCGAATCGACCAGGCGCTGTAATACCTGCAAGAGCCGCTCGATATCCGCGAAATGCAGGCCAGTGGTTGGCTCGTCGAGGATGTAGAGCGTGCGCCCGGTGGCGCGGCGCGCCAGCTCGGTGGCGAGCTTGATGCGCTGCGCTTCGCCGCCCGAAAGCGTGGTGGCCGATTGCCCGAGCCGCACATAGCCCAGGCCCACATCCACCAGCGTTTGCAGCTTCTCGCGGATGGCCGGCACGCGGTCGAAAAATGCCAGCGCTTCTTCCACCGTGAAATCAAGTATTTCAGCGATGTTCTTCCCGCGATACAGAATATCGAGCGTTTCGCGATTGTAGCGCGCCCCGCCGCAAACCTCGCACGGCACAAACAGGTCCGGCAGGAACTGCATTTCGATCTGCATCAGGCCCTCGCCATTGCAGTGCTCGCAGCGCCCACCCTTCACATTGAACGAGAAGCGGCTGGCGTCGTAGCCGCGCGCGCGCGCCTCGGGTACCTGCGCAAACAGCTGGCGAATCGGGTCGAAGGCCTTGGTGTAGGTAGCCGGGTTCGAGCGCGGCGTGCGGCCAATTGGCGACTGGTCGATGTCGATGACTTTGTCGAGGTTTTCGATGCCATAGATCATGTCGTGCGCGCCAGCGCGCTGGCGGGCGTTGTAGAGCGTTTGCGCGAGGCGCGGGTAGAGCGTGTCGGTGATCAGCGTCGACTTGCCCGAGCCGCTTACGCCGGTGATGCAGATCAGCGTGCCAAGCGGCAGCGCCACTTCGACATTCTTGAGGTTGTGCGCCCGCGCGCCTTTGATCGTCAGGCGCTTGCCACTGCCGCGCCGCCGCCGCTTTGGCACCGGGATGCGCCGCCGCCCGCTCAGGAACTGCCCGGTGATCGAGCGCGGCTCGGCAATAATCGTCTCAATCGGCCCGCTGGCGATCAGCTCGCCGCCGTGCTCGCCCGCGCCCGGCCCAATATCCACCAGCCAGTCGGCGGCGCGAATCGTGTCTTCGTCGTGCTCGACGATCAGCACGGTGTTGCCGAGGTCGCGCAGGCGCTGGATGGTGCCGAGCAGGCGGTGGTGGTCGCGCGGGTGCAGGCCAATGCTCGGCTCGTCGAGGATGTACAGCACGCCCATCAGGCCCGCACCGATCTGCGTGGCCAGGCGAATGCGCTGCGACTCGCCACCCGAAAGCGTTGCGGCGGTGCGGTCGAGCGTCAGGTAGCCCAGACCCACATCCACCAGAAAGGCCAGACGCGCCCCTACTTCTTTGAGAATTGGCGTGGCGATCATACGCTCGCGCGCGCTCATGGCGGCAGCGCCATCGTCGAGCGGTCGCTCATCCAGCAGTGTTTCCGCCCACACGCGCCCTTCGGCCACCGGCAGCGCCGATACCTGCGCAATATTGCGGCCCTGCACCGTCACGCCCAGCACCTCGGGCCGCAGCCGCGCGCCATTGCAGGTGCCGCACACACGCGGCGTCATATACTGGTCGATGTCGGCCTTTTCGGTCTCGTCGGTCGCTTCGTCCAGGCGGCGGCGCAGGCTCGGCACCACGCCCTCGAACGGGCCGTTGATTACGCGATCTTCGCCGCGCAGGTGGTAGCGCAGCGGCATGATGTCGCCGTTCGAGCCGTACAGGATGGTGCCGATCACATCGGCGGAAAGGTCGCGCACAGGCGTTTGCGTGGAAAAGCCCATATGCGCCGCCAGTGACTCCAGAATGTCGTCGAAGTAGCGGCGCTGGTTGCGGTTCATGCGACCCCACGGCACAATCGCGCCTTCGGCCAGCGAGAGTGCGCGGTCGGGCAGCACAAGGTCGGGGTCGATCTCGCGGATCACGCCCAGGCCGCCGCAGGTCGGGCACGCGCCGTTGGGGTTGTTGAACGAGAAGTCGCGCGGTTCCAGGCTGCCCAGACTGATCGGGCCGTGCACCGGGCAGGCGTAATTCTGCGAGAACGTTAGTTCCTGCGCGGGCGGGCCGACGATCTGCACGGTCATCATGCCGCTGCCGATTTTCAGCGCGGTTTCAACCGAATCGGCCACGCGAATGCGGTCAGGGTGCTCGGCGGCGCTGGGGCGTTGGGCGTCGCTCGCCGGGTTGCGAATCACCAGGCGGTCGACCACCACTTCGATGGTGTGGGTTTTGTATTTTTCGAGCTTGATCTCTTCGTCGAGGTCGCGCACGGCCCCATCGATGCGCACGCGCACAAAACCGCCGCGCCGCGCATCTTCCAGCACTTTCTGGTGCTCGCCTTTTTTGTCGCGCACCACCGGGGCCATCAGCAGCAGACGCGAATTTTCTGGCAGCGCCAGCACCGCGTCGACCATCTGCTGGGCGGTCTGGCGCTCCAGCGGGCGGCCATCGATCGGGCAGTGCGGGTGGCCGATGCGCGCATACAAGAGGCGCAGGTAGTCGTAAATCTCGGTGACGGTGCCGACCGTCGAGCGCGGATTGCGGGTGTTGCCCTTCTGGTCAATCGCAATTGCCGGCGAAAGGCCGTCGATCGCATCGACATCGGGTTTGTCGAGCTGGCCGAGGAACTGGCGCGCATACACCGAGAGCGACTCGACGTAGCGGCGCTGGCCTTCGGCAAAAATCGTGTCGAACGCCAGCGTCGATTTCCCCGACCCCGAAAGCCCGGTGATGACAACCAGCTTGTCGCGCGGGATGGTGACGTCGATGTTCTTCAGGTTATGTTCGCGTGCGCCGCGCACAATGATCTGGTCGCCGGGCATTGTGGGGTTGCTCTTTCCATCTGCAAGGGTGCCACAAAGGCCGAATCGTAGCACAGGTTGGCCGTGCCGACAAATATGAAGCCCCGATTCAGAAAGCATTGGACGCAGACACACGCAGAGAAGGCGGATCAGCGTAGTGTGAAGGATCTGTCCGCGCTCGTCGGCGTTCGTCCGTGTCCTACACCAAAAAAAGCTGAATAAATTAGCCCCGAAGGCACTTTATCCTTCGGGGCTGAAATCGTGTAGGCCGGGTGTGCTAGCGCGCTGGCGCGGCCGGGCGGCTGCGGCCCGAGGTGCGCAGCCGCGCCATTGGCGGGCGGCGCGGCGCGCGGATGGGCTCGCGCACGGCACGCCGGTCGATCGGCATGGGCTGCGGGCGCGCGACCGGCTCCAGCGGCTCGCTGCCATAGCCCAGCAGGCTCATAATCGTGCCCAGGTTCTGCGGCGCGATCTCGCGCACCACCAGCGCGCCCAGCCCTGAGCCGGTCGAAGGGTCGCCGTCCTGCTCGATGATGATCCGCCGCATTTCGGGGCTCAGGCAGTGGTGCGCGCCGCCGCGGCCCGAGATCATCTGCTGGTATGCGCCGACGCCAAACACCGCCACCACCAGGCCGGCGCCGTCTTCCGGCAGCATCAGCGCGGGCTGCGACGGGCGCGGGAACATGTCGTCGGAGTCGCAGGTGCGACGGCCGCCCAGGCGCACGCCCTGCGCGGGCTGCTCCCAGCGGTCGAGCGGCAGCACAATGAACTGCTGATCTTCCACAATCAGCGTGTCGGGCAGCGTCACCATCAGGCTGCTGTTCAGCAGGTACCACGGCTCGCCGCCAGTGGCCTGCGCGCTCTTGGTCGTGCCAACTTCCAGCAGGTACAGGCTGTGGTTCGCCACGGTGTAGCGCCCAAACTCGCCAATGATGTCGGGCTGGGGCACGCCATGCCCGGCGCACACGGCCGCCATCGTTTCCATCAGGCGCGTCAGAAAGCCCTGGTAGTCGAACGCGAAGTCGAGCGCGTAGGCCGAGGTGGGCATGCCGCCGCCAAAGTTGAAGGCGCGCAGCGTCGGCACCTGCTGGCGCAGCTGGCAGTAGGCCGTCGCCGAGCGCTCCAGCCGCGCCATCCAGCCATCCATATCTTCGAGCTGGCTGCCAACCATGGCGTGGTACACCACCAGCCGGTGCGGTGTGCCAGCCAGCCGCCGCGCCGCAATCGCGATCTCTTCCTGCGTCAGGCCAAAGCGCTCGCCGCCCGGGTGCGCCGGGTTGACCACGTCGGCGAAGTGGCGCTCGCGCACGCCCAGCAGCAGCGGCGCGTTGCAGCGCTCCAGGTAGGCATCCAGCTCGTCCAGGTCGTCGAGAATCGGCACCACGCGCTCGAAGCCGGCCTGGCGCAGCGACACAATCGCGTCGATGTAGCTGTCCTCCTTGGAGCCGTTGCAGAACATATAGCGCCGCTCGGAAAGTACGCCCTGCCGCCACAGATGGTGGGCGATCAGCACGTCGGCGGTGGCGGATGTTTCGTAGTGAGCGCCAGCCGCCAGCGCGGTGCGCACCACTTCTTCGGCAAAATTGGCCTTGGTGGCATAGGCGTACAGAAATCCGCCGTGGTAGCCGGCGGCAGCGCGCGCCGCGCCAGCCCAGCCGAGCATGCGCTCGACCTGCTCGGTGATCAGCGGACAGTAGGCGATTTCAAGCGGAGCGCCGTAGCGTTCCATCATTGCACTAAGGTCGATGCGGTCTGCCAGCAGCAGCCGCCCATCCCGTCGACTGAGAAAATCAGTCAGCATACCTTCGGACTCAATGCCGTACCGATTCTGAACGTAGTCGAGATAGGACTGCTTGCTCAATGCTGGTGCCCTCCTTGGTTGGCGAAGATCGAATACAAAAACAGTGCGCGGCAGCGCAAAGCCGGCCCCAGCGCCAGTGGCGCGGTGCGTAGCTTGCCGAGTGTCAATTCCGGGTTACCGCAGGTGTGAATTGTGTGATTGGGTGTTCCTCCATCCTGGTATGGCGCGCAAGCCATACAACGCATCAAGTCGGGGCGACCTGTGGCGTGCCAGGCTGGAAGGGAAGAAAAAACCCCTGCACCGGATGGTGCAAGGGCGCGTGCAGCAGAAGCGTGCGTCGCTTAGCGACGGCAGGGCAAGACAGCAGGCGCCGAGCCACCAGCCAGGTGATTCAGCATGGCACAGCGCGACAAGTCGCAGTGCTGTAAGTTGGCCTTACCGTCCATAACCCCTCGGGGAACGCTCGCCCGGGCCTGCCACCCCAGATGGCCGTCGCACTTCCGACGCCATCCCCCCTGACAGTACACGCTGGCCAGTTGCCGCAAAACGGCGGTTGACCGCGCGCCGGGAGAGCCCGAATACAGTTGGTGATTTCGTTCACCAGTGCGAAATTATAGCGTGTTTTGACCGTTTGTCAAGGGCTAAAACACACTTTTTTTGTTAAGAAATTCGTGCGGCTTTGTGATGCTTACTGGCGCTGTTTGCGGGCGCGCTGCTTGGCGGCAAGCAGCCGCGCAAGCTGGTCGTCGTCGCTGGTGGGGGCGGCTGGCGCCGCTTCGGGGGGCGGGGTGGCGGCCTGTGGAGATGAGGCTGCCTGTGTCGTTGCGGGTGCGGCCGTGGGCGGCGCGGCGGCAAGCGGCTCGGCCGGGCGGGCGCGCAGCTCGGGCACGGCGCGCAGATCGCGGGCGCGCTGCTTGGCCGCGCTGAGCCGCGCCATCGATGCGCCCGCGCCAGCCGCTTCTTCGGCGGGGTGTCGGCGGCGCAGCCGTGCCAGCGCAGGCGCGAAATCGCCCAGGCGCGGGAACAGCCGGCGCAGCGCAATATCGAGCGGCCAGAGCATCAGCGCCAGCCAGACCAAGGGCAGGCCGATCTCGGTCACGGTGCCCACGCGCTGCGCCGGCGAGTCGAAAATCGTCTCGGGGGCCGGGTCGACCCGCCCGCCCGTGATGCCCGCCAGGTCGCGCAGCAGTTGCGGGTTGTCGCGCGTTTCGCTGTACTCGGGCGAGTAGCTCACCACCAGCCCGGTCGTGGCTGTGCCAACCGGCTGACCATCCGGGCCGAGTGCAGCCACCTGCGCGAGGTACACGCCCGGCGTGTCGGCCGGGGCCACGGCGCGGTAGCGCCCGGGCGCGATCTGCGAGAACTTGAGCGGCGCTCCAGCATTGTCGGGTGCGACCAGCGTGCCGCTCAGCGCCAGCTGGTTGAGTGTGCGGCCCTGCTCGTCCTGCGCGCTTAGCTCCAGCGCGGTTTGCCCGCCCGAGCTGCTGGCGCGCAGCGTCAGCGTGCCGGCGTCGGGCGGCGGCAGCAGCATATCGGCCAGGCCGCCCACAAACAGCGGGAACTGGTTCCAGCTCACCCAGTCGCGGCCCCACTGCCCCTTGAAATCGCTCGTCCAGGCCACGGCGCGGCCCAGGCCATACTGCCACTGCGCCAGCAGCGGCTTGTTGTCGGGCGTAACGATAATCGCGCGCGCCGACTGTTTCAATTCGGTGCCATTGTAGCCATACAGCGCCGGCAAACCGCCCAAATCGCGCACCACCGGCGCTTGCAGCGCCACAGCCGGGGCAATCTGCCCTTCAATAATGTCGCGCCCGGCCACGATCACGGTTTCCTGCAGGAAGATCGCGGGAATTTGCGAAACGTCTTCGACGCGATAGTAGCGCCCGCCGCCCTGCTTGGCAATATTTTCCAGATTCGCGTCGGCGTCGCTGCCAATCGCCACGGTCGAAATCGTGACGCCCGCGTCGTGCATTTGCTTCACCAGTTGGCTGTAGTTGCTGGGCGCAAGGCCGTCGGTCATCAGGATGATGTGTTTGATCTTGGTATTTGCGGCGGTGATCGCCTGCGCCGCCGCCTGCAAGCCCGGCAGAATGTCGGTGCCGCCGCCATCGTTGAAGCGCCCCAGCACCTGTTCGATCTCCACCGCCGACGGCAGCTTCTGCAAGGGCAGGATCGTCTCGGCCTGATCGTCGAACACCACCAGCCCAATCTGGTCGCGCTGGCTCAGGCCGAGCGTGGCCTGGTAGACCGCTTCTTTCGCCAGGTCGAGCTTGGTGCGCTGGCCGCCGGCTGGCTCGCTCATGCTGCCGCTGCGGTCGATCACCATCACCAGGCCAAGATCGGGCTGCTGGGCGGTGTCGAGCGGGTCGAGGCTGACGGGCAGCATGCTTTCGATGTTCGCGCCAGTTGCGTCGGTCGGGGTACGGCGGTAGCCGCCCGCGCCAAACGAGTCGGTGCCGCCGATCATTGCAAAGCCGCGCCCAAGATCGCGCACATAGCCGGGGAGCGCCTGCAGCAGCGCGCGCGGCACATCACGCGAAGGCGTGTCGAGCAGCACGACGCTGGCGTAGGTACTGAGCTGATCCAGGCTGGCAGGCGCCTGCGCTGGCGGCAGCACATCCACGCGCACGCCCGCCGACTCAAGCGCGGCGCGCAGGTTTGCGGCGCGCCCGGCTTCGCTGGCGATAATCAGCACACGTGGCGGCCCGGTCACTTCGACAAAGCTGCCGGCGCGGTTGTTCTGTGGCTCGGTATCGCCCTGCGCTTCCAGCCGTGCCTCGATGCGGCGGAAACCAGCCGTGCCGGCGGGCAGGCGCGCGCTCACGATGCTGCTCCCGGCTGGAATAGTCACGTCCAGCTCCTGCGCAAGCTGGCCGTCGACAAAAATCTGCAATCGCCCGCTGGTGGCGTAGTTGGCGTTCAGCCGCACGCTGACGGGTACTTCCTGATCTTCACGCGATTGCGGCGGCGCATCGACGCCCGTGAGAATCACATCCGCGCCGTGCTCGCTGGGCAGAATCACAACGTCGAGCGGCACGCCACGCGCCAGTGCCAGCCGGGCGGCATCGGCTGCGCGCCCGCTGTTCTCGCCACCGTCGGAAAGCAGCACCAGTCGTTTCTGCGAGTCGGCTGGCAGCAGCGCCACGCCAAGCTGAATAGCTTCCTGAATATTCGTGCGGGTGGTGACGGGCACGGAGTTGATGCGCCCAAGCGCGGCCAGGCTCGCCGGTGCGCGTTCCACCAGCGCGCCCGCGCCAAACGCAACCACCGCGGCGCGGTCGCCGGGCGGCAAGCCGGCCAGCGCCCGGTCGACATACTGAATGGCGCGCTCGCGCTGCGCCGGGGCGATTGAGTCCGAGGTGTCGAGCAGGAACACTGTGGTGAGTGTGCGCACTGGCTGCACAAGCTGCGCGCCAGCCAGGGCCAGCACCAGCGCCACCAGAATCAGCGTTCGGAGCAGCAGGCCGCCCCAGAAGCGCAGTGGCGCAACGCGGCGCGGGGTGAGCAGCGCAAACGCCCACATCAGCGGCACCAGTGCGAGTGCCGCCAGCGCCACGGGGGTGATAAACGACAGTTGCGGCATGCCGTGTCACCGTGCGCCGAACGTTCGGCCTAGGGGTTGCAGCGGGCGCGTGAATGGCCCGTTTCGGCCAGGGTTTGTGCGATGCCTGGCAGTATACCACGAGATTGTGTGTTTTGCCGCTGGCGGTATAATGCGCAGTATCCGCGCGCTATGATGGGGTACGATGAACCGCTACTGGCATTTTCCACTGGCGCTTTTCGGGCTGCTGGCGGCGCTGGTTCTGGTGGCCTATGGAAGCTCGCCGGTCCGCTGGTCGGAGGTGCGCGGATGGTATGCGCCGGAAGGCGCGCCGGTTGAATTCCGCTGGACGGGTAATCGCCTGCTTGTTCCGCTCACGCCGCGCTCGGTGCCAATCGATCTTCGTCTCACGCTTGGCAGCACGCGCTGGCCTGGGCGGGCCGCCCCACGCGTGGCGCTGCTGGCCGACACACAGCCGCTGCTGGCCTTTGACGCGCCCGAGCTACCAACCGACTACAAAGTGACGGTTCCGCCCGGCACAAGGGCGCTGGTGCTGCTCAGCGGCGTCGATCGCTCGCCGTTTGACGGACGCTACCTGGGCGTGCAGGTCTTTTCCATTGATGCGCGGGCGCAGGGTTTTGGCGCGCGGGCTGCGCTTGAAATTACGGCGGCGCTGCTTGCTGTGGCCTTGCTGGCCCTTGCGATGGCCTGGTGCATGGCGCACGGCTACGGCGCTCCGGCGGGCTTGCTCGCCCTGGCCCTGCTGGTGCGCCTGCTGTGGCTGCGCTGGGCACCGCCTGGCTTCGCTCCCGCCGAGGCTGCCAGCCTTGTCGATGCATGGAGCCTGCGCAGCACTGCCCGCGACGCAGCCGGCCATGTCCTGGGTTTCGCGCCGGGCGCTCCCAACGCGCCGCTGCTGGCCTATTTCGAAATACCGTTTGTGACGCTGTTTGGCCCGGTTCTGCTGGCCGCCCGCCTTGCCGGCGCAATCCTCGGCGCGCTGCTTGCGCCGCTGGTGTATGGCTGCGCGCGCCGGCTGCACCTTCCAACTGCGGCGGCGCTGCTGGCTGGCCTGACGGCGGCGCTTGCGCCCTGGCAACTGGCGCTGGGCTGGCTGGCAACGCCCGCCGTGCTGGTGATGGTGGGCTGGGCTGCCTGCGCGCTGGCCGCGCTCTGGTTCGTTCAGCGCGCCGAGCGCGGGCCGGCGCTGGCCTTTGCCGGAACCGCTGGCCTGTGCTGGTATGCCGACCCGGCGCTGCGTCTCCCGCTTGTGCTGCTGGTGCTGGTCGTGCTCGTATTTCTGCTGCTGCGCCAGGGCTGGCGTGCCGCGCTGCGGAGCTGGCCGGCGCTGGCTGTGCTGACGCTTGCCTGGCTCCCCGCAAACTACCTGACATTGTCGCTGCCAAATGGCGGCGAGATGCTTGTGCGCGCGGCGCTGGCCGAACCGTCGGTTCCTTCCGCGCACACCCTGCGCGAGTTGCTGCCGCCGCGCGACCTGCTTGGCGCAACCAGCTGGCTGCTGCTCGCTCTCGGTGTGGCGCTGCTGCTCTGGCAGCTTGGTTTGCGCGCTGTGCTGCGCCCCGAGCGTGGGCCACGCGTGCGGCATTCCTCGCCCTTCGACTGGTGGCTGCTGCTGGCGGCGGCGCTGATCCCGCTGGGGGTGAGTTCAACTCAGCCCGATGCGGCCGCGATCTTTCTGGCGATGTTCCCGCCGCTGCTGGCGGGCGCGGGTGTGGCGGTGCTGTGGCGCGGTGCCGGGCTGGTGGTGGGCGGGCGCTGGCGGCGGCTTGCGCAGGCTGTGCTGGCGGCAGTGCTGGCTGCGCTGATCGGCTGGCCGCTGGCAAGCCGCATTCCCGCGCAGGAGCCGGCCCTGCCGCCCGCGCCCGTGCTTGCAGACACGCAGCCGGGCCTGCTCGAAGCTGTGCGGCTGGCTGGCCGCCACGCCGCCGCCGACGAAGTCTGGATCGATGCCGACGCCACACGCGATGCCTGGCTGTATGTGCTGGCCGCGCAGCTTGTTTCCCCGCAGGAATTACAAAGCGAGCGCGCCGACGCATCTTCTGCAGCCGGCGCGCCCGAACGCCTGGGGAAATATCGCTTCACGAGCCTGGCCGCCGTCCCCGACAATCTGCTCCTGCTCGATGTTGTGCCCGACGGCGTTGCACAATCGGGCTTTCTGGTCGAGCGCTGGGATCGCGCCGGCCAGCAGATCGTCGTGGTGCGGCATATGCCCGGCGCGTAGACTTCACCCACAGATTACACAGATGCCGCAGATTATGGTTGTTGCCAGCCTGAATATCTGCGAAATCTGCGTAATCTGTGGATCGCTTAATTCCTGCTAGGCTTTGGGCGCTAGTGTTGCATAGCCGAACACAATATTGAAGGTGCGACACCAGATCACCACCGACTTATAGCCGCTCGGGTCGAGGTCGGCGGGCAGGGTGTAGTTCTGGCTGCCCTTGTTGCCTTTCAGCGCTTCCAGCTGCACATAACTGCCCTTGTCGCCAATGCCGTCGGCGTCGGGGTTGGCGTTGCGCGACAGCACCACAAACAGGTCGGGTCCATTGGTGGTCGCAAATTCTTCCAGGCGCAGCACATGACTCTGGTCGGTCAGGCGGTAGATCGTCGCGCTGCCCGAGGCGCGGTCGCCGGGCGTGCTGCCGGGCACCAAACTCCCCGTCACCAGCGCCAGCGGCTCAGTTGCAGCCATGGCCGTGGGCTCGGCCATCGCGCCAGCATCGGCCATTGCGGCGGTCGGCTTGGCGTCGCTCATCGCGCCAGCATCAGCCATTGCAGCAGTTGGTTTCGCCATCGCGCCAGCGTCGGCCATTGCCGCAGTGGGTTTTGCCATTGCGCCAGCATCGGCCATTGCAGCAGTTGGTTTCGCCATCGCGCCCGCATCAGCCATCGCGGCGGTCGGTTTGGCGTCGCTCATCGCGCCAGCATCGGCCATGGCGGCGGTGGGCACGGGCGCGGCAGCGGGGAAGGGTTCGTCGACCTGGCGACTATACAGGTAGGGCGTAAGCGCCCAGATCGCAAAGCCAATCAGGCCAATCGAAATCACCCGGCGAACCTTGCGCACCGGCGACATCTCATTCCAGCCGCGAACAATATTGCCAATCATCGTCAATCCTCCTCATGCGTGTGGCAGGGTCATCTCACTCACATGCCGAGTATCGCCGCGATTTCTTACACCGCCAGCAGCAAGTTCTTACAAAAGTCTCACGGCACGGTTAGAGCAGAGACAAAATGGTTGAGCCACAGAGAACACAGAGACCACTGAGCTATGGATTTCAAACTCGGTGTGCTCCGTGTTCTCTGTGGCCGAATACTACTGAACTTTGCTATAGTGGTACACTTGGGTGCCGCCAATGAAGCAGCAAAAGTATGGAGAAAGGAAGCATCATGCAGCCGAACGATAGCGAGCGCATCAGCCGCCTCCGCGTGCCCGACGAGGCCGCCCTGCCCGAAGATATTGCCGCGCAGTTCGAGCAGATGCGCGCCAAACCGGGCTTTGTGCCGAACGTCTACCGCGCCTACACGCTGCGCCCGCAGCAGTTGCGCGGCTTCATGGCGCTCTACGACTCAATTATGATGGACGATTCAGGACTGAGCAAGGCCGAGCGCGAGATGATCGCCGTGGCCGTTTCGGCGCAGAATCACTGCTTCTACTGCCTGACCTCGCACGGCGCGGTGTTGCGCGTGCGCAGCAAGGATGCGGTGCTGGCCGACACAATTGCCGCCAACTACCGCGCCGCCGACATTTCGCCACGCCAGCGCGCCATGCTCGATTTCGCCGTCAAAATCACCCGCGCCTCCGACACATGCAGCGACGAGGATATCGACACGCTGCGCGGGCACGGCTTCAGCGACGAAGACATCATGGATATAATCCAGACCGCGGCGTTCTTCAACTACAGCAATCGCGTCGCCAGCGCGCTCGAGCTGCGCCCCAATCGCGAGTACCACTCCATGGCGCGCAACCAGACATGATCGCAAGTAATCGCTTGCGATCAAGCAAATCTTGGTGTCTTGCTGCCTTGGTGGCTAGGTGCGCAATCACCCCAGCAGCGCCACAAGCTCGGTCAGCCGCTGAATTTCGTGCAGCGGGCGCGGCAAATGCTCGGGGAATGGCTCGCCGCGCGGGTTCATCCACACAAATGGCATGCCCGCCGCGTCAGCGCCCGGCAGGTCGAACTCCAGCGAGTCGCCCACATACAGCGCCTGCGTGGGCGCAACGCCGAGCTGTTCCAGCGCCATGTGGAAAATCGCCGGGTCGGGCTTGGCCACGCCCGCTTCCTCCGACACAATCAGCAGGTCGAGGTAGTCGTCCAGCCCGAATTGCGCGATCTTGGGGCGCTGGGTGCGGCTGGGGCCGTTCGTCACCAGCCCGAGCTTGAAGCGCGGGCGCAGCGCGCGCAGCGTGGCTGGCGCATCCCCGTTCAGCACCAGCCGCGCAAACCAGTCGCGCGCAAACACCTCTTTGGCGCTGGCAATTAGTTGCTCGTCGTCCACGCCCTGCGCGCGCAGAAAGGCCGGCAGCCGCTCGATATACACCTTCTCGCGGATGGCCTGCTGCACCAGCGCGTCGCGCTCGAAGTGCGGGTAGCGCGCCAGCACGTCGCCAAGCGCTTCGTGGAGCCGCCCGCGCCAGTAGGATCGCAGGTCGTACAGCGTGTCGTCAAGATCGAAAAGAATCGCTTGGTATTGCATAGTCGTGTGTTGTCGCTCTGCTACTTATAGCAAGGTGCAGAAGAATTGGCCACAGAGAACACGGAGCGCTCTGAGTTTTGACTATTCTCCTCAGTGGTCTCTGTGCGCTCTGTGGCTCAACCTTCGGCTAGTGCATCTGTCGGTACATCAAGTGTGGCTGTTCCACCCGCTCAACGCGCCCCTCAAATGCCAGGTACTCAAGGTGCGCCAGCGTCTCAGCAATTGCAAAGCGTAGCTGGTGCGGCGAAAGCGCGCTGGTCGGGAATATTTCCTGACAAACCGCGAAGGCCGTCGCGCCATTGCCCGCCGCTGCCTCAATCGCGTCGAGACGTTCGTCGTGGTGGTGGCGCAGCTCGCCCAGACGCTGCCGGAAGGTCGTGATCAGCGGGCCGTGCCCCGGCAGCGCCAGATCGACATCCAGCTCGCCCAGGCGCTCCAGCGAGCGCAAGAAGTCGGCCAGCGGGTTCAGGTGCCCATCGGGCCAGCGGCTGACATTTGGCGTAATCTTGTTCAGCACCGCATCGCCGCACAGCATCATCCGCTCAGCGGCGCAGTAAAACACCAGATGCTCGCGGCTGTGGCCGGGCGTGGCAATCACCGCAAACTCCCTCGCGCCAATCTGAAGTGTACTGCCCGGCTCCAGCAGCGTCAGCTCACGCGGCAGCGGCGGCGTCATGCTGCGGTTTTCTGCCATGCTGGCGCGCAACTGCTCGGCCAGGTCGGCGGGCATGCCATGCGCGCGGAAAAATGCCGTGCTGGTGCGCTCGTTCGTCTCGCCGTCGAACCACACCTGCTGCGCGAAGGCTGCCTCGCCGGGGGAAATCAATACGGGCGCGCCGCTCATGTCGGCCAGCCAGCCCGCCATGCCAAAATGGTCGGGGTGGGCGTGCGTCAGCACAATCCGCGCAATCGCCGCCGGGTCGATTCCGTGCGCCGCAAAGGCCGCGCGCCAGGCCGCCTCGCCCGGCGGGTAGTGAATGCCCGTGTCCACAATCGTCCAGCCCGCGCCATCGCGCAGCGCGTAGCAGTTGACAATTTTCAGCGGAAACGGCAGCGGCAGCTGGATCTGCACAATATCGTTGGCGACCTGCACGCCTCGCTCCTTCTTCTCGCGTCACCAGCCAGGTATGATACCATACAGGCGCACGATTGCAGAAGGGAACGCCTGTGGAAACAATCAATATCGAAACGCCAATCGCCTGGGCGCGCGAAGCCGGCGACATTGCGCTGCGCTCGTTCAACCACGTTGCCGCCCAGCGCAAACCTGATCACACCATCGTCACCGAAGCCGATGTCGCGATCGAGCGCCTGCTGGTGGCGCGCATTGCCGAGCACTTCCCCGATCACGGCATTATTGGGGAAGAACAAACCCGCCGAACATTAGAGCGTGAGTTCGTCTGGGCCATCGATCCGCTGGATGGCACCGCTATTTTTGTGGCTGGCCTGCCGATGTGGGGCGTCTCGCTGGGTCTGCTGCGCCACGGCCGTCCCTACCTGGGTGTGATCTACTTCCCGCTGCTGAACGAGTGCTACTGGGCCGGCCCGACGGGCGGCGCATTCTGGAACGGCCAGCCCATTCATGTCGCCGAAACGCGGCCTTTCACCGGCGACGACTGGATGATCACGCCTTCTAACACGCATCGCCGCTATGATATCGACTTCGTGGGGAAAACGCGCAGCATTGGCGCAACCGTCGGCGCATTTTGCTACACCGCGCGCGGCAGCGCAGTTGGCGCGCTGATCAACACCTTTGCGATCTGGGATGTAGCTGCCGGTCTGGCAATTCTCAATGCCGCTGGCGGCACTGCCGAAGAGCTGTCAGGCCAGCCTTTCGATATTCAGTCGATTGTGGATGGCAGCACCTTCCGCGCGCCGGTGCTGTTGGGTTCCAAAGACAATATTGACACATTGCGTCACTCGATTCAGCTCCGACCGCCAAGGCCTATGCTATAATGGCAATACGGTTACATGCCCTGGGGAGCTGTCCATGAAACAGGCGGGCGACATTTTAGTCGTCGACGACGAAGCGAATATTTTGAGCCTTGTGGTGGAAGTGCTTGAAGAAGAAGGCTACGCAGTGCGCTCGGCTACCAATGGCGTTGATGCGCTTCACGCCATTGCTGCGCAGCGCCCGGGCCTCGTCATGGTCGACATGTATATGCCGCACATGAGTGGCATGATGGTGGTCGAACACCTCGCCGCCAACGGCCTTGCCGATCTTCCCGTCATCCTGATGACGGCCAGCACCTCCGCTGCTGAGCAGGTTCTGAGCCAGAGCAATGTCGATTACCTGCCCAAACCGTTTGAGCTCACCCAACTGCTCGATCTGGTGGCGCGCTACCTTCCTCCACCTGGCGCACTCTGAAATAAACTCCTTCGAACCAAAGCTTTCGCTTGCAGCAGCGCCTTGCATCAGTTCCTTGCCCGCCGCCTCTCCTGAGCTTGCCGAAGGGCAGGCGTAAAATCTGTAAAGAAAAACCCTGCCGCGTAGGCAGGGTTTTTCGTTCCAGTAGCGTATCGACGTTTTAGCGCTTGGTATACTGTGGCCGCTTGCGCGCGCGCTTGAGGCCAGGCTTCTTGCGCTCTTTCATACGCGGGTCGCGTGTCAGCAGACCAGCCTTCTTCAGCGTCGGGCGCAGCTCGGCATTCACGTCGAGCAGCGCGCGGGCGATACCATGCCGCACCGCCGTCACCTGCCCGGCCACGCCGCCGCCGCGCACCTTGGCCAGCACGTTAAACGCCGAAGCGTTGCCCGTCAGCTCCAGCGGGCGCGCAACCTCGCGGGCAAACAGCTCGCGATGCCCGAAATAGTCGGTGATGCTCTTGCCATTCACCAGGAACTCACCGCTGCCGGGGAACAGCCGCACGCGCGCCACCGCAGTCTTGCGGCGCCCGGTGCCCTGATAGTAGCGTTTCTCAGTCATTCATTCCTCACAAGGTGTAGAGTTGTATACTGCCGCACGTTTCGCCGGCGGCACGTCGTCGGTTATCCGCGCGGGCGCGGCTCGTACACCTTGGGCTGCTGTGCAGCGTGCGGGTGCGTGGGGCCGGCATAAATCTTCAGCTTCATAATCTGCTGGCGGCCCAGCCGCGTCTTGGGCAGCATACCCTTCACCGCGAAGCGCAGAATGCGGTCGGGGTGCGTATTCATCATGCGGCGGTAGGGGATGGCCTTGAAGCCGCCCGGGTAGCCCGAGTGGCGGTAGTACATCTTCTGGTCTACTTTGCGGCCGGTCAGGCGCACCTTCTCGGCGTTCACCACCACTACAAAGTCGCCGCCATCAATATTCGGGCTAAACGTTGGTTTGTGCTTGCCGCGCAGCAGCGTTGCAATCTGCGTCGCCAGGCGGCCCAGCGTCTGGTCGGTCGCATCGACCACATGCCAGTCGCGCTGAACCTCCGACGCTTTCTGCGAATAGGTCTTCATGATCGTTCCTTATGGATAACTCACAGACATAAGATACAGGCCGTGGGCTGGAACAGTATCGCCAGCCTTCCGGCGGTCGCGGGCTTCAAGCAGCGCCGCGAAATCTTCGATGCCGCGTTTGTTGTCGCCAACCTGCAGCAGCGTTCCCACGATATTGCGCACCATATGGCGCAGAAAAGCATTTGCGGCAATGTCGATCGCCAGGAGTGGCTGCCCCCAAACCTCAATCGGCTGGCAGCGTGCCACAGAGCACGTTCGCACCGTCGTGCCTTCCTGCCCCGCCCCCGCGAACGCCGCAAAATCGTGCGTTCCCAGCAGCGTTGCCATGGCACCGTTGATCGCTGCTACATCCAGCTGCCGGGCTACATGCAGCGCATGGTGCCGAAGCAGTGGCGACGCGACCCGACCATTATCGATCAGAAAGCGATAGTCGCGACGGATCGCCGTGTGCCGCGCATGAAACTCCGATGAAACGTCCCATGCCTCCCGCACAGCAATGTCGTGCGGTAAAATCGCCGTCAGCGCGCGCTGGATAGTCCCGACATCGCGCTGCGTTTCCGTCCACACATTCGCTACTTGTCCGCGGGCATGGACGCCTGCGTCGGTGCGACCGGCCAGGTGCATGCGCTCGTGCGCCTGCGTGAGCTGCTCCCACGCCTGCTCAAGCTCACCCTGCACCGTTCGCCCATTCGCCTGCAGCTGCGAGCCGGCAAAATCGGTGCCGTCGTATTCGAGCCGCAGCGCAACATTCCGCATCGTCGGCGTTCGGGCGCGGCCTCGCTACAGCAGTTCGAGCAGCACCATTTCGGCTGCGTCGCCAAGGCGCGGGCCAAGTTTGGTGATGCGGGTGAAACCGCCATTGCGGCCGGCATACTGCGCTGGTGCGAACGCGAACAGCGAGCGCATTGCGGCCTTGCTGTCAAGGCGCGAAAGCGCGACCTTGCGGGCCTGCGGCGTATCCTGGCGGGCCAGCGCAAGCAGGTTTTCAATCTCAGGCTGCACCGACTTCGCCTTGGCGGCGGTCGTCTGGATCTTGCGATGCTCGATCAGCTCGATCATTAAGTTCCGCAACAGTGATTTCCGGTGCTCAGCCGAGCGCCCGAGTTTGCGGCCAACTCGTTGGTGTCGCATGATACAAATCCTCTACGTGTCATACAAAGGCAGTGAACAGCAAACGTCGCACCGATTGCGCAGCGCTTGCCATTCGCTGCCCCTGCCTGGTTCTGCGTGTTACTCGCCCGCTACGCCATTCCCCGAGGGCAAGCCGCTCGGCTGTGGGATGTAGCCGCGCTCGATCAGCTTATCGCGGATCTCTTCCATCGACTTCTGCCCCAGGTTGCGCACCGAGAGCAGCGCCTTCTCGTCCATCTCAAGCACCTGGCCAACCTTGGTAATGTCAGCGCGCTTGAGACAGTTGTACGTGCGGGTCGACAGGTCAAGTTCTTCGATCGGCGTATCGTAGATGTCCGCCGGAATAGCCAGCCCGTCGGGCGCCTTGGCAATGTCGGTATCGACCGTCAGCTGGTTGAAGGCCGAGATCGTCTGGCAGTACTGCACTAGCACCTGCGCGGCGTGGCTCAGCGCGTCGCCGGCCTTGATGGTGCCGTCCGTCCAGATCTCAATCAGCAGGCGATCATAATCCGTTGCCTGCTGCACGCGCGTATTCTCAACGACGTAGTTTACCTTCGGCACCGGCGTGAAGATCGCGTCGACGGGAATTTCACCAATCGGCAGTGCGTCGCGCTGATCGGCCGGCAGGTAGCCACGGCCGCGCTCGACGGTCATCTCGATCTCAAGGTGGCCATCGTCAGAGTCAAGCGTGCAAATATAATGATTTGGGTTCACCAGCTCGACGTTGCTGGGCGTGTCAATATCACTGGCGCGAACAATGCCGGCGCCCTGCTTGGTCAGCAGCACCTTCACCGGGCGCTCGGCATACGAGCGCAGGCGAATGCCCTTGATGTTCAAGACAATTTCAGTGACATCTTCTTTTACGCCGCTGATCGTCGAAAACTCGTGATACACGCCATCAATTTTGATCTTTGTGATAGCCGAGCCAGGGATCGACGACAGCAGCACTCGGCGCAGCGCGTTCCCAAGGGTATGGCCATAGCCGGGGTCAAGCGGCTCTATTTTGAATCGACCATAGTTCTCAGCCGCCTGGACGACCTCGATTTTCGGCATGGCGATATCAAGCACGGATCGCCTCCTCTACACATTTAGATTGCAGATTGTATCTTGCAGGCCATCAAAGCGAGGCCGCAAACTGCAATCTACAATCTGCATTCTTAGCGGCTGTAAAATTCGACGATGAGCTGTTCGTTGATCTCGGGCTCAGCGTCTTCGCGGCGCGGCATACTCACAATGTCGCCAGCGAGGTCGGCTGCATTCAGGCGCAGCCAGTCTGGCGTGTTGCGGCGATTCAGTTCGCCACTATCCACCAGGTTCTTGAAATATTGGCGGCGGCGGCTTTCTGGCCGAACCGCGATCACATCGCCAACCTTTACAGTGTAGGAAGGGATGTTGGTCTTGCGGCCGTTGACGGTGATGTGGCCGTGGCTCACCAGCTGGCGCGCCTGCTGGCGCGTCGTCGCAAGGCCAAGGCGATACACAACGTTGTCAAGTCGGCGCTCCAGCAGAATGAACAGGTACGCGCCGGTCTCGCCGGGGTAGCGCTGCGCCTTCTCGAAGATGCGCTGGAACTGACGCTCCAGCACGCCATACATATAGCGGGCCTTCTGCTTCTCGAGCAGCTGCAAGCCATAATCCGAGACTTGCCGGCGGCGAGCGCTCGGGCCATGCTGGCCGGGCGGGAAGGAGCGCTTGTTCAGCACGCGCTGCCCTTTGTCGGTGATACCGATGCCGAGGCGGCGGCTAATTTTTCCTACAGGTCCACGATAACGAGCCATGAGTTTATCAAACCCTCCTCATTAGACGCGCCGGCGCTTGGGCGGTCGGCATCCATTGTGCGGGATCGGCGTCACATCAGTGATTGCAGTTACCTGCAAACCATTCGATTGAAGCGAGCGAATCGCGGCCTCGCGGCCAGCGCCCGGCCCCTTCACAAACACTTCCAGCGAGCGCATGCCGTTTTCCAGCGCCTTGCGAGCGGCAATCTCGGCGGTGATCTGCGCAGCGTAGGGTGTGCTCTTGCGTGACCCCTTGAAACCATTCTGGCCGGCGCTCGCCCAGCACACAACATTGCCCGAAGGGTCGGTAATAGTAACGATCGTGTTGTTGAACGTGCTCTGGATATGCGCCTGGCCGCGTGGCACGTTCTTCTTCTCGCGCCGCTTGCCGCGCTGGCGCTTGGCTGCTGCCGCTGCGCCGCCTTTGGTCGGTTGCTTGGCCATGAAACCTCCACTGATCAGCCGCTTCGTGGCGGCCGAGCAGATATTGCCCGCAGCCCGCCGTTCGCGTGCTGGAAAAAACTGTTACTTCTTCGCCGTCTTCTTCTTAATACCAATCGCCTGGCCCTTGCGGCCGCGGCGCGTGCGCGCGTTGGTGCGCGTGCGCTGGCCGCGCACAGGCATACCCTTGCGATGGCGCAGCCCGCGGTAGCAGGCAATGTCCATCAGGCGCTTGATGTTGAGCTGAATCTCGCGGCGCAGGTCGCCCTCAACGCGGTATTCGCGGTCGACAACCTCGCGAATGCGGCCAACTTCCTCTTCGGTCAGGTCGCGCACCCGTGTAGTCGGGTTGACGTTCGCCTTCCGAAGGATATCCATGCCATTCGAGCTGCCGATACCATAGATATAGGTAATCGAAACCTCGATCTTCTTGTTCCGCGGGATGTCTACCCCAGCGATACGAGCCATGTGATTCTCCCTGTTCCTTATGTGGGCGGTAGGCATCGCCCGCCACTGAGTACCTATCCTTGCCGCTGCTTGTGGCGCGGCTGCCGGCTGCAAATCACCCGAAGTACGCCTTTGCGCTTGATAACGCGGCAGTATTCGCAGCGCGGTTTGACCGACGCATGAACTTTCATTGCGCTCTCCTGTTCAATCAAGAGCGGGTCGCCCCGCGATAGTTCCAAATAAGAGAATTAACACACACATACACTGCCCCACGCTTCCTGGCGGGCAGCTGATTTGCTTTTGCCGTGCCCTATCGATAGCGATACGTGATGCGCCCGCGCGTCAGATCGTATGGCGAGAGCTCCACCAGAACGCGATCACCTTTGAGGATACGGATATAATTCATGCGCATTCGCCCCGAGATATGCGCTAACACTTCGTGGCCGTTTTCCAGTTGCACGCGAAACATTGCATTAGGCAGTGGCTCGGTAATGGTGCCCTCCATCTCGATGGCGTCCTTCTTCTTGGTCATACCTCTCCTTGTCGCGTTAGTCTTGTAGGGTGAGTATTTCTGGCCCACCACTTTGCGTAATTGCGATCGTGTGTTCAAAGTGGGCGGCCAGGCTTCCATCGAGGGTTACCACCGTCCATCCATCTGCCAATTCGCGCGTGTCATAATGGCCGTTCGTGATCATTGGCTCGATCGCAAATGTCATCCCTGGCTGCAGGCGCATGCCTTTGCCGGCCTCGCCATAGTTCCTGATTTGCGGATCTTCATGAAGCGCCCGGCCAACTCCATGGCTGATATATTTCCGAATGACGCCGCAGCCACGCTCTTCGGCGTAGCTCTGGATGGCGTGCGAAATATCGCTGAGCCGAGCGCCAGCCTGCGCAAATTCAAGCGCATGGTAAAGTGTGTGCTCGGTTACATCCATCAATCGGCGTGCTGCTGGCGAAACTGTGCCGACAGCATAAGTCCAGGCTGAATCGCCATGGTAGCCTTCCCAGATCACCCCAATATCGATGCTGACAATATCACCATCGCGCAGCTTGCGTGGCCCGGGTATGCCGTGCACAATCTCTTCATTGACCGAAATACATGTCGCTGCTGGGTATGGCGTCGGGCCAGGATACCCCAGAAAGGAAGGCACTCCACCTTGCTTGACGATGTACTCGTGAACGAGCGTATCGAGCTGGCTTGTTGTGATACCGGGCCGTATTGCGTCGCGCAAGAGCATATGGCATTCGCCAACGATACGCCCCGCGCACCGCATCTTTTCGAGTTCGGCCTTATTTTTCAGTGTCACTGCCATGAATGCCCAATGCCGACGTCATCGCTTCCGTCACCAACGAGATTTCGCGCTGCCCATCGATCTCAATCAGTGTGCCGTGCCCACTGTAGTATTCGATGAGCGGCCTCGTTTGTGCAAAATATACGTGCAACCGATGCCGCGCTGTTTCAAGCGTGTCGTCGTTGCGCTGATAGAGCTTCCCACCGCAATGGTCGCAAACATCCGCTCGTTTCGATGGGAAATAGTATATATTATAAATATACCCGCAGGTTTTGCAAGTTTGCCGCCCTGCAATCCGCCGCAACAGCACGTCGTCGGGCACGCGCAAGTATAACACATAATCGATCTTGCGCCCATGCTCGAGAAGTTCGCGTTCCAATGCCAGCGCCTGGTCGCGTGTTCGCGGGAAGCCGTCGAAAATCACCCCATCCGCGCAATCGTCCTGGCTGATACGTTCGATGATCATACGGATAACGAGCTCATCAGGAACCAGCTCCCCGCGATCCATGTATGATTTCGCAAGCATGCCTAGTTCGGTGCCCTGGCGGAGTGCCGCGCGAAACAAATCCCCACTGGCGACATGGACAAGACCAGTATGGTTTTCGAGATATTGGGCTTGCGTGCCTTTACCGGCGCCGGGGGCGCCAAGTAGAATGACATCCATGCCGAAGCTCTTTCCGCTCATCATCGAGCCGCCGAGCAGCTCTGCTGGTCCTGCCGCCTTATTATGCTAGCGGGTAATAAAGCCTTCGTAGTTACGCATAACCAGCTGTGCTTCGAGTTGGCGCATGGTGTCAATCGCTACGCCGACAACAATCAGCAGTGCTGTGGCGCTGAGACCGATCTGTACCCCCGTAATTTGCTGCGTCAGGAAGGGCAAAATCGCTACAAGGCCAAGGAAAAAGGCGCCGACCAGAGTGATACGATAGACTACTTTGCTCAGGTATTCCTCGGTGCGCTTGCCTGGGCGAATACCGGGGATGAACCCGCCATTGCGCTGGAGCGAGTCGGGAATATTCTGCTGGTTGAAAATCACCATTGTATAGAAATAGGTGAAGCCAACCACCAGCAGGAACAACAGCAGCGAATAGATCAGTGTGCCACGCCCAAACTGCGGGCTAAAGGTCTGGTATGTCCAGCAGGCTGCCTGCTTCAGAAAGCTCGAGCCTTCTGGCGCAACCTGCTCGGGGCACCCATACGAAGCAATCGTGCCCGGGAAGATAATGATGCTTTGCGCGAAGATCAGCGGGATCATGCCCGACATATTGACCTTGAGCGGGATGTGGCTATTCTGGCCGCCATACACGCGATTACCGCGTACGCGCTTGGCATACTGCACCGGCACGCGCCGCTGCCCTTCCTGCACAAGCACAATCCCGACAATGGTGAACAAGCCAATTACCAGGAAGGCAATCAAACCAATAATCGTGGTCGCATCGCCAAGCGTGCCAGTCGTAAATGCCTGGCTGATCAAGCTCGGCAAGCGCGACACAATGCCCGCGAAAATGATCATCGAGATGCCATTGCCAATGCCACGCTCTTGGATCTGCTCGCCCAGCCACACCAGCAACATCGTCCCGGCAACCATTGCTGTGATAATCGTAAAGGTTGGGAAGAAATTACTGAAAATATTGAACTCTGAACGAAACACAGCCGAGCCGCCGCTCACGCCCCGAACAATCGTCAGCGTTTGGCCGTAGGCCTGCAGATACGCCATCGGCACCGTCGCCCAGAAGGTGATGCGATTGATGCGCATGCGGCCCTGCTCGCCTTCTTTCTGCAGGTTTTCCAGCGCAGGAATCAGCGGAGTGAGCAGCTGAACAATAATTTGGGCAGTGATATATGGGTACACACCCATTGCCGCAACCGAAAGGTTCTGCAGCGCGCCACCGGCGAAAATATTAAGCAGCGCGGCGAGCTGATTGTCGCGCAGCGCTTGCTGAAGCGTTGCCAGCGCGCTTGGGTCAATGTTTGGTACAGGAATATGCGCAATAAACCGAAACACCAGCAGCATCAGCAGGGTAAATATGATCCGCCGGCGCAAATCTGGAAGCTGCAGCGCCCGTAAAACCGATTGTAGCATCGACGATGTCTCCTCAATCAGGTAGCCAATACTCGGCCCAGGCGATAAACATAGGGTTTACCGCCTGGTGGCCAAACAGGCATCCCTACTTTCGGTTGCGCATGGCCGGGTTTGGGCCAGCGCTGCGGCTGCGAGTCTCCACATTCCATGGCTCTTCAACCACCGAGCCGCCAGCTGCTTCGATCTTGGAGCGCGCGCTGTTGCTAAACTTATGCGCGTGCACCGTCAGCTTGACATTCAGATCGCCTTCGCCCAGGATCTTCAGCGGCTTATTCTTGTTGATTGCGCCTGAAGCAACCAGATCCTCGATGGTCAGCTCGTGATCTGCTGGCAGCTCACTCAGGTCACCAACATTCATCACCTGATACTCAACCCGCCAGCGGTTTTTAAAGCCACGCAGGTAGGGCATACGCCGAACCATACGGTTCTGGCCACCTTCAAAGGTGCGGTATGGCCCAGGGCCCGAGCGGGCTTTCTGACCCATCATACCTTTGCCAGCCGTCTTGCCTTTACCGGAGCCAGGGCCGCGACCAACCCGCTTTCGTTCGCGGTGTGCGCCTTCAGCTGGCTTCAGATCATGTAATTTCATGGTGTTATCCTCCGCCCGTACGAGCGTTCAATAAGCGTGCGCTAGTCGCGCCGTCCGGCGTTGAGGCTATCTTGCAGCGCTTTGAGCTCGTCCCACTTGCCATCCGCAGCCAGTTGCGCTTGCTCAGGCCAGGTGGTCGGGTCGGCCAGGCGCAGGTTTGCCTTCTGCAGAATTTCCGTGAGCGTGCTCACGTCGGCGGCGGCAAGCTCGGCAAAAGTGCCGATGCCAGCGTCGCGCAGCAGCCCGGCGATCTTTGGCCCAATGCCCTCAACGATTTCGATATCGTCGGCTTTGGGCGCCTTTTTCGCGGGTTTCTTCTCAGGCGCCGCTTCAGGCACCAGTGTTGCGCGGGTGGCCGGGGCTGCCTTTGCGGGTTTCGCCTTCGCCACCACGTCTTCCGCAACTTCCTCAACGGTCACCAGGTGGCGCACTTTGAAGGCCATGCCGCGAATGGCCGGCGTGTCGTTATGAAGCACCGAGCTGTTCAGCTTGCGCAGACCCAGCGACGCAACGGTCGCCTTCTGGTCGATGCTGTAGCCAATTGCGCTCTTGGTATAGGTAATTCGCAGCTTAGCCATCACGAAGCCTCCTGCTGCTCGGCCTTGGCGTGAATGCGCCGCTGGTGCAGTTCCTGTGTTGTCATGCCGCGCATGCGAGCCTGCTCTTCAAGCGAAGTCAGCTCGCTCAGTGCCTTGAACGCAGCCTTCACCACGTTGACGGGGTTGTTGCTGCCGTAGCTCTTCGAAAGAATGTCCTTGATGCCGGCAGCCTCGATGACGGGGCGCACGCCGCGGCCCGCAATAACACCCGTGCCCGGCGCAGCCGGGATCAGGCGCACGCGCGCCGATGAGAACTCGGTCTCGATGTCGTGCGGGATGGTCGTGTTGTTCAGCGGAATGCGAATAACATTCTTCTTCGCCGCTTCCACGCCCTTGCGAATTGCCTCAGGCACTTCGCCGGCCTTGCCCATTCCCACACCAATATGGCCTTTGCCATCGCCAACTACGACGACGGTGCTGAAGCTAAAGCGCCGGCCACCTTTGACAACCTTCGAGACGCGGTTGATTTGAACGACGCGCTCTTCAAGCTCGAGGCCGTCTGCGTTAATGCGTTTCTGTGCCACAATTCCTCCAGTAAGCAGTAGGCATCGCCTGCGGCTGTTGCGGGTGGTAAACCATCAACCGCCAGCCACACGCTGGCTACAGAGTTAGAAGTTTAGGCCAGCTTCGCGCGCCGCATCGGCCAGCGCTTGCACGCGACCATGGTACTTGAAGCCACCGCGATCAAAAACAACTTTATCGATACCGGCGGCTTTGGCGCGCTGAGCGATCAGCTCGCCCACTGCTTTAGCACGCTCAGTCTTGGTTTTGCCCGTCAGCGCACTCGCCAGCTCGGAGTCTTTGGTCGAAGCTGAAACAAGCGTGTGGTTCTGGCTATCGTCGATAACCTGGGCATAAATATGAATGCTGCTGCGAAAAATGCTCAGACGCGGCCGCTCGCTGGTACCACCAACGCGCTTGCGCACGCGCAAATGCCGCCGAACACGCAGCTCTCGGGGTGAACGTCCTGCCATGATAGTTTCACTCCTGGCGACAGAGATTATATCCCCTGTCTAATATGCTTGAGTTACAAGCGCCCAATGGCGTGTAACCGAAACGCTACTTCGTCTTGCCAGTCTTGCCGGCCTTGCGGCGGACTTTTTCGCCCTGGTAGCGAATGCCGTAGCCCTTGTAGGGTTCCGGCGGTCGCAGCCCGCGCAGTTTGGCCGCTTCTTCGCCAACCGTCTGCTTGTTGATACCGCGGATGATCACCTGCTGTGGCTCGTTGGCGCTGCGGCGCTCGACGATATCGAACGTCACGCCCTCGGGCGGCACCACGCGAATCGGGTGCGAAAACCCAACTTGCAGAATGATGTTTTTGCCTTCGCGCGAGGCGCGGAAGCCAACACCGGTAATCTCAAGCACACGCTGGTAGCCATCGGTCACGCCAGTGACCATATTCGCCAGCAGCGACCGGGTCAGGCCGTGAAGCGCGCGCATGCGCTGCTCGTCCGAAGGACGTGCGACGGTCAGCACGCCACTATCCTGAGCGATCTGAATCTCTGGCGGCAGCTGCTGCTCAAGGGAACCCTTCGGGCCCTTGACTTTGACATAGTTCTCGTCAGAGACCTGGATCTCCACACCCTTGGGAAGGGAGATCGGTTTTTTACCAATACGCGACATACTCGTTGCTCCCCGCTACCAAACGTAGCAAAGCACTTCGCCACCGACATGCTGCTGCCACGCTTCGTGGCCGGCCATCACGCCGCGCGGAGTCGACAGGATGCTCAAACCAAGGCCATTGCGCACGCGTGGGATGTCGGCGCGGCCGGTATAAATACGCAACCCCGGCTTGCTCACACGCTTCAGGCCGGTTATGACCGAGCGGCGATCACTCGTATACTTCAGTGTAATAACAATGGTATCAGCCGGCTGGCCCTTCTGCACCTCATAGTCGCGAATAAAACCTTCGCGCTTCAGAATATCGGCAATCGCAACTTTCATTTTCGATGACGGCACTGCCACAGTTGTGTGGCGGGCCATGCACGCGTTGCGGATGCGGGTCAGCATATCTGCAATCGGGTCGTTAACGCTCACGGCGCTCCTCCTTGAAACCAGTATTAGTTCTGGGCCGCACAAAATACGCTTGCTCAACAGTGGGCACTACCAGCTCGACTTGGTAACGCCAGGAATCAGCCCCTTGAGTGCATTCTCTCGGAAGCAGATACGGCACATGCCGAACTTGCGCATGTATGCGCGCGAACGGCCACACAGCTTGCAGCGATTGTACGCACGAACCCGATACTTGGGCGCCCGCTGAGACTTGACGATTAGAGATTTTTTGGCCAATGTAAAGTTCCTCCTATGCCCGAGCTGGTCAGTGGGGCGAATGTTTTCGTGGCCCCTGCTCCTGGCCCGTGCTAATCACGAAATGGCATACCAAGGCGCTTCAGCAGCGCATAGCCCTGGGCGTCATCTGGCGCGTTAGTGACGATCGCTACTTCCAGGCCGCGAATCTTGTCGACCTTGTCGTAATCGATCTCGGGGAAAATAATCTGCTCGCGCAGGCCCAGGCTATAGTTGCCGCGCCCGTCGAACGAACGCCGGCTGATGCCACGGAAGTCACGCAAACGAGGCAGCGCCAAATTCATCAACCGATCCAGGAAATCGTACATCTTCGGGCCGCGCAGCGTCACCATTGCGCCAATCGATTGGCCCTGGCGCAGCTTAAACGCCGCAATCGACTTTTTGGCCTTGGTGATCACCGGCTTCTGGCCGCTGATTGCGGTCAGGTCGCCCACGGCAGCATCCAGCGCCTTGTTGTTCTGCAGCGCCTCGCCGAGGCCGATATTCAGCACAACCTTCTGCAAGCGCGGAACCTGCATCACGGTCTTGTACGAGAATTCCTGCATCAGCGCCGGAACGACCTCGTTTTCATATTTTTCTCTGAGTCGCGTTGCCATTGTTACTCCTCAAGGGCTTGGAAAGCCGACTATCAGCATTCCGGCCTTGATATGTTCAATTACCTGCTAACCGTACGCTGCTTTATTCATCCACCGCCGCGTCGCAGGCCTTGCAGAAGCGCACTTTGCGCTGGCGACCGCGATCGTCGGTTTCTTCCAGGAAGCGGTGGCCAGTTCGCGCGGCGCGGCCGCACTGCGGGCAAATCAGCATCACATTCGATGCATCAATTGCAGCTTCGCGCTCGATGATGCCGCTGGGCTGGCCTGGGCCACGCTGTTTGGTGTGGCGTTTGATGATGTTCAGCCCTTCAACAATCACGCGGCGATCCTTGGGCTGCGCTTCCTTAACCTTGCCGCGCTTGCCCTTATCTTTGCCGGTGATCACCAGAACTTCATCACCACTTTTGACGTGCATATCTCTCAACCCCTTACGATCTGCGTTGCGGGTGGTTCCCACAAGCCGCCAATCGCTGATTTACAATACCTCGGGCGCCAGCGAGATAATCTTCATGAACGCTTTTTCGCGCAGCTCGCGCGCCACCGGCCCAAAGATGCGCGTGCCGCGCGGGTTGTTCTCTTTGCCGATGATCACCGCCGCATTGTCGTCAAAGCGGATGTGCGAGCCATCCGGGCGAACATATTCTTTGGCGGTGCGCACAATCACGGCGCGCACAACCTCGCCCTTCTTTACGGTACCGCCCGGCGTCGCTTCCTTGACCGAGGCAATAATCACATCGCCCACAAAGCCATAGCGCACGCGCGAGCCGCCCATAACGCGGATACACATGATTTCTTTCGCGCCGGTGTTATCGGCGACGCGCAGGCGAGTTTGTTGCTGAACCATTGCTAATTCTCCTCGCCGTGCTGAATGATCTCAATCACTTCCCAGCGCTTGGTTTTGCTCAAGGGCCGGGTTTCGCCGATGCGCACCACGTCGCCGACGTGGCACTGGTTGCTTGCATCATGCGCGTGAAACTTGTTCGTTTTACGAATGATCTTGCGATACAGTGGGTGCGGGCGCAGGTAATCGACCGCGACCACAACCGTCTTGTCCATTTTATCGCTGACCACCCGGCCAATTTTGTACAGGCGTCGTTGTTCGGCCATCTTCGCTCTCCTGGTCGTTAGAGGCCAAGCTCGCGCTCACGCAGGATCGTCTTGATGCGCGCAATCTCGCGCTTGACGATCCGCGGGCGGCCGCTGGCGGTCAGCTTGCCCATAACCTGCTGGAAACGCAGGTTAAACAGTTCCTCGTAGTGCTCCTTCAGCTGGCTCTGCAGCTTCTCGGAGTCGAGGTTGCGTAGCTCGTCGGTGTTCATTCGGCGGCCTCCACATCCTCACGGCCAATGATTTTGCACTTGATCGGCATTTTCTGCGCGGCCAGGCTGAGCGCTTCCTGAGCGATCTCGGGCCGCACGCCGCCAAGCTCGAACATGATCCGGCCCGGCTTGACAACGGCGACATAGTGGTCGACCGCGCCCTTGCCGGAACCCATGCGCGTTTCGGCTGGTTTCGCCGTCACTGGCTTGTCTGGGAAAATCCGGATCCAGATTTTGCCACCGCGCTTGACGTGGTGGGTAATTGCGCGGCGGGCCGCCTCGATCTGGCGTGAGGTGATCCAGGTTGCCTCAAGGGCCATCAGCCCGAAATCACCAAATGCTACCGAGTTGCCGCGCTGGGCCATGCCCTTGGTGCGGCCGCGCTGCTGCTTGCGGTATTTCACCCGCTTTGGCATCAACATAGTCGTTGCTCCTATTAACCGCGGGGACGTGCGCCGCCACCGCGGCCACCACGCCCACCGCGACCACGGTCGCCGCCCTCGCGGTCGCCGCCGCTGCTGCCACGATCACGATCGCCACGGCCACCGCCGCGGCCACTACGCTGGCGCGGCCGGTTCTCTTCTTCGGCGGCCTGGGCGCGTGCCGAGGCCGTCTGCACGACCTGGAGCTTGCCCATTGCGTCGGGGAAAACTTCGCCCTTGTAGATCCAGACCTTCACGCCAATACGGCCATAGGTCGTGTGGGCGTGCACCTGCGCGTAGTCAATGTCGGCGCGCAGTGTGTGGCGCGGCACCCGGCCATCGCTTTCGTTAGCAATGCGGGCCATTTCAGCGCCGCCCAGGCGGCCCGAGCACTTGATCTTCACGCCCTGCGCACCCAAACGCATGGCGCGCTGCACGGCCTGTTTCATGGCGCGCTTGTAGGAAACGCGCTTGTTGATCTGCTCGGCAATGCTTTCGGCCACAAGCTGCGCCTCAAGCTCAGGCTGGTGAATTTCCTGAATGTTCAGCTTGACTTTCTTGCCGGTGCGCTTCTCAAGGTCGGCTTTCAGCTCATCGACCTTGGCGCCGCGCTTGCCAATCACAATGCCGGGCTTGGCGGTGTACACCGTCACCTCGACACGATTGGCCGCGCGCTCAATGTCGACGCGCGCAACACCTGCGTTCGCCAGCTCTTTGATGATTAGTTGGCGCAGCAGAATATCTTCATGGAGCTGATCGGTGTATGTCCGGTCAGCGAACCACTTCGACTGCCAGTCCTTGATGTAGCCAAGCCGGAAACCAATTGGATGTACCTTGCGTCCCATTTAAATCTCCTCGCCGTCGTCCACGATCACGGTAATATGCGTGGTGCGCTTGCGGATGCGGTCGGCGCGGCCACGGGCGCGCGGCATAAAGCGCTTGAACGATGGCCCTTCGTCGGCGAAGATGGTTTTCACCGTCAGCGCCTCAGGATCCATCTCGAAGTTATTTTCGGCATTAGCAGCCGCCGACTGAATAGTGCGCGCCACTTCCTTGGCTGCCTTCTGAGGAAGGTAGCGCAGAATGGCGAGCGCGCGCTCAACCGGCTTGCCGCGAACCAGATCCATGACCGGGCGCACCTTGGTTGGCGAGATGCGCACCATTTTGTTAACAGCCTTCGCTTGCATGGCTATTTCACCTTCCCGCGCTTGTCGGCCTTTTTGCCACCATGACCGCGGAAGAAGCGCGTCGGCGCAAACTCGCCAAGCTTGTGGCCCACCATGTTCTCGGTGATGTACACCGGCACATGGCGTCGGCCGTCGTGAACGGCGATGGTGTGCCCCACCATCTGCGGGAAGATCGTCGACGGGCGCGACCACGTGCGCAGCACGCGTTTTTCATTCGCGCGGTTCATGTCTTCGATGCGACCCAGCAGCCGTATATCCACGTACGGCCCTTTTTTCGACGAACGAGACATTCAATCCCTTCCTTTGTGTTTGGGAGGAGGGAGGGGTTGAGCATGAGCCCATTGCCCCCGGCGCGTTAGAACGCGCTCCCACCTTGTTGATATCGTCAGCGCAGACGTGCTGCTGCGCCCAAACTACGGTTTCCGGCGGCGAACAATATAGCGGTCGGTGCTGGGGTTCTGCCGCGTGCGAACGCCGCGCGCCGGTTTGCCCCACTTGGTTTTCGGCGACATACCACGCGGTGCGCGGCCTTCGCCACCACCATGGGGATGGTCGCGCGGGTTCATAGCCGAACCACGCACCTCGGGCCGGCGACCCAGCCAGCGCTTGCGGCCAGCCTTGCCAATCCGAATATTCTGATGGTCGAGGTTGCCCACCTGGCCAATCGTCGCCAGGCAGTCAATCAGCACCTGCCGCATTTCGCCCGAGGGCATACGCAGGGTGGCGTAGTTGCCTTCCTTCGCCATCAGCTGAGCTGAAGCACCGGCACTGCGCACCATCACCCCACCACGGCCAAGCTGCAGCTCGACGTTGTGCACCTGCGAACCAAGCGGGATCGAGCGCAGCGGCAGCGCGTTGCCCACGCGCACCTCAGCCTCGGGGCCGCTCATCACGGTGTCGCCAACACTCAGGCCCAGCGGCGCCAGAATATAGCGCTTCTCGCCATCGGCATAGTTCAGCAGGGCGATGCGCGCGCTGCGGTTTGGATCGTACTCAATCGACGCAACGTTGGCAGGAACGCCATGCTTGTTGCGCTTGAAGTCAATGATGCGGTAGGCGCGCTTGTGCCCGCCGCCGCGGTGCCGGGTAGTAATGCGGCCATAGTTGTTGCGGCCACCGCTCTTGCTCAGCGGGGCCAGCAGCCGCTTTTCCGGGTCTTTTTTGGTCACTTCCTCGAACGTTGCAACCGACATGTTGCGGCGGCCGGCCGAGGTTGGTTTGTATCGTCGAACACCCATCGTTTACTCCGTGAAGTGCTGAGCTTTGCGCGCTGAGAAGAACGCAGGCCCAAAGCTCAAAACTTGTTACACGCCTTCGAATAGCTCGATGCGATCACCCTCGGCCAGCGTCACGATCGCTTTTTTCCAGTCGGAAGTGTAGCCAAAGCGGTTGCCACGCCGGCGCAGCTTGCCGCGCACATTTAGCGTGTGAACGCCCGTAACCGTGACGTTGAAAATTTCCTCAACTGCCTGCTGGATCTGGGTTTTGTTCGCCGAACGATCCACCTCGAAGCTGTATTTGTTCAGCGACATGAGGTTGGTGTTCTTCTCGGTGATCAGCGGGCGGATGATTATCTGATGCGCATTCATTTAGGCCTCCTCGTTCGCCGCATCGCTGTCGGCTTCGCCATTGGCCTGGCTTAGAAAACTCGCCAGCACGTCAATCGCCGCACGCGAAATCACGACATTGTCGTGGCTCAGCAGATCGATCACATTGACATAATGTGCAAGCAAGGTTTTCACGCCCGCAATATTGCCAGCCGATTTCTGAACAACCTCGTCTTTGCGGTCAAGCACGATCAGTGTCTTGCCCGCAAGCTCCAGCGACGTCAGGCTCTGGATGAAGTCCTTCGTTCGCGGCTTTTCGAACGAGAACGCATCAACAAAGCGAATCTCGTCGGCGGCATATTTTGCCGAAAGCGCCGAGCGAACCGCCAAACGGCGCATTTTGCGCGGCATTGCCTGCGCATACGAGCGTGGGTGCGGGCCGTGGGCAACGCCACCGCCTTTGCGGTGCGGCGCGCGCACCGAACCCTGGCGGGCACGGCCAGTGCCTTTCTGGCGGAACAGCTTGCGTGTGCTGCCAGCGACCTCGCCACGGCCACGCGTGTTGTGCGTGCCCATGCGCGCATTCGCCTGCTGGCGAACCATGGCCTGGTGCATTACCGGCACATTTGGCTCGATGCCAAAAATATATTCATCCAGCTGGATGGTTCCGACCTCGCTGCCGGACTGATTAAAGATCTTAGCTTCCATCGACGCGTACCCCTCTGTTAATTGGTGGATTTGACTGCGCGGCGAACCATCAGCAGCCCATTCTTCGCGCCCGGCACCGAGCCTCGTACCAGCAGGATGTTCTTGTCGGCAAGAACCTCAACAACCTGCAGGTTTTGTACGGTTACGCGGCGATTGCCCATACGGCCCGCCATACGCGTACCCTTCCACACCCGGCCGGGGTCGGTACCCGCACCAATCGAACCGGGGGCGCGCCAGCGGTCGCTCTGGCCATGGGTCTTGGGGCCACCACTAAATCCGTGGCGCTTCACAACACCCTGGAAGCCGCGACCTTTTGATGTGCCAGTGACATCGATCACCTGGCCCGGCTCAAAAACTTCCACAGTCAGAACCTGACCAACCTCGTGCTCTTCGATATTGTCGGCACCGAACTCGCGCAGATAGCGCACCAGGCGGCCTGCGCCGGCCAGGTGCCCCTGCTCGGGCTTGGTCAGGCTCTTCGCCTTCGCTTCGCCAAAGCCAATCTGCACCGCTTCGTAGCCATCGCGATCTTTGCTGCGCACTTGCGTCACAACGCACGGGCCAAGCTCGATCACCGTTACTGGGATGGCCTCGCCCGCAGGGCTAAAGACCTGGGTCATCCCAATTTTGCGGCCTAGCAATCCTTCAATCATAATTGCACCTCGGCAGCGTGCGGGCTCACGGTACATACCTGCCGCAGCGGCTGCGTTTCAGAAGAACAAACCCAAAGAACGCTTTTCTTGCGAGCGATACGTTGCCGGTTGTTCTTAGAGCTTAATCTCGATATCGACACCCGCCGGCAGGTTGAGCTTCATCAAGGCGTTAATCGTCTGCTGGCTTGGGTCCAGCACGTCGATCAGGCGCTTGTGTGTGCGAATCTCAAACTGTTCCTGCGAGTCCTTATCGATGAACGACGAGCGAATCACACTGTACTTCTCGATCTTGGTCGGCAGCGGAACCGGACCGGCGACAAGCGCACCAGTTCGTTCAGCCGCCTCGACGATCTGCCGCGCCGATTGATCAAGAATTTTATGGTCATACGCTTTGAGGCGGATGCGAACCTTTTGCTTTGCCATTCTGCGCTCCTGTGCGGTAAACACACAAGAAAATGTCGAGTGCAGAGCGAGAACTCCGCACTCGCCATCTTCTATGCTTGCCTACGACTCAATCTTGGTCACAACGCCCGAGCCGACCGTGCGGCCACCTTCGCGGATTGCGAAACGCAAGCCTTCCTCGATCGCCACCGGCACGATCAGCTCCACGCCCATCTCCACGTTGTCCCCCGGCATCACCATCTCCATCCCTTCCGGCAGCGTGATCGAACCCGTCACGTCCGTCGTTCGGATGTAGAACTGCGGCCGGTAGCCTGGGAAGAATGGCGTGTGCCGCCCGCCTTCTTCTTTCTTCAGCACATACACCTGCGCCTTGACCTTCTTGTGCGGCTTGATCGACCCCGGAGCCGCCAGCACCTGCCCGCGCTCCACGTCCGTCCGCTCAATACCGCGCAGCAGCACGCCCACATTGTCGCCCGCTACGCCTTCGTCCAGCGTTTTCTGGAACATTTCCACGCCCGTCACCACCGTCTTGCGCGGCGCACCCTCGCTCATACCGATGATCTCGATTGTGTCGGTCATCTTGACCTTGCCGCGCTCGATCCGGCCCGTCACCACGGTGCCGCGACCCTTGATGCCAAACACGTCTTCGATTGGCATCAGGAACGGCTGGTCGATCGCGCGCTGCGGCGTGGGGATGTAGCTGTCCACCGCGTCCATCAGCTCCAGGATGCTCTTGTACTCCGGCGCGTTCGGGTCGGTCGAGGTCGACGACAGCGCCTGCAGCGCCGAGCCGCGAATGATCGGAATGTCGTCGCCGGGGAAGTCGTACTTCGAAAGCAGCTCGCGCAGCTCCAACTCGACCAGCTCCAGCAGTTCCGGGTCGTCCATCATGTCGACCTTGTTCAGGAACACGACCATGGCCGGCACCTGCACCTGGCGGGCGAGCAGGATGTGCTCGCGGGTCTGCGGCATCGGGCCGTCTGGGGCCGACACGACCAGGATCGCGCCGTCCATCTGGGCAGCGCCGGTGATCATGTTCTTGATGTAGTCGGCGTGGCCCGGGCAGTCGACGTGGGCATAGTGGCGGTTGTCGGTCTGGTACTCGACGTGGCGGATGGCGATGGTAATACCGCGCGCGCGCTCTTCGGGCGCGTTGTCGATCTGGTCGTAGGAGGTATACTTGGCCGCGCCCTTCATCGCCAGCACTTTGGTGATGGCGGCGGTCAAGGTCGTCTTGCCGTGGTCGACGTGACCAATCGTCCCGACGTTGATATGCGGTTTGGTTCGCTCGAACTTCTGCTTCGCCATAAAACAGTTACTCCTTACAGTCCGTCAATCAGTAGTACATACGAGAGCCGTGAGAGAAGCGCGGCCTTGAGCCATCATTTCTCTCACAGCTCATTTAGGTCTTTGTTAGACGCGCCGCTTTTCGATAATCTCTTTCGCCAGCGCTTCGGACAGCGGCTGGTAGTACGCAAACTCCATCGAAGAAGTCGCGCGCCCCTGTGTTGCCGAGCGCAGGTCGGTGGTATAACCGAACATCGACGCCAGCGGAACGAATGCGCGTACCACCTGGGCGTTACCGCGTGCTTCCATGCCTTCAACCTGGCCACGGCGCGAGTTCAGGTCGCCGAGCACTGTGCCAAGAAAATCCTCAGGCGTAGTGACTTCGACCTTCATCACTGGCTCAAGAAGCTGCGGGCGACCTTTGCGCACGCCTTCCTTGAGGCCCATCGACGCGGCGATCTTGAACGCCATTTCCGACGAGTCCACTTCGTGGAACGAGCCATCGTACAGCGTCACTTTGACGTCGACTACCGGGAAGCCGGCGATCACACCGCTCTGCATCGCTTCCTTGATGCCCTGCTCGGTCGGGCCGACGTATTCCTTCGGCACCGAACCGCCAACAATCGCGTTGACGAACTCAAAGCCCTTGCCGCGCTCGAGTGGCTCAAGCTGAAGCTTGACGTGACCGTACTGGCCTTTACCACCCGACTGGCGCACGAACTTCGAGTCAACATCCGCCGGAACGCTGATCGACTCGCGGTAGGCCACCTGCGGCTTGCCCTGGTTGGCCTCAACCTTGTACTCGCGGCGCATGCGGTCGACCATCACCTCAAGGTGAAGCTCGCCCATGCCGGCGATAATCGTCTGGCCGGTTTCCTCGTCGGTGCGCACGCGGAAGGTCGGATCTTCCTCGCTCAGCTTCTGCAGCGCAATACCAAGCTTGTCCTGGTCGGACTTGGTCTTGGGCTCGATTGCGAGCTGGATCACCGGCTCCGCGAAGCGGATGGTTTCGAGCGCAATCGGGTTTTCCGGGTCGCAGATCGTATCGCCAGTGAAGGTGCTCTTCGGGCCGACCATCGCGGCGATATCGCCGGCGTAGACTTCCTTGATTTCTTCGCGGTGGTTCGCGTGCATCTGGATCAAGCGACCCACGCGCTCGCGCTGACCACGCGAGGTGTTCAGCACATACGAGCCAGCTTCGAGCTTGCCCGAGTAGACGCGGAAGTACGCCAGCTTACCGACGTACGGGTCGGCCATGATCTTGAACACCAAGCCGGCGAACGGCGCTGACTCGCTGGTTTCGCGCGAGATCGGCTCCACGCCCTCTTCGCCCAAAATCTGGCCCGGCTGCGTGCCGGTGATTGCGGGAATGTCGAGCGGCGACGGCAGATAGAAGACAACCGCGTCAAGCACGCGCTGCACGCCCTTGTTCTTCAAGGCCGCGCCGCAGAGCACTGGAACCAGCTTGCCTTCAATCGTTGCCTTGCGAAGCGCGCGCTTCAGCTCCTCGACGCCTAGCTCCTCACCCTCAAGATAGAGAAGGGTCAGTTCGTCGTCGGTCTCGGCAATCGCCTCAATCATCTCTTGGCGCAGCTGCTCGGCCTTGGCCGCAACTTCCGCCGGGATTTCCTGCAGCTCTTCGCGCTTGCCAGCATCGTCGAGGTACAGAACCGCCTTGTTGTCCAGCAGGTCAACAATGCCGCGGAAACGATCCTCGGCGCCAATCGGCAGCTGGATCGGCACAGCCCGCGCGCCCAGACGATCTTTGATCATCTGCAAAGTGCGGTCGAAGTTAGCGCCGGTGCGATCCATTTTGTTCACAAAACAGATGCGCGGCACTTTGTACTTATCGGCCTGCCGCCACACAGTTTCCGACTGCGGCTCCACGCCAGCAACAGCGTCGAAGACGACTACGCCACCGTCGAGCACGCGCAGTGAGCGCTCCACCTCGGCGGTAAAGTCGACGTGTCCGGGGGTGTCAATGATATTGATCCGGTAGATCTCGTCGTTGACACTCCACTGCGCCGTGGTTGCCGCCGCGGTGATGGTGATGCCGCGCTCGCGTTCCTGCTCCATCCAGTCCATGGTGGCAGTGCCTTCATGAACTTCGCCGATCTTGTAGGTTCGGCCGGTGTAGAACAGAATGCGCTCGGTCGTCGTCGTCTTTCCCGCATCAATGTGGGCAATAATGCCGATATTTCGAGTCCGCTCTAATGGTATTTCGCGGGCCATGATATGCTCTTCTCCCTAGTAGTTAGTAACAATCGCTTTGCTATGATGACCAACCGTGTTTAGAACTTGCCGTAGTGCGAGAACGCGCGGTTGGCTTCAGCCATACGCTGAACGTCTTCCTTGCGCTTGATGGTGCTGCCCGTGTTATTAAAGGCATCCATCAGCTCAGTGGCCAGGCGCTCGTGCATCGGCTTGCCGCTGCGGCCACGCGCCGAGATCAGCAGCCAGCGCATCGCCAGCGACTGGCGGCGGTCGCTCTTCACCTCGACCGGAACCTGGTACGTTGCGCCGCCAACGCGCTTGGGCTTGACCTCGATGGCCGGGCCAGCGTTGCGCAGCGCAATCTCGAATACTTCCATCGGCGTCTTTTTCAGGCGGTCGGCCGCCATCTCAAGCGCCTGGTAAACGATCTTCTCAGCAGTGCTTTTCTTGCCGCGCTGCATCACCTTATTAATAAACTGCTGCACGACCACGCTGTTGTAGCGCGCGTCGGGCGAAGGGATGCGCTTGACAATCGTTCCTCGACGGGGCATAGGTTTACCTCATATCAGGCGTGCGTGCTGCGCCGGGGCGCACCGAGCACGAATGTTACTTCTTCTTCGCCGGCGTGCCGCCCGACTTCTTCGTGCCGTACTTCGAGCGACCCTGCTTGCGGTTCGCCACGCCCTGTGCGTCGAGCACGCCACGAACAATGTGGTAGCGAACACCTGGCAAGTCCTTCACACGGCCGCCGCGAATAAGGACTACCGAGTGCTCTTGCAGATTGTGGCCCTCACCAGGGATGTAGGCCGTGACTTCCATGCCGTTGCTCAGGCGCACGCGCGCAATCTTGCGCAGCGCAGAGTTCGGCTTCTTTGGGGTCATGGTCTTCACCTGAGTGCAGACGCCTCGCTTGAACGGCGAGCCTTTCCCACGCGTCAGCCGCCCCTTGATGGCGTTGTATGTGAAGCGAAGCGCAGGAGCTTTCGTCTTCTTCACTACCGGCTTGCGAGGTTTGCGTACCAACTGATTGATTGTCGGCATCCTGTGTACTTCCTCCCTTAGGCGCCTGTGCCGTGCACACGGCAGGAACGAGTTCCATTCTGAGAGCTAAAAACCATTATTTCTTGGTGGCGAATGTGCCGCTTTCGTGCCACCCTTTATTACAAAACAAAACTCGAACCCCGTTCTGGTCGTGGCGAATGCATGACGCCACGCCTTAGATAGGGTTCCGAGATGTGCGCAAGCCATTAGCTTTGGTTTGCACAGCAGTTGCGGAGTATATCACAGCGCCGTAGGGCTGTCAAATATTGGGGGTGTTGGCTTGTTTGTGCTGGGCTTTAGGATGCGCTCTTATGTGGCAGCCATGCTTCGACGATTTCGCGAATCTGGCGCATGCTCAAAGGTTTATAGAAGAATGCCGATACGCCAGCTTCTTGCAGCATCTGCTCGACGGTGACATCGGCCGAGATGACGATAAAGGGGAAGGTGTAGCCGTGCTCGCGTACAGCGCCCAGCAGCTCTACCCCTGTCATGTTTGGCATACGCTGGTCGCTGATGATTAAATCGCAGCCACGCTCGAGTACGAGTGCCAGCGCATCCGAACCGTCGGCAGCCGCTGAAATTGTGGCGGTGGGGGCGGCCCGCTGGACTGCGCGCGTCAAAAACTCGCGAACGTCGTCTTCATCTTCAGCGATAATAATGTGTTGCACAGTTGCTCATCCTCAGTGTAGTGCGAGATCCTGACGTTCAGGCGTACCTCTGCTCAGGCGTGCGAGCTTGACACAGCTACGCTTAATGGTATATTTGTTCTACATATCCTGATCTGTACCGTCTAACCCCCGCTTCTCGATGCTCCAATACTCGTGTATTGTAGCATGCTGTGGAGTAGTCTGTATGTCCCTGCTCACCCGAACTCGGCTTGGCGTCGTCACCAGTGGCTCGCTGGTCGAAGGATTATGTGCCCGCCTCGAAGGCCGCGAGAGCGTTGAAGATATGCGCGTCGGCAAATTCGTGGTTATCCAGGGCCAGAAAAACGAATTCTTCTCTATGATAACCGATGTCGTGCTGGAAGCGACCAACCAGAAAGTACTGGTTGATCCACCCAATGGCGACGCGTTTATTCATGAAGTGCTGGCCGGCACCTCGACATACGGCTCGATCACGCTGAAGCCGATGCTCATGCTGCCAAGCGATGTCAACGAAGGCTTGCTGCCACCCAAAACCATCCCGCGCCATTTCTCGCAGGTGCTGGAAGCGAATGAAGATGATTTCCAGCGCGTGTTTGGCCAGGAAGACAGCCGCCATTTCGAGATTGGCCGCCCGCTCGACATGGACGTGCCGGTGTGTATCGACCTTGAGCGACTGGTCGAACGCTCGAATGGTGTGTTTGGCAAGAGCGGCACCGGCAAGAGCTTTCTGACGCGCCTGCTGATCTGCGGCACAATCAAGGCGCGGGTGGCCGCCAACCTGATTTTCGACATGCACAGCGAGTATGGCTGGGAAAGCACCTCCGAGCAGGGCGGTTTTGTGAAGGGCCTGCGCCAGCTCTTTGGCGGCGAGGTGCTCGTGTACTCGCTTGACCCCGCGACCTCGCGCAATCGCAATGTGCCAATTGATGCCGAGGTGGTGATTGGGCTCGACCAGATCGAGGTCGAAGATGTGATTCTGCTGCAAGACGAGCTGAACCTGACATCGACGGCGGCGGAATCGGCTTACCTGCTGGTGGATCGCTTCAAAGAGGGCTGGCTGCGCTCCTTGCTGGCGATGGACGCCGAGACGCTGAACGAATTTGCCGAGACGTCGGGTGGGCATGCGGGCGCGCTGAGCGCGCTGAAGCGCAAGCTTGAGCAGGTGGCGCGCAAGGGTTTTGTGAAAGAAACTGCGCCAGCTGGCATGCTCGACAAAATGATCGATTACCTGGCGAATGGCCGCCACGTAGTGCTGGAATTCGGGCGCTACAGCGATACGCTTTCGTATATGCTCACGGCGAACATCTTGACGCGGCGTATTCGGCGGCGCTGGGTGGAAAAAACCGAGCAGTATATTCGCACAAAAAATGCAGCCGACAAGCCGCGCCAGCTGATGATCACGATCGAGGAAGCGCACAAGTTCCTCAACCCCGCCGCCGCCAAGCAGACGATCTTTGGCACAATTGCGCGTGAGCTGCGCAAGTATAGCGTGACGCTGCTGGTGGTCGATCAGCGCCCTTCGTCGATTGACGCCGACGTGATGAGCCAGATCGGCAGCCGCGTGACGGCGCTGCTGAACGATGAGAAGGACATCGACGCGGTGTTCACGGGCGTGAGCGGCAGCTCCAGCCTGAAATCGGTGCTGGCCAGCCTCGACACGCGCCAGCAGGCGCTGGTGCTGGGCCACGCGGTGCCAATGCCGGTGGTGATTCGCACACGCGCCTACGACGCGGCATTTTACCAGGCGGTGGGCCGGCGCGAGGTTTCGGCGGCAAAGGCGCAAGAAGAAATGGACGAGTTGTTTCCCGATTAGGGTTTTGGAAATGAAGAAAGGTCAGGCGCACCGTGCGTCTGACCTTTTTTGTTGCGCTAGTGCGTGGCCGCCGCCTGGTCGACCAGCCAGACCAGGCTGCCAGCAGTGGGTTGCACGCCCTGCGCAGGCAGATGCGCGCGGTTGGGCGGGCCGTGCAGAATGCCGTCGAGCGCGCTGGCTTTGTCGGCGCCGGTGACAACAAACATGATTGCGCGCGCGGCGTTGATCAGGCGGTAGGTGAAAGAGATGCGGTCGGGCGGCGGCTTGGGCGAGTCGTACACTGCGACGACGAGATCGTCGCTGGGCGCGCTGGGCTCGGGCTGGCCCGGAAAGAGTGATGCGGTGTGCCCATCGGGGCCAATGCCGAGCAGAATAAGATCGAACTGCGGCACATCCTGCCCGAACTGCGCGACCATCGTTTCGGCGTAGGCGCGGGCCGCATTGGCAGGAGTGCCACCCACAGTTGGCGCGGGGACGATGTTGGCGGCTGGAATTGGCACGTGTTCCAGCAGGGTATCGCGGGCCATGCGGTAGCTGCTGTCGGCGTCGTCGGGCGGCACCATGCGTTCGTCGCCCCAGTACACAAACACGCGCTCCCAATCAATTGCGCTGCTGAAAGGCGGCGCGGCCAGGCGCTGGTACATGGCGCGGGGCGTGCTGCCGCCCGACAGCGCAACCGTGAAGCGTCCGCGCTCGGCAATGGCGGCCCCCGCCAGCGCCGTGAAACGGCGGGCGGCATCGTCGGCGACGGCGGCGGCATCGGGGAGAACGACGAGCTCGCCGCGTTGAGTTTGGCTCATAGTGTGCCTCTTTCTGTGCCTGTGCGGCCGGGCTCGGCATGGCCGCGTGAGCGGGGCTAGCGAAGTGCGGAAATAGTTGGCCACTGAGAACACGGAGAGCACCAAGTTCGAGATTCGTACTCAGTGGCCTCTGTGCACTCTGTGGCTCAACTATTTGACCCTTTTGATCTAGTGTACCACTGCCGCGCAGACCTGTGCAGATCGGCGGGGCATGGCACACCGGCATTTCGCGTGCCGCAAGGCTTGTTTCAACATATGCAACATCTGGCCGAGCGCGCGCCGAATTCGGCTATAATGCCGCGGGCCACAGTGCCGTGGCTGCTTGTGTGCCACCGCCGGCGATTCGCAGGCGGGCCGCGCGCCCGCAGTTTCGGCCCCGCGCCGAGTGTGAGTGTACCATGCGACTGATTATTGTTCGCCACGGCGAAAGCGAATGGAACCGGATTGGCCGCTATCAGGGCCAGCAAGATGCCCCGCTTTCGGAGCTTGGCGCGCGCCAGGCCGAGGCGCTGGCCGGCCGGCTGCAGCGCGAGCCACTGGATGCGATTTTTTCCAGCCCCTTGCAGCGCGCCGCGCGCACGGCCCAGGCGATTGCGCGCTACCACCCGACCGTGCCACTGACCCACGAGCCGGCGCTGCTGGAGATCAACCACGGCGACTGGGAAGGGCTGATGGCCGAAGAAGTGATTGAGCGCTACGGCGACGGGCTGCACGAGTGGCGCTGGCACCCGACGCGCGCGCAGATGCCGGGCGGCGAAAGTTTCAGCAATATTCTGAAGCGCGTGCTCGACTTCAAAGACCGGCTGTGCAGTACCTACGAAAACCAGAACATTCTGATCTCGACGCACGACGTGGTGGTAAAAATTCTGGTGGCCGATGCGCTGGGCATGAATATGGATCGCATCAACCGCATCTGGGTGACGAATGCGAGCATCAGCGTAATTGAGTATGGCGACGACCTACCCTACCTGATCAGCCTGAGCGAGGCGTGCCACCTGGGACGGCTGGAAACCGTGCGCGAGCGCCAGAAGGCGATTTAAGCAGAGGCCAACACCTCGAAGGCACGAAGAAATAACGTAGTTGGCAGAAATTATTGGGCGGTGCAGGATGCATTTCGAACATCCTGTCACAGTGAGGTGAACGATGGCTCAGGCGGTATTTTGCGCGCGCTGCGGCGCGGCAATGGAGCGGCGCGTGGTGGACGATCGCGAGCGCGATGTGTGCCCGGCGTGCGGCTTTATTCTGTATCGCAACCCGGTGCCGGCAGTGGGCGTGGTGGTGGCGCTGGAAGGCAGGCTGGTGCTGGTGCGGCGGCGCTACGAGCCGCGCGCAGGCTGCTGGGCGCTGCCGGCCGGCTTTATGGAGCTGGGCGAAAGCGCCGAAGATGCGGCCATACGCGAGTGCCACGAAGAAACCGGCCTGCTCGTGCGCGTCGATCACCTGCTGGGAGTCTACTCAATTGGCGAGGGCGAGCGCACTGGCCTGCTGATCATCTATGCTGCAACGGCGACGAGTGGCGAGCTGGTGGCAGCGGATGACGCGACCGAGGCCGGCACATTCGCGCCCGATGCACTGCCCGAGCCAATGGCCTTCCCCACGCATGTCCAGGCGATCAGCCGCTGGCGGCGCGAGCAGCAAACTAGCGCGCAGCTGGTGGGCGCGGCGGGCGAAGGGGATGTGCGCTACGCCACCCGCGCCGATGTGCCGGCCGCGCTCGATCTGCTGCTGGGCGGGCGCAGCTGGGACGAGACTGGCGTGGTGGCGGCTGAGGCGTTGCTGCACGACCGGCTCGACGATCCTGACAAGCCGGTGCTGGTGCTTGAGGCGGATGGGCGAGTTGCTGGCGTGGCGCTGCTGGCCTTTCATCAGGCGCTGCGCGGCTGGTATGCCACGCTGGACGAGCTGGCCGTGCGCGCCGAGCAGCGCCGCAGTGGGATGGGTCGGGCGTTAGTAGATGCGGCGGCGGCGCTGGCGCGGGCGCGTGGCTGCACGCGGCTGCAAACTGCCTTTGATGAGCAGGAAGCAGCGGATTTCCTGGCTGCCTGTGGCTTTCAGGCGGGCGTGCTGCCGCTATAAGAGAACCAACAGCAAGGCCGCCCGGCGCAAAAATGCCGGGCGGCCTTGCTGTCAGCATGAACTGCTAATTATTCCCCAGTACTGTGCGCGCTTCGGTCAGCAGGTCGTCGCTCCGCCGCATCGAGCTCACCAGATCGACGCGCTCAGCCTCTGGCAGCCCCTTTATGCGCTCCAGGCGCTCACACAGCAGATCGATCACCGACTGCTGCGGCTGCACCGCCGTTGTGGTGGTCAAAATACCCGCGTACAGCACCTGAATGAGCGCGGCCAGTGGCGGCGCAAAAATCATGGCCCAGAAGCCGCCAAGTTGGGCGAGGGCCAGCAGCAGCAATACCTGTAGGAAAGCGTTCACCTTCAGGGCATCGGCCTGCATGGCCCGCTCAGCGAATACGTGTGTGGCATATTGGATCGACAACCCAATGAGCAGCACAATCAGCGCCATCCATGGTGGCAATGCAATCAGCGCCACAGTAAAGGCTAACAGCACCGACGTTACTGGCCCCAGGCGTGGAATAAACTGACTGAAGCCGCCAACCAGCGCCAGCGATGTGGCGAACGGCAACTGAACGACCCGAAACAACGCCAGCAGCAGCAGCGCAGCCACCGCCACCGCAATCACAGTCGAGCGAATATACGCGCCCACGGCGATCTCGGCATTGCGCCAGATCGTGCGCGCCTGCTGCCGCGCGGTGATCGGCAGCAGCGAAAGCCAAAGCCGCTCGAAGTGCGCAACCTCGATCAGCCAGTAATATGCCAGGCTAAGCGCGGCAAAGGCAAACAGCAGGAAGCTCACCAGGTTGCTCGACAAGCTTAACAGCGAAATGCCAACGCCCGTGACACCGCCACTGCTATTCACCAGCCCAGCCAGCAATTCCTCGAACGAAGGCAGGTTTGCGGCAACAGTTTGCTGCACTGGTGTGCCATTCTGGAGTAGAGTCGTCAGTGCTGCGTAGCCACGCGGCAAATCTTCCGCGCCGCGCGAGAACTCATCACTGATGCCGACGGAATAGAGCATGAAGCCAATCACCAGGCCGGCGAGAATAAGCAAGTACCAGATTAAGATTGCATAACCGCGCCTGATGCCACGCCGTTCGAGCTGCTGTACCAGCGGGCGCAGCGCCGCTGAAATGGCCAGCGAGCCGGCAAACAATACCAGCGTGGGCTGAAATACCCACATCAAGCCAATTGCCAGCAGCGTGGCGCCAATCGTTACTGTAATTTGCGCGAGGCGTTTCATGCGCGTTGCTCCTGTGCCGATGCAAGCAAGTTGTCGAGATCCACGAGCAGTGCTTCCAGCTCTTCTTCCACAACGTCTTCTTCCGGGTCGACATCCGTTTTGCTGCGGAAACGCGCCCGCAAGTCGCCAGCGAGATCCTGCGTCTGGTAACGTAGCAGCGCCAGCCGGTCGCGCCCGCCAATATTTTGTTCATTGGGCGTATTCAGCCGCTTCATTGCATGATCAATCATGACCTGAATGACAGCAGCCAACGGCACTGCCAGCAGCGCGCCCAACAGGCCAAACAGGTCGCTGAACACTGCCAGTGCCAGCAAAGTCACCACTGGGCTCACGCCCACCGCCTGGTCCATCACACGTGGCACAATAATAGTGTTTTCGAGAAACTGAATGATCATCGCAATGCCAACCGCGTATAAAGCCATTTCCTGCGAAACTGTCAGACCCACCACGCCAGCCAGCACCAGCGTAATAATCGGCCCAACATAAGGCACCGCTTCGAGAATGCCCGCGATTACTGCGATTGTCAGGCCATAGGGCAAGCCAATTGCCACGTAGCCAACTGCCGAGCATGCGCCAATCACAAAGCTCAGAATGGCGAGGCCACGCACAAACGCGCCGATTTTCTGCTCGCTCTCGTTCCAAATTTCCACAGCCCCGGCGCGGCTATTAAGCGGCAATAGCAGCGCAACCGATTGTATGGCGAGCGCGCGATAGTAAAGCCAGTAGTAGCTCAGCAGAAGCACCAGCACCGAGAAAAGGAGCCCCGAGCCAAAGGTTGGCACAAGCGCGGTAATTTGCGAGCTGATCATACTGCCGCTGTCATTCGAGAGCGAGGCAAAGGCATTTGCAGGCAACTGCGCGCCCAGCCCGCGCAAAAAGCGCGAGTTCGATTGCACAACCGTTGCACGAAAACCCTCGTACGAGCGGGGCAAATCGGTGATGGCCTGCACGGCCTGACCAATAAAAAATGGCACGAGTGCCGAAAGAATGCCAATCACAACGGCGACCAGCAAGCTGAACACTACTAAGCTCGCCAAACTTTGCGAAAGCCCCCACTTGCGCAAGCGCTCCACGAGCGGTGCCAGCGCTGTTGCAACCACAATTCCCAGGAACAACATAAGAAAGACATAGCGGAGTGCGGCGATTAGCACGAGCGCGGCGATTACCAATGCAACCACTGCCGTGCCAATCGCAACCTGCCGCAGCGTAATGCGCTGCCAGAGGTCGGCCTGAACTGCGCCAGATCCATTTCCGGACGCACCATTCAGTGAGGTCGTGTCGCTCATAGTAGACCTGCAATGTTCTTTTTTCAGAGTGAAAAATGGAAGTGCGATCAGCTGAAGGCCAGGAGCGAGTAGCTTTGCGACCCTGTGCATAGGCAGATTGCTTCAACACACAAAGCAAAAAATGTGCCATGGAATTATTGCCTTTGCCAATGCCGAGAATTGCTGGTGGTACGTAGTCTGCTTTATCCATATCAGGGGCTATTTTTGCGTAAATTCATAGCCAGTATATGGGTGTACAAAACGCGTTCAAATCCTGTACAATGCGGAACCTTCGCTTGACTGATGCCGAAATTGTGATATATTTAACAGTGTTATCTATCACAAAACGGCGCGCACTCCGCTTCGAGAAAGGCACTGTTTTATGGCCACCCCAACGCTTCAGCGTGCGTTACCGACCGTGAGTGTCGGGCAGCGATCTGTGCGTGTGGCCCCCTCAAACCTGGGGGATGTAATTCAGCAGGCTGCGCTGGGCGACGACATGGCATTTGTCGAACACACAATGCTTGAGCGCACCGCCTCGCAATCACGGCCGCTTGCTGCAGCGGGTGCCTACACCGTTGCCGCAGGTGGGAAACGCCTGCGCGCCATGCTTGTATTGCTGGCCGCGCGGTTGGGCCACTATGATCTGGAGCGCGCCGCCCGCCCTGCCGTTGCAATCGAGCTGCTGCATGCCGCCTCGCTGGTTCACGACGATCTGGTCGACCATACGCTGCGCCGGCGTGGGCGCGTTACCGTGCATGCCCGCTGGGATCGGCATGTTGCGCTGATGCTGGGCGATTATTTCTTCGCCCTGGCAGCTGGCGAACTTGCTGCTGAAACCGACCCGCGGATCATTCGCTTCTACGCGGATGCCGCGCAAACGGTGGTTGAAGGCGAGCTGCGGCCAGTCACCCAGCTTGAGCCAATCGACGTGGCGCTGGAGCAATATTTTTACAAAACTGGCGCAAAAACCGCCGCGCTGTTCGAAGCTGCCTGTAAAGCAGGCATGGCTGTTGGTGGCGGCACGGCCGAGCAAGTTGCCGCGATGGGTCGTTTTGGCGCCGATCTGGGCGTGGCCTTCCAGATCATAGATGATGTGCTTGACTTTGTGGGCGATGAAGCGACCCTGGGCAAGCCAGCCGGTAACGATTTGCGTGAAGGCACACTGACTCTGCCACTGATCTATGCCGTTGCCCAAAGCGACGAACCCCTGCTGCGCGAGCTTGCCCGCACCGCCCGGCCCGACCCGGCCAAGGTTCCTGAGCTGATTGAAGCGGTAATTGCAGTTGGTGGCACGAGCCGCGCAGTGGAAGAAGCCAAGCGTATTGTTGGCCGCGCGCGTGAGAATCTGAACATATTCAGTAACGAAAGCGCCGTGCGCGCCTTGCACGAAATATGTGACTTTGTGCTTGCCCGGCAAGTCTAAGAAGGAGATGATAGTACTCTAGTCTGGTGTGTTTTCGCGCAACTTTCCCTGCACTGCGACGGTACTATACATGTTCAGATGGCGCGAGGCGCCCATCCATTGCGATGATGCCGCCTCGGATTGCGTTTTATGCCGCTGAACAGTAGGCCAGAAGCAGATAGTGGCAAGCTCGCCAAGCGTTTGCCATGGAGCGAATGTACATGAGCGAAATCGTTACCTCACCAGATTATATTGTCGCTCCCGATCATTTAAACCCCGACTCAGAGCTGCCCTGGCTCGAAGATGTGGCCGACACGAGCATCGAAGAAACTGAGCACGATGCCGAACCTGTTGAAGACTCTGTGCAAACCTACCTGCGCGAAATTGGCCAGGTAAACCTGCTGACAGCCGAAGACGAAGTAACACTCGCACAGGATATTCTAAGCGGTACCGAGGCGCGCGCTGCGCTTCACCAGGCAGGCTGCCTGCCGTGGTGCGAACGTGTAGCCTATGAGCGCGCAGTGGTACGCGGTGAAGAAGCGCGCCGTCGCTTGATCCAGTCGAACCTCCGGCTGGTGGTAAGCATCGCGAAAAAATATCACGGCGGCCCGCTCTCCTTTATGGATCTGGTGCAAGAAGGCAATATTGGCCTGATGCGCGCGGTTGAGAAATTCGACTACACACGCGGCAATCGCTTTTCGACCTACGCGACGTGGTGGATCCGCCAGGCAGTATCGCGCGCGATTGCCGAGCAAGGCCGGATCATTCGCCTGCCGGTGCACCTGAGCGACGCGATTGGGCAGCTACGGCGCGTGATGCGCCAGCTTGAGCAAGTGCTTGAGCGCACGCCCACGCCAGAAGAGATCGCCGAAGCCCTGGGTATTAGCGTGCGCAAAGTCGATCGTTTGCTGCAGGCGTCGGTGCAGCCAATCTCGCTTGAGCAGCCGCTGGGCGACGAGGGCGAAGGCCAGCTAAGCGATCATCTGGCCGATGACGAAGCTTCCGCGCCAGTGGAAATTGCAGCGCAGCGCATGCTGCAGCAGGATTTGAACCAGGCGCTGATGGAACTGCCCGAACGTGAGCGCGCCATTCTGCAGCTTCGCTATGGCCTGATGGATGGGCGGCGGCGAACGCTGGAAGAAGTCGGCGTGACTTTTGGCATCACGCGCGAGCGCACACGCCAGATCGAGGCAGAAGCGCTGCGCCACCTGCGGGCACCGGCGCTGGGTGCGCGCCTGCAGGCCTACCTTGAGTAATCGTGCTGTTTGGTATGGCGGCCTCAGCCGCGCTGTAACGGGCTAACTCCCGCATAGCAAACAGTTGATCATAGAAGAGCGGTTGTGCACTGCGCACAGCCGCTCTTCCGTTTCTCATCATTCCACGCGCAAATCTTTGGTATGATGAGGGCCGGGCATCGCAGAATACACCGCCGATTGCCCCTGGCAGCGAGTGCTGCGCTGATGTGACGGTGACGAGGGAGCGAATGACGGGCAACATTTTCCTGGAAGTGTTGATTATTCTTGTTTTGATTTTGGCGAATGGCTTTTTTGCAGCATCTGAAATTGCGATTGTGTCGGCGCGCAAAGGCCGCCTTGAGCAGCAGGCACAGCTTGGCAAGCGTGGCGCTGCCGCCGCGCTGGCGCTGGCCGAGAATCCAAGCCATTTTCTTTCGACAGTTCAAGTCGGTATTACGGTGATCAGCACCTTTGCGGCAGTATTTGGCGGCGCGGGCCTGACTGATGTGCTGGCCGGGCAGCTTCAGGCTGTGCCATTTCTCGCATCGTATGCCAACACAATTGCGCTGGTATTAGTTGTGCTGATGATTAGCTACCTGTCGCTGATTTTGGGCGAACTAGTGCCCAAGCGCCTCGCGCTGCAAAGCGCCGAGGGCGTTTCAAGCACGGTGGCGCCATTCATGCGCATGCTGGCGCGCGTGGCCGGGCCAGTGGTGAGCCTGCTGACGTTTTCCACCGAAGTAGTTTTGCGCTTGCTGGGCCGCCATAATGTCGCTGAAACACCTGTGACTGAAGATGACATTATTGCGCTGGTGCGTGAAGGCGCTTCGGAAGGCACCGTCGATGCAGCCGAGCAGGAACTCATCACAAACATCTTTAGCTTCACTGACCGAAGCGTGCGCTCGCTGATGACGCCACGCACGCAGATCACAGCCGTGGCGGATGATCTGCCGTTTGACGAGACGCTGGCACTGATTACGGCAGCGGGCTATTCGCGTGTGCCGGTGTACCGCGAGACGCTGGACCAAGTTGTCGGGCTGGTGTATGTGAAGGATCTACTGCCGTGCTGGCGCCAGCCCGACCCGCCGGCGCTCACGGCACTGCTGCGGCCGGTGCGCTATGTGCTGGAAAGCCAGCGCGCGGCGGCGGTGTTTCAGGAGCTGCGGCAGGAGCGCGGCGCCCTGGCGATCGTGCTGGATGAGTATGGCCAGGTGGCGGGCCTGATCACGCTTGAGGATATTCTTGAGTCGGTGGTGGGCGAGATCGACGATGAGTATGACGATGCGAGCCAGACGCTGGTGCGGCGCGAGGATGGCAGCTACCTGGTCGATGGCTTGATGTCGTTTGTTGAGCTGCAGGCGCAGCTTGGCTTGCCTGAACCAACCGAGCTGGCACCGAGCCAGGATTTTGAGACAATAGCCGGCTTTCTGCTGGCTTTGCTGGGCGCAATTCCAAAACCGGGCGCGCAGGTGGTATGGCAGGGGTATATTCTTGAGGTGGTCGATATGGATGGCCGGCGGATCGACAAGATTTTGCTGGTGCCGCCTCCACCCACGTCAAACGAGCAGAGCGAGGGCGCGCTTGCGAGCGGCGCGGTGCTGCCCTTGCCGACGGCTCCTGCGGCTGAGGAATAAAGCGCCTTATGCCGGGCGGCGACGGATCATAAAGGTGAAATCGCCCTGCTGAACGATTTCGGCGCGCTGGTTGATGAGCTGAATCGCCTGGCGCACAATGCCGCGGTCGGGCTTGCTGGTGGGGCGACTCTCGGCGATGTGTATGCGGGCGTGGAGCGTGTCGCCCAGGCGGATGGGGCCGGCAAAAGCCCATTCGATGGCCAGAAATGCCATGACATACGTTTCATCGATGATGCTGCCATAAGCCAGGCCGTTGACAAGCGACAGCCCTAACAAGCCGTGGCTGATACGCGCCCCGAAGATTGTGCCACGCGCATAGCTGTCGTCCAGATGCAGCGGGTGATGGTCGCCGGTGAGGGCAGCGAAGGCGCGCACATCGGCGTCGGTGACCGTGCGCGCCGGGGTGATATGTTCGCTGCCGACGCGGTAGTCTTCAAAATACGTCAGCATCTTTGTTCCCCGCTACTCCAGCCCGGCCAGCCGCATGCTGGTTTCCCACACTGCGCGCCGTAAATTGGGGTCGCGCGCTGCCCGCAATGGCTCGATCTCGCGGCGGCGCTTGAATATGCGACCGGTGACGCCAGCCAGCTCGCGCGAGCTTGCCAGGCGCACGGCCGGCTGCGCAGCGCGTTCGGGGCTGGCCGCAGCAAGCCGCCAGACCCAGCGCACCGGCGCGGGCGCTTCGCGCAGCAGATTGGTGCGCACCAGGCCAGGATTGATCAGGTTGATCGTCACGCCGCGCCCGTCGAGCTGGCGGGCCAGCTCAAGGCTGCACAGCTGGCTGCACAGGCGCGCGGCCGCAAAGGCGTCGACGGTGTGGAACATCACTTCGCTTTGCAGGTTATCGAGGTGCAGGCTGGTGCTGGCTGGCCCGGTGACCGTCACGATGCGGGCAAGCGCGCCGGCCTTGAGGGAATCGAGCAGCAGCTGCGTGAGCAGAAATGGCCCGAGATGATTGGTGGCGAACATCGTCTCAAGGCCATCGGGCGTGAGCGTGCGGCGGCTGACCAGCACGCCAGCGTTGTGAACCAGCACGTTCAGGCGGCTATGGCGGGCGCGGTATTCCTCGGCAAAGGCGTGCACCGACGCCTGCATTGCAAGGTCGAGCTGCATCAGCTCGATGTTGGGGTTGCCGCTGGCGGCCTGGATGTGTGCCTGCGCCGCTGCGCCGCGTGCCATGTCGCGGCAGGCCAGCACGACGGTTGCGCCCTGGCGGGCCAGCCCGGCGGCAATTGCCCGGCCCAGACCGGAGCTTGCGCCAGTGACGACGCACACTTTATGCTGCATGGCAAGCGCGTCGGCCATGGCTAGCTCGGCTCGTCGGGCAGGCGCAGCGTGACGCTCACCGGGCAGTGATCCGAGCCGACAATGTCGGGATGAATGGCCGCATCCACAATGGCGTCGCGCAGATTTTCCGACACAAAAATATAGTCGAGCCGCCAGCCAATGTTACGTTCGCGCGCGCCGCTGCGCTGCGACCACCAGCTATACGCAGCGGTGTCGGGCCGGTGGTGGCGGAAGCTATCGACCAGGCCGGCCGCGAAGAACTCGCCCAGCGCGGCGCGCTCTTCGGGCAGAAACCCCGATGTTTTGGAATTTTCCTTCCAGCGGGCCAGATCGAGCGGCGCGTAGGCGGTATTCACGTCGCCCAGCACCACAATGCGCTCGCCAGCGGCCAGGCGCGGCCGAATGACGTCGAGAAAGTGCGCGTAAAAGGCCAGCTTGTGCGCGACACGCTCGGGGCCGCTGGAGCCGCTGGGAAAATAGATGTTGTACAGGGTGAACTGCGGAAAGGCCGTGACCAGCACGCGCCCTTCGGTGTCGAAGAGTGGGTGGCCGAGGCCGCGCGCCACGGCAACCGGCTGCTGGCGCGAGAAGGTTGCCACGCCGCAGTAGTGCGCAACATCGCCGGCACACCATTCGCTGTGGTAGCCGTCGGGGCGGTGCAGGGCGGCGCTGAGTTTGTCGGGGTGGGTTTTGGTTTCCTGCAAGGCCAGAATGTCGGCCCCGCGCTCGTGGAGCCAGCCAAGCTGCCCGCGACCGGCGACGGCGCGCACGCCATTCACATTCCAGGAATAAATCGTTTGTGTTTGTGGCATGGCCGTTTGCTTATTCGCCAGCCTGCGTGGCCGGCGGCGGAGGTCGCGGCTATTATAGCCGCATCGGGCCATGCGAACAAGTGGGCGAGTTGTGAGAGGAGCTACGCGCCGACGGCCAGCTCGCGCTCGAAGTTTTCGGCGGTGACGACGGGCAGGCGCACCGTCATGGTCGTGCCCTGAGCGGGCGCGCTTTCAACATCGATGGTTCCGCCGTGATCCTGCACAATGCCATACGAGACCGAAAGACCCAGGCCGGTGCCGGGCGTCTGGCTGCCACCGAGTGCGCCTTTGGTTGTCATAAACGGCTCGAAAATCTTGTCGCGAATCTCGTCCTCAATACCCGAACCGGTGTCGCTGACGCTGAGCTCGATCTGGTCGCGCCGCTCGCGCAGGCTAACTGTCATTGTGCCGCCGGCGGGTTTCATGGCGTCGCGGGCGTTGGTGATCAGGTTCAGCACAACCTGCGAGAGCTGGCCGAGATCGCAGACGGTGAGGGGGATTGGTTCGAGCTGGCGCACGACCTTGATATGCGACTTGGTCAGGTCGATCTCGACCAGGGTGAGCGTCTCGACCACGGCGTCGGTGATGTCGGCCATGGCGCGGTGATGCTCCTGGCGGCGCGCAAAGGTCAGCAGGCCGCGCGTGATGCTGCGCCCGCGCTTGCACGCCTGCGTCACCACTTCCAGCGCGCGATCCTTTTCTTCGACATCGCGGATCTGGCGGCCAAGCTCGGCGTAGCCCAGCATGCTGCCAAGCAGGTTGTTGAACTCGTGGGCGATGCCAGCCGCAAAAGTGCCGACAGCGGCGAGCTTGGAAGACTGGATCAGCTCGGCCTGCTTGCGGCGCAGCTGGTCGAACAGGCGCGCATTTTCGATGGAAACGGCGGCCTGGTGCGCGAAAGAGCTGAGCACGCGCTGCTCGTCGGCATCGAGCCCGCGCAGCCGGTTGAAGGCCAGGCAGATCGTGCCAAGCACGGGCGGCGTGCCGTTTGGACCGGTGCTTTCGCCCAGGAGCGGGATGCACAACACCGCCAGCCATTCGGGGCGATTATGCGGCTGGCCGCCCGGCACCAGCGCCTGGGCGCGCTCGTCGGTCACCAGCATCACGCGGCCACGTTCGAGCAGCGTGACATAGTCCTGTGAATCGACTTCAAGCGGCTGGGCGACGCCGCCCAGATTGTGCGAGGCCATGAGCTGAAGGTGCGCGCTTTCGTCGAACAGCAGCACCCAGCCAGCCGGCGCGTCGAGCAGGGCGGCCAGCCGCTGGCACAGCAGATCGAGCATGGGCTGAATGTCGAGCGTGCCGAGCATGGCGGTTGCCAGCGCCTGCAAGCGCTCGACGCGCGCGTTCAGCAGCTCGCGCTGCTGGGCGATTTGCGCCAGATCGGCGCTGGTGCGGCGCAAGGCAATGGCACTTGTGAACAGATGCTGAGCAACCACCAGCGGCGCGAGCGCCAACCCGAACAGCCAGGGGTTGAGCGTCCACAGCGCGCCGATCAGGCCACCAAGCGGCACGATTGCCAGGCCATACCAGCGCACCGCCGTGAGGCGGCGGCGCAACCTGCGCCAGCGCGAAATACTCTGGTCGCCATCGACGCCAATAATGAGCTTGACGGAGTAGGCGATCAGGCCAATGATCAGCAGGCCAAACAGCCCAAGCGGCGAACTGTAGGGCAGCAGGCCAAAGCGCTCGGTGGCGTAGTACACCGGCACCGACATGCCAACGATCAGGCAGTGGCCGCCCGCCTCGACAAAAATTTGCTCAACGGCGCGGCGGCGGTAAATCAGGGCGGAGAGGGAGCCGAGCAGCGCAGCCAGCAGCAGGAGCGGCCAGCTTACCATCGTGAGGCCGGCAACCAGCAGCGCTGGCGTGGGAGTGAGCGCGCTGCCGTCTTCGAGCTGAACCGAAAGCCGCTGGCCGATGCCGATCAGCAGCAGCAGCACTGCGGCAGGGCGGAGCTGGCTGAATGTCTCGGCAGGGAAACCAAGCGTGAAAAGCAGCGCCGTGGTCATCAGCAGCGCCGGCAGCCAGATGCGGAACATCGGCTGGTCGAGCAGCTCGGCGGGGCGCGACATGGGCGATTGTTCAGCTAGCATACCTTCTCCTCGCGATACGCTTTTTTATAGCACAGGGCATTGGAATGCACAAGCCGCCGCAGGGAGCCTCGGATAACAGTTTGATAACAGATTATTCAGCGTTGCGATGCGTAGCAGCTACCTTACCACGCTGCGAACCGTTCGGCGGGTCGTGGTATCATGCGCGCTGCCGGGCTGCGCAGGCGACGCGCGCCGGGCGCTAATGGTTTCTTCATACAGATATGCGAAGCTATTGCTGCGGCGGTTTGCAGACAGGGAGAACTGATGACACCAACACGTTTCGACGCCGCGCCGCTCGACTCCTATGCCGAGCAGATCACCAGCGGGATTGCCATGCTGGGGGGCGTGCTGACGCTGCCGGCACTATTTCTGTACCTGAGCGGCATGCTGCTGAGTGGCGTGGCCGTGACGGGTGTGGTCACCACGATGGCGGTGGCGCTGGCGCTGGTGGTGTGGCTGCTGCTGAACTACGCGGTGCAGCCGACCGCCTATATCATTGAAGAGAAGCGCGTGCTAATCAAGCGGCGCTGGGCGCGGGCGATGCCGGTGCCGTTCGAGCAGATCGCGGGCGTCTCGACGGCGGCGGGCCTGGCAGACATGCCGCGCTTCGGGCTGCGGCGCTCGTTTAACGCGGGCGTGTTTGGCTACCAGGGGCCGTTTCGGCTGGAGCAGTATGGCGCGGTGTTTTTTGTGGCCACCAACCGCGAGCGCCTGGTGGCGCTGGCCCGCCGCGACCGCACGCCGCTGATCATCAGCCCGGCGCGCCCGCGCGATTTCGTGGAAGATTTGCGCGATGCACTGGCGAAACGGCCAGATGTGGCTGAGGAGGCGTTGCCCGCGGCGCGTGGCTGATTGTGACGACCCAGTAACACGCTACAGCTTGCGCGCCCGGCGCTCATACGCACTGGGCGCGCAGCCACATCAGAAAGACCGAACGCTATGCCACGCTTTATTCGCAACCATCCGATCTGGTTTGCGCTGCTTGCACTACTGCTGGTCTGTGGTCTGTGGTGGCTCTATCAAGATTATGAATTGCGTGCCTACCCGCAGCAGGTTGCAGCAATCCTTCCTATTCCGCCTGATGTAGAAGTTGTTTACACGGCCTCAAACTACAGTAGAAAATGTAAATCGTCTAGTGCAGTCCAGTATTTCACGACGAATGAAACCTGGAATACGATCGTTGACTTTTATAACGCGCATTTACAAGAACCTTGGCAAATGAGAGGGAGCGGGCAGATATTTGAACAGTTTCCAGCGGTATATTCAAGGGCTTCTATTCAGTTACATCAAATTGATATAACTATGGCGGAGGAATATGAGCAAGAGCCACAGTTAAGGCAGAAATTGTTAGGAGGAGTAACTCCTTATTTAATCCAGATTGCCTATAATCAAGATTTACGATTATGTCGGTCAGAAGACTAAAATTTGTCTGTATGTCACGAACGACTCGACCAGCGGGGGCAGCTTCAACAGTGTGAGCAATACCAGCTGGGCTGAGAATATTACTTGGAACAATAAGCCTGCGATTGACGGGCCATTGCTGGCGACACTTGGAGCGGTGACGCTCAACCTGAGCTACGAAGTCGATGTAAGTTCGGCAATTACTGGCAATGGCAGCTACAGCTTTGCAATCACGCTGCCGGATACGAATACCAACACATTGGGATATGCCTCGCGCGAAGCCTCTACAACCGATAACCGCCCGCAGCTGATTGTGACGACCCAATAACATTCATAATACTGTGCTCTGCTCTCTACGCTAGAGAGCAGAGCATATTTATCGATTTGGAGAAAAGCTATGAGCTCTTATTTACACAAATATCGTATGTTGATCATTATAATAATGCTTTTGGTGGCTTATGGCCTCTTTCGTATTGTTCTAAATATGGAAGCGCGTAATTACTCACAGGAAGTAGCAAATAATCTTTCTATTCCTAGTGATGTAATTTTAGTTGATTCCCAAATAATATATATTGATAGATGTAAATCTTCAAATATAATTCAGTATTTTACTACCGATAAATCTTGGGATACGATATCATCCTATTATGTAAAACAACTTCAAAGTAACTGGCAGCCAGCTGGGGGTGAACTTTCGTTTTATAAATATCCAAGTGCTTATGAGCAGATTTACTTGGTGGTTCATCGTATTGATCTATCACAGGAAGAATTTCCAAATAATCCGTTACTAAAGCAATCTCTGATGAAAGGGAAAACTGCCTATTCAGTACTAGTCGACTACAAACAAGATACCCGAGCTTATTCTGGCATCTGTAAATCAGAAGATTGATAATTTACGCAATCACGCTGCCGGACACGAACACCAACACGGTATGCTACGCCTCGCGCGAAGCTTCTACAACTGATAACCGCCCGCAGCTGATTGTGACGACCCAGTAACACGCTACAGCTTGCGCGCCCGGCGCTCATAAGCACCGGGCGCGCAGCCACATCAGAAAGACCGAACGCTATGCCACGCTTTATTCGCAACCATCCGATCTGGTTTGCGCTGCTTGCACTACTGCTGGCCTATGGTCTGTGGTGGCTCTATCAAGATTATGACCGCACTGCATATCCTCGCCGAATTGCGGCAAGTCTGCCTATTCCACCTGGATCGGAATTAGTGGATACAACTCTTAATGGCTACAGACAGTGTAGATCTGCGGGCATACGACAATATTTCACTGCGAATGATTCGTGGGATAGAGTTGTAGAATATTACAAGGGAAATGTGCACAAACCGTGGCAATTAACACAGAGCGAATTGATCTATGATCAGTATTCGAATAATTACGAATTGTTCTCTATAGGGCTACACCATATTGATCTGGCAACAGAGAATGAATACCGAAACAATCCGCAGCTACAACGAGCATTATCGAAAAGGGCGACGGCATATTTTGTACAGATCTTTTATAATCAAGACACACGTGTATGTAAATCAGAAGACTAAAGGTTTAGTTGTCGTCAGCGAGCTGCTGGCCGGCGCAGTGGTGCAGAACGCTAAGCTACAGACGGCGCTGCTCTCTCAACTCGCCGCACACAATGATACCCGGATTGCGTTCTAATCCTTGCATTTAGTGTGAGCAGCTTCAACAGCGTTAAACTTTCCTGCCTTTGTTCTGCCGCCCTTCGACATCTGCTATCAATTCAGCGCTTGCTTTTACCATCGCCGCAGGGCATGACAACGAGATTTGCATGCGACACTGGCGCCCTTTGCCGGAAAGGTTTTAGGAAAACCGGCAAGGGTTTTCCTAATCGGCCTGTCCTGAGCTTGTCGAAGGAGGGCACGGGGGCGAAGCGCCCCGTAAAAAGGAAAGTGACGCCCACGCACCCTTCGATACGCGGCCCGGCGGAGGGCACGGGGGCGAAGCGCCCCGACAAAAGGAAACGCAACACGCCCCGCGAAAATGGCGTTGACGCCAGCCCCGCCAGTGGGCTACAATGCGCGCGAAACAAGCCAACAGAAAGCAACGCAATGCGTTTCCCTAATAGTGAGCAACTCAATCTGCCGTGCGTATTCGAACGTTTTGTGCCCGGCCAGCTCCACCCCGATGGCCGGCGCTACCTGCCGCTGATCGTGCTGCGCGTGGCAGGCATCGAAGCACCGATTGGCGTGGTCGATCGGCATCACCGCGTGGATGCGGCGCTGGAAGGGCGATCGGGCAGCGCCAAGCTGGTCTTTCTGCTCAGCAAAGTGCGGCTGCAAACTGGCGAGGCACGACAGGGGCTGGTGCCCGAGGATGGCATTGCGCCCGGTCGCGCCAGCACCGTGCCGACCGCCTATGGCCGCGTGCTGGCGGTGCCCTCGTGGGAGGCCGAGCGCGAGCATTTGCCCTATGAGGCGCTGTATACCGAACTGCTGCTCGACATTGGCGCTGGCGTACTTGGAGTGCGCACCAGCCTCACAGCCGCCAACCTGGCCGAAGTGATTGGCAAGCCGCAGATCGAGCCCGGCGACTGGATTGAGGTGGCCCGTTCGCGCGTTGATATTCTGGCGTTTGAGGCCGAGTGACGCACGATCTGCTGCTTCCACCATTCGTAGCGCTGCTGCTGTGTTGTTTCCTGGGCTACCCGCTGGCCCGGCTGGCGCTGCCGGCCGAGTTGCGCGGTGAGCGCTGGCTGGTTGTGCCGCTGCTTGGGCTGGCGCTGCTGCTGAACGTCTGCGCCGCGCTCACCACCACAACTGCGCTGCGACCCCTCCAGATAGCGTTAGGCCTGGCCGCGCTGGCGCTGCCGCTGAACCTGTGGCTGTTGCTCTGGGGGAAGAACCGCATAGAAGGGCGTATTGCTATACGCCCAGACCAAAACCACAGAGCCGCAGAGCCAAGAAAAGGCGTATCGCATACGCAGGAGCCGAGAGCCGAAAAGCAGCATACTGCCTTGCTCACAGCGGCGGTGTGGGCGCTGGGCGGGGCGGCCTTTGCGCTGGCGATCTTGCCGCCCTGGCGCTGGGGCGTTGCGCTGCCGATTGGCGTGAACTGGGATGCTGCCGAGTTTTATGTGCCGCTTGGCCGCGCGCTTCAGCTAGCCTCGCAGCGCGACCTCGGCGCGATTGGCCGCAACCCGCTGGTGACGATCATCTCCACGCCGCCAGTGTCGGGCCGCATTCACGCCTTTTCCTATCTCCATGCGCTGGCAAGCAGCCTTGCGGGTGCAGACCCGGCGCGCAGCTACGCTGGCATGATGGCGTTCGTGCTGGCGCTCGTCCCGCCCGCCGTCTACGCGCTCGGGCGGGCGCTCGGGCTGCCGCGCCTGGCGGCGCTGCTGGGCGCGGCGCTGGCCGCGCTGGGCTGGCTGCCGCTGTGGGTGGCGTACAACGGCTTTTCGAACCACCTGATGGCGCTGCCGTTGCTGCCGGCCGCGCTGGGCGCGAGTGTGGTGGCGCTGCGAGCGGGCGGCTGGCGCGCTGTGCTGGCTGGCGCGCTGCTCACCGCCGGCTTGGCGACTGGCTATTACCCCGCCATGAGCGCCTATGTCCTGTTTTTCGCGCCCGCTGCGCTGTGGTTGCTTGTGCGCGGCCCTGGCTGGCGGCCTGTGCTCCGGCGCGGCCTGGCGTTGGGCGGACTGTCTTTTCTGCTCAGCGGCGCGGCGCAGGCATATTTCTTCCTGAAGTCGGGCTTTCTGCAAGAAATGGCCGAGGGCGTCAATGGCTTTCAGGTGAACGAATTCGTGGGCGCGGCCGATGTGCTTGGCCTAAACGCGACCTTCAATCGTGAGGCGCTTTCTGCTGATGCGCGGCTGGTGCTGCTGGCGCTGGTGGCATGCGCCGCGCTTGGGCTGGCGGCTGTCGTTGGGCGGCGCGCACTGCTCCTGTTCGCGCTCCTGCTGGGCGCGGCAGCCTACCAGGGCTATACCGCCGCAACCGGCTACTACTACGGTTTCTACAAGGGCGCGACTTTTGCCGCGCCGCTGCTGGCGCTGCTGCTGGGCGCGGGCGCGGCTGCCCTGTGGCGCATGGGTGCGCGCTGGCGGCTGGCCGGCTGGGGCGTGCGGGCCGTGGCTGTCGCAGCAATTGGCCTGGTTCTGGCGCTGAATATTGCCACCGTGCGGGCCGTCGAGGCGCGCTACACCGCCGCCGGGCCGCAGCTCTGGTCGCTCGATGAGGCCGATGCACTTGAGCTGCGCGCCGAAGTGCCGCCCGCAGCGAGCGTGCTGGTGGTGCCGCCGCCGCGCCACCCGGTCGTGTTCAACAGCCTGATCAGCTACGCTCTGCTTGGCCACCCGCTGTCGGGCCGCTACCCGACCGGCTACAACCGCATCGACACGGTCGACAACGACCCGCCGCCCGAGATGGCGCTCTTGCCCGAGGAGGCCGCGCCCGGCGATTACGGCTACCGCCCGGCCGACCTGCGCTGGGCCGGGGCCGACATGCGTCTGTATGGCCGCGCGCCGGGCGTGCAGTACCATCGCGTGTTTGGTGGCAACGGCAGCTACGCCAAAGTCGCGCCGGGCGAGCCGCTCGTGCTGCGCGTGGGCAGCCGCATTGCGCTGCCCGGCGAGCGCGCCCCCGACGCCACGCCCAGCGACCCGGCGCGGCTGGTGCTGGCGGCGGCGAGCTTCGGCCCTGCCACGCTGGAGCTGCGCGGCGCGGGCGCGAGCGAGCGTTTCGAGCTGCCGGGCGGGCTGGCGCAAGTCACTAGCGCGCCGCAGCCGTTGCCCGGCCAGGTCGAGCTGCGCGTGCTGGATGGCGCGCCCGTGTTCCTGTGGTGGGGCGAGCTGTGTGTGCCCATCGCTTGCGCGGGCGGCGCGGAGTCGCGCGACGACGTGTTTGCGCAGGTGGCTGCGCAGCCGGGCGCAAGCCCTTCCCAGGCGGCATTCGATGTGCGCGTGCGCACGGCGCAGCTACCCGGCGACCTGCCGCAAAAGCTCACCGCCGTGCTCGCGCTTGGTTTTCGCCCGCCCGAAGGCGGCGACTGGCGCGAGGCCGGCCAGTGGGTGTTTTTCCCGAACGGCGGCGAGGCGTTGCGGCTCGATCTCGACATGGCTGCCATTCAGGCTAGCCTCAGCGCGCGTGGCCAGCCACGCGACATCTTTGGCGCGCCGCCGCCACCCCAGGATGGCAGCTACCAGCTTTCGCTGCTGCTCGCCAACGACGCGCGCGTGGTCTACAGCACCAAAATCGCGGCCTGGCAGCTGGTGAACGGCACGGTGCGCAAGCCAGCCACCGAAGGAATTGAATTCGAAATGGTGCCGCTGCCAACCCCGGCCACCGTGCGCGATGCCCCGCTGGCCAGTGGCGCATTGCGCCTGCGCGGCTACACCCTTCCGCGCACACAGCTGCGCCCCGGCGAGCGTTTCGAGCTGGCGCTGGTGTGGCAAAGCCTTCAGAAAATCGAGGGCGACATGAGCGCCCATGTGCGGCTGGCCGATCCGCAGGGCCACGTGCTGGCCGAGCAAACTCTCGCCCTGGGCGCGCCCGAGCACGGCACGCACACCTGGCAGGAAGGCGAAATCTCCGAGCATAACTTCGCGTTTACCCTGCCTGCTGACGCGCCCGCCGGCCCTGCCGCCCTCACCGTCGAGCTGCGCGACCAGCGCGGCCAGCCGCTCCCCTTCCGCGATGGCACCACGCCCCTGCCTATCGCTGACCTCACAGTTGTGCGGTAAAATGGCTGCGCGCTTGTTCCATTCATTACTGACGTACGCATTTGTGTAATTTCATGCGCGAACGCCGTGCTTTTTGCCTGCGGCAGCAAGGTACTCACTTCTTTTTTGTGTGCCGATTTTGGCGCGGAGCGCCAAAATCGGCACACCTTAATCGTAAAGTACCGCTCTGCCAAAGGCTATAGCTCCAGGCCGCGAACGAGGCGGCGCATATGTCGCCAGGCAAATACCAAAGAATTGAGGAGCACCCCATGATCGAATGTATTCCCAACTTCAGCGAAGGACGCCGCCCCGAGGTCGTGGAGGCGATTGCGGCGGCAGTAGCGGCGGTGCCGGGCGCAACCCTGCTCGACCAGACGTCGGACGCCGATCATAATCGCAGCGTGATCACCTTTGCCGGGCCGGCCGACGCAGTGGCTGAGGCGGCCTTCCAGGCGGTGCGCCGCGCCGCCGAGCTGATCGACATGACGCAGCACAGCGGGCAGCACCCGCGCGTTGGCGCAACCGATGTGCTGCCGTTTGTGCCGCTTGGCGGCGCAACGCTGGAGCAGTGCGTGGCGCTGGCGCGCTCGGTTGGTCAGCGCATTGGCGACGAGCTTGGCATCCCGGTCTACCTGTACGAAGCCGCCGCCACCCGCCCCGAGCGCGCCGCGCTGCCGAATTTGCGCAAGGGCGAGTACGAGGGCTTGCGCGACGCCATTGGCACCGACCCGGCGCGCGCGCCTGATTTTGGCCCGGCGCGGCTGGGCACGGCCGGCGCAACGGTCGTGGGCGCGCGCCAGCCACTGATCGCCTATAACGTCTACCTCAACACCGCCGATGTCGATGTCGCCAAGCGCATCGCCAAGGCGATTCGTGGCTCGTCGGGCGGGCTGCGGGGCGTGCGCGCGCTGGGCATGCTGGTGGAAGGCCGCGCCCAGGTGTCGATGAACCTGGTCGATTTTCGCACCACGCCCGTGCATCGCGTGGTGGAGATGGTGGCGCGCGAGGCGGCCGCCTATGGCGTGCTGGTGGCCGAAAGCGAGCTGATCGGCCTGATCCCCGAAGACGCCCTGCTCGACGCGGCGCGTTTCTACCTGCGCCTGCATGGCATGAAGGACGAGCAGATCCTCGAGCGGCGGCTGCGCGAGCGCGCGGGGGCGTAGCGGGAAGTTTACCACGGAGGCACAGAGACGCGGAGGTTTGGAGTGGCAGGTTTGCAGGTTCCACGTTTGCAAATTGCAGGTTACCGCCAAATGCATGGTTGCAGGTTGGAACGTTGCTGGCTACTGCAAACTGCCTACTGCCCATTGCCTTGTATCTTCGTAGTCAATCTTCACTGGCGAGCGTTTCGCGGTGGCCGGCCAGGGCGGTGTGCTCGGCGTGGCGTAGTTGTGCGCCCAGGGCTTCGGCGCTGGGGCCGGCGTGCGTTCGCGTTGTGTCAGTAATCAGCACAAACTCGATGTTCAGCGGCTTGCGCGAGAAGCGCTGACTGCTCACGCGGTAGCGCTTGTACTCGCGCTGCACCAGTTGCGTGTGCCCGCGCGCGATATTCAGCTCCAGCATGCGCTCCAGCGGGATCATGCCGTCGGTGCTGTAGCTGGTGAGGATGGCGCGTGCGTCGAGCGTTTCGAGCAGTGCGGCATAGGCGCGCTCGGCTTCGCCGCGATAGTTGTAGGCGCTGCGCCGCTCGGTGCGCCAGTCGGCGCGGATGGCGGCTTTGTTGCGCCCATCAATGTGTTCGCTCAGCGCTGGCCGATCCCACAGCGCCAGCGAGTTCAGCACATGGTAGTTGCTGCCGTAGGGGTGCTGGTTGTAGGGCGGGTCGAGGTAGGCGATGTCGAGCGGGCTGGCGGCCGCCAGCTCCCCGGCTAGCGCCAGCGCATCCTGGCGAAACGCCGCGTTCGGCAGGCAGTTGTCGTGAAACGTCGCTGGCCGCAGTTCGACCGGCGCGAGGATGCGGTAGAGTGCGGTGCGCGTCTGCCCGCCCCAGCCCGCGTGAAAACCCTTGAACACGCCGCTGGTGTTGCTGGCATAGCAGGCGCTATACAGCAACGGCGCAAGCAGCGCGGCGCGCTCGGCTGCGTCAAGCAGGTCGTCTGCTTCCCAGGCGGCGATCTGCGCGCGCATGGCATCCAGGCGCATGCCGTTCGCCCGGGTGAAGAACATGCGCTCGCGGCTGGTGTCGAACTGTTCGTCGTCGGCGGGGCAGAGGTGGCGCGTCACCCAGTCGATGCGCGGCGGCAGGGCGTTGAGCTGCGCAATCGCGGCCTGATAGCCGCCCAGCGCGCGAAAGGGCGGTGGCGCGTTGCTTTCCACATAGCACTGGTTGATCGCACAGGCATAAGGCTCCCAATCGTTTGCCAGCACGCGGAAACCAAGCTGCTTGGCCATGCGCGCCACCACGCCGCTGCCCGCAAACAGGTCGGCAAAGGTGCCGCCGGGCGGCGCGCCAGCCAGCTCGATTGCGCGACCGATCAGGCCCAGCAGCTTGCGCTTGTTGCCAATGTAGGGGATGAGCTGGTGAAAGACGTAGGCATCGGTCCAGGCGGCGGCGTGCCGCTCTTTGGTGTAGGCGAAGTCGGTTGGGGCCATACGCGCTCACCCGGCAGAAAACGAGAGCACCGAGATTATACTGTATCTCGGTGCTCTTCGCGTTTGGGGCAAAAGAAATGCAGAGCTACGTCAAAAGCCTGCAATCTATCCACAGATTACGCAGATGACGCAGATTAGAAACCTCATATCTGTGTAATCTGTGTAATCTGCGGATAAATGCCGTTTCCCATTCCAACGTATGGCTCTGGGAAAAGTGGCCGGTTTTACCCGCCCAGCTCCTTCAGGCGATCTTCCCACTTTTTGCTCATGCGGTTGTAGGTGTCTTCGCTGATTTCGCCCTTGGAGAAGCGCATATCCAGCGCGTCAATCGCGTCCTGCACCTGCGCGCGCGTGAGCGGGCCGGCGCTGGCCGCCGCCGCAGCCGGGGCCGCCTCGGGCGGGGCTGCCGGGCGCGCGGGCTGCTGCATGGCCTGGCCGAGCGCGCCAGCCATTGCGGTGCCAAGGCCCACGCCCGCGCCCAGGCCCACGCCAGTGCCGGCCGCGCCGCCGGGGTTGGCGGCGGCATCGCCCATTGCGCGCGCGGCCTTGAACTTCATGTAGGCGTCCATATCGCCAATTGCGCCCATCGAGGCGCGCTCGTCGATCGCCTTGGCGGTGTCCTCGGTGGGCGAGATCGAGCCAACATACAGCGCGGCCAGCGTCAGGCCCACGGCGGCGAAGTCGTCGGCCAGCTGCGCCTTGGCGCTGGTGCTCAGCTCGCTGAACTGGCCGGCCATGTCGAGCAGGCTGCGCTGCTGCTCGCCCAGCACGTCGGTGAAGCGCTGGATGATAAAGCTGCGCAGGTAGTTTTCCAGCTCGCCAGTGGTGAAAATGCCCTGCTGGCCGGCGATCTGGTTGACAAACTGCATTGGCTCTTTCACCTGGAAGGCGTAGGTGCCGAACGCGCGCAGCCGGATCATGCCAAAGGTCGAATCGCGCACGGTGATGGGTTCGGGCGTGCCCCACTTCTGGTCGATAAACTGGCGCATGTTGACAAACACCACCTCGGCCGGGAAGGGCGTGCGCCCGCCAGTGGCCATGCCAATCAGGCCCGACAGGATGGGCAAGTTGGCGGTGGTGAGCGTGTGCCGGCCCGGCCCGAATGAGTCGAGTGCTTGGCCATCGCGGAAGAAGATCGCGACCTGGCTTGGCCGCACAATCAGCTGCGAGCCAAAGCGAATGTCGAATGCCTCGCCCTCGGGCTCGCGGTGAATGATTTCGCGCCCGGTCTCGTCGACAAACTCGATGACATCAATAATTCGCGCCATTCAATCCTCCTTAATAAGTTGCGGGTTTCTCAGCCGGGGCGTATCGCATACGCCTCGCTGCAACAGGACGCGGAATGAACCGCCAAGAACGCAGAGTCCGCAAAGGGCTTGCAGTGCTTTGTGTCTCCCTTTCTCCTTGTCTCCTGTCTCCGTGCCTCCGCGCCTCCGTGGTGAAAACTACGCCTGCGCGGCCGGCGGGCTGGCGGGCGGCGGCGTGGGCGTGGCCGTGGTTTGCGGCGCGCCGGGCGGGATGAACAGCTCCGCGCCGCAGTACTGGCATTTCACAATGCCCTGCCCCACCAGCTCGCGCACGCCGCCGCAGTTCGGGCATTTATTACTGCCCACCTGCGCGGCATCCTTGGAATAAAAAGTATTGGTGCTCCAGTCGATATAGCCGGTGAAAAGGCCCTGTTGCACCAGCTCGTAGATGTCCTGCTTGACTTCATCGCGCGTCATTTTCAGCTCGACAATGATGCTGTTGAGCTGGGCCTTGCCCTGCGCCTGAATCAGGCCAAGCAGGCGCTCTTTCTTGCGCACGCCGGCCAGTTCCACCTCTTCGCGCTTGCCCTGCGTGAACAGGTAACCGCCCAGCCCGCCCAGGATCAGCAGCGGCAGCACGCCAAACAGGCCAATACCCAGGATCGCGCCCGAGCCACCGGTTTGCCCCGAGGTCAGCCCCGAGCCAACAAACAGGGTGACAATCAGGAAGATTACCACGCCGGCTCCCATCAGGATCATGCCGACGGTTTTCCCGCTTCCACTCATGCGTTTATTTCCTTTGTCAGCAAGTCAGAAAAGTGGTATATCGCCAGCTTTGGCTGGTACGCCTAACCGAAACCGCTCGAACCGCCACCACCGCCGCCGCCGCCGCCACCACCGCCGCCGCTCCATCCGCCGCTGCCGCCGCTGCCCGAGCTGGATGGCGCGCTGGTAAAGATCGACGAGGTCGAGTTGAGCATGTCGAAAAAGCCCGAGCTCATCGCGTTCAGGCCGCTGAATGCGCCGCCCGCCATCTGGTCGAGCGAGGGCATGCCGCCGCCCTGGCCGCCCTGGCCAGCCGGCGTGCCAGTGGTGTCGCGGCCGTGATGGGTTTGGCTGTGCGGGTAGCCGTAGCCATAGCCGTAGGGGTAATACCACGTCGGCGCGGGCGTGTTCACCTGCTCGAAGCGCTGCACCCAGCTGCGCTCCAGGCCAAAGGCCACGGCGTAGGGCAGGTAGCGCTCGAACTGGTCTTTGGCTTCGGCGACATTGGTGTATTTATCAATGCGCTCGAGGTAGCGGCGGAAGGCCTGCCACTTGGCGGCCGATGTCGCGCCCTGCGCCGATTTGCGCGGCATGGCGCGGCTGAGGATCAGGAAGCCCACCGCCAGCGCGATCAGCACAAAGCCCAGCAGCGGTGCCAGCGGCGTGTAGAGGGCCACCAGCGATGTGCCGAAGCAGCCCGCCAGCACAGCCACCACCAGAAACAGCACAGCAAAAAGGGTGTAGCGGTTGCGCACACTGTTGGGGTTTTCGTCGAAGTAGCCCTGCTTCACCACCTCTTCGTACATCTGCTTTTTCAGCGTGGGAATGGTGGTGTAGAACTCGTTGCGCAGGCTGTCGAGCGTGCGCTGGTCGCGCGAGCTGCCAAAGATTTTTTCGAACAGTGTGCGCTCGTAGGGGCGCAGCTCCCGCAGGTCGGCGTTGCCGCGCACAAAGGTGAAGTCGCGCGAGCTGCCAATAAAGCCCTGCTTGGTTTCTTCCGAGATCTGCAGGTAGCCGCGCCGCGCCAGGTCCACCAGCGTCGCGACAATATCTTTCATGTCGGCGCGCTCGTCGATCAGCGTCCCAACGACGCCGGGCGGCACATCATCGGGCGGGGTGGGGTAGAACTCGGCCACCACGCCGCTTGGCACGTCGCGCCCGCGCCGGTACCACATCAGGTACAGGCCGCCAAAGCCGCCCAGCCCAAGCAGCATCGAGCTCACCAGCACAATCAGGCTGTAGAAGGGCTGCCTGGCCTTGCGCGCTTCTTCTGCCGCAATCGCTGCGTCGTCGGCAGCCTGCCAGCTTGGCTTGGCAGCGCTCACCACGCCATGCGGGAACTGCACACGCACTTCCCACTCGGCGCCGCCACTGAACGAGCGCCCATCGAACACGGCCGTGCCGTCTTCGTCGATGCGCGCGTGCCCACTTTCCTCGCTCGTGTTGCGGTAGGTCGAAACCTTCATCTGGCTGGGGGTGACGCCCTGCGGCAGGTGTACCGTCACCTGCGACTGGTTGATGGTGTAGCCACGGTCGGACTCAATAAACTTCCAGAAGAACTGGTCGCCCGCGTCGTAGATGCGCAGCGCGCCCTTGAGCGTGTAGCGCAGCGTAAAGGTGCGGGTCTGGTTGGTGGTGGCGGGGAAATACCAGGTGATTTTTTTCGAGCTGCCGGTGTTGTCGAGCGTGAAGGTGTTCGGGCTTTCGCCGCTGGCCTGGCGGTACTGCTGCCCATTTTCGCTCACGCCCCAGCCGGTAATGTCTTCCACCCGGTTGAGCGGGATGTCGCGAAAGGCGAAGCGGAACGGCCCACCGTCGAAGCGCGTCTGCCACGTTTCGATCATCTGGACATCGCCGTTGGGCAGGATCGTCGCGTCGCCGTTGCGGCTTTCGACCGTGACGGATTTGGATTGCGCGGCGGCGGGCGCGGCGAAGGGCAGGGCGGCAAGCAGCAGCACAAAGCCGAGTATCAGCCGGTGCCCCCCATGTCGCCAGCGAAACAGGAGTGTATTCATCGATGATCACCTACCTTCAGTCGCGGAAACGGTGGCCGGCGTGCGTGGCGCGCTGGCCAAGAGAGAAAGGGTGAGACTGACGTCGGTTGTTCTCACCCTAGTATATACGCTTTTTCGTGCCGCTGGGTCGCAGCGGGGCCGAAATTGCGAATTCGGGCGTCTTCGCGCAATGCGCATACGCCGTTCACAGCATCTTCACAGCCGCGCGCTACGCTGACATCAGCGATTTGGGAGGAACGACATATGAACATGAACCGACGGCAATTTCTGCGCACCTCGGGCATGGCCGCCGCATACCTTGCGCTGCCGGCCTGGCTGGGCGCGTGCGGGCGGGCTACCCCTTCGGCTGGCGCGGCGCTGGCGAACCCGGCAACATGGGCAACTTCCGCAGAAGCACCCGCGCTGGCGCACCTGCTCAGCCGCATTACCTACGGCCCGCGCCCCGGCGACCTGGCGCGCGCGGCGCAGCTTGGCTGGGATGCGCTGATCGAGCAGCAGCTTGCGCCCGAGCAGATCGACGACTCGGCGCTCGACGCGCAGTTAGCGCGGCTCAAAACCCTTTCGCTCAACGCGACTGAGCTGCTGGCGCAGTACCCACGTGGCGGCAACCCCGGCCCGCGCGCAATTATGCAGGAGCTGGAGCTGGCGGCGATGCTGCGCGCGTGCTTCAGCGAGTGCCAGTTGCTCGAAGTCATGGTCGATTTCTGGAGCAACCACCTCAATATCTATATCGGCAAGAACCAGGCCAAGTGGCTGAAAACTGTTGACGATCGCGAGGTGGTGCGGAAATACGCGCTCGGCAAATTCCGCGACCTGCTGCTGGCCTCGGCCAAAAGCCCAGCCATGCTGATCTACCTCGACAACGCCGACAATGTGCGGCCGGGAGCGCGGCGCGGCAAGCAAGCCGCCGGCCTGAACGAAAACTATGCGCGCGAGGTAATGGAACTGCACACCGTCGGCGCCGATGGCGGCTACAGCCAGGACGACGTGCACACCGTCGCGCGCGTGCTGACGGGCTGGACAATCCGCCGCGCCAACGACGATGCTGCCGGCACCTTTCAGTTTGTGCCGCGCCTGCACGACGCCGACGCTAAGCGCGTTGAGTTTCTCCAGCTCGATTTCCCAGCGGGCGGCGGCATGGAAGAAGGCGAAACGCTGCTGGCGCGCCTGGCGACGCACCCTGCTACCGCGCAGCGCATTGCTGCCAAGCTCTGCACGGCGTTTGTGTCGGATGACCCGCCGCCCGCGCTGATCGAGCGCGCCGCGCAAACCTACCTCGCCAGCGACACTGACGTGCGCCCGGTGCTGCGAATGATCTGGCAGTCCGATGAGTTTCGCGCCTCGGCAGGGCAGAAGATCAAGCTGCCGGTGCGCGTGCTGGCCTCGGCGGTGCGCGCGCTGGGCGTGCCGCTCACCGACGCGCTGGTGAGCCCAAGCCGCCCCGGCCTTGGGCTGCTCGGCCAGCTTCAGCTGCTCGGCCAGCCCTTTTTCGGGTGGCAATCGCCGAATGGCTACCCGCAGGCGGGCGCGGCCTGGGTGAATACGGGCGCGATGCTGGCGCGCTGGAACACGGCCTTTGCGCTGGCCGAAGGGCGCGTGCGCGGCGCGCAGCCGAACCTCGCGGCGCTGCTGCCGGCGGGGGCAAACACTGCTGGCACGCTTGCCGATGGCCTGGCCATGGCGCTGCTGCCCGCGCCACTGCCCGCCGACGCGCGCGCCGCGCTGGTTGAGTACATTGGTGACGGGCAGGGCGAGCAATATGTGCCGGCCCGCGCCGAGCTGAGTGCGCGCCTGCCCGAACTGGCCGGCCTGATCATGGCCTCGCCTGCGTTTCAGGTGCACTAACGACCCTTCGACAAGCTCAGGGCAGACTGAAAGACGAATGACGAAGGACGAATGACGACCGTGGTCGGTGGTCTGTCGTCCGTTCTCGATACATGAGAGGAACACCCAATGACAACCCAGGAACAAACGAATCACGCAATGCGCCTCGCGACCGCCAGCGAGCAGCCGCGCGACGTGCTGATCTGCGTTTTCCAGCGCGGCGGTGCCGATGGCCTGAATATGGTGGTGCCGCATGGCGACAAAGACTACTACGCCCAGCGCAGCAGCGTGGCGATCGGCCAGCCCGGCACCGACGGCGGCGCGGTCGATCTCGATGGCTTTTTCGGCCTGCACCCCGCGCTTGGCGTGCTCAAGGAAATTTGGGACGCCAAGCAGCTTGCGGTGGTGCACGCCTGCGGCTCGCCCGACCCCACGCACTCGCATTTCGACGCGATGGACTACATGGAGCGCGGCACGCCCGGCCAGAAAAGCACCGCCAGTGGCTGGCTGGGCCGGCAACTCGCCGCCACCACCGCTACCGACGACTCGCCCTTTCGCGCGGTGGGTTTTGGCGCGTTGTTGCAGGCTTCGCTGCGCGGCGGGGCTGCCACTGCGCTGACCAGCCTGGAAGCCTTTACGCTGCAATCGCGCCCGCCCGAGCTGCCGAAGGTGCGCGCCGCGCACGGCCAGCTGTACCGGGGCGCGGGCCTGCTGGCGGGCGCGGGTCAGCAAACCCTGGCCGCGCTCGACCTGATGGCGAAGCTCAACCCCAGCCAGTACCGCCCCAGCGACGGCGCGAAATATCCCGAAAGCCCGTATGGCCGCGCGCTGATGCAGATCGCCCAGCTCGTCAAGGCCGACATGGGGCTGGAAGTGGCCTGTGCCGACATTGGCGACTGGGACACGCATGTCAACCAGGGCGGCGCGGATGGCGAGATGGCGGCCAACCTCAAAGAGTTTGCCGACGGCCTGCACGCGCTGTACACCGACCTGAGCGCGAATCTCGGGCGTGTGACGATTGTGACGATGAGCGAGTTTGGCCGGCGCGTGGCCGAAAATGGCGGCGGCGGCACCGACCACGGCCACGGCAATGCGATGTTCGTGCTGGGCGGCAATGTCGTGGGCGGCAAGGCCTATGCGAGCTGGCCCGGCCTGCACGCCGAGCAGCTGTACGGCCCGGGCGATTTGCAGGTCACCACCGATTTCCGCGATGTGCTGGGCGAGATCGTCGCAAAGCGCCTGGGCAACCGCGCGTTGGGCGATGTGTTTCCGGGCTACAGCGCATTCAACTTTCAGGGGATTGTGCGCGAAGGGTAGCGTAACGCGACGGAATTCGCTGTGGGGTATGATCAAAGACGAAGGACGAAAGACGATGCTGGCTTCGTCCTTCGTCCTTCGTCTCAATGAGCAGAAACGAACGCCAACCAAGCTATACTATTCCTAGTCATCTGCGCAGCCGCCCGGGCACTGCGCCCGCGCTCGGGCTGAGATGGCCTTGCCACGGAAACAGCCGAATTTCTGCCACATGCTTCTTTTTTCTTCTTCCCGGCACGCTGGTTGCTATATGCGCTAGGCGAGGCGGGTGTATGCCAAATATCACAGGCCCAGTTGGCCAGTATCACGCGACTTTCGGCTTCTATTTGACAATGAAGTCGATTGTGAGATAATACACACGGTCAATTTCCTGGCAGATGTTTAGAACAAAGGAGTTGATGAATGAAGCTCAATGGACGGAAATGGCTGGCGGGTGTGGCGCTGGCGAGCGCGCTGGCCCTGGCGGCGTGTGGCGGCGGTGGTGGTGGCACGGGCGGCGGCGAGGGTGGTGCTTCGAGCGTAAATGTTTCGACTGCGGGTGAGGCCCTGAATTTTGCCCCGGCGAACCTGACGGCCAAGCCCGGCGATGTCAAGGTCACCTTCAAGAACGGTTCGGCTACCCAGAAGCACAACTGGGTGCTGGTTAAGGGCGGCGACGATGTTGCCACCAAGGTCGATGAAGAAGGTGTTGCTGCTGGTGATGCCAAGGGTTATATCCCTGAGGATGCCAATATCGTTGCCCACACCAAGCTGCTCGACGGTGGCGCGACCGACTCGGTAACCGCCAAGCTCGACGCTGGCACGTATACCTTCCTGTGCACCTTCCCCGGCCACCACGCGGCCGGCATGAAGGGCACCCTGACGGTGAAGTAACCCACGCCGGAAGCACAACCCCCGCCGCGCACGCGCGGCGGGGGTTTTTTTGTTGCTACATCGCCGGCACGCCACTGCCCAGCCAGATATCGCGCGAGCCGCTCAGCAGCCGCCCGCTGAGCCAGCCAAACAGCGGCACCCCGCCCTCGACGCGAATGTAGCGTGAATACCAGGCATCGTGGTCGGATTGCGTGGGGAAGACCGGAAAGTAAGTGCGCATCGGGTAGGCAGCGTTGAACTCCTGCCGCGAAAGCGTGCGATTGCCGGGGAACTCTTCCACCGCGCCGTCGTTGTTGAAATCCCAGTTGTTCGACTTCAGCGAGAACTGCCCGAGCGCCGGCCACTGCGCGTCGACAATATAGTATTCCTCGTGCGCCTGGCCCTTGCCATCGTGAAAGGGCTCGCTGTAGCCCACCACCACCACCGAGTGCTGGCCAGAAACCGGCACATTGCCCATTTTCACCACGCCCAATTCCACAATCACCGGGATGTTACGGTCGATCAGGTCGCGAATCACGGCCTCGTAGTCGGTTTGCTGCAAGTTGCCGAAGTGCGTGCCAAAGCCGTGCCGGTGCAGCAGCCAGGATGTGACCGGGCTGGGCGTGCCGCCCCACTGCGGCTGGAAGAACATGCCAGCCTCGCGAACAAAATCGTCTTTGCGGTAGCGCAGTGCATGCGCAACGAGGTTGCCGGCGTTTGATGCGGCTGTGCAGCCGCACTCGTTCCATCCCTGCCCCTCGACTGGCCAGTCGCCATCGGCGATATTTCGATTAACCGTATGAACAAACGCCGGAAATGTCATGCTATCCTCCGAACAGTTGCGGTGCTTGCGGCCTTTACAGTATAAACGGTTTGTGGCGCGCTTTTCAAGCACATGATCACAGGCGCCCGGGCTTGCGCTACAATAGGCGCGGTTGCTCGCAGCGAGGAGAAGAGATGCAAACAGAACGACTGTATTTCGCCGACCCCTACCTGGCGCAGTTCAGCGCGCGCGTGGTTGCGCGGGCCGAGCGCGCTGGCAAGCCGGCGGTTGCGCTCGACCAAAGCGCATTTTACCCCGAGGGCGGCGGCCAGCCCGCCGACACTGGCCTGCTTGGCGGCGTTGCTGTGCTGGATGTGCAGGCCGACGATGGCGTGGTGTGGCACACGCTGGCCGCCCCGCTCGCCGACGAGCTTGTGCAGGGCCAGGTCGATTGGGCGCGTCGCTTCGACCACATGCAGCAGCACCACGGCCAGCACCTGCTCTCGGCGGCCTTTGAGCGCGCGCTGGGCATGAAGACGGTGTCGTTTCATCTTGGCGCGCAGGCATCCACCATCGACCTCGACGCGACCGCGCTCGACGCCGCGCAGGCCGCCACCGTCGAAGACCTGACCAACGCCGTGATCTGGGAAGATCGGCCGGTGCTGGCGCGCTTTGTTTCGCCCGAAGAGCTGGCCCTGCTCACGCTGCGCAAGCCGCCCACCGCGCACGACGCGATTCGCGTGGTGTCGGTGCCCGATTTCGACCACTCGGCCTGCGGCGGCACGCACCCGCGCAGCACTGGCGGCGTGGGCATGGCCCACATTCGGCGCTGGGATCGGCGCGGCACCACCCTGCGCGTGGAGTTTGTGTGCGGCGGGCGCGCCGCCCGCGATTTGCGCTGGAAGAACGCCGCGCTGGGCCGCATTGCTGGCGCGCTGAGCGTCGCGCCCGAAGAAGTGGAAACCTCGGTGGGGCGCGTGCGCGATGCCGAGGAGCGCGCCCGCAAGCGCCTGGAGGCATCGGGCGAGCAGTTGATTGGCTTTGAAGCGGCCGACCTGATCAGCCGGGCCGAGATTGCGGGGATTGTGCAGGTGGTGCGCCAGGCCTTTGCCGACCGCGACCTGAACGAGGTGCGCGCGCTGGCGAAGGCGGTTGCCGAGCGCGGTGGCGTGGCGCTGCTGGGTCTGCGCGCCGAGAAAACGCAGCTTGTTTTCGCCCGCGCCGAGCACCTTGAGGTCGATTGCGGGCGGCTACTGCGCGAAACGCTGGCCCAGTTTGGCGGGCGTGGCGGTGGCCAGCCGGCGCTGGCGCAGGGCGGCCTGCCCGATGGCGGGCAGCTTGAGGCCGCGCTGGAAGCAGCGGTCGAGCGATTGCGCGCTTCCTGACGGCCGTTGACCGACGACGTAAATAACCACCAAGACACGAAGACACCAAGTTTTATGGCTTCCTGTAGACCTTGGTGCCTTGGTGACTTGGTGGTAAAGTGTTCCTGGCGTTCTTACTTGACCGAGTATTGATTTAGTTCAGGCGGTAGCCTCGTGGCGCGCTGCGCAGCTCCTGCGCCGAAAGTGCGCCGCGCTCACCTACTGCCGGCTGCTGCCGGCCCAGCCGCGCCCCCAGCCAGCTTGCCAGCCGGCGCAGCATCCCCGGCCGCTCGACGTCGTCGTAAATCGCGTGCCGGTCGCGGAGCTGCTGCTCGGCGTATGCCACCTTGGTGGCTTCGTATTGCATCCAACTGCTCATCACATTCCTCCACTATCATCATGCGGCCCGGCGTGCAGGCTGCGTTTCTGACGTATCAACGGGGTCGGCGTATGCGATACGCGCCGGCAGCAACCTGCAACGCTATTAAGCCACAGTGGCGCGTGGCGTTGGTAGCGCGGAGGGATACAAAAAGTGATACTCGGTAGCAAATATATTCTAAATTTGCTATCATACGAAGCACAGCTCTTTGCGAAACACAGGCGCGCATGCCCCGCTGATCCAGACGTTTCAGTTCGGCGCAAGGTGGCATGCCAGCGGAGGAAGTTTGGCCCATGGAGGCAACGGTATCGTTTGGCGAGTGGGTGCGTCTGCGCCGCGAGGCGCTGGGCCTGAGCCGGCCCGAGCTGGCCGTGCGGGTGGGCTGCGCCGTCGTCACCATTCGCAAAATCGAAGGCGACGAGCGGCGCCCTTCTGCGCAGGTGGCCGAGCTGCTGGCCCGGCAGCTTGAGCTGGCGGTTGCCGACCGGCCGGCATTCGTGCGCGCCGCCCGCGCCCAGCTCGCCCCCGACCGGCTGCCCTCGCCGGGCGGCGCGGCTGCATTTATGCCGGTGCTGCCGCTGCCGCGCAACCCGCTGATCGGGCGCGAACCCGAGCTGGCCGCGCTGGCCGATCTGCTTGGCAGCGGCGACACGGCCCTGGTGACCCTGATTGGCTCGCCCGGCGTAGGTAAAACTAGTCTGGCGCTGTTGGCCGGGCACAACGCCGCCCGCGATTTCCCCGACGGTGCATACTTCGTGCCGCTTGCGTCGCTGCCCTACCCTGCCGCGGTGGAACCGGCAATTGCCCAGGCGCTCGGCGTGCAAACCACCAGCAACCAGGCAGTGCACGACGCGCTGCTGGCCTGGCTGCGCAACAAACGCGTGCTGCTGCTGCTCGACAACTTCGAGCACCTGCTGGCGGCTGCCCCGCAGCTCGCCGCGCTGCTGGCGGCCGCGCCGGGCCTGAAGGTGTTGGCCACCAGCCGCGCCGCCCTGCGCCTTTCCGCCGAGCGCGAGTTTGCGGTGCCGCCATTGCCCCTGCCCGCTGGCGGCGACGCGCCGCCCGCCGAGTTGCTGCGTTCGCCAGCTGTGCAGCTGTTTGCGCAGCGCGCCCGCGCCGTGCGGCCCGATTTCGTGCTGGCCGACGCCGATGTGCCAACCGTCGCGGCGATCTGCCGCCAGCTCGACGGCCTGCCGCTGGCGATTGAGCTGGCGGCGGCGCGCAGCAAACTGTTCGGCCCGGCCGCCCTGCTTGCGCGCCTGGCCAATCGCTTGCAGCTGCTCACTGGCGGCATGCGCGACCTGCCCGAGCGCCACCAGGCGCTTCACAGCGCGATCGGGTGGAGCTACGATCTGCTGGAGCCGGCCGAGCAGGCGCTGTTTCGCCAGCTTGGCGTGGTGGCGGGCGAGTGCACGCTGGCAGCAGTTGCCGCGCTGGCTGGCAGTGCCGCGCCGCCACTGGCGCTGCTCGAGTCGCTGATCGACAAAAGCCTGCTTGCGCAGCACGCTGGCCCCGATGGCGAGCCGCGCTTTAGCATGCTTGCAACCGTGCGCGAATACGCGCTTGAGCAGCTCGCCACGCAGGCCGATGCCGAGACGGTGCGCCTGCGCCATGCGCAGTTCTGCCTGGCGCTGGCCGAAACCGCCGACGCTGGGCTGCAAGGCGCGGAACAGCTCGCCTGGCTGGCCCGCCTCGACGCCGAGCACGACAACATGCGCGCCGCGCTGGCCTGGTGCCTGGGCGAGGCCACGCCCGACGGGCCCGCGCCACGCGCCCTGCGGGCCGAAATTGCGCAGCGCATGGGCGGCGCGCTCTGGCTGTTCTGGCAGATCCGCAGCTTCTACCGCGAGGCGCATAGCTGGCTCGCCCGCGCGCTCGCCCCCGAAAACCCGCCCACACCCGACGCGGCGCGCGCCCGCGCCCTGAATGGCCTGGGCTTTATTCTCTACTGCGAGCACGAGCTTGAGCAGGCCGAAGTTTGCTTGCACCAGGCGCTGGCGCTGGCGCGCGCCGCCAGCGATCTGCCGTCGGTGGCGCACATTCTGAATAACCTGGCCACCCTCGCCGTGGATCAGCAGGACTTTACCCGCGTCGAAGAGTTCGCCGCCGCGAGCTTCGAGATAGCGCGTGAACAGGGCATCACCTGGCTGTGCGGCTGGAGCCAGCTTACCCGCGGCCGCGCCGCCTTCGAACGCCAAAGCCTCATTGAGTCCAAACAGCTATTTGAACGCGCCTATGCCGATTTCCGCTCGATCGGCGCGCTGCGCGGCGAGGCGTTTAGCCTGATGTTTCAGGCCGAAACCGCCTTGCGGCAGGGCGACCTGGCGCGCGCCGAGGTGCAGTACAAAAAGGCGCTGCTGATGGTGCGTGCGCTGAACGACGTTCACGGCATTATCTACTCGCTCGCCGATTGCGGGCGTATCGCGGCCCTGCGCGGCGACTACGACACAGCGCGGGCTATGCTCACCGAAAGTTTGCAGCTGTCCCGCGAACAAAGCGACGCCCAGGGCGCATGCTGGGCGCTGGTTGGCCTGGCCTACGTATTGGCGTCAGGAGGTGATACTGCTGGCGCACAGGCGCACGCGCTCGAAGCAATTGCGCTGGCGCAAACGGTCGACGACCCGGTGTCGGTGTTTGCCGCCATGGCCACAATTGCGTACGCCCAAACCAGCGTCGGCCAGGCCGAAATTGCCGCCCACCTGATCGGCTCGGCCGAGGCCCTGCGCGACCGGCTCCGGCTGCAATTGTTCAGTATCGACAAGGCCGGTTGCGCGCAGGTATACGCTGCTGTGCACGCGCTACTCGCCCCAGCGGCACTTGAAGCTGCGCTAGCGCGCGGGCGCGAGCTGAGCTTCACCGAGGCGATTGATCTGGTTGCCTGATTGCGTGGTGCGCTACAATAAGAATGCTGGCCCTGTGTTCAAGCTCTGCAATGAGGAGGAATGGCCGTGTTCAAAATGGTGCTGGTTGGCTGTGGCGCGCTGGTGGGCGGCTACCTGCTGGGCCTCTTCGGGGGCATGCTGCTCATCAATCTGTTTTCCTCGAATACGCACGACCGCGGCATGGAAGCCGCAATGACCTCGGCTTTTGTGATCGGGCCGATCACTGCCATCCTCGCGGCAATCGTGACCCTGATCTTCATGCCACGCTCCTGAGCAGAATAAAAACGCTTCGGTTTTCTCCTACAACATATCGTTAGGCGTATACGTCTTTCATTCGTTTGAAATGGCAACGCCACTATCAACAGATTGTGCAGATATGAAGTCTCTAATCTGCGTAATCTGCGTAATCTGCGGATGAATTTTGGCACTTTGACCTTGGCTGCCCATTGCGACCTGCTGTAGGTGTAGACGCTGCCAGGCGAGTGTGCTATGCTGGCGGCGGAATAATGCTGCGCGCAGAAGGTGCTCATGACCAGCGATTCCCTTCCTGCCCCCGAAGCATACGACGACGCTGCCAATCCGGCCACTCCCGCGCCGCGCCTGTGGGAGCTGGCGCAGCATCCCCAACTCGCGCCGCTGGTTGCGGCCAACCCCGCCGCCCCGGCCGAACTCCTGCGCGAACTCGGCGCGCGCATGCTCGACGCCCTGCCGCTTCCTGCTGCCCAGGCCGTCGCCCTGATGACGCACGGCACGCCCAGCATCGCCACTGCGCACCTGCAAGAATTGGGAATGCGTGCCGACGACCCGGTGCTGGCGGCCGTCGCCGCAAACCCGAACACGCCGGTCGAAACGCTGGTGCGGCTGGCTGGCATTGTGCCGGCACATTTCTGCGCGAACCCGGCCTTGTTCCTCTTGTTGCTGGAAAACCCGAACCTGCCCGGCGAGATTCCAGTGGCGACGGTGCGCGGCCTCCTGCGCTATGCCGGCGTGCCGCGCATGTTTCTCGAATGGCTGGTCGCCTACGGCCTGCCCGATGTCGCTGCCGCCGCGCGCCTGCACGTCGCCTACGCGGGCGAAACGCACGATTGGCCCGCCCAGGCCGCCGCCGCGCTCGCGCAAGCCCCACTGCCCGATAGCCCCGACCTGCTGCTGGAGCTTCTTACGCTGGGCGCTGTGCCCGAATGGCTGCTGCCGGCTATTGCCGCCGCGCCAGAGCGCCCACTGCGCGCCGCATTGGTGCGTAGCCCCGCCAATTCGCGAGCAGCGTTGAGGTTTTTACGTCGTGCAGGTGCAAGTGGCAACCTGGCGCGCTATGCCCCGCCCGACCCGACGCTGGATGTGTCTGTTCTGGCGGAACTTGCCAGCAGCGGAACCTACGCCCGCCGCGTGGCTGCGCGCAACCCGCACACGCCCGCCGACGCACTCGCCACGCTCGCCGCCGACCCGGATCGCAGCGTGCGGCAAGGTGTGGCGCGCAATCCATCCACCCCACCCGAACGGCTCGCGCAGCTCGCCGCCGACCCTGCGACCGATGTGCGTCAGGCGCTGGCCCGCAACCCTACCGCCGCGCCCGAGCTGCTGGCCCGCCTCGCCGCCGACGCCACGCACGACGTGCGCTGGGCCGCAGCGCGCAACCCGCACACGCCCGCCGCCGCATTGACCGAGCTGGCCGGCGATGCCAACCGCGTGGTGCGGCAGGGCGTGGCGCGTAACTCCGCCGCGCCAGGCGCTGTGCTGGAAGCGCTGCGCAATGATGTACATCCACGTGTGCGGGAAGCTGCCGCGCGCACGCTTGGAATACCAATTGAAATAACCAGCCCGCCCAGATCTGCGCGACCTGCTTCGCCTGATGCGCCGCACGCCACGCCCACCGAACTGCCCGAGGATGCGCGCCCGGCCGTCCGCGCCGAGTTCGCCGCCCGCCCCGATGTCGACCCTGCGCTGCTGGCCCGCCTCGCCAAAGACCCACACGCCTCCGTGCGCGCCGCCGCAGCGGGCAACCCCGCGCTGCCGCCCGATCTGCTGGTGTGGCTGGCCGACGACGACGTTCTGGCGGTGCATCGCGGCGTCGCCAAAAACCCGAACACGCCCGAGCCCATTCTGGCGCGCTTCGCCGCCGATTACTCGTGGTCGAATATGCGCGTGCGCCTGGCGGTGGTGCAGCACCCGAATGTCTCTCCTGCGATTCTTGAGCGGCTGGCCGGCGACCTCGCCGTCGATGTCCGGCGGGCCGTGCAGGCGCACCCGCTCACGCCACACGCCGCGCGCGAGCTGATTCTGGAGCGCTCGCTTGAGATGTGCGCGCGCGGCAGCGAGAGCTTTTATCACATGCTGGCGCTGGCGCACCCGCTCGCACCCGCTGCCTATGTACAGGCGCGCGCCGGCTCGCCCGAGTGGCTGGAGCGCCTGGCAATTGCGCGTAACCCGCGCGCCCCGCGCAGCACGCTTGCCCGGCTTGCCGACGATGGCAACGCTCTCGTGCGTGCCGCCGCCCGCGATGCCCTGGCGCAGCTTCCACCTGAGCTTTAAGCATTTGAACTGCGAAGGTACGAAGCTTTGAAAGCGCGCACATTTGAAGAGAAGGAGCACCGATGCGACCCAGCGACCTTGCGAACTACCTCGACGCGCTTGTGCATAACCGCCTGATGCTCAGCACGATGATCTGGGGGCCGCCCGGCATCGGCAAATCGAGCATTGTCGCGCAGACCGCCGCGCGCCACAATCTTGGCTGTATCGACCTGCGGCTGTCGCAGCTCGCGCCAACCGACCTGCGCGGCCTGCCCGTGCCCGAAAATGGCGTGTCGCGCTGGTACCCGCCCGAGTTTCTGCCACGCGACGGCGCGGGCATTCTCTTCCTCGACGAGCTGAATCTCGCGCCGCCCGCCATGCAGGGCATGGCCCAGCAGCTTATTCTCGACCGGCGCGTCGGTAGCTACGAAGTGCCCGAAGGCTGGTTTATCTGGGCGGCTGGCAACCGCAAGGAAGATCGCGCCGCCGTGTTCGACATGCCCGCGCCGCTGGCGAACCGCTTTGTTCACCTCGACGTCGAGCCCGATTTCGAGAGCTTCAAAGCCTTTGCGCTTGAACACGGCGTCCACGAGCAGATCATCGCCTTTCTGTCGTTTCGCACCACGGTGCTGCATCAGCTCGATCCGCGCCAGCCGGCCTGGCCTTCGCCGCGCTCGTGGGTCATGGCCGCCAGTCTGCACACTGTCGGGCTGGATATTGCGCCAGTCATTGGCGCGGCTGCGGCGGCTGAGTTTGCTGCCTTTGTCGAGCTGTACACTGCCCTGCCCGACCTCGAAACCATCCTGCGTGGCGCGGGCGCGGCCATCCCCTTCCCCGCCGAGCCGTCGGCGCGCTACGCCACCACAATCGGCCTGACCATGCGCGCCACCGATGCGGCCGCCGCGCACCACGCCTTCACCTGGCTGGCCGATCAGGCCGCCGCCGAGTGGGTGCAGCTATTCGCCGCCGACATCTTTCGGCGCATGCGCGCCAGCGGGCAGATGGGCGCGCTCGCGCAGTTGGTGATGAACGACAACCGTCTGCAAGGCTTTCTGAAAGACTACCAGCGGCTGATGAGCGTATGACGCCGGCAGAAACGCCAATCGAGCGTCTGATCAGCGCGGCGCTGCTGCGCTTGCGCATGCGCACGCCCTTTTTCGCCACGCTGGCGCTGTTCGCCCGCATCGAGCCGAGCGAGGCAGTGGAAGCCGCCGCAACGGATGGGCGCAGCGTGTTTGTGAACCCAACGCTGTTCCAGTCGCTCGCGCCGCCTCAGCAGGACGAGCTACTGCTCCACGAGGTGATGCACGCCGCGCTGCTCCATGTGCCCCGGCGCGGCACGCGAGACCCGCAGCTGTGGAATGTGGCCTGCGACATTGTGGTGAACGGGCTGATCGCCGAGATTGAGGGCGTGGCGCTGCCACCCGACGCGCTGCGCGACCCGCGCCGCGAAAAGCTCAGCGTGGAAGAAGTGTACGAGCTGCTGCAGCGCGACCCGCAGCCGCCGCAACCGCGCCGCGTCGATCTGCTCGACGCGCCGCACGGCCCGTCTGGCGAAGGCGGCGCGGAAAGCGATAGCATCGCAAGCGGGCGGCAGGCCGCGCTCGAAGCGCACTGGCGCGACGCCCACCAGCACGCCGGCATGATCGCGCTCCACGTCGCGCAGGGGCGGCTGCCGTCTGGCTTGGCGCGCGAGCTTGGCATGCTCAGCCCGGCGCGGCTCGACTGGCACGCGCACTTGTGGCGCTACATTGTGCAAACGCCCAGCGATTTCGCTGGCTTCGACCGGCGCTTTGTGCACCAGGGCCTGTATCTCGAAGCGCTCAGCAGCGACTCGGTGCGCGTGTTTGTGTGCGTCGACACCAGCGGCTCGGTCGATGAGCGCCAGATCCGCGCGCTGGTAAGCGAAGTGCAGGGCATTCTGCGCGCCTACCCGCATGTCGTCTGCGAGCTGTTTTACGCCGATGCCGACGTCTACGGCCCCTACGAACTCACCGCCCACGGCGAGGTTCCTCCCCCAATTGGTGGCGGCGGCACCGACTTCCGCCCTTTCTTCGCGGCCGTGCGTGAGCGCTACGATGGTCGCGAGCAGGCCGTTTGCGTCTACCTCACCGACGGCTACGGCGACTTCCCGGCCGAACCATCCGAACTGCCAACACTATGGGTTGTCACCGCTGGCGGGCGCGCGCTCGACGCCTTTCCCTTTGGCGAGGCGGTGCGCCTGCTGGAAAGCGAGCCGCGCTAGGCTGTGTGGGTCATAGGCAGCTAGTCATAATATCCTATGGCGTTGGATACGGCGTGCTGGTATTCTGTGCAGTACGTTATTGTTCCAATCGTCTAGGAGACTTCCATGTTTCTTTTTCTCCCGTTTCCTGCACGGTTCGTGCACGCACTGGCCCGCAAGAGCCAGCGGCACACCCAGGCTGCTGGCCAGGGGCTTGTCGAGTACGCCCTTATCCTGGTGATGATCGCAATCGTGGTCATTGGGATTATGAGCTCGGTGGGCCGCAAAACCAGCGATGTGTTTGAAGAAGCGAACTGTACGCTTAGTGGCGGCACGATGCATACCGACAACGGCAACGGCAACAGCAACCGCTGCCGCTGAAGCCCAGGTTTTTAGCACAACAGAAGGCGGGTCGGCACACGTGCCGACCCGCCTTCTGTTGTTGAAGTGTTGGCGTTTAGTACTTCGGGATCGAAGGGTCCACGTCATCCGACCAGCGCAGAATCCCGCCGCTCATGTTCTTCACCTTGCGGAAGCCGGCCTGCTTCAGAATACCTACCGCCTTGGCGCTACGCACGCCGCTGCGGCAGTACACCACCATCTCGCGCGCGGTGTCGAGCTCGTTCAGGTGGTTGGGCAGCTCGTTAACTGAGATGCGTGTCGCGCCGGGCAGGTGGCCGATCTCCCATTCATTGGCTTCGCGCACATCCAGCAGGAAGGGCGCGTCGGGGCGCTGCAGCCACTCCGCCGTTTCGGCTGGCGTGATCTCGCCGCTGGTGTCGGTATGCACCGGCTCGGGGAAGATACCGCAAAACTGGTCGTAGTCGATCAGCTCGGTGACGCTCGGATTGTCGCCACACACCGGGCAGTTCGGGTTGCGGCGCAGCTTGAGCTCGCGGAAGCGCATATTCAGCGCATCGTAGAGCATCAGCCGGCCCACCAGCGTGTCGCCAATGCCAGCCAGCAGCTTGATCGCCTCGGTGGCCTGAATCGTCCCGATCACGCCCGGCAGCACGCCCAGCACGCCACCCTCGGCGCAGCTTGGCACCAGCCCGGGAGGTGGCGGCTCGGGGTAGAGGCAGCGGTAGCACGGCCCGCCATCCTTCGGCGAAAAGACCGTCGCCTGCCCCTCGAAGCGGAAGATCGAGCCATAGACGTTCGGCTTGCCGAGCATCACGCTGGCGTCGTTGGTCAGGTAGCGCGTCGGGAAGTTGTCGGTGCCGTCCACAATCACGTCGTAGGGGCGCATCAGCTCAAGCGCGTTGTCCGACGTAATTTGCGTTTCGTAGGTGGTCACTTCAACGTTCGGGTTCAGGTCGGCCAGGCGGCGCTTCGCCGATTCGGTTTTGCGCACGCCCAGCGTGCCGGTGCCATGCACAATCTGGCGCTGCAGGTTGCTTTCGTCCACCACGTCAAAATCCACCAGCCCGATATGCCCCACGCCCGCGGCGGCCAGGTACAGCGCCAGCGGCGAGCCAAGCCCGCCCGTGCCGATCAGGAGCACGCTGCCCTGCTTGACCCTGCGCTGGCCGGCCATGCCAAACTCGGGCAGGATCAGGTGGCGCGAGTAGCGGGCGATTTCTTCATTGGAAAGCTGAACTTCTCTCATTTGTTTCCACATGTTTTACGATTGGAGATTTGTGATCAGGAGCGCACACGCCGTAAATCGCAAATCGTAAATCCTAAATTACTTGCCGCCAGCGATTGCCGGAATAATGCTCACCGTTTCGCCATCGGGCACGGCGGTATCGGTGCCTTGCAGGTAGCGAATATCTTCGTCGCCAACATACACGTTCACAAAGCTGCGCAGTTGGCCCTGCTCGCTGTACAGCTGCTTGCCAAGCTGTGGGAACTGCTCGAGCAATTGGTTGAGCAGCTGGCCGACGGTGCCTGCTTCAAGCGAGACGCTGCCGCTGCCGTTGGCATACTGGCGCAGCGCGGTGGGGATGGAAATGTTGACCGCCATCGAATGCTCCTCATACCGTGAGGGCGAAGCAGTCGCCCACAATCTAGATCGACGCACAACTGAGAGCGACTGCTTCGCCCTTATCATTCGGTGATACATTCTTCGGAAATAAAGCGCTCGCCATCTTCGCTGAGCAGCCAGCTCGTCAGTTCGGCGGCCAGCCCACTGCGCACGCTCTGGATCAGGAATGAAAAGCTCGATCCGCCGCCCACGCCCTGCGCGCCAACGCGGTCGCGCTCAGAGGGGATGGCCGGGTGATCGGGGTGCGAGTGGTAGCAGCCCACAATATCCAGCCCCTGCGCGCGCGCAGCCCGGTCGGCCTTCATGTAGTCGCGCGGGTCGAGGTAGAAGCGGTCGGCCAGTGAGTGCTCGTGCTCGGCATTTGTCAGGCCAACTTCGCTCGTCCAGGTGTTCTGCGCGCGGTAAATCGCCTCGACGTGCTTGCGCTGGCCTTCGAGCCGCCCGATCAGCAGGCCAACACATTCGTGCGGGAAGCTCTCGGCGGCGTGCTGCTCGATGCCCTGGCGGGCGGTGTTTGAAAGTATGATCATAGTGCTAGTGCCTGCCTGGGCGAAGCAGTCGCCACGTGGCTTTCAGTCGTTCAAATCCGTAGGCGACTGCTTCGCCCTTACGGTTAGATTCCCTCGCCGCCCTCGCAGTTGCCTGGCTCGTCCCAGAAGCGGTCGCTCAGGTACTTGGAAGCGCCGTCGCACAGGATCGTCACCACCACGCCCTGGCCGAGCGTGCGCGCCACGCGCAGCGCCGCCGCCACATTCGCCGCCGCCGAAATGCCCACCATCAGGCCCTCGGTGCGGGCCATGCAGCGCGCCATGTCGAAGGCTTCTTCGCTGGTTACTTCCAGCGTCTCGTCGGCCAGCGCGGGGTCGTAGATGCCGGGAATCAGCGCCACGCTGCTCAGGTGCTTCACGCCTTCAAGCGCGTGGTACGGGCCATCGGGCTGCACCGCCAGCAGGCGCACTGCCGGGTTTTCGGCGCGCAGCCGCCGCCCGGTGCCAACAAAAGTGCCGCAGGTGCCAAGCGCAGCCACAAAATGTGTCACTGCCCCGCCAGTCTGCGCCCAGATTTCGGCCCCGGTGGTGGCGTAGTGCGATTCCACATTTGCCGGGTTATTATACTGGTCCGGGTAGAAATAGGCGTCGGGATTCTCGGCCACCAGTGCGCGAATTGCGCGGATGGCCCCGTCGGTGCCTTCCATCGGGTCGGTCAGAATCAGCTCGGCGCCCAGCGCCTGCAAAATGCGTTTGCGCTCGGGGCTGGCATTGCCGGGCAGCGCCAGCGTCACCTTGTAGCCCAGCGCCGCGCCAATTGTGGCGTAGGCAATGCCGGTGTTGCCGCTGGTCGCGTCGGCGATGCGCACACCGCGCCGCAGCTGCCCGCTGGCTTCGCCAGCCCGGATCATAAACAAGGCCGGCCGGTCTTTTACCGAGCCGCCCGGATTATACCACTCGGCCTTGGCATAGATGGCGACATCGGGCGGCAGATCGGGTGCAATGCGCGCCAGACGCACCAGTGGCGTATTGCCCACCAGCTCGATCACGCCGCTGCCACGTGGCAGCCTGGCCGCTTGAGTTTCCACGCTTATTTGCCTTGCAGGGTGCGCGCCGCCGCCCGCTTCAGGTGCAGCAGCATGAAGTGCATGCCGTTGAGCCGCTGTGGAGAAAGGGCGCTTTGCAGGCCCATGGTGTAGTACAGGTCGCCCGGCAGATCAAGCACCTGTTCGGGCGTGACATCTTGCAGCCCATCGTTGAGAATGGCCGCAAAGCCGCGCACCGTAGGCGACTCGGGCGGGATGTCGAAGTAGAAGCGGATCTTTTCGCCCTGGCGCTCGGTGGCAATGGCCACCGGTGTGGCGCACTCATCGACATGTTCCAGCGGGGCAGTGCGAAACTGCTCGGGCATGTCGGGAAGCTGCTCGGAGTATTCCAGCAGGCTTTCCAGCTTTTCGTCGCGCTCCAGGCTGCGGAAGTCGTCGATGATCGCTTGCAGGCGTGGTGGCAGGGGTGCGTGCTCGCTCATAACCGTTGGTGCCTCAGGAAACAGGTGTGGCGGAAGGGACGCCACGCCGCGCCCCTTGCCACACGATTTCGAATGACGTTTTAGCCTTTGTAGGTCTTCTCAATCGGCAAGCCCACGCCGTTGCCCCACTCCGTCCAGCTGCCGTCGTAGTTGCGCACCTGCGGGTAGCCCAGCAGGTAGGTCAGCACAAACCAGGTGTGGCTTGAGCGCTCGCCAATACGGCAGTACGCAATCACGTCTTTGTCGGATGTGACGCCCTTGCTGCCATACAGCTCCCCCAGGTCTTCCGGGCTTTTGAAGGTGCTGTCTTCCTTCACGGCCTGCGCCCACGGAATGCTGACTGCGGTGGGAATATGGCCGCCGCGCAGCGTGCCTTCCTGCGGGTATTCGGGCATGTGGGTGCGCTCGCCGCTGTATTCCTGCGGGCTGCGCACATCCACCAGCGCCACGTCACTCTTCTTGATGTGCTCTTTCACTTCGTCGCGGAAGGCGCGGATCGTCGCGTCGTCGCGTTCGGGCGCGGAATAGCTGCCCTGCGGATAGCTCGGCACGTCTTTGGTCAGCTCGCGGCCTTCGGCAATCCACTTGGCGCGGCCGCCATTCAGAATGCGCGCGTCCTTGTGGCCAAACAGCTTGAATACCCAGAAGGCGTAGGTGGCCCACCAGTTGTTCTTGTCGCCGTAGAACACCACCGTGGTGTCGTTGCTGATGCCTTTGGCGGCCAGCAACTGCTCGAAATGCTCTTTGTCGAGGTAGTCGCGCACCACCGGGTCGTTCAGGTCGGTCACCCAGTCGATCTTTACGGCGCCAGGAATGTGCCCCTGATTGTAGAGCAGAATGTCTTCGTTACTCTCGACCAGGCGCACCTGCGGGTCGTTCAGGTGGTCGGTCACCCAGGCGGTATCGACCAGCACTTCGGGATGTGCATACTCGGCCATTGCGAACCTCCTCACTTCTCATTCTGAAGTAGTTTGTGCAAGATTATCAACTATTCTACTTGCATGTCCGCAATGCGTCAAGAAAGGCTATAGCTCTACCAGAATATCGTCGCCATCAACCGAAACCGGGTAGGTGGCAACTGGCTCATAGGCGGGCAGCGCGAGCGGGTTGCCCGTGGCGAGGTCGAAGCGCGCGCCGTGAAGCGGGCATTCCACCGTGGCGTCGTCGGCGTCGAGCCAGCCCTCGCTCAGGTAAGCGTGCTCGTGCGAACACACGTCGTCGGTGGCGTAGATCGTCGCGCCAGCGCGATACACCGCGATGCGCCGGCCACCGTATTCAAACGCCGCCATGCCCGGGTCGGGGATGTCGCTCAGGGCTGCGAGCCGCACACGTTCAGGCATACGCTCCTCGTTATAGTCCCAGCGCCGCCACCAATTGCGCCGGCTCGTCGTCCAGCCAGTCGGTCGCGGCGGCGCTGCCACTAATCACCAGCACCGAGGCGATTGGCGGCACAAAAATAATATCGACCATGCCGTCGTCGGTTACCAGCCCAATGCGGTCGAGCTTGCCACTGCGCACTTTCACCCACAGGCGCAGCGACATAATGCCGATTTTCGCGATCGTTGGCGCGGCGCGCTCGAAGGCGGGGTTGCTGGCCCACAGGCACTGCCCGTTCAGCGCGCACAATGCCGCCGACTCAATGCCATAGCGCCCCTGCATTGCGGTGCGGATGTGCTGCGCGGCGCGCGCCACCAGGGCCGGCGTCAGGGTAAACTGTTTGGTCAGAGCCATGGGCGACTCCTGCTAATCTGGGCGGATCGGGTCCCGGCGAGCAACCTGCGCCGAGTAGCTACACTATACGACGGGTGATGGCAATCGGTCAATGTGACTCTTGGGCTAAAAAGCGGCGCGCGCCATTTGCAGAGCAAACAGTGCACGCCGCTATTCCAAACGCAACGCCGCGAACTAGCCGACCGAGCCTTCCATTTCGAGCTGGATCAGGCGGTTGAGCTCAACCGCGTACTCCATGGGCAGCTCACGCGTGAACGGCTCCATAAAGCCCAGCACAATCATCGAAAGGGCGTCGGCCTCGGGCAGGCCACGGCTCATCAGGTAGAACAGCTGCTCGGCGCCGATGCGGCCAACGGTGGCCTCGTGCGCCAGCGTGCAGTTTTCTTCCTCGATCTCGATAAACGGGATCGTATCCGACGCCGAGCGGTCGTCGAGGATCAGCGCGTCGCAGTTGACGTTGATCTTCGCGCCATACGCGCCCGGCGCAACCTTCGCAAGGCCGCGATAGGTCGTCTTGCCGCCATCCTTCGACACCGACTTGTTGGTGATGCGGCTGGTCGTTTCTGGCGCAATGTGCACCATCTTCGCGCCGGCATCCTGGTGCTGGCCCTTGCCCGCATACGCCACCGAAAGCACCTCGCCGCGGGCCTTGCGACCCATCAGGTAGACCGAGGGGTACTTCATTGTCAGGCGCGAGCCGATGTTGCCATCCACCCACTCCATGCTGGCTTCTTCATAGGCCACTGCCCGCTTGGTGACGAGGTTGAAGATGTTGTTGGCCCAGTTCTGGATGGTGGTGTAGCGGCACTTGCCGCCCTTGTTCACAATGATCTCGACCACGGCCGAGTGCAGCGAGTTGGTGCTGTACACCGGTGCGGTGCAGCCCTCGATGTAGTGCACCGACGCGCCTTCATCCACCACAATCAGCGTGCGCTCGAACTGGCCCATGTTCTCGGCGTTGATGCGGAAGTAGGCTTGCAGCGGAATGTCGACATGCACGCCCTTGGGCACGTACACAAACGACCCGCCCGACCACACGGCCGTGTTCAGCGCGGCGTATTTATTGTCGGCCGAGGGGATGATGGTGCCAAAGTATTTCTTGAACAGCTCGGGATATTCCTTCAAGCCGGTGTCGGTGTCGAGGAAGATCACGCCGAGCTTCTGCCACTCTTCGCGCAGCGAGTGATACACCACCTCGGACTCGTACTGCGCGCCTACGCCGGCCAGGAACTTGCGCTCGGCCTCGGGGATGCCCAGCTTCTCAAAGGTGTTCTTGATCTCGGCCGGCACCGCGTCCCAGTCGGTCTGCGGCTTGTCGCCCGCGCGCACGAAGTAGTGAATATTGTCATAGTCGAGCTCGGCCAGCTCGGGGTTGGCCCAGTTGCCCACGAGTGGCACGGGCTTCTTGCTGAAGATCTCCAGCGCTTGCAGGCGGCGGCGCAGCATCCACTCCGGCTCGCCCTTCATGCCCGAAAGCTCGCGCACGACCTTTTCGTTCAGGCCCTTGCCCGATTTGAAGACATACTTTTCTTCGTCGCGGAAGCCGTACTTCGAATAATCAAATTCCAGGTTAGGTGCCTGAACTGCCATGGTATTTCCTCCTCAAGCGCGTGAGTGCTTAGGTTCTGATGGTGCTGCCGCTTGCAACGCGGCAGGATTTAGAGTTCCTCGTCGTCGGTGTCGTCGGCATGCGCGCCCATGTACTCATACACGCCACTTTTCAGGGTTTTGAGCGCCAGCAACGCACACTTAATCCGTACGGGATTTTTGTCGAGCGGGATGCCGATCAGTTCGAGCATGTCGTCTTTCGAGAATGCGCGCACCTCGTCGAGCGTCTTGCCCTTGATCTCGTCGGTCAGCAGCGATGCGGCGGCCTGACTGATCGCGCAGCCGCGCCCCTGAAAGCGAATATCGGCTACCGCGCCATCAGCAACCGCCATGTCGATGCGGATACGGTCGCCGCAGAGTGGGTTGCTGTCTTCGTGCGAGATATCGGCTGCTTCAAGCGTGCCCGCGTTATGCGGGTGCTTGTAGTGCTCGAGAATAACCTCGCGATACATATCGTCCATAACAGTCTCCAGTCGGCAGTTGGCAGTCAGCAATGCAAACAACGAACTACAATGTTGCTCGACGATAACTGCACCCTGCAGTCTGCCGGCTGCTAACTGAACATTCGTCGTGCTTTCTCCAGCCCGGCCGCCAGACGGTCGATCTCTTCCGGGATATTGTACAGGTAAACCGAGGCGCGTGCCGTCGCCGGGATGTCGAGAATGTCGTGCAGCGGCTGGCAGCAGTGATGCCCGGCCCGCACCGCCACGCCTTCGCCGTCGAGCACCGCCGCGATGTCGTGCGGGTGCACGCCCGCGAGCGTGAAGCTCAGCGCGCCGCCGCGCATCTCCAGCGAGGGCGGGCCGTAGAGTGTCAGCCCTTCCACCTCGGCAAGGCGCTCCAGTGCGTAGCCCAGCAGATGCTGCTCGTGCACAAAAATCTTGTCCATGCCAATGCCGGTCAGGAAATCGACCGCTTCGCCCAGCGCAATCGCCTCGCCAATCGCGGGCGTGCCAGCCTCGAAGCGGGCGGGAATGTCGGCATAGGTCGTTTCGTGCAGTGTGACCGTGCGGATCATCGAGCCACCGCCCAGAAATGGCGGCATGGCTTCAAGAATTTGCCGCCGACCCCACAGCGCGCCAATGCCGGTTGGCGCGCACATCTTGTGGCCGCTGAAGGCCAGAAAGTCAGCGCCAAGCTCCTGCACATTCACCGGCATGTGCGGCACGCTTTGCGCGCCATCCACCAGCACCAGCGCGCCGGCATCGTGCGCGCGCGCCGCGATCTCGCGCACCGGGTTGATCGTGCCAAGCACATTCGATTGCTGGGTGATCGCCACCAGCTTCACGCCGGCCAGCTGCGCGTCGAGATTGTCGAGCACGAGCCGGCCCGCGCCGTCGATCTGAAGAAACTCCAGCTTCGCGCCAGTGCGCTGGGCCAGCTGCTGCCACGGCACCAGGTTCGAGTGATGCTCCATCACGCTCAGCAGAATGCGATCCCCGGCGCGCAGGTTGGCATCGCCCCAGGCGCGCGCCACCAGGTTGATCGCCTCGGTGGTGTTGCGGGTGAAGACAAGCTCTTTCGGGCTGTGCGCGCCAATGAAGCGCGCTACCTTGCCGCGCGCCCGCTCGAAGGCAAAAGTCGCCTGCTCGCTGAGCTGGTAGACACCGCGATGCACATTTGCGTTAGTGTGCTCGTAGTACTCTTCCAGGCAATCGATCACGCGGCGCGGCTTCTGCGACGAAGCCCCGCTGTCGAGAAAGGCCAGCGGCTTGCCATGCACCTGCTGCCCCAAAATCGGGAACTCGCGGCGCAGCGCCAGCACATCGAAGAGTGTGAATGTCGCGGGTGCTACCATATGCGGCACAGCCTTTAGATCTTCGCCTCGATGATTGCGGCGGCGCGCTCGCGCAGTGCTTCGAGCGGGATACGATCCAGCACTGGCTCGAAGAAGCCCGTGATGATCATATGCACGGCCTCGGTGCGGTCGATGCCGCGCGACTGCATGTAGAACAGCATTTCGTCGTCGATCTGCCCGCTGGTCGAGGCGTGGCCGGCGCGCTGCACATCGTTGGTGTCAATCATCAGGCCTGGGATCGAGTCGTTGCGGGCTTTTTCGCTCAGGTGCAGCGCGTGCTCTTCGAGCCGCGAAACCGTGCCCCGGCTGCCCTTTTCGATCTTGATCATGCCGTCGAACACGGCATAGCCAGTGTCTTTCACCACGGTCTTGAAGTCCATATGGCCTTCGGTGTTTGTGCCAACATGGCGCAGCCACGGCGCGGTCACAAGGTTTTGCGTCTTTTCGCACAGTGTCGCGGCAACCCACTGGACGTTCGCGCCCGTGCCTTCGAGGCTGGTTTCGGCCTCGACGTGCTGCACCTGCCCGCCCAGGTTCACTGCCACCCACTCCAGGCTGGCGCTGTCGCCCACGCGGGCGCGCTGCGCGCCGATGTGGTAGAAGTTCGCGCCCCAGCTTTGCACGGTCACAAAGCGCAGGCTCGCGCCATTGCCCACAAACAGCTCGGTGGCCGGGTTGCACAGCGCCTGCTCAGCGGCGTCGGGCGAGCTGTATTCCTCAATAAAGCTGGCGCTGGCGCCATCATCGAGCACAATCAGGTTGTGCGGGAAGGTGGCCTGGCTGCCGTCGGCCAGCGTGAAGATCGCGTGGAGCGGCATTTCGACGCTGATGCCTTTGGGCACGTACAGAAACACGCCATCCTGCCACAGCGCGGCATGGAGCGCGCTGAACTTGTGCGCCTCGGCATTCGTGGCGGTGCCCAGGTAGCGCTCGACCAGCTCGGGATGCGAGCGTACGGCGGCGGCAAGCGTAGTGAAGACCACACCCTGCGCGGCCAGGCTTTCGTCCCACTGCACGGCGGTGCCCTGCGCGCTGGTGGCGGGCGCAATCGCGTCGGCGGCGAAGTTCGCCAGGTTGGTGCGCTTCCAGAAGGGCGGCGCGCTTTCGGCGAAGTGGCGCCAGGCGGCGGCGCGGCGATCAGCCAGCCAGGCCGGCTCGCCAGCGGCGCGCGCAGCTTCAGCGATTGTGGCGTCGTCGAGCTCGGAAAGTGTCGGTAAGTAATTCATAACACGCTGCAGTGTGCAGTATGCAGTATGCAGTCGGCATTGTGCCAACCGCCGGCTGCCTACTGCTGGCTGCCGACCTCCTCCCGAATGAAGTCGTAGCCCTTTTCTTCCAGCTCAAGCGCCAGCTCGGGGCCACCCTCGCGCACCACGCGGCCATTCATCAGCACCGACACAAAGTGCGGCTTGATGTAGTTCAGCAGGCGCTGGTAGTGCGTAATCACCAGCACGCCCATTTCGGGCTGCTGGCCGTACAGCGTGTTCACGCCCTGCGACACAATCCGCAGCGCGTCGATGTCCAGGCCCGAGTCAGTCTCGTCCATGATTGCCATGGTCGGCTTGAGCATCGCCATCTGGAGGATTTCAATGCGCTTCTTCTCGCCGCCCGAAAAGCCTTCGTTCAGGTAGCGGCGCACAAAGCTCTCGTCGATCTCAAGCGTGGCCATCTTCTCACGCAGCTCTTTGCGGAACTGTGCGACGGGAATGGCGGTCGACTTCGGGTCCTTGCCTTCTTCGGCGCGGTGGGCGTTGATTGCCGAGCGCAGGAAGTTGGCGACGGTGACGCCCGGAATGGCGACCGGGTACTGGAAGGCCAGGAACACGCCGAGCTTGGCGCGCTCGTCGGCCTCAAGCTCAAGGATGTTCTGATCTTTGTACCAGACCTCGCCGCCAGTGACGGTGTAGCCAGGGTGGCCCATCAGGGTGTAGGCCAGCGTGCTCTTGCCGCTGCCGTTCGGGCCCATGATCGCGTGGATCGCGCCGGCCTTCACCGTCAGGTTCAGGCCCTTGAGAATTTCCTTATCTTCAACGTTGACGTGAAGATCCTTGATGACCAGGTCGCTGTTCATGTCCATCCTCTATACAATGGTTCGGCAGAAGGCGCGGCGCTTAGCTGTTTGCCGCTTCAGGCCCTCTGATATCTGACGATTGTGCCGCGCCCTCGGGGACGACGGTGAAGTGGCAGCTGCGCTGGCCTTCGCGAATGGTGCCTTCGAGCACAATATGCTCGCCCAGCACCTGCTCGACCATGCGGCGCTCCATGGCGCACACGCCGGCGTGCTCCTGCGCAACATCGAAATACGGGCAGGCAAACAAGCGCAGCCCTTCGCCATCGGGCTGAAGCTCGACCGGGATGCCGCGCTGTTCCAGCGCGCTGCGCAGCGCCACGAGGCGATCTTCCAGCTCGGCGCCAGTGGCCGCCCCGCCATACTCGGCGGCGAGGCGCGCGCCCACCGCATCGAGCAGCAGCTGCAAGCGCGCCGGGCCATCTTGGCTGGCGATTTCGCGCAGCAGCATGGTGGTGAGCGTGTCGTATTCCTTTGGGAACAGGCTTTGGGCCGCGCTGGTGAGGAAGTAGGCCGCGTGGGGCCGCCCCGGGCCGCGCCGCACCAGCCGCGTCGCCACCAGGTTTTTGGCCTGCAGGTGCGTCAGGTGCTCGCGCACGGCGGTGGTGCTGATGCCCAGCAGTTCTTCAAGGTCTTTGACCGTCGCCTCGCCCTGGCGCTGGATATAGTCAAGTATCTTCCCGGCCGGCGAGTCGGGCGAAAACTGTGCTGCCATACGTTCTGGCTCCTCTGCGCTAGGGCCGAAGTATACCGCAGGGGCAAACTATTGTCAATAAAAACAGGAAAAACTGTCGAAACCTGCTACGCGCAGTTTCGGCGCGACAGAGCGCGCAAAATACGGTACACTAGCAGCAGCATTCGTGCCAACTGCAAAGGGTTTCTATGCTCCGTATTTCGCGGATGATTGCGTTTGGCTACCTGGCGATCTGTCTGGCCGTGCTGGCCGCCAGCCTGCTGACTGGCCCGCTGGGCTACGCGCCCTTCCCGCTGGTGGCGGCGCGCGCGCGCCCGCCCGTGGTGGTCACAATCTGGTACGGCAGCGAAAAGAAAGAATGGTTCGAGGCGGCGAGCCAGCGCTTTCTGGCGGGCGCGCCGACGGCTAACGGCCGGCCTATTCAGATCCAGCTCAGAAGCATGGGCTCGCGCGATCTGGCCGAGCGCCTGGTGGGGCAGGATTGGCGCGGCGATGCGCCGCCCACGGTGGTTTCGCCGGCCAGCGCGCTGTGGCTGGATGCGCTCAACGCCCCGGTGCTGCGCTCGGGCGCGGATGCGCCGCAGCCGCTGGTGCTGAGTCCGTTGGTGCTGGTGGGCTGGGAACAGCGCGCCAGGGCGCTGTGGCCGCAGCCGCCCGCCAAGTTCTGGCAGGAACTGCAGGCCGCGCTGGCAAACCCCGGTGGCTGGAAGGCGCTGGGCGGCAGCGAAAGCTGGGGGCCGGTGAAGTTCGGCCACACTTCGCCCGCAACCTCGAACAGCGGCACGCAGGCGTTGCTGCTGATGACCTACGGTTTTTTCAGCAAAAGTAGTGGGTTAAGCGCCGCCGATGTGAATAATCCCGAGCTGGAAACCTGGCTCGCGCCAGTTGAAAGCGCGGTGCTCAGCTTCAGCGACAGCACTGGCGCGCTGATGGACGACGTGGTGCGTTCTGGCCCGGCCAAGTACGATTTCGCGGTGGTGTACGAAAACCTGGCCCTGCAAAGCATGGCCGCCGCGCGCCAGCGCCAGAACCAGGATCTGCGCATTTTCTACCCGCCCGCCACCATCCTGAGCGACCACCCCTATGCCCTGGTTGATGGCGCGTGGGTGCAGGCCGATGAGCGTGCGGCTGCGGTGCAGTTTCGCGCCTTTCTGACGAGCGGCGCCGCGCAGGAGCTTGCGCGCCAGTATGGCTTCCGCCCGGTCGACCCGAATGTGTCAATTGCGGCCAGCGCGCCCGACAATCCCTTCACGACCTATGCGGCGAATGGCGTGCAAACCGCGCTGGCCCAGCAGGTCGATGTGCCGCCCGCCGATGTGCTGAACGCCCTGGTTGCGCTGTGGGAGCGCCGCTTCAAGCGGTAGTTTGCAGGAAATGGCGGTTTCAGAAGCCAGGAGTCAGGATTCAGCAAGTTCGCAGCTTTCTCAATCCTGCTGATGGCATCGTAAGCCATTCTTTCCTGTGTCATTTCCGCGCAAAGCGCGGAAATGACACAGGAATAAAGTAGGAAGCACCTTACTGCCGCAGGCAACAACGACGGCGGCCGAATGCAAAATTGCGCAACTGCATACGCCAGTATGCATAGTTGAGGAATTAACCTATGGGAACAAGCACTCCCGCCTATGCCCTGGCTGCGCGCCAGCCGCTGGCGCTGCTGGTGCTGCTGGCTGCGCTCGCTGCCGGGCTCACGGTGGCACTGTGGCTGCTGCCGCTCGGGCTGGTGGCCTATGGCGCAGTGGTGTGGCTGCGCGCCCACGACCTTACGCTGGTGGCGCAGGCACAGCGCCCCACGCGCCCGCGTCTTTCCAGCCCAACCTTCCGCGCCCAGCTTGAGACAATCGAGCATGCGCAGAAAGAAATCGAGCGCAGCATCGGGCAGGCGAATGGCGCGCTTGGCCGCTTGCTCATGCCCGTGAGCCAGCAGGCGAGTGATCTGCTTGCGGAGTCGTACACGCTCTGCGACAAAGGCCAGATCATCGAGAGCTACCTGGCGACGCGCAACCCACGCGCTCTGCAGGACCAGATCAACGGCATCGACCGGCAGCTCGCCAATACGCGGGACGTGTATACCCGCCAGCAGCTCGAGCAGACCCGCCAGGCGCTGGCCGAGCGGCAGCAAAATGCCAGCGATCTCGAAACCTTCACCGGACGCATCACCGCGCAGCTGCAAAATATCTCGGCCAACCTCGACAATGTGCTGGCCGAAACAGTGCGCCTGCGCACCGCCGACGCGGCAAGCGCCGATGTGGCAACCAACCAGGTGGCGCAGCGCCTGAGCGACCTGAAGGCCGACATGGACGCATTTCAGCAGATCCTCGACACGGCGATTACACAAACCAGCGCGCAGCCGTAGCTGTACAATTTTCGTGTATACTCACAAGGCAATAAATGCATCCGCCGCAGGTGCGCACGCCCTGCATGAATGGGTGGCTCGGCTGCCCAGACACATAATGACGTATGAGTGAAATGCCCACGACCCCACGTGTCGCGCTGGCAGTGCCAAACACTGAGGCAGACGCGGATCGGCCCGATCACAAGCGCACCAAGCTCGAAGCGCGCAAGTTCAACTTTTTCTATGGAACCTTCCAGGCGCTGAACGATGTGAGCCTGGCAATACCCGAACGCAGCATCACCGCGATTATCGGCCCATCGGGCTGCGGGAAATCAACATTTCTGCGCGCGATCAATCGCATGCACGACGATACGCCCGGCGCGCGCGGCGAAGGCGAGCTGCTGCTGGAAGGCCAGAATATCTACAAGCCAGGAACCGACCCGGTGCTGCTGCGGCGGCGGATCGGCATGGTCTTCCAGCGCCCGAATGTCTTCGCCAAATCGATTGTCGATAATGTGGCGTTTGGGCTGGGCGTAGCCGGCTGGCGCAATCGCCAGCAGATCGTCGAGCGTGTCGAGCAGGCGCTGCGCCAGGCTGCGCTGTGGGACGAGGTGAAGGACAAGCTGCAAGGCTCTGCGCTCGGCCTTTCGGGCGGGCAGCAGCAGCGCCTGTGCATTGCGCGCGCCATTGCGCCAAACCCCGAAGTGCTGCTGATGGACGAGCCATGCTCGGCGCTCGACCCGATTGCAACTCTGAAGGTCGAAGAGCTGATGTTCGACCTGCGCAATCAGTACACGATCGTGATTGTGACGCACAACATGCAGCAGGCCGCCCGCGCCTCCGACGACACGGCCTTTATGCTGATGAACCCAAACACGCGCGCTGGCCAGCTGATCGAGTTTGGCCCAACCAACCAGATTTTTACGCGCCCCGGCGACAAGCGCACCGAAGACTATGTGACCGGGCGCTTTGGTTAGGGCGCTTTCAGCGCGGGGTTTGGGGAATGGGGGGTAGGGTTTAGCCATGACAATGCAGAAACGCTTCCCCAATGTCCGCATCGCTTTCTTGATACTGCACCAGAGCGAGAGCGCACAACACAGGCGATGCAAGCGGCGAGTGGCAGGTGCTACTCGCCGCTTTTGTTGGGCGGGCGGCTGGTTTCAAGCTCGGCCAGCATGCGTTTGGGCGCAACGGCGCGGTAGCTCTCGTCGATCCACGCTTCCAGCAGTGCGAATGGAAGCTCGTCGTCGCGCATGATAATCAGCGTGACCCAGCCGTGTTTGCCCATGCCATAGCCCATCGGCTCGGCCAGCGGCATTTCCAGCACATCCGCGCCAGAATGTGGCAGCTTGACGCTCAAACTTACGCCATCGTCGGGGGCAATTGCGCCATTCACAAACAGAAAGACCTTGTTCTTCACCTTGACGACGGTCTGGCCCCACGGGTGTTCGGCATACGCGCCGGGGAAGCCCAGCGCAAAGGCCTGCGCGTGGTCGCGCGGCATGATCTTCGCATCGCTCATTCCGCCCTCCAGGCACGTTAGTCGCGGGCTGCGCGCGTGTTCTGCACTGCTTCGCCGTTTCTTGCAACCGGGCTGAAGCTGTAGTAGACGATCACAACCATCAGCACCACCACAAAAATGCCGTAGCTCAGGGCAGGCATAACGAAGCCCAGCACTATTGCTACCGCATAACTTACGTTCACAAAGCCATACATGTAGAAACTTTTGTGGCTGGCCCGGTGCACCAAACCGCTGTTGAATTCGGGGTGGGCGCGCATATACAGCGCCAGCACAAAGCCGGTTGCGTTCGCGGCGATCAGGTTCAGGCCGTAGATCACAATCGGAACTGGCTGCATGGGGTAGCGGCCAAGCAGTGCGGTAGGAAAAGGCATAAAGCTGACCGCCAGCAGGTACAGAAAATTCAGCCAAATCATAAAGCTGTTCAGCTTGCCAATCAGCTGCAACGACTGATGATGCACCACCCAGTAGACCGCAATGACCCCAAAGCTGATCACATACGCAAAAATTCGTGGCAGCACCGCCCACAAGGCTGGCAGCAACTGCTCATACGCCACATCGGGCACCCGAATGTCGAGGATGAGTAGCGTGATGACAATGGCAAAGACACCGTCGCTGAGCGCTTCCAGGCGATTTTTGCTCATTCATGCATTCCTGGCACTTGGTTGCGGCTGTGCGCATTGTACGCCTGTTCCGTGTGGGACTGCAAACAAGCGCCCCGGATGAAAATCATCCGGGGCGCTGGGTGGAACTGTATTGTGTAGCCGCGTTATTCTTCGCTGAACAGATCGCCAACCGTGCTGGCGAACTGGTCGCCATAGTGCATTTGCAGGCGGCGCAGCGTTTCCGAACGCAGCCGTCGGTAGGCTTCGCGCGCCATGCGATGATCGAGCACGGCGTTGCGGCGTTCGTTCTCGTGCGTATGTGTTTCGGCAATGGCCTGCTGCAAGGCCGCGCACTCTTGTTCGATCTGGGCCTGCAGCCGGAAATCGTAGAAGGGCGCGCTGCCAACATCAAGCGCGGCGTGCAGGCGGCGCAGATCGGCCAGCAGCTCGGCGGGCGAGCTATTCGCCTCGGCGCCGCTGCGCGAAAGCAGCTGCACTTCGGGCGCGTCTTCGCTGCCGTAGAAATCGACCATCTTGCGCAGCACGCGCTTGTACAGCCGCCGCCCGCTCACTTCGCACTCCCAGCGCCGCGCCAGCGCGCTGCGCCACAGGCTCACCGCCTGCTCGCTCTGCTCGTGGGTGCGCTGAATTTCAGAATGAATGGGTTTGTGGGCTGCGATCATCTCGCGCGCAAAGGGCAGTTCAGTGTCGAGATGCATGAGCGCGGCAAGCAGGCGCTGCGATTCGCTCAAAACGTCGTCGGGGGCCAGCAGGGTTGTCATGCCAAGGTCTCCTGATCCAAAATAACCGTGTCGCCTGGCTCGATCATACTCGGCGCATTGAGCAACGTCTATAGTACTTGTGTCGCGTCCTTGCTTGGGCCAGCAGAAATTGGCTTGACGCCGCTCGCGCGGCATGGCTATAATGGCGGGCAGCGGCTTCATATAAAGGCACCCACGATGATCAAGCCGGCAATGCGCCCGCCTTCGGCGCCCCCACCTGTTGCTGCCACAATTCATATCTACCGTGGCCTGATGGATCGCGCCTCAACGTGGCGCCAGCGCATCGATAACCCCACCAACTGGGCGATTGTGACCTGCGGGACGGCGGTGAGCTTTACGCTGAGCGACGAAACGCATCCGCACGCGGTGCTGCTGCTGGTGATGCTGTTTGTCGTGATGTTTGTGGTGGTGGAAGCGCGCCGCACGCGCTATTACGATCTGTGGAGCAGCTGGCTGCGCTTGCTCGAAACCGAGTATATGGCGCCGATTTTGCAGGATAACAGTGTGACGGCAAACGATACCTGGCAGGAGCTGCTGGTGCGCGATCTGGCCTTCCCGCATTTCAAGGCATCCTTTCGCAAGATGCTGCAGCGCCGCCTGCGCGATCATTATATGGCAATCTACCTGTTTCTGCTCTTGTCGTGGCTGCTGAAGCTGCTGCTGCACCCGGCGACAAGCAGCACCTGCCCAACCGATACCTTTGTGTGCCACGCCTCGGTCGGGCCGGTGCCGGGCGGCGCGATCCTGGCGGTGGTGAGCGTGTTCTACGCGGTGCTGGCGATTGTGACGGCGCTGAGCTATTCTTCAAGCGAAACAACAATCGAGGTACTTTCGCGCGAGCGCACGCTGCAAAAGATCGTTTCTCCGGCGCAGCAGCCAGTGAGCCGCCAGCACTGGCATATCGATATTTTGCCGTTTGGCGTTGCGCGGCGCGATGATGATGATGTTGGCGAAGTTGAAGATTAACGTATTGCTTCACATCTGCGGCCAGCGCCCACTATGAACGGCTACCTCGCCATTCTGCTTACCGGGCACGTGCCCTATCTGCGCGCAGCCGGGCGCGAGCCGGCCGGCGAAGACCTTCTGCACGAAACGATTGCCGACGCAATTGTGCCCACGCTCAATGCGCTCTACGATCTGCGCGATCTGGGTGCGCGGCCTGCGGTTGGGCTGGCCTATTCGCCCGTGCTGCTCGATCAGCTGGCTGATAATGTTGTGCAGAAGCATGCCTTTGTCTGGATGGAACGGCGCATTGCGCGCATTGCGGCGGCCGTGGCCGAGTGGGAGCGCGCCGGGGAGCAGCACCAGGCCTATCTCGCGCGCTTTTACCTGGAGTGGAACCAGGGGATTCTCGATAGTTTTACCAAACGCTACAATCGCAACCTGACGGCTGCCCTGCGCGAGCTGTGCGCCGATGGCGTTGCCGAGCCGCTCAGCAGCGCCGCAACGCACGCCTACCTGCCATTGCTCGATTCGGGCGCGGCGCGGCGGGCGCAGATCGATGTGGGTGCGCTGGCGCTCACGCGAATGATGGGCACGCGCCCGCGTGGCCTGTGGCTGCCCGAGTGCGGCTACACCCCCGCGCTCGAGCCGCTGATCCGCCCCAGCGGCGTGCAGTACGTGGTTGTCGACCCTTCGAGCATTGCGCAGGCCGATGTGCCACACCTGCGCCCGCGCTGGCTGGCCGCGCGCCGGCTGGCGGTGCTGGTGCGCGACCCGGCGGCGGCCCAGCAGATCATGCAGCCCGATCTGGGCTATGTTGGCGACCCACTGTACCGCGCGCCCGAGCGCGAGGCCGAGTCGGGGCTGGCGCTGTGGCGCATTGGCTTCGGCGGGCCGCGCCAGCTCTACGATCCCTACGATGCATTCCGGCGCGCGCAGGAGCATGCCGTACATTTCAGCAGTTTTGTGGCGGCCGAGCTGGAGCTGTTCCGCGCGCGCCACGACCGCCCCGGCATTGCGGTGGTGCCGCTCGATGTGGATGTGCTGGGGCGCGGCTGGTTTGAAGGCCCTACCTGGCTGCGCGCGATGATCGAGGCGTTTAGCGAGCAGCGCTCCGTCGCGCTGACCACGCCCTCGCCCTACCTCGCCTCGGTGCGCCCGCGCTTTGGTGTGACTCTGCGCGACGGCTCGTGGGCGGCGGGCGATTTCCACCGGCTGTGGAATGCGCCGGCCGCGCGCCCGCTGCACTGGGCGCTGGGCGAAGAAGCCGAGCGCGTGGCGCGGCTGGTGCAGCACTACCCCAACGCGCAGGGCGACCGCGAGCGCGTGCTTGATCAGGCCGTGCGCGAGCTGCTGCTGGCTCAGTCGAGCGATTGGCTGCTGGGGGTGGGCGCGGGCGCAAACGACGACGCGCTGGCCCGCCCGCTGGAACATTTGCGCCGCTGCGAGCGCTTGTGCGGCATGGTCGCCGCCGACGCGCTAAGCGACGAGGACAGCGCGTTTCTTGACGCGGTGGAAGAGTGGGATAATCCCTTCCCGATGCTCAACTACCGGGTGTTTGCCGACTGACTGTTTTTTTTGGTTTGCCACGAAGACTCGAAGACTCGAAGGTTTGATGAAGATGTTTCGGGTCTTTTCTCCGTGAGCAGGTGGCAAAGGGTGAAGGGCGAAAGACGACAGCCGCTCTCGTCCTTCGTCCTTCGTCTTTCGTCCACATCCTTCCCGCGCTTACTCCCCCAGCTGCGCGCGCAGGCGCTTGTTCTCGCTTTCAAGTCGGGCGATCTGCCGCTCGATCTCCTCGATTTCCATGGATATAGATGGATCGGCCATGGTGCCGAAGATGGCAAGCTGCTCGCGGCGCTTTTGCAGCCGTCGCTGGTGTGTGCTGATCAGGCGGGTATTGTTGCCGATCTGCTGGTGCAGTGCCGCGCGGGCCGGGCCGGATGGCGGCGGTGGGGCCGGGCGCGGCGCTGGGGCGGGCGCAGGAACGACATGCACCGGCAGTTGCAGCGTGTCGATGTGGTAGGCAGCGCCAAGCGAGTCGCGGAACGAGCAGTTGGGGCTGGTGATTGCCCACTCGCCGGGCTGCTGCGGCTTGATTTTCAGCGCGTGCCGCGCCGTTTCGCCAGCGGGCAGTTGCTCAAGCACAATGTTTTCGCCGCCCAGCAGCAGGATGCTGGCGGGCAGCGCCAGCCGCACCCGGATGTTGGTGAGTGGCGCGGCAGTTGGGTTGCGCAGCAACACCACCAGCTCGGTCACGCCCCCAGCTGCGCACACCGCCCGTTCAAGCCATATCTCCAGCATGCTTCTGCCCCCCGCGCTTGTGCAATTCCACGAAAGGTTTTATAGCAGTTTGCAGAGCAATTGAGCACTCCATATCCTGGCGAGAAGGCATTGCAGCGCGGAACATGCAACTGACTTCTGCATCATGCCCGCTGCAACCTGCTATAAGGCTGGGAAAAGCCTGGTTGTGCATCGCAACCCCTAACCCCTAAACCCCAAGCCCCTAACCTCTGCGCGTTCATGCGCGCGAGCTATGGTGTTTCTTTTTGCATGCCGCGCAGTGGTAGGCGCTCGGCTGGTTCCGGCGCGTGCCCGCAAAGGCCGAATCGGCTACGGCGATGCGGTGGTGCTGGCACAGTGGCTTGCCACAGTGGTGGCACACCGCGTCGATCACCACGGCGTCGCGCTTGTTTTCGGCGGTGTCAATATCTTCTGCCGCGTTGCATTCGGCGCATTCCACTTTCATGATGAGCCTCCTACCTCGTTTTGCAGCATTTCGTCGTCGTCGAAAGCCTGGTCGAGCTCGGCAGCAATCGCCTGTATTTCGCTTTGAATGTCTTCGGTGGAGAGTTCGCCGCGCCCGATTGCGTCGTGCAGGTCGAGCAGGCGCGCGCGCAGCTGTTCGACGTCGATCATGGGCGCGGGCAGCCATTCGTCGAGCGCAAGTGTGTCGGCGTCGGCGGGCTCGGCCGCGTGCTTGGGCGCGCTATAGTCGCTGGCACTGGCGGCGGGCTGTTCGCCCGCGTGGTGCCTGAGCAGCGCGTCGATGCCGGCGTGCAGCTCGTCCCACAGTTTGACGATGCTCGCCTCCATTTCGGTGTTGGCGAACGCGCCCTGCACCGTCAAATGAATGTGGGTGGTGTCGCAGGGGATGCGCGCGCGGGTGCGAAACCCTTCTTCGCCACTCACCACAATATGAAAATCGATCGGGTAGATTTTGTCGTAGACGCGGCCGCCAATGTCCCAGTAGCGGTGATGATGGCGGGCGTGCTCGCCGGTGCTGGGTGGGTTTTCGATAATGCGCTTGATGTAGATCTCGCGCCCGCTCAGCGTTTCGGTAAGCGCGCTGACGGTCAGGTGGTTCGGGGCAATACCCGCGTATGTTGCAGCTTTGTGCCGGCTTTCGTCGTCTTTGCGCTTGAGATCAGGCACAACCCGCGTGTCCTGGTAGCGCAGGTGCGCCAGGCATAGCGTGAAGTCTGTGGTAATGACGGTGACTGGCTTGCCGGGTACGGGCCTTTCGCGCGTGCCAAGTGGCGAAAAAACCTCTACGCCAGCCAGGCCAGAGAGAGCGCCCGCAAATTGCACTTCGGCATGGGCGGTGATCGTTGCGTCGCAGTTGATTTTGTTTTCAAAGTGAATGCTGAAACGCCGGCAGTTGCGCTGCCAGTTGGGGTGCTCGCGGTCGAGTTCGAGCTGCGACCATTCGATCCGCCGGATGCCAGTGTCCGTGAGGCGGCTGGTCGCTTCGCTGCTGATGCGCTCGATGTTACCCCATTTGCTCGGCACGTCGAGTGTGAGCGAGAGAATGCGCTCGATTTCGAGCGGCTCGGCATTCCACTGGCGCGGGGCGTTCCACTGCAGGTCGAGCGCCAGCACATGCTGGTCGCCTTCCTGCATCAGCGACGGCACCAGATTGATTGCGAGCGCCATGGGTTTGAGTGGATCGCAGACCACATAGGAATATGTGGGGTTAAAAAGTTCGCTTGCGCGTAGCGAGCTGCCATTCAGCACGGGCAGCGCGGCGCTGTTGGCGCCCAGCGCAAGCACGTTGGTGGCGCATAAGCTCTCGCGCGCGGCGGGCACGAAGCGCAGGCTGGCCTTGCCAAGCAGTGCCAGCCAGCCGGCATTGCAGGGCAGGTTCTGGCTGGGCGGCACCATGAACTGCTTGCGGTAGGCTTCCAGCCGCTCGCGCTCGCCGCTTTGCATGCGCCCGAAGAGCTGGATGCTGCCAATCGCTGGCTGCTGCGCAATATGGTATTTGCCGTCTTCGTTCACCGAGACGCTGGCATGCACCTCTTCGCGGATTTTTGCGTTGCCAAAACGCGGGAAGATTGGCAGCGGCGGCCGATTCTGTGCCGAGGCACGCGCGCGCATGCTCAGCACGGTGGTGATCAGCACGATCACAAGACCCAGCGCGGCCAGCGCCAGCGCGGCCAATGAGCGATTCCAGAAGGCCAGCGCCACGCCAATCGCGGTGAGGGCCGCGCCCAGCTGGAACACCAGTGGGCTGGGCGCGCCCAGTCGGTGCGCACATTCGGCGCAGTGGGCGGGCTGGGTGCCGCGCAGAGCTTCGGGCAGCAGCTCGGCACCGAATTCCTGGCTCAGCAGCAGGCGCGCAAGCTCGCCGGGGTGGTGGATGTGGGCAGTGCAAAGCGCCACACCGCAGTGGTGGCACAGGCTGGCCGCGCCGGGGGCACCACATTCGTTGCAGCGCACCTGTGCCGCGCGGGGAACGATGCGTGTAATCATAGCAGCTTCCTCCTTAGCGCATGGCGCGCAAGCGCGCAAAACGGTCGTAGAGCGCGGCCTGAATGTCGTTCATGCACCGCACAAGCGGCCGGCTGTCGCCGGGCAGCGCGCCCAGCAGATTTATTGTGAGTTCGCCACTGTCGACAAAGCTGGTATATACCTGCCCGCCAGCCAGCTCGGTCTGTCGCTCGGCCAGGTAGTGCTTGCCCTCCACCAGCACCAGCAGGCGCATGATGTGCTGGCCCTCGCCCCGCTCGGCCTGAATGATATGGCGCAGTGTTTCTGGCTCGCCGGGAACGTCGTACTTTCTGAAGTTGCGGAAGCCCTGGTCGCTCAAAATGGTGTGAATGTCGGCCATGCGCATGTCGTCGGGGATGATTTCGGGAAAAACATGGTGCTGGTAGGGAAAGAATTCGCGATTGGCGAAGGCGTCGGCCAGCACCAGCTCGATCTCCATCACGATTCGCGTCACCAGCTCGTGCGTGCAGCGCTTTTCGTCCACGCGCGCGCCCGTGCCATCGAACACACGCATCTCGGTGCCCGAAAGCAGCATGCCCTTGATCTCGACTTCGACGGTGTATTTCAGCTTTTCGTGCCCATACAGTTCGCCGGGGTGGCTGACCCGCAGGTGCATGGGCCGGCTTTGGAAGCGGAGCGGGCGCGCAGGGGCAGTGTCGGGCGCAGCGCCATTCGTGGCAGGGGCTGGGGTGGGCGCGTCGCCGCGCGGGTGCATCTGCACATTTTCCCATTCGATGCAGGCTTTGGCCGGGTTGTAGCGCAGCACCGGCAGGGTTGGTTCGTCGGCAATGCGCAGGTTGTAGGTGCGGAACGAGGTAAGCGTGGGCCATTCGAGCGCCACGCGCGCCACGCGCGCCACGACTGTGTCGGGCGTTTTGGCAGGCAAGGACAGCAGCGCGCGCAGGTGCAGGCCAAGCGCGGGGCTAAAGCTGCTCTGCTGGGCCACTTGCGTGAACACCTGCTCCCACGCAACGGGCTGGTTTGAGCTGAGCTGCTCGAATAATGCGCTGAACGACTCTTCGTCGGTGATTTCCAGCTCGATATTCAGCGGCACGATGTCGGGGTGTTTGGGCGTGTAGCTGTAGGTAACCTGCGCTGCCTGCTGGTCGTCATATAAATGTTCGGATTGATCAAAGGCACCGCACACCACTGGCACGCAAATCGGCAGGCTATCGTGCTGCATAATTGCCGCCAGCTCCGGTTCATCCTTGATATTTGTGCGATCGTAGCTGGCCAGCAGCAGATGCCCAATCTGCGCATCCACATCGTCGGCCGGGTTGGTGCTGCCCAACTGCTGCTCGACATCGGCGCATGCCTCGCGCGTAAAGAATTGCTGGCCGTCGTAGGGCACCACAATCTCGATTGTGCCGGTTGGTGTGCCGCTGTTGGTGGACGGATTGCGCGAAATCGTGCGTGTGTAGGTGTAGATTTCCTTCAGGGTCACGCGCTCGGGGCAGCCGCGCGCGTAGATCGTTTTTGCCACCCATCCCTCCTCGCATTCAGTCGCCGCGCAGAGATGCTGCGGCCGGGGTTTGGCAAGCGCCACCCCGCGACTTCACAATGGGTGCGAAAGACCAGGCTACTGGGGCCTGTGATGCAGACGCGAAACCGGCTCTGGTGCCGAAACGCTCCGTCCGACAGAATAGGTTGCGAAACGTGGTAATGCAGCAGGGGAAAAAGGAAAATACTACAAACGTGCGTTGCTATTATAGCCGATTTGGCAAAACGTGCCATAAAAGCAGATCGCATGTCGTTTATTCCAGTGGGTACCCGGGGGAGTGACAATACATGCGGGCGTTTCCGATGAAGTGGCCCGCAAGGAGTGCAAGTATGGCAACCCGAACCAACGCAGCAGTTGCGGCAGCGCAGGAGCTGCCACTCCGTACCTCCGACGAAATCCAGGGCAACATCCTCGCGGGCTTCAATAAAGACCTGCAAACCTTCCTGTTCGTTCAGTTCAAGAATGCAACCGCCGGGCGGGCATGGCTGGGTGCGCTGCTGCCACGCATTGCGACGACGCGGCAGGTGGCGGCGTTCAACGATCAGTTCAGCTCCGCGCGGCGCGCAAGCGGCGGCGACGACCCGCAGGCGCTCAGGGCGACGTGGGTAAACGTGGGTATTACGGCAGGCGGCCTGCGCAAGCTGGCCCCCGGCCTGGCCAACGACATCAGCCAGTTCGGTTCGTTCAGCCAGGGGCCGGTGCCACGCGCGGCGGAACTGAATGATCGCGGCGCAAGCGCGCCCGACCGCTGGTTGTTTGGCGGCCCGCGCCAGCCTGGCATCGATGCGCTGCTGACGATTGCCGCCGATGACGCCAGCGACTTCCAGCTGGAGATCGACCGCCAGCGCACATTGCTGGCGACTCACGGCCACACGCTGGTTTTCGAGCAGCGCGGCGCAACCCTGCCCGAAGATCGCGCCGGCCACGAGCACTTTGGCTTCAAGGATGGCGTGTCGCAGCCGGGTGTGCGCGGGTTTCACCCCGCCGAGCCAAGCAACCCGAACGAGCGGCAGGGCCACCCCGGCACCGAGATGATCGCCGCGGGTGAGTTTATTCTGGGTTTGCCCAACGAAAGTGGCGCTGCCCAGCAGGTTCCGGCCTGGATGGTGAACGGCTCGTTCCAGGTGTTTCGGCGTTTGCGGCAGGATGTGCCGGGCTGGTGGGCGCAGGTGAGCGCCAACGCCGACACATTGGCCGCCACTGATCCCATGCGCGTGCATGTCGAGCAGCTTGCCGCCAAGCTGGTTGGTCGCTGGCGCAGTGGCACACCGCTGGCGCACGCGCCCGAGCAGGACACCAGCGTGACTGGCGAGCATGGCAACGACAACGATTTCAACTACGACGACGACTCGAATGGCTTTAAGACACCGCGCTTTGCGCACATTCGCAAGATGTACCCGCGCAACCGTGGCTTTGCCGACAACCAGCACCGGATCATGCGGCGCGGCATCCCGTTTGGCGCAGCATTCGACCCGGCGGCGGGTGCGGGCCACGGCATCGACGGCGACCGCGGGCTGCTGTTCAATGTGTTTCAGGCCAGCATCGAGAACCAGTTCGAGTTCTTGCAGAGCACATGGGCGAACAATAGCTTCTTCCAGCAGCAGGGCGACGGCCCCGACCCGGTGATTGGCGACGCCGACAACCGCACCTGCACCTTCCATCGCAGCGGACAGGCCGACACCACGCTGGATTTCCACCGCTTTGTGCATACCTCGGGCGCGATCTATGCCTTTGCGCCTTCGCTTTCCGCGCTGCGCAGCCTGGCCAGCGGCGAGATTGTGCCGCCGGTGGACGATACCCTGCGCGTGGGCGACACGGCCTTTGTGAAGCGGGCGGGCGGGCTGCCGCTGCGTTTGCGCAGCCAGCCTTCGGTGAGCGCGCAGGTGCTGAGCCTGCTGGCCCCTGGCACGCAGATGACCCTGCTGGAAGGCCCGCGCTCGGCCGATGGCCACCCGTGGTGGCGCGTGCGCACGACCGACAACCGCACCGGCTGGGTTGCGGGCGATAACCTGCTGAAGAACCCGGACTAAAATAGTCAGTTAGTCTTTGGAGTAACCACCAAGACACGAAGGCACCAAGGGCTTTGGTAATAACTCAAAACCTTGGTGCCTTGGTGTCTTGGTGGTAATGTTTTCGGTTACATGCCTTCCAATAAACAACAGGCTACCTATTATGAGGCCATAGATAATGGGTAGACCGTTATTTATTTGTGGAAGATGGCACTTACTCGTCGGCCACGAGGTCGAAGCGCGGGATGCTCGCGTCGAACTCCGTGTCGTCGGAGCAGACGAAGTGGTAGCTGCCTTCCATCGTGCCGCTGGGCGACTTCAGGATGCAGAAGCTGTTGTACTCATGCGTGTCGCCTGCGTGCAGCACCGGCTGTTCGCCCACCACACCCTCGCCCACCACCTGGTAATCTTCGCCGGCCGAGTCGTGAATGTACCAGTGGCGCGACATTAGCTGCACGGTGCGCTGGCTGACATTCTCGATGCGGATGAAATACGCAAAGACATAGCGCCGCAAGGCCGGGATCGACTGCTCGGCCAGGTAGAGCGGGCGCACAGTGATGCGGATGCCCTCGGTTTCGCGGTAGTAAAAGGGCCGCCGAACATTCATACCTGCTCCCTCCATACGGGGCGCGGCGGTGCGATGTGGTGCAGAACCAGTGTGTGCGACGTATTATAGCAAACTCGCGCCTACCTGTCGCGGATTCGTTGGGCCGCGCTGGCATCGAGGGCGCGCACAAGCTGCGTGAGCAGGGTATTCACGGGGGTGGGGATGCTCAGGCGCGCGCCTTCGCGCACAATTGCGCCATTGATCGTCTCGATCTCGCTGGCGCTGCCGCGCAGTACGTCTTGCAGCATCGAGGAGCGATTGGCCCCGGTGGCGCGCGCAACTGCTAGCACATGACCAAGCGCATCGTCGTAGGGCAGCGCGGTGCCGCGCCCATGCGCAACCGCTACGGCTTCGGCCACGGCAGCGGCGACAAGATCGCGTGCTTCCGGCACCGCATCGAGCGCGCCATTCGGCACCCGCAGCAGCGCCGTCAGCGCGTTGATGCCAGCGTTCACCACCAGCTTGCCCCACACCAGCGCATCCAGGTCGTCGCTCAGCTCGGCCGGCAGCCCGCAGGCACTGAACACGCCCGCCAGCGCGGCCATGCCTGCCCGATCGGGCGCGCTGCCGAACACGGTTGCGCCCTGACCGGCGTGGCGCACCTGCCCCGGCCCGAGTAAGGTCGCGCCCAGAGCCGTGACGCCCTGGCCCACACGCGCTTCGCCCAGGTGCGCGGCCAGCAGCTCGCGGTTGCCAACGCCATTTTGCAGTGTCACAACCAGCGTGTGGGGCGCGCAGAGCTGTTTTGCCCGCTCGGCGGCCCAGGCAGTTTGCGCCGCTTTCACTACTACCAGCACCACATCGCAGGGGCCAGTTGCGTCGGGCGCTGTGCTGGCGCGCGGGTGGCGCGTTTCAAGTACGCCACCCAGCTCGCGCAGGAGCCCACTCGCGTTGATCGCGTCGACATGGGCCTGCCAGGGATCGAGCAAGCACACCTCAGCGCCCGCGCTCAGGTAGAACCCGAGCAGGCTCCCCATCGCGCCCGCGCCAACGATGCCGATTTTCATGCGCCGCCAAGCAGGGGAACGTTGCGCCTGACGAGCTGGATCGTCACGTTCCAGGGGTCGCGCAGGAAGGCGAGCTGATCGCCGGCGGGTGTGGTGTTGATCGGCCCGGCGGCGGTTGCGCCAGCGGCGACAAGCGCGGCATGCGTTTGCTCCATGTTGTCCACATTGAAGGCGAAATGCTGCTGAAGCGGGTGCACGGTGCTGTAATCGGGCACGGTGGTGGCGGGGTTGTTGTACAGCTCAACCACACTCTGCCCGGCGCTATCGGCCAGGAAGTGGGCAAAGGGCGACACACTTTCCGAGCGAACAATCGTCATGCCCAGGTGTTCGACATACCAGGCGGCCATGGCGACGGGGTCGTGAACGTCGATTGCGACGTGTTCGAGGCGCATTGTCTGGGTTCTCGCTTTCTTGCTTCAATTCGGTGGGCTTGGGCAGTGGGTTTGGGTTCGTTGGCGCGGTTGGCCCTCATCCCGCCGCGCTGCGGCCCCCTTCTCCCAGAACGGAAGAAGGGGCGGAAGGATTATATGCTCTGCGCTCGCGCATTATACTCGCCCTGAGCGCGCTGCAAAACGTGGTTCATGGGCGCATGGGAACGATCCCTCATGCCAGACAACCTGCCCATCAGGCACATGGGAACCATCCCCAATAGTACACAGGCTGTTCGCATACACAGGGGAGCGCGAAAAAACGCTGGATGACCTGCTCATCAGGCACAGGGGAAAACGAAAAAATGCTGGATGACCTGCTCACGCGCGCATGGGATCGTTCCTCCGTGCCAGACGAGCTGCTCATCAGGGACTAGGGATGGTGCACAAATGCCTGCCTGCCTGAGCTTCCTGGAAGCTGGGATGGGAAAATCTTCGAAGTGGCAGCCACATAAGCTTCAAGGAAGCTTAAAAAGGTTTTGCCTGCCTGAGCTTCCTGGAAGCTGGGGTGGGAACATCTTCGAAGTGGCAGCCACATAAGCTTCCAGGAAGCTTAAAAAGGTTTTGCCTGACTGAGCTTCCAGGAAGCTGGGATGGGAACATCTTCGAAGTGGCAGCCACATAAGCTTCCAGGAAGCTTAAAAGGGTTTTGCCTGCCTGAGCTTCCTGGAAGCTGGGGTGGGAACATCTTCGAAGTGGCAGCTACATAAGCTTCAAGGAAGCTTAAAAAGGTTTTGCCTGCCTGAGCTTCCTGGAAGCTGGGGTGGGAACATCTTCGAAGTGGCAGCCACATAAGCTTCCAGGAAGCTTAAAAAGGTTTTGCCTGCCTGAGCTTCCTGGAAGCTGGGGTGGGAACATCTTCGAAGTGGCAGCCACATAAGCTTCCAGGAAGCTTAAAAGGGTTTTGCCTGCCTGAGCTTCCTGGAAGCTGGGGTGGGAACATCTTCGAAGTGGCAGCCACATAAGCTTCCAGGAAGCTTAAAAAGGTTTTGCCTGCCTGAGCTTCCTGGAAGCTGGGGTGGGAACATCTTCGAAGTGGCAGCCACATAAGCTTCCAGGAAGCTTAAAAGGGTTTTGCCTGCCTGAGCTTCCTGGAAGCTGGGATGGGAACATCTTCGAAGTGGCAGCCACATAAGCTTCCAGGAAGCTTAAAAGGGTTTTGCCTGCCTGAGCTTCCTGGAAGCTGGGATGGGAACATCTTTGAAGTGGCAGCCACATAAGCTTCAAGGAAGCTTAAAAGGGTTTTGCCTGCCTGAGCTTCCTGGAAGCTGTGATGGGAACATCTTCGAAGTGGCAGCCACATAAGCTTCCAGGAAGCTTAAAAGGGTTTTGATTATGAGTGCGGCACGCGCTACCCTTCCAGATCGCGCAGCAGGTCGGCGTCCATTGGGAAACTATTTTCGGGGCCGGGGAACGCGCCGCTGTGAATATCGTCGGCGTACTGGCGGATGGCGGCGCTCATGAATGCGCCGGCGTCGGCGTACTGCTTGCCCCAGGGCAGGCCCAGGCCCGGGAACAGGCCCAGCATCTCGTGGGTGAGCAGCACCTGGCCGTCGCAGGCCGCGCCCGCGCCAATGCCAATGGTCGGCACGCGCAGGCGGCGCGTGATCAGCGCGCCCAAATCGGCGGGAACTGCCTCCATCAGCACGGCCCAGCAGCCTGCTTCCTGCATCGCCAGCGCATCATCGAGTATTTTGCGCGCAGTTTCGCTCGTGCCGCCCTGCACCGTCACGCCCCCCAGGCTCGCAGCGGTCTGCAAGGTCAGGCCGATATGCCCGATCACAGCAATACCTGCGTCGACGATTGCGCGGGCGATGGGTGCCTGCTTCGCGGTGCCTTCGAGCTTGACGCAGTCCATGCCCGCTTCTTTGATATGGCGGCCCGCGTTGCGGATGGCTTCGGCTGTGTCGGCCTGATACGACATAAAAGGCATGTCGCCCACCAGCAGGGCGCGCCTGGCGGTGCGGCCCACGGCCTTTGCGTGGTGGATCATCTCGTCCATGGTGACGGGTGCGGTGCCGGGGTAGCCCAGCATCACCGCCCCAAGCGAGTCGCCCACCAGAATGACATCGATTCCCGCCTCGTCGACGAGGCGCGCAACCGGCACGTCGTAGGCGGTGAGCATGGTGAATTTCTGCTTGCCCTTGCGGGCCTGGAGTTCGGGGATGGTGACTTTGGGCTGCGCCATTGCGTGTTCCTTTCGTTGTCGTGCCGATGTGCCTGCGGCAGCAAGGAAGTTATGATTTATTCTTGCTGGTTTTTGCGCGCCGCGCAAAAACCAGCAAGCGTCAGAGGTCTCCTTGTGGTTTGCGCGCTGCGCAAACCACAAGGAGAAGGAGTGGCTGTGCTATGTTTTGCGCATCGCGCAAAACATAGCACAGAAATAGAATACCTACCGCTCTGCCGAAGGCTATACTTAACCTTTCAAAAAGCCGAGCGCAGCGACGATATAGACCTGCGCGGCGCGCACAACCTCGTCGATCTCTACGAACTCATCGGGCTGGTGCGGGATGCGCTTGCCGCCGGGGCCATACACCACCACCGGGATCTGGCGGTCGCGGGCGAGGATGACGCCGTCGGTGGCGCCGGGGACGCCGCCAAGCACCGGGGCCGCGCCATAGATCGCGGTGTGCGCCGCGCCCACGGCGGCCACCAGCGGGTGGTCGGCGGCGATCTCGGTGCTGGGGCGGTCGTCGATCACCTCAAGATCGAAATGGTAGGCCGGGAACTCGGCCACGAGCGCGGCCATGATCGCCTGGAGGCGCGCAATGACGTCGCTGTGGCGCTGGCTGGGCAGGCTGCGAATGTCGAGAAAGGCGTCGCAGGTGTCGGGCAGGCAGTTGATCTGGCTGGCGTCGCCGCTGAGCGGGGCGCGGGCGATGGTGGGCGTGATGTAGGGCTTGCCCAGCAGGGGATGAACGCCGTGGGCGCGCTGCTCGTCGGCCTCGAGATCCAAAACATGCGCAAGCAGACGCACCATTGCGGCCAGCGCGTTGACGCCTTCTTCGGGCATGGCACCGTGCGCGATGCGGCCATGCGACACGAGGCGCAAACGCAGCGACCCTTTGTGTGCCACGCAGACCTCGCGCTCCTCGGGCTCGCAGATAATCGCGCCCGCTGCGCCGTCGGCGTGGCCTTGCGCAACCATGTGCTTGATGCCAAGCATCATGCCTTCTTCATCGACTGGCACAAGCAGGCGGATCGTGCCGGCGAAGGGCGCTCCGGCCAGCTGGATGGCGCGGGCAGCAAAGAGCATGGCCGCCACCCCGCCCTTCATGTCGGCAGTGCCGCGCCCATACATGCGCCCATCGACGATCTCACCACCGAAAGGATCGCGCGACCAGGCTGTGGGGTCGCCAGGAGTGACCACGTCGGTATGCCCTTCGAGGATCAGCGTGCGGGTTGAATTGCCAGCACGGCCGTGCAGATCGGCAATCACGTTCGGTCGCCCCGGTGCTACTTCTTCCCACCTCGGCTCCCAACCCCACTCACACAGCAGGTCATGCACTAATCGGGCGGCGCGCTGCTCGCTGGCGCCCGGCACACCCGGCAGAAATACGCTGGGGGTGCGCACAAGCTCGCGCAGAAACGCGATCATGCCGGGTGCGTCGAGCTGGGCGAGCGCGGCGGCGGTGGCGTCGGTCACAGCGATCTCCTTGGTGAGAGCGTTGCAGGAGGGGCGAAGCATTTGCACCGCTTGCCCGAGGCACGTTGTCGATATCGGCAAATGCTTCGCCCTAACCGACGACGCGACTCACGAGCACCGCGCCCACGGCCAGCAGCGCGACAACCAGCAGCGCCAGCGCGTCGATGCGGTTGAAGCGGAGCAGGCGGCGCTTGGTGCGCCCGCGCCCGCCACGGTAGCAGCGCGCATTCATGGCGGTGGTGAGCACCTCGGCGCGGTTGAAGGCGTTGACGAACAGTGGGATGAGAATTCCGCCGACTTTGCGGGCGCGCTCGACCAGATTGCCCTGGTTGAAACGCTCGCCGCGGGCAGCCTGAGCCTTGACCAGGCGCTCGATCTCCGCGACGAGCAGCGGCACAAACTTCAGCGCGATCACGGCGACCATTACCAGCTCGTTCACCGGCACGCGCAGGCGCTTGAGCGGGTCGAACATCACCTCCAGACCGTCGGCAAGGTCCATCAGCGGCGTCACAAACATGAGCGTACTGGTCCAGTAGTAGAGCAGCACCACGCGCACCAGGAAAATAACGCCCTGCAACAGGCCGTCGGTCGAGATCGAGATGATCCCCCACTGCCAGAAGGTGCCGGCGGGCGAGGGGTTGGGGTAGAACAGCACCTGAAAGACGAAAATGATCAGCATGGTGCTGAACAGCAGGCGCATGCCGCGCAGCACATAGCCGAGTGGGATGCGCGAAATGAGCTGGATGATCGCGACGGCAGCGAGCAGCACCGCGTAGCCGGCGAAGCTGGAGCGCACCAGAAAGGTTGCGAGCATCAGCAGCGCGACGCCCACGATCTTGGTGCGCGGGTCGAGGCGGTGGATGGGCGAGCGCAGATCGAGGTATTGCCCGAAGGTGATGTTGCGCGAGAACTCAACGGCCATAGCCATGCCTTGTTATCGGGTTGACGAAGGACGAATGACGAAGGATGAACGGAAGAATAAACCGCAAAGAACGCAAAGAGCGCGGAGATTTTGGATTTACGATTGACGATTGACGATTGCAGCGACGAAGGACGAGAGAAATTAACCACGGAGACACAGAGGCACGGAGGTTTTTGGGTTGCAGGTTTGAAGGTTTGAACGTTGCGGGTTGTACGCTCAATCCCAAAACCCTAAACCCCAGACCCTCATGCGGTTGCGAGTTTGCAGGTTTGCAGGTTTGCAAGTTACAGGTTGCACGTTCGCAGGTTGAAAGATGTCACCCTGTCATCTCGTCACCCCTTCACCTTGTCACCCTCTTCCCCCACGCTCCCCTCGGCGGCGAAGAGCGCGCCAAGCGCAGTGCCATATCCGGCGTCGGCGGGAAGGGTCAGTGGAAGGCCATACCAGTCGCCCACGAGCTCCAGCACGCGGCGCACACTGGGCATATCGGTCAGGTGGCCGATCACAATCACGCGATCGAGCTGCTGGGCGCGCGCGGCATTGATTGCCGTGACGGCGATCACCTGCCCCACCAGCGTCACCAGCGCGGCGGCGAGGTCTTCGCGGCGCACGTCGAGGGCATGGCGGGCAAGGCGGCCAAAGTTGACGGCGGTGGCGCTGGCGGGCAGGCGGCCAATCGGCCCGCCCACCACGTCGCCCAGGCTCAGGTCGGCGCCGTTGGGGTCGCCGCTGCGCGCCAGCGCGTCGATCTCGTGCGGGTCGGCGGTGCCGATCAGCAGGCGCGCAAGCCCCAGCAGCGTGCCGCCGCCCACAGCCGAGCCAGTGATGTGGGCGTAGTCGTAGCCGCGCGCCGCAATCGCGGCGGTGCCCGAGCCGGCGCTTACCACCAGCGAAGGAGCAGCACCGTAGCCGGCCAGCTCGGCCAGCGCCTGCCCGCCGCGCCCAATGGCAGGAACCTCGCCCACGCCCACAACCGCCGCGCCGCCAATGCGGGCGGGTAGCTCCTGGTGGCGGCCGCCCGTCACCGCGATGCGCTCGACGATATCGGGGTCGACGCCGCCGTTTTCGAGGATGGCGCGCACCAGCGCGGGCGTGGGCGGGCCGTCGCTCGGCTGCGTCCAGCGGCGCAGGGTGCCGTCGATGGATTGGGCGACGGCGTCGGTGTTGCTGATGCCGAAATCAATTGCTGCGTGCATAGGTTTTCATGTTTGCAGGTTGCAGGTTTGCAAGTTACGCTGGGCATGATGGATGGTTGAACCGCAAAGCGCGCAAAGAGCGCGAAGAACCGAGAACCAATAAGTAAAACAGTTGGCAGGAGGCAGGAGGCAGTGCGCCGTGATCTGCGCATAGCACAGAAAACGGCACACAAGGATAAGAACGAGCGCTCCGAACGCAAACGCTACAAAGAATGATGTTTCCCATTTCAACTAACATCCATCGTCTTTGATTGTTGGTCGGGCGTATGCGATACGCCTGTTCGGTCGCTGCTTGCCAGCCGCGCCAGCATTGCTTGTTCCAATTCGTCGAGGCTGAGCAGGTCGGTGGGCAGGCCGGGCAGCACCGAACGCAGGGCCAGCGCGATCTCGGCTGGCTCGCTCAGCTCTAGGCCCAGCGCGTGCAGCTCGTCGGCGCGGCGCAGCAGTGTGCGCAGCGGGCCTTCCATCGCCACGCGGCCATCGTGCAGCACCAGGGCGCGGTCGGCCAGCTCGGCCAGCTCGTCGATGGCATTGCCGACTAGCACGACGGTCAATCCTTCGCGGCGGGCGAGCCTGGTGATCAGCGCGGCCAGCTCGGCGCGACCACGCGGGTCGAGCCCGGCCACCGGCTCGTCGAGGATGAGCACGCGCGGCTCAGCGGCCAGCGCGCCAGCAATCGCCACGCGCCGCTTCTGCCCGCCGCTCAGCGCGTAGATATAGCGCAGCCGAAAGGTCTCGTAGTCGAGCCCGACCTCGGTGAGCACGCGCTGGACAATCGCGCGCGACTCGGCGGGCGGCAGCTTCTTGCGACGCGGCACAAACGACACATCTTTGCCCACGGTGTCTTCGAGCAGCTGGCTTTCAGGCTGCTGGAACACCATGCCGACGCTCTGCCGCACCGCGTCGAGGTCGGCCCTGGGCGCGCCAAGATCCTGCCCGTCGAAGAAAACATGACCCGGCGGCGGCACGCGCAGTGCGTTGAAGAACTCGATCAGCGTGCTTTTGCCGGCCTGCGTTCCGCCCAGGATCGCCAGCGTTTCGCCCTCGTAGAGCGCGCAACTCACGCCGCGCAGGGCTTCCTGCGCCAGCGGCGTGCCGGCCATATAGGTGAAATGCAGGTCGCGCACGTCAATTAGTGTTGAGTGTTGAGTGTTGAGTGTTGAGTTTACGTTTTCATCTACCTGAAGTTGCTGGTTCTTGTCATATAGTGGTCGGTCGTCCGTGGTCAGTTGTCGACGAGGAGTGAGCGCATCTGCCAGCTCGGCGGGCGTCAGCACCACCTCGGGCAGCGCAATGCCGCGCGCGCGCAAACGGCGGCCCAGATCGGTCACCAGCGGCGGCGCAAGCCCGACGGCGCGCAGCTCGTCGGCGCGGGCGAAAACCTCGCTCGGCGTGCCCTGCATCAGCACGCGCCCGGCGTCCATCACCACCACGCGGTCGAAGCTGACGATCTCATGCATGAAGTGGGTGATATGCAGCACCGCCAGGCCGTGGCGCGCGCGCAGATCGTGGGCCAGCGCGATCAGGTTGCGGGCGAGGGCCGGCGCAATCATGGTGGTGGGCTCGTCGAGGATAAGGTAGGCCGGCTGCATCGCCAGCACGCCAGCGATTGCGACGCGCTGCTTCTCGCCGCCCGACAGCTCCGAAATCTGCGCGTGCGTGAGCGCGCCCAGGCCCAGCGCAGCCAGCACGTCGCGGGCGCGCGCCTCGATCTCTTCGCGTGGCAGGCCCAGGTTTTCCGGCCCAAACGCCACGTCGTCGATCACGGTATTTGCCACCAGCTGGTCGTCGGGGCGCTGGAAGACCATGCCGACGCGGCGGCGGATTTCCCAGACATTCGCGGGCGTGGAGTCGATGCCGTCGACTGTGATTGTGCCGCCGGTTGGTTCGATCATGGCGGCGAGCAGCTTGGCGAGGGTGCTCTTGCCGCTGCCGTTGTGGCCGATGATCGCGACCAGCTCGCCGGGCGCAACGCGCAGGGTGATATCGCGCAGCGCCAGGATGGCGTCGGGGCTGCTGGCGTTATACGCAAACGAGAGGTTCTGGGCGTCGAGCATTGCAGATTGCCGATCGCAGGATGCAGATTGGATTTCGACCAATCTGCATCCTGCGGTCGAGATTCATCAGAAGGAGGACTTATCGCGTGGGGTGGTGTCGGTGGCCGAAGTGCGCCCCGAGCGTACCAGGTTCACGCCGCGCACAACCAGCGGAGTGAGCACCGCTGCGATTACCAGCTCAGCAATCGCCTGGGGGATGATCGAAACCACGGCGGCGGCGGGGATCAGGCCGAACGCCACCAGCATACCAACCACCAGAATCGTGTTAGTAAGCGTGCCAACCACACCGGCTACTGCCGCCGCAAGGTCGACATTCACCCGCGACAGGCTGCGGTAGGCGAGCCAGGCCATCAGGCCGATGAGCAGGCGTGGCACCACAGAAATAAGCGGATTGGTGAACAGGCCAGTGGTATCTTGCAGCATGCTGAAAACGCCAAAGATGCCGCCGGCGAGGATGCCGACGATTGGCCCTTCCAGCACCGCGCCGATGATCGCCGGGATGTGCATGATCGTGGCGCGCCCGCTGACATTCGGCACAGGAATGAAGCCCAACTGCGTGTAGCCCAGCACAATCGCGATTGCGCCCAGCACGCCAGCGACGACAATCCGCCGCGTGTTCAAAGCCGTCGGCCGGTCCTGCGACATTGTTGCCATTGCTGGTTCCTTTCTACTGTCTACAATGGTCCGTTACGGTTGCGATTCGCGTTCCCTGCTGCGATCTCACACCCATGACTGTGCGGCTGCTGCTGGCAGCGACCGCACGCAAACCGCGCCCCATTGGCGGTTTGCCCCACGAAAACGGTATGGCTGCATGCTCGAGCAACCTGCGGACCTGTGGCGACACTGTCGCGCCCTGAAGCGGACGAGTAGAATCGATCCGGCAGTTCTTCATTTGTTCGGGCTCGTGTTTAGGATGGCGAATAGTAGCATTGCGGGATCATTTTGTCAAGGCATGTTCCAGCAGGTGCAACAGCTCCTGCGGGCGTTCGTGCTGCGGGTTGTGCCCGCTGTCGGCGACCGCGTGCAGCCCGGCGTTGGGCAGCAGGGCGGCCATGGCCGCGCCAGCTGCGGGCGGCACAATATGGTCGTCATCGGCCCAGATGATGTCGGTGGGGGTGGAGCATGTGGCGAGCTGGGCGCGATACTGCTCGGCGCGAAAGGCTTGCTCAACCGCGAGCCAGCGCAGGGTGGAAAGAAAGGCCCGCCGCTGCGTGCTGCTCCACACGCGCGCCCACACACGCTCGCGCAGAAAGGCCCGCTCGTCCTCGGGCAGCGCGTCGAGGTCGTGATAATAGGGGCGCAGCGTGTCGTAGGCACCCTGCTGTGAGCGGCGCAAGCTGGTGTAGAAGGCTTCGCCCAGGCCGGGGGTGAGAAAGAACCACAGGACCGGCGGCGGGCGGTGCGCCACAATCGGCAGCCCGCCATCGATCAACACCAGCCGCTCGCCAAGGGTGGGCGCGGCCAGCGCCAGCCGCTGCGCAATTGCCGCGCCAAGCGAGTGGCCTACCAGCGCGGCGCGCTCGATGCCGTTGGCGGCCAGCAGCGCGGCGAGCGTGCGCGCATAGAAGGCCAGCGTCGCGCCCGAGCGCGGCCCTTCGCTGCGGCCAAAACCGGGCAGGTCGGGCGCGAGCACGCGCCGCCGCTGCGCCAGCGCGGGCATGATCGCGCGCCAGGTGTCGGCTTCGTCGCCCAGGCCGTGAATGAGCAGCACGGGCGGCGCATCGCCGGGCGCGCTGCTGCTGTCGTAGAAAAAGAGCTGCCGGCCATCAACGGTTGTGCTGCGGGCGTCGTGTTGCAGCGCGGGGTGCGGCGGCATCGAGTCGGGGCGGGACATGGGCGTACCTCGTGTATGCAGGAGACGGGAGAAAGTGGGCAGTAGCCAGTTAGCAGTCGGCAGGAGGCAGGAACCTTTAACATGCGAACGTGGAACTTTCAAACCTTCAAACCTTCAAACTGCAACTTGCAACTCCAAAACCTCCGTGCTTCTGTGTCTCTGTGGTTCATTCTTCTGGTTGTTGTTTGTCGCATGCGCTCTTTGCGTTCTTTGCGGCGAAAATGTAGCGCTAGAGCGTATGCAATACGCTTGTACGGGCGTTATTCATCGTCGAGCGCAATGCCGAAATGGTTGCGCAGTGCGTCGGTGACGGCGGCTTCGTCGGGCAGGATGTGCTCGCTGCGCTGGCCGTGCTCGGTGCGGATCAGGCGCATGCCGCTGATGGTAATGCGCCCGGCGGGCGTTGCCAGCGAGCACACGCGCCCCTGCGTGAAATGCGACTCAGGCGATGTCTGGTGATAATAACACATCCCGTCGTAGTCACCGAAGTCGCGCGCCTGGAGCGTGAAGGTGTATTGCGGCTCCCAGGGCGCGCTGCCGGCCTGGCGTTCGAACAGTGTCCAGCGGCCAGCCGTTTCTGTGAGGCGATAGGCCCGCCCATCCTGCGTTTGCACGGCGTTGGCTTCCAGCCGAAGTGGCTGCGCAAACGAGTCGCCAAAGCCAACATCCACCAGCCATGGCCCGGCCTGGCCCTGCGGCGGGCGCACCAGCAGGGCCATGTGGTCGAACTCGGGGCCGAAGCTGCCATCGCCGCGCGCCACGCCAGCCGCGAGCAGCGTGACATCGTAACCGAGGGCGCGCAGCAGACGGGCGAACAGGCCGTTCAGCTCGTAGCAAAAGCCGCCGCGCCGCCGCGTCACAATCTTCGCGAACAGGCCATCGGCGTCGAGGGCGAGCGGGTGGCCGCGCCCAATGTCGAGGTTTTCGAAGGGCACGGCGAGCAGGTGGGCGCGCTGCAAGGCCGCGAGCGTCGTGTCGTTGGGCGTGCGCGGGCCAGCGTAGCCGATGCGCGCAAGGTAGGCGTCGGTGTTCATGTGAGCCTCAGTTCAGGGCGAATCGGTGAAAGGGTGAAAGGGTGACAAGGTGAAGGGGTGAAGTGATGACTGGCAGTATGCAGTAGCCAGTTGGCAGTATGCAGTCGGCAGTCGGCAGTTGGCAGTAGCGTTCAACCTGCAACCTGCAACTTGCAAACCTGCGACCCTTCGCGCCCTTTGCGTTCTTTGCGGTGAAATATTCCGTTCGTCTTTCGTCCTTCGTCCTTGGTCTATCGGGCATTCTAGCGCAGCAGCGCGGCGACGGCGTCGTGCGGCAGGGCGTGGGCGGTGTGGCCGTCGCGCCCGGTGGTGGTTTCGGCGCAGCTCAGCGAGTTGAGTACCGCTTCTTCGACGCAGGCGGCCACAGCGGGGAACAGCGCGCCCAGCACGCGCTCTTCGTCGGCCACGACGGTGCGGGCGGCGCTTGGCGCGGTGCGGTGGGTGGGGATGCGCCAGGCGGTGCTGAAGGCGATCACGAAATCGCCGCTGCCGTGGCCGTAGACGCTGCCGACGCGCGCCAGGCCGGCGGCGGCGCGCACGCACAGCCGGTGCAGCTCGCGGCTGTCGAGTGGGGCGTTGGTGGCGAGCACAATCATTACCGAGCCGTGCTCGGGCGCGGGGGTGTGCGCGGGCGGCAGCAATGTGCGCCCAACCGGCACGCCGCGAATCGTGAGGTCGGCGGGCTGGCCGAAGTTGCTCTGCACCAGCGCGCCAAGCGTCCAGCCGCCCAGCGCGGCGGGCAGCTCGCGGCTGGCGCTGCCGATGCCGCCCTTCCAGCCGAAGCAGCGCGTACCGGTGCCCGCGCCAAGCGCGCCTTCGGCCACTGGCCCGCCGCCCGCCGACTCAATCGCGGCAACAACATGCTCGGCGCGCACGTGGCGGCCCTGAATGTCGTTCAGGAAGCCGTCGTTGCACTCGCCAACCAGCACGTTCACCGTGCTCGCGCCGATGCCGATCTCAGGATTTTCGCGCACGGAATACTGCACCAGCGCATCGGCCACCAGCCCGACGTTGAGCGTGTTAGTGAGGGCGATTGGCGCTTCGATGCGGCCCAGCTCGCGCACCTGCTCGAAGCCGAAGGGCTTGCCGTAGCCGTTGATTGTGTGCACCGCCGCGACAACCTGGTTGCGAAACAGGTTGCCCGCATGCGGCAGCACCACCGTCACGCCGGTGCGCGCCGGCCCATGGCCGGGCTGGAGTGGCCCTTCTCCCGCGACAAGCGTGCAGTGGCCCACGCGCACGCCCGGCACGTCGGTGATGGCGTTGTGCGGGCCGGCGGGCAGGTCATCGTCGGCGATCCAGCCAAGATCACGGGCGCGCGGCATGGCGGAATTCCTTGCTGCTAAAATTCCCACCACTGCTCGGAGCCGCTGCCGGCCAGCGCGGGCTGGCGCTCGGGCGCGAGCAGGAAGCGCAGCGCGCCGGGCAGGCGCCGCGCCCAGGCGGCCTCGTTGTGCGCCGCTTCTTCTTCTTCGTCGTAGCGCAGCTGCGTGCCGGGCAGGTAGCCCTTGGCCGCCAGCATGTCGGTCAGGCGGCGGGCCGATTGCAGGTAGCGGCTGGTGTACTTGTGCGGCGGGCGCTGCGCCGGGCGCGGGTCGCCACCCTCGTGCGTGCCGATGTCGAGGTAGATGCGGCCGGGCTTGTAGGGCGCGGACTGAACGATCGGAAAGATCGCTTCCTGCCCGAACCACAGCGAGGGACTCATCACGCCCGCGAAGCCAAACACGTCGGGCCGCGCGAAAAAGGCGTACAGGCTGATCAGCCCGCCCATGGAGGAGCCGATCACGCCGGTGTGCTCGCGCGCGGGCAGGGTGCGGAAATCGGCGTCAATCAGCGGTTTGACGGTATTCGCCATAAAGGCGACATACCAGTCGCCGCGCCCGCCGCGCCGCAGTCGCGCATCTTTGAATGGGCTGTACTCGTCGATCCGGCGCGTGCCCATGTTCGGGATGCCGACGACAATCGCTTCCAGCCCTTCGCTGCTGAGCGACTGCATGGTCTCGTCAACCTGCCATTCGCCCGCGTAGCTCAGCGTCTGATCGAACAGATTCTGCCCGTCCTGCATATAGATGACGGGGTAGCGCCGCTCGGGTTCGGTGGCGTAGGAGGGCGGCAGGTGCACATAGAGCCTGCGCCGGTTATGGAGCTGCGGGCTGTACACCGCGTCGGCGGCGCGCAGGTCGCCAACGACTGTGTGCTGCACGCGGTAGTCGGTGTAGCTATACCAATGCGTATTCATGAACGTTGTGTTGTCACCATTTTCAAAAATGAACCGCACCAACTATACCACGTTCCCGCTTCGGAAAAGCTGACAAGAGCATAACAAAGGGTTGAAACACGACGACACTCCGAGCCTGCGCCCGGAGTGTCGCGAAACAACGGTATGAGGGTCTGGGGTCTGGGGTCTGGGGTTTTGGGATTGCGCTTACAAGCTGCAACCTGTAACCTTCAAACCTGCGAACAAGCGTATGCAATACGCCCCGGCGGCAACCTGTGAACTTACAACCTGCGAACAAGCGTATGCAATACGCCCCGGCGGCAACCTGTGAACTTACAACCTGCGAACAAGCGTATGCAATACGCCCCGGCGGCAACCTGTGAACTTGCAACCTTCAAACCTGCAAACCTGCAACCCTCTGCGTCCTTTGCGCTCTTTGCGGTGAAATATGCCGTCGTCCGTCCTCGCTCGTCGGTTGTCGAAACTCTAGCCGACCGGCGGCGCGTGCAGGCCCACGCGGTTGCCCTCGCTGTCGCGAATGACGGCAATCGCGCCCTGTTCGCCAATCGAGGTTTCGGGCAATAACACCTGCCCGCCCGCCGCGCCAACCCGCGCGATCATGGCGGCCAGCGTGTTGCCAGCGTTCAGGTAGATCAGCGGGCCGCTGGTGGACGGCGCGGCGTCGGGCGGGGCGATGATTGCGCCAGCCACGCCTTGCTCTTCGGCGGGGAAGAAGCCGTGGGGCACGCCCATGAACTCGCCAGTGCGGATTTCTTGCCCCAGCACGGTGCGGTAAAACGCCACGGCGCGGTTGAAGTCGGTGGCCGGGATTTCGAACCAGTTGATTGCGTTGCGCATTGCTGCCTCCTTGTGCGCTCGTATGACTTACCTGTTCATCATAGTGCGCGCAAGTGACAGCCCTATGTCAGCAGCGATTCGTGATTTTTGATGATCTGGGCGGCCTCTTCAGCCAGCAACGCGCGCAGCCCGGCCGGCTCCAGCACGCGCACATGCGCGCCCCAGCCCAGCAGCCAGCCCAGCAGGTCGCGCTCGTGGCGCACGCGAAACGTCACCAGCAGGCCGTCGGGGTGCTCCTCTTCGCCCACCGCGAAGAAGGACGGCGCTTCGCGCACCCAGTCGGCCACGGCGGGGCTGAACAGGGCGCGCACAAGGAGCGCGCGCTCGCTTTCGTCGCGCTGAAGCGTGAAGCCCAATGGGCGCGAGAAGGTGTCGGCGCGCACCCGCAGCTCGTCGATCCGCTCGACGCGGAAGTTGCGCCGCGCCTGGCGGGCATGGTCGTAGGCCACAAGGTGCCACGCTCCGGCCACATTCACCAGCCCAAGCGGGTCGGCGCTGCGCTCGCTCCAGGTGCCGCCAGCGAGCTGCCCGCTGCGCGCATGGTAGCGAAACTGCACGGCGTGCCGGCCAACCAGGGCGCGGCGCAGCTGGCGCAGCAGGCCGGTTTCGCGCTCGCTCGCGCCCTCGGCCACGAAGCGGATGCTTTCGCGCAGGGCGCGCACTTCGTCGCGCAGGTGCTCGGGCAGCGCGCCCGCGATTTTGCGGCCAGCCGCCTCGGCGGCGAACTGGTATTCGGCGTCGAAGCTTTGCGCCATCACATCGCCGCCCAGCAGCAGCATCAGCGCCTCGTCGGGCGTGAAGCGCAGCGGCGGCAGGAAGTAGCCTTCGAGCAGGCTGTAGCCGCGCCCGGGCGCGGCAACTACCGGCACGCCGGCCTCGCACAGCGCCTGAATATCGCGGTAAATTGTGCGCTTGCCCACCTCGAAGGTCGCGGCCAGGTCTTCGGCGCGGCGGTGGCCGGCGGCCTGAAGTTCAAGCACAATTGCGAGCAAACGGTCGGTTCGGTTCATAGCAGCAGTCAGGGGTCAGAAGTCAGGAGGCAGAAATCACACATCGGTTACTTTTTCGGCCAGCACCGTGTGCCACAGAATGCCGGGCCGGTAGCTGTCGGCATCATCGTGCTGCTCAAGCGTGGCCAGCCCGGCAGCCTGGAACATCGCAGTCAGCTGCTCATCGCTAATTGGCGTGAACAGGCGACCATCGGGCTCGCGCAGCGCGCCAGCGCGCCCCGAGCGCACGCTCAGCAGCAGGCGCCCGCCCGGCAGGAGAATGCGTGCCAGCGCGGCAACTGCGGCGGGCTGCTCGTCGGCGGGCAGGTGCATCAGCGTGGCGTTGCACAGCGCATTCATGTAGCTCGCGCTGGCGATGCTCCCAAGGTTGGGCAGGCTTTCGTGGTACACGGTGATGGTAGGGAAGGCGGCGCGTGCCTCGGCCAGCATGGCCTCGGCGGCGTCGTAGCCGGTGGTTGGGAAGCCCTGCCCGTCCAGCCAGGCCACGTCGCTTCCGCTGCCGCAGCCAATGTCGGCGGTGGGCTGGCCTTTGTGGAAACCAGCCGGCACAAAGCGGCGCAGCTCGTTCGGCAGGATCAGCCGGTAGCGCTCGCAGCGCTCGGCGGCGGATGTGTTGTAGGCAACAATGGTTTGCTCATCCATGAATGCGGTTCTCCTGCCGCGAAAAGCGGCTGTGGGAAACGGCGTGTCTACGCTTCTTCGGCAGTGACACGCCACACCCACGCGATCAGCGCGGGCTGAAGCGGCAGGCGCAGCCAGAGCAGCGCGGGTGGAATGCTTCCGTAGCGGTCGGGGTGCAGGGCCATATGTAGGTTCGCCGGGAATACCGCCAGCAACAGGGCGGTGAGGCCCCAGCGCGTCAGGGTGCGCAGCTGTGGGAACAGCGACGCCGCGCCAAGCAGAAGTTCGGCGTAGCCGCTCAGCGCCACGAGTTCGCGGTGCCAGGGCAGGTAGTCGGGCATGATCGCCTGGTACATGCGCGGGCGGCGAAAATGATTCGCGCCAGCGGCCAGAAAGCCCAGGCCAAGCGCGGCGCGGTTGAGGGTGCGGATGCGGGAAGAATGGGACATGGCGGCATGTTCTCCGTGGCGTGCGGCATGCCCACGCTGCCAGGCACAGCATACCACCAGAAGCGGGGTCGTGCTACAGGGTTGTGCAGCCGAGTTGGGCGGCGCGCCCGGTGGCGGCAAACATGCCCAGCTCGGCGCGGCGCGTGTCGTGGCGGCTCAGGTGGCAGCTTGCCGCTGCGGTGGCAACAGGCGCGGCAAAGCTCGCCTGTGCTGCGGGCGAGGAATGCGCCAGGTCGGCCAGGCCGCCCGCCACAATCGCCGCGACAAACGCCCCGCGCACAACGAAATCAATTGGTTTGAACGATTTCATAGCTCGCATCTGCACCTCCCTGGTTTGCCTCCATCGTGTTGAAAGTCGATTACCAAGCGAATATGCAAACTGCGTGCCTCGGGTGTGGGAGCGCGACGGGGTGAAGCGGCAGTAGTTGGCAGTATGCAGTCGGCAGTTGGCAGTTGGCAGTCGGCAGTCGGCAGTTGGCAGTCGGCAGTCGGCAGTTGGCAGTCGGCAGTCGGCAGTCGGCAGTTGGCAGTAGGCAGTCGGCAGTCGGCAGTTGGCAGTTGGCAGTCGGCAGTCGGCAGTTGGCAGTTGGCAGTCGGCAGTCGGCAGTTGGCAGTTGGCAGTTGGCAGTTGGCAGTAGCCTTCAATGTGCGAACGTGGAACTCGCAACTTTGAAACCTTCAAACTTGCAACATGGAACCTGCAAACCTTCAAACTTGCAACCCAAAACCTCCGCGCCTCTGTGGTAAATTTTCGTTCGTCCTTGGTTGGCGCAATCAGTCTGCACGCAGGGCCGCATAGCGCGCGGGCGTCAGGCCAAACGCGGCGCGGAACATGCGCGTCAGGTGGGCCTGGTCGGCGAAGCCCGCGTCGAGCGCGACCTCGACCAGCGGCGCGCCAGCGGCGATACGCTGGCGGGCGGTGTCGAGCCGGCGCATTAGCAGGTAGCGATAGGAGCTGGTGCCGTAGCGGCGGCGAAACTGGCGCGCCAGCTCGTAGCGGCTGAGGCCGCTGAGCGCTTCCAGCTCGCGGGAATGCACCACGCGCGCATGTTCCGCGCTGAGAAATTGCCGCACGCGCTCCAGCGCGGCAAGGTCGAGATGCACAGGGACGTGCGAGTAACCCGGCGCGGCGGCCAGCAAGCCCTCGGCCAGCTGCTGCACCAGGCTGTCGCGCGCCAGCGGCTCGTTCACTCCTGCAAAGGCAATATGAATCGCCGCGCTCAGCGTTGGGCTGGCAAGCACTGGCTGGCGCGCAAATGGCAGCGCGCCCGTGCCGCGCAGCGCCTGCACCGCCGCAAAAATCAGCGCCGGGTCGACATACACGATCCGGTAGCCGAAACCGTCCGCCGTGGCCGCGCTGCCATCGTGCAGCTCGTCGGGGTGCAGCACCACCACCTGCCCCGGCACGCTCGTCTCGGAAGCGCCGCGATAGCCAAAGGCCTGCACGCCGCTGGTAGTGACGCAAAACGCATAGCTGTCGTGGCGGTGCGGGCGGTACGCTGGCCCGCGAAACCATGCTTCCATGCACTCGATGCCGTGGGCCGGCGCGCTGCTGCGCATCCAGCCGCCCGCGCCGTCGCCGCACGATCGTTCAAGACCCACGCCGCTGGCTTTGCTAGGATTGTTGGGCATATGGCATTCCTGCGCGAAAAGGAGGCGGGCTGTGACGGCGGAACAAGCGCTGGCGTTTCTGGTCTTCGCGACGGTGGCGGCGGTGACGCCCGGCCCGAGCAACATGCTGCTGACGGCGGTGGGCGCGGCGCGTGGCGTGCTGCGCGGGCTGCCAAGCCTGGCTGGTGTTGCGATCGGCATGGGCCTGATGATGGCGCTGGTTGCCTTTGGCCTGGGCAGCCTGGTGCTTGGCAGCCCGGCTATTCTGCTGGCCTTGAAATGGTGCGGCAGCGCCTTTCTGGTCTGGCTGGCCTGGAAGATCGCCAGCGCCCGGCATGGCGAGGCGGCTCAGACTGCGTCCATCCTCGGCTTCTGGCGCGCGGCCGCGTTTCAGTGGGTCAACCCGAAATCGTGGCTGGTGTGCGCCAGCGCAGTTGGCACCTACCTGCAAGGCGGCAGCGGCGCGCTCCCGCAGTCGCTGGCGTTTGGGCTGCTGTTCGCGCTGGCCGCGCTGCCGAGTTGCCTGGTCTGGCTGGCGTTTGGCGCCAGCATCAACCGCGTGCTGCGCACCGAGCGCGCCGCGCGAATCTTCAACATTGGCATGGCGCTGCTGCTGGCCGGCTCGGTGCTCGTGTTCGTGTGGTAGGTGCGCCTACTGGCTGTTGCGCTGGGTCATTGCGGCGCCAATCGCCACGCCCAGCGCCACCCCAACGCCCATTCCAAGTGCCATGCTGTTGAGCGCCACGCCAATCGCCGCGCCAAGCGCGACGCCGATAGCGATGCCAATGCCCATATATTTGTTTCGCCCGTTATTCATACGAATTCTCCTTCTCGCTATTTTCCAAACACAATTGCTTCGCGCATGTACAGCCGCAGGGCAATGCGCAGCAGCAGCGCGCCAACCAGCAGCGTCACCAGCGTCGAAACCAGCACATTCAGCAGGCTGACGGCTTCGCCGCGCATGAACTGGTTGATCAGCAGCTGCTGGCCGAAGGTCGGAATGGCCATGGTCCACAGCTCGGGTTTGAGCGGCAGAAAGGCCAGCACCAGCCCGGGCAGCGCCGGCACCAGCGGGATGAGCTGCAAGTAGCTTTGCGCCTCCTTGGGGCCGCGCGTCACCGCCGCAACGATCATTTGCATGCTGCTGGCCAGCACAATCATTGGCAGGGTCAGCAGGTAGATTTTCGCCAGCGCGAGCGGGCTGAAGCTGAGCGGGACGCCAAACATAGTGCCGAGCGGCACGACATTCAGGATCAGCCCGAAGGCGAGCACTGTTTCTGCAACAAGCACCAGCGTCACCACCAGCACCAGCAGCAGCTTGCCCAGCAGCACATCGCGGCGCGGCACCGGGTTGAGCAACAGCGGCTCAAGCGAACCGCGCTCGCGCTCGCCGGCCGTCATATCCACCGCCAGCCCTGCCCCGCCCGAGAACACCGCGAAGATAATGAAGTAGGGCAGCAGATTGAGGAAACTGGCCGCGCGGCTTTGCGAGGTTGCCAGGTCCACATCTTCGATGGTGAGCACCTGAACCACTTCCGGCGCGACGCCGCGCGCTTGCAGGCGCTCGGCAGCAATCTGCTGGTTATATTCTTCCAGCAGTTTTTGTGCCCGCCCAACCGTCACATTCGACGAAGAGCGCGAATTATCCTGCAGAAGCTGCACGGCGGCCGGCTGCTCGGCGGCAAAACTGCTGGCGAAGTTGGGCTGAATCACCAGCACCGTGTCGACATCGCCGGCGCGCACAATGCCCTGCGGGTCGGCGGGTGCGGGCTGCACTGCGACGTTGTGCTGTTTGAGAAATGCGACCAGCGCGGGCGCGTTTTCGGCCCCGGCAACCGGCAGTTCGAGCGCATTCTCGGTGCGCTGCGCGACCGACTGCCCCAGCACGGTGAAGACCAGCAGCACGATCAGCGGGCCCATGAGCGGGTAGAACAGCGAAGTGATGATCGTGCGCCGGTCGCGCAGGTGGTCGGTCAGCTCTTTGCGGAAAATAACGCCAATCCGGTCGAACATGCTATCCCTCTGCTGCCGCGCAGCGCTAGAGCATAATGCCTTCGTCGGTGCCAATCGCGGCGACAAATGCGTCTTCCAGACTTTCCTGATGCGTTGCGCGCCGTAGCTCGTCGGGCGTGCCGTCGGCAGTGACGCGGCCATGCGCGATCACCACCACGCGGTCGCACAGCGCAGCCACTTCCTGCATGATGTGGCTGGAAAACAGCACGCACTTGCCTTCGTCGCGCAGCCGGCGGATGAAGGTGCGCAGCGCGCGCGTGCTCATCACGTCCAGGCCGTTGGTTGGCTCATCGAGCATGATATTTTGCGGCTCGTGCACCAGCGCGCGCGCCAGTGCCACTTTGACGCGCTGGCCCTGCGAAAAGCCTTCGGTGCGGCGGTCGGCAATATCCTGCATGTCGAGCAGCTTGATCAGCGCGTCGATCTGCTTTTCCAGCGCGCTGCCGCCGCGCCCGTGCAACTGCCCGAAGTAACGAATATGCTCGCGCGCAGTCAGGCGCGGGTACAGGCCGCGATTGTCGGGCAGCACGCCAATGCGCTGGCGCACCGCCATTGTGTCGGCGGCCGAGTCGCGGCCATCCACCAGGGCGCGGCCCGAGTCGGGCGCGAGCAGCGTGTACAGGATGCGCAGCGTGGTGGTTTTGCCCGCGCCGTTTGGGCCAAGCAGCCCGGTGATCTGGCCGTCGCGTGCGCCAAACGACACATCTTCGACAGCGGTGATCGCGCCAAACGATTTGTGCAGATGCTGCACTTCGATCATATCGTTGTGTCCTAGCTCGAAAACAGAACCGAGAACCAAGAACCAAGCGAAGGGCGTATTGCATACGTCCGAACCAAGAACCAAGGACCAAGAACCAAGCGAAGGGCGTATTGCATACGTCCGAACCGAGAACCAACAACCAAGAACCAAGCGAAGGGCGTATTGCATACGTCCGAACCGAGAACCGAGAACCAAGCGAAGGGCGTATTGCATACGTCCGAACCGAGAACCAAGAACCAAGCGAAGGGCGTATTGCATACGTCCGAACCGAGAACTACGGGACCAAGGACCAAGCGAAGGGCGTATTGCATACGCCCGAACCGAGGGCCGAGAACCACATAACCAAGAACCAAGCGAAGGGCGTATTGCATACGTCCGAACCAAGAACCAAGAACCAAGCGAAGGGCGTATTGCATACGTCCGAACCACAGAACCAAGAACCAAGCGAAGGGCGTATTGCATACGTCCGAACCGAGGGCCGAGAACCAAGCCCTGCGCTGAATGCGCGCTCAGTCTTCGAGCAGCTTGAGCAGCACGCGCCGCGTGCGCGGGCCGTCGAACTCGGCCAGGTAGATCGCCTGCCAGCGCCCCAGCACAAGCTGGCCTTGTTCCACAAACACAAAATGCGAAAAGCCCATCGCGCTGGCCTGCAAGTGCGAAGCCGAATTATCTTCGATATGGCGGTAGCGCGGGTCGTCGCGCGGGGCGATGCGCCGCAGCAGCAGCAGCATGTCGTGCTGCACGCCCGGGTCGGCGTTTTCCTGAATGGTGATGCTGCAGGTGGTGTGTGGCACGTACAGCAGCGCCGTGCCCGCGTCGATGCCACTTTCATGCACTACGCGCGCCACCTCGGCCGTTATATTCACCATGCATTCCTGTGCAGCCGTGCGCACGCTCAGCTCGTGAAGCATACTTATTCCTCTCATCCAAATGTGCTGGAAAATCTCTATGCCGGTGTTTGGCTTGGTAGTGCGTAGTGCGTAGTGCGTATTCGCCAGTTTGGTATATCTCAGTGTACTACCAAATCCATCTGGCCACGCACATGAAGCTTGGACAAGGCTTTATCAAAGGCCCAAATAAATCATCCACAGATTTCGCAGATGACGCAGATGAGAGACCTCATATCTGTGTAATCTGCGAAATCTGTGGATTACGGCGTTTTGCAGAACTATTGACCATTCAGGTACTGGTGAGAAGCGCGTTGCAGAGCGGAAATGCAACTTCCGCCTGCATCCTGCCGACTGCAAACTGCTATAAAAGCCGCTACAGCGCCGCGTCGAAGCAGTGCGGGTTGGCGCGCACCAGGTCGTCGACGCCGCGAAAGCCCTGGAGCACCAGTGGCGTGCCGAGGCTGCCCAGCGCCACAATCGGGCCGGTGAGCATGAAGGTGTAGCGCCCGGTGCGCTTGGGGTCGGGCAGCGAACAGTAGCGCGCAAAGCCTTCTTTGCCCAGCTCGGTTTCGACATACTCGCGATCCGCGCCGAGCTTGAAGCCCTGGCCGAAGATTTTCACCTGCAGCTGGCGCAGAATGGTTTTGTCGAAGTCGTGCAGCGTCTGCGTCACGAACATCCAGCCCACGCCGTACTTGCCAGTCATGCGGATGCTTTGCGCCAGCAGGCTGCGCGTGCGCGAGCCGTCGCTCGATTCGCTGGCGTGCTCGCCGGCAAACAGGTGCGCCTCGTCCAGCAGCACCAGCGCGTTCGAGCTTTGCCCGCTCTGGAACGAGCGGTGGATGACATAACGCAGACGGGTCAGAATTTCGTTGAGCAGGAAGTAAGGTGTTTCGTCGGCGCCTTCCTGCGCGAACGACAGCACCACCACGGCGCGCTCGGTCAGCACGCGCGCGATTAGCTGCGAGAGCGGCACGCGCCCAACCGGGCCATCGGTGCGGAAGTGGCGCAGCGCATCGTCCCACAGCCGCCGCAGCCGCGCCTCGTCGAGGTTGAAACGCGCCAGCACGTCGGCGGCGCGCGCGCCTTCGCCGGGGGTGGTGCCCGGCCGCGTGGCGTAGATCACGTCGGCAAAGCGCGCCAGGTCTTTCACCAGCGCGGCCATGTCGGCGGCGCGCAGGTCCCGGATGGGGCGGTGCTTGCCGTGGCCGTCGCTCAGCTCTTGCAGCAGGCTGGCCAGGCGCTCGGCGGCCTCGCGCTCTTTGTTCGCGCCCTTGAAGCCCAGGCTTTCGAAAAAGCCGGTGCGGCGCAGCAGCTCGGTAAAAGCCTCGCAGCCCTCCAGCGCCACTTCGTCGGTGGTCAGCACCGTCACTTCGCGCTTGACGCGCAGGCCGCCAATCATGCGCCTGATGCTGAAATCGACGCGATGATCGCCCGCCGCAAAGCGGTCGCGCCCGAACTCGCCCTGTGGGTCGAGCACGAGGATGCCCAGGTCGCGGTTGGCGGCGAAGCCGGCCAGCACCTGCGCGGCCAGAATGCTCTTGCCACTGCGCGTCTGCCCGAAAATGCCCAGCATCACCGCTTCGCCAAAGCCGCCCTGCTCGGTGCTGCCGAAATGGCGCAGCGTGAGCGGCACGGGCAGGCCATCGCCGGGCGACTGGCCGGCGTAGAAAATGCCCGGCTCGGTATGCACCAGGTCTTGCAGGGTCGCGGCGTCGGCGGGGTAGACGGGCGTGCCAGAAGGTGGCGGCGTGGAAAGGGTGGTGCGCCGCAGCACGTGGCCGTTGTCGTCGAGCAGGAAGACGCCCAGCGCGCCAAGCTGCGCCGAGGTCAGGTCGCTTTCGCCCGAGAGTGCTGGCAGCGCGCCCTGGTGCTTGATCACCGCGCGAATCACCGGGTCTTCATGCCAGCGGTTGCGCGTCACAATGCCGCCAAGCTGGCACAGCGCGCGCTTGCGGTAGGTGCGCCCGTTGAAGCGCTCGGCAACTTCAAACGTCACCCAGGCGTGGTCGAGCGCGCGGTCGCGGGCGGCTTCGAGAATATCGACCGTGAAGTTGGTGGTGGAGTTTGGGCTGCCAATCACCGCGATGGGCGCGGCGAGCGTGGGCGCAGGTAGTGTGCTGCGCTGCGGCGGTGATTCCTGGCTTTCGCGGATGTGGCGCATGGCTGCCTCGCTCCTGCTCAACGCGGCGAATTCTCTGGCTTGGTTTAGTGCGAACAAAATTGCGAAACATTTGTTCCGAGTATAGCACCCATGTGCGGGATGTCAAGAGTGTATTGACAATAAGGTGTAAATAGTTAATCGAACGAATGTTCTGTATGCGACAAACGACGGCAGGGTATTAAAGCGCAAAGCGCGCAGAAGACGCAAATGTTTTGGAAGGCGACATCTGGCATTGACAGGTTTCAGAACGTATGATCTAATCCTGTCACGTGATAACGGCAATTTCATTGGGTCGAAGCATTATTTCTCTTTCGAAATGCGGCCGTTTCATACTTGCCCATGTGCCTCGCCGGTTTCTTTTTTGGAGGTGTGATGATGAGCCAGAATGCCGTGCAGCGTCTTTATCTTATGCAGGTTGGGTCCATGCCGGAATACGACATCCCGATTGTGTGCTATCTGGTGCAAACGGGCGACGGCAGGAATATTCTGATCGACAGTGGTCTGCCCGAGGTTTTGCCAGAAGGAGAATCGGAGTTCGAAAATGGGCAGGACGTTATCGCGCAGCTTGCAAGCCTTGGCTTGAAACCTGAGGATATCGATACCGTCGTTTCGACGCACTATGATGGCGACCACGCTGGAAGGCACGCGGCATTCACGAAGGCGCAGTATGTGGTGCAGCGTGCGCATCACGAGGATGCGGCCAGCAACCCGCGTTTCGAATTCGTTCGGCCGCAATGGGATCAGCCAATCGAGCGCATTCGGCTGGTGGATGGCGACACGGAGCTGCTGCCGGGGCTGGAGCTGATTGAGACGAGCGGGCATGTGCCTGGGCATCAATCGGTGCTGCTGCGGCTGCCCAAAACCGGGGCGGTGTTATTGACAATCGACGCTGTACCCTTCGGTGAGGGTTTTACCCGCGACCCGCAGGACGACGGCGGGAGCCCGGATGGCGAAGCGACCCGCGCCAGCACGATCAAGCTGCTGGATCTTGTCGAGCAGGAGCATATCGGGCTGGTGATTTTCGGCCATGACAAAGATCAGTGGGACACGCTCAAAAAAGCGCCAGCGTTTTACGAGTAAAGCACCATTCGCAGCCACTGAAGGCGAACAACGAAACCCCTGGCCAGGAAACTGGCCAGGGGTTTCGCGTGGTGAGGAGCAAACAGGCCCTATTTGCGCGGCGTCTTGGCGCTGGCAGTATTCGAGTAGGCCGAGTTGCCATTGGCGTTGGTCGCGCGAACCCGGTAGTAATAGGTCGTGTTCCCAGTCAGGCCCGTGCTTTGGAAAGTGGTCACACCGGCGGCAGTCGTGCCAATTTGGGTGAAGCCGGTGGTTGCGCTGGTCGAGCGCTCGATCTGGAAGCCAGTTTCATCGCTGGAGTTGTCGACCCAGCTCAGGTTGATCTGCGTCTTCGAGGCGGCTGTGGCCGCAAGGCCGCTTGGCGCAGCCGGTGGTGACACCACCGCCGGGCCAGTCAGGCTGCTCGCGCCGCGAACCACCAGCGCAAAAGGCTGCGGGCCATTCGGCACGTTCGCCCCGCTGACCGTGATCGTCCACGTGCCCGCCGCAGCCGACTGGACATACACGTTCTCGACGTTGTTGACCGTGTCGGCGCTGCCCCCCGTGGCCGACCAGCCGCCAGCGAAGACGTTGCCGCGATACACGGTTGTGCCGTTCGGCGCGGTCACGGTCAGGTTGAGGTTGTTGACCAGGTTGGCCGCCGCCGCCGCCGTTGAGGCGTAGTCGCTCCACACCAGGCTGATCTTCAGCGCGCCGGCCGTGGCGACGCTGGCCGTGTAGGCCGTGCTGCTGCCAGTCGTGGCCGAGCGCGTGTCGTCGTACTGGGCCGAGCCGTCGGTCGCCGTGCCGATGTTGATGCGCCCCCAGCCCTCGTGTACGTTCGGGATGGGGAAGTCGTTGTCGTTCGCGCCGTCGTTGTTCTCGTCGAGCATATCGACGGCCGAGTTGATCAGGGTGGCCTTCACCAGCGCGGCGCTGGCGTTCGCGCCATAGGCCTTCTGGTAGAAATCGCGCACCACGGCGGCTGCGCCAGCCGTCAGCGGGTTCGACATCGAGGTGCCGCCGAAATACTTGTAGTACGGGTTCACCGGCATGCCCCAGCCGTCGGACTGGTAGGCGTTGTTCTTGGGGTTGATCGGGTCGCCGTAGCCCTCGCGGTATTTACCCGAGTAGGTCGACAGGATCCACGTTCCGGGCGCAACCACGTCGGGTTTGATGCGGCCATCGTCGGTTGGGCCGCGGCTGGAGAAGGCCGCCATCTGCCCGGAATTACCGGCGGTTGGGTCGGTCGAGATCGGCGGGGTGGTGAAGCCCCAGCGCTGCCCGGGCGTGCCGAGCGCGTTTTGCCCGCCCATGCTCGAACAGGTCTGGCCGCTCTGGTAGGTCGTATCGTGCGAAACATAGGCCAGGCCAGTGTCGCACTGGTAGTTACCCTGGCGGTCGTTCTCGCTCGCGCCCACGGTCAGCACGTTCTTGGCGGTTGCCGGCGAGCCGATCGAGTCGTTGTCGACCACACCATCGTTATTGGCGTCGGCGCCTTCGTTGCCGGCCGAGAAGGTGATCAGCATGTCGCGATGGCCCCAGATGAAATCGTCGGCATTCGCGCTGTTGGTGGTGTAGTCGCCGGCCGAAGCGCTGCCCCACGAGTTCGAGTGGATGCGCGCGCCCGCGTCGTAGGCCTGCTGGAACAGCGTGTGCAGATCGGCTGGCAGGCCCGTCAGGTAGTAGCCGTTCTGGTAGCCATACAGGCTTTTGCACAGGCTCGACGTGGTTACCCAGTTTTCAGTTGCCTGGAATACCAGATGCGCCGCTGGGGCCACGCCCTTGCCCTGGCCGCCCGGGCTGTTCGCGCCGTTGCTGAGCACCGAGCCAGCCACATGCGTGCCGTGGCCGCTATCGACATCCTGCGCGCCGTCGTCGGTGATAGTCTTGAAGCAGGAGTCGGTCACGCCCGGCCAGTTGTAAACCTGCGTCACCCGGCCATTGATATCGGGGTGGGCGGTTGTGGTGGTGCCGCCGCCCAGGCCAGTATCGGCCACTGCCACGGTTTGGCTCGAGCCGTCGTACGACGAGCCATTCGAGTGGGAAGCATTCGCCGCGTTGGCGCCAATGATCCCACGCGCATACTCGTCCAGCGTCTTGGGCAGGGCGAAGTTCTCGACCCACGCCACATCGTCTACTCGCGCAATCGCGCTGAGCTGCGCCGAATCGGCTGCCACAAGCAGCAGCTGGCCATCGCGCCCAACGATCTGCGCGCCGCTTTGCGCAATAGTGGCCATGGCCCCGGCTGCATCAGCGCCGCGCTCGACGCGCACGCGATACAGCTGCGCACCCGCGCGCTTGAGCTTGGTGTCGAGCTTGTAGGCCGGCTGGAACACGCCGACCCAGGCAACGTCTGCCAGCGAACGGGCCTGCCGCGCCTGCGCAGGCGTCATGCGCACTTTGAACGCATAATCTGGCACATAGTCAAGCAGCTCAATCCCCTGCCCCGCCAGCCGATCTTTCCATGCTTGTTGCACCGGGCCATGAAATTGCACCAGGTAGTAGCCGCGCTGGCCAGCCGCCGGGCCGGCGCTGGTCAGGTCGGGCGCGAGCGCGGGCAGCTGGCCGCTGCTGGGCACAAAGGTTGCGCCCTTCAAGCGAATGGCTGCGCCTTTTCCACCCTGTAGCAGCGGACTGGCCGTGGCCGTGCTGATGCTTGCCGCAATCAGCATGATCAACAGGCCGAGGGACATGAGCGCGTGACGTTTCACCAATTTCTCCTTACTACGGCAACACACATGCCGGGCCGATAGGGCATCGGTCCGGTGAGGAAAGGGCACGTACAGGCGGGCAATTCAAGCAATATGCCATAGCGCGATACGCGAGCGTCGCTGCTCGCTGCGTAAGGTTCGGGAAAGGACGGATATTCACTGGATAGTAAAGAGAGCAGAAACAGCGCCGAAAAATACATGCAGGCCAGGCAGATTCCCGGAATCGGCTTAGACCTGCCAGAATCGCACGGCCCGATCCATCCCGCCCGTGGCAAGCGCATTGCCGTTCTGGCTGGCCGCAAGCAGCAGAATGCGCGCGCCGCGTTCGAGCAGCGTGCCGCGCTCCCGGCCGTCGCGCACGCCCCACAGGCGCAGGCTGCCATCCCACGACGCGCTGGCCAGCGTGTCGCCGCCCTGAACAAAGGCAATGCCGCTGATGTAGCGCGTGTGGCCGCGCAGCGTATGCACCAGCCGGCCGTCGCGCACATTCCACAGCCGCACCGTCGCGTCTTCCGAGCGCGAGGCCAGCAGTTCGCCGCCGGGGTGGAAGGCCAGCCCGCTCACCGGCAGCGTGTGGTCGCGCAGCGTGTGCAGCAGCCTGCCATCGCGCACATTCCACAGCCGCACACTGGTGTCGCGCGCGCACGAAGCCAGCGTGCGCCCATCCGGGCTGAACGCGATCTCGCACACGGCATCGGTGTGATCGGCGAGGGTGTGAATGAGCGCGCCACTGCGCGTGCTCCAGATGCGGATTCGGCCATCTTCGCCAGCCGACGCCAGCCGGCCGCCGTCGGGCGAAAGCGCCAGGCCCACCGTGCCAAGCGAGTGCCCTTGCAGCGTATGCAGCGGCGCGCGCTCGCGCAGCCCCCAGACAATGATCGTGCCATCGGTGGCGGCAGAAGCCAGCAGCGGGCTATTGGCAGCCACGGCAATGCACGAAATGCGGCCGCGATGCTCGTGCAAAATGCTTTGCTGTGCGCCATCGCGCGCCTGCCAGATCCGCACCGTTCCGTCGTCTGCCCCCGAAACCAGCAGGTCGCTCGCGGGCGTAAAGCCGATCTGCCGCACAGGGCCATGGTGCCCGCGGCAGACAATCGGCGCTGCGCCGCCAGTGCGCCAGATATGGATTGCGCCATCGTTCGCGGCCGAGCCAATCAGCTCGCCGTTGGGGGCAAAGGCCACGCTCAGAATTGTGTCGGCGTGCATGCCCAGCGCGCGCTTCGAATGCCGCCGCACGCCCGAGCCAAGCGCAAACAGCGTCAGCAGGACGATATAGGCAATCACGGCGATTTTCACAAGCTGCGCTGGATCGGTGATGAATGGCACGCGCCGTAATGTGCCTGGCGCGACCGCGATCAGCACCATCAGGGCCAGCATGCCAATGCTGAGTACCAGCGCCAGAATGAGCAGTGGCGCAGTGCGGGCAGGTGCTGGCACGCGTGGCGCTGCGGAAACACTCACCGAGTCGGCGCTTTCGCTGGCGTGGGGGGGTGGCAGCGTGGGTTCGGCGTGGGTTCGCGCAGGCACAACCGGCAGCGCAGGCGGTGGCGTGGGTGCTGCCCGCAGCTCGGCGCGCAGCTCGGCGGCGCTCGCATGGCGATCTTCTGGCTTCATTGCCAGCGACTTGCGCAGCGCCGCGTCGATTTCGGGTGGCAGGTTGGGCACGCGAATATTCAGTGGCGGCAGCGGGTCGGGCTGATGATCATTCTGTGCACCCACGCGCGTTGGCGCGTTGGGCGGCGGCACGCCCGCGAGCAGGTGGTAAAGCGTTGCCGCGAGCGCATACAGGTCGCTGCGGGCGTCGGTGCCCGCGCCGCGAATCTGCTCGAACGGCGCGTATTGCAGGGTGAAACCATGCACGCTGCGCCCCTCGTGATCGGCGCCATTCGCCCCAGCCGCGCCTTTTGCCAGCCCAAAATCCAGCAGCATAATCTGGCCGTTTGGCGCGAGCTTGAGGTTGTGGGGCTTGATGTCGCGGTGAATCACGGCGGGCTGCTGCTTATGCAGGTAGTTCAGCGCATCGAGCAGCAGATCGGCCCAAAGCAGCACCGTGCGCGCATCAAACGGCCCGCCATTCGCGCGCAGCAGCTCGGAAAGATCCTGGCCTTCGATATATTCCATCACCAGGAAATGGTCGCCCTGCTCGGCGAAATGGTCGTGCACTGCCGGTAGCGCCGGGTGATGCAGGCGCGCCAGCAGCCGGGCTTCGCGCTGAAATGCCGCCACGCGCTCGGGCAGCGGGCTGAGCAGCATGCGCTTGACGGCCACATTATTATCAAGCCGCATGTCGAGCGCACGATACACCGCGCCCATGCCGCCGTCGCCAATATGCTCCAGCACCTGGTAGCGCTGGTGAAGAATCGTGCCTTGCCTGAGCATGGGTGGGCTTTCTATGTACTGAGGTCGAGGTAGTAGCCGATGCCGTGGCGCGACTGAATGATATCGCTGTCCGGGTCGATCGCGCGGAATTTCTGCCGCAGCTCGCTGATCTTGCGATGCACCAGCTCGATTCGGGCTGGATCGAACTTTTCGCCCGGCCAGATCGCCAGCACACAGCTTTGGTGCGTGCAGATCTCCGACAGGTTGCGGCGCTCGTAGAGGTGTTTCAGCAGGTGCAATTGGCTGGGCGAAAGCGTGAGCGGCACACCATGAAACTCAAAGCGCTGCTCGTAGGCGCGAAACAGCAGTTTTTGTGGCGAAAGGTCGGTTGTTTCCTGATCGACGAACTCAAGCAGCGGCTGTGGGCTGCCCAGCCCAATTCGGTCGCTGTTGCGCAGCTGGTGATCGCCGCTGAGCCGGTGGCCATTCACAAACGTGCCGTTTGAGCTGCCAATGTCGCGCAGCACAAAATGATTATTGTGGTGCTCGATCAGGGCATGCTTGCGCGAAACCGCCCCGCGCTCAATCACAATATCGTTTTTGGCGTCGCGGCCAATGCGGCAAGAAGCGCCGCTGAGTACAAATTCTTCAGGCTGGACGACGTCGTCGTGCGCGCGCAGCCTCGCACTCCCCGCGTAGGGGCTCGTGTCAGTAGGCACGTTCGTTCCTTTCGATGCAGTGCAGAACGAGCAGCAATACCAACGGGCGCAAGGAAATGCAAGATACTACAAAAGATGGTAACCCCTAGTATACCAGATATGGCCGCGCTTGGCGCAGGCCGATCAGGAGGAAAACAGGAGAATCCGGAGGAATTGCGGAGGAATCAGGAGAAATCAGGAGGAATCAGCAGGAAGGCGAGAAATGGAAGAATCAGGCAGCAGGTCGCAAGGAAAATGGATAAACTCAAATTGGCGCGTTTCGGCTAGACTGTATCCATCGCACCACTGCATCGGAGCCACGACGCAAGCCGTTCAACCGCACAGGAGGAAGGGTATGAGTTCTGTACTGCTGATTTGTGTGCTCGCTGTGGTTGGGTTTGTGATGCTGCGCCCTGAGCCGCGCTCGCAGGTGATCTATGTGCCGATTGAGGTCACCGAAACGCGCCGCCGCCTGGGCTGCATGCCATTCATCTTGCTCGGCCTGATCATCCTTTTCCTGATGGCGCTGGGCATTGTTACGCTCTAAGCATTCGCCGCCCCGCGTCGGCGTTCGCAATAGGTTTTGGCTGCAAAGCGCATCCTGAAGGGCATCAGGGTGCGCTTTCTGCATGCCCTTCCCAAACGCGCCACAGCAAATCGCCACTTGACACCGCTGCGGCCTGCGCTATAATCTAACCGATTAACCCACTGCCCCCAACCAAGACATGACCAAAAAACGAGTGACCCACATGGACGTGGCGAAGCATGCGGGCGTGTCCACCGCCGCTGTGTCCTACGTCATTAATAATGGGCCGCGCAGCACCTCGCCCGAGGTGCGCGAGCGCGTGCTGCGCGCTATTCGCGAGCTCGATTACCACCCGAATGCATCGGCGCGCAGCCTGCGTGCGCGGCGTACCAACACGATTGGCTATGTGGTGAACGACTACAATGCCATGGATGTGTTCACGTCCTCATACAGCGCGGGCATTCTGACGGGCCTGACCGCCGAGCTGAAACAGCAACAGCACTATGTGCTCGTCTACCCGATGCAGATCGGCGAAGATTTGCGCGCCTTCGAGATGCTGCTGCGCAGCGAACGGCTCGACGGGGTGGTGCTGCGCCTGGTGCAGGAAGCGCCCGCCACCGATGGCCTGCTTGAGCTGATCAGCGGCGCGAACGTGCCGTGCGTATGTATCGAGCGCCCGGGCGCGCCGCGCTTTGGCATGCCCGCGCTCACCTACGACGACCACGGCGGCTCCTACGAGGCCACGCGCTACCTGATCGGGCAGGGCCACCGCCGCATCGCGCACATCGCCGGCGACATGCGCTACTCGACGGCGCGCGCGCGCCTGGCAGGCTACCGCGCCGCGCTGGCCGACCACGGCTTGCCGGCCGATGAGTCGCTCATCTTCGGCGGCAACGACTGGTCGCCCAAGCTGATCGACGCGGTGATCGGCCCGCTCCTGCAGCTTCCGGGCCGGCCCAGCGCGGTGGCCGCCGCCAGCGACGATTTTGCGCTGCGCCTGCTCGAACAGCTACAGGCACGTGGGCTTCGTGCCCCCACCGACCTGGCGGTGGTGGGTTTTGACGATGTGCTGGCGGCCAGTGGCGCGGCCCCGCCACTGACGACCGTGCGCATTCCGCTGCTGGAAATGGGCCAGCGCGCCGCGACGCGCCTGCTCAGCCTGGTGCTTAACCCCAACGACGACAACGCCCAGGCCGACGTGCTGCCGGTCGAGCTGGTGCGGCGCGCCTCGGCCTGAGCGGGGTGGCATTGCGGGTATTTTCTAATCGGTTAGCATCCGATACTCGTGAAAGGAACATAGCTTGGAAACGACCACCGACATACCGACCACGCGCTACACGCCCCTGCCCTTCACCGCCGTTCGCTTCACCGATCGCTTCTGGGGGCCGCGCCAGCGCATCAATCGCGAGCGCACCATCCCGCATATCGACAAACAGAACAGCATCACTGGCCGCATCGACGCCTTTCGGCGCGACTGGAACCCTTCGCCCGAGGTCACCCGCCGCGACGGGCGCTGGAATGGTACCACCGTGATGTTCTGGGACTCGGACGTGGCGAAGTGGATCGAGGCCGCCGCGTACAGCCTTGCCACCACCCCCGATCCCGCGCTCGATGCTCGGCTCGATGCGATCATCGCGCTGATTGCCGAGCGGCAGGAGCCCGATGGCTACCTCAACACATGGTTTCTAACGGTCGACCCCGAGATGCGCTGGGCGAACCTGCGCGACTGGCACGAGCTGTACGACGCCGGCCACCTGATCGAAGCCGCCGTTGCGCACTACGAAGCCACCGGCAAGCGCTCGCTGCTCGACGTAATGTGCCGCTACGCGGATTACATTGGCGCAACCTTTGGGCGCGGCCCCGGCCAGAAGCGCGGCTACTGCGGCCACCCCGAGATCGAGCTGGCGCTCATCCGCCTGGCGCGCGCCACCGGCGAGCAGCGCTACCACGACCTGGCGCGCTACTTCGTCGACGAGCGCGGCCAGCAGCCGCACTACTTCGACCAGGAAGCGATTGCGCGGGGCATTCAGCCCGATCAGTTCTGGGCGCGCTCTTACGAGTATAACCAGGCCCACCTGCCGGTGCGCGAGCAGACCGAGGCGGTCGGCCATTCGGTGCGCGCCGTGTACCTCTACAGCGCCATGGCCGACCTGGCCGCGTCGGAAGGCGACCAGCAGCTGCGCGACGCCTGCGCTACGATCTGGCGGCACCTCACCACCAGGCGCATGTATGTGATGGGCGGAATTGGCACCTCGGCTAAGAATGAGGGCTTCACCAGCGACTACGACCTGCCGAACGAAAGCGCCTACGCCGAAACCTGCGCCGCCATCGGCCTGGTGTTCTGGGCGCAGCGCATGCTCCGGCTTGGCCTCGACCGGCGCTACACCGACATTCTTGAGCTGGCGCTCTACAACGCCGTGCTCAGTGGTGTTTCGCACGATGGCGAAAGCTTTTTCTACGACAACCCGCTTGCCAGCGAAGGCACCCACCACCGCTCGGAATGGTTCACCTGCCCGTGCTGCCCGCCCAACCTGGCGCGCATCATTGCGTCGCTGGGCGAGTATGTATATGCGCAGAATGAGCACGAGGCCGTGGTGCACCTGTATGCGCAGGGCAGCGGGCAGTTCCGCTTTGGCGAGCGGGACGTCACGCTGCACCAGCAGACCGACTACCCATGGGACGGGCGCGTGACGCTGCGCGTTGCAACCAGCGCGCCGGCCAGCTTTGCGCTGCGGATGCGCGTGCCAGCCTGGAGCGGCGCGCCCGATCTGCTGCTGAACGGCTCGCCGGTGAATGCGCCGGCCGAGGGTGGCTACCTGCAGATCGACCGCGAGTGGAGCAATGGCGACGAAGTCGTGCTGACGCTGCCCATGCCGGTCGAGCGGCTCTACGCGCGCCCCGACGTCACGCCCGACCTGGGGCTGGTGGCGCTGCGCCGCGGCCCGCTGATCTACTGCGTCGAGCAGGCCGACCAGAGCGTGCCAGTCGAGCGGATTGTGCTGCCCGCCAGCGCCGAGCTTGCCAGCGAGTTCCGCGACGATGTGCTGGACGGGCTGGTGGTGGTGACGGGCATGGCACTCGCGCCCACCAGCGAGGGCTGGGCCGACGACGAGCTGTACCGCACGGTGCCACCCGAGCTGCGCGCCTGCCCGATCACCGCCATCCCCTACTACGCCTGGGACAATCGCGCGCCGGGCAGGATGCGCGTGTGGCTGCCAGTTGCCGAGGCGTAGCGCGAGCACTTGTCCTTTTCCGCGAATAAAGCCATACACAAACAATCCCGGAGTGGCTGCGAAGCCGCCCCGGGATTGTTTGTGAGCCAAGAGAATTGGAAAAAATTGCGCCGATTAATTTGTTGCAGGCCCGACGAATACCAGGTTCAGGTCCGGCCCGGCCGGGTCGGTAAGCAGGGCCGCTGGCACCATGCCAAGCCGCGCCCAGCCTTTCGCATCGAACGCGGCGTACAGATATATGTCGCCGCAGCGCAGCTCGATCACACAATCCAGTGGCGCCACGCTCTCGACATCGATCTGGTAATCGCCGGGCGCGGCCTCGGTGGCCCATATGGTGCACAGGTGCGCCCCTGCCTCGTCAACCAGCGTTTCGGAAAGAACGCGCCGCCGATCGGCACCGCGAACAGTGGAGCGCGGGGACGACTTGGGCAGCAACACATTCAGATCGTTGCGCGGAACGCAGATCGGGCGTAGCCATTCGAGCGGCGCTGCTGCGCCCGGCTGGTGCAGCGCCCAGTTCCACGGTTGGTGAGCATCGAGCAGCGTTCGGGTCAGCGCATATGTTTCGGAACACTCGGGGCAGATCCAGAGGTGCCACCAGACGCCGGGGTAGGTTTGGGCCGCTTCGGCCGCATTGACATCTTTGAGATCGATAAAAGCTGGCAGGTCTTCCAGGCATTCGTCGCAGGAAATCGATTGTGGGGCCGGTGCCATATCACTTGCGCGGAACATCAGCAAAATGCTGGCCCGGCAGAGTGGGCACTCGCTGAGATGACGGCGCGTATTCTCGGATACTAATGCTGGGTTGCCAATAGAGATCGCGACCGCTAGATGGTGCATCGCCTCATCGCATCGCAACAAGTCTGCAGTCATGTTCGTGTTTTATCCTTTGTTCGTCGTGTGCCTAATGCACATCAAACCACTGTCGGCATTCCCCTCGTACCTACAATACAATTGCGACCAAACTAAGTGCAAGATGTTCGTTAGGTATTTGTGTTTAACGACCGTTATTTTGTTAGAGGCTTTTTTGTATTTTTTGTTTACTTATTTTAAGAATTTTTTGGCAGGTCGTCAAACTGCTTTACGATCGGAAGGAATTTTGTGGCCAATTGGTGGTTTATCTCATTACGATAGCAGGCTTCTTACAGCGGCTTGCAGAACAATTGATCATTCACGCCTAGCGAAAACGCGTTGTAGAGCGGAAATACGACCGCCCACTGGCGTCTGCCAGCTGCAAATTGCTATAGGATTCGGCGCGCAACGGCGAAAGACTTTGGGTAAAATGGCGTTTTGGGCAGATACAGAGCAAATTCGTTCGGAGCACAAGCAGCAACCGCTGGGTTGGCAGCGCGGCCTCTGCCGGTAGCAGAAATGGCGGTGTAAAAGAAGTTTACTATCCTTGATAATAAAAGATAATAAAAGCAGGCCGAGCACATTGCTCGGCCTGAATTCTAACGCCCATAGAAGCGCGGCTATGACGGATGAAGCGTATCGTCATCTTTACCGAACCAGGCACGCAACGAGGTGTTTTGTTGAAGGATTTTGATTGCCTGTTGCATAATACCGTATACACGGGCCGGGCTGAGGTGAAGTTTTTTGCCGATCTCACGCAGCGTGAGCTGATTGTCATAATTTAACGCGAACACCGTCAGGAGGCGCTCGTCGCGCTGCTGCAGCAGAATATGTTCGATCAGTGCGCGCAACTGAGCATCGAGCGCGGAAACATCAGGCGGGAGGTCGGGCGCTTCGGGCGGGGGCGCGCCATCCTCGATATGCTTTTCGAGCGAGCACGCTTCGCCGCCGAGCGCGCGCTTTTGCGTAGCGCGCACCTTTGCAACCTGCTGCAGCTGGCGGATAGCAACGACATGGATCCAGGTGTTCAGGCGGCTTTTGTAGGCAAAAGTATCGATCTTCTGCCAGACATTGATAAGCGCGCTCTGCACCAGATCTTCCAGGCCAGCCAGCCCGTCGTCGGGGCGGTGGGCGCTTGCCGATTTGCTCGCAAGAATGCGCGTGAGGGTTGCACGCAACTCGAGCATTGTGCTCTGGTGTTGCGCGTGGCCCGTGTCGCAAATAGCCTCGACATGCTGATGATCGGCGTGGTAATTCTGCACGCGTGTTTGCAGATGGTTTACCACGAGCTGAGGCTCGCGTTCCAGGGCAGTGATGGCAAACTCGTAATAGTTCTGGAGCGTGCTTACCGATAAGTTCCAGCTATGCGTTGCATTGAGCGAATCGACAACCAACTTGCAGGTTCGATGATTCTCGGCGTCGTGCAGCATAATTGTACTACCTGAGCTTCAGGAAAAAGAAGCTTCCCTGCCCCGCACCTACCCCACTTATTAGTACCAAATTAGGATTTTGTTAGTATCGCATATTATTTTCTTAAATACAAGTATTTTTACACGTTGTATGGTACAAGCTGCATAAATTGTTATATTTCTCGCAATTACCTCACGTTGGCAGCGGGTGAGCGCGCAGTTCCAGCTGCTCGCCGTTGGCGATGGCCACGCCCGCAAAGCGCGCAATGCCCTGCGCATCCGTGCTGGCGTCGCGGTTGCTGCCCGGGGTGGCGAGTGTAACCTGCCATCGGCTGGCGGTGTTCTGCACTGCCACCAGCAGATCGGGCGGCTGGCCGGCCGCGCCGGGCACCAGCGACACAAGCAGCAGCGGCGTGCCAGCCACTTCAGCCAGCGTGTCGGTGAAAAGGTTTGCCGACGCTGCGCCGCTGAGCGCCCCCGTGGCTGGCAAGCGCACGTTGAGTTGCAGCTGGAAGGCCTCGTGCAGCGCGCCAAGCACTGTGAGTATCACGTTCTGGCTTTGGCGGGCGGGCAAGAAAAACGTTGGCGCGGGCGAAAGCGCGGGCAGCGTTTCGGCGGGATTGAGCGCTGCTTCGAAGTTGGCCGCCAGCTCTTCGTACAGCGTTATGCAGTCGGCACAATGATCAAGGTGCTGTAGCAGCGCTGCGAAGGCTGGGTCGGCATCGACATCCTGGCCGGCAGCCTCGGCTTCAACAAAAGCAGGAAGCTGCTCACGCGCTTCTTCGCAGCTGAGCGGGTTGGGCGCTTCGAGGGCGCGCAAGAAGCGCGCGGCGGCAGCATTGGGTTCGGGCTTATTCGTCATCGTTGGGTGCTCCTGTGTCGCCCATGGCCCGCGCTGAGCCGCCATACAGATTGCGCAGCCAAGCCTTAAACTCTTCGTCGCCGCTCAGCTGCTGAATTGCGCGCGATTTTGCCAGCCGAATACGCGGCGCGGGAATGTTCAGATCGGCCGCAATATCGCGTGGTTTAGCACCATGAATCATGGCGCGAATGATAACTGCCCGTTCAAGCTGGTTGGATAATCGAGCGTTTATTCGGGCAACAATCTCCGCCTCGGCCAGCCCATTCTCAACAGCCTGCGTGAAATCATGCTCGTCAAGTGTTTCGTGCTCTGGGGTTGGATCAGGGGAGTGCTCACGGGCATTTGCTGTTTCGAATTCGAGCCGCACAGTGCTTGCAATACGCAGCGCCCAGGTCAAAAAGCTTGCTGGTGATCGAAGCGCCGGCAAATTCACAAGAACCCGTAGCACTGCTTCCTGCGCCATATCTTCCGCCACATCCTGCCGTGTGCCGCGCTTCATTGCTGTGCGAGTGAATAGTTTCCACAACTCTTGCGCGCCCAGATCATCTCGCTCGCGCAAGCGCTCGTATATGAGTGCCCCATAAACCCGCCAGATACATGCGCGAACACTGTCTGGCTTGCCCGCCGCTTGGAGCTGCTGGCGCTCGATCAGCGCGCGCTCGACGAATGCCGCTTCGTTGGAAACGAGCGACCAGCCGTAGCGGCGCGACATCGCATGCCACGCGGCCTGCACCTCGGCGCGTTCGGTTGTGGGCACAGCGCGCCCCTTTCCCGCAAGAATTGTGCGGGAAATGGTACCACAGTGGCGCATTTTCCGTCAACTGCTCATTGTCGGCCCAAAAGTTCAGAATTCTTCACCCTGATGCGCTGCGGGCGTGGTACAATACGCGGCTATGTCACTGCATGCGACAAATGCGCTTTCACACTGTGCGCGTATTCAGGCACTCGCCGAGCGCGACCCGCGCCGTGCCGTCGCGCTGGCCGAGCGGGCGCTGGCGCGCTGTGCTGGCAGCGGCGATGCACCACTTGCGGCGTATACACTCGGTTGGGCATTGCTCTGCTGGGAGCGTTTCGACGATGCGCGCGCGCAGCTGCATGCCGCGCAGGAACTGCTGGCCCAGCAGCCCGATCGGGCCGCCGGCTTGCGCTGCCGCCTGGCCTTGCTGATGGCCGATGTTTTTCAGCACGGCAGGCCCGACTTGTTGCCCCGGCTTGCGGCACTTGCAACCGAGTTCGCTGCCGCTGGCCTCCCCGCTGAGGCAAATCGCGCCCAGCTGTACCGGGCGATTCTCTTCAACATCCTCGGCAATGTGCGCGAAGGCGCTGCCCAGCTCAGCGCCATCGAACCCGCGATGATGGCGGCGCAAAACACCGACACGGTGCGCTGGCTGCGCGTGCGCGCGGTTGCTGCGGTTTCGCAGCATGAACAAGAACTCGCTCAGGAGCTGCTGCGCCGTTCCGGGCTGCTTGCGGCGGCGCTGCACAGCCCGCTTGAGCATGCCAAATGCCTGTATGAGCTGGCCTGGAGCGACCTGCAAGCCGAGCGGCTCGGGCAGGCGCTGCATGGTTTCCGGCAGGCCCGGCAGATTTTTCAGCAGCTGAAAATGCCGCGGCGCTATGCGCTGAGCCTGCACGGTTGCGGCAGCGCCCTGATGCGCCAGGGCCAGTACCACCAGGCCCTGCCCGATTTACTCGCTGCGCTCGAGCTGTTCCAGCAGCTGGGCCAACGCCATCATATCGCCCAAACTCAGCTTGAACTTGGCAACCTTTCCTTTTTCACCGGCCAGTGGGAAGCTGCGCTGGCCTATTATCTGCGCAGCGAAGCAACGTTTGAAACTGCTGCCATCCACGGATCAGCGATTGCAGCGCGCCGTAACCGTGCCACTGTGTATCGCGCCCAGAAGCGCTATGCCGAAGCCGATGCCTTGCTGCACGATTGCGAGGCCCGCGCGCGCGAGCTGGGCCTGCAAAGCGAACTTGCGCCAATCTGGCAGGAGCAGGCCAATCTGCTGGCAGCGACTGGCGCGTATCGCGCGAGCACCGAAAAATTTCGGCAGGCCCGGCAGGAATTTCTGGCCGGCCAGAACCAGCTTGGCGCGGCCGATTGCGCAATCGAACAGGGCCAGCACGCGCTTGATCGGCGCGATGTGGCTACAGCCGAGGCGTTGTTTCGGCAGGCTGAGCCGGCGCTTGCCCAGCACCCACACCACCTGTGGCGCGCGTTGGGCGGCCTGGCGCGCTGTGCGGCGGCACGTGGCGACCGGGCCGAGGCGCTGGATCGCTACCGGGCCGCGCTCGGCACGATTGCCGCCCTGCGCGAACGGCTGGCGACCGAGGCGATTTCGAGCAGTGTCTACCAGCTCGCCAGCGATCTGCACGCCGAGGCGCTTGGGCTGGCGCTGGCGGCCAACGAACCCGAAACCGTGCTGGCGATTGCCGAAGATCAGCGCGCACTGGTGCTGCGCCGCCTGCTGGCCGCCGAGCGCGGCATGGTTGAAACGCCCCATCTGGCCCGCCACGATGCGTTGCGTGCCGCGATCACCGGCGTGCTGCCCAGCGCCGCCGATGGCGACATAGCTGCGAATCAGCAGCTCGACCGGGTGCTGGCTGACTATGGCGAGCTGCTGCTGCACACGCGGCACCGATACGCGCCGGCCGAAAGCTCCAGCGATGCCGCGCCCAGCTTCGACCTTGCGCGCACACGCGATGCGCTTGCGACAGCCTATGGCGACGACTGGACGGCGCTGTGTTACACCGAGCATGCGGGCACCTTGCTGCTGCACGTTCTGACACCCGGCGATTTGTGGGAATACTCGATCGCAGCAGACGATGCATTCGCCCAGCTGATCAGGCGCGCAAGCTTGCCAGAATACCGCCATTACACCTACCGGGGCAGCGCGCCGAGCCAGCCCGCGCCAGCTGCCTGGAATCACCCGCGTGCCCTGGCCGATCAGTTACTACCGCCAGCCGCGCGCGCGCGCCTGCACCCCAACCACCACCTGCTGATTGTTCCGGCTGGCACGCTGCATGGCCTGCCCTGGCCGGTGTTGCGCCTGGGCGACACATGGCTGGTTGAGCAGGCGATTATTCAGCTGGCCCCGTCGCTCCAGGCGTGGCAGGCACTTGGCAACCGCGCCTCAACATCTGGCGGCGATGCCCTGATTATGGGCTGCAGCGAGTTCGGCACGCGCGCTTTGCCGCTGGCAACCGTAGGCGAGGAAGCGGCGCTGGTGGCCCGGCGCTGGCCGGGGCGCAGCCACACCCTGCTTGATGCGCAAGCCACCCGCAGCGCACTTCTGGCCCTGGCGGCGCGTGGCGAGCTGCGGCGCTACGGTCTGCTTCACTTCGCCACGCACGCCCAGCTGCTGCCCGGGCGCGGGCTGGTTGCCCGCATCGAGCTTTGGGATGACTCTCTGCTGCTGCCCGAAGTTGCTGCACTCAATCTCAATAATCCGCTGGTGGTGCTAGCCACCTGCGATGGCGCTGCCGTCGATACCTTGCCCGGCGAAGAGCATTTTGGGCTGGCGCGCACCTTGCTGGTGGCCGGCGCTGCTGGCGTTGTCGCCAGCGTGTGGCCGGTTTCGAACGAAGCGGCGCTGGCCGTTGTCGATGCTCTGTACGCTGCCATGGCACAACAACCCGATGCGGCCAGCGCGCTGGCCCATGCGCAGCGTGCCCTGCTGGCGGCTAGCACTGGCGGCGAGGCCAGCGCGCCATTTGACTGGGGCGGCTTTATGCTCATGGGTCGCTGGCGCCGCTGATTTCTGCCCATAAAAGCGGGACGGTGTGCGGAGGAGGGTTGCTCCTGCCGCACACCGCCCGGTGTGCTAACCGCCGCCTGTTCCGCTTCCGCCGCCGCCGGGGTTGCTGTTGGTGCCCTCGGCAGTGGGGGTTGGGGTTGGCCCGCCGCCATAGGCAGTGGGCGGGCGGCTGGCCCCGAACGCGAGGCTGATGCCGAGCAGCAGGGCGGCGGTGCCGGTCGCCAGAACCTTGATCAGTCGTTTGCGCATGGCTCCCCTTCACTTTCGTGTGTGTTCTGCGAACTACACTGAAGAAGAAGGGGAGGCGCGAAAAACGTATCAGCCAGGGGCAGTGGGCAGGGGCAGTGGGCAGTGGGCAGGGGCAGGAGGCAGTGGGCAGGAGGCAGTGTGCAGGAGGCAGTGGGCAGGAGGCAGTGGGCAGGAGGCAGTGGGCAGGAGGCAGTGGGCAGGGGTCTGGGGTCTAGGGTTTTGGGATTGAGCTTACACCCCGCAACCTGCGAACAGACGTATGCAATACGCCCCGGTGGCAACCTGCAACCTGCGAACAGGCGTATGCAATACGCCCCGGTGGCAACCTGCAACCTGCAACCTGCAAACCTGCAACCTTAGCGCCCCCGCACGCCGCGCAGCAGCACATAGAAGGGCGTGCCCGCGCCAGCCGAGCGCGTGGCGGCTTCGGCCAGGATGCTGCGGGCGATGGCCCACTCGGCGGGCTGGGCGCGGGCAAAGCGCGCCGCCTGCTCGTAGAGCAGCACGTGGCCGGCGGCGGGCGCCCAGCTCAGGTCGTTCACGCATTCCTCGAAGGCATCCCAGTTGTGCCCGAAGTAGGCCGGGAACGCCATTGTGGCGGCGCTGGCCGCCAGAAACGTGGCCTTGGAGTCGATTGCGGTGCCATCGAGCGTGAAGCAGCGCCAGCCGCGCCCGGCCAGCGCCGCCGCCAGCGCGGGGGCCTGCGCGCGCGAGCGGAGCGTGTAGAGCGCGGGCGGCAGCGCGCCGCCGAGCAGATCGCGAAGTGTTGCGTTCATTCGGGTATCACCTGCACAAAGGTATCGTAGTGGTCGGCGGTGTAGAACAGCTCGCCCGCGCCGCCGGCAATGATCCGCCGCGCGCCACGATCTGGCGAGCCGGGCGTTTCGACGGTGTATTCGTGGTAGTAGTTGGCGGGCTTGCGCGGCAGGCGGCGCTCGCGGTTCTGGAAGATCGCGCCATCCTGCCGGTAGGGGAACGGCCCGCCCCGCGCAATCAGCGCCAGGGTGTCGCGCGCTTCGGGCGGTAGCTCGCCGGCTGCCACCGCGTCGAAGCCGGCGATGGGCGTGATGGCAGGCGCGGGCCTGGGCGTTGCGGCGGGCCGTGTGCTTGGGCGCGCTGTGGCGGCCGGCCTCGTGCTTGGGCGCGCTGCCGCCGTAGGCGTGGCCTTGCTGGGCGGTCGCGCAGTGGCGCGGGCGGTGGGCCGCGCTGTGGGTCTGGCAGTTGGCCGCGCTGCCGCCGTTGCTGGCGCGGCGCTCGGGCGAACCGCCACGGGAGCGGGCAGGAGCGTGCAGCCGGCCAGCAGCCAGCCGATCAGCAGGGCCAAACAGATTGCGCGCCAATGAGCCACCCGCTCCATTCATTTCCTCATACAATCCGTCACACCGCGCCATTATACCCGAGACGGCATCCGGTGTGGTTGCCCGACCAGATTGGAAGCGGACCGGCGCAGATAAACACGGACGAACAGGTTCTTTCCGCGTTCGTCGGCGTCCCATAGCCGAATTGGACACGGACCGGCGCAGATAAACACGGACGAGCAGGTTCTTTCCGCGTTCGTTCGCGTTCGTCTGTGTCCAGTTCAGAACGTGTGAACAGCGCACCGCAGCCGCTTGCACGCTCCCGGCTTTCGCCGTACAATACGCGCACCCAACTGCATTTCCATGGTTTGTCGCACCGCTGCGAACAACGCGCACACTCGGCCCTCGGCCGCTGCTGCTTGTTGCCACACGAAATGGAGGCCCCATGAACACGCGCCAGATCGCGCTCGCCGCCGCATTCCTCGCAATCGTTTTCATCGCGCACACCGCCGGCCGTATCCTGCAGATCGGCGGGGCGCAGCTCGCGCCCAGCATTGCGATCTATGTGCTGATGGCGATGCTGCTCGCGCCCAGCATGGGCTGGGGCGCGCTGACCGGCATTGCGCTTGCCACCGGCCTGCTGACCATGTTCGCCACTTCCAGCCCCTTCCCGCTGGCGAACATCCCGGCGCACGGCGGCAGCTTCCTGGTGGCCTGCTTCCTGACCAAAACGCTGGGCCGCGGTGGCCGCGAGCTGAGCACCGCGCAGGTGATTGGCATTGTTAGCTTTGTGCTGCTGGTGTCGTGGACGCTGTTTTCGCTGTTTACGTGGCTGGGCCTGCTCGGCGCACCCTTCACAAAAGGTTCGTTCTCGCGCTTTGGCGCCGATTTCGGTACTGGCTTCGCGGCCTGGTGGATCTCGGGCTTCCTGGGCGTGGCCGTGCCAACCTGGATCATCGCGCTCATTCTCACGCCGCTGCTGTACCGCGCCGTGCGGCCCGCCCTCATCCGCCAGGGCATGATCGCCGCCCGCGCCTGACCCGCCCGCGCCAGTGCGCCGCGTTTCCGGCGCGGCGCTCTGGCATCACTTCCCTGAACGCATGACCAACGACATTATTGCCGTGCGCGGCCTGCACTACCGCTACCCCACCGGCACCGCGCCCGTGCTGCGCGGCGTCGACCTGAGCATCCGGCGCGGCGAGTTCATTGGGCTGGTTGGCTCGACTGGCGCGGGCAAAACCACGCTGTGCCAGGCGCTGAACGGCCTGATCCCGCACTACAACCAGGGCGAAGTCACTGGCAGCGTCCATGTCGATGGGCGCGACACCGCCGGGCTGACGGTGGCCGATCTTTCGGCCAGCGTGGGGCTGGTGTTTCAGGATGCCGACGCCCAGCTTGTGATGTCCACCGTCGAGGAAGAATGCCTGCTCGGCCCGCTCAGCCAGGGGCTCAGCCGCGCCGAGGCGCAAACCCGCGCCCGCGAAACGCTCGAGCTGCTGGAGATCGCGCAACTGGCCCAGCGCGCCCCGCAAGCGCTTTCGGGCGGGCAGAAGCAGCGCGTCGCTATTGCCGCCGTGATGGTGGCGCGGCCCGAGGTGTTGGTGCTCGACGAGGCCACCAGCGAGCTTGACGCGCTGATGGTGCAGAAGATTTTCGCGCTGTGCGCGCGGCTCAACCGCGAGCTTGGCACGACGATTGTGCTGGTTTCGCACGAATTGGAGCTGCTGGCGCGTCACGCCCAACGCCTGGTGGTGCTGCACGAAGGTCGAGTGCTGCTCGACGCCGCGCCGCGCGAGGCATTTGCCCAGCCCAAGCTGTTTGCCGAGGCCGGCGTGCGTCTGCCGCAGGTGACGCAATTTGCCGAGGCCAGCGCGTGGCTGCCCTGGCCCGCGCCGCCGCTGACAGAAGAAGAAGCGATGCCGGTGCTGCGCGAGGCGTTTGCCGCCCATGCCCCCGCCGCGCCCACATCCGCTGCCGAACCGCCCGCAGCGCCCGCCGGGCTGCCCGCCACCGCCGAGCCGCTGATCGTCGCACGTGACGTGCGTTTCGGCTATACGCGCGGCGTGCCGGTGCTGCATGGCATCAACGTCACTTTCTCGCGCGGCGAGTTTACTGCGATCATTGGCAACAACGGCTCGGGCAAATCCACGCTGATGAAGCTCATTCTGGGCCTGCTGAAGCCCAGCGACGGCAGCGTCACGATTGGCGGGCTCGACACGCGCCGCGCCAGGGTGTCCGATCTTGCGCGGCGGATCGGCTTTATCTTTCAGGAGCCAAACGACCAGCTCTTCGCCAACTCGGTGATCGACGAAATTCGTTTTGGTCTGCGCAACCTGGGCCTGCCCGAAGACGAGATCGCCGCGCGCAGCGAGGCCGCGATCGAGCAGTTTGGGCTGGCGGCGGTGCGCGATACCTTCCCGCGCTTTCTGGCGCGCGGCGACAAGCAGAAGCTGTGCATCGCGGCAATCGTCGCCATGCGCCCCGACGTGCTGCTGCTTGACGAGCCAACCACCGGGCAGGATCATCGCGACGCGCGCCAGATCATGGAGCTGGCCCAGGCGCTGAACGCGCAGGGCATCACCATCCTGCTGGTGACGCACGACATGGGCAATGTTGCGCGCTACGCCCGCCGCGTCGTGGCGATGCGCAACGGCACCATTCGCGCCGACGGCCCGCCCGCCCAGGTCATGGCTTCGGCGGCGCTGCTTGAGTCGTGCCACCTCGCGCCGCCGCAGATCACGCGCCTGAGCCTCGCGCTGGCTGAGTTCGGCGTGCCGCCCGCGCTCACGCCCGAGGCGCTGGCGGCAAGCGTGCGTGCGCTGGGAGACAAGGTGACACGAGCAGGGGAGACAGGGTGACAGGGGTGCGCAGTGGGCAGTCGGCAGTGGGCAGTCGGCAGCGGGCAGTCGGCAGTGGGCAGTTCGCAGTAGCATCCTGAGTAGGCCGCAGGCCGTATCGAAGGGTGCGAAGCTGGCAGTAAGCCGTGAGCCGTAGCATCCTGAGTAGGCCACAGGCCGTATCGAAGGGTGCGCAGTCAGCAGTCGTCAGGAACCTGCAACTTTCTAACCTGTAACCTGCAACCCTTCGCGCCCTTCGCGCTCTTTGCGGTTTAATCTCCCGTCGTCCTTCGGCAGTGGTCGCTCGGACCAATCGTAAATCGCAAATCGTCAATCGTAAATTCTTACTCTCCGTGCCTCTGTGTCTCCATGGTGAATCTTTTCGTCGTTCGGGCGTATTGCTATACGCCCGTAGCGCATCAGAAAGCGCAGCGCCCATGATCTTCAACGAGCGCGGCCGGCTCGGCCCAATCGACTCGCGGGTGAAAATCACCTGGCTGCTGGCCACGCTCGTCGCCGGCCTGATCTTTGCGCAGCCGGTGTCGCTGCTGCTGGTGCTGGCGAGCATTGTGGCGGTGGGCGCGGTTGGCGGCGTGCTGCGCGAGACGCTGCGGCGCATGCGCGGGCTGGCCGCGATTATTGTGGTGGTCGGGCTGATCTTCGGGCTGACGGTGCCGGGTACGCCGCTGATTTACCTCATCCCGGCGGCGATTCCCTTTGGCCCGGCGCTGCCCGTCACCGAAGAAGGCTTGTACCTCGGCCTGGTGTCGGTGCTGCGCATTTTCGTCTTTTCGATGCCGCTGGTGATTGCGGTGATGACGACCAACAACTCCGACCTGATTCGCGGGCTGATGTTCTTTCGCCTGCCGCTCGACTACGCGCTGATGATTGTGCTGGCGCTGAATTTCGTGCCAATCGTGCTGGCCGAGTTCGGGCGCATTGCCGACGCGCAAAAAGCGCGCGCGCACGCGCTGATCGAGCGCGGCCTGATCGGCAAGGCGCGCGGGCTGGTGCCGATCTTCGTGCCGCTCACGCTCAACGCCGTCGACCGCGCCGACACCGTGGGCAAGGTGCTGGAAATTCGTGGCTTTGCGCGCCGCCGCTTCCGCGCCGACTTCGAGCCGCTCAGCGCGGGGAGCTGGCTGCTGCTTGCCGTCGCCGCGCTGCTGCTGGCGGTGGCGGTCGCGTCGGCGCTGCTCGGGCGCGATCTACTCGCTATGGTGTAGCGCGAGCCGTTTCGCCACGAAGACACGAAGGTTTGGGAGGGCGGTAACCACGAAGGCACGAAGGCGCGAAGGTTTGGGGAACGAAAGATTGCTTGATCCACAGATTACGCAGATTACGCAGATATAGTGTTTTATCAACCTAATCTGTGAAATCTGCGTAATCTGTGGATTTATTTCTCCTACCCTACTGTCAAGCGTAGGGTTTTGATCTCGAACGGTCGGAACTGCAATGCCACGCCGTTTTCGCTCACGTCGAGCGCGGTTTGCGCTTCTTCCAGCAGCGTGGCTTCGGCGGCGGCGCGCAGTGGCGGGCCAAACTGCACGCGCGCGCTCGCGCCGCGCCCCTCGGCCTCGTACAGCCGCACAACGAGGTCGTCGCCGTCCTCGGCGCGCTTGACCGCCTCGACAATCACATTTGGCGCGTCAACGGTGAGCAGCGAGGCGCTGGTGGGCAGGCTGCCGCCCTGCGTGCTGGCCGCGATTGCCAGCAGCGGCACGTTGAGTGCGTAGGCAGCTTGAATCACCCCGCCCGCGATATGGTCGCCGGCGTGCGGGAACAGCGCATAGGTGAACTGGTGGTCGCACTGGTCGGTGATGCGGTCGTCGGGCTCGCCGGGCGCGGGTTCGCCGGCAACGACCGAGCCGGGGTGGGGCACGCTGCGCAGCAGGTTCAGGTCGAGCGTGTGGCCCTTGATTTTGTGGCCGTACTTCGAGTCGTTCAGCAGTGCCACGCCATAATCGCGCTGCGAGAGGTCGACCCACCTGTGCGCCGAAACTTCGTCGCGGGCGAGATCCCAGGTGGTGTTGCGATGCGTGGGCCGCCGCACGTGCCCGAACTGAATTTCGAACGTGGCCTCGTCGGCGCGCACGGCCAGCGGGAAACTGGTGCGCAGCATGGTGTGCGTCTCGCGCCAGCGCAGCGTGGTGGCGAAATCCAGCCGCGCGCTGCCCGCCGTCAGGGCAATGTCCTGCCGCAGCTCGGAATGGCCGATCCGGTAAGTCTGCGTCACAATCGCGCGCGGCCCATCCAGGCGCGCTTCCGCGGCGGCCAGCGACATGTGCCGCACGGGCTGCTCGGCATAGTCGAACGGAATGTCCCAGGCGTCGCCCGCGTCGTGGTAGACGGCCAGGCGATTGGCAGGCTCGCCATCGGCCAGCACCTCGCGCCCGGCGCGCTTGTCGTACACTGACGTGATTGCGCCATCCGGGCCGAATTGCACGCGCAGCAGGTCGTTTTCCAGCCGCTCGGGTGTGGCGGCCAGCGCGCCCAACGCGTCGCGCCCGGGCTGGGCGGCCGCATCGACGACGGCATATCCAAGCGGTGGGACGGTGACATGCAGCCAGCTTGTATCATTCCTGATCCACTCGCTGCGCGCCCACGAGAGCGGGTTCCACACCAGCAGCGGTGCATCCATTCCGTGTGTGTCGGCCTGCGCGGCGATGCGGGCCAGGTGCGCGTCGGTGCGCTCGCGCAGCTCGGCCAGCATGGCTTCGTAGCGCGGCAGGCTTTCGTCGTACACGCGCTTGATCGACGAGCCGGGCAGAATATCGTGGAACTGGTACAGCAGCACCTCGCGCCAGATCAGCTCCAGGCGGTCGGCGGGGTAGCTGCCGCCGGCCCACAACACGTCGCTCAACGCGGCGATTTCAAGCGCGCGCAGCGCCAGCTCGGATTGGCGGTTGGCGCGTTTGTTGCGCGCCTGCGTGGTGTAGGTGCCCTGGTGCCGCTCCAGGTACAGCTCGCCCACCCAGGTCGCGAAGTGGTCGGCGTCGGCCTGCCAATCCTCGAAAAAGTCGGCCACGCTTCTTTGCTGCACCGGGCTCAGGCCGGCCAGATTGCGGATGCGCGCCAGCCGCTCCAGATGTTCCTCGCCGGGGCCGCCGCCGCCGTCGCCAATGCCGAACACCATCAGGCTGTGGCCCGAAACGCCCGAGTCCTTGTAGTTCTGCTCGATCCTGACGACCGAGCGCGGCAGGGCCGGGCCGTTGTAGGTTTCTTCGGGCAGCATGTGCGCCAGAATGCGCGAGCCGTCGATGCCCTGCCAGTGGAAAGAGTGGTGCGGAAAGACGTTGATCTCACTCCACGACAGCTTCTGCGTCGAGAAGTAGCGCAGCCCGGCCAGGCGCAGCAGCTGCGGCAGCGCGGCGCTGTAGCCAAACACATCGGGCAGCCACAGGTAGGTGCAGCGCACGCCGAATTCCTGCTCGAAAAAGCGCATGCCGAGCAAGAGCTGACGCGCCAGCGCTTCGCCGCCCGCGATATTCGTGTCGGCCTCGACCCACATTGCGCCTTGCGGCTCGATCCGCCCGGCGCGCACCTGCGCGCGAATGCGCTCGTAGAGGGCCGGGTAGTGCTCGCGCATCCACTGGAAGTATTGCGGCTGGCTCGCGCCGAACACATAATCGGGGTAGCGCTCGATATTCGCCAGCGCGGTGGAAAAAGTGCGCGCGCCCTTGCGAATGGTTTCGCGGATCGGCCACAGCCACGCCAGGTCCATATGCGCGTGCCCGATTGCGCTGATCGTCAGGGACGGGTCGCCGCCGCGCTGCGCCAAGAGCGGGGCCAGCCGTTCGCGGGCGGCGGCGGCATTGGCAGCGATTCCGCCGCCGATCAGCTGCGCCGCGTCGGTCAGGCCGGACAGGATCTGCTGGGCGCGTGGCGTGTTCGCTGGCAGGCATTTCAGGAAATCGAGCAGCACCTCGAAATCGTAGAACAGCGCCAGCACGGTGTCGTCGCAGGTGGCAATATGCGCAAGCTGAATGACCCCACCTTCCTGCACGCGCCCAAACAGGTCATTGCACGCCGCATCGGCCCAGACCGCAATTGGCTCGCCGCCGGCCGCGCGGGCGCTGATTTCCAGCACGCGCTTGCCGGGCCGGCCCAGCCGGTAGTCGAACTCCGAGGCGCGGTTGGTCAGGCCGCGCAGCGGCTCGCCCGCCTCGTCGACCACGCACAGCTCGCCATTTACATCGAGCAGCAGCACGACATGTTTCCCGGCGGCCTCGGCCGGCACTTCGCCGCTGAACAAAAACCACGCGCAGTCGAACAGCTGGCCCCAGGCTTCGCCCAGCGCCGGGTGGCGCGGCTCGCCACTCATGCGCTCGGCGAAGGGCAGCGGCTCGCGGCTCCACCACGCGGCAATGTCCAGCGTGCGCAGCGGGGTGTAGCATGCCGCTTCGAGCTGGGCGAGCGCCCGATCCAGCGCGGGCAGGGTGTAGGGTTTGAAGGTGGGCATGCGAAAGCTCCGTTTGTGCTATAGCAAAGCGATCTAGCAAGGGCGTATGCGATACGCCCAGACAATGAAAGGCGTATCGCATACGCCCAGCCCGAGAACTACACACAACGCACTATCAGGCCAAGGCCGAAGTGCGCAGTGCGTTTTACGGCAAACCACAATCACGCATCGTCGAAGGGCGGGCGCGGGTAGCCCACGCCGAACGGCTCTTCGGGGCGCTTCCATTCGCCCAGCAGCGCGCGCCGCAGCGGCGTGGTTCGCTCCACAAATTCGGCGTTGTTCTGCATGCGGTCGGAGGGAATGAGCCACGGCGGCGCGTAGACCATATGCATCGTGAAGCGGTCGAAGTCGCGGTCGTTGCGGCCGGTGCGGTGGAACACGCCCTGGTGGAACAAGAGCGCGGTGCCGGGCTTGCCGCACACCACTTCGCGAATGTCGATATCATCCTCATCGGCCTTGACGCCGCGCGGCAGGGTGCCGGAGATGTTGTGGCTGCCGGGAATCATCACCATGTTGCCCATGCCATCTTCCGACTGATCGGTCAGGTAGTAGCCAATGCGCAGCTGCAAGAGCGGTGTGGGCGTGGCCAGGCGGCGGAACTCATACACGCCCGAGCCGTCCTGGTGGTAGCCGCCGCCCTTGGTGGTAGCGGGCTGCACGGTGCACCACGCGCTTTGCAGAATGAAATAATCGCCGAGCAGCGCGCGCACCTTGGGGAAGACGGACGGGTGGTCGATCAGCGCCTCGATCGCGGGCTCGCTTTCGTACAGGTGGCCAAGCTGCCGCCACTCGCCGCTTGGGTAGGGCGCGTGGGCGCGGCGGGACGCTTCCAGGCACGCAGCGGTTTCGTCGGGCGAAAGCGCGTCGGGGATGATCAGGTAGCCGGTGGTCTCGAACAGAAACCGCTCGCGGTCGGTGAGCGGGCCGGGCTGGCCAATCGGGGGCATGGCGAGGCTCCTTTTTACTACGCTGTAGCGGGGCTATTATCGTGCAAATCGGTTAGATTGCAAGTGGCGCAAATTGGGCTGCACAATGCAAAGACACGAAGGCTTCGTGTTTGAACCTTCGTGTCTTTGTGGCTTTGTATTCTGTTAGAAACGCTTCCCTATCCCTTAACCCCTGCGCTGAAAGTGTGCTAGCGCTGCGGGACGTGCTCGTGGGCGTGGTAGCTCGAACGCACCAGCGGGCCACTTTCGACATGCTTGAAGCCGCGCGCCAGCCCTTGCTGCTTGAACATCGCAAACTCGGTTGGCGTGACGTAGCGCTCGATCTGCCAGTGCGAGGTTGAAGGGGCAAGATACTGGCCGATTGTCATCACGTCGCAGTCCGCGCCGCGCAGGTCGTCCATCACATGGAGCACTTCGTCGTTGGTTTCGCCCGCGCCCACCATAATGCCGCTCTTGGTCACAACCTCGCTGCCGCCCATTTCGCGCGCGCGGCGCAGCAGCTCAATCGACTGATCGTAGCCGGCCTTGGGGCGGAAACGCCGGAAGATGCGCGGCACAGTTTCGATGTTGTGGTTCAGCACGTCGGGGCGCGCGTCCATCACCATCTTCAGTGCGTCCCAGTTGCCCTCGAAATCGGGAATAAGCACTTCGATGCGGCACTCGGGCAGGCGCTCGCGGATCAGGCGGATCGACTCTGCGAAGATATGCGCCCCGCCGTCGGGCTGGTCGTCGCGGTTGACGGCGGTGAGCACGGTGTGCTTGAGGCGCAGGTGCTCGACGGCCTCGGCAATGCGCTCAGGCTCCTGCTCGTCGAGCGGGCCGGGCTTGCCTTTGGCGATGGCGCAGTAGCGGCAGCCACGCGTGCAGACTTCGCCGAGCAGCAGGAAGGTGGCGGTGCGATGGTTCCAGCACTCGCCAATATTCGGGCAGCGCGCTTCTTCGCACACCGTATGCAGGCGCTTTTCGCGCATCAGGTCGCGCACATCTTCGTAGTTGGCACCGGCCGGCATTTTGGCGCGCAGCCACTCGGGGCGGCGGGCGCGCGGCGCGGGCGGCTCGGCGGCAGGCGCTGGGGTGGGCGTGGGCGCGCCGGCCGGCGTCAGCGGAATGAACTCAGCCATATCGATAACCTTTCGTAGGCGCGAGGAATGCGGCAGAATGCGGCAAACGAGTTCGCAGCATGGCGTTTTCGTTGCGCGTAGTGTACCATATCCGTACGGTTTTGCCCACGCTCGGCGCTTGCGGGCGGGTGCGCGGCCAGCGCATAATGAAACGCCGGCAAGCGCCGCTGTAAGGAATAGAAAGCATGTCGCGATCGTCCGCCAAACCGCCACAAAGCACCGACGCACCGCGCTGGCGTGGCCGCGTGCGCGTGGCTGCCCGGCTGGCGCAGCTGTTTCAGCCCAAACACTCGCCCAGCCTGTGGAAAGTGCGCGAGCAGCTGTTGACAATGGTGATACGGGTTGGCGCGCTGTTTGGCTCTCTGATCTTTCTGCTTGCGGCTGTGCCACGGCTGCGCGACGCGCAATGGGGCGTGCTGGTGCCGCAGGTGCTGGTGCTTGCGCTGCTCGGGTGGCTGGCCGTTGCGCGTGGCCTTCCTTACGCTGTGCGCGGCGCGGCGCTGCTGGCGGGCTTGTATGCGCTTGGCCTGAACGAGCTGCTGCACTTCGGCTACTCGGCGGGCGCGCTGCTGTTTCTGGCGGCATTTGCCGTGCTGGCGCTCTTGTTCTTCACGCCACGGCTGGGGCTGGCTGCCTTGCTGCTGGGCCTGGCGTCGCTGGCGCTTGCTGGCGCCCTGATCGCCAGCGGAGCCCTGGGAGCGCGTGCATTCGCGCCGCGCGCGCCCGTCGCTGTGCCCATGATTGCTACCTGGCTTTTGTTCGCGCTGGTGGTTGGAACGCTGCAGGCCACGATTGCCACGCTGTTTCAGCATATTCAGGACGCCTGGCAGAACGAATACGCCGTGCGCAGCACCTTCGAGCAGGGCATTGCCGAGCGCACCGCCGAGCTGGCCAAAGCGAACGAGCAGGCCGAGCTGGCCCGCCGCGCCGAGGCCGATCAAAAGGAATTTCTGGCCGCGCTGCACCAGAGCGCGCTGCAGCTCTTTAATCGTCAGGAAATCGATAGCCTGCTGCAAACGATTGTCGATCAGGCGGCGCATATTCTCGACGCGCCCTATGGCGAGCTGCTGCTGCTGGATGGCGAAGATCTGGCGGTGCGCGCCTTCACCAGCAACCAGCCCTTTCTGGCGGGCGATCGCGCCAAACGCGGCGAGGCTGTGCTGTCGTGGCAGGCGTTCGACACGCGCCAGCCAGTGATTATCCACGACTACGGCGCGTGGCAGGCGCAGCGCGAGATCTATAAAGAAGTGGACTTACACGCCACCGCCGATTTCCCGATCATTGCGGGCAATGCCTGCCTGGGCGTGCTGGCGATGGGCCGCAGCCGGGGCAGCCAGCCCTTCGCGCCCGCCGACGTGCGGCACGGCGAGTCGTTTGCCAACCTGATCGCGCTGGCGATTGACAATGCCAACCTGCACGCCACCGCGCTGCGCGAGATTGCCGAGCGCAAGCAGGCCGAGCATGCGCTGCAACGCTATGCCGCCGAGCTGCAATCGCATAACGCCGAGCTCGATGCTTTTGCGCACACCGTCGCGCACGACCTGAAAAACCCGCTCACCTCGCTGCTGGGCTACACCGAAATTCTGCAAACCAGCCAGGATCTCATTTCGCCTGAAGAAGCGCTAACGTACCTGAACGACATTACGCGCGTGGGCGAAAAGATGACGCTGATTATCAACGGCCTGCTGCTGCTGGCCAGCACGCGCGGCCACGGCGCCGTTGCGATGCACCAAGTTGACATGAGCGCAATCGTTCACGAGCTGCAAATTCGTTTTTCGCAAACCATTGCCACCAGCCAGGCCACCATTGTCGCGCCCGAGCGCTGGCCGCTGGTGCGCGGCTATGCGCCCTGGGTGGAAGAGGTGTGGGCCAACTACCTGAGCAATGCGATTAAGTATGGCGGCAGCCCGCCGCAGATCACGCTTGGGGCCGACCCAGCGCGCGAAGATGGCTTTGTGCGCTTCTGGATGCGCGATAATGGGGCGGGGCTGAGCAAAAGCGAGCAGGCGAAGCTGTTCACGCCGTTCACGCGTTTGCACACGCACCTTCAGGAAGGGCACGGCCTGGGGCTGGTGATTGTGCAGCAGATTGTGTACAGACTGGGCGGCAGCGTGGGGATGGAAAGCGCGCCCGGCCAGGGCAGCACCTTCTACTTCACGCTGCCGGCCGCTTAGTTGAGCTGCTGGTAGAGCGCGGCCGTAGCGGGCATGGGCGCGGTGCCAAGGCTGCGCAGCGCGCCTTTCAGATGCTCAAAGGTGGTGTTCACCAGCGAGCGGTTGCCATAGCGCGCCGCCAGCCGCATAAGCTGTGCAGCGGTTTGCTCGCGGCAGCCATCGACCTGCAGCACCTGCTGGTAGTAGTGAATCGCGAGCTGCGGTGTGTCGCGCTCGGCGGCGCTGGCAAGCTGCTCCAGCGCGTCGAGGTAACGCTCCTGCAAGAGCGCGCGCCGCGTATCCACCCACAACCCGGCGCTGAGCGGCGCGCCCGGCAGAAACTCGCCCTGGTATAACGTCACTGCTCCCTGGGCCCGCTCGCGCACGAGCGGCGGGGCCAGCGCCGCCTCGAAGCGCCGCACGTCGTAGTCGATTGCGTCCCAGCTGCCGCGAATGGCGCAGTGGCCATCGCGCGCGGCCACCGGCAGGCCAGTTTGCACGCGCAGGCGGCGCAGCGCCTGGTGCAGCGCCGACATGGACAGCTCGGTGTCGCCCCAAACCGCTTCCCACAGCCGCTCAACCGTCAGCCCCGCCGAGCCAGCGTCGAGCAGGCGCACCAGCAGGGCGCGGTGCAGCGGCGAAAGCTCGCATTCCTCGCCGGCAATCTGGCAGGAAAAGGCGCCCAGCGTTTGAACACGCCAGCGGATCGGGTTTGCGCCGTGGAGCAGCCCGCGCACACGCTGGGCCAGTGCATCGTCGCTGGGCGCGGCGGCAAGCAAAGCCATGTGCTGCTGGAACAGGCGCGCCAGCAAACCATCGGGCAGCAGCGCCGCCGCTTCCGCGCAGGCACGCCAGAACGGCTGGGCTGCAGGCCATCCGCCCTGCATGGCCGCCAGAGTGGCCTGGAGCAGCGCCAGATAGGCTTGCTCGGGCAGCGCAAGCACGGCAGCCTGGCTGGCGGCTTCGGCGGCCAGATCGGCTGCGCGCGCGATACTCGGTCGCTTTTGTGCCATACAAAGCAGCGCCTGCCCAAGCGCCAGCCGGCCAGCTACCTCGGCGTGCGCCTGCCCATCGAACGACGACGCAATATCGAGCCAGGCCTGCGCCACCGCGACCTCGCCCTTTAGCGCTGCCGCCCATAGCGCGCCGACGGTAGCTACCGCAATGCTGCTGCCAACATCCGTGCGCATGGCCAGGGCGTGCGCCTCGGTGAAGCGCGCCAGCGCGTGCGCAAGCTCGCCTTCCAGCAGGTCGACATCGGCCAGGCTGCAGCGCAGCAGCGTTTCTTCGCGCCGCCGGCCGGTTTCGCGGGCCAGCACCAGCCCCACTTCCAGCGCGTCGCGCGCCTCGTCGTAGCGGCCTTCCTCGGTGGCTAGCGCGCCCAGGTTGTTGAGCGTCAGCGCGCGCCGCCCCAGGTTGCCCGAAACCTGCCAGCAGGCGTCGGCCTGTTTGAGATGACGCAGCGCCGTGGCTCGGTTGCCTTGTGTGGCGTAGGCCCAGCCCAGGTTGTCGTGAATGTCGGCCAGCAGCGCCGGGTCGTCGGCCGAGGCCAGCGCGCGGGCTTCTTCCAGCGCCGCAATCGCGATTTCGAGGTCGCCATTCAGGATCAGCACGCGTCCGTGGATGATATGAAATTCAAGCTGAAGCTCGGGCGGCAGCTGTGCCACCGGCAGATCGGCCAGGCTGGCAAGCGCGCCGTGAGCATCGCCCTGCAGGTTCAGGAAGTCGGCCCGCAGCATGGCCGCTTCCCAGCGGGCGCGCTGGCCGCCAATTGTTTCCACCAGCTCGATCGCGAGGTAGGCGCGCTCCCAAAGCGCGAGGTCGCTGTACACGCGCGCCTGCGCCAGCAGCAGGTCGGGCGGCAGCAGCAGCGCGCCGGGCGCGGGGGGGGCGGGCGCTGCGCCAAGCTCAAGCGCGCTTTCGCCACGCTCGTGCTCAAGGCGCTCGAAGCAGGCCAGCAGCGTCATCTGGCGCGAGCGCTGGCGGAAACGAGGGATGGCGGCCCGCAGCAGCGCGAAGCCTTGCTCGGGCGCACCGGCAGCGCGGTAGCAGTCGAGCGCGCGCGGCAGATCGTCTTCGTCGCGGTAGAGCGCCGCCGCGTTCAGCAGCAGCGCCCGCTCGCGCTGGGGGTCGCGCGCCAGCCGCGAGCGCAGGAATTCGCGGAACAGGCTGTGATACGAAAGCCAGCCGGCGCGGCTGGACACAAACAGCCCGTAACGCTTCACTTCGTCAAACAGCTCGGCCGAGTCGCCGCTGTGGCGCAGGGCCTCGCAGCGCTGGGGCGAAAGGTCTTCGAGCACGCTGGTGTCTTCCAGAAAGCGGCGCAGCTTGGGCGCGAGCGGCGCAATAATCTGCTCGGCAAAAAAGGCATACACCTGCGTGGTATCGGTTTCCACCGACACGCTCGGCAGCGCAGCGCCGTTTTCGCCCTGCGTTGCCCGGTCGAGCGAAAGCACCACGCCCGTAACCCAGCCATCCAGCCGCGCCTGGAGCTGCTCGGCGTGGTCGGTGCTGAGCGTGAGCGCGTAGGCGTGGCCGGCCAGCTCCTGAATCTCGTCGGCGGTGAGCTGGAGGGCGGTGTAGTCGAACACCGCCGCGCGGCCCTGCGCAACCATCCGCACCAATCCGCGCAGCGCCGGCATGGTGCGCGAAACCAGCACCAGGTGGCAGTTGCTGGCATACTGCGCCACCGAGGCCAGCAGGTCGAAAATCAGGCCGGCGCTGGCTAAGCCGCTGGGCGCGGGCGCGTCGAACACATGAAAATCATCCAGCACCAGCACAAACGGCGCGCGCGCAGCCGAGATCGCCAGCGCCGCCGCGTGGAAAATTTCGGGCAGGCTGTGCGGCTGCGCGGCGGCCAGACGCGCCACCAGCTCGGCCGCGCCGCTCACAAACGAGGCGACGCTATGCAGCAAATAATCGAGAAACAGCTTGGGGTCGCGGTCGCTGGGGTCGAGCGTATACCACGCGACGGGCAGGCTGCTGGCGGCGGCCCACTGCGCCAGCGCGGTGGTTTTGCCCCAGCCGGCGGGCGCTGCCAGCGACACAACCCGGCGCGAAGGAATGGTTTGTTCGAGGCTGGCCTGCAGGCGCGCGCGCGCAATCAGCGGCCGGCTATCGGCGGGAATAATTAGTTTCTGTTGAAAGCGCAGCGACATGGATCATCTTCTTTCATCCGTCACGGCGCCGGTGGCAAGGGTGCGTGCAAAAACGTTCGGCATTGGTGATCGTAAGCGGTTATGCGCGCGATTGTCAATCGCAAATCACGATATTTTGCCAAAAACCGGGGTGCATGTAATGGTTTTGTAACGATCGCGCTGCCTGTGATCCGGCGTTGCGCCAAACTCGTGTGGGCCTATAATAGAGCCGAGAACCGGGAACCGGGAACCGCAGAACTGCAGAACCGCAGAACTGCAGAACTGCAGAACCGAGAACCGGGGACCGCAGAACCGCAGAACCAAGAACTGCGAAACTGTGGAACTTGCAAATCTGCAAACCTGCAACTTGCGGACCTTCTAACCTGCAACCCGCCAAGCTGCAAAACATGAAACTGGCGTATCGCATACGCCCGAGCCGAGAACTGGGAGCTATGCAAAAATCTCAACCCAACGAAAGCAATGGCCGCGCCGCCGCGCCGTTTTTCGAGCAGCGCGGCGCAGTGGGCGTGCTGATGCTGCACGGCTACAGCGGCACGCCCGCCGAGCTGTGGCCCATGGCGCAGGAACTGGCCGCGGCGGGCTACACCGTGCACGGCCCATTGCTGGCCGGCCACGGCGGCGCGCCAGCCGAGCTGTTTGGCGTGCGCTGGGAAGACTGGCAGCAATCGGCGGAGGAAGGGCTGCGGCGGCTGCGGGCCGTTTGCGGGCAGGTTTTCCTGTGCGGCTTTTCGGCGGGTGGGCTGCTGGCGCTGCGCCTGGCCGCGCGCGAGCCGGTTGCTGGCGTCGTTGCGCTCGCGCCCGCGCTGCGGCTGCGCGGCGGCAACCTCCTACAGCTTACTGGCCTGCTGAAACACGTGATGCCGTGGTACTACCCGCTGGCGCGGGCGAATTTTGCCGACCCGGCCGTGCGCGCTGCCGTGCTGGAGCGCGCCCCCGAGGCGCAGCTCGACGACCCCGAGGTTGTGGCGGCCATTCGGCGCGAGGCGAAAGTGCCGGTTGGTTCGCTCTACGAGCTGGCGCGGCTGCAACGCGCCACCCGCCGCGAGCTGCCGCGCGTGCGCGTGCCTGTGCTGATCATGCAGGGCCGGCGCGACCAGACGGTCGACCCGCGCTCGGCGGAGATGGTGGCCCGCGCCATCAGCTCGCCCGACCAACAATTACTCTGGTTCGAGCAAAGCGGGCACCAGCTGCCCAACGAAGCCGAGCGCGCAGCAGTGTGGGCTGCGGCGCGTGAATGGCTGGGCGAGCGGGCGCAAGGCTAAGGCCCCTCCATCTGCTCCAACACTTGCACAGCGCGGTCGAGTTACGACGACGTGTGCGTGGTCAGTGGTCGGGTGTCAACCAGCAACGGATTTCCTCAAGGTTGTACTAGCCAGCCGCGCAAACGCCGTTTTGATGCTGCAATCGCTTGTATTTGGCTACGGTGCCGCAAGAAACGGCAGCAGACGCCTATGCTAAGATGGGGCGCATCTGTGCGGTTCGCACAGGTTGAGCGGGGTTGCCGATCGCGAGAACATACTATGCAACAATTCTTACCGCGCTGGCTTCACAAGCTTACCATCCCCAACCCGATCGAGCGGCAGCAAGCGTACATATTTCAGATTTTTCTGCTCGTCTGGCTGATCGTTGCGGCATTTGGTATTCCTGGCCTGTATTTTCAAACAAGTGGCGCGCCTGCATCGGCCAACAGCGACGCTTTTCGCTCCACGTTTGCGCTTTTAGGTGCCGCCAGCTGGCTGCTCATCATCACCCCGGCGGCGGCGTTGTGGCAGCTGCGGCGTGGGCATTTCACGGCGGCTGTGAGCATTGCTGCGCTGGGCCTGCTGTTTGCTCATAGTATTGCGGCCTTCCTGCTTGGCATCGGCAATGCCTCGGTGCTGATCGTCTACCAGATCCCGATAGCGATTGCTGGCCTGGTGGGCACGCGGCGCTTGCTGCTCATGACAGCCGGCCTCTGTATTGCGGTGGTTGTAGCCATAGCGATGCTGGAGCTGCAAACGCCCCCGCTGGCCGGCTATTTCAGCTCACTGGCCGCCAATTCCAACCAGCCGCTCGCTAGCTCGCTGGCAAACCAGTTTGTTGGTATGATCCTCGGCTTTTTCATTGTGGTCACCTGCCTGCTCACGGTTTTGCTCGACCGTTTCAGCAGTGTGCTGCGCAAAGCACTCGCCGGCTCGCTCGAGCGCGAGGCCGAATTGCAAGCCATTCGCGCATCGCTGGAGTCGACGGTGCAGGAGCGCACCAGCGCGCTGCAATGCGCCCTGGACGAAGCGCAGGCGCGTTCGGCTGAACAAACGCGCCTGCTGAGCGAGCTCGACGCGCAGCGCTCGACCATTCGCGATCTCAGCGTGCCGGTCATTCCGGTGAGCGCGGGTACGCTGGTGATGCCACTGGTGGGCGAGCTTGATGCAACACGACTGCAGCAGCTTCAGGAACAAAGCCTGCGCGCAATCGAGCGCTCGGCCACGCGCCTGCTGGTGCTCGATATCACCGGCGTGCCGCTGGTCGATACACAGGTGGCGCAGGGTTTTCTGGCCACGGTGCGCTCGGCCGGGCTGCTGGGTGCGCAGGTTGCGCTGGTTGGTATTCGCCCCGAAGTTGCGCAAACCATGGTGAGCCTCGGGATTGATCTGCACGATGTCGCAACATTTAACGATCTGCAGTCGGCATTGGCTTTTACAGGGCGCCTGTAGTTCTTCACCCGTAACGCTGCATAGCCTGTCCAACAATCGTTGGGCAGGCTATGTTTTTGTGCGCAATAACGTGTTGTAATGCTTCGGGAAGCTATATCACCGGATGCTTATGCCCGGCTGAGCTTGGCATCCAGCCGTCGCTCGGCATCCAGCCGCTCCAGCGCATAGTCGGCCATGTCGACAAAGCGCATGCTTTCGGCCAGGGTTGGGTGCACCGCCTGAATATGCGCGGCGATCTGCTGGGCGATCTGGCGGTAGGCCGGGTGCCCCTGCGGCGCGGAACGCAGCTCGGCCAGGTGGTAGGCTGCGCGCAGGTTGATGGTGATGCGCCAGCGCACGCGGAACGCCAGCGGCACGGCATATTGTGCTGCGTCGGGCAGGCCGGCGGCTAGCTGCTCGGCCAGCGCGGCGGCACGTTCCAGCGCGGCGCGGTAGGGCGCGGCCAGGCCATAGTCTTCCAGCTCGGGCGGGGTGACATAGCCGTGGCGGGTGCTGTAGCTCTGGCGCTCCTGCGTCAGGATGCGGTGGCGCTGCAAATCGCGGTAGGCGCCAATATCGGCCAGAATGTCGAAGGTGTAGATCGGCGTTTCGAAGGCGCGGCCGGGCTTGTGGAAGCGGCTGCCGCGCTCGCCGACATAGGCGCGAATGATTGCCAGCCGCTCGTCTGCGGGCAGGGCTGCAGCCAGGGCGCGCACTTCGGCCAGGGGCAGCGTGCCGTGCGGGTAGAGGATGGCGGCCACGACCCTGGCCTCGGCGTCGGGGTCGTATTCGACGAGGGCCACACCCTCAGGCAGTATGGGCGAAGCATCCGAACCGTGATACCGATCACTCTGCAGGTTTGCGGCGGATACTTCGCCCGAACGTGTTTTAGCCGACAGATACGCATCCCCCAGCGCAGCAACACGCTCGCGCATGCCACGCAGGTATTCCTGCTGGGCGCGGCCGCGCTCGGTTTTGGCGCGCTTCACGAACGAAGGAATCAGCGCATCCAGCGCGCGCTGCATGTCGCTGGCCAGGGCATGCAGCTCGCCGTGCGGCGCGGCGTACAGGCGCGTGAGCAGGTACTCGAAGGCGCGGCCGTTGCCAAACAGCCCAACATTCGTCAGCGCGGCCATGGGCAGCAGCCCGCGCAGCAGATCGCAGGCTTTGGCGCGGGTGGCGCTGGCGTAGGCGCGCTCGGAGGTCTGCTCGTCGCGTGGGGTGCGCGCCCGCACCGCTGCGATGGTTGGCTCCAGCAAGGAAGTATAGGTATCGAACAGGCCATCCATTGCGGCAGTGTAGGCGCTGGCGTGGCGCGATTCCATGATCTGCGGCTCGCGCAGGTAGCGGTAGCGCCCATCGACCTTGCGGTTGAACACGACGTAGCGGGTCGATTTTTCCAGCGGGCTGATGCCGATGCGCGCATCTTCCAGCGCCTTGGCCGCAATGTTGCTCACGCCCTCGCAGGCCAGGTGCGCGCCGCCCAGCTCGGCGACCGAGTCGTCGCCATAGCCGATCAGCACGCGCTCATAGAATGCCTCGGCCTGGCGCACCGCCACCAGCTGGCTGGCGTGATCCGCGCCGGCAGAGCCGACAATCGCTGCAAACCCCGACTCGGGCGCCTGAATGAATTCATCCAGCAGAATGCGGCGCAGACTTTTGTCGGTGCGGCTGTAGCGCGAAAACAGCGCGCCTTTCACCACTTCGGGCAGGTTGCGCAGCCCAAAAATTGGCGCGTCGAGGTCGGTAACAAACGGCGCCAGCAGCGCGCGCTCGTCGCCGCGAAACTGATCGCCCCAGGGATCGGACATATGCGTGCCCCTTTGCTGGCTTTGCCGGGTGCGCATTGCTGTGCTGCCCAACAAGGTAATGAAGCGATACCAACGCGCCGTGCAGCCTGCGCGCATTCAGTGCTACACTCTATCGCAAGCAGCACGATACGGCGGCGGCGCTGCGGCGGCCATTCTATCACACTGCTTGCGATAGGTGGTAAAATACAGCCATCGCCGATTCTGGCCTCCATCTGCCGCGAATTCCACCGAAGGCCACTGCTATAAACGTGTGAATGCCAGCCAAAGGGCCAATGCCATGACCCATGGGCAGCACCTTCCCCTGGAAATTGCCGGCGAAATCCATACTTTGCTTGCTGAAGCGCCCTGGTTCCTCGCGTTTACATCGCCAGGGGGCGAGGTTGTTGCGTGTAGTGCCGCGCTGTGTGGGATGCTTCAGCTTGCCAGTGGCGAGTTCGTTGGGCGCAACCTGGCGGAAATACTGGCGGAAAGCGATCGCGAAGCCCTTCGTGAAACATACGCCGAATTAAGCCCCCGCGCGCCACGGGCGCTGCGCGCGAACCTGCTTGTGGCCGGGCAGCTCCCGCTCGCCGCCGATATCGAGCTACAGCGCGTTGAATCGCTACCCGGCGAAACCGTGCTGGTCGCGATCTATCCCGATGCGCCACAGGCCACGCCACTGCTGCCCGCATTCAATGCCCTTGCGCCGCATATTCAGGCCGCCCAATCACCCAACGAGCTGTTCAGCGGCTGCATGCGTGTGCTTGGCCCGCTTGGGCTCAGCATGTGGGTGGCGCTGCTCGACAGCCAGGGCGCGGCATTGCACACGGCCTATGTCAGCGTCAACCCGCGGCTGCTGGGCTTGCTGGCGCGCACCGCGCAGTTCGACCTTGAGCAGTGCGAAATTTCGCTCGAAACGCCAGTGCTGGGGGCGGCGCTGGCGCAGGGCCGTGCGATTGCCGCCGATAGCATGCAGCCCCTGATCGAAGCACTGCTGCCCAGCCACTTTTATGGTGTGGTTGCCGCGCTGCTGCGCTTTACGGGCCGGCCAAGCGTGATCGCCGCGCCCATGCTGCGCGCGGGTGTGCCCGGCGGCGTTCTGGTGCTGTGGGGCCAGGCGCTGCCGCCCGCCGCCATCCCGGCGGTCGAAAGTTTTGCCAACCAGCTGGGCGCGCAGCTCGGCCAGTTCGCGCTGCAGCGCCACCTCGAACGCCAGGACGAACTGCTGCGCGCGCTGGGGCAGATTGCGCAGGCCACCAATACCATGAGCACGCTTGAAGAAGTGCTGCGGGCCGTGTGCGAGCAGGCGCAGCAGCTTTTGCGCGCCACCTACGTCACCATTGCGCAGCCAGTGGCGGGCGAGCAAGTGCTGGAATGTACGATGGCGCTGGGCGATGCTGCCCGCTGGCTGGGCGCGCGCGCACCATATAGCGCCAGCGTGGCCGGGCAGGTCATGCATACGGGCGCAGGCGTTCTGGTGCCAATTGTCGAACAGGAGCCGGCTGCCCACGAAGGCGTGCGCGCCAGCGCCGTGGTGCAATCGTCGCTGGCGCAGCCGCTGCGCAACCAGGAAACGATCACTGGTGTGCTGACCGTGGGCCACCGGGATGCGTATTTCTTCGGCCCCGACGACCTCGAATACCTGGGGCGTTTCGCCAGCTACGCTGCGGTTGCAATTGTGAATGCTGGCTTGCTGGCCACCACCCAGGCGGCTGAAGAAGCGCAGCGCCGCCACCAGCGCGAGCTGACCGAGCAGCTGGCATGGAGCCGCACACTCAACGCCACCAGCGACCTCGACGCCACCGTGCAGGCGACCTTTCACCTGCTCGAGGCGCAAAACCTGGCGGGCATGGGCAGCGTGTTCATCACCGACGCGGATTTTAATCATGTTCGCTATGAGGCGTATCATGGCATTCCGTCTGAGCTGCACGAGCAGACGCGCGAAACGCTGCGCCACCCGGCCTTGATCCAGGCCTTGCGCGCGGGCCGTATGCACGCCTATGGCAGCGACACTGGCCGCCAAATCACCTGGCAGAACCCGGCGCTCACGCCATTTCTGCCCCAGCAAGCGATTGCCCTGCCGCTGTATACCGCCGAGCAAGCCCAGGGCGTGCTGATTGCTGGCCGGCAGGGCGGGCACGACTACACCGCCGACGAGCGGCGCGTGCTGCAAACCATTGCGAACCAGCTGGCGCAGGCGATCGCCCGCATTCAGTCGCACACCATCATCAAAACTGCCGCCGACCAGTATGCAAACCTGTATCGCGGGGCCGAAACGGTGCGCACCTACCTCGACACCCTGATTCAGCACAGCCCGATGCTGCTGCTCAGCGTGCGCCCCGATATGACGGTTCATATTATCAACCCCGAGCGCCTGGCCGAAACCCCGCACCGGCGGCGCATTCGCGAAGGGCAGCACCTGAACGAGGTTGTGCCAGGCCAGCTCCACGGCGAACTGTTTGATCGCTACCGCCGGGTGCGCAGTGGCCAATCACAATACTTCGAGCTTGATCTGTCGGACGACGGCGCTGCGCTTCAGGTGCGTTTAGCCGCCACACTCATTCCTGCCTATGACGAAGTGCTGGTGATTGTGCAGGATGTGACGGAGGCCCGCCATGCCGATGTGGAGCTGCGCCGGAATGAGAAGCTGGCTGGCATGGGGCGCATGCTGGCCGGCGCAGCGCACGAGCTGAACAACCCGCTGGCTGCCATCCTTGGGCTGGCGCAGCTGCAGTTGCTCGACGGTGCCCACCCCGCCGAGCTGCGCGACGACCTGGGCAAAATCGAGCATGCCGCGTTGCGCGCCCGCGCAATTGTGCAGCAGCTGCTGAGCCTGGCGCGCGCCCAGCGCCCCGGCGCGCACCCGGTTGCGCTGGCTCCCCTGATCGAAGCGATTTTGCAGCGCCTGGCCCTGCCGCTTGCCGCCGCCGACGTGCATGCGCAGCAGGCGTACGACGAAACCCTCTCCCCGGCTGCTGGCGACCCCGACCAGCTGCAGCAGGCGCTGTTCAATATCATTCACAATGCGATTCAGGCGCTGGCCGACAAGCCGCCCGGCGAGCGGCGTGAGCTGACAATTCGCGCCCAGCTGGTGCGCCAGCATATTCTGATTGCAATCGCCGATAATGGCGCAGGTATTTTGCCCGAACACCAGCCGCATATTTTCGAACCCTTTTTCACCACACGCATCGTGGGCCAGGGCACCGGGCTGGGTCTGGCGCTCAGCCACGCGATTATTCTGCAGCACAGTGGCACAATCTGGGTGCAAAGCCAGCCCGGCCAGGGCGCAACCTTCTTCGTGCAGCTGCCAGTTGCCTCGCACAGCCCTGCCCATTCGGGCGTATAATCTTCTCATTCTGCTTGCCCACACGGCGCCTTCCAAAGGAGAACAGGAGCTTCCCATGCTGATCACCCTTCACGACACGCCCGCGATTCAGCTGCACCCCAGCGACGATGTTGCCATTGCGCTGACGCCGCTGGGCAGCAATCGCCAGATCGCAATAGCTGGCCGCAGCGTGCAGCTGCGCAGCGATATTGGCGCGGGCCACAAGCTCGCGCTGCGGCCAATCGAAACCGGCCAGCCGGTGCGCCGCTACGGCCAGGTGATCGGCTTTGCCACGCGCCCGATTGCGGCAGGCGAGCATATACACACGCAAAACATGGCCGTGGGTGGCATGCAGCTCGACTACCAGATGGGCGTGGATGCGCGCCCGGTAGCAATGGTGCCGCCCGACGAGCGGCGCACCTTTATGGGCTACCGCCGCCCGGATGGGCGCGTCGGCACGCGCAACACGCTGGTGATCATCACCACGGTGAACTGCTCGGCGCATGTGGTGCGGCAGATTGGCGCGCGCGCCCGCGCTGAGCTGCTGCCGAAATTCCCGAACGTCACCGACGTTGTGGCGATTGCCCACAAAAGTGGCTGCGCCAGCCGCAGCAGCGGCTACGAGATCGAAATGCTGCGGCGCACGCTGGCCGGCTTTGCGCGCAGCCCGAATGTTGCAGACTACCTGTTCGTTGGGCTGGGCTGCGAAACCAACCAGTTCGAAGATTTATTCCTTAGCCAGCGCGCGCGCCTGGGCGACGTGCAGCTGCCGCCATACATTGGCATTCAGGATACGGGTGGCGTAGCGGCAACAATTGACGAAGGGCTGCGCGAAATCGCGGCGCGGCTGCCACGCGCCAACGAGTGCCGCCGTGAAGAAGTTCCGCTTTCCGAGCTGAATCTGGCCCTGCAGTGCGGCGGCAGCGACAGCTTCAGCGGCGTGACGGCCAACCCCGCGCTGGGCTATGCCGTCGACCTGCTGGTGGCGCAGGGCGGCACGGCAGTGCTGAGCGAAACGCCCGAGATCTACGGCGCCGAGCACATGCTGACACGCCGCGCCACCAGCCGCGCCGTGGGCGAAAAACTGCTGGAGCGCGTGCACTGGTGGGAAGAATACACTGCGCGCGAAGGCTTTGAGATCGACAACAACCCCTCGCACGGCAACAAAGCCGGCGGCCTGACCACAATCTACGAGAAATCGCTGGGCGCGGTGGCGAAGGGCGGCAGCACGCCACTGCAAGCCGTCTACGAGTACGCCGAGCCAGTGACCGAGCGCGGGCTGGTGTTTATGGACACGCCCGGCTACGACCCGGTTTCGGCGACGGGGCAGGTGGCGGGCGGTTGCAACCTGATCGCGTTCACGACCGGGCGCGGTAGCTGCTTTGGCTTCAAGCCGGTGCCGAGCATCAAAATCGCCACCAACAGCGTGACGTATGAGCGCATGCGCGGCGATATGGACATCAATGCCGGCACGATTCTCACCGGCGCGAGCGTCGAGTCGGTTGGGCGCGAAATCTTCGAGAAGCTGATTGCTGTCGCGTCGGGCGAGGCCAGCCTGAGCGAGGCGCAGGGCATTGGCGAAGAAGAATTCAATCCCTGGATGATTGGCGCGACGATGTAGGGAGAGTATGCAGGTGCGAGGGCTGCGCGCCCTCGTGCTCTGCGGTTAGGGGGCGAGGGCCATGCGGCAGGCGGCCTTTGCGAGAACTGCGCGCCCTCGCGCTCTGCGGTTAGGGGGCCGCAGGGGCAGTGCTTGCGGCCCGAGCTAAAAACGAGTGCCATGTCAAAGGGAGAAAAAGATGCCTGAGGTATCATTCGACGAGCTGGCCGCGCCAATGATGGAACGTGTGCGCACAATGGTCTGGTGCAATATGGCGACGGTCGATGCGCGCAGTCGGCCACGCTCGCGGGTGATTCACCCGGTGTGGGATGGGCCGGCGTGCTGGATCGGCACGCGCCCTGGGTCGTTCAAGGCGCGCCACCTTGCCAGCAATCCCTACGTATCGCTCGCATATGTCGCCGACGCAGTGAACCCGGTGTACGTTGATGCGCGCGCCGAGTGGGTGGACGACATGGACGTGCGCCAGCAGGTGTGGGATTTGTTTTTGCGTGTCGAGCCACCGCTGGGCTACGACCCCGCGCCGATCTTTCGCGATCTGGCGGGCTTTGGGCTGCTGAAAATTATTCCGTGGCGCATCGAGCTGGCGTCGGCGCTGCCGCCGTTCGAGAAAATCGTATGGCGCGCCGCGTGAGGCGGGCAGAAGAAGGCGGAGAGAAACGCATGCGCTACCTCGGCATCGACCTGGGGACGACCTTTATCAAAGGCGCAGTGCTCGATCTGGCGAGCGGCACGCTTGGCGCGATTCAGCGCCGGCCATTCCCCGAGCCAGTGCCGGGCCTGCCCGCCGGGCATTTCGAAGTCGCGCCGCGCGCAGTGGTTGCAGCAGTGCGCGACCTGATCGCCGAGCTGCTGCGCGCCGCGCCCGATTGCAGCGGCCTGATGCTCAGCAGCCAGATGCACGCGCTGGTGCTGTGCGATGCGAGCGGCGAGCCAGCAACAAACGTCATCACCTGGCGCGACAGCCGCGCGCTTGGGCAACACCCGGCTGGCGGCACGTTTTTCGAACGGCTGGCGGCGCAGCTTTCGGAAGCCGACCGCCAGTCGCTGGGCAATGAGCTACGGCCCGGGCTGCCGCTCTGCGCGCTGTTCTGGATGCGCGAGACGGGCGCGCTGTCTGCAGGCACGGTTGCGCTTGGGCTGGTCGATTACGTGCTGTGGCAGCTGTGTGGGCGCGAGCCCACCACCGAGCCAACCATCGCGGCCGCGCAGGGCACATTCAATATTACCGCTGGCGACTGGCACCATTCATTGCTGGATCACCTCGGGCTTGGTGGCGTGCGCTGGCCGCGCATCGGCGCGTTCGACCAGCCTGTTGGCGAGATGCGGCTTGGCGGGCACACGCTTGCCTGCTTCCCCGGCATTGGCGACCAGCAATCGGCGCTGGCTGGCGCGGCGCTGCAGCCGGGCGAACTTTCGCTGAATATTTCCACTGGCTCGCAGGCCAGCCTGCTGCGGAATGAGATCGTGCCGGGCAATTATGGAATACGACCATACTTTGGTGGGCAATGGCTGCATACCATCACCAATGTGCCGGCTGGGCGCGCGCTGGCGCTGCTGGTCGATCTGCTCACCGAACTACCACGCGCGCAAGGCCTGCCGCTGGGCGAGCCATGGGGATATATTGCTCAGGCCGTGGCCGCAACGCCCACAACTGATTTAACAGCCGATCTTTCGTTTTTTGGGGGAGCCAGTGGCGGCGCGCTTGGTAATATTCACGAAGGCAACCTGAATGCTGGACACCTCTTCCGCGCCGCGTTCGAGTATATGGCCGGGCAGTACAACGCCTGCGCGCAGCGGCTGGCACCCGCTGCCGATTGGGAGCGGGTGGTTTTTTCGGGCGGTCTGGCGCAGGCGATGCCGCCGCTGCGCGCCGCAATTATGCAGCAACTGGGCGGAACATACCGCCTGTGCGATACCAATGAAGATGCGCTTGCCGGGCTGCTGGCGCTGGCTCGCCTGGCTGATACTCATACGAAATAACTTCAATTTTGACCCGCGCCATTGCTCTATTTCCAGTTGTAAGAAACAGACAGAGGGCGACACAATCGCCCTCTGTCTGTTTGTTGGTGAATTGGTTGCTTTGCTGTGCTACCGCGTGATTACTGGGATGAACAGCCGAATGGCGTTTGCAACCAGCGGGTTCGTTCCAGCCTTGTATTCTTGCAGGTTGCTCTGGTTGTCCTTGTCGGGGTCGCCCGATGCGCCATCGCGCCCAACCGTGCTCTTCGGGTTGAAACCGTATTGAACTTCCCAGCCGTCTGGCAGGCCGTCGCCGTCAGTATCCTTGTTCTTCGGGTTCGTGCCAAGATCGACTTCTCGTTTGTCACTGAGCCCATCGCCGTCAGTGTCCTTGTTCTTCGGGTTCGTGCCGATCTGATATTCCTTCAGGTTGTTCAGGCCGTCGCCATCGGGGTCGGCGCTCGCGCCATTCGCGCCGGCGTTGCTCTTGGGGTCAAGGCCATTATCGACTTCCCATTTGTCGGGCAGGCCATCGCCGTCGGTGTCCGCGCTCTTCGGGTTCGTGCCAAGCTGGTATTCGCGCAGGTTGCTCAGGCCATCGCCGTCGGGGTCGCCGCTCGCGCCATTTGCGCCAACGCTGCTCTTCGGGTCGAGGCCATACTGCACTTCCCAGCCGTCGGGTAAGCCATCGCCGTCAGTATCGGCGTTGTTTGGGTTGGTGCCGGCAGCAATTTCTTCAGCATTGCTCAATCCATCGCCATCGGCGTCGCCACTTGCACTGTTATCGCCATTGCCATTAGTCGGGTCGAGATTGTTATCAACTTCTTCCTTGTCGGTCAGGCCGTCGCCATCAGTGTCCGGGTTGTGCGGATCAGTACCGGCGGCATATTCACCCGCATTGTTCAGCCCGTCGCCGTCGGGGTCGCCATTCGCGCCATTGTTGCCAGTGTTGCTCTTCGGGTCGAGGCCGTTGTCGATCTCCCACTTGTCAGGCAGACCATCGCCGTCGGTGTCGTTGCTGTGCGGGTTGGTGCCGGCAGCCTGCTCCTGCAAATTCGTCAGGCCATCGCTGTCGGGGTCGCCACTCGCGCCATTGTTGCCGGTGTTGCTCTTCGGGTCGAGGCCGTTGTCGACTTCCCATTTGTCGAGCAGACCATCACCGTCGGTGTCGTTGCTGTGCGGGTTGGTGCCGGCAGCCTGCTCCTGCAGGTTCGTCAGGCCATCGCTGTCGGGGTCGCCACTCGCGCCATTATTGCCGGTGTTGCTCTTTGGGTCGAGGCTGTTGTCGATTTCCCACTTGTCGAGCAGACCATCGCCGTCGGTGTCGTTGCTCTTTGGGTTTGTGCCAGCCGCATATTCCTGGGCGTTGGTCAGGCCATCGCTGTCGGGGTCGCCACTCGCGCCGTTCGCGCCAACGTTGCTGTTCGGGTCGAGGCCGTAGGTGGTTTCCCAGCTATTGGGCAGTCCGTCGCCGTCGGTGTCGGCGGGCACAGTCTCAGCTGCATCGATAAAGGATGCCGACAGTAAACTCGTGAAGCGAACGAAACGATAGGTGGCTGGCGCACCAGAGTGCGTGACGGTCGCATTATGTGTGCCAACCGCCAGATCAACAAGGTTGGCTGTGCCGCTGCCAACCACCGTATGGCTTGAGTCCAAAAACTCGACATTCGTCGTCACACCTACCGTTAGCCCAGAGTAGTACACAATCAGGTTGCCGTCACCTTCTTCGCCTGCGCCCATGTCAAGCGTCAGGTTCTGCCCGGCTATCCCAACTACGGTGGCCACATTACCATCAGGCGCGCCAACTGCGTTCGCCGGGTTAAGAATTAAGCCGCTTGCCGAGTCGACAGCATCGGCGTAGGGGTCGGCGGGCGGACCGGCCAGGGCAAAGCTCGCTGGCGCGAGGAGAAGCAGTGCGATGGTGAAGAACGAAAGAAGCTTCCTTTGGGTAGAGCGTTGTGCCATGATAAAGAACTCCTTTGTGACGATGACGTGGTTACGTGTGCCTGCATGCGCGGAGGCAAATTGCCCGCAGGGTGAAAGCTGGCTATTTGGGGATAAAATCCTTTCTAGCTAGGGATAACCAGCAACAGCGAAATATTAGAAACACTATATTTTCTATTGACAAAAATTTATATGGCCTAATAGAGGGTATTACGAAGAACCAGTCAGGTGATCGGCAACTGGTACTTTTGTCCTGTCGCGTTGCGCCGTACTACTGAGATGAAGTACGTAGATTTTCTCCGTCACAGCCCAGGGCATGTACGTATCTGATGTTCCAAACCGCTTTGCAGAAGCGTCCGCAGCGCCCTGGCCTGCTTCCGCGCCTTGTATTGGTGCTCGTGGGATTGGCTTGTATTCCACATCTCAGTGTGCACCCAGAAACGATGTGGCTGCGTATTTTCGAGAAATTGATAGCGTGTTTTGCCACTTGCCAAACGCGGGAATGCAGTACTATCATGCGTTTATTCAACAAAGCGCTTTGCCCGCGCAAACCTGATTTCATGTGTGCCCATAGCTGGCCCGCCATTCATCTCGCTCTCAGATGAGCGTCATTCCGCACCCGTATGCCGGCGCGTATGATGCAAAAAGACGGCAGCTACCCCGCCGGGCCTTCCTGCACCCGGCACGCCGAAACTCCATCGCTGGTCAGCTCGTCTTGAACAGTGGATTCGCTGGAGGCTTGTATGGCGGCGCCACCCTTCCCACAACCTGCTTCGCGGTTGCGGCGCGCGCGGCAGCTGGTCGTTCGCGCAGCGGGGCTGTCGCTGGTGCTGCTTGCGATTGCTGGCGCAGCCGTCTGGTTTTCCACCGAGCTGCCCACGCCTGAGCACCTGCGCGCCCGCGCTGCGCTGGGCAGCACGCGTATTCTCGACCGGCGTGGCCAGCTGCTCTACGAGCTGCCCGACCCGCTTAGTGGCCGGCAGCGCCCCGTGCTGCTGGAGGCGATTCCGCTCGCGCTGCGCCAGGCAACGGTTGCGGTGGAAGATGCCAGTTTCTACAGCAACTCCGGTGTCGACCTGCGCGGCATTGGGCGCGCCGCCTGGGAGAACCTGCGCAGCAGGGCAATTGTGTCGGGTGGCTCGACGATCACGCAGCAGCTTGCGCGCGGCTTCCTGCTCGACCCGGCAACGGCGCGTGAGCGCACATTTTCGCGCAAGCTGCGCGAGGCCACGCTGGCGCTTAAGCTCACCGCCGCCTATTCCAAAGACGACATTCTTGCGCTGTACCTGAACCAGAGCTACTACGGCGGTCAGTCGTATGGTGTAGAAGCGGCGGCGCAGCACTTTTTTGGCAAGCCCGCGCGTGACCTCGACCTGGCGGAATCTGCGCTGCTGGCTGGTTTGCCGCAGGCACCTTCACGCTACGACCCGTTTGCCGCCCGCGAGGCCGCGCTGGCACGCCAGGCCGATGTGCTCGACGCGATGGCGCGCGCGGGCTACATTTCGCCCTCACAGGCGGCCGCCGCCAAGGCCGAACCGCTGCAATTTGGCGGCGGCGACCAGGCCCCGCGCGCGCCGCACTTCGTCAACTATGTGCTCGACCAGCTTGTTGCTCAGCTTGGCGCAGATACCGTGGCGCGTGGCGGCCTGACCATCACTACCACGCTCGACGCCGACCTGAACGATGCCGCGCAAAGCAGCCTGCGCCGCCAGATTGGCCTGCTGGGCACGCCGCGCAACGGTGGCCCCGACCATCGCGTGCGCAACGGCGCGGTGCTGGTGCTCGACCCGCACGACGGCGCGATTCTGGCGATGGTGGGCAGCCCGAACTTCAGCGACACGCGCACGCAGGGGCAGGTGAACGCGACGCTGGCGCAGCGCCAGCCCGGCTCCGCGATCAAGCCGCTGACCTATGCCGCCGCCTTTGAGCGCGGCTGGACGCCAGCCTCGCAAATTCTCGACGTGCCCAGCACCTTCCAGACGCGCGAAGGCCAGCAGTACACGCCGCAGAACTACGACCGCACCTTTCATGGCCCGCTGCTGCTGCGCGAGGCGCTTGCCACCTCCTCGAATATCGCGGCGGTGCGCCTGCTCGACGCGATTGGCGTGCCCGCGCTGCTGGACATGGCTGGCCGGCTGGGCATCGGCTCGCTGGGCGAACCGGCCAACGCGGGCCGCTACGGGCTTGCGCTCACCCTGGGCGGCGTCGAGGTGACGCCGCTGGAGTTAACAGCCGCCTACGCCGCGTTTGCGAATAACGGGCGGCGCGTCGTGCCGTTTGCAGTTGTCGCTGTTACCGACGCGGCAGGCCAATCCTTGCTCGGCGAACGCGCCGCCGCGAAAGACACGAGCACATTGTCGGCTGAACCCTCTCAGGCTGTGTCGCCGCAGATCGCCTACCTGATCAGCGATATTCTGTCCGACCGCTATGCGCGCATGCGGGCATTTGGCGCGCAGAGCGTGCTGGATATCGACCGGCCGGCGGCGGCGAAAACCGGCACGACCAGCGACTGGCGCGACAACTGGACGCTGGGCTACACGCCCGACCGCGCTGTGGGCGTGTGGGTTGGCAACGCCGACGGCCAGCCAATGGAGGCGATCAGCGGCATCAGCGGGGCCGGGCCGGTGTGGCACGACGTGATGCTGGCCGCGCACAAGGGTCTGCCGCCGCGCCAGTTCGAGCGCCCCGATGGCATTGTCGAGCGGGCGATCTGCGCCGAGGGCGGGCTGCTGCCGGGGCCGAACTGCCCGGCCACGCGTGGCGAGCGCTTTCTGGCGAGCAACCAGCCCACCCAGACCGACGCCAGCCACATTGCGCTTGCGCTCGACCGCGAGCTGGGCTGCCGCGCGCCAGCTGGCTACCCCGCCGCCCGCGTCGTGATGCGCGTCTTCCGCGTGCTGCCGCCCGAGGCCGAGTCGTGGACGATTGCCGCCGGCCTGCCGCAGCCGCCGCGCGCGCAATGCCCCGCGCTTGCCGACACGCCCGCAGCCGATGGAGCGCCCGCTGCGGCAGCGCAAAACCCGCCGCCCGCCACAATACCAGCAGGCCCCGCGCTGCTCCTTCCCGCGCCCGGCGCGACCTTTGTGCTCAGCCCGGGCATCCCGGCCGAGCGCCAGCGCATCGAGCTGAAGGCGCGTGCTGGCCGCGACGACGCGACGACCGTGACGATTCTGGTGGATGGCCAGCCGCTGGCCGCGCTGAGCGGCCCGCCCTACCGCGTCTTCTGGCAGCTTGCGCCGGGCCGCCACCGCGCCGAGGTGCGCGTGACAGATGCAAAAGGCCGCCAAGCGCGCAGCGCGCCGGTTGATTTTGTGGTGGAAGCGGCGGGTCGGTAAGTGCAGAATTGATCTGGCGATCAAAATTGCCTCTGCCTTTGTCGCTTTGTGCTTTCGAACAGCCTGAAATATTTGAACCACCAAGACACGAAGGCACCAAGCTCTTTATAAAACCTACTTTGCGTATCTGCCAAACAAGTATGATTACTTCTTGGTGTCTTGGTGCCTTGGTGGTTGTTTTCCAATGATTTCTCAAATACCAAACAACGCTGCCGCATAACAAACGAAAGAAACGACTATGGAACGCCTACGATCCTGGTTCCGCTGGCGCAATATCAACATCATTCTTGCCGCGCTGGTGCTGCTGGCGGGCGGCCTGGTGCTCGGCCCGCTCGCCGCGCGCGGCCCGCAGATTGTTTCGATCTCGCCCGCAAATGGCGCGACCGACGCCAACCCGCAGGGCGGCATCCAGATCGTGTTCAGCCAGTGGGTGCGCCCCGATTCGGTGCGCGCGGCTGTGCATTTCGAGCCGCCGCTGCCCTTTGCCGTGCGCATGGCCGAGTTCCCGCGCGCTGGCGCAACCACCGTCACCATCGAGCCTGAAGGCGGCATGCGCTATGGCTCGGCCTACCGCCTGAACATTGGCGGCGAGGTCAGCAATCTGTTTGGCCGCGCCTTGCAGGAGCCGCAAACCGTGTCGTTCGCGACGGTGCCATATGCGACTGTGGCGTCATTTGGCCCAACGCAGGATGGCGGCGAAGCCAAGCTGAACGCGCCGATTCTGGTGGAGTTCGCCAGCCCGGTCGTGCCAGCCGCAACGCTCGCCGCCGCCGCCGACGATCCGCGCCTGGCCGACACGCTGCCCCAGCCGCTGGCGCTGGAGCCAGCCGCGCCGGGCGTGGGCCGCTGGATCTCGCCCACACAGTTCGGTTTCTACCCTACGCGCCTGTTCGCCGCGACGCGCTACACCGCCACCGTGCGCAGCGATGTCTCGTCTGACGGGAAGTTCCGCATGGAGCAGCCAGTAAGCTGGAATTTCATCACCGCCGCGCCGCTGCTGGTTGGCACGCGCCCCTTCGATGGCGCAATCGACGTGCCCGACGCTGGCGAGATCGAGGTGCGGCTCGACCCCGGCGTGGACGCCGATTCGGCCGGGCAGAATTTCACGCTGCGCGATATCGAAAGTGGCGCGACGGTTGGTGGCACAGTCACGCGCTCGCCGGGCGGTTTCCACTTCAAGCCGGCCGCGGCGCTGACGCGTGGTGCGACCTACGAGGCCAATCTTGCCCCTGGCATTACATCCAGCCAGGGCGCGAAGCTGAACACGGACGCGATCAAATGGCGTTTCACGGTGATCGGCGATCTGGCGGTGGCGAATGTCGAACCGCCCACATCCACCAGCCAGGTGCTGACCGACACCGCCCGCATCAGCGTGCGCTTCAACCACCCGGTCGTTGCCTTCACCACGCTCGACGACCAGAAATCGCTGCCGCAACCGCTTCAGATCACGCCCGCGCTGGCCGGCACCGGCCGCTGGCTCGACACCAGCACCTACGTGTTTGCGCCAAGCAACGGTCTGCTGCCCTCAACCGATTACAGCGTGCGCGTGGCGGCCGGCCTGCGCGACCAGACCGGCGGCGCGCTGCGCGGCGAGTATAGCTGGCAGTTCAGCACGATCACGCCTGATGTGTACGGCAGTACGCCGCTTGATGGCGAGCAGTTCGCCGCGCCCGACGAGCCGCTTGAAATCTACTTCAACCAGCCGGTCGATCTGGGCAGCTTGCGCGGCGCGCTCGCCCTGCTCGACGCAAATGGCGCGTCCGTGCCCGGCACATTCAGCCAGGGCGGCACCAAGCCCAACCTGCGCACCGACTACGACGAGAATGGCGTGCCAACCCGCAGCTACGACGGCGTGATCGTCCGCTTCGCGCCCAACGCGCCGCTTGCGCGTGGCGGACGCTACACGCTGGCAATCGACCCGGGCGTGCGCTCGGCGGCTGGCAGCGGCACGCTCGCCAATCGCTACCGCGCACGCTTCGACGTTGCGCCGCTGCCGCGCATCACAAGCACGCAGCCGAGCGCGGGCGAAACTGCCGCCTCGCTGAGCAATCCGTTCACAATCAGCTTTAGCGCGCCAATGGACTGGGACTCGGTCGAGCGCAACCTGACGATCACGCCCGCGCCCACTGACATCTACACCAACACTGGCCGCGTCGAATATTCAGCCTATTTCGCGCCCAAACCCGACACCGACTATACGGTCACCATCGGCGGGGCCGCGCGCGATGCCTGGGGCGTGCCGCTGGGCCAGGATGTCACCGTAAGCTTCCACACCGCGCCGCCCACGCCTGCGCTCTCGCTGGTGGGCACTGGCCAGCGCATTGGCGCGTATAACGCCTACGTCAACGCGCGCGTGCTCATTCAGCACGTTGGCACGCCAGTGGTGGGCTATGCGCTCTACCGGCTCGAACCCAGCGACGTCGCCAGGATGCTGACCGACTACGAGTTCTGGGATAAATTCCAGCCCGGCAGCGGCGCGCTGGTGCAGCAGGCCGACATCAGCTTGCCCGGCGACCGCAACACCAGCCGACTCGACACGCTCGACCTCGGGCGGCTCGACGCCGGCCTGTTTTACCTCGTCGTCGATGCGGGCAGCGGCCTGATCGACCGGCAGGTTATGGCCGTCAGCCCCTATGCCATCACCGTCAAGCGCAGTGCGAACCAGACGTTTGTCTGGGCCGTCGATATGGCGACGGGCAGACCGGTTGCCAACCTGCCGCTCGTCGGCGCGACCTACAACTACGACACGCGCCAGCCCGAGCCCTTCGAGCTGGGCGCGACCGACGCCGACGGCGTGGTGCAGCGCGACACGCCCGCCTCCGACGCGTCCACGCCATTCTTCCTGTGGACGCAGGGCACCGATCGTTTTGCGTTCAGCACCAGCATCTGGGGCGAGGGCGTGAACCCGTGGGACTTCGGCCTGCCCGTCGACTACGGCAACAGCCCGGTGGTTGGCGCGCTCTACACCGACCGGCCGATCTACCGCCCCGAGCAGAATGTCTATATTCGCGGCGCGCTGCGGCTCGACCAGCGCCGCCTCGCCTACGACCTGCCCAACGATCAGCAGCAGGCCGACCTGACGATTGGCGACCCGGAAGGCAACACGATCTACTCGACCACGCTCACGCTTAGCGAGTTTGGCAGCTTCAACACCAGCCTGGCGCTGGCGCGCGGCGCGAAGCTCGGCATCTACAGCATGAACGTCGTCGTAAGCGACCGCAAGGCCCAGGCGCAGAGCGCGCCGCTTGGCTCGTTCTATGGCTCGTTCAGCGTGGCCGAATATCGCAAGCCCGCCTTTGAGGTGAATGTCACCGCCGCCAAGCCCGACGTGGTGCAGGGCGAAACGCTTGACATGCAGGTGGCCGCGAGCTACTTCGCCAGCGGGCCGGTTGCCAACGCGCCATTGCGCTGGCGCCTGCTCGCCAACCCCTACTTCTTCCGCCCCGACAACGAAAGTAACTACAGCTTCGAAGATATCGACGACGCCTATATGTGGTATCGCGGCGACGAACCGCCCCGCGCTGGCGGCGAACTGGTGGCCGACGGCCAGGCCAAAACCGACGCGCAGGGCCATTTCGCGCTCAAGCTGCCGGCCAGCCTGGGGAAAGAAACGCACAGCCGCACGCTGACGCTGGATGTTGAGATCACCGATGTGGATGGGCAGGTGATCGCCGCGCAGGGCACGGTCAACGTTCATGCCGGCGCGATCTACATCGGCCTGCGGCCCGAAGGCTATCTTGCGCAGGCTGGCAAACCGCAGAACTTCGCGATCATCACGCTCGACCCGCAGGGCAACCCCGCGCCCAACAGCGCGCTCACGCTCTCGCTGATGCAGCGCGAGTGGAACAGCGTGCGCCAGCAGGGCGCCGACGGTCGTTTCTACTGGACTTCAACATTTAGCGACACGCTGATCGAAAGCAAGCCCGCCACCACCGACGCGCAGGGCCGCGCCACTGCCAGCTTCACGCTGCCCAAGGGCGGCGAGTACCGCGTGGTGGCCGAGGCGCGCGACGACGCCGGCCATACGGTCAAAACCAGCGCCTACACCTGGGCCTATGGCGGCGACGTCTTCTGGGGCATCAACGACACCGCCCGCATCGACCTGATTGCCGACAAGCGCAGCTACCGCCCCGGCGACACCGCCGCCGTGCTCGTCACTGCGCCCTACGAAGGCATGCAGGCGCTGATGACCATCGAGCGCGGCGCGGTGATTGAGCATAAGCTCCTGACGCTCAAGAGCCGCACCGAGGTGTTGCAGGTGCCGCTCAAGGCCGAATACGCGCCGAACATCTACGTTTCGGTAGTGCTGATCAAGCCCGCCGGCGGCGATGTGCCCGTGCCCGACGTGCGCGTGGGCCTGGTGAACCTGCCGATCTCCACCGAGCAGCAGCAGCTCAACATCGCCGTTACGCCCGACAAGGCGCAGGCCGGCCCGCGCGACGAAATCACCTACTCGATCAAGGCGACCGACTACGCCGGCAATGGCGTGCGCGCCGAGATCGGCCTGGCGCTGGTCGATAAGGCGGTGCTCTCGCTGGCCGACGACCCCAACCCAAGCATGACCGACGCCTTCTACACCCGCCGCGCGCTGGGCGTCTTCACCGCGCCCTCGCTCACCGCGCTGGTCGACCGCGTGACGCTGAAGCTGCAGCCCGGCGACAAGGGCGGCGGCGGCGGCCTGGGCGCGGATGTGCTGCTGCGGCGCAATTTCCCCGACACCGCCTACTGGAACCCCAGCGTCGTCACCGCCGCCGACGGCACCGCGCAGGTCAAGCTGACGCTGCCCGACAGCCTGACCACCTGGCGCATGACGGCGCGCGGCCTTTCCGCCGACACCCGCGTGGGCCAGACCACCGCCGATCTGGTGGCGACCAAGCCCCTGTTGCTGCGCCCGAGCCTGCCGCGCTTCCTGACGGTTGGCGATACGCTCAGCCTGCAAGCCGTGGTGCAGAACACCGGCACAAGCCCAATCGAGGCCACCGTCACGCTTGAGCAGGCGCAGGACAACGGCCGCGTCGCGCTTACGCTCAAGGGCGATGCTAAGCAGACCGTTTCGGTTCCTGCCAACGGCACCGCGCTGGTGCGCTGGCCGGTTGAGGTGCCGAATGCCGGGCAGGCCGTGCTGCGCTTCAGCGTGGCCGGCGGCGGGCAGCAGGATGCTGTCGAGCAGGCGCTCGCAATCAATCGCTACACCACGCCCGAGGTTGTCGCCACCGCCGGCCAGGTGCTCGACACCACTGTCGAGACGATTGCCGTGCCCGCCGACGCGCCGGTTGCGCCCAGCGGCGCCACTGCCGGCGAGCTCGACCTGGAGCTTTCGCCCTCGCTGGCGGCTGGCGTCGACCGCACGCTGAGCTACTTGCAGTCCTACCCCTACGACTGCTCGGAGCAGACGGTCAGTCGCTTCCTGCCCAACGCCGTCACCTACCGCCTGTTCACGCAGCTTGGCCTGGCCGATCCCAAGCTCAAAGCCGGGCTGGACGCCAACCTGAGCACCGGTTTGCAGCGCCTGTACGCGCTGCAGCATCTGGATGGAGGATGGGGCTGGTGGGCCGATGATCCGAGTCGCCCCTACCTCAGCGCCTACGTCGTGCAGGGGCTGATCGAGGCGCGGAAAGCCGGCTACGCAGTCGATCAAGCCCGCCTGGATCAGGGCATCGCCTACCTGCACAACGCGCTTGCCGACGACGCGAAGCCCGCCGATGCCGCGCTGCGCCGCAGCCAGCTCAACGCCCGCAGCTACATCCTGTTTGTGCTGGGCGAAGCCGGCCAGCCCGACCGCGGACGCAGCACGGCGCTGTTCGACTCACGCGCCCAGCTCAGCGTCTATGGCCGCGCCTACCTGCTGATGACGCTCAAAGCGCTTGGCGGCAACGACGACCAGATTCGCACGCTGGTGGGCGAGCTGATGAGCACGGCGATCATGCACGCGACCGACGCGCACTGGGAAGAACCCGTCGCCGACAGCTGGAACCTCAGCAGCGACACGCGCACCACCGCGCTGGCGCTCCAGGCGCTCGTGCGTGCCGACCCGAACAACTTCCTGGTGCCAAATGCCGTGCGCTACCTGATGGCGCAGCGCGACCACGGCCACTGGCAAAGCACGCAGGAGTCGGCCGTTTCGCTGCTGGCGCTGGCCGAGTACCTCACCCAGAGCGGCGAGCTCGACGCCGACTACACCTACCGTGCCGTGCTCGACGGCACCACGCTCAGCGAAGGCGCAATCAATCGCGCCAACCTGTCCGACCCGATCAGCGTCATCACCGCGCTGGCCGACATCAAGGCCGGCGGGCAGTCGCAGCTTACCTTGCAGCGGCAGGCCGCCAGCGGGCAGACGGGCAAGGGCCGGCTGTATTACACGCTGCGCATGCGCTACTACCAGGACGCCAGCAAAGTCACCGCGCTCGACCAGGGCGTGGGCGTGCGGCGCGAGTATGTTGCCGTCAACACCGACACGCTTTCGGTCACCGGGCAGCTGGTGAATCAGGTGAAGCTGGGCGAGGTTGTGCAGGTGCGCCTGACGCTCACGGTGCCGGAGGATATGCCGTACTTCGCAGTGGAAGACATGCTGCCCGCCGGTCTGGAGCCAATCGACACCAGCCTGAAGACATCCAGCGCGGCAGCGGAAGGCGCGAACCTCGGCTCGTCCGACACGCCCTACTGGCAGTATTTCGGCCAAACCAGCATCCACGACGACCGGGTGGCACTGTTCGCCAGCGACCTGCCGCGCGGCACCTACACCTACACCTACCTGGCGCGCGGCACCACGCCCGGCGCCTTCCAGACGCTGCCCGCCACCGCCTACCAGATGTACCAGCCCGAGATTTTTGGGCGCAGCGACGGCGCGGTGTTTACCGTAAATCCGTAGTTCTAGCTGAAAGAAACGCAATGCACCATCAACATTCCATTCAGCGCCTGGGCCTGCTCCTGATCGGAATGGCGGCGCTCAGCGCCTGTGGCGCGCAACCACAGGCGCCCGCCACAACGGCGGCTGCACCCGTTGCTGCCACTGCCCTGCCCGCCACCGCCATCCCGCCCGCGACTGCTGCGCCCGCCGCTGCCACTGCCCTGCCCGCCACAGCCCTCCCGCCTGCGACTGCTGCGCCCGCTGCGCCCGCGCCCGTGTCTGGCCGCACGCTCAGCCTCGCCAGCCCGCCCCTGGAAGGCGACGATGTGCGCGTTGTGCAGCAGCGTCTGCTCGCTCTTGGCTTTGCGGAAGCAGGCGCAGATGACGGCGTGTTTGGGCCAAAAGCCGAGGCAGCGGTGCGCGCCTTTCAGGCCGCCAATGGGCTTGAATCCGATGGCATTGTTGGCCCGCAAACCTGGGCACGACTGTTTAGCGCCAGCGACGCTGCGCCATCGGTTGCGGCAATTGTCGACGCCGAACATGGCTGGCTGCTGGGTGGCGTGCAGGCCGGCCAGTGGCTCGACGCTAAGGCAGTGGCCGCCCAGCTGCGCGGCGGCGAGCGCTACCAGCTTGTTTCCAGCACTAGCCCGGCCGGAATGGTTGCTGGCAGCCGCCCCGAAGCCAACAGCGAGCCCTGCCCCGAGCTCGTCAACGTTCGCCTGGGCACGGCCACGCCCGCGGCTGGGGCAATTGGCGTCGCAGGGGCCTGGAATCCCCTGCCGCGCACCCCGGCCGCTGTGCCCGCAAATTCCCCCGAGGTAATTGGAACTGTCACGTCCCTGCTCAGCGCGCAGGGCATCGCCCAGCCCGACGTGCGCATAAAACAGGCCGTGCGCGCCGACCTTGATGGCGACGGCGCTGAAGAAATGCTGATCGCAGCGACGCGCTACCTGAATGGCGGCGATTTCCCCTCCCCCGACGCCGCCGCAGGCGATTACTCGCTGGTTGTGATCGTTAAAAATCAGGGCGGCAGTGCGCAAACCATTCCCGTTGCGGCCGAGTATTACCCTGCGCCAAAAGAATTCAATGCGCCCAACCAGCACGACCTTGTTGGCGTGCTCGATCTGAATGGCGACGGGCGCATGGAGCTGGTTCTGCACGAAACCTATTACGAAGGCGCGGCCACAACCGCCTACACCTTCGACGGCGGCCAGGTCGCGCAAGTCCTCGGTGCCGGCTGCGGCGTGTGATGCCACATCCGTTTTCTTTTCTTTCAGATGCCGCGCCCAGCGTCGCCGGGCGCGGCATCTGAATAAGAACATACTGCGCCCAACGAATTCAAGAACACCTCGCTCGCCCACTATTACAGCCGCTCGTTAGATCACGAATTGTAACCAATTCTGGTAATTCGGAAGCGGCGTACGTGCGTATAATCAAAAAGAAAAACCTTCCTCAGCTGAGCAAGGCATTCTGTCGTATCACCCCAGAAAAGAGCTCATTATAATGACACAGCCACGGACGCTGGGCATCGTAGCACGCTTCCCTTTCGGCTACTTTTTTAACACAGTGCTGTTTGGCGTGCAGGCCGTTGCGCGTCAGCACCACCTCAATGTGCTGGTCATCCAGGGCACTGCCGAAGACGTTGCGGCAACCCAGATCGCGCGCGGCAACGTCGACGCATGGCTGGTGATGTCAAATGGCGGCGATGCCAATGCGCTCCTGCCGCAAGGCAAGCCCACCGTCAGCATCGGCATGCGCACCGCGCCGCTGCGCTGCTCGGCGGTGCTGCCCGACAATAGCGGCGGCATCGAAGCGGCTATGCAGCACCTTGCAGCGCACGGCCACGAGCAGATCGCGTTCGTTGGCTGGACCGAGCTTGGCGATATTCAGGAGCGCTACGAGGGCTACCAGTCCGCGCTTGCGCAGCGCGGGCAGGCGCTCGATCTTAACCGCGTGGTGTTTGCGAGCGACACCTCGGTGGAAGCGGGCAAGCGCGCAGTGCAAACGCTGATAGAGCGTGGGATGCCCTGCACCGCCATCGTCGCCGCAACCGATTTGAATGCGCTTGGCATTATGCAGGCGCTCCAGCAGGCGGGCTACAATGTCCCCGGTGATGTGGCTGTAATTGGCTTCGACGACGTGCCGCTTGCGCAGTCGGTCAAGCCCTCTTTATCCACTGTGCGCCAGAGCTTCGAGCAGCTCGGCGTTGCTGCCGCCCAGCAAGCCCTGGCCGAGCTGGCCGCCCCGGGCGAACCGCAGATTATTTTCACGCCGGTGCAGTTTCTGCCGCGCCAATCGTGCGGCTGCCAGAGCAGCGCGCAGATCGAGCTTGCCGAAGGCGACAGCGCCGACGAGCAGGAATGGCAGGCGCAGCTTGGCCGCGCGCTGGTGCAAACGCTCGCGCACCCGGTGCCAATCGCGCCCGACGCGGCAATTGCCGAGCGCTGGCCCGAGGTCGCCGCGCTGGCCGCAACCGTTTCTGCCGCGCTGGCCGGCACGGCCGATACCGACCTTAGCGCGCTTGGCGGCCTGTGGAATTCCGACCTGGCCCTGCGCGCCAACATCGAGTCGCAGCAAGCCACCATTGCGCTGCTCGAGCGCGCCATTACTGCCCGCTACGGCAGCGATCTCAGCGAACAGGCCCGCGCGCTGCTTGATCGCATGCGCCTTGAAATGATGCGCAGCTACCGGGCCTACCAGGAAGGGCGCATTCGCTACCTCGAAGCTGCCGTTCAGCATACCAATCGCATCAGCCTGCTTCTGCTCGACGAATCGAACCCGCAGGCCCAGCAGCTCAACTGGCTGATGAACACGCAAATCGTGTGGGGCTGCCTGGGCCTCTGGCAGGGCGGCAACCCCTCCTCGGGCATGCTGCTGATCGACCAGGCCTACAGCGAAACACCCACCAGCCGCGCCCAAGCTGGCCAGCGCTACCTCGCAGCGCAATTCCCGCCGCTGGAACTTTTGCCCGCCCCGCAATCTGCCGCCGACACGCCCACCACGCTGCTGCTGCCGCTCAAAACCAACAACCAGGATTGGGGCTACCTCGCGCTGGCGGGAACGCTGGTGCCAGCCGAGCTGCGCCTCGCCGAGGGCGGCACCGACCAGCTGATCATGTGGGCTACACACCTCGCCACCATGCTCGAGCGCCGCCAGCTGGTGAATGAGCTGCGCCAATCGTATGAGAACGAGCGCGTGCTGGCGAGCACGGTGCGCGATCTGGGCGCGCCAATTATTCCGCTGCTGGCAGGCGTGCTGCTCATCCCGCTCGTCGGCGCGATCGACACCAGCCGCGCCCAGCACGTGATCAACGCCGTGCTCGAAGGCGTGAGCCAGCACCACGCCAGCACCGTGCTGCTCGATCTTACCGCCGTGCCGATTGTCGATACCCAGGTGGCGAACACGCTCATCCAGACCGCGCAGGCCGCCACGCTGCTGGGCGCGCAGGTCATTCTGGTGGGCATTCGCCCCGAGATTGCGCAAAGCATTGTGAGCCTGGGCATCAACTTGCAGCAGATCATTACTCAGCCCTCGCTGGAGGTCGCCCTGCGCTCGCTGGTGCGCCGCTAGAAGCCTTTCCAATAAGGTTGTCAGGAACGATTGCCACGAAGACTCAAAGGCACGAAGGTCTTTCGGAAATTCTACAGTCTTCGAGTCTTCGAGTCTTTGTGGCTATATGAACGGGATTGCCACCAGCATTCTTGCATCACCAATGTACGTGCGCAAAAGCACCCGTTGCCGCCGTTTACTCCATAAAGGCGCAGATTGTACGCAAGCGTAAACCAGCCGGACCAACCCGAAACTGCGAAGGTCGTTTGGGCGTTTTGAACCATACGGAGGTATGAACAATGCAGATCACCGTGTATTCGCAAGCGCAGCAGTTTCAAGCGCGCACCCGCAACTGGCTCGAAGAGCGCGAGATTGTGCACAATATTATTCTGGGCCTCAGCGCGCGCCTGGCCGTGCACCCACCCGAGCAGCCGCCCTACCTGGCCACGATCGATTCCGACAGCCCGCTGCTGGCGGCAGTGCTGACGCCGCCCTTCTTCCTGACGCTGGCTGGCCAGGCAAGCACCATCGCGCTCGATATGCTCATTCATAATCTGCATGAAAACGGCTGGTCGCCGCCCGGCGTGGTTGGCGAAGTGGCGCTCTCGGAAGCATTTGCGCGCCGCTGGTCGGAAGTGACGGGCGAGCCGTTTGGCGTGTTTATGAGCCAGCGCATCTACCAGCTGCGCGAGGTGCGGCTGCGCACCGGCATTCCTGGCGCGCTGCGCGCCGCCACCCCCGACGACGCGCCAATCGTGGCCGATTGGCTGCATGCTTTTTCCACCGAGGCGCTTTCAGCAATTTCCCTGAAAGGGGCGCGCGCGATGGCGCAGCAACGTATCGCCAATCGCGAAATTTTCCTGTGGGACGATGGCGAGCCTGTGTCGATGGCCGGCAGCGCCCGCCCGTCGCGGCGCGGCATCTGCATCAACGCGGTGTACACGCCCCCGGCGCGCCGCAAAAGCGGCTATGCCAGCGCCTGCGTGGCCGCGCTCAGCCAAATGCTGCTCAACCAGGGCTACGAGTTCTGCATGCTTTACACCGACCTCACCAACCCCACTTCCAACGCGATCTACCAGGCGATTGGCTACGAGCCAGTGATCGACTCGACTATGTATCGCTTCGGCACCGAGCTGCACGGCCGCGCCTGATCCTGCTCTCGGCGCGGCGCGAGATGCGCTATAATCAGCGCGAGCCGACGAGACAGGAACACAGCATGACGACCACGATTCGGGTTGCCCTGATTGGCGACCACGACCACGCGATCACCGCGCACCGTGCCATTCCCCACGCGCTTGAGCTTGCCGCCACCCCCGCTGAGTGCCGCGCCGAGCCAGTGTGGCTCGGCACCGCCGCGCTCGCGGCCAGCACTGCCGCGCTCCGCGACGTTCAGGCGATCTGGTGCGTGCCAGGCAGCCCCTACGAGAGTATGGACGGCGCGCTGGCTGGCATCCGTTTTGCGCGCGAGCGCGGCGTGCCATTTCTTGGCACCTGCGGCGGCTTTCAGCACGCGCTGATCGAGTATGCGCGCAATGTGCTTGGCCTGGCCGAGGCCGACCACGCCGAGTCGAATCCCGACGCGACCCTGCCGCTGATCGCGCCGCTGGCCTGCTCGCTGGCCGAAACCACCGCCACAATCGAGCTGTTCGCCGGCTCGCGCATTCGCGCAATCTATGGCCAGCCCAGTATCCACGAGGGCTTCAACTGCAATTTTGGTGTGAACCCTGCGTATGCAGAATTACTGCGCGACAGGCGGCTCCATATCACGGCTGCCGATGCGGCCGGGGATGTGCGCGCCGTCGAGCTTGACGATCACCCGTTTTTCATTGCCACGCTGTTCCAGCCCGAGCGCGCCGCCCTGCGTGAGCAAACCCCGCCGCTGGCGGTGGCGCTGTTGCGCGCTGCGCGGGAGCACCACCATGAATGAAACCGAGCGGCGCGTGCTCGACGCAATCGATTTGGACGGCCTGCTGGCGCTGCTGGGCGAGCTGGTTGCCATCCCCAGCCTGGATGGCACGCCGGAAGAGTTTGCCGTGCAGCAGCATGTGGCCGAGTGGATGCGCGCGGTCGGCCTGGAAGTCGATGCCTGGGAGCTTGATTTCCCCGCATTGCAGCGCCACCCGCAAGCGTCGTGGGAAGTTGAGCGGGCGCGCGGGCTGGGCGTGGTTGGTTCGCTTGGCGCGGGGCAGGGCGGTCGCAGCCTGATCTTCAACGGCCATACCGACGTTGTTCCTGCTGGCGACGTGGCGAACTGGCAGCACGCGCCTTTCGCGGCCACCGTGGCGGATGGGCGCGTCTACGGGCGTGGCGCGGTAGATATGAAGGGCGGGCTGTGCTGCGCGCTGGCTGCTGCGAAAGCGATTCAGGCGGCGGGTGTGCAACTGCGCGGCCGGCTGATGATCGAAAGCGTGATCGGCGAGGAAGACGGCGGCATCGGCACACTGGCGGCCGTGCTGCGCGGCTACGGTGCCGATGGCGCGGTGATTATGGAGCCGACCGAATTGCGGATCGCCCCGGCGCAGGCGGGCGCGCTCAACTTCCGCGTGACGGTGCCGGGCCTGGCTGCCCACGGCTGCGTGCGCGAAGAAGGCGTCAGCGCGATCGAGAAGTTCTTCCCGGTCTACATGGCGCTGATGGCGCTTGAGCGCGAGCGCAACGCGAACGCCGCCAGCGGGCTGTATGCGCGCTATGCGCTGCCTTACGCGATCTGCATTGGCACGGTGCGCGCAGGCACCTGGGCTTCCAGCGTGGCCGAAAGCCTGGAGTGCGAAGGGCGCTACGGCATCGCGATTGGCGAAGATATCCCCGCCGCGCAGCGCCAGCTTGAGCAGGCCGTCGCCGCCGCCGCCGCCGCCGACCCGTGGCTGCACGATCACCCGCCCGTGGTGGAATGGTGGGGCGGCCGTTTCGAGCCCGCCGCCATCGCGACCGACCACCCGATTGCGACGACAGTGGCGGGCGCGTTTGCCGACGCGGGCGGCATGCCCCAACTCGAAGGCATGACCTATGGCGCGGACATGCGCCTGCTGGTGAATGTTGGCAACACGCCAACGGTGATGTTTGGCCCCGGCGATGTGCGTGTGGCGCACCGCCCCGACGAGTTTGTGCCGCTGGACGATCTGCTGGCCGCGACGCGCACGCTCGCGCTCACCGCGCTGCGCTTCTGCGGCCACGACGGGTGACGAAACGGCGCAGGACGATTTCACCACGGAGACACGGAGAAGTTGCAGGTTTGAATGTTGCAGGTTTGAATGTTGCAGGTTTGAATGTTGCAGGTTTGAATGTTGCAGGTTTGAATGTTGCAGGTTGCAGGTTCCGTGGTTCCGTGGTTCCGTGGTTCTCGGTCTGGGCGTATTGCAATACGCCCTTCGTCGGTTTCAGGAGATCGCGCTATGGGTTCATGGGTTGAGCTCGACGCCTACTACCCGCCCGGCACGCTCACGCCAGCCGCTGCGCTGGTTGTTGCGCTGGGGCACATGGCCGGCGCGCGCAGCGCCTACGCCAACCCTGCCACCGGCGAGCTTGCCGGCTTCTGGCCGCGTGGCCCGCGTGGCATCGCGCCCGACCGCGACCTGGTCGCGCGCGTCGAGTATTTCCTCGCCGAGGTGCCGTTCGACGCCTTTCTGGCCGAAGCCCGCGAGCGGCTCAACCCCGGCCAGCGCCGCGCCCTGCTGCTGAATGTGCTCGACGCGGCACTGGCGAGCAGCCCCAACCTCGCTGAGCACCCGCAGGTCGGCGCGCTGGCCGAGGCGCTTGGTGTTGCGCCCGAATGGCTGGCCGAAGCCCGCGAGCTGCTTGAGCAGAAAAACGACCTCAGCATCTTCCCGCAGTAGCGCCACCCGGCGGGTGTGCTAGAATGCCGCATCCGCATTCGCCGCAAGGCCGCGCCGCGCCACCCGCGACGCCGCACTGGAGCCGTATGTACCGCACACTAAGCCCGCACGCGCTGGGATACCGCGTTGACTTGCCGAGCGCGATTGAGCTGGCCGCGCAAACCGGCTGGGAAGGCGTCGAGATCGGGCTGGCCGAAGCCGCCGACCTGGCCGCCCAGCGCTCGGCCGACGACGTTGCGCATATGCTCGAAGCCTCGGGGCTGCGCGCCGGCGGGGCTGGCCTGCCGCTCGACTGGCGCAACGAGTACGAGCAGAGCGCGCTCGACCTGCTGGCGACCCAGGCCGCCGTCGCGCAGCGATTGGGCTGCACGCGCGTTCACACCTGGATCATGCCAGCCTCGAACGACCTGCCCTTCCGCGAAAACTTTGCCCACCACGTCGCGCGCCTCCAGCCCATTGCCGCCGTGCTGAACGAGCATGGCTGCCAGCTGGGGCTGGAGTTCATTGGCCCGCGCCATATTCGCACCGAGCGCCGCTATGGCTTTATTTCCAGCATGGACGCTATGCTTGGCCTGGCCGAGGCGATTGGCCCGAACGTTGGGCTGCTGGTCGATAGCTACCACTGGTACACCGGCCTTGGTGCGCTGGCCGACCTGCGCAGCCTGCGCCGCAACGACGTGGTGTATGTGCATGTGAACGACGCGCCCGCCGGCATTGCGCCCGAAGACCAGCACGACCAGGTGCGGCGCTTGCCCGGCGCAACCGGCGTGATCGACCTGGCCGGCTTTTTGGGTGTGCTGCGCGAGCTGGGCTACGACGGCCCGGTGACGCCCGAGCCATTCGACAAGAGCCTGGCCGCGCTTGGCGCTGAAGAAGCGTGCAAGCAGGCAGGCGAGCATATGCGCGCCGCTGGCGTGTGATCTCCGTCCGTGCGATTATGCCCATAAAGGCTGGTGGTCGGGGGTGGCTTTGCTGCCCTCGATTTTTATTGCTGCGCCCGGTGCAAGAAAAAATCTACGGCTGCTTCGGGCGCCCAAAATTTCCTAAACTGCCAGGCTCATTACTCTGGAATGAAAGCTCTTTTATACAACGGGCAAGCTTCCAGGAAGCTCATCTGGCTATCAGATTCAAGGAAACTGGCTTGAGCTTCCTGGAAGCTGAGTACAGGGAAAGTTATTTTCCAGAGTACTCATTGCTGCCACGTGGAACCAGATCTTAACGAAAAAAATACCGCTATGACGAAAATGTTATTTTGTTGGTTTGCCCGGGCCGATGTGGTGCTGCGGGCGCATGCCTGTACCGTGTGTATCACTAATATCGCATAACAGGGTTTGTACCTGTGCGCTGGCATAATGATGCTGAATAGAACGGGATAACATAAATACACTGATTGCGAGAGATTCTCATTACAATTCTTTCATATGTTTTGACAGATGAAGAACAGATGAGTATACTAGCGCTATCTCATTAATACTAGTATAAAGTTGATGTTGGGCCATGTGAACGGCCCGCTTTGCCATAGACTCTGGTTGTTCCAGTGTCTTTTCGTTGTTGTATGGCGCTTTTTTTGGCAAAGTTTGTACCATGTCGCGTTTCGTATCGTTCAATGGCGAGCGGTATCGCGCGTGAGTGTAGGCAGAGTTGCTTGCATGCTGGTTGTTTCTTCACGCAAAGTCTTTGCGCCCGATCGCCCGTGCGTCGCGCAAATTTCCCCGGCAGCGCAGCAATATGCTTCGCGGCTGTGTGTTGTTCGCCGCCAGTTTGCTACTGCGGCGGCTTTTTTATGCCCGCGAAAGGAGGTTCGCGCATATTTTGAATGCATGGTAGCTGCGGCGGGCCGTTTGCCTTGCCGGTAGTTACGCCGCCCTGTACAACAGGGTTGTTCCAGCGCTTTTTGCAATTCATAGGAACAGAAGGAAGGACAGAGAATGCGAAGTCGTCGGACGCGAATGAGCATAATGCTGGTGCTCGGTGTTATTCTGAGCATGCTGGCAAGCTCGGCTTTCGCCGCACCGCCCGCCCCACGTGCCCCAAGCACAGGCGATGGGCCGGTGAAGAATGTTAGCGACAACTTAAAAGGCCCGCTCACCGCGCGCGAAAACGCAATGCGGCAGCAAGCGCTTCAGGCGCGGCTGAATGGCAAAGCGAATGGCCCGGTTGTCCAGGTCTCGAATGGCAAGTATGTCGAGCTTTCGCGCGAGCAGACCGACAAGGTCTTTGTGGTTATTGCGGAATTTGGCAACACGCGCCACTCGGCCTACCCCGACACCAACGCCGATGGCACGCCCGCCAGCGATGCGCTGACGTTTGACGGGCCGATGCATAACAGTATCCCTGAGCCGGATCGCAAGCTCGACAACTCGACGCTGTGGCAGGCCGACTATGATCGCGCCCACTACGAAAACATGTACTTCACCCGCATGGCGAAGTACTGGGAGTCGCAGTCGTCGGGCCGCTACTCGGTTGCAGGCGAAGTGACCGAGTGGGTGAAGGTGCCGTTCAACGAAGCGCGCTACGGCCGCGACGTATGTGGCGGCATCACCTGTAGCAACACCTGGTTCCTGATCCGCGATGCCCTGGCCTTCTGGGTGCAGGAGCAGCTGGCGGCTGGCATGACCATGCCGGAGATTCAGGCCTACCTGAAGACCTTCGACGTGCAGGATCGCTACGATTACGACGGCGACGGCAACTTCGACGAGCCAGATGGCTACATCGATCACTTCCAGATCGTGCACGCGGGCGGCGACCAGGCGGCCGGCGACCCGCAGCAGGGCTCGGACGCGATCTGGTCGCACCGCTGGTACGCGCAGATCAACCCGTTTGGCTCGGCCGGGCCGGATGGCTTCGCGCCATTTGGTGGCGTTCAGATCGGCGAGGGCGGTGTGTCTGACCCGAATGGCGCCAATGTGACCATTCCGGCAAACCCAACCGGCGTGTGGGTTGGCGACTATACGATTCAGCCCGAGAACGGCGGCCTGGGCGTGTTCGCGCACGAGTTCGGCCACGACCTGGGCCTGCCCGACCTGTATGATACCTCGGGCAACACCGGCGGCGCCGAGAACTCGACCGGCTTCTGGACGCTCTACTCCAGCGGCTCGTATGGCAATCATCGCGGCACCGACGGCATCGGCGACGACCCGACCGATCTGGGCGCGTACGAGAAGTTCCAGCTTGGCTGGCTGGGCTGCCCAAGCTGCCCCGGCGGCGCGTTCTACCAGGTGGTACGCCATGGCGAACAGGCTAGCATCAAGCTTGGCCCGGCGAATAGTGCAACCAAGAACACCCCGCAAGCCTTCTTTGTGGTGCTGCCCCAAAATGAAGTCGCCACCGACATTGGCGCGCCATTCGCTGGCAGCAACTTCTACTACAGCGGCTCGGGCAACGACCTCGACAACCTGATGTATAAGCAGGTCACTCTGCCGGCCAATGCCACGCTCACCGCAAAAGCGCGCTACGAGATCGAAGAAGGCTGGGATTACGCCTATGTCGTCGTTTCGACCGACGGCGGCGCAAGCTGGACGGGCGTGCCAACCAACCTCTCGGCCGCCGACGACCCGAACGGCCAGAATTTTGGCAATGGCATCACCGGCAGCTCGGCCGGCGCGTGGGTTGACCTGACGGCCGACCTGAGCGCATACAGCGGCAACGTGCTGCTGGGCTTCCGCTACTGGACGGACGGCGCGGTTGCCGAGCAGGGCTTCGCGGTCGATGAGATCTCGATCGCGGGCGGCGCGGCCGATGGCGCAGAAACCGACGGCGGCTGGACGTACAGCCCGGCCGAGGGTGGCTTCCATGTCTCGACTGGCGTGGAAACCGCTTCCTACTTCAACGCCTATATTGGCGAGAACCGCGGCTACCGTGGCTACGACGCTTCGCTGCGCAACGCCTACAACTTTGGCTACGGCACCACCAAGCCCGACTGGGTGGAGTTCTTCCGCTACCAGGACGGCCTGCTGATCAGCTACTGGAACGACCAGTACACCGATAACAACGTTGGCGATCACCCCGGCGCTGGCCTGGTGCTGCCGGTCGACGCGCACCCGCAGCCGCTGCACTGGTCGGATGGTACGCTGGCGCGCCCGCGCATCCAGTCGTACGACTCGACTTTCAACCGCGACCGCACCGAGTCGATCACGCTCCACAAGAACGGCGTGCCCACGCGCTTCCCGTCGCTGCCGGCGCAGCGCGTGTTCGACGACAACCAGACATGGTGGTACGCCAGCGATGGCCACACACCCGAAAGCCATGGCCGCTACCAGGTGGGCTGGTCGGGCGTGGATGTGCCGAAGACTGGCACGACCATTCGCGTGCGCAACACCGCCGATCACGGCTTCTACATGTTCATCGACATCGGCCCGTCGAAGTAACATTCGGCGGAAGGCAGCGCGTGGGGTAAAAGCCGCAGCTGCATAAACATCATCGGAACACCGCGCCCGGGCAACCGGGCGCGGTTTTTTGTGCCCGCCGGCGAAGGCGCTGGCGGTGGCGCGTATGGCACCAACGCGATCTGGTCGCACTGCTGATATGCCTTCTGCAAAACATTGGCCTCACCGGCCCTGCCTTTAACCTCTTCGGCATCCAGATTGGCGGCACCAACCTTTTTTTGTGCCGCGCGCCGTTTCGCTCTATACTAGGGCAAATCCATTCACCGACGCTGCCAATGCACAGATTATGATGTGCGTAAGCATGCCATAGCTGCATAATCTGTGGATTGCATCACGCCGCTTGCAGAATGCTCGAACGATAGAGGAGGCCACGATGGCAGAAAACACCCCCCGGCTGACGACCCTGCCGGCCTGGCAGGCCCTGGCTGCACACGCCGATGCCGTGGGCGGCACGCACCTGCGCGAGCTGTTCGCCGCCGACCCGCAGCGCGGCACGCGCCTGACGCGCGAGTCGCTCGGGCTGTATTTCGATTTTTCCAAAAACCGCCTGACCGACGAAACGCTTGGCCTGCTGCTCCAGCTTGCCGAAGCGATTGGCCTGCGCGCCCAAATCGATGCCATGTTTCGCGGCGACAAGATCAACCGCACCGAAAATCGCGCCGTGCTGCATGTGGCCTTGCGCGCGCCCCGCGACGCCGAAATCTTGGTCGATGGCGTGAATGTTGTGCCCGAGGTGCATGCCGTGCTCGACCGCATGGCCGCCTTTGCCGATCAGGTGCGCAGCGGCGCGTGGCAGGGCTTCACTGGCAAGCGCATTCGCAACATCGTCAACATTGGCATTGGCGGCTCGGACCTCGGCCCGGTGATGGCCTACGAGGCGCTGAAATTCTACACCGACCGCGCGCTCACCTGCCGCTTTGTGTCGAATGTCGATGGCAGCGACTTTGCCGAGGCCACGCGCGACCTCGACCCGGCCGAGACGCTGTTCATCATCTCGTCGAAAACCTTCACCACGATCGAAACCATGACCAATGCCGGCAGCGCGCGCGACTGGCTGCTGGCCGCGCTGGGCGACCCGGCGGCGGTGGCGAAGCACTTTGTGGCGGTTTCGACCAACGCCAAAGCGGTGCAGGAATTCGGCATCGACACCGCGAATATGTTTGGCTTCTGGGATTGGGTCGGCGGGCGCTATTCGATGACCTCGGCCATCGGCCTTTCCAACATGATCGCGCTGGGGCCAGACAACTACCGCGCCATGCTGGCCGGCTTCCACGCCATGGACGAGCACTTCCGCACCGCGCCCTTCGAGCAGAACCTGCCGGCGCTGCTGGGCCTGATCACGCTCTGGTACAACAACTTCTTCGACGCGCAGACCGTCGCCATCCTGCCCTACGACAACTACATGAAGCGTTTCCCGGCCTACCTGCAGCAGCTCACCATGGAAAGCAATGGCAAGAGCGTCACGCTCGACGGGCAGGAAGTGAACTACCAGACCGGGCCGATCTACTGGGGCGAGCCGGGCACCAACGGCCAGCACTCGTTCTACCAGCTCATCCACCAGGGCACCAAGCTCATCCCGGCCGATTTCATTGGATTTGCGCGCTCGCTCAACCCACTGGGCCGCCACCACGACCTGCTGATGGCGAATATGTTTGCGCAAACCGAGGCGCTGGCCTTCGGCAAAACCGCCGACGAAGTACGCGCCGAGGGCGTTGCGCCCGAGCTGGTGGCGGCGCGCACCTTCGCGGGCAACCACCCGACCAACAGCATTCTGGCCGAAGAGCTGACGCCCGAGATGCTGGGCAAGCTGGTGGCGCTCTACGAGCACAGCGTGTTCACGCAGGGCGCGATCTGGGGGATTGGCTCGTTCGACCAGTGGGGCGTGGAGCTGGGCAAGGTGCTGGCGAACCGAATTGTGCCCGAGCTGGAAGCCAGCGATGCGCCTGCGCTCAAGCACGACAGCTCGACCAACACGCTGATCACGCGCTACCGCGGGCTGCGGCGGGGATAGTGCGCGTGAACGCGCAGGGGTTGGGGTTTAGGGTTTGGGGATTGGATGCGCAACCAGGCCTTTCGCTGCTCTACAACCTCACTTGGAAGTGCGTTAGGAACAGCCATGTGACGAAAGACGAAAGACGAAGGAGCACGCTGGCTTCGTCCTTCGTCTTTCGTCTTTCGTCCACCTGAAGCGCCGCAAAAAATTACGCATCACTGCGGCCCCGTTCCCCTGCCCCTCGGCCCTGCGGCGGAGGCCATGCACCGCTCACGACCGAGACACCAACCCGCCCTTTAGCGCTTACCCACGCGCCCGCGCCCTGCTACACTAAGCTCCATCATACGCAAAATGTATGATAAAGGAGCGCAGCATGATTGAACTTTACCGCAGCGGCGCATTTGTTGATCCGCAGCTTCCCAACGATAATAACCACGAGGCGCGGGCGCGCATCCGGGCGATTGAACGCTACAATCGGATCTGGCTGCGCAGCTATATGCACGCTTTATGGAATACACTATTGCGCCGCGACAGCCGGCTGCGCAGCTTGCCCACTGATCAGCACTACGCTGTGGCACGGGCGGGCATCCCCGAACTGCGCGCCGTGTCAATCGCCTGTATCGTCGGCAGCGAAAACCGCAGCAGCGATTTCGACAGGGCTTTCGCGCCGCTGAACGAACATATGGAAGGGCGCTGGATCAGTGTGGCGATGGCGTGGGAGCTTGGCACCGGGCTGCCAGCCGTCGATCTGCTGCAGGTGGGAGGCGAATACTATGTGCGCGATGGCCACCACCGCATCTCGGTGGCGCACGCCTATGGCCTGCGCGAGATCGACGCGCGTGTGCTGGTGTTGCAGGCCGCGCAGCCGGCTGGCACGATGGAGCTGTGCGCCGTGGCGGGTTAAGCTGCCATTCAGGGCAGCAGCACGCGCTCCGCGCCAGTGTAGATGCGCATCTGGTGGGCGCGAACATAGCCGATCAGCGTAATGTTCCACGCCTGCGCCAGGCTGATCGAGGCGACAGTGGGCGAAGTGCGCGAGATCACAATCGGCGCTTCCATCTTGCGGGCTTTGCTGATCATCTCGGTGGAAATGCGCCCGCTGCTGATGAGAATGCGGTCGCGGGTTGGGCGGTTTTCCAGCAGGCACGCGCCACGAATTTTGTCGAGCGTGTTGTGTCGCCCAACGTCTTCGGCCAGCACCAGCAGCTCGTCGGGGCTGGCGAGCGCCGAGGTATGCACGCCCCGGCTGGTGCGATAGAGTCCGGCGGCCTCGTTGAGCTGGCGCATCAGGCCGAACACCTGCTCGGGTGCGATGCGCACATTGCTTTGCAGGGCCGGCTGCCGCGCCGAAAGGTCGTCGAAGGTCAGGCCGCCGCCGCAGCCCGAAGTCAGGATGCGCTTTTCGGGGCGGGCCGGCAGTGGCGCGCGCAACCGCACGTCGATGCTGCCGGTGGCTTCTTCGCAGGTGGGCATGCTGCGCGCCTCGCACACGCCAGCGTCGGGGAAGAACAGAAACACGCGATCTTCGTCGAGGAAGACCTTGAGCTGCCACACGTCGTCCAGCCCGCCGATCAGTCCTTCCGAAAGCAGAAACCCCAGCGCCAGGTGGTGCAGCCCAACCGGCGAGCACATAAACGTCACGAGCTCGCGCCGGTCGACATACAGCACCCACGGCGTTTCGGCAATCACCGGGCGAGTAACCTGCTTGGCCTGCTGGCCGTCGTATTCGATATATTCCAGATCGATAATTGGATCGGGCATGGGCGGAACCTCGCGGCAGGGCGGGCAGTTTCGGCTGTATTATCGCATATCCTGCGGAAGGCAGGAATCGGCCAGGGCTATGTCATAATTCCATATTTTATCCGCAGATTACACAGATTACGCAGATGATAGACCTCATATCTGTGTAATCTGCGTAATCTGCGGATAGATGCCGTTCCTTATTCCGACCTTGACATGGTCCTGAGGAATACGCTAGCCCGCCCCGCCGTAGCCGCGCTCCAGCGCGATCATGTCGAGGTGCAGGGTGGCGAGGTCTTCGACCAGCAGCGCGGCGGGCGCAAGCGGCGCGAGGGTCGCCAGCACCTTGATGTAGCCGTGGCAGTTGTCGCATGTCGCGGCGCGGCGCTGCTCGTCGTCTTCGGTGTGCAGGTAGGCAAGCTGCTTGTGGTCGCGCGTGCCGCAGAACGGGCACCACAAGCGGTCGGCCTGCCATTCGCTGGCGCACAGGCCGCAGCGCAGAAACCGCAACTGCTCCAGGCCGCGCTGCTCGGCCAGCAGCGGCGCGCTGCCGCAGGTTGGGCAGAAGCCGTGCTCCCAGCGGGCCGCGCCATGCAGGGGCGCAAGCTGCGCGGCCAGCGCGCTGAGCGCGGGAAAGAGCGCGAAGCGCAGGAGCGTGCCGAGTAGCTCGCCATTCAGGTTTTGGGCGGCGGTCTCGGCGCGCAGTTCGCTGGCGGTGCCGCCCAGGGCGTGCGCGGCCAGCGCGGCCGGGCTGATGGTGTTTTTGCGCAGGGCATCGGCAATCGCGCGCGCATCCTTTGGCTCGGCAATCTGCGGCGCGCAGGCCGCGCACAGCTCGCCCAGCAGCGCGCCCAGCGCCGGCATGTCGATCGGCAGTGATTCGCCAAACACAAGCGGCTCGCCCAGGTAGCGCTTCTCGGCGGCGCGCTGCGCATCGAGCGACCACGCGCCAATCACGGGCGGGCGGGCGTAGGCAGTGCGCAGCAGCGCGGCCTGAATCGCGGCGGCGTCGCGCAGCTCGGGCGCAGATTCCGCCAGCGCGCTCAGGCGCTCCAGCGCATCCTGCACCTCAGGCGGCAGCGCGGGCCGGCGGAAGATCTTACTGATTGAACGTTTTGCCACGGCGTTTTTCCCTCTGCCCGGCGTTTTCGCGCACGGCCTCTTCGATCAGCCACTCCATAAAGCCGGGCGTGCTGGCCGCGTCGGCGAACTCGTCGCGGATGCTGGCGCACAGCGCGCGCGTTGGACCCTGCGGCGGCCCAATCTCCTGCGCGATCTGCATCAGCGTCGCTTCCAGCCGCTGGGCGGGCGGCGCATAGGAAACGATCAGATCGAGCACGCGGCGCTTCAGCTCAAGACCAGCCAGATCGGCCTGCTGGTCGCGGGCGCGCTTGCGCGGCTGCATATCGCCCGAGGCGAGCAGAAACAGCGCAAAGTCGGCAGGAGTGATCTCGCTCATTTTCTACTGAAACACCTTGCTCTGCGGCACAACCACCGCCGGCCGGTTGCCGCCGTCGCCGCCCGCGCCGCCGCCACGCGCGCGCCCATCTTCCGGGCCGCAGGCCGCCAGCAGCGCGAGCGCGAGCAGCAGCAGAATGATCTGTTTTCGGATTGGCACCGCTACCTCCTGTTGGGTTGCAGGTTCGAAGGTTTCAGGTTGACGACCGACGACCGGAAATGAACCACAGAGGCACAGAGGCACGGAGGTTTAGGATGTATAGGTTGTACATTTCAAGTTTACAAGTTGCACGTTATTGGTGCATGAGTAAAACTCAGCACTCAACATTCAGCACTTAAAACTGCCACCCCTTCACCCCTTCATCTTGTCACCTTGCCCCAAAGTCACCGCGCCGCCACCGCCACATACTCGCCGCTCATCACAATCGCGTAGCGCAGCGCCAGCCCGCCCACCAGCGCCAGCACGGCCGCCACCATTGCCCGGCGCGAGCCGAAACGCTGCGCCCGCCAGCTAATCAGCAGCGGCAGAATTACACCAACGACCAGCGTGCCGCCCACCAGCAGCCAGCCATACACGCTCATCAGCAGCGCTGGCGCGAGCCCGCCCAGCGAGATCACAAAGGCCACCAGCAGAATCAGCTCCAGCAGCATGACCCAGCGGTCGGTGTGCTCCAGGTTGGCAAATGAATCAGCCGGCGCATCGCGGCGCATGCTCAAGAGCAAAATCAGGGCGGCAATGCCAGTGCTCGCCGCCGATGCCAGAAACAGCGGGGCGATCAGGGGGCTGTCGCTCCAGAATGGCTGATTAGTCGCGTTCAGCAGCGCGCCGGTGTACGACGCGATGAAGAAGCCAACGGCGGTGCCGGCGAGCTGGAACAGCGTGCCGAGAATGCCGTGGTGTAGCTGGCGCGCAATCCCGCTGAAGCGGCCCAGCCCGAAGCGGCCATCTTCCGCCAGCGTGCCCACAAACGACGCGCCGCTGAACAGGCCGAACAGCAGCAGCGCCCACGCGCCCACCGACATGGGCGACCAGTATTTGAACATCGGCCAGCCAGTGTTCGACTGGATGATCATATGCCAGAAGCGCTCGGGGCGCGTCAGGTCGAGGATGAGCAGAATACCGCACACGGCCACCAGCGGCGCGGCGATATAGAAGGCCAGCTTGGCGATCGGGCGGTCGCGCTCGTGCCCGACGAGGTCGATCAGCGTGCCCATGAAATATGCGCCGGCCGCCATGCCGCCCAGGTAGAAGTACAGAATGATCCACCAGCCCCACTCGGGGTTTGCGACGATGCGCCCAGGTTCCATATCGTCTCCTTAGTAGTCAGGAGTCAGGAGTGTGCTTTTACGCCTGCCCTTCGACGGGCTCAGGGGAGCCGGCGGGCAAGGTATTTTATGTTATTTTGTATGCATTTTCCGCGCTACGCGCGGAAAAATGCATACAGAAAAAGGAACGAGTGCTGCCTCCTGTGAACCTGATAACTGGCTGCCACTAGCGCCCTTATTCTGTCTCCTGTCTCCTGTCTCCTGTCTCCTGGCCCTGTAGCTGATTGACGCGCCGCACGCGGAACGAAAAGAGCGCCGCGAGGCCCACGGCGATCGCGCTGCCGATGCTGAGCAGCGAGGCCGGCAGGATCGTGCGGCTGGGCACTTTCGGGTTGTCGGGCAGGCCGTACACCGAGGGCTGGTCGAGCAGCAGGTAGAACGAGTTCAGTCCACCGAGGATTTTTTCGTCGGCGCCGTAGAGCTGCGCCTTGCTGAAGCCCTCGCTCTGGAGCTGCTGGAGCCGCCCTTCGGCGCGCTTGCGCAATTCGTCTATCGGGCCGAACTGGATCGACTCGGTTGGGCAGGCTTGCGCGCAGGCTGGCGTCAGGCTGTGCTGCAAGCGGTCGTAGCAGAGTGTGCACTTCTTGGCGGTGCCCTTGCCAGCGTTTTCCACGCCGCTCATATGGATGACGCCAAACGGGCAGGCGGCAATACAGTCGCGGCAGCCGTTGCACACCGGCTCCTGAATGTACACCGTGTCGAACTCGGTGCGGATGATCGCGCCGGTCGGGCAGACCTCCAGGCAGGGCGCGTTGACGCAGTGCTTGCACACATCCGACATCATCAGCCAGGCGGTTTCAGTGCGCTCGGGGTTAATCTGCTCGATGAACTTGACGTGCCGCCAGTTATTTGCGCTCAGCGAGCCGGTGTTGTCGTAGGAATCGCCAGTGATCGGCCGGGTTGCGCCGGGCGCGCTGGCATCCGGCTGCGCGGCCAGGTCGGCCGGCAGGTCGTTCCACTGGTGGCAGGCAACCTGGCAGGCCTTGCAGCCGATGCAGACGCTGGTGTCGGTGTAGAAGCCGACAGGAACCTGAGCCATATAAATCCTCCCGATTTACGATTTATGATTTACGATTTACGATTGAGAACGCTCAAATCGCAAATCGTAAATCGCAAATCGTAAATGGCTAGGCTTTCTTCACATTGCACACAAACACCTTGGCCTCGTGGATGCTCACGTTCGGGTCGCCAACCATCGCCGACAGGTTGTTCACCACGTCGCCGACGGCGATGCCTTTGTAGCCCCAGTGCCACGGCAGCCCAACGTAGTGGATCTGCTTGCCGCCAATGGTGTATGGGCGCACGCGCCGCGTCACCAGCGCTTTGGCGGTGATGCTGCCGCGCGGCGTGCTGATCGCGATCCGGTCGGTGTTGGCGATGCCCAGCTCCTGCGCGTGCTCGGGGCTGATCTCGGCGAACAGCTCGGGCTGCAATTCGGCCAGCCAGGGCAGCCAGCGGCTCATGGTGCCGCTGAGGTGGTGCTCGGTGAGCCGGTAGGTCGAGAGGATGTGCGGGAAATCGGCGCTGCCAACCGCCGCCAGGCGCTCGGCCGGCTCCCAGATCTTGGTGGCAGGGTTGGTCTGCTGCTTGTACACGGGGTTGGCGACCGGCGACTCGTAGGGCTCGTAGTGCGTGGGCAGCGGGCCATCGACTGCGCCGCTCGGCGCGAACAGCCAGCCCTTGCCGTCGCCTTTCATGATGAAGGGCGACGCGCCATCGTGGAAATCGAGCCCGACGCCGCCCGGCTTGGCCTGCGCGGTTGGCTTTTTCGTCGTCGGGAAGTCAGGAACATCCAGCCCGACCCACTTGCCAGTGATCGCGTTGCCCTGCGCATCCTTGCCGCCGTCGGCGGCCGGGTCGAAGTAGACATAGCCCGCGAACTTGCCGCCGCTCAACTGCTGCGCCAGGCGCGCTTCTTTGGGCCACGGCTTGCCGGCCGGGTCGGCCGAGGCGCGGTTGTACATCTGGCGGCGGTTGGCCGGCCACGCGAAGCCCCAGCCCAGCGCCACCCAGTCGTCGCCCTGGCGGGCGGCGGCGCGGTTGAAGCCCTCGGGGTGGTCGGCGTCGGGCGCGAAAATGCCCGAGTAGATCCACGCCCCGCAGGCGGTCGAGCCGTCGTCCTTCAGGTCGGCAAAGCCCTTCAGCAGCTTCTTGTCGGCCCAGGTGACGCCGTTGATCTCCTGCATGACGCGCGTGGCCGAGGGCTCGTCGGTGATCGCCCAGCCGTTGCGTGTGTTTTCTTCCGCGTCGATATAATCCCAGGTCAGGTTTTTGAAGCCCTGGTCGCGCGCCTCGGCGCTGTCCTTATACAGCTCCTTCAGGCGCAAACCCAGGTGCACCGTGAACCAGATGTCGCTGCGCGCGTCGCCGGGCGGGTCGGCGGCTTTGTCGTGCCACTGCACCAGGCGCTGCGTGTTGGTGAAGCTGCCATCCATCTCGGGCACGGCGGCGGCGGGCAGGAAAAACACCTCGGTCTGGATGTCGGCCGGGTTGAGCGTACCGTTTTTGACCTCGGGGCTGTCTTTCCAGAAGCTGGCCGTCTCGGTTTCAAACAGGTCGCGCACCACCAGCCACTCCAGCTTGGCAAGCGCCTGCCGCTGGAAGCCGGCGTTCTGCCCGCCAACCGCCGGGTTCTGGCCCATGGCGAACATGCCCTTGACGTTGCCCTTGTCCATCTCGACAAACATCGGCATGTGCGAATGGTCGCCCTTGATCTTGGGCAGCCAGTCGTAGCCGAACTGGTTTTCGGGCGTGGCCGCGTCGCCATACCAGGACTTGAGCTGGCTGACGATGAATTTCGGGAAGTTGCTCCAGTAGGCCGTCGGCGTCACCTCGGTGGCGATGTAATCGCCCAGGGTGTCGTGCGCGCGGTTGACGTTGGGCGTGTTCAGGTAGCCGGGGTGCAGGTTGTACAAGGTTGCGATGTCGGTGCTGCCCTGGATGGTGGCGTGGCCGCGCAGCGCCAGGATGCCGCCGCCGGGCCGGCCAATGTTGCCAAGAAGTAGCTGCACCAGCGTAGAGGTGCGGATGAGCTGCACGCCCGAGGTGTGCTGTGTCCAGCCCACGGCATAGCAGATCGCGCTGGTTTTGTCGGGGCCGCTGTTCGCCAGCAGGGTTTCGGCCACTTCGATAAACACATCGCGTGGCGTGCCGCACACCTGCTCGACCATCTCGGGCGTGTAGCGGGCGTAGTGCCGCTTCATGATCTGAAAGACAGTCTGCGGGTCCTGCAGCGTGCGATCCTGTGTGGGCGGCGGGCCAACCAGCTTGCCCACGCGCGCGCCAAAACTCTGCGCGTCGTCGCCGGGCTGGTTGGGCTGCGTGCTGGGCGTGCCAGCCTGCTGCGTCGGCTGGCCCTGGCTGGGCTGGCCGCCCGGGGTCTGGCCCTGCGTCGGCTGGTTGCCGGGCTGTTCGTTGGCCGCCATCTCGGTCTGGTAGGCCCAGGTTTTGGTGGTGTACTTTTGGGTTTTGGCGTCCCAGCCGCTGAACAAGCCTTCCAGATCTTCCGGCCCCTTGTACTCAGGGTTGATCAGCGTGGGCGCGTTCGTGTAGCTGGTGACGTATTCTTTGAAAAACGGCTCTTCGTTCCAGCGCTTGCTGTTGATAATATAGTTCACCAGCGCGCCCAGAAAGACGATGTCGGTGCCGGCGCGCAGCGGCGCGTAGGTATTCGCCATCGCGCTGGTGCGCGTAAAGCGCGGATCGACATGAATGAGCTTGGCGCCTTTGGCTTTTGCCTTCATCGGCCAGCGGAAAGCGACCGGGTGGCACTCGGCCATGTTCGAGCCCATGATCATGATCGCGTCGGAGTGCTGCAGATCCATGGAGAAGGTGGTGGCGCCGCCACGACCCAGCGAAGTGCCCAGACCGGGCACGGTAGCGCTGTGTCAAATGCGGGCCTGGTTCTCGATGGCTATGACCCCGAGGCCGCGCATGAGCTTGAGCTGCGTGTAGTTCCACTCATTGTCCATAGTCGCGCCGCCGAGCGAGAAGATGCCAAGCGTGTGGTTGGCCTTTTTCTGCACGTCGTTGCCATTGGCGTCTTTGACGGCCACAGTATCGACCCAGGTGGCGTCGCGGGTTTGTTTCACGCGCTCGGCGATCATATCCATCGCCGTGTTGAGGTCGATCTCTTCCCAGGCGGCCGCGCCGGGCTTGCGGTGCAGCGCCCTGGTGCTGCGCAGCGGGTTGACCGCAAGCTGGAAGCTGGCCGCGCCTTTCGGGCAGAGCGTGCCACGATTAATTGGGCTGTCGGGGTTACCCTCGATGTTGATGACCTTGCCGTCGCGCACGCTGATCAGGGTGCCGCAGCCAACCGCGCAGTACGGGCACACGCTGGCGAATTCTTTCGCGCCAGCCACTTTGAGCGAGCGCGCATGGCTTGCGATTGGCCGAAGATTCATGCCAAGCGCGAGCGCGCCGCCCAACCCCGCCCCTGCCCCGGCTTTGAGAAACTGCCGCCGCGTCAACGTTGCGTGCGTCGGGTCCATGCCAGTCTCCTTTATCATGCGGAAAGCGATGCCCGCCCGGCGTGCTGGGTTGCCGTGCAAAGCCTGGAAATAGCTGGTTTGGTGCGGTTCAGGTCAAATATTCAATTCAGTGTATTGGTGCGCTGTATTATACGCCAATATGCGGTTGTAGCAAGAATTGTTCCGTACCAAACTATTTTCCGGCGCAAATATACACATACAGGCGCAAAAATGCGGGCGAGAATGGCCCGCATTCGGGTGTATGCTAGGGCTGTGATTTGCAGAAAAGAAGGAGAAACCGATGGGTGTGGAGTATTTGAGCCCGCCAACCATGCACGCTAACCCGGCATTTTCGCAGGTGGTGGTGGCGACCGGCAGTGTAAAGACGATTTATGTTGGCGGCCAGAATGCCGTTGATGCCAGCGGCAATGTGGTTGGCGCGGGCGACCTCGGCGCGCAGACGACCCAGATTCTGGCGAATGTGGAGCGGGCGCTGGCCGCCGCTGGCGCGGGGCTGGAGCATGTAGTGAAGTGGACGATCTACGTGCTGGCGGGGCAGCCGATTGGCCCGGGCTTTGGCGCGTTTCAGCAGGTGTGGGGCGACCGCCCGAACCCGCCAGCGATTAGCGTTGTGTTTGTGGCCGGGCTTGGCAACCCCGCGTGGCTCGCCGAGGTCGAGGCGATTGCGGTGGTGCCGGAGGAATAAAATCCGCCATACTTTTGCCCCGAAGACACAATACTCTGGAAAATAAATTTCCCTGTACTCAGCTTCCAGGAGGCTCAAGCCAGTTTTCTTTTAATCTGGCAGCCAGATGAGCTTCCTGGAAGCTTGCCCGTTGTAGAAAAGAACTTTTCTTCCAGAGTACTCAAAGACACAAAGAAAGGAGAAAAACCCGTTCTTTGTGTCTTCGAGCCTTTGTGGCAATCCTTGATTGCTGCTGCGAAGCTGCCGTATTAGCTGCGCGCCTAGCTGCGCCGCCGGCTGGCATACAGCCCGACGCCCGCGCCCAGCAGCCCGCCGATCAGACCGAAGACGAGGTGCGTAGCCAGCGGGTAGGCCAGCCCGCCCTGCAGCGAGCCAAACTGCCATCCTGTCAGCGCGCTGATTGCCACGCGCACCAGCGGCTTGGTGGCGTGCGCCACTCCGGCCAGCACGGCCAGCGCCGGCAGGCTGGCCCGCCAGCGCGGGGCCACTCGCAGCGCGCCATCGACGAGCAGGCCGGGCAGCAGGTAGGTGAGCCAGCCGATTGGCTCGGTGCTGCCCCACAGCGGCAGCGCAGCCGTAGCCGCCGCGCCCACGCTCGCCACGCTGGTAGCCCAGCGGTAGCGCGTGCCAGTGCGCCCCGCCATCAGCAGCGCCATGATGATCAGGCCCTGGTGGCCGGGCAGCCGCAGCGGCAAGCGCAGCACTGCCGGCAGCGCCACCGCGCCCACGCCCAGCGCCAGCAGAAATAGCGCAACTGGCCAGGTCAGCGTCGCCTCGTCGTCAGTAGCGTTTGATAATGTCCTTCGCCACGATTCGCCAGTCGTATTCTGCATGGTCGGGTACCTCCTCCACAAATAAGACGGCCTGGCCACCAAGCAGCACCGGCTGCGGCCAGGGACTCACCTCGATGCGGGCGCTCAGCAGTGGCGCGGCGCCGCCAAGCGTTTGGATCTGATCAATATCAGTGGCCTGGTACAGATGGCTGGCGCGGAACACGCCGCTCAGATCGCGCAGACCGGGCAGCCACAGAAAGCGCCCGTCGTTGCCGGTGGCGCGCAGTGCCACGCCCGCCAGCGCGCCAATCACCCCGCCGCCGTCGCCGGTGAGCGCTTCGAGCAGCAGGCCGTGGTGCGCCGCCAGCGCTTCGGTTTCGGCGCGGGCAATCACTTCGCGCTTGGCGCGCTCGCCATAGCTCAGCAACTCGGGCGCGGCGACGGGCCACGCGGCGATGCACAGGCCAGCATCCGAACCCGGCGCGCAATCGCGCAGCAGAAAATCGCGGCAGAACTCGGCCAGCGCATCCACATGGGTGGCGCGCAGGGCCATACATGCGGCGCTGTTATGCGAGGTGTAAGGGATTTCGGGCGAAACAAAGAGCTGGTGACGCGTGATTGCAGCCACCTCGGCCAGCCCGGCCTGGGCCAGCAGCGCGCCAAGCTCGCGCACCCGCGCGCCAGTGCCTCGGCTTTCCAGGTTGTCGGTATCGTCAATGCCGACAAGGTAGCGCTGCGCTTCTTCCATTGGTGTGTGCCTCGCTTGGACGAATACCGAATGCAGAATGCCGAATCGCGCAAGGCAAGCGCGCTGCCTGCTGCCCGCACCTGTCAACTTTGCGCGACTGCCTGTTTATAGCCCTTGGTATGCTGTGGGCGCAAGTATAGAGGAAGCGCGCAAACTTGGCAAGCAATGGCGCGGGAGGTGCTACACTACTGGCAGCCCAGCCGCGTGGGTATCGGCGGCGGGGTTTGATAATGAAACGAGGGCACAATGAACGAAGAACAGTTCACCATGGAACTACGCAAATTTCTCAAACGCTTTGGCGTTGGCGCGCAGCAGGCGATCGAGCAGGCCGCTCAGGAACACGCCGGCCCAACGCTCAAGGTCCGCGCGGTGCTGACGGTTGAGGGCGCGGGCGAGGCGCTGGTGATCGAGGAAGAACTGCCGACCGAGTAGCGCGCCAGCGTTCAGGGAATGATGTGTGACGCCCCCTTCGATTGCGCGTTGCCCCGCTCAGGATGCCCAGTGGGAATCGTATCCTGAGTAGGCCGCAGGCCGTATCGAAGGGTGCGCTTTTTGTGGGCAGAAGCCCATCAGGCTCGGTATTACGCGCCGCGCTCCAGCCAGCTTGTCGCTTCGGCGGCTTGCTCGGGCGTGTTGACGTTCAGGAACGAGCGCCCCTGCGGATCGTAGCGTCGCACCTCGTCGGGCGCGAGCGTGGCCACGCGCACCTGCGGGAAGAAGGCCGCGATCTGGCGGCGACCCTGGTCGAGCGTGGCGCGCATGGGTGCGAGGCAGCCCTGCCCGTAGATCGCGTGGAGCGTTTCGAGGCCAAGCTGGTTGCGCGTCGCGCCGGCTTCGAGCGCCTCAGGGGCCAGCACGTCGTAGTCGCGCGGGCGGGCCAGCATGGCGCGCAGCAAATCGAGGTTGAGGAAGGGCATGTCGCAGGCCACTACCAGCGCATAGGAATACTGGGCGGCGCGCAGCCCGCTGTAGATGCCGCCCAGCGAGCCGCCGTCGGCGTAGGCGTCGGGCACCAGCCGCGCGGGCAGGCTCACCCACTCGGGCGCGTCGTTCAGCACCGCAATCACTTCGTCGCACACCTGCCCCAGCAGATCCACCACATGCTCAAGCAGCAGCGGCCCCGCTTCGCCCCACAGCCGCAGGCGGCGCTTGTCGTGCCCGAGGCGGCGGCTTTGCCCACCCGCAAGCACAATAGCACTGGTTGGCGGGTATGTTTCCATGGCGGCTCCTCTGCTGGGTTGTTGATCGGTGCGCCGCTAGTATAGCACGCTTGCTGCTTCATATCATGCAACATGGTGCATCATATGCAACAATCAGCGCGCGTGCGTCAGATCGAATATGCTATAATTTTTGCACTTTCCCCCACCGCTTCTGCCAGGAGCACTACATGAGCGCTGAGCTTTATGCGCGGCTGGAACGGCTTGGCAACGACCTCCGCTCGGGCGATGTCGACCGGGCGGCGCTGTTCTGGCTGAAAATGTTCGCCGACGAGGCCAGCGCGGCGGGCGGCACGGTCCGCTCGAACGCCTGGATCGACGCCGGGCTGGATGCTGCGCGCACCATCCCCGGGCTGGACGCAACGGCCATCGCGCCGCGCCGCCAGCTAGTCGAGCGCTACGACCTGTTTCAGTTTACGCGCATGAAAGACAGCGCCACGTTCAGCGGCGCGGCGCTGGCCGAGCTCGACTGGCAGCGTCGCTATGCGGTGGCGCTCGTGCCCGCGCTCGATGGCGCGCTCCCCGCCCTGCGCGAGTGGGCCGCTGCGCGCTGGGACGAGCTGGGCGGGGTTGCGCCGACCTATGCGCAACTGGAAGGCGTTTTGGCGCGGCTCGCGCCACAGGGCCGCAGCGCCACCCTCGAAGTGCTCCACGAAGCGCAGGCGATTTTCGGCGGCTGGCTGCCGCGCCCGGTGGTCGAGCGCGTGGCGCAGGCGCTGGCGGTGCCGGTGGCCGATGTCTACGGCGTCACCGAGTTCTACGAAATGTTTTACACCGAGCCGGTTGGTCGGCGCGTGATTCGCGTGTGCCAGGATGCTTCGTGCGCGGTGGCCGGCGCGGACGCGCTCACGGCGGGCATCTGCCAGCGGCTGGGCGTCGCGCCGGGCGAAACCACCCCCGATGGCGAGTACACCGTTGAGAAGGTGCGCTGTTTGGGTTTGTGTGACCGGGCGCCGGCAGCACTTGTGAACTTGCGGCGCTATGCCCCGCTGGACCCCGCGGTGCCTGAGCAACTCCTGAGTGACGAGCCGCCACCCGAGCGGCAGGTGCTGGGCGGGCAGATCAAAGTCGCGCTGGCGAATGTTGGCCTGAGCGACCCGGCGAGCCTGGAGGCGTACCGCGCGCAGGGCGGGCTGGCCGCGCTCCAGAAGGCGCTGCGCATGTCGCCCGCCGCCGTGATCGACGAGGTCAAGGCCAGCAAGCTGGTTGGGCGTGGCGGCGCGGCCTTCCCGGCCGGCCAGAAATGGCAGCTCACCGCCAACAACCCGCCCGGCCCGCGCTATGTGATCTGCAACGCCGACGAAAGCGAGCCCGGCGCGTTCAAAGATCGCGTGCTGCTCGAAGGCGATCCGTTCCGCATTCTGGAGGGCTTGCTGATTGCGTGCTACGCGGTGGGTGCCGAGCGCGGCTTTGTGTATATTCGCGGCGAGTACCGCCCCGCCTACGACCGCATGGCCGCTGCGCTGGAGCAGCTGGCGCTGGCGGGCTGGGTTGGCGAACATATCGGCGGGAGCGCGTGGAGCTGCCAGGTCGAGCTGCGGCGCGGCGCGGGCGCGTATATCTGCGGCGAAGAAACCGCGCTCATGGAAAGCATCGAGGGCAAGCGCGGATTCCCGCGCCTGAAGCCACCCTTCCCCACCACGGCTGGCCTGTGGGGCCGCCCCACCGTGATCAACAACGTCGAAACGCTGGCGAAAGTGCCGCCAATCATTCTATACGGCGGGCGCTGGTACGCCAACCTCGGCACGCCCGACTCGGCCGGCACCAAGCTCTTTGCGGTCAGCGGTTCGGTGCAGCGCCCCGGCGTGTACGAAGTGCCGTTTGGTGTGCCGCTGCGCCACCTGATCGACGATCTTGCCGGCGGCGCGCGCCCCGGCCACACCATCAAGGCGGTGCTGACTGGCGGCGCGGCGGGCGCATTCCTGACCGCCGAGCACCTCGATGCCCCGCTAAGCTTCGAGAGCTTTCGCAGCGCGGGCGGCACGATTGGCGCGGGCACAATTATGGTCTTCGACGATAGTGTGGACCTGCGGGTGGTGCTGGCGCGCATTGGCGATTTCTTTGCGCACGAAAGCTGCGGGAAGTGCTACCCCTGCCAGATGGGCACGCAGCGCCAGGCCGAAATCCTGAATCGCACCGCCAGCGGCCATGCCCGCGCCAGCGACCGTATCGCGCTGATCGAGCTGGGGCAGGTGATGACCGACGCAAGCATTTGTGGGCTGGGGCAGGCGGCGGCGCTGGCAATTGTGAGCGCGCGCCAGCGCTGGCCTGAGCTGTTTGAGTAGGGGTGGGTGTGTAGGATTCTTTACGGGGCGCTTCGCCCCCGCGCCCCGACCGGAGGAACCCTTGCCGGTTCCCCCGGACCCCCTCCGGCAAAGGGCGCCGGTGGTAGAAGAAACAAGCGCTGTTATGCCTTCCGCGAAAATGAACGTTGTGCTCACTTGTAAAGTTGGGCTAGACACCATCGCAGTGCTGTACACCATAGAAATTTGCTGCCAGCGGTCGGCATAACTGAGGCATGAGCGAAAGTATTTCGTAAGCCACCCACCTAAAATTTGGGGTCGGGTACCCACGAAGTGGGTGTGGCGATAGCCCCGGCCGGGGTGCAGGGTGCCGGCGCACCCTGCGGCCTTGCGGCCTGAGCAAACTGGATTGAAGCTGGTAATGCTCTAAATCAGCGCCGGGTGCAGGGGCTGCGGCTTTGCGGCCTGAGCAAAATACTTTGCGGGGGCGGACACGTAGGTCCGCCCAGACATGGTCCGCCCAGATATGGTCCGCCCAGACAGGCTGAGCCGACACGTAGGTTGGCTCAGACATGGTCCGCCCGAACAAGCACAAACAGATATGCAAACCAACCCAAGGACACGATTTGTGACCACCATCCTGATCCTGGCCGTCGGCGCGACGGTGGGCGCGGCAGCGCGCTACTACGGCAGCCTGTGGGCCGTGCAGCAGTTCGGCCCGAGCTTCCCCTACGGCACGCTGCTGATCAACGTCATTGGGAGCTTTGTGCTGGGCTGCTTTCTCACCCTGGCCGCCGCGCGGCCGGCGATTGGCCCCGAGGCGCGCCTGCTGGTGGCGACAGGCTTTTGCGGCAGCTTTACCACCTTCTCGACATTTAGCGTCGAGGCGTACACGCTGCTGGTGGGCGGGCGCTACCTGGCCGGCGCGCTGTACCTGTTCGGCAGCATGGCGCTGGGCCTGCTCGCCGTGGTGCTTGGGGTCGCGCTGGCGCGCGCGCTGGTGTAGCGCAATCAAAGGAGATAGACGTGAGCGACGCGGCAATAACTCTTACCATCAACGGGCAGAGCGTGGCGGTGCCGCCGGGCACAACCATTCTGGCAGCGGCGAAAAGCGCCGGCATCGACATTCCCACGATCTGCTACCACCCGAACCTCACGCCCAACGCCGTCTGCCGGCTCTGCACGGTTGAGGTGCAGGGCGCGCGCGTGCTGCAACCCGCCTGCGTGGTGCCCGTCGCGCCCAATATGGTGGTGAACACCGAGAGCGAGCGCGTCAGCACCGCGCGCCGCGTGATTCTGGAGCTGCTGGCCTCCACCGTCGATCTGCACGAGGCGCCCGAGATTCAGGGCCAGATCGCGCAGTTCGGTGCCGACGCGGCGCGCTTTGCGGGCGGCAAGCAGCGCGACATCCCGCTGTACGACGATAACCCCTTCTATATTCGCGACTACTCGCAGTGCGTGATGTGCTGGCGCTGCATCCAGGTATGCGCCGACGACGTGCAGTTCACCTATGCGCTCACCTGGGGCGGGCGCGGCATCGGCAGCCACGTCGGCACGGCCTTTGGCGAAGACATGCCCGACACCTCGTGCGTGTTTTGCGGGAACTGCGTGGGCGTCTGCCCAACCGGCGCGCTCAAGGGCAAGGTCGAGTTCGAACGAGAGCATTCCGATAGTTAATCCACAGATTTCGCAGATTATGTTCTTTATCTGTGTAATCTGTGTAATCTGTGGATGAAGAGGTACAGATATGCAGGCTGATCGCAGCGTTCGCACCACCTGCGCCTACTGCGGCGTAGGCTGCCAGCTCACGCTCAACGTGAAAGACGACCAGATCATTCGTATCGAGGCACCATTCGACGCCGCGCCCAACTTCGGTCGCCTGTGCGTGAAAGGTCGCTTTGGCGCTGACTATGTGCACAGCCCGCGCCGCCTGGTCGCGCCGCTCATCCGCCGCGTGCCGCAAACGCCCGGCCAGCGCACCGCCGCCACCTCGCCCGACGACTGGCGCGAGGCGACGTGGGACGAAGCGCTCGACCTGATTGCGCGGCGCATGGCCGAAATTCGCTGGAAATACGGCCCTGGCGCGATCACCATGAATGCCTGCGCCAAAGCCACCAACGAAGACAACTACCTGCTGCAGAAATACCTGCGCGCGATCATCGGCACCAACAACATCGACCACTGCACGCGCCTGTGCCACGCCGCTTCGGTTGTCGGCCTGCAGATGGCGATTGGCTCCAGCGCGATGAGCAACGCGATAGCCGAGATGAAAGACCTGGAGTGCTTCATTATCACCGGCTCGAACACCGCCGAGAACCACCCGGTGATCGCCACTTTCCTCAAGCAGGCCGTGCGCAAAAATCGCGCCCAGCTGATTGTGATCGACCCGCGCCAGACCGAGATGACGCGCTTTGCGACGCTGTGGCTGCGCCAGAAGCCCGGCAGCGATGTGGCTCTGTTTAGCGCAATGGCGCATGTAATCGTCGAAGAAGGGCTATACGACCAGCAGTTCGTGGCCGAGCGCACCGAGGGTTTTGCGGAGTATATCGGCAGCCTGGAAGAAGCGACGCCCGAATGGGCCGCGCCGATCACGGGCGTGCCAGCCGCCGACATTCGCGCAGCGGCGCGCATGTACGCCCGCGCCGGTCGCGCCGCGATCTACTGGGGCATGGGCATCAGCCAGAGCAGCCACGGCACCGACAACGCGCTGAGCCTGATCAACCTTGCGCTGCTGTGTGGGCATATGGGCGCGCCCGGCACCGGCCTCAACCCGCTGCGTGGCCAGAACAACGTGCAGGGCTGCTCGGATGTCGGCGGCATCCCGGCCTTCTACACCACCTACCAGCCCGTCACCGATGCCGACGTGCGCGCCAGCTTCGAGCGCGCCTGGCATGTGCCGCTGCCTGACAAGCCTGGCCTGACGACAACCGAGATGGTCGATGGCGTGCTGACCGGCGAGGTCAGGGCGTGGTATGTGATGGGCGAAAACCCGCTGATGAGCGAGCCGCACCTGAACCACGCGCGCCACGCCGTCGAGCAGCTTGAGTTCTTCGTTGCGCAGGACATTTTCATGAACGAAACCAGCGTCTACGCCGACGTGATCCTGCCCGCCGCCGCCTTTGCCGAAAAAGACGGCACCTTTATCAACTCCGACCGGCGCGTGCAGCGCGTGCGTGCGGCCGTGCCTTCCCCCGGCGTGGCCCGCCCCGACTGGCAGATCGTTTCGGATCTTGCGCGCCGCACCGTGCGCCTGATCGCGGATGGCGCGGCGGCACACGCGGGCGGTGCCACGGGCGCGCTCGACGCGGCGATTGCCGCCAGCGAAGAAACGCTGCTGCGCGAATGGAGCTACGCGCACGCCAACGACGTGTGGGAGGAAATCCGCAGCGTCACGCCCGAGTTCTACGGCATCAGCTACGAGCGGCTGGAGCGCGAAGGCGGCCTGCACTGGCCCTGCCCCACGCTCGACCACCCCGGCAGCCCGTTTTTGTTCAGCGAAGATTTCCCGCGCGGCCGGGCGCTTTTCATCAGCGCGACCTATAGCGAAACCAGCGAGCCAACCGACGACGAATTCCCGCTCACGCTCAACACCGGGCGCGTGCTCTACCACTGGCACGGCGGCACGATGACGCGCGCCTCGTCGCTGACGCAGATCTGGCCCGAGTGCACCGTCGAAATGCACCCGCGCGACGCCGCGCACTACGGGCTGGCGACCGGCGACTGGGTGGCGGTATCGAGCCGACGCGGCGAAATCACTGCGCGCCTGCTGGTGACGGGGCGCTCGCCCGAGGGCGTGATTTTCATTCCCTTCCACTTCGCGGAAGCCGCCGCCAACACGCTCACCGACCCGCGCCTCGACAAGCGCGCCAAAATCCCTGACTTCAAGGTGTGCGCGGTGCAGGTGCGCAAAACTGCGGCGCCCGCCCGCCCCGGCGCGGAAACACCGCTCACCGACCGTGGCGCGATCAAGGACCCGGTTGGGGTGTGAGAGCACAGGTGCAGTAGGCAGTAGGCAGTATGCAGAAGGTACTTCAACTGCATACTGCATACTGCCTACTGCAAACTCATATAAGGAGACCTATGGCCGCCGAACTGCCGACGATATTGTTTGCCGATCAGCAAGCCTGGGCTGAGTGGCTCGACACCAACCACACCAGCTCGCCGGGGCTGTGGCTGCGCCTTGCGAAAAAAGGCTCGGGCCTTAGCTCGGTGAACTATGCCGAGGCGCTGGAAATCGCGCTCTGCTACGGCTGGATCGACGGCCAGAAGCGCCCCGCCGACACGCAAACCTGGCTGCAGAAATTCACGCCGCGTGGCAAGAAAAGCATCTGGTCGAAGATCAACCGCGACAAGGCCGAGGCGCTGATCGCGAACGGGCAGATGCAACCCGCTGGTCAGGCCGCCATCGACCTCGCCCGCGCCGATGGTCGCTGGGAGGCAGCCTACGACTCGCAGAAAAACGCGACCATCCCCGACGATCTGCAAGCCGCGCTCGACGCCAGCCCGGCGGCGGCGGCTTTCTTCGCCGCGCTCAACAGCACCAACCGCTACGCGATTCTGTTCCGCGTGCAGACGGCCAAAAAGCCCGAAACCCGCGCCAAGCGCATCCGCGATCTCGTCGCCATGCTTGAGCGCAACGAGAAGATTTACCCGTAGTTGGGTTTGCAGGTTGCAGGTTTGCAGGTTTGCAGGTTTGCGGCAAATCACGCGAAAAATTTACCACAGAGACACAGAGGCACGGAGATTTTAGGAGTTGCAGGTTTATAGGTTTCAGGTTTGCAGGTTGATGGTCGCAGGTTTCTGCCAACTGCCAATTGCATACTGCCACAGGCGTAGGTTCTCGGTTCTGCGGTTCTGCGGTTCTGTGGTTCTTGGTTCCGTGGTTCTGCGGTTCTGCGGTTCTGCGGTTCTGCGGTTCTGGCTCATCCCGTCACCCCATCACCCTAGCCACCTGCAAACTCAACATTCAACACTCAAAACTCAAAACTCCCTCTCGCACTCGTAGTACAATAGCCTTCCGCACAACGACGTGCCGCGCAGCAAGGCCGCTGATGCAGACGTATGCTGATTGGAGGTGCAACGATGCGAATTGGCATCCTGACTGGCGGCGGCGACGTTCCCGGCCTGAACCCGTGCATCAAGGCAGTGGTGAATCGCGCCCGCGCCGCCGACATCGACGTGGTGGGCATTCGGCGCGGCTGGGGTGGCCTGCTGAACTTCAACCCCGACAATCCCGCCGAGCACGATGAGTGGGTGCAGCCGCTCACCCGCGCCGATGTGCGCACAATCGACCGCTATGGAGGCACGCACCTGCACACCTCGCGCACCAACCCCGCCCGCGTCAGCGAAAAAATGATGCCCGACTTCCTGAACGGCCAGTTCCCCTTCAGCGGGCCGAAAAACACCGCCGACGCCACGCAGCACGTCTTGCGCGTGATCGAGCACCTCGGCATCGACGCGATGATCCCGATTGGCGGCGACGACACGCTTTCCTTCGCGGTACGCCTGCACAAAGAAGGCGTGCGCGTGATTGCCATCCCCAAAACGATGGACAACGACGTGTTCGGGACCGATTACTGCATCGGCTTTTCCACCGCCGTCACGCGCTCGGTCGAGTTCATCAACTCGCTGCGCACGCCCACCGGCTCACACGAGCGCATTGCCGTGGTCGAGCTGTTTGGCCGCAACTCGGGCGAAACCGCGCTGATCGCCGCCTATCTGGCCGATGTCGACCGCGCGATTATTTCCGAGGTGCCGTTTGATATCGAGCGGCTGGCCGAGCAGGTGGCGGGCGACAAGCGCAACAACCCCAGCAACTACGCGATGGTGGTCATCTCTGAGGGCGCGAGCATGCTTGGCGGGCAGGTGGTGGAGTACGGGCAGGAAGATGCCTACGGCCACAAGAAGCTCGGCGGCATCGGGCAGATCACCGGCGAGGCGCTCCAGAAGCTCACCGGCATCGACATTGTGCACCAGCAGATCGCCTACCTGATGCGCGCCGGCGCGCCCGACTCGCTCGACCGCATGGTGGCGATTTCCTACGCAAACCTCGCGGTTGACCAGCTGCTGCAAGGCCATAGCGGGCGCATGGTCGCGCTGCAAAACGGCCAGTACACAACCGTGCCGGTTGACACATGCACGCAGGGCCTCAAGCGCGTGGATGTCGACGAGCTGTACGACATCGAGGAATACCGCCCGAAAGTCCGGCACGTGCTCGGCAAGCCGATGTTCCTCTATTAAGTTTTGAGTGCTGAATGCTGAGTGTTGAGTTGCGCTCATCGAACTCAACACTCAGCACTCAACATTCATCACTTCTTCGCACGTTCTTTCCCATACGCCTCGATTTCGCCCAGAAAGCGCGAGGGCTTGGCCTGCGCGCCGCGCACGCGCCCAACTGCCCACGAAAGGTGCAGCCGCTCGCCCGCGCGCGTCAGCGCCACATAGCACAGACGCCGCTCTTCCTCAATGCCGTCGGGCGTGATGAAGCTGCGCTCGTGCGGCAGCGTGCCTTCTTCCAGCCCAGCCACAAACACCAGCGGCCACTCCAGCCCCTTCGAGGCGTGGATGGTCAGCAGCTGCACCTGGTCGCGCTCGTCTTCCTTCTCGTCGGCGCTGGTCAGCAGCGCGATTTCCTGCAAAAATTCGCTGAGCGAGGTGTGCTCGCCAGCCGCGACCATGAGTTCCTGCAGGTGCTCGCGCGCGTCGGGCAGCTCCTCGGCGGAAAAGCGCTTTTCCAGCGCGGCCATGTAGCCACTGCGCTCCAGCACGTCGGCCAGCAGGCTGTCGGGCGGGGTGGTGCCCTCGGCAAAGCGCCGCCAGCGCGCCAGCAGCGAATGAAGCAACTTCGCGCCTTCGACCGCTTTGGACGAAAGGCCCTGCCACGCAGCCGGCTGGCCGAGCGCCGCCGAAACCGGCTGGCTGTTCTGCGCGGCCCAGGCCGAGAGCGCCGCCAGCGCCTGCGCGCCCAGGCCGCGCGCCGGCACATTCGCAATGCGCGCCAGGCTCAGGTTGTCTTTGGGGTTGGCGATGGCGCGCAGGTAGGCCAGCGCATCGCGCACCACCGCGCGGTCGTAGAAGCCGGTGCTGCCGCGCACGCTGTAGGGCACGCGCGCGTGGCGCAGCGCCGCCTCGAAGCCGCGCGACATATGGCGCGTGCGGTAGAGAATCGCGATCTCGCGGAACTTGCGGCCCTGGCGCGCGAGGTCGTTGATCTGGCGCGCAATCTGCTCGGCCTCGTCGCGCGCGTCCTTGGCATCAAAAATAAGTAAGGGCGACGCATTCGCCCCTGCTGCTATGCGGCCTGCGGCAGACTGCGAATACTTCGCGCCGACATCGGGAAGCGCCGCGCGCAGTGCCATGGGCGCAACGGCGCGGCTGTGACGGATAATCGCGTAGGCCGCGTCGAGGATCGACTGGCGGCTGCGGTAGTTCGTCGCCAGCTCGATCACCGATGCCTCGGGGAAATCGTGCTGGAAGCGCTCGATGATCGTGTGGTCGGCGTTGCGGAAGCCATAGATCGCCTGCATGCCGTCGCCCACCGCAAACAGCGAGCGCGGGCGCGCGGCGCTTGGCCGCGTCAGCAGCTCGATCAGCGCGTGCTGGCTTGGGTCGGTGTCCTGGTATTCGTCCACCAGCACGTGCCGCCACTTGGCCTGGTACTCTTCCAGCACATCGGGGTGCTCGGAAAAAAGCTGGTGGGTCATCAGAATCATGTCGTCGAAGTCGAGCGCGTTGTGGCGGGCCAGCGCGGCCTGGTAGCGGCGGTAGCAGCCGGCCACAAACGCTTCCAGCGGGTCTTTGGCGAAGCGCGCGGCCAGGCGCGGCGAAAGCAGGCGGCTTTTGGCGCGCGAAATCTGGCGGATCAGGTCTTCGGGTTCGAGCAGCGTGGGCGGGCGCTCTTTCGCAGCGTCGAGCGCGTCGGCGGCGAGCTGCACCTGCTCGTCGGAGCCGTAGATCGTGAAGTCGGCGGTATAGTGGCCGAGTCGCCCGGCGATCTCAGCGCGCAGGATCTTGCCGCACATTGCGTGAAACGTGCCAGTGCTCAGGCCGCGCACGCGCGCGCCAAGCAGGCCGCGCAGGCGCTCGCGCATTTCTTTCGCCGCTTTGTTCGTGAAGGTCAGCGCCAGGATGCTGCCCGGCGCGGCGTTCTGTTGCTCGATTAAATAAGCGATTCGCAGCGTCAGCACGCGGGTTTTGCCGCTCCCTGCGCCGGCGCGCACCAGCACCGGCCCGATGGGGGCGGTCACGGCGGCGCGCTGCTCGGGGTTGAGTCCGTTGAGTAGGGTCATGGTTCCTTGCATCTGTCAGGCAATAATACCGTGTCTGATGGAGAAGCGTGCATACGAAGCGCATCCTGAGTGCGCGAAGCGCGTATCGAAGGGTGCGCCTGCCCATTGCGTACTCAGGCACCGTATAACACACCGCGCCGGGCGGCTCGAACCACCCGGCGCGGTGCATTATGCCACACTTTTGCGGCGCGTGAGGCTAGCGTTCCCACACGGCTTTGTGGCTGCTGCGCATTGCCGAGGTGACGCCCATCTGGAGCGTGCTCCATGTCGCCAGACCGCGCAGGTTCACGCCCAGGTTCACGAGCGTCTGCGCAACTTCGGGGCGCAGGCCAGTGAGAATCAGCCTGGTGCCAAGCAGCTGCACGGCCTGCGCGGCGCGCACCATCATATTCGCCACCTGCGTGTCCACCACTGCCACGCCGGTAATATCGAGAATAATCGTGTGCGGGTGGTTTTCCGCCACGCCGGTCAGCAGGCGTTCCAGCATCTGGTGGGCGCGCGCCGAGTCGATGCTGCCGATCAGCGGCATCACCAGAATGTCGTCGTTGATTGGAATGAGCGGCGTGGAAAGCTCTTGAATCACAGCCGCCTGGGTTTGGATAATCTGCTCCTGCAACTGCTCGCGGTCCTGCCGCACCGCCTGAAGCTCTTCGGCCAGCATGTTCAGGCCCGCCGCCAGCGCATCGAACAAGGTGTCGTCATCGCCAATCGACGCGCGCTGGGCGTAGTCGCCGCCAGCCATGCATGTCATCACTGCAAGCAATTCGTCGCCGCGCCGCTCGGCTGCGGCAGTGTCGGCGCGCTGGCGCTCGATCTGCGCAGCAAGCCGAGCGAGCGCGCCCTCAACTGCGCCAAGCGTATCGCCATTCGGGGCAGCTGGTTCGTCGCCCAGCAGGCGCGCCAGCCGCCCGTGGATCGCTGCCAGCCGCTCGGCCTGCGCGGCGGGGTCGCTTGTCATACGTTGCTGCCTTTCATCCACGCCAGCGCATCTGCCTCGCTGGTGAAAATGCGTGTTGGAACGTTGGTGTTCGAGATGGAAATGAAGAAGTTGGCGATGATCATGCTCAGGCGCGATTCGACCAGCAGCGCAACCACGCGCACCGACTGCGCCACTTCCAGGCTGCCATAATGCTGGCGCGCATCGCGATGTTGTGCCTTCATCTTGCGCATGTCGACGAGGATGGGCAGGCGTTGCCCGGCGTTCAGGGTTAGCGCGGCCTGCGCGTTGATCTGCGCGTCGGCAAGCGATTCTTCCGCGCCCGGCAGAACCGTCACACGAATAAAATCGCCTTCATTGCGAACAATTGTTGTGCGGGTGCGGATTTCGGTCTGTGATGGTGTGCTCATAGAACCTCATATGCGGCAAGGCGCGTTCAGCCAACAGAAAGCGCGTGGAAAGCGCGGCGGGCTGATCGTAGCAGGTGACGGCGAATGAAATATGAGCAGATTTTGCGCGGAAGGGTAGCAGATGCCTGATGCGCCGCTTGTATGGCGCTGACGAGGCTGTGTCGTTGCTGGCACATTAATATTCTGGAAAGAAAGTTCTTTTCTACAACCGGCAAGCTTCCAGGAAGCTCATCTGGTTATCAGGTTGAAAGAAAACTGGCTTCAGCTTCCTGGAAGCTGAGTACAAGGAAACTTAGTTGACAGAGTAATTAGCATACACAAGCATGGTGTATTCGATTTTGTTGTTCCGTGGTTCTGCTGTTGTCGAACTGCAAAACTGCAGAACCACGGAACCATCACCGTAATCACCAACCTTCTTTCTCCATACCCAAACCCCTGCGCTGAAAGCGCGCTAGCTGGCGAAGAACTCGATCAGCACAGGCGCGAGCGCCGCCGCCGCAACTTCGTGGGTTTGCCCGCCCAGCGTGCGATGCTGGCCGTGGGGCATGGCCTGCGCCAGCGCGAGCGCCGTGCTGTGCATGAAGGGGTAGGGCGTTGCGCCACCATCCATCACCAGCGCGGGAATGGCGAGACTGGCGGCGCGCCCGGCTGGCACGGCGGCGTCTTCGCCCATCACCGCCGCGTCGTAGGCAATCGTTGGCGCAATCGATTCCCACATTGGCCACATCGGGTAGTCGCGCATCTGGGCGATGTGTTCTTCCGGCACGCCAAGCAAGCCCATAAACAGCCCAACCGCCTCGGCGTTGCGGCCGGCGGCCAGCGTGGCCGCCAGCTGCGCGCGGAAATCGCGCCAGCCCTGCATTGCGGCCGGGTCGTCGTTGTAGGGCGGCTCGTACAGCGCCAGCTTGCGCACGCGCCCGCCCAGCGCCAGCGCCGCTTCCAGGGCCAGCGCCGCGCCAGAGGAAATGCCCGCCAGCATGGCCGTGCCGCCCGCGTGCTCAATCAACGCCGCAATATCTTCGACCTCGCGCGCCACCGCGTAGGGTTGCGTGTCGCCGCTGCCGCCGCGCCCGCGCCGGTCGTAATGAATGACAGTGAAGTGTTCGGCCAACGGCCCGAATGCGGCGAGCTGCGCGGTTTCCGAATCCATGGCGCGCTGCTCGAACATGCCCGGCACCAGAACAAGCGCCGGCCCTGCGCCGACCTGATCAAAGGCGATGCGCGTGCCATCGAGTGATGTGACGGTGTGCATGATATGTTCCTTTCCATAAAAAATTACCTGACGACGCGGTAGCGCAGGTGTGTGACATCGGGCGCGGCAACGGCGTGTGTGCGCTCCAGCGCAACTGGCGCGTCGCCCGGACCGAACAGGCGCACGCCGCCGCCCAGCAGCACCGGCACGAGGTCGAGCTGCACTTCGTCGAGCAGGCCGAGGGCCAGGCACTGCTGCATTGCGCTGGCGCTGGCGACCGAAATGTTCCTCTCGCCCGCTACGGCCTGCGCCTGGCGCACCGCGCTGGCTATGCCATCGGTCACAAACACAAACCGGGAGCCGGGCTTCTGCCACTCGGGCGTGGGCGCGTGCGTCACCACAAAGCACGGCCCTTCCACCGGCGGGCGGCCACCCCACGCGCGGGCAATGTCGAACATGCGCCGGCCGGTGATCATCGCGCCGTAGCCCGCCCACAGCGGGCGCAGAAAATCCGCGCTGGTTTGCGACACGCGAAAGACCATGTCGGTGCCGGGCAGCGCGAGTGGCGTGTCGCCGCCCTGGTACCAGGCGAACAGCGCCTCGCCGCCCGCACCGAGTGGCTGATCTGGCGCATCATTCGGCCCGGCCACAAAGCCATCCAGCGACACCGAAAGCTCGGTGATCAGCTTGCCCATTGTGCCTCCTTTTCTTTACGCCAGGCGCAAGACATGCAAGCCACAGAGCGCACAGAAGTTCGTGTGCAACTTCAGCGCTTCGATAATGTGACGGGAAAATGCGAAAAAAAGTAGCGGCGTTTGCGAGGGTGTTTATTCGAGGGTGAGCGGCAGGCCAAAGGCGGGGAACAGCTCGGGCACAAAGGCGATTATTTCGGCAACCTGCCCGCCTTCGATCCGTAGCACATCCAGCACCTGCGCGCGGAAACGTGTGTCGTCGGGGAGCATGACATAATGCGCGGCGGCGGGTTGGCGGTTGGCGCTGGTGGGCAGGCTGCGCCACCGCCCGTGGTACATGGTCGATGCGGGGTCGAACACTTCGGCTGTGAAGGCGAGGATGGTGGCGCGGCCAGCGTACCAGATCGGGTGCGGCGGCATGGTCAGCAGCGCGTCGTCGCGCAGCAGCGCGGCAAAAGTGGCCAGATCGCCCTGCTCGTGGGCGGCAATGTAGCGCTGCAGAAGCGCGCGCTCGCTGGCGCTGGGTGGCAGCGCGGGTGCCCATTCGAGGCGCGTGGGAGGAAGCTGCGCCTTGATCGCCGGGCGGGCGCGCTGCAGGGCGCTTTTCACCGACGCAATGCTCATGTCAAGCATGTCGCCTGTTTCGGCGGCGGGCCAGCCCAGCACATCGCGCAGAATAAACACGGCGCGCTGGCGCGGCGGCAGGTGCTGAATCGCCGCCAAGAAGGCAAGCTCAATCGTTTCTTTGGCAACAACTGCGGCGTCGGGCTCGGCGTCGCGTGGCGCAACCGGCTCGAGCAGGTGGTCGGGGTAGGGTTGGAGCCAGGGGATGGCTTCGGGCAGCGCCAGACCGGCTGGGGCGTCTGCGCGCGGCTGGGGCCTGCGTGGGTTGCGCGCGAGGAAATCGAGGCAGGCGTTGGTGGCGATGCGGTACAGCCATGCGCGAAAGGTTGCGCGGCCCGCAAAGCTCGCGCGCCGGTGCCACGCGCGCAGCAGCGCTTCCTGCACGAGGTCTTCGGCATCCTCAAACGAGCCAGTCATGCGGTAGCAATGCACCTGCAGCTCGCGGCGGTGGCGCTCGGTCAGCGCGCCAAACGCGGCGGCGTCGCCTTCGCGCACAATTGGCAGGTCGTCGCCTGCGCTCATGGCTGGGTGGCTCGTGCGAGCCAATCGGCAGCGGCGTGGCTTGAGGTCATGGCTTCTCTCAGTACATTTGTGTTAGTTGGAGCATTATCTCTGGCTTGGGTGCGGGCGTCAAGCGGCGCGCTTTTGCGTGGGCTACGCGCCCTCGCGCTCCGCAGTTTTCTTGAGAACGTTTGTCGGGGCCTATGCGGCCCCATACCCCGCAGCAAAGGGCCGGCCGCGGCCCTCTGCACTCCCCGGTCGGGGCCTTGCCCCGAACCCCATAAAGAGCGTGGACAGCAGATGTAATGGTAATGTGTCATGCCTCCGTTGTGGATGCAGGCAAGGCATCGGACGAGATACATTTGCTTCACTTGAAAGCAATACAGATCGGCACTGCGTTCATCATTTGCTGCCAGCGCGGCCCGCAACGGAGGCATGAGAAGCAATCTTATAATGTGGCGACTACCTAAAATTCGGGGTTCGGGGCGATAGCCCCGACGCGGGGTGCTGGGGCGGCGCGAGCCCCAGCGGCCTTGCGGCCTGAGCAAGCTGCGTTTGGGTTGGTACTGCTTATTCAAAAGCTGCCAGCGCGGCCCGCAACGGAGGCATGAGAAGCAATCTTATAATGTGGCGACCACCTAAAATTCGGGGTTCGGGGCGATAGCCCCGCCGTGGGGTGCTGGGGCGGCGTGAGCCCCAGCGGCCGTGCGGCCTGAGCAAGCTGCTTTGAAAAAGGTACTGCTTATTCAAAAGCTGCCAGCGTGGAGCACAACAGAGGCATGCGCGCCAAGCGCTAAACACGAGGTTGCATCAAATTCGGGGTTCGGGGCGATAGCCCCGACGCGGGGTGCTGGGGCGGCGCGAGCCCCAGCGGCCTTGCGGCCCGAGCAATCTGCTCTGAAAAAGGCACTGCTTGCGGCACAAGCAATGGGCGGGCGGACACGTAGGTCCGCCCTGACAGCCGATTGGCCGTGCGGCCCGAGCAAAACAAAAGGCCCGCGAGCGTGGCGAGCCTCGTGACCATATCGCGAAAGTGGGTTTAGCGCTGCGCCAGCACCACCAGCTGATCGGGCTGCGCGGGCGGCTCGGCCAGCGCAATGCGCGACATAGTCATGAAGCCGCTCATCCAGCTATCGAGTGCGCGGAAGGCGCGGTCGCGCGCGCGGGTGCTTTCCAGCGCGGCGGTGCGGGCCTGGCTGCGCTGCACCATCGCGGCGGCCACGGCGGCCACCTGCGCCTGCACCGCTTCGAGCTGCGCCTGGCTGACGCCATACTCGGCCATGTGCGCCAGGAAGGCTGCGTCGGCCAGGAGGTTGGCGTAGAACAGCTGCGCCTGTACCAGCCAGCCCGACTGCGTGCGCTTGCGGGCGTTGAGATCGAGGGCGGTTTGCGCGCTGGCGTTGCCCTTGAACGCCAGCCGCGCCGTGACGACATGGCGCATGTAGAAGGCGTGCGCCTGCTCGCGGTTGGTGTCGCGGGTGGCGGCGGCGGCGCGCTGTGCGCCGTCGAGGGCGCGGGCTTGCTGGTAGAGGGTGTGGGCAGTTCGGCGGAGGGTTTGGCCCTGCACCATACGGCTGTGGTCGTAGCCAAAGGCGGCCATGCGCGCCTGCATGTCGGGGCTGCTCAGCACGGCTTCGATCAGCGTGTTCGCGGCCACCAGCCGCTTGTCCATGCGATCTTGCTGGCGGTATTGTTCAGTCAGCCGTTGTGTCTTTTTGCCCTGCGTGGTGCTTCCATTGGCTTGCGTCGTCGTTCCATTGGCCTGCGTCGTCGTTCCATTGCCCTGCGTGGTGCTTCCATTGGCCTGCGTCGTCGTTCCATTGGCCTGCGCGGTCGTTCCATTGGCCTGCGTCGTCGTTCCATTGGCCTGCGCGGTCGTTCCATTGGCCTGCGCGGTCGTTCCATTCGCCTGCGTCGTCGTTCCATTGACCTGCGCGGTCGTTCCATTGGCCTGCGCGGTCGTTCCATTGGTCGGCATTGGCAGATTGTCCTTTGTGAGTGCCGAAGCTGCTTGGCCGGCGCACAATTGCGACCGGCATACATACGCATGTATGTCGTGTGCACCGTGACAGTTAGGCGCAGGATACCCCGAGGTGTGCGCCGCTACGATTCTGTATCGGATGTGCAATTGTTTATCGAAGTGCGTTGCGAAAAGCGAATTTCTGGTATTTACTCGCCGTAGAGCTAATGCTCTCGGCTTGGATTGCGAAGACACCTGCGCGGCCTCTTTGGTTGTGACGGTTCATGTCACGATGTTTTTCTATAATCACTCCAGATCCCACCAAAAAACCGCATGATTTACGGCGTTGGCATGCTATTGTGTGCGTACACCGAACGGAGGAGCAGATGACACGAACTGACTCGCGATATAAGCGCCTCGACGATATCGAGCGCAAGCTGGCGCGCGAGCCTAAAGGATGCACAAGCGGCGAGCTGGCGCGTGAGTTTGGCGTTGACGTTGACACAATTCGCCGCGACCTTGCCGAGCTGGAGAACATGGGCACCGGCACCTACAAAATCGGCCGGCGCTATGTGCTTGAGCATCGCCGCTCGTTTCACTCCGTCAAGCTCAACAACGACGAGGCGCTGGCGCTATACCTCGCCGCGCGGCTGCTTTCGCGCCACAGCGACGAGCACAACCCGCACGTGGTCACCGCGCTCGAAAAGCTGGCCGACGCACTCGACGCCAAGTCGCCGCTGATTGCGCACCATATTTCGCAGGCTGCCGCCGCAGTGCGTTCGCGCCGCGTGCGCCGCGAGTATGTCGAGGCGCTGGAAACACTTACCTATGCCTGGGCCGAGGGCCGCAAGGTGCGGATGCGTTATCGCTCGTATACCAAAGACGAGACGACCGAGCGCACGTTTGCGCCTTATTTCATCGAGCCATCGAGTATTGGCTATGCCTGCTATGTGATCGGCTATGACGAGCTGCGCCAGAGCTTGCGCACCTTCAAAGTCGAGCGCATCTACGAGGCGCGGCTCACCGACGAGCGCTTTGCACGGCCCGAGCAGTTCGATGCGCAGCTGCTGCTGGCCTCGGCGTGGGGCGTGATCTGGCGCAACGAGGGCGGCATTGAGGTAACGCTGCGCTTCGCGCCGAGTGTGGTGCGCCGGCTCAAGGAAAGCGTGTGGCATCCCAGCCAGCGCATCGAGGATTTGCCCGACGGCGCGTGCCTGTTCACGGTGCTGGTGGGCAGCACGCTGGAGTTCAAGCCGTGGGTGCGCCAGTGGGGCAGCGCGGTGACGGTGCTTGGCCCGCCCGAGTTTCGCGCCGAGCTGGCCGAAGAAGCCCGCGCAACGGCGCGTAACTATGACGACAGATAATATCGTTGGGTTTACAAGCAAAAATTACAGGACTTTCTCTTACTCGCGCTCTTGTTTCATTTCCTTGGTGTTTTTGCGCGCAGCGCAAAAACACCAAGCATAGATTCGGAAGGTACTATGCTGCCGCAGGCACATGGTAATATGCGAAAGTCCTGAATTAAAGGAACGAGAAGCAGTATGTTGTATGCACATACTCCTGCGGAGGGCAGCAACGAGTGGCATAAGCTTGACAAACATATTCTTGAAGTCGCACGAATGGCAAAGGAATTTGCCGATGCGTTTGGCGCGGGTGATCTAGCGTATTGGCTGGGTATCTGGCACGATTTGGGCAAATGCAACCCTGCGTTTCAGGCGTATTTGAAGCAGTGTGTGATTGACCCCAATCACCGTGGGCATGGCCCTGATCATAAGGCCGCCGGGGCCTTGTATGCCCAGCAGCGTGTTGCAGCCTTAGCACTATTAGTTCAAGGCCATCACGGCGGCCTCAAATCGCCCGCCGAATACAAAAACTGGCTGGCCGAGAAACAGCACGAGCATGGCCCGGCGATCGACGACGCGATTGCTGCTGCACGCGCACTTCTGGGTACGCTCGATCCATCGCAGCAGCTGCTATTGCCAGCAGCGATACGGAACAACCCGCACGCCAGCGAGTTCTTCTTACGTATGCTTTTTTCAGCGCTGGTTGATGCCGATTTTCTCGATACCGAGGAGCATTTCAATAAACGTAAAGCAGCCCAGCGCGGCAGTTTGGTTTCGGTAGCCGATTTGTGGGCAAGACTGGAAGCACACCAGAACATGAACAGCGGGCAGAACCCCAGCCTCGTCAACCAGGCGCGCCACGCGATCTACGAAGCGTGCCTGGCCGCAGCATCATTACCGCGCGGCTGGTTCCGCCTGACGGTGCCAACCGGCGGGGGCAAAACACGCTCGGGCATGGCATTTGCGCTGCGTCACGCATTGGCCCACGGCATGCGGCGCGTGATTGTGGCAGTGCCATTCATTAGTATCACCGAGCAGACCGCCGACAGCTATCGCGCTATTTTTGGCCTGAGCGACGATGAAACACCAATTGTGCTCGAACACCATAGCAGCGCGCAGCACAGCAATAGCGACACAAACGACTTTACGCCTAGCCAGCAGTGGGCGCGGCTTGCCGCCGAAAATTGGGACGCGCCAATTGTGGTAACCACCACGGTGCAGCTCTTTCAAAGCCTGTTTGCCAGTGGCACCAGCCCATGCCGCAAGCTCCATCGTTTGGCGAACAGTGTGATCATTCTTGACGAAGCCCAGGCATTGCCGGCGCACCTGCTCACGCCAATTCTGGATGGGTTGCGCGAGCTGTGCGCGAACTATGGCGCGACGGTGGTGCTTTCTACCGCCACTCAGCCGGCATTCGAGGCCATTCCGCTGGTTCGAGATCTTCAGCCGCGCGAAATCGTACCCGAGCCAAAGCAATGGTTTGATGCGCTGCGCCGTGTACACTACGATTGGCGAACCAAAGAAGCAATGGCGTGGGAAGAAATTGCTGGCCTGCTGCGCGCCGAGCCACGGGCGCTGGCCGTGCTGAATACCAAGCGCGATGCCCTGGCGCTGCTGGATGCGCTTGGCGACCCAACCGCGCTGCATCTTTCAACACTCCTGTGTGGCGCACACCGGCGGGCTGTCATCAAGGAAATAAAGCGACGCCTAAGCGCCGGGGAGCCATGCCGTTTGATTTCCACACAGGTGATCGAAGCCGGCGTCGATCTCGATTTCCCGTTTGTGCTGCGCGCACTTGGCCCGCTCGACAGCATTATTCAGGCGGCCGGGCGCTGCAACCGTGAAGGCAAGCAAGCCCAAGGCCGCGTGGTGATTGTGCGGCCCGCCGAGGGCAGCACACCGTATGGGGCATATCGCACTGGCGTTGGCATAACCGGAAAACTGCTTGGCACTGGCACGCTCGACGTTGATGACCCTGCTGTGCCGGCGCGCTATTTCTGGCAACTGTTCGACACCGTGAATACCGACCGCGACGGCATTCAAAAGCTGCGCGCCCAGCTCAACTATTCCGAAGTTGCCCGCCAGTTTCGCATGATCGACGACGACACCGAGGACGTGATTGTGCCGTATGGCGACGAAAGCCAGCAGAATCAGGTGCAGCAGTGGATCGCACAGATCCGCCGCGACCCGGCCCAGGCACGGTACATTCTGCGGCGCTTGCGCCCATTCATGGTGTCGCTGCGCAGCCGCGAGGCTGCGCGCAGCCGGCAGCGTGGCCTGATTGGCGAAATTGTGCCCGATGCACTGCCGGGTGTTGGCATTTGGCACGGCAAATACGATGCTTTGCGTGGCCTGCGCGCCGATGATCTTGACCTGGAAAAGCTGGTTGTGTAGCCCGATACCAATGTTTACAGGAGGTGCCATGAGTTACAGCAGCGTCCCTTTAACCCTCAAAGTCTGGGGCGATTTGGCCTGCTTCACCCGCCCCGAGATGAAAGTCGAGCGTGTGAGCTACCCAGTGATGACACCTTCAGCCGCGCGGGGTGTGCTTGAAGCGGTGTTCTGGAAGCCGGAATTTCGCTGGCATGTGCAAGAAATTCGCGTGCTGCGGCCGATTCGCTATGCATCGATTTTGCGCAACGAGGTCAATTCGCGCCAAAGCGACCGGGCTGCACACAGCTGGCAGACCACAGGCGCGGGCGGCTACGATGCCACCACCGACCGGGCACAGCGCCACACGCTTGGCCTGCGCGATGTTGCCTATATCATCACGGCGCAGATTGCGCTGAAGCCACACGCCGACGCCGACCCGGCCAAATACCGCGATCAATTTCGCCGCCGCGTGCGCGATGGCCGCTGCTTCGCAACACCCTTCCTTGGTTGCCGTGAGTTTAGCGCCAGCTTTGCCGAGCCCGATGGCAGCGAGCAAACAATCGATCTGAGCGACGAGCTTGGCCCGATGCTGCTCGACCTGGCTTACGCGCCAGGCTCATCCGGGCGCGGCGTGCCACGCTTTTTCGATGCGCGCATCGAGCGCGGTGTGCTGCATGTGCCACAAGGAGGAGCGTAGCCATGCTGCTCAAGCGATTGAAGGAGTATAGCCCGCGCATTCAACCCGACGACGACGAAGAAGAAATGCCAGCAGAATATTCGTCGCAAGCAATTCCCTGGATCATTGATATCGATAGCTCAAGCTGCCATGCATCGTTTATTCGAACCTCGGGAGGCACCAGCAAGCGCGATCCGGGTAAACGATTCAATGTTCCTTTCTTAAAGCGTTCTGGTACGAATATCAAGCCGCAATTACTGGCCGACAAAGCTGAAATTGCACTTGGTTTTGCGGCTGACAATCCCGAGCGCGCACAGAAACGCCACGCCGATTTCGTTGCACTTGTTGAAGCATGTGTGCAATCAACAAACGACTGGCGCATTCAGTCTGTAGCATCGTTGCTGCGCAATCTATCGAATCAACCATTAGAGCTTCCACAAGATTTGCAGGCCAATGAGTTCGTCACCTTCGCCGTTGATGGCCTGCGCCTCGTCGATTTACCTTCCGTACGCCAGTTCTGGCTCGCTGTGGCCCCGCAGCTTGGGCAAAGAGGCCTGGCTCAGCTCACACCTGAGCTGATTGTGTCGTGGCTTTCACAGGAAGATGAGGGTGTTCAGGGGCAATGCTTGATCTGCGGCGAGTACAAGCCGATTGCGCGTGTACATCCCGTCCCGATCAAGCTGCCGCGTGCAGTGGCAGACAAACAGCTTGCCATTGTTACCGCTAATAAAGAAGCCTTTTATTCGTATGGCATGGAACAATCGCTGATTGCGCCAACCTGCCGTGATTGTGCGGCAAGCTACGCTAATGCACTGAACACCCTAGCCCGCAGCAGACAAAACAGTCTTGTTATGGGTGGCGCAATATTCATCTACTGGACGCGCGAAGATACCGGCTTCGATCTGATGGCACTGCTCGACAAGCCCGAGCCCGAGAGCGTGCGCTTGCTGTTTGAATCGGCGCGCAGCGGCAAGCAAAGCGCCACAATCGACGAAACCGCCTTCTACGCCACGTCGCTTTCGGGCAGTGGCGCGCGGGTAGTTGTGCGCGACTGGATCGACACAACGGTTGGCGAGGTGCAGGCCAATTTGCGCCGCTGGTTTGCCTGGCAGCAGATCGTCGATGCCTACGGCGCAGAGATGCGCCCGCTTGGGATGTTCCAGCTTGCCGTTGCCACCGTACGCGAAGCAAAAGATATTCTGCCAAGCACCCCGCAAGCCCTGCTCAATGCCGCGCTGCGCGGTACGCCCTTGCCGTGGGGCATGCTCTACCAGGCGGTGCGCCGCAACCGCGCCGAACAAGCCGTAACAGCGCAGCGCGCCGCCCTGATCAAGCTTGTATTCGCCAGCCATCAATCAGCACAGGAGGAAGATCGCATGACGCAGCTCGACTCTGCCAACACCAGCCCGGCGTATCTCTGCGGGCGTTTGCTCGCAGTGCTGGAAGACATCCAGCGCGCTGCCATTCCTGGCGCAAAGGCAACCATTGTCGATCGCTTCTTTGGCACGGCATCGTCCGCCCCGGCTTCGGTGTTCGGGCGCTTGATGCGTGGCGCGCAGCCGCACCTTGGCAAGCTCGAACGCGACAACCCGAACGCATACCGTGCCCTGCAACGCCGCATGGAAGAGGTGAGCAGCAGTATTCAAAGCTTCCCGCGCACGCTTACGCTCGAAGAGCAAGGCTTGTTCTCGCTGGGCTACTACCATCAGCGCGCCCACGCCCGCGCCGAGGCCAAAGCCGCCGCCGAGCGCAAACGCGCCGGGCAGACCGAGGCCGCCGAATAAACCAGTGTTCCGAATCTATTATTTGTAAGAACAAAGGAGCATCCCAATGACGACCACCACCGCCATGCACACCGATACCGAGCGCCGCCACGATTTTGTGCTGCTGTTCGATGTGACCGACGGCAACCCCAATGGCGACCCCGACGCCGGCAATTTGCCCCGCGTCGACCCCGAAACGATGCAAGGGCTCGTTACCGATGTGGCGCTTAAGCGCAAGGTGCGCGACTTTGTCGATGTGGCCCAGGGTGACGAAGGGCGCTTCAAAATCTATGTACAAAGCGGCGGCGATGCACTCAACGCCATTCACCGGCGCGCATATGAAGCGCTCGATATGAAATCGAGCGGCACCAAGCAGAATAAGGACGATGTCGAGCGCGCGCGGGCCTGGATGTGCCAAAACTTCTACGATATTCGCATGTTTGGCGCGGTGATGACCACGGGTGTCAACTGCGGCCAGGTGCGCGGCCCGATTCAGCTTACCTTTGCTCGTTCGGCCGATGCAGTGGTGCCGCTCGATATTTCGATCACGCGCGTTGCCGTAACCAAAGAAGAAGACGCCAAGGTGATTGTGTCGGAAGATACGGGCGAGGGCAAAAGCGGCAAGCAAACCGAAATGGGCCGCAAGTCGCTGGTGCCCTACGGCCTGTACCGCGCGCATGGCTTCTTCAACCCGCACTTCGCCAGGCAGACGGGCGCGGCCAGCGACGACCTAGCGCTATTCTGGACGGCATTGCAGATGATGTGGGATCTGGATCGCTCGGCCTCGCGCGGGATGATGGCCTGCCGGGGGCTGTATATCTTCACCCACGAATCGAGCCTGGGCAATGCGCCGGCGCATAAGCTGCTGGAGCGCGTAGCAGCGAAGAAGCACGACAACGTGATCGCCCCGCGCTCGTTCCGCGATTACAGTGTGAACGTGAATGACGCCGATATGCCGAACGGGGTGACGCTCACGCGGCTGGTGGAGGGGTAAATGAGCGACGAGCAGCTAATTAGCGCGGGCGGCGATGCCGACGAGAGCGACGTATTGATTTCGGCGCTGGAACACTACAGCTACTGCCCGCGCCAATGTGCGCTCATCCATGTCGAGCAAACCTACGACGAGAACCTGTATACCATGCGCGGCAAGCTTATGCACGAACGGGTAGATAGTGGCGACGCCGAAGCCAATCGCGGCGTTGCCACCCAGCGCGGCATTCCGCTCTGGTCCGAGCGCTATGGCCTGCGCGGCAAGGCCGACGCCGTGGAATGGCACAATGGTGTGCCCTACCCGGTGGAATACAAAGTTGGGCGGCGCAAGGGCGAGCATACCGACATCCAGTTGTGCGCGCAGGCCCTTTGCCTGGAAGAAATGCTGGGCGTGCCGGTGCCGCGTGGGGCAGTGTACTATGGGGCAACCCGCCGGCGGCATGAGGTTGTCTTTGATGAAGCGCTGCGCGAGCGAACGCTGGAGCTGATTACCGCCATTCGGGCAATGCATCGTTCGCAGCAGCTGCCCGACGCACCAAACGACGAGCGCTGCCCAAATTGTTCGCTCATCCACGCCTGCCTGCCCGATGTTGTTGCACAGCAAGGGCGCTTGCGAGCCTTGAACCGCGCCTTGTTCGAGCCATAGCCGGCCTGGCAACACCCGGAACAATGCGGCCGCCCGGCTTAGCCATCACAACCAAGTTGCCAAGCCAGTATGCGTATGCCAAGGTCTTGAAATCGACCACTCTGCGAATCGAGTTTTGCAGGCCCATATTCCTTTCTGCACACGAAATTGCCCAATACTCATAGGACTTTCGCTTACCCAAGCGGTTGTTTATTTTCTTGGTGATTTTTTTGCGCGCAGCGCAAAAAAATCACCAAGAAAGATTAGAAAGTACCATGCTGCCGCAGGCAAATGCTAATAAGCGAAAGTCCTAACTCAGAAGGAACAGTGCGACTATGCGCGAACTACTCAATACCCTCTACGTCCAAACCCAAGGTGCGGTGCTGAACCTTGAGCACGACACCGTTAAAATCTCGGTCGAGCGCGAAACACGCCTGCGGTTGCCATTGCTGCGCCTGAGCGGCATCGTGGTTTTTGGCCGCGTCACAATCACACCATTTCTCATCCAGCGCTGCGCCGAAGATGGCCGCAACCTGGTGTGGCTCAGCAGCACTGGGCGCTTTAAGGCGCGCGTCGAAGGCCCGGCACGCGGCAATGTATTGCTGCGTCGCGCGCAGCACCTTGCGCTTTCCGATAGCAAACGCACGCTGGGCATTGCCCGCCAGATCGTCGCAGCGAAGTTGCAGAACAGCCGCCAGATTGTGCTGCGCGGCGCACGCGAGGCGCACAACGAACCAGCGCGCACAGCATTAGCGGCTGCCGCCGCCCGCATTGGGGAAATACTGCTTCAGCTTGGTACGTGCCGCACGCTCGACGAGCTGCGCGGTGCCGAAGGCGACGCTGCGCGCACCTATTTTGGGGTGTTTGGCCACCATGTGCGCGCCGACCAGGACAAATTCGCCATGGATGGGCGCACGCGCCGGCCGCCGCGCGACCGCGTGAATGCCGTCCTATCGTTTCTCTATGCGCTGCTGCGCGGCGAGTGTTCCGCTGGCCTCGAAAGCGTTGGGCTCGACCCACAAGTTGGCTTTTTGCACGCCCTGCGCCCCGGCCGGCCGGCCCTTGCGCTCGACCTGATGGAAGAGTTTCGGCCGATCATCGCCGACCGCCTGGCGCTCACACTGATCAACCGCAAGCAGCTGCAAGCCGAACACTTCGCCGATCTGCCCGGCGGCGCCGTTCACCTCAACGACGAAGGGCGTAAGGTCGTATTACAAGCGTACCAGCAACGCAAAGAAGAAGAGGTGCAACACCGTATGCTCGATCAGAAGCTACCGCTTGGGCTCGTACCATACATCCAGGCCCGCCTGCTGGCACGCTACCTGCGCGGCGACCTCGACGCCTACCCGCCATACCTGGCACGCTGATGGAAATACTTGTAACCTACGATGTGAATACCGAAAGCGCCGAAGGCCGGCGGCGGCTGCGGCGCGTGGCAAAAGTATGCGAGCGCTTTGGCCAGCGCGTACAATTCTCGGTGTTCGAATGCGTTGTCGATGCTGCTCAGCTGGTATTACTGAAGCACCAGCTCGAACAAGAGATCGACGCAGCCGCCGATAGTTTACGCATCTACCGCCTGCAAGAGCCGCGCGAGCGCCATGTGCAGGTGCTGGGGCGGCCATTGCTGCACGATCAGCATGATCCGCTGATAGTATAACCACGCGCCCTATATTTAGTAGGTGTGGCGCGCGAACCCGAAGCGATCGGCCGATACGTGGGAGTTTCGCGCAGTGTAACGACATAATTCGCAAGAATGGGCGAGAAAGTGAGAGGTATTAGGCTTTGGCAAGGGCAAAAACACACACAATCGGCCACCAGTACCAGCCTGATAAGGCCCATCAGGCAGCCGAATCGGCTATTTAGGGCCGTCGCACCCGGCGTTCGCGTCGGGTGAGGGTTGAAACAGTCAGTGCGCTTGCTTCAATGACGTTATTATATAGGTCGCACCCGGCGTTCGCGTCGGGTGAGGGTTGAAACCAGGCAGCGCTGCAGGCAGCCATTGCGGCCATCGGTGTCGCACCCGGCGTTCGCGTCGGGTGAGGGTTGAAACACCTGTGGCGCGATCCTGACGAATCGTATGGCCGCGTCGCACCCGGCGTTCGCGTCGGGTGAGGGTTGAAACAGTCACGATCATCTCACAAACCTCTATATCGACAAGTCGCACCCGGCGTTCGCGTCGGGTGAGGGTTGAAACAACGATATGCAGGGTCGGCTCTACCTGTCGTTCAGGTCGCACCCGGCGTTCGCGTCGGGTGAGGGTTGAAACCCGTGCAATCCGCCGGGGTGGAGCATGTCTGGATGTCGCACCCGGCGTTCGCGTCGGGTGAGGGTTGAAACCCTCAACGAAGATGACGCGTAGTAGGAACGCATGATGGTCGCACCCGGCGTTCGCGTCGGGTGAGGGTTGAAACTCGTATGCGGTGTGCTCCATCTAACGTATCGAGCGGGTCGCACCCGGCGTTCGCGTCGGGTGAGGGTTGAAACTTGACACTGATGATACGCCATAGTGTGCGCGATGGTCGCACCCGGCGTTCGCGTCGGGTGAGGGTTGAAACATAGTCGTCTGGGAACGCCATCGCGCGCTTGATCGTCGCACCCGGCGTTCGCGTCGGGTGAGGGTTGAAACTCAGGACGCTCTCCTTGGCAGCGGCAAGGGCCTCAAGTCGCACCCGGCGTTCGCGTCGGGTGAGGGTTGAAACATGAATGTCGGTGGGTTCGCTGTGACCCCACCACCCGTCGCACCCGGCGTTCGCGTCGGGTGAGGGTTGAAACTCGCTTGCGCAGAGTAGCACCGTCACTCGTCAGCGTCGCACCCGGCGTTCGCGTCGGGTGAGGGTTGAAACCTCCATTTTGATGGGCATGTCGTGGCGAGCATGCGGTGTCGCACCCGGCGTTCGCGTCGGGTGAGGGTTGAAACACGCATATCAAAGGCCACAGCGGCGATCGGGATAATGTCGCACCCGGCGTTCGCGTCGGGTGAGGGTTGAAACTCCGCCCGGTCGTTCCGACGATGACCGCGCCCAAGTCGCACCCGGCGTTCGCGTCGGGTGAGGGTTGAAACCGAATGTCCGACACAAACCCCTCGGCCATGGTCGAGGGTCGCACCCGGCGTTCGCGTCGGGTGAGGGTTGAAACCATGCCGATGTGACGCCGACGATCGCCGGCCTTTGGGTCGCACCCGGCGTTCGCGTCGGGTGAGGGTTGAAACACATCCTGCAATCGCTCAAGCCAGATCAGGCGCAGGGTCGCACCCGGCGTTCGCGTCGGGTGAGGGTTGAAACACGCTGGCAGCGCCGCAGCTGGCGCCCGGTGATGGCGTCGCACCCGGCGTTCGCGTCGGGTGAGGGTTGAAACTACCGGCAGTATCACCGCTGCCGACGTTGCCAGCGTCGCACCCGGCGTTCGCGTCGGGTGAGGGTTGAAACCTGCACATGGATGTCGCCGATCCCGCTCACTGGCGTCGCACCCGGCGTTCGCGTCGGGTGAGGGTTGAAACATCGGCAAACTCCGCCCACCACGGATCGCCGCCGGTCGCACCCGGCGTTCGCGTCGGGTGAGGGTTGAAACTGCCATTGGTCGGCAAGCTCCTGCGCCCGTGCTGCGTCGCACCCGGCGTTCGCGTCGGGTGAGGGTTGAAACAGCGAATAGTAATCTTTGGCGCTAGTTAGTAGTTAGTCGCACCCGGCGTTCGCGTCGGGTGAGGGTTGAAACAATAATGTGGCGATTGTCGAGGATGCCGACACCAGTCGCACCCGGCGTTCGCGTCGGGTGAGGGTTGAAACTCACTGAAAATGGCTCACTGGCGCTGCTTGGCGCAGTCGCACCCGGCGTTCGCGTCGGGTGAGGGTTGAAACGCATACTATCCCGATTGGCGCTACACGCCGCGCAATGTCGCACCCGGCGTTCGCGTCGGGTGAGGGTTGAAACCACCACTGCCGCCGCAAACACGCACCCGCCGCGTGGTCGCACCCGGCGTTCGCGTCGGGTGAGGGTTGAAACGCGTAGGTGGCATCAATGCCGACCTGCGCGCCGCGTCGCACCCGGCGTTCGCGTCGGGTGAGGGTTGAAACGTTTACCCACTCGATGCCGTTGATGCCTTGCTTATGTCGCACCCGGCGTTCGCGTCGGGTGAGGGTTGAAACAGATGCACTTTGTCGCTGGTGTAGTAGGTCAGATGTCGCACCCGGCGTTCGCGTCGGGTGAGGGTTGAAACAATGAGTGCTGCAATGTCAGGCTGCGGCATAGCGTCGCACCCGGCGTTCGCGTCGGGTGAGGGTTGAAACTGGCAGGTCGTGCGAAGCGTGCAGGCGTGGCTGCGCGTCGCACCCGGCGTTCGCGTCGGGTGAGGGTTGAAACACAATGACGCTATTGAACGTATTCTGTCCTAACCGTCGTCGCACCCGGCGTTCGCGTCGGGTGAGGGTTGAAACTTGTTGGGGGCAATATAAATCTGGTTGTTCGTGTCGTCGCACCCGGCGTTCGCGTCGGGTGAGGGTTGAAACACATTGCAAGTATGGGAAGCCATTCAGCGTCGTCGTCGCACCCGGCGTTCGCGTCGGGTGAGGGTTGAAACGAGGTCATGGTGTATGGCGCGACGGCTGCGACGGCGTCGCACCCGGCGTTCGCGTCGGGTGAGGGTTGAAACAATTTCTTGGCACGTTTGCGCTGCCAGGCGCGCGTCGCACCCGGCGTTCGCGTCGGGTGAGGGTTGAAACTACCAACCCTACTAGCAGATATTGTGCCACCGGCACAGTCGCACCCGGCGTTCGCGTCGGGTGAGGGTTGAAACTCACTATATGGACTCGCTGCGGTATGTGGCCGCAGGTCGCACCCGGCGTTCGCGTCGGGTGAGGGTTGAAACAGCAGTCCTTTGCGCAGCGCGCCCGCAATGTTGCGTCGCACCCGGCGTTCGCGTCGGGTGAGGGTTGAAACGGCGTGCCGCGAATCGGCGTGCTCGTCGGGCTATGTCGCACCCGGCGTTCGCGTCGGGTGAGGGTTGAAACAGATCCGTCCACAGGGGAGCCACGCCGCGATAGCGTCGCACCCGGCGTTCGCGTCGGGTGAGGGTTGAAACACGATCTGGCGCGTGCGCCTGAACGGCGACCCGATTGTCGCACCCGGCGTTCGCGTCGGGTGAGGGTTGAAACAAGGGTGCGGCCGCCAGCGGGGTCGCTCTGAGCGCGTCGCACCCGGCGTTCGCGTCGGGTGAGGGTTGAAACGGCGTGCCGCGAATCGGCGTGCTCGTCGGGCTATGTCGCACCCGGCGTTCGCGTCGGGTGAGGGTTGAAACAAGGGTGCGGCCGCCAGCGGGGTCGCTCTGAGCGCGTCGCACCCGGCGTTCGCGTCGGGTGAGGGTTGAAACAACCAGGCACTCATGGCGCTGATCACCGACTTCTAGTCGCACCCGGCGTTCGCGTCGGGTGAGGGTTGAAACAAGGGTGCGGCCGCCAGCGGGGTCGCTCTGAGCGCGTCGCACCCGGCGTTCGCGTCGGGTGAGGGTTGAAACCAGTGAGCGCCCCGGCCCAACGGCGAAGGAACCACAAGTCGCACCCGGCGTTCGCGTCGGGTGAGGGTTGAAACACGCCTGTCCACGTGATGCCCGCCGCCGCATCGTCGTCGCACCCGGCGTTCGCGTCGGGTGAGGGTTGAAACATCGGCCGCGCCCGAGGTGCGCGCCAGGTCAAACGTCGCACCCGGCGTTCGCGTCGGGTGAGGGTTGAAACTGCTCTCGATTGCCCCACATCGGCTATGGTTCACGTCGCACCCGGCGTTCGCGTCGGGTGAGGGTTGAAATCCCTGCCGTATCGGGTTCGGTACTACGTCCGAAATCGGTCGTGCCCCACTGCCCCACGCCTTTGCGAGGGCTACGCGCCCTCGCGCTCCGCGGCAAGAGGCTGCCGCCAGCCTCCTGCACCTCGCCGCTGGGGCCTTGCCCCAGACCCCAAAAAGAGCGTGGGAAATGAGCGAAATGTTTTACGGTCATGCCTCCGTTGTGGATGCAGGCAAGGCATCGGACGATGAATGCAGAAGCTGCATACAAAGCTAGCACAGCTTCATTCAACAGTTGCCAGCTTTATGGCACAACTGAGGCATGACAAACAGTATTCGCTTTGCCAATCACATCAAATTCGGGGTTCGGGGCGATAGCCCCGACGCGGGGTGCTGGGGCGGCGCGAGCCCCAGCGGCCGTGCGGCCTGAGCAAGCTGCGTTTGGGTTGGTACTGCTTATTCAAAAGCTGCCAGCGTAGAGCACAACAGAGGCATGCGCGCCAAGCGCTAAACACAAGATTGCATCAAATTCGGGGTTCGGGGCGATAGCCCCGACGCGGGGTGCTGGGGCGGCGCGAGCCCCAGCGGCCGTGCGGCCTGAGCAAGCTGCGTTTGGGTTGGTATTGCTTGCGGCACAAGCAAAGGGCGGGCGGACACGCAGGTCCGCCCAGACAACCCGCCCAGACAACCCGCCCAGATAGTCTGCGAAGGCAGGCCGCTAATGCCCCGCCCCATACGCCATTTCGCCCGCGCGGATGGGCGCGACCACACGATTTTCTGCCGGTGGGATCGGGCAGCTGTAGCGGTCGTTGTAGGCGCAGTAGGGGTTGTAGGCCAGGTTGAAATCCGCCAGAAAGCTGCCGTCGCCCAGCTCTTCCAGTTCGAGGTAGCGCCCCGCGCCATAGGTCTCGCGCCCGCTGGTGGCGTCGACAAAGGGCACGAAGTAGCCGCCCCACGTCGCATAGTAAACCGTCAGCCCTGCTGGCTGGCCCTCGCTCTCGAAGGCGAAGCGCCCCCAGCGCTGGTAGACCTGCTCGCCGCCCGTGCTGGTGAGCATCTGGATGGCTTCTTTTGGATCGAACTCTTCAGGGCGCACCACCAGGCGCAACGCCTCGTTTTCGGGGTAGTAGTGCAGGCCGGCAAAGTCGGCGCGCTCGTGGCGCGGGATGGGCGATTCGGGGCTGTGCTTGAAGTAATGGTCTTTTGCGGCGCGCTGGCCGGCAAGGTCGTTCATGGTTCGTGCTCACAGTTCTTGTGGTATGATTGGCGTTCCAAAGCGTGCCAATTATAGCTGAATAGTCGCGCCAATGCGGCTGGCGTTACACTCCCTGCCGCTTCCTCTGGCTATGGAAAGGAACGACCATGCTCGACCCAACCCCCTACCGCGAGCTGTTCCCGATCGCCAAGCGGCTGGCCTTCTTCAACCATGCCGGTGTTTCGCCGCTAAACACGCGCGCCGTGGCCGAGATGCAGGCCTTCAACGAGCTGTGCGCCACCCAGTCGATCAGCGAGTATCGCCCGGCCATGGGCGCGATGCAAACGGATCTGCGCCAGCGCTTTGCGACCCTGGTGAATGCGCGCTCGGCCGACGAGATTGTGCTGATGCCAAACACCGCCACCGGCATCAACACCGCCGCGCTGAGCCTGCCGCTGCGCGCGGGCGACAATGTGCTGGTGCTGGAAGGCGATTACCCGGCCAATATCTACCCCTGGATGAACCTGGCGCACCGGGGCGTGCTCACCAAGTTCGTGCCGCAGAAGGACGGCGGGCTCGACCTGAACCTGCTTGAGTCGCGCATCGACAACCACACGCGCGTGATTGCAATGAGCACGGTTGTGTTCGCCACCGGCTTCCGCAACGACCTTGTGGCGGTGGGTAAGCTGTGCAAGCAGCGCGGCATCTATTTCGTGGTCGATGGCATTCAGTCGCTTGGCGCACTGCCCTTCGACGTGCAGGAAGCGCAGGTCGATTTTCTGGCGGCGGGCTCGCAGAAGTGGCTGCTTGGGCCGATTGGCGCGGGCTTTCTGTATGTGCGCAGCGAGCTGATGGGCGAGCTGGGCGCCGGCCCCTATGTCGGCGCGGGCAGCACCGTCGACGCCATGAACTTTCTCGACTACAACTTCACGCTCTTGCCGACGGCTGAGCGTTTCAACCTTGGCTCGGCAAATGCGCTGGGGCAGGTTGGTCTGCGCGCCAGCCTGGCATTGTTGCAGGAAATCGGCATCGAGCGTGTGGCCGAGCGCGTGCTCATGCTGGCGGGCGTGGCAATTGGCGATTTGCAGGAGCGCGGCTTCACGCTTTCGGCCAGCGCCGCCCCCGAGCACCGCTCGGGCATTGTCATCCCGCTTGTGCCCGACCCGGCCGCCGCCAGCGCGAAGCTCGAAGCGGCGGGCATCATCTGTATTCCACGCGGCAAGGGCATACGCATTGCGCCGCACTTCTACAACACTGAGGACGAGATCCTGCGCGTGGGCGAGCTATTGAGCACGTTGTAACAGTTTGCAGCTGGCAGTATGCAGTCGGCAGTATGCAGCTGGCAGTGCGGCGACTGCATACTGCCGACTGCATACTTCTGAGAATAAAGGAGGAACTATGCCCTATGCTCACAAAGTCGCGCCCGGCAGCAAGGTCGCGCTTGGCAAAATTGCGCCCGACGATAATGGCGGCATGGACAAGGAAGAAGGGCTGGCGCGCTTCGCCAAGCTCAATGCCGAGCTGGATGTGATTCAGGAAGAACTCTACGCCGCCGGCAAGCACAGCGTGCTGCTGGTGCTGCAAGGCATGGACACCAGCGGCAAGGACGGCACCATTCGCAATGTGCTGCTGAACCTGAACCCGCAGGGCGTGCGTGTCGAGTCGTTCAAAGTGCCCACCGAAGAAGAGCTTGCGCACGATTTCCTGTGGCGCGTGCACAAGGTTGCGCCGCGCAAGGGCGATTTCGGCGTGTTCAACCGCTCGCACTACGAAGACGTGCTGGTGGTGCGCGTGCACGACCTTGCGCCGAAAGAAATCTGGCAGGCGCGCTACGAGCAGATCAACCAGTTCGAGGCGCTGCTGGCCGCCACTGGCACGATTATCGTCAAGCTGTTTCTGCATATCAGCAAGGACGAGCAGGAAGAACGGCTGCGCGAACGCGAGCAGGATGTCACCAAGGCGTGGAAGCTTTCGGCCGGCGACTGGCGCGAGCGCGAGCATTGGGACGATTATCAGCGAGCGTATGAGGACGCGCTGGAGCGCTGCAGCACCGAAATCGCGCCCTGGTATGTCGTGCCGGCGAATCGCAAATGGTTCCGCAACCTTGCCGCCACCGAGGTACTGGTCGACACGCTGAACGCCTACCGCGACGGCTGGCACGCCACGCTCGACGCCATGAGCAAGGCGCGCATTGCCGAATTGCAGGAATATCGCGCGGGCAAGCCAGCGTAAAAGGCGTGCAGGTTATACGTGCGTTTTTCTTTCACCACGAAGACACGAAGGCACGAAGATTCGCAGCCGGTTCCTGGTTCTCGGTTCTTGGTTCTGGCTGCAGTTCTGCAACTCCTGGCAGCGCGGCGCGTATTATGGGGTGGAAGCGGTGTGATAGCGAAAGGAGAAAACAATGTTTCAGCAAATGCTGAACGCCAGCCGCGCGATTCTGCTGCGGCCCTCGGTTGCTACGTTTGAAGAATACGAGCGCAACGACCTGGGCTGGGCTACGATTTATATCGCCATCAGCACGGTCATCGCCGCCATTTTGGGTGTAATCAGTTTTCTGCTCAACCGGCCCTACCTCGAACAGCAGATGCGCGACTTGCAGGATCGGCTGAATGGCGAGCCGCTGCCGGCTTTCGCGACGACCATGATGGGCGGGCAAAGCGCGACGGGCGCGATCATTGGCGGGCTAATCTTCACGCTGCTGGCGTTTTTTGTCTGGACCGGGCTGGTCTACCTGCTGGGGCGGCTGTTTGGCGGCACCGGCGCGTTTGGCGAGCTGGCCTACGATATTGCGCTGTTCTGGGCACCAATTGCGGTCATCCGCGCGCTGATCGGCGTGATTGCGATTGGGCCGGTCGCGGCGATTGGCGGCATCATCGGGCTGATCGTTGGGCTGTATAACATTTACCTGAGCTGGCTAAGCGTGCAGTCGGGCATGAACCTTAGCCCCGGCAAGGCGGCAGGCGTGATCGCGATACCGCTGGTGGTGCTGCTGCTGGGCTGCTGCGCGATTTTTGGCGCAGTGGCGCTGGCAATTGTGGGGATGTCGCAGCAATAGGGGATAGGGAAGGGCGGGAAGCACTGATTTAAGAATATGCCTGTCGGCTAGTGCGTGGTGCGTAGTGCGTAGAATGGCATTCTACGCACTACGCACTACGCTCTTTTATAGCGTGTAGCTCGTTTTCACAGCCTGCGCCTCACATCTCGCGCCCCATATCGCGCACATCGTAGCCGCCCAGCGCCATCACCGCCGCGCGGTAGTCGTCGCTGGCAAGCGCGTGGCGCAGCGGGGCCAGCAGCGCGCCTTCCCAGTGGCGGCGCGGAATCGCCAGGTCGTAGCGCTCCTGAAACAGCGGCACAAAGGCCAGGCCCAGCGCCTGCGCCGCCGCCAGAATGCCCAGCCCAGCGTCGGCCGCGCCGCCCAGAATGGCTGCCGCCACGGCCATGTGCGTGAATTCCTCGCGCTCGTAGCCGCTGATCTGCTCGGGCGCGATGCCCATGCGCTTCAGGTGGTAATCGAGCAGCACGCGTGTGCCCGAGCCGCGCTGGCGGTTCACAAAGCGCAAACCGGGCTGCGCCAGGTCGGCCAGGGTGGCGAGCGAGCGCGGGTTACCGGGCGGCACAATAAAGCCCTGGTCGCGATACACCAGATTGACCAGCACAATATCGTCGTCGGGAAGCAGCTGCCTGAGGAAGGCGTGGTTATACTCGCCGCTGGCCTCGTCGAGCAGGTGCGTGCCGGCCAGGTGCGCGTCGCGCCGCTTCAGCGCCAGCAGGCCACCCATACTGCCGACATTTGCGGAAGCGAGGCGCGTGCCCGGCGCAAACTGGCGAATATGGCCGGCCAGCAGATCGAGCGCGAGGTCGTGGCTGCCAATTGCGACAATGGTGCTGGCGATTTCGGCCGGGTCGCGCAGCAATTCGGCCTGCACCTCCGCGCCAGCGTGCAAACCCTCGGAGAAGCGCGGCACCTGCACAATGCCGTCGGCCCGCACCAGCGACATCACCACGCCCGCGCCGCGTGTCAGCGGCGTTGCGATCACCCGGTCGTCGACCGCGCCAAGCGTCACGCGGATGAACTCGTCTTCGCCCATGGGCGAAAGCAGCTTGCGACTAAACACTGCCGGCATGGATGGGCGGCTGGGCGGCAGCTGGCCCTGAAGCTGATAGAGCAGCGGGCGCAGAAACAGCTCGGCCGTGAGCGCCGCCGACACTGGGTAGCCTGGCAGGCCCAGCACCGGCCGTGCGCTGGCCGTGCCCAGAATGACCGGGTGGCCGGGGCGGATGGCCGCGCCGTGAACCGCAACTTCGCCCAGCTCGGCAATCACGGCGGCGGTGTAGTCCTCCGAGCCAGCCGACGATCCGGCGTTCACCACCACCACATCGTGCGCATGGAGCGCGCCCGCAATCGCTGCCTGAAGCAGCTCGCGCCGGTCGGGCACGGGCGGCAGGCGCGTAGGCAGCGCGCCCCACTCGCTCACCTGCCCGGCCAGAATGAGCGAGTTGAACTCGATGATGTCGCCGGGGCGCGGGGCTGTTGCCACATCGTCGATGCGGATCAACTCGGTGCCGGTTGGGATAATCGCAACGCGCGGGCGGCGGCGCACCGCCACGCTGCTATGGCCGGCTGCCGCCAGCGCGCCCAGATCGACCGGGCGCAGGCGATGGTTGGCCGGCAGCACCAGCTCGGTCGCCACAATATCTTCGCCCAGCGGGCGCACATGCTGCCACGGCGCCACCGCCGCCATGATTTCCACCGTGTCGCCAAAATCCTGCACGTGCTCGGCCATGATCACCGCGTCGGCGTGCGGCGGCAGCGGGTCGCCCGTATCGACCCAGATGGCCTGTGCGCCGAGTGCGAGCCGCAGCGGGCTGCTTTCGGTTGCGCCGGCGGTGTCGGCGGCGCGCACGGCAATGCCATCCATCGCGGCGGCATGGTAGTGCGGCGACGAAAGCTTGGCCCAGATCGGCTCGGCCGTGACGCGGCCCAGCGCATCGGGCAGGCCGACCGTCTCGGCGGGCAGCGCGGCGACGCCACCAGCGCGCTCAAGCGCGGCGCGAAAGCGCGCGTGCGCCTCATCGAGCGCGAGATCTTCGAGGTAGTAGCGTCGGGGCATCAGACTTCCTTATTTCCTTACCACAGAGGCACAGAGAACACCGAGGTGGTCAAACACAAACGATAGGTCTCTGCGTCCTCTGCGCCTCTGTGGTGATTTTCAAAAAACCCTGATGTTCACCATTTCGTCGGCGTACAGACCCGCCAGATCGAGCGGCACGCGCAGCAGGCCGTCGGCGTGCGCCATGGTGTAGATTAGGTTTGATTTGCCGAACACCGGCTCGGCCCACAGCGCGCCGTCGCGCTCGACCAGCCGCACCGGCACAAAATCCTCGCGGCCAGTGCGCGATGCAACATTGCGCGCCAGCCGCGCGCTGACGCTGCCGTGGTGTGGGGCGGGTGCCGCGCCCAGCAGCCGCGCCAGCGCGGGCGCGACAAACAGGTCAAACGCAATCATGGTTGAAACCGGGTTGCCGGGCAGGCCGAACACTGGCTTCGTGCCCACCAGCGCGAGGATGGTTGGCTTGCCGGGGTGAATGGAAACGCCGTGCACCAGCACGCCGGGCCTGCCCAGCGCCGCGATTACTTGCACGGTCATGTCGCGGGTGCTTACCGAGCTGCCCGCCGAAATCACCAGCGCGTCGGCGCTGGCCAGCGCGGCGGCGGCCATTTCGTGCAGGCGCGTGGCGTTGTCGGGCGCGATACCGATGAGGGCAGGCTCGGCGCCGGCCTGCTGCGCCAGCGCGGCAATCGTGTAGCTGTTGATGTCGCGGATCTGGCCGGGCGCAACCGGCTGATCGGCTGGCACAACTTCGTCGCCAGTGGCGAGAATTGCCACGCGCGGGCGCGCCGCCACTGGCACACTGGTGATGCCCAGCCCTGCCAGCCCGCCCAGGTCCTGCGGGCGCAGGCGCTGGCCGGCCGCGAACAGCAGGTCGCCGCTGCGCACATCTTCGCCAGTGGGAATAATGTTTTCGCCCACCGCGACAGGCTTCACGATCTCAAGCGTCTGCGCGTCGAGCAATTGCGTGTTTTCGACCATCACGACGGCATCGGCCCCGCCTGGCAGCATGCCGCCGGTATGCACGCGCGCCGCCGCGCCCTTCGCCACCGACAGCTCGGGCGCGCGGCCCATTGGCACCTCGCCGCTGAGCGTCAGGTAGGCGGGCAGCCCTTCGCTCGCGCCGTAGGTGTCGGCGGCGCGCACGGCAAAGCCATCCATCGTCGAGCGCGGAAAAGCCGGCAGGTCGGCTGGCGCGTGGAGCGCCTCGGCCGTCACGCGCCCTAATGCGTCGAGCAGGGGCACACGCTCATGGCGGCCCAGCGGCGCGAGGCGGCTCAGCAGGGCGTGCAGCGCCTGCGCAACGGTAACAACCTGAAAGAGTTCGGGCATGGTGCTTTCGTCTCGGTCTATGCGTCGCGGGTGATTCTACCACAGACGACGGCTGGCGATGGACGAATCCACCACGGAAGCACAGAGGCACGGAGGGTTGTGGGAATGGAGAGTAGAGAACGAAGGACGAAGGACGAATGACGAAAGGATAATTCACCACGGAGGCACGCACGGAGGGTTGTGGTTTGCACGCCGGCGCAGGGACGAATCTTATCTTCGCCCGATAAACAGGTCGCCGGAGCAACGACGACCGCTCACAGACACAGTGGTCCGTGGTCGGTCGTCATTCCTCCTGCTAGTGCAGTATCAAAAAAAGCGATGCGGAAATCAGGGAAGAACACCAGTATTGCAAACGTCAATCCCTATTCCCCATACCCTAAACCCTGCCCTGAAAGCTCGCTACGCCTGCCGCGCCTCTTCGGGCAGCGAGCGCCCGGCGTCGTGTACCGCCCGGTCGGTGTTGGTCGTCGCCAGAATGACCAGCCCGATCAGGAACAGCGCGATCAGCGACAGAATCGCATCGCGGTAGGAGTTGGTCGCGCCCACCACCGCGCCAAAGATCAGCGGGCCGATCCACGAGGTGCCGCGCTCGGAGATTTCGTAAATCCCGAAGAACGACGCCTCGCGGCCGGGCGGAATCATGCGCGCAAACAGCGAGCGCGAGAGCGCCTGCGAGCCGCCCAGCACCATTGCAATCGCACCGGCCATAAACCAGGCCTGGGTGGTGTTCTGCAAAAAGCCATAGGCATAGATCACCACGCACGACCAGAGCACCAGCGAGAGCATAATGGCGCGCTTGGTGCCAATTGCGCGGGATATACGCTCGAACACCAGCGCGCCCAGAAACGCCACAAACTGCACCATCAGGTAGATCAGCAGCACAAAGCGCTGATCTTCGCCATTGGCGCGCTGTGTTTCGGTAAACAGCTCCTGCGAAAGAAACACCGACGCCAGGCCAATCACGGTCTGAATGCCGTCGTTGTAGAACAGGTAGCCAACCAGATAGCGTAGTGTGTAGGGCAGCCGCCCCAGCTCGCGGAAGGTTTCGCCCACTTCCGAAAAGCCAATCGTCGCATAATTTTTGCCGGGTGGCAGGCTGCGCGCCGGCGCGCGGTTGCGCAAGCGCGCAAAGGTGATCAGCGCAAAGCCGCCCCACCATACACCTGCCGACAGCAGCGAAAGGCGCACAGCCATGCCCGCGCTGATGCCCAGACTGTCCGCGAAGGTGAGCATAGCGAAGTTCGCGGCCAGCAGAATGCCGCCGCCGAGGTAGCCAAGCGCAAAGCCGCGGCTCGAAACAGTATCGACCTTGTCTTCGCTGGCGATATCGGGCAGAAAGGCGTTATACAGCACAATTGCTGCGCCAAAGCTCAGGTTGGCAAGAATAAACAGCACCCCGCCCCAGAAATAGGTGTCGGCGGTGATGAAAAAGAGCAGGCAGGTTGCCAGCACGCCGGCATAGCAGAAAATTGCCATCAGCCGCTTCTTCAGGTTGGAGTAGTCGGCGATTGCGCCCAGAATGGGCAGCATGAACACCTGAAGAAAGACTGAGAAGGAAATACACAGTGGAAAGAACGACTTTGCCGTCACTGCGCCAAACGGCCCCAGCCCAAGCACCACGCCATTTTCGCCCACGGCGCTTTGCGCCAGCGCGGTGAGGTAGGGCGCCAGCAATGCGCCGGCCACGGTGGTGCTAAACGCCGAGTTCGCCCAGTCGTACATCGTCCAGCCGAAGATCTCGCGGCGATCGTTTTTGGGGAAGGAGTGTGTTGTTGCGGTGAAGCCGGCCATGCACATGTCCTTTCAGCAAGCGCGGCGAATCAACGATTACTCTACATAAACGCCACACAAGACACGTTTTCGCATCTTGTGTGGCGCTGAGGGTATGCGGGCAGCGTTGGCATGCGGCGATGTTCCTTGGTTAGCGGGAGCTTTCGACTTTTTGAAGCCGTCGGAGTTACTCTAAAGCCCAGACAAAACGGTTGAGCCACAGAGCGCACAGAGACCACTGAGTAGGATCGCCCAAACTCGGAGACTGTTCGGCTGAGCTCACGACGAAGCCTCGGTGTTCTCTGTGGCCCAATGCTTCTGTGCTTCGCTGAAGGCGACGAGCACCCTGGCCGTTCGTCCTTCGTCATTGGTCTCAGCAAGCAGGGCCGAACCGGGCTGGCGCATTATCAGGAAGGCAATGCGGAAATGGGGAAAGTAACATCAGCATTGCACTCGCCAAACCCGATTCCCCATCCCCGCGCCCCTGCGCGTTCACGCGCACTAGCGCCCGCGCCATTCGGCCTTGCGCTTCTCCAGAAACGCGCCGGTGCCTTCCTTAGCGTCTTCGGTTTGCACAATCGTGCCGAACAGCGCCGCCTCGTACATGCAGGCGTCGGCCAGCGCCATGTCGTGCCCGCGGTTCACCGCCTGCTTAATCGCGGCGACCGCCAGCGGCGCTTTGCCCGCAATCTGCTGGGCCAGCGCGTGGGCAGCCCCGGCCAGCTCGGCGGCAGGCACCACGCGCTCGACCATGCCGATGCGCAGGGCTTCTTCCGCGCTGATCATATCGCCGGTGAGGTTGAGCAGCTTCGACATGCCCGGGCCAGCCAGGCGCGTCAGGCGCTGCGTGCCGCCCCAGCCAGCAATAATGCCCAGGTTGATCTCGGGCTGGCCGAGCCTGGCGGTGTCGGCGGCGATGCGAATATCGCAGCTCATCGCCAGCTCGCAGCCGCCGCCCAGCGCAAAGCCATTCACCGCCGCAATCACAATCTTGCGCATCTGGGCGATGTACAAGCCAAGCTGGTGGCCGCGCTCGGCCAGCTGGCGGGCCGCGTCGGCGCTGGGCAGCGCGCGCAGCTCGTTGATGTCGGCGCCGGCCACAAATGCCTTCTCGCCCGCGCCAGTGATGACCGCCACGCGCAGCTCGGCATCTTCCTCAACGTCGCGCAGGGCCGCCGCAAGGTCGGCAATGGTCGCCTGGCTGAGCGCGTTCAGCACCTTTGGGCGGTTTACCGTAATCGTCGCAACCGCGCCGTCGCGCTCGAACAAAACGTTTTCGTAGGTCATGTGGCACTCCATTGTGTTACTACGTGTGCTTTACCCAAAAATAATAAGCAGAAACCTGCTTGTTCTGAAAAATACGTTATTTCATACAACAGGCAAGCTTCCAGGAAGCTCATCTGGTTATCATTAGGACTTACGCAGTTGGTCTGCTGAGCCTTCGGCAGAGCGGTACTCGATTTTCTCTTTGTGTGCAGTTTTTCCGCGCGTAGCGCGGAAAAACTGCACACAAAAATGATCGTTTTTACCTTGCTGCCGCAGGCGAAAAGCACAGCGTTCAAATGCCAAATAGCGCAACTGCGTAAGTCCTAATCATGTTGAAAGAAAACTGGCGTGAGCTTCCTGGAAGCTGAGTACAAGGAAATGTATTTTCCAGAGTACTGATTGCATGTTCAGGAAAGCGGCACGGAAATTGGGCAAGACCATCAGCAGTGCAGTTGCCAAACCCTATTCCCCATCCCCGAGCCGCTGCGCTGAAAGCGGATTGTATCGCTCGCTGTGCAGTTCGATCGCGCGCGCAACCTCGGCCGGCGCAATCGGCTTCAGCAGCACGGGCACGTTCGCCGCCAGCAGCTTCTGCATCAGCTCATCGTTGGTTGTGTCGCCGCTTACAACAATCAGGCAGTGCAGCAGCCCGCGCTCGTGCAGGGCAGCGAAGAGCTTTTCGCCACTCATGCCGGGCATGCGGATGTCGGAAATAATGCCGTTGTACTGGTGCTGAGCGATAAGCTGCAGGGCGGCGCTGCCGTCGGGCGCACCATCGACGGTGTGGCCGCGCTGCATCAGGAAGCGGCTCATCATTTCGCGAATTGGCGCTTCGTCGTCGACGACGAGCAGGCGCAACGGTCGCGGTGCGGCTTCATCGCGCTGTGCTTGCGGCGCTGGCGCGAGGCTGCTGGCGGTGGGCAGGTCGATCTGGAAGCGCGCCCCCTGCCCCATGCTGCTCTCGACATGAATCGTGCCGCCGTGCTCCTGAATGATGCTATGCGCCAGCGACAAGCCCAGGCCGATCCCTTCGCCCGGCAGCTTGGTGGTAAAAAACGGGTCGAACAAGCGATCGAGGTGCTGGGACGCAATGCCGGCCCCAGTATCCCACACCTCCAGCGAAGCGCCAAACGGCGTGCGCGCGGTGCGGATTGTGAGCTGGTGGGCGCGTTCGACACTCTTCATAGCCTGCTCGGCATTTACAATCAGGTTCAGCAGCACTTGTTCCAGCTGCCCGGCGTCGCCTTCGATCAGCGGCAGATCGGCGGCGAGCTGCTTTTGCACTGTAATATTGCCCGTTTGCAGCGTATAGTTGCGAATATTCAGCACATGCTGAACCACGTCATTCAGGCTCACTGGCTGCTTCAGCAGATCGTGATCTTGCGTGTGCCGGGCGCTCAGGCGCAGATCGGCAACAATGCGCGCCATGCGGCTGGCTTCGTGCCGAATCGTCGTGATGTCGGTCTGGTCTTGTTTGGAATGCGATTCGAGCAGAAGCATATCACACATGCCGATAATTGTGGTAAGCGGGTTGTTCAGCTCGTGCGCCACGCCGCCAATCAGCGTGCCCAGGCTCGCCAGCCGCTCGGCGCGCCTGAGCTGGCGTTCGTGCTCTTCGGCTTTGGTGGCATCCTGAAACAGGTCGAAATACAGTCGCTCGCCGTTGGTGCCAGCCACCACGCCTTTCACAAGGTCGAGCACAATCACCTGCCCGTCGTTGCGGCGGCGGCGCACCCGGCCCGACCATTGCGCATTGGCGTGCAACTGGGTGAAACGGGCGGCCTGCTCGCGCGCGTCTTCGTCGTCGGGGATGAATTGCGCCAGGGTATAGGCTGCTGGCGTTTCGGCAGAAACGCCAAGCATTTTCGCGGCGGCGGGGTTGATAAAGCGAAAGCGCAGATCTTCGCCAAGCAGGGTAATGCCTTGCTCGATCCGCTCGAATACCATCATGAGCAGGCGCATCTGCTGGTCGCGCGCGCGCTCCTCGGTGATGTCGCGGATCATGCCATGCATGCCCACCACTTTGCCCTGTTCCCATACTGCCACGGTCGAGCCCTGGATCAGGCGGGTTTCGCCATTGGGCCGGGTAATATGCAGCTCGGCTTCGACGATTTCGGAAGCGCCGGCAACTGCATTGCCCAAAATGCGCGAGGCGTTTTCCACATCTTCGGGGGGCATGATTTCGCGGAAGTGGTGGCCAATGATTTCGTCGCGCGGGCGGCCCAGAATGCGCTCGCCAGCCGGGTTTATTTCGGTAAACAGGCCATCCGCATCAATGGCATAGATCATCTGCGGGGAAGTGGCGACCAGGCGCTGATAGTGGGCTTCGGCCAGGGCATACTGATTTTGCATGCGAACCAGCTCGGTCACATCAATCGCATGCACCAGAATGCCGGCGACGTGCTCGGTTCCTTCGTACAATGGCGAGTACGAGAAGTTGACGATGCGCTCTTCAAGCGGGCCATCGGGCGTGCGCTGAAGAAACAGCGACCGGTTGCTGGCCACAAAGGCAACGCCAGTTGTATACACGGTATCGAGCAGATCGATAAAGCCCTGCTCGATCACCTCTGGCACGGCTTCGCGCACGGGCTTGCCAATAATGTCGCGGTGCCCCACAAGCTGGTAGTAGGCCGGGTTCGCCATTTCAAAAATATGATCTGGCCCGCGCAGCGTGGCAATGGACGTTGGCGATTGCTCGGGGACGGTTGAAAAGTAGGAAGGCTCGCTCCACTCGGTCAGCTCGACGCCAATGCCAGCAAGGCGCTGCCCTTCCCATAAGGGGTAGGCCAGGAAATTGACCAGCTTGCGCGTGCCTTTGGGGTAGATGGATGCCTGGCCCTGCACGCGCTGGCGCAGCTGGATCACGGTGTTGAATGGCCAGGGGTAGCCGTCGGCGCGTGACTCTTGCAGGATGCGGCCCAGAACCTGCCCACGTACCTCGGCAAGCGATACACTCAGAAGCCGCTCGGCCGCCATGTTCAGGTAGGTGCACCGCATGCGCTCGTCGGCCAGCAGCACTGGCGCAGCCAGCTTATGAACCATTGCGGCCAGGCCCGGGCCGGCATACAGGCTGTCGGCAGGCGCTGGGCGCGAATACACCATGTCGTCATGCTGAAGCCGTTGCGGTTCCGCCATACCTCCACCTCATTGGTTACGCGCAATGCGTCAAAGCGCGCACGTTTGCTGATAGCGCTTCCCTTCTCTTCCCAGGCTTTGTTTGGCAATGGCACAGGCGCCGCCAGGGCCAAGCCGATACCGCGCAGTGAACACATCCGTGAGTGGTGGCAGAGAGTAGATTATAGCACCTTGTTCAAGTGGCACTTTGGCCGAGTGTGGTGGCCCATGATGGTGTACGACCGGGCCGGGTTTTCAGATCTTCCCACAGATTTTGGTATACTTGCGCCCGGTGCCGTTGCGCCAAAACGGCGAGCGGAAGCACGAGCGAAATGCATATCAGGGAGGATAGCATGCAGATTGCGGGACATACAGCGCTGGTGACCGGCGGGGCATCCGGGCTGGGGGCCGCCACAGCGCGCCGGCTGGCCGGCCTGGGCGCGCGCGTGGTGATTGCCGATGTCAACGAAGAAGCTGGCCACGCGCTTGAGCGCGAGCTGGCGGGCAAGGTCGTTTTTGCCCGAACCGATGTTACGGATGAGGCGTCGATGCGGGCGGCGGTAGATGCCGCCACTGCGAATGGCGAGCTGCGCATGCTGGTGTGCTGCGCGGGCATTGTGCTGGCCGAACGCGTGCTTGGCAAGCAGGGCCCGCTCGATCTCCAGCGCTTTGCGCGCATCGTTCAGGTCAACCTGATCGGCACCTTCAACGCGATTCGCCTGGCGGGTGAGCGCATGGCCGCCAACCAGCCAAACGACGAAGGCGAGCGCGGCGTGATCATCACCACGGCGTCGGTGGCGGCCTACGAGGGGCAAATCGGCCAGGCCGCGTATTCCGCTTCCAAAGGCGGCGTGATGGCAATGACACTGCCGATTGCGCGCGAGTTTGCGCGCTTTGGCGTGCGGGTGGTCAGCATTGCGCCCGGCATTTTCGAAACGCCAATGATGGGCGCGCTGCCCGAAGCGGCGCGCGAGTCGCTGGGCCAGCAGGTGCCGTTTCCCTCGCGGCTGGGCCGCCCGGCCGAGTATGCCCAGCTGGTGCAGCATATTGCCGAAAACGTGATGCTGAACGGCGAAACCATTCGCCTCGACGGCGCGATTCGCATGGCGCCAAAATAACCACGGCCCGAAACGCAACCAGGCGGCGAGATATGCTCTCGCCGCCTGGTAGTGACAGCAGCCTGTTGCAAGCTGCGTGATGAGCATCCCAACGCCGCTACCGCCTAGCAGCGATCTCAACTGTGCGGCTCATCAAGGCCCACGCGCCCCCGGCGCAACGAGCTGTGCCCGCTCTGCCGGCGTGAGTAAGCGAAATCCGCCATTGTCGTTCACATACACCACCACTTCACCGCGCACCTGCAAGAGCAGATCGACATTGCCATCGCCCGTCAGATCTTGCAGTGAAAGATACGGCACCACCGCATCGCCATCTGCACCAATCAGGTAGGGGCCGGCCAGCACCTGGAGCTTGCTGGCGTCGCCGCCGGGCAGTTCCAGAATGCTGACCTGCCGGTTCTGGTTGATCGCAATCAGGTGGGTGGGCGTGCCGCCGGTTTCGTTATGCCCAACCAGCCCATCGATCTGGGTGGTGCGTGGGTAGCCGTAGCGCAGATCGTCGAGCCGCCGCTGGCCCCAGCCCCATGCTGCCGTGAGCAGCACCGCGCCAAGCGCCAGGATCAATATATACGCAAGCGCCGTCGCCAGCCAGGGCGACAGCGCGGGCCACACCCCGCCGGGCGGCGCGGTGCGGCGTGATTTCATTGGCCGTGAAACAACTGCCATCAGCAACCTCCTGTTTGTGAGCCGCAGAGCGAGCCACGCGACGGGAGGCGCCTGAACATTCCATGAGCCCATCGTTGAGATGAGTGTAGTATACCTTGCTGGAACAGAAAGAAGAAGGGGTTTTTGCTAACTTTTTGTTAGAATATAAAGACGGTTTTGAGGCTTCCTGATGCGCTACGCGCCCCGTTCGAGTTGCTCGCGCAGCATCAGCAGACCAGTGCGCAGGCGCAGCTTCACTTTGCCCACCGGCTCGCCAATTTCCTCGGCAATCGCCGCGCACGACATCCCGCCATAGTAGGCCAGCTCGAGCACCTGTCGCTGTGCCAGCGGCAGCGCCGCCAGCGCCGGGCGCACCACCTCGGCCTCGGGCAGTTGTGCCAGCCGATCCGCAAGGCACGGCTCTTCGCCGCTGCTGGCGCGCTGCTGCGCCGCCGTGTGGCTGCCCGCCGCGCCAATTGCGTCGAGCGCGCAGGTGCGCGTAATACCCACCAGCCAGCGCACCAGCTGCGTGTCGGGTGGCGTCGCCCCCGCCGATTGCCAGACCGTCTGAAAGACATCCTGCACCACATCTTCGGCCATGGCGGGCGTGTGCGCAATGCCCAGCGCCAGCGAGTACACCAGCTTGCTGTAGCGCGTGTACAGCAGATCGAGCGCGCGCTCGTTATGCTGCGCAATCTGGATGATCAGGTCGGTGTCGGGCCATGTATCCTGTGAAAGCGCCATGGTTGCGAGCGCGGGCCGGCGCCGGGTGAAAGCGGACGAATCGGGGAAATCGCGGCCAGAGTCCATGCGGAGCTTCTTTCATTCTTTTGTGGGCGCCCGTCGGCACGCGCAGCCTTGTTTTGCCGATTGGGAAGCGCCGCAGCGCAGGAGTTTCATTGTAGCTGCATAGCAAGCCATATGCCACTATGGGTTGCCAAATCGCAACCGCTGCTGCAACCACGCTGTGGCGTTTTCATGCTACCATAGGCGCGTTCTGTTTGTATCTTTCGAGTGGAGGCAGAGTGCGATGACGCAAACATACCGAGTTGAAAAAGACTCGCTTGGCGAGATGCAGGTGCCCGCCGACGCGCTGTATGGCGCGCAGACGCAGCGGGCCGTGCTGAACTTCCCAATCAGCGGGCAGCGCCCCTACCCGGCCTTTGTGTGGGCCCAGGCGCTGATCAAGCGCGCGGCGGCCGAGGTCAACCGCGACCTGGGGCTGCTCGACGAGCGGCTGGCCGGCGCGATTGTTGAGGCCGCGCAGGAAGTGCTCGATGGCAAGCACGCCAGCCAGTTCGTGGTCGATCCCTTTCAGGCCGGCGCGGGCACCAGCCACAACATGAACGTGAACGAGGTGATCGCCAACCGCGCCAACCAGATCCTGGGCTATGCGCTCGACGACCCGAAGAAGCCGGTGAGCCCGAACGACCATGTCAACATGGCCCAGAGCACCAATGATACCATTCCTGCCGCAATTCGGCTGGGTGCGCTGTGGCGGCTGGATGCGCTGCTTGGCGCGATCGACGGGCTGGCCGACGCGCTGGATGCCAAGGCCGCCGAGTTCGACGATGTGGTGAAATCGGGCCGCACGCACCTGCAGGATGCCGTGCCAGTGCGCCTCGGCCAGGAGTTTGGCGGCTACGCCCAGGCCGTGCGCAACGACCGCGAGCGCGTCGCCACTGCCGCCGACCGGCTGCGCCGCCTGGGTATTGGCGGCACCGCCACCGGCACCGGCCTGAACGCCCACCCCGAGTACCACGCCCGCATGGTCGCCCGTTTGTCCGAATTGCTCGGCCAGCCGCTGCGCAGCGCCGGCAACCTGTTCGAAGCCATGCAGGGCCAGGCCGACGCGGCCGACTTCTCGGGCAGCATGCGCACGCTCTGCGTCACGCTCACGCGCATCGCCAACGACTTCCGCCTGCTTTCGTCGGGCCCGTCCACCGGCCTGGACGAAATTCGTCTGCCGGCAGTGCAGCCCGGCTCCAGCATCATGCCCGGCAAGGTCAACCCGGTGCTGGCCGAAATGCTGAACATGGCCTCGTTCCACGTGCAGGGCTGCGACTACACCGTGGCGCTGGCAGCGCAGGCCGGCCAGCTTGAGCTGAACGTGATGATGCCGATTATCGCACATAATCTGTTCGAGATGGAACACGTGCTGATTGGCGCGATCACCGCCTTCACCGAGAAGTGTGTGGTGGGCCTGACGGCGCAGCGCGAAAAGGCCAACGGCTGGCTGGCGCGCAACGCGATTGTCGCCACCGCGCTCAACCCGCTGATTGGCTACATGCCGGCGGCGGCACTGGTGAAAGACGCAATGAAGCGCAGCACGACCATTCGCGAGGTTGCGGCCGAGCAGATTGCGCGCGGCGAGCTGAAGAACAAGGACACCGGCGCGGATGTGACGATCGAGGAGATCGATGGGCTGCTGGGCGACATGCACAAGCTGACCGAGGGTGGGCTGGGTGGGCCGGCCGGCGGCGGCTAGGGGAATGTTGAGTGCTGAATGTTGAGTGTTGAATTTATGCAGGGACTAACTCAACACTCAGCATTCAGCACTCAAAATTTACTGAATCTTCGCTAATTCGGCCTCAACCTGGGCGCGCTGCTGGTCGTTTTTGGCATCGGCGGCGCGCCGCAGTGCTTCCTGGAAATCTTCGCGCGCGCCGTTGCGGTCGCCGGCTGCGGCGCGCGCGCGCCCCCGCTCGAAGAACGCCACAAAGCTCTGATCTTGCTGGAGTGCGGCGTCCAGCGCTGCCATGCGCTCGTTGTTCTGGCCAAGCGCTTCGTAGGCGCGCGCGAGGTCGAGTGCGGGCATGGCCGAGGTGCCAAAAAACAGATCGCTCAGCGGGCTGGTGTCATCGCGATGATCCTGAACGGCCAGCAGCTCATTCAGGGCATCCTGCGTGCGCTTGAGCCCCAGCAAGGCCAGCCCGCGGCCATAGCGCGCGGCCCATGTTTCGTTGCCACCGATCAGCAGCGCCTTCTCAAAATCTTGCAGCGCCTGCTCGTCGCGGCCGAGCGCGTGCTGCACAAAGCCGCGCAGCGTATAGCTTTCCGGGTCGGTCTCGTTAAGCGCGACGAGCTTGTCGGCGTCGGCCAGCGCGGGCTCGAAATCGCGCTGGCGCACCAGAAAGTCGAACTCGTCGCGCCGGATGCCGCCATCGTCGGGCGCGGCGGCCACGGCGGCGGCGAAATCGCGGCGCGCATCATCTGTTTTTCCCTGGCGCGCATAGATCAGGCCACGCAGGCGGTGGGCCGCGCTGTTGCTGGCGTCGGTGCTGAACACCTGCTCAAGGTCGGCCAGCGCCTGCGCTTCCTGCGACGCGTAGTACAGCAGCCAGGCGCGATCCATGCGTGCAGGAACATAGGCCGGCTCAAGCTCGATCGTGCGGTCGAGATCGCGCCGCAGGCTGGCTGGGTCGTTTTTCGGGTAGCCCATCAGGATGCTGCGCTGGTAGTAGGCGCGCGCAAATGTGGCGTCGAGCTCGATCGCCTTGCTGTAGTCGGCAATCGCGTCGTCGGGGCGATCGGTGCGCTGGTTCACATAGCCGCGCGCGAAATACACCAGCGCGTTGTTTGGCGCGAGGCTCAGTGCGCGGTCGATGTCGGCGTGGGCGGCGTCGGGGCCAGAATTGCTCAGGTTGGCGATTCCGCGCAGCGCCAGAAGGTTGGGGTCGTCGGGGCGGGCTTCCAGCGCGGGCTTGAGCGTTTCCATCGCCCCGCCGGTGTCGCCCGCGTCGAGCTGCTGCGCAGCTTTGGCGATCACGTCGGCCACCGCAGGGTCAAGCGCGCCAGCAGAAGCGGGAAGCGGCTGAGCAGCGGCGCTGGTGGCTTGTGTACTGGTGCCGCTGCTTGGGCCGCGCAGCAAGGCAAAGGCGGCTACACCAATCACTACCAGCGCCAGCAGACCGCCGGCAATGGCGAACCAGGGCGTGCCTGTGCGGCGCGGCGGCGCGGCAGGTGCAGCAACGGCGGTTGATGGTGCGGGCGGAAGTGGGGACTGCGCGGCGGTTTCCTGCGCTGGCAAGGGTAGAGGCGGCGGTGTGGCCAGGCTGGCGCTCGGCGCTGGCGCGGGCGCGTCGGGCAGTGCCAGCGACTGCGTGGCGGGCGTGCTGGCCACGGCTGCGCGCAGGGCCTGCGCCATCGCGCCAGCCGTTTGAAAGCGATCGTCGGCATTTTTCGCCATTGCCCGAAAGATGATGCGCTCCAGCGCTTCGGGAATGGCCGGGTTGATCTGGCGCGGCGGTCGCAGCGGATTGTGCACATGCATCATCGCCACAGCCAGCGGTGTTTCGGCCACAAACGGGCATTCGCCGGTGAGCGCCTGATACAGCACCACGCCCAGCGAATAAATGTCGGTGCGCGCATCGACGGCCTGGCCCTTCAGCTGCTCAGGGGCCATGTAGGCAGGGGTGCCAACCATCATGCCGTCGCTGGTGAGCTGCTGGGCTTCGCTGTAAATCTTGGCAATGCCGAAATCCGAGAGCAGCGCATCGCCGTCGCGGCCAATCAGCACATTGGCGGGCTTGACATCGCGATGAATCACACCCTGGCGGTGCGCGTAGTCGAGCGCATCGGCCACCTGCGCCACCAGCGCAGCCGCCCGCGGGATGCTCAGCGTGCCGCCCGCAATCAGCCCGCTCAGGTCGCCGCCGTCGGTGAAGCGCATGACGAGGTAGGGAATGCCGTCGTCTTCGGCAACATCGTACACGGGCAGAATGTGGCGGTGTTCCAGCCGGGCAATCGTGCGCGCCTCGCGCTCGAAGCGCGTGCGGAAGGACGGATCGCGCGCGAGGTTGTCGGGCAGCACCTTAATTGCAACATAGCGATCCATCACGGCGTGGTAGGCTTTGTAGACGGTTGCCATGCCGCCGACGCCAAGCTGTTCGAGGACGCGGTAGGGGCCAAGTGAGCGCCCGGTCAGGTCTGCCATGCATCACCTCGCGCACAGGTTTCGCTCTGCGGAAAACTTCCTGCCCATATGATACCATTAGGCCGCGCACGCCGCACTGAGCCACGGCGGTTGGCGAGTGATCCATCTGCCGACCGTGCCGCGCATACGAGTGGCGGGCGTAGGCGGGCGTATGCAATACGCCCAGACACAGGGGCGTATGCAATACGCCCAGACGCAGGGCGTATTGCATACGCGCAGACGCAGGGCGTATGCAATACGCGCAGACGCAGGGCGTATGCAATACGCGCAGACACAGGGGCGTATGCAATACGCCCAGACCGAGGATCAAGCGAAATCTGTGGATCGTAATCGCGAATGGAATTCATAGGCACCACGCATGACATCAATCACCATCATCGCTGGGAATGCCGGGCCGGGCCTGAGCCTGGCAGCCGCCGCGACCGCGCTGCACATTGCCGCGCCGGGCCAGCGCACCCTTCTGCTTAGCACGCACTCGGCGGCGGGCCTCCATGCGGCCTTCGGCAAGTTGCCCGGCGCGCAACCTTCTGAGATTGCGCCCAACCTCGACGCGCTGGCGATCGAAGGGCCGGGCGCGCTGGCCGCCGCATGGGAAGGGGCGCGCGCGCAAATGCCATCCACCCTGGCACAGATCGCTGGCGACGAGCTGCCGCTGCTGCCGGGCGCGGAGCTGCTGCTGGGGCTGGCCGAACTGCGCCGCCTCGCGCCGCGCTATGCGCATGCTGTGCTCGATGTGGGCGCATACGACATGCTGCTGCGCGCGCTGGCCGCGCCCGACGCGCTGCGCTGGGCGGTGCGCCTTCTGTTCGGATTGGATCGCGGGCCGGGGCGCAGCGCGGCGTCGATCAATCGGGCGCTGCTGCCGACCTCGTTTATTCCCACCGACGCCTACGCGGGCGTGCAGAACGCGCGCGTGCGCGCCGAGCAGCTGCGCGAAGAAATATTGGCCCCTGGCACCGCCGTGCGCTTTGTGCTGCGCCCCGACCCGGCCGCGCTCGAGGAAGCGCGCATTGCCGTGGCCGCACTCCAGCTCCACGGCCTGCCGGTGGCGGCACTGCTGGCCGGCCCGCTCCTGCCCAACGACACCAGCCACCCCGCGCTTGCGGCTGTTTCCGCGCAGCAAATGCGCGTGCTGGAAGAGGCCGCCGCCGCATGGCCGGCCATTGCGCTGCGCCAGTTCGGCTTGCACGGCGGAGGTGTGAACGAGCTAGGCGAAATCGGCGCGCAGATTGGCACAGCTGCCCCAGCCGCGCCGCCAATCGCTACCAGCTGGCAGGGCGCGCCCGCGCTGGCAATCGCGCTGCCGGGCCTGCCCAAAGGCGCATTGCAGCTCACGCTCAGCGGCGACGAGCTGATTGTGCGCGTGGGCGCGTACCGCCGCCATCTGCTGCTGCCTGAGGCGCTGCGCGGCGTGGCCAACATTCGCGCCACCCGCGAGGGCGAATATCTGGTGGTGCGCCGGCGCTAAAGCCTCGAAAGCAACCGTAACCACGAAGGCACGAAGTGAAAATGCTGACTTCTGAAACCTGACTGCTGAATCCTCGCTTTTGCCCCACCTGATAGCATTCTCATTGCTTCGCGACGACACTATCATTTACCTGATGCGCCCAACATAGTATTGTTGCTCCTATACCGGCGACCACAAGAAGTGAAGAGAAAGGGAGCACGCGAATGTTCAATCGTCGCAGCATTCAGGGCGCGGCAATCATTCTGGTCCTCGCGTTGTGTATCTACCTGGGCATCCCGCCATCCGATGATACGCTGATCCGTCGCTTTCATTCCAACTCGGCCGTTCAGCAGCTGGCCGCCCTGTTCGAGCAGGACAAGCAGCCGCTCATAGTAAATGCGAGCGGCGATGTCCGATCTGGTGATGAGAAAATCCCATCGCTTCCACCCGAGCGGCTCGACCAGTATCGCGATCTGGTGCGCCGCGCCGGGGCAAGCTGGGTGGGCGGCGATGGCGCAGGCAGCCTGACGCTCTACTACCCGCCGCCGGTGCTGCTGCCGGGCTTGTCGGTGAAATCGCTGGTCTATGCGCCCGCGCCGCCAACCGCCCTGACCGATGGGCGCACCGATTTCTATAAATTCCAGCCCGATCAGTATCAGTGGGTATGCCGGCCAATTGAAGGCAACTGGTACGTCTGTAAGGACAACGAAGACTGAGGCGCATGAGGGTCTGGGGTTTTGGGATTGGGCTAATATCTTGAAAACAGCCAACTTGCGAACTTGCAACCTGCCAACCTGCAACCGCATGAGGGTCTGGGGTTTTGGGATTGGGCCAACACCCTGCCAACTTGCCAGCCTGCCGACATGCGACATTCAAAACCTTCGCGCTCTTTGCGTCCTCTGCGGTTAAATATACTCACTTTCGGGCGAAGACGAGCTTCGACCCTACAGTTTGCTCGTCCGTCGGCCGTCGTTCGTCGCCCTTCGATACGCGGCTACGCCGCTACTCAGGACGCGATGTAGACGGTGGGCCGTCGGTTCTCGGTTCTTGGTTCGCGGTTCTTGGCGAGCGTTGCCCGTTGCCACGATGTATGGTACACTCGCGGCTTCATCAGGCAAAGGGGCGGCATGAGGCGCGATTCGACAACCTACGCGGCGCAGGCGGCCAACCCACGCGGTCCTGGCGCGCTGCCGCTGGGGGCGGGTTGGGCCGGCACGCTGGCTCGCCTGGCCGGCGCAATGCTCGCGGGCGCGCTGCTGATCGCGCTGGCCTACCAGTTTCCCGTCGCGCACGCAATCGATATTGGCGGCTACGACGCAGCCTATGTTCAGGGCTTTGGCGAGCCGCTGCGCAACACTGCCGAGCTGGCCGGCTCGGATGGCAGCGCCCGGCTGTGGGGCGTAGATGGCGCGCTGCTGCTGCCGCAGGCCGGCCTGCCCGCCGCACTCACGCTCCGCACGCGCTCGCCCGACGCCACGCCACGCGACGTGGTGGTGCTGCTGAATGGCGCGCAGGAGCTGGGGCGCTTTCAGGCCGGGCCGCAGTGGGAAGAACATCGTTTCGCAATCACGAGCGGCCTGCTGAAGCCCAACGATGTGGTGATCCAGCTGCGCGCCGCCGCACCGGGCGTGCTGCTCGACCGCGCCGAGTTTGCCGCTGGCCCGCTGCCGATCACGCCCTACCCGCCGCAGATCGTCTATGGCGCGCTTGCGGCTGGCATGCTTGCATTGCTCTTCACCCGCGCCCCGGCCGAGGCTGCGCCGCGCCGCACGATGTTCGCGCCTGGGTGGCGCATTTGGGCTGGCGCGACCCTGCTCGTGGCGCTGGCCTTTCTGCTGCTCGGTCGCGCCCAGCCGATCTATCCCTACCCGCTGCGCTCGCTCCTGCCCACGCTCGACGTGCTGCTGGCCGCGCTGCTGGCGTTTCGCTACGCGCCCGCATTGGCGCGCCGCCTGCCGGCCCTGCCCGACGCGCTGGCGCTGGGCGGTATTGGCGCGTGGGCGGCGGCGCTGCTCTTGGCCGGTCGCCAGCACCTTACGCTCTCGGTGCCGGGTGCCGAGAACGACTTTCGCGTGTTTGCGCTGCGCTCGGCGCACCTTGCCGGCCAGTTCCCGGCCGGCACCGCCGACCCCGCCCGCGATGGCGTGTTTCGCGCCGACGGCTTCTATAATCTAGGCTACCCGCTCATGCTCTGGCTCGCCCGCCCATTCGCCAGCGACAACGCCTTTCTGGCGGCGCGCGTGGTCGCCACGCTCAGTGGCGCGCTGCTGCTGCTGGGCGGCTGGCTGCTTGCGCGCCGCCTGCTTGGCCGCAATGGCGCGCTGCTGGCTTTGGTGCTGCTGGCGCTCAGCCCGCTGGTGGTGGAATATGGCCTCTACCTCGGCACCGACACACCATTTGCGGCGCTGTGCGTGCTGGCGCTGGCCCTGCTGCTGCCTGCGCGCGCGCCACGCATCTGGCTGCTGGCGCTGGCTGGCGTGGTGGGCGGCGCGGCCTTTCTGGTGCGCCACCCGGGCTTCTTGCTGCTGCCCTTCGGCTGGCTGGCGCTCTGGGCCGGCGCGCGCATCCACGCCGAAGCCCGCCCTGCCTTGCGCATCCACCTGATCGCCTTCACGCTGGCCTTTCTGATCGCCATTCTGCCACAGGTGCTTGTGAACCTGCGCGACACCGGCCAGCCGCTGTACAGCCAGCAGGCCAAGAACGTCTGGCAGGGCATGTTTGGCGGCGGCGACTGGGATCGCTGGGCGGGCGTGCGCAACGACATTGGCATCACCGAAGTGATCGCGCTCGATCCGGGGCGCTTTCTGCTGAACTGGTGGAACAACGTTCGCGGCTTCATTGGCACGGGCGGCGAAGATACCCGCGAGTTCGGGCAGGCTTTGCAGCTGCGCTTGCTGGCCTTTCCGGCAAACTGGCTGGCGCTTGGCGGCTTGCTGGCCTGGCTGGCGCTGCTGTTCGCGTCGGCGCGATGGGGCGAAGGAACGACAGTGGGAGAAGGTGAGACACGAGACACGAACAACATATCATCTTCACCCCTTCACCCTTTCACCCCTTCACCTTGTCTCGCTCCCTCCGTCTCCCCGCCGTTCATCTTCCTGCTGCTCTGGGTCGCGCTCTACGTCGCCGCGATCAGCGTGGGCCTGCCCTTGCAGGGGCGCTTTGTCCTGCCGCTCGCGCCGATCTATGCCGCTGCCGCCGCCTGGCTCGTTTTGCGGCTGCCGGGGCGCGCGCCGCTGCTGGCCGCGCTCCTTCTGCTGGCATTTCTGTGGGGCGGTTTTGCCACCGGCACGCAGTATGTCCTGCGCGCCCAGCCCAGCGCGTCTTCGCCCGGCCAGCCCGCCGACGAGCTGGCAATCATTCGCAGCGTGCAGGCGCGGGTACAGCCCGGCGAGCGCATCATTGTGCGGGCCGACCCGCGCGCGCCGGTGGGCAAATACTCGGCTATCGCGCACCTTGTGCTGCCTGCCCCCGCCGCCGACACGCCCGACGCATTGCGCGCCAGCGGCGCATCCTTCCTGATCTGGTCGTCTGCGCTTGGCCCCGCGCCCGCGCTTGGCCCGCCGCTCGATACGGCTGGCATCTATCAACTGTACCATCTATGACACACGTTTCCCTTGCCGCCGCGCAGCGGGTGCCGGCCGCCTGGCGCGCCGCTCTGGCGCGGATCGACTGGCCGCTCGTGCTGCTGGTACTTGCTGGCGTGGCGCTGCGCCTGTGGTTCATTGGCGTCAGCCCGCTCGACCCGCGCTTTTCCACCGCCGACGACGGCGATTATTTCCGCCGCGCGCTGCGCTTTGCCGCCACCGGCCAGTACATCGACGATAGCTGGCTGATCCGCCCGCCGCTGCATGTCTTCTTTTTCGCCTTCTGGCTGCGCATCGCGCTGCTGTTTGGCTCGCCCACGCTTGGCGTGCAGTTGGTCCAGTTCGCGCAGGTTGGGGTGAGCGCGCTGTCGATTGTGCTGGCCTTTGCGTGTGCGCAGCGCTTGTTCAGCAGCCGTCGCGCTGGCCTGTGCTTCGCCGCCTTTCTGGCGCTGTGGTACTCCTTTGTCGAGCAGCCCAGCGTCCTGTTCAGCGAGCTGCTCTACCTGACGCTGTTTGCGCTGCATTTCTGGCTCTTGCTGCGCTTCGACGCCAACAATCGCCGGCGTGACCTCGCGCTCTCGGGTGTGGCGCTCGGCGCTGCCTCGCTCACCCGCTCGCCCGCGCTTTACTCGGTGGCCTTTGTGCTGCTGTGGCTGTTTGTTCGCGCCTGGACAAGCGGCGATGCTATGCCAAAAGCATTCTTCGCTCGCCTCGGCGCGATCATTCGTCCTTCGTCCTTGGTCGTTCGTCAGGCTCTCGTTTTCGTCGCCTGCACGCTGGCGATTGTGCTGCCCTGGACGGCGCGCAACTACGTGCTCTACGGCCACGTCATCCCGGTCGATACGCTCGGCCAGGTCAACCTCTGGCTCGACCTCGACGCCGACAGCCAGCGCGAAGCGCATATCAACGCCCTGCGCGCCCTACCGCAAGCCGATCGCGCGCCCTACGCCATGGCCCAGGCCCGCGAAATCCTGGCTGCCGACCCCATGCGCCCGTTCGCGCCGATGTGGGGCACCTTCCGCTACATCTGGAAGGCGCAGTTCATCGAAGATTATTTCGTCAAGCGCGGCTTCTTCACGCGCCCGCTGCGCGAAACCGCCGCGCTGGGCCTGCCCGGCGACCTGCTCTGGTTCGTGTTTACGCTGGCTGGCTTTGCCGGGCTGGCGCGCCCGCCCCGCGAAGGCTGGCACAATCGCCTGTTTATTCTCGCCTGGCTTGGCTACTCCTTTTTCACCGTACTGCTCTTTCACGTCGAGCCGCGCTACCTGCTGCCGATCTGGTGGTTCATTGGGCTGTATGGCGCGTGGGTGCTGGCCGACTGGCTGCCGGGGCGCGTGCGAACGTTGGGCCGCGAGGGTTGGAAAAAAAGAATGCCAAACCCGGTGCAAGCCCTGCTCATGCTTGCATTCCTGGTGCTCTTGCTGAGCTACCGCGATTACCCGCAGATCATTGCGCGCGGCGCGGCGCGTGAGCGTGCCATGATTGCGGGCGACCGCGCCTACATGGCCGGCAATTACCCTGCCGCCGAGCAATCGTATCGCGCCGCGCTCGCCGCCCAGCCCGATTTCATCGACGCGCACACTAGCCTTGCGCTTGCGCTTGCCGCCGAGGGCCGCAGCGCCGACGCGCGCGCCGAGCTTACGCCCGGTGCCTCGCGCCGCAGCGATCTTGTGCGCGGCGCGCTCGCCCGCGACGCCGGCGACCTGGAGGCCGCGCGTGCACCGCTCGCCAGCGCCGAAAACCGTGCCGGCGAAAACATTCAGCGCTGGGCACTGGACTGGCTGCGCCCGCCCGCTACAAATTTCTTGCAGTTCAGCCAGGGCCTCGACCTGGGCTATATCGACGGTTTCAGCGGCGGGGAAGACGGGCCGGCTGGCACGTTTCGCTGGCTGAGTGGTTCGGGGCGCGTCCAGCTTCCTTTATCCCATCCACTCGCGCCCGGCAGCGAGGTGCTATTGCGGCTCACCAGCGGTCGGCCCGGCCCGGTGCCGCTCGACCTGTGGGCGGGCGATCACTGGCTTGGCCAGGTACAGGTCGCCAGCGGCGAGTGGCGCGTCTACCGCTTTGCGCTGCCGCCCGAGCTGGCTGGCACACAAACGCTCAGCCTGCGGCTCAGCGCGCCAACCTTTGTGCCCGCGCGCGACACGCCCGGCAGCGACGACGCCCGCGCGCTGAGCTTGATGATCAGCCAGCTTCGGGTACAATAGGGCGCCTGTTTACTGAAACAACAACGTGGAGATAGAACATAATGCCATCGCTTCCTACGCTGCTCGCCACCGACCTTGAAGGCGTGCTGGTGCCCGAAATCTGGATCGCCGTCGCCGAGCGCACCGGCATCGAGCGCCTGCGCCTGACCACCCGCGACATCCCCGACTACGACGAACTCATGCACGGGCGCATCGCGATTCTGCGCGAGCATAAGCTGCGCCTGGCCGACATCCAGGCCGTGATCGACACAATCGACCCGCTGCCCGGCGCGCAGGAATTCCTCGACTGGGCGCGCAGCCGCATGCAGGTCATCATCCTGTCCGACACCTTCTACGAGTTTGCCGCGCCGCTGATGCGCAAGCTCGGCCAGCCCACGCTGTTCTGCAACGCGCTCCAGATCGACGCGGGCGGCAGCATCGCCGGCTACGAGCTGCGCCAGCCCGACGGCAAGCGTCACGCCGTCGCCGCGCTCAAACAGATCAACTTCCGCGTCATCGCAATGGGCGACTCGTACAACGACACGACCATGCTCGGCGTGGCCGATCACGGCATTCTGTTCCGCCCGCCGGCCAATGTCATTGCCGAGTTCCCGCAATTCCCGGTGCATACCGAATACGCCGCGCTCCAGGCCGCAATCAGCGCGCTTGCCAGCGAGGCGTAGGGCGGGCAGGTGGCAGTGGGCAGGTGGCAGTGGGCAGGTGGCAGTGGGCAGGTGGCAGTGTTGCATGTTCAATCACAATACGAAGGCAGATATCACCTACGCACTACGCACTACGCACTACGCACTACGCACTACGCACTACGCACTACGCACTACGCACTACAAGCGTATCTTCGTGTCTTCGTGGTTACGGTCAACCCATAGTTTGCAACCCAACGGAGTGAACCTATGACCCTGATCGACGTCGAGCGCCCGCGCGCCGAGCCGGCCCCGCGCCCCGCCGCGCCACCGTGGCCGTTCAGCATTAGCATCGTGGTGCCGGCCATGAACGAGGGCGCAACCATCGCCCAGGTGCTCGGCGGCGTGCGCGAATACGTGCCCGATGCCGAGATCATCGTCGTCGACGACGCCTCGCGCGACAACACCGCCGCCGCCGCCGAGGCTGCCGGCGCGCGCGTGATCCGCCGGCCCTACAACATTGGCAACGGCGCGGGCGTGAAAACCGGCGTGCGCGCCGCCACCGGCGACGTGGTGGTGATCATCGACGCCGACGGGCAGATGGACCCAGCCGACCTGCCGCGCCTGCTCCAGTACATCGGGCCCTACGATATGGTGGTGGGCGAGCGCGACCGCAGCGGCCAGCAGAACACGCTGCGCTGGCTGGGCAACACCGCGCTCAACCGCTTCGGCACCTATCTCGTCGGCCTGGAAATGCGCGACCTGACCTCGGGCTTTCGCGCGTTTCGCCGCCCGGTGATGATGGAATTCCTCCACCTGCTGCCCAATCGCTTTTCATGGTCCACCACCAGCGCCATGGCATTTGCCAAGGCCGGCTACCACATCCGCTTCGAGCCGATTGAAATGCGCAAGCGCCAGGCCGGCCACAGCACCCAGAAGCTCCTGCGCAACGGCGTGCGCTTTGGCCTGATCATCCTGCGCATCGTCACGCTGTTCAACCCGCTGCGGGTGTTCTTCCCGATCTTTCTGGCGCTCGAATTCCTGGCACTCGCGGCCTACTTCTGGTCAATCGCCAACGGCGACCGCTGGCTGCACATTCCGCCTTCCACCGGCATCTTTTTTCTTGGCGGCATCATCATCTTCCTGTTCGGCCTGATCGCCGAGCAGATCGCCAGCCTGCGCTTCAAGGGACCCGAATAATGAACAAATACGCCCGCTGGGCCATTCGCCTGATCGGCCCGGCGCTGCTGATCATCTTCCTGTGGCGCAGCGATTTCAGCCAGCTCCTCGCCGGCCTGAGCCAGATCCGCATCGCGCCGCTGCTGCTCTCGCTGGCGCTGTTCCTGCCCTTTGTGGCGATCAAGGCCTGGCGCTGGAATGCGCTCATGACCGAGCTTGGCATGCAGCCGCCCACGCTGCGCACGTCCATGGCGCTGTATATGATCGGCCTGTACCTCGGCGGCACCACGCCCGGCCAGTCCGGCGATTTCATCAAGGCGTGGTATCTGCGCGAGCGCGGCCAGGCCCTTGCTCCCGCGCTATTCAGCATCGTGCTCGACCGGCTGTTCGATTTTGTGATTATGGCGCTGCTGGCGCTGCTCTCGCTGGTCGCCTTTCTCGACATCCTGCCCCAGTCGGCGCAGATCGCCACGGTCGCGTTTGCCGTGATCGTCTTTCTTGCCACGCCCGCGCTGATGGCGCGCGGCCCGCGCGAGTGGCTGTTTGGCATCCTTGCGCGTATCGCCCCGGCACGCCTGCGCCCCGCGCTCGAACGCTGGCGCGGCCAGTTTTCCGAGCTGAGCCTGCGCCCCGCGCCGGCTGCCAAGCTCATGCTGGCCTCGGTGCTCTCGGCCACCTCGACCATGCTGCGCATCTACTTGCTGTTTCAGGCGCTGCCGCTGGAGCGCGTGTCCGTGCTGACGATCGTCTCGTCCACCGCGCTAATCGCCATTTTGCAGGCGCTGCCGATCAGCTTCTCGGGCATTGGCGTGCGCGACGCAATCCTGATCGCGGTGCTGGCGCGCTACGGCTACCCGTCCGAGCTGGCGCTAATCCTGTCTGCGCTATTCCTGCTGCTCAACATCGAGCATATCATCCTGGGTTTTCTGGTGTCGCTGCGCTACCCGCTTGGCACGCCGCCCAACGCCGCCGCCGCCGAGCCAGCCGACCCGGCTGCGAGCTATGGCCAAGGGCCAAACAATTGAGCCACAGAAAACACCGAGATCACCGAGCAAGAAAACCAAACTTAGTGCCCTCTGTGCGCTCTGTGGCTCAACTGATCTGCTGTTCGTCGCTATTGGCCGATTGATTGTGTGAGAAAAAGCGTGATGATCCGATTGAAAATCGTGCTGCTTGGCTGCCTGTTTGCCACTCTGGCGCTGGCCGCCTGCGCGGGCAGTTCTTCCAGCACAACCACCGACACACAGGTTGTGGATGGCCTGACCTTCGCGCTTGAGCGCCCCAGCAGCATCACGCCGCTGCAAGACTACGAGCTTACCCTCACGCTCAGCGACGCGGCCGGCAAACCCCTCGACGGCGCGACAGTCTTTCTTGAGCAAGACATGCCGGGCATGCCCATGGGCTCAACCCAGCCGCTCGGCGAGTCGCTTGGCAGCGGGAAATACCGCATCAAAGGCGTGTTCACCATGGACGGCAAGTGGATTTTGAAGATACACGCAACCGTTGCCGGGCAGGATCATGTCGCCAGCTTCGAGCAGGTCGTCAGCCCCGCGAAATAGCCAACAGAAAAGCGCATCGAGGCGGTTTTAACCACCCCAATGCGCTTTTCGCTTTGATACTCCGCGTCGGCTTCAGCAAGCCAGGAAAATCCTGACCCCTGACTTCTGACTTCTGAGCCCTGCTTTACGCCGCCGGCACCACCAGGCTAAACGTGCTGCCCTCGCCTAGCTTGCTTTCCACCCAGATGCGCCCGCCAAACAGCTTGATCAGCGGCCGCACCAGCGAAAGCCCCAGGCCCGTGCCGCCAGCCTCAACCTTGAGCGGGTTTTCGGTGCGGTAGAAACGCTCGAAGATGCGCTCCAGCTCTTCGGGCGCGATGCCCACGCCCGTGTCGCGCACTTCCACCAGCGCATAGCGCCCCTTGGGTTTCAGCCCATCGTGCAAGTATGCGGGTATCGCGTCAATGCCCACCTCGCGCGCGTCGAGCACGATCTGGCCGCCGCGCGGCGTGTACTTCACCGCATTCGAAAGCACATTCCCCAGAATCTGGTTGAGCCGCCGGCCATCGGCCCGCACCAGCGGCAGGCCAGGCGGGATGCTGATCGACAGCTCAAGGTCGCGGGCTTGAATGGCGGACTGCAAATCGAGCATCACCGTGCTGATCGCCTCGGCCAGGTGCAGCGGGCGCAGGTCGACCTCGACACTGCCGGTTTCGATCTTGGTGATGTCGAGCAGGTCGTTGATGATCGAGATCATGCGCTCGGCGTTGGATTGAATGATCTGCAAAAATTCTTTTTGCGTATCATTCACTGGGCCAAGGCTGCCCATCGAGAGCAGCTGCGTGAAGCCCTTGATCGAGGTCATTGGCGTGCGCAGCTCGTGCGAGACGGTGCCAATAAACTCGGTTTTCAGCCGGTCGGATTCGACTTCGCGGGTGGTATCGCGGAACAGCGCCACCACGCCAAGCAGCGACTCCTTGCTGTTCAGCACTGGCCCAAGCGTCACGCTAATCGTGCGCGTGCCCATCTGGAATACGGTTGCAAAGGCGCGCGGCAGGCGCTGCGAGTCGATCGGATTGGCCAGTAGCTCCTCAACTGGCACCTCGTCGGCGCGGCGGCCCAGCAGGCGGCGCAGCAACTCGGGCAGATTCCAGATCACCAGTTCCTCGATTGAGCGCTCCAGAATGCGCTCGCAGGCCATGTTCGCCGTCAGCACCGAGCCGTCTTCGCCGCACACAATCACGCCATCCGAGAGGCTTTGCAGGATGGCCTGGCTCTGGCTGGCCTCGGCTTCCTGGCGCTGGAACATCTCGCTGCGGTGCATCAGCTCTTTTTCCAGCTCGGTGTATAGCTGCGCGTTGTTGATGCCAATCGCGATCTGGCCGGCCGAGGCGCTCAGCAGGCGCAGGTGGTCATCGTTGAAGTAGCCCACATCTTCGTGCGAAAGCTGCAGCACGCCCAGCACCTGGTGGTGCGCAATCAGCGGCACCGCAATCAGCGATCCGCTCGATTTGCGCGTGCTGCCCGGCATTTCCGGCAGCGTCATCCAGCGCGGGTCTTGGGTCACATCGGCAATGACGGCCGGGCGCTTGTTTTGCGCCACCCAGCCGGCAATGCCCTCGCCAATCGGGAAGCGCGTAAAGCCGCGATCATTGCTGCGCCCCAGCACCGCCCCGTCAATCAGCTGATCGAGCTCGGGATCGACCAGCATAATCGAGCCATATTGCACATTCACCAGCTTGGCCAGCGCGTTCAGCGAGGCCTCGATCAGCGAGGCGTGCTCGAGCGTGCTGCTGGTCTCAATCGCAATCTGGTTGACAGTTTCCAGCGTGTCGCGCTCCATCTGCAGCTGCTTGGTGCGCTCGGCAATGCGCTGCTCAAGCACCGAGTTGAAGCTCAGTACCTCGTTATACAGGCGCGTGTTTTCAAGCGCAATGGCCGACTGGCTGGCCACCGACATGACGAAATCCTGCTGCGAGCGGTCGCTGAGCGTGTTCGGGTCGGGGTCTTGCAGCGCGATCACGCCAATGGCCTGCCCTTGCGCAAGCATCGGCGCGGCGAAGATTGCGAAGCCCGGCTGATACCAGAAGCCCTGCCCCGCGCCACTCGGCGCTTCGTCGAACAGCACCTGCCGGCTGCCGAATGTTTGCACCAGCATATCATCCGCCGCATCGAGGCCGATCTGGGGGTGCGCGGGCACATCGTTGCATGCAAAGGTTTCGGCGTGCCAGTGGTGCGCGAGTGTGAGCGCGCTGGCTGGGGCATCGTAGAGCCAGATCGAGATGCAGGCGACTTCCAGCGTCAGGTGCAGCTGTTCGCCAACAATCGCAAGCTGCTGCGTCCGATCCATGGTTCCGGCCAGGCCCTGCGCAATCGTGTTGAGGTTGGAAACCTGCAGTGTGGTGCGGTCGGTGGCTTCGGCGTCGTGGTACAGGCTTTCGACCAGCAGCTTGGTTTCGGTCAGCTCGTGCTGCACGCGTTCGGCCGCGCGCGACCAGTGCGCCGACAGTTCAACCGTTGCCTGCTCGACAAGCTGATCGAGCTGTTCGACGAGCGTGGCCCAGCGCGAAAAGCCCGCTGCTTTGCTGGGGCGCTGGTCGGGCTCGTTCAGGCGATCCCAGGCGGCGCGACGCAATTGCAGCACCAGGCCAATGTAGAAGGGCAGCTCGGCCTCGTTGGCTTGCGTGCGCAGCATACGCACATGGCGCAGGCATTCGTGCAGCGGCTCCATGTCTTGCCCGGCCGCGCTGATCATCGCTTCGTAGAGTAAATCGAGCAGGAGGTTCTGCTCATCGGTGTTGGCAGGCACGCCGGGCGCGGCTTCCGGGGGCGCTTCGCCCGGCGAAGTCGCCAGCACAGGCGCGGCGGCAAGCGCATGCCAGCGCGCCAGCAGCTCGCTGCGCTGTTCCATCAGCCATTGTTGGAAGAGGGTGGTCATGCGTGCTCTGATGTTTTTATCACGAGGACCGTGGCATCATCACTCGTTTTGCCATACCCGGCCAGAATTTTGTCGGCCATTGTTTGGGGTGGCTGCCGGATGCTGATGCTGGTGTCCTGGGCGAAATGCTGCGAAATACCGTCGCTGTATAACACAAAAAGGTCGCCGGGATCGTAGGTGTAGTGCAGTTCCAGCAAGGTGGGCAAGCGAAAACCGAGAATACCGTTTTTCGAAATTGGCTTGATTGGCTGGCGGCTGTACACCTGAACGCCGATATTGCCGACGCCAATGTAGCTGGCCTGCGCCTGCGCGATGTCGAGCCGCACCACGCCGATCACCGCGCCGCGCGAGTTGTGCAGGGCCGTGTGCGCCTGGCGCATGAGCTCTTGCAATGGCATGTCGGGGTGCTTCTGGAGCGTATTGAGCGCCAGCTGGGCGGCGCGAGCCGCCTCGACCCCGCCGCCCAGCCCGTCGATCACTGAAGCGATGAGCTTGCCCTCGGCGTACTCCTGCACAAAATACATATCGCCAGAAACGGTTTGCCCTTGCTTTGCGCGGCACACAGCGCCCCATGAGCTACTCATTGTGCGTTGCCCCGTTCTGGCCGCGCTGCCGCTGGCTGAGCCATTTCACCGCGCGGATGGTGGTGCCGACGCCAACTTCTGAAGAAATTGCAAACTCATCGGCCAGGCGGCGCACGCCCGGCAGCCCGGCGCCAAGCGTTTGCGCGGTGCTGTAGCCGTCGCGCATTGCTAAGTCGATGTCGGGGATGCCCGGGCCGCTATCGCTGGCAGTGATGGCCATGCCCTGGCGCGTGTTATCGCTGATCGACGCCAGTTGAAGCTCACCGCTGCCGGCGTGCGCCAGCAGATTGCGTGTCAATTCGAGAATAATGATTTCAATGCGGGTTCGGTCGATGTCGCCAAACCCAATCGCTGTTGCTATATCGCGCCCGCGCCCGATGGCGAGGTACACATCCACCTCACGGCGAATGGCACAGGTGACTGTATGCATGAATGTACCCCCGAAGGCCGGCTATGCCTAGACTGTGGTATTACAGTTCGCTAACGGTCATAGCTGTTGTGTGCGGCCTTAGTGTACTGTGGCAAGCGATGTACGCGCCTGATCAAAACAGCAACAATCCGGGTACGGAACGATTCAGGCCGAATCGGATGCCGCGAGTGTGTGTCGTAGAGGCGTTTATGCGCGCGCGCCGCGCCAGTAGCGCAGGCGTTGGCGCAGATGGTCGATCGACCAGCTGGAGGGGAGGTATACGCCTTCGCCGGTGACGACGATTGTGCGCACATTGGTTGGCACGCGGCCATATGCGCGGATGATGCGGGCATCCAGCGAAGGGTGATAGTGTAAAATCACCGCTACATCGGCGTAGCGAACCGTGAGCCCATCATAGCCAAGCCAGAGCTGATCCATGGTCGTTACGATTGACGATTTACGATTTACGATTTGACGCTGGTGTCTCGTAAATCGTAAATCGCAAACCGTAAACCTTGCTAGTCGCCAAAGCTCACGCCAAGGCCGCGCGCGGTGCGGATCAGGTCGTTGTGCGGCCGCACCGTTTTGAGGTGGCCAATCACCGATTCGATTGGAACGGTGATGATGTCCTGGGCGCGCAGCGCGACCATTTCGCCGGTGATGCCTTCGTGCAGGGCGGTAACGGCGGCCGCGCCATAGCGCGTGGCGAGCAGGCGGTCGGCCGGGGTGGGCGAGCCGCCGCGCTGCAGGTGCCCAAGCACCACGCAGCGGCAGTCTTTCCCGGTCATCGCGGAAAGCTGGTCGGTCACGGCGAAGCCCACGCCGCCCAGGCGGCCGGGCGCGGTGTAGAAGGCCGTGCCGCCCTTGGGCATCGTGCCTTCGGCCACCACAATAATGCTGAATGTGCTGCCGTGCTTGTCGCGATCCAGGATCTTGTTCGCAACTTTCTGGATGTCGAACGGAATCTCGGGGATGAGAATCACGTCGGCGCCGCCGGCGATGCCGGAGTGCAGCGCGATCCAGCCGGCGTGCCGGCCCATTACTTCAAGCACCATCACGCGCTCGTGGCTGGCGGCAGTGGTGTGCAAGCGGTCGATTGCGTCGGTAGCCACCTGCAGCGCCGTGTCGAAGCCGAAGGTGCGGTCGGTGCCGGGCAGGTCGTTGTCGATCGTCTTCGGCACGCCGATGATTGGCGCGCCCATGCGCACCAGCTCAAGCGCAATGCCCTGCGTGCCTTCGCCGCCAATTGTGATCAGGCCGTTGATGCCCAGCCGCTGGATGTTTGCCAGCGCTTCGGTGTAGGGGTCGTTTTCGGCCCCTTCGATGTGCTTGCCGCCGAAGTGCCCTTTGTTGGTGGTTTGCAGCACGGTGCCGCCCATTGGCAGCAGGCCGCGCACATCGGCGCCCGTAAGCACTCGGTAGTCGGCATCGCCAAGCAAGCCTTCATAGCCGCGCTGGATGCCCAGCACTTCGTAGCCCAGGCCATTGCCCATTTTGACGACTGCGCGGATGACCGCATTGAGCCCAGGGGCATCTCCGCCACTGGTGAGCACCGCTAGCCGACGTCCCTTTTTCCCAGTCATTACCTGCCTCCATGTACGCATTGCGAGTTCAGCGTACCTGATCGCCACGGCAGCCCCAAGCCATCTGGCCGGGGCCAGAAACGTCGATGTTCCTATCGTGCGCCATGTGCGAGCATACTGGCGCCCATTATACACCAGCTAGCGGGTTTGGATATTGCAGTTTCTACATCCAGTCGTTGGTGGCGCGGCGCATTCTGCTGCGTTGTTTGCGCGTGTTTTGAAAGAACAGGCCACCAGCGTTTTTATGCAGCGCGGGCGAGATACGCCACCACTGCGCGGAGAAAGGCGTCGGCATAGGCGTGATCGGCCACGCGCGCGTCGTAGGCGAGTGTGAGCGTAGCGCCGAGACGCGCTGCAAGTGGCTCGTTGGCGGCAAGCACGGTGGGGCGCGGGCGGGCCGCGCCAAGCACAAGCGCGGCGGTGCTGGTGGCGGGCGGCTGTTGCCACTCGGCGCTGCTGGCGAAGAAGTGAAAGGTTGGCGCGGCGTCGGGCGCGGGCTGGGCCATGGCGCGCGCAATGCCTTGCAGGTTGCGATCCTGCGCGTCGGTGACCGTGCCGGCGTGCCCCGGGGTCTGGCAGGCGAGCTGCACCCGGCGCGGCACGATAATTCGGTCGCCATCCCACCAGCCATTCAGCAGCGGGTAGCGTATCAGTGCGGCGGCAATCGCCTGCGCCACGCAGGTGGCCAAATCAATAGCGAGGCCGCGCCGCGCAAAAATCGGGCCGAGCTGCTCACACAGCGCGGCGGCGGCGCTCAGGTCGGCGTGCATTGCCGTGAGCACGTAGGTGTCGGCGCGGGCGGCGAGCTGCGCCACCGGCGCGACAGGGTGCTGCGCTGGAACTGGGGTGGCAGGCGCGGCTGCTTCTGGCGCGGGCGCAACGGCGGCCAGCACGTCGGCGCGGGTGATGCGCCCGCCCGGCCCGCTGCCAAGCAGCGTTTCGAGCGCGACCTTGTGGGCGGCGGCAATGCGCCGGGCCAGCGGCGTGGCACGCGGCGTGCGTGGGGCGCGTGCTTCTTCAGGCGTGGGTGCATCGGCAGTGGCTTCTGCCTCAAAGGCGGCGATGCTTGCGCCAGCCGGGTGCGTGCTGCCTTCGTCGGTGGCGCGCGCCAGCACGCCGGATGCGGGCGCGGGCAGGGCGATCTCGGCGCGGGTGGTGAGAACTATCAGCAGCGGCTCGCCTGCGGCGACCTGCTCGCCGGGGCGCCTGAGCCAGCGCAGGATGGTGATATCGCCACCGCCAAACGGCAGCGCGGGGAGGGTGTATTCAGTCGACGTCATTGTCTTCTTTGTGTTGTAGCAGGGCTATGCGAAAGGACCAAAAACATCCACAGATGACGCAGATTACGCAGATAGAGACCTCAAATCTGTGTAATCGGCGTAATCTGTTGATACATCTCGTCCCTATTGCAGCGTTGATATAGCCCTGGCGCGGCGAATCGAACGATATTATACAATACAGCGGCGTGTGAGCATGTGAAGGAGCGGCGATGGACGTGCAGGAAACTGACCAGCCCGATTTTGATGCGCTGTGGGATTACAACAACCCGGGCGCGGCCGAGCAGCGGTTTCGCGCGCTCGTGGCACAGGCTGCGCAGAGCGGGAATCGCGACTACCATGCGCAACTGCTGACCCAACTTGCGCGGGCGCTTGGCTTGCAGCGGCGTTTCGCTGAGGCGCACGCCACGCTCGACGCGGCAATTGCACTTCTTTCTCCCAATCTTGCTGTGGCCGGTGTGCGCCACACGCTCGAACGTGGCCGCCTGTTCAACTCGGCTGGCGAGCCCGAAGCTGCGCGGCCGTTCTTTCAGGCGGCGTGGGAAGCGGCGCAGGCGGCTGGCGACGACGGCTATGCGGTGGATGCCGCGCATATGCTGGCGATTGTGTCGCCGCCGGCCGAGAAGCTGGCCTGGGAGCAGCGCGCGCTGGCGCTGGCCGAAACCAGCCCGCAGCCGCGCGCGCGCAAATGGCTCGGATCGCTCTGCAACAACATGGGCTGGTCGTACCACGCGCTGGGCCAGCACGAGCAGGCGCTGGCGATGTTCGAGCGGGCGCTGGCCGAGCGGCAAGCGAATGGCGACCCTGCGAGCATTGCGGTGGCGCGCTGGTGCGTGGGGCGTGGGCTGCGGGCGCTCGGGCGCTATGCCGAGGCATTGGCCGCCCAGCAGGCGCTAGCCGCCGACCTTGCGGCGCGTGGCGAGCAGGATGGCTATGTGGACGAGGAGCTGGGCGAGAATTTGCTCGCACTCGGGCGGGCCGAAGCGGCGCGGCCATGCTTTGCGCGGGCCTATGCCGCGCTGGCGGGCGATGCCTGGATGGCCGAGCAGGAGCCCGCGCGCCTGGCGCGATTACGTGAGCTTGCGAAGACAGACGACCAATGACGAAGGACGAATGACCAAAAAGAACTTTGGCCCTTCGTCCTTCGTCATTCGTCCTTCGTCTGCTTAATGGCTGCGCTGCTTGATCTCGTTCGTCAGCAGGGGCAGGATCTCATTCACATCGCCCACCACGCCGTAGCTGGCCACGCGGAAGATCGGCGCATCGGCATCCTTGTTGATTGCGACGATGGTGCGCGAGGTGCGCATGCCGGCGAGGTGCTGGATCGCGCCCGAGATACCACAGGCCACGTACAGCTTCGGGCTGACGGTCTTGCCCGTCTGGCCGACCTGATGCTCGTAGGGCACCCAGCCGGCGTCCACCACCGCGCGCGATGCGCCATACGCGCCGCCCACAGCCTCGGCCAGCGGCGGGATGAGCTTGAAGTAGTTCTCGGGGCTGCCCAGGCCGCGCCCGCCCGACACGATCACCGCCGCGTCGGCCAGGTTGACCGCGCCCTGCTTGGGGGCGACATTGGTGACCTTGGTGCGGATCTCGACGCCGGGCATGGCCTCGTTCACCAGCTCGCCGCTGCGGCCAGCCTGCTCGGCGGCTTCGGCAAAGCTCTGCTTGCGCACCGAGACGACGGCAGGGCGGGCCGCGCCAAACTGCAGCGTGTTGATCACATTGCCACCGTGCGAGGGCCGCAGCGCGCTGATCTGCCCGCCCTCAAGCGTGACGCTGGTTGCGTCTGCCGCCAGGCCCACGCCCAGCTCGGCGGCCAGCGCCGCGCTGAAATCGCGCATCTGGAAGGACGCGCCGGTCAGAAACAGTTGCGGCGCATACTTTTGCGCCAGCGCCGCTGCCGCGCCCACAAAGCCATCGGTGGTGTACTGCGCCAGCGCCGCGTCGTCGACCACATAGGCCTTGTCGGCGCCATAGGCGAAGGCGCGCTCGGCCAATGCGCCGACGCCCGAGCCCAGCACCACGGCGGCCAGCGGCGCACCGGCGGCATCGGCAAGCTGGCGACCCTTGCCGAGCAGTTCGCGCGAAATGGCGGCAATATTGTCGGCGTTGCGCGCTTTTTCGATCAGCACCCAGATTTCGTTCGACATCTATGTCCTCCGTATGCAGGTTGCAGGTTCGCACGTTTGCAGGTTGCAGGTTGACTCATCGCAGCACAACGGTTTGCTTCGATGTGCGATGGAAAACATTCCAACGTTCCAACCTTTAACCTGCAAACATCAAATAACTTGGCCTTCCAGCAGCTTCTCGACCAGCTTGCGCACTTTTTCGCCCACGTCAGCGCCTTCGATCATCTCGCCCCTGGCGCGTGGCGGCGGCGGCACCCGCGTGGCAATGCTGGCAGCAGTGCCGTCGGCGCTTACGCCCAGGTCGGCCGCGCCCCAGGTTGGGATCTCGACCTTGGCGACCTTCTTGATGCGCAGCAGCGAGGGGTAGCGCGGCTCGTTGATGTCCTTCACCACGGTTGCGACGGCTGGCAGCTTCGCCTCAACCGTTTCGATCTGCTCTTCCAGGTGCCGCTCGGCCGTCAGCGTCTTCGCGCCCTCGTCGATGCCAAGGAACTTGCCGACATAGGTCACCTGCGCCCAGCCGAGCGCGCGCGCCAGCGCCGGCCCAAACGCGCCCGACTCGTCGTCGGTCGAGTTGCGGCCCGCCAGCACAAGGTCGACATCGCCAAGCTTCTTGATCGCGGCAGCAACCACGCGCGCCGCGCCAAGCACATCCAGCTTCTCAAAGCTCGGGTCGCTCAGCAGCAGCGAATCGGTTGCGCCCATCGCCAGCGCGCGGCGGATCTGCTCTTTCCACGCATCGGGGCCAAGCGAAAGAATCGTGACCTTGCCGCCCAGCTTCTCGTTCCATTCGAGCGCTTCTTCGACGGCATACTCGTCGAACAGGTTCATAATCTGCTCGATCCCCTCGGCGTTGATGCTCAAATCACCATTGATTTTCACCGAGTTGTCGCGCGGGACTTGCTTCATGCAAACAACGATGTGCATGACATTCTCCTCTTGAATGAAACCATATGACGCAGTGCATTATACCATCGGCAGTCGTGTTGTACAATGAAGAAAAGGTAACGTGGGTGTCAGGGTCGGCAACTGTGCCGCATGCCCCGCTTATTCCCAGTCTTCGGCGCTGTAGGCGGGCAGCTCGCGGCGCAGCGGCTTGTTTTCGCGGGTGCCAAGCGCAAAATCGGCTTGCAGCAGCTCTTGCAGCTCGCGCGTCCCCTCGTAAATAATCGCGCCACGGGCATTGCGCAGGTAGCGCTCGACCGGGTATTCGTCGCTGTAGCCATACGCGCCATGCACCTGTATCGCGTCGTCGGCGGCCTCGAAGCTGCTGACGGTGGCGTGCCACTTTGCCAGCGTGGTTTCGCGGGTGTTGCGGCGGCCCTGGTTTTTCATCCAGCCAGCGCGGTACACCAGCAGGCGGCTAGTGTCGAGCTTGCGCACCATATGGCTGAGCATGCGCTTCACGAGCTGGTGGTCGGCAATCGGCACGCCAAAGGTCTGGCGCTCCTGGGCGTACTTGAGGCTGGCTTCCAGGCTGGCCTGGATCAGGCCGGTGGCGCCGGCCGCCACGGTGTAGCGCCCGTTGTCCAGCGCCGACATCGCAATCTTAAAGCCTTCGCCTTCTTCGCCCAGCAGGTTGGCGGCCGGCACGCGCACATCCTGCAGCACCACCGAGCCGGTGTTGCCCGCGCGCACGCCCAGCTTGCCGTGGATCGGGTGGCTCGACACGCCCGCAAACGCGCGCTCGACAATAAAGCACGAAATGCCACGGTTGCCCTGCGAGCCGTCGGTTTTCGCAAACACCAGGAAGTGGTCGGCAACGTCGGCCAGGCTGATCCAGGTTTTTTCGCCATTCAGAATGTACGAGTCGCCGTCCTTGCGCGCGGTGGCGAGCATCGCGCCCGCGTCGGTGCCGCTGTTCGGCTCGGTCAGGCAGTACCCGGCGAACTTCGTGCCTTCGGCCTGCGGCTTGAGGTATTTCTGCTTCTGTTCTTCGCTGCCCCACTGCAGCAGCGACAGCGAGTTCAGGCCGGTGTGTACGCTCAGCACCACGCGCAGCGCGCTATCGACGCGCTCCAGCTCTTCGCACACCACTGCCAGCGCCAGGTAATCCATGCCCGCGCCGCCGTAGCGGGCCGGCACACAAATGCCCAGAAAGCCAAGCTGGCCCATTTTCTGCAGCAGTGGGCGAATGTGCGTGCGCGTTTCCGGGCCTTCCGCGCCCGCGCCGCTGCGATCCCACTCGCGGATGTAGGGCGCAACTTCCTTCTCGGCAAAATCGCGCACGGTTTTGCGCAGCAGCTCGTGCTCGTCGGCAAGGAACATGTCGTAGTTTGCGGTAAAGTCCATACAGCCTCCTCTTGGGTTTGCGGGTTTCAGGTTTGAAGGTTGCAAGTTCCAGGTTGGAAAGTTAGCAGGTTCTTGGTTCTCGGTTTTGCGGTTCTGTGGTTCTCGGTTCTGCGGTTCTTCGGTTCTCGGTTCTGCGGTTCTTCGGTTCTTCGGTTCTGCGGTTCTTCGGTTCTGCGGTTCTGCGGTTCTTCGGTTCTTCGGTTCTTGGTTCTCCGCTTCCTACCCCGGCGCGTAGCCCAGCGCCCGCGAGATGCGGCCCGCCGTGGCCACCACTGCCGGCGCAAGGTCGTTCGCCAGCCGCTCGGCGCTGATGCTGCTGACCGGGCCAGAAACATTGATCGCCGCAACAGCGCGCTGCGTACGGTCGCGCACCGGGGCGGCCCCGCCGCGCAGCCCAATCGCCAGCTCCTGGTCGCTGAGCGCATAGCCCTGCTGGCGAATCGCCGCCAGCTCATGAAGAAGCGCGGCGCGGTCGGCCAGTGTGTGCTCGGTCAGGCGGGCCAGCTCGGCGCGCTCCAGCCGCGCCAGCAATTCGGCTTCGGGCAGGTCGGCCAGCAGCACCTTGCCCAGCGAGGCCGAGTGCGCCGGCAGGCGCGAGCCAATGCCCAGCACCATGCCCACGATTGCGCGGTTGCGGATGCGGTCGATGTAGATGATATCGAGGTCGTCGAGCACAGCCATGCTCACGGTTTCACCCAGCTCCTGCGCAAGCTGCTCAAGAAATGGGCGCGCAAGCTGCTGCAGATCGAGGCCCGCCAGCGCGGCGAAACCGAGCTGGAAGACATGCAGGCCCGGCCGGTAGCGGCGCGTCGCGGCATCCTGCTCAAGGTAGCCAAGCTGCTCCAGCGTGGCGATGATGCGAAAGGCGGTGCTTTTCGCCAGCCCAAGCTGATCGACGATTTCCTGAAACGAAAGCGCCGGCCGCGCCGCCGTGAAGAGCGAAAGCACCTCAAGGCCGCGCGCCAGCGCCTCAATTGTATACCGCGACCTCGTTGTCGTTTCGGTTGGTTTCATTAGAAGAAACTCGGTTTTGCTAAATGAACATGGCTAGTCTACCACCGCCCGCGCCGCCTGTCAATCGCGCCCTAATTATGGTGTAGCATGTGCGCCACAGTCGAGGGCTAACGATTCAGCCACGAAGAACACAACGATCACCGAGAAGCGAAACCAAACTCAGTGCGCTCTGTGTGCTCTGTGGCTCAATTGATCTGCTCTTCGCTCTAGAATCGCATCGAGGAGAAACACCATGCTACTTGCCGAACTTCGCGAAGAGGTCTTTCGCTACGCCTGCCAGATGGCCGCCGACGGGCTGGCGCACGGCTCGCAGGGCAATATCAGCGCGCTCGACCACGCCACGGGCCTGCTGGTAATCACACCTTCCGCCGCCGACTACGCCACCATGACACCCGAAGACATTGTGGTGATCGACCGCGAAGGCGCGGTGGTGGAAGGGCGCTGGAAGCCAACCATCGAAACGCCGCTGCACACGCTCTTTTTTCGCCGCCGCGCCGATGTGGGCGCGGTGATGCACTGCCACGCGCCCTACGCCTCGGGATTTGCGGCTGCGCTGCGCCCGATCCCGCTGGTGCTGGCCGAGGCGGCGGCGTGCATCGGGCACGAGGTGCCGGTTGCGCCGTTTATGCCTTCGGGCACGGATGCGTTTGCCGAGCTGATGGTGAACACGGTGGGCGCGGGCTGCGCGGCCGTGATGGGCCAGCACGGCATTGTCACGTGTGGCAGCAACCTGCGGCGGGCGTTTGCCACGGCGGTGGCGGTGGAGGATACGGCGCGGGCGTATATCTTTGCGCGCCAGATCGGGGTGGAGCCAACGCCGCTGCCGCGTGAGGCCTGCGAGGAGCTGCACGGCTGGTGGCTGAACAAATATCAGCGCACGGCGGTGTGACTCTGGGGGCTTGGGGTGAAAGGGTGAAAGGGTGAGCGCAGTTGGCAGTGGGCAGCGGGTAGTGGGGAGCGGGCAGTTGGCAGTGGGCAGGAGTGACAAGATGACAGGGTGAAAGGGTGAGCGCAGTGGGCAGTGGGCAGCGGGCAGTGGGCAGGAGTGACAAGATGACAGGGTGAAAGGGTGGCAGTGGGCAGTTGGCAGGAGTGACAAGATGACAGGGTGAAAGGGTGAGCGCAGTGTGCAGTTGGCAGTGGGCAGTTGGCAGTATGCACTCTTCTGCGTCCTGAGTAGCGCGCAGCGCGTATCGAAGGGCGCGCGTGCACAATCTCATTCGCAGACGGCACCCTTCGATACTATCTGACGGCCACTATCGCAAATCGTCCATCGTAAATCCTAAATCTCCGTGCCTCTGTGTCTCTGTGGTGAAATTATTTCGTTCTTCATGGGTCGCAGGCGGCCGCGCTCGCAGCGCAAAAACAAACGCGCACCGCTGAGGGTGCGCGCTGCAAGTATCAATATGGCTAAGCGCTAGCGCATTAGCATTTGGGGCAATCATCGTCAACATACGGCCCGTGGTCGGGGCAGTCGCAGCCGTGATCTTCGTCGTTGTACTGGTACATTGCTGGCTCCGTTAGGTTTAGTCAATACGTTGGGTGTATCGTAGCACTTGCGGATTTATACTAACAAGCCGCGTACATTACAGTTGGTTAAATGCGATCTGCGCGATTTTCCACGATGCTCCGTCAAAAGTCTGAGCAAGCCACTGCCAAACTGACAGGCTGCACTCGGGCGCTGATACGGCGTGCCAGTCGATAGTGTGCGCTATAATGCGTTTGTTCGTGCTTTTAACCAATGTCGAGCCGCCCGTTAGGCGTGCAAAGAACGAGTATGCAGAACACACTGCTGCGCCGCTTTGGCACCATCCGCTGGAAGCTCGCCGGCTCGTATGTGCTGGTGGCGCTGCTGGTGGCGCTGGTTGGCGAGCTGCTGCTGGTAGCTGCGCTGATCTTCCTGTTCAACTCGCGCCTGATCACCGACGCATTCCAGGCCCGCGCCAGCACCTATGCCGCCGCCCTGCGCGCCGATTTCGTCCAGCCCGCCAACCCTGCCGCAGCGGTTGCCGCGCGCATTACCGACCTGATTCAGCGCGACACCCAGCAGCTCAATACGTCCGAGCCTGGCCTGCAGATGAACCTGGGCGGCGAAAACATCACTGTGCAGACCTTTGTGATCGACGCGCGTGGCGCGCTGGTGGCAGCCATTCCACGCGGCAATTACCAGCCGGGCGCTGCGCTGGCCACGCTTGAGCAGCCCGACGTGTACAGCTATGCCGAGCGCGCGCTGCGGGGCATCACCGACACGGTGCAGCTCTCGGGGTGGGTAGGCACGAACCGGCAGCTTGTGTCGGCCGCGCCGGTGCAGGGCGAAGATGGAACGGTGCTGGGGGCGGTTGTGATGCGCTCCGATCCGCTGCCGATTGCTGAGCTGATCGGCGGCGTGTCGCTGTCGCTGCTGATCGTGCTGCTGCCGGTTGTGGGCATCAGCGGGCTGCTGGGCCTCCTGTATGGCTGGTTCGCCGGGCGCGGTTTCAGCCGCCGCCTGGTGCGCCTGACGCGGGCCAATGCCGCCCTCGCCGCTGGCGACCTGGCCCAGCGCGTGCGCGACAATGCATCCGACGAGATCGGCCAGCTTGGCCGCCAGTTCGACACGATGGCCGACCAGCTTGCCGACACCCTGCGGGCGCTGCGCCAGCTGGCCGACCAGAATGCGCAGCTTGCCGAGCAGGCTGGCCACCTCGCGATGGTCGAAGAGCGCAACCGCCTCGCCCGCGACCTGCACGACAGCGTCAGCCAGGAGCTGTTCAGCCTTTCGATGCTGGCAGCCGCCGCGCGCCGCACGCTCGAACGCCAGCCCGCGCTGGCCGCCCAACAGCTCGACGAAATTCAAACCATGGCCCAGCGCGCCCTGCAAGAAACCCGCAGCCTGATCTTTGCGCTGCGGCCAGCCGCCTTGGGCGACCGTGGCCTGGCCCCGGCGCTGCGCGACCTGGCAGTGGCCGCGCGCGACCGGCAGGGTCTGGCGATCGACCTGCAGATCGATGGCGAGCGACGCCTGCCGCTTGAGCACGAGCAGGCGCTGTTCCGCATTGCGCAGGAGGCGCTGGCGAATGTTGCGCGCCACAGCGGCGTGCGCGCTGCCCGCATTGCGCTGGAATATGGCGACGAAGAAGTGCTGCTGACAGTTGCTGACGCCGGGCGCGGCTTCGACACGCGCGCCGCGCCGAGCGATGGCTCGCTGGGGCTGCACAGCATGCGCGAGCGCGCCGCCGCCCTGGGCGGGCAGATCGAGCTGCGCAGCGCGCCCGGCCAGGGCACGACGCTGCGCGTCTGCCTGCCGGTGGTGGATGAAATCAAGCGCCAGGCCGGGCTGGCCGCCGCGCGATAAAGGAAGGAGCGCCGTATGAGCGAGACAATTCGGGTGCTGCTGGTGGATGACCACGGCGTGGTGCGGCGCGGCCTGGGCGCGCTGCTGGCAACCTATGACGACATCGAGGTGGTGGGCGACGCCGGCAGCGGCACAGAAGGCGTGGCGCTGGCGCAGCGCCTGCTGCCCGACGTAGTGCTGATGGACCTGGTGATGCCCGGCATGGACGGCATCGCCGCCACGCGCCAGGTGAAACAGGCCAGCCCCAGCACGCAGGTGATTGTGCTGACCAGCTACAGCGAAGACGAGCGCATCTTCCCGGCGATCAAGGCCGGCGCGCTTTCCTACCTGCTGAAAGAAGTTGGCCCCGACGAGCTGGTGCGCGCCATTCGCGCAGCCCGCCGCGGCGAAGCCACGCTGCACCCAACTGTGGCGGCGCGCCTGATGCAGGAGCTTTCGGGCGCGCGCAACTCGCCGCTCGACCAGCTCACCGAGCGCGAGCGCGACGTGCTGGCCTGCATCGCGCGTGGCATGAGCAATGCCGTAATTGCCGACCATCTGGTGGTGGGCGAGCGCACGGTGAAAACGCATGTGAGTAATATTCTTTCCAAGCTGCACCTGCAAGATCGCACGCAGGCGGCGCTGCTGGCGCTGCGCGAACGGCTGGTGCCGCTGGACGAGACCAAGGAGCCATAAACGGCTGCGTTTGTGCTATACTACCCCGGCCTCGCCCGTGCAACAGAAAGACGGCCATGACAAACCCAAAACTGATCGATCATCTGCGGCGCGCCGAAATCTTTCTTGGCCTGGTCGATAGTGAGCTGGTGAAAGTGGCCGCGCTGTGCAGCGGGCTGAAGGTCGGCGCGGGCCGGGCAATTTTCAAGGAAGGCGACAGCGGCAAAGAGCTGTATGTCATCCTTGAGGGCTGCGTGCGCGTGATGATCAACACGCGCGGCCCCGACGGCGCGTTTTCACCCTCGACGATCAATCGCCTCTACCCCGGCCAGTGCTTTGGCGAAATGATCCTGCTGAACAATGCCGCGCGCTCGGCCACGGTCGAGGCGGTCGACCCGACGACACTGATTGTGATGCACGAGCAGGATTTTCGCCAGCTGTGCGAATCCGACCCGCGCATTGGCTATGTTGTCATCCGCAATCTCGCGCAGGATCTGGCCTTCAAGCTGCGCTCGTCGAACTTGCTGCTGCGCGGCCAGATCCGCTGGCAGCACGACGAGCTGGGCAAGGTGCATTCTTCGACATAAGCAATCTTTTGGGAAAAGCAACGCGGCAGCCAGTCGATACTGGCTGCCGCGTTTTTGTTGTTTGGTGGAATTGAGCGCACTACGCCGGCTCGGCCACCACAATCAGTCGATGGCTTTCGTCCACCACTTCGCCATTCTGGATGACTTTGTCGCCAATGCACGACACCATCGTGATCATCTCTTTGCCCTGCGGCAAAATCACCTCGACCTGGTCGGGCGTGACCCAGAAGGTGCGCGTGACGGCGTAGTTGTGTGGTTCGCCCCCCGCGTCGTACACCACCACGCTTGAACCTACATTCAGCTCTTTCATGCGTGCAAACGGCGCGGGGATTTTTGGCGCGTTGCGGAAGCGCAGCACATGGCCCCAGAACACAACATTTTCGCCCTGGCCTGGCGCGGCGCCCAGGTTATACCAGCCCACGTCGTGATCGGGCACAACCGGAACGCGGTTGCGATCAAGGCCAACCGACACGGGCGTGTAATCCAGCCCAATGTCGCCAATCACAATGCGCGAAGGCGCGCGCGCAGCGGCGGGCGGGTTTTTCGCGGCGGCTGCGGTGGGCTTGGGCACAAGGGTTGGTTCAAGCGTTGTGGTTGGCGCTGGTGCTGCGGTTGGTTCTGCTGCAACAGTTGGTGCGGGTTCGGCGGTGGGAATGGGCGTGCTGGTCGGCACCACCTCGGTTGGCGCTTCGGTTGGCGCGGCAGTTGGCTCGGCGCGGAACAGGTTCGGGTCGTCGGTGGGAAGCGGCGCGCTGGTGGGCGCGGGTATGCTGGTCGGCTCGGCGGCCTGATCAGCCCCGCCACACGCGCTCAGAACTATAGCTACGGGAATACAAAGCCACAAATGTCGTCGCATGCCGTTCTCCAAAATTGCTTTCATACTGACGCTTGACCCTGTAACTATACCATGCAGAACAACTGCGCGCCGGTGCGTGCTATACTGGCGCGTAGGGCGCTGCCAGTCGGCGTGCCGCATGTGAAAGGCCACCCGATGCCTCACGAACCGCAGTTTCTGCCCGCCGCGTCGCTCTCGCTCGATGCGCTGGCCGATCTTTTTACGAGCTCATTCGAGGGCTATTTCTACCCGGCGGTTATTTCGGCCGAGGCGCTGGCGCTGCGTGTGCGCGGCGAGCAGATCGACCTGGCGCGCTCGGTGGTAATGCACGTAGATGGCGTGCCGGCCGGGCTTGCAATAGTGGCGCTGCGCGGCGATCAGGCCTGGTGTGGCGGATTTGGGATTGTGAGCGCGCAGCGCGGGCGCGGCCTGGCCCTGCCGCTGGCCGAGGCTATGATTGCGGCTGCGCGGGCGGCTGGCGCGCGCCGCCTGAGCCTGGAAGTGCTGACTCGCAACGCGCCGGCAATTGCAACCTATCGCCGCGCTGGCCTTCAGCAGGTACGCGATCTGCACATTCTGCGCTGGGAAGGCACGAACGACGCACCACCGGCCGAAACAGCCCGCCCCGGCGCGCTGGTGGAAGCCGAGCCGCGCGCGCTGCTGGCGCACTTCGACGCCCTTCACCCGGTGCCAGCCGCCTGGCAGCGCGATCTGCCGGCGCTGCTGGTGCGCGCCGGGCTGCGCGGCCTGGCCCTGATCGAAGACGAGCGCCCGGCCGCGTATGCGCTGTTCCACGGGCAGGACGGCGAGCCGCTGCGCATTGCCGACCTGGGGGCCACACGCGCCGAGGGGGCACGCATTGTGCTGCACGCCCTGCAAGGGCGCGGCGCGCCCATCAGCAGCAGCAACGAGCCTGCCAACAGTGCGCTGACCGCCGCCTTCGAGGAACTGGGCTTCACCGAGGCCGAACGCCAGCACGAACTTTCGATTGACCTGACATAAAGGGGAGAAGGCCATGCCACTATTCGATTGGTTCCGCCGCACGCACGAATCAACGGGCACGGCGACGGTGAACGGTATTGCGATGCGCTACCGCGACGAAGGGCAGGGCGAGCCGATCCTGCTGGTTCACGCCTTTCCGCTCAGCAGCGCCATGTGGGAAGACCAGATCGACGCGCTCTCGACGCGCTTTCGCGTGATCGCGCCCGACCTGCGCGGCTTTGGCGGCACGGCGCGCGGCACAGGCATGGCCAGCCTCGACCAGGCTGCCGACGACCTGGCGGCGCTGCTGGTAGCGTTGAAGATCGAACACGCCACCGTGGTGGGCCTCTCGATGGGCGGCTATATTGCGTTTGCGCTGCTGCGCCGCCACCCCGCCCGCGTGGCGCGTCTGGTGCTGGCCGATACGCGCGCTGGCGCCGATACACCTGAGGGGCGCGCTGGCCGCGAGCAAAGCGCGCAGCTGGCCGAGGCGCAGGGTGCCGAAGCGGTTGGCGCGGCCATGCTGCCCAGGCTGCTCGCGCCGGGCGCAAGCGAGGCTGTGCGCGAAGAAGTGCGCAAGATTGTGGCGGCGAACGACCGCGCCGGAGTAGCTGCCGCCCAGCGCGCCATGGCTGCCCGCCCCGACTCCGCGCCTGATCTGGCCGCGCTCCATATTCCCACGCTCATTATTGTGGGCAGCGAAGATGCGCTGACGCCACCGGCCGAGGCGCACGCCATGCACGAGAAGATCGCCGGCAGCCGGCTGGTGGAAATCGCGGGCGCGGGGCATCTTTCGAACCTCGAAGCGCCGGACGCCTTTAACGCTGCGATAGAAGAATTTTTGATTGGACGGCAGGCGCTGGGCCGCGCGGGCGGTGGGCTGGCCGGGCAGTGGTAAATCGCGGGAAATAAAAAAACTACAGGCTAGGCAGAAGGCGCAGATTAGGCTCTCTCAAGCCGAATCTGCGCCATCTATTTAGTCTGTGGACAGCGCTTCTATGCTAGCGTCGCGGCGGGCGCGCAATGCTCGGCGCAATCTTGCGGCCACGAATAGTCGTGTGGCGCAGCGCGCGTAGCACCTTCTCAGCGGCGTTGCTCGGCACTTCGACCAGCGCGAAATGCTCGAACAGCTCGATCGCGCCGATTGCACGGCCAGGAATGCCGGCCTCGTTTGCAATTGCGCCCACAATATCGGCCGGGCGCACATTGTCGTCGCGGCCAACATCGATGTACAGTCGCGTCATGCCCTGGCTTGGGCCAAACTCGCGGGTGCGTGTGCGCTGCGGCCGGCGCTCGCGATCATCGTCGAAGCGATCCTGATCCATGCCCGCCAGTGGGTCTTCCGTCTCCATCAGCGACTGGTCGAGCAGTAGCTTGAAGGCCGCCGCCGCCAGATCGGTCGGGCTGTATTCCTCGCCCAGCTCCTCGGCCATAATCTGGTATGGCTCCAGCCCCGCGCCCGTGATCGTCTCGCGCAGCGTTTCCTTGAACGACTCGCGGCGGCGCGCAATCACGTCGGCGATGGTGGGCAGGCGCATGCGCTGGATGGTCGCGTTGGTCATGCGCTCGATGGTGCGCAGCTGCCGCCGCTCGCGTGGCGTCACAAGCGTGATCGCGCTGCCAGTGCGGCCGGCGCGGCCGGTGCGGCCAATCCGGTGCACATACACCTCGGGGTCGAGCGGGATGTCGTAGTTGATCACGTGCGATACGTGCTCGATGTCGAGGCCGCGCGCCGCCACGTCGGTGGCAACCAGCAGCTCGACCTGCCCGGTGCGGAAGCGCTGCATCACGCGGTCGCGCTGCACCTGGCTCAGGTCGCCGTGCAGCGTTTCGGCCGGGAAGGCGCGCGCAATCAGCCGCTCGCCCAGCGAGTCAACTTCGCTTTTGGTGCGGCAGAAAATAATCGCCGACGACGGCATTTCGAAATCGAGCACGCGGCCCAGGATCTCGAACTTGTCGCGCCCGCCAACTTCGTAGTAGATCTGGCGGATCTGCGGCACCGTCATGTGCTCGGCCTGAATGGTGATGCGCTCGGGTTCGCGCATGTAGTTCTTGGCCAGCGCGGCAATCGGGCCGGGCATGGTAGCCGAGAACAGCGCGGTCTGCCGGTCTTCCGGCGTTTCCTTCAGGATCGACTCAATGTCTTCGATAAAGCCCATGTCGAGCATTTCGTCGGCTTCGTCCAGCACAACGGTGCGCACCTGATCGAGCTTGAGCGTGCCGCGCTGAATATGGTCGAGCAGGCGGCCGGGCGTGCCGACCACCACATTCACGCCGCCGCGCAGCGCGCGCAGCTGCCGGTCGATCGGCTGGCCGCCATACACGGGCAGAATCGCCACATGCTGATGAAACTTGCCATACGAATGCAATGCCTCGGCCACCTGCACGGCCAGCTCGCGTGTTGGCGTCATCACCAGCGCCTGGGGGGCGCGCAGTTCGGGGTTCAGCGCCTCGATAATCGGCAGCGCAAAGGCGGCGGTTTTGCCGGTGCCGGTTTGCGCCTGCGCGATCACATCGTTGCCGGCGAGCATCTTCACGATGGTGCGCGCCTGAATCGGGGTTGGTTCTTCATAGCCCAGCTCACCGATCGCCCGCAGCGTCGGCTCGCTCAGCCCAAGCTCAGCGAAGCTTATGGAAGGGGGTACTGTCACAATAGAATCCTTGATCACGAAAAAATTAACGAGCGCAAGAATTGTTCTTGCGCTCAATCACATCACATGCACGCGGCGAGGCGTTCGCAGGTTGTTGACATCACAAGCGCTTCTGTTTCACCATCGTGCTACAGCGGCTGTTTTCTACAGCAGATGTTATTATACCGCGCATTGGCGCTTTTTGCACGCGAGGCTCTGCGCCGCGTCAGCATGCGGCGGCAGACCGAGTGCACAGGAATGGTATAATCGCGCCACGAACCGTAGCACTAGAACGAGGCTTGCATGAAGCTACAAGGGCGTGTCGCCGTGATCACAGGCGCGTCCAGCGGCGTTGGCTATGAAACTGCCCGGCTGCTCGCGCGCGAAGGCGCGCTGGTGGCGGCAGCGGCGCGCCGGCGCGATAAACTCGAATGGCTGGTCGGCGAGATCGCCGGCGAAGGCGGGCAGGCGCTCGCCATCCCCACCGATGTCACCAGCTCGGCGCAGGTAGCGCGCCTGGTCGACAGCGCGTTTAACCTGTTTGGCCGCGTCGATATCCTGGTGAATGCGGCCGGCGTGATCATGAAGATCGCGCCGCTTGAGCAGTTCAGCGACCAGGAGTTTCGCACGGTTGTCGATACCAATCTGACGGGCGCGTTCTATACCTCGCGCGCCGTCATCCCGCACATGAAGCGCCAGCGCGGCGGTACGATCATCAATATCAGCTCGCGGGTGGGCAAGCTGGGGGTGGCGAATATTGCGCCGTTCTGCGCGGCCAAGTTTGCGCTGTCGGGTTTGTCGCAGGCGCTCGGCCACGAGCTGCGGCCCGCGAATATTTTTGTCACTACGCTCTTCCCCGGCATGATCAACACCGATATTCACCCGCTCAACCCCAGCGAAGATTTCCGCCGCCAGCTGATGACCGCGCACGATGTGGCCGAGGCCGTGCTGTGGACGTGTACGCTGCCGCCCTCGCTGCGGGTGGACGAGCTGCCGGTGATGCCGCGCCAGGTCGAGATGTAAACCTCACTCCAACACGTTTTTAAACAACCACCAAGACACCAAGTTTTATGGCTTCCTGTAGCCCTTGGTGTCTTGGTGTCTTGGTGGTAAAAACTCCCGGCGCCTTTATTTGAAAAGTATTGCCCTAATCCACCCAGTCGTCGCGGCAATCGACGCTGTGCGCGCCGTAGTGGAAGGGGAAGTTGGCAGGCCAGCCGGCTTCGGCCAGCATGGCGGGCAGCATGGTGCGGTGCGCGAAGTTGCGGCGCGCATATGCCCCGCGCGCAAAGATCGCCTGCCACGCGCGCCAGCCCACCAGCGGCTCACGCGTGGCGCGCAGCACGGCGCTTGCCAGGTCGCCCCATTCCTGCTGCTCACGCGACAGGCGCAGCGCATCGGGCACATTCGCCAGCGCAGGCTCGCCGCGCAGGCTGGCATAGGCGCGGCCCAGCGCATACTGGCTGAGCGTGATCGCGGCTAGCTCGTTCAGCCAGGGCAGGCGCTGGTAGTGCTCGCCGCCGTCGGCCATGCGCTCGTGAATGACGGCGTGAACCTGCTCGTGCAGCAGCGTCTCGATAAATTCCAGCTCGGGGAATGGCCCGCGCAGGATGGTATCGATCTGCACCGCCACCGCCGCCAGCCAGGGCACATACTGGCCGGTGCTGGCCTGCCCGGGCGGCGCAATCGTCACATAGGCATCGCGGAAGGGTTGCGCGCCGGGCAACGTTGCGCCAAGCTCGGCCAGCACCTCCAGCGCGCACGCGGCCAGCCGCCCATACGCCGAGTCGGCCAGCCCATGGAGCCAGATCTCGATCTGGCTGGCGGTTTGCTCCAGCTGGGCGCGGTCGTCGTGGTTGCGCACAAATGCCCGCAGACGCTGGGCATAGCTCTCAGCGGCATCCTGCCCGCGCTGGATCGCGCCCAGCCGCACAGCGATCTCGGCGGCGAGCGTATGGAGCTCCAGCGTATCGGGCCGCGCCATCACATCCTGGCACAGCTCGCGATACAGTGCCGCAGCGGCGTCCTGCCCGTGCAGCCCCTGCGCGGTGTGCCAGCTATGCAGCCCCACCATACATTTCATCATGGCCGCCGCCGATGCGCGCAGCACCACCGGGCCAAGCGTTACATTCGCCATATCGGTATTGTTGCTAGCCGCCCAGCTTCAGCGCGCTGGATCTGCGACTATACCACAGCTTGCCGGGCGCGTTGCCAGTTCTACTACTATGGACGTGCAAGAAACGCTTTTTCGCAGATGAGTTTGTGCGCAAAAAGAGCGCCCGGCCGCCATAGGGCGGCCGGGCGAAGTGTGGTAACGGCCGCGTGAGCAGCCGGGAGGGATAGTGAAGGCGGCTGTGGGGTCCAGTGTGCGTTTGGTCCTAAGCAGTGCGCTCGCCGCAAGCATTCACCACTTCTGATCTATCAAACGAAATCTGGCACCCAATTGTTCCAGCATGAAGATGAGGAAAAGATGAGATATGGCTGAGACGCGTGGCCGGCTCATGCCCCGCGGGTAAGCAGGCGGCCGAACTCTTCCACAAGCTCAGCAACACTGGTGGGTGTATGCGCAATCATCGCCAGGGCGGCGGCTTGCTGATCTTCGCACTCGGCAGTGGTGAGGTAGGCCAGTGTCGAGCGGCCGGCCACGCGCGCCAGCAGGCAGCCAAGCGCATGGCGCACGGCGCGCGCTTCCAGCCCACTCGCCCACGGCACGCTGCCCAGGCTGGCGCAGTAGGCCTCCCAGAAGCGCAGGGCAGCCGCCAGCAGGGCATCGCGCTTTGCGGCCACATGGTTCGCCTTGCTGAGCAGGTGCGCCAGCGCAAAGCCCGGGTCGAAGGCCGGGTCGCCAAAGTGAATCGTTTCGTGGTCGATCAGGATGAGCTTGCCGGCGTGGATGAGCATATTCTTGGGGCTGTAATCGCCATGCACCAGCACCTGGCGGTGCGTGCGCGTTTCGTGGATCAGGCGGTCGTAGAAGGCTGCTGTTTCGGGCAGGCGCGTCCAGACATAGATATAGTATGGCTCGGTGCGCAGCGTCTCGAAGAACGAGCGGTCGTTGAACTGGGCCGGTAGTTCGGCCCGCCGCTGCGACGAGTTGCGCTGCAGCGTGCCGAGGATCGCGCCAAACTGCCCAACATAGCGCAGATCGACTCGCCCTTCGAGCAGTTGCGCTTTCCACGGTTCGTGGGGCTTGCGCACTGCGCGCATGGCCAGCAGGTGCCTGGCTTCGTCTTCAAACACCAGCGGCGTGATCGTACCGGCGGGCGTGAGCTGTTCCAGCCACACCAGGCCCAGCGCCTCGCGATGAATGCGTTCGGGCGGGCTGTACCATTCCACCGGCACACGCAAGCGGCGCAGGGCTTGCTTGATAACCCACGCTTCGCCATTTGCGCGCTCGACAAGCACGGTGCGGTTCGAAACGCCGCCGCCGAGAGTGTGGATGCTGGCTTGTTCGTTTGGGCCAATGCGGCCGTTTGTGCGAAGATAGTTGAGGAGCGCTTCGGGCTGTTCGATGTCGAGGGGCATACGTGCTGCTTGCCTTTGGGTTTGCTATATTTGCCGAGCAGCGTGTGGCTAGAGCCCAGCGAATCCAGCCATGAGTATACGCACATTGCGGCGGCGGCGCATCGGCAATTCGGCGGAATTATTGCGCCCTCTGCCGGCCTTCGCGCCAGGCCGCCCACAGGAACAGCGGCACCGCTTCCACAATGCGCCGCCAGCGCCACGGCTGGCGAATCAGGCGGTATAGCCACTCCAGCCCGATCCGGCGCACCCAGGCGGGCGCGCGTGGCACCGCGCCGGCCAGGTAGTCGAACACGCCCCCCACGCCAATCGCCACTGGCACGCGCAGGCGCGGCTGGGCGCGCGCAATCCACAGGTCTTGCGCGGGGTGGCCATAGGCAACCAGCAGCACATCGGGCCGCGCCGCCGCCACGCGCGCCACAATCGCGTCTTCGTCGGCGGGGCGCGGCGAGCCAGCATAGCAGCCAGCGATACGCAGGCCGGGGTGGCGCGCCTGCAACGCGGCGGCGGCGCGCTCGGCAATGCCGGGCTGCGCGCCCAGCAGGAAGAGCGACCAGCCCTCGCGGGCCGCCAGCGCCGCAATACGCTCGGTCAGTGCCACGCCCGTTACGCGCCCGCGCAGGGGTGTGCCGCGCCAGCGCGCCACCAGCACCAGGCCCACGCCATCAGGCGTCGCCAGGTCGGCGGCGGCCAGCACGCGCCGGAAAATCGGGTTGCGCCGCGCTTCCATCACAAACTCGGGATTAACTGTGACGACATGGTGCGGCTGGCCGCTCCTAAGGTAGCCTGCAATGTGCTCAAGCGCGCCCGCTTCGTCGATATTGTCGATCGCAACGCCCAGAATACGGATGCGGGCGGGTGATTCAGGTTCAGAAATCATGTTCGAAATTGCCCCAAAAAGGTCTTGACAGCGCCATTTCTTTCGGGTATAGTTACCGCATCATCCTGATATGCCGTCCAGGCGCAAAGGAGGTGATGCCCATGAGTAATGAGCGTAAGGGCATCACCGGGGGAATGGCAGTATAGTCATCCCGGTGATGCCCGTCCTTAAACAAAAGCCCTCGCCACTGGCGGGGGTTTTTGTTTTTCCAAAAATGCTGGCCCGTCTGGCGGGCAAAACACAGCCCCCACCGTTTTTGGCAGGGGCTGTGCGTAACAGGCAGCATGGTACGACTACTCGTCGCCTTCGCCCTCGTCGTCCGCGCTCTCTTCGCCCACCAGCTCGGGCTCGCTCTCGCCAGCCTCTTCCTCGGCGGCCTCTTCCTCCTCGTCGCGGGCCTGCGACAAGCTGACCACCAGCTCGTCGGCCGGGGTCACGATCTCGCCTTTGGATTCAAGCGACAGATCGCTGACGTGGATGCTCTTGTCGAAGCTATCCAGCCCGCTCACGTCGACCGAGATCGACGAAGGGATATCGGCCGGCAGCGCGCGCACGGCCAGCGAGGTCAGCACCTGGTTCAGCAGGGCATCGCCGCGCTTCACCAGCTCGGACTCGCCAACGATGTGCAGCGGCACATCGACCGTGACTTCGGTGCGCAGGTCGACGGCCAGGAAGTCGACATGGATGATGTTGCGCGTGACCGGGTGGCGCTGCAAGTTGTGCACGAACACCGAAATGCTCTTCTGGCCAGGGATGCTCAGGTCGATCAGGCCCGTGCGGCCAGCGTGGCGGTAGGTGTCGCCGAACGCGCGTGCATTCATCTGCACCGAGATCGGGCTGACGCCCTTGCCGTACACAGTCGCAGGGACGATGCCTTCGCGCCGCAGCCGGCTGACTTTTTTGCCAACCAGCGTGCGGTTTTCAAGTGAAAGACTCAAACGATCTGCCATGGGGTTGTGTGCTCCTTAAAGAGTTGCAAATACCTTCGCCATCAGCTAGGGGCATTGCCCGGTAGCTCCGAGTCGGAGAGTATACCATTCGTGGCTGCGATGCGCAAGCGCTACCCGGCCGTTCGCAGAATTGCGTCGGTGATGCGGGCGGCGCGCACGTTCATTTGCACGTTATGCACGCGCACAATGTCGGCACCGGCCGCTATCGCCAGGGCCGTAACGGCGGCAGTGCCTTCGTCGCGCTCGGCGGGCGGCAGGTTGAGCGGCAGGCCGATGAACGATTTGCGCGATGCGCCAACCAGCAGCGGCAGGTCGAGCGCGCGCAATTCTGCCAGGCGGCGCACCAGTTCGAGATTCTGCGCGGGCGTTTTGCCAAAGCCAATGCCGGGGTCGGCAATGATGCGGGCGCGCGCAATGCCCTGCGCCTCGGCAAAGGCCACCGCTTCGCGCAATTCGGCAACAATTTCGCCCAGCAGGTCGCTGTAGCGCACGTCGCGGTAGTGCCCGCCCAGCGCGCCAATGGTGGCCTGGGCGCGGCGGTTGTGCATCAGCACGATTGGTACGCCGCGCTGCGCCACAAGCTGCGCCAGCGGCGCGTTCCAGCCCCACTCGGGCGTGCGCAAGCCCCAGATGTCGTTGATAATTTGCGCGCCGGCATCCAGCGCGGCGGCGGCCACGTCGGCGTGGTAGGTGTCGATTGAAATCGGCAGAGCAATCTCGGCGGCGATGGCGCGAATGGTCGGCAGCACGCGGCGCAATTCTTCTTCCGGGCCAATTGGCGCGGCGCCGGGGCGGGTCGATTCGCCGCCAATGTCGAGGATGTCGGCGCCTTCGGCGGCGGCGCGGCGGGCCTGGGCAAGCGCGAGCGCGGCAATGTCGGCGCCGGGCTGCGCCAGCCCATCGGCGCTGAACGAATCGGGCGTGACGTTGATGATTGCCATCACGAAAGTGCGCGCGCCCCATTCCAATGCGCCATGGACAAGCGGCAGCGCGGGCCGAGCGGTGTGTTCGGGCATGAACCGCGTCCTTTCCAACCAAAAAGCGGGAAGCCGTTGCCGACTCCCCGCCCTGCATATCCATCTGCCGATTAGCTCGTTTCGCCCGCGATTGCCGCGCGCTCTTTGCGGTAGGTGCTGACGCCGACCCACAGAAGCAGCGGCACCAGCACGGGCCACCAGGGCTGCAAATCGCGAAAGTTATCCCAGAACAGGCGCGCCGCGCCAAGCTGCGGGATGGCCATGATCTGCTCGACAATCGAGCCGCTGGCCCCTTCGGGTGGTTCGGGCAGTTGCCGCCCAATCAGCTTGCCAAGTGCCATGCCAACTCCTTTGCGCAAGCTGCCGGCCTGCGCCTACGCGGTTTCTTTTGCCACCGTGGCCTTGGCGCGGCGGCTGCGAATGTACTCGAACACCATCGGCAGCACCGAGATCAGCACAATCGCCAGCGTGACGATCTCGAAGTTCTCTTTCACAAACGGCACATTGCCGAACACATAGCCCAGGAAGAGAAAGATCGCGACCCAGGCTATGCCGCCAACAATGTTGAATGTAATGAATCGACTGTAGTTCATGCGGCCAACGCCGGCCACAAACGGCGCGAATGTACGCACAATTGGCACGAAACGTGCCAGGATAATCGTTTTGCCGCCGTATTTCTCGTAGAACTCGTAGGTGCGGTCGAGGTGCTCTTTTTTCAGCAGCGGGATGTTGTATTCGAACAGCTTGGTGCCGAACTTCGCGCCGATCATGTAGTTCACAGTGTCGCCAATTACTGCCGCGAAGGCCAGCAGCGCGAACAGGAAAAACACATTCAGCGTGCCAGTCGTATCGATTGCCGCCAGTGCGCCGGCCGCAAAAATCAGCGAGTCGCCGGGCAGGAAGGGCGTGATGACCAGGCCGGTTTCGCAGAAAATAACCAGAAAGAGGATCACATAGGTGAGCGTGCCATACTGCTGAATAAACTCACCAAGATATTTGTCAATATGCAAGACAAAATCGATGATCTGACCCATTGTGTGTAAATCCTTTACGAATAGTGATAATAAAGTGCGGGCGAGGGCTTTGCTGATGCCCGCCATCCGTTCGGATTGTACTAGATCGGCAGAATGACTGTCAACACGCGTACGCTGACAATCTGTTTATGAAATGATTACACTACCGGGCTGCGTGGCGCGGCGCGAATGGTGCGCTCGGCATGGTAGCTCACCAGCCCAACCGGGCCATTCGGGATTTTGCGCACCTGGCTGCGCCGCGCAATGTCGATTTCGACGGCGGCTTCGCTGCGTGCCTGCGAGAAGTAGGCGGCCAGCTCGGCGGCTTGCTGAAGTGTTGCGGGTGGCACCTCGCGGCCACCGCTTTTGATGATGACATGCGCGCCGTGCAGGCCGCGCGCGTGGAGCCACAGGTCGTCGGCGGCGCCAAGCTTGAAGGTGACTTCTTCGTTCTGGCCGGCACTGCGCCCAACATAGATCGTGTAATTTTCGGGCGAGACGACCCGCAGCGGCGGCTGGCGGCGCGTTTTTGGCGCGGCGCGGCGCGGGTTGGGGCGCACCAGCCCTTGCTCAACGATCTCGCGCGCAATGCCCTCGATCTGCTCGAAGCCCTCGGCCAGCTCCAGCAGCGCAATCGTCTGGTCGATGCCAGCCAGGCGCGTTTCGGCTTCGCGCAGGCGCTCGGGCACGCCGGCCAGCGCACCTTTGGCCTTGTCGTAGGCGCGGAAGCGCTCCTGGGCGTTTTCCACACCGCTCTGGCGCGGATCGAGCGTGATGGTACGTTCTTCAACTTCCAGCGCGGCCTGGCCGGGCGCAAGCGTATGCAGAAAGGCGTAGATCATCTCGCCTTCCCAGCGCAGTCGGTCGAGTTCGGCGGCGCGTGCAAGCTGCGCGGCCAGGCTGCTGCGCTGGGCATCCAGCCGTTCGCGCGCATCGGCCAGCTGGCTGCGCAGGGCGGCACGGCGCTGCTGGTGTGAGCTAAGCTGCTCGTAGGCGCTGTAAAATGTTTCGAGCGCGCGGCTCATTGACGGCACGGGCGCGGGGTCGGGCAGGTGCGTGAGCGGATAGGGCGCATAGGCTTGCGGCCCTTCCGCGCCCGCCACGAGCGATGGCTGTGGCTCGTCGGTCCACAGCCCGCGCAGCGCCAGCGCCAGCCGCGCCCACGGCAGATCCGGCCCAAGCGCGGTGTCGGCGGCACCAGTGGCGCGAAACGCTGCTTCGCGGGCGGCCAGCGGCGACAGGCCGCGGTAGGTGTTGACCATGGCGCGCCACAGCTCGCGCGTATTCGTTTCGAGCATGGCGCGCAGACCATCGGGCGTGGCCTGGCGCGGGTCGCGCTTGTCCTGGCGCGGCGGCAGCTCGTAGGCTTCGTGCGGGCGAATCGGGCGGCGGCTCTGGCGTGGCGAGATGTGGCGCACACTTTCGAGGATAATATTGTCGTCGTCGATCAGAATGACATTGCCGCGCCGCTCCTGCGTTTCCACCACCAGCTCGGTGCGCCAGGCAGTTGCTTCATCAAAAAGTGGCTCGTCGTCGGCTTCTTCTTCGGGCGGCGCGTCCTCGTCGTCGGCGGGCGTGTTGCGCGCTTGCGACGCTTTGACTATACTTAGCACCAACACCCGTTCAAGCTCTGGCTGTTCGATCGCAACAATGCGCCCGCCAACGATGTATTTGCGCATCAGCAAGAGCAGGGGCGTATCGCGCTCGACGCCGCGCGAAAGCTTGGCGCTGCTGAGGTGGGCGCGCGTAAACTGCGGGTGCGCCGACAGCAGCAGGTGGTAGCGGCGGCCGGTGGCGTAAATTTCAAGCCCGACGCTCAGATCGCTGGGCAGCAGCGCGCGCTGAATGCGGCCCCCAAGAATACTGTCCCGCAGCTCATCGGCCACTGCGGCAAGGGTAAGCGAATCGAAATACATTGCTCGGCGTCCGTTTGGCGGCAAGAGTTCCGGGCTGTGATTATAGCATGCAGGAGCGCAGATGACGGAAGAACAACGCAACCCCCTGCTCGATGGCAAGGCTGCGCCGCCCATTCTGGTGGTGCTTTCGGGGCCGTCGGGTGTTGGCAAAGACTCGATCCTGATGCGCATGCGCGACATCGGATTTCCGTTTCATTTCGTGGTAACGGCCACCAGCCGGCCCATGCGGCCCGGCGAGCGCGACGGCTACGACTACCACTTCCTGAGCGAAGAGCGCTTTCGCAGCATGATCGACGCTGGCGAGCTACTGGAGTGGGCCGAGGTGTACGGCCACTACAAAGGCATCCCGAAGAGCGAGGTGCGGCAGGCGCTGCAAAGCGGGCGCGACGTGATCTTGCGCATCGACGTGCAGGGCGCTTCGACAATCAAGCAGCTTGCGCCCGACGCCGTGTTTGTGTTTCTTGCGCCGGGGAATTTCGACGAACTGCGCAACCGCCTGCAATGGCGGCGCACCGAATCGCCCGACCAGATGGAGCAGCGCTTGCAGATGGCGGCGCGCGAAATGGAAGCGCTCGACCAGTTCGACTATGTGGTGGTGAATCGCGAAGATCATCTTGACGATGCTGTTGGCCAGATTCGTGCAATTATTGTGGCCGAGAAGCATCGCGTGCGGCCGCGGCGGGTTTCGCTCTAGGCGGCCAGGCAACAGAAATAGAGGAATGCAATGAATATTCAGGAACAGATGCAGCAGGATGTAAAGGCCGCCATGCGCAGTGGCGACCGCCAGCGCGTGGATGTGCTGCGCATGGCGCTGGCCGCACTCAAGAACGCCGAGATGGCGCTGGTGAAAGACGCATTTGACGCCGCCGCAAAGGCCGACGAAACGGCAGGCGATGGTGCGCCGATTACCGCGTCGCTGAGCGAAGTGGACATGCAGCAAACGATCACCAAGGAAGTGAAGCGCCGGCACGACGCGGCCGAGCTGTATACCAAGGGCGGGCGCGCCGACCTGGCCGCGCAGGAAGAAGCCGAGGCGGTCATTCTGGAAACCTACCTGCCGCGCCAGCTCACCGCCGACGAGCTGCGCCCAATGCTGGCCGAGGCGATTGCACGCCAGGGCGCGAGCAGCATCGCCGACATGGGCAAAGTTATGCCCGCGCTGATGCAGGAATTCAAGGGCAAGGCCGACGGCCGCATGATCAGCCAGCTTGCCCGCGAGATCCTGGCTGGGCCGCGCGCGTAGCACATATTTGCCAGCGAGAGGCTTGTGAATCGGACGACCGCAGAAGGCGGGAAGACTATGCGACGCAAATGGGAACTCAGGCTGTGGCGGGGCTGGCGCGATGCGCGCGCGTTCCGTGCGAATACGGCAACCAGCAAAACACACCGGCCAGCCGAGCGGCTGCAACGCCAGCGCAATGCGCTGATTGGCGTGTCGGTTTTGTTCGGCTTGTCCCTGTGGGCCATTTTTATCATTCGCCCACTGGCCAACCCAAATCTGCGGCCGGGCGGCCCCAGCCCGATCGACGTTCGCGCCTCGCGCACGGTCACCTTCCCCAGCGAGCAGCAAACCGAGCAGGAGCGTATTCGCGCAGAAAGCTCGCCCGACGCGGTGGTATATACGCGCTCGGCCAGCATCCCGATCGAGCAGCGCAACCAGCTTGCCAATGCGCTGCAAACCATTACGCAAGTTCGTTCCGACCCAAGCCTGACCACCACCGAAAAGCGCGAAAAGCTGGTTTCGCTGCCCCTGCCGAATAGCACGCTGATCATTTCGCCGGCGCTGGCCCTGCAGATCATGCGCCTGGCCGACACCGATTGGACCACAGCCCGCGAACGCGTTCTGGCCGTGTACGACCGGGCCATGAATACCTACGATTATGAGCTGACCGAAGACGATGTGAACGACCTGCGGGTACGCTCAATACCATACTGGAGCTCGCAGGTTGGCAGTGCCGATGTTCAGCAGCTGGTGCTGTTATTCAGTCAGGCATTTTTACGCCCCAACCGCTTGCTCGACGAAGCTGCGACACGCGCCAATAAGCAAGCCCTGCGCGAGCAGGTTCAGCCGGTAATGGTGACCGTGCAGGAAGGCGAAAATATCGTCCACGCCGGCGATATTGTGACGCCCGCAACGCAGGAGAAGCTGGAAGCGCTGGGCTTGCTGGAAACATCGATCGACTGGCTGAGCGTGGGCGGCAAAGGGTTATTAGCCCTGCTGCTGGCTGCGACGTTTGGCGTGTATCTCTACAAAATGCAGCGCAGCATCTGGATGACCACGCGCACCTTGCTGGTGGTGGTGGTGCTGATGGTGCTGAGCGCGCTGGCGGCACGTCTGCTGCTGCCGCTTGGCCGCGAATGGGTGTATGCCTTTCCGCTTGGCGTCACCGCCCTGCTGCTCGCCACCATTTTCCCGCGTGGGCTGGCACTGGTTGTCATAACAATCATGGGCGTGGTGATCGCGTTTCTCGACAACAACCATGCTGGCGCGGCACTTGCCCTGATGCTGGGCAGCATGGCTGGCGTGCTCCTGATCGGGCGTGGCGAGCGCTGGGTACATTTCGTTGGCGCGGGGCTGGTGATCGCGCTGGTGACCGGGCTGACACAGGCGGTGTTCTGGGTCACTAACCCGGCCGGGCTGCTGGCCGATCAATGGGTCATGATTCTGATATCGAGCGCGATCAATGGCGCGGCGTCGGCGTTTATCGCGCTGGGTCTGTTCAATGCGGTGGGCCACCTGGCCGACGTGGTGACGCCCCAGCAGCTTATGGAGCTGGCGCACCCTTCGCATCCGCTGCTGCGCAAGCTCATTCGCGAAGCGCCCGGCACCTACTACCACAGCCTGTCGGTTGGCAACCTGGCCGAAAGCGCGGCCGAGATGATCGATGCCGACGCTTTGCTGCTGCGGGTGTCGTCCTACTATCACGACATTGGCAAAACCATCCGCCCGTACTTCTTCACCGACAACCAGAGCGACCGCGAGAATGTCCATAACGACCTCGACCCGCATACCAGCGCCGAGATCATCTGCGACCATGTGATCGAGGGCGATAAAATGGCCCGCGCCGCCGGCCTGCCGCGCCAGGTGCGCGAGTTTATTCGCACCCACCACGGCACCAGCGTGATCAAGCATTTCTACCAGCTGGCCTTGCAGCAGGAAGACACCGTAAATGAGGACGACTTCCGCTACCCTGGCCCCAAGCCGCAAAACCGCGAGCAGGCGATCATGATGCTGGCCGACTCGGTTGAGGCGACGGTGCGCTCCAAAGCGCAGGGCGGCAAAATCGTCTCGTCGCGCGACGACCACGGCAATGGCGGCGGGCGCAACCGCCAGGGTCAGACGCTGGAAGAACTGGTCAACTCGATCATCGACGAGCGCGTGCGCAGCGGCCAGCTCGACGAAAGCAACCTAACGCTGAGCGACGTGGCGAAAATTCGCCAGGCCTTTATTACCACCCTGCAGGGCATCTACCACCCGCGTGTCGATTATGCGCCGCAGATTGTGAAGCCTTCGTAGCCGCCGGGCTGCGCGCGAGAAATTGCATGCTAGAAATTGATGTTCAGATCAACCCGCCGTTTGAAGGCCAGGCCGACGCCGCCTTGATCGAGCGCGCAGTGGCGGGCGCGCTGGCTGCCGAAGGCGTGAGCGAGCCAATCGAGATGGGCGTGCTCGTCACGGACGACGCCGAGCTGCACGAGCTGAACCGCACCTACCGCGGCGTCGACTCCCCAACCGACGTGCTCTCGTTTGGCGACGATGAGGACGAAGCCGCTGGCCCGGCGGCGTTTGTGCGCCCGCCCGGCACGCCGCGCTACCTGGGCGATCTCGCGATCTCCTACGAGCGTGTAGCCGTGCAGGCCGCCGAGTACGGCCACTCCGCCGAGCGCGAGCTGGCCTACCTGACGGTGCATGGCGTGCTGCACCTGCTTGGCTACGACCACGAGCGCGGCCCCGACGACGCGGCAGCCATGCGCGCGCGCGAAGAAGCCGTGATGCAGCAGCTTGGCCTGACGCGCTAAGGGTACGCATGAGCGAACAGCCACCATCGCCGGCACCCGCGCCGGGCGCGCATATGCGTGCCGGCACGCTGCTTGCCTCGTTCCGCTATGCCTTTGCCGGTATTCGCTACCTGCTGTGGACGCAGCGCAACGCCAAAATTCATAGCGCCTTGGGCCTTGTGGCGGCGGCGCTTGGGCTGGCGCTGGGCCTCGATCGCTACGAATGGCTGGTGCTGCTGATCACCATCACCATGGTGCTGGCCGCCGAAGGCGTGAATACCGCCGTCGAGGCCGCCGTTGACCTGGCCGCGCCGGGCTACCACCCGCTGGCGAAAATTGCGAAAGACGTGGGCGCGGGCACGGTGCTGCTCACCGCAATCGCCTCGGTGCTGATCGGGCTACTCCTGTTTGTACCGCATCTCTGGCCGATTGTGGTGGCCTGGCTGCTGTGAAAGGCGCGCACGCTTGTGAACATCCTGGTTCTGGCCCCCTACCCACCATTTCCGCCGCACGGTGGCGGCACCATGCGCATCTACCAGCTCATTCGCGGGCTTTCGCAACGCCATAGCGTCACCTGCCTGACCTTCGCGCCCGACCTCGCCGCCGAGCACGCGCTGGCCCCACTCCAGCGCATCTGCCGCGTGCTGACGGTGCGCGGCCCCGAACACCGCACCCTCACGCGCCGCGCCTGGTCAACCCTCACATCGCCGCTGCCCGATATGGCGCTGCGCAACGCCTCACCCGCCTACCGGGCCGCGCTGCGCAGCCTGCTCGCCACCGAGCAGTTCGATGTGATTCAGGCCGAAAGCATTGAGATGGCTGGCTACCTGCCAATGCGGGAAAAAGCAAGCCCGTTGCTGGTGCTCGACCAGTTCAACGCCGAGTACGTCATACAACAGCGAGCCTTTTTCGCAGATGCCCGCAGGCCGCGCCGCTGGCACGCATCTGCCTACTCACTCGCGCAGTGGCTCAAGCTGGCGCGCTACGAGGCGGCGGTGATGCGCCGCTGCGATCTGGTGCTGGCCGTGGCCGACGACGACCGGCGCACGCTGGCGCGGCTTGCGCCGCGCGCCCGCATTGGCGTGGTGCCAAATGGCGTCGACACCGCCGCGTTCGACCGGGGCACGCTCGTGGCTGAAGGCGTGGGCGCGCTGGCTTTTGCGCCCGACACACTGGTATTCAGCGGCACACTCGACTACCGCCCAAACATCGATGCGCTGGTCTGGTTTGCCCGCGAGGTGCTGCCGCTGCTGCGCGCGCGCCGGCCCAACCTGCGCGTGCTGGCGGTGGGCCGCCGCCCGGCTCCGGCGCTGCAACAGCTTGCCCAGCAACGCCAGATCGTGCTCACCGGCGAAGTTGCCGATGCGCGGCCGTTTCTGGCCGGCGCGGCCGTGTATATTGTGCCAATGCGCATTGGTGGCGGCGTGCGCCTGAAGCTGCTCGAAGCCCTGGCCCTGGCCGCGCCGGTTGTGAGCACGCGCATGGGTGCTGAGGGCGTGGCGGGGCTGCACGACGGCACGCACTGCCTGCTGGCCGACCAGCCGGCCGATTTCGCGGCGGCGGTGCTGCGCCTGCTCGACGCCCCGGGCCTGGGCGCGCGCCTCGGGACGGCGGGCCGCGCTCTGGTGCGCGAACACTACGACTGGAGCGCGATCGTCCCGCGTATGGAAGCGCTCTACAACCGTGCGTAGGGCTGGTTACTGGGCAATGGTATACTGCCGCCGGTTGGCAAAAATCACACCCTCTGAAAGCCGATTGGGAGCAAAAGTATGGCGAATGTCTCGCGGCAGCAATTAATCGTCGAGCGTTTTCTGGAAGACGAGCGTCTACGCGGCGACCTGGAAGATGCGCCCGCCACGGCTCTGCTCGATTGGGCGACGGCACAGGCCGGCCCAATTGCCGCCGACGATTCGCGCTCGGACGAGGATGTTGACGCCGCCGTGCAGGCCATTCGCAAGGCCGCCATGCAAGCCGCGCACTCGGGCGAAAGCGACCCGAAGAAGGTGGTTGCTCAGGCCGCCGCCGCGCTGGAAACCGCCTCCGCGTCTGTCGCAAGCTCTGCGCCGGCTCAGGCAGCAGCGCCCACACCCGCAACACTGAGCGAGCGCGAAGCCGGCGCTTCTGCGCCCAGCGACGAGAACGCTCAACCCGCTGCCACAGCGGATGACAAACAGAAGCATGATGCTGCTGCAGCCAGCGACACAAAAACCCAGCCGACGGTTGCCACAGCCGATGACCAGCAGAAGAACGATGCGGCTGAGATCAGCGACACAAAAACCCAGCCCGCTGTTTCCGCCACGAATAACGAACAGAAGCACGATGTTTCTGCGGCCAGCGATGAGCAGAAGCACCACACCCCGGCCACCAGTGAAGCAAAGCCAGCCGCCACAAAACCTGCGCGCAAGCCGCAGCGGCGTCGCAACCGCTTTGCCAAACTGCTCAAGCAGCTGCGGCGAGGCTCGTAGTGGCAGGCACAACGCGCCCGGGTGCGCGACGTCCACTACTGGTTGTGGCGCTGCTCGTCGCCTTGCTGCTGGGCTACCTGTACCAGGCGGGCACGCTCCGCCCGCTGGCATTTGCTGCTGCTGAGCGCGCCGGCCTTGCCACCGCTGCCCCAGCCAATCCACGCTTGCAGGCGTTTTTCACCACACCAACGCTGGTCTACCCCGACAAAACCTGGCAGCGGCCAGCTGTTCCACTGCTTCAGCAGCTCATCGCCGACATCGATCGGGCGCGCAGCCGGGTTGATATTGCAGTGTTCGATTTCGACCTGCCCGAGCTAGCGGATGCGCTGCTGCGCGCCCAGCGGCGTGGCGTGGCGGTGCGCCTGGTGGCCGACAGCGAAAATCTGCTGACGCCCGAGGTTGCGCTGGCGCTGGGCCGGCTGGAGCGCGCTGGCGCGACCGTGCACGTGGATCGGCGCGAACCGTTTATGCACGACAAAATTGCCGTGATCGACACGCGCATAGTGTGGTTTGGCTCGTGGAACATGACCGAAAACGACACCTGGCGCAACAACAACAACATGATCCGCGCGGTGCATCCTGAGCTTGCGGCAGCCTACCAGGATGAGGTCGCGCAAATGCTGGCCGGGCGTTTCGGCACCGCCAAGGCACGGCGCGAAAGCATCCCGCAATTCCGCATTGGCACGGCGCGTTTGCAGGTGCTGTTCGCCCCGCAGGACGGCGCGGCGAAGTACCTGCTTGCGCGTATCGCCGCCGCAAAGCGCAGCATTCGCGTGCTGGCATTTTCATTCACATCCGCGCCGATGATTGACGCGCTGCTGGAGCGCGCCCGCGCTGGCGTGCAGGTTCAGGTGGTGCTGGAAAGCCAGAACGCTACCGGGCAGAACGCCGCCTTTGCGCGCCTGCGCGAAGCAGGACTTGATGTGCTGCTTGACGGTAATTGCTACAACATGCATCACAAAATGCTTGTCATCGACGAACAAACGGTGATTACTGGCTCATACAACTTCACGAACAGCGCCGAGCGAAGTAATGATGAAAATACCGTGATACTGGACGATCGCGACGTTGCTGCGGCATTTACTGTGGAATTCGGGCGTGTCTACGCGCAGGCGCTAAATCCGGCACGCTGTCAGTGAATTTTTAGCAGCAAAGCAAAAAGCAAACAAGAAGCGCGCCGCAAAATGCAGGCGCGCTTCTTGTTTATCAATCCCTGTATAGCAGGGCTGGTGCTCGCAGAGCAAACCGGGCGATTTTTGCACGAGAGCCGAGCAAGCATCGATTTGCGGTAAACTGGCAAGAAATCAGCGTTAGCTTGCTTTCTTCTTGCGGCCGCGAGTCTTTGGCTCAGCTGGCGGCGGTGGCTCTTCGATCACTGGGGCAGCGTTGGCACCAACCACCTGAAAGCGCAAAATATCGTCTTTTGTGCGGCGGAAATCGATTGATAGACTGCGACGGCGCGCTGCAGCTTTCAATCGGTTGCGAACAGTGAGACGATTTTCACTCGGATCGAGGGAAGCTTCGCCATAGTCGCCTTCGGCGTACTCGTCAAGGATTCGATCGTATTCTTCCTCAACAAGCTTGCGTTGGCCCTTGCCTTTGTTTTCCAGCGCGCGTACTTCGTCTTGGGAAAGTTTCCTGACACTCGGCATAATTCACCTCTGCTAACGAATACTCATCCGACTAATTTCTATCATAATACGATAATTCTTTTTTTGCAAGCCTTTTTTCTTGTTCTTAATAATTTACTCACGAAATCGCTGCGAAATGAACAACAATCGAAAAATATACAGATACAGCAGAACATGTTCGCAGTATAAAAGAGCTTGGTATTAGTAGCTCATATGAGCCAGGTTGCTCGCAAACCAAGCCAGAATATGTATTCCCTGAGCGCGTGATACCTTGCGCTTGCGCCTGAGAATTGTTCGTCTTGCAATGCGGTCTATCCGATTGTGTCGCTTTATCCACGTCTTCTGCTCGGCTGCGACACATTGTATAATTGTGCATTGTTTCTGCTCTTGGGTAGTTTCGTTTATGCGATAAGCTAATGACTCGGGGCATAGAGTGATTTTTGGTATAATCGCTTGCAGGATTGGCAGCGATTGCCAGGCAGAATTTTTACTATGGTAGTATTACGCTATAGATAGGTAAAAGAAGCAATTTTACTGTCAAGGAACAAGCAATGCCGGCTGCACAAGAATCGAAGAAATCTGCATTTCAACCGCGCGTGGCGCTATGGGCAGGGCTCACTGTGGTGGCATGTGTTGGGCTTTCGCTGCTTGGCTATGCGCAGCCCGTGATTATGGGTGTGGTGCAGGGCCTGGGCGAATTCCTGCCGATTTCCTCGTCGGCGCATTTGATCCTGGTGCCGTGGTTGTTTGGCTGGCACGGTGGCGTGATCGACTCGCTGACATTCGATGTTGCGCTGCATCTGGGCACGCTGGTGGCGCTGGTTGTGTATTTCTGGAAAGATTGGGTCGCTTTGCTGGGCGCTTTGCCCGGCTTGTTTGGTTGGGCGCGCGCCAAACTGCGCGGCGATGCCAGCCGCACCCGCACGCCGGCCGAGCATATTCTCAGCTCGGTGATCATTGCGACGCTGCCGGCTGCGATCATTGGTGTGCTGCTCGAAAAGGTTGCCGAGCAGGCATTGCGCGCCCCGCTGCTGATTGCGGCAACGCTGATGGTGATGGGCATCCTGCTGTATGTGATCGACCGCTGGCTGCCGCAGACCAAGCCGCTGGAAACGATCTCGTGGCGCGACTCGCTGCTGATTGGCTTTGCGCAGGCCTGCGCGCTGGTGCCGGGTGTTTCGCGCTCGGGCGGCACAATCACCATGGGGCGTTTGCTTTCGTTCAATCGGCAGGCAGCGGCGCGCTACTCGTTCCTGCTGAGCGCGCCAATCACCGCAGCGGCGATGGTGCTGAAGCTGCCCGATATTCTCGCCATTCCCGCGAGCGAGATCGATGTGTTTGTGATCGGCATTCTCGTGTCGGGCGTGGTGGGCGCGCTGGCAATCAGCTTTTTGCTCGATTACATTCGCCGCGCCGGTTTTGCGCTCTTTGCGATCTACCGGATTGTGCTGGCGATTATCGTGGTAGCGGTGTATTTCCTGCGCTAGTACGGCATTCCAAAGGGTCGTTGCTGGTTGTAGCTGGCAGTTGGCAGTCATCATTATTACTGCTCACTGGCAACTGCTTACTGCTAGCCAAGCCGAAACGGATGCTTACTGACGTGTACTAATTTGCTCTTACCCCGGTATCGAGCGGGCACGGCTGGCCGTGCCCGCTTTGTGTTGCCGCACCCTGATGCCCATGCTATAATTCGTGCCCGCAGCAATCGTCGGTGCCGCCATTGCGTGCCGATCAGTCCGAGGAGTTCCGATGCCCAGATCTTCCACCCTTCAGCCTATGTCGCGCGCGGCTTTGCGCCAGCGCTTGCAGCAGCTTGTGCAGCCCGGAGCCTCGGAAGCTGAAATCGAAACGCAAATCGACGATCTGCTGGAAGAAATTTTGCACGATGATCAGCTGATCGACGATGCCGTTTCCACACAGCCCGTGCCAGCCTGGGCCGAAGCGCGCGACGAAGACAGCCGCATTGTTGTAACGGGCATGGGCGTTCTTTCGCCGCTGGGCATCGGGCTCGATACCTTCTGGAGTGGGCTTGCCGAGGGTCGCAGCGGGGTGGGGCCGATTACGCTGTGCGACCCCGGCGAGTCGCCCAGCCGGATTGCGGGCGAGGTGCGTGGCTTCGACCCGCGCGAGTACCTGGAAGCAAAAGAAGCGCGCCGCGTTTCGCGCGCCAGCCAGTTTGCAGTGGCGGCGGCGCGCATGGCGCTGGCCGATTCGGGCCTGGCAGTGACGGACGCGAACCGCCACGAGATTGGCGCGCTGATCGCAAATGGCAGCTCGTCGCCGCCCGATACCGAGCTGGCCGCCCGCACCATGATCGAGCGCGGTTTTGGCAAAGTGAACCCCTTCTACATCACTGGCTCGCTGCCGAACATGCCTTCCTGCCAGGTCGCCATTCAGCTTGGGCTGCTGGGCTACAACACCGCGATTGCGACCGCCTGCGCGGCCAGTTCGCAGGCGATTGGCGAGGCGGCTGAGGTGCTGCGGCGCGGCGATGCCACGGTGATGCTGGCCGGCGGCACCGAGGCCCCGATCTGCCAGCTGACGCTCGCCAGCTTCTGCGCAATTCGTGCGCTCTCAACGCGCAATGCCGAGCCGGGGCGTGCTTCGCGTCCATTCGATGCCGGGCGCGATGGCTTTGTGCTGGGCGAAGGCGCGGGCGTGCTGGTGCTGGAGCGCCTGGGCGACGCACGGCGGCGTGGCGCGCGCATCTACGCCGAGATCATTGGCTATGCCTCGACGTGCGACGCCTACCATGTGACTGCGCCGCACCCCGAGGGCGACGGCGCGGCACGGGCGATTGGCCACGCCTTGCAGCGCGCCAAAATCACTGCCCAGCAGATCGATTACATCAACGCGCATGCCACCAGCACGCCCGCTGGCGATGTGGCCGAGACCATGGCGATCAAGCGCGCGTTTGGCGAATATGCCAACAGCGTGCCGATCAGCTCCACCAAGTCGATGACTGGCCACCTGACCAGCGCGGCGGGCGCGATCGAGGCAGCGGCGACGATTATGGCGCTGCAGCACGGCCTGATCCCGCCAACGATCAACCTCGAAACGCCCGACCCGGCCTGCGACCTCGACTATGTGCCGAACGAAGCGCGCCCGGCCGCGCTGCAAATCGCGATGTCGAACTCGTTTGGCTTTGGTGGAATCAATGGGGTGCTGGTGTTTGCGAAGCCGACAGCGGTGTAGGGGTGTTCCCACGTGTGTGAATAATTACGTGTTACGCACTACGCACTATCAAGCCAAGCAGGTAGTTCGTAGTGCGTACATTTTACGGAGAGATTTGGTCTCAGGCAGCGAGCGGCGCGGCCGGCATCTCGGGCAGCAGGCGCTCGATGCGGCGCAGCAGGTCGTCGATGTCGTAGGGCTTGTCGACGAAGTCGTTGCAGCCGAGCCGGCGCACCCAGGCCCAGGGCAGCAGCGTGTTGTAGAGCGTGGTGCCGAGGATGGGCGTGACGTCGAGGGTGGGCTCGGAGCGCAGCTGACGTGTGGTTTCCCAGGCCGGCTGGCCCGGCAGCGACAGCGCGGCGAGGATGAGATCGGGCCGTTCGGCGCGTGCCTGTTGCAGTGCTTCTTCACCTGGCGTCGCCTCGATAACGCGAAACCCGACGCTGCGAAGCAAAAGCCCCACAATTGTGCGATGATCGGGCGTTTCATCAATTATCAGGATCGTGCGGTGCGCCATGGGTGTCCTCGTGCGGTCGTGTGGGCCTCATCTTAACAAATGCGCCAGCATGCGCAAAAGGTTCGCCGCCTAATCAATTCTTACAAAACGTTCATTACTACGTTGATGCGTAGCGCCTTTAGGCCGTTGTGCTGCGCAAAAACACCTGCGATTGAGCTGTAATCTTGTGAGCCAGGCGTAAGACTTGGCGTTGTGGGGCGCTCCCTTTGTGAGCGCCCCAGCCGGCAAGCACAATCTGTGCGTTTACGGTATCATGCTGTGCTGGCGGGCGCGTGCTCAGTTTGTTGGCGCATCTGAAGCGCCTGGGCTCACTTTACTATTCGTACTACACGCGCGCGTAAGTTCATTATTTATAGAAAAGAACGATTCATGGGCTGGGATCTTGCGGGCCACGAATGGGCAGTTGATTTTCTGCGGCGCTCGATCGCTGGCAGAGGGGCGGCGCACGCCTACCTGCTGAGCGGGCCGGCGGGTGTCGGCAAGTCGCGGCTGGCGCTGCGGCTGGCCCAGGCGCTCAACTGCGAAACGGGCGGCCCCGACCCATGCCTTGTGTGCCGCACCTGCAAGCGCATCGAGCGCGGCAACCACCCCGACGTGCGCATTGCCGGCATGGCCAGCCAGACGGTCGGGCTGAAGCCCGAAGAAGCCGCCCGCCAGCGCGACCTGAAGATCGACACCGTGCGCGACTGGCTGGCCGACATCAACCTGCGCCCCTACGAAGCCCGCCAGCGCGTCTTCATTCTGCACGACGCCGAGCGCCTGACCGAGGCGGCCTCGAACGCCATGCTCAAGACGCTGGAAGAGCCGCCGCCCTACGCCACGCTCATTCTGGTGGCGCACACCGCCGGTGAGCTGCTGCCAACAATCGTCTCGCGCTGCCAGCCGCTGAAGCTGCGCCCGCTGCCGCGCGCAGCCGTGGCCGAAACGCTGCGCGAGCGCCTCAACGTCGCCGCCGACGATGCCGACCTGCTGGCGGCCTGGAGCGGCGGGCGCGTCGGCTGGGCGATTCGCATGGTTGAAAACCCCGACGAGCTGGAAGCCCGCCAGGAGCAGCTCGATGCCCTGCTGGCGATGCAGAACCAGCCGCGCACTGCTGGCTTCCGCTGGGCCGAAGAGCGCGCCAAAGACTACCGCTCGGGCGAGCAGGCCGCCGTATTTGCAGCAATCAACCTGTGGCAAAGCTGGTGGCGCGACGTGCTGGTGGCGGCGGCGGGCTGCCCCGAGCAGATCGTGCATATCGACCGGCGCGACGAAATTGTGCAGGCCGCCCGCCGCTACCGCCTGGCCGACATTCACGCCTTTGTTGCGCGCCTGGCCGACACCGCCACGCAGCTCCGCGAAAACGTCAACCCCCAGCTCGCACTGGAAAATGCGCTTCTGCACCTTCCTGGCGCGGCATAATCCCCGTTTCAACCAGCCCCGCAGAGTATGGTATAATCCGGCAACTCCGAACCGGCAAACGGTTTTTTACCCACGTGGTTGTGTGCATGGCGCGCGTATTTTCCAGCGCGGCAATTCGAAATGCCACAGGGGGCACCGGCGACCAGGCGACAGCGGCTTGGCAAGCACTGCTGCACGCCCGGCGTTGCCATGCATTTGATCGAGGCTCTGTAAGAAGTGCTAGCGGAGGCTTCCTGTGAAAGATGGCTACGCGATTGAGATGCGCGACGTCGTCAAACGCTTTGGCGAGGTGTACGCAGTTGATCATGTGTCGATGGAAATTCGCAACGGCGAGTTCTTCTCGATGCTTGGCCCGTCGGGCTGCGGCAAAACCACCAGCCTGCGCATGATTGCCGGCTTTGAATACCCCACCAGCGGCGAGATCTACCTGAACGGCACCCCAATCGGCAGCACGCCCCCGTTTCAGCGCAATGTCAACACGGTCTTCCAGTCCTACGCGCTGTTCCCGCACATGAGCGTGGCGGAGAACGTGGCATTTGGCTTGCAGATGAAGAAAGTGCCGCGTGAGGAGATCGGCCGGCGCGTGGACGAGGCGCTGGAAATGGTGCGCCTGGGCGGCTATGGCACGCGCCGGCCGCGCCAGCTTTCGGGCGGGCAGCAGCAGCGCGTGGCGCTGGCGCGCGCCCTGGTCAACCGCCCCGACGTGCTGCTGCTCGACGAGCCGCTTGGCGCGCTCGACCTCAAGCTGCGCAAGGAAATGCAGCTTGAGCTGAAGCGCCTGCAGGAGCGCGTGGGCATTACGTTCATCTTCGTCACGCACGATCAGGAAGAAGCCCTGACGATGAGCGACCGCATCGCGGTGATGAGCGAGGGCAGGGTCTTGCAGATCGGCACGCCGACCGAGATCTACGAGCGCCCGAACTGCCGCTTTGTGGCCGATTTCATTGGCGAATCGAACTTTATTCGCGGGCAGGTGAGCGCGCTCGGCGCCAGCGATGTGACCGTGACCGACGGCAACGGCACCACGCTGCGCGGCCAGATCGTGCAGCCGGTGCAGGTTGGCGACGAAGTGTATGTGTCGGTGCGGCCCGAGAAGGCGCGCCTTTCGGTGCAGCCGCCCGCCGACGCGCCGGCCAACGTCTTTCCTGTTACTGTTGACCGGGTGGCCTACATCGGCAGCGACACCCGCATCATGGTGCAGCTCGGCCAGGACCGGGTGTTCAATGTGTGGGAGCAGAACACGCGCTCGACGGTTGACCGCGACGCCTACTGGCAGCGCGGCGAGCAGGGCTACCTGTGGTGGCCGGCCGAAAACGCGCTGGTGCTGAAGGATTAGCGCGCCAGAAAGAGGCAATCAATGGCAACTGAGTCTGTTCCGATGGCGCAAAGCCAGCCGGCCACGCTCGACGCGCTGGCCCGCCGCGAGCGCCGCAGCCTGTTTGGCCTGCTGTTCCCCGGCCTGTTCTGGCTGATCCTGTTCTTCGCAATGCCGCTTGTCGTCATTCTGCTGTATAGCTTCCTCACGCCCGGCCCCACTGGCAACGTCATCTGGCGCTTCACCCTCGACAACTACATCACCTTGTTCACCAAAGACCTGTATGTGAACGCCTATGTGCGCTCGCTCTGGATCGGCCTGGTGACGACGGTGATCTGCCTGCTGATCGCCTACCCGCTGGCGCTGTTTATTGTGCAGCGCACACCGCGCTGGCGTGGCTTGCTGATTTTCCTGGTGCTCATCCCGTTCTGGACGAACTTTCTGGTGCGCACCTACGCGTGGATGATCATCCTGGCGAACAATGGCGTGATCAACTCGCTGCTGCAGGCGGTGGGCCTGCCGCGCCAAACCCTGCTCAACACCACCGGCGCGGTGCTGGTCGGCCTGATCTATGGCGAGCTGCCATTTATGGTGCTGCCGATCTACGCCTCGATCGATCGCTTCGATTTCACGCTGCTCGAAGCCGCTTCCGACCTGGGGGCCAGCCGCTGGCGCGCGTTTCTGCGCGTGATGCTGCCGCTGACCATGCCCGGTGTTGCCGCTGGCTCGGTGCTGGTGTTCATCCCGACGGTCGGGCAGTTCGTCGTTTCCGACCTGCTGGGCGGCGCGAAGGTCGACATGCTCGGCAACCTGCTCCAGCGCCTGTTTACGCGCTCGAACCCGCCGAACTGGCCCTTAGGCTCGGCAATGGCGCTGATCTTCATGCTGGTGCTGACGGTCGCGATTATCTTCTACTTCCGCACAACCACTGAGGAAGACCGATGATTGAAGCAACATCGCAAGCGCAAACGCGCGCCACCACCAGCAGCGCCGCCGAGCGCCGCGTGAACTGGCGCACCTTCCTGCTGGCGGCCCACTCGGTGCTGATGTACGTCTTTCTGTATGCGCCGATTGTGATTCTGGTGCTGTTTTCGTTCACCACCGACAGCTTTGGCGCGCGCCTGACCGGCTTCACCTTTTCGTGGTACACGCGCCTGCTGCAGGACGAACGCCTGATTGGCGCGGCCTGGAACACCCTCACGGTGGCGCTGGTTTCCACAATTGTGTCCACGATCATTGGCACGCTGACCGCGCTGGCGATGGAGCGCTACCGCTTCCGTGGGCGCACCGCCACCGACGCGCTCTTGTACCTGCCGATTGTCATCCCCGAGATTGTGATGGCGCTGGCGCTGCTGGCCTTTTTTGCCTTCTCATTCGGCATTATTCAGGGCATCACCGGCAAGCAGCTCAAAATGAGCCTGACCACCGTGATCATTTCGCATATTGCGTTCAGCATTTCGTTTGTGGTGGTGGTGGTACGCGCCAGCCTGAAGGGCTTCGACCGGCGGCTGGAAGAAGCCGCGCGCGACCTGGGCGCGAACGAGTGGCAAACGTTCTGGCGCATCACCTTCCCGCTGATTCTGCCGGGCATTATTGGTGGCGCGCTGCTTGCATTCACTATTTCGCTCGACGATTTTATCATCAGCTTTTTCACCACTGGCCCGGGCACGTCGCTGCTGCCGATTGAGGTGTATGCGCAGGTCAAGCGCGCAGTAACGCCCAAGATCAACGCAATTTCAACGATCATGCTGGTGCTTTCGATGACGCTGGTGGGCCTGTCGCAGTTTGTGCAGCGCCAGCGGCGCTAGCCCGCACGGTGAAGGGAGATACAGAGGCAAGGGCGACATCGCGATGCTCCCTTGTCTCTTTGTCTTTTTCTGGGAAGGTTCCGTGATAAAGGAGGTTTGTGTGCAACGACTGAAACTTCTGGTTCTGCTGCTGGTGGTGCTGCTAGTTGCCGCCGCCTGTGGCAGCAATGGCGGCGCCGCGCAGCCAACTGCCGCGCCTGCCGATTCAAATGCCCCAGCAACGGCTGCCCCGGCGGCCGAGCCAACTGCCCCGGCGGCCGAGCCAACCGCCGCCACCGCAGCCGAGCCAACTGCCGCCACCGGCGCGGCCCCGGCCGAGCTGCAGGTCGATAAGTCGAAGCTCTCCAAGGAGCTGCATATCTACAACTGGGCCGACTACCTCGACCCGACTGTGCTCGACGACTTCGAGGCCGAATATGGCGTCAAGGTCACCATGGAAGTGTACGACAACAACGAAGACATGATCGCCAAGATCCGGCCCGGTAACTCGGGCTACGATGTGGTCTTCCCTTCGGACTATGCCGTGGAAATTATGTGGCGCGACAAACTGCTGGCCCCGCTCGACAAATCGCTGCTGCCGAACATGGCGAACAACCGCCCCTCGAACATGGACCTGTACTACGACAAGGGCAATATGTACTCGGTGCCCTATAACTATGGCACGACCGGCCTGGCCTACGACAAGAGCAAGTTCTCTGCGCCGGTTGACAGTTGGGCGGCAGTGTTCGACCAGGCGCAGCTGGAAGCCAACAAGGGCTATATCAGCATGCTGGATGACGAGCGCGAAGTGCCCGGCGCAGCGCTGCACTACCTCGGCAAGTCGATGAACGACACCGAAGCGGCCGACCTGAAGCAGGCCGAAGATCTGCTGAAAATGCAGAAAGAATACATTTCGGGCTACGACAGCAGCAACGTCAGCCGGCGGCTGGCCAGCGGCGAAATTGTGGCCGGGCAGATCTACAACAACAACGCGCTGCAGGCCCGCACCGGCATCGAGGGCGACTACTCGGGCAACGACAATATTGTCTTTGTTATCCCGAAAGAAGGCGGCACCGTGTGGCAGGATAACGCCTGCATCGTGGCTGACTCGCCGAATATGTACACCGCGCACGTCTTCCTCAACTACCTGATGAAGCCTGAGGTGGCAGCGAAGAACACGGCCTTCAACCTGGGCGTGACGCCCAACGCCGCGGCTGAGAAGCTGCTCGACCCCAAGATTCAGGAGCTGTACAAGGAAGGGTTTGCGCCCGACGACGCGACCCTGAAGCGCCTGGAGTGGATCGTGCGCAACGACAAGACGGTAGCATTCACCGACCTGTGGACGGCGGTGAAGGGCGAATAACACGCGCCCAAATCGAGCGTCTTTCCACAACGGAGCAGCCGCGCGCTGCTCCGTTGTGGTGCATAGAGCGAAGCGCAGAAGTACTGGGCCACAGAGAACACCGAGCACACCGAGTTTACAGTCAATCACTCAGCGGCCTCTGTGCGCTCTGTGGCTCAACCGTTTTCTCCCGGCTAGAGGTGGCAATGGACTTTTTGTTTCGGCCGTTGGGCTGGCACGACACGCAGACGGTAGCGGCGTGGCGCTACCCCGCGCCGTACGAACTCTACGACCTGAGCCGCTCGTCGCTGCTGGTGGGCGTTGGGCTGCACCGGCTGCTTGCGCCGCTGCGCGCGGTGGGCTTTTACGCCGTGCAGTGGCGTGATATTCCGCTGGCGGGCGTGTTTTCGTTTCGGCGGCAGGGAACAACCGTGGAGCTGGGGTTGGGCCTGCGCCCCGATCTGACGGGCCGCGGCATTGGGCTGGTATTTGTGCAGGCTGGCATGGCATTTGCACGCGGCGAATTTGCGCCTGTGGCCTTCCGGCTCGACGTGGCGACCTTTAACCAGCGCGCAATTCGCGTGTATGAACGCGCGGGATTTGCGCCGGGCCGCCGCTTTGTGCGCTACACGCGGCTGGGGCCGCACGAGTTTATGGAAATGACGCGCGCCGCATAGGGAACTGGCTGAGGAGTAACCACCAAGTCACCAAGACACCAAGAAATACCGATTGCTATTATGGCTTAATTGCTTACGATTTACAGCTTGGTGCCTTCGTGTCTTCGTGGTGAAAATATTTCCGACGGTTTCGACCGTGGCGCGTTTAGCGCGGCGGCGGGTGATCCCACAGCAGCGCCGTCACCGTGATCTTTTCGCCCTCGCGCACAACCAGAAATTGCAGCCAGCCGCCCGTAGTGTTGGTGATCTTCAAATCCTGCTCGCCGGGGCCGCCACCAACCGCCCAGATCGCCACCGAGTCGCGCGCTGGCACGCCCGCCAGCCGAATGCCATTGGAGCGCAGGTGGTTCACAAAGCGAAACGCCCTGGCCGGCAGGATCGGGCGCGCAGCCATCACAAAGCGGCTGGCGAGGTCGCACAGCCCGCCGCCCTGAATGCGCTCGATCTCGCCAGCTGGCGCGTCGGGCGGGGCGTCGGGCACGGCGGTGGGCTTGATCTCGACATATTTCCACGGCAGGCGCTGTGGCCGCAAGCCAAGCGCGGCATTGAACGAAAAGACTTCGCCCGGCCCAAGCACCACATTTTCCAGCGCGCCCTGGTACATCGCCAGCGCCAGCCGAATGTTGGCGCGCACCGCCCGGCTGCTGGGCGTAAAATTCACCGATTTTGCGGCCAGCATCTGCGGAGCCGGCGTGGCCGTGGCGGTTGCTGTGCTGGTGGGCAGGGGCGTATTCGTGGCGGTTGGCGTGTGGGTGAGCGTGGGCGTGCTGGTGGCAGTGGGCGCGTGAGTTGGGGCTGGCGTGTTTGTCGCCGTTGGGATGGCGCTTGGCGCAACGGTGGCGCTGGGCGCTGCCGCCAGAGCCTGCGGGGCGCCGAAAATGCGCGCTTCGGGCTGCTGGAAGCCCAGGCCCAGCAAGGCCAGCGCAAGCCCACCGGCAACACAACAGAGCGTAATAAAGACGTAGAATCGCATGGTGCTCCTTTTCGGCGCAGGCGCGCTGCGACGGGCTGTATACTAGCATAGTTTTATACAGAAAATCAACTTTTCCCATGTGAATCAGGTCATGCCAGGGTAGGAATCTATCCACAGATTACGCAGATTACACAGATATGAAATTTCTCATCTGCGTAATCTGCGTAATCTGTGGATGATATTTGGACCTTTGCCATGGTCCTGCGCGCCGAAAGCGCCCCGCTATTCGTGGGCGAAATGTGCTATCATGCCGCGCTATGACTGACACGATCGAACTTGTGCCCGCCCCGCCGCGCGACCTGCGCATTGCAGTGCGGCCGGGCCTGCGCCACCTGTATATACATATTCCGTTCTGCCATCGCCGCTGCGCCTACTGCGATTTCAACACCTACGCGAATATGGACGACCGCATGGCCGCGTATGTGGGCGCGCTCTGCGCCGAGCTGGCCGCACTGCGCGTGCCCGGCGCTGTGCCGCCGCCCACGCGCCCAGCCAACGCCCCGCCCGAAGCACTCACCCGCGCCGACCTGCGCCCGACGATTTTTCTGGGCGGCGGCACGCCAAGCATGCTGCCACTGCCGCTGATGGAGCGCGTGCTGGCCGCCGCCGACGCGATCATTCCGCTGGCGGGTGCCGAAGTGACGGTGGAAGCTAACCCCGGCACTGTGCTTGGGCGCGACTACCTGCGCGGCCTGCGCGCGCTGGGCGTAAACCGCCTGAGCATGGGCGTACAAAGCCTGCACGACCCAACGCTGCGCGTGCTGGGGCGCATCCACACCGCAGCCGAGGCGCGCGCTTCGTATGAAGATGCCCGCCGCGCCGGCTTCGACAATGTCAATCTCGACTTTATGTTTGGCCTGCCCGGCCAGGACGTGGCGCAGTGGGAAGCGACCCTGCGCGAGATCACGACCTGGGATGCCGAGCATTTCTCGCTCTACTCGCTTATTCTCGAAAAATCGACGCCGCTGTTCGCGCAGGTAACGGGTGGCCGCACCAGCGTGCCCGACGACGACGCGACCGGCGAGATGTACGAGCGCGCCATCGAGCTGCTGGGCGCGGGCGGCTATGCGCAGTACGAAATTTCGAACTGGGCGCGAACGCGGGGGATGGAGGGCGCTCAACCAACCCCCAACTCCCAACTCCCATCCCCCACGGAGCTTTACGCCTGCCACCACAACCTGGCCTACTGGCTCAACGCCAACTACCTGGCGGCGGGTGCGGGCGCGCACGGGCATGTGTTCCCGCAGCGCTACGCCGACGTGCTGGGTATCGACGACTACATTGGCCGGGTGGCGGCGGGGCGCATGCCGGTGGCGGAAATCACCGATCTGAGCGCGCGCGACCTCTACGCCGAAACCATGTTTATGGGCCTGCGCTTGAACGTCGGCGTGAGCTACGCGCACTTCCGCGAGCGCTGCGGCGCCGAGCTGGATGAAATCTATGCCGCCGAGCTGGCCGAGCTGGCCGCGCGTGGCCTGCTTGTGCGCGACGCGCTGGGCGTGCACCTTTCCGAGCGCGGGCGCATGCTGGGCAACCAGGTTTTTGAAGCATTTGTGTAGGCTGCCGCCGCGCTATGACGATTGCTACCCCTGACCATACGCCCGAAGCCGCCTACCAGCAGCGCTGCGCCATGTTTGCCGCCCAGCGCGACCGCTATGCGCGCCGCAGCAGCCTGAACGCCAACGTCAGCTTGCTGCTGGTGGGCGCTGCCCTGGCCGTGCTGGTCGCGGCGCTGTGGCTGAATAGCGCCGCGCTGCTGGGCGCGGCCGGCCTGCTAGGGCTGGCATTCGTGGCTTCGTTCATCCACCACGGGCGGGTCGACGCGACCCTGCGGCGCTATGCCGAGCTGCTGAAAATCAACGAAGAAGGGCTGAGCCGCCTGCGCCGCGATTGGGACGCCCTGCCCCTGCCGCCGCCCGCCGAACCCCTGCCCGCGCTCGCCGCCGACCTCGATCTGCTGGGGCGGGCGTCGCTTGAGCAATTGCTTGGCACGCCCGCCATGCCCATCGGCCGGGCGACCCTGCGGGCGTGGCTGCTCCTTCCCGCCGCGCCTGCCGTGGCGCGCGCCCGCCAGCCCGCCGTTGCCGAGCTGGCCCCGCTGCACGATTTCCGCGATGGGCTGGCGCTGCGCGGGCGCTTGCTGGGCCGCGCCCAGGCCGGCTACGAGCAATTCCTCCGTTGGGCCGAACGCCCGCCCTACCTGCCCGCCCACGCATGGCTCGTGTGGGCCAGCCGCGCCGTGCCGCTGATCACGCTGGCGCTGGCGGCCTTGCAGTGGCTGGGCGTGCTGGCCGGGCCGTGGTGGCTGGCCGGCGTGGCCGTGGGCGTGGTGCTCACCGCCACGGCCGGCCGCGCCGTTGACGCGCTGCTCGACGAAGTGGCCGAGCGGCAGGAAATTTTCGCCACCTACGCGGCGCTTTTCGCGCAGATCAGCGATCAGCCCTTTGCCGCGCCGGCGCTGCGCGAGCTGCAAAACAGCCTTTCTGCTGGCAGCTTGCGCGCCGATGCACAGATGCGGCGGCTGGCGCGGATCATGGCGCTGGCCGATTTGCGCGGCTGGATGTTCTTCTACCCCATCCAGATCGCAACGCTGTGGAATGTGCATGTGCTCTGGCTGCTGGAACGCTGGCGGGCTGTGGCCGGCGCGCGCGCGCGCGACTGGCTGGCCGCGCTGGGCGACGCCGAGGCGCTGGCTGCCCTTGCCACGCTCGCGCACGACAACCCGGCCTGGGCCTTCCCCGCCCTGCTCGACGCCCGCGAAGGCGATGCACCCGTGCTGGCGGCGCAGGCCATGGGCCACCCACTGCTGCCGCCCGACCGCCGGGTTGTCAACGACGTGGCGCTTGGGCCGCCCAGCCGCCTTCTGATGGTGACCGGATCGAACATGTCGGGCAAATCGACGCTGTTGCGCGCCATTGGCCTGAACGTCGTGCTGGCGCAGTGCGGCGCACCTGTATGCGCCACGAATGTGCGCCTCGCCCCCGCCGAGCTTGCCACCAGCATGCGCGTGCAGGATTCGCTGGAAGCCGGCGTTTCCTACTTCATGGCCGAATTGCGCCGCCTGAAAGCAGTGATCGACGCAGCCGAGCGCGCCCGGGCAGAAGGATCGCGCACGCTGCTGTTTCTGCTCGACGAGATTCTGCACGGCACCAACAGCAGCGAGCGGCAGATTGCGGCGCGGCAGATCATTCTGCGGCTGCTGGCGTTGGGCGCAACCGGCGCGGTTTCCACCCACGACCTCGCGCTGGCCGACACGCCCGCGCTGGCGGCGGCGAGCGAGCTAGTGCATTTCACCGAGCAGTTTTCGCGCGGCCCCGAGGGCCCGGCCATGCAGTTCGACTACCGGCTGCGCCCTGGTATTGCCACCTCAACCAATGCCCTGGCCCTGATGGAAATGCTTGGCCTGGCAGCGGGCGATCTTTCTGACGAAGCATAAAGAAGCTGGCTACAGAGAGCACGGAGATCACCGAGCTTTCTTTTCTCAGTGATTTGTGTGTGCTGCGTGGCTGCTTCTTCAGAAGAACAAGGCTGCGAGCAGCGCGCATTTTTCGGGTAGTATAGAGGTGGTTTTTGCGCGCTTCGGTGCTGAAAAGGAGAGCGATCATGATTGCGCTGGTTGTTTCGATTGACGTAAAGCCCGGGCAGATTGACGACTTCATTGCGGCGACGCTGGCAAACGCGCGCGGCACGCGCACCGAGCCAGGCAACCTGCGCTTCGATGTGCTGCGCGGCGAAGACGACCCCAACCACATCACGCTCTACGAGGTCTACGTTTCGCCCGAGGCGCTGGCCGCGCACCGCGAAACGCCGCACTTCCAGGCGTGGGCCGCCGCGGCCGAGCCGATGATGGCCGCGCCGCGCACGCGCGTGCGCTCGCATGTACTCTTTTATGGCGATGCAGCAGCCGAATAATACAGCTGCTGCTGAAACCTTGGCGTCTTGGTGGTAATGTTAGAACGTTTCCCACAAAGCGCCTTTAATTGCGCCCTTCCTATCGCCCAGTGCACAGACCTGCGCGGCCAATGCTTCTGGCCAGGGCCAGCCGTGCTGCGCCGCAATGCTCGCGCACGCCGCCTGCGCCAGCCGCGCCGCCGCCGCAAACGCCCGCTCGATATCGGCGTCGCCGCGCACAAAGCAGGCTGCGAAGGCTGCATAGCGCGCCGGGCTCAGCGCTGTGTCGATGCCCTGCACCGCCGAGCTGTTGCGCCAGCGCCCGGTTGCGCCGGCCTCCAGCCGCAGCAGGGCCGCAAGCAGCGCCAGCATGATCGATGTGAGCTCGTGCTGGGCAAGCAGGCGCTGGCCGCGCACGACTTTGGCCCATGTGCGCAGCGCGTAGTACCAGAAATCGCCGCACACCTGCTCGAAGGCTCCCGCCGGGTCGGCCGGGCCAAGCGCCTGCCCAACGATCTGCGCCACCCCCGCGCTGATCGCGCCGCCGCTGCCGTCGTATAGGACCATATGCGCAACCGAAAGCGGCGCGCAGGGCCAGGTGCCAATCCGCTCGATCTCGCCAATCGGGTAGAAGTTGAAGTCGACCCGCAGCGGCAGCGGCGCAGCCTCGACCACCGCCCACGGCTTGCCCATCCCCGAAATGTAGGCCAGCAGCACCGGCGCGAACTGGCCCAGCCACTCCTTCCAGCCGCCCTCAAATGCTGCCGCGTCAGCATCGCGCAGAAACACAACCAGATCAACATCCGACCACTCGTCGCCACGCCCTTCGCTGGTCGAGCCATAATCGAGCACGCCGACAATGCGCGGGTCGGTGGTGGCGCTGGCGAGCAGGCGCGCAAGAAATTCGCCGCGCGTTGCGGGCATTATGGCACCGCCTCGATGACGAGAATCTGCTCAAGCGGTGGGTCGGGTGGCAGCGTAAGCACCAGCGTCAGCCCGCGATCGGACGAAACCGGCACGCCCAGGTCGAACGGCGTTGACTGGTTGGGCTGCAGGGTTGTGCCGCCGCTGGTGGTGGTGGCGTAGGAGATGCCCCGGCTGTCGCGAAAGGAAAACGCGCCGGGCGGGATCGTCAGCGCGCCGCTGGAGATGTTTGTGACAGTGCCGTTGATCTGCAGATGATCGCCGCTGCGCTTGACCTGGCCAACCTCGACGCGCGCGCGCGGCCCGGTGGCCACGGGTGTGAGCGCGGGCACGGCCTGTCCGCCCAGCAGGCGGTCGCGCAGGCTGGTGATCTGCTGCTGAATCGCGGGTGGCAGGCTGGGCAGGTTGACCTGCGGCAGCGGGAACGACGAATCGGGCGGGGCGTTCGGGTCGGTTGGGCGCGGGGCAAACTTCTGAATCAGCACCGGGTTATTCAGGCCGCCGCCCGCGCGCGTGCTGATGACAATGAGCAGCAGCGCGACGACTACGCCACCCAGCCACATCAGGGTTGTGTTTTGGTTTTCGCCCATTTGGGTGCTCCAACAATCGCTTTTGTGCATGATACCATTTCTTTTCGTGGCGCTGGCTGCTTGCTTGGGCCGCAGGCAGTACTCCTTTCAGAGCAGTTTGCGCGGGCCGCAGGCAGTACTGCCTTCGGAGCAGTTTGCGCGGGCCGCAGGCAGTACCCCCTTCAGAGCAGTTTGCTCAGGCCGCAGGGCCGTAGCCACTACTGTCTTCAGAGCAGTTTGCTCAGGCCGCAGGGCCGCAAGGGGCGGCGCCCGCCCCCTGCACCCCCGGCGCTGGGGCTTGCGCCCCAGACCCCAAATTTGATGCTGGTGTCAAAACGAATGTGTGGTGTGCATGCCTCCGTTATGCCTGCCGCAGGCAACGCAAGATCGAAGTTGTACTCTTTTGGGATGCTATATACACTCATACGTTTGGTCGTCCGATGCCTTGCTTCCATCTACAACGGAGCCATGATCACGGGCATCTCATATGCCGGCTGCGGGTCCAGGGACGCAGTCCCTGGTGCGGGTGCAGGGGTGGCAGAGCCCCTGCCGCACGCCGCGCAGGCGAGACCCCTCACTTCTGAAAGACCCGATTTCTCTATTTTTGATGACTTGCTTCCATATTGAAGTCTGTACCACTTTTAACGCTTGTTGCTCAGGCCGCAGGGCCGCAAGGGGCGGCGCCCGCCCCCTGCACCCCCAGCGCTGGGGCTTGCGCCCCAGACCCCGAATTTGATGTGGTTGGCTTGTTTGAAGTTTGGCCTGTCATGCCTCCGTTGTGCCATTAAGCCGGCAACGAACGATTAGAGAAGTACACAAATAGCGAAGCTTGTATTGCAATTCTCGTCTGATGCCTTGCTCCCATCCACAACGGAGGCATGACTGCAAACCACCTCGCCAGACGTCCACGCTCATTAGGGGGTTCGGGGCAAGGCCACGACCGGGGAGTGCAGAGGGCCGCGGCCGGCCCTTTGCCGCGGGGAACGGGGCCGCGCAGGCCCTGACAGTCTTCTCGCGGAGAACATGCGCACAGCCCTGCCGCACGCCGCGCAGGCCCAAAAAAAACACGCTCTACGAGCCTGTATGCATGGCTTTCCAATGCCTAGTGAAAAGCTTTTCTTGACAAACATCAAGGCATCGAATACACTACGCCGCACACCCAAACCCAGAGTTGAACTTAACTTGGATGGCCTCAGTGGCGAGCTTGCCCCATGTCACATCAGGGCGTTCTGATGCAACGTTTGATGTTAAAGGAGGTTGATCGGCTGATTCTGGCTATCGCACTCCCAGGCGTAGTGTAAACGAATGCCGCGAACCGAACGCGCAATGGCTGGCTGGCCCCCACCCCATGACGCGTAATGACCCTACCCGAAAACGCTCAGTACAGATTTCCCCTCATCATCTTTAAGGAGATACCATGAAACAGCGCGTAAGTTTCTTCCTGTTGGTCTCCATTATGGCTGGCCTGCTGGCCGCCTGTGGCGGCGGTGGCACCGCTGCAAGCCCGACGGCGGCCCCGGCTGCTGGCGGCGGCACGACCACCGAGGCCACGGCAGCCCCTGCGGCTGGCGCGGCGACAGCAGCCCCGGCAGCCAGTGGTGGCGGCGAAGGCGGCACGATCAAGATCGTCTCGTCGCTGCCGCGCACCGGCTCGTCGAAGGCGCAGTCCGACACGGTGGTGAACGCGATCAACCAGCGTCTGAAGCAGGATAACAACACCGCCTGCAACGGCAGCATCAAGATCACCTACGAGGACATGGACGACGCCACCGCCGCCGCCGGCAAGTGGGACCCGACCCAGGAAGCCAACAACGCGAACAAGGCCGCCGCCGACAACAGCGTGATGGTGTACATCGGCACCTTCAACTCGGGCGCGGCCAAGGTCTCGATCCCGATCCTCAACCAGGCTGGCCTGGTGATGATCAGCCCGGCCAACACCTACCCGGGCCTGACCAAGACGGCGGGCGCTGAGGCAGGCGAACCCGACAAGTACTACCCGAACGGCAAGCGCAACTACACCCGCGTGGTGCCGGCCGACGATATCCAGGGCTCGGCTGCGGCCAACTGGGCCAAGGATCTGGGTGTGAAGAGCGTCTACATTCTGCACGACACCGAGACCTACGGCAAGGGCATTGCCGACGTGTTCCGCGCCAAGGCCAAGGAACTCGGCTTCACCGAGGCGGGCTACGAGGGTATCGACAAGAAAGCCCAGGACTACAAGGCGCTTGGCACCAAGATCAAGAGCGCCAACCCCGACCTGGTCTACTTCGGTGGTATCACCCAGAACAACGCCGGCCTGCTGCTGAAAGACCTGCGCGCCGCTGGCTTCACCGGCAAGTTCATGGGCCCGGACGGCATCTATGAGGAAGCCTTCCTCGAGGCTGCCGGCGAGGCTTCCGAAGGCGCCTACATCACCTTCGGTGGCGTGCCCGGCCCGAAACTGACCGGCAAGGGCAAAGAGTGGTACGACGCCTACAAGGCCGCCTTCAACAGCGAGCCTGAGGTCTACGCGGTCTACGGCTACGAGGCCACCAACGTGGCGCTGGCCGCCATCAACAAGGTCTGCAAAGCCGACCGCGCGGCCATCCTCGACGCCGTGTTCCAGACCAAGGACTTCGACGGCGTGACCGGTAAGTTCAGCATTGACGCCAATGGCGACACCAGCCTCACCACCATGAGCGGTGTTCAGGTCAAGGGCGGCAAGTTCGACACCGAGAACACCGCAGTTCTGAAGTAACAAACGTGTAGGGACGCGACAAGCGCGGGGCAACAGCCCCGCGCTTGTCGCATCGGGCACCAGAATACGCACAACGTGAAGGAGTCCCCATGGCTACTACGGCGCAATCTGCTTCCCGCCCCGCAACCCAGAACCTTGGTCGCTGGATCGTTGGCGGGTTGCTGGGGCTGGTGTTGGCGCTGGTGCTGTTCCGCATCCTCAGCCAGGCGGTGCAGAACCCGGCCCTGCTTGCCCAACAGCTTATTACTGGCGTGTCGAAGGGCGCGATCCTGGCGATTATTGCGCTCGGCTATACCCTGGTGTACGGCATTATCGAGCTGATTAATTTTGCCCACGGCGATGTGTTTATGCTTGGCTCGTTCGCGGCGCTGATGCTGATCGGCTTAAGCGGCCTGAATCGCAATACGCCGCCGCTGGAGCGCGGCCTGCTGCTGTTTGTGATCCTGATCGTCGTGATGTGCTTCACGGCCTTTCTGAACTATAGCATCGAGCGAATTGCCTACCGGCGCCTCAGAAATGCGCCGCGCCTCGCGCCCCTGATCTCGGCGATCGGCGTTTCGTTTGTGCTGCAGAACCTGGGCCTGCTGTGGGGCAAGCTGCCCTGGCGGCGCGGCGACACTGGCGCGCTGTATGGCCTGTTTGTCTTTGTGGTGCTGTTTGCCATCGGCCTGTGGGGCATCGTGCAGCTCAACCGTCGCTTCCGCCCCGAGCGCGCAATCGCGCGGGTGGCGATGTGGGTGCTGCCGCTGATCGTGCTGACCGCCATCTCCGTCACGGCGCTGAATGCCACGCGCGATGCCGTGCTTGGCCCCGAAGGCAGCCCGGCGCGTGTTGAGCTGGAAGATCGCGCCAAGCACCCCAAGATCATGGGCTCCACCGACGTTGCGCCGAAAGACGTGCCGGCCGGCCTGGTTTCCACCGATAATCTGTTTGGCACCGATGCGCCGATCAGCCTGAGCTGGCTTGATATCGCGGTGGTGCTGGTGAGCGTGGCGCTGATGCTGAGCCTGTACCTGTTTGTGCAGCGTACCAGTGCCGGCAAGGCCATGCGCGCTACCGCCCAGGACCGCGATGCCGCCCGGCTGATGGGCATCGATGTCGACCGCACGATTTCGCTGGCCTTCCTGCTTGGCGGGGCGCTGGCCGGCGCGGCCGGCCTGATTGCCGCGATCTACACCACGCAGGTCGTGTTCGACCTGGGTTTCAAGGCTGGCCTGCTGTCGTTCACCTCGGCGGTGCTCGGCGGCATTGGCAATGTTGCGGGTGCAATGCTCGGCGGTTTCCTGATCGGCCTGATCCAAACGCTCTCCGACCAGTATCTGGCGACGCAGTGGACCAACGCCGTGATCTTCGGTATTCTGGTGGCCATCCTCGTCTTCCGCCCCACCGGCCTGCTCGGTGAGGATGTTGGACAGAAAGCATAGGTGGGCGATGAGTAAGATACGATTTGGCTTCTGGGCCGGTATCGCGGGCATCGCCACAATCATGATCGTCGGCGGGAAGACGATCTGGATGGTGTCGCTGATCATCGGCCTGATTATTGGCTTGCTTTCGGCCAACAACGACTCGATCAAATCGCCGCAGGAAGGCGCGCGCTTCGGCGCGATCAATGGTGCGGTGGCGGGCGCGCTGATGCTGGTGGGCCAGCTGCTGCGCAGCCTGTGGATCGACACTATTGCTGGCCAGCCAGTGCTCGACATTGGCATAGGCGCATTTGGCTCGGCGCTGGTGGCCGGCATCATCGCGATTGTGGTTACGGCGCTGGTGGCTTCGCTGCTGAGCGCGGGCCAGCATCTGCACGGTCTGCGGCGCACGCTCACTGTGGGCGCGATCGTTGGCGCGTTCCTCCTGTTCCTGCCGCAGATCGATCGCGGCCTGGGCCTGGCCTGGCTGGGCGACATTATCCCGATCATGATCTTCATCATCCTGGCGCTCGGCCTGAACATCGTGGTTGGCTACGCCGGCCTGCTCGACCTGGGCTACGCCGCGTTCTTTGCGATTGGCGCGTACACCGCCGGTATGCTCTCGTCCACCCATCTGTCGGGCCAGTTTGGCTCGAACTTCCAGCTTTCGTTCTGGCTGGTGATCTGGATCGCGGCAGCAGTTGCGGCTATATTTGGCGTCATTCTGGGCGCGCCAACGCTGCCACTGCGCGGCGACTACCTGGCGATTGTGACGCTGGGCTTTGGCGAAATCGTGCCGATCCTGTTCACCAACCTCGACGCGGTGGACTGGATCAAGACCGCGAATGGCGACCCGCTGAACCTGACCGGCGGCGACCCGGGCATCAGCGCGATTGCGCCGCCCTTCCTGCCGATTGTGAACAGCCTCGACGGCTCGCTGGCAATGTTCCTCCAGCTGCTTTCGTTTGTGCTGGTGGTGCTGGCCGCTGCCTACCTCGTGCGGCGCGTGCTGGACGATGATCGGCGCGCGGGCAAATCGACGACGCTGACCACCATCGTCGCCGTGCTGCTTGGCATCTTCCTGCTGTACGGCTTCTTCTACGGCACCAAGATCGGCGACGGCACACTGGCCATCCCCGGCACGGGCGGCGCAGGCCAGTTCCTGCCAACCGAGCGCACGCCCTGGTACTACCTGATCATTGTGATCTTCGGCTTCTCGATCTTCTTCATCAACCGTCTGCGCCGCTCGCGCCTGGGCCGCGCCTGGATGGCAATGCGCGAAGATGAGCTGGCCGCTGCGTCGATGGGCATCGACCTGGTGCGCACCAAGCTGCTGGCCTTCGCGCTGGGCGCGATGTTCTCGGGCTTCGGCGGCGCGTTCTATGGCGCCTACCTCGGCTCGATCACGCCGTCCAGCTTCCAGTTCGACAAGTCGGTGCTGATCCTGTGTATGGTCATCCTGGGCGGTCTGGGCAACATCCCCGGCGTCATCCTGGGCGGCCTGATCATTGTGTCGGCCGACATCTTCTTCCTCAATCGCCTGACCGACCTGCTGAAGCAGATCGCCTCGAACTCGAACAGCGCCGCGCTGGCCGATTTCAAAGCGTCGGACTACCGCCTGATGCTGTTTGGCATTGTGCTGGTGATTATGATGCTGGTGCGGCCCGAAGGCCTGGTGCCGAGCGCGCGCCGCCGCGCCGAGCTGCACGCCGACGACGAGGTGGCCAAGCAGGAAAACACGAGCGCATTCGATGTTGAGCATAACAACGCTCAGCTGAGCACGGAGTAACCATATGGCGCCTGTTCTTGAGGCTACTGGCATCACCAAGCGCTTTGGCGGCCTGGTTGCCGTGAATAACGTGGACTTCGTGATCGAGCGCGGTTCAATCAGCGGTTTGATCGGACCCAACGGCGCGGGTAAGACCACGTTCTTCAATATGATCACCGGCCTGTATACGCCAACCGAGGGCACGCTGCTGTTCGACGGCATGGTGCTGAATGGCCTGAAACCGCACCAGGTCACGGCGCTGGGCATTGGCCGCACGTTCCAGAACATTCGCTTGTTCGCAAACATGACTGCGCTGGAGAATGTGATGGTTGGCCAGCACCCGCGCATGCGCTCCGGCGTGTTTGGCACGCTCATCCGCTCCAAGGCTATGAGCGAGGAAGAAGAACGCGTGCGCAAGCGGGCGCTCGACCTGCTCGATTTTGTGGGCCTGGGCCGCAAGCGCGCCGAGGAAACCTCGAAAAACCTGCCCTACGGCGACCAGCGCCGGCTTGAGGTGGCGCGCGCGCTTGGCACCGACCCCAAGCTGCTGCTGCTCGACGAGCCGACCGCCGGCATGAACCCGGCCGAAACCGACGACCTGACCCGCCTGATCTTCCACCTGCGCAGCAACTACGAAAGCCCCGCGCGCAAGGAGAAGGGCCTCACAGTGCTGCTGATCGAGCACGACATGAAGGTCGTCATGGGCATTTCGGAAAAGGTCACCGTGCTCGACCACGGCGCGAAGATCAGCGAGGGTCTGCCTGGCGCCGTGCAAAGCGACCCGCAAGTGATCGAGGCCTACCTGGGCAAGGGCGCGGCGGCGCACGGCAAAACTGGCCGCAAGTCGGCTGCGACCTCGGCGATCAACTAGGCGTGGCGGTTGTGTTCATCCACAGATTACACAGATGAAGCAAATGCGCGTCTGTGGGTCTGTGTAATCTGCGAAATCTGTGGATAGATGAGGGTAATATGGCGCTTTTGGAACTCAACGACGTCCATACCTACTATGGCAATATCCACGCGCTCAAGGGCATCTCGATCACCGTCGAGAAGGGCGAGATCGTCACGCTGATCGGCTCGAACGGCGCGGGCAAAAGCACCACGCTGCGCACGATCTCGGGCATCACGCCGCCGCGCCAGGGCCAGGTTGTGCTCGAAGGCCAGCGCATCGACCAGATTCCTGCCCACAAGGTCGTGAACCTGGGCGTGCTTCAGTCGCCCGAGGGCCGGCGCATTTTCCCGCGCCTGAGCGTGCGCGAAAACCTTGAGATGGGCGCGTTCACGCGTACCGACAAGGAAAATATCGGGCCTGATATGGAGCGCGTGTTTGGCCTGTTCCCGCGACTGAAAGAGCGCGTGAGCCAGTACGGCGGCACGCTTTCGGGCGGTGAGCAGCAAATGCTGGCGATTGGCCGCGCGCTGATGGGCCGGCCCAAGGTGCTGCTGCTCGACGAGCCGTCGATGGGCCTCGCGCCCGTGCTGGTCGAGCAGATCTTCAATATCATCAAGGACATCAATGCGCAGGGCACGACCATCCTGCTGGTCGAGCAGAACGCCTTGATGGCGCTCGGCATTGCGCACCGCGGCTACGTGCTGCAAACCGGCCAGATCGTGCTGGCCGACTCGGCCAAGGCGCTCAGCGAAAACGAGACGGTGCAGAAAGCCTACCTCGGCATGGAGTAGGTAATTCCGACGGAAGACGAAGGACGGAGGACGAACGACCAATACGAGCTTGGCCGTTCGTCCTTCGTTTTTGCTGGCACCCATCCTCTTACGCTTCTGCCACCACCGGCAACTCCACCAGCCCGCGCAGCGGCGACCAGATCACCCACGCCGCCGAAAGCAGCAGCCCCACGCCAGCCACCACCAATGCCGCAAACAGCCCAATCTGCTCGGCCAGCGCGCCGCCAAGCACAAAGCCCACGGCCGCCGCGCCCCACGAAACAAAGCGCGAGCTGGCGGTGACGCGCCCGAGCATGTGCGCGGGCGTGCTGAGCTGGCGCAGGCTGGCGGCATTCACCACGTAGAGCGGCAGCCAGAAGCCCCAGAACGCCTGCACCAGCGCGAGCAGCGGCAGCGCCAGCGCGCCGGTTCGGCTGGCGAATGGGATGAGAATCGCCGCCACGCCCACAGCAATCGACTCGCCAATGACTGCGCGGCCCACGCCAATCCGCCGCGTGATCGGCCCGGTGCCGAGCGCGCCCAGCAGCCCGCCCACACTGCCCGCCGAAAAGATCAAGCCGATCTGCGCTGGCGAGAGGGCGATTTCGCGCGTGAGGTACAGGATGATGCAGGCCAGGTGCATGTTGATAAAGATATTCGCCGATGCCGAACACAGCGTCAGCGGGCGAATGTAGGGGTTGCGCAACACCGCGCCCAGCCCGGCGCGCAATTCGCGCCACAGCGATTCGCGGCTGGCGTTCGCGGTGCGGGCTGGCTCCTCGGGGTGCATCCACGCGAGCGCGCCCGCCGACACCAGAAACGACGCGGCATCGCCCAGCAGCGCGCCCGCCGCTGTTACCGCGCCCACCAGCCAGCCGGCCAGCCCTGGCCCGGCGATCTCAGCAACGGCGGCGCTGGTTTGCAGCTTGCTGTTGCTCGGCGCAAGCTCGCTGGCAGGCACCAGCGCGGGCAGAATCGCGGCGTAGGCGGCTTCAAAGAACAGATTGAGTGTGCCCATCACGAACGTGACCGCATACAGCACTGGCATGCTCAGCCAGCCGCCCCACGCCGCCACCGGCACCACTGCCAGCGCCAGCGCGCGCCCGAGGTCGGCCGCCAGCATCACCGGCCGGCGCGGCAACCGATCGACCCAGACGCCCGCCAGCAGGCCAAACAGCAGAAACGGCAGATACTGCGCGCTTTGCATAAGGCCCATCTGCACGGGCGTGGCGGCAAGCTGGGTTGCGGCGGCCAGCGGCAGCGCCAGCAGGGTGATATTCGAGCCGAACAGCGAGACCGTCTGCCCGAACCAGAGTTTGGCAAAATTGCGGTTGTGCCAGAATGCCGGAATCGCAAGCTGCATATCATGTCCTCGCGTAACCTGCTATAATAGAAATGCTGGTTACAGCATACGTCATAAGTCTATAACCTGTCAAATTCATTTTGATGGTTACGAGGTGATGTCATGAACATTCCGCCAGCCGTGCCCGAGGAACTGTGCCTGTCCTTTGCGAACACGGTTCACTGGCACGCCAGCGAGCACCCGCTGGAGATGGTGCGCTCATACGAAGAATTGCTGGCGTGGGAAAAAGAGGCGGGTCTGCTGAGTGCGCCCGACGCTGCGCAGCTTGCCGAGCTTGCCGCCGCGCAGCCCGATGCTGCCGCCGGTGTGTGGCGGCGCGCGGCAGCTCTGCGCGAGGCGTTCTACCGCGTGTTTGTCGCGCGGATTGGCGGGGAAGCGGCCGCGCCGGGCGACCTGGCGTTGCTGAATACCGAGCTGGCGGCGGCAATGGCGCACGCCGAGCTTCAGCCCGGCGCGGCCGGCTTTGCGTGGGGCTGGGCCAGCGCGCCGCGCCTGGAGCGCGTGCTGTGGCCGGTTGTGCGCTCGGCGGCGACGCTGCTGACCGACGGCGCGCTGCTTGAGCGCGTGGGCCAGTGCGCCGACGACCGGGGCTGCGGCTGGCTGTTTCTCGACCTGAGCAAGAACCGCAGCCGGCGCTGGTGCGACATCAACGATTGCGGCAACCGCGCCAAACAGCGCCGCCATAACGCCCGCCGCCGCGCCGGAATGTGAGCTTAGCGCGTATGCAGCTCGGCGGGCAGGTGCCCAATGTCGTTGAACGACTCCACAATGCGCAACCCATCGCCAAAGATGTGAATGATCGTCAGGCCGCAGTTGTGCGTGTTGAAGTTCAGCCAGCTTTCGATGGGCAGGCCCAACGCCCGGCACACGAACGAGCGGATGAGGTTGCCGTGGCACACCAGCAGCTCGCGGCGGTTGGCGCGGCCCGGCCGCTTGAAAAAGCGCTCGTAGGCGGCCAGCGATTGCGCGGCGCCGTGCTCGATTTCTTCGGGCTTGGTTTTGGTGAAGTAGTGGGCGAAGGCGGGCGGGATACATGGCACACACTCGCACAGCACCCGCGCCCGCTGCACCTCCGCGCCCGGCAGCTCGGCGGCAATGATCGCGGCAGTTTCTTCGGCGCGGCGCAGCGTGCTGCAATACACTGCATCGAACTGAATTGCGCGCAGGCGCTGCGCGATCTTGCGCGCCTGTTCGCGGCCCATCTCGGTCAGGCTGCCTTCGTGCGCGCTCCTGTCTTCGGTGTCGTACTGGCCGTGCCGAACCAGAAAAAGCGATCTGCGCAGCATCGTGCCCTCCATCGCAGCAGAATACCGCGCCATTATAGCCGAGCGCTCGCGCTTCTAAAATCAGTATTTTCCAGTAACCACCAAGGCATCAGGACACCAAGATTTTGGAGTATTCTACAGCAGTTGGCAGGATGCAGAAGGCATTTTCTGCTCCACAACGCGCTCTCGTCGTCACATACATGGTCCATCGTTCTGCAAACTGCTAGAATGCTCTCCGTGACTCTGTGCCCCTGTGGTAAGTATTCGTGGCGTCCGTATCTGAAAAGCATTGTTCCTAAAACGCTGCTGCCGCAACGTTCAGTGTCTACCGAGAATGTTCTCGGCAGACATGCGCGCAGGCGCAGTAGCTATAGGGAGATGCATCGTGGAAGAACTTTCGAAATCGTGGACCAGCGTGGGTTCGGCGGGGAGCCTGAACAATAGCGACCTCGCCAAAGTAACGATGAACCAGTCGATTGTGCAGCTGGGGACAGAGCTGATCCCAACGGCCGTGACGGAGAATATGTTTGCGCAGTTCGCCAGCGCCGTGGAAAGCCTGGGGCCGGCGATTCCCACCAACCACGCAGTGGTGCGCTACAACATCACTGCCACCGACGGCTTGTTTGCCGAGCATAGCTTTCGCTATCACCTGTACATCCGCTATCGTGGCCGGGTCGTTGCCGCGCTGATCGAGGTCGATCTGGAGACTGGCGCGGAAGTCGAGCGCATCCGCTTCGACAGCAGCCAGTTTCCATCTGCGCCTGGTTTTCAGGTTCAGGCGGCGTATGAAGGCGTGGACTCGACGGTGATGGATTTTGTGAACAAAGCCTATTATGTGCAGGCCACGCTGAGTGCGCCAGCCATCGTTGTGGGCCACCCGGCGGCGATTGCGATGGTGCGGGTATCCGCAAACCTCAATTTCCCCGGCTAGCGCGCCTTCAACGCAGGGTTTAGGGTCTGGGGAAGAGGGTTTGTACTCTGGAAAATAAGTTCTTGTATACGACGAGCACGCTTCCAGGAAGCTCATCTGAGTACCAGGTTGAAGGAGAACTGGCTTGATCTTCCTGGAAGCTGAGTACAAGGAAATTTATTTTCCAGATTTTTTAGCCATCACAATGCGGAAATCAGGAAATACTATCCGCGTTGCTTTCCTGACAATGCACAGCGCAGCAAGGGAGTCACAGAGCGCACCGAGGGTACTGAGTTTGGTTTTCTTGCTCAGTGCGCTCTGTGCGCTCTGTGGCTCTATCGTTTTGACTTTAACTATAATCTGCGTAATCTGTGTCATCTGTAGATTGTTTTCTCACACTCACCCAAGCGGCGCGCAACCGCTCACATAGGCCAGCAAGGGCGCGCCAGTCGGCCCGCTGCGAATGCCGGCATAGCCCGCCTCGGCGTCGAGCGTGGCGTACTCGGCAATGCTGGGAATTGAGCGCGAGCAGCTGGCGGCTGTGCTGTGAACGCACCGAGGTGTTTATGCCCGAAGCCATTGCCTGCGCTTTTCACCAGCGCTTTGCCACGCTCGACGCCGATTGGCGCACGTTTCCGCACGACTACCTGCTGTATGCCTCCAGCGGCGCGTTTCAGCTCGATGTCGACGACGCGACGTGGGCGCTGCCGCCGCACCGCGCCGCGCTGATCGCCGCCGGGACGCCGATCCGGGTGCAGTTGCTTGCGCCGGCAACATGCGCCTCGGTGCTGTATACGGCGGGCGCGCTGCCGGCGTTCGGCTTTTCGTGCCGCGTGTTTGCGGTGCCGCCGCTGGCGCGCGAAATGATCCAGCACGCCATGCGCTGGGGGCCGGCGCGCGACCCAAACGACATAACGGCGGATACGTTTTTCATGGCGCTGGCAAACGTGTGCCTGGAGCTGGCCGCCGCGCCGGCTGCGCTGTGGCTGCCGCGCGTGCGCTCGCGCGAGCTGAGCCGCGCGGTGGAATACGCGCTGGCGCGGCTCGATGCGCGGCTGCACATGCCCGATGTTGCGCGGGCCGCGGGCGTTTCCGAGCGCACGCTGGCGCGACGCTTTGCGAACGAGGCGGGCATGCCCTGGCGCGAGTTTCTGCTGCGCGCCCGCATGCTTCGGGCGATGGAGCTGCTGGCCGGCAGTGGGCCGGCGCTGGCCGAGGTGGCATACAGCGCAGGATTTGAAAGCGTCAGCGCGTTCAGCACGGCCTTCCGGCGCTTCAGCGGCGAAACGCCGGCCAGCTACCGGCGGCGCGTGGCTGGTGCGCCTTCGGCGCAGGGGTTGGGGGATGGGAGATAGCGCATGGAGAGGAAATACGACGCACTACGCACTACAAACAAGCGCGTAGTGCGTCGTGCGTAACGTGTCTATGGCTTCTGCGCCCCAATGCCTGAAAACTGCAATCTTCGTGTCTTCATGCCTTTGTGGCAAACAGGTTTCCCCTACTTCGCCCACTCGGGGAAAGCTTCTTCGCCGCTGGTGTGGAAGAAGCGCACGCCGCCCGGCGCGACCAGCAGCCACTCGGCCGGCGCGCTGCCGGTGTTGCTGACTTGGTGAGGCGTGCTGGCCGGCACAATTGCGGTGTCGCCGGCGGCCAGTTCCACTCCTTCGCCCCCTACCGTCAGGGTAACGTTGCCGCTGAGCAGCACCAGCGCTTCTTCCTGATCGTGAGTGTGGGCGGGGTTGCCGCCACCCGGCTGCACGCGCTGGCGCACAATGCTGATTGTGCTCGCGCCGTGGCTTGGCGTGGCGACGGCGGCAGACTCGTTGCCGCCCGGGGTGGGAATACGGTTCAGGTCGGCATATCGGCGGATAATCATGGCTGTGCTCCTTTCGCCCGCCACTCTGGCGGTGAAGAAAGCATAGCCCGGGCGGGCGCTGCTGTCTTGCGCGATTCTGCCAGCTTTGTGCGCCACGCTGCCACACTTTCTTGGCATGGGCAGGCAAGCCTTGACGCGACCGGGCCGCTATGCTATGCTACAAGAGAATTAGTTCAAACTATTTTGAACGATTATGCATCAGCCCCCGCCTCATATCTTCAAACTTCTGGGCCACGACCTGCGCTGGCAGATGGTGCGCGCGCTGGCGCGTGGCGATTGCCGGGTGGGCGATCTCAGCAGCGCACTGGCCCAGCCCGCAAACGTACTTTCCTACCACATGGGGCAGCTGCGCGCCGCCGCGCTGGTGCGCGAGCGCCGCAGCGACGCCGACGGCCGCGACTGCTACTATCAGCTCGATCTTGTTTGCCTGCGCGAGCAGATGCGCGTGGCTGGGCTTGCGCTGCACCCGGCCTTGCTGGGCGAATCGGCACGCGCAGCAGGCAGCGCTCGCCAGCAGCAGGTGCTGTTTCTGTGTACACACAACAGTGCGCGCTCGCAAATGGCCGAAGCACTGCTGCGCGCCAGGGCTGGCTTTGGCGCATGCAGCGCGGGCAGCCAGCCTGCCGAACTGCACCCGGCCGCGCAGCGCGCGCTTGAGCGCGCCGGCCTGAGCACGGCGGGCCTGCGCGCAAAGCACCACAGCGAGTTTGCCGGCCAGTTGTTTGATTACGTGGTGACGGTGTGCGACCGGGTGCGCGAGCAGTGCCCGTCCTTCGCTGGCGGGGTAAGGTACCTGCACTGGAGCATTGCCGACCCTGCGGCGCAGGGTGATGACCAGGCCTTTGATCGCACGCTGCGCGAGCTGGCAGCGCGGATCGCGAATTTTGCAGCAATGGTAGATTGGGAGGAATAGCATGAAACAACGTGCCCTGATCCTGTGCACGGCGAATTCGGCCCGCTCGCAGATGGCCGAAGGCTTGCTGCGCGAGCTGGCGAGCGACCGCTTCGCGGTGTTTAGCGCCGGCACGCGCGCCACGCAGGTTAACCCTTTTGCAGTTCAGGCCATGCAGCTGCGCGGCATCGACATCAGTGGCCAGCGCTCGAAGGCGCTGACCGAGTACCTGGCCGAGCCGTTTGATTATGTGATCACAGTGTGCGACAACGCCGCCGAGAACTGCCCGCTCTTCCCCGGCCCGGCCGAGCGCATCCACTGGGGCTTCCCCGACCCGGCCGCCGCCGAGGGCGGCGATGCCGAGCGCCTGGCGGCATTTGTAACCGTGCGCGACGCGATCGAGGCACGCCTGCGCGAGTGGCTGGCCGCGTAGGGAATAGCGCAAATGAACTGACGGACGCCGCCTCGGCACTACGCTGAGACGGCGTCCGTGTTTGTTTCATCGTTTCGATACGCGGCTGCGCCAGGGGCACACTTTGCGTGCAGGGTGCTGATATGGCTTTGCGCGAGCCCTGTCTATAGAGAAGCAAGCTTTTGATTGGCGCGGCACGTGTGCGTTGGCTTGCGCGTTTGGCCGCAATGGGCGTAATAGTTTACTCCCTCGTGTCTGCGTGTCTCTTGTTTCCGTGGTGAATTTCCACCAGCGTCACTCGGAAAGAAACGCGAACTCTGCCACCGGCACCGCGCCGTGCCGCACCGCCACGGTGACACACATGCCGCCGCTGGTGCTGCGAACCGAAATCGTCGCGCTATCGCCTTCGCGCAGCGGCAGCGAGCCGGCCCGAACGGCGGCAATCCGCGTGTTCGTGGCAAGCAGGCGACCGCGTACGATTGGGTCGCGTGGGTGTTCCCAGCCAAGCACAAGCTGCGTGCCACTGGCTCTGGCGACAATGAACTGGCAGGCAAAGGGGTCGTGCCCCGTGCCGAAATCGGCGTGCGTGGTGTCGGTGAGGGCAAACAGCGCCCCGCTAATGCGGTCGCCCGCGCTAACTGCCAGCTCATCAATCTGCTGCCTGCCATCGGAAATATAATCCACAAAGGCGTGCGTGTCGATCAGCTGCTTGCGGGCGGGCGGCGCGGCATCGCCTGGCTGGGCAAACAGGCGCAGCGCGACCGTGCCGGGCTGGCGTGCTTCATTGCCAAACGCAAAATCGACATGCTGGCCAGCGGCAAGCTGAACGCGCTCGTTCCAGCGCACAATCTCATATGCGTTGCGCGTGCCATGCCTGCCAGCTGGCGCGCTGAACCAGTATTGCCCTGCGCCTGCGCCACTGACTGGCTGCCACATGGCCTTGAAAAGGTAGCTGCCCTGCGCTGGCGCAGTGAAGCGCACAACGGTGCAGGGCTGCTCGCCGCCGCCCGACGTGAGCAGAATATCTTCGGGCTGGAAGCGCCACTGACCAGGCAGAAAGGTATCGCCCTGGCGGCCAAGCGCGATGCTGCCGCCCGCAGGGTAAGTATTGAGGTCGACGCGGTTTGTGCTGGTGGCGTTTAACCATGTGGTGCGAAAGATTGTGGTCTGTGAAGTATCGAGCAGCGCGAATGTGCCGGCTGCTGTGCCCCAGCCATACGACCAGGGCGGTGCTGGGTTTGCTGTAAGCTGGGCGAGGATGGGTGCAATGGCAAAACCTTCGTCGCTGCCCGCGCATGCCACGAACTGGGCTGAATGCATGTCTCTTTCCTCACCAGCAAGGCTTTTGTTCAGATGCGGCGACACGTGTGGGGAACACATCGGGTGCTGCACCACAAAGCCCCGCCCGAGCAAGCGGGGCTTTGTGGTGCGCTAGGCGCGGGCGTTAGCGGCGGCGCATCAGCGCAAAGGCCGCAAGTGCCACCACCACCACACCAATCACCACCAGCAGAAGCGGGTTCGAGAACAAGCCACTCGCGGGGGCAGGAGGCTGTTCGGCCGCCGGTGCGGGTGCCGACGCAGCCGGAGCTGCGGTTGCTTCGGCAGGCGGTGCCGCCGTTGCGGCCTGCGCAACAGCCGTGGCCGGGACGGCAGTGGGCTCAGCGGTTGGCGCTTCGGTCGCCACAGCAGCTTCGGTTGGTGCCGCAGTCGCCTCGGTAACCGCAGCCGCAATCACCGTTTCAGGCTCAAGCATTGCGGGCGGCGCAACCAGGTCGGCAGCTGCAGGCTCAGCCTTAATATCTTCGCTGACGACTGCCGCGCTTTGCGCGAAGGTTTCATCGCCGGTTGCGGCCACATCGTAGGTGCAGGTGTAAAGCGCAAACCCGCCGTCTACCGCCACTTCCTTGCATACCTCGACGGCTTTCTGAATCGCCTGCGGCTCGATATCGTTGAGTGTGAGCTGGTCGCCTTCAGCCTGGCTGGCCGGCGACGAAACACTCATAGCGAAGAAAAAGTGTGATTCATTCGCTGTTTTGGTCTCGTTCATAGCCACCGGCTTGCTGAACAGCGATTCTGCGGCCGGCACACGCCAGCTGTCGCCGAATTTCTTGAAATCTGCCGCCGCAACCGGCTTGTGGTCTTTGGTAAATGCCAGCGGGAGGGCTGTGGCTTCGCCGCGAACCTGCACGTCGTTCTTCGAGTCTTTGTCGAGGTTCCCGATCAGCCCCTCGTAGGTCAGCGTGCCATTCAGCCGGGCGACGCCAATATCAAAGCTCCTCGTCCCATCCACAATCACGCGGGCGGCAGTGCTGCCATCGGGCCAGGCGATGACGAAACGCCCTTTTTCCTTACACGGGATGATGCGGCCGCCGCCCGGAAGATCGAGATTGCTGGCAGGCAGATCGGCTGGCTTGCCATTGATCAGGAAGCTGAACTGCGGCTTCATGTAGAATTCAAGCTTGTCGCCACCAACCGAGAGTGCCACAGCGGTGTTGATGGTGACATTGCGGTTCGTTGGCGATACCTCCTGCCGCGCCTGCACCACGACATCGCCCGAAGTGGAGCGCGTGAGGATGAACTCGCCCGCTTCCTGGAAATCGTACCCCAGCAAATCAGGTGTCTTGATGTGGACATCGCCAAAGCTGTTTACCGGAATGGTCACGCACTTGTCGATCAGCGGCGCGCTGGGCGTGGGTGTTGCGACTGGTATCTGCTCAATCACCTCTTTGGGCAGGGCCTTGTCGTAGAAGCGGACATCGTCCATGGCACCTTTGAACCATTGCGGGTCGCCAGCGTTGTGCCGCCCGAACCGAAACATGGAACCGTCGAAGCCGCTGTTCGTGGGGTAGGGCTGTTCTGCCACCAGCTGCATTGGCTCGGTTTCGGTGCCGAGGTACAGTTGCATGCTGTCGCCGTAGGTCACAAAGGCGTGGTACCACTTGCCCGTTTCGATTTTGCGGCCTGTGTCCCAGAAGCCGTTGTGATACTGAACGTCGAGGCTGCCGTCACGCGGGGTGTCATTTTGATTGTTCGGGTCGTCGTAGCCGATGATCAGCGAGTGGCCGTACTTTCCACTTTCGTCGCTGTCCACGAGCGAGTGTTCACCAGAGGTGTCGTCGGCGCGAAACCAGACCGAGAAGGTAAGCGGTTTGATGTTGCTGTTTTCATTGGTCTGAATGTAGTCGTCCACGCCATCGAAGAGCATGGCGCCATTTGGGTTGCCAAATCGGTCTGTCGTGGTTTGCGGGTTGCCAAAAGCCTGGCCGTCCGCAGTTTTCTTGCTGGCGTCGGGCACGCTGTCATCGACCTTGCCATTGTCGAGCGAGTAGATCGAGATCGGCTCGAAGCCTGGCGGATCGCCCTGCGCAAAGGCTGGTGAGGCCGACATGAGAACGAAGTTCAGGAGCAAAAATCCTGACGCGAGGGCTGCGGCGATGCGTTTCATGGTAGAACAACCTCCTGATGCATGATGTACGTTGCTGATAAACGACCTTCCCCCCGACCACTACAGCGAACCCAACTGGCACGCTTCGCGATGGCAATGTCGAGCTTTACATACGCTTCCCTTCTCGGCTGGTGGCGAAACCGCCACGGCATGTGCTGATAGCTGGCGTCCAGAAGGCTTCGCCCCTGTGCCCCGAAGCCAGGCTTGTCCCTGCGCGCCTGCCCCAACTATCGGATGCGCAGACAATATCACGCAGGGCGCTTCCAAAACGCTTCCAACTTTCTGCTTGCCCAAAGAGCGAAGATCGGCCACGCTTGTGGAGGGCATGCATGGCTTCTCAGCACGCGCGCGAGTCGAGTTGATCAGCACTCTGGAAAATAAATTTCCTTGTACTCAGCTTCCAGGAAGCTCAAGCCAGTTTTCCTTCAATCTGATAACCCGCTTAGCTTCCTGGAAGCTTGCCCGTTGTAAAAAAGAACTTTCTTTCCAGAGTAATCAGTGCGCGAGTCGATGTGCAGCGTGCGCGAGTTGGGTTGAGCAGTGCTGCCTCCTGAATCCTGACTCCTCTCATCGGTGTATAATTTCGGCACCGACAGACGCAATGTGGAAGATGGCAGTGGGCCAGGAGGGCGCGTGGCCAACGTGTGGCAGTGGTGGGCAGCGGCGTGTGCAGCAGCGTTGAGAAGGAGAGAACAATGGCAGCAGTGAGATTTGGCGCGATCGTGCTTCTGCAAAATACCGCATCCGGCACCTACCTCGACACCTACGGATGGGTGGCGAACAGCCCCGCCTTCTGGAACGTTGCCGGCACCGAGCGCATCTTTGTTTCAACCTATGCCGAGAAAGATCGCGGCGGTGGAACGACAAGCTGGCAGATCATTTCGGCCGAGGGGAAAAAGGAAGGTGCGCCGCTTTGCATTGGCGATCGAGTGCACCTGCGCAACATGTACTCCGACGCTGGCTACCTCGATTGCTGCGGGTGGGTGGAAGACCTGGGGCCGTTTCGCGATCAGGAGTTTGCGCAAGGCCAGGGCAACGAGCGAATTGTGCGCTGCGGCGTGTTTACCTCGGGCGCGGCCAACCGCGATAATGGCACCGGCATCTGGGTCATTTGGTCACCGCACAAACCTGTGGGCGCGCCGCTTCAGGAAAACGACGCGATTGCGCTGGTGAATGCCTACCCCGCCAACAACCAACCCACCGATAGCGCGCACGCCGAAACTGGCTGGCTGGTTGCCTATGGTGATGTCAATTCAATTGGCGCGTTCAGTGACTTCAAGGAGCGCCAGGAGCTGGTGTTTACCAGCACCAATGCCGGTGTTCAGCAGGCATATGGCATCTGGGAGATCATGCTCAGCCCAGCCTTTCTCACGAATGGCGCCGACACCGCGTGGTTCGATCTGTCGCGCCCGGAAACGCTGAAGGGCCGCACCCGCAGTATGCAGAGCGTCAGCAACTTAACCCGGTTTCTGCTGGTGGATGCGCTGCGGGCAATCAGCGGCATTGATATCGAAGCGCCAGGCAACACGGAATTGCTGAGCGAGCTGCTGGAAAGTGAAGCGGCAGACGACGGCCGGCCGAGCAGCGCAGGTGCCGCGCAGGGCTCCCTGCAAGAAAAGAATCAGCAGCTGCTCGGCAAGCTTTTGCGCGCAAAAACCGAAGAAGAAAAGAACGATCCAGAGATCCTCGACTACGATTTTCAGGTCACACAGCTTTGGAACCTGCTGGCATTCAGCAAGGCGCTGCAATTGTTCGATAAGAACACGCTGCAGGTGCTGATGCAGCAGGTGCTGGACACAAGCCAGCGGAAGAAAGAATTGCCGCCGCTTGATTTGATTCGAAGCTGCTTTCGCGCAATTGCAAGCGATCACGAGCTGATTCAGCGCGCAACCATGCAGCGGCGCTGGAGCCATTCGCAGGGCGGGTTTTCGCAAAGCTCGCTGGCGGGCGACCTTGTGATCATGGATAAGCTCGCCACCAAAGCGGTTGCGCCCTTTCAGCATCTGCTCACGAATACGGCCGATACCCTGGCGGTTATTACCTACTTCAGCGAAGATACGTATATTCACCATATGCCCTACACCGACCAGTGTATTCTGGTTGGCATTAATTACGACCGTATTTCGCCGGGCGACACATTTGCCGACGATGCGCCAGAAACTGCGCCTGCCGACGCCAGCTCGCTCACCGAAAGCAATTTCGCCTCGTTTGAACTGCTGGCGATTCCGCATGAGGTCGGCCACTACATTTACCAGCATGGCAGCATTGGTGACAAACCAATTGCGCAGATCAGCGAGCGATTTCGCAACAAACCCTATTACTGGTGGTGCGAAGAGGTTTTTGCCGATGTGTATGGCTGCATTATCGCTGGGCCACTGTCGGTGTTTAGCATGCAGGCATTTCTTGAATCGGGCGATAAGCAGCGCGCCTGGAACGAAGATAACGAACACCCAACGCCGCGCCTGCGCCCGTATATTCTTTCCGAAACCTTGCGCATCCTTGGCGAGCTCGACCCGCAGTACCAGTTTGCCGACGTGCCCGATATGCTTGATGAAAAATGGACGGCGCGGCTGGAGAGCTGGGGCACCATTCGTGTCGATGCTGGCACCGGGCGGCCGGCGCGCCTGTACCTGCCCGATGCTTCTTCCACGCAGCTCGAGCAGATCGTCAATGTCGACCGGGTGCTGAAAAGTATTCGCGAGATGATTCGGACGTTTGCGGGCCTTTTGCTCGGTTCGCTTCAGGCGAGCGGCGGGCCAGCGGCGCACGGTATTCCCTGGCACAGCGGCAGCAGCGCAGAAGTAACCGAGCCAGCAGCCCGCTCCACCGTGCAGCACTACGCCCGCGAAATGGCGCTTCTGACTGGCATGGCAAAATCGCACGAAGCTGTGCAGCCTGCGGTGTTGCTTGCTTCTGCGCCGGGCATTGCGGCGGCTGCAACCGATGATGCCGAGCAGGCCGAAGCGCGTTTGCAGGCGTATTTGCGGATCTGGGGCGACAATGGGCCAATCGGCACTGGCGGCCACCCCTAAGGCAAGCCTCTAGAAATACTAGCTCAGCCACTCGGCGAGATGCGGATTGTTCAATTCACGATTAAGCTGAAGGGCGAGCTGCTTCTCGCTGAGGCTTTGCTCGCCCTGCCCGATTTCGGCATACAGCTTGAATAGGTAGTAGTGGGAATAGGCTTGCTCATAGGTATCACCTACCTCGCCAAAAATATCCAGGCTTTCCTTGAGGAGCGCCAAGGCCTGCTGCGGGTTTTGCTTGGCCTGGTGGAGCAAGCCGAGCTGTGTTTTGGCGATGGCTGCCCAGCGCAAGCTCCCAAGCTTTTTGAATATATCTAAGCAATCATAGCCATACGCAAATGCCTTGTCGATTTGGCCGCGCCTTTTACACAGTAGGACGCGCTCATACAGCACGGCCGCGTACTCGCCCATATTTCCCTGCTGCTGGCTTACCTGCATCGCCTCGTCGAGGTGTGCCTCTGCTGCCGTATACTCTTCCGACCAACTCTTGATGCGTGCCAAATAACGCAGCGTGTCAATATAATCGGCTGTTAATGGCAGCCGGCGTTGCATAGCAGCGGAATCTTGCAAATATGTTTGGGCCGTTTGGAAATTGTCAGGCTGTTTCATAGAACAAATGGCGAGCAGATTGAGATTTCGGGCGATGCCGAGCCAATTCTGCTCTGCTTCAAAAATGCGTTTTGAATCGGCGCTCAACACGAGCGCTTCATGATCCTGCGCCTGCTCTAGCTTGATGCGGCTGAGGAAGTATTTGCTGTTTGCTATCCCCGGGCCATCTTCCAGCCGCGTGAAGCGCCAAATCGCATCGGCGAGGTGCGTTTCGGCAGGCAGGTAGTTATTCTGCTCGATCTCGATCTCGCCCAGGCGCAAGAACGTGTGCGCGAGTGCCGGCTCGTTGTGCAGGGCGCGCGCGGCGTCGAGCGCAAGCGTCAGCGCTTCGCGCATGTCGGCAAAGCGGATCTGGTGGAACCACGGCTCGTCGAGCGCCTGCACAATATCAAGAACATCCCGCCAGATCTCCAGCGCGTGCGCTTTACCAATGGCAGCGGAGAAATTGCGCCATTCGGGCTGCAAACCGGCGTAGTCGTCGCGGTGCGTGCGGGCGAAATCGTGGAAATACGCGACAAAGGCGCGGTCGATGGCTGGTGTTTTTGCGGCCAGCTTGTCGGCGGCGAACTGGCGCAAGAGGCTGTGCATACTATAACGTTCGTGCTCGTGCTGTTGCTGGAGCAGCGACTTCTCGCACAGCGCGTCGAGGTCGAGCTGGCTGGCCCCGGCAATGGCGCGGGCAGCGTCGGCGGTGAACGTGGCGGGGAAAGCCGACAGCGCCGCCAGCACGGCTTGTTCTTCCGGCACTAGCTGCTGCCACGACGCCTCGAACACGGCGCGCATGCTGCGGTGGCGCGGGTCGGCGTCGCGCTGGCGGGTGCTGAGGAAATCGAGCGAGCGGCTGATTTCGTCGCGGATCTGCGCGAGCGAGCGGCGGCGCACCCATGCGGCGGCCAGCGCGATGCCCAGCGGCGAGCCGTCTACTAATTCGCAAATCGCCTGCACCTGCGGCAGATTTTCGTCCGATACACTGAAATCGTCGCGGGCCGCCCGCCCGCGCTCGGCAAACATCGCTTCGGCGGCATTCGTTTTCGTCGTGCCTGTGGGCAAGCCACCGAGCAATACTACCGACTCGGCGGCGAAGTTCAGCGGCTCGCGCGAGGTGGCGAGCACCGCGATTTGTGGGGCGCGGCGCAGCCATTCGGGAATGAACGCAAGTTCGTCGAGCGCGACCTCGCAGTTGTCGAAGATCAGCAGCGCGCGTTTGTCGCGCAGAATCGCCAGTACCTGCTCGCCACTAAGCTGTTTGCCATCCTGCGCCAGCCCGGCCGCCGCGCCAACCGCGATTTTGATCTGCTCCGCGCCGCCGTTTACCGCATCCAGCGCGACAAACCACACGCCGTCGGGAAAGCTGGCCCGCGCCTGTCTGGCCGCCTCGATCGACAGGCGCGTTTTGCCTATGCCGCCCGCGCCAACGATGGTAATTAGGCGGTAGCGCGGGTCGACCAATCGTTCCAGCAGCTGCGCCTGCTCGGGTTCGCGGCCAAAGAACACGCCCATCTGCGGCGGCAGGTTGTCGCGAGTATCGATGCCACCTCTCGCCAGCGGCACGCCGTCGAAAATGCGCTTGCGCAGCTGCTCGGTTTCTTCCTCAGGCTCCACGCCCAGCTCATCCCACAGCACACGTTCGCACAGCTCGAACTGCGCCAGCGCGGCATTGCGATCATGGAGCTGGGCGTGCGCGATCATGGCGGCGCGGTGGGCCGCTTCCAGCCACGGCTCCAGCGCAAGCTGGCGTTGCGCAATGTCGAGCGCGGCGGGCCATTCGCCACGCGCCAGCCGCGCTTCGCGCAAGAGCGCCATGGCCGCAAGTGCTCGCTGCCCATAGTGCTCGCGCTGGGCAGCCAGCCAGGTTTCCCAGGTTTCGCTGGCGAAGTTCAAGCCGGCTAACACGTCGCCACGCACCAGCGCGACGGCTTGATCGAGTCGTGCCAGACAGGTCGGGCAGCCAGCCAGCTCGCGGTGGGCGTGCGCTTCCACTGCCACCACCTGCCGCTCGAACACGGCCAGATCGACGGTGATGTCGTCCCCACTGCGCAGGGCAATCTGCTTGCGGTCGATATCGAGCCAGGGCGGCGCGGCGTGTTCGTCGCCAATCGCGTCGCGCAGGCGGGCAAGCCGATTGCGCAGGTAAGTCAGCGCCTCGACGTCGGGGCGGTCGGGCGCGAACAGGCTGGCCAGCGTGTCGCGGCGCTGCGCGCTGCCCTGGTGCGCGGCGAGGTAGGCCAGCAGCACGCGCTCGGCGTCGGTGCGAAACGTGGCGGCAGCGCCCGCCAGCCGCACCTGAAGCGGCCCAAGCAGCGCAATTTCCAGTCTGGTGTTCCCACTCATCCTTCTTCTCGTGGCAACGCACCCAAGCGAATTGCGTTCTGGGTGCGCTATGGGTGCGGGGTTTTCCTATCGTGCAGCCACCAACACGGCTCACCGCGAGCCGGGTGAACGCACAAGGAGACCCCAATGGAACGCATTCGTCGCTGGAAGCTGATCGTCCTCGCCGCCGTCGTGCCCACGCTCATCGCCCTGCAGCCGATTGTTACCTTCGCAAGTGACTGCACTGGCTCGCACTGCGGTGGCTAGTGCGCTTTCAGCGCAGGGATTAGGGTTTGGGATTCGGTGTTTGCAATGCTGATGTTCTTCCCTGATTTCCGCATTGCTTTCTTGATAATGCACTAGGCGCAGGTTTCTTGGATAAAGATATCGAGAACTTTACCACCAAGACACCAAGACACCAAGATTCTAAAACTCTTGGTGTCTTGGTGTCTTGGTGGTTATTTGAAAGAGGAACACCATACACCGCCGCACGTGCATCGGCAGAACGTATCACGCAGACAGATTCTGGTCTTTGTGCGCAGCAGATGTTCTCAGGGCGCGAGCAACTGCACTGGCTCGTTCGATGAAATTGGGATTTCCAAGTTCTTCGGCTATGCTCCCTGCGCTGGCAATCAACTGATGCGCCTGGCGTGGGTCGCTGTGGGCCAGCAGCTCGGCCAGGCCAATCAGCGCATTGCATTCGGTGCGCTGGAGTTTGTCGTGCTGGGCGAGCTGAAGCGCCTGGCGATACAGGGCTTCGGCGCGCTGGCTGTCGCCAAGCTCGCGTTTGGCTTCGGCCAGGTTGAGCATTGCAATCGCCATTGTCGAGCGACTCCCCAATTGCTCGGCAAGCTGTAGTGCTTGCTCGTGATATTCTGCGGCGCGACCGAAATGACCCTGCAACAGCGCATTTCGGCCCAGGTTGTTAAGCATCTCGGCCTGCCCGGTGGCATTGCCGCTGCCTGCCGCCAGCTCCAGCCCGTGTTGCAGGTAGTGATGCGCGCCCGTGTAGTCGCCGCGCTCGGTGGCAACAATGCTCAGGTTGTTGAACAGCAGCGCCTGCAGATGGCGGTTGTCGATCTGTTCGCACAGGCGCAGGGCGTGTTCCATAAACTGCTGCGCGGCGGGCAGATCGCCCCCGTGGTGGCACACCAGGCCCAGGCTGTTCAAACTGACGCTCAGGGTTGTGGCGTTGCCCAGGCTGCGCCAGGCGTCGCAGGCGCGCTGCAGGTGTTTGTGCGCGGCGTCGTAGCGGCCCTGAATGTCGTCTATGATGCCGAGGTGGTGGTGCACCCAGCCAATGAGTTGGGTGGAACCGATGGCCTGGGCAATTTCTAGCGCGTACCCGAGGTTGGCGCGCGCCGCGTCGTACTTGCCGAGCCGCCACAGCGCTTCGCCCCACCAGACATGCGCCATCCCTTCGGCCCAGCGGTCGGCGCAGGTAGCAGCCAGTTTCAGGGCCGCTTGCGCACTTTGCATGGCAGGCCAGTGCTGGCCAAGCCGGTTCTGGAAGCGCGCCCGCTCAACGCTAGCACGAGTCGCCAGCGCGACGCCGTCCGCGTTCCAGCCAGTCGCCGCATCAGCGGTTGCGTGCATCACTGCCTCGCCCTCGCGCGATAATCCGCGCAGCTGGTAGTAGATCGACAGCGCGGTGAGCGCATCGAGCAGCCAGCTGGCGCGGCGCTGGGCAATGCCCGTCTGCCAGGCCAGCCGCACATTCTCGATATCCGGCTCCAGCAGCCCAATTGAGTCTTGCGGCCTGTGTCCTTGCAGCGGCTCAGCGTGCGCGGCCAGCAAGGCCAGAAAGAACTGCGCGTGGCGCTCGGGTGTTGGGTCGTTTGATACGCGTTTGGCCGTCGCAAATGCGCGGATCACTGGGTGCAGCCTGTAACGCTGGCGTTCTGGCTGGTATGCAAGAAGCGACTTTTCGCACAGCGCGCCAAGCTGTTCGGCATCGGCCCCAGCGACCTCGTGTGCCGACACTGCGCTGAAGCCGCCGCGAAACACCGACAAGCGCGCCAGCAGGTGTTGCAGCGCCGGGGCCAGCGCGCGCCACGACATCTCGAACACGATCTGCATGTTCTGGTGGCGCTGTGGCCGGTCGCGCATGGAGGCTGTGAGCGCGCCGAAGCCGCTATGCAGGCCATCCGCAATCGCGCGGGCCGTGTCACGGCGGGTAAGCGCGGCGGCCAGCTCAATCGCCAGTGGCAAGCCCTCGACCATCTGGCAGATCGCGCGCACCGCAGCCAGCTCGTCGCCGGCCAGCGCCCCCGCATGCTGCTGCTCCCACCGCGCCGAAAACAGCTCGACCGCCTCCGCAGGCGCGTCGTCGGCCTCGTCGCGCGGGTAGCTCAGGCTGTCCAGCGCAACCGCCCACTCGGCCCGCAGCCGCAACGCCTCGCGCGAGGTCACCAGTAGCTGCACGTTTTCGCAGCGCTGGGTGATGTCGAAAACAATCTGGCTGCCGGCGAGCAAGTGCTCGAAATTATCCAGAATGAGCAGGGCGTGTTTGTGCTGCAAATAATCGAGCAGCTGCTTTTCAGGCGTGGCTGCGCTGGCAAAGCGCAGATCGAGCACAGCGGCAATTTCCACCGCAATCGCCTCGGCCAGGTTCTCGTCGTTCGGGTCGACATCGGCCAGATCAATCAGCCACACGCCGTCGGGGTAGCGCTGAAGGCGTTCGCGGGCAACCATGGTGGCGAGGCGGGTTTTGCCCACGCCGCCCGGCCCAACAATCGTCACCAGCCGGCACCACGCCTGATCAAGGCGCGCGTGCAGACTGTGCTGAATGGCGCTGCGGCCAAAAAACTGATCGTGGGCGGCGGGCAGGTTGTGGCGCGTCGCGGCAACCGGGCGCGGGGGCGTGGCGCGGTGTGGCTGCACATTTTTGATCAGCGCCGTCATCGCTGCGGGCGGCGCGATGCCCAGCTCGGCGCGCAGCAGCGCGGCAGATCGCTCGTAGTGGGCCAGGGCTTCGCGGGTATTGCCGCTTGCCAGCAGAAATTGGAGCAGTACAGTATGCGCAGCTTCGTCGAGCGGGTCGGCCTGCAGCCAGCGCCGCGTGATCGCGATCCCATGATCACATTCGCCGGCCGACTGCATGTAGCGCGCCAGCTTCTCGTAGGCGGCCACTACCTCGCGGTGAATGTGTTCGCGTGTTTGCGCGGCCCACTCATCGAAGCGCGGGGCATTGCGCACCTGGAAGCCAGCCAGGAAATCGCCGCGATAGCTGGCCAGCGCGCCATCGGCGGTGTTTGCTGCGGCGGGGGAACTGATCGCCCCGACACTGGCAAGTGTTTCCAGCAACCGGCGCGAATCAACGTCGTTGCGGCTTTCTGGCGCAAGCTCAAGCGAGCGCGGCGCAACCAGCAGGTCGTCGCCCACTTGCTGCTGCACGCGCGCCAGCACCGTGCGCAAATTCGATAATGCCTGTTTGGAAGAATCGCTTTCCCACAGCAGATCAGCGATCAGGTCGCGCCGGTGGGCCTGCCCGGTGTGGGCGAGGTAGCATAGCAGGGCAAGCTCTTTCTGGCTGCGAAAACGGCGCAGTGGCTCGCCATTGAGCAATAGCTCGGCGTGACCAAGCAACGTGAATGACAGCATGGTCACTCCCTCCCGATGACATTGCGGCCTTTCTATTATATATGCGTAGTGAGCCTGATCGTTCGGATCTTTCCAGTGGAAATAATAAAATGACTAAATTGAAACGTTGGTTGGGAATTGGTTAATGGAGTATGCGGTGGCAAGGGAAGACAGAAGCCGATTGTGAATGTTTTCCACACTGCGCGGAAAACATTCACAAAGAAACAGTAGTACCCCGGCCTACGGCGTTTGCGCGCCCAGCGCCTCGACGTAGAGCGAATACAGCGACTGGCTGCCGGTCATAAACAGGCGGTTTTTCTTTGCGCCGCCGAAGCACAGGTTCGAGCAGGCTTCGGGCAGGTGGATCTGGCCGATCAGCGTGCCATCGGGCGCGAAGCAGTGCACACCATCGAAGCCCGCGCCGCCCCAGCCTGCCGCCGACCACAGGTTGCCGTCCGTGTCGGTGCGAATGCCGTCCGACCCGCCCGGGCTCATTTTCACAAACACGCGGCTGTTGCTGAGCGTGCCATCCGCCACGTCGAACACGCGAATGTGCCCCGGCGCGCCCGTATCCACGATGTACAGCAGCTGCTCGTCGGGCGAGAAACACAGGCCGTTCGGGCGGTCGAAGTCGTCGGCCACCACCGTCGCTGCGCCGCTGTCAGGGTCGATTCGGTAGACATGGCGCGGCAGCTCGAACGGCGCTTTGTAGCCTTCGTAGTTCATCAGGATGCCATAGCCCGGGTCGGTAAACCAGATCGAGCCGTCGGAATGCACGACGACATCGTTGGGCGCGTTCAGGCGCTTGCCCTCGAAGGAATCCATCAGCACCGTGATGCGGCCATCGTGCTCGGTGCGCGTAACGCGGCGCGTGCCGTGTTCGCAGGTCACCAGCCGTCCCTGGCGGTCGCGCGTGTTGCCGTTGCTGTTGTTCGACGGCGCGCGAAACACCGTCACTTCGCCAGTTTCCTCGCTCCAGCGCAACATGCGGTCGTTCGGGATGTCGGAAAACAAGAGGTAGCGCCCATCGCCAAACCACACCGGCCCTTCCGTCCAGCGCGCCCCCGTCCACAGGCGCTCGACCACGGCGCTGCCAATGCGGTAGGGGTTGAAGCGCGGGTCGAGCGTTTCGACGGCCGGGTCGGGGTAGCGCACGATGCTGCGATCCTGGCTCCAGGCCAGCGCCGCGGGGCGTTCGTCTGCCATAGCAATGCTCCATCTTTTTGCGCGGGTGATGCTGTATCGTACCACAGGCGCGCCACGCCGTTGCAGCGCCGATCTCGGGTATAATACGCGCACCTGAAGATAGCCGCTTGCATTGGTGGCCGGGCGCGCTGCTGCGCGTGGCCCCGGAAATTCAGCCCACGCTGGCTGAGGGAACTGCCCAGTCCCTTCTTCCACAGGCAAATGCGACGTCGGTGGTACGCAGCTTGATAGCTTGGCTCTGCTCCGTGCGCACAGCGAATGCTGGATGCGCAAACCGCCCGGCGGAGCAGGCAGAAGAAGGAGTGCCGGCATGAGCCAGCGCATCGGCATTTTCGTGATCGCTTACAATGCCGAGTCCACATTGTCCGCCGTTCTGGAACGCATCCCAGCCGATATTGTCGACAAAGTCGAAGAGATTTTTGTGATCGACGATTGCAGCACCGACCGCACCTACGAAGTCGGGCAGGGCTACACCGGCGGGGCCGCCGCTGCGCAAAAGCTCACGGTGCATCGCAACCCGGTGAACCTGATGTATGGCGGCAACCAGAAGCGCGGCTACGAATACGCGATCGAGCGCGGGCTCGACATTGTGGTGCTGCTCCATGGCGACGGCCAGTACGCGCCCGAGGTGATGGGCCGCATGCTCGAGCCGCTGGAGAGTGGCCGCGCCGAGATGGTGATGGGCTCGCGCATGATGGTGCAGGGCGCGGCGCTGCGCGGCAACATGCCGCTATACAAGTACGTCGGCAATCAGGTGCTGTCGTTTGCGCAGAACTGGCTGCTTGGCACGCGTTTCACCGAGTTTCACTCGGGCTACCGCGCCTACTCCACCCACGCCCTGCGCACACTCGACTTCAGCAAAATGACCGATAGCTGGCACTTCGATACGCAGATCATCCTGAACTTCCTCCGGCGCGGCTACCGTATCCTCGAAGTGCCAATCCCAACCTACTACGGCGACGAAATCTGCCATGTCAATGGAATACCATATGCCTTTGAATGCATCCGTGCAACCGCCGCCCACGCCTGGCACACCCGCGTCCGCCGGCTTGCACTACGTTTCGCACAGCGACCCACAGAGTAGCCACCAGCAGATTCTGCGGCTGGTGCGGCAGCTGCAGGCGCGTGGGCCAGTGCTGGATGTTGGCGCGGCGCAGGGCATGCTCGGGCAGGCATTACGCGGCAGCGGCGCAACCATCGACGCAGTCGAGCCGCACCCGCGCTGGGCCGAGCACGCCCGGCCTTTTTACCGGCAGGTGTTTGCCAGCGGTATTGAAGACGCGCCGCTGGCGGCTGAAACATACGCGGTGGTGGTGTGCGCCGACGTGCTCGAGCACACCGCCGACCCGCTGGCGGTGCTGCGCAGGTTGCGCGCGGCTGCCCGTCCCGGCGCGATCTTCATCATTTCGCTGCCGAACGTGGCGCACCTTTCGGCGCGGCTGCTTTTGCTGAGCGGGCGCTGGCCGCAGATGGAGCGCGGCATCTTCGACCGCACACACCTGCATTTCTACACCCGCGCCACTGCCGAGGGCCTGCTGCGCGACGCCGGCCTGCGCCCGCTGCGCGCCCGCCCAACGCCGGTGCCGCTGTATATGGCCTGGCCCCGGCAGCTTGGCGCGGGCATGCTGCGCGCGGCAATGCTGGCGCAGCGCGTGGGCTTGCTGGCCGCGCCGTCGCTGTTTGGCTTTCAGTGGGTGCTGGTGGCGCGGAATGATGTCTAGTTCTAGAGCAGAGAAGATAACCGCGCCACAGAGGGCACAGAGAACACTGAGAAAGTAGGGCAATCGTGCCGAAGTTTTGTCATGCTGCGCGCAACGAAACAACTCTCCTTATTCGCCAATAATAATCTGTGAAATCTGTGCAATCTGTGGAAACGAACCCCGTCGGCACGCGCCCGGCACGCCCCTGGGCCATCCCGCTGGTGCTTGCGCTGCTGCCCTTCCTGCTGTTCCTTCCGCTCACGCTTGGCCAGCGCACCTTTTTCGTTCACGACCTGCAGTATTACTTCTACCCCTACCATATCGTCAGCGCGAACATCCTGCGCGGCGGCAGCCTGCCGCTGTGGAACCCCTACGCCTTTAGCGGCATCCCGCTGATTGGCGATGGCCAGACGGCCATGTTCTACCCGCCGAACTGGCTGTTCTTCCTGTTCCCCGGCGCGCTGGCGCTGAGCTACGCAGTGCTGCTGCAGTTCAGCATTGCGGGCGTGGGCATGTATTTCTGCGCGCGCCACTTCGGGCTGGGCGCGCTGCCCGCGCTGATTGCCGCGCTCGCGTATATGTTCTCGGGCTTTCTGACGGCGCGGATCGTCCATCTTTCGATCATGAGCGGCGCGGCGCTGGTGCCGCTGCTGGCGTGGCTGGCCGACCGCGCGCTGACCCTGCGCACGCGCCGGGCGTTTGTGCTCGCCGCCGTGGGCGCGGCATTGCACGCCTTTTCCGGCCACCCGCAAATTCCAGTCTACACCGCGCTTGGCCTCGGCCTGCTCGCGCTGGTACGCGCCGCCGAAAGTGGGCGCTGGCGCAGCTTTCTGACGCTGCCGCTGCGGCTTGTTGGCATCTACGTGTTTGGCTACGCCCTGGCCGCCGTGCAGCTTGCGCCGTGGATCGAGCTTGGGCTGGCCTCGCCGCGTGCGGCTGGCGCGACCTTTGAGTTTGTGATGGGAACGGGCGTGCATGGCACCGACTGGCTCTTGTTCCTGTTTCCCTTCTTGTACGGCCAGATCGAGCCGCACCTGTTTGGCAATGTGCCAATGGGCATCAGCGCGGCGGTGCGCGCGTGGGAGCATAGCGCGTATGTGGGCATGTTGCCGCTGGCGCTTGCGCCACTGGGCGTGGCGCTGCTGCTGGCTGGCACACTGCGCCGCCAGTTCAGCACGCGCTGGTTCACGCTCGTGTGGCTGCTGCTGCTGGCGCTCGCGGGCGTGATCGTTGGCGCGGGCAAGTATTCGCCGCTGGCTGGGCTGGTGTACGCCACGCCGGTGCTCGGCAAGCTGCGCGATGTCGAGCGGGCGCTGGTGCTGGTTTCGTTTGCGCTGGCGCTGTTTGCCGCGTTTGGCCTGCAATGGCTGATTGAAACGCGCAGCGCGGGCGCGCGGCTGGTGACGATCCTGAGCGCCATATTGATTGTGATCGCGCCCGCCTTCTGGCTGTGGTTCGCGGGCCGTCCCAATGCGCGCCCAATCCTTGACATCGAGCCTGCGAACATGCATCATCTGGTCGAAAGTCGATTGAGCGGGTATGTTCCGCTGGCGCTGGCGCTGGCGAGCGGCGCGCTGCTCGGGTTCTGGGCGCTGCGCCGGCCCGGCCCGCGCTCGCTGACGCTGGCGGCGCTGCTGCTGCTGGCCGACATGGGCGTGTACGCGGTGAGCTACCAGCCGCTGATGAATGCAGCACAGTTCGAGCGCCGGCCCGCAGTGCTGAGCGCGCTCCAGAGCGACGGGCAGCCGTTCCGCAAGGCGACGTTCCTGAGCGGCTCGAACGACATGGTGCCGGGCGCGGCGCAGGAAACGCTGGCGGTGAGTTGGGCGATGGCCTTTGGCGTCGAGGATATCAATGGCTTCAATTCGCTGCAGCCGCGCCGCTACACCGACTACCTGTACGGCACCAGGGTTAGCGATGTCTCATATGGCTTTCTGGCGAACCCTGCCCTCTTGCAGCCCAGCAGCCCGATCCTGCCCGCGCTGAATGTGCGCTACCTGCTGGTGCCGGTGGATATGAAGCAGCCGCTGATCGGCCCGCAGTTCCGCCAAATCTACCGCAGCCGCGAGGTGCGCGTGTTTGAGAACACGCTGGTGTGGCCGCGCGCATTTTTCGCTGGCAGCGCGCGCAGCGAAAACGACCCCGCCGCGGTGCTGAGCACTGTCACCGCGCCCGGCTTTGATGCGCGGCAAACGTCGCTGGTCGAAGGCGCGTTGCCAGCCGACCTCGCCACGGGCGCGGGCGCAAGCAGCGCCAGCGTTACGGGCCAGTCACCCAACCGGCTGGAGATCGCCGCCAGCACCGATGCGCCGCGCCTGCTGGTTGCGAGTGAGATGTTCTTCCCCGGCTGGCGTGCCACGATCGACGGCGCAGAGGTGCCGATCCTGCGCACGAACTACCTGTTTCGTGGCGTGGTGGTGCCGCCCGGCGCGCACACCGTCGTGTTCGAGTACCGCCCGCTTGTGGCCATGTTCGGCGCGGCGCTTTCGCTGGTGGCCTTAATGGTGGGCGGCTGGCTTTTCTGGTGGGGGCGTTATCCGGGTTCTGGGAAATGAAGGGTCTGCGCATCCTGAGTAGCGCGAAGCGCGTATCGAAGGGTGCGCGTGGCTAATGCGCTCCGTTCGGTAAACCAACACCCGGCCACGACAGGTGAATGTATCGCCGCAGCCTAATTTTGGCGACATCAGGACGCAGCGGCTCAACCGTGAGGTACGTCCATTCCCACAGCTCGCCCACCCCGATTGGCATGGCGTGGCTGTAGGTTTGCGCCAGCGCGCCATAGCCAGCCGGGCCATCGCTCGCCCATCCCGCCGCTTGGAGCTGCTTGCCAAGCTCCGATGACCACGGCGCTGCCTTGGGCACTCGGTAGCTGATCTGCCATTCATTCCAATTCAGCCGCGTCACTTGAACATCCGTTGCTGCGGGCACAACCAGCGATGCCAGCGGCGGGCGCGCCGCCATCCACGCGCCCAGCGTGCCAGCCGAAATCAGTATCAGCGCGCCCATAATCGCAAGCAAGCGAGTCATGTCGCTTTCCTGTCTGCTGTGTGGAAGGTGCCTGCATGACAGCATGTTTGCGCGGCCAATTGGTATCGCTTGTGATACAATTTCCTGTATCGCTCCCGATATTTCTCAGCGTATATGTTCTGAACCCGTCTGCTTGCCCCCGTGCGAGCGGCCGGACGTGCCAGGATGCGCCAATGCACGAGATCGCTTCATTGGGTCACTGGCTTAAAATCCGCCGCGTGGCGCTACAGCTTACCCAGGCCGAGCTTGCCAGCCGCGTGGGCTGCGCGGCGGTAACTATCCGCAAAATCGAGGCGGATGAGCGGCGGCCCTCGGCGCAGATTGCCGCCTTGCTGGCGCAGCACCTGGAGCTTGCGCCCGACGAGCGCGCAGCATTTCTGCGAGCCGCGCAGGAGCTGATCAGCCCGCTGCGGCTGGCTGCACCTGACCAAACAGCAACCAACACGCCGCATCCTGGCGCTCTGCCTGTTGCGCCCACAGCGCTGATTGGCCGTGCAGCCGAGATCGCCGCCGTGCGCGCTCTGCTGCGACGCGCAGATGTGCGCCTGCTTACGCTGACCGGGCCGGGTGGGGTAGGCAAAACGCGCCTGGCGCTTGAAGCGGGCAGAACCGCGCAGCCGGCATTCAGCGACGGCGTGTGCTTTGTCGCGCTTGCACCAATCTCCGAGCCGGCGCTACTACTTTCGGCCATTGCGCAAACGCTGGGCACGCAGGAGCTGTCCGGCCAGGCATTGCAGCAAACCGTGCTGGCCGCCCTGCGCGACCGCCAGATCCTGCTGGTGCTGGATAATTTCGAACAGATTCATGCAGCCGCGGTGCAGCTTGCCGAACTGCTCGCCGAGCTTCCGGCGCTGAAATTGCTGGTGACGAGCCGCATTCCGCTGCGAATCGCGGCCGAGCACCAGTTCCCCGTGCCGCCGCTCGCGCTGCCGGATGCACAGATGGCCGATGCCACCGAAGCGCAGGGTTCTTCAGAAGCGGTTACGCTCTTTGTCACGCGCGCGCAAGCCGTCAAGGGTGATTTTGCCATTACGGCTGCAAACGCGCCCGTAATCGCGGCGATCTGCGCCCGGCTTGATGGTTTGCCGCTGGCGATCGAGCTGGCTGTGCGGCGCAGCAAATTTTTTTCACCCACGGTGCTGCTGTCGCGCCTAGAAAACCGGCTCGGAACGCTGACCGACGGCGCGCGCGATCAGCCGGCGCGGCAGCAAACATTACGCGCAACCATCGACTGGAGCTACCACCTGCTCTCGCCCGCTGAGCAGCAGCTTTTTGCCCGATTGGCGGTATTTGTGGGTAGCTGGACGCTCGCGGCGGCTGTAAGGGTATGCGCCGCAACAGTATCCAGAGAAGATATGGAAGCCGGTATTGCCTCGCTGCTCGACCAAAGCCTGCTTCAGGAAGACCAGCAGTTTCGGGATGCCGAAGATCAGCGCTTCATGATGCTTGAAACGATTCGCGAGTATGCGCTGGAAATGCTGGCAACGAGCGGAGAAGCAGACGCAGTGCATTCGCGCCACGCGGCACACTTCCTGACGCTGACCGAAACTGCCGCCCCGCACCTGCTCGGGTCGGAACAGCGCCTTTGGTTCGCCCGGCTCGACCACGATTGGGAAAATATTCGCGCCGCGCTGGCCTTTCTGCTGCGAGAAAACCGCATCATCGAAGGACTGCGCCTGGCTACAGCGCTGCATTCCGCTTGGATCAGGCGTCGCGCGCTGAGCGAAGGTCGGCAGTGGCTCGAAGCGCTGCTGGCACAGGCCGAACATGAACCCCTGCCCGATGCGATGTATGCGCAGGCGCTGCTGGTGATTGGCGACCTGGCCCGCTATCAGGAAGATGTGGATGCCGCTATTCCTTCGCTTGAACAGGCACTCCAGCATTTTACGGCGGCAAGTGAGCATCGTGGCGCTGCCGATGCGCTTCATTCGTTAGGCTGGGTGTTGTGGATGCGCGGCGATGTTGCTCGCTCGGTAGAAATATTTGACCAAAGCCTGACGCTCTATCGCGAGCTTGGCGATACCCACGGGATCGCCACAACGCTGATCCCGCGTTCTTATCTTGTTGCCCACTGGGACGGCCATTTCGATCAGGCGCTGCCACTGGGTGAAGAAAGCTTGCGCTTGTTCCGCGAAACGGGCGATCTGCGCAGAATCGCCACCGCTTTGCGTTTTATGGGCTGGCTGGTTCATGATCTCGGCAACCTGGAACAGGGCGCGCAATTTGTGGACGAGGCGCTTGTTCTGACGCGTGAACTCGAGGATAAACCTGAACTTATGGACACCCTGTCCGACCGCGCGATGATTGCGGTTCGCCTGGGCGATTTTGTGCGCGCTGAGCAGCTTTTTGGTGAGCAATTGGCGCTGTCGCGCAGGCTCGGGCATACCGGCGGCGTAAGTTCTGCGCTCGGCGGCCTGGCGATGGTGGCGCGCTACCAGGGCAAGTTCGACTATGCCCAAAGCTTGCTCGAAGAAGCTCGGAAGCTCGATCAGCACAGCGCCGTTCCTTTCAACACTGGCGTGCGCGGGCTGATTTATGGCGCAGTGGCGTATGATCAGGGCAATGTTGCGCAGGCGGCGCGCCTGTACCGCGATAGCCTGGTCATCTTTCGTTCTATGAAGGCCAAATGGGATTGCACCGCCTGCATCGAAGGGCTGGCTGCCGTCGCAAGCGCAGAAGGCAACACGGCACGCGCTGTGCGGCTGTGGGGCAGCGCCGCCGCGAGCCGGGCCGCGCTCCATGCGCCCCTGCCGCCCGTCGACCGCCCGCGCCGCGATGCCATGCTGGCCGATCTGCGCCGAACCCTGGGCGATGCCGCGTTTGAGGCGTTGTGGGCCGAAGGGCAGGCGCTCACGCTCGAAGCAGCGGTGGAAGAGGCGATGGCGTAAGTGCGCAGGACCGTGTCACAGTCGCAAAATTTATCCACAGATGACGCAGATGAGATGCCTCATATCTCTATAATGTGCGTCATCTGTGGATAGTTCTCGTTTCCATTTCAACGTTGACATGACCTGGTATGTAGCCCGCCGGTTCAGGGGCCGGGCGTGGCGCTATGCTATACTGATGCCCTGCACGCAGGAGGAACAGCGCGATGGCAACTGACCTGACAACTCGCGGATGGCGGGTCGTCGCCCCAAACGACGATGTGTTCAGTCTGAAACCTGTTCAATGGTTCTGGACCGAGGAGCAGTACCTCATTTTGAGCGACAATGCCACAGGCCTGATTGAGTTCGACGATGGATCGATCGAGGTGCTGCCCATGCCAACCGATAAGCATCAGGTTATTCTGCTGTTTCTGTACGATCTGCTGCGTGCTTTTCTGCGCGCGTCAGGCGGTAAAGTGCTGGTTGCTCCACTCCGCCTGCAAGTGCGCCCCGGCACGTTCCGCGAGCCCGACATTCTGCTGGTGCGCGATGCGCGCGACCCGCGCCGCCAGGATCGCTTCTGGCTTGGCGCCGATCTTGTGGTCGAGATCGTCAGCCCCGACGACCCCGAGCGCGATACAGTAACCAAGCGCGCCGATTATGCGGCGGCCGGCATTCCCGAGTACTGGATCGTCAATCCGCTCGACGCGACCGTTTCGGTGCTGGCGCTCGATGGCGCGAGCTACCGCGAGGCGGGCGTGTACCGTCGCGGCGAGCAGGCCGCCAGCGTGCTGCTCGAAGGCTTCCTTGTGGCGGTCGACGCTGTGCTCGACGCCGAATAACCCCATTTTTGCCATGATTGATCTCGCCCCCGCCCGCTGGATCTGGCTGCCGGCCGGCCGCACCCTGCCAAACAGCTTTGTGCTGTTCCGCCGCGTTGTGCAGCTCGATACGCTGCCGCGCAGTGCCACTGGCTGGATCACCGCCGACAGCCGCTACTGCCTGACGGTCAACGGCCAGCGCGTGCAGTGGGGCCCCGCGCCCTGCGACCCGCGCCAGATGGATGTCGACCCGGTCGATCTCGCGCCCTTTCTTCGCGTTGGCGAGAATGTGCTGGGCGTCGAGGTGCTGTATTACGGGCAGGGCGAAGGCACCTATGCTGGCGGCAAGCCCGGCCTGCTCCTGCGCTTCGACATCACGCACGCCGACGGCCGCAGCGAGACGATTGTGAGCGACGCGAGCTGGCTGGCGCTGCTTGACCGCGCACACCGCCCCGGCCAGTACAAGCGCTGGTTTCTGCGCGCCTTGCAGGAAGAATTCGATGCGCGCCTGCACCCGCACGGCTGGGACACGCCCGACTTCGTGCCCGACGCGCGCTGGCTCCCTGCCCACATTCTGCCCGGCCGCGCCGACAAGCCCGCGATCTGCAATGGCGCCTACGAGTACCTCGGCAGCGACGGCGCCGACCCCGAGGAGTGCGCGCTGCGCCCGCGTGAGATCCCGCCGCTCACCGAAACGATTATTCCCGCGCTGCGCCTGGCCGCAACGGGCCGCGTGCGCTGGCTGCGCGACCCGCTCGACTGGTTTGAGTTCCGCATTCCCGGGGCATTTGAGATCGAAATGGACGACGGACGACCGACGGAGGGGCAGCAGCACGAGACCCGAAACACGAGACACGAGAAGGGCGAGCAGGCGCCGATGAGCCAGGCGGGCGTGTCAGGTAACGACGAGTCTTGGTCGTTCGTCCTTGGTCCATCGTCGCGTGAAGCGTTCTTCCTCACCTTCGAGTTCGCTGAGCAAATCGTGGGCTGGCCGATGTTCACGATTCTTGCGCCGGCCGGCACGGTGGTCGAGCTGATGACGCAGGAGGCGCACGATCCCGCCGGCCCGCCCTGGCTCGACACACATTTCTTTGCGTGGTCGCGTTTTGTGTGCCGCGAGGGCGAAAACCACTTCGCGTGCTTCGACTTCGAGTCGCTGCGCTGGCTGCAACTCCACATCCGCCAGCCCTACGGCAGCGACGCCGCACCCGCCCGCGTCGCCGTGTCGGGCGTGGCCGTGCGTCGGCGCGTCTTTCCCTGGCCGCACGCGCCCGAAATCGAAGTTGCCGATCCCGCGCTTCAGCGCCTGTTCGACGCCGCGATCAACACGCTGCACAACTCCGCGCAGGAAACCGCCGTCGATGGCATGGGCCGCGAGCGCCAGCAGTACAGCGGCGACTGCGGCCACCAGCTTGTGGCCGTGCGTTACGCCTTTGGCGAAACGCGCCTGCCGCGCCGCGCGCTGCGCACCTTCAGCGAGGGCATCACCAGCGACGGCTTCTTTCTCGATTGCTGGCCGGCCTACGATCGCCTCGCGCGCCTGATGCAGCGCCAGACCGGCGTGGCCTGGTGGGGGCCGCTGCTCGATCACGGCGTTGGCTTTGTGTTCGACTGCTGGCAGCACTACTGGGAAACTGGCGACCGCGACGCCGTGCGCGAGCCCTTCCCGCGCCTCCTGCGCTTTGCCGCCTACCTGGCCGCGCTGCGCCGTGCCGACGGCCTCTTGCCCGTGACCGATCTGGGCGTGCCTGCGGTCTGGATCGACCACGAGGCATACACGGAGCAGCGCCACAAGCAGTGCGCCTTCAACCTCTACGCCGCCGCCATGCTCACGCACGCGCTCCCGCCGCTCTGCCGCATGTTTGGCGAAGACCCCGCGCCGTGGGAGCAGCTTGGCGCGGAGCTGCTGGCGGCGACGCAGGCGCGCTTCTGGGATTCATCGCGCGGCCTGTTTGTGAACAACCTGCCCTGGCTCCATGAAGAGGCCGGCCCGCGCCTGTGCGACCGTTCCTTGGCGACGGCGGTGCTGTTTGATCAATGTGTTGGAAATGATGTGGCCGGCAGTTTAGAAGCCCTTGCCACATGCCCCGCCGATCTGGGCATTTCCTACCCGGCCAACGCGATCTGGCGCTTGCAGGCGCTCTGCCGGGGCGGTCGTGCCGACGTGGCCGTGGCCGATCTGCGGGCGCGCTGGGCGACCATGCGCTCGGTGCGCGAAAACAACACCCTGCAAGAGTTCTGGCACGCCCGCCCCGACTCCGGCGACCAGTGGAGCCACTGCCCGATTGCGCCGCTGAATATCCTGTTCCAGAACATCGCCGGCATTACGGCGGCTGCGCCGGGCTTTGCGCATGTGCATATTCGCCCGCAGCTTGGCGGCATTGGCGCGCTGGCGCTCACGGCGCGCACCGTGCGCGGCCCCATCCATTTCGTCGCCGCGCCCGCCGACGGTGGCGTGCAGCTCGCCCTCGCTCTGCCGCCCGATTGCGACGGCACGCTCTTCCTGCCCGATGGCGAGCGGCGGGCGCTGGCCGGCGGCGAACCGTTCACCACAACCCTGCCCGCCGCATAGCGAAAAGATTCGATTAGGCCACAGAGCGCACAGAGCGCACAGAGCAAGAAATTTACACTCAAAACCTGAAAATCTGCCTTAACAGTATTTCTTGGTGTCTTGGTGCCTTGGTGGTTACTTCTCTAGCGATTTCTCAGCGCCCTCTGTGCTCTCCGTGGCGCTGTCGTTTTGCCCGCGGCTATACCCTGCGTACTGCACAAAATAGCCCGAATGGGTAGCTTGCATTCCCCGCGCTCCCGGCTATGATGAGTGTGCCTGGCTGCTGCGCCGGGCTTTTTTTATGAGCAATCTACGACAACGAGGTGCAATCGTGCTATTGTTCCCTGCTTCCTCACCCGCACGACCCTTCAACCGCCTCGCGCTGTGGGCGCTGGCGGCCCTGGCGCTGCTGAGCGGCGGCCTGCCGTGGGCGCGTCTGGCATCGGCTGCCCCTACCACGCCCTACCCGATCATGTTTGTGACCCAAGTGCCGGTGCGCGCCGATTTCACCACGATTGGCTCGGTGTTCGGCAACCACCACGCCGACGTCCAGTCGGCCACGCGCGGCGGCGACCTGTGGATTCGCTACCCGAACGGCACGCTGAAGAACCTCACCGCCGCAGCCGGCTATGGCAGCGCCGGCCAGCAGGGCGCAAACGCCATTGCCGTGCGCGACCCCGATGTCTACTGGGATGGCAGCAAAGCCGTGTTCAGCATGGTGATTGGCGCGCCAACCAAGCAATATCAGGTGGCAACCTTCTTCTGGCAGCTCTACGAAATCACCGGCCTGGGCGTGAACGACATGCCTGTGATCACGAAGGTGCCGCGCCAGCCCGCCAACTTCAATAATGTCAGCCCGATCTACGGCACCGACGACCGCATCATCTTCACCAGCGACCGCCCGCGCAATGGCGCGGCGCACCTCTACCCGCAGCTCGACGAGTACGAGCTTGCGCCAACCAACTCCGGCCTGTGGAGCCTCGACCCGGCCAACGGAAACTTGCGCCTGCTCAACCACGCGCCGTCGGGCGATTTCACGCCGCTGATCGACAGCTTTGGGCGCGTGCTGTTCACGCAGTGGGATCATCTCCAGCGCGACCAACAAGCCGACGCCGACACGACGGGTTCCAACACCTACGGCACATTCAACTACTCCGACGAAAGCGCGGGCGCGCAGCGCCTGAACGACCGCACCGAAATCTTTCCCGAGCCGCGCAGCACGCGCACCGACTTGCTGGCCGGCACGAATCTGGCCGGGCATTCGTTCAACCAGTTCTTCCCCTGGCAGATCAACGAAGACGGCACCGACTCGGAGGTGCTGAACCACCTGGGCCGGCACGAATTGCACGGCTACATCGCCGGCGCGCGCACCGATGATACAAACGTTATTGAGTACTATGGGCAGTACAGCCGCTTCAACACCAACCGCCTTGAGAACATGCTGCAAATTGCCGAAGACCCGCAGCACCCCGGCCGCTACTACGCCGTCGATGCGCCCGAGTTCGGCACGCACGCCGCCGGTCAGGTCATTCGCCTCGACGCGCCGCCCATCACCGACGCCGACCATGTGGCGGTCACCTACGTCACGCATCGCGACACGGCCAGCACCACGGCCACGCCCAACAATTCCGGCCACTACCGCGACCCGCTGGTGCTGAGCGATGGCACGGTCGTCGCAGCGCATACCGCCGAGACTGGCGAAGACGCCAAGAACGGCGGCCCGCAGGCGTCGCTCTACGATTTCAAGCTCAAGCCGCTGACGGTGAATGGTTCATTCTCGGTGGCGGGCGCGTCGCTCACCGGCGGCATCAGCAAATCGATCAGCTACTGGGACCCCGACACGCTGCAAAGCTATTCTGGCCCGCTGTGGGAAATGAGCCCGGTGGAAGTGCGCGCCCGCACGCGCCCGCAGCGTCTGGCCAGCCCGCTGCCCGCGCCCGAGCAGGCCGTCTTCCAGCAGCTTGGAGTCGACCCGGCCGCCCTGCAGGCGTACATGGTCCAGCGCAATCTGGCTCTGCTGGTTACGCGCAACGTCACCCGCCGCGACGACCTCGACAAGCAGCAGCCGTTTAACCTGCGTATCCCCGGCGGCACGCAAACCACCGGCGCAAGCGGCAAAATCTATGATGTCGCCTTTGCGCAGTTCTTCCAGGGCGACCAGCTGCGCGGCTGGACGGGCTGCTGTAGCAACACGCCCAACCCTGGCCGGCGCGTGCTGGCCCAGGTCATGCACGACTCCACTGCGCGCATGCTGAATGGCGCGAAAGGCCCGGCCGGCAGCGTGGCGCTGGCCAGCGATGGCTCGCTGGCGGCATTTGTGCCTGCCCAGCGCGCAATGACGTGGCAGATCACCGATGCGGCGGGCGTGGGCGTGGTGCGCGAGCGCTATTGGCTGACCTTCCAGCCCGGTGAGGTGCGCGTCTGCGCAAGCTGCCACGGCCTAAGCCAGTACGACCAGGCTGGCCACACCGCGCCGACCAACTCGCCCGAGGCGCTGCGCCAGCTTCTGAAATCGTGGAAGCTGCTCATAACGCCGACCAACCCGGTTTATGTGCCGCTCTCGCGACAGTAGCGCGTGGCTTACTTACACAAGCGCCGGGTGGTATGAACCGCCCGGCGCTTTTTCGTTGCTGCCTTCGTGCATGATTGTGAAAGCGATGTGCAAATAAGGCAAGTCAGCATTGCAATCACTAACCCCCATTCCCTATCCCCCAACCCTGCGCCCAAAGCGCACAGCTTTACACATCAAATTCCAATCTCGGCTTCATCCTTCCCGTATGTTTCGCGGAGTATCGTGTGCCTGGAACAAAACTCATTGGTGTGCGCCCGCCCGCAGAGCGAAAAGCGCAAGGAGAATCAGAATGGCGCAAGTACAAACCCAGCGCGCAGCCCGCGTTATCAGCGCGCTGCAAATCGCGATCATCGTGCTGGTAGTCATCACCGCATTCGTTCATTTGCAGCGTGGCATTGGCATGTTCGCCGGCGGCGGGCCGGGTGGTTTTGCAGGCCGTTCGCGCCTCGGCAACGGGCAGGGTGGCCCGCCGCCCGGTGGCTTTCAGGCGAACGGGCAGAATGGCACCGCGCCGGCTGGTGGCTTTCAAGGTGGCGGGCGCGGCGCTGCCTTTGGCATCATGCGGCTCCTGCCGATTCCGCTGCCCTATCTGTTTCTGCTGAATGGTATTGGCTACCTGGTGCTGGTAGGTGCGCTGAACCTGCCCGCGCTCAGCGCCTACCGCTCGGCAATTCGCTGGCTGCTGATCGCCTTTGCCGCCGTGACCATCGTCATGTACTTCCTGATCTCGGGCTTTCGCTTCAACCTGATCGGCTATCTCGACAAAGCAGTGGAAGTTGTGCTGATCGTGCTGCTGCTGATCGATGGGCAGCGCGCAACTGCGCAGACCAGCCCGCCAGCCGTTACGCCAAGCCCAAGCACTTGATACGGAAGTCAGGAACTACGCACTGGCCAGCATAGTGCGTAGTGCGTAGTTCCTGACTTCTGACTTCTGACTTCTGACTCCTCACCCTGCCTACGCCGCCGCACCCCGCATTGCCACAAACACTGCCCCCGCCGCCCCGAACGACAGCAGCGCCAGCAGCCCGAGCACCGGCGGGTAGCCGCCCAGCCCGGCGCGCAGCGCGCCCGCGCCAACCGGGGCCAGCGCCTGCGCACAGGCCAGCAGCAGCGCCACCGCCCCGCTGATGCTGGCGTAGGCCGCCGCGCCAAAGCGCTCGGCCAGCAGCGCCGGTCGCGCCAGCGTTGTTGCCCCGCTGGACGCGCCAAACAGCGCTACCGCCAGCAGCACTCCCGCCGCGCCCGGCGCAATGATCAGCACCAGCAGCGCCACGCCTTGCAAACTGAACAGAATCGCCGCCAGCACACGCCGCGGCAGGCGCGCATCGAGTGGCGCAAACAGTGCGCGGCCCGGCAGTTTCATCGCGCCAATCAGGCCGGTGGCCCAGGCCGCGAAGCCCGCGCTGTAGCCACGCGTGCCGAGAAAGGGGATGAGGTGAATGAGTGCGGCGGTGGCAGCCAGATTGGTGAGCGTAAACGCGGCGGCGAGCCACCAGAAGGCCGATGTGCGCAGCGCCGCGCCAAAGCGCACGCCCGCCAGCGGCGCGGCCTGTGCCGGCCTGCCGGGCAGTAATGGCTCGCCGTCGGGCTGCAGCCCCAGGTCGTGCGGGCGGCGGCGCAGCACCAGCGCATGGAGCGGAATGGTGCCAAGGCCCAGGATCGCCGCCAGCACAAGCAACGACGCGCGCCAGCCGTAGGCCTGCACCAGCGCCGCGCTCAGCGGCACAAAGATCGTGCTCGCAAAGCCAGCCGCAAACGTGACAATTGCCAGGGCGCGGGCGCGCCGCCGCACAAACCACACCGTGACCACTGCAAAGGTTGGCTCGTAGAGCAGCGCGGCCATGCACAGTCCCAGCCCGGCCCAGATCGCGTACAGCGCCCACAGTTGCTCAACCCGCGCCAGCGCCACCAGCAGCAGCATGGCCGCGCACGACCCGGCGGTCATCAAGCCGCGCGCGCCGTGCCGGTCGATCCAGCGACCCACCGGCACGGCCGCCAGCCCCGCCATCAGCAAGGCCAGCGAAAACGCGCCCGTCACCGCCACCTGCGACCAGCCTTGCGCCGCGCCAATCGGCCCTTGCAGCACGGCAAAGGCGTAGTACACCACGCCCCAGCTGATTGTTTCGGTAAAAGCGAGCGCGCCGACGATCCACCAGCCGTAGAATGCGCCGGCGCGCGTTTGGCTTGCGAGCACTGGGCGCTACCCGCAGCAGCCGGCGCTGGTCGCCACCGGCGCAAGCTCGATCTGCTGCGCCGGCGCGTCTTCCGTCGCGCAGCAATCGTCATCGCAGCAGCCAGCCGTGGCCGTGCCGCCGCTACAGCAGTCGTCGCCACAGCAGCTCGCGCTCGCCACCACCGCCACTGGCGCGGCGGCGGCAACCGGGCCGCAACAGCCCGCGCTCGCTGCCACCGGCGCGAGGTCGATCACGCCAATGCTGCTTGTAGCGACGGGCGCGGCAGCAACCGGCCCGCAGCAACTTGCGCTTGCCACCAGCGCAACGTCGGCTTGCTCGGCGGGCTGCGAAACCCCGCAGCACGAGCCGATCTCATAGTCGGTGAAGCACACGCCCGTCTCAGGCAGCTCCAGCTCGACCCGCGCCGCGCCAGCCGCGTCGCCGGTAAGCGCGCACGCAATCGAGCGCACCTGCTCATAGCCCGTCAGCATCAGGAAGGTCGGCGCGCGGCCATAGCTCTTCATGCCCGCGATGTAAAAGCCAGGCTCAGGGTGGCGCAGTTCGGCCTCGCCGTGCGGGCGCACCGTGCCGCAGCTATGGAAGTTCGGGTCGATCATCGGCGCGAGCTGCACCGGGCTTTCCACCGCCGGGTCGAGCGCCAGCCGCAGCTCGCTCAGTGGCGCGAGGTCGGGCCGGAAGCCGGTGGTCGCAATAATCGTGTCGACCGGCGGCAGCACGCGCTCGCCATCGCTTGCCACAATGCCCGCGCCGGTGCGCGCCAGCTTGCCAATGCGGAAGCTCTGCTCCAGGCGGAAGGTGCCAGCATCCACCAGCGCGCGCACGCGGCTGCCCAGTTCGCCCCGCGCCGGCAGCAGGTCGTTCGCGCCGCCGCCAAACATCTGGCCGGGCGCGCTGCGGCGGATGGCCCAGGTCACCTGCGTGCCGGGCGCCTGCTCAGCCAGCTCGGCCAGGTCGAGCAGCGCATTAAAAGCCGAATGCCCGCTGCCCACCACCAGCACGCGCCGCCCGGCGTAGCGCGCCCGTTCAGCCCCCAGCACGTCGGGGATGCCATAGAAAACATCGTCGCGCAGCGCCCGCTCGCCCACCGCCGGCATGCCATTCGCGCCAAGCGGGCTGGGCGTGCCATACGCGCCCGAGGCATCGATCACCGCGCGCGCCAGCAGCATCTCTTCGCCGTCGGGCGTGGCGATATGAATTTGAAATGGCGCCTGCTCGCGTCCGGCGTTTTTCATTTTGTCAACGCCCTGCCGGCTGATGCCCAGCACGCGGGTGCCCACGCGGATGTGCGGGGCCACGGTCGGCAGCGCTGCAAGGGGTGCCAGGTAGCGCTCGACCAGTTCGCGCCCGGTCGGGAAGTCGTCGCCCTCGGGCATAGCCCAGCCGCTCGCCTCCAGCAGCGCGCGCGCCGCCGCGTCGACATTGTATTTCCAGGGCGAGAACAGGCGCACGTGTCCCCAGGCCCGCACATTCGCGCCTACCGCCGGGCCAGCCTCAAGCACCACTGGCGTCGCGCCACGGGCCAGCAGTTGCGCCGCCGCCGCCATTCCCACCGGGCCAGCGCCAATCACGGCTACGGGAAGTGTGGATGTGTTCATGGGTTTCTCCTTATATTGATACGCTTCGATATAGAAAGTACAGAAATGACCTTGTTACCAGAGCCATGCCAACGTTGGAATGGGAATACGTTTCATCCACAGATTACGCAGATTACGCAGATTATAGACCTCATATCTTGGCAATGTGTGCGTGAATTTTGCGACTTTGACCTGAACCTGCCGTGTTACGTGCTGCCCTCGACAATTGAGAAACAAGAGATATAGTGCGTGGTGCGTAGCCGTGCAAAATCCACTACGCACTACGCACTACGCATTACGAACTACGCATTGCTTGCAATCAGCAGCTCAACAATCACCACATCGCGCCATGCGCCGTCGAGTTTGCCGTGTTTTTCGTACACGCCCACCTCACGGAAGCCCAGCGACCCGAGCAGCGTGCGGCTGGCGTGGTTCTCGACAAACACGCGCGACACCAGCTTCCAGAAGCCCGCCGCCTCGGCCGCTGCAATCAGCGCCCGCATGGCTGCGCCACCCGCGCCGCGCCCACGCGCCTCGCGCGCTACATACACCGAAAACTCGGCAATGCCGGCGTAGCACTCGCGCGCGCGGTAGGTCGATGTCGAGGCAAACGCGACCATTGCGCCATCCGCGTCTTCTGCCACCACCACGGGATGCTGCCCATCGAACCAGGCGCGAATATCCTCGGCGCTGCGCAGGCGCGTTTCAAACGTACCCACGCGATCATCGATGCCCTGGTTGTAGATCCGTGTGATCGCCTCGGCATCGGCGGGGGTAGCCGCGCGCGTGGTGTAGCGCGCCAGCTTCAGGCGCATGGCTTGCGCGCTGGCCGGGCACGCGCCCGTGAACTCCACCGACTCCTGCACTGCTGGCGCGACCACGCTGCGCACAATCGGTGCAAAGCCCAGCCGCTCGAAAAACAGCGCCGCCGTTTCGGTGAGCAGGTAGACCTCGCCCGCGCCGCGCTCGCGCGCCAGCCGCAGCGCGGCGCGCACCAGTTGCTGCCCCAGCCCCTGCCCGCGCAGCGCGGGCGCAACCGCCACCGAGCGCAGCAACGCGGTGTTGTCATACAGTTCAAGCGCCGCGCTGCCAACCACCGCGCCATCCTGCCGCGCCACCAGCGCCGCGCCCATGTGCTCGCGCAAGCCGTCGAGCGGTAGCGCGCTCGCGCTCAGCAGCGCCTCAATCGCGTCCACGTCGCCGGGGGTGGCGGGCGCAATCGCGGGCACTGGCAGAGTTTCGGGTACATTGACGATGTTCAATATAAGCTCCGCAGTTCACCAGAGAAAGGAAACCGAAAAGAACGCTAGCCAACCAGCCCTTGCAGGTGCCCATTGACGCGTCGGTACAGCGCCTGGAGGGCATCGCGCTGGATGAAATAGTGCGCCCACAGCCCGTGGCGCTCGCAGTCGATCAGGCCGGCGGCGCGCAGCAGTTTGAGGTGGTGCGAAACCGTGGGCTGCTTCACGGGCAGCGCGGCTTCGAGATCGCACACGCAAACCTGGCCGGCGTTGCGCGCCAGCATGTCGAGGATTTGCAGGCGAATCGGATGCGCCAGGATGCTCACATCGTCGCTCAGGCTTTGCGCCTCGGGGGTGCTGAGCTGGAGCAGGTCTTCGCCCTCGCAGCAGCGTGTGCCAAGCTGCCGTGCTTCAAGTTCTATAACGTCGCTCATTGTCGTTTCAGCCATTGTGCGCAGCCAGGTTGCTGCTGAGAAGAGCATACCATCTATATCGAAGCTTGTCAATATATATTTCGCCGCGCATAATCAGCATCCAACCGCACTCCCCACATCGCATACTGTAGCGAGCCTCGCTTGAATTGAATATTCTGAGAAGAAGGAGGACGCGCATGCGCCGAATATGGCTGTGTGCAATGTTCGGGATGCTCCTGCTGCTGAGCGCGTGCGGCGCGCCGGCTGCCCAGCCTGGCGCTGCTGCCGGGGCCACGAGCGCGCCGGCGGGCACGTTCGAAGATAGCTTTCGTTCCATGTCGTTCGAGCAGATTGCGGCGGCGGCCAAAGGCCAGACGGTGAACTGGTATATGTGGGGCGGCAGTGACGCGATCAACACCTATGTGAATGGCTACGCAGCCCAGCAACTCAAGGAGAAATATGGCATCACGCTCAAGCAGGTGCCGGTGAAAGACACCGCCGAGGTGGTGAACAAGGTGCTGGGCGAGAAGCAGGCTGGCAAAAACAGCGGCGGCTCGGTTGATCTGATCTGGATCAATGGCGAAAATTTCCGCACCATGAAGGAAGGCAGCCTGCTGTTCCGCAACTGGGCCGATCTGCTGCCCAGCCAGAAGTTTGTCGATTGGAAGAACCCCGCCATTGCCAACGATTTTGGCTTCCCGGTCGAGTACGACGAGTCGCCGTGGGGTTCGGCGCAGTTTGTGATGGAATACGACAGCGCCAAAATCCCCGACCCGCCCAAGACCATCCCCGACCTGTTTGCGTGGGCCTGTGCGAACAAGGGCAAGTTTACCTACCCCGCGCCGCCCGATTTCACCGGCAGCGTGTTTGTGCGCCATGTGTTCTACGCGGCGGCGGGCGATTATACCAAGCTGCTTGGGCCGTTCGATGAGGCGAAATATAGCGAGGCAGCCGCCAAAACCTGGAAGATGCTGAACGACGTCGAGCCCTGCCTGTGGCGCGACGGCAGCACCTACCCGGAAAGCAGCACCAAGCAGGCCGACCTGTTTGCGAACGGCGAGGTGTGGATTTCGATGAACTACGGCCCGTCGCACGCCGCCAGCGAGATTGCCACCGGCCATTTCCCGAAAACCACGCGCACCTGGGTCTTCGACAGCGGCACCATCGGCAACACGAATTATCTGGCGATTCCCTTCAATTCGCCTAACAAAGCCGCCGCCATGCTCGCCGCCGACTTCCTGCTTTCGCCCGATGCGCAGGCCGAGGGCGCCAAGCCCGAGGTGATGGGCTGGAGCACGCCGCTCGCGCCCAGCCAGCTGCCCAGAGAAGCCGCCGATAAGTTCAACGCCATCCCGCGCGACCCCGCCACCCTCGACGGCGACACGCTGGCCAAGCACAAGCTGGCCGAGCTGCAAGCCACCTGGCTGACGCGGATCGAGAAGGATTGGAAGACCGAAGTGCTGGAGAAGTAGGCCGCCTGCGTGGTGGGGGTTCGGGGGCGGCTTGCCGCCCCCGAAATTCCCTTTTTTGGCCGGTCTCGGCCACGTTCGTGGCCGAGACCGGCCAAAAAGAAGAGGATTTTGAACCATACGCTCCGTATCTGGCTGCTGCTTGCGCCCGCGCTGTTTGTGATTGGTGGCCTGTTTCTGGGCGGCTTGCTGCTCGGCCTGGTTCAGTCGCTGGGCTACGTGCCGCTCGCGGGCGCGCACGACCTGAGCCTGCGCGCCTACGCCGAGGTGCTGGGCAGCCGCTCGTTTCTGCGCTCGCTGCTGCTGACCGTGCATGTCGCGTTTACGTCCACCGTGCTGGCCTCGATGCTGGCGCTTGGGCTGGCGCTGCTCCTGCGCCAGAGCTTTGCGGGCCGCCGCGCCATGACCTTTATCTTCCAGCTGAACCTGCCCATCCCGCATCTCGTCGGGGCGATTGCGCTGGCGCAGGTGCTTGGGCAGAGCGGCCTGCTGGCGCGCGTGGCGGCGCTGTTCGGCCTGATCGACGACCCCGGCCAGTTTCCGCCGCTGGTGTTCGACCGCTGGGGGCTGGGGATTATTGCCGAGTATGTGTGGAAGGAAACGCCGTTTATTGGCGTTGTGCTGCTGTCGCTGCTGCACACGCTCGGCCCCGACTACGAAGATGTGGCGCGCTCGCTGGGCGCAAGCCGCTGGCAGCGCTTCCGCCATGTGCTGCTGCCGCTGCTCCTGCCCGGTCTGCTCTCGGCCTCGGTGATCGTGTTTGCGTTTGCGTTTGGCGCGTTCGAGGTGCCATTCTTTCTGGGGGTGGCGTTTCCGCAGGCGCTGCCGGTGCTGGCCTACAAAAGCTACACCGACGTTGACCTGAACGCGCGCCCGGCGGCCATGGCTATGAGCATGATTATTGCCGCGCTGGTGACGGCGCTCGCGCTGCTGTACTTGCGGCTGGGGCGGCGGGTGCGTCAATAATCTCCGTGCCTCCGTGTCTCCGTGGTTCCTTTCTATAACTCGCAGATATGCATCAGCGCCTGCCAACCAATCACATAAAGCCTGCCGCCTTGCGAGCCGTCGCGCTGGGCCTGATGTGCATCGCCGTGCTGGGGCCGTTTGTGCCGCTGCTGCTGTGGTCGTTTGCGTTTCGCTGGGCCTTCCCGAGCGTGCTGCCGGCCGAGTGGAGCCTGCGCGCATGGCGCTACATCGCCGCGCCCGAGTCGCAGGTGCTGCCGGCGCTGGCGAATAGCCTGGCGCTGGGCGTGGCCGTGACGGTGCTGGCGACGCTGGTGAGCGTGCCCGCTGGGCGCGCGCTGGGCATGTATGATTTTCGCGGCAAGCGCCTGGTCGAGTTCCTGATCCTCGCGCCGGTGATTGTGCCGGGCATCGCCGTGGTGCTTGGCATCCATATTGTGTTTATTCGCTACAACCTGACCGAGCGCTTTTTGGGCGTGGCGCTGGTGCATCTCATCCCAACCGTGCCATATATGACGCTGGTGCTCGCCAGCGCGTTTGCGAACTACGACGCGCAGTTCGAGCAGCAGGCGCGCGTGCTGGGGGCCGGCCCGTGGCGCGCGTTCTGGCTGATCACATTGCCCGCGATCTGGCCGGCGCTGGTGGTTGGCGCGCTGTTTGCCTTTCTGATTTCGTGGAGCCAGTACCTGCTCACTCTGCTGATCGGCGGCGGCGCGGTGATTACCCTGCCACTGCTGCTGTTCTCCTTTGCGGGCAGCGGCGACAACGCGATTGCGGCGGCGCTGTGCCTGGTGTTCGTCGCGCCAGCCGTGCTGCTGCTCGTCGCCACGGCGCGCTACCTCGGCGGCGAGCCGGGCGCGATGGAGGGCTTTGGGAAGATGTAGGGAGTGTTGAGTTTTGAATGCTGAGTGTTGAGTTTTGTGGAACCAAGAACCAAGAACCGCAGAACCGAGAACCAAGAACCGCAGAACCTGCAACTCCCTGCGCTCTTTGCGGTCAATAATCCTAATCGTCAATCGCAAATCGTAAATCCAAAATCTTTGCGTCCTTTGCGCTCTTTGCGGTCAATAATTACTCTGGAAAATAAGTTATTTCATACAACGGGCAAGCTTCCAGGAAGCTCATCTGGTTATCAGGTTCAAGCAAAACTGGCTTTAGCTTCCTGGAAGCTGAGTACAAGGAAATTTATTTTCCAGAGTAATAATCCTAATCATAAATCGTCAATCATAAATCGTAAATCTCGCATGACAAGCGTTCATCTCGATAAACTCACAAAAAGCTACGCCCGCGGCAGCAACGCCGTGCACGATCTCTCGCTCACCGTTGGGTCGGGCGAGCTGGTGGCGCTGCTTGGCCCGTCGGGCTGCGGCAAAACCACCACCCTGAAAGCCATCGCCGGGCTGATCGAGCCGAGCGGCGGCGACATCCGCTTTGGCGAGCGCTCGGTGCTGGGCATCCCACCCGAGCGGCGCGGCGTGGCCATGGTCTTTCAGAAGCCGCTGCTGTTCCCGACCATGACTGTGGGCGAGAACGTGGGCTTTGGCCTGCGCATGCGCGGCGAACCACCGGCCCAGATCGCCCGGCGTGTGCGCGAGATGCTGGAGCTGGTGCGCCTGCCCGGCCTGGAGTCGCGCCGCCCGCAGCAACTTTCTGGCGGGCAGGAGCAGCGCGTGGCCCTGGCGCGCGGCCTGATCATCGGCCCGCAGGTGCTGCTGCTCGACGAGCCGCTCAGCCAGCTCGACGCCAACCTGCGCATCGAGATGCGCGAGCTGATTCTGCGCGTGCAGCGCGAGCTGAAGATGACGACGATCTTTGTGACGCACGATCAGGAAGAAGCGGTGATGCTGGCCGACCGCATTGCGCTGCTGTTTGCTGGCGATCTTCAGCAGTACGACACGCCCCGCGGATTCTACGAGCGGCCGGCCAGCGCGGCGATTGCACGCTTCTTCGGTGGGCTGAATTTCATTGCCGGGCGCAAAGCTGCCGGCCAGTTCATCAGCCCGCTGGGCGCGTTTGAGCTGAATGGCGTGGCCGCGCCCGACGGCCCGGGCGTGCTGACCATCCGCCCCGAGGCGATTGCCTTTGGCGCAACGGGCGCAAACACTGTGCGTGGCGTCGTGCGCTCGGCCATGTACCTCGGCACGCAAATGCGCTACTGGGTCGATGCCGGCAGCGCCGAGTTGCAGGTGCTGGCCGACCCCAGCCAGCCGCGCCAGCCCGGCGACGCCGTGAGTCTGGCACTGCCCAAAGAACGGCTGTGGGTGGTGCCCGAGGAGTAGGCCGTGTTGCAGGTTACTAGGTTCCAGGTTGTCAGGTTCCCGAATGATACTTGTTTTCTGCCCGCACCCTTCGATACGCGCTACGCGCTACTCAGGACGCTATCTCGTGTCTCGTACCTGCCGACTGCCGACTGCCGACTGCCAACTGCCAACTGTCGAGTGCCGACTGACTGAGGAATTATTCACCGCAAAGACGCAAAGCGCGCAGAGGTTTTGGATTACCGAGCCACGAAGAAGTTACAAGTTTGAAGGTTGCAGGTTCGAAAGTTACTGCGCGCACCGCTACCTGCCAACCTGAAACTCGCCAACTGCCAACGTTCTAACCTGCAACCTGTAAACTTGCACCCTGCTAACTCAACAATCAACACTTAGCATTCAAAACTTACTTCGAGGAGCCCATGCCCGAACCATTCTTCCCGCTTGGCGCGAGCTACTACCCGCCCCACCACGAGCCCGCCGACTGGCCGCGCGACGTGGCGAACATGGCCGCCGCTGGCATGAACTGCATCCGCTCGGCCGAGCTGCTGGCGAGCTGGGATTATATCGAGAAGGTGCGCGGCGCGCCCGACTGGGGCTGGCTCGACGCGCTGTTTGACGAATCGCACGCGCATGGCGTGAAAATCCTGCTTGGCACCGGCTCGTGCAACCCGCCGATCTGGCTGCTCGACCTTTACCCCGACGCGCAGATCATCGACCGCGAGGGACGCCCGTTTCCCATCGGCACCGTCTGGGGCTGGGCCTGCCGCAACCACCCCGGCTATCGCGCCGAAGTCGAGCGCTACCTGCGCCTTTTGCTGGCGCGCTACAAAGACCACCCGGCGCTGTGGGCCTGGCAGATCGACAACGAGCCGGGCTTCCCGTTCGTCACGCGCCGCGGCGAGGAAAACCCACGCCTGCACGACTACAACCCGCACACCGCCACCGCCTTTCGCGCCTGGCTGGAAGCGAAGTATGGCGACCTCGATGCGCTGAATGTCGCGTGGCGCTGGGATTGCACGCACCATCAGTACAGCAGCTGGGCGCAGGTGCAGCCGCCGCGCTCGATGCCGCAGGAGTGGGGCGTAGTGACGGCCTGGCTCGACTGGCGCACTTTTCTGAACGAAAACATGGCCGCGTTCATCGGCTGGCAGCACGCGCTCATCAAAGAGCACGACCGCGAGCACCCGACCATGACGAATATTTTCGCGCCGTCGGGCCGCGATGTTGAGATGGCGCTGGATGTGTGGCGCATGGCCGATCAGGCCGACGCGATTGGCTACGACCTCTACCCCGGCATTATCCGCGAGCCGGGCGGCAAGCCGCACCTGCACGAAGCGCCCGAATATATCTCGATGTTTCTCGACATCGGGCGCAGCAGCGCCATCCACGCCGGGCGCGAGTTCTGGCTGCCCGAGCTGGAAAGCGGGCCAATCAACGGCTGGGCGCTCGGCCCCGACTACACCACCACGCCGCAGGACATCACGCGCTACAACCTCGAAGCGCTGGCGCACGGCGCAAAAGCCATTCTCTACCAGGGCTACCGCGAGTGGCCGTGCATTCCCATTCACTGGGGCGCGCTGGCCGATTTGCGCGGGCGGGCGACCGGGCGCTACCACGCGGCGGCGGCGATCAACCGCATGGTGAACGAGCACGCCAGCTTCTTCCTCAAGGCCCAGCCACCGCGCGCCGAGGTGGCGCTCTACACCGACACGCGCAACGAAATGCTGCTGCACGGCATGGGCGCGAACGACCTGCTGCGCCGCTGCGTGCGCGGCGCGTACCACACCTTCTGGCGCGCTGGCTACCCGGTCGAGTTTGCCGACAGCGCCGCGCTGCAAAAGGGCGACCTGCCCTACAAGCTGATTGTGCTGCCCTGCGCCATGCTGGTCGACGAGCCAACTGGCGCGGCGCTGCGTGGGTTTGTCGAGCGCGGCGGCACGCTGCTGGCCTTTGCCAAGGGCGCGTGGGTGGATGGGCGCGGCTGGAGCTGGGACGAGCAGCCCGGCGCGGGTTTGAGCGCGCTGTTTGGCGTGCAGGCTGGCGAGATCGAACGCAGCGCCGAGTGCGCCATTCATCTGGGCGAAGAAAAGTTTGGCGCGGCAGATCTGCCACCGGCTGTTGCTGGCTACTGGCACCGCCAGCCGCTCGACGCCGCCGAGGGTGGCGAAATAATTGCGCGCTTCGCCGACGGCAGCGGGGCGATTGTGCGGCGGCGCGGGGGTGCGGGGCAGGCGATCTATGTTGGCACCCACCTTGATGCAGCTGCTCTGACCGAACCAAGCGCGGCGGCGCTGCTGCTGGCGCTGGGCGAAACGGTCGGCCTTGCGCGCTCGCTCGAATTGGTTGATACGCCGCCCACCATCGACGCGCACCTGCTTCAGGCAAACGGCCAGCGCATGATCATCCTGACCAACAACGGCCCGGAAGAGGTGCGCGCGCGCGTGCGCCTGCCCGGTGCGCCGGTGGTGGCCGCTGCCGAACTGCTGCGCGGCGGCGCAGTGGTGTGCGACCCGACTGGCTGCGCGCTCACGGTCCCGGCCTGGGATGGGGCGGCAGTGCTGCTTGGGTGAGGATGGGCGAAGAGTGACCAAGCACCGGCGACGGAAGGGCGAATAGCAATACGCCCAGACTGCGCACCAGCGAGCGAAGGGCGAATAGCAATACGCCCAGACTGCGCACCAGCGACGGAAGGGCGAATAGCAATACGCCCAGACTGCGCACCAGCGACGGAAGGGCGAATAGCAATACGCCCAGACTGCGCACCGGCGAGCGAAGGGCGTATAGCAATACGCCCAGACTGCGCGCCCGGCCCGTGAACGGGCGGGCTACACGTTGCGAAGTCTGCAGGCTGACAAGGCCGCGCAGGCGGCCTTCGCCCACGGGAGCCGAGCGCTTCAGCGCCACGGCGGCACCGCACAAGGGGAGAATTCATGCTCGCAACCGAACTGCTGCCCGCGCTCCATGCCTACGTCGCCCGTCCCGACGTGCGCGATGCCCTCGGCCTCGCGCAGGGCGTGCACGCCACGCTCGAATTTCTGGCGCAGGGCGAATACAACATCAACTACCGGCTGATGCAGGGCGGCGAGACCCACTGCGTGCTGCGCGTGAATGTTGGCTCGCAGATCGGGCAGGCCGGCGGCGCACAGATCGCCTACGAAGCGGCGGCGCTGCGCCTGCTCGGGCCGCATGGCGTGGCCCCGCGCCTGCTGTACCTTGACGACACCCTGGCCGCGCTGCCCTATGGTCTGCTGGCGATGGAGTATCTGCCCGGCGGCCCGCTCGACTACGCCAGCCCCGCGCAGATCGCCGCCGCCGCCGGCACGCTGGCGCGGCTGCACAGCATCCCCGCGCCGCCCGGCGCGCCCTTCATCCGCCGCCGCGCCCTCCACGACGATCTGGCCGAAGGGCGCGAATGGCTTGCGCCCTACCTCGCCTGCGAGCGCGCCCCTGCGCACCTGCGCGCCTTGTTCGCTACGCTGCTCGAACGCGCTGCTGACTCGGCCGCGCGCGATGCCGGGCGCTTTCCCGCGCCCTTCGCGCTGGTGCACACCGACGTGCAGGCCCATAACTGGATCGTCAGTCAGCCGTTGCCAGCCGGCAGCGAGCAGCAGGCAACGGGCGCTTGGCAGATGGCTGATGGCATACTGCCAACTGCATACTGCAAACTGGTGGACTGGGAGCGCCCGCTGATCGACGACCCAACCTACGATCTCGCGCATTTCCTCATTCCCACCACCACCCAGTGGAAGTGCGGCGTGACCTTTACCGCGGCTGAACGCGCACATTTCCTGGCCGCCTACGCTGCCGCCCGCCCCGACCTCGATCCAGCCGAGCTGCGCGAGCGCTTACGGCTGCGTCTGCCCTTCATCCTGCTGCGCGCAATTGGCTGGTGCGCGGGCGCGTGGGTCGAGTACACCGGCCCTGGCCGCGCCATCGACAACCGCGACACGCTGGCGAAGATCGAAGAATATTTGCAGGAACCCTACCTGCGCGCTTTGTTCCACGACTGGCTGCGGGAAGAGAGCCTGGGGGGTGGGGAATAGGGTATGGGCGTAGGGGCTTGTTTACTCGTTCTTCCGCGCTGCGCTCGTTCGCTCTTTCGCTCATGGGCGCACATCCAAACGCCAGCTTCCTTGCGCATATTCTGCTGAATCCCTGCCCTCATTGTAATTCGGCAAGTGCGCGGCTATAATTTCGGCAAAAGGAGAACGCCATGGCAATTGAAAGCAGTGTGGTAAGCGCACCGTTACTTAGTGGCGCCGACCTGGCCGAGCTTGTGGGTATTGAGCCGTGCGAATTAGTAGAAGGGAGAATTGTGCCAATGAGTCCAACCGGCTATGAGCATGGGCTAATCGAAAATGCGCTCGGTGCCGAATTGCGAGCGTTTGCTCAAGCGCACAAGCTTGGCAAAGTGCTGGTTGGCGAAGTTGGCATTTATACCCGCCGCAACCCCGACACCATTCGCGCCGCCGATGTGCTGTTTATTTCAAATGCGCGCTATACGCAGCGTCAATCGAAAAGCTATTTGGATGTTGCACCTGAGCTTGTGGTTGAAATCATGTCGCCCGGCGATGCCTGGGCCGATGCCATGCGCAAGCTGCGCGAGTATTTTGCTATTGGCGTGCTGCTCGTTTGGGTTGTTGATCCAGCTGCACGAGTGGTATATGCTTACCGCTCGATGACCGATATTCGCGAATTCGCGAGCGGGAGCGAACTGCCTGGCGATGCAATTCTGCCTGGCTTTTCGGTTGCCGTTGCGCAACTATTTGAGGAATAATACTCCCCACAACAAGGAGGAACCCATGGCCGAGATCGCGCTGATCGCCCCGTCCATCCCGCGCGCCGGGCGAACGCTCAAAGAAACCGCCAGCATCTGCGAGGTCTGCCAGGCGCAGATCCCGGCTGCCTACGTGGCCGACGACACGGGCCACGCCCATTACACCCGCGAATGCCCAACGCACGGACGCTTCGCCACCGATCTTGGCCCCTACGCCGATTTCTACACGCGCATGTTCGAGCTGGACGAGCGCATCAAGCAGCGCTGGCCCGATAAAGTCACGCAGGAGCCGATCCGCACGCACCCCTTCCAGATGCGCGACCGCGCCAACCTCGTGATGCTCGAAGTTACCGAGAAGTGCAACCTGACCTGCCCGATGTGCTTTGCGGGCAGCAGCCCCGCCGGCCGCCACTACACGCTCGACGAGATCAAGGCGCGCATCGACGAAGTGATTGCGCTGGAGGGCAAGGGCGTGTCGTTCCAGATCAGCGGTGGCGAGCCGACTGTGCGCAAAGACCTGGATAAGATCGTCAAGATGTGCTACGACGCCGGCTGCGGCCATGTCGAGGTCATTAGCAACGGCATCCGCATCGCCAAAGACGCGAACTACGCCAAGCAGCTCAAAAGCTGGGGCGTTACCTCGCTCTACCTGCAATTCGACAGCACTGACGACGACCATATCGAGCAGCTGCGCGGCGAGCGGCTGTGGTGGGTGCGCGAAACCGCGCTTGAGCATCTGGCTGACGCGGGTATGCCGGTGGTGCTGGCCGTAGCGATCATGCCCGGCCTGAACGACAACCAGGTCGGCCCGACCATGGAAGTGATTGCGCGCAGCCGCGCCAACATCGTCGCGGTGAACTTCCAGTGCGCCACGCCTTTTGGCGGGCGTTTCGACATCGACGCGCCGCGCAAGCTGCGCCTGCCCGACATGTTCGAGCTGATGCGCCAGCAGTGCGGGCTGGAGCCGTCGGGCTTCTTCCCGGTGGGCAGCGGCTCGCCCTTGTGCAACGCCTACGGGCGCGTGGCCTATATCGACGGGCAGTGGCGGCACGCGCTGAAAGACCTGACTGTGGACGACTTCATGGACCTGATGGGCGACGACCCGGTGGATTTCGTGCGGGCGCTGACGGTGGGCCTGAGTGAAAGCGTGCCCTACATGGCCAAGCAGGTGATGAAAAACCCGCGCCTGCTGAAGAAGGTTGTGCCGCTGGTGGGCAACGACCCGCTGGGCTGGCTGCGCGGCAAGAAAGGCCCCAAGCAGACGACGATCTACATCAAGCCGTTTATGGATTCGAGCGACTTCGACATCGAGCGGATCGAGCGCTGCTGCTACCACAACGCCTCGCCGCGCGGCATCGTCAGCTTCTGCGCCATGAACAACCTGACCCGCGCCGAAGCCGTGCCCGAAAGCGCATTTGTGCCGCCGGTGCATAGCGCGTAGACGTGTGTTACGGGGTAGCAGTTGGCAGTCGGCAGTCGGCAGTCGGCAGTCGGCAGTCGGCAGTTGGCAGTTGGCAGGTAGGGTGCGCGCAGTAACTTTCGAACCTGCAACCTTCAAACTTGTAACTTCTTCGTGGTTCGGCAATCCAAAACCTCTGCGCACTTTGCGTCTTTGCGGTGAATAATTCGGTCGGCAGTTGGCAGTCGGCAGTTGGCAGTTGGCAGTTGGCAGTCAGCAGTTGGCAGTTGGCAGTTGGCAGTTGGCAGTTGGCAGGTAGGGTGCGCGCAGTAACTTTCGAACCTGCAACCTTCAAACTTGTAACTTCTTCGTGGTTCGGCAATCCAAAACCTCTGCGCGCTTTGCGTCTTTGCGGTGAATAATTCGGTCGGCAGTTGGCAGTTGGCAGTTGGCAGTTGGCAGTTGGCAGGTAGGGTGCGCGCAGTAACTTTCGAACCTGCAACCTTCAAACTTGTAACTTCTTCGTGGTTCGGCAATCCAAAACCTCTGCGCGCTTTGCGTCTTTGCGGTGAATAATTCGGTCGGCAGTTGGCAGTTGGCAGTTGGCAGTTGGCAGTCGGCAGTTGGCAGGTAGGGTGCGCGCAGTAACTTTCGAACCTGCAACCTTCAAACTTGTAACTTCTTCGTGGTTCGGAATCCAAAACCTGCGCGCCCTTTGCGCCTGTGCGGTGAAACTGAGCCTCAATCGTAAATCGTAAATCGTAAATCCCTGGCTGCTGTTTGGCTGCGCTATGAGGCACGTACGAGTACCGTAGGGCGGTTCGGCTAGACTGCTTTCCAGGCAGCGTTTGCGTCGTTTGTGGGCGTGGAGGTCGCGGAGCGGGACGTGCCAGCGCTGCCGGGAACACACCGCTTTCCCTTCTCACCGTGTGTGCATAGCAGGAGGAACACCATGGCGCGCTATACCTACGACATTACGATCATTGGCGGCGGCTCGGGCGGGTTGACGGCGGCGCGGCTGGGGCAGTCGCTCGGCGCGCGTGTCTGCCTGATCGACAAAGAGCGGCTCGGCGGCGACTGCCTGCACTACGGCTGCGTGCCCAGCAAGTCGCTGATCCATGTGGCGAAAGTTGCGCAGCAGGCCCGCCATGCCGCGCAGATCGGCCTCGCCGCCGCCGAACTGACGCCCGACATGGCGAAAGTCACGGAGTATGTGCAGGGCGTGATCGAGCGCGCCTCGCTGGCCGAAAAAACCTACACCGAGGGCGTGGATGTGCGCCTGGGCGCGTTCGAGTTTCGCGGCGCGCACGAGTTCTCGCTCAACGGCGTGCCGCTTTCCAGCCAGTCGTTTATTGTTGCCACCGGATCGCGCCCGGTTGTGCCAAAGGTCGAGGGTCTGGCCGAAGCGGGTTTTCTGAGCAACGAGCAAGCCTTCGACCTGATGCACCTGCCGAAAACGCTGACGGTGGTTGGCGGCGGGCCAATTGGTGTCGAGCTGGCGCAGGCATTCGCCCGCCTGGGCGCGAAAGTCACGATTGTGCAGGGGGCCGAGCGCATCCTGCCGCGCGAAGAGCCCGAGGTGGCAGGGGCAGTGGCCGAGGCACTTGAGCGCGACGGCATCAGCATTCTCACCAATGCGCGCATGCAGCGCGTGCGCCGCGACGGCGGCCAGAAGATCGTCGTGGCGAAACAGGGCGAGGGCGAAATCGAGATCGCGGGCGACGAAATTTTGATCGCGCTGGGCCGCGCCGCGAATGTTGATGGCCTGGGGCTGGACGCGGCGGGCGTGAAGTACGACAAAAAGGGCATCAAGGTCGACGACTACCTGCAAACCGCCACCACGAACATCAGCGCCATTGGCGACGTGATTGGCGGCTACCTGTTCAGCCATGTTGCGGCTTACCATGCCGGCGTGGCGGTGCGCAACATCCTGGTGCCAGTGGGTAAGAAAAAGGTCGCCTACGATGTGCTGCCCTGGGTGACATTCACCGACCCCGAGGCGGCGCGGATCGGCCTGACTGAAGAAGAAGCCATGCAGAAGGGGCCAGTGCGCGTGATTCGTTTCCCCTACAGCGAGATCGACCGGGCGCAGGCCGAGGCCGAGACGCACGGCTTCATCAAGCTGGTGCTGGGCGCGAAGAACGACGACATCCTGGGCGCGCATATTGTTGGCGCGCATGGCGGCGAGCTGCTGGCCGAGATCGCGCTGGCGATGAAGTATAAGCTCGGCCTCGACGCGATTTTCAGCACCACACACGCCTACCCGACCTACACCACCGGCTTGCAGCAGGCGTCGTTCGAAGCCTATCTCGAGTCGGAATCGATCAAGGGCGCGCGCAAATTCATTCGCCCGGTGCTGTCGTTGCGGGGCTAGCCAAGAAGCATCGATGGGCGTATAGCAATACGCCCAGACTGGAGAACCAAGAACCAAGAACCGACGCCAGGGCATTGAGACGAAAGACCAGTGACGAAAGACGAAGCGCATCTTGCTCATTCGTCCTTCGTCTTTCGTCTCAGCAAGCAGGGCCAAACTTCAGCCGCACTCTACTGGTTCCTGACATCACAATGAATCGAACCCTGATCATTTTTGCCCGCGAGCCGGTGGCGGGCCGCACCAAAACGCGCCTGTGCCCGCCGCTCGATGGCGCGGCGGCTGCGCGGCTGTACGCTGGCTTTCTGGCCGACACGCTCCACGCTGCGCGGTGCGTGCCGAGCGCGCAGGTGCGCATCGCGCACACGCCCGAGTCCGACGCGGCATGGTTCGTGGGTTTCGCGCCCGGCATCGCGGCCAGTTCGCAGCGCGGCGCAACGCTGGGCGAGCGCATGGCGGCGGCGTTTGGGGAGGCGTTTGAGCGCCAAATGGACGATCGACAACCGACCACCAACGACCACGACGTTGTGTGCGCCGTCAGTGGTCAGTCGTCGGTCGTCATCATTGGCAGCGACAGCCCCGACCTTCCTCCTGCCTATTTGCATGAGGCGTTTGCGCGGCTGGAACGCGGTGCCGACGTGGTGCTCGGCCCGTCCGACGACGGCGGCTACTACCTGATCGGGCTGCGCGCGCCACAGCCGCGCCTCGTGCGCGAGGTGCCGATGAGCACGCCGACGGTGCTGGCCGATACCCTCGCGCTGGCAGAGGAATTGCGCCTGCGCGCCGAGCTGCTCCCGCGCTGGTACGACGTGGACACCGCCGCTGAGCTAGCGCGCCTGGCCGCACACCTGCGCGCCGCCCCGCCCGACGTTGCGCCGCACACGCGCGCCGCGCTGCACGCGCTCGCGGAGGCAGCGCGGTGAGCCAGCGTTTCGCGCGACTGCCGCGCCACTATGCACGCTTTGCCGGGCGGCGCGTGGCCTATGCTGTGCGCGGGCGCGGCCCCGCCGTGCTGCTGCTCCATGGCCTGGGCGGCACCGCCGATTTCTGGCAGCCGGTGATCGCACGGCTCGATGATCGCTTCACGCTGATTGCGCCCGACTTGCCGGGTTTTGGCTTTTCCGACCGCTCGCGCGGCAGCTACGCCCTGGCGCGGCACGCTGGCGCAGTGCTGGCAGTATTGCGCGCGGCGGGCATTCGTGAGCTGCATGGGCTGGTGGGCCACTCGGCGGGCGGCGTGGTGGCGGTGGCGCTGTGCGCGATCAACGCCGTGCCGGTTGGGCGGGTGGCGCTGGCGGCTACGCCATTCCCGTCGCCGCGCTTTCCGCTGCGCGAGGAATTGATCAGCACACCGTTCTTTGGCCGGCTGCTCGACAACCGCCGGCTGGCGCGCATTGACCATTTTGTGTGGCAGCGCATGATCTGGCCCCTGCTGCGGCTGGTGCCAATGCAGGAATACCTGCGTGGCGGCTGGGCCGGCTTTATGGACTACAGCGCGGACAGCTTCTACGACACCGCCGCCGAGCTGATGTTTCGCGCTGATCTCGACCCGCTGCTGCCCGCGCTGCGCGACCGACCGACCTTGCTGCTCTACGGCCCGGCGGATGGCACCATCCCGCTGGTACACGGCCAGCGCCTGGCCGCCGAGCTGCCCACGAGCAGGCTGATCGAGGTGGCGGGTGGGCACTACGCCGTGCTGCGCGAGGGTTTGCGCCCGCTGGCCGAGTGGCTCGAAGCTGAAAACGGGTAGAATAGTGCGGGAAGCCGGAGATAGCCGGAGGCAGTGGGCAGTGGCAGGAGGCAGTGGGCAGTGGGCAGTGGGCAGTGGGCAGGAGGCAGTGGGCAGGAGGCAGTAGGCAGTGGGCAGTGGGCAGTGGGCAGGAGGCAGTAGGCAGTGGGCAGGCGGCAGTAGGCAGTGGGCAGTCGGCAGTGGGCAGTCGGCAGGAGGCACGGTGAAAGGGTGAAAGGGTGGCTTTAACCTGCAAACCCGCAACCCGCAACCTGCAAACCCGCAACCTGCAACCCGCAACCCGCAACCTGCAAACCTGCAACCCGTAACCTGCAACCCGCAACCTGCAAACCCGCAACCTGCAAACCTGCAACCCGCAACCGGCAACCGGCAACCTGCAACCCGCAACCTGTAAACCCGCAACCTGCAACCCGCAACCTGCAAACCCGCAACCCGCAACCTGTAAACCTGCAACAACGAATGAGGACCTATGCCCGACGGCGACGAGCTACGCCAGCGTATCTATCACATGGTTGGGCGGCTCTACACACGCATGCCCTGGATGGCGCGGCGCTGGGGCCGCCGCTTCGACGCGCTGGCCTTCGACACGGTGCCGTTTGTGCCGCTGCGCGCGCCCCTGCGCGAATGCCGCATTGCGCTGGTCACCACGGGCGGCGTGCATCGGCGCAGCCAGCCCGGCTTCAACATGGCCGACCCACGCGGCGACGCGAGCTACCGCGCCATCCCGCCCGACACCGCGCCCGAGGCGCTGACGATCACCCACGACTACTACGACCACCGCGACGCCGAGCGCGACATGAACATTCTGCTGCCGATCGGGCTGTTTCGCGAGCTGGCGGGCGCGGGCACGATCGGCGCGCTCGGCACGTGCTACAGCTTCATGGGCCACATCGAGCCGCCGCACGTCGCCACGCTGCTGAACGTCACCGCGCCGCAGGTGGCGGGCAAGCTCAAGCAGGAGCGCGTGGACGCCGTGCTGCTCACGCCGGCCTGAGGGATTTGCAACCAGTCCGTGGGGCTGATCGCGCGCACCATTGAGGCGGCTGGCATCCCAACCGTGACGATTATTGGTCTGCGAGAAATTGCCGAGCGCGTGCGCCCGCCGCGCGCCGTGCATCTGAAGTGGCCGTTCGGGCACCCGCTGGGCGAGCCGGGCAACCGCGCCCAGCAGCTGAGCGTGATTCATTATGCGCTGCGGGCGCTCTACGAGGTGCGCGAGCCGGGGGCAATCCTTGAGCCGGGCTGGGCCTGGCGGCGGCAGGAATATACTACGCCGCACGATTGGAAGATGGGCGAGTAGAGCAAGGGAACAGTAACCACGAAGGCACGAAGACACCAAGATTTTAATTACAGTCTTCGTAGTTCGTGCGCATCGCTCAGATCAATTGCGTAGAGCAGCGTGCGGAAATTGCGGTTGCGCGTGTTGAAGTAGTCGCCTTCGTAGCGCAGGCCGAGCTTTTCGGCAACGCGCCGCGAGCGGTGGTGGTCGTGCGCCATGTTGGCGACAACGCGGGTGATGGCGGGCTGCATGCGCGCAAAATCGAGGGCGGCGCGGGCAGCTTCGAGCGCGTAGCCCTGCCGCCAGTGCGGGTGGTGGAAGATATAGCCCAGGTCGATCTCGTCGCGGCCATTGACTTCGGAGCGCATCAGGCCCGCGTCGCCGAGCAGCGCGCCACTCGCGCGGCTGAGTACCGCCCAGTGCCCGAAGCCGTGCGCGGCGTAGCTGGCGATCTGGCGGGCGATCCAGGCGTCGGTTTGCGCGGGCGAAAACGGCGCCGGCCAGAACTGCATCGTCGTCGCGTCGGAAAGAATTGCGTGGAGGGCGGCGTGGTCGCCGGGCTGGTACTCGCGCAGCGTGAGGCGCGGGGTTTCAATCACAACGGGCATTCTTTTTCCTACTTGCTGCGGCGAACCGTAACGGCAATTGCGGCGGCTTCGGCAATCAGCGGCGCGAGCGCGGCCGGGTCGGGCGTGTCGCCGGGGCGGAAGGCGACATAACGCACCTGCGAGCCGGCGCCTTCGAGCAGGCCCGAGTCGTTTGCCATCAGCACGCCATACTCGAAGCCCAGCGACACGCGATCGGCCAGCGGCGCGACATAGCAGAAATAGCGCGTCTTGCCGCCGTCGGGCACGCGGTAGCCGATCAGCTTCCAGCCGGGGTAGACCGCCTCAACGGCGTGTGGCATGGTGTCGCGCACAATCGCGCAGAGCTGGCGGGCCAAGTCCTGAATGGCGGCGGGATATTCGGCCAGAAACTGCTCGGGCGTGGGGCGTTCGGCGCTGGCTTTTGCGCTCACAGGCGGCTCCTTTTTGCGGGCGTTTGCGGCAGTATAGCACGGAGGTGCGGGTGGACATATCAGTCGTTATGCCGGTGCTGAATGAGGCGCAGCTTGTTGCGCGCACGCTGGCCGACACGCGGGCGGTGATTGGCGACGCCGAGCTGATTGTGGTGGATGGCGGCAGCGGCGACGGCACGCCCGAGCTGGCGCGGCCCTACGCGCATGTGCTGAGCGCGCGGCGCGGCCGGGCAGTGCAGATGAACGCGGGCGCGATGCTGGCGCGCGGCGAGGTGCTGCTGTTCCAGCACGCCGACACCTGGATGCCGCCCGGCGCGCTCGACATGGTGCGCGACGCCATGGCCGACCCGGCGGTGCTGGGCGGGGCGTTCGCCATCCGCTTCGACGAGCCGGGCTGGATGTACGAGAAAATGGGCCGTGACACCAGCGCGCGCTCGCACACCGGCTCGTACACTGGCGACCAGTGCATGTTCATTCGGCGCGACGTTTTCTGGCGCATGGGCGGCTACCCGGCGCTGGAAATTATGGAAGATGTTGAATTGAGCCACACGCTGCGGCGGCTCGGCCCGGTGCGCCTGATCGACACGCCGGTGGTCACGTCGGCGCGGCGGCATCGGAAGTGCGGGCTGATCAACGTGCTGCTCTTGTGCTGGCGGATTCGGCTGCTGTATGCGCTCGGCGTGTCTGACCGCGCGCTCAAGCGCATGTACCCCGACGTTCGGTAGGAGCTTTGGAAATACTCCGTTAGGCGGAGCGAAACGCGGAACCGCGTAACGCGCGTGTTCGTCTTCATAGCACGTGCAGGAGTGGAAAGGGTGGAGCTGTGAGCGATTTATTTCCCTGCACAACACGCTACGAAAAGGAACACCATGAAGCGTTTTTATATGCCGGCCCGCTACCTGCCCGCCTTGGCCCTGGCCCTCGCGCTCAGCGGGTGTGGCACCCAGTCGCCGGCCGCGCAGCCCACGGCTATTCCCGCCACTGCGGCCCCCGCGCCGACCAGCGCGCCCGCCGCGCAGCCAACTGCCGCCCCAGTGGCGACCGCCGTGCCCGCGCCGACCAGCGCGCCTGAGCCAACCGCGCAGCCGGCGAACCTGCCCGAGCTCTACTATGTTGACGGGAACGCCGTGTTTGCCCAGGCGATCGGCGGCGCAGCGCACCAGATCGCGCCAGTCGACGGCAGCGTGCTCGACACGGCGCTGAGCGGCGACACGCTGCTGGTGCTGCGCGACAGTGGCATCGAGCGCGTCCACCTGCCCGACGGCGCGGCCAGCGATGTGCTGGCGTTCAAGTCGCCCGCGCAGCCCAGCTCAAGCCTGCTGGCCACCAGCGACGGGCGCATCTTCTATGCGGCGCGTGTCGAAGACCCGAACGCCGTGTTCGGCAAGACCGAAATTGGCGTGTACGATGTGGCCAGTGGTGCGATTGCGCCGCTGCAAACCGCTGACGGCGCGGCGCGACCGCTGGGCCTGACGCCCGACGGCAAAGGGCTGTACGTGCTGCCGGTCGGCGGCGATCCTTCCTTCGGGCAGGTGCGCGTGATCGACGCGGCCAGCGGCGCGGATCGCGCCGAGCTGGCGGTTGAAGGCGAGGGCGCGGCAGTGGTTTCGCCCGATGGCCGCATGCTGGCCGTGACGGCGCGCCGCTTCAGCGCCAGCGACCCCAACGCCGAGCCCGACAGCCTGATCTACCTGTACGACCTGACGCAGCAGCCGGCCAAGCGCACCGAGATCGTTCCGCCGCAGGCACCGAGCGCCGCCAACAACCTGTTCTGGTCGCCCGATAGCCGCGCGCTGTACTTTGCGCTTGGCGCGGGCAACATCTACGAGCTGAACAAGTCGTATGGCCTGTGGGTGTACGACATCGCCTCCGCCAAAGCCTCGAAGCTGTCGGATGTGAATGTGCTGAATACGTTTGTGACCGACAGCGCCGCCAGCACTATCGTGCTGCTGCGCCGCACCATCAGCAGCGACTCGGTAGTGCTCGACCTGGCGACGGGTGCGCCGACGCCGTTCGACATTGCGCCAAACGCGATGGTGGCGGGCTGGCGCTAGGCTCTGCAACCGCAAGCAGCACGATTGAGCCACAGAGCGCACAGAGGACACCGAGGTTTGAACCTCTTCCTCTGTGCGCTCTGTGGCCTCCGTGGCTCAATTATTTTGTTCGTGGTTGGGTAATATTTGCGAAAGTATGCGAAGTAGCTTGGGCAGGGCGGCGGCGCGAGGAACAATGAGAAGTGCGTTGGGCACCGCCGCCCAAGAAGAAGTATCGCAGAACGGCGTGAATAGCGCGTGAACACAGCACGCCGCTGCGATAACGACTTATTCAGCGGCTACTCGGGCACGCGGCCGTAGTACAGGCGGTGCAAACCAAACGGCGGCATCCCCAGCCGGTACAGCGCCTGGTACAGCCAGCCGGTCGCGACCACGCGCACAGGGCCGTGCTTGCGGTGCCGCCGCGCCGACACCAGCACCGGCGGGGTCAGCACGCGCACCTCGCCCAGGGCGCGCAGCCGCCGTGCAAACTCAATATCTTCCATCAGCGGAACGTCGGCAAAGCCGCCCATGCTGCGGAAGGTCGCCGCGCGCACAAACATCGCCTGGTCGCCAGTGAAGCCGCGCCCGAGGTGCGAGCGCAGCGTCGTGCTCCATGCGATCAGGTCATACAGGCGGCCCGGTTCGTCGAAGCGCAGCCCAAAGCCGCCGCCCAGCACGCGGCGGGCGCGCAGCGCGCTCATGATTAGCGGGAGCGTGTCGGGCGGCAGGCGCGTGTCGGCATGGAGAAACAGCAGCACGCGGCCATGCGCCAGCGCCGCGCCAGCGTTCATCTGGCGGGCCCGCCCGCGCCGCGTCGAGACGACATGCGCGAAGGGCGCGGCCAGCTCGGGCGTGCCATCGTCGCTGCCGCCGTCGGCCACAATCAGCTCCGAGCCGGGCGCGGCGGCGCGGGCGGCCAGCAGCGCCGCAACGATCTGCTCGCCCTCGTTCAGGGTGGGGATGATAATGCTTAGCATACAACTCTACTATGCGAACAATTACGGTGCAGCGGATCTTCCCACCCACTCCGCGAACAGCGCCCCAAGCGGCTGTCCGCTGGCCTGTTCACATGCCTGCTGAAAGGACGCCGCCGTGCCAACGCCATAGCGATTGCGCGTGTAGTAATCTTGCAGCGCAGTGAAGAATGCCGCGTCGCCAAGCTGTTTGCGCAGCGTGCGCAGAAACACCGGCCCCTTCCCATACACCGTGCGATAGTACACAGTAAAGCTCGGGTACTCGTCGATTGCCAGCCCGATTGGCAGGTTGCCATCGGCCAGCGCGCCCTGGTAGCGCCGCGCCACCTCGCGCTGCCAGTCGGCTTCGGCCACCGCTGGCCCGGCCACATCTTCTGCATACAGAATGCCGCTGTACTGCGCCAGCGCCTCATCCAGCCAGGGCTCGCGGTAGATGTCGTTGCCGGCCACGCCATACCACCACTGGTGCGCAACCTCGTGCGCCGTCACATAGCGCGTGCCCGCGCCCACCGCCCCGCCGGCATACAGCAAGATCAGGCCGGGGAACTCGTCGCCGCCGTCGTACTCATAGGGCAGCAGCTGAATATCCAGCTCGGCGTAGGGGTAGGCGCCAAAGCGCCGGTCGAAATCGGCCAGCGCCGCCGCCGCCACGCGTGCGACCTGCGCAGCATCCAGCCCGGTGCCGCGCTCGGTGTACACATTCACGGCCACGTCGCCAGCGGCGGCCTGCGCGCGCGCAAAATTGCCAGCCGCCAGCGCAAACTCGCGCACTGGCCCGGTGCGTACCAGGCGCGTGGTGGTGCCGTCGGCATTCTGTGCCTCGCCAATCGTGCTGCCGCTGGCGATCACCGTCAGTCCGGATGGCGCGGTGATTGTGGCGGCGTAAAACGCACTTTCGGCATACACATGGTCGGCAAAGCGCGTCACATCCAGCCGCCACGCGTCGCCCTCGCGCACCGCCAGCATGGGGTAGTAAGAAGGCAGGGGAAAAGAGCCATCGCGCCATGCCACAATGCTGGCCGTAAAGCTCAGCGCCAACGTCGTGCTTGCGCCCGGCCCAAGCGGCTGCGGCAGGTCCAGCAGCACGGCGGTGTCTTGCGCCACCAGGCGTGGCTCAATCGCCTGCCCATCGGCTGCGGCTTCCGTCACATCCATATGCACGTCGCCGCCCTTGCCAAACACATCCTTTGGGAAGTTCGGGTAAAGCCGCAGCGCGATGTCGGTGAGCGGCGCGCCGGTGCGGTTGGTGTAGCGAATCTGCTCGGTGCCGGTCAGCACGCCGCTGGCGGGCGCAAGCCAGAGCTGGAGATCATAGCGCGGCATACCCGCATTTCGCGCAATGTCGCCGGCAAAGGCCGGGCGCATCGCCGCCGCAAAGGCTGCGCCCATGTCGGGCGTGGGCGATGGCGCGGGCGTGGGCGTGGCGCTCGGCGCTGGTGTTGCGCTCGGTGATGGCGTGTGCGAGGGGACAGGTGTGGGCGTGGCGCTCGGCGCGGGAGTAGGTGTGGCGCTTGGGGCGGGCGGTAATGTTGGGGCCGGCGCAGCCTCGGGCGCGCACGCGGCCAGCACAGCAAGAACCAGCAGCGCGCATGGCACGTTTATGGCAGCTCGTAGCCCCAAAATCAACCTCGGCAATAGGAAGCGTTACCGCCAAGAGACGACTGACGACCGATGACCGACGACCTGTAATTTCGCCCGGCGAAAACAATCTTCGTCCCTACGGCAATCTGCAACCCGCCAACCTGCAACCTGTAACTCGCCAACCTGCAAACCTGCAACCCGGTTCTCACGCCAGCAGGCGCAGCAAACGGCACCATGCCCCGCACTCGGCTGGGCTGGCGGGCGGCGCGAGGCGCAGCGCGCCTTCCAGCATGGCGTTGTAGCGCGCCGCGTCGAAGTCGCGGCAGACCAGCGCATTGGCGCGGGCGGCCCGCGTCGCCAGCGAGAAGCCGCGCCAGCCAACGCGCACGTGCCGCCGCTCAAGCGCGGCTAGCGTGGGGTCGGCGGCGACGGCCACGGCCAGCGCGTCGTGCAGAAAGGGCACGCGGCGCTTCCAGGTGCGCCAGGCCAGCACGCAGCGCGCCAGCAGGCGGGCCAGCGGGTCGCGGCTGGCGAACAGGCTGTGCAGCTGCGCGGCGCGCATTTTGGTGCGCAGCGTGACGTGCATGCCAACCATGGTAATCGGCATGCCCGAAGCGAGTACGCGCCGCGCCGCCGCCGGGTCGCAGCGCAGGTTCCAATCCGGGTAGGGCGGGCCGAGCGTGCCAGCCATTGCCACCACGCGCGCGCGCCGCGCCAGCGCCGGGTCGCGGTCGAGCGCGGCGGCGATGTTGGTAAGCGGCCCCAGCGCAATAATCGTGAGCGGCTGCTCAGTGCGCGCGCAGGCAAGAATCAGCCCTATGGCGTCGGGCGCAGTGGCGAGCGGCGGCGCATCGGCCAGCAGTGGGGCGTGCGAGAACTTTGCCGGGCCGGGCCGCCCGTCGCGCATGGCGCTGCTGCCAGGCGCGATTGGGATGTTATTCTGGCCAGCGGCTGCCGCCACCAGCGCAGCTAGGCGTGCGCGCTGTTTAACCGGGCCAGCCACGGTGGTGACGCCGCAGACGCGCAGCACCGGCAGGCGCAGTGCCAGCGCCAGCGCAAACGCATCGTCCACGTCGTCGCCAATGTCGGTGTCGATCAGCACGGGCTGGGGTGATTGGTGCCACATGGTGAGAGCCTTTTATAGCATCCACAGATTACGCAGATGCCGCAGATTATGTATTTAGAATTTACGCGGTTGCGTCAATTGGCGTACCAACGTCGTGCTTTTTGCCTGCGGCAGCAGGGTGGAAACGATCTTTTTTGTGTGCGATTTTTCCGCGCGTAGCGCGGAAAAATCGCACACAAAGGAAAAATGAGTACTGCTTTGCTGAAGGATTAGCAGGTCAACTGGGTAAGTTCAGTATTTTGAAATTGCGCGACTTGCAAACGAGTGCTGTCTATTATTATCTGTGTAATCTGCGTAATCTGTGGATAATACCACTTACTCCAGCCGCTCTTCGATGGTTCGCGGCACGCGTGGCAGGATGGTCGCCACGACTTCGTAGCTGATCGTGCTAAGCCAGCCCGCCACCTCGTCGGCGCTGATTGCGTCGTCGCCCTGGCGGCCAATCAGCGCCACCGGGTCGCCGCGCCGCACGCCAGCGATGTCGGTCACGTCGAGCATGGCGTAGTCCATGCAGATGCGGCCAACGATTGGCGCGCGGCGACCGCGCACGAGCACTTCGCGCCAGGGCGGGGCGCGGCGCAGACCGTCGGCATAGCCCACCGGGATGGTTGCGATACGCGAGTGGCGCGCGGCGACCCAGGTGCCGCCGTAGGAAACGGGCGCGCCGGCTGGCAGCTCTTTCACCTGCGCGACCTCGGTGTGGAACGACAGCGCGGCGCGGAAATCGGGCGGCAGCGGCGCGGCGGCGGAAGGGGCCAGCCCGTAGCACGCGATCCCTGGCCGCACCATGTCGAGCCGGGCGGCGGGCAGGCGCAGCAGCGCCGCGCTGTTGGCGGCGTGCGCGCAGGGCGGGCGCAACCGGGCCGCTTCCAGCTCGCGCAGCAGCCCCGTGAAGCGCGCAAGCTGCGCCTCGGCGCTCGCGAGGTCGGCGCTGTCGGCGCTGGCGAAGTGCGTGTAGACGCCGTCCACACGTAATGCCTCGGCGTGGGGCGTGTCGCGCAGGGCGCGCAAGAACGCCAGCGCATCGTCGGGCGGCAGGCCCAGGCGCGCCATGCCGGTGTCGATCTTCAGGTGGGCGCTGGCGCTGCGCCCGAGTGCGGCGGCGGCCTCGGCCAGCGCGCGTGCCGTGTCGGTGTCGAACAGGGTGCAGGCCACACCGAGCGCCACGGCTTCGCGTGCCTGCCACGGAGGCGTGTAGCCGAACACGAGGATCGGCGCGGCAATGCCAGAATCGCGCAGTGCCCGCGCTTCGCTCAGGGTGGCAACGCCCAGCGCCGTCGCGCCATTCGCCAGCGCGGTGTGGGCTACGCGCACGGCACCGTGGCCGTAGGCGTCGGCTTTGAGCGTGGCCATGAGTGGCACGCCCGCGATGGCGCGCAGCCGGCGAATGTTGTGCGCAATTGCGTCGAGGTCGATCTGGAGCCATGTCGGGCGGTCGGGGGCGGCGGCGCGCACACTGCGCCAGGCAGGTTGCTGCCGCACCAGCAGGCGCGAAGCCTCGGCTGGCTCGGCCAGCAGCGCGGCGACCAGGCGCTCGGCGCGTGCCGGGGTGTCGCCCTTCACCAGCACAAGGTCGCCCGCGCCGAGGTCGGGCGGCAGGGCCGCCAGCGCTGCGCTGCTGGTGTGCGCAACCGTGACCGTGGCGGCGGGGTTGGCGCGGCGGGCAGCCTGCGCGGCGATCACGCCCCAATCGCCTCGGAAGATGATACAGTCGGCGGTGTGGGCGGCGGCGCTGCCAATCTGGGCATAGGCGGCTGCAGCGTCGGGGCTGGGGCTGGCGGGCGCGGCGAGCAGGGCAATGCGGCGGCGGGCGGGCAGTTGGGCGAGTGTATGGAGGGCCATTGGCACCGAGGGCAGTGCCGCGCTGTAGCTGTCGTCGAGGATCTGCGCGCCGCGCTGGCCAGGGAGGGGACGCAGCCGGCCAGCCGGGGCTTCGGTGCGGGCCAGGGCGGCAACTGCATGCGCGAATGGAATGCCGCAGGCCAGCGCGGCGCCGATTGCGGCGAGGCCCGCCTGAACGGCAGGCTCACCCACCAGCGGCAGCCACGCTTCTGCGATCTGCGCCCGCCATCGCACACGGAAGGTGGTTCCCGTAGCGGCGTAGCTGATCGGGCTGGCTGCCAGGTCGTTTTCCTCACGCATCCCAAACGTCAGGACCCGCGCTGCCGTGCCCTCGCGCATGGCCGCCACGCGCGGGTCGTCGCCATTGAGGATGGCCCAGCCATCGGGCGGCAGCGCGGCCGGGAGCGCGCCTTTCTCGCGCGCGACGCCGTCGAGCGTGCCGAAAGCGTCGAGGTGGGCCGCGCCCACGGCGGTGACGACGGCGACGTGGGGCGGGAAGAGCGTGGCGAGCTGGGCGATTTCGCCAAGCTGGTCGGCACCGAATTCGAGCACGGCAAAGCGCTGGTCGGCGCGCAGGCGGGCGAGCGCGATCGGCAGGCCGAGCAGCGAGTTGAAGCTTTGGCGGCTGCGAAAGGTGGGCGCGGCGGCCCCGAGCACGGCGGCGATGGCGCGCACAGCCGTGGTTTTGCCAACGCTGCCGGTGACGGCGACGACGGCAGGGCCAAAAGCGCGCAGCCGGGCGGATGCCCAGCCTTGCAGGAGCGCGGGCGGGTCGGCGCTTTGCACGACCGTGACGGGCGCGCCAGGCGGGGGCCACGCGCACAGCACTCCCGCCGCGCCCGCTTCGATGGCGGCGGCGATGTGCTCGTGGCCGTCGGCGCGGGCGGTGCGCAGGGCCACAAACAGCTCGCCGGGCCGGGTGAGCCGCGAGTCGTAAGATATGTCGGTGAAGGCGGTGGCGCGCGCTGCGCCGCAGAGCCGCCCGCCAGCCGCCAGCAGATCGTCGAGCAGAATCATGGCGCGCATGGTGGCCGAGAAGGGCGGGGATGTCAAGGGGCGGGGGATTTACGATTGACGATTGACGATTGACGATTAGGACGACCGGCGACCGAGAGTATTAACCGCAAAGAACGCAAAGGGCGCAAAGGTGGGGAAAATACTGCCACCTGCCGACTGCCGATGACCGAGAGTATTAACCGCAAAGAACGCAAAGGGCGCAAAGGTGGGGAAAGTACTGCCGCCTGCCGCCTGCCACTGCCACCTGCCCACTGCCACCTGCCCACTGCCACCTGCCACCTGCCGACTGCCACCTGCCGACTGCCACCTGCCACCTGCCACCTGCCACCTGCCACCTGCCGACTGCCGATGACCGAGAGTATTAACCGCAAAGAACGCAAAGGGCGCAAAGGTGGGGAAAGTACTGCCTATTGCCTGCTGCTGACCAATACCCGCTAACTCAACACTTAAAACTCAACATTCAACATTCAACACTCGACACTCCCGATCGAAACGCGCAACCTGCAAACCTGCAACTTTCCGACGTGCCAACTCGCTATGGTACAATCGCCCGGTTGCCCGCCATCTCGGCAGGGGAAAGAAAGCCAAGCTTGATGAAAATGTCTTTGGCGTATGCGGGCCGCACGCTGCTGCTGGCGTGCGGCGTTTTTCTTGCGGTGGGCATTGTGCTTTCGGGCATTGGGCCGGCGTTGCCCGCGCTGGCTGCGCGCAGCGGGCAGGATGTGGCCGCGCTGGGCGCGCTGTTTACCGCGCTTTCGGCGGGCGTGGTGCTGACGCAATTGATTGTCGGGCGGGCGAGCGACCGCTGGGGGCTGCCGGCAGTGCTGGCGGCTGGCATGGCAGTGATGGCACTGGGGGCGCTGCTGCTGGCGCTGGGCGCGAGCCTGCTGGCGTTGCTGCTGGCTGCGCTGCTGGCGGGCATTGGCTTTGGGGGCGTGCTGGCGGCGGGCAATGTGCTGGTGGCGCGCTTGTTCCCGGCGCGCAGCGCCGCCACGCTGAATGGCGCGAATGTCTTCTTTGGGCTTGGCTCGATTGCCGGGCCGCTGCTGGCTGGCGTGGCGGGCGCGCGGCTGGGTGTGCCGGGCGCGGCGCTCGTGCTGGGCGCGGTGGCCTTGCTGCTGCTGGCCCCGCTGCTTGCCCGGCGTGTTGCGCCGCCCGCGCCCGCCATTGCTGCGAGCGAAGAAGGAAAGGCCGGGCGCGGCGCGGGCGCGCTGTGGCTGTTTGGCGTGGTGCTGCTGATCTACACCGGCACCGAGGTTGGGCTGGGCGGCTGGATCACGGTCTACCTGATCGCCAGCGCCGGGCTTGCGCCGGAAATGGCCGCGCTGGGCGCGTCGGGCTTCTGGCTGGGCTTGACGAGCGGGCGCGCGCTGGGCGCGGCGCTGGGCTTGCGGCTAGCCCCGCCAAACCTCTTGCTGCTCAGCCTTGTGTCGGTGCTGCTTGGCGCGCTGGCGCTGGCGGCGGGGCTTGGCCGGCCACTGGCGTCGGTTGTGGGCATCGTGCTGCTCGGGCTGGCCTGTGGCCCTGTTTTCCCAACCGTGCTGGCTGTGATTGCCGGGGCGACTGGGGCCAGCAACCGGGCGGCCGCACGCGTACTGACGCTGGGCAACAGCGGCGGCCTGATCCTGCCGGCGCTGCTGGGCGTGCTGCTGGGGCGCTACGGGCCGGGGGCGATGGTGGGCGTGGTGCTGGCGTCCGCGCTGGCGATGCTGCTGCTGTGCGGGGTGGCCGTGGTGCTGCTGGCGCGGCGCGGGGGATAGGGGATGGGAGGTAGGGGTTGGTGATCTCGGCGCGCAGCAATTCCTTTTATTACCCAAAACGCATTGCGCTGGCAACATAGTTCTTTTCTGCAAGCTTCCAGGAAGCTAATCTGGCTACCAGATTGATGGAAAACCGGCTTGAGCTTCCTGGAAGCTGAGTGCGGACTGCTTGTATGCCGCGAAAGGCAGATCACCTGCCGGGAATGAGTGATCACCTGCCGGGAATGAGCGATCACCTGCCGGGAACGAGTGATCACCTGCCGGGAATGAGTGATCACCTGCCGGGAACGAGTGATCACCTGCCGGGAACGAGCGATCACCTGCCGGGAATGAGTGATCACCTGCCGGGAACGAGTGATCACCTGCCGGGAATGAGTGATCACCTGCCGGGAGCGACTGATCATCTGCCGGGAACGAGTGATCACCTGCCGGGAGCGAGTGATCACCTGCCGGGAGCGAGTGATCATCTGCCGGCAACGAGCGATCATCTGCCGGGAACGAGCGATCATCTGCCGGGAACGAGTGATCACCTGCCGGGAGCGAGAGATCACCTGCCGGCAACGAGTGATCACCTGCCGGGAGCGAGAGATCATCTGCCGGGAACGAGTGATCACCTGCCGGGAGCGATGGATTACTGCTCGACGCGGATAGCCACCAGCGTCATGTCGTCGTGCTGCGGGCGCCGGCCACTGAACGCGGCCACCGCCGCGACAATGCGCGCAATCACCTCGCGCGGTGCTTCGTCGCCGCAGTCGCGCACGATTGCCTCCAGCCGCTCGAAGCCGAACAGCTGGCCGGCTTTGTTCTGCGCTTCGACAATGCCGTCGGTGTAGAACAGCAGCAGGTCGCCAGCGGCAAGCGGCACCTCCAGCGTGGCGTAGGGTGTGTCGGGCGCGATGCCGAGCGGCAGGGTGTTGCCCGGCACTTCGAGGTAGGCGATTTCGCCACTGGCGGCGCGACGGATTGGGGCGAGCTGCCCGGCGTTGGCAAGCGCCAGCCGCCGCGCCCGCACATCGAGCGTGGCGTAGCCCATGGCCACAAACGCGCGCGGCGGGATGTCGTGCGCGATCCAGCGGTTGGTTTCGCGCATCACCTCCTGCGGCGTCTGGTGGTCGCGCGCCTCCGAGCGGGCGATCGAGCGCGCCACCGCCATCAGCATGGCGGCGGGAATGCTCTTGCCCGAGGCGTCGCCCACCACCACGGCCAGCAGCGGGTCGGGCGCGTCGCGCAGCGCGATCAGGTCGTAGAAATCGCCGCCGGTTTCGCGGGCGGGCAAGCACCATGCTGCCAGCTCCAGGCCGGGGACGGCGGGCAGCGCGCGCGGAAACAGGTTGCGCTGGATCTGGCTGGCGATCTCCAGCTCCTGCTCGACGCGCGTGACCGATTCCTGGTACAGGCGCGCATTCTCAATCGCGATGGCGGCCTGGCTGCCAAAGGCCAGCGCCACCTCGGCGTCGCGCTCGGTGAAGCGGGCCGGCGCGTAGGCGCTGATATTCAGCACGCCCAGCACCTGACCCTTGGCGATCAGCGGCACGCCCAGCCACGAGCGCAGCGGCACCCGGTCGGCAATTGGCGACCATGTTGGCGTGGCGTGGGTGTCGCCTATCACCAGCGGCTCGCGGCGCTGCACCACCAGCGCGGCGGCGTTCAGCTCATCGACGCGGAACAAGAGGCGCGTGGGCGGCTCGCTGGCGCTGGGCGTGTTTTCCTGCGCCAGCCGGAAGTGCTCGCCCTCAATCAGCAGGATCGACGCCGTATCGTAGGGAATGACGTGGCGCAGCTCGCGCAGGATCAGGTGCGGCACCTCGCTGGCGTCGAAGCTGGCGCTGATCACGCGCGCCACCTCGCGCAGCGTGTCGGCGGTGCGGCGGGCGTTCTGCTCGGCGGCAAACAGGCGCGCATTTTCGGCAAGCTGGCGCTCGCGCTCTTCGAACAGCCGCACCTTCTGGATGCCCAGGCTCAGGTGGCTGGCGACCTGCGCCAGCAGCTCGACGGTGTGCTGGCTGTACTGGCCGGGCCGGTAATCCTGCACCGAAATCACGCCAATCGGCTGGCCTTCTTTGGCGATCAGCGGCACGCCAACCCAGGCGCGCGTGTTGTTGGTGGGCGTGAACATGTTTGCGGCGATGCCGATTGCCAGCAGCTCGTCGCGCTGCGCGATCAGGTTGTCGAGCAGCAGCGGGCGGCGGTTTTGCAGCACCCAGCGCGTCAGGCTGCCTTCCACTGGCTGCCGGCCCACCCATGTATCGGGCACGCGCTCGCCGCGGTCGATGTAGGCCGAATGCGTGATGATGTGCGTTTCTGGCTCGCACACCACGAAGTAGAACACCGACGCGCCGGTGAGCGCCAGCAAGTGCTGGTGCACCTGGCCCAGCATTTCTTCCAGGTCGTACGAGGCGCTGACGAGCTGGCCGACCTGCCCAAGCGCGTCGAGCTCGCGAATGCGCCGCTCGCGCTCGGTTTGCAGGTGGACGTTCTGGACATGCAGGGCCACCTGGCGCGAGGCATCGACAAGAAACTGCTCGTCGCGCGGGCCAAACGCATCGGGCGTGTAGCTTTGAATGCTGATCAGCCCGATCACCGCGCCTTCGCGATCGTGGAGCGGCACGCCCAGCCACGAAACGGCCGGCCGCTCCGCGCCAATGATATGCTCGGCCAGGTCGGGGTACTGCGCGATCTGCTCGGGAATATTGGTGAGGTGCAGCATGCGCTGCTGGCGCACCACCCAGCCCGAGAGCGAATTGGCCGGCAGCGGCTGGTCGCGCAGGTAGGTGTAGTCGTGCCCCTCGTCGATGCCCAGGCCGTCGCTGATGCGCTGGCGCTCGGGGTCGTACACGAGTATCAGAAAGGCATCGAGCTGCATAAACGCCTGCAGGGCGGCATGCACCTGATGCAGCAGCGTGGGAAGATCGCCGGCCGTGGTGGCGGCCTGCCCGATCCGGCTGAGCGCCTGCAGCTCGGCGATCTGGCGCTCGCGCTCCTGAATCAGCCGCGTGTTCTCAATCGCCAGCGCGATCAGGTTGCCCAGCACCTGCAGCAGATCGATCTGCTCGGCGTCGAACTGGCGCGGCTGGTCATCGACTACCGCCAGCGAACCCAGCACGCGCTCGCCCACGCGCAGTGGCACGCCAATCAGCGACTGAAAGCGCGATGGCGCCTGGATCAGCGAGTAGCGCGACAGATCGCTTTGAATGACGATCGGCCGGTTGTCGCGCACAATGCTGCCAATATTCGAGCTGGAAACCGGGATGCTCGCAACGGCGCGCGCGTCGTCGGCGGGCAGGCCGCGCTGGGCCAGCAGCACCAGTGTGTTGCGCTCGGCATCGTAGCGGCGCACGTTGCCCGCCTTCACGCCGAACAAGGGCAGCAGCAGCTCAAGCGCGTGGCCCAGAAACTCGGGCAGCGGGCGCTGGAGCACCATCTCAGCGGCCAGCGCGCTCAGCACGGCCAGCTCGGCGCTGCGGGCTTCGGCGCTGGCGGCCACAATCTGGCTGAGCTCTTGCTGGCGCTGCGCCAGGCCCACATTTTCGAGCGCCACGCCCACCACGTTGCCAAAGCGCTGCAGCAGGTCGAGGTCGGTTTCACCATACACGTTTGGCGCGTAGCTCTGCACCGAGATCACACCAACCGCGTCCTGCCCGATCAGCAGCGGCACGCCCAGCCACGAGCGCGAGAGCTTCTGGCTGTTGCCGAAGCGATCGACCGGCGCGCTGGATTGCAGGCGCTCGGCCTGTAAATCGCGGAACAGCAGCGGCACGCGCCCCGCCAGCAGCCGGCTGGTGAGATGGCCGTGCTGGATATTCTCAACATACTCGACGGTTCCTTCGTCGACCATATAGGCGGCGCGAAACTTGTCGATGTGGTTGATATCGCAGACGGCGACGTAGCATGCGTCGAGGGGGAAGAGCGCGACCAGCTCGTGGTATGCGATCTCGAAGATTTCGCGAAATGCAACGCGCCCGCGACATGCCACGCTGATTGTATACAGCGCATCGAGCGCGCGACGGTAGCGATCTTCCTGGGCGCGGAGGGCGTCGCGCTGTGCCTGGAGCTCGGCGAGCTGGCGGCTGGGGGTGGTGGGTTTGTTGGACATAGCTGCGCCCGGTTTGCGCCACGGCTCCTGGTATTGAAAGCGAATCGCTGGTGCTAACTATAGCATAGATTGGGGGCGCTGCGCGGCATTGCTGCCCCTGTCAGGGCGGACCTGTCAGGGCGGACCTATGTGTCCGCCCTGCCTGAACCCGTGGCAAGGTTTGGCCTAATGAGCAAAGCAGTCGGGGCCTGCGCGGCCCCGTTCCCCGCGGCAAAGGGCCGGCCGCGGCCCTCTGCACTCCCCGGTCGGGGCCTTGCCCCGAACCCCTTAATGAGCGTGGACGTCTGGCGAGATGGTTTGCGGTCATGCCTCCGTTGTGGATACAGGCAAGGCATCAGACGATAAATGCTGCGCCAATTTGTTAGCTTCGACTTCTCTTGTCGTTCGCTGCCAGCATACTGGCATAACGGAGGCATGATAAAAGAACATCGAAAATAACGACCACCTAAAATTCGGGGTTCGGGGCGAAAGCCCCGACGCGGGGTGCTGGGGCGGCGCGAGCCCCAGCGGCCTTGCGGCCCGAGCAAAGGGCGCTAAAACCAGCACTGGCCTTGTATAAAAGCAACCGGCCTTGCGGCCTGAGCAAAGGGCCTTGAAGCTGGCAGAGGAAATATCGGTCGCTGCCAGCATACTGGCATAACGGAGGCATGATAAAAGAACATCGAAAATAACGACCACCTAAAATTCGGGGTTCGGGGCGAAAGCCCCGACGCAGGGTGCTGGGGCGGCGCAAGCCCCAGCGGCCTTGCGGCCTGAGCAAAGGGCCTTGAAGCTGGCAGAGGAAATATCGGTCGCAGCCAGCGGCAAGCACAACGGAGGCATGATAAAAGAACATCGAAAATAATGACGACCTAAAATTCGGGGTTCGGGGCAAAAGCTCCGACGCGGGGTGCTGGGGCGGCGCAAGCCCCAGCGGCCTTGCGGCCTGAGCAAAGGGCCTTGAAGCTGGCAGAGGAAATATCGGTCGCTGCCAGCATAACGGCATAACGTAGGCACGACAGGCAAACGCCGTCAACGATACCAGCATCAAATTTGGGGTTCGGGGCGAAAGCCCCGACGCGGGGTGCTGGGGCGGCGCAAGCCCCAGCGGCCTTGCGGCCCGAGCAAAGGGCCTTGAAGCTGGCAGAGGAAATATCGGTCGCTGCCAGCATACTGGCATAACGGAGGCATGATAAAAGAATATCGAAAATAACGACCACCTAAAATTCGGGGTTCGGGGCGAAAGCCCCGACGCGGGGTGCTGGGGCGGCGCGAGCCCCAGCGGCCTTGCGGCCCGAGCAAAGGGCGCTAAAACCAGCACTAGCCTTGTATAAAAGCAACCGGCCTTGCGGCCCGAGCAAAGGGCCTTGAAGCTGGCAGAGGAAATATTGGTCGCTGCCAGCGGCAAGCACAACAAAAGCACGCCGCGCAGCCGAAAAAGCAATTACCCCTGGCGCTCGCCGTAGCGCATCAGCACCGCGCGCGCGCGGCCCAGCTCATCGTCGATGCGCGCTGCCAGCGCCGCCCAGTCTGCCGGCTGGCCCGCGATTGCGGCGCGCTCGAGCTCGTCGCAGCGGGCGGCGAGCGGCGTGGCTGCCAGCATCAGGCTGCTCGAACGGAGCTTATGCGCCTGGTGCTGTAGGGCATCGGTGTCGCCGCGCGCCGCCGCCCCGTGAATAAGCGTCACCGCAAGGTCAGCGTCTTCAAGAAAGCGCGGGATGATGTGCCGCATGGTATTGGCCGCAGCATCGCCGAATGCCGCAAAGGTATCTTCAAGCCGCGCGTAGTCGATCGGGCGCTCGGTGGCGGGTGCGGGCGAACTCGCGCCAGCCCTGTGAAGTGGCGTGGCGCGCGCAAGCGTTGCCTGTAGCGTGGCGAGCGGCACTGGCTTTGTCAGAAACGCATCGATTGGCGCGTTGCTGAACAGCACGCGCAGCTCATCCTGGCTGTGCGCGCTTAGCGCCACCAGGTAGGGCCGTTCGCCCGAAGGGCTGCGCGTGCTAATCTGGCGGGCCAGCTCGGCGCCTGCCATGTCGGCCAGGTTATAGTCGAGCAGCACGGCGTCATAGCGCTCGCGGCCAAGCAGATCAAGCGCCTGCTTGGCCGTGTCGGCCACGCGGGTTTGGAAGCCAAGCTGCTGCAGCATGCGCGCCGAAAGCTGCTGGGTCACGCTGTCGTCTTCCACGACGAGCGCGCGGGGTGCGGGTGGATTATTCACATGCGTGGGCGCATCGCCAACAGCGCGCTCGGCATTAAGCGCCGCGTGGAGTGTTGCGCCCAGCTGCGAGAGCTTGAGCGGCCTGCGCAGGATGCCTTGCACCACTGGCTCAATTGCCGCCAGCGTGTCGCTGCGGGTGTCGTGCGCGGCCAGCAGCACAATTGGCAGCGCAGCCAGGCCCGAGTAGCGGCGCAGGTGTTCAATCAGCAGCGGCGCGCTCATGTCGGCGTTCTGCCAATCGAGAATCGCGGCGTCGAATTCCTTGCCGCCGCGCGCCCAGCGCAATGCCTCCAGCGCGGGGTTTGTTGCCGAAACCGCCAGCCCCCATGCGCGGGCCTGCGCCTCGATCGCCGCGCGCGTGCGGTCAAATTCTTCTACAACCAGCAGGCGCAGCCCGGCCAGGCCGGCGGGCGTGGCGGCCCTGCTTTCGGCGCGGCGCGCGCGAATCGTGAAGTGGAACGTTGCGCCGGCGCTGGCATTGTTTTCGGCCCACATGCGCCCGCCCATCAGCTCAACCAGCTGCTTGCTGATATTCAGGCCCAGGCCGGTGCCGCCATAGGTGCGCGCAATGCTGCGGTCGCCCTGGTCGAACGACGTGAACAGGCGGCTCATGCGCTCGGGCGGGATGCCAATGCCGCTGTCGGCCACGCTGAATGTCAGCTCGTAGCAGCCGGGTTCGGGCTGCTGCGCGCCCACATGCACACTTACCCCGCCGTTAAGGGTGAACTTCACCGCATTGCTGAGCAGATTGACCAGCACCTGCCGCAGGCGCATGCTGTCGCTTTCAATGGCAGCGGGCGCGGCCAGGTCGATCGTGTACGCCAGGTCGAGCTGCTTGTGCGCCGCCTGCGCGCCGACAATATCGATCGCTTCTTCCAGGCAGTCGCGCAGATCGAAGGGTTGGTGCTCGACGCGCATCTTGCCCGATTCAATTTTCGAAAGGTCGAGAACATCGTTGATCACATCGAGCAGGGCGTTGCTGCTGATGCGAATAATATTGGCGAATTCGTGCTGGTCGGCGTCGAGGTTAGTTGTCAGCAGCAGGTCGGTATTGCCGGCCAGGCTGGTCAGTGGCGTGCGCAGCTCGTGGCTCATGTGCGCCAGAAAGGCCGATTTTGCCTCGGTCGCGGCTTCGGCCATGTCTTTCGCATGGCGCAGCTCGATCTCGGCGTCACGCAGCGCGGCCTCGGTGCGGCGGCGCTCGGCCAGCTCTTGCTGCGCGGCGGCGTAGAGCTGCGTGTTGTCGAGCGCGAGCGACACCAGGCGGCTGAAGCGTTGCAGCAGCGTGATCTCGGCCGGGCTGGGGCGGCGCAGGCTATCCTGATAGGCCAGCCCAAGCACGCCAATAAAGGATGAGCGGGTGCGGATCGGCACGTTGACGATTGCGCGCAGGTTGAGCGCGTCCAGCGCGGGCAGGCGGTGCGGCCATTCGCGGTAATTGTCGATTGTCATGGTTTCGCCGCTGGCCCACACGCGCCCGGCCAGCCCTTCGCCGCGCCGGATGTGGCTGCCGCGCTGCTGTGCAAACACGCCGGTAGCCACTTTCACTTCCAGCGTGTCGCTGCCTGGATCGTGCATGTACAGGTAGCCGTGCGGCGTGTCGAGCAGCGCGCCGGCGCGCGTCACGATCGCTTCCAGCAGCGCGGAAAGCTCGAAGCGCTCCAGCAGGCCGAGCGTGGTATCGTGCAGGGCCAGCAGCTCGTCGTTCTGGCGGCGCAGCTGCCGCTCGGCGCTGATGCGCTCGCTCATATCGCGCAAAATCACCACGTACAGCGGCTCGCCATGCTCGACAAACGAGCTCACGCTGGCTTCCACCGGCACAAAGCCGGCGTCGGCGCGCTGGGCCGCCAGCACCTGCCCGTTCAGCGCAAGCAGCGACTGCGTCAGCGCAATATCGGGCTGGGCGAAGTGGCCAACGAAATCGGCGACGTTGCGTTGCAGCAGGCTGCTGCGATGAGCGCCCAGCAGCGCGCTGGCGCGCTCGTTGGTGTCGATGATCGTGCCGCTGGCGCTGGCCAGCAGGATGGCGTCGGCCGCCTGGCCCACCACTGCGCGGTAGCGCTGCTCGGAGGCTTGCAGATCGGTGAACAGGCGGGCATTGGCGATCGCCATAGCCATGCTGTTGGCAACTTCCTGCGCCAGCTCGCGATCGGCGTTGGTGTAGGCACGCTGCGACTCCATGGTGGCGAACAGGCACGCGCCCAGCACCTGGCCCTGCGCCACCAGCGGCAGCTGCAGCAGCGAGAACAGCCCCAGCTCCTTCAGCATGTGCAAATGCTGGCCGTCGTGGGCGAAATCGGCCAGGTCGTCGTGGCTGACCTGCCCGGCCAGTACGGCTTCGCCGCCAAACAAGGCGGTGAAGTAGGGCGTCATGCGCCCGCCGGGATCGATCGGGTAGTCGTTGCCAAGCTGCATCATCAGGTCGCGCTTGCCCGGGTTCGCCACCTCCTGCACCAGCAGACGAATGCTGCCGTCGGCTTCGATCAGCTGCACCACGCAGATATCGGCCAGCGCGGGAACGAGTGCGCGCGCTGCTTTCTGCAACGCAACTTCTGCCTCTTGCGTCGAGGCGAGCTGCTGGCTGATTTCGGCAAACACGCGCTGGAGCTGTTCGCGGCGTTTGCGCTCGCTGATGTCGTGAACGATCAGCAGCCAGCCGCCGGGCGTCGTGTCGCGCTGAGTGAGTGGCAGCACCTGCAGATCGTAGATGCTGGCCTGCCCGGCGCGCTCCCAGCTGATCTCGGTGCGGCCGGCGGCAATGCCGGCGCTGGCTGCGGCCAGCGGGTGCCCTGCGCCAAGCAGCTCATCGAAGCTGCGGCCGACCATTGCTTTTGCCGGCAGGCCAAGCAGCGTGGCGGCGGCCAGGTTTGCATGCACCACGCGCCGCCCTGTGTCGAGCGCGATCACGCCATCGTCGAGCGAGCGCAGAATTGTGTCGTGCGAGATCGGCGTGAGATCGAGCAGCTTCAGGCGCACCAGCGACCAGCCAAGCACAACTGCGCTCAGCCCAAAAACGAATGGCGTGAGATCGAGCGGATAAAACGGCTCGATCCTGGCGACATACAGAATGTTCGCAAACCAGGGCGCGCAGGCCGCGCCAACCATCGAGCCGGCCTGCCAGCGCATCAGGCCGGGCGAGCGCAGCGCCGACACCAGCAGGCGCAGGCTGCCCAGGCCCATCAGTATATACGAGAACAGCGCGTGGGCCGCGAACCACAGGCCGTGATCAAGCTGCAGCAGGCGCAGCCCGCCTTCATCGACCAGGCGTGCGCTGCGCCAGATCAGCCCGTGCCAGTCGCTGCTGGCCGCCAGCGCAATCGTAATCGCCGGCATGACGAGCAGCGGGGCAAGCGCGCGGCGGCGCAAGGGGCTGTTGGGTTTCGCATATGCCTGCGCCAGCGCAAACCAGGCCACCGGCGTGATCGCAATGCCAATGTATTGCAGCTTGGCCCACATCAGCTTGCCCGCCAGCGTGCCCGACGCCAGCTCAAGGCCATAGGTCAGCACCCATTCCGACACGGCCAGCGTCAGCCAGAAAAAGGCCTGGCCGCCGCGTATCTGGCGATGCCGCCAGGCATAGTACGAGAGCGCTGCGATGACCGCGAACGCCACGATAATCAAATATTCTTTCATCAACGCAAGCATAGGCGCGTGCCTCTTCCCCCACGACTGAACAAAACACCCCGAAAATCCTCTAACTCATGGAGTGCAGTGTTGTTGCCAGTGCAGAATTGCTATGGTTGATCGAAAAGTGAGTTTCGATCTTTCTATGCGATGTCTGTATGTAGAACGGATCTCAGAGTGAAATTCGCTATCCGTTTTTGATTACATTTTGGTAATAGTAGTTATGGCTGCGTAGTATTTTCTGCTGTGGCCAGCAACGTAAAACGTTGTATCGGGTGTGCAGGGCAAACATCTGCACGCCCTTTTCTGGCCATTTGCAGCCATACCGGCCCGAACGCGCCTGTGTATATGTTTTTGCCAGCGTGCCCTCAGCTTCCCTACAGCAGCTATTGGGCCACGCTGCCCGAGGCAGTTCGGGCGGGCTGCGGGCAGGGCAGTGTTGCGCGAGCAGCGGCGGTAAATGCAGCTTTTTTTGGCAACCTGCCCGCTGCAACCTGCTGCAGGAGGATACACTGCGGCGCGCTACGGCGGGCTGGCCGAATACTACACACCGGGCATAGATTGCAATCTGATTACGCCACTTGGCCAGCCCTGGCACGAAGAAGCGGGCGGGCGGCAGATGCCTCGGCACGTTTGCCGCGCTCCTGCCGCCTTTCCAGGCCCGGCAGGCAGCGCCGACGCGTGAACATCGCGCCGCAGCCGCAGACAATATTGCCAGTGCTGTTGGTGGTATACTTTTTGATATTTTGTGCTGGAAAGATATCAGGCCTGTGTGCATCTCGTAGCGTTCGCAATGTCATCCTCATAAATAGCCAGTAAACGTATGAGGTATTACATATGGCAGGCTGCGATGATCCCGTGCGCGTCTACCTAATCGACGATCATCAGCTATTGCGCGATGGGCTGCGTGTGTTGATTAACGCGCAGCCAGACCTTGAAGTTGTGGGCGAGGCGGCTGGGCGTGAGGAAGCTCTGGCGGGAGTCAATCAACTCCAGCCCAATGTGGTGTTGCTCGATATCGATCTTGGCGACGACGATGGCCTTGAGCTGCTGCCCTACCTGCTTGATCGCGTGCCGGATATGCACGTCATCATGCTCACGGGCGTGCGCGACCCCGAGGTGCATCGGCGGGCGGTGCTGCTGGGTGCAATGGGCCTGGTGCTGAAGGAAAAAGCCGCCGAGACGGTGCTGCGCGCAATCGAAAAGGTGTGTGCCGGCGAGGTTTGGCTCGATCGCGGGCTGATTGCAAGCATTCTCAACGAGCGTGTGCGCAACGGGCCGGCAAATAGCTCGCCCGAAAGCGATAAGATCGCCCGCCTGACCGAGCGCGAGCGCGAGGTGGTGAAGCTGGTTGGCGCGGGCATGCGCAACAAGGACATTTGTGAGCGCCTTGTCATCAGCGAGGCGACCGTGCGCCATCACCTGACGTCGATCTTCAGCAAGCTTGGCGTGAGCGACCGCTTTGAGCTGGCAATTTATGCCTATCGTAATCACCTGGCCGAGGTGCCGCGCTAGCGTGCGTGACGCGCAGGGTTTGGGTTTAGGGAATAGGGTTTGGCGATTGCAATGCGCAACGTGGCTTTTCCTTAGGCCCTGGAACCTCGCCTGAAGCTGCGCCAGGAAGTAATATTTACCGCAAAGAGCGCAAAGAACGCGAAGATACATTTAACGGGACGAATGACGAAGGACGAATGACCACATGCGTTTTGGTCGTTCGTCCTTTGTCGTAGGGCGCGGGCGTCGCGCCGGCGCGCTGATCGCTGAGCTGGCCCGTCACATCTCCCCCTCAGAAACCTTCCGTGCAAAGCATGCGAAACCCGCAGGCTCTCCCATATGCATATAGGAGTCTTCGCCTATACGCGCCGCGCCGCAAATAGGCGCGATTGGCTATGCCATGTAGGCGCTGGCGCAGCCCAGATGGCACATTATGGCTTGGGGAAGGGATCTGGCGCGCGCATGCTGCCTAACGCCAGCAAGCGACGCGCTGCCGAAATCGCCTGGAACGTGTACGCATGCGCGCCCATGGCAAGATGGGTGTTTGCGGCGATGCGGTCGCCTGGAAAATCACCTATGCTGTGCGCGCAAACGCCGACGCTTTTGATGTTTTGCACAGCGGCGCGTAGCCGTTTTCGCAACGATTGCCTGGCGGCATGGAAGAATCGGCGCGGAAGTATACGTGCTTATTCTGCATAAACCATGGAAGCGTGCCGATGTGCTGTGTGTGGAGAAGCGGGCGCCTTGTTTTGGCACAGTGCAAATCAGCTCGCTTCAATGGTGCAGCTACGCCTGTTGACTACGTGCCTACGCCAGAAAGACATCGCATTATGCCCAGCCTGGTTCGAATGTACTTGCCTTTGCTCACCCACAAGCAGCCCGATGTTCGTTCGCAAAGCTGCACCATCCTGCTGAGCACCTACGGCGACCGCGCGCTTACCCACCTGCGCCGCCTGCTCGACGACCCGGACATACTCGTGCGGCAGCAAGCCCGCCTGGCGCTGCTGGCCGTGAAAGAAACCGCCGACCTGCCAATTGTTATGCGGCCATTTCATGGCGTGTATGTCGAGTGCCTGGGCCGTATGCGCGCGCACATTGGCAGCCGCGAGCTGCACGAAGATGGCCTGGTGCAGCAGGGGAGTGGCCGCGCCGGGTGGCAAAAAGTGCAGGGCGCGCTGGCATACCTGGTGCATTGCGGGGCGCGCGGCGCAAGCCGCGAAGCAATTGCGCAGGCCGTCTGGGGCGATTCGTGGAGCGCGAACAGCGTAGCGCGCACGCTTACGGCCCTGCGCCAGGCCTTTGAGTGCGCGCCGGGCGGCGCAGAGTTTGCCGATACCGCGCTGACGATCGAGCCCGAGTTCTGCCGGCTCGACCCCGAGCTGTACCACACCGATGTGCGCGCCTTCGAGCGCATATTTGCCCTGGCTACGCAGCACGATCAGGACGAAGGGCTGGATGACGCGGCACCGTTGTACGGGCAGGCTACAACCCTGTACAACGGTGCCTATATGGCCGATGTGCCGCGCGCCGCGCGCTGGGGCCGCGAGCGCCGCGATTTCCTGATGAGCAGCTATGTGATTGCGAGCGAGCGCCAGGCCGAGCATTTATTCAACCAGCGCTCATTCAGCCGCTGTGTGGAAGTGTGCATGCTGGCGCTGGATGCCGACCCGGCCGCCGAAGATGCCATGATCTGGATGTTGCGCGCCTATAGCGCCGCCGGTTTGCGCGCCGAGCGCGAGCAGGCTTTTCGCAGCTATATGCGCATTATGAATAATAGCAACGAGCTGGCGCTTGGCGCGCCCGACGACGACCCCGTGGTGCAGGTGTATCGCCAGCTCACGGCGGCAGGAGCATGACAAAAGCGTTACGCTGAAATGTCAGTGCGTTCATTTGGGCCGAAATAGCGGCGGCGCAGGCACCATATACTCGGCATGTGTTATGCGACGCAGGGATTGGATTGTTGGGCTGGCAGTGCCCTACCAGCGTTGCGAGTTGAAGAGGGTAAAGGGAGCGTTGTGTCGGCAGTTGAGCTCGAAAGCAAACCTGAAGTCGTTCGCCGCGCGCCGGCTGTGCGCCGCCGGTGGATTGTGGCGGCGGTGCTGCTGCTGCTGGCTGCGGTGTTATGCACCAAGCTGTGGTTTATCTACAACCGCGCGCAGGCTGTGCGCGCCGATATACGCGCCATCCAGACACTGGCCAGGCCGCCACTGGCCCCGGCTGCCGCCGCACAGCTTGGCCCGCTGCTCGCGCAAACCCGCGCCGACACTGCGGCCCTGCGCGCCGAGGCCGGCGTGCTGCTGCCAGCCACGCGCTGGCTCGGCTGGCTGCCGCGCTATGGCGGCGAGCTGGCGGCATCCGGCCCGCTGCTCGACGCGGCCGCCGAGCTAAGCGCCGCGGCCGACGATGCCTACCAGGCCTTTGGCCCGCTGCTTGTCCCCGCCGATGGCGCGCCGCTGAATGGCCCGCGCTTGCAGGCGCGCATCGACGCGGCCGGCCCGCAGATCGGCCAGGCGCGCGCCGCGCTGGGCCGTGCCGCCGACGCATGGTCGCAGATCGATCTCGCGAAGCTTCAGCCCGGCACGGCGAACCAGCTGCGCCCGATCGACCAGGCCCTGCCGATGGCGCGGCTGGCGTTCGAGGCCGCGCCCGCCATGCCCGCGCTGCTGGATGATCTTCAGGCGCTGCAGCCCTATGCTGGCGGCAAGCCCAGCGCCGAGCAGCTGGCCGCGCTTGGCCCGCTGCTGGCCAAAACCCGCCGCGACACCGCCGCATTGCGCAGCGCCGCCGCGCCACTGCTTGCACCCGCCGCCGGGCAGGCCGCGCCGGCCGCCAGCCTGGCCAGTGCCGCGCCAATGATCGATGCGGTGGCCGATTTGGCCGCTGCCGCCGACGATGCCTACGCCGGCCTGGCGCCATTGCTGCTTGCGCGTGGCAACGCTGGCCCGCTCGGCGCGGCCGTGGTCGATCAGGTGCTGGCCGCGCAGCCCCGGCTTGCCGCCGCGCGCGATGCCGCCGCCCGCGCAGCCGATGCCGCCGCCCGCTTGCAGGCCGCCCACCCGCCCGCCGCAATCGCGGGCCGGCTGCAGCCAATCAGCACGCTGGCCGGCCTGCTGCGCGATAGCATGGCGCTGGCGCTGGCGCTGCCCGACCTGCTTGGCGCGCGCGGCCCAGCCGATTACCTGCTGCTGGCGCAAAACCCCGACGAGTTGCGCGCCACGGGCGGCTTTATCACGGCCGCTGGCATTGCCACATTCGATCATGGCCGGCCCAGCGAGATCCTGCTGCACAACTCGCCCTATTTCGACGACTTTGCGAATGTTGCCTACCCCGACCCGCCCGCGCCAATGCTGCGCTATATGGCCGTGGAGATGTGGGTGTTTCGCGATGCGAACTGGTCGCCCGATTTCCCAGCCGCCGTGCAGCAGGCGCGCGCGCTGTATGCCCTGACACAGGGCAAGCAGCCGCCCGCCGCCGTGGCCTTCGACCCCTACGCCGCGCAGATGCTGCTGGAGGTGCTGGGGCCGGTGACAGTGGAGGGCAGCTCCGCGCCGGTGTCGGCCGAGAATGTGCTGGCCTACCTGCGCAGCGAGCACGATAACCAGGATGACCAGGCCGATAAGAAAGCATATATTGGCCGGCTGGCGAATGCCATGCTGGCGAAGCTGAACAGCAATGCCGGGCAGATCGATGTCTGGCGGCTGGCGCTGGCAATGCGCCAGGCGCTGCGCGAGCGCCACCTGCTGCTGGATGTGCCAAACCCGCAGGCGCAGGCCTTGTTTGCGCGCTATGGCTGGAATGGCGCGGTGCGGCCGGGGAATGCCGATTTCCTGATGCCGATCGATACCAACATGGGCTACAACAAAATGAACGCCCTGGTGACCCGCGCCATGACGTATTCGCTCGACCTGAGCGAGCCAAGCGCGCCACAGGCGACGCTGACACTGCGCCATACCAACCCGGTGCAGTCGGCGGCGGCGTGCTCACAGCAGATCGATGGCGAGAGCAGCTATGCGCAGTGGATGCAGCGCTGCTACTACGATTACATGCGCGTGCTGGCGCCGCAGGGCAGCCAGTTTGTGGGCGCACATACCCGCCCGGTGCCCGATGCGGCCATGCTTTCCGAGGTGGGCGACGATGGCACCGTGCATACCGAGGCCGGGCCAGCCGGCACCAGCCAGATGAGTGTGTTCCAGCTGATTGGCTTTGGCGAAACGCGCGATACCGTGCTGCGCTATGCCCTGCCGCCAACCATTGTGCGGCGCGACAACGCCGGCTGGCACTACCAGCTGCGCATCCAGAAGCAGGCCGGTACGCTGGCGGCACCTGTTGTGGTGGAGCTGAAGCTGCCGGCTGGCGCAAGCCTGGCCAGCGCCAGCCCCGGCCTGGCCAGCAGCGGCGGGCAGGTGTTGCGCTGGGCCGGCACGCTCGACGCCGACCAGGAGATCGACCTGACATTTAGCACACCATGACAGAAGGTATGCGGTGGGGTTCGGGGGCGGCTTGCTGCCCTGCAATGCAGCAAGCTTCCTGGAAGCTCATCTGCTTATCCGGTTGATGAAAAACTGGCCTGAGCTTCCAGGAAGCTGAGCGGAAGATATCGTTGAAGGGTTGACGCCCTGCAATGCAGCAAGCTTCCTGGAAGCTGAGCGGAAGATATCGTTGAAGAGTTGACGCCCTGCAATGCAGCAAGCTTCCTGGAAGCTGAGCGGAAGATATCGTTGAAGGATTGACGCCCTGCAATGCAGCAAGCTTCCAGGAAGCTCATCTGCTTATCCGGTTGATGAAAAACTGGCCTGAGCTCCCTGGAAGCTGAGCACAGGAAAATGATTTTCCAGAGTACTCGGTTGAAAACAAAAAATGTAGTGTTGTGAGAGCAAAAGAAAAACCATTTGTAATTTAGGATTGTTGAACGCCATGACACCAGTACAACCAGTCCCTGAACAGCGCTATGTTGCGGCGCTGACCGCCCTGCTGGCCGGGGCCGAGGCTTTCGAGCCGCTGCTGGGCGACGATACGATGTGCGCATATCGTCTTACGCCCGATGGCACACTGATCGCGGCCAGCCCGGCCTTGCTTGGGCTGCTGGGCTACACCAGCCTGGCCGCGCTGCGCGCCGGCGAGCTGGACAAAGCGGCGTTTGACGCTGGCTATGCCGAGGCCATGTTTGCTAAATATGGCGGCGAAGTGCTGGATGCCGAAACCGAGTGGCACCGCGCCGATGGCGAGGCGCTGGCCGTGCGCGAAAGCGCGCGCGCCACCTATGGCCCGGCCGGCCAGCCATTGCACTACGATGGCGTGATTGTGCCGCTGGCCGGCGGCAATCTGCCCGCAGGCGGGCGCGCCGCGCCGCTGCTGGCCGCCGGGCCGGGCACGCCGGCCGGCCCACAAGCTGGGAGAAACCCAATGATCTTTGCTGCCAATCCGGGCGGCCGCGAGCCGCGCGCCGCCGAGCCATTGGCATTGCTGCAGTACGTTTCGATCCTTTGGCGCTGGGCCTGGCTGATTGTGCTGTGCATGGCGCTGGCCGGCGGCGCTGCCTACTTCTATAGCATCCAGTCCACGCCGGTCTATCAGTCGTCGGCCGCGCTGCTGATCAACCAGGCGCGCAGCGGCAACGGCACGCCCGATTATAACGAGCTGCTGACTGGCGAGCGCCTGGCAAAGACCTATGCCGAGCTGATGCGCAAGCGGCCGGTGCTGGAAGCAGTGATTGCCAACCTGCAGCTGGCGATCGATGCCGAAACCCTAGCCAAGCAGGTAAGTGTTGCGCCAGTGGTGAATACGCAGCTGCTGAATCTGACGGTGGAAGATAGCGACCCGCAGCGCGCCGCCGACATTGCCAACGAGATTGTGCGCGTGTTCGGCCAGCAAAACCAGGCCCAGCAGACCAGCCGCTATGGCGAAACGCGCCAAAGCCTGGAGCGCGAGCTGGCCAAGGTGCAGGCCGATATCGACAGCACACAGGCCAGCCTGGCCGCGCTGAAAAACCCGGGCACTGCCGCCAGCGACGCCGAGCGCGAGCGCATGGAAACACTGCTGGCGCAGTACCGCAGCAGCTATGCCACGCTCACCAAGAGCCTGGGCGATGTGCAGCTGGCCGAAGCGCAGAACACCGATAGCCTGGCGGTGGCCGAGGCGGCGCGCGCCGAGGCCGCGCCGGTGCGCCCGCAGCCATTGAAGAATAGCCTGCTGGCCGCGATCGTGGGCGCGCTGCTGGCGATTGGCAGCGTGTTCCTGCTGGAATACCTTGACGACCGGGTGAAGACGCCCGAGCAGGCCGGCAAGCAGGCCGGGGCCATGGCACTGGGTGCCATTGGCAAGCTGCCATCCGCTGCTCCCGGCGGCCAATTGGTGGCGCTGCGCGCCGCCAACACGCCCATGGCCGAGGCCTACCGCATGCTGCGCGTGAACCTCGATTTCACGGCGATCGACAGCCCGCTGCGCGCGCTGACGATCAGCAGCGCCGGCCCGGGCGAAGGCAAGAGCACAACGATTGCCAACCTGGCGGTGGCGCTGGCCGAGGCTGGCAAGCGCGTGATTGTGGTAGACACCGACATGCGCCGGCCAACGCTGCATAAAGTCTTCGGGCTGCCGAATGATCGCGGCGTAACGGCGGCGCTGCTTGGCCCGGCCAATGCCGATATTCACCAGCAGCTGGTGGCAACCGAGCTGCCGAACCTGCACCTGATGCCGTGCGGCCCCATCCCGCCTAACCCGGCCGAGCTGCTCAGCTCGCGGCGCATGGCCGAGCTGATCGAGGCGCTGAAGGCCGAGTGCGACATTGTGCTGTTCGATACGCCGCCGCTGCTGGTGTTTGCCGATGCGGCCCAGCTTGCGCGCGCCTGCGACGGCGCCATTCTGGTGGCGCGCGCGAACAGCACGCGCGTGGGCGCACTGCGCCAGGCCCGCGCGCAATTGCTGCAGGGCGGCGCGCGCCTGCTGGGCGTGGTGCTGAATGGCGTGGCGACGCCGCGCGGCAAGCAGCAGAGCTACTACTACTACTATAGCAATGAGCAGGAAAGCGCGCGCCGCCGCTTTGGCCTGTTCCGCAGCGCCCGAAGTGCGCCGCGCCGCGCGCCAAAACCGGCCGCATCCGCCGAGCAAACAACCGCTGGCGCGCCTGCATCGTCGCCCGCAATGCCCGTAGCTTCGAATGGCCAGCTCACGGGCGCATTGGCTGCCAGTGGCAGCATCGCGCCGGCCGCCGAAGCGCCAAAGCCCGGCGCAAACCAGCGCAAGAGCGCGGGCCGCAAGCGCGATTAAACCCAGACCTTGTATTGTGACGGTTGTATAGCTTTTTGGAGTTGCACCCATGCCAGCGAGCACACCCATTGCACAGCTGATCGACACGATCGAATCGGGCCGCGCCACCATTGGTATTATTGGCCTGGGCTATGTTGGCCTGCCGCTGGCGGTGGTATTTGCCGAGGCCGGCCATACCGTTGTCGGCATCGACCTCGATACGCGCAAAGTGGCGGCGCTGAACGCGGCCGATTCGTATATTGAAGATATTCCTTCGCAGCGATTGCAGCCGCTGGTGGCCGAAGGCCGCCTGAGCGCCACAGATGATTTTGCCGCGCTGGCGCATGTTGATGCGGTGAGTATCTGTGTGCCAACCCCGCTGAACAAAACTGGCGACCCGGACATTTCATATATCGTCAATGTTGCCGAGCAGCTGGCCCAGCACATCCACCGTGGCATGCTGGTGGTGCTGGAAAGCACGACCTACCCCGGCACCACCACCGAGATCATTCTGCCACGCCTGCACGAGAATGGCGCTGGCCTGCGCGTGGGCGAAGATTTCTTTCTGTGCTTCTCGCCCGAGCGGGTTGACCCCGGCCGCACCGACTGGACGACGCAAAACACGCCAAAAGTCATGGGTGGCGTAACAGCGGCGTGCTTGCAGGCCGGCCAGGCATTGTATGGCTCGGCACTTGAACGGATTGTGCCGGTGTCGTCGCCCGAGGCAGCCGAAATGGTAAAGCTGCTGGAAAACACCTTTCGCGCGATCAACATTGGCCTGGCCAATGAAGTGCTGCTGATGTGCGACAAGCTCGGCCTGAATGCCTGGGAGATCATCGAAGCGGCGGCAACCAAGCCCTTTGGCTTTATGAAGTTCACGCCCGGGCCTGGGCTGGGCGGGCACTGCATCCCAATCGATCCGCTCTACCTTTCGTGGAAGCTGCGCACCTTGAACTACAATGCGCGCTTTATCGAGCTGGCCAACGAAATCAATACCAACATGCCGCGTTACTGGGTGCAGAAGGTGCAGGATGCCTTGAACAATGCCGGAAAGCCATTGAAGGGCAGCAAGGTGCTTGTGCTGGGTGTGGCGTACAAGAAAGATGTGAGCGATGTTCGAGAGTCACCTGCGCTTGATATTATTCATCTATTGCAAGAAAAAGGCGCAATAGTAAATTATCATGACCCACATGTGCCAGCTTTTTATTATGATGGTGTTTCGATGGAAAGCGACATAGATATTGATAAAGCATTAGTAATAGCTGATTGCGTTGTGGTGGCTACGAATCATTCAGCATATGATTGGGTGAAAATAAAAGAAACATCTAGAATAATGATTGATACAAGAAAATCTATTTAGATCTAGTATTATTAAGTATAAGCTATTATTTATATAAAAAATTTTAGGTATAAATAAGTATTAATTTTTAATAATGTTACCTTTTTAATAAGTAGGAGATAATCGGTGACTAATTATTTCGTTCACAAAAATGGCCTTGTAGAAACCGGTGCCGAAATTGGCACTAACACTCGTATATGGGCATTTGCACATATTTTAGGTGGAGCTAAAATCGGTTCAGATTGTAATATTTGTGATAATGTCTTCATCGAGAATGATGTCGTAATTGGTGATCGGGTTACAATCAAACCTGGAGTTCAGCTTTGGGATGGTGTTCGTATTGATGACGATGTTTTTATTGGACCTAATGCCACATTTACTAACGACCCTTTTCCGCGCAGTAAACAATATCTCAGTAATTATCCAATTACACGTATTTGCGTTGGAGCATCTATTGGTGCTAATGCAACGATCCTACCTGGCATTGTTGTTGGTCGAAATGCAATGGTTGGTGCGGGATGTGTTGTGACACAAGATGTACCTCCAAATGCTATAGTGTACGGCAATCCTGCCAGAATACATTCTTACTCTACAACTGATTCAAAATCATTTAATATTTCTAGTTATAAGGAAAATGATTTACCACAAATAACAATAAATGGTGTGAAGGCTATTAATATACCTTCTTTTATTGATATGCGGGGTAGTCTAGTAGCTGGAGAAGTTGCGAAACATATACCATTTGAGCCAGCGCGCTTTTTTTTAGTATATGATGTTCCATCGCAACGAGTTCGAGGTGAGCACGCACATAAAGAATGTTTTCAGTTTCTCATTTGTGTGCACGGAAGCTGCGCTGTTGTGGTAGATAATGGTTTCCAGCGTCAAGAAATTCGGCTTGATAGTCCTATGATGGGTCTCTTAATTCCACCGATGATATGGGCTACGCAGTACAATTATTCTACAAATGCTGTATTATTAGTATTAGCTTCTCATGTATATAACTCGGGCGACTATATTCGTAATTACGATGATTACTTGCAGTTGATTAAGTAAATTAATTTCGAATTATAATGAGTATTTTGCTGTTGCAATGACTTGTAATATTATGGGTTTGACATGAAAATACCCTTTTTAAATCTAAAATCGCCTTATGATGAGCTCCGATTTGAATTAGATGTGGCTTACCAGCGTGTTATGGAATCGGGTTGGTATATTTTAGGCACTGAAGTGGAAAATTTTGAGCAAGAGTTTGCTGCTTTTTGCGGTGTAAACCATTGTATCGGTGTCGGCAATGGCCTTGATGCCTTGCATCTAATCCTTCGAGCCTATAATGTTGGACTAGGCGACGAAGTTATTGTGCCTGCTAATACTTATATTGCGACTTGGTTGGCAGTTTCATATACTGGTGCTACGCCTGTACCTGTCGAACCATTTGGACATACTTATAATATTGACCCAAGCCGTATTGAAGCCGTGATTACTTCTCATACTAAAGCAATTATTGCCGTCCATTTGTATGGACAGCCCGCAGATATGCAGCCAATAATGGCCCTTGCACAACGATACAACCTTAAAGTTATTGAAGATGCTGCGCAGGCACATGGATCTATATATAAAGGACTGCGTGCAGGCGCACTTGGCAATGCTGCCGGATTTAGCTTTTATCCAGGGAAAAATCTTGGAGCTCTTGGCGATGCGGGTGCGATCACGACGAATGATGGAATTTTGGCAGATAAGATTCGTGTTTTGCGGAATTACGGCTCGAAAATAAAGTACTATAATGATAATAAGGGATTTAACAGTCGTCTTGACGAACTGCAAGCTGCTTTTCTGCGCGTCAAGTTAAAATATTTAGATGAATGGAATGCGCGCCGCTCACACATAGCTCAAATATATCTTACATCATTAGAAAATACCGGAATAATTTTGCCTATCATTTTTGAAGGCGCAAAACCCGTATGGCATTTGTTTGTAATTCGTTCTAAAGAACGAAATGAGTTGCAAGCTTATCTCAAATCGAAAGGAATTGAGACACTTATTCATTACCCAGTGCCTCCCAATTTACAAAAAGCCTACAAGGAACTCGATTTGCCATCTGGTTCCTATCCAATAACTGAAGTAATCCACGAAGAAATTTTAAGCCTGCCAATAGGACCGCACTTATCAGATTCCGATGCGATGTTTGTTTCTGAACAAATTAAATATTTTACTGAAAATGAAGTGATAAACGATTATCATATATAATATAATTTTATCGAAATCAAAAAGCCTTATCATATATAAGATTTATTTGCAAGTTAATTATACGGTTTGATTGGTGTTTTTTTGGATCGGCCAAAAGAAAGATTGTAGTTTAGGTATTGCGATTTATATGAAAAGTATTTTTAAAGCAGCTTCCCAAACGGGCGGAGCTGCAATTATAGCAATGATATTTGGTGTAATAACTAATAAAATTCTGGCTCTCGTTCTTGGATTAGAAGGATTAGGTGTTTTTTCAATACTTGGGCAAATACAATCAACTGCAATAGTTCTAGCGACGTTGGGAGGTAGCACAGCTTTAGTACAGGGGATTGCAAGCCGAGAAGGTGAAGAGCGAGATAAATATATTATAACTACTTTTTGGCTGATTTTTATAGCCACCCTACTAACTACAGTTGGGTTTGTTATTTTCTCTTCTTGGATAAAACAATTACTCTTGTCGAAAGATAGTATTTCCGAGTATCTTATTCAATGGCTGGCTTTGCCTATAGCATTGAGTATAGTTTATTCTTATTTATGTGCGGTATTAAATGGTTATCGTGCTGTAGGAAGATTGGCTATAGTTAAGATTGTTGGGGCTATTTTAACGGCATTGATAGTATACCCAATAACAAATTATATAAAAAGTGGAAATGAATTTGGATTTATTTTGTTAATGAGTGGTGCTCTCTTATTTCAAACTTTTATTGCGTTATTTATTTTGTATCGCGAAAAATGGATTCCATCATTCAGTTATACATTAGGTCGCCAAGAATTACGGCACTTCTTTTCTATGTCTGGAGCTGTGTTCGTAACAAGTCAAGTTGGGACTATAGTAATATTATCTATTAATGCTTTAATAGTTAGCTATAGCGGTCTCGCTAGTGCGGGAATTTTTAATGCGGCTTGGAATTTAAGCATGCTCTATGTAATGCTTATTCTGACATCATTTAACACATATTATCTTCCAGAAATGAGTCGTACTAATAGTAAGGGAGATTGCGTTAAATTGATGATAAACGTTTCTCGGATTAGTTTGTTTGCGATGATACCGTTAATAACAACTGTTATTGTATTAAAGCCACTTATTATTTCAAATTTATACTCGCCAGATTTCATTGGATCTACAAAAATACTCACATGGACTTTAATCGGAGATTATTTTAAAATATCTTCTTATGTAATTGCTACACCGGTGGTGGCTTATGCTCGTATGAAAGTGTATTTTTGGACAGAGTTAGCCTGGAGTGTAATTTTTCTTGTATTATCGATAATTTCAGTTGTTTTATTTAGGTCGATTCAGGGTGTTGGTGTTGCTTTTATGGTTGTTTATATGCTTTACTTTGCTTATTATTTATATTACACTCGAAAAAACTACAATTTTGCAATATCCGGTAAAATGAGCAGGGTATGGTTATTAGGTATATGTTTGATTTTATTTGCTTCAATATATAGCTGGAGTTTTGATTTTGTTGAGTGGTATTCTGCGTGTGTTTTTATAGGAATATCGGTAATTCTAATTTATAATTTACTTGAGATACAAGAAAAAAAGAATATACTAATATTCTTAACCTTGAGATTAGGATGGAAAGTAGAATGACTAATAGTACTCTAGTTTCATTTCTTATTTTGGCATATAATCAAAAAGACTTTATAGACGCTGCGATACAAAGCGCGTTAGATCAAACATACTCTCCTCTCGAAGTGATTATATCAGACGACTGTTCTAACGATGGTACTTACGATGCTATATGTAGAAAAATATCAGAGTATGATGGCAAGCATAGCATTATAGTCATAAAAACTCCACGCAATTCTGGAATTTGCGCGAATATCAACTGGGCTATGCAGCATGTCAAAGGCCAACTAGTAGTGGTTGCTGCTGGAGATGATATATCTCTGCCAAACCGCGTTGCTGAAATTTATAATGTCTATCAGGCCTCTGATGGAAAGGCTATGTCTATTTATTCAAACGCTATTGTTATAGATTCTTCTGGTAATCATGAAGGCTTGCATCTCATCCCGCCTGAACCAGAGATGCTGTCTGTAGAATGGATGGCTAAACACGGTACTGGAGTATTGGGCTGTACGCACGCATGGGATAGGCGTGTTTTCGATCTTTTTGGTCCGTTGAGAGAAGATGTAATACGAGAAGATATTGTTATTCCATTTCGTTCAGCGCTACTCGGAGAAGTTAAGTTTATTAACTCGCCTTTAGTACTGTATCGAAGGCACGCTAATAATATTCATTTTAAACTTGCAAGGCATGTAAATATTGATGAGATATATTTTTTGCTTTCTCGCCATGCTAGGGGAAATATTGCTATTTATGAAAATCGAATTAGTGATTTGAAAAAAATAGCTTCTTCATATCCTGGGAATCAAGAAGATATTTTGAACTTTAAAAAGAGTTCTTTATATTTATTGAGGGAAATGGAAATTGAACATCTGATTTTATCTGAAATTAGATGGAAGAGATTGTTGATCATTTTGAAATTATTTTTTCAAAGATATAATTTTAGAAAAGTTGTTAAATGGTCGTTAATTGGGTTATTCCCACGAATATATATATTTTATCAACGATTTATATCTTTGCGTGTTAATATAAAGAAGTTGAATATCAAATATCCATAATTTGAGGTATTAATCTATGAAAAAATACGATAAGGCTATCGTGGTATTATCTGGAGCTCGTGATGGATATCAATTGCCAATAGCATTGGATGAAGGTAATTTGCTGCAAAACTTAGTGACCGATTTGTACTGGCCGGCTGACAGAAAATGGTTTTTCCTATTTACTCAATTTAAGTCGATGAATAATTTAATAGCTGCGAGGTATCGAGTAGATTTAGACAGTAGGAAAGTGATAATTTCTGGTTTTGCATTGTTTTCTACTATTGTAATGACTGTATTTCCAAAAATAAAGATAAATAGATTTAAAGATAAATATTTAAGTAAGAAATCTAAAGATATTGCCGCGCAATCTGACTGGCCTTTGTTTTGTTACAGTTATTATGCTCATGTTGCATTCACATTTGCGGCTGATTTACCAAAGTATCGTTTTATTTTCCAGCTCCACCCACATCCACAAACACTTCGCCAAATTTTCTTGGAAGAAATAGAGCGTGTGCCACAGGCAAAATCATCGTTACTTATGGAGCATGAGCTATCACTTACAGCAGACGAGTTTGATGATCTTGCAGAAGAGCCACATCTTGCGAATGGCTGGGTGGTCGCAAGTACATATACTGCAGGCACGCTTGCCGAACACGGCATTCCGCAAGAGCAAATTCACGTGGTTCCATATGGTGTAAATAGTAGTGCTTTTCCCTGTCGTCCAAGGGAGCATCGACCGAGTGGGCCTTTTACACTTATATTTGTTGGAAGCATGATACAGCGTAAAGGGCTTTCTTATCTTCTTGATGCTATGCGAGCATTGAAAGATCAGGATGTCAGGCTAATTTTGTGCGGCCGTGGCTTAATAGATCAAGACCTGCTTGCACAATATTCCGATTTGCAAATCGAAATTAATATAGGTTTGCCACGTGAGCAGCTCATACAATTATTATGGCAAAGTGATGTTTTTGTATTCCCATCTTTGGCTGAAGGATTCGCGCACGTTATTCTGGAAGCAATGTCGTGTGGCTTACCGATAATTACAACAGATCATACTTGCGGCCCTGATGTAATCGATGAAGGGACGCATGGATTTATTGTTCCCATTAGAGATGTCAAGGCGATCACTACAAAAGTCGAATGGGGGATTGAACATCGGCAAGAGCTTTTCGATATGGGCCAGGCGGCTGCCGTGCGCGCGAGGTCCTTCACGTGGGAGCGCTTTAGAGCAGGTATTCGCGATGCATATATAAAAATGATCGATGCTGTTAACCTTGGGGATGAGTAAATATATTTCTTTGGAATCTAAGGTGGGGCTATGCAGGCACTTGAATTAATTTTATTGGTAGATATTCTCGTTGTGTTTTTTTGCTCGCTAATTCTCGTCAAATTTGGTCGCTTAGGCCATTCGCATCCTGCTACTATTTATCTGTTCTTTCACATTTATACTTTTACTCAGCGAATTTTCGGCGTTTTTTTTGGCGCGCCCACGCTTTTCTCAACCTGGGGAGCGGCTTTTGAGCCTGTTACGATTGCTGAGCTTGTTAGAGCTGCGATTCTGGCTGATGCGGCTTTGATTATTATGACAATTGCCTGGGTAAGGGCTAGTATAGTAGACGCTCGACGAAATAATTACCGAAAATATAATAGCGCATCATATAATCATACACTTTCTATTGAACATATATGGCGAATTGTTATTATAGCTTTCCCCGTAGGAATAGTGGGCCTAGCGCTATTATCTCGGCTACCAGGAGTAGATAATTCTTCAAGCGCGATGTTTGGCGAATGGCAGTCATCAAGCTGGATTACAATTACCCAGGCTTGGGTTGGACTTTGCTTATTGGCGCTTATATACTGGTATGGCTTGCGTTGGTGGTTGATGCTACCCATGATAGCCTATCTTTTTATTATGGCGTATCAAGGCTATCACCGTTATCGTGTTATTATTCCAGTTATTTTGCTTTTACAAATATATTTAGATCGAAAAAAATTGCGGTGGCCATCCTTGCGCATAGTAGTTTTGATAATTACATTTACTCTAATTTTCTTTCCATTAAAGGCAATTGGTAGAATGGCTCAGGAGGGATCGTCACTTAGTGATATCGTTTCCTATTCAAAGATTTCTATCAGCGATGCGATTAGTGGTTCAGCTGATGATCAAACGTTCTTAGATCAATATGCTTCGGGATTAACACTAATAGATCATAATGGAATATTTTATTATGGGAAGACGTATTTATCTGTTTTGACATTGCCCATACCTCGGCAATTATGGCCAAATAAACCCGGATTAGTTGAATATATGAGTGATTTTTCTAGACCTTGGAGGCCAATGAAAGAATCTGGCATGATTATCACATTCTTAGGTGAATCGTATGCAAATTTTGGATATATAGGTATTATTGTAGTGCCGTATGTTCTTGCATATTTCATTGGTCGACTGTATTTTAAAGCATATCGAAAGAATTATTATTCAATTGAACGATTTGTTTATTTAATAATTGCTTGTAATTTCTTCCAGGTTTTTCGCGATGGCTTAATCTCAATAATCATATTTACATTTGTGAACATGATGCCATTAATGGTCATTGTACTCTTACATTGGGTGTTTCCGATAAGAAAAAAAGAGTCAGTTGCAAATTGGAGATGGATAAGGGAATGATACCACTGACAGTTTGGATGAATCACCCATCATTTTACCAGAGTGATATGTTTCGATCACTTGTCAAAACTGGGCGTGTTGATCTGCAGGTAATCTATGCTAAAGATCTTCCAGGTGATCGAAAAGGACTTGGGTGGCAGAGTGATACACAAGGCTATCAGTACCAATTTCTCGACCATAACCACCCACTTGTAGATGCGCTTCGTATTGCATATCGTCAGCGTCGAAGAATACACATTGTCAACGGTGTTTGGGCCGAGCCAGCGTTTGCAGTTGCATTAGCCACGCTAGCTAGTATGCGGAGTTCCTATGCAATCTATTCTGAAGCCGCCAACACGGGTGTTATTCGCACACTAGGAAAGAGGCTAATACGTAATGGATTTGGCCGGTTCATTCTTTCGGGTGCGAAGGGTGTACTGCCTGTATCACGAATGGGCGCGCAGTTCTTTCGCGAGCTAGGAGTAAAGGATCAGCAAATTTATCCCTTTGGTTATTTTCGCTCGGACGCAAATGTACAGCATATTCAGCTTCCCGACTCGGAAACAAACCGCATGGAGGTAATTTTTGTTGGTCAACTAATCTATCGTAAAGGAGTTGACCTGCTATTAGAAGCTATGCGACCATTCTTTGATTTATACCCCTCGCTTAATTTGGTATTGATCGGCAGAGGAGAGATGCAGAAGACTCTTCTGGGTGAAATACACCGTCTTGGATTTGAGGAAAGAGTAAACTTTGAAGGGGTTTTATCGCCAGGTGATATCCCTGCACGAATTGCAAAATCAGATTTGCTGGTACTACCTTCGCGCTGGGATGGCTGGGGCCTAGTCGTTAACGAAGCGCTGTCGGTTGGCGTTCCAGTAGTTATATCCGATCGCTGCGGAGCAGCCGATCTAATACAGCAAAAGGTCAATGGCTATATCTTCCGCAACGAAGATGTAGCTGATCTGCGTGCATGTTTGGCTCACTTCTTCGCCCGTAGAACTGATTGGCCGGCGATGCGCATGGCAGCGGCTGAATGTGGCCAGCGTATTTCGACCGAGCACGTCGCACCGTATTTTCTCGAGTGTTTAGAACATATGATCGGGAACTTGAAATCATACCCAACTGCTCCTTGGATTTATCAAAGTAGCCTTGACTGAATGTAGTAATGATCTCGATCTCAGTGGAGCCGCAGCCAAATGAAAATAGTATATATAGCTGATGCACGCAGTCCAATTGCTCAGAATTGGATTAATTACTTTGTTGATAACCACCACGAAGTTTTTGTTATTTCTACCTATCCGTGTGCTCCTGGCACAATTCGCAATGCACAAATATTACAGTCTTTGGTTGCTTTTTCTCAGTTTGCAAAAGTTGGACGTGAAGGAACACTGGGGCAAAAAAAAGAACAGAATTTGCTTTTTCCTTTATTGTCACAGTTACGCGTCGGAGTAGGTGCTGATCGGTTGCGCAATGTACATCGATGGTTGTCGGCGCTTGATCTCGCTCGGCATGTTCAGATGACGCATCGCATGATAAAGGAGATTGCACCCGATTTAGTACATGCAATGCGTATCCCCTTCGAAGGCATTCTCGCAGCGAAGGCCACACCGAAAGAAATACCACTACTTGTTTCTGTGTGGGGGAACGATTTTACTCTGCATGCTAGCCAAAGTAGATTAGTTGGCCATCAAACTCGCTCTGCTATGAAACGCGCGAGTGCTCTTCACTGTGATTGCCACCGTGATCTACAGATGGCAAAATGTTGGGGTTTTGACAGTCAAAAGCCCGATATTGTTTTGCCTGGTGCAGGTGGTATTCAGAGCAGAATTTTTGCTCCAGGCCCTGTTAATGTGCAATTGAAAAAAGAGTTGCACATTCCATCACATTCTCAAGTAGTGATTAATCCGCGAGGTTTCCGTAACTATGTTTGTAACGACGCTTATTTCCAGGCTATTCCATTGGTTCTGCAGAAGTATCCTGATACGATCTTTGTAAGTAGCGCAATGCAAGGGAATCCCACTGCAGAAAAATGGTTGAGCCAGCTTGGAATTAAACAATCGGTACGTCTATTACCATTGACAACGCGAAAGCAGATGGCTGAGCTATTTCGCCTTTCCACGGTTACCGTGTCTCCCAGCTTGCACGATGGAACACCTAATACCCTGTTAGAAGCGATGGCGTGCGGTTGTTTTCCAGTGGCAGGAGATATTGAGTCTGTAAGAGAGTGGATTGATCATGGCATTAACGGGCTTTTATGCGAGCCTACTAATCCTGCAGCAATTGCTGCAAATATTATCCATGCGCTTGATGATACTGTCTTGCGCGAGGCGGCACAAAAACATAATTTGCATCTAATTGCAAAGAAAGCTGACTATGATATGGTTATGGAACAGGCTGAAAAATTTTATTTAGATATAGTCAGTATAGTATAAATTTCCATAATAGTAATGCTAAGATTGGGAAACACCGCTATTATTTTTGGTAATATTTCAACTAAATCACATCGTTCTACCGCATGCATGAATTAAAGCTTTATATGTAAGGTATTGAGATGTGCGGAATTACTGGAGCGATTGCCTGGGGCGACAATATAGTATTGCAAGCTATGACAGATGTACAACACCATCGTGGGCCTGATGATCGAGGAACTTGGCAAACTCAACTCCCAAATGGCAACTGGGTAAGATTGGGGTCGAGAAGATTGGCAATTCTTGATCTTTCGCCTGCTGGCCATATGCCAATGCAAACTGTCGATGGCCGATTGACAATTGTTTATAACGGAGAAGTGTATAACTACCCACAACTGCGCGCCCAGCTTGAAACAAAAGGATATCAGTTTCGCTCGAACAGTGATACCGAAGCCATCCTTTATATGTATCAGGAGTATGGCCCTGAATGCGTTCGTCAGCTTAATGGAATGTTTGCGATTGCCATTTGGGATGCAGCGCATGAGCAATTATTTTTAGCACGCGATCACTTTGGCATTAAGCCGCTGTATTACACGCAACAAGGCGAGCAATTTGCGTTTGGGTCAGAAGTCAAATCGTTTTTTGAACTGCCTGGTTTTGTGCGTAAGCCATGCCTTGCAGCTTTAAATCAATATTTGACGTTTTTGTGGGTACCTGATCCGTTGACCATGTTTGAAGGTGTTTATAAGCTGCCTGCTGGGCATTACGCGATTTTCAAACATGGCCGGTTACATGTAACTCAATTCTGGGATTTAGCGTTTCCACCACGCGAGCATATATTCCAGGCCAGCCAACCTGATCTCACTGCCGAACTTAAGCAGCGTTTTTTTCAATCGGTAAAATCGCAGATGTTAAGTGATGTGCCTTTAGGCGCATTTCTGAGCGCTGGTTTAGATTCAAGCAGCATTGTTTCAGCTATGGCTGCACATACGGATCAACCAGTCCGCACATTTACAATTGCGTTTCCTAAAAAGTATCGTGTCGGTGAAGTGGGCATTGACGATCCTGCAGTGGCAAGGCGCACCGCACAACATTTTGGATGTAAACACACTGAAATTATTGTTGATACAGATGTTGTTGGGCTATTACCCAAACTTATATGGCATATGGACGAACCAGTGGCCGACCCAGCGATTATTACGGCCTATTTGGTCAATCGTGAAGCGCGCAAAGATGTAACAGTATTACTCTCCGGCATTGGCGGCGACGAGCTATTTGCCGGCTATCGCAAATATCAAGCACACTTTCTGGCCGAACACTATCGCCGTATCCCAAGTTTGCTACGCCAGCATGTAATAGAGCCATCGGTGCTACGCTTACCTTCGATGCGTGGAACTCCGATGAAAGGATATATCCGCCTTGCAAAAAAAATGGCGCGGAGTGGCTCGTTAGCACCACGTGATCGCTATCTCATGGATAGCGTGTATCTATCCCCTGCTGATCGACAACAATTATACAGTGCTGAATATAGCTATCTGAATGCGACTGATGCTCGCTCCCAGCATCTATCCTATTTTGAACATGTTGAGACATCGGATTTTCTCAATCAAATGCTGTATCTCGACGTCAAAACATTTATGGCGAGTCTGAATCTCACGTATAACGACAAGATGAGTATGGCGTCGTCGGTTGAAGTGCGCGTACCTTTCCTCGATTGGCAATTAGCTGAATGGGTTTCCTGGAATGTACCACCTTCGATGAAGATGCGTCAAGGTACGTCGAAGTTTATTTTGCGTGAAGCAATGCGCAACGTTTTGCCTGCAGAAGTTTTACAGCAAAGAAAGGCGGGTTTTGGTGCGCCGGTTGATTATTGGCTTACCTATGATTTACAAGAGATGGTTCGTGATCTGTTAAGCGAGCAGAGAATCTCTCAACGCGGATTTTTTCAGCCCAATGCTATTAACAAAATCCTATCTGAACAGCGCAGTGGAAAGAATGATTGGTCGTTACAAATATGGGCATTGCTGACATTAGAACTCTGGTACCAAGCGTTTATTGATTGTAGGTAGTGTACATGAAACAGCTTATTCAACATATTCGTACTGGCGAGGCATTAGTAGCCGATGTTCCAGTTCCCAGCCTGCGCCCACAGTCGATCTTGATCCAGGTATCGGCGTCGCTGGTTTCGGCCGGCACCGAGCGCATGGTTGTCGATTTTGCCGAGAAGAATTTGATCCAGAAAGCGCGCTCGCGGCCCGACCTGGTACGCCAGACGCTCGACAAGGCCCGCCAGGAAGGCGTGCTTACCACCTTCGATGCCATCCAGAACCGGCTCGATCAGCCGATGGCGCTGGGCTACTCCTGCGCTGGCACGGTGATCGATGTTGGTGCCGAGATCGAGGAGTTCGCGATTGGCGACCGCGTGGCATGTGCGGGCGGCGGCTTTGCCACGCACGCCGAGGTGGTGGCCGTTCCACGCAATCTGGTGACAAAGCTGCCGGCCAATGTCGATTTCGAGGCCGCCGCTTTCACCACGCTTGGCGCAATTGCGCTGCAGGGCATTCGACTGGCCGAGGTCAAGCTGGGCGAGGTTGTGGCAGTGATCGGCCTGGGCTTGCTGGGCCAGCTCACGGTGCAAATGCTCAAGGCCGCCGGCTGCGTGGTGCTTGGAATGGACATTCAGCCGCAGCGCGCCGAGCTTGCCCGCCAGTCGGGCGCCGATGCGGTGGCAAGCTCGGCCGACGATTTGCGCGCACTTTGCCAGCAGCTAAGCGGCGGCTATGGCGCGGATGCAGTGTTGATCACCGCCGACACCAAGAGCAACCAGCCGATCGAGCTGGCCGGCGAGGTTGCGCGCGACAAGGGCATTGTGGTGGCGGTCGGCGCGGTCGGGCTCGATATTCCGCGCAAAATCTACTACGAAAAAGAGCTTGATTTTCGCATCTCGCGCTCGTATGGCCCGGGCCGCTACGACCTGGAATACGAAGAGCAGGGCCGCGATTACCCCTATGCCTACGTGCGCTGGACGGAAGGGCGCAATATGCAGGCCTTTGTGCAGTTGCTTGGCGAAGGCAAGCTCGGCATGCAGCCGCTGATTTCGCACCGCTTCCCAATCGACGATGCGCCGCAGGCCTACGAGCTTATCACCGGCAAAACCGGCCAGCCTTTTCTTGGTGTGTTGCTGGCATACCCTGGCCAGCCCGATCTGAGCCGCACGATCAAGCTCGCCCCGGCCGCTGCGCCAGCTCGGCGGCCAGCGCAGCCGGTTACGGTGGCGCGTGTGCGCCTGGGCGTGCTTGGCGCGGGCAACTTCGCCAATGCAACATTGCTCCCGGCAATCAAAGATCTTGATCAGCTGGAGCGCGTTGGTATTGCCAGTGGCAGCGGCATCACTGCGCGCGCCTCGGCCGATCGCTTTGGCTTTGCTTACTGCACCACCGATACCCATGCACTCATCAACGACGCCGCAATCAACACTGTGGCCATCCTCACCCGCCACGATCTCCATGCGCGCCAGGTTATTGCGGCGCTGGCGGGCGGCAAGCATGTGTTTGTTGAAAAGCCGCTGTGCTTAACCAACGATGAGCTGGGCGCGATCGAGCTTGCGTACCGGGCAGCCAGCGAGCGGGGCAGCCAGGATGGTCGTGGCGCTCCCGTGCTTATGGTGGGCTTTAATCGGCGCTTCGCGCCCTTTGTGGTAGAGCTGAAGCAGCAGCTTGATCGCATTCGCGAGCCATTGGTGCTGAACTACCGGGTAAACGCTGGCTATATTCCGCTGCAACACTGGACCCACGATCCAAAACAAGGCGGCGGCCGCCTGCTGGGCGAAGGATGCCACTTCATCGATCTGCTGATCCACCTGGCTGGCAGCACCCCACACCGCGTAACAACTCGCGCCCTGCCCGACAACGGCCGCTATGCACAAGATAACCTGCTGATCACGCTTGAGTTTGCCAATGGCTCGCTCAGCACGATCACCTATGTTGCCAATGGCGATAAAGGCTTCGGCAAAGAATGCCTGGAGGTGTTTGGTGGCGGCCTTTCGGCCCGGCTCGACGACTACCGCACCCTCCGCATTCGCCAGGGTGGCAAAGCCACCGATCGGGTGGCGCGCCTGCGCCAGGATAAGGGGCACCAGGCTGAGTGGCAGGCGCTGATCAACTGCCTCGCTCAGCGCGGCCCGCTTCCAATCGCGTTCGATGATATTGTCCGTTCGACTCGTACAACCCTAGCAGCACAGCGCAGCCTTGCAAATGGCGAGCCTGTCCTGATCGATGAGGAATAACAATGCAGCAGATCGTCCATGTTGTTGGTGCCCGCCCGAACTTTATGAAAGCCGCGCCGGTGCTCGCCGCCCTCCAGCGCAAACCGAACGTCCGCCAGCTGCTGGTTCATACCGGCCAGCACTACGATGCAAGCATGTCGGATGTATTTTTTCAGCAGCTTGGCATGCCACACCCCGATGTCAATCTTGAAGTTGGCTCGGGTTCGCACGCCGTGCAAACCGCCCATGTCATGATGCGTTTTGAAGAGTTTGTGCAGACCCAGCGGCCCGACCTGGTGCTGGTGTATGGCGACATCAACTCAACCGTGGCCGCCGCGCTGGTGTGCGCCAAGCTCCATATTCCGGTGGGCCATGTCGAGGCTGGGCTGCGCTCGTTTGATCGCACCATGCCAGAAGAGATCAACCGCCTGATGACCGACCAGATCGCCAATGTGCTGTTTACACCCTCGGAAGACGGCGATGTCAACCTGCTGCGCGAAGGCGTTGCGCGCGAGAAGATCCACATGGTTGGCAATGTGATGATCGATACGCTGGTGCGCCTGCTGCCGCAAGCCGAGGCTGGCTGGCCAGCCTTGCAGCAGCGCCTGCAGCTCGAAGCGCAGGCCGGCGCGGTGCAGCCGTATATGCTTGTGACACTGCACCGCCCCTCGAATGTCGATCACCCCGAAATGCTGGGCGCAATTGCCCGCACGCTGGATGATCTGGCGGCGCAGATCCCGGTGATTTTCCCGGTGCATCCCCGCACGCGCCAGCGCCTGCACAGCCTGGGCATCGAATTGCGCAACCCCCAGCTGCGGCTGGTCGATCCGGTCGGCTACCTCGATTTCCTGGCGTTGCAGCGCTACGCCACGCTGGTCGTAACCGATTCGGGCGGCATTCAGGAAGAAACAACCTTTCTGGGGATTCCATGCCTGACGGTGCGCGAAAACACCGAGCGCCCGATCACGGTTGCAATTGGCACAAACAAGCTGGTGGGCCAGGATATGAACCTGCTGCGCGAGGAAGCCACCCGTATTCTCGAAAGTGGTGTGGCTGAAGGCGCCATCCCGCCGCTGTGGGATGGCCACGCCAGCGAGCGTATTGCCGACCTGGTTGTGCAACTATGACACGTTCTGCCCTGCACGCATTCCAGGCAGTGCGCCAGCTTGGCCCGCGCTGGCTGGCGTACCGCATTGGTTATGCTGCGCAGCTGCGTACAGGCGCGCTGCGCCGCCGCACACCAACCGTTGCGTGGGACGATATTCCCCTAGCCGAGCTACTAAGCCGGCCCGAGCTTGCGCAGCCGCAAGCATATGTGGAATATCGGCGTACGCACGCCCCAGGCTTCTTTTTTGATGCCGCACAGCGCGCCGAGTTTGGGCCGCTATTTGCCCAGTGGGACGATCAAACAACAACGCCGCAGCAGATCGGTGCCGAGCTGGCAGCGGGCAGATTGCGCTACTTCGAACACGAATCGGCCGAAGTTGGATGCCCACCAGATTGGCACACAAACCCTTTTACCGGCCAGCGCATCGCTGCCGAGCAACACTGGAGCCAGATCAGCGACTTTAGCAGCGGCGATATCAAAGTGATTTGGGAGCCGAGCCGCTTTGGTTTTACCTACGCACTGGTGCGGGCCTATTGGCGCACCGGCGACGAACAGTACGCCGAACTGTTCTGGCAATTGCTTGAAGATTGGCGCGCGCATAACCCGCCACAGATTGGGCCAAACTGGAAATGTGGCCAGGAAACAAGCTTGCGTGTTATGGCCTGGTGTTTCGGCCTGTATGGCTTTCTCCATGCCGCAGCAAGCAGCGCAACGCGCGTTGCAACCCTGGCGCAGATGGTTGCCGTATCGGGCCAGCGCATTGCGGCGAACCTAAGCTATGCCCTGAGCCAGCGCAATAATCACGGTATCAGTGAAGGGCTTGGCTTGTGGACCATTGGCGCGCTGTTTCCCGAGCTGCGCGGCGCTGCCGAATGGCGCACAAAAGGCCGCGACGTGCTCGAAGCGCTTGGGCGCGAGCTGATCTATGACGATGGCGCGTTTATTCAACACTCGCTGAACTACCACCGGCTCATGCTGCACGACTATATCTGGGCGGTTGGCCTGGGCGATTGCCTGCACGATTCATTGAGCGACGAGCTGCGGGCGCGGCTTGGCCGGTCCGCCGAATTGCTCTACCAGCTTCAGGATGAATCAAGCGGACTGGTGCCAAACTATGGGCACAACGATGGCGCGCTGGTTCTGCCGCTCGATAATTGTGATTACAGCGATTTTCGGCCGGTTATCCAGGCGGCGCGCTACCTGGCAAGCGGCAAGCGAACCTATGGGCCAGGCGCGTGGGACGAGGGCCTGCTGTGGATGTTTGGCGCAAAGGCATTACAAGCCCCGCTCGATGCGCCGGCACGCACCGATCTCCAGGCTACAAGTGGCGGCTATTACACCCTGCGCGCTGCGCACAGCTTTGCCTTTGTGCGCGCTGCAACACTGCGCGATCGGCCCGGGCAGGCCGATATGCTGCACACCAATATCTTTTGGTGCGGCCAGCAAGTGACGCTCGATCCCGGCACCTACAGCTACAACGCGCCCGCGCCCTGGAACAATGAGCTGGCACACACGCGCTACCACAACACCGTCACTGTCGATGATCGCGATCAGATGGATCAGATCGGCAAATTTCTTTGGTCGCCCTGGCTAACATCGACAGTGTACCCACAGCGCCAATTACCGGGTGGCACAGTAACGGTGTGGGAAGGCGAGCACGATGGCTACCGGCGTTTGAATGCTGCGGCACGGCATCGCCGCTGTATTCTGAACCTCGGCGGCGACCGCTGGCTTGTGCTCGATGCGCTCGCCAGCAGCGAAGCGCATCGGTACAGGCTGCACTGGCTTTTTGCCGATCTTCCACACGTTTGGGATGCGTCTGCTGGCCGGCTTGAGCTGAACACGGGCGCTGCTGCCTGCCACATCCAGTTCGGCGCAAGCGCCGCAGCCCAACCAACACTGGTTCGCGCCGACGAACACAGCCCGCGTGGCTGGTGGTCGCCCTACTATTACACGCGCAAGCCGGCGCTCTCGTTCGATAGCAGTGCGGAAGCTCGCGCAATGGTATTTTGGACGATCTTTAGCCCAATGCAAGAGGAGGTTCACGCCCAGGGAACGACACTTCATATTCGAGATCAAAAACAGCACGCCCAGGTTACGTGGTCGAATGATTTGAGCAAACCATTAATGAATGTTGCTTTTGTTGAACACTTCGTACAATGAAAATGAGAACGACAATGCGAACACTTTTAATTCATCAGGCTTTTGTTTCGCCAAATGAGCCAGGCGGCACGCGCCATTACGAGCTGGCCCGGCATTGTGTTAATCAGGGCCACGCATTCACGATCGTTGCAAGCGACCAAAGTTACTTAACAGGCCAGCGCACCGCTACCGGGCGCAAAAAACTGGTTGCTGAAGAGAATATTGCTGGTGTGCGCGTGTTGCGCGCCTATACCTACCCCTCGCTTCATCGTAGCTTTATCTGGCGGGTGGTAGCATTTCTGAGCTTCATGCTCACTTCGGTAGTGGCTGGCCTGCGCGCCGGCCCGGTTGATCTTGTTATTGGCACAACACCACCTATTTTTCAAGCTTTGTCGGCCTGGATTGTCGCAGTTTTGCGCCGCCGCCCGTTCTTGCTCGAAATACGCGACCTCTGGCCTGAATTCGCAATTGGCATGGGTGTGCTCACCAACCCGCTGCTCATCTTCGGGGCGCGGCTGCTCGAAAATTTCCTCTATGCTCGGGCCAATCACCTGCTTGTGAATTCGCCAGCGTATCGCGATTACTTAATCAGCAAGGGCATTCGCGCAAGCAAGATCACATTGATCGCAAATGGCGTCGATCCATCCATGTTTGACCCTGACGATCAGGGCGCACAGGTGCGCAGCAGCTTGCAGCTTGATGGCAAATTTATTGTTACCTACGCTGGCGCGCTTGGCCTGGCGAACGATATACCAACTATCTTGAAGGCAGCCGAGCTATTGAAGAATAAAGCCAATATCCACTTTCTGTTGGTTGGCGATGGAAAAGAACGCTCTAACCTTGAAGCGAGCGTACAGGCCCGCAATCTTGGCAATGTGACATTTGCCGGCTCGCGGCCCAAATCCGAGATGGCCGGTATTCTCGCTGCTTCTGATGCCTGCCTTGCCACGCTTCAAGATATTCCTATGTTTCGCACAACCTACCCAAACAAAGTGTTTGATTACATGGCGGCGGCACGCCCGACTATTCTTGGCATTGATGGCGTGATTCGTGATGTAATCGAAGCGGCGAAGGGCGGTGTTTTTGTTCAGCCCGGCAATGCTCGGGCCTTAGCCGATGCTGTGGCGCAGCTTGCCGAACAGCCGGACACCGCACAAGAGATGGGGCGTTCAGCGCGTAGCTACGTGGTTGAACACTTCGATCGTGCCGAGCAATCACAGGCATTTACCAATCTAATTCGCCGCATTGCTACGCCCTCATAATCGGTTCTGTAGAATGACGCAGCGAGTTATTATTATTGGTGCCGGCGGGCATGCGCAGGTTGTGGCCGATATCCTCCTGCGCATGCGCGATAGCGGCGAGTCAGTCGAGCCTCAAGGGTTTCTTGACGATAATCCTGAGCTTCAGCATCACGAATTACTTGGCCTGCCGGTGCTTGGCACAATTTCCGACCTCGCCCTGGTGCCCCACGAATCAATTCTTGTTGCAATTGGCGCAAATGGGGCGCGGCGCACACTCTACGAGCGCTTTCGCCAGCAGGGCGAACGCTTTGCCATTGCGCGCCACCCCAGCGCTATCATCGCACCCAGCGCCCAGATCGGCCCAGGCACCACACTCTGCGCCGGCGCGATCGTAAACCCTGGCGCTCTAGTTGGTGCCAATGTCATCCTGAATACTGCCAGCAGCATCGATCACCATAATCGCATAGGCGATCACGCCCATATCGCGCCAGGATCACATCTTGGTGGCGATGTAGAAGTTGGTGAAGGCGCGTTTATTGGAATTGGCGCAACCGTTATGCCCCAGCGCCGCATTGGCGCGTGGGCTATCGCTGGCGCGGGCGCCGTTGTCCACGCCGATCTCCCAGACCATGCCGTGGCGGTTGGCGTGCCAGCTCGGATCATCCGCTACCAGCAGAAATGAGAATATCTATGAATATCGCCATGTCTTCCCCCGACCTCACCGACGCCGAGATCGCCGCCGTGAATGCGGTGATGCACTCGCCCGCGCTAAGCATCGGCCCGCAGATCACCGCCTTCGAGCGCGCGCTGGCCGCCTACACCGGCACCGCGCACGGCGTGGGCGTCAACTCGGGCACCAGCGGCCTGCACCTGTGCATGATCGCGGCCGGCGTGGCCGACGGCGACCCAGTGATCACCTCGCCGTTCTCGTTCATCGCCTCGGCCAACAGCATCCTGTACGAGCGCGGCCTGCCGCTGTTTGTCGATGTCGACCCTGCCACCGGCAACATCGACCCTGCGCTGGTGGCCGAGGCCGCCGCTGCGCTTGCGCGCGGCGGCGCTGCGGCTGCGCGCTGGCTGCCGCCGGCCCTGCGCGAGGCTGCGGGCGCGCTGCGGCCGGCTAAGGCCATCCTGCCGGTGCACGCCTTTGGCCAGCCCGCCGACATGGACCCGATCATCGCGACTGCGCGCCAGCACGGCCTGGCGATCATCGAAGATGCCTGCGAGGCGATCGGCGCCGACTACCGGGGCCGCCGCGCCGGCACGCTTGGCGACGCTGCGGTGTTCGCCTTCTACCCCAACAAGCAGATGACGACCGGCGAAGGCGGCATGATCGTCACCGCCAGCGAGGAATGGGCGAACCTGTTCCGCTCGCTGCGCAACCAGGGCCGCGATGTCTTCGACGCATGGCTGAACCACACGCGCCTGGGCTACAACTACCGCCTCGACGAGCTGAGCGCGGCGCTCGGCCTGGTGCAGATTGGCCGCATCGACGAGCTGCTGGCCAGGCGCGCGCAGGTGGCCGAATGGTACAACCAGCGCCTGGCCGATCTTGAGCTGGTCGAGCGCCCCTGGGTCGCGCCCAGCACCACCCGCATGAGCTGGTTTGTGTACGTGGTGCGCATCCGCCGCCCCGCCGAGCGCGACACGGTGCTGCGGCAGCTGGCCGAGCAGGGTATCCCCAGCCGACCCTACTTCACGCCCATTCACCTGCAGCCCTTCTATATGAACAGCTTCGGCTACCGGCGCGGCGATTTTCCCGTCACCGAGGAATTGGGCGATGTGTCGCTGGCGCTGCCCTTCTCGGGGGTGATGACGGAGGATGAAGTGGAGTATGTGGTGGGTTGCCTGCGGCGCGTATTGGCTTCGTAGGTGATGGGTTGGGGCTTGGGCAGCCCCATTCCCCGCCTTTGGGTTGTCTGGGCAGACCTGTGTGTTCGCCCACCACCCTGCGCGGCCCCGTACCCCGCGTTTGGGTTGTCTGGGCGGACCTGTGTGTCCGCCCACCACCCTGCGCGGCCCCGTACCCCTCGCACGCTATGCTGGCGGGGCCTGCGCGGCCCCGTACCCCGCGGTTAGGGGCGGCCGCCCGCCCCTAACAACCCCACCGCCGGGGCGTTGCCCCGGACCCCTAAAAGAATGCCGTCTCAAATGAAAAGCGAGCGGGTCATGCCTCCGTTGTGCCAAGCGCCGGCAACGGGCGAGAAGGGCAGGATGCGGCTAAAGAAGCAAGCATTTCGCATAATAAAGACACAAAACATTCGCCGCGAGGCATGCGAAACAAGCGTGGAGGATGATACCGGGATAATTTGCCGGAGGGGGGCGCAGAACGCTCGCACCCTTCGATACACGCTTCGCGTTACTCAGGATGCTCACGTGTTTCAGGTTGCGCAAACCTGCACATCTTTCGCCGCGAGGCATGCGAAACAAGCGTGGAGGATGATAGCGGGATAATTTGCCGGAGGGGTCGCAGAACGCTCGCACCCTTCGATACACGCTTCGCGTTACTCAGGATGCTCACGTGTTTCAGGTTGCGCAAACCTGCACATCATTCGCCGCGAGGCATGCGAAACAAGCGTAGAGGATGATACCGGGATAATTTGCCGGAGGGGGTCCGGGGGAACCGGCAAAGGGTTCCACCGGTCGGGGGCACGGGGGCGAAGCGCCCCGCAAAAAGAATCACACCAGCCTGTGGAGGCGGCCAATCCGTGGAGCGGGGGCGAAGCGCCCCGCAAAAAGAATCACACCAGCGCGGAGCGGAAACAAAGCGCCCCGCAAAAAGCAGAAAATAGAGAATATGCCTCCGTTGTGCCAAGCGCCGGCAACGGGCGAGAAGGGCAGGATGCGGCTAAAGAAGCAAGCATTTCGCATAATAAAGACACAAAACATTCGCCGCGAGGCATGCGAAACAAGCGTGGAGGATGATACCGGGATAATTTGCCAGAAAGGGTCGCAGAACGCTCGCACCCTTCGATACACGCTTCGCGTTACTCAGGATGCTCACGTGTTTCAGGTTGCGCAAACCTGCACATCATTCGCCGCGAGGCATGCGAAACAAGCGTGGAGGATGATAGCGGGATAATTTGCCAGAAAGGGTCGCAGAACGCTCGCACCCTTCGATACACGCTTCGCGTTACTCAGGATGCTCACGTGTTTCAGGTTGCGCAAACCTGCACATCATTCGCCGCGAGGCATGCGAAACAAGCGTAGAGGATGATACCGGGATAATTTGCCAGAAGAGGATCGCAGAACGCTCGCACCCTTCGATACACGCTTCGCGTTACTCAGGATGCTCACGTGTTTCAGGTTGCGCAAACCTGCACATCATTCGCCGCGAGGCATGCGAAACAAGCGTAGAGGATGATACCGGGATAATTTGCCGGAGGGGGGCGTAGATCGCTCGCACCCTTCGATACACGCTTCGCGTTACTCAGGACGCTCACGTGTTTCAGGTTGCGCAAACCTGCACATCATTCGCCGCGAGGCATGCGAAACAAGCGTAGAGGATGATAGCGGGATAATTTGCCAGAAGAGGATCGCAGAACGCTCGCACCCTTCGATACACGCTTCGCGTTACTCAGGACGCTCACGTGTTTCAGGTTGCGCAAACCTGCACATCACTCGCCGCGAGGCATGCGAAACAAGCGTAGAGGATGATACCGGGATAATTTGCCAGAGGGGGCGCAGAACGCTCGCACCCTTCGATACACGCTTCGCGTTACTCAGGATGCTCACGTGTTTCAGGTTGCGCAAACCTGCACATCATTCGCCGCGAGGCATGCGAAACAAGCGTAGAGGATGATACCGGGATAATTTGCCGGAGGGGGTCCGGGGGAACCGGCAAGGGTTCCACCGGTCGGGGGCACGGGGGCGAAGCGCCCCGCAAAAAGAATCACACCAGCGCGGAGCGGAAACAAAGCGCCCCGCAAAAAGAATCACACCAGCCTGTGGAGGCGGCCAATCCGGGGCACGGAAACAAAGCGCCCCGCAAAAAGAATCACACCAGCGCGGAGCGGAAACAAAGCGCCCCGCAAAAAGAATCACACCAGCGTGGAGCGGAAACAAAGCGCCCACCCACACCAGAAGACACAACAAGGGCGCAGCATGCTGCGCCCCAATGACAATCCATCTCAATCCTCCACGACCCTGTCCCTGGCCGGGCCTCGGCCAGAGCGCCCAGCCTCTACTCGCCCTTCGGCGACGCAAGCGGGCGGCGCGGCGTGCGTTTCCGATCCGAGCGCTTCTTCAAACCCATCGACTGAATCGCATTCGAGTCGTTGCCATACTGCGCCGAAACCTGCGCCTTCGCGCCCATAATCGCATTATGGAACGCCCAGCCCGCATCCACCACATCGTCGCGCACCGTGTTCAGCCGTTTCTGCGTGCGCACCTCTTCTTCCTCAGTCTGGCGCAGCCGCTGCTCGAACGCGCGCAAAGCCTCGGCGCGGTGGTTCGGGTTCACGGGCTGGTAGTCCTCCAGCTCCTCCAGCGCCAGAAGCGCCTCGCGATCCGCCTCCAGGGTTGAAGCCGGCAGCCGGTACTTTGGGTTTGTGCTCATAGACTAACGCTCCTATCCATAAGGGGTGAAAACGGTCGCCTACTCACTGTAGACGTGGGCATACTATACCTAATAGCATTCTCCTCTGGCTATCACACAATGATCCCACCTGCATATAGGACAGCACGCCTATATGGAAATGAGAGTAAAGAACTATGCCCGACCCAACGGGCCACCTGCCCCTGCATGCATCATTTTGCGCATGTCGCACTCCGATGCGCCAGAAGCCGCATTGCGCAGGCGCTCGTTAGGCGCATATCCCCGCCGGCGCACGCCTCGCTCCCCCTGCTGTATAAGCGCGCTGTCACATTGATGCCCGGTAGTAAATGAACGCCGACTAATATCTACCGAAGGGCTACCCAATGCGGAATGATAGATTAAACCCATCACCGAATGCCCAGTTGTTACGAGCTGCCTTCGCAGAAATGTTCCGAAAAGAAATTGCTTTGAGGAGTCTGGCCATGCACCATCACGCCACCAAACGCCTGCTCGACCTGTGTATCACCATTCCGGCCCTGATCGTTCTTGCTCCGGTGCTGCTTGCCGTGGCCCTGCTGGTGCGCCTGCGCATTGGTGCGCCCATCCTGTTTCGCCAGCAGCGCCCCGGCCTGAACGGCCAGCCATTTATGCTGCTGAAGTTCCGCACCATGACCGATGCGCGCAATGCCGATGGCAACCTGCTGCCCGACGCCGAGCGCCTGACGGCGCTGGGGCGCTTTCTGCGCAGCACCAGCCTCGACGAGCTGCCCGAGCTGCTGAATGTCGTTCGCGGCGAAATGAGCCTGATCGGCCCGCGCCCACTGCTGATGCAGTACCTTGAGCGCTACACCCCCGAGCAGATGCGCCGCCACGCCGTGCTGCCCGGCCTGACCGGCTGGGCGCAGATCAACGGCCGCAATACGCTGGGATGGGATCAGAAGTTCCTGCTCGATCTGTGGTACGTCGATCATCAGTCGCTCTGGGTCGATCTCAAAATCATTCTGCTGACCGTGTTCAAAGTGCTGGCGCGCGAAGGGATCAGCCAGTCGGGCCATGCGACGGCGGAAGAGTTTCGCGGCAGCGCAATGTAGCGCTCAGGCCATAGGAGTGTGTGCTGGGCACAGCGAAACGCGCTGCCAGATAAGCTATACCCAAACACTCCATCATGCTCCCACGCCTCGATAGGATCGCGCGCCCATAAAAATGTGCTTTCGTCTTCGCAAAAGTCTTCAATGTCTTACAGCGGTTTGCAGAACAGTTGGCCACTCAGCCAGCAGCGAGACCCCGCTGTATTGCAGAAAATGCAGCTGCCTTCTGCATCCTGCCAACAGCAGCCTGCTACAGGTAGCCCCGGCCACGAGCTGCAGCACAGCATAGCGAACGAGCATCAGTAGCGCGATTAGCAGCCCGGCCGGGCCATGCTTCGCACAAAGGGTTTAGAACTATGAGCCACCTTCCACGAAAAATGGTTGCGCCTTCAGCAATCTCGCTGATTGTTGCGCCTTCGGCAATCTCGCTGATTCTTCTTGATGCGCTCGGCATATCTGCTGGCTTCTGGGCGGCGCTGCTGTTTCGCTTCGACGGCCAGATCCCCTTTGAAGATATGCTTGCGCTGGGTCTTATGGTGCCTTTCATCATCGTCACCTTTATATTTTCAAATCTCGTATTCGGCTTATACCGCTATGTTTGGCGCTACACCAGTGCCAGCGAGGTGGTGGCGATTGGCGGGGCAGGCGCGGCAAACACGCTGCTGCTGATCATGCTCAGCCTGCTGCTGGGCGTCAGCCGCCCGCTGCCGTTGAGCGTCGTCGGCCTGGGCGGGATTTTTGCCACCGCCGGTTTTGTAGTGGTGCGCTACCGCGAGCGTTTGCTGCGCGGCATGCTGGCCCGCGTCCAGCGCGCCATGGCCCACCCCAGCCGCCGCCGCGTGCTGATCGTTGGCGCGGGCGAGGCCGGCAACATCGTCGCCCGCCAGCTGCGTGCCTCCAACGAGGCCTACGAGATCGCCGGCTTTGTCGACGACGACCCGAGCAAGCTGTTTTTGCGCCTGCACAGCGCAACCGTGCTTGGCAAGCGCCACGACATCCCGGCGCTGGTGGCCGAGCATGGCGTCAGCCTGATCGTCATCGCCATTCACTCGATCACTGGCCCATCGCTCACCGAGCTGCTGGCGCTCTGCCTCGACACGCCCGCGCAGGTGAAGATGCTGCCGCGCTTTCTTGGCTCGCCCGAAGAAGTCGAGCGCGCCCTGCCGCTGCGCGATATCAGCCCGGAAGACCTGCTGGGCCGCGAGATGTGCGCGGTGGATGCCGAAGCCTGCCGCGACATTATTGCCGGCAAAGTCGTGCTTGTCACTGGCGCGGCCGGCTCGATCGGCTCCGAGCTGTGCCGCCAGCTGCTGGCGCTCGGCCCGCGCGAGCTGCTGATGCTCGACAACAACGAAACCGGCGTCCACGATCTGTTCATCGCCCTGCCCGACGAGCAGCGCGCGCGTGCCCGCCAGGTGGTGGCGGATGTTACCAGCGCGGCGCGCATGGAGCAGGTCTTTCGCCACTTTGCGCCGCAGGTCGTCTTCCACGTGGCCGCCTACAAGCACGTGCCCATGATGGAATACTACCCCGACGAAGCGGTGCGCGTGAATGTCAGCGGCACCGCCAACCTGGCCGCGCTGGCGCAGCGCTTCCGTGCCGAGCGCTTTGTGTTCATCTCAACCGACAAAGCCGTCAATCCTTCGTCGATCATGGGTGCCACCAAGCGTGTCGGCGAGCTGCTGATGATGGCCAGCGCCGCGCAGCACGAAGGCGGCGCGCACCGCACACTGTTCACGGGCGTGCGCTTTGGCAATGTGCTGGGCAGCCGTGGCAGCGTGGTACCAACCTTTGTGCGCCAGATCGACACTGGCGGCCCGGTGACGATCACCGAGCCGGCGATGACGCGCTTCTTCATCAGCATTGCCGAAGCAGTAAGCCTGGTGATCGAAGCGGCGACTATGACGCGCGGCGGCGATATTTTTATGCTCGACATGGGCCAGCCGGTGCGGATCGAAGAGCTGGCGCACAAGCTGATTCGCCTGCGTGGGCTGCGCCCCGGCAGCGATATCCCAATTCGCTACACGGGCATGCGCCCTGGCGAGAAGATGCACGAAGAGCTGACGGCGGACGACGAGCTGCGCGACCCAACCAACCATCCCAAGCTGTTCCGCATCCAAAGTCACTACGCGCCGGGCCTGGCAGGCGTGCCCGCCCAGGCAGCCTACCTGATCGAGCTGGCCCTGAAGCAGCGCACCGACGAGATGGTGGCTATGCTGTGGCAGCTGGTGCGCGGCGAGGCCGCCCCGGTGCTCGAAATGAAGGCAGTCGGCGCGGCGGATGCGGTGGCACGGCGCCAGGGCGCGTGAACGCGCAGGGGCTTGTGGGCCAGCGGTTTGGGGGTGAGGGAATGCGGCGCGCCTCAGCGCAATCGTAAATCCAAAATCGTACATCGAAATGCCCTAGAAACAATCTTGCGGGCTCAAATATGTTCGTAGCGCTGCCCAGAAACATTGTAGCGCCCGCAAGACACACACACAGCGGCATGGCGGGCGCTCGGGCCGGGCACGCACACCCAGTCGGGCCGCTCGCCCGGCACCCGGGCGGGCGGCCCAGGCGCAAAAGCGCGCCAGCCGGGGGGTGGCGCGGCCAAAGCGGGCGGCCCAGCCGAAGAACACGGCACATGGCCGCCCCAGAAACATTCTAGCGCCGTCTAGAAACATCTTAGCGTACTCTAGAAACATCTTAGCGCCGTCTAGAAACATTGTAGCGTCGGGTCTGGGGGATGGGGGATGGGGTTTGGTGCTTACGCTGGAAGGAACGTTCGTTTCTACAACGGGCAAGCTTCCAGGAAGCTCATCTGAGTATCAGGCTGAAGTAACACTGGCTTGAGCTTCCTGGAAGCCGAGCGCAAGGAAAAGTATTTTCCAGCGTACTTATTAATCTGGAAACTAAGCTCTTTTATACAAGGGCAAGCTTCCAGGAAGCTAATGTGAGTATCAGGCTGAAGTAACACTGGCTTGAGCTTCCTGGAAGCTCAGTGCTGGGAAGTGTTCATCCGCATTTGCTATTAACACTGCAGAAATTCTTCCCTGATTTCAAGATCGCTTTTCTAATACCGCTGACCCCTAACCCCTGCGCTGAAAGCGCACTAGCGCAAACGATCAGGTAGCGCGGCACGGCACACTCCACGGAGGAACAAACTGGTGAAACGAACACTCGACATCACCCTGACCCTGGTGGCGCTGCCGGTGGCGCTGCTAGCCGTGGCCGCTGCCACTGCCGTGCTGGCGCTGCAAGGGCGCGGCCCACGGCTGGCGCGGGCGCAGCGGCTTGGGCGCGGCGGCCGTGTGTTTACATTGTACTACCTCCGCCTGCCATTCGCGAGTATCAGCATCTATGCAGCGCTGCTGGCGAACCTGCCGCAGCTGCTGAACGTCCTGATTGGAGATATGAGCATCGTTGGCCCGCGCCCGCTCGCGCCCGAGCGCCTGCATCGCGGCGTGCCGGCCCTGCGGCACCTGCTGGCGATGCGCCCTGGCCTGTGCAGCCCCGCGCTGCTGGCCCTGCTCGTTGCGCGTGGCGGCTCGGCCGCCCTGCAAGCCGGGCACAGCTCGATGGCGCAGATCGCGCCGGTGCAATTGCACCTCGATCTGCACTACGTCCGCACCTGGTCGCTCACTGCCGACCTGCGCGTGCTGTGGCACGCCCTGGGGCTGCTTGCACAGCCTGGGCGCTATGCGCTGCTCGCCGGGCCGGAGACTGTGCTGGCCAGATTGTATATCAACTCCCAGCAGCAGGCCTGCCCGGCAGGCGAAGGAGGGCACCCGATAGTGTAATCACCGAAAAGAACTGGAAAACTGTAGCGTATCATCAGAACAGAAATGGAAACATCGATTCAAGGAGGGACTCTCAATGCAGCTTCATCTAAGCACAAAACTCAAGCGGCTGCTGGTGCTCTTCTCGGCGGCTTTCGCGCTGGCCCTTGTGGTAGCGCCGGCCGCATGGGCAAGCGCGCCAGGGAATGCAGTGGCACCGGTGAGCTGGCTAGCCCCGCTGTTTGACAAGAAAGAAACCTGCAAGAAAAGCACAGTGCCGTGCAAAGAAGCGGATCTTTCGATCAAAAAAACGGTTAGCAGCGTGAAGCACTCCGACGACTACATCTTTACCATCACGGTAAAGAACAACTCGAAGATCGCGGCTGAGAAAGTGCTCGTTGTCGATCAACTCTCGAAGCGTTTCGAGCTGGAGTACGTGCGGGGGCCTGGTTGCAAGTATGGCCAGATCGTCACATGCAAAATTGGCACGCTGGGTGCCGGCAAGTCGGTGACGATCACGATCCGGGTGGATGTTGAGCCCGATAATTTCAAGGGCAAGATCAGCAATACCGCCTCGGTGAGTTCGCTGACCAAAGACCCGAACACGAAGAATAACTCTTCGACGGTGACGGTGACATACAAGCGCGATAAGTAGCTTTTACGCAGCTTGTGGCTGGTGGGCTGCCCGTGTTGGGTAGCCCATTGGTCGTTGGGGGGCTTTGTGGCCTGCGCGGCCCCGTTCCCTGCGAAAGAGACTTTTGCGAGGGCTACGCGCCCTCGCGCTCTGCGGCAAGAGGCCGCCGCCGACCTCCTGCACCTCGCCGCTGGGGCAACTGCCCCAGACCCCTTAAAGAGCTTGCTCGGCGTGCGAGATGCTCGTTGTCATGGCTCCGTTGTGGATGTGGGCAAGGCATCGGATGAGAAACACTCATGCGTTCAGAGGTGCGTGGTGTCGCCTGCGCGGCGAGCGGCAGGGGCTCTGCCGCCCCTGCACCCGCACCAGGGACTGCGTCCCTGGACCCGCAAAGAGCGTGGTTCGCGTGTACGATGCTCGTGCTCATGCCTCCGTTGTGGATGTGGGCAAGGCATCAGACGAGATTTGCAATACAAGCTTGTATAGTTGTGTACCTCTCTGGTCGTTTGCTGCCATCGGCAAGCACAACGGAGGCAAGGCATCAGACGAGAAACACTCATGCGTTCAGAGGTGCGTGGTGTCGCCTGCGCGGCGAGCGGCAGGGGCTCTGCCGCCCCTGCACCCGCACCAGGGACTGCGTCCCTGGACCCGCAAAGAGCGTGGTTCGCGTGTACGATGCTCGTGCTCATGCCTCCGTTGTGGATGTGGGCAAGGCATCGGACGAGAAACACTCATGCGTTCAGAGGTGCGTGGTGTCGCCTGCGCGGCGAGCGGCAGGGGCTCTGCCGCCCCTGCACCCGCACCAGGGACTGCGTCCCTGGACCCGCAAAGAGCGTGGTTCGCGTGTACGATGCTCGTGCTCATGCCTCCGTTGTGGATGTGGGCAAGGCATCAGACGAGATTTGCAATACAAGCTTGTATAGTTGTGTACCTCTCTGGTCGTTTGCTGCCATCGGCAAGCACAACGGAGGCAAGGCATCAGACGAGAAACACTCATGCGTTCAGGGGTGCGTGGTGTCGCCTGCGCGGCGAGCGGCAGGGGCTCTGCCGCCCCTGCACCCGCACCAGGGACTGCGTCCCTGGACCCGCAAAGAGCGTGGTTCGCGTGTACGATGCTCGTGCTCATGCCTCCGTTGTGGATGTGGGCAAGGCATCAGACGAGATTTGCAATACAAGCTTGTATAGTTGTGTACCTCTCTGGTCGTTTGCTGCCATCGGCAAGCACAACAGAGGCATGACACACAATCGTTGTTGTGTCCGACCACACAAAATTTGGGTTCCAAGGGCGAAAGCCCTGGCCGGGGTGCAGGGGCGGGAAGCCCCTGCGGCCTTGCGGCCCGAGCAACAAGCGTTATAACTGGTACAGATCCTAATAGTTAGGTTCCAAGGGCGAAAGCCCTGGCCGGGGTGCAGGGGCGGGCAGCCCCTGCGGCCTTGCGGCCCGAGCAACAAGCGTTATAACTGGTACAGATTCTAATAGTTAGGTTCCAAGGGCGAAAGCCCTGGCCGGGGTGCAGGGGCGGGCAGCCCCTGCGGCCTTGCGGCCCGAGCAACAACTATTGAAAGTGGTACATCTCAAATCATATGCTGCCATCGGCAAGCACAACAGAGGCATGACACACAATCGTTGTTGTGTCCGACCACACAAAATTTGGGTTCCAAGGGCGAAAGCCCTGGCCGGGGTGCAGGGGCGGGAAGCCCCTGCGGCCTTGCGGCCCGAGCAACAAGCGGTATAACAGGTACAGATCCTAATAGTTAGGTTCCAAGGGCGAAAGCCCTGGCCGGGGTGCAGGGGCGGGCAGCCCCTGCGGCCTTGCGGCCCGAGCAACAACGGTTAAAACAGCTACAGCAAGAAACAATTGCTGCCAGCTTCTCGCGCTATAATGCAACCCAGCGCCGCTGCACAAAGCTCTGTAAATATTGATGAACCAACCCACCACTGCCGCAAGCCCTGCGCTTGCCCTGCGTATCGCCGCGCGCGCCCTCGTGCTCGCGCCGCCGATCATCATCGCCCTCGCCTATGCGCGCACGCTCGCGCCCGGCATCACCTGGGCCAACGACGGCGCCGACAGCGGCGACCTCGTGGCGGCGGCGGCAACGCTTGGCGTGGCACATCCCACTGGCTACCCAACGTATTTATTGCTGGCGCGGCTGTTTCTGGCGCTGCCATTTGGCGATCCTGGCTGGCGCGTGGCATTGCTGTCGGCGCTGGGGGGCGTGCTGGCCGCGCTCTTTGCGGGCCTGGCCGCGCGCGAGCTCATTCCCGGCGCGCGCAATTGGCCCGCGCGCGTCGCAATTGCCTTCACCACGCTGCTGCTGGGCCTCGCGCCCGTGCTGTGGTCGCAGTCGGTCATCCCCGAGGTGTATAGCGTCAACGCGGCCTTGCTCGCGCTGGCGCTGTGGTTATCTGCCCGCGCTCAGCGCGACGACGCAGCCGAACCCGCGTGGCTGCGGCGCGGCGGCGCGCTGCTGGTGGGCCTGGCGATGGGCGTGCATATCACTGCGGGGCTGGTGGTGGCGCTGTGGTTCGTGGCCTGCGCCGCCGCCGACATGCGGCGCAACGAGCGCGCCCGCGTGATCGAGCGCGCCCTGTGGGCCGGCGCAGGTCTGCTGGTCTACCTCTACCTGCCAATTCGCGCCGCCGCCCACCCTCCTATCAACTGGGGCAGCCCGCACGACCTCGCGGGCTTCTGGTGGGTCGTTTCGGGCACAATCTACCGCCCGCTGGCCTTTGGCCTGCCGCTCAGCGAAGCGGGCGGGCGCGTCGCGGCGGCGGCTGCGCTGCTGCGCGAGCAGTTTGGTGTGGCGGGCGTGCTGCTGGCGATCTTCGGCCTGCTCTACGGCCGCGCCCGCTCGCACCTGTGGCTCGCGCTCAGCGTCGCCGTGGCGCTGCTCTACGCCGTCTTCGCGATCTTCTACAACACCGAAGACTCCTACCCCTACCTCATTCCCGCCTTTCTGATCGCCGCGATCTGGCTTGGGCTGGGGCTGGCTGCCGCGCTGCGCTGGCTCGGGCGCTGGCCCGCCGCGCCGGCCGTGGCCGCGCTGGCGCTGCTGGCCTGGGCGGGCTGGCACGCCTTCGCCACCCTGCCCACGGTCGATGCCAGCCACGACCGGCGCGCAATCGAATTTGCCGAGCGCGTGATGGCGGCGGCCCCGCCCGGCGCACTCGTGCTCACCAGCGAAGATCGCGACGCCTTCCCCGTCTGGTATGCGCACTACGCGCTCCGCCAGCGCCCCGACCTGGTGGTGATGGTTGATCCATTATTAGATTTTGCGTGGTACCGCGCCAACCTCCGTGCTGTGTATCCCACGCTCGTGCTGGCCGAAAGCCCCGCTGCCGATACCAGCTGGGCCGATGCGCTCACACGCGACAACCCTGGCCTGCCGCTCTGCCGCACCAGCGCCGATGATCCCGTGGCTTTGCAGTGCGATCCCTGAGAGCCGAGAACCGAGAACCGCAGAACCGCAGAACCGCAGAACCAAGAACCGCAGAACCAGGAACCGCAGAATAGGGTCAGGAACCTCGTCCTGAGTAGCGCGCAGCGCGTATCGAAGGGCGAGAACCGAGAACCGCAGAACCGCAGAACCGCAGAACCGCAGAACCGCAGAACCGCAGAACCAGGAACCGCAGAATATGGTCAGGAACCTCGTCCTGAGTAGCGCGCAGCGCGTATCGAAGGGCGAGAACCGAGAACCGCAGAACCGCAGAACCGGGGCCTCGCAATGCTGCAGAACTCCGGAACTTTCAACCTGCAAACCTGCAACTCGCAACCCGCAACCTGCAAACCTGCAACTCGCAAACCTGCAACTCGCAACCCGCAACCAGACAGTTATTCCTCGTAGCCGTTCGGGTTGTTCGATTGCCAGCGCCACACATCCGCGCACATCTCGTCGATATCGCGCACCGCCGACCAGCCCAGCTCCTGGTTCGCCAGCGCCGGGTCGGCATAGCAGGCCGCGCTGTCGCCGGGGCGGCGCGCCACGACGCGGTAGGGGATGCTCTTGCCGCAGGCACGCTCAAAGGCGGCGTGCACTTCGCGCACGCTGTAGCCGCGCCCGGTGCCGAGGTTGTAGGTCAGCACGCCCGGCTTTTCGGCCAGCTTGTTCAGCGCATTCAGGTGCCCAATCGCCAGATCGACCACATGGATGTAATCGCGCACGCCCGTGCCGTCGGGCGTTGGGTAGTCGTCGCCAAAGATGCGCAGCTCGGGCAGTTTGCCTACCGCCACCTGCGCAATAAACGGCACCAGATTATTCGGGATGCCGTTCGGGTCTTCGCCAATGCGCCCGCTGGGGTGCGCGCCAACCGGGTTGAAGTAGCGCAGAATCGCAATCCGCCACTCCGGGTCGGCCACCGCCACGTCGCGCAAAATCTCCTCCAGCATCAGCTTGGTGCGCCCGTAGGGGTTCAGCGCCTGAAGCGCGTCGCCCTCGTGAATCGGCACGCGCTGCGGGTCGCCATACACCGTGGCCGACGAGCTGAACACCAGGCTTTTTACGCCATATTTCGCCATCAGCTCGCACAGAATCAGCGTGCCGGTGATGTTGTTGTGGTAGTAGCGCAGCGGCTTCGCCACCGACTCGCCCACCGCCTTCAGGCCGGCGAAATGGATCACCGCGTCGACTGGCGCGGCGGCAAACACTCCATCCAGCGCATCGCGGTCGAGCAGATCGACCTTGTGGAACTCGACTTCGCGGCCGGCCAGCTCGTGCACGCGCGCAATGGCGGTGTACTTGCTGTTGTCGAGGTTATCCACCACAGTGACGCGATGGCCCGCATTCAGCAGCTCAACGCAGGTGTGGCTGCCAATGTAGCCGGCCCCGCCAGTAACAAGAATATGCATGATCTTCGCTTTCTTCAAGGCGAAACGGCCCGCTCGGGGCCGTCTCGTGCTTCTACGTGAATGTGCAGTTGCGGGGAGCGGTTATGGCACGCGCACCCATTTTACTGCATCAAACCAGATTGTGCGCAGGCTGTCGTTCGTCACATCGCGCAGCTCGACCGAGCCGCCATCGCCGGCGCGGAATGGGAAGCGCCCCAGCAACACCCACTGCCCCGCCGCCTTGCCCTGGTCGATCACAATCTCCTGGGTACCGTCGCGGTGGCGCACAAAGTAACGCGCGCTGGCAGTTGCCGCCTTTTTGCTTTTGCAGCTTGGGATGTTCACATACACATCGTAGAGTGCTTCGTCGGGCAGGGCTGGCTGCCATACCGCGCTGTTCTCGCTTTCGGCTGCGTTTGGCGTCGAATAGGTCCACAGCGCCGCGCCATTCGTGCCGCAGCCTTTTGGCCCGTCGTACCATTTAATTGCGGCTTGCGCGTGGAAGCCGCCATTTTTTGTGTCGAGCACGAACTCGGCGGGTGGCGGTGGTGGTGGTGGCGCTGCTTCTGGCGCAGGTTGTGGCGCGGGCGCGGCTTCCGCAGGCGGCGGCGCGGGTGCTGGCGCGGCTTCCGCAGGCGGTGCTGGTGGCGGCGCAGCCTGTTCGGGTGGCGGAGCAGGCGCGGGCGCAGCTTCCGCAGGCGGCGCGGGCGGCGGGGCAGCCTGTTCGGGCGGTGGAGCAGGCGCGGGCGCAGCTTCCGCAGGCGGCGCGGGCGGCGGTGGCGGTTCGGCCAGCGGGTCGCGCCCCATCCACAGGAAGGTAATTTCAACCGTGGCCTGGTCGCCCTTGATGCCCAGGTCGTCCCACCACACGCCATCGCCAATATCTACGGCGGTGGGGAAGCGCACGCGCCCCTTTTCGGCGCGACCGTTGTTGTAGCCGTCGTAGTAGGCGGCGTGGTCTTCCGGCCAGCCCTGCGGCAGGTCTTTGAAACGCTCGCGGTCGGCATTCCAGTAATCGTCGTGAACATTCCACGGGCCAACATCATACACCGGCGCAACCGAGCTGCGCCCGTTGTAGGTGATTCGCACGGTGTACTGGCTGGTGCCCTCGGGCGAAAGCGAGCGCCACGACGGCAGCGACACAAAATGGTCGCGCTTGGTGATGCGGTGGCCGTTGGCGGTGTGGCCGCCCACCATGCCCATGCGCGTGGCGCGCAGCTTCCATGTTGGCGCTACCGGCTCGTCCATTGCGCTAAACAGCGCCGAGCCGCGCTCGGGCGCTATGGCGATGTCGCGCACACTGGGCAGCGCGTGCGGGTTGCCCAGCAGCGTTGCGCGGTATTGCGCCCAGCGCACTGGCCGGGTAAAGGTGGCACGGCCGCCATTCGCGAGGCCAACTTCCCATTCCGTCCAGCGCTGGCCGTCGGCGCTGCCGCGCACATCAATGCGCAGCGCGCTACCAGCCGGGGTGTCGGCGGTGTAGCCAAGGTGAAGCGCCTGGAAGAAAAAGCTGGAGGCCTGCGGTGTGGAAAGAACGGTGCCGAAGTGGGAATATGCGCCATAGACGGCGGGCGCGGGTGGTGCGTTCGGCTCCAGCGCGAGCGTGCCATCATCGGCGGTGCGGGTATTCAGGTGTGTGCCAGCAATCTGGGTAGGGAGTGTTGCGGCTTGTGCGGGTGCGAGCGGCGTTGCGCCGATACTACATAGAGCTAGCAGCCAGGCTAGCGTTCTGGCACGGACAAGGTGCGACCATTGTCTCATACACGCCTTTCTTTTCAACGACAGCGTGAGCGGCCGGCACGCTTCGGGGCGGCCAGCGAACCATAGCGCTGCAATACGGAAGAAGGCGGGCAGAAATGCGATTGCAGTGCGCTATGCAGCTTCACACCATCTCGTGGAGACGGTGTCGCCTGCGTCGCGACTGCGCGATTATATCATAAGTTTGTCAGGTGTCTATCAGATGACGATGGCTGTGTTACGCGCGGGTAAAGAATGTGTGCGCGCCCAGAGGTGCAATACTGCAAGGAAACAAGCATTGTGAGTTGCGCGAAACGGCGTTGCGACGCGCTAAAAGTACTCGTGTCGGCGGAAATGAGGAGTGGCAAATGCGGGCGTGCGTGGAATGGTGTGAGTGAGTAAGGTATGAATACGGTGCATCGTAGTATAGAAACGTTGTTTTACCAAAGCAGCTTTCGGTTCGAAATCAAGCTTCTGATCCCTGATTCCTGACCCCTGCCCTACGGCCCCCAGCTCAGATAGAATTTCCGCTCCGGCCCAAAGGTCAGCACGCGCGGCTCGCTGCCGTCGGCGCGCATCGCCCACACCTGCCAGTCGGGGCTATTTTCCTTCGCCACATACGCGATCCACGCGCCGTCGGGCGACCACACCGCATCCGTGTGCGGCCCGCTGCCCGCCGTGAGCAGCGTGCGCCCGCCGCCGTTGCTGTTCATCACCGCAATCTGGCGCGCGTTCAGGTTGCTTGCGCCGGGCGCGCTGGTGGTAAACGCAACGCGCCGGCCGTCGGGCGACCACGCCGGCAAATCTTCTTCCGCGTCGGGCGTATTCGTAATATTCGCGGCGCTGCCGGTTGCGTCGAGCATGAAAATATCCTGCGGCTGGCCGGCTGCGCTGGGCGCAGCAAATATCAGGCGCTGGCCGGGTGCCCACGCCAGCCCGCCAATGTTTGTGGGCGCATCGGGGAAGCTCAGCTGCCCGCTGTTCAGATCATAGATCGCCAGCCGCCAGGGCTCGTTGCCATTTTTCGTCGCCAGCGCCAGCCGCGTACCGTCGGGCGACCACGCCGGGTAGCGCGCCGTCAGCCCGCCCAGATCAAGCAGCTGAAACAGCGGATTTTGCCCGGTTCCAACATACATATCGTTGCCGTGCGTCACACTCAGCTGCGCGCCATCGGGCGACCACGCCGGGCTGTAGCTGCGCTGGTCGTTAGTGAGCCGGCGCGGCGTGCTGCCATCCAGCGTTGCTGCCCAGATATCGAAGCCGCCGCCACCGACGGGCTGCTGGCCGAACGCAATCGTGCCTGTCGCGCCGGGCAGTGTCCACTCGCGCGCGGCGGGCGCAACCGTCGGCTGGGGCGTCGCGTCGCCGCTGAGCCGCCCAAAGGCGCGCAGCCCCAGCATGCCCAGCCCAATAATTCCCAGCAGCGCAACGCCAACAATCAGCATCAGCGGCGATGCACCCTGGCGCGGCCGGCGTGGCGTGGTTACTGGCGCGGGCAGCGGCGCAGCAACACGCGGCTGGTAATCGGGCGCGGGCGTGGCCACGCGTGGCGCGGGCTTATGTGCCAGCCGTGGTGCTGGCTGTGGCATTGGGGCGGCCTGCGCAACATTCGCCACCCGCAGCGCCAGCAGATCGCGCCGCATTGCGTCCACGGTCTGGTAGCGGTCGGCTGGCTCGGCCTGCGTCGCGCGCGTGAGGATGCGCGCCAGCGCGGGCGAAACGGCCGGGTTGAGCGAAAGAATTGGCGGCGGTGGCACGCTCGCTGGCGGCTGGCCCGAAAGGAGTTGGTGCAGCGTCGCGCCCAGGCTGTAAATATCGCTGCGCGCGTCGGTCTGGCCGCGGCCATACTGCTCGGGTGGCGCATAGCCTGGCGTGCCAATAATTAAGGTGTCGCCGGTCTGCTCGGGCTTGAAAATGCGCGCAATACCGAAATCAATCAGGCGGAACAGTGGCGTATCGGCAGCGTCGTGGCCGTTCGGGCTGGCCGGCTGCGCCACCACCATCACATTCGCGGGCTTCAGGTCGCGGAAAATCACCTGCGGCTGGCGCGTGTGCAGGTAATGCAGCACATTGCACAGCTGCAGCGCGCATTCAATCACAAACGGCTCGTCGAGCGGCCCGCCGCGCCGGTTTAGCTCCTCGCGCAGGGTATGGCCGGGAACGTACTCCATCACCAGAAAGGCGCGCTGATTGTCCTGAAAATAATCCCAGATCCGCGTCAGGCCCGGGTGATCGAGCGAGGCCAGCATACGCGCCTCGCGCTCGAACATCTGCTCGGAGATCGCCTGCTCGTCGGGCGCGAGGCTGCGCGAATCCATTTCCTTGATCGCAACCGTGCGGCCCAGGCGCAGATCCTCGGCCATATACACCGCGCCAAAACCGCCGCTGCCCAGCAGGCGTATGCGCCGGTAGCGGTTGAGCAAGGTATCCGTTGTGGTCATCAGCTGCCGCCTTCTGCAATCTCGGCCAGCACGCTCCAGCGCTCAAACGACGTTTCCAGCCGGCTGCTCACGCTATCGAGCGCGGCGGTCAGCCGCTGCAGCGCCTGGTAGTCGCCCGCCACAGTGCCGATCTCGGCTTGCAGCTGCGCTTGCTCGGCTTCGAGCTGGGCAATCGTCCCTTCCAGCTCTTGCAATTCGCGTGCCTCTTTAAACGAAAGCTTGCGCGGGCGCGCGGGCGGCGGTGCGGCAGACTTCGCGGGCGCTGGCGCGGGCCTTGCGGCGGCGGCAGCGCGGGCGCTTTCAGCTTCCTGGCGCTCGGCGTAGGCGCTGTAGTTGCCGGGGTATTCCGCCACCGCGCCCGCGCCCTCGAACACCAGCAGTCGTTCCGCTGTGCGGTCGAGAAAATAGCGATCGTGCGAAACGGTGATCAGCGCGCCCGGAAACTCGTCGAGGTAATCTTCCAGCACCGCCAGCGTCTGAATGTCGAGGTCGTTGGTTGGCTCGTCGAGCAGCAGCACATTCGGCGCGGCAAGCAGCGTGCGCAGCAGGTACAGCCGCCGGCGCTCGCCACCCGAAAGGCGCGCAATCGGCGTGTAGTGCATCGCTGGCGCGAACAGGAAGCGATCAAGCATTTGCGCCGCCGTGATCAGCGCGCCTTCGCCAGTGCGCACCATCTCGGCCGCTTCTTTGACATAATCAATCACACGCTGCGCTTCATCCAGCCCGGCGCTTTCCTGGTCGTAGTAGGCCAGGTGCACGGTTTCGCCCACCAGCAGGCTGCCCGCGTCGGCCTGGAGCCGCCCGGCGATCATATTCAGCAGCGTGGTTTTGCCGCTGCCATTCGGCCCAATAATTCCCACCCGGTCGCGTGGTCCAATGCTCAGGCTTAAATCGCGCACCAGCGTGCGTTCCGCAAAGCGCTTGCCAACGCCTTGCAGCTCAATCACGCGCTTGCCGATGCGCCGCGCCGCCACGCTGATCTCAAGCGCGCTTTCCTGCGGCGCTGGCTGGTCGGCCTGTAGGGCGCCAATCCGGTCGATGCGCGCTTGTTGCTTGGTGGTGCGCGCCTGCGCGCCGCGTCGCAGCCAGACCAATTCCTTTCTCAAAATCGTTTGCCGGCGGGCTTCGTCGGCGGCTTGCTGCTCGGCGCGCTCGGCTTTCAGCTCAAGAAAACGGCTGTAGTTCGCCGGGTATGAATACACACGCCCGTGGTCGATCTCCAGCATGCGCGTCACCACCCGGTCGAGAAAATAGCGGTCGTGCGTCACCAGCAGCAGCGCCGCGCTGGTGCGCGCCAGGAAGCTTTCGAGCCACGCAACCGTGTCGATATCAATATGGTTGGTTGGCTCGTCGAGGATAATCAGATCGGCGGGATTAATAAGCGTGCTGGCCATTGCCACACGCTTGCGCTGGCCCCCCGAAAGCGTACCAATGGTTGCGCCCAGTTCGCTGATACCCAGGCGGCTGAGCGTGGTTCGCGCATCATTTTCCACCCCCCATGCATCGCTGGCATCCATCTGGCCCACCAGCTCGGCCACGCGCGCCTGCAGCGCAACATCGCCAGGGTGGGCAGCCAGCGCGGCGGCGGCCTGCTCATAGGCGCGCAGCAGCTGCATCTCGGGCGCCTCGCCCTGGAAGATCTGCTCCAGCACCGTGAGCGATGGATCGAGCTGCGGGTTTTGCGGCAGGTAGGCCACGCGCAGGCCGCGCGCCATGCTGATGCGCCCGCTGTCGGCCTGCTCCGCGCCCGCAATGATGCGCAGCAGCGTGGTTTTGCCGCTGCCGTTCACGCCAACCACGCCCACGCGCTCGCCGGCTTCGAGGCCAAGCGTCACCTGCTCCAGCAATGGGCGGTCGGCAAATTGTTTTGAGATCGCTTCAAGCGAAAGAATGTTCATAGCCCGTATTGTACCATCACACAGCCTGGCGCTTGGTAATGGATTGGTTATGGCGCACGGCTATACTCTGGCCCTATGGCATCGGATGGTGCCGCAAACTGCTCAAAGGAGGATACCGTGACGTATCTGCCGCCTGCCGCCACTCACATTTCGGCCGCCGCACAAGCCTTCTACCGCGGCGATCGCGAATCTGCATATCAGCTCATCAAAGCCGCCCTTCTGTGCGACCCGCAGTCGGTTGACGCATGGCTATGGCTTGGCAAGCTTGCCGAAGACACTCGCTACCAGCGCGAATGCTACGAGCGCGTGCTCCTGCTCGACCCCGCCAACCGTCCCGCAAAAGATGGCATCGAGGCACTGCGCCTGCGGCAGATGCTGGCAGGAAATAGCCTGATGGCTGAGAAGAACTTGAAATCGGCGGGGCAGATTGGCCTGTATCTGATCAAGTGCGAGGCCATCACTGCCGATCAGCTGCAAGAAGCCCTGCGCCAGCAGCGAATGCTGCGCCGCCACGGCGAGTTTGCTCAGCTGGGCGATATTCTGCTGAAGAATGGCTGGATCACGCCTGAGCAGATGGCTGGCGCGCTGGTGGCCCAGCTGCACGCAAAACTGCGCCAGCCCGGCCAGAAAACCCCGAAATTTCTGGGCGAGTACCTGGTGGCCGAAGGCGTGATAACGCTGGCGCAGCTTGAAAGCGTGCTGGCTGAGCAAATGCGCCTGGGCCTGCAAGGCCAGCGTGCCGCGCTTGGAAGCTTGCTGATACGCAACAAAATCATCGAGCCCGATCAGCTCAACCGCGTGCTTGAGCAGCAGCGCATCGCTGTCTATGGGCGCTTCGACGACTAGCGCCTGTTCCTTGAACAAAAAGCCGGTGCTTCCCTTTCTGCAAAGGGAAGCACCGGCTTTTTGCTGCGCGCATATTCCTGCTAGGCCCGCGCCGGGCTTGGCGCTGCCACCAGCACGCGGTATACCGTGGCGAAAAGCACAGTTCCACCCGTGGCCCAGTAAAAGATCGTTGCAAATGGTGCTGCGCTGTCGGTGCCACTGCCGATGCCATGCAGCAGGGCCAGGAAGAAGAGCGCGAAACTCAGGAAGTGGATACTGCGCCACAGCTTTCGGCCAATCAGGCCACGCACGTAGAAGCTTAACCCGACCAGCGCGAGCAGATACACAGCAATTTGCCCCAGCCCAACTTCGAGTGGCTTGTAGGCCGTGCTGGCGAAGGGCATGAGGAGCTGTGGGAGCGTGTAGCCAATATAGCGGTCGCCAAGCAGCACCAGGGCGTGAAACAGCGCGAACGCCAGGCCCAGCAGGCTCGCGTGCTGATGCAGATCAAAGGCGACCGGCCCGCCCGGCCACACGCGCGCGAGCTTGTTCGTCATGGTCAGCCCCAGGATCATGGAAAGCCAGAGCAGGCCATAGGCGACGAATGCGCTCGCGCGCGCAAGGTACCAGTAGGCTTTTGGCTCGGGGCCAAGCAGTGATTCGCTGAGATGTGGCAGCCAGCTAGGCAGCACAACTGCGGCAGCAAGCGCGCCGGCCGCGCTGGCGAGCAGCACAAGCAGGAGGGTATGCAGCGCCATTGCGGGCGGCAGGTCGGTGAAGGTGTCGTTGGGCGCAGGCGCGGGCTGGTAGATGGTTGTGCGCGTGCCTGTGCCGGCGGCTGGCGCTTCATCGGCGCGCTTTGCTGCGTTGCGTTCGCGAATGGCCGCCAGCCGCGCCGCTTTATCCTCGTTCATAGCATCACTCCTTCTAGCGCGACGAGCGCGTGCGGGCGACAGGCTGCTGGGCCGGCGCAGCGGGGGCATTCACCGAGCGGAGCGGTTGTGGGGCAGCTGGCGGTGGTGCCGCGACGGGCTGGGCAGCCGGGGCGGCAGCCGGAACTGCTGGCGCGGGCTGCGTATTCGCAGGGCGAGGGGCGGGTATTTTGATCGATGGCGGGCGCGCCACTGCAACGTCGCGGGGCTGCACCAGCGGCACAATCGTTGGGATGGGCGCAAGCTCTCGATGCGGGCGTGGCGCTGCTGCCGGCGCTGTGGAAGGGGCGGCTTCGGGCTGCGCTTGCGCCACCGGCTCGGGCTGCTGGCGCGCAATGGCTGCCCAGCCGCCCAGCGTCGCAGCCAGCGCCGTGGTGGTGATCAGCAGTTTTGCGCCGGGCGCGCCGCCTGGCTGCCGAGATGGTTTGGTTTGCGTCATTATCTGCTCGCTATTCTTGCTGTCATGTTCTGCTAATCGTCGCCGCCGTGGTCGTCGCCGCCGTGGTCGTCGCCGCCGTGGTCGTCGCCGCCGTGGTCATCGCCGTGGTCGTCGCTGCGCTGCGGCGCTGGCTGCGATGCAACCATCTGGGCTGTGCCATTGAAAAGGATACCCCCGCTGTTGGCATCAACATAGATCATGCCGGTGCTGAGCGCGACTTCGTAGGCAGGCGTGCCTTCAAAGTTGACAAGCTCGGGCGATCGCACGAGCTGTGCGCCAGAAGCAGCACCCAGCGCAATCGCGGCGGCCTGATCGGCGGAGATGGCGTAGGCGGGGGCGGGCACTGCGGTCGGCGCGGCTGGCGCGGGCGGTGGCGGAACCGCAGTTGGCGCGGCTGCTTTAGCCGGTGCGGCAACTTGCTGGGCCAGCGCCTGCTGCTGTGCATAGGACTGATCGAGTGCGCTGGCGAGGTCTTCTTGTTTCTGGTAGGCCTGGTTGAGCTCTTCGTTCGATTGCTGAATGCGCGCGTTGGCTTCGGCCAGGCGCTGCTGGTATTCGGCCTCGCGCGTGGCAAGCTGTGCCGCCAGGTCGGCCTGCGGGTCGGTGGGAACCACTGTTGGCGCGAACGTTGGTGTGGGCGCTGCGGCGACGGGCTGCTTGGCCGGCTGGGTGGCGATGCGCGCCGCCACGCCGCCAATCACCACCAGCAGAAAAACGGTGATGGCAGCAGAAATCAGTAAGGTGCTACGCTGTGGCATGAACGTTCTCCTTATGTGCGACGAACGGATTTGTGCGCCTCGGGCAAGTCGGGATTGAGCAAGAAACCCTTATGCAGGCTGGCACGATGGCGCGGATTACGCGCTCACAGCTACAGTTGCTCGTTCGGGCAAAAAGTAACGGGTCAGGGGGAAATTTGCCCGAAACTGCGCACGCGCAGGGGCTGCACATTGCGGGCAGGTGAAAGCGAGGCGTGTGAAATCGATGCGCGCACCCTTCGATACGACCCTTTTAGGCCTGCTCAGGATGCAGACCCCAGGTGCGCTATTTGGCCATATTGGGCAGTTTGCAAATTGGTTTGGCTGGCTTGTGCCTACTGCCCGCCGCTGCGGGGGCGGCGCGCGCCAGTGGTGACGGCCAGCCAGCGCACCAGGCCGGGCAGCCAGCCATGCAGGTAGTAGAGCAGCTTGAGGCCAAGTGGAAAAACGACGAACTGCTCGTCGCGGGCGATGGCGCGCAGCATGCGCTCGGCGGCTTGTTCGGGCGTGAGCGTGGGCAGGAGCTTGGCCAGGCCGGGCACGCGCGCTTCGCTGCCGGGGTTGTTCGCGAAATAGCTGCTGCTGACCTTGCCGGGAATTACCGTGGAGACGCGAATTTTCGTGCGGTACAGATCGGCGCGCATGGCTTCGGCAAGGCCGCGCAAGGCCCAGCGGGCGGCGGTGTAGGCGGTGGCACCCGGCCAGGCCAGCAGCGCGGCCGGCGAGTTGACATACATAATGTGGCCGCGCCCGCGCTTGAGCAGCGCTGGCAGCAGCGCACGGCTGAGGTAGAAGCCGGCCAGGTAGGGCATGGCGATCATGTCGGCGGCCTCGGCGGGCGGGGTTTCTTCGGCAAACAGCCAGCGCCCCGAGCCAGCGTTGCTGACCACAATGTCGGGCGTGCCGACCTCGGCGAGGATGCGCGCCACAACCGCGTCTACCGCCGCCGGGTCGGTCAGGTCGGCGGGAAAGACGTGGGCGCTGCCGCCAGCGGCGCGAATTGTTTCTGCCACAGTTTCGAGCGCGGCGGCATTGCGTGCCAGCAGCACCACGCGCGCGCCCATGCGTGCGGCGGCCTGCGCGAAAGCCGCGCCAATGCCAGACGATGCGCCAGTGATCAGAATCGTGCTTTCGCGGATCTGCATGACATCCTCTATATATAGTATTCACGAGAAAGAAGAATTTCGCTTTCAGAAGCCTTTGCGAACGAACGTATGAAAGAAAATCTGCTCACTCTTCGAGTACACAACATCCATCCCGCTGGGGAGGCGCGTAGCACATGTATTCGCGCATTCTAGCTGAGTTGCGCCACGCAGGCAACCGGCGTGATACAATAGCAGGCGCGAGGAGGAGACGTTACCAAAGGGATTCTATGCTCAAGCTTTACAACACTCTGACGCGCCGAATCGAGCCGTTTACCCCGATCGATCCGGGGCGCGTGCGGATGTACAGCTGCGGCCCGACGGTCTACCGCTACATCCATATTGGCAACCTGCGCACCTTTCTGATGGCCGACTGGCTGCGTCGCACGCTGACGGAGCTGGGCTACGAGGTGCGGCATGTCAAGAATATTACCGATGTGGGCCACATGCGTGTGGAGATGCTCGACCGCGGCGAGGACAAGCTGATCGCTCAGGCGCGCAAGGAAGGCAAGACGTCGGCGCAGATTGCCGCGTTTTACACCGAGGCGTTTCTGGAAGATGAGCGCCGGCTGAACATTCTGCCCGCCCACGTCTTCCCGCGCGCCACCGACCATATTGCCGAAATGCAGACGATTGTGCAGGGCTTGCTGGCCAAAGGGCTGGCCTACGAAGGCGGCGGCAACGTGTTTTTCGATGTGCGCAGCTTCCCGAACTACGGCCAGCTTTCAGGCAACCAGATCGCGCAAATGCTGGAAGGCGTGCGCGACGCCGCCGACCCCCACCGCCGCAACCCCGAGGATTTCCCGCTGTGGAAGCTGGCCGAGCCCGGTCGCGAGATGGCCTGGGAAAGCCCATGGGGCCTTGGCTTCCCCGGCTGGCATATCGAGTGCAGCGCGATGGCGATCAAGCACCTGGGCGAGCAGTTCGACCTGCACACCGGCGGCGTCGACAACATGTTTCCGCACCACGAAGACGAAATCGCGCAGAGCGAGGGCTTCACCGGCAAGCGCTTTGTGAACTACTGGCTCCACGCGCAGCACCTGCTGGCCGATGGGCAGAAAATGGCGAAATCGACCGGCAACGCCTACACGCGCGCCGATGTCGAGGCGCGCGGCTTCGAGCCAATGGCGCTGCGCCTCTTGTTCGCGACCATCCGCTACCGCAGCCGCCTGAACTTCACGTTTTCGTCGCTGCGCGCCGCGCAAACCGCCCTGCACCGCCTGCGCGCAGCTGCCTTGCGGCTGGCGCAGGCTGGCCCGCCCGCCAGCGTGCCCGGCCCGAGCGCCGAACCCTGGCGCGCTCGCTTCCGCGCCGCGCTGGAAAACGACCTGAACCTGCCGCGTGCGCTGGCCGGCATCTGGGACATGCTGCGGCGCGACCGCAGCACGCCCGCGACGGTGAAGCTGGCGCTGCTGCTGGAATTCGACCGGGTGCTGGGGCTGGAACTGGCCGAGTGGCTGGAGCACGCGCAGCATGCGGGGAATGCGCTCCCGGCTGCGCTGGATCTCCCCGTGCCGGTTGCGGCGCTGGTGGCGCAGCGCAGCGAAATGCGCGCTGCCGGCCGCTACGCCGAGGCCGACGCGCTGCGCGAGCAGATCGTGGCGGCGGGCTTCACCGTTCGCGACACGCGCAATGGCCCGCTGCTGGAGCCGCGCGCGCCTGAAGAAGAGTTTGGCAGCATTTCGCGCCCCGACGACGCGCCCGACTTCCGCGCCGCGCCCGACGCCTGCGAGTTTTCGGTGAACCTGCTTGCGCACGACAGCCGTGCCGACCTGGAGCGCTGCGTGGCAAGCGTGGCGCGCCACGCCGCTGGCCGCAGCATCGAATTGGTGATTGTCGACAACGGCTCGACCGACGACACAGTGGCCTACCTGCAAAACCTCGCGCGCGATGGCGTGCACGCTGCCGACGGCAGCGAGATCCCGCTCACCGTGCTGTTTGCCGACCACAACATGGGCTTTGCTGCTGGCCGCAACGCCACCATGCGCGCCAGCCGTGGCCGGATCATCGTGCAGATCGACACCTCGATTGAGCTGGCAGGGGATATCTGGTCGCCGCTGGCCGAAACGCTGGCCGACGAGCAGGTTGGCATGGCCGGGCCGTATGGCCTTGTCACCGACGACCTGAAAGAATTCGCGGAAAGCGCCGGCCCGGATGTCGATGCGATTGAGGGCTACATGATGGCCTTTCGCCGCACGCTGCTGCGCGAGATCGGCCCGTTTGAAGAAAAGTTCCGCTTCTACCGTCTGCTCGATGTCTACGAGAGCTTTATGGCGAAAACTGCCGGCTACCGCGTGATCGCCCTGTGGGACGTGGCCGCCCGCATCACCAAGCACCCGCACCGTGAGTGGTACAGCCTGAGCGAAGACGAGCGCGCCACCAAGAGCAAGAAGAACTTCGACATCTACAAGCGGCGCTGGCACCACGGCGAAAGCCTGACCGTGCGTGGCGGTGCTGGTGCCGAGCGCTGGTTTGGCCACAACCACTCGTTTCATCTTGGTACGCATAGTCATGCGCCCGAGGATCTGCCGCCGCCGGGCGTGCCGCACTCGCACAAGCATCAGCACTGGGCTGATCACGACCACGAACATCCGCACGTCCATTCGTAGCCGGCCGGGCAAGGCGCTGGCAGCGGCCGAGCTGCCAGCGCCTTGCTGTGCCAGGGGTTTGGAGGCCCCAACACATGCCCTACCAGAGCATCACACCCGAGCAGATCGACGCATTGCAGGAAAGGTTTGCCAGCGACCCGCAGAGCGTGATGGCGCGCAACGCAGTGGCGAAAAACTCGCTGCATGCCGTGGCGCTGAACCGGCGCGTGGCTGCCGGCACCAACCACATTTTTTCCATCCAGCTGCCCAACAACCCGATCACCGACCAGAAGCGCTCGGGGCGCTGCTGGCTGTTCGCCGGCCTGAACCTGTTCCGCGTCGAGGCGATCAAGCGCCTGAATGTCGACAATATTGAGCTTTCGCAAAATTATCTGCTGTTCTGGGATAAAATCGAGAAGGCCAACTATTTTCTGGAAACGATTCTTTCGACGCTCGACGAGCCAGCCGATGGCCGCCTGATCATGTTCCTGATGCGCGACCCGGTGCAGGATGGCGGCCAGTGGGATATGTTCGTGAACCTGGTGGAGAAATATGGCGTGGTGCCGAAATCGGTGATGCCCGAAACCGAAAGCAGCAGCAACACCGGCCTGATGACCAAAATGATCACGACGCTGCTGCGCGAGCAGGCCGCCGAGCTGCGGCGCATGCACGCCAATGGCGCGCCCGACGACACGCTGCGCGCGCGCAAGCAGGACATGGTCGGCCAGTTTTACCGCATGCTGTGCGTGCACCTGGGCGAGCCGCCGCGCGCGTTCGAGTGGCAGTGGCGCGACAAAGACAAGCAGTTTCACCGCGATGGCGAGCTGACGCCACAGGAGTTTTTCACGCGCTACGTCGGCTTCGACCTCAACTCGATGGTCTGCCTGATCCACTGCCCGACCGCCGACAAACCATTCAACCAGCTGTATACCGTCCAGCATCTCGGCAATGTCGTCGAAGGCCAGATCGTGCGCTACCTGAATGTTGAGATGCCAGTGTTCAAACAGGCCGCCGTTGAAATGCTGAAGAATGACCAGCCAGTCTGGTTTGGCTGCGATGTCGGCCAATACCTGGAGCGCGAAACGGGCATTCTCGACCGCGAAGTGTACGACTACGAAAGTATTTACGGCTTCACGTTCCGCGCCGACAAAGCCGAGCGCGTGGACTACGGCCACAGCATGATGACGCACGCCATGGTGCTCACCGGCGTGGATCTGGACGACGCGGGCGCGCCGCGCAAATGGCGCGTGGAGAATAGCTGGGGCGACAGTTTTGGCGAAAAAGGCTACCTCGTGATGAACGACCGCTGGTTCGACGAGTACATGTACGAGGTGATTGTCGACAAGCGCTTTGTGCCGGCCGAACTGCTCACACTGCTCGAAACCGACCCAGTGGTGCTGCCGCCGTGGGACCCCATGGGCGCGCTGGCCGCCGCCGAATAGTATAGATGGTTATGCCGCAAAGGGCGCAAAGCGCGCAAGGTGCGGAAAAGACAGCCTGTCTTCACGGCCATTGCGCTCTTTGCGGTTGGAATCGAAGATATCGATTGGTGGATAGAAATGAGCGATACAACGCGCCCCCAGCCCGGCCCGCTGGCGCTGGTAGGCTCGGGCGAATACCTGCCGCAGATGGACGCGATCGACCGGGCGCTGCTCGATGGCTTGGGGAATGGGCCGAAGCGCGTGGCGCTGCTGCCCACGGCCAGCGGCCTGGAGGATGGCATGCCTGTGCGCTGGAACCGCATGGGCGTGGCGCATTTCGAAGCGCTGGGTGCACAAGCCACGCCGGTTGCGCTGGTCGAGCCGGCCGACGCGCAGGACGCGCAGGTGCTGGCTGCGCTTGAGGGCGTGGATATGTACTACTTCTCGGGCGGCAACCCCGAGTATGTGATCGAAACGATTCGCGGCACGCCCGCGTGGGATGCTATTCTGCGCGGCTGGCAGGCCGGTGCGGTGCTGGCCGGCTGCAGCGCGGGCGCGATGATGCTGGGCGGCTACACGCTCAGCGTGCGCTCGGTGGTGCGCGGGCAGGCGCCACGCTGGGTGCCTGCGCTGGGCATCGTGCCCGAGCTTGTGATCATGCCGCACTTCGACCGCGTGGCCGATTTTGCCGGCGAAGAAATGTTCCGTGCCATTCTGGCTTCCGCGCCGGCCGGCCTGACCCTGATTGGCGTGGACGAAGACACAGCACTGCTGCGCGAGGGCGCGCCGGGCGCGTGGCGCTGGCATGTGCAGGGCCGGCAGAGTGTCTCGGTCTTTGGCGCGGATGGCCGGCGCACCTTGTACCAAACAGGTGAAACGGTGCCGCTGGCGGGCTGATGGCACGGGCGGCAAGTGCGCTGGCACTCCTGATACACAATGTATCAGGAGTGCTTTTTGATTCGCCGCATCAGGGAGCCATGAAAGGCGCGAATTGCTCGCTGGACACAGCAGAACGGAGCCTGAACACAGACTGAACATGCGCCCATAGACGTGCCACGAGTCGCTGTGCTAAGGTACGCACAAGTTAAATAACGGTTAAGGAATGGCACCAACGCGCTTCTGCGCTGGTTATACACAAGCAGAGCCTGATGTGCAGAAAGGAGCGAATCGTGGCCGACATGTCATCCAGTGCGTTCGCCCACGCCGAACGACGCCGCAGCCGGGCGCAACAGATCGGCGTGCTCGACCTTGTGCCGCCCCCGCCTGCACATTGGGCCGCGCCCGCATATCAACCGCATGAACAAGGGAGGCATATAATGAGCAAGCTGACCATTTCGCGCACGCTCGTCTGGCTTGGCATCGCCCTGATCCTGGCGACGGGCCTGATCCACCTTGTCGAAGCGCCCGAAAACCTGGAAGAAGCCGCGTACAAGGGCGTGCTGTTCTTCCTGAACGGCGTGGGCGCGCTGATCGCCGCCTTTGGCATCTTTCGCGGCCAGCGCAGCTGGGGCTGGTCGCTTGGCGCGGTGATCGCGCTTGGCTCGATTGTGGGCTATGTGATCAGCCGCACCGTGGGTCTGCCCGGCCTGGAAGTGGACGACGAGTGGTTCGAGCCGCTTGGCGTGGCCTCGCTGCTGGTGGAAGGCGTGTTCCTCGCGCTCTACGCCTATGTGATCGCGCAGCCCGTTTCGGTGATGCCGCGCGGCCTGAGCCGCCCAAGCGCGCAAAGCCGCTAACGATAACGCGGCTGGCAGCACGCCGGCAGAGCCGGGAGCTTCGGGGCGGCAGGGCTGCGCCGAAGCTCTTTTTCTTTCAGCCACACAATTTCAGGGCTTTCGATTGCAGCAACATCTCGCATCAACTTCTTGTCACTTTTTTGCGCTCCAGCGCAAAAAAGTGACAAGAAAAAGAGCGTTTTCCTTGCCCGCCGCAGGCGTAAGCTCCGTCTGAGCGAAAATCCTAAATTCATAGCGAATTGCTTATGATAGACATGAAGAAAGTGATATAATAAAGCCCGTTTGTGAAATCGGCGCACCGATTGCCCCGATCACAGCGTTATATTCGTGTAGGTTAGGGAGGCCATGGCGGCCAGCCAACATGGTGTCGAGTCGCTGGTCGGGCCGCGAGGCCCACTGCATTCGGCACTTTTTGATTCGCCCCCTTTCGCATCTGTGGAGTCAGGACATGAGTGTTATTGAAGCCCAGCCCGCAGCGCAGCAGGCGAGCGACGCCGCTCGGGCACCAATCGTCAATGATTTTGCGATTGTTGCTGCAACCGTGAACGGTTCCGGTAGCCAAACCGCGAACAACACCCTCATCCGCGCCATCTTTAAGATGGGCATCCCCGTCAGCGGCAAGAACCTGTTTCCGTCCAACATCGCCGGCCTGCCGACCTGGTACACCATTCGTGTGAGCAAAGACGGCTACATTGCCCGCCGCGAAGGCACCGAGATCCTGGTTGCGTTTAACCAGAAAACCGCCGACGACGACCTGGCCGCACTGCCGGCTGGCGGCGTCTGCATCCACCCCGACGATATCAAATTCGCCAGCCCGCGCACCGATGTCACCAGCTACGCCATCCCGCTGAAAGACCTGCTCAAGCAGGTTGCCCCGCCGCCCAAGCTGAAAGACTATGTTGCCAACATGGCCTATGTTGGCGCGCTGATCGAGCTGGTTGGCATTGAAATGGACGAGATCGTCGCCGCGCTGAACTTCCACTTCGGCGGCAAAGCCTCGGCGGTGAAACTCAACCTCCAAATGGTTGAAGCTGCCCGCGACTGGACGCGCGACAACCTGCCGAAAGCCGATCCGTACCGCGTCGAGCGCCTGAATATGACGGCCGGCCAGGTGCTGATCGACGGCAACTCGGCTGGTGGCCTGGGCGCGCTGATGGGCGGCGCGACGGTGGTGGCCTGGTACCCAATCACGCCTTCGACCAGCCTGGTCGACGCGATCAACGAGTACGCGCCCCGCCTGCGCAGCGACCCCGAAACCGGCGAGCCAACCTACGCGATTGTGCAGGCCGAAGACGAGCTGGCCGCGATCGGTATGGTTGTGGGCGCTGGCTGGGTGGGCGCGCGCGCAATGACTGCCACCTCTGGCCCGGGCATCTCGCTCATGACCGAGTTTGCGGGCATTGCCTACTTCGCTGAAGTGCCGGCTGTGATCTGGGATGTGCAGCGCATGGGCCCAAGCACCGGCCTGCCTACGCGTGTTTCGCAGGGCGACGTGCTAACCGCCTACACCCTCGGCCACGGCGACACCCGCCACGTCTGCCTCTTGCCGGGCACCATGCGCGAATGCTTTGAGTTCGGCTACAAGGCCTTCGACCTCTCCGAGCGCCTGCAAACGCTGGTGTTCGTGCTAAGCGACCTCGACCTGGGCATGAACAACTGGATGACCGAGCCGTTCGACTACCCCGAGACGCCGCTCGACCGCGGCAAAGTGCTGAACGCCGACGAGCTGAAGCAGGTCGAAACATGGGGCCGCTACCGCGACACCGACGGCGACGGCATTCCCTACCGCACGCTGCCGGGCAATACCAACCCGCGCGCGGCCTACCTTTCGCGCGGCACCGGCCACAACGAGTTCGGCCAGTACAGCGAGAAGCCGGCCGACTGGCAGAACAACCTCGACCGCCTGTCGCGCAAGCACGAAACCGCGCGCACGCTGGTGCCCGCGCCAGTTGTCGACACGGTTGAAGGCGCAAAAATCGGCATTATCGCCTATGGCTCGACCGATGCCGCCGTGCAGGAAGGGCGCGACCGCCTGAAGAAAGAAGGCATCGCCACCAGCTACATGCGCCTGCGCGCGCTGCCGCTCAGCGACACAGTGCGCGACTTCGTGGCCGCGCACGATCATACCTATGTCATCGAGCTGAATCAGGACGGCCAGATGCACCAGCTTGTGCAGCTGCACGCGCCCGAGCTGGCCGGCAAGGTGCGCTCAGCGCGGATCTGCAATGGCCTGCCGCTCAGCGCGCGTTTTGTGGCCGAGGCGATCACCGAGCAGGAAAGCAAGTAGCCAGCAGCGTGCTGCAACGAGGAGATATTCCCCTATGACAACCGAAACCAAGCCGGCCAGCGGCCGACCGGCAAATACCAACACCATTGGCCTGACGCAGGTTGAGTATCGTGGCGGCGACTCGACGCTGTGCCAGGGCTGCGGCCACAACTCGATCACCAGCCAGATCATCGCGGCGGCGTTTGAGCTGTCGCTCCAGCCCAGCCAGATCATCAAAATGAGCGGCATCGGCTGTTCCAGCAAAACGCCGGCCTACTTCCTGAACCGCGCGCATGGCTTCAACACGCTGCACGGGCGCATGCCCTCGGTGACGACCGGCGCGGTGCTGGGCAACCGCAACCTGCTGGCGATTGGCGTGAGCGGCGACGGCGACACTGGCAGCATTGGCCTGGGCCAGTTCAAGCACATGGTGCGCCGCAACGTCCCAATGGTCTATATTGTCGAGAACAATGGCGTGTATGGCCTCACCAAAGGCCAGTTCTCGGCCACAGCCGACGTGGGCCAGCAGCTGAAGTACGCCGGCACGAACGTCCTGCCGCCAATCGACGTCTGCGTTGAGGCGCTGGTGGCCGACTGCGGCTTTGTGGCGCGCTCGTTCGCGGGCGATGCTAAGCAGGTGCGCGAGCTGCTCAAGGCGGCAATGAGCTTCAACGGCACCGCCGTGCTCGACATCATCAGCCCGTGCGTTACATTCAACAACCACCACGACTCGACCAAGAGCTACGACTATGGCAAGGAGCACGAGGAGCGCATTCAGGACATTCAGTTCATTCCGAAATTCAACGAAGTTGAGGTTGAATACGAGGAAGGTGAAGAGCAGATTGTCCAGATGCACGACGGCCCGGCGATCAAGCTGAAGAAGCTCGACCGCGAATACGACCCGACCAACAAATGGCGGGCGATGGAGCTGCTTGAGGAAGCGCGCAAGAAGCAGGAATTCGTCACCGGCCTGATCTACATCAACGAAAAGCGCAAAACGCTGCCCGACGTGATGCAGATGAGCCAGACGCCGCTGGCCGCGCTGCCGAACGAAAAACTGCGCCCGACCCGTGAGGCTTTTGCTGCGGTAATGGCCGAGCTGTAAATCGCGAAGCAATCGGAGCCGTGGAGCGCATGTACATGTGCTCCACGGCTTTTCTTTCCCCAAAAACCTACTCGGCCCGGGCGTTTGCGCGCTTTGCGAGCAAAAATTCTTCAGCGCCACAGGCGCGCGCATATGCCAGCGCGGCCGCGGCGGCTTCGTCGTCGGCGCCGTTGAGGAAGGCGCGCACTGCTGGAACCAGCGCCAGCGCGGGCGCAGCGATTGCCGGCTTCAGGCGAACGTTTGGCCGCTGTGCCGCCAGCACCGCGCCATACAGCACCGCCCGGTCGGCGCGCTCATGTGCCGCTGCCGACGTTTCCGGCACGCATACTGGTGTGATTTTCTGTGCCATTGGTGCCTGTCTGGTAATGACCAAGGATCTACCCCTGGTGGGACTATTGTACGATAGACTTTTGCAGCCTTTTCGCCTATTATACTGCTGATTGTGAAGCCTGATCTTCGCAATGCCTGCTGTTTGGCGGCCTCAGCTCGTTCTGAAATCAGCCCTGCCCGCTGGCCGCATCGCAGATCAAAACAGCACGCATTGTGGGAAGAGTGAAAAGCTGCACAATGACCTTGAGCGGCAATATAGTACGTATTAGCGCCAGCCTCGATTACGCTCGCCAGAATTCGGCCTAGTGTAGCCCTCCGCGCCGCAAATAGTCTGCTCGGCCATGTTGCCCCCGCCATGTCCTGGAAGTTCGTTGGTGGTGTTGTGTTGCGTTTGAATTGTTGCGGTCAGACATGTGCCACTATTGCTGTATACCAGAAGGGCTTTGCTGCTATGCACGCGCCTGAGCAAATACCACTACTACAACACATGCATGCAGCTGGCGAGTGCGATACAATAGCGTATCGGCTCCCGGGCGGCAGCTAAGGAATTGCTATGAGCACGCGCTTTTCGCAGCGATGGCAATCGGGTTTGCAGCGGTTGATGACATCCGCAACCGAGCAGACGGCCCTCGCTGAATTAGTTGAATTATGCGCCGAGCTGGCGGGCACATCGGCAGTGGGTGTGCTGAAAAGCCGGGCCGGCCAGCTCGAAGCCGCCAGCACACAGCCTTACCCTGACGATGCGCTGCACAAAACACTGCTGGCTGAAGCGACGCAGCAGCTTGCCAATGGCGCGCTCGAAGGCGCGCTGGCGCTGCATGCCCGGCGCGGCGAGGTGATGCTGACAATCCTGCCGATTGGGCCAGCGCCCGATGTGCTGGGCGTGGTTGCGCTGGCCGGTGATGCCGCAATCGAGCCTCGCTTAATGGTGAATATCAACACCGTGATGGTGCTGTGCGCGCAAACGCTGCGCAAGCTGCGCTGGCAGGCCGAGATCGAGCTGCTTTCCGAGCTGAGTGCTGCGCTGGGCACCCTGCGCGAACCTGCCGAAGTGCTGCAGCATATTGTTTCGCGCATCTCCACCATTTTTACAATTTCTAACAGCCGCATTTTCCTGCTCGACGAGCGCGTGGGCGACCTTGTGATGACGCCAGGGCCGCAAACGGGCGCGCCGAATGCCGACCCGGTGCGCCTGGCGCTGGCTGGCACGATCGCTGGCGAGGTTGTGCAAAGCGAGCAGGCGCTTATTTGCAGTAGCGATGGAAGCGCTTCCAGAACGGTCAGCGCCTATGAAACCGGCTTCGCTGGCGGCCATGTCCTGTGCGTGCCGCTGCGCTTTTCTGGCCGCGTGTTTGGCGCGCTGATGCTGGCTAACCCGCCAGAAGGTCCGCTGTTCGCCGATGAAGACCTGCGCCTGCTGACGACCGTGGCTGGCACGGTTGCGGCGCTGATCGCGAATGCGCGGCTGTATGTGCGGGCGGTGCGCGATGCCCTCACGGGCGCGTATAATCGCGGGGCCTTCAACACCGCGCTTGAGCAAAACTGGGCGCGCGTGACAGCCTGCGGCGGCGGCTTCTCGCTGATTCTGCTCGATCTCGACAACTTCAAGCATATCAACGACCGATTTGGCCATTCGATTGGCGATCAGGTGCTGCAATCGGTGACGCAGATTTTGTGGGAAGCGCTGCGCACCGACGACATGATCTTTCGCTATGGCGGCGAAGAATTTTGTGTGCTTTTGTCTGAAGTTGTCGATTCGCCAACCGCGCTGGCCATTGCCGAGCGGCTGCGCGCCGCGCTCGACTGCTCGCTGCTGATCAACGGCCTGGTGCGCGTGCCGATCTCGGCCAGCCTGGGTGTGGCGGTTCACCCGCTGCACAGCGCGCAAAACCCGCGCGACCTGCTGGATATTGCCGACGATGCCGCCTACCAGGCCAAGCGCGATGGCAAGAACCGCGTGGTGCTGGCGTCGCTGCCCAGCCATTAGGGATGGTTTGCAGCAGCCCCTGAGCGATGGTATAATGCCCCGCCGTGCTAGAAGAAACTGCCATTTAAGGAGCTGCTTTGGAAATCGCGCTGTATACCGCCTTGATTATCATCAGCCTGACGCTGGTTGGGCTCGTCATCCTCCAGGGCCGCACGGCCGGGCTGCAAAGCCGCGACACAAGCTCGATCTACCGCACCAAGCGCGGGCTGGAGAAAACACTGCATCAGGCTACGATTGTCCTGGCGGTGGTATTTCTGCTGCTGGCGCTGATCAGCAGCCTGCCGATCTTTGGAACCCCTTCGGCGGGCGTGCTGCTCTGGGCCGGGCTGCTGTAGGCAGCTGTGGCTCGTCGAATTCGCTGGCAGATCCTGATCGCGGCTCTTAGCTCGGTGCTGGTGCTGGGCCTGATGGGCTACCTCGCGGTGACGAATGCCGCCGTTTCGCGCCCGCTGGCCGGTGGCACGTATGTCGAGGGGCTGCAAGCTGTTCCGCAACAGCTCAACCCCTTGCTCAGCGACCCCGCCCGCGACCCGGCCGCCGCCGATGTGCGCGCCCTGCTGTTCGATGGCCTGACGCGCATTGGCTCGGATGGCTTGCCCGAGCTGGCGCTGGCGCAGTCGGTGGTGCAGGACGATGCCGGGTCGGTGTATACCTTCACCCTGCGCACTGACGTCACATGGCACGACGGCACGCCGCTCTCGGTTGACGACGCGCTGTTCACGCTGCGCGCAATTCAAAACCGCAGCTATGCCGGCGATCCAACTATCAGCGCGATCTGGCGCGATGTCCTGATCGACCAGGTTGGCCCGAACAGTATTCGTTGCACGCTGGCCGCGCCCTTTGCCCCCTTCCTCAGCACCGCCACCTTCCCGATCTTGCCGGCGCACCTGCTTGGCAAGCTTCAGCCCAATGAATGGGCCAGCGCGCCTTTTAACGCCAAGCCAATCGGCACCGGCCCATACCAGATTGCCGAGATCAATGCTGCACACGCGCTGCTGACCGCAAACCCAAATTACTACGCCGGTCGCCCCTTCCTCGATTCACTTGAGCTGCGCTTTTTTGATAATGGGCAGCAAGCCCGCGCTGCACTCATGCGCGGCGAGATCCAGGGCGTTGGCGGGCCAGCGTCGGGCGATCTGTCGGCAGTGGCGTTGCCGCGAGGGATTGTGCGCCACGCGATCCCGCTTGATAGCGCGGTGGTGCTGGGCTTTAACCTGGGCAGCGCGCCGCTGAGCGATCAGGGTTTGCGGCGGGCGCTGGCCGAGGGGCTTGATAAAGACCTGCTGATCAAGCAGACCTTGGATGGTGAAGCCGCGCGCCTCGATACGCCCATTCTGCCCGGCTGGTGGGCAGCCGTGCCCGACCCGCAGTGGTATGCCGCTGACCAGAATCGCGCCGCCGCCGCGCTTGAATCACTAGGCTACACTCCCGGCGCGGATGGCGTGCGCGCACGCGATGGCAAGCCATTAACCCTGCCGCTGCTCACCACCGACGACACTGACCGCGTGGCGGTGGCGAATGAGATTGCGCGCCAGTGGCGCCAGATCGGCGTGCAGGTTGATGTGCAGGTGGTGGGCGCAGATGTGCTGCGCCAGCGCCTGAGCGAGCATGACTTTACGCTGGCGCTGTATGGCTTGCAGCGGCTTGGCTCCGACCCGGATGTATACGAGCTTTGGCACTCATCGCAGGCCGACGGCGGCACGAACTATGCCGGCCTGCGCGACACACAGCTCGATGAACTGCTGTCGCTGGCGCGTGGCGAGCGCGACCTGGCAGCGCGTGCAGCGGCGTACAAAACCTTCCAAAGCCGCTGGGTCGATCTTGCGCCGAGCATTATGCTGTACCAGCCACTCTTTATCTATGCGGCCACGCAAGAGCTGGAAGGGCTGGAGCTTGATCAGCAGGGCGCGCCAGCCGATCTTGCGTCGAGCCAGCTTCTGATCGGGCGCGAAGGGCGTTTCCGCAATGTCACGCACTGGTTTATTCGCAGCGCGCGCGAGATCCAGGGCGAGCTGCGCTAGGGCTGGGAGGGCGGGCAGGCACAGTATTCTGGCAAGAAAAGGCGGCGGCGATCATCTGATCGCCGCCGCCTGTGTATAGCAAGCAGCCGAGGGCAGGCGCAAGCACACCTGCTGGCTAGATTTATGAGCTGCGACGATGCGAGCGCTTTCGACGTGGGCGGCGCTTATGCAGCCTGGCGAAAGTACTGTCCGCTCATCAGCTCGAAAACCAGTTGGTCGAGCGTGATTTCGGCTTCGTGGTATGTGCGGGCAAAACCGATCAGCTCGCCATCCAGATACATGGCGAAGTCACGGGTTTCGCGGTCGTAGACGATCTCCTTGCGGTACATACTCTTACTCGCTTTCTAGGCTCATGTCTGCTTGAGTATCGTTTTTCTCGGTATGGCGAAAGTATAGCACAGGTGTTCTAAAAATGCAAGCCCTGTTCGCAATCTCTTTTTTGCCGTATTTGCGCTTTCATGGGGCTTCCGCTATACTGCCCGCGCTGTGGCGCCCGGCCCAGCCTGGAATTGCCATCTGAACTGTTCGACTGTGGATTATTCACCCCGCCACCGCTACCGCTCGCGCCGCGCTGCTGTTGCCGCCCGCCGCCGCCGCATGCTGCTTCTTGGCGCAGCCGGGCTGGCTGTTCTGCTGCTTGGCGTTGGCCTGGCATGGCAGCTCAGGCGCCCTGGCTCGCCTGCCGTGCCCATTGCGCCCACCAGCGCCGCCGAGCGCGCCACCGACGCAGCAAATCCGACCAGCATTGCTGAGCAACCCACCACGACGAACGGCCCCGTGCCAAGCGCCGACCCGAACGCGCCGACCGAAGCCGCCTTGCCGGTGCAGCCCGCGCCGCCTTCGGCCGCACCATATTTCGACGACCGGCGGCTGACCTACGAGCCAAATTTCTACGCGCCCGACATTCAGGCATTTCTTGACGGCCAGCCCGGCGCGCTGAAAAGCATGAGTGTGCAGGTGGGTAACCGGCGCTACAGCTTCGCGCAGGAACTGGTTGGCGCGGCCAGCTACTACAGCGTGAACCCCAAGGTCATTCTGGCGCTGCTCGAGCAGCGGCAGGGCCTGCTTTCGACGCCGAACCCGACGCCCGACGAGCTGGGCTGGGCGGTGGGCTACCAGGGTGAGAATGGCAATCGGCGCGGCCTGACCGCGCAGATCCGCTGGGCGATCAAGCAGATTTTGTCGGCCAAGCGCGACTACCCGCAATACCTGCCGCTCACCTATGCCGACAATTCATCTGCGCCGCCGACGCCGGGCATGAGCCTGAGCGAGTATGCGATTGCGCGCGTGCTTGCGCCCACCACCTCGCCCGACCGGCTGCCAACCCTGCTGAATAATTTCCTGGCGGTATACACGCGCCTGTTTGGCGACCCGCGCACCGCGCCGGGCGATTGGCCGGCGACCGCCGCACCTTTCCTGAGCTGGCCGCTTGAGCAGCCCGCCGCCGTCACGTCGTTTTTCGACCACGGCGGGCCGTTTCTGACGCGCAACCCGGCGGCTGGCATCACGACCTACTGGGGCCGCACCGAAACCGACATCGCCTTTGCGTACAACGGCCACGACGGCTGGGATTATGCCGCCGCGCCGCCCGATCTGGTGCTGGCCGCCGCCGACGGCACGGTGGTGTTTGCTGGCAATGCCGACGACGGCTGCGCCACGCAAGCGGTGATCGTTGACCACGGGAATGGCTACCGGACGCTGTACTGGCACCTGGCGCGGGTAGACGCCGAGTTCGGCCAGCAGGTGCAGCGCGGCCAATCGCTGGGCGTGGTGGGCGAAAGCGGCTGCGCAGTCGGGCCGCACCTGCACTTTGGGGTGCAATACCTGGGCCGTAATACCGACCCGTATGGCTGGTGCGCTGCTACGCCCGACCCGTGGCAGCAGAACCCGGCTGGCGACCCCAGCACCTGGCTGTGGAGCGACCGGCCCTCGCCCTGCGCGCCGCCACCCGCCAACGCCATTGTGGTCGATACGGGGTCGCCGGGCTTTGCGAAAGAAGGCGACGGCTGGAGCGAGGTGCCGGTGGGCTATGGCGGCGCGTCGTTGTTTGCGCCCTCACTGCGCGGCGCGGATGCCCTTGGCCCGCTCGATCTGCGCCCGCTGGTGCGGCCGGCGATTGCGGTGTGGCGGCCCACGCTGCCGGCGGCTGGGCGCTACCGCGTGCTGGCCTACGTTCCTTATGCGCTCAGCGGGCTTGAAGATGCGCAGAATGTGCGCTACCGGCTGCGCTACCATGGCGGCGAAGCGGCGGTCGTTGTCAACATCCCGCTCCATGCCAACGACTGGGTCGACCTCGGCACCTACGATTTCGACCCGGCCGACACGCCCAGCGTTTCGATCAGCAACCTGGCCGAAGACGGCCAGCGCAGTGTGTGGGCCGACGCAATCATCTGGCTGCCCGCGCCGTGAGCCTTTGTGGCCGGCACAGTGGTATAATAGTGCTATGTTCTTCTCATAACCAAAGGATGTGTATCCGCACGGGATGAACAATATGTTTACCGCCCATTCTGCAATCCTCCCAATGTTGGTCGAGGAATTGCGCGCATCGTTGCCAAATGTCGCCGAATTGCTCGATCTGCTCGCCGCCGAGACCTCACTCGATCAGCGGCGTGCTTACCTGCGCCAGCTTGGTGCGCTCTGGTATCACCAGAACGGTGAGCCGGAAGTGCTGGCCGAGTTTGGCATGGGCCTGGCCGAGCAGTTCAGTATCGAGCCGGGCGTGACGCTGGCCGAGCTGCTGATGGCCTATGGCGCGGCGCGCGAAGAAAAACGCACCAGCGCCTGGGAAAACAACCTTGTGCGGCGCATGGCCGAATTGAGCGGTCTGCACCGCGTGATCTCGGCTGCCAACTCCACGCTCGATCTCGACACCTCGATGCAGATGGTGGTCGAAACCGTTGCCGAGGTGATTGGCGTCGAGGCGTGTTCAGTCTACCTGTACGACAAAAACAGCGACGACCTGACCCTGCGCGCCACCCGTGGCCTGAACGCGGCGGCGATTGGGCAGGTGCGCATCGGCCTGGGCGAAGGCGTGACCGGCGCGGCCGCCCGCGATGGCCGGCCGATCGCCGTGGCCGACATCTACCGCGAGTCGCGCTTTCAGCACGAGCCCATGCTGGGCGAAGAAGCGTTTCGCTCGATTCTGGCAGTGCCGATTGTGCTGTTCAGCGCCGAGCGCTTCCACGTCGGCGCGGACAAGCTGCAGGGCGTGATCACCATCCAGACCAACGGCCCACGCGATTTCTCGCCCGAGGAAGTCAACTTCGTCGAGACGGTTGCGGGCGAGCTGGCCTTCTTCATTGTGAACGCGCAGCTCTACCAGCAGACCGGCGACCAGCTTCACCAGAAGGTGCAGGAGCTGACGACCCTGCAGCAGGTCTCGAAGCGCATTGCCGAGCAGCTCGATTTGCAGGAAGTGCTGCGCATGATTGTCGCCAAGGCGGTCGAGCTGGCGCGTGTCGATCGCGCCGACATCTTTCGCTGCGGCGAGGACGACCAGCTTGAGCTGGCGGCCAGCCAGGGCGGCAGCCACGGCAACCGCGTGCTCGATTTCATTGCGCAGGCGGTGCGCGAAGGCCGCCCGCTGGCGGTGCTGAACGCCTACACCGACTCGCGCTTCCCCGACCTCGCGCAGGTTGCCGCCAGCGAAGGCTTTCACTCGCTGTTCTGCATGCCGCTGCGGGTGCAGCAGAATCGCATCATTGGCGCGATCTGCCTGTACACGCACGAGGCGCGCCACTTCGACTACGAGCAGGTGCGCCTGCTTTCGACCTTTGCCGACGAGGCGGCGATTGCGATTGAGAACGCGCGCCTGTACGACGAAAGCCAGACGGCGCTGCGCATCAAGTCGGCCATGCTGCAGGAGATGCACCACCGCGTGCGCAACAACCTGCAAACAATCTCCGCGCTTCTGGCGATGCAGCAGCGCCGGCTCGACCCGGGTGGCAAGGGCGCGGAGGCGCTGCGCGACAGCGTGGCACGCATCCAGGCGATTGCCGGCGTGCATAACCTGCTGTGCCGCGAAGACGTGGGCGTGACGACCATCGACGCAGTGGTGCGGCAGATTGTCGACAGCGCGCAGGTGAGCCTGGCTAACCCCGAGCGTCCGATTCGCTTCCAGATCTGCGGCGAGCCAGCCCGCGTCGCGTCGCGCGAGGCCACCGTGCTGGCAATTGTGCTGAATGAGCTGATCGTCAACTCGATGTCGCACGGCCTGACGGTGGAAGGCGGCAATGTGATTGTCGAAACCATCCGCGAGCCGGGCGCGATTCTGGTCGAGGTGCGCGACGATGGCCCGTCGCACGGGCCAGCTGAGTCGAGCACGTCGAACAGCGGCTTGGGCCTGCAAATCATTCGCACGCTGGTGAACGAAGACCTCTCGGGCGAGTTCGAGCTGCAGCAGCGCGACGGCTGGATGTGCGCGCGCGTGCGCTTCCCCCAGCGCGGCGAGGTGCTGGCGGCCTGATTTTCCTGCAACTGTTTTGGGCGAGCCACAGCGAAAATACTGGCGCTGTGGCTCGCTTTTTCTGCGCCATCCGGCCGCGCATCCACTATAATAGCGGCAATGCGTTTCAGAAGGAGAAGCCCATGACGAGTCGAATCGAGCGCGTGACCGCCGCGCTGAAGCAGGGCGGCATGGACGTGCTGGCGGTGGTGCCAGGCCCGAACATGCGCTACCTGGCCGGCCTGGATATTCATATGAACGAGCGCGTCGCAATCGCCTTTTTCCCCGCCGAAGGCACGCCCGCGATGGTGCTGCCAGCGCTGGAGCAGCCGCGTGCCGAGGCGCAGGCGCGCTTCCCAATTCGCTTCTACCCGTGGACCGATAGCGAAGGGCCACAGGGCGCATTACAGCGCCTTGCCGCCGACATGGGACTGGATGGCAAGCGCCTGGGCGCGGAATACACCAACATGCGCCTGCTTGAGCTGCGCGCCATCGAACAGGCCGCGCCCGAGGCCGTGGTGGGCGATGCCACGGGCATTCTGGCCTCGCTGCGCATGGCGAAAGATGGCGACGAGCTGGCGGCCATGCGCGCGGCGGTGCAAATCGTCGAGCAGGCGCTTGAGCACGCCGTCGGTCAGATTCGCGTAGGCATGACCGAGCGCGAGCTGGCGGATATCTGGGATGGCGCAATGCGTGCGGCCGGCAGCAGCCCTTCGTTCGAAACGATTATCGCCAGCGGCCCGAACGCCGCCAATCCGCACCACTCCAACACCGATCGCGCCTTTCAGCCGGGTGATTTCATCATCATGGATGGCGGGGCCTGGTATGGCGGCTACGCCTCGGATATCACGCGCACGATTGCGCTGGGCGAGCCTTCCGCCGAGGCGCGGCGCATCTACGAGCTGGTGCAGGCGGCGAATGCGGCGGGGCGGGCGGCGGCGCGTCCGGGCGCGAGCGGCGAGCAGGTGGATGCCGCCGCGCGCGCGGTGATTACAGATGGCGGCTATGGCGCGCAGTTTGTGCACCGCACCGGCCACGGCCTGGGCCTGGAAGTGCACGAGCCGCCCTACATGGTCGAGGGCAACGCCGCGTCGCTCGCGCCGGGCATGACCTTCACGGTTGAGCCGGGGGTGTATGTGGCGGGCGTGGGTGGCGTGCGCGTGGAAGACGATGTGGTGATTACTAAGGATGGGGCGGAAAGCCTGACCTCATTCAACCGCGACCTGATTATTGTGCAGCCCTAGCGCTGGCAGCTGGCAGCAAGCCGCCAAATGACGCGGCTGGCAGGTGTGGCTGGCTTGCCATCTTTCTTTCATGCTTTGTTATAGTCCAGGACTTTCGCTTGCAGCAGCGTCTCGCATCAATTCCTTGTCACTTTTTTGCGCTGGAGCGCAAAAAAGTGACAAGAAAAGAGAGGCTTCCTTGCCCGCCGGCTCTCCTGAGCTTGCCGAAGGGCAGGCGTAAAATCCGTCTCAGGTATGCTACTCGGCCAATGTGAATAAACGCCGACCGGGTATGGGAATTATGGAACAACCACCGCTTTTTGATCTGCCAACGCCACCCGCGCCAAGCGCAGTGCAGCTGCTCGAAAGCCTCTTGTTCGTCGCGGGCGAGCCGCTGGCCGTGGCGCAGCTGGCACAGGCGCTGGAGCTGCCCGCCGACGCCGTTGAGGCGGCGATCGAGGGGCTGGCAACAGCCTGCGCCGGGCGGGGCATTCGCGTGCAGCGCCACGGCGACCATATTCAGCTGGTGTCGGCGCCCGAGTCGGCGGCGGTGATCGAGCGCTTTCTGGGCGTGCAGCCGCAGGCCAAGCTTTCGGCCGCCGCGCTCGAAACCCTGGCGATCATCGCCTACCGCCAGCCGATCACGCGCGCGCAAGTCGATGCGCTGCGTGGTGTCGATAGCAGCGGCGTGATTCGGGCGCTGCTGGGGCGCGACCTGGTGGCGGAAAGCGGGCGACTCGAGACAGTTGGCCGGCCAATTCTGTATGCCACCACCGACGAATTTCTGCGCCAGTTCGGGCTTGCGCACCTGGCCGAGCTGCCGCCGCTGGAGCTGCCCGAGCTGGCCAGCCCATAAGAAAAAGCGGCAGTTTGCCGGCCGGCCAATGCCCGATTTCTCCACATCCCAATTATTTTCTCCACAAGGATGTGGAAAATACTTGACAGCATTTGCAAAACACAACATCGCATTCCAGCGGCAAATCGAACAGGTGTAAAAACATTTGTTCTATAACTTATCCACAACGCCTCACATCCGGCTCGACATATGCGGATGAAAAAGGCGGTTTCTACACAATCACTACCTCTATACGCACCCTAACCTGTATAAGCAATCGTAATAGATCTACGGGGTGATCTGGCTTGAAAAGTTTAGTGGCATGGAGTATGATCATCAGCGCTACCCGATAGTTTCATCTGCGCTTAACCCTCTGCTACAGAGAATGATTCGCCAGTGATGCCGAACAGTTTGTGCGTGTTTATGCGAGCACGCCGTGGCTTTTTGCGCGGTCGTAAACGGAGGTTGGA